>NZ_MTSE01000001.1 GCF_002154225.1 Hymenobacter crusticola
TTGCTCAACGCGCTGGAAGTCGTGGGTAAGCGCATCGACCAAGTGCAGCTCGTCGTGAGCGGGGCCGGCGCGGCAGCCGTCTCGTGCTTGCGCTTGTATTTGGAGCTCGGCGTGAAACTGGAAAACGTGGTGGTCTTCGACAAGGATGGCCTCATTACCCCAGCTCGCACGGACCTAGCTGACATGCAGCTGCGCTTTGCCACCACGCGCCCTATCACAACGCTGGCCGAAGCCATGCAGGGCGCCGACGTGTTCCTCGGGCTGTCGGCAGCGAATGTGCTGCCCGCCGAGCTGCTGCTGACCATGGCGCCCAACCCCATTGTGTTTGCCCTGGCCAACCCCAACCCCGAGATTGACTACGATCTGGCCATTGCCACGCGCCACGACATCATCATGGCCACGGGGCGCTCCGACCACCCCAACCAGGTCAACAACGTACTGGGCTTCCCCTATATCTTCCGAGGAGCCCTCGACGTGCGCGCTACCGAAATCAACGAGGCCATGAAGCTAGCCGCCGTACATGCCTTAGCGGAGTTGGCCAAGGACGTGGTACCGGAGATGGTGAACCAGGCTTATAGTGACACCACACTTACTTTCGGCCGCACGTATCTTATTCCTAAACCGCTCGACCCACGCCTGATCACCACTATTTCGCCGGCTGTGGCGAAAGCCGCCATGGAAAGCGGCGTGGCGCGGCTACCCATCACCGATTGGAATGCTTACGAGGATGAGCTACGTGGCCGCCTAGGCGCCAATCAGAAGTTGATGAACCGCATCATCTCGGCCGCCAAAGCCAACCCCAAGCGGATCGTGTTTGCCGAGGCCGACAATTACAAGATTCTGAAGGCTGCCCAAACGCTGCGCGACGAGAACATCGCTTACCCGATCTTACTCGGCAACCACGACAAGATCCGGCAGATTGCTCAAGCCAACAACCTCGATTTAGAAGGTTGCCAGATCATTGATATTCTGCAGGAAGATGCGAAGCGCGCGGAGTATGCCGAGTTACTCTACCAGAAGCGCCAGCGGCGTGGCATCACGCTCTACGAAGGGCGCCGCTTGCTGCGCGAACGGAACTACTATGGCTCGATGATGCTAGAAACTGGCGAAGCAGATGCCTTTATCACGGGTCTGACCAAAGATTACGGCAAGTCCATTCTGCCCTCGCTGCAAGTAATTGGCGTAGAAGATGGCGTGAAACGAGTAGCGGGTATGTACATCATCCAGCACAAAAAAGGGCCGTTCTTTTTCTCCGATACCACTGTAAACATCGACCCCACGGCTGAGCAGATGGTGGATATCATTGGTCTGACAGCCCGGGCCGTGCGCTTCTTCGACGCCGAACCTAGGGTGGCCGTACTGAGCTATTCTAACTTCGGCTCCAACCCTGGCGACCTGCCCGATAAGGCCCGTCGCGCCACGGAGCTAGCCAAGCAGCGCTACCCCGATTTGATTCTGGATGGTGAGATGCAGGCCAACACAGCTCTGAATCCACAACTTTTGCAGGAGCAATATCCATTCAGTGAGCTAGCGCAAAAAGGCGGTGCTAATACGCTTATCTTCCCGAACGTTATTTCGGGCAACATTGCCTACAAAGTGCTGCAGGAGATTGGCGGCGCCGAAGTAATTGGGCCTGTGCTGATGGGTATGCGCAAACCTGTGCACATTTTACAGCTAGGTGCTTCTGTACGTGAAATCGTGAATATGGCGGCCATTGCGGTAGTTGATGCTCACCGCGGCGGCAAGGGACTATAGTGTAATCTACTTTCTAATAACATAATGGCCGGGTCAGCAACCAATTGAGTTACTGACTCGGCCATTATGATTTAACCTAGGTGAACTATAACAGACGCTTTTTTGGCGTGCTACTCCGATTTCACTAGTTTTATGAAGTGTTGATGAACTCAGCCAGGGCAGCTCGTCTGGCGCAGCTGAGTTAACCGCTTATACAGCTTCTGAAATCCCCTCTATGATTGCATATATCGACGGCAAACTGGCTTACAAAGATCCCGCGCAGGCCATACTAGACGTCAACGGCATCGGCTACGAAATCAAAATTTCGCTGGCTACTTACTCCAAGCTTCCTGCTGAGGACGAGCGCGTTAAACTCTATACGTACCAACACATCAAGGAAGACGCCCACACACTATATGGGTTTTTAGATCCCAACGAACGTGCCTTATTTATGCTCCTGATTTCAGTGTCGGGCATTGGGCCAGGCACAGGCATTGTGATGGTTTCGTCGATGTCAGTAGGCGAAATTCGGCAAGCCATCGTGCAGGAAGATGTGCGTGCTATTCAGAGCATTAAGGGCGTTGGACCAAAAACCGCTCAACGCGTGATCCTGGAACTACGAGACCGATTACGAAAAGATGAATTATTAGCTAAAGCTGGGGTCGACACGGTGCCACTGGCCCGCGCGCACAATACCAACCGCGCCGAAGCGTTAGCCGCTTTAGTTACCCTAGGGTTTGCGCGCGCTGCGGCCGAGAAAACCTTAGACACTATCCAAAGCCGCCACGGCAATGACTTGAGCGTGGAGGCCCTCATCAAATTTGCGCTGAAATCTAATTAGAAATCTACCCGGCTACCGCCCGTTTCTTAGCTCTTGAATACCGGTAAGAAGTCTCTCGCCGTCCCAGTTGTTGTTGTGTCGTTGCTGGCTGCGTGGTGGTCCCAGGCTGCACCTACGGGAAATAACCCGTTTGCGTTGCGCCAATTATGGGCCTGGCTCCCCAAAACAACCAACCGACTGGCACTGGCGTCTGATACCCCTCGCACTGCGCCCGGCGACACTAGTCGCTACCGTCCGAGCCGTCGGCCCAAAGTAGGGCCACAGGATCGGATCGGTACGCCCTTTTCGCCCCAACGTCGCCGCTCGCCCCTGATTCTGCCCCTACCTTCCAACGTGAAGATGGAGGTGACTCCCGACGACAGTTTACAGTACTACGACATTCGGGAGAAAATAGGTTCAGAAATCGATTACCGCAACCCTAGCCTGATGTCGGCGCAGGAGTATGCGCAGTGGCAGCAGCAACAGGCTATCCGCCAATACTTCCGTGAAAAATCGGAAGGTGGCGTGACGGGCGAAACCCAGAGCCCTGCGACGGCTAAACGTCTGATTCCGAAGATCTACCTAGGTCCCATGGCCGACCGGATCTTTGGCGGCAGCTACGTGGATATTCGGCCGCAAGGCTCGGTGACGCTGCGCATGGGTGCCCGCTTCAACCGCAACTACAATCCTACGCTGACTTTGCGCCAGCAGAAAGTAGGCGATTTCCAGTACGACCAGAACATGAACCTTAACCTCACCGGTCAGATCGGGGAGAAGTTGCGGGTCACGTTCAATTACGATACGAAGGCCGCCTTCGATTTTGAGAACAACATGAAGCTCGACTATACGGGCTTCGACACCGACATTATTCGCAAAATTGAGCTAGGCAACGTTAGCTTGCCGCTCACTAACTCCCTCATTCAAGGCGGACAGAACCTGTTCGGTGCTAAAGCTCAGCTGCAATTTGGTCGCCTTGCTGTCACAACGGTAGCTTCTACACTACGTGGCCAAGCCGATGCTGTGACGGTGCAGAACGGCGCGCAGAGCCGCACGTTTGAGGTGAAGGCCAGTGCCTACGAAAACAACCGCCACTTCTTCCTGTCGCAGTTCTTCCGCGATCGGTACGACGCGACGTTGCGCAACTTGCCCACGGTGCAGAGTGGCATCGAGATTCGACGCTTGGAGGTGTACGTCACGAACGACAACCGCACCACAGATAACCTGCGCAACGTCGTTACGCTCATGGACTTAGCGGAGCCCAGTAAAGTATACCGGGCGCAATTCCTGAAAGGTGGAGGCACTTCAGCCAGCACAGCCACTTCCAACAACGCTAACCTTGAGTTCTCGCGCGTTACACGCTCTGGTGCAACGCGTAGCAACCTCTCGGTGGATACGTACCTGCAAACTACTGCTGATTTGCAGCTCACAAAAAGCATTGACTTTGAACGGGTACGGGCTCGGAAGCTAGCCTCCAACGAATACACCTTTAATGCCCAGCTCGGATACCTCTCGCTGAATACGCAGTTGCTGCCCGAGCAGGTACTGGGGGTATCCTTTGAATACCTCTACAACGGCCAGACCTATAAAGTAGGAGAACTCACCGACGACTATGCCAATGTGGGTCAGGATGAGGTAATCTTCCTAAAGATGCTGAAAGCCACGAAGCCTGGCGTAGGCTTGGTCGACCGTAGTTCATCGCCAGCAGTGGCTTCGCTTCAGCAAAATCCCAACTTGGCAACTGGCAACCTACCGACGTGGGACCTGTTGATGAAGAACATTTATTCGCTGAACGCCAACCAGCTCAACCGAGATAACTTCCGCCTCAACATCGTTTACAAGGATGACCAGACAGGCGTTGACCTGATTTCGCTGAAGGAAGGAGAGCGAATTGCAAATATTCCCCTTGTTCAGGTTCTCAATCTCGACAACGTAAACCCTAATAACGACCGCAACGCTGACGGCAATTTTGACTTTCTGCCTGGTATCACCATCGATCCGGAGCTAGGTCGCATCATCTTCCCCAACGTACAGCCATTTGGTAGTTACTTGCGGGCACAGTTTGACACTACAGGTGCCAACGCCGCCGCGGAACGGGCTCTAATAGGCAAATACGTTTACTCGGAGCTATATAATCAAATACAAAGTGACGCGCAGCAAGTGCAGGTGAAAGACAAATTCGTGCTGCGAGGCCGCTTCCAGGCGACCTCTACTGACGAAATCAACCTACCCGGCATTGGCGTCGCTCAAGGATCGGTGCGGGTGATGTCAGGCAGCACGCTGTTGCAGGAAGGCGTCGACTACCAGGTGTTTTATGATCAAGCGAAGGTTAAGATCCTTAACCCTAGCTACCTGAACTCCGCTAATGCGCTGAACATTACTTTTGAGAAAAATGCTGTGGTGCAGGTGCAGCCGCGCAAGCTGCTCGGCGCCCGCCTCGATTACCGCCTTAACCAAGATGTAAACTTCGGTGCGACGGTACTACACCTGACCGAAAATCAAGCGCCGGGCATTAACCGCGTTAACATTGGTGACGAGCCAGGCAACAACACCATGTATGGCCTCGACTTGAACATACGGCGCGAGTCACGGGCTCTTACCAAGTACCTTGATGCATTGCCGTTCATCTCGACCAAAGAACCTTCTTCGGTAGCGTTCAGCGGAGAATTTGCGCAGTTCGTACCTGGTAAAACCAAGCTAGGTCGGGGTGAAAATGGTGTGTCGTACATCGATGACTTCGAGAATGCCAGTACACCCTACACTCTAGGTGGCACCAATGTAGCAACAGCTTGGCGCTTAGCTGCTACGCCTTCGCCACTCGTAGGCAGCGCTACTGGCCTTGCCGTTGCTTACAACCGCGCCAAGTTAGCCTGGTATACCATCGACCAAACATACTACACAAATGGCCCTAGCAAGCCAGCTGGTATTACTGAATCTTCAGCCACCAAGAACCATTATACCCGTGGCATTCTGCGCACGGAAGTGTTTCCGAACCGCGACGTAGGCGCAACTGGCAACGGATATGAATATCCGCTGGACCTAGCTTACTTCCCAAGGGAGCGGGGTCCTTATAATTACAATCCACAGGTAAGCAATGACGGACGGTTGTTGACTGATGCTCCGCAAAACCATTATGGTGGCATCAGCCGCGAAATCACATTTGACACTGACTTCGATAATGCGAACGTAGAGTTCCTGGAGTTTTGGCTAATGGACCCGTTCATTGGTCTTAGCCTTCCTGCTGGCAACACAAACGGCAACGTGATTGACTCGGATGGCACCAATGAACCAAACAAAAACGGCGGCGAGCTATATTTCAACCTAGGCTCTATTTCGGAAGACGCACTGCGGGACAACGGCCAACACGAATTTGAGAATGGCTTGCCTGATGGCACGGAGGCTAACCGGAATGATGTTGTTCAATCTACTGATTGGGGTGTTGTTACGCGCCAACAATTTCTAACTGACGCATTCAGTACTGCACCAGGTGGTCGCGCTAGACAAGACATTGGGCTGGACGGCTTGAATAACGACGCCGAGAAAGAGTTCTTCAAAGGCGCCTATAGCCAATTTGACGACCCATCAGGTGACAATTTCCGCCACCACTTGGATGCATTTTACAACACGAACAATACACAGATTTTAGGTCGTTATAAGCAGTATAATGGCTTGGAGGGTAACTCAGTAGAGAATAGCCAACAGAGCTCTACTGCCTACCCTGACAAGGAAGACCTAAATCGTGATAATGTTATTTCGGATACAGAACAGTACTACGAGTACCGCATTCCTATCCGCCCTGGTCAGTTGCAAGTAGGCCAGAACAACATTGTCGATAAAGTAACAGCACCTAATCCTAATGGCTCGAATGAACCCGTAAACTGGTACCAATTCCGTATTCCTATTCGTCAGTACTCGGGGTATCAAGGGCCTGGTACCGCAGACAAGTTTGGGTTTAAATCTATTCGCTTCCTGCGGATGTATTTGACCCAATGGCAGGAGCCTGTCGTATTGCGTATGCTGCAAATGCAATTCGTAGCTAACCAGTGGCGCCGTTTCTTGACTGTTATCGGAGAACCAGGTCAAACCTATGTAAATACTACCAAGGCATTTGGCGCTTTCAACATATCGACAGTTAGCCTAGAAACTAACGGCTTGGCCAACGTACAGGGTACCAGTGCCATTCCATACGTATCGCCCCCCAATATTCAGCGTGACCGGGAATATGGTTCTACGACGACCAGCCGCCAGCAGAACGAACAGTCGCTACGTATGTGCGTGGACGAATTGCAGGATGGCTTCAGTGCAGCTTCTTATAAGAATGTGAGCATCAATATGCTGCGTTACAAGCAGCTACGCTTATTCTTGCACGCCGAAAGCGAAGATCCAAACTTAAAGGACGGCGAAGTAAGAGGCTTTGTTCGCATCGGAACTGACTATACGCAGAATTACTACGAGTACTCAATTCCATTGCAAGTCACCCGTTCTGGGAGCACTGCTGCGGAGATCTGGCCCACGGCAAACGAAGTACAGATCAGCTTTCAGGATTTCATTGATGCGAAGGCAGAACGCAACCGCCTAGGTATTGCCTATACGGTGCCTTACGTGAAAACAGTTACGGCGCAGAATGGCGTTATAGCTCAAATTACGATCCTTGGCAACCCCGACTTTAGCGCAGTGCAAGGTGTAATGCTCGGGGTACAAAACCCAGCTGACGACAAAACGCCTAAGTCACTGTGCATTTGGGCAGATGAGTTTCGCGTGTATGATTTCGACCGCAACGGTGGCTTTGCCGCTACGGCCCGCTTCAATACCAAGCTAGCTGATGTGGCCAATATTACTGCCACTGGCAGCTATACGTCAGTAGGATTCGGGGCTTTGCAGTCAAAGCTCATCGACCGCACTACTAGCAGCATCACCCGCGGTGACCTGAACGCCACCATAGCCGCTGACAAGTTTTTGCCTGCTAGCCTAGGTTTGCGCGTACCCGTGCTGGTGCAAGCAGGCGTGGAGAGCGCCGCGCCGCAGTACGATCCGCTCGACCCAGATACGAAGCTGAGCCAATCATTGCAAAAATTCGAAAGTGCTACCGACCGGGCAGCGTACCGTAAGGAGGTTATTTCGCAGACCCGCAGTCGAAGTATTAGCGTGCTGAACGTACATAAAGAGCGCACTAATCCGGACAAAAAAGTCAAACCGTATGATATCGAAAACCTAGCTGTGAGCTACGCCATTACCGAGCGTACGCACACCGATATCAACACTGACCGCGATTACAGCAGGACGTATACGGGTGCCTTGGCCTACGTGTATCAGACTACGCCCAAAAACTACGCACCCTTTGCCAAGGCCAAGCTGTTGGATAATCCTTACCTAAAGATTTTTCAGGACATCAATTTCACGCCCCTACCAAGCCGTTTCTCGTTCCGTGCCGACCTTGATCGTCGCTACAACGAACTGCTACTGCAACGGGTGTTGGAAGTAGGCCAGCTACCTACGACTGCTGGTATTGCCGGTGTGTATCAGAAGAGCTTCTTTATTAATCGCATCTACGACTTGAAGTGGGATCTGACCAAGAGCCTGATACTAGACTACACGGCCACCAACCGTGGAGTGGTGGATGAGGGCGTGGGCCCAACGCTCGGCAACGACCCCATCTCCCAGCAGAATCGCCAGCAACTGCGCGACAACTTGTTCCGCCGCGGTGGCCGCAACACCAACTTCAACCAGACGATTGCTGCCACTTACCGGCTGCCATTAGACAAGTTTCCGCTCACTGACTGGATATCGTCGGACATCCGTTACCAGGTCAACTATAGCTGGCAAGCGGCCTCCACTGCTTTGCGTGCCCCGGTCAACCCGATCAGCCTAGAAGACACCACCACCACCCGCCTGAACCTAGGTAACACGATTCAGAACAACGGGGAATTGAGTGCCAACGGCAAGATTGATTTGGTGAAGCTCTACAACAAAGTACGTTTCCTCAACATCATCAATAACGCCCCCGCGCCGGGCCGGACCGCAAACAATCCTGGTCAGGATCGGGCAGCCACGCCACGCACGTTGGCAGGCGCCAACAAAGAGCCCGTGGTAAAAGACACGACCAAAGGGCCGCAGCTACGCGTGCTAAAAGCCGTGCTTCGCTCCCTGATGACGGCACGCTCCATCAATTTCACTTACGCTCGTAGCAACGGCACACTGCTGCCCGGTTACCTACCTGGCACCCGCTTCTTCGGGCTTAACAGCGACTGGGATGCTCCGGGCGTACCCTTCATCCTGGGTCAACAGTACGACTTGAACAGCTTGTACCAACGCGCTGAACGCAATGGTTGGTACACACAGCGCAGCGACCTATTGAACACGCCGCTCAGTTCGCTACTTACTGAAAATCTCACGTTACGCACCGCATTGGAACCCTTCCGCGACTTCAACATCCAGATTGACGCACGTCGGCAGCTAGCCCGCAACCGGGAGCGGTATTACCGTTTAGAGGTCGACACAACGACATTGCTGCCTTACAGCGATAGAAGGATTCAACAATCGCAAGCTCTTGGCAATGGTTCCTTTAGCACTTCTATTATCACCATTCAAACGCTGTTTGGCGACCGAAGTGCTAATGGCAACATCTCCAAAGCCTTCAATAGGTTTATTGCTAACCGAGGTACAGTGCGGGATCGGCTGACTACGGCTAACCCGGTAGCGCAGGAAAATGGCGGTGTAGAGGTGCGCAACCCTAAAACTGGTGACCTTGAGCGTAAGATCGGCACGTATGGCTATAACTCGCAGGATGTGCTCATTCCGGCCTTCCTGGATGCTTATAAAGGCAAGTCGTCGAACGGCTATAAAGCCAAGCGCTTCCAGCCGTTTGTGACTCTCCCATTGCCTAACTGGCGCATCGACTACAATGGCTTAGCGGAGATACCCTTTATCAAGCGCTACTTCCGAACGATTACGCTTAACCATGCCTACTCTTCAGCTTACAACATCACGAGCTACACCACTGCTACGCAGTACGCTTATGAGTTAAATAGCTTCAATGTATTAAACAACAATGGCGGGTACACAGGTGATATCACTAACCTCAGCGGTCAGTTTATTCCCTATTATGTACTCGGTCAGGTGACAATTTCGGAGCAGCTAGCGCCACTTATCGGCCTGAACTTCACAACAGTGGACAAACTAACAGGACGTGTGGAGTACCGTACCGCACGCAACATTGGCTTGAACACGACCAACGCCCAGGTGACGGAGCTCTACACTACAGAAATGGTCATTGGCCTTGGCTTCGTAACTAACCGCCTCAAACTGCCTTTCAAGGTTAATGGGGAGCAACGAGTGCTGCGCAATGAGCTAAATGCCCGCCTGGACCTAGCTATTCGCGATAATACCACCATCCAGCGGTCTATCGAAGATGTGGTGAATCCTGATGAGGCTGCTGCTACTGGAGTTGAAGCCAGCACTGGCCGAGCCGTGAGCCAGACCACCAACGGTAACCGGCAGGTACAGCTTCGCCCCACAATTGACTATACGCTCAATCAACGCCTGAACTTGCAGTTTTACTTTACGCGCACGGTATCGGAACCCAGGGTGAGCAACTCATTCAAGAACACAGCAACCGAAGGCGGTATCCAGTTGCGCTACAGTTTATCGCAATAGAGGCACGCAGTAGCGGCGTGACTAAGCCAAGATCTTCAATAAATTTAGCTTAGTTGCTCCGCTACTCAGTTCCTCGTTTTACTTTTGAGGCGCGGGCGCTCTGCGGCCTTCTGTCCTACTTCTTAATTTAATTTGATCATGAATCTGCCTACCGATCTGAAATACACGAAAGAGCACGAATGGATCCGTGTGGAAGGTGACGTTGCCTACATCGGCATCACCGACCACGCTCAGAAGGAGCTAGGTGACATCGTGTACGTTGACATTGACACGTTAGACAAGGAAGTAGCTCAGAATGAGGTGTTCGGCACGGTAGAAGCAGTGAAAACTGTTTCAGACCTGTTTAGCCCCATCACCGGTACTGTGTTAGAAGTAAATAGCCACCTTGATGGTAGCCCCGAATCAGTAAACTCAGATCCTTATGGTGATGGTTGGATGATCAAGATGTCCATTGCCGACCCATCTGAACTCGACGCCTTGCTGACCGCTGAAACTTATGGCGGGCTTGTAGGAGCCTAATAACTGTTGACAATGCTTACGACTGCACCGCCCACGTCCCGCCGAGCTTTTGCTGCCCTGCCGGTGACGTGGGCGGTGATTGTTTTGGTTCTTACCCTCACGCCGGCTGATGAAATGCCTGTAACGCCGCAGTGGAAACTGCTGTCGTTCGATACGGCTGCGCACGCGGCGGTTTTTCTATTATTGGCCATTCTCACGTGCTTTTCGGCGGGCCGTCAGCACCGCTTCCCTACCCTGCGCACACATGTTTTCTCGCTCGTACTGGTAGGCTGCGTGGCATTTGGCGCGCTCATCGAAATACTACAAATGACAATGAACCTAGGCCGACACGGTGAATGGTCTGATCTGATCAGTGACTCTATCGGAGCTGTCATTGGGTTACTCGGCATGGCGGCTTTGCGTCGCTGGTGGCAATAAATCGTATGCGAAGCTAGCCGCTGATGGGAACCCTAACTATTGGCATTCCGTCTACGCTACCCTGGCTAGCACTGCTGATCTTCGGTGCTACACCAATGCAGGGTCAAAATATGCCCCGCGTCCGGCAGACAATCCGCGAGCTTACTGCGCCAGCTTTGCATGGCCGGGGCTATGTCCACCAAGGCGACCAACAAGCGGCTCGCTACCTTCGCACCCGTTTCCAAGCATTAGGCTTACAACCACTTGCTCCTTCCTACACCCAGCCTTTTACGCTAGCGGTCAACACCTTCCCAGGAAGACTTTATCTTCAATGCGGGAATACCCGATTTCAACCGGGTGTTGATTTTATTGCAGAACCAACCTCTGGCGGCGGCACACTCACCCAAGTGCCCATGCCGCTCGATACGCTGATCTTCTTTGACGAAGCAGTTCAGCAACGCTTTCTCGCTCAATCATTACGTGGGAAGGTCATTGTATTGAGCCAACAAGACCTCATACGCCTAGTCAAACAGCCACTTCTTGCTCAGCACTTAGAGCAAGCAAGCGCACGTATTACGCTGGTAAGTGGCAAGCTAACTGCTTCCATTGCTCAAGAACAAGCCTCGCAGATCAGGCTACAGGTGTTAGCTAGCAAGTGGCCAAGCAAGCAGACAGCCGTTAAGATAAAGGTAGATGCTACGCTAACGTCTTCGTATAATACGCAAAACCTGATCGGGTATGTGCGTGGTCGTGCGCAGCCGGATTCCTTCTTAGTGGTTACTGCCCACTACGACCACCTTGGACAAATGGGGCGACACACCTACTTTCCTGGTGCCAACGACAACGCTAGTGGCACAGCTATGTTACTAGAGCTTGCTGCTTACTATGCCCAGCCAACTCATCAACCAGCTTATTCTATCGTTTTCATTGCTTTTGGCGCCGAAGAAGCTGGCCTCCTTGGTTCGTACTACTTCACCGAGCACCCGTTGTTCCCACTTGCCCGTATTCGCTTTTTAGTAAACCTAGATCTACTCGGCACCGGTGAGGAAGGCATTACAGTAGTTAACGGGCGGCTACTGGAACCCGCATTTCAACGTCTTATACAGCTTAATGAGTCGAACCATTTTGTGCCGCAGGTAGCGGCCCGTGGCCGCGCAGCCAATTCCGACCATTTCCCCTTTTCAGAACGTGGCGTCCCTGCTTTCTTCCTGTATACGCGTGGCGGCATTACTGCCTATCACGATGTATACGACCGAGCCGAAACCCTTCCACTTACTGCTTTCACGGGTGTTTTCCATTTGCTGACTAGCTTCCTAGCCACACTTGGTGGTTGAAGTTCAGAACGAGCAGTGGTTTCTGAATTTCAGAATAAAGAAATAGAATCAGATGTTGTGCACGCTAAAACAAAAGTTCGGCTAGCACTGACGTACGTCAGTGCTAGCCGAACTTTAAGCTTCCTTTTACTAAGTAGTCTTAGCGCTGCGGCTCGTTTGTTCTGAACGAACCCATGATTTGCTTAGCAATAGTTTCCCATTCAGGCTTCTGGCGATCGGCGCAGGTGAAGGTGCAAAGCAACAGCTTGTCTTCTACGTCAGTGAAGAAAACTAGATTGTATACTTCGTGACCTAGCTCAGGCTTCATTAGCTCCAGATAACCAACTTTGCGGCCGTTGATTTCTTTTACGCCATTAGAGAACCACTTTGCGCCTTTGTATTGCTTAGTGTACGTCTTGTAAAAGTTATCGGCGTACATCTGAATCATATCCTGATCAGCAGAAGTTTCGGTGTACGAGAAGGCAATGCTCGCTTCGTTGCTGTTCGTGTAAATTACGCTTGGGCGGCTCGTTGCCTTGGCGTAGTTGAAATCCATTTGCTGCTCGCTCATCACTTCAAATCCTTTAGGGATCAAAATTTCCACACGCTCGCTCAGAACGCGCTTCTTGATAAGCTCAATTTCAGAGCGAAAAGCCATCAACGACAGCATTAAGCACAAGACCGGAAAGAGTATTACTTTTTTCATAACACTAGCCTTAAAAGGATGATCGTTCATTTTGGGTTGCCTTGTATTCAAAGCGGGTGCACTGTTTGGATAACACAATTTACGTACAAAAATACTGCTTACAAGCACTGTACCAAAAATAATCTTAGTGATAAATTAAACTAAGCAGATATATTGTACAAATAGCTGATAATCAACTGGTATTTTTTAATAGTTAAGTTCATCGATCTAATACTTACTTGCTTTTATTCTATACTTGAATAAATATTAAAAATAAATAATATTAAAAATAATATTAATAAAGTGCAATAAATATATTTCGCATATCCGCGCACTTATAAAATGTTATTAATCTGTTCTTTTATCTTTTCTAACTCTTCTTTCATGCTAACCACTAAATGCTGAATGATCGAGTCATTTGCTTTAGAGCCGATGGTATTGATTTCACGTCCAATTTCCTGGGCAATGAACGATAGCTTCTTTCCGGCGGACTCTGGTAGCTGCGTCGTTTCGGCGAAGTAACTTAGATGGCTAGCTAACCGAACTTTCTCCTCCGCGATGTCGAGCTTTTCAATATAGTAAAGCACTTCTTGCTCGAAGCGGATCACATTAAAGTGTTCGTTGGTCGTCAGGTCGGCGAGGTGCTGCTGCAGACGGTGCCGCACTTGCTCAACCCTTTCTGGATCGTGGCGTTCTATTTCTGTTAGCTGAGTGCGAATAGCTTCTACATAACTCAGAATCTCGGTAGTCAGCGTCTGCCCTTCATCCTGCCGAAATTGATTCACGCGGTCCAAGGCCTCGTGCACTAAAGGCAATAGCTCATCCCAGGCTATTTCTTCTTCGTTTTCGGCAGCCTGAGCTTCCGTGCCAGTCTGTATTACCCCAGGCAGGCTGATCGCTAAAGCAAAGAGCTGCTCTTTAGAAGCACTTACCAGATCAGCGGCTTTTTCAAGCTCGCGGTAAGTCGCCAACAACAATTCCTGATTCACACCGACGGCTGCGCGGACTGCGCTGCGCGGTCGCACAAAGTCGAGGCTTAGGTTGACTTTCCCACGAATTAAGCTTTTGCTTATCAGATTTCGAATTTCTAGCTCTCGCTCTTGCAGGAATCGTGGCAAACGCAAACTCAGATCTAGGGTTTTAGAGTTGAGCGATTTGATTTCGACTGTTGCCGAATAATGATCGGTTTCGCGATGAGCGATACCGTAACCAGTCATAGATTGGAGCATGATTTGGTGCTTAAGGAGCGAGTTAAATTAGGGTATTAGTAACACATGAGGTGAGCCCCCGTGTTGTGAGCGCACCCAGCTACTGCTAAGCTTGCACCAGCCTATAACATCTTTTGGGCGCATATTGCTTTCCCACCGTTGCTACCGACACTACCAATAAACTGGTTCGTGCGATGCCGTGTCGTCGACAAAGCTACTTTTCTTGTTTTCGCAGCAGCTTAGCGCTGCTGGGAGTTAGGTCCGCTACTGCGCATTAGAAAAGCAGAACAGCTTAGTAAGCTCGACATAGCACAGCTGAAATACTACGACGCTTGAATTTTAAAGTTAGGCAATAGCCTCTTGCAGCGCCTCGGTAGTATCCGCAGCAGGTTGTGAAGAAGTCTTAAGAAGAGAAAGCTAGGCAGTGCGGTTAAAACATGTAGCTTGTGCTTGCTTATGAAACCTCGCGTGCTGATGCTGCCTAAATGGTACCCGCACTGCTACGATGACCAAGATGGGGACTTCGTAGCCCGGCATGTTGCTGCTATTGCTTGCCATGCGCAAGTGGCCGTTCTGTTCGCAACCGTGGCCCGCGGGCCCCTTGCAAGTTGGGTTGCTTGCGATGCTGATCTTAGTGCCTCCCTGCCAACTGTGCGGTATTATTACCGGGCGCGGCCAACGGGGCTAGGTCCACTCGATAAAGTGCTCAAGCTATTCCTTTATTTCTGGTGCCTTGGGCAAGGCTACCGCACCTTAATACACCATTGGGGAGCACGGCCGCACCTGATTCATGTACACGTGCTCCTGCGCACAGGACTCTTTGCGTGGTGGTTGCGGGTATGGGGTCGTACTCCTTATATAGTAACAGAACATTGGACCTTGTATTTGCCGGCTAATGCGCACCGAATTGGTCGCCTGCGGCGCTGGCTAACGCGGCGCGTAGTAGCACAAGCCGCAGCGCTGCATACCGTTTCGGACAACCTCCGCCAAGCGTTGGCTAACTTAGGTATTACTAATGCACACTCGGTTGTTATTCCGAATGTGGTTGATACTTCCTTGTTTCATCTTCCTGAGTCGTCATCGCTGCGAGAAGAAGTAAGAACACTGGGTGGCAGTAGACTACTGCATGTGGCCGCTTTTAATGAGCGCGCCAAAAACCTAAGTGGCATTCTGCGCACAACAGCGCGGCTAGTAGCAAAACGGCCTGATCTCACGTTGCGTATTGCGGGCTACGGGCCCCAGGAGGCAGCCGTAAAACAGCTAGCGGCGGAGCTAGGTCTGCTCAACCGATCCGTTTTTTTTCTGGGCAAACTGCCTCAGTCAGCTATTGCCGCCGAAATGCGCCGCGCTAACTGCCTTGTTTTGTTTAGCAATTACGAGAATTTACCGTGCGTGCTCATTGAGGCACAAGCTACGGGGCTGCCTGCAGTGGCTTCCCACGTTGGGGGCGTGCCCGAGTTACTCCCCACCGATGGTTCGCGCGGGCTGCTCGTTTCGCCCGGCGACGAAGTAGCTTTGCAGCTTGCCCTAGAACAAGTGTTAAGTTATCCGGAGCGTTTTAACTCGCAACAGATGCACCGTACGGCCGTTGCTAAGTTCAGCAATGCAGCAGTGGGGCGCTCGTTCGCCCGCCTTTATGCCGTTGTACTGCACGGCGCCCCCACTCCCGTTTCTGCTTAGTAGCATGGTGCGCCGTATTCTACAAAACTTTGCTACTCGGTTTGCAACAGCACTTCTCAGCTTCGCTATTGTTTGGTTTACGGCGCGCTACCTAGGTGCTAGCGGACGGGGCGCCGTAAGCCTGTTCACTACTGACTGCGCGGCGCTCCTTTTGTTTACGGGCTTAGTTGGCGGTTCATCCCTGATCTACTTGTCGCCAAAGCGTAGCATTTGGCATCTGCTGCCGCCAGCGTATGTGTGGGCCGTGGTAGTTTGCATTGCTGGCACACTTGCGGTGGGACTGCTGCGGCCAGTACCTATCACATACCTAGGTCATTTGGGCGCGCTTTCATTGTTACAGGCTTTTTTCACAATTAATACCCTGCTGCTTTTGGGCCGTAAGCGGGAAACGACCTATAATTTTCTCACCGTTCTGCAGGTTACTCTGTTAGCGGGCTGTCTACTACTCGCTTTTGCGGGCCTGGCTTGGCGCGAAGTACCCGTTTATTACTACGCAACATACGTTGCCTACGGCATCCCTTTGCTGCTGAGCTTCATTGCCCTATCTCGGTTGCCTGACCGATGGGCTGGAGGCCAGGGCTTACGCGAAACGACCCGCGAGCTAGCACAAAATGGTCGGGGAGCCCACTTGTCTAATATTCTTGCCTTCGCCAATTATCGCCTGAGTTACTACTTCGTGGCGCATTACGTTGATGCGCATGCCGTAGGCGTTCTGTCGGTGGGGGTGGCACTGGCCGAAGCGGTGTGGCTCATTCCGCGCAGCACCGCCCTGGTGCAGTACGTTGATCTGGTGCATGCAACGGATAAGCAGGCACAAGTGGCGCCGGCCCTAGGCGTGGCCCGGCTCTCGCTACTCGCCACCGGTGCCGGGGTTCTCACGCTGAGTCTCTTGCCTGCTTCTGTGTTCATGGCAGTGTTCGGGCCCGAGTTTGGAGCAGCCCGCTCAGTTATTATCCTACTGGCGCCCGGCGTACTGGCCATTGCTAGTAATATAATGTGTAGCACCTATTTCAGCGGGCTAGGCCAGTACCGTACTAATAATATCTCAACGGCGCTTGGGCTAGCGGTAACGGTTCCTGCCTGCTGGCTCCTTATTCCAAAGCTAGGCATTCAGGGCGCAGCACTGGCTAGCTCCTTGTCTTACCTAGCTTCTATGGCGTACTTACTCCGTGCATTCGGCCACGCCACAGGTACGGGAGTAGAAGCGCTATTACCTAACCGCACCGATTTACAAAGAGTAACTCAATAGACTGGCCCCCGCCGTCCTATACTACTCACGTGCTTTTGCGTGCTTAGCTAATTGGTACTTTGCGCAAGATGGCTTCAATCAGGTCGGCGGTCCGGACGCCATCAGCTTCGGCTTCGTAGTTAAGTAAGATGCGGTGATTGAGCACATCCTTCGCTACTTCTTTGATGTCTTCTGGCAACACGTAGTCACGCTCATCAAAAAAAGCCACGGCTTTAGCAGCTCGGTGCAAGGCAATGCTGGCCCGTGGGCTCACACCAAATTGTACGTATTGGGCATACTCCGCCAGATCGTAGTCGGCGGGTTTGCGGGTGGCAAATACCAGTTCGATAATGTACTTCTCTAGGGTCTCCGAAATCTGAACTTGGTTGATGAGGCTGCGAATACCGAAGATATCTTCCTTCGTCAGGACGGGGCTCACGTCGCCCACGTAGCTGAGGTTGGCCATGCGGCGCATCACTTCCAGCTCATCGGCTTTCTTCAGGTAGTCGACGTAGATTTTCATCATAAAACGGTCGACCTGCGCCTCGGGCAAAGGATAAGTACCTTCCTGCTCGACCGGATTTTGCGTGGCGAGCACTAGAAAGGGTAAATCCAGCGGATACGTTGTTTCACCGATTGTTACCTGTTTCTCCTGCATGGCCTCGAGCAGTGCACTCTGTACCTTGGCAGGCGAGCGATTGACTTCGTCCGCCAATACTAAATTTGAGAAAATCGGGCCCTTTTTCACCTCAAAAACCGACTGGTTCTGGTTGTAGATCATAGTGCCCACCAAGTCGGAAGGCAGCAGGTCGGGGGTGAACTGCACGCGTTGAAAAGGCAAGTACAGCACTTTCGAAAGTGTACTAATAGTCAACGTCTTAGCTAGACCCGGCACTCCTTCCAGCAAGATGTGTCCGCCCGTAAATAACCCGATCAGAAGCCGGTTCACCATGTACTGCTGACCAACTACAACTTTGCCTACTTCGGCAAATACTTGTTTAATCTTTTGTTGGTAGTCTTCAGGCTGTAGTGCGGCAGGCTGCCCTGATGCAGACAAGGATAGTGACATAAGCTGAGAGCAGAATGGATGACCGTAAAAGTAAAGATACGGTAAGGGTAGCTTTTGCTGTCACTTAACATCGGACGTCATTGTGGCAATTGCTAGTTTCCTCAGCCATGCTCCAGCTTTCAGATGCCATATAAGAGAAACGTAGCCAATGTACTGTCTTCGTAGGCTAGGTGCCTTTCCTCCGTTATTACGATATAGTATTTCAGATCAAGCATTTATCTGCCTGCTCTCACGACATTACCTATAATGTACCGCCAGCATTTACAGCACTTTTCCCTTAATTCATCATCCTCTATTTACGCCGCATAAATCTTCATCGTATAGCTATATTCCTCAGACACAACTAATGATATAGCTACGATAGTTAAAATTAGGTTAATAAAATATGTTTGTCATTTCTAAGTAAGTTATATAATTATAACAATAAATTTTCAATCATTAATAGTCTGTATTATCCTGGCCTAAGATATAATAATTATAATTATATAGTTTTTACTATGTATTTATATTTACCTGATTTTTAGGTAAATGCAATTTAATTATGTAATCCAACCATCCGTCTTCCTGCATGCAATCACATTATACGGAGCGGATGATCAGGAAGTTATGTTTTTAAATTTATTGATAATCTGGTCAGCTAATTGCTAGCCTCTCAATAGGCCTATTCTGGATTTTGTTCAACTACTCTCTCCGCTCGATAGTCCTGCTTGCTTCGCAAGGCACCCATGCTATATCCAAACCGAGTTCTATGAGAGACAAGTACGAATTTGCGCTTTTCCAATCTTCTACCTTATCTAAGTTCTTTAAGCGTGTTTCGCAAAAGCTGGTTCCTACGCTCGAGCCTGCTTACGTAACGGCCCCACGTCAAACAGGGTTGGTTAGTCGCAATTTCAAATCCGCTTTCGTACTCTCGGCGTTGCTCGGCAGCGCGGGTGTACATCAGCAAGCTCTAGCACAAGCGGCTATTTTCAACGCTAGCCCAAGCGCACAGCCTGGCGATGCAATTAGTCTGCAAGGAAATTTCGGAGCGGCCGCGAAAGTGTACCTAGCCCCTGGCACCTCTACTGGCCGCATGCCCATGCCTGCGCTCATTCAAAGTGCCGGTCAAACCACCGTGTCTATTCCCATGAACGTAAGCCAAGACGTTTACCAAGTGTGGGTAGAAGAGAACGGCCAACGCAGCTCCAGCGTCTACATCAACCAAGCGCGCGGGATGCACTTCGACTCACCCGAAGTGGTAGCTGGCGGTCCTTTGCGCATCTTCGGCCGTAACCTGATGCTACCTGGTAGCACTCCTCAAGTGCGCTTCGTAGCGCAAAATGGCGGCGCAGGCAGCGGCACTGCTACCATAAATGCCAGCCAGAGCGACGCATATACGCTCAAAATGACGGTACCTAGCTCCCTCCAACCAGGTACCCGCTACGATGTGTTCGTCACCAACGGTCGTGGCGGCAACGCCGGCGAAACGAAGCTAGAGCAGACCATAACGGCCATCAACGGCGGTACTGACTACTTCAACCTTGGTGTGCCGTGGGCTGCTAAGCTCAACTACTACGGCAACGTGTACAACGTAAAAACTGATCCTCGCCTCAGCAAACACGCCACAGGCAACGGCCAAGTCAGCGACCATGAAGCAATTCAGGAGGCTATCGACAAGGCAGGCGCCGCTGGTGGTGGCGTAGTGTACTTGCCCGCTGGCACCTATAAGCTAGCACCAGGCTGGGGCTTGTGCATCTACATGCAAAACCGGGTTGTGCTCAAAGGCGACGGAAAAGACCAGACCACTATCAAGTTCGGCTACGGCGCGCCCGCCCCAGACAAGTGGGGTATCATCTGGAATGAAACCCAGCAATCGGGCCTTGCCGACTTAAGCATGGTCAACGTAAACGAATCAGGTAAGTGGGTACAGAACTGGACTGGCCGCGGCACGGAAGTATTTATGCAGCGCGTTCGTTTTAACATGGACCGCGGCGACTGGCTCTGGTGGGCTAACTCCAATAAAGTATCGATTACGAACTCCGAGTTTATTCAAGGAATCGACAGCGAATCCGGTTTCCATGGTCCGCTTCAGTTGAACGGGTGCACTAACTTCATCTTTGCGAACAACGACGTAACCTACGCAGTAGATGGCATCAACCTGAATAGCGCCCACGACGGCGTTTTTGAAAACAACCGCGTGTACCGGGATGGTAGCGCCCGCTACCCCACCAACATTACGAACCACGTTCTAGTACTCAACTTTGCCGAGAACGTAGCAGTAACCAACAGCTTATTTAAAGTAATCAACGGCCCAGCCCAGAACTCCAACGACGGAGAAACCATCATTGCGGAGGGTGGCGGCGGCCACGGTCAGCGCATCGACGAAGATGCTGGTACCGTAAGCGTTGCTACCGCCACGACGCTGCGGGATAACAACCGCAACTGGGGCGCAGTAACGTTGAAGCCAGTTGTAGCCATTGTGAGCGGTAAAGGCATGGGTCAGTTCCGCACCATCACAAGCCGTAGCGGCAACACGCTCACCATCAATCGGCCGTGGGATGTGATACCGGGTGCCGGCAGCCACTATGCCATCTTCAACTGGGGCTCGCGCAACTGGCTGATCAAGAACAACACGATGGAAGGCAACCGCCGCGGTGTGACGCTTTACCAGAACGCCTCCTTGGAAGTAGCCGTGGTGGATAACAAGCTAATCAACAGTGGTTCCATCGACCTGACGCCCTGGCAGATGGATAACTCCAGTGCTGGTGTTCCGCAGGAATTCCTGCCCATGTACAACAACCAAATCATTGGCAACGACGTGGCAAACCTAGATGGCTCCAACGGGGTATTCATCGGGGTACACACAGTGCAGCACATTCAGGCCCAAACCTTCGGCACCTCCGTTGTGAACTTGGAAGTGCGCAACAACAAACTCACGGCTGGTAAACCCAACATTCCGGCGATTGTAGACGCCCACTTTCCAGAAGGCTACCTCAACTACCTAGAGTTTCACCCCTGGACAGAAGAATACGTGGACGAAGGCATCCCGGCTGTACTCGGCACCATCTTTCAGAACAACACCGCCATTAACTGCGACAATGCGGTGCACCTGAACTCAGGCTCGTATAACACGCTGGTGTGCAACATGAACATGGTGAACTCACGCAACTTGATGCGCGACGAGCGCTTCAACAGAGTGAACCGCGGCTCGGTAGCTACTACCCAAAACTGCGCCGGCACTGCCGTGCTAGCTTCGGCCACCGCCAACGCTACCAAGGCTGCAATGACTGTATATCCAAACCCAACGCAAGGTGATTTCACGCTAGAGTACTCAGCCAGCACCGCCCAAAACGCTGTGCTTACCCTCACCGATGGTCTAGGTCGTCAGGTGCAGCAGCAGCAGGTAGCCTTGCGCACCGGCACTAACCAAGTACCAGTACAAGCTTCCCGCCTAGCCCAGGGCCTTTACCAGCTGATCCTACGCACCGCCGATGGCCAGCAACACGCCCAGAAAGTAGTTATTGAATAGTCTAGCTACTTCTTAAACTAAAAGATATTTGTTACTATACTACTGATTACTAACGCTATCTTACTCTACAAACAACAGAAGCGCGACCTAGGCCTAGGTCGCGCTTCTGTTGTTTGTAGAGTAAGAACAAATCAGCAGGCACCATCCACATCGCAGGCAGCACCTTCGGCACCGGCTACTACTACGGGCTGTTCTTCGCTTTGCACCTTTTGCAGCACTTCCAGGAAAAGCTCCGATGGCTGCGCGCCAGACACGGCGTACTTATTATTAAACACGAAAAAGGGCACGCCACGGGCACCTACCTGCTGCGCTTCGTATTCATCGAGGCGCACTTGCTGGGCGTATGCTTCCGTTTCGAGAAGGCGGGTTACTTCCATTGCGTCCAAGCCTAGCTCGGCGCCAAGCTGGGCCAGCGTATTTAGGTCGCCTACGTTTTTACCTTCCACAAAGTAGGCGGCAAACACACGCTCTTCGGCAGCATCCTGCAAGCCGTGGGCCGCAGCTAAGTGTAAGAACCGGTGGGCCAAAAAGGTATTCGTCGGGATCATCCGGTCGAAGTCGTAGTGCAGGCCTACCTCGGCGGCAATGACCGCCATATGGTCGTTCATCTGCTTGCCTTGTTCCACCGACACGCCTTTGCGCGCTGCCAGCAACTCGTGAATGCTCTGCCCAGGAACAGTTTGCATGTTGGGGTCGAGTTCAAAGCTGCGCCACTGCACTTCTACCGTCTCACGGCCGGCAAATTGTTGCAGGGCATTTTCGAACTTCCGCTTGCCAATGTAGCAAAACGGGCACATGATATCGGACCAGATTTCTACTTTCATCTTCTGCTATCGTTTGCTTGCAAAAGCGTTTTGGTGGCGAAAAAGTTTGTTCGGTCTATATACTGCCCGCTGCGCGCCCTTCCCCCTCCTCCGATGAAAGATACGCCTCTCTCCTTCCAAGCGCTGTTAGAACCAGGCGGACCTAGCTTTATGCCCATGACAATTCTGCTTGTTCCCCTGGCCGTGGTAGAAGACCTAGGAGGCAAAGCCGTGCGGCGCGTCGTGAGTACGCTGAATGGGCACACGTTCCGGCTAGGGTTGCACCCGCTCAAAACTGGTGAACGATACCTGATGATCAGCAAAGAGGTGCGTAAGCAAGTTGGTATCCGCTTAGGCGACCAAGTAGCCGTCACGCTCACTCCGGACCCCGAACCCGACGCGGTTGACTTACCCGCCGAGTTTGCCCAAGCCCTGGCGGAGTGGCCCGAAGCAGAAGCAGGCTTTTTGCGGCTGACGCCTAGTATGAAACGTGCCCTTGTCCAGCATATCCGCAGTGCCGTGCGAGCAGAAACCCGCGCCGAGCGCATTGTAAAAGCGCTGCACTTGTTGGCGGCGGGCCGTCATCCATTTGGCTCCACCGCGCGTGACTAAGCCGCAGGCTTACAGATTAGCAGCTTGTCGAAGGATGTTGTTCTGAGAAATGTGGTTGAGGATTGCGTTCGTGTTTTTTTCTTCGAGCAGCGTTTCGCGCAAAAGGTTAGCTACTTCCGTTAGCCCTAGCTCATCGGCGAGGTAAGCAGCCGTGCCGTAGCTAGCTATTTCGTAGTATTCGATCTTTTGCATCCCAACGATTAGAGCAGTATCCACAATGGGCTCTACTCCGCCTTTGCTTAGCAGCCGCTCACTTTCGGCGAGTAAGCCTTTTATGCTAGGGTTGTCGTCGTTGCCAGCTGATATACCAAGGTGTTTGGCAGCTTTTTCCAACCGCTTCACTTGCATCCCGGTTTCTTTCCAGTGCAAATCAAGCACTGCTTTCAACTCTTCGTTGCACGCTTTCTCAATCAGCCGTGGTATTCCAACCAGCAATTGATTTTCGGCGCTATGTAGCATCTGTATTTCATGAGCAAGCAGTTCTTTGAGCTCTCGTAGCGCTTCCATGAGCATTGGTAGTCAAGAGAATGTTACCCTGTGGCTTACAAACCCTTACGCATGAGTCTCGCGATAGTTCTTACGACCTAGGCTCTCCGAAACCTTGGCAGGCTGAAGTGCAGAACTAATGCTTGCACGCGTTGCACAAAACAGCACCCAAAAGCGGCCTTGCTTCGCCGGCTCATCCTAGCTCCTGTGTAGTGTACGCGCCCGAACGCGCAGCCCTTGTTCGCCGTAAGCCCATTGGCGCGGCGCATATCAGGCCGGGCTTTCTCTTTCGCATCTCACCCAACCCCCACTATGAAAACTACGCTCGCACTCGTAGCCGCCTTGGCCGCTACGCTCGGCACCGCCGCCGCCCAAACCACAGGCAGCCCAAACACGGGTAGCACCACGGGCGGCTCAGGCAGCAGCACCACTGGTGGCGGCACCTCCCACCCTAGCGCCTCGAAGGTAAACTACAAGCCCGGCGGCGGTACGAAGGAAGTGTCCAAAACCAGCAAAAACCAGATCACGCGCTCGGGCGGACAGGGCCACAACACCACGCCCCCACCCAAAGGCAAGATTCAGATGGCACCTACTACCCCCTCGAAGCAGGGCGGTGCAACTGGCTCCGGCAATAGCGAAACCATGCAGAAGAACTCAGCGGGCAAACGCCAGTAATAGCGCTGCTTAGCATTTCACGCACACTTTATGGAATACAAAGAATTAGGCGACTCCGGTATTAAGACGTCCGTCATCACCTTTGGTAGCTGGGCTGCCGGCGGCTGGATGTGGGGTGGCACCGAACAAAACGATGCTGTAGGGGCTATTCATGCGGCCTACGACCTAGGAGTTACCTCCATTGACACGGCTCCCATCTACGGGCAGGGCCTGAGCGAAGAGATTGTGGGCGAAGCCATCAAGAGCTTACCCCGCGACAAGGTGCAGATCCTGACCAAATTCGGCATGCGCTGGGACCTTGCAAAAGGAGACTTTGGCTTCAAAACCAAGGACAACAATGGCCACGACCTCGACGTGTACAAGTACGCGGCGCCCGAAAGCATTATCAAAGAGTGCGAAGATAGCCTGCGCCGTCTCGGCACCGACTACATCGACCTCTACCAAATTCATTGGCCCGACGTAACCACGCCCATTGCCGACACCATGGGCGCCGTAGCTAAGCTTATTGAACAAGGCAAAGTGCGCGCAGTAGGCGTGAGCAACTACTCAGTGGAACAGATGCAGGAAGCCGAGCAAACGGTGAAGCTAGCGTCGAACCAAGTGCCGTATAGCATGGTGAAGCGCGACATCGAGCGCGATGTGGTGCCTTACTGCCTGGAGCACAACAAAGCTATTCTGGCTTATAGTCCCATGCAGCTGGGTTTGCTGACGGGCAAAGTAACGCCGGGCTACCAGTTTGGCGAAGGAGACCTGCGCAAGAACAACCCATTGTTTTCGGGCGATAATCTGACGCGGGTAAACGGCTTCCTGGATAAGATTAAGCCCTTGGCCGAAAGCAAAAATGCAACGCTGGCCCAAGTGGTATTGCGCTGGACCATCGAGCAGCCCGGCATTACGGTAGCTTTGGTGGGAGCTCGCAACGCTGACCAAGCCGCTCAAAACGCAAAGGCCGTCGACGTGAAGTTGTCGGCCGAGGAGCTGGATTTTATTACCAAACAGCTCAACCAACTTCAACTAGCCTAGCTTTTTGCTGCCAGTAGAAAAAAGCGCTGCCTAGGAAGGCAGCGCTTTTTTTGTGCATAATTCTGGTCGAAAAGTGGTTAGCGCGAAAGAAATAAGAAGCAACGGAGGGATACGCTCGAAAAGGGAATCAGCTACCCTGTAATGCCCATAATGCCTCAAGTGCCGGGCGCGCACTAGTGCCTTTTACGTGCCGAAATACCGTATGAACGCCTATTTCCAAGTAACCTCAACCATAACACCCTGCTAGCGAGGGCGTATAGCCTAGCACACCACTTTGCTAGAGAGCTATTCATAATGAGTGCCACCCAGGATTTAAGTCAACAGGCCGTGCCAGACCCGCAGCGCATTTCGCCAACGGTGCCGGATCAGGTGACCATTCCGGTGATTGAGGAATACCTCCAGATCGGGCGCGAAGTGGTAGAAACGGGCCGCGTACGCATCACCAAAAGCGTGACGCAAACGCCGGAAGCTGCCGTGATACCACTCGTGCACGAGGAAGTGAGCGTAGAACGTGTGGCCTGCAACCAATACGTCGACGTGGCGCCTGCCATGCGGCAAGAAGGCGAAGTAACCATTATTCCGGTGGTGCGCGAGGTGATCGTCAAACGGCTGCTTGTGGTAGAAGAACTACACATCACGAAGCGCCGGGTAGAAACCCTGGAAACGCAGCAAATAGTACTGCGCAAAGAGGAAGTGCATGTAGAACGCATCACTCCTGACAATGCTCCGGCTGCTCCTGTTGCTCCCACAACACCCTAGCTTTTTGCCTCTCTTTACCCTTACATAGTACTCTTTTTTCTCCCAACCACTCCCTAACCTAATCTTTAAGATCATGTCTCAGACCGTAGTAGGATTTTTCGACACCGCTGCCGAAGCGCAGCAAGCTGCCCAACAACTAGCCGCTGCCGGCTTTAGCCTAGATAGCGTAGACGTAGCTCAGTCATCACAAGGTGGCAACTACTATAATAGTGGCTCTTCCACGAGTGGCGCCAACCGCGACTCATCTGACTACCAGAATACGAGCGGTACTGTAACCGAAGGTGCTGCTGATGCCGCTGGCCGTACGGGTGACAGCATCGGTAACTTCTTCAGCAACCTCTTCGGCGGCGATGACGACGACGATACGCGCCGTTATTCGCACGTAGCTCGCAACTCGGGCTCTATTGTAACAGTGCACGTAAGCTCGGCTGAAAACGCCCAGCGTGCTGCTGAAATTCTTGACGCCGCTGGCGCCGTAGACGTAGATGAGCGCGCTGCTCAATCGGGCTACCAAGCCAACAACTACGCTGCTAACACTGGCACGCAAGCTACCACCACTGATGGCCAATTATCGGCCCAAGTGATTGAGGAAAACCTACAAGTAGGCAAGCGTACGGAGCAAACCGGCGGTGCTCGCCTGCGTAGCCGCATCGTAGAGCGCCCAGTAGAAGCCAGTGTACGTCTGCGTGAGGAGCACGTTACGGTGCAACGCAACCCCGTGAACCGTCCGGCTACTGAAGCTGATTTCGCTGCTTTCAAAGAAGGCGATGTTGAAATCACGGAAAGCGCTGAGCGCGCCGTAGTGGGCAAAGAAGCTCGCGTGGTGGAAGAAGTAACGCTAGGCAAAGAAGTAACCGAGCGTGAAGAAACCATTCACGACACGGTGCGCAAAACGGAAGTAGACGTGGAACAACTGCCCAACAGCGGCACGACCACTACCACCAATACGAACACCACGAATACGACGAATAACACAAATAATTCAGACTCTAACTCTTACTAGTTAAGCAACTAGAGATTGTGTATTAAAAGCGGCGGCTCCTATGGAGTCGCCGCTTTTGCTTTTTAGCGTGAGCTAGGTATATGACAGCTTCGTATCTTCGAGAGTAACGAGTGCTGTCCTTTTGTTTTCGTGTTTTAACCGAAGCAGTATGAAAACGAGGTTGCTTTTGGTGATCCTTCTTCCAACTGTTTCCTACGCCCAAATGCCAGCGCGCTCTTATTGGCAGTGGGGCGTCAAAGCAGGTGTAGCAAATGCCTGGCTGCGACACGATCAATACCAGCATGCCCACCTAGGTCCGACACTTGGGCTAACGGGCGGACGTTACTTCCGTGCCTCGCGGTTGAGCTTTGGCGCCGACTTGGTGTATGAGCAACGCCGCCTCCTAGTGCCCACGCTAAACGCCGCCACTACCTTTTCCTATCTGACGCTACCCGTGTACGTGCGCACAGGCTCTGCCCACGACCGATTTCATCTGCTGCTAGGAGCTAGCTTTTCGAGCGTTATTTCCCCGGTAGCCCCTATTAGTACTACTACGCAAGACTGGCACTTCCACCACCAAGACTGGGGCCTTGTGGCCGGGATGGAATTCCGGGTAGGAAAAAGTTACCCAATCGAAACAACGCTTGGTCCGTTGCTACGCTACGGCATTGGTCCTACAGTAGAGGTTCGCAACCCGCGGTATTATGAAAGCCAGTCAACCGTTCTGGTAGGGCTAACAGCCACGGTTTTGTTTCACCCAGCGGTAATAGAATAGCTAGGGTGGTGGCAAAGTATTTGGCCGCCACCCTAGCTATATTAATGTTTCGTGTTGCTACTGCACCGAGAAGCTACTGATACCTAGCCCTGGTGTACCAGTAAAGGACAAACCCTCACCGGCTACTTGAAAGGTACCGCTCGCGTCGGAGCAGTAGAAGGAGAGGTGCGCTATGCCGCTGGCGTCGGTATTCACCCGCGGGTTCCAGTAGAGGGTAGTGCTTCGGAAGTCGGGGCGCGTGGGCGCTTTGGTAGAGCCGTCGTATTGCGGCACGTAAAACTCGCGGGCCCTGTAAAAGCCCGGTCGCTTGATGTAGGCTAGGCGCGGCGAGGTCGGGTCTTTGGAATAATCGTAGCTAGGGTTGCCGCGCTTCGTATAAATGGCAATAACACCCCCTGCCCCACGACCACCGAAAATAGCTGCCGAAGCGCCCTTCAGCACCTCCACCGATTCCACATCCGTGGGCGAAATGGAGTTGATGTAGCTGTCGTCGACCGGCACGCCATCCACCAGAAACTGCGGGGAGCCTTGTCCCCGAATTTGGGCGCGCATGTCGAAGCCACTACCCGTTATCGTCAGACCGGCTACCCGTCCTTGCAGTACTTGCAGGATGTTGATGTAGCTGCTCGCCCCGGGTAGGTCGCTGAGCTTGATAGTGGCATCGGCCTGCGAATAAATCTTGCGCGGGTCGGCTGGGGGCGCTTTTTTGCCTCTTACTGTCACATTGCCCAGCATAATGGTTTTGCTGGTATCCATCCGGAAGCGGCGCTCGGCGGCTTGCTGTTTCTTACTAGTTTGCAAGTACTCCGCTATTTCCGGCTGCGGACTGATAAGCCTAGGTAACGGCGTTTTTGGTAGCGGCGCCAAGGAGCCAGCGAGGCGGACAACGGGGCTACGGTTGCCCTTGGTGCCTTTCGCTTGCACCAAGGCCTGTGTCGTGTCGCTCCCGCTGAAGCCCGTGAACAA
Organism: Hymenobacter crusticola; assembly: GCF_002154225.1. GTDB lineage: Bacteria > Bacteroidota > Bacteroidia > Cytophagales > Hymenobacteraceae > Hymenobacter > Hymenobacter crusticola. Next base: position 28,892 of record NZ_MTSE01000001.1, read on the forward strand.
AAAGCGTCCGTCGGGGTCGGTGGTGGCATTGGCAAACCCACGGTCGGGTCGCGACAGTATCAACGCCACGTCGCTGTTTGCAATGGGCCGCTTCCCATCATTGAGCACTTGTCCGCTTACGGTCAGGGTGCGCTCCAGCGGGAAAGGGCTAGGATCAAAAGTATTGGCGAGCAACTGCTTCCACACGAAGCGCCGCCAGCCCTGCGTCAGCAGCAAGTTATCCAGGGCCATCTTTGCGTCGGGCACATTTTGCTGAAAGTAATACGCCGGGTTTTCCACGAAGCCTTGCAAATCGGAGGTAAGGAGCAGGTCAGACAGGATGTTGTGGGCGTCGGGGTTGGCTACCAGGGCTTGGGCACTGTTGACGGCCAGCGAAAACTGCGCGGCCACGGGCTGCCCAGCGGCGTCGTGCACTTCCACGTCGAGGTTTACTTTTTCACGCGGGGCATAGCTCGCTTTGGAAGGCGTGATTTTTACTTGCAGGCTAGGTTCATTGCGCACAAACACCAGTCGCTCGCACTGCGCTACATTCTGCCCATTAAACAAGGTAAAATGCGCAATGCCCGTCGGGAATTTGTTCTTCGGCACGCGGGCCGTAAACGCCCGCGTATCGTCAATTTGCCCGCGTCCGGCGTAACTTATGATTCCTCGCACGTGCCCTAGCAAGGTAATGTTATCGGGAGGCGCAGTGCCCGCTAGGGTTTTGCGACGAATCGTAACGTTGAGAAAATCACCTATTTCGGCTACGCTCAGCGACAATCCTTCCGGTTGCGCAATGGGCAATGGGTAGATGGCCACCGTGCCATCGGGCAGCTTCACTCGCGCCTGGTAGCGTTTGCCCGCAACGGGATTCAGCAGAAATTGACCCATCCCTAGGTGTTGGCTTTGGAAAGCCAAGACGTCGGCGCCCTGCTCATCCTGTACCACGCCCGTTACATTCACCCCGTAGCCATAAACGTCCGTCGCCTTAAAGGCCACACGGTTATCAATCTGGGCGATGAGCGACCCGCCCTCGGGGAAGAACTGCACGTCGGGCTGCCGGCTTTGCACAGGAGCGGTAGCGGCATTCAGTTCGGCCTTCTTGCGCCGCCCAGGTGCTGTCGTCGGCGCCGCCGCCGTCGGGTCGGTGCGCCAGACTGAAATGCGCCGGGAGAAGAAGTATTCAGCCGACGCATTGCGCATCCAGCTGGTGTAGGCCCGCACCGTGTACATGCCCTGCGTGAGCGTATCGCTCAGCGTGAAGTCGCCGTTGGCAGTGCCTCGCTGCAAGCCAAGCACCCGTTGCGCCACCACTTGGTTTTGCGGCGACAATAGATCTACGTACAGCACGCGGCTGAGCGTATCGGGCAAGTGGCGCGAGGCATCTACCACGTAGGCCTTAAACCATACCGTTTCCCCTACGGCGTACACTGGCTTATCGAGGTGCAGGTAGCTTTTCTCGGGGTAGTGGGCCTGATAAAACTTGTTTAATTGGGCGGCTATCTGTTGCACAAACCCTTCGTCGGGGTCGCGAAAACCAGTGCCGATCAGAACAGCGACGAAAGCACTCAGGCCCAGCGCCAGCCAACGTAAGCGTTGCATAGAAAACGGATAAGTAGTAGAAGGATCGGAAGAAGTAATTGTCGGATGAATATAGAATGAAAGCTGATAGAGGAGCTTGCCCAACAGACGCAAAAAAGCCGTCTTAGCAAGACGGCTTCTCTGCGACTATTTTACGGTAAGCTAGCTTACTGCTTTTCAATCGGAAACTTATCAAGAATCTCTTTGGCCGATTTGGCGAACTCCGGTCCAATGTTGGCGGGGTTGTTCACGGCATCAGCTACCGAACCGCGCCACACAAGATTACGACTCCGCGAATCGATGAAGTCTAGGATAAGCGTGCCCTCTTTGTAGTTTTCGGTATGGTAGCCGGTGCTGTAAAAAGGCGAGCTGTACATGTACCCGTAATTCACGGGGAAGAAGGCACCACGGTAGGAGAAGGCATACGGATAAGCAAAACCAGCAGCGGGCTGGTTGGCTACGGTACGCTCGGCCTCTTCGATATACAAGTGGTAAGCTAGGTACAGGTCGGGCTTGGCATTGCCCTGTGTCCGGCGCAAACCGCGCTTGGCTAGCTCACTGGAAATAGCATCCTGAATCATTTGGTCGTTCAGGCTGCTCTGGTAAATGGGGTTCTGGGAATTAGCCGATTTTACGTCCATCTTGCCCCAGTCGTAGGTGTGGTATTTATTGAAGTCAACGCCCGGCTTTTGTTGTACGTTCACGGACGAGCAGCTGGTGATCAGGCTTACGAGCATGAGCACTGCTGCATACAAAGTAGGTTTCATGAGGTGAGATAGTTGCATAGTAGTGGAAAACCCTATTTCATACTCACTTACCCTACAGAAGTTACAAGAAGCTAGCGTTTTGCGCGCTACCTACCTAGCTACTGTTGTGGTTATCGTAGTGGCCCTGTTGAGCTATCGCGTTGCCTTTAGGCGGCTAGGCTAAGCCGGCCGTTTATCGGCTTTTGAAGTAACAACCTTGCCTTCAGCCATATAATTAAAATCCAATATTTAATACCAACGGCTGCACCTCCCACGTGCCTAGGCGTTGGTTGTAAATAGTGCGCGCACCCACTTCAAAGGGCACCCGCAGGCGCAAGGTGTTGAATACAAAGGTGACGTCCAGCCCGGTTGTGCGGTAGTGCTGCACGGGTATTCCTTGGCTTTGCCCAACGGCCACATCCAAAAAAGCGGCGGCTTTCAGGCGCTGCACGTACAGCCACCGCCCGAGCGCCCAATGCATATCGGCCACCGGCAACCGGTATTCAATGCTGCCGGTTTGCAGCCGCTCGAAGCTCACGTAGCTTTGCCCGCGCGGGTAGAACACGGCGGCGCCAAATTGATACGACTCCCGACTTTGGCGCTGATAGCCACCACGCAACCGTAGCGCGTGGTGTTTGAGCAGCCCCGGTATATACAAGCCGCCCTGTACTGCCCATTGGCTGGCTTGTAAACCGGCCGCAAAAGGCGTGGTGCGCCACGAAGCACTGATCGACTGGCCCCAGCGCGGGGCCACGTCGCGCTTGCTCTGTAGCAATTGGCGGGTGTAGCTGAGGCTGTACGTAACTGCGTGCAGGCTGCGGCCATAGCCTACTTCGTTGCGGTAGCGCACGGGCAAGTCGTAGCCGCGCACCTGCTCCTCGCTGTAGTACGTACCTAGGGTTAGGGCTTGCACGTAGCGCGAACGGGTCAGGTTGAGCGGTAAGCGCGCGCCGGCTGTTAGGCGCGTGTACTGCCACCGGTCGCTGCGCACACTGTCGAGGGGCAACTGCCGGTCTACGGGCACCGACGTCTGCCGGCTGCCGTGTTGCAGCGTTACGTCGAAGATAGGAAACAGCCCTTGGTAGCTCAGCGTGGCAAACACGTTGCCGACGCGCTCCGTTTGGTCGTAACCTGCCCCCACAATAGCCTGGGTGGTGTTCAGCAAGTCCTGTGACCGAATACCTAGGCTCAACGCCTGCCCCGAGGGTGCCTGTATCACGCCCCAGCTGTACACGTTGAATGGGTGCTGGAGCCGGCGGTAGCGTGTCGCCGCCAACTGCGGGCCCACTGAATCGGGCGAGGCTGCCTGGAGACGAGCGGCACCCGGCTCCTGCTGGGTGAGCGGATCGGCGTAAGAAGCCGGCGATATAGCCGCGGTAGGCACCGGCACCCACCGTGTGGGCTCCAGTGGCATCGTTACTACGCGTGCCCCTTCCGCCCGGAAGTCATGAAAAGCTAGCTGCCGGCTGCTGGGTGCTACGGCGGCATGGTAAGCACCTAGAGGCCGCGACGTTACCTGAAATTGCTGCCCCGAAGCAATAGCTACCGCATACACATTGTCGATGCCCGAGCGCGGCGAATTGAACAATACATAGTCGCCCCACGGCTGCGGATGGCTTAGGTTGTCGTTGGCCACGGGCAGCAACGGCTGGTGTTGTTCGGTTTCGGTGTCTATCAATTCCAGCGTTTTGCCAGTTGGTTTGAGCGTTACAACCACCACACTGTGCTGGTCGGCGCGCCAACGGGGCTGCTGATAGAAATCATTGGTGGGGTTGGCGAGCACCTTGCGTACTTGGCCGGTTTCGGCATCAAGCACCACAAGCCGGTGCTGGTAAGCCGAATCGGTACGCACCGCTACCAGGCTGCGCCCGTCGGGCGAGAGCGCGGCGGCGGTGTAGCGGGTGCGGTGGGTGAGGCGCGTGAGGTGCCCCGTACCTAGGTCGAGCAGCCGAATCTCGGAGAATACTTGCTGCCCCCAGCGTGGATCGTAGCGAAACTCCGGCCAGCACACCTTGTTCCCGCCCACCGACAACATCTCTGGGTTGTTCACTAAGCCCTGCACGAACACTCGCTGCTCGCGGCCGCTGGGCCGGAGCAAAACCAGTTGGGAGATATCACCTAGGCCCGTTTTTACGGCCAGCACCGTGCTATCGGTTACGTACTGCGGATACTGGTATTCGGTGAAGACTCTGCGCTCAGGCTGCACGGCCAGCGGCCTAGCCTCCGTGCGCGTAAGCCGGCCCTGCTGAGCCTGCCACAGCGAGTCGAGTGAGGAAAGGGTGCGCTGGTACAGGTCCTCTACTCGCAAGCCCGTCGAGCGTCGTAAACTGTTGGAAAAGGAAAAAGGATAGGCGGGAAAAGCGTAGTAGCGGTCCAGCACTGCGCTCCAAGCCGTAGCCCCGTTGCTCCGCTTTAAGTTGGTAGTTAAGTAATAGCCAAGCACATAGTGGTTGGGCACGTTGTCGCGGTAGGAGCCGCACACGGCCTTAGGGTAGCTGAAGCGTTTGCCAGCCAATAAATTGGCCCGAAAACCTAGGTCAAAGTTGGGGATGCGTCCCCGTCCGCTTCGCGTCAGAGCCGTCTCGGTGCCCACGGCATCGCCTTCCGTAAACCAATCGGGTATGCCTAAGCCCGCCAACCCTAGCCCGCCGTAGCCAAAGAGCTGATACGCTACCCGCGACAACCCTTGGAGCCCCTTATCGAACTGCACCACGTGTCGAAACTCGTGCACCGACAGCAAGTCAAGCCAATCGAGGGTGCCGCTCAAGAACGGGTCCTGGGGCGGCGTGGTGAAAAACTCCGAATGGCGCGGCAGAATCGTGACAAAGCCGTTGTTAACGGTGGTTTGATTCTGGAGCAGCAGTGAAATCGGCCGTGGCGGGCGCTCCAGCGTCGCACTCACGGGTCCGTACACCTGTTCCAAACGCTGCGCCGTTCGTTGGGCAGTGGCGGCAAAGCCAACTGGGTAGAGCACGCGAAAATGCGCCGTTCGAAGCTGATACCAACGCAGCGAAGCCGGGTTTTGGTCTAGCACGGGCAAAGTCTGAGTGTGGGCAGGCACCCAGGAGGCTAGCACAAGTAGTGCTGGCAACACATAACGATGGAGCATTGAGCAGGCGTTCAGACTGGCAAAATAGCCGAAATCACGCATAACCTCACGGCACACTCTACGGCCTACACGCTATTTTTTGCTGCTACTTTTGCCTCCGTTTTTCTTGCTTTTACTAGATAACCCCTATCTTTCCCAACGGCAGTTGTTCACCATAGTGCTTACCTAGGTTTTGGCTGCACACGGTTACTACACACTATTTTTTTGAAGCAGATTAAAATTAAGCATCTGCTTATTAACGACTTACCTATTATTTACAAGATATGAATAGGGAGGCTGCAACCATTATAGGCCGCTCAAAATCATGTTCGTTGAGGCTTGTTTTATCCTTATCTAGATGCCATGCCTATATACTTTCGCTTATTCTCCTGCTTATTCCTCTCGCTGGGCTTGCTGTTAAGTAGCTACAGTCCGAAGGCAGAGTCAGCTTTTCCGGCTGCGCCTAGCGCATCGCTGGAGCACCATTGGGAACTGCGCACACTCGATGGGCTCACCGTACCGACATCGTTACAGGTAGACGATGCTACGACTCATCTGCTGCGTTCCACCGACGGCGGCGCGCGCAAGCAACTGGCTGGCCGAGGCTACGTCGGAACCTTTACTCATAGCTTTTCTACTCGTCTGCTAGCCCTAGCTAAGGTCATTACCACGTTGCTCAAGTGTGATGACACCACGATGAATGTGGAGCTGCGCTATTTGACGGCCCTCGAACAAAGCACACACTACAAAATAGAAGGCGCCACGCTTAGCCTCTTCGATAAGGAAGGGGCTACCCCACGGGCTACTTTCGAGGCTATTCAGTAGTTGCTCAGAGTAGCATTATAGCTAGGCATCCTCCAAGGCGCGGACTCAGAGTCCCGCCTTTTTTATTGAGTTACGCCCACCAATAGCTGTCAAACTAAAAGGCTTGAGACGAATATTTTTTATCAACCAGCGGTTACCATCCCTTGAAAATTGGAAGTCCCAGCCAACTTTCTTTGCATAAAGGGAAGAATTGTTGCAAAATGGGACAAATCTAAGCGCCTCATGAAGCCCGCATATAGCTCGCCATTTGGCTTTGCTGCAGCCAAAGGAAGGCTCCCGGCAGGTCGTTGAACGAGGCCGTGACCAGACTATTTACCTGTTGTAGTATGCAGTCGGTTGTGTAGCGGCTGAAGCAATTCGCCGAATGGACCCAAGCTAGCTTACGCACGCCTGCCATGGCTAAGTTATCAAAAAATCTATTGTTAACCCACTGATTAACAACGCTCCACGCACCTAGCACGCAGGTATTGTCGTTTAGCAGTTTGCAGCACTTCTCCTGCTGAATGTAGCGCAGTATAAGCTGGCAGCCAGCCTCAACCGTCTGTGGTGTTTGGACTTCTTGCCACTCGGCGTACAACCAATTGTTGTCGCAATCCAGGGAGAGTGTCAAATACGATTCGGTGTGTATAGAAAGCAGACACATAAGAGAGCAGATGTATTGCACAAAACTTATATAGTTTTTACAATAAAGGTGCCTACTGCTTGGCCTACCATGTTTCTATACTACCACTACTTTGGTCGCATCTCAAACCCATCAGCAAGAAAAAGCGTCCTTATTAAGGTGAACTTTCCCCCGCACACCCATTTGTTTCTTACACTAATCCTAACCTACTACCCTGTTGAGTCAAAACAAGCTACCTATCTCCGCTTCTCTTACCAGCCAAGATCCTCTGGGTCCTCATGAGCGCAAATCCTGGTTGCGCCGGCAATTCCTCCAGCTCTGCTTCATTGTAGCAGGCATATTTTCGGCAGCACTCGGATTGGAAAGCTTTCTGTTGCCTAATGATTTTATTGATGGTGGTGTGACAGGCATCTCCCTGCTTACCCTGCAACTAACCAAGCTGCCGTTGTCCCTGTTGCTGATCGTGTTCAACATCCCGTTTGTGGTGCTGGGCTATTTTCAGATCAGTCGGGCCTTTGCATTTCGCACCCTGCTAACTATCGCTGGCCTAGCATTGGTGCTGCTTGTCAGTCACTTTCCGGTGCTAACCTCTGATAAGCTGCTCAGTGCTGTGTTTGGAGGTTTCTTTCTTGGTGCTGGTATTGGCCTCACGATTCGCGGTGGCGCCGTGCTCGACGGCACCGAGATTCTAGGCGTGTACATCAGCAAGAAGACTCCACTATCCATCGGGGATATTGTACTGGTTATCAATATCCTGATCTTTGGTGTAGCAGCTTTGTTGCTTTCTATCGAGACGGCGTTGTACTCCATCCTAGCTTATCTCGCCGCTGCTAAAACGATGGATTTCATCATTGAAGGTATTGAGGAGTACACAGGCGTCACGATTATCTCGCCGAAAAGCGAATCCATCCGGAAGATGATTACCGAGAAGCTAGGTCGCGGAGCTACCCTCTACGTGGGCAAGCGGGGCTACGGCTCACACGGCGACCAGTTGGATACGCTGGACATCATCTTTACCGTCACTACTCGTCTGGAAGTTACCCAGCTGGTCGATGAAATAGAAAAGATTGATCAGCAAGCCTTTGTAGTTATGCACAGCGTCCGCGACACTAAGGGCGGCTTGGTAAAGAAGCGCCCCTTGCATTAGCCTTCTAAGGCGTGGCTACATCTGCAACAGCCACGCCTTGGCCGTGTCGATATTATCGAACGTCAGCACGACGGGCTGGGTGGTGTGTTGTAAGGTCAGGTCGGTAGAGAGGCGGCTGAACACGTTGGGCGAGTATACCCAGGCAAAGTATTCTAGGCCCGCGCCCTTCATGGCCGGAAACCACACGTGGCCGCCCCACTCTGCCGCATCTGACCACATGCTTGTTACCAAGCGGTTGTCATTTAACACCTTATGGCAGCGCTCCGCCTTCATAAGGTCGAGCATCTGCAAGCAGCCTTGTTGTACACTATCAAAATCTTGGTCACCGATCCACTCCGCGTATAACCAATCGTTTCTGTGATCGAAGCTGATCTCAATAGTTGGGCTTTGAAGTAATGAACGCAAAAACATACTAAACGCAAAGGTGTGTGAGAAACACAGGACAGTATAACAATAGTAAGATTGGCGGTATTGCCGGGAAGCGAATTTGTTGTCAATAAGTTGAACGCCTTACGTAAGCGCGCAGAATAGGATGCATCGTTTTGCATTGGTGGCGTTCTTTCGATTGCTCACCCAAAGGCTAACGCATTGAAAATCAAAAGAACGATTTTGAAAATTTTTTAACTCCTTTTGGTGTTTCCAGAAGTACATCAGCAGTGCTAGGTTAGCACCTGTGGCAAGTGGTAGCAGCCTGTCTACTTTTTGTAGCCTCGCCCCGACCGTTTACTACGCTGTTTCGTACATCCCTGCCCACGTACTTCTTCCCATGGCCAAATTGAAATTATACTTGTTAAGCTTGCTGCTTGTAGCCGCTGGCTGTTCCCAGAATACTTCCGACGCTCAAAGTGTAGTACGCTCGACGGCTGGCCCAGCTCCGAAAGAACTGCAGGGGTTGGCGGTTGCTACTTTTGCTGGCGGGTGTTTCTGGAGTTGCGAAGAGACGTTTGAAGAATTGCGCGGCGTGCGTGCAGCCGTTTCAGGCTACGCAGGCGGCACGGTAGCACACCCTAGCTATGAGCAAGTAGGGAGCGAAAATACCGGGCACGCCGAATCGGTGCAAGTGTACTACGACCCCAAGCAGATCAGCTACCAAACTTTGCTCGACGTCTTCTTCCTAGGTGCTCACGACCCCACGGAGCTAAATCGCCAAGGCCCCGACCAAGGTCCGCAGTACCGCTCAGTGGCTTTCTACCGCACGCCCCAGGAAAAGCAGGAAATTGAGGCGGCCATCAAACGCGTGAATGCCTCGAAGCACTACCCAGAGCCTGTCGTGACGCAGGTAGCGCCCTTCAAGCAGTTTTGGCCCGCTGAAGACTACCACCAAGGCTTCTACCGACTGCATCCGAATCAGTCGTATATCCAGGCGGTATCGGAGCCCAAAGTGGAGAAATTTCAGAAAGCCTTTAAAGACAAGCTCAAAAATCCGTTGTAAGCTTGCTAAGTAGCAACAACGCGAAGGTAGCGCGGAGCATTTGTCTCGGCGCTACCTTCGCGTTGTTGCTACCTAGCTTTATTTCACCGTATTATGCCCTTGCCGCCGCTCGTCTCCAAGTTGCCCGATGTAGGCACCAGTATTTTCACCGTGATGACGCAGCTAGCCCAGGAGTGTGGCGCCATCAACCTAGCTCAGGGCTTCCCGGATTATGATCCGCCGCAAGCGCTAACGGAAGCCTTGGCCCGACACGCACAAACCAACGGGCACCAACAATATGCCCCTATGCCGGGCTTGCTCCGCTTGCGGGAGCTGATCAGTGAGAAAACAGCGCAGCACTATCACGTGCCCGCTCCAGACCCAGTGACCGAAATCACCGTCACGAGCGGCGCCACCGAGGCCCTGTACGCCGTGCTGGCCGCTGTGGTGCGCCCCGGAGACGAAGTGATAGTGCTAGAGCCGGCTTATGACCTTTACGGACCGGCCATCCGGTTGCAGGGCGGCATCCCGGTATACGTATCGTTGCGCGCACCTACTTTTCGGCCCGATTGGAACGAAGTAGCGGCAGCCCTTTCGCCTAGCACCCGGCTAATTATGCTGAATTCGCCGCATAATCCGACCGGGGCCGTGCTCACGCCGGCCGACCTAGCGCAGCTAGCCGAACTGCTACGCCCCACGCCCACCCTGGTACTGAGCGACGAAGTGTACGAGCACATGGTGTACGATGGGCAGCAGCACCACAGTGTGCTCCAGCAGCCTGAGCTTGCCGAGCGGGCATTTGTGCTATCGTCTTTTGGCAAAACGTACCACGCAACGGGCTGGAAGGTGGGCTATTGCATTGCCCCGCCTGCCCTTACGGCTGAGCTACGGCGCATTCACCAGTTTCTCACGTTCAGCGTTAGCACACCCACCCAACATGCCTTGGCTGATGTGTTAGGTGATGCCACCCATTACCAGACGCTACCAGCCTTTTACCAGCACAAACGCGACCTGTTTGCGGACTTGATGCGTTCCACGGGGTTTGACTTACTACCCACACCGGGCGCCTATTTTCAGGTAGCACGCTATGACCGGCTTTCGTCGGCAGACGATTATACATTTGCTCAGCGCCTTACCCGAGAAGCAGGTGTTGCGGTTGTACCGGTTTCCGCTTTCTATCACCACACCCAGAATCAGGGGTTGGTGCGTTTTTGCTTCGCTAAACGCGAGGAAACCCTGCTATCTGCTGCCGAGAGGCTACAAAGGTTCGGGGATACTCTACAGTAAATGATCCTATTTGCATTAGGATCAACCAAGAAATAATTTTTGTATATTACTAATAATCAGACCAAAACAAGAGTATCTGAATTAATGCTAAAATCTTGCATTATTTCTCTTTTTTTTATCAATTTTTCGTTTGATATTTCCAGCTAATTCGTCCGCCTATTTGCTCTATAATGTCTGATTTCACCGTCTCATTCATTCAGAAGTCTTTACAATGGCATGATTCGGCTGCTAACCTTGCCGAGTTTGGCCGCTACATCGATCAGATATCTATCCCCACTGATCTGATTATTCTGCCCGAAATGTTCACTACGGGCTTTACCATGGAAGCGCCAACGGTAGCCGAGACAATGGATGGCCCTAGCGTTGCGTGGCTGCGCAAAACGGCTGCCGCCACCAATGCCGTCGTGACGGGTAGCTTGGTAGTTCGCGACGAAGATGGCGGCTTCTACAACCGCCTGTTGTGGGTACGACCCGATGGCTCCTTGAACTATTACAATAAACGCCATTTGTTCACGATGGCCGGGGAACATCATACCTACCAACCCGGCACCGATAGAATGATAGAAGAATGGCGCGGCTGGCGGATTTGTCCGCTCGTGTGCTATGATTTGCGCTTTCCCGTGTGGAGCCGCAACCTAGCTAGTAACCCTTACGACTTATTGCTGTACGTAGCCAACTGGCCAGCCGCACGCCGCACCGCCTGGACGACCTTGCTCCGGGCCCGTGCCATTGAGAATATTGCCTACACAGTGGGAGTTAACTGCGTAGGCGCCGATGGCAATGGCATTTCCTACACCGGCGACTCCGCCCTGCTAGACATGCGCGGCGAGTATCTGGTGGAAGTTGGTAATCAAGAAACTAGCATCACACGCACGCTACGGCGCGCTGACTTAGAGTCGTTCCGGGCCCGCTTCCCTGCCTTGCAGGATGCAGACGAATTCACACTTTCTTAGTCGGCGCTTACTGCACTACCAGCCGCTGGGTGACTAGTACCCCGTCCGTAGTTTCGCAGCGCACGATGTATACTCCTCCGGCTAAGCCTTCGAGCGCCAAAGTATGCTGCCGGGCTGCCGTAGCACTTACGCGCACCGTCCGGCCAGTCACGTCGAGCAGGGCCACGCGCACGGGCTTAGCCGCCTCAACGGTAGCCGTAGCGGTAGCCGGGTTAGGGTACACGCTGAAGGCCAGCGCCGCTACGGCAGCTGGTGAGGTAGCTAGCACGGTGCTGCGGGCCGCCATGGCCACTACACCACCCGTTTCCAACCCAACTAGCAGCTCGGGGATATTGTCCCCATTCAAATCGGCGGCTACGGGGGCTAGACGGCCGGAGCCAAGTTGAACCCCTTGATACTGCGCCGTAACGGGGTTGTACAGCACATCCGTGCGGTCGGTAAACAACCCTGTTTGCGCTCGATAATTCGGAAACAAATGCAAGTCGCCTGAGGCATCGGCGGTAAGCAGATCAGGCGTGCCGTCGGCATCAACATCTGCTACGGTGGGATGCAGGTTCACGGGTCGGGTACCGGTCGACGTCCGAATTTGGCCAAAGTCATTGTTAACCAGTGCAAACGCTTGACTCAACGGCTGGCTGCCCGTGTTGCGGTAATAGCGCAACGAATAGCCCGGAAAGTCAGTCGTATTGATGTTCGTGCCCAGTAATAGGTCTACGTTGCCGTCGCCATCCACGTCGGTGAAGCAAGGCGCGTCGTACAAACGGTTTGGGATGCCCGTGATGGCTACCGCGGCACCCACGTTGAAGGCAGCGGGCTGCCCAGCCGGCGCCGTGTTCAGCACGTAATAGATGCTGTTCTGATTTTGCACCGCCGTCGAAAAAGCTAGGTCCAAGGCACCATCCCGGTTCAGATCGACAAGCACTGGCTTCAGCCCCGCAAAGCGGCGGCTCGACAGACCTAGGTAGTCGGTGTCCAGAAGTTTGAAAACTGGCTTGGTACGGCTGCCGACGTTGCGATAATAATATAGTGACGAACGGTAGCGGCCATTGGCATTGGCGCGGCTGGTGCTGCCCACCAGCATATCCACGAGTCCGTCGCCGTCGAGGTCGCCCAGCGCGGGCGCTGCGCCTTCGCTCACCTCAATCATGTCGCGCTGCAAAAAGTCGGACTGCCGAAAAGCGAAGCTAGGTGCGTTGCTAGTACTCGTATTCTCGTAGAACATCACCGCCTGCCGCGAGTCGACAGTATCCTGGTTGTCATACAAGTTAGGAGCCACTACTAGGTCTGGGCGACCATCGAAGGTAACGTCGATGGAATAGGCAGCCGGAAAATTGGTGATGCGCACCGGCGTGGTGCCCGCCGGGAAATTGGTGTTCACGCTGCTCGCCGACATGGTGGCTTGCAGCGCTGTGCCCTGGTTGGTGAGGCTTACCAGTTCGGTGCAGTAGTCGCGGCCGGTTAGCACGTCCTGGTCGCCGTCGCCGTCGAGGTCGATGGCGAGCAAGTTGCGGCCGCTGGTGTGGTTCACCTGCCCCGGCCGGCACGAAACATTCCCAAATAAAAACTCGGTGCATGTAGCCGTGCAGCCGTAGAGATTCGCCCACGTTGAGGTCTCCTGGCGAAAGCTGAGTCCCCCGCACGCGGCGCTATTGTTCAGATAAAGCTCTACGGTGGAGCTAGCTATCCAGTCGAAGGTGATAATATCAAGTTTACCATCACCATTGATGTCGCGGATATCAGGCATGTTGGCGCTTCCCGTAATAATGTTGCCACTGTTGTTGGTGGTATTGAAAAAGGAAAGCTGGTCGTTGACGAGCTGAAAGGTAGGTCGCCCGCCCGCCCCGGCCACATTGCGAAACAAGCGAATATTCCCCCCTGGGGCCCAAGCAAATAGATCGGGACGGTTGTCACAATCATAGTCACGCAGCAGCGCCCACCCTTGCAGATCAGGCGGGAATATGGCCGCGTATTCGGGAGCTAGCTTCCAAGCGCGGCCCCCAGCCGCCGCCACGTTGAGGTAGGCAACGGAGCGCTGCGACATACGGTCGAATACGTAAAGGTCGAGCTGGTTGTCGCCGTTGAGGTCGATGGTGGAGAATTGCGGCGAATTGAAGCCCCCCGCCCACGCGTTGCGCAAGGTGTCGGTGCCGTGCACTACTTTTGCCGCCGCTTGGTACTGCCAGCCAAACCGCTGCCCCGATTGGGCGTGCAAAGCTAGGTGCTGGCCGAGCAGCAGAAACAGAATTATCAGTATTCGTTGCAGCATAAGGCGATGGGCGAATGCATCAGTAGTTAAATGGCAAAAAGACAGTTGTCTATCTGCTTCAGCTTCATAAATGTAGGAACGACTAAATGGTTCACGCTATTATTAAGAGTGACTGAGTGGATCTATAAACGACCTTATTCAGTCACTCAACCACTCAGTCACTCTCTAGTTACTCTCCCATGAAAGATGTAGCGGCGCTCTACGCCCACTACCAGCAGTGTACCGCCGTCAGCACCGATTCGCGGCAGGCCCAGGAGGGCACGTTGTTCTTCGCCCTGAACGGACCTAGCTTTCGGGGCCGCGACTTTGCCCCGCAGGCCCTGGCGAAAGGCGCCCGCCACGCCGTCGTCGATGACGCTGACCTAGCCGCTACCGACCCGGCGCGTTATACCTACGCCTCTGATCCGCTCGAAGCCCTGCAGCAACTCGCGCAGTATCACCGGCGGCAGCTCACCATTCCGGTGCTGGCCATTACGGGTTCCAATGGCAAAACCACGACGAAGGAATTGGTAAATGCCGTGCTGAGCCGCCGCTACCGCGTGCAGTACACGCGCGGCAACCTCAACAACCACATCGGCGTGCCCCTCACTTTGCTCAGCATCCGTCCTGAGGAGCACGAGCTAGCTATTGTGGAGATGGGCGCCAACCACCAGGGTGAAATTGCGTTGCTCAGCAGTATTGCGGAACCCACGCACGGCCTCATCACCAATATTGGAAAAGCCCACCTCGAAGGCTTCGGCGGCGAAGAAGGCGTAGCCAAGGGCAAAAGTGAGCTATTTCAATACCTAGCTGCCCACGACGGCACGGCGTTCATCAACACCACCGACCCCAAGCTCCCCGGCCTCGGTGCGCCAGTAGCCAAGCGCGTGACATATCCTAACCAAGGCGACACCTATCCGGCGCGGCTCGTGACGAATAACGAGGCTACTGTTTCACTTTTCCTGTTCGACAACACGCTGGTAGAAGCGCAAATAACAGGCGTGTATAACTTTCCAAACCTAGCGGCCGCGGCCGCAGTAGGTGCTCACTTCGAGGTTCCCGTGGCCGATATTGCGGAAGCGTTGGCGAGTTATGCCCCTACCAACAACCGTTCGCAGCTAGTCCAAACTGGCCGCAACACCCTCGTGCTCGACGCCTACAACGCCAACCCGTCGTCGATGGCAGCGGCGCTGGCCAGCTTTGTACAACGGCCCGGTCGCGCGGAAGACAAGGTGGCCATTTTAGGCGACATGTTTGAGCTAGGCTCCGAAAGCGCCGCCGAACATCAAGCCCTAGGGGTCCTACTCGCCGGTTTACCCATCAACACGGTCGTGCTGTGTGGTCAGGAAATGCGCCACGCCGCCGAAGCTAGCTCCGCTTTCCATTATTTTCCTACCAAAGGAGAAGCCACCGCTTGGTTGCAGCAACAGCAGTTGCAAGGCCGCCAAGTACTAATAAAAGGCTCTCGTGGCATGGGCCTAGAAACACTCACGGAGCTTCTGTAGCGAGTAACTGAGCAGCGGAGTAACTGAGTAAGTTGTTCAACGATAACCTACTCAGTTACTCCGCTGCTCAGTTACTCGCTAAAAGGGGCTATCAAACTCGGCTAGGGTAGGCAACACTTGGTCTTTGGGAGAAACTGTTGGGTTCGTTACTCCCCACGCAATGTTGAGCTGTGGGTCGTTCCACAAGAGGCCACCTTCCGCTTGAGGTGCGTAGTAATCGGTGCACTTGTAGAGAAATAACGTATTGTCCTCCAGTGCCGTGAAGCCGTGTGCGAAGCCTACGGGCACGTAGAGCATATTATAGCGTGCGGCGTCTAGCTCTACGGTTAGATGCTGGCCGTAGGTAGGCGAGTCTTTGCGTATATCTACAATCACATCGAGTGCCCGACCGGCCGCCACGCGCACGAGCTTGGCTTGGGCGTGGGGCGGGCGCTGAAAGTGCAGCCCACGCACCACCCCTCGGTCGGAGCGCGACTGGTTGTCTTGCACCCAGTTGCCTACGATGCCAGCTTCTTCCATGCGCTTGGCACTGAATGATTCGAAGAATGCGCCACGTGCGTCGCCAAAAACACGGGGCATCACTTCTACTACGCCCGGTATATCGAAGTATTTGAACTCCATTTAGATAATAACTACAGATTATAACTACCTAGCTCAAGCCCGAACAATTGAGGCGCCAAGTTACGTACCAGGCGCGACACGACGCCTCGCCTGGGTGGCCTCGGTCACGACGCGCAAGTATTTTTCGAGCACGATGCGTTCATCGAACTTCTCAACAGCTAGCTGCCGGCTGGCCTGTCCCATAGCATGCAGGGCCTGATCGGAGAGCCGCAGAACTTGGAGCATTTTGTCGGCTAGATCGGGGCCATTGCGTACTTGGCAGAGCAGGCCGTTGTATTGGTCGATGACGGTTTCGCGGCAGCCGGGCACGTCGGTGGTTACAATGGGTTTGCCCATGGCGGCGGCTTCGAGCAGCGTTTTGGGCGTGCCTTCGCGGTAAGAAGGCAACACCACGCAGTCGGCGCGGCCGATGTGCTCGGCTACGTTGTCGGAGGTACCTAGGTATTCGATGTTGCCAGCTTGCAGCCACTGTTCGAACACCACCCGCTTCACGCCAATGTTGCCCGATTCGTCGATACCTCCGAGCAGCTGCACGCGCGTACCGGGCATGGCCTCGCGTACGATCCGCGCCGCTTCGAAGTATTCTTCAATGCCTTTCTCGTAAAGCACGCGCGCAATCATCAAGAAAGTAAACGGCTGCTGGCGCTTGAACTCCGTAGCCGGCTGAAAGCGCTGCACGTCGATACCCGAACCAGGCAGTAGGTCGGTGATTTCGGGGCGCACGAGGCGGTGCTGCAAGAACAGCTGCCGGTCGTCGTCGTTCTGAAAGAACACGCGGTGCGGAAACTTGAACGCGAAGCGGTAGAGCCCCAGTGCCACTCGGCTGACCAAGTTCTGAATCAGAAACACCGTACCCAGGCCCGAGACATTATTCACGCACGGAATACCGGCGATGCGCGCCGCCAACGTGCCGTAGATGTTGGGCTTAATGGTGTATTGCAACACTACATCGGGCCGCTCGCGGCGGTACACCTGGTAGAAGCGTCGGGTGAGCTGGGCATCTTTTACGGGGTTGGTGCCTTTGTTCTCCATCCGAATCGGCACGTAGCGGCAACCTAGCTCGGTTTCGAGGCGGGCCGAATAGTCGTCGGGTGGGGCAATGGCCAGCACTTCATGCCCGGCCGCTTGCAGGGCTTTTACCAAGCTCCGCCGGAAATTCCAGATGTTCCAGGAGGTATTAATAACAATTGCGACGCGCATGAACCACGAGTTATTCGGGCCGCAAAGGTAAAAGCTAATTAAAGTATCTCAGCTATTTAGCATAAGATACCGGATAAGTGCTACCTTATCCCGCTTCTTTCGCATTTACAACTTTCAGGGGCTCTTCGGAGCGCTAGCAAGCTCGGCCGTAACACACCTAGCCTAGGTGGCCCGGTGCGTAATAGTTTGATAACGCGTCGGGCCACCAGCAATTCTTTTTCTTTGTTGCGCATCACACCTTTTTTCACCCTCAACCCCAACCCTATGAAGCGTTTTTTCCCTCTTGCTGCGGCGCTTGCCCTCGGCGCCACGCCCCTACTAACTGCCTGCGAAGAAGTTAGCCTGCCCGACCTCGACACCTCGATTAAAGTAAAATCGTTGCGCTTTATCGGCGAGAAGATCGTGCCCTTCCAGCAGCAATACAACGGCACCACGCTCGGCGGCTTCTCGGGCATCGACTACCGCGCCGACAACGACACGTATTACATTATGTGCGACGACGCTTCGGCTTTGCAGCCGGTGCGCTACTACACGGCCAAGCTAGCTTTCGACAAGAGCAGCTTCACGGGCGTAACGTTCAACTCGGTGACCACGCTGAAGCGCCCCGATGGCACCAACTACCCCAGCACCGCCACCGACCGCTACAACAGCATCGACCCCGAAGGCATCCGCTACGACGCAGCCAGCAAGCACATCGTTTGGACGAGCGAAGGCGTGCGCAACGTGACCGTGACGCCGCCCGTGCTGACCAACCCGTTCCTGCGCGAGTCGACCACCGAGGGCGCGTTCGTGGCCGATTACCTGGTGCCGCCTATCTTCCAGATCAAAGCCACCGAAAACGGCACCCGCTCGAATGGTTCGTTCGAGGGTTTGTCGTTCACGCCAGATGGCCGCTACACCTTCACGGCGTCGGAAGAACCGTTGTATGAGGATGGCCCGCGCGCCGATTTCAACGTGGAAGGCTCGCCCATCCGTATTATTAAGTACGACAAAGCCACCCGCCAACCCATTGCGCAGTACGCATATCGTCTCAATGCCGTGCACAAAGCACCCATCCCCGGCGACCAGTTCCGCTTAAACGGCGTGGTCGAAGTGCTGGCTCTGTCTGACACCAAGTTACTCGCCATGGAGCGCTCCTACGCCGTGGGCGCCACCCCCGACTACTCGGTGAAGATCTACGAAATCGACCTAGCCGGTGCTACCGACGTGACCAACATGACGCTGCAAGGCACCTCCTACACCACCGCCAGCAAGCGCCTCGTGCTCGACGTAGCCACCACTGGCATCAACCGGGTTGATAACATTGAGGGCTTCACCTTCGGGCCGAAGCTCGCCAACGGGCACCGCTCCCTGGTACTGGTGGCCGACGACAACTTCAGCAACAGCCAGATTTCGCAGTTTTTGGTGTTTGAAGTAATGCCGTAACCTAGCTCATTTCAGAGTACTTACCGAAAAGGCTCCTCTCGTGAGGAGCCTTTTTTGTTGGCAATCTACTTCGCTTTTCACCTAGCGGCTGCTCTCTATTTCCAGCAAGCTCAGCCAAAACAGGAAAGTGCATAAGAGTTATCCGCACGCGGCGGAAGATATTGCTCCTCTTACCTCTTAGCATACGCTGATCCTGTACCTGCTTCGCCGTGGCCCCTAGCCCCGGCGATTCCCACCAATTCTCTATGCCTAGGCTATTGTTGCTGCTTCTATTGCTGAGTGCTCACACCGGTTTTGCCCAAGAGCTTACCCTCCGAAAACTCTCCTGCGAATACAAAGCCGCCCCGGTTGGCGTGGAAACCGCTACGCCCAAGCTCGGTTGGCAACTCAACACGGATCGGCGCGGAGCCAAGCAAACCGCCTACCGCATCTTGGTGGCCGATACGCCGGAGCTGCTGAAGGCCAACACCGGCAATGTCTGGGATTCGAAGAAGGTTAATTCCAATGCTTCCATCCAGGTAGCGTACGCCGGCAAAGCTCTCCAGCCCACCAAAACCTACTACTGGAAGGTCATGGCCTGGGACAACCAGCACGCTGCTTCGGCCTGGAGCGCGCCGGCCCGCTGGCAGATGGGCCTACCCACGAAGGCCGACTGGCAAGGCGCCCGCTGGATTGCCTACGAGCAGCTTCCCGATTCGAGCCAAAACATCTTACCCACCGATGGTAAGAAGGACCGCTACTACGGCAGCAACACCTTACCACTGCTGCGCAAAACCTTCGCCGTCCAGAAGAATATCAAAAAAGCCACCGTCTTCCTCGCCGGGCTAGGTCATTTTGAGCTGAGCGTGAACGGGCAGAAAGTCGGCGACCATTTCCTCGACGCCGGCTGGACCAAGTACGACCAAGAAGCCCAGTACGTGACCTTCGACCTCACCGAGCGTCTGAAGGCCGGACCCAACGCCCTGGGCGTGATGCTCGGCAATGGCTTCTACTACGTGCCGCCCGTGAAGGGCCGTTACCGCAAGCTGAAAGTGGCCTTTGGCTACCCCAAACTGATCTGCCGCCTGCTGGTGGAATACACCGACGGCACCACCCAGAACATCCTCAGCGACCCCTCGTGGCGGACGTCCCCGAGCCCTATCACCTTTTCCAGCATCTACGGCGGCGAAGACTACAACGCCACCCTCGAACAACCCGGCTGGGATACCCCTACCTTTCGGGAGCCGAAAACGGGGTGGAAGCCCGTACTGCTGGTAGACGGTCCGCCGCGCCTGACGAGCCAGCTGCAAGAGCCGCTGAGAGTGTTCGAGCACTTCGCGCCGCAGAAAACCACCCAGCCCGTGCCCGGCACCTGGGTGTACGACCTAGGGCAGAATGCTTCGGGTATCGTGCAGCTCAAGGTAAAAGGCCACAAGGGTGACACCGTACGCATTTCGCCCGCCGAACTGCTTAAAGAAGACGGCACCATCAACCAGAAAAACGCGGGCAGTCCTTACTACTTCCAGTACATCCTGAAAGGCGAAGGCACCGAAACCTGGCAGCCGCGCTTTTCTTACTATGGCTTCCGCTACCTGCAAGTGAAAGGCGGCGTGCCGCAAGGCGAACCCAACCCCAAGAACGTGCCCCAGCTTGTGGAGCTAACGGGTTTGCACATCCGCAACGCTGCCGCCCGCGCAGGCGAGTTTGCCTGCTCCAACGAGCTCTTCAACCGCACGAATACGCTCATCGATTGGGCCATCAAGAGCAACATGGTGAGCACCTTCACCGACTGCCCGCACCGCGAAAAGCTCGGGTGGCTCGAACAAACCCACCTGATGCTCAGCTCGGTGCTCTACAACTACGATGTACCCGATCTAACTCAGAAGGTGCTACAGGACATCCGCAGCTCGCAACTGCCCAATGGCCTCGTGCCGGAAATTGCGCCGGAGTACGTCAAGTTTGAGTGGGGCGGCGACATGTTCCGCGACTCGCCGGAGTGGGGCAGCACCAGCATCATCACGCCCTGGTACCTCTACCAGTGGTACGGCGACCGGCAGACGCTCTTGGAGAGCTACCCCACCATGCAGCGCTACATTGCCTACCTCGGCACCAAAGCCAACAGCCACATTCTCAGCCAAGGCCTAGGCGACTGGTACGACCTAGGTCCGAAGCCGCCAGGCGTGTCGCAGCTGACGCCGATGGGCGTGACCGGCACGGCCATGTATTACTACGACCTCACCTTGCTGAGCAAAATCGCGCGCCTACTCGGCAAGCCCCACGATGCGGCCCGTTACGACCAGCTAGCCGCCGAGGTGAAAACGGCCTTCAACGCCAAGTTCTTCAATAAAGACACCAAGCAGTACGCCACCGGCAGCCAGGCCGCCAACGCCATGGCCGTGTACATGAAGCTGGTTGCGCCCGAGGACAAAGCCGCGGTGGTCGAGAACATTATCCAAGACATTCGCAGCCGCAACAACGGCCTGACGGCCGGCGACATCGGCTACCGCTACCTGCTGAAAGTGCTCGACGACGAAGGCCGCTCCGACGTCATTTTCGACATGAACAGCCGCGCCGACGTGCCCGGCTACGGCTACCAGCTCGCTAAAGGCGCCACGGCCCTCACCGAATCGTGGGCGGCCCTACCGACGGTGTCGAACAACCACTTCATGCTCGGCCACCTGATGGAATGGCTCTACGGCGGCCTCGCTGGCATCCGGCCCGCCGAAGAGGGCGTGGCCTTCAACCAGATTGACATTCGGCCCGAGCCGGTGGGCGATGTGACGGCGGCCAAAGCGAGCTATCAGTCGCCCTACGGCGTGATTGTGAGTGATTGGAAGAAGACCGGCACCACCTTCGAGCTGACGGCTACCATCCCGCCTAATACCACCGCTACCATTTACCTGCCCGCTACGGCTTCTTCCAAAATCGCGGAAGGACCCCAACCCTTAGCGCAGCACCGTGACTTGAAACTGCTCGGCCTGGAGCACGGCAAAGCGCGAATCAGCACCGGCGCCGGTACTTACCACTTTGTGGTCAGCGCTAAGTAAGCCGTCGGCTATAGCGACAGCCACCTAGCAATCAGCCCAATGAACAACCAAACAAGACCGTCATGTTGAGCCTGCCGAAGCATCTCTCCCGCCACAGTAACTCTGATTACCACTGCGGGAGAGATGCTTCGGCAGGCTCAGCATGACGCTGGTACAAAGCTTTATTACTCCACTCTCCTACTCCGCTAGAAAACAAACTAAAAAATGGCCGACGATCGAATCGTTTTAAAAGGAATTACCTGGAATCATAGCCGCGGCTTTGTGCCGATGACGGCGACGGCGCAACGCTTCAATGAGCTGCACCCAAACGTGGACATTGTGTGGGAGAAACGCTCGTTGCAGCAGTTCGCCGATTTATCCATTCAACAGCTCGCCGAGAAGTACGACCTGCTCGTGATTGACCACCCGTGGGCCGGTTTTGCGGCACGCACCCAATCCATTCTGCCGTTGGACGAACACTTGTCGGCGGAGTTCCTAGCCGATCAGGCGCAGAACACCGTAGGGCATTCCTTTGAAAGCTATTCGTACACCGGCCACCAGTGGGCCCTAGCTATTGACGCGGCCACGCCAGTGGCTTCCAGTCGGCCTGATTTGCTGGCCCAGCACGGGCTTCAGCTCCCCGAAACCTACGAAGACCTGCTTGCCCTGGCCGACCGCAAGCTGGTCGCCTTTTCGCTCATCCCGATTGACACGCTGATGAGCTTTTACATGTTCTGCTCGTCGTTGGGCGAAGACCCGTGTCAGCGGGAAGATGTGGTAGTGAGCGAACAGGTTGGCAGTCAGGCCTTGCAGCTGTTTCGCCAGCTCGCCAGCCGCGTCGATCCGGCGTGCTTCCACCGCAACCCCATTCAGGTGTACGAGGCCATGACGCAGACCGACGACATTGCCTATTGCCCCTTCGCCTACGGCTATTCCAACTACTCGCGCCGCGGCTACGCCCGCAAGCTGCTACACTTCCACGACATGATTACGCTCAACGGCGCATCGCGCCTGCGCAGCACCCTAGGTGGCACCGGCCTCGCTATTTCGGCCAAGTGCCAGCACGTACAAGAAGCCGCGCAATACGCCGAGTTCGTGGCCTCGCCCACTTGCCAGCAGACGCTATACTTCAACAACGGCGGCCAGCCGGGTCACCTCGGCGCATGGCAGGATGAATACGTGAACCACCAGAGCAGCAATTACTTCGCGGCCACGCTACCGGCTTTGCAGCGGGCCTTCTTGCGACCTCGCTACCACGGCCACATGTTCTTCCAAGACCACGCCGGCGAGCCGGTGCGTCAGTACCTGATGAACGGCGGCGACGAAGCTCCGCTCCTGAAGCAGCTGAACGACCTCTACCGCGAATCTAGGGCAATGGCCTAATCCTAAAGACCGTGTCATGCTGAGCTTGTCGAAGCATCTCTACCGCAAGGGTAATCATCTACTTTGGCGGTAGAGATGCTTCGGCAAGCTCAGCATGACGGTCTAAGTGAACTGAAGAACTATCTATCACGAACTATACTATGGCGCGCCCTTTAGAAGGCTTACTTGTCATTGAATTTGCGCAGTTTTTGGCGGCGCCCTCAGCTGGGTTGCGCCTGGCTGACCTAGGTGCTAGGGTTATCAAGATTGAGCGCCCTGGCAAAGGGGAAGCAGGCCGACAGATTGCCATCAAGAACCTGTTTATCAACGGCGACAGTCTGGTATTTCACACCATCAACCGCAACAAAGAGTCGTACGCCGCCGACCTGAAAGACCCCGAGGACCTAGCCCGCGTGCGCCAGCTCGTGGCCCAGGCCGACATCATGACCCATAACTTCCGGCCAGGCATCATGGAGAAGATCGGGCTGGATTATGAGGCGGTGAAGGCTATTAATCCGCGCATCGTGTACGGCATCGTGACGGGCTACGGCAACAAAGGCCCGTGGGCCGCGAAGCCGGGGCAGGATCTGCTGATTCAGTCGTTGTCGGGTCTTGCGTATTTGTCGGGCACCAAGAACGACGGGCCGGTGCCGTTCGGCATTGCCGTGGCCGATATTATCTGCGGGTCGCACTTCACGCAAGGGTTGCTGGCGGCGCTGCTCAAGCGGGCCAAGACCAAGCAGAGCGTGCTGGTGGAAGTAAGCTTACTAGAATCGGTGCTCGACATGCAATTCGAAGTCATTACGACGTACCTGAACGACGGCGGCCAACTTCCTCAGCGCAGCGCGGCGCGCGGTACGGCCCACGCCTACCTCAGCGCCCCCTACGGCGTGTACCCGACCCAAGATGGCTACCTAGCCTTGGCCATGGGTAACATGCCGAAGCTCGATGCTAGCCTAGGTTGCGGCATCATGGCCGCGTACCCCAATCCTAGCTCCTGGTTTGAGCACCGCGACGAAATAGCCGCCTTGCTCACAACCACGCTTCAGGCCAAGCCGACCAAAGAATGGCTAGCCATTTTGGAGCCCCAAGACATTTGGTGTGCTGAAGTACTGAACTACCAGCAGGCCACGCAAACCGCTGGTTACGAGGCCATCGGCATGCAGCAACAGGTGCAGCTACCCGACGGCAGCAACCTAGCTACCACCCGCTGCCCCATCCGCATCGACGGGCAAAAGCTGTACTCCGACAAAGCCGCCCCGAGGCCCGGCGTGGATACTGAGCGCATCAACGAGGAGTTTAACCTGGCCGCCCACTAACCCGATGAAACCACTCGAAGACTATCTGGTCGTTGACTTTAGCCAGTTCCTTTCCGGGCCGTCCGCTAGCTTGCGGCTGGCCGATTTTGGGGCGCGGGTCATCAAGATTGAGCGCCCCGAGACGGGCGACATTTGCCGGCACCTGTACACCTCCAACGTCATCATGAATGGCGAGTCGTCGGTGTTTCACGCTATCAACCGCAACAAGGAAAGCTTCGCCGCCGACTTGAAAAACCCGCAAGACCGGGAGTACATCACCGAGCTCGTGCGCCAGGCCGATGTGGTGATGCACAACTACCGCCCCGGCGTGATGGAGCGCCTCGGTTTCGACTACGCCAGCGTGAAGCAGCTGAATCCCGGCGTGGTGTACGGCGAAATTTCCGGCTACGGCACCGAAGGCCCCTGGCGCGACAAACCCGGCCAAGACCTACTGCTGCAATCCGTTTCGGGCCTAACCTGGCTCAGCGGCAACGCCAGCCACGGCCCCGTGCCGATGGGCCTTTCCATCGTGGACATGCTGGCCGGCGCCCACCTAGCCCAAGGGTTGCTCGCGTGCCTGGTGCGCCGCAGCGTGCGCGGCGAAGGCGGCTTGGTACAAGTAAGCATGCTCGAATCGGCGTTTGATTTTCAGTTCGAAACCATCACCACCTTCTACAACGACGGCAGCGTGCTGCCCGTGCGCACGGAGCACAACAACGCCCACGCCTACCTCGGGGCACCCTACGGCATCTACCAGACCAGCAACGGCTACCTAGCGTTGGCTATGGGCTCTATCCCGGTGCTCGGCAAACTTCTGAGCTGCAACCCCTTGCTGGCCTACACGGAAGTCAGTGAAGCCTTTTCCAAGCGCGACGAAATCAAAGTGACGCTAGCTGACCACCTGCGCACCGGCACCACCGAGCAGTGGCTCACCATCTTGGAGCCCGCCGACATTTGGTGCGCCGACGTGCTGACCTGGGACAGGCTCATGCAACACGACGGCTTCAAAGCCCTCGACATGCTGCAAGGCGTGACTATGACGGACGGCTACCAGTACCAGACCACCCGCTGCCCCGTGCGCATTGACGGCGAGCTACTTACCTCCCCAAAAGGCTCACCCAAGCTAGGTCAGGACAACGAGGCGCTGCTTCAGGAAATAGCCAACTTAAAAGCCGCTCGCCATGACGCCTGAGCCTCAGACGTTTCGTATTGCGGTGCGCAAATTCGGTCCGTTTGAAAGCGCGATGGAGAAGCTATGGGCTAGCTTTTGTGAGCATTTGGGCTGTCAATTGCAGGCTGAGATGGTGCCGATGGATCTGCACCCGCTTCACACAAGCCTGCTGACCGACAACGGTTTGCGCAAGGGCACTTGGGACGTGGCGCACATCAATACCGACTGGCTCTTAGAAGCTTACAGCGCCGGTGCCCTCGAAAACATAGCTCCGTACCTAGCCCAAAATCCGCCCGCCGACTTTCCCCAAGGGTGGAGCCAGTCGCTGCTAGGGATGCAGCAATACGGCGACGATGTAGCGGGCCTCCCCTTCCACGACGGCCCCGAATGCCTCATCTACCGCAAGGATTTGTTTGAGGACCCCGCCGAGCAAGCCAAGTTTCAGCGCCAGCACGGCAAGCCTTTGCAGCCGCCCCAAACCTGGGACGACTTCCACACCGTTGCCCGCTTCTTCCACCGTCCCGCGCAGAACCGCTACGGCACCATCGTGGCCGCCTACCCCGACGGCCACAACACGGTGTTCGACTTCTGCCTTCAGCTTTGGTCGAGGGGCGGAAAGCTAGTGGACGCGCAAGGCCGCGTACAGATTAACACGCCCGAGGCGAAGGCGGGCCTAGCTTTCTACCGCGCCTTGCTGCACGACCAAACCGCCATTCACCCTAGCTCCGGCACCTATGAGTCGGTGCAGGCGGGCTTGGCCTTCATGCGCGGCGAGGCGGCCATGATGATCAACTGGTTTGGCTTCGCTTCGATGTGCGAAGTCGATGAGGCGTCCCAGGTGAAAGGCAAGGTCGATATCACCACCATTCCGCAGGGCGAAGGTGGCAAGCCGTGCTCCTTGAACGTGTATTGGCTGTACGCCATCGGCGCCGGCAGCCAGCACAAGCAGACAGCCTACGACTTCATTCGCTTCGCTATCAATCCGCAGAATGACAAACTCTTAACGTTGGAAGGCGGTATTGGCTGCCGTCTCTCGACGTGGCACGATGCAGAGATAAACGCCACGGTGCCTTACTACCATAAGCTAGCCCTGCTGCACGAGCAAGCCGAGAGCTTACCGCAAAAAAGTAACTGGGCCCAAATAGCCGCCATCATCGACGAAGTAGTGCTGCAAGCTACGGGCACTGAGCACGATATAGAAAAGCTGCTGGCAGCAGGTCAATCAAAAATCAATTCGCTTGAGCATGTTTGAGATAAACGGCACTCCCATCCAGTACAAGCCCGTACTGCCCAAAAACCCCTTGCCCATCGTCATCATCGGTGCCGGCGGCATCGTGGGCGACGCGCACTTGCCGGCTTACCAAAAGGCTGGTTTTGAGGTCGTAGGCATTACCAACCGCACCCGTGCCCGCGCCGAAAAGCTAGCTGCCGAGTGGGGCATCCAGAACGTGTACGACAACGTGGCCGATGCCGTCGCGCACGCGCCGCAAGATGCCGTGTACGACATCACCATCATGCCCGAACAGTTTGTCGAAACCTTGAACCAGCTGCCTGACGGTTGCGGCGTGCTGATTCAGAAGCCCATGGGCGACTACTTCTGGCAGAGCAAAGAAATATTGGAAGTTTGCCGGCGCAAAAACCTAGCGGCGGCCATCAACTGCCAGCTGCGCTTCGCGCCCTACGTGAGTGCCGCGCGCTCAATGCTCACGCAAGGACTCATCGGCGAGCTATACGATATAGAAGTGCGCGTGACGCTGCAAACCCCATGGGAGCTGTTTCCGCACGTGATGGTGCACCCGCGCCTGGAAATCCAGTACCACAGCATCCACTACATCGACCTGATTCGGTCGTTCCTGGGCGAGCCGCGCAGCGTGATGGCCAAGACCCTAAAGCACCCGGCGAAGTCCTTGTCGTCTTCCCGCTCGACCATTTTGTTCGACTACGGCGACACGGTGCACGCCGTCATCAACACGAACCACGACCACTCCTTCGGCCCCGAAAACCAGGAGAGTTTTATCAAATGGGAAGGCACGAAAGGCGCCATCAAAGCGCGGATGGGCTTGCTGATGGACTACCCGCACGGCGTACCGGATAAGTTCGAGTACTGCATCATGCAGGAAGGCCAAGCGCCCACCTGGCACACCGTAGCGCTAGAAGGCTCTTGGTTTCCAGATGCTTTCATGGGCACCATGGGCAGCCTGATGCAATACAAGCAAGGCGAAATTGACGTGCTGCCCACGAGCGTGGAAGACGTCATCAAAACCATGGCTGTGGTGGAAAGCGCCTATATTTCCAGCGACACCGGCGGCGTAGTCGTGGCCGATCAGCTTACCGCAACCAACTAGTAGAACGTGTCATGCTGAGCTTGCCGAAGCAGTTCGTAGGCTTTGTTGCACAAGTGTAGAGACGCGACACTTCGCGTCTTGGTGCTGAACGACTTATCTAGGACTACCTAGGTAAACAACATCAGCACCGATTGAGACGCGAAGTGTCGCGTCTCTACAGCAGTTTGTGTTTACCACGAAGCATGCGAGATACTTCTCGAGCAGTTCCGCCTAACACGCTCTAGCAATTATCAACCGATAAGTACTCCATGTATTTCAAATCCACCTTTTTCGAAGATTACCAGCTTGGCGACAAGCGCGTGACCCTAGGTCGCACCATCACCGAAACCGACTTTGTGGTGCACGCCGGCCACACCGGCGACTTTTTCCCCCACCACCTAGATGCCGAGTGGTGCAAGACCCAGCCGTTTCAGCAGCGCATTGCCCATGGCACCATGATCTTTAGCATTGGCATCGGCCTGACGGCTTCCGAGATTAACCCTGAGGCTTTTTCCAAGGGCTACGACCGGTTGCGCTTTGTGAAGCCGGTGTTCATTGGCAACACCATCCACTCCGAAGTCACGATTTCAAACAAGGAAGAAGGCAAGAAGCCCGGCTACGGCACCGTTACCGAGCACGTGGAAGTGCTCAATGAACACGGCGAAGTAGTCCTAGCCTGCGACCATTTGCTCGTCGTGAAATTCCGTTCTTAACCTCGAAAACAAGCTAGCTCATGGCAATTGCAACGAACACAGCACCCACGGCGACGATTGCCGAAGGCACCGGCCGCCGGAACTACACGTTCCCGTTTATCCTGGTCACGTGCCTTTTCTTCCTGTGGGGCATGGCCCACAACCTCGATTCCATCCTGATTCCGCACCTCAAGAAAGCGTGTCAGCTGAACAACCGTCAATCGACGCTGGTGGATACGGCGGTGTTCCTGGCGTATTTTCTGATGGCTATTCCGGCGGGCGTGCTGCTGAAGAGGCTAGGCTACAAGGTCAGCATCATCGTGGGCTTGGTGACGTTTGCGGCGGGCGCTTTCTTGTTCTTGCCTGCGGCTAGCGCACGTTCGTACGGCTTATTTCTGCTAGCGCTGTTCATCATTGGCTGCGGCCTTACTATTCTGGAAACCACGGCCAACCCCTACGCGGCCATCCTCGGCGACCCAGCCAAATCGACCCAGCGCCTGAACCTAGCGGCTTCGTTCAACGGCCTAGCCGCGATGGTAGCACCCATCATCGGCACCAACCTGATTTTGTCGGGTAAGGAGTACAGCGAGCAAGCCCTAGCGGCCATGTCGGAAACGGCGCGTAACGCTTACTTGACCCAAGAAGCCGCAGCCGTGAAGATGCCCTACTTCGTGCTAGGTTGTATCTTGCTGCTGGTGGCCGCGCTGTTCTATTTCATTTCGCTTCCCGAGGTGAAAGCTGAGGAGCAAGAGCCCTCGCAGGGTGGCGGCTTCTTTGCGGTACTGAAACACAAGCACTTACTCTGGGGCGTCATTGCGCAGTTCTTCTACGTGGGCGCCCAGGTGTGCGTCACCAGCTTCTTTATCCGTATGGCCAAGCAAGGCGCGAGCGTTGATGAGAAAACCGCGGGTTACTACCTAGGTATCTACGGCTTGCTGTTCATGGCTGGGCGCTTCGTGGGCACGGCGCTGCTGAAATACGTATCGTCGCAGAAGCTGCTTTCCATCTATGCGGTGGCAGCCATTGCGCTGTGCGCCGTAGCGGTGTTCGGCGACGGCGCCTACGTGATTTATGCCCTCGGCGGCCTGGGCTTCTTCATGTCCATCATGTTCCCCACCATCTTCTCGCTCGGCATTGCCGGCCTCGGCGACGACACCAAGCCCGGCTCTTCCTGGCTCGTGATGTCGATTGTGGGCGGCGCCATCATCCCCTACATCATGGGCACCGTCATCGACATGCAGGGCGACGCCACGCAGGCCGGCTACGTGGTGCCGCTGGTGTGCTTTGTGGTGGTGCTGTACTTCGGCCTGAGCGGCTACAAAATCAACAAGCATATGCAGCAAGCCTAGCATCTAGCTTTGTTGAGTAAAATACTCTATTTCAACTTGTTGTAAACAGACAAAAGCCGCCTGATACTGTAGTATCGGGCGGCTTTTTTATGGTGCACACAAAGGCGTACGAGATGGAAGCTAGCTTTCTGAGGCAGTGTCCTTACGACTCCGAGTGTTCTCTGTTGGGTGTTACTACCTGCAGCAATCCTGCGCACGTTACTGTAGCAGCTAGGAAAGAGCCCATAGCCAGCCAAGTTTGCCAGACTTTTGGGTCGATGAACAGGCACTTGAGCATGAACACGAAGTTCAGCAAGCACAGAATCTGCAGTGTCTTGCGGGAGTCGGGGCTAGCAACAGCCACGGTTAAAGAGATGAAAGCTGTGGAAAAGAAAGCCAGTGCATGCGGTACGATGAGCACAAAGAACCGCCCCCAGAAGGCCATTCCATGCCGCCCTGCCAGGACCCACCCAAACCACATCATCGACAGTTGCTGCACCAAGTGAGCTGCTAGTAGCCACGCAACTATCGTTAGGCCAATGGCTAATATATTTTTCATGCTGTATGTTGATTCGCCCAGTGTATGAACAAACAAGCGGACATTACCATCTTCACTCCCGCGCCTCGTCCTACTTTTCTCAATACGTAAAAAAGCTAGGTTACCGATAGGCGTGTGCGTTAGGCTGGAGGCCGCGCCTCCCACTACCTAAACCAAGTAAGACAAGCAGCACAAAAACGAAAACTATTGCTTCGTTTGGTGCAACATCCATTTGCCTATATTTATATTATACAGCAAATTAATTGCATTTATTTCACAATTACCCCTTTTCTGCTAGTAATAACTCGTGTTTGCTAGAAAAAAGTTAAGAATAGCTGAGCTAGCTTGGTGGTAAGATGCTCAGTTACAGCCAGGCGCGATAAAAGCGCAGGTTACCTGCTCTCTAAGCTTTTCATGATAGATATATGACCTAATTGGCAATAACGAATGTTTGTTAGTACCGTAAAAGCCCAATACATTTAGCTTTCTTTTCGCCGCTTGCTTTGAGCACGCTGCTACTTGCTGCGCTCCTGAGCGCTTTAACAAATGAAGTAGCATAGCGCTGGAGCGAAACGTAGGTGCGCAATTCCGCTGTGATGATCAAAAAGGTTAAGACAAACAAGCGCCAACTCATTCTGGACGAGGCTGCTAAGTTATTCAAAGAGCGGGGCTTCGCCGGAACTTCCATGCGCGACCTAGGGGCGCAGGTGGGTATGGAAGCAGCCAGCATGTACAATCACATCAACTCCAAGGACGAGATTCTGGAGACGATCTGCTTCTACGTGTCGAACACCTACATTTCGCATCTCACCGAAATTGAAAACACGGCAGACTCGTACGTCGACAAGATTAAAGCTCTGATCCGGCTGCACATCCGGCTGATGGTAGAAGACGGTGCGGCCGTATCAGTGGGCAACAACGACTGGAAATACCTCACCGGCAACAAGCTAGCTGAGTTCAAAGAAGCTCGCAAACGCTACGAGCGTGGCTTTGCGACGCTTATTGAGGAGGGCATTGCGGCGGGTGAGTTTCAGCCCGTAAACGTGTCAGTGGCGCTGTTCACCATTCTGTCGGCGGTGCGCTGGGTGGAGCTGTGGTACCGGCCCGGACGCGGCGTTTCACCAGAAGAACTGGAAGAAAATATCATGACCATTCTGCTAAATGGCCTAGCGAGGTAGTGCTTCTTTGTCCTCACGCCCCACCCTACTGAAGCACTAGGCACAAGCCTTACACTACATGAGCCGCTTCTACAAGCTTAAGATCAAGCGCATTACGAAGGAAACGCCCGACTGCGTAACTCTCGCTCTCGACGTGCCCACCGAACTGCGCGACACGTTTCGGTTTACGCAGGGCCAGTACCTTACCTTCCGCCGCCAGCACGAAGGCGAAGAGCTACGCCGTTCCTACTCCATTTGCAGCAGCCCATTGGACAGTGAGTGGCAGGTAGCCATCAAGCAGGTACCCAAAGGCCGTTTCTCCGCGCTGGCGCTGAACCACTTGCGTATTGGCGAAGAGCTAGAGGTGATGCCACCCGCCGGTCGTTTCTACACCGAGCTGCATCCGGAACAAGCCAAGCATTACGTGGCATTTGCGGCCGGGAGCGGCATCACGCCGGTGTTCTCCATCATCAAAACGGTGCTACTCACCGAGCCCAATAGCCGCGTGACGCTGGTATATGGTAACCGTGGCCGTAACTCGATCATCTTCAAAGAAGCGCTGGAAGGTTTGAAGAACAAGTTTCTGGCTCGCCTGAGCGTGCATCATGTGCTGAGCCGCGAGCAAGGCGACACCGATCTGCTGTTTGGCCGCCTCGACAAACAAAAAGCTAGGTTATTTCTCGAGAAGATCATTCCGGCTGCTGAAATTGACGAAGCCTTTCTTTGCGGACCCGAGGAAATGATTTTTGAGGTGAAAGATGCCTTGACCGAAGCTGGTGTGGCGTCAGACAAGATTCATTTCGAGCTGTTTACTTCGTCGAACGCGACGCAACGCACAGCCGCTCGCCAAGCGCAACGCCCCACCGCCCACGACGATAAGCACAGCCAAGTGACTGTGCAGCTCGACGGCAGCACACGCGTGCTGGAAATGTCGTATTACGGCGACACTATTCTGGATGCGTTGCTTGAAACTGGCACCGATGCACCTTACTCTTGCAAGAACGGCATGTGCAGCACCTGCCGCGCCCGCGTCACGGCAGGCCAGATAGAGATGGACGTGAATTACTCCTTATCGGACGCCGAAGTGGCGAAAGGCTACGTGCTAACCTGCCAAGCAAGGCCAGTGTCGGAGAAAGTCGTTGTGGACTTTGATCAATAATTAAGAACCGCCCCCGTCTCTTTCTTTAGAAGACAGAGCTAGAAGCTGAAGCCGCACAGAAGAACTTTTCCTTACCTTTAACTAACGTTCGTTAGCTAAACTTCGTTAACACAACATGGAAACGGCAGAACTCACTCAGGAAGAGCTATTTCAGCAACGCATTGATGCTGACCAGCGCATTGAGCCCAAGGATTGGATGCCCGAGGCGTATCGCAAGACGCTGATTCGGCAGATTTCACAGCACGCGCACTCCGAAATCGTGGGTATGTTGCCGGAAGGCAACTGGATTACGCGGGCTCCTTCGCTCAAGCGCAAATCCATCTTGCTGGCCAAAGTGCAGGACGAAGCCGGTCATGGCCTTTACCTCTACAGCGCCGCCGAGACCCTAGGTGCTTCTCGCGACCAAATGCTGGCCGACCTGCACGCGGGTAAAGCCAAATACAGCAGCATTTTCAACTACCCCACGCTGAGTTGGGCCGACATTGGCTGCGTGGGCTGGCTCGTAGATGGCGCCGCCATCCTGAACCAGGTGCCGCTGTGCCGCACTTCCTACGGGCCGTATGCCCGCGCCATGGTGCGCGTGTGCAAGGAAGAGAGCTTCCATCAGCGCCAGGGCTTCGAGATTATGCAAACCCTGTGCGAAGGTGCGCCCGAACAAAAAGCCATGGCCCAGGAAGCCCTGAACCGCTGGTGGTGGCCCACGCTGATGATGTTTGGCCCCAAAGACGATGAATCACCGAACACGGCTAGGTCTATGCAGTGGCGCATCAAGCGCTTCACCAACGATGAGCTGCGCCAGAAATTTGTGGACATGATGGTGCCACAAGCAGAATTTCTAGGCCTCACGGTGCCCGACGCCAAAGCGAAGTGGAACGAGACCAAGAAAGGCTACGACTTCGGTGATGTGAACTGGGAGGAATTTTGGCAGGTGGTGAACGGTAATGGCCTCTGCAACCACGACCGCCTCCAGGCCCGGGTAGACGCTTGGGAAGAAGGCGCTTGGGTGCGCGAAGCCGCGCTAGCTCACGCCAAAAAACGCGCCGCCCGCGTGTAGAAATGCAATAGCTAGAGGCTCATTGTTGAATAACTAGCCAAGAACAACCTAAATAAATAATATCAGCAACGTCAAGGCGCAAGCTATTGCGTCGAGACATTATTCGCTATGGATCAGAAAGAATGGCCACTGTGGGAAGTTTTTATCCGCAGCAAGCAAGGGCTCGATCATAAGCACGTGGGAAGTCTGCACGCGGCCGATGCGGCCATGGCCATCCAGAACGCCCGCGACGTGTACACGCGGCGTATGGAAGGCGTTAGCATATGGGTGGTGGAGTCGCGGCACATCCACGCCTCGAACCCCGACGACGCGGCCGCTTTCTTTGACCCCGCCAATGATAAAGTGTACCGGCACCCTACGTTCTACGAGGTTCCGGATTCTATCAAACACATGTAGGCCTGAAACCATGCAAGCTACCGCCGACGCGTCCGCTCTTTCCACGTATTCGCCCGAGGTGCGGCAACTGCTGTTCAACTACGTGTTGCAGCTCGCCGATACCAGCCTGCTGCTCGGCCACCGGCTGTCGGAGTGGTGCGGGCACGGGCCCATCTTGGAGCAAGATCTTGCCATGGCCAACATCGCCCTCGACTTGCTCGGGGAGACGCGCAGCCTCTACCAATACGCTGCTGCATTGGAAGGGCGCCACCGTAGCGAAGACGACCTAGCTTTTCTGCGCGTCGCCACCGATTATCGTAACCCGCTGCTGGTCGAGCAGCCCAACGGCGACTTCGCCCACACGGTAGTGCGGCAGTTCCTATTCGACAATTTTCACTATCATTTCCTACAGCAACTCCAAGCTAGCCCCGACCAGCACTTAGCCGCCATAGCCGAGAAGTCGGTGAAGGAAGCGGCTTATCACCTCAAGTGGAGCGCCGAGTGGGTTGTCCGTTTGGGCGACGGCACCGAGGAGAGCCGGCAGCGCATTGAAAAGGCCATCAGCAAACTGTGGCGCTACGCCGCCGAGCTAATGATGCCCACCCCTACCGAGCAAGCGCTACAAAAGCTAGGTCTTGTTCCCGACTACATCGCCCTCCAACCTAGCGTAGATGCTTACTTAGCGCAAGTGTTTGCGGAGGCAACTTTGCTTATACCGCAGAACGTGCCACCGCAACTTGGTGGCAAACAGGGCCGTCATTCCGAACACCTAGGCTACATCCTGGCGGAGCTTCAGTACATGCAGCGCACTTACCCCGGCATGAAATGGTAACCCCGACGCTCACGCCAACGGAACAACAAATCTGGCAACTGCTAGAGGAAGTGTCGGACCCCGAGGTGCCAGTGCTGAGTATCCTAGACCTAGGTATCGTGCGGGGCGTACGGATGGATGGCGACGAAGTGCACATCACCATCACGCCTACGTACTCGGGCTGCCCGGCTATGAACACCATTGCCACCGAAATCCGACTGCGGCTGCTGACCGAGGGCGTTACCAAGCTCTCCATTCATCACCAGCTCAGCCCGGCCTGGACGACGGCGTGGCTCTCACAAGCCGGCCGCGAAAAGCTAGCCGCCTACGGCATTGCGCCTCCGCAGAACGATACCACCACGGGCCACGTGCTGAAGCTTTTCGGACAAGATCCTACCGTGGCCTGCCCACTTTGCCAATCAGACAATACGCACTTAGTCAGCCAGTTTGGCTCTACAGCTTGCAAAGCACTTTACCAGTGCAACGACTGCCATGAGCCGTTCGACTATTTCAAATGTCACTAAGTAGACGCTCATATTGAGCTGGCCGAAGCATTTTTCCCGCAGTGCTAGCTCCGATGCTAGCTCAACAAAGCAGTAGAGATGCTTCGGCTAGCTCAGCATAACGCGCCCTTATCCCTTCTTGAATTTCCACTATGCCTGAAACTGCTCTCCTTTTCTCCCTCGACGCTGGCGTCGCCACGCTGCGCCTCAACCGGCCGGAAGTCTTCAACAGCGTCAATAAGCCGCTGGCGCTGGCCTTGCAACAGCACTTGCGCGAGTGCCAGCAAGACGCTGCGGTGCGGGCCGTTGTGCTTACGGGAACGGGCAAGGCGTTCTGCGCCGGGCAGGACTTGGCGGAGATAACCGGCCCCGATAGTCCCGAGGTTTCGGAGATTGTGGAGAGGCATTATAACCCCATCATCAAGTTAATCAGAGACTTAGAGAAACCCGTACTAGCGGCCGTGAACGGCGTGGCAGCTGGTGCGGGCGCTAACATTGCCCTCGCTTGCGACATCGTGGTGGCCAAGGAATCCGCCGCTTTTATTCAGGCATTCAGCAAGATTGGGCTGATTCCCGACAGCGGCGGCACGTACTTTTTGCCCCGCCTAATTGGCCTGCAACGCGCCTCCGCCCTCATGCTCACCGGCGACAAGGTAAGCGCCACTGAAGCCGTGCAGATGGGCATGATCTATAAAGCCTTTTCCGATGATGCCTTCGACGGTGAAGTAGCAGCGCTGACCAAAAAGCTAGCCCAGATGCCCACCAAAGGCCTCGCCTACACCAAACAGCTCCTGAACGGCACCTTCGGCAACGACCTGGAGCAACAGCTTCGCGCCGAAGGTGACTACCAGCTTCGGGCGGGCCACACGGCCGACTACCGCGAGGGCGTGGCGGCTTTTCTGGAAAAGCGTCAACCTAGCTTCACTGGCCAATGATTATCGGAATTATCGGCAGCGGCGCTATGGGCGCGGGCATTGCGCAAGTAGCCGCTACGGCGGGCCACACCGTGCGCCTACTCGACCAGACCGAGGCAGCCCTGGCGCGCGCCCAGCAGAGCATTCAAGCGAACCTCCGCAAGCTAGCCGAGAAAGGCAAACTAACCGGAGCAGCCGTTGAGGCGGCCGTAGCTAGGGTGCAGCCCACCAGAGACTATTTAGACTTCTCCGACTGCGGCTTGGTCCTAGAAGCCATTGTAGAAAATCTGGACGCCAAGCAGCAGCTTTTCAGGCAAATAGAAAGCACTGTGAGTGCCGAATGCGTGCTGGCCAGCAACACATCGTCGTTGTCAATCACGTCGCTGGCGGCAGCTTGCCAGCACCCCGAGCGATTTATCGGCATTCACTTCTTCAACCCAGCCCCGCTAATGCAGTTGGTGGAAGTGATTCCGGCCGTGCAGACGCGGCCTGGGCTCGCTAACGAAATCAAGCAACTGCTACACGCCTGGGGCAAGGTGCCCGTGCTGGCTCAAGACACGCCTGGCTTCATCGTGAACCGCGTGGCGCGGCCCTTCTACGGCGAAGCCATTCGCCTACTAGAAGAAGGTCTGGCCGATGCCGCGACCATTGATTGGGCCACGACCGAGCTAGGTGGCTTCCGCATGGGGCCGTTTGCCCTCATGGACTTCATCGGCCACGACGTGAACTACCGCGTCACGGAGTCGGTGTTTACCTCCTTTTTCTATGACCCGCGCTACAAGCCCTCATTCACCCAGAAGCGGCTGCTAGAAGCTGGCTACCTAGGTCGTAAGTCGGGCCGCGGGTTTTATAATTACCAAGAAGGCGCGCCACCGCCCGAACCGGTGCGCGACGCGGAGCTAGGTCGCACCATTCTTCACCGCATCCTAGCTATGCTCATCAACGAAGCTGCGGATGCCTTGGCCTTCCAAGTTGCCTCTCGTGACGATCTAGAGCTAGCCATGACCAAGGGCGTGAATTACCCGAAAGGCCTGCTGACTTGGGCCGACGAGTTAGGGTTGCCAAACGTGCTAGCTACGCTGGACCAGCTCTACGACGATTACCGCGAAGACCGCTACCGCGCCAGCGCCTTGCTGCGCCGCATGGTGCGGGCCGAGCAAACGTTCTTTCCGCAAGAAGCCTTAGCGAACCGCTAGCTAAGGCTCCCACTCCCACCCCACTCACGATGCCTGCCATTCTCGAAAACTATGCCCTGGGCCGCTGGATGCCCGGCTCAGGCCAAACGCAAGAGCTTTACGACGCTTCCACCGGCGAAGTCATTGCGCTGGCTGATGGCGAAGGTCTGGATTTTGCCGCGATGCTCGACTACGGACGTCGGGTGGGCAACCCCGCCCTGCGCCGAATGACGTTTCATGAGCGCGGCCGCATGATCAAGGCCCTTGCCTTGTACCTAACCGAGCGCAAGGAGCAGTTCTACACGCTCAGCTACCGCTCGGGCGCCACCCGTGCCGACTCCTGGATTGACATTGAAGGCGGCATCGGCAACCTGTTTGCCAACGCCTCACTACGCCGCAAGTTTCCGGATAAACCGTTCTACGTAGATGGCGACCCAATCGGTCTGTCGAAGGGCGGCTCGTTTATGGCCCAGCACCTGATGGTGCCGCGCGAAGGCGTAGCGGTGCATATCAACGCCTACAACTTCCCCATTTGGGGCATGCTGGAGAAGATAGCCGTGAACCTGCTCGCGGGCATGCCCGCCATCGTGAAGCCGGCCGTGCCTACCGCTTATCTGACCGAAGCGGTGGTGCGCGAAATAATTGCCTCCGGCATTCTGCCCGCGGGCGCCCTGCAACTGGTCGTGGGCTCGGGCCAAGGCATTCTTGACCACGTGAACTACCAGGATGTCGTCACCTTCACCGGCTCGGCCGAAACCGGGCGTAAGCTCAAGGCGCATCCCCGCATCATTGCCGAGGCAGTACCCTTCAACCTGGAGGCGGACTCGCTCAATGCCGCCGTGCTAGGCCCCGATGCCGTACCGGGCACGCCAGAGTTTGAGTTGTTTATCAAGGAAGTGCGCAAAGAGATGACGGCGAAGGCTGGGCAGAAATGTACGGCCATTCGCCGGGCTATCGTGCCGGAAAACCTGCTGGAAGACGTGCAGATTGCCTTGGGCAAAGCCCTGGCGCAAACCACCATTGGTCACCCCTTGGCGGAGGGGGTGCGCATGGGCGCGCTGGCCGGCCTAGACCAAGTAAAGCGCCTACGCGAGAAAGTGCAGCAGCTAGCCCAAAACACGCCCATCGTGTACGGCGACCTCGACAACGTGCAGGTCATCGGGGCCGATTGCAAAACGGGTGCGTTCATCTCTCCCATTCTGCTGCTGAATTCGGAGCCGTTCCGCTTCACCGACTCGCACGAGGTAGAAGCTTTCGGGCCGGTGAGCACGCTCATGCCGTACAAAACCCTAGACGAAGCAATCAAGCTCGCAAACATGGGCAAAGGCTCGCTCGTGTGTTCGGTAGCGACCAACAACCCACAGGTGGCGCAGGAGTTTGTGCTAGGTGCCGCCACGCACCACGGCCGCATTTTGGTACTCAACCAGGAAGTGGCCAAGGAAAGCACCGGCCACGGCTCGCCACTGCCGCTGCTCATCCACGGCGGGCCGGGCCGGGCCGGCGGTGGACAGGAAATGGGCGGCATGCGCGGCGTGGAGCATTTCATGCAACGCGTGGCCGTGCAAGGGTCGCCCACCATGCTGACGGCCATCACCGACGTGTATCAGCAGGGCGCTAAGCAGTTCGAGCGCGACAAGCATCCCTTTCAGCACCACTTCGAGGAGCTAGAAATCGGGCAAACCTACACCACGCACCGCCACACCGTCACGGAGGCCGACATCACCAACTTTGCGCAAGTGTCCGGCGACAATTTTTACGCCCACGTGGATGCTACTTCCCTGGAGGGCACGCTGTTTACGGGGCGCGTGGCGCACGGCTACTACATTCTTTCCAAGGCGGCTGGTATGTTCGTGGACCCGCGCAAAGGACCCGTGCTGCTGAACTATGGCCTCGACGAATGCCGCTTCACCAAGCCCGTGTACCCTGGCATGACCATCGGCGTGAAGCTGACGGTGAAGGAAAAAGTTGCCCAAGAGAAGCGCTCCGAAGAAGATGTAGCGAAAGGCATCGTACGCTGGCTTGTAGATGTATCCGACGAAATCGGCGAAACAGTGGCCGTGGCTACTATTTTGACCATGGTGAAGAAAAAGAACCAGGAATAGTAGCCCGCAGAAGCCGCCGTGTTCGCGCAGAAGACACAGTAGTCGTTCGACAAGTCTCAGCGCCTTCTGCGCGAACACGGCGGCTTCCGCGGGAACCAATCAATTGCACTCCATGACCCCCAAAGTAGAAACCCAGACCGACGGCCTAGGAATCACCACCGTTTCGTTTTTTCATCCGGCGCACAACTCCTTGCCCAGCAGCCTTCTGACCGAGCTAGCTGATAGCATCACGGCCGCAGGTCAGCAGGAAAACACCAAAGTTATCGTGTTGCGTAGCGAGGGCGAGCGGACGTTTTGCGCTGGCGCTAGCTTCGACGAGCTCATGGCCATCCAGGACGAAGCCCAAGGCCTCGCTTTTTTCTCCGGCTTCGCCAAGGTGATTAACGCTTGCCGCACCTGCCCCAAAATTATCGTTGGGCGGGTGCAGGGCAAAGCCATTGGCGGCGGTGTAGGCGTGGCAGCAGCAACGGATTATTGCTTCGCCTCCAGCCAAGCTGCTGTGAAGCTCAGCGAGTTAGTAGTTGGCATTGGCCCCTTCGTAGTGGGCCCGGCAGTCGAACGCAAGATTGGGCCCGCAGCGTACGCGCAGCTAGCACTAGATGCGGCCGAGTTTCGGCCCGCTACTTGGGCCAAGGACCGCGGCCTATACGCTGAGCTATTCGACACGGCAGCCGAGCTAGATACGGCCGTGCAGGCTTTTGCCGAAAAGCTAGCCTGCTACAATCCGGAAGCTTTAACGGCTTTGAAACAAGTATTTTGGGAAGGCACTGCTCATTGGGACACACTACTCGTGGAGCGTGCCGCCATCAGCGGACGGCTGGTGCTGTCGGAATTTACGCGCCACGCTATTCAGCAGTTCAAAAGCAAGTAGGCTGTACCTGGACAGGAACGCAAGCTCGTAACCTCTGCCAGCCCCTATAAAATAAAACACCTGCTAGCTGGGATAAGACAGCTAGCAGGCTCTATAACAATACACACGAATCAGAACCAGCGTGTTAGAATAGCTTATAAACAGACGTCAATACGTGCAATAATAAGGGGTAAAATTTGGTAACGCTGTTCAAGTGAAACAGCTGTCATTTCTTGATTGAAGTCGCAGTGTAGGCTAATGATCCTGCTTTTTTCTGTAGCAATATTAGGCTACCTAGCCGCCGTGCGAAATACCTATATCTAGGTATTTTTTGGAGAATATTTAGGCCCTTGCAACAGTGCCCTGGCGGTAGCCGTAGGCAGGCGGTTGTTACTTCAGGTTCCCGTCTAGCTTGCGCGTTTGACCCGGTTGCAGCTGTAAATCAATGACTTTATCAGCGTAGCGAACTTTACAGGTGGCACCCGCTAGGCTGCGAATAGTGACGGCTTGCAGTTTACCCTTCTGCCAAGCTAGGTCTACCTCGTAGCCGCCGCGGGCACGCAAGCCAGTTACGTTCCCTTCTTGCCAAGCCGCGGGCAGCGCCGGCAGCAACTGAATGGCATCTTCCTGACTTTGCAACAGCATCTCGCCGATGCCCGACGTGCCCCCAAAGTTGCCGTCGATCTGAAACGGTGGGTGCGCGCAGAACAGGTTGGGGTACGTGCCACCACCTTTGCTGTATTGGGTGCCTTCCACGCCGGTGAGGTGCAGCAAGTTACGAAGGAGCTTGTAGGCGTGGTCGCCGTCGTGGAGGCGGGCCCAGAAGTTGATTTTCCAGGCAATACTCCAGCCCGTGCCCGCGTCGCCGCGGAGTTCGAGTGTGCGGCGGGCAGCGGCAGCTAGCTCAGGCGTTGTAAGTGGCGAAATCTGCCGCCCAGGGTGCAAGCCAAACAGGTGCGACACATGACGGTGCTGCGGGTCTTCCTCGCGCCAGTCTTTGTACCACTCCTGCAACTGACCCCGCGCGCCAATCTGCATAGGGAAGAGCTTGGCGCGCTTTTCTAGGAGCAATTGTCGGAAAGCGGCATCGGCACCTAGCTTTTCGGAGGCTTCTATCACGTTGGTAAATAGGTCCCAGATGATAGACATGTCCATCGTAGAAGCCACCGAAATGCTGCCCTTGTCGCCCTTTTCGGTGATAAACACGTTTTCCGGCGAAGATGCTGGCGCCGTGACGAGGTGGCCCTTCCCGTCGTCTACGAGCCAGTCGAGGCAGAACTCAGCGGCGCCTTTCATCAGCGGGTACGCGGTGCTGCGCAGATAGCCTAGGTCGTTGGTGAAACGGTAGTGCTCGTAGAGGTGCTGGCTCAGCCACGGGCTGCCCAGGCTCCAGTTGGCCCAACTTGGGCTGCCCTTGCCTAGGTCGCCGACGGGGTTTGAGGTGGCCCAGATGTCGGAGTTGTGGTGCACGGCCCAGCCGCGGGCGTTGTAGAAATTTTGGGCCGTTTGCTGGCCCGTTGCGGCCGTCGTCTTGATGAAGTCTAACAGCGGCTGGTGCAGCTCCGATAGGTTCACCATTTCGGCCGGCCAGTAGTTCATCTGCGTGTTGATATTCGTGGTGAAGTTGCTACTCCACGGCGGCCGCAGATTATCGTTCCAGATGCCTTGCAGATTGGCCGGCAGGCCACCAGGCCGCGAGCAGGAAATAAGCAGGTAGCGCCCAAATTGGAAATACAACGCCTCCAGCGCCGGGTCGGTGGCCCCGTCGGCGTAGCGTTTGAGCCGCTCCAAGGTGGACAGGTTTACCGCCGGGTTGCCGTTCAGCGACAAACTCACGCGGTTGAAATAGCCCTGATAATCCTTTATGTGACTCTTCTTGATGGCCTCGAAGCTTTTGCCGAATGCCTTCTCCAAGTACCCGCTCGCTAGCTTCGCTTGGTCTTTGCCGTCTTTATCGGGGCACTTATCGAAGCCGTTGAAGCTAGTAGCGGCCGATACGTACAGCACGACCTCTGTGGCGTTGCGCACGTGCAAGCCGCTGGCATCGGCCGTCACTTGCCCTCCTTTGGTGCTGGCTTTCATTCGCAGCTCGTAGCGCATGCCGCGGCAAGCGTCGGTGGAGTCGTAGAGAATGGGCTTGGGGTTGTAGCCAACGTAGTTAGGATCGGCGTGCGAGGGGGCTTCACCACTCATCACCAGCTCATTCGAGCCCGCTGAAGCTAGCTTGTACCGGAGCTGGCTTTTGGTCGAAGCATCGAAGGTAAGCTGACCTTTTTTGCTTGCTTTCAGCCTGATAACAAGCACTTGGTCGGGCGCCGACACCAAGAGCTCCCGGCTGTATTCAACATCACCTACTTTGAAGCGAGTGAGCGAAGTAGCGTTGGCGATATTCAGGTCGCGGTAGTAGTCAGTAGGTTCGCCGGCAAAGTGTTGCTTGAGCCGGAGGTCACCTAGGGGCAAGTACGATTCGGTGTAAAGCCCCTGTAGCTTGCGGCAGAGCTGCTCGGCTTTCTGGTAGTCTTCGGCAAAAAGTGCTTCCCGAATTTGAGGTAAATACTTGGGTGCCTCCGGGTTGGGGTTCAGGTTGGCCGGCCCACCCGACCACAGACTTTGCTCGTTGAGCTGAATCAGCTCTTCCTCTACCCGCCCAAATACCATGGCACCTATGCGGCCATTACCAAGCGGCAGCGCTTCCGTCCAAACCTTGGCGGGCTGTTGATACCAAAGCGTCATGTCGGTTTGGGCGAGGCTAGTGAATGCCAGACCAACTAGCAGGTAGTTGGCTAAAAGAAAGGCTCTTAGGTAGCGCATGAATGAGAAGTGGATCGGGCTAGGCAACTGCCAAAGAAAGGGATATGCGCGCTTCCTGCACCATCCTGACGCGATGAGGCCTAAAGAAATCCAAAACGATTAGGCACTTTGGTTACTTTGCGGCTCGATTAGATGTTCTATCTAAGAATATGAAGTACTGTTTTCTCTCTTCTCATTTTGGTTGGCTAGGTAGCCTCGCAGCCTCGGCGCTGCTGCTGAGCTGTAGCTCCGTGGATACAAAGCGCACTGAATCGGCCGCGCCCACCACCGAATCTTCCATGGGTGCTGCGCAAAGCGCCATTATGAACACTCTGGAAAACGACGCGCTGGCGGCCGGCAAAGCCTTGTACCAGCAGAACTGTACCGTTTGCCACGGCAACAACGGCAAGCTCGGCGCTAACGGAGCCCACGATTTGACCAAGAGCAACCTTACCATCACGGGGCGCGTGTATATAGTAAAGAACGGCTTGGGCAAGATGCCGGCCTTCAAAGCTACCCTCACCGATGAGGAAATCGAACAGGTAGTGACGTATTCGATGACGCTGCGTTAGGCCTTGACAGTCAACGCAATTCACAGCTTAATGAGCGTTTCGCATTTAGAACCATAACTACATGGCAAAGAATAAGGACTGGAGCTTCAACAGCAGTGGCGCCCGCCACCCTAACCAGGACGATAGCAAAAATAAAACCCCGCAACTCAAGCGTAACGCCGATGGCACTTACGAAACTGGCTTCGAGCAGGAAACTGCCGTGCTGGTGGCCGTGCCCGAAAAGCGCCAGGCCGACGAGAAAACGCAGGAGTACCTCGACGAGCTAGCTTTTCTGGCCGAAACTGCGGGGGCGCAGGTCACTAAGCGCTTTGTGCAGCGCCTCGAAAAGCCCGACTTGCGCACCTTCGTGGGGGAAGGCAAACTGGAAGAAATCAAAGCTTTCGTGAAGCACAATAAGACGAGCATGGTCATCTTCGACGACGACCTCTCGCCTTCGCAGCTGCGCAACCTGGAAGCTGAGCTGCAGGTAAAAATCGTGGACCGCTCGCTGCTGATTATTGATATTTTCGCCCAGCGGGCGAAGTCGGCCACGGCGCGCACGCAGGTGGAGCTAGCCCAGTACCAATACCTTCTGCCCCGCCTCACCGGTCTGTGGAC
Source organism: Hymenobacter crusticola (assembly GCF_002154225.1). Lineage (GTDB taxonomy): Bacteria > Bacteroidota > Bacteroidia > Cytophagales > Hymenobacteraceae > Hymenobacter > Hymenobacter crusticola. The sequence continues at coordinate 73,304 of NZ_MTSE01000001.1, forward strand.
GCACTTAAGCCGGCAGCGAGGTGGGGGTGTATCCCAGCGGGGTCCGGGGGAAACGGAAATTGAGACGGACCGGCGCGTAGTGCGCGACCGGATAGCCTTCTTAAAGGACAAGCTCAAAGACCTCGACAAGCAGAGCAACACCCAGCGCAAGTCGCGCGAGGGCGTGGTGCGCGTGGCGCTGGTCGGCTACACCAACGTGGGCAAAAGCACCATCATGAACATGCTGAGCCGCTCCGACGTGTTTGCCGAAAACAAGCTCTTCGCCACCGTCGACTCGACGGTGCGCAAGGTGGTGCTAGACAACATCCCGTTCCTGCTCGCCGATACGGTAGGGTTTATCCGGAAGCTCCCCACGCGCCTAATTGAGAGCTTTAAGAGCACCCTCGACGAGGTGCGGGAAGCCGACTTACTGGTGCACGTGGTAGACATCTCGCACCCTGGCTTTGAGGAGCAGATAGAGGTAGTAAACGACACGCTCAAGGACATCGAAGCCGCCGACAAACCAATGCTGCTGGTGTTCAACAAAATCGACCTTTACAATCCTGAGGCGCATACTGGCAGCCACGAGGGCTTCGAGGGCATGAACCCCGAGGAAGACCACCAGCCACGCCCGACGCTGGAACAGCTCAAAGCTACTTACATGGCCAAGATGCACGACCCGGTGATCTTTATTTCGGCGCAGGAGCGCGAAAATATTGATGAGCTGCGGGCTTTGCTGACACGCCATGTAGCGGCAATTCATTATAAGCGTTACCCCAATCAGCAGCCGCAAGATGTGGAGTAAGTAGCCGAGCTTTGTAGTGCTATGCAAACCTAGCCCCGCCCAGTTGGCGGGGCTTTTTTGTACCTGGCCTAATCTTCGCCACGGCCTGTTCCGCATAACCATTTGCTAGGGTCGGCAGTAAAGAAACGTACCCTATTGCCTTACTCTCTTCCCCCATGAAAACGTTGTATTTAATGCGTCATGCCAAGTCCAGTTGGGACTTCGACGACCTCACGGACAAGGAACGCCCCCTCAACAACCGAGGCCGCGAAGACGCCCCGCTGATGGGTCAGGCCTTGGCCAAGCGTACCATTCACCTAGACCTGCTGGTGAGCTCGCCGGCGGTGCGGGCTATGAGCACGGCCGCGTTGGTGGCCCACGAGGTGAATTATCCGCCGAACCAGATTGAAGTGGTGGAGCGCATCTACCGGGCCGAAGTGCTGGATATGTTGGACATCGTGCGCAGCCTCCCCGACCCAGCCGACTCCGTGCTGCTAGTGGGCCACAACAACACGCTCACCGATTTTGCGAACTTACTTTCGCCTAGCCAGCTCAATGAACTGCCCACGGCCGCTATTGTGTGCCTGAAGTTTAGCTGCGCACATTGGGCCGAAGTCGACCGCGCCAACGCGGAGTTCTACTTCTACGATTATCCCAAGAAACAGTAACTGACTGTGTCGAGTGACTAAGCAGCTGAGTGCTTAGGTTCCCGTACCTTACCCGCCTATTTCCTTCAGTCACGCAGTCACTCTCACCCTTCAACTTTGCGCTAGTGGAATCAACCAAGAATCCTCACCCTACCCTATTGAACCGTGAGCTCAGCTGGCTAACGTTCAACGAACGGGTGTTGCAGGAAGCTCAGAACCCAGACGTGCCCTTGCTGGAACGGATCAAGTTCATGGCTATTTTCTCTTCCAACCTCGATGAATACTTCAAGGTGCGGGTGGCCACGTTACGACGGCTGGAGAAGCTAAAAAAGAAAACCCGCGCCAAGCTAGGGGAAGACCCCACCCAGCAGCTCCATGACCTGCTGCAGGAAGTTGGGCGGCAGCAACAGGCATTCGGCGAAACGTTTCGCAACCAGATCATGCCCGAGCTGCGCCGCCAGCACATCCATTTGGTGTCGGAGCACGATCTGACGGATGCGCAGCGGGAGTGGGTGCACGATTATTTCCAGCACAACGTGCAGGATTTGCTCTCCCCCATCATTCTGGACGACAACCTGCACCACCTCTTCCTCAAAGACCAGAGCGTGTACCTCACGCTGCTGCTGAGCGAGCCGGTGAAGCAGAAGAAGCACGAGGACGAGGAACGCGTTATTGTGTTGGAGCTGCCCTCCAAGCGCCACGGAAGTCGCTTTGTGCAACTGCCCGACGAAGGGGAAGAGCACTACGTAATGTTCCTCGACGACGTAATTCGGTGCTGCGTACGGATGCTGTTCCCGAACTACCAGCGAGTGCAGGTGAATGCCATCAAGCTCTCCCGCGACGCGGAGTTGGATATCCAGGAAGAGGTATCGGGCAACCTGATGGCCAAGATTAAGAGCAGCTTACAGAAGCGCGAAACCGGTTACCCGGCCCGCTTGCTCTACGACCCGGCCATGCCTAAGCAGGTGCTCAAAGCCATCATGCAGAAAACCGGCATTGGCAAAGAAGAACTAGTAGAGGGCAGCCGCTACCATAACTTCCGCGACTTTTTCGGGTTTCCGGGGCTAGGTCAGCCGGAGCTGAAGTACCCGGACTTTCCGCCGCTGCCGCACCCTACTTTGCCCCGCACGGCCGGTAAGATGCTGGACGCCATTGCCGAGCGCGACCACCTCTTGAATTTACCCTACCAGTCGTTCGACTACGTGACGCGCTTCCTGAACGAGGCGGCCGCCGATCCGCTCGTAACGAGCATCAGCGTCACGCTTTACCGGGTGGCGCAGAAAAGCGAAGTTGCGAAAGCTCTGCTCAAAGCCACCAAGAATGGCAAGCAGGTGACGGTTGTCGTGGAGCTGAAAGCCCGCTTCGATGAGGAATCGAATATTCACTGGGCCGAGAAGCTGCAAAAGGCAGGTGCTAACGTCATCTTCGGTATTCCGGAGCTGAAAGTGCACAGCAAGCTAGCCCTCGTAGCCCGGACCGAGGCAGGGCAAAACCGCTTGTACGCGTATCTGAGCACCGGCAACTTCAATGAAGTAACGAGCCAAATTTACGCCGACCACGGCTTGTTCACCGCTAACCCTCACCTGACCAAGGAAGTGGGACAAGTGTTCGGGTACTTTCTCGACCGACAACCTAGGTCGTTCGAGTATTTGTTGGTAGCCCCCTTCGAGCTGCGCGACAAACTGAATGCCTTAATCGACCGCGAGATAAAGCTAGCCAAAGCCGGCAAAGAGGCTTACATCATTCTGAAGCTGAATGCCTTGCAAGATGAGCGCATGATCCTGAAGCTTTACGAAGCCAACCAGGCCGGCGTACGCATCGAGCTACTGATCCGGGGCATCTCCTGCCTAATTCCGGGGGAGCCGGGCCAGAGTGAGCATATTCAGCAGCGCGGCATGGTCGACCGCTACCTAGAGCACGCGCGACTATACGTGTTTGGCAACAACGGCGAGGAGAAAGTGTACGTTTCCTCCGCCGACTGGATGGCCCGCAACCTCGACCGTCGCGTGGAGGTTGCCTTCCCCATCCTCGATCCGGCTGTGAAAAGTGAAGTGCGCTATCTGCTCGATCTGCAACGCCAGGACAACGTAAAGTCGCGTGACTGGCACAACCACTTCCTCGGCCAGGAAGACCCGAGCGCCCCCAAAATACGGGCGCAGTTTGCCACCTATGATTATTTGAAAAGCCTAAGCAAGAAGAAAAAACCAGCGGTGGCAAAGCGCTAACACAAGGCGCAAGCTAAAAGCTAGGTAACAACGAAGCGCCCCTCCTTTTGTAAGGAGGGGCGCTTCGTTGTTACCTAGCTTTATTTGCCAGCCGTTTTGCGCAGGAACTTGCGAGGCGGCACTAGGAAAAGCTCGATGCTGGCGTAAGGGGCGCCACCCAAGGTATTATCGACGATGCGTGGGCGGGTACCCTTCCGGAACAAGCTAAAGCCCGAGTTGCCGGCATCATCGAAGGCATTAAAGGAAGCGTTGTAGCGGTAGCCAGCCTCGAGCCCAAACCAGATGAAGTCATAAATCTCACGCTCCAGGCGCAGGCGCGGCTTGAATTCGGTTTCGCGTAAGATCAGGGTTTGCAGCCCGTTTGGTAGCGGCTCGCGTAGCTTCACGTTGTAGTTCAGGCCATCGACGGTGTAGCCCCCAAAGAGCAACGTTTTGTCTGACACGTTGTAGCGAAAGCTCACGCGGGCCGGAAACAACGCCTCGACGCCCCAGTGCTCGTTGAAGGTGCGGTTGTATAAAATAACGGGGTAAACGCTCTGACGCCCAAATGTGTAGCTCAGTTGCAAGCCCACGCCCCAGGCAAAGTACTTGGTGCGCTTCCAGCCGTAGATAAACTCCCCCGACATCTTTAGGTAGTCATTCACATCTAGCTCGCTGGCTGTATAGTCGCCGTTTAGCTCACCCTTCACGCGGGCAATGTACCAGTGCACATCATCAATGGGCCGAATGACAGCTAGCTGCGCGCCGAGCACTTTGAGGCCTTTGTCTTCCAGGTTGCGATACAAGACCGAGTTGTCGGGCCTGTTAAATTGAAACTCTTCTCGGTCGTAGTTGAAGCCCAGAATAACTTTCAGGTGCGGGCGGTTCCAGGCCGGAATGTAGCCTTTGATAAAGGCCCGGCTGTTCTTCGTGACGGTCGAACTATTGGTGATTGATTTGCCGTCTTTATCGTTCAGCTTGGACTTAATGGAGAAGTCCGTCAAGCGTTCCAGGTGGGCCACAACACCTTTGCTAGGTCCTTGCCCCACCACGGAGGGCGTGGCAAACTCCTGGGAGTTTCCAACTTGGTTGGCAACGGCAGTGTCCCCCGGTAAGGGTGCTGGCAGCGGAAATACGGGCGTACGCGGCGGGGTTTCTTGGGCCCGCGCAGCGTGCGTCAACAGCAAAACAACCGCGGCAAAGCTGGCACGCAGTGGTCCGCGCCAAAGGGTAAAAGAGGCTAGCATACAGACAAAAGGGCGGGTCTGATAAAAGCAAAAAAGACGTTAGGCTTTCGCCTTAACGTCTTTTCGTGAAAAAAGGATGAATCGCCGGCAGGTTAAATTGCTAAATGGCTGAGTGCCCAGCGGATGATGTAACGGAGCAATGAAACTCCACTACACAACCCTCAAACAACGAACCATTTAGCAACTACACCATTTAGCCTTAAAACAGGAAGTCGAATCCTAAGAATATCAGTCGCTCCTCACCCACGGAGTACGTCACGTTCACGACGGCTTGCTTGAGGATATCAACCCACACGCCGCCACCGAAGGCCGAGTGCAGCGCATCAAAGCCCGTTTTTACGTCGTAGGGGCTGTATACGCGGGCGGCATCGGCTAGGCCTAGGATACCAAACTTGCCGGGCAACAAGTAGGCGTTGAAGGTGAACAGCTGAATGCGCACTTCGCCATTGGCGTAGAACGAGCTGCGACCAGCGTAGCGCGTACGACGGTAGCCACGCAGGTTGGTGGTGCCGCCTAGGGTATTAGCTTGGTAGAAGCGGTAGTCGCCGAGGTTGCGAGCCACGCCGAGGCGGCCAGCCCAAGTAAGCTGGAAGGGGAAGTTGGGGCTCACATAGAAGCGCACTTCCGACGCTAAGCGCCCGTAGCGCAGCTTTTCGCCGTTGAGTTGGTAGTTGTACTCGGCACTGTTGTACCACCGAATACCGATGCGCGGATTCTTGGGTGAGCTGCTGGCATCGAGGTTCAAGTACACTTTACCCCCTAGGTAGCGGTTCAGGCCAAAATCGGAGTCGCGGACACCAATGGCGGCGCCGGTGCGGTCATTATTACCAGTGCCGAGGCCTTCGACAATCTTGCTACCTAGGTTATCCCGGTCGACGCGGAACTGGTCGTACTGCGGGCCGAACCCTAGCTTCAGGAAGCTGAAGATGTCTTTCTCCAGCATGGGCGCCACGTAGAAGCGCGAGAAGCGGATGCGATAGGTGCTGTTGATATCACGCAAGCGCACGCGGCCGTCGTCCTTGGGCGCTTCGTTTTTTGTGTCGTTGCCTAGGCCGAAGTAGTTGTACAACAGCTGTGGACCGTAGAGCTGGCTGTTGACGTTCAAATCAAGCTTGCCGAACACATCCGTGAACTGCCCGCGGTAGCGCACGTTGTAGGCGCTCTGCGAGAAAGCATAGTTGGCCACCAACGACTGCTCCGAGGCAAAAGGCTTGCGGCGGAAGCCATAGTGCCGGTAGGTAACCCCACCCCCGACGAAGATACGGTCGTCGACGTTGTAGCCGAAGTACGCCGCTGGCCCTACGTAGTCGAGCTGGTAGTCTTTGCGGTCGGTGCGGTTCGGGTAGTCGTAGCGGTTTACGTCGGTGTTGGGTTCCAGGCGCAAGCGGGTGGTGCGGCCCGGCACAATCACGTTCCCCGAGTCGGCGTCGTACACCTGGGTGTAGTTGCCGAGGCCACGCACGTGCGAGCGGTCCACGATGGAGTCGCGGTCGGTACCGGCGATGATGCGCACGTTGGTGCCCTTCTTCACGTCGCCGCGAACGTCGTAGACGTCATTACCGGCAAAGCCGTAGAGACGAATGTCTTTGGTGACTTTATTATCAAAGGTGCGGTCGAACAGGACCTTAGTCAGCTTGCCATCCTTGTTGATCTTCTGGACCGTCACGCGGGTTTTGTTGCCTTCCAGGCGTTCCACCACGAACTTCTCGTTCTTGGAGCTACCCTTCACTTCCGTAATCTTCGACACCATGGTGTAGTAGTCGGCGGCGAGCTGAGGCAGCAAGTCGCGGCGGCTCTTGAGCTTGGCCGCAATTTCGGGGCCGTGCTCCTCGTAGATTTTCTTGGGCCAGCGCTGACGCAGGGCGTTGTCGATTTCGGCGTCGGTGAGGCGCTTCTTCAAGTCCTCGGCCGTTTTCACCCAATCTTCCTTCGTGATGGAAGCCAGGAACACCCGGTCGTTAGCAAGGGCCGTTAGGTTCAAGCCCTTCCAGTCGGCGTAGTCATAGCCAAAGTTCTGAAAGTTGCGGATGGCCCACTTGCGCGAAGCTAGGTACGGAAACAGCCCGTCGCCCTTGAAGAAGGCGATGTCGCGGTCTTCGGGCACAGCCGTAAACTTCCGGTCGCCGTCCTTGTCCTTGCGCTCAGCCCAGCGCCACTGGTCCTCGTGCCGGTCCCAGTCGCCGATCCACATATCAAAGAGGCGGGAGCGGGCAAAGGCTTTTTCATCAACGCGGTTGTCGTTGTCTTCCTCTAAGCGCTCCAGCACCTTATCGGTCCCCACCAAGTTTTTGGCGTTGCCCAGCGACTCTACATTGCTTTGATCGTCCTTGGCATCTTCTTCCAGGAAAACCGGGGTGTTCGAAAACCGCTCGTAGTACTGCTCCAACCTAGGGTCTTGCGGAATGTAGCGCAACTCGGGGTTGGTGTGCAGAATGCCCGCGGCCGACGCCAGCGGCGGAATGGGCAGGGCGCCATACGGGTGTTGGGCCGAAATCTGGTCCTGCAAAATATCCTTGGCTGCGCCCGCACGCAAGGCTTCCGGCAACACCGCCGAGGGGTCCTTGTTCAGCCCGCGCAGGGTGTAGTTGCGGCCCTCTTCGTTGCGCACTTTCAGCGAAGCCGTCTGCTTACCTCCGCCCACTTTGTAGGGCGACAGTCCGCCTTTTTCGGTAGCTAGGTCCAGCACCGGCATCGTTACGGGGGTTGCCCACTCCTTACGATAGTGTTCCCCAAACAGGAACTTGTGAAACTTGCCGCGGTCGCTGTAGCGCTTGTTAGCCGCTATCGTGATGGTGCTATCCTTGAACGAAGGCGCGGGCGCTTGCTGCTGCACAGCGGCCTGCTCCACTAACTTGGTTTGTTTGGCATAAAGTGGCGTCCGGAACACGCGCCGGGCTACCTCGCCGCTATCAGCTGGTACGAAGAACTCGGTCCAGACCTCGCCGTTGTCGTAGTAGTTCACCCTGGCAATGCCCTTCTCCTTGTCCGAGAACATGGCATCGGCCCCGTTGCCGGGCTTCACGTGCTGGGTTTTGCAGCCCGCCCCGCTGATGATCTGGTGATACGTAGGCGTTTTGAAATACTGCAAGTTGTGCTCGTGCCCTGACACGTACACGACGTTGGGGTAGCGCGAGAAAATATCTTCCAGGCCTTTCTTATACGTCTGGTAAAGCGGGTGCGCAATGTCCTGCGTTACCCCGCCGTACTTGCGTGCGAAGGGATAAATGGAGCCAATCACCGGCAAGGGGAGGAAGGCGTACTTGAAGACGATAGACAGTGGGAAAATATGGTCACCTAGGGTAAAAAAGCCGCCGTGAATACCATCCGACTGGATCGGGTGGTGGGCGATGACCATGATGTTCTTGTCCTTGTTGCGGGAGATTACATCTTCTAGCTGCGTAAAAAAGTCGGTTTCGTTGGCCACGCCGCAGCCACTGTTGGCGCCGTACGGCTTCTCGGTAGCTTGGGTCTGCAAAAACCACTGCGAGTTGAGCATGATCAGCACGATGTCGTCTTGCACGCGCACCTCAAACGGGCCGGGGCAACCATCGCGCGGAATCAGGAAGTCGCCGGTGTAGTTGAACTGCGCCGAGTCCTTCGTCATATATTCTTCGATGAACGTCTGCTGCCGCACAACCTGGTCGAGGCCACCGGCTAGGCCTTGGCGCCAATCGTGGTTGCCAGGCACCATGTACTTCTCACCCTGATAATTGCGTAGGACATCGAGCTGGTCGGTCAGCCGCCGCTCCGACTCCTTGCGGTCGGGCGCATTTTCGGGCGGTAGCCCGTACTCGTACACATTGTCGCCCAAGAACACGGTGGTGCTCTTGGCGCCCTCCTTCATAATTTGCTTGCGCAAATAATTCAGCGACGGTTCGCCCCCCTCGGCTTTCGGAATGGGCTTGCCCACGTCGCCGATCAGGAAAATGGTGTAGCGAATGTGGGTGCTATCGGGAGGCGTTTTGCTTTGCCAGTTTTCGCCACCATGGTGGTAGTTGGGCCGGACCGTGTGCGGGGTTTGCGTTTTCTTTTGTGCGTAAGCACTGGGCAACATCCAACCCGTGAAAGCTAGTAAAAGACAGTAGACAGGAAAAATTCTTCTCATACGGAAGGCGTGAGCGTAATGTAGGTAGGCACTAACCCGACAACGTAAACCAAGTACGAATAATTAGGGTTAGCAGAAAAGGCAGTAAACTTAGAAATTAAGCCGCTGCTTATTTGTTATGGAGCTGTGTGGCCTGCCCTACGAAAACTGGCTAGCTACAGTTTAGGTCAGATAACGAAAAACCCGAACGCAATATTCGCGTTTTACCTTGGTTCACTGCTGCTCTCCCCGGCAACGCCTTTCTCCCTACTGCATGGAAACTACCGAGATACTTAAGGAAGCCAAATCCGAGATTATCACCCAAGCTGACGCTTACATCACGGCGCTCTTCGAAAAAAAGCTACCGGGCCAGCTCGTGTACCACAGCTTGAAGCATACGCAGACGACGGTGCGGGAGGCGCAGGCCCTAGGCAAAGCCGCGGGCCTGAGCGATAGTGACCTCGAAGTACTCGTACTAGCCGCCTGGTTTCATGATGCAGGCTACCTCGAAGTATACGACGGGCACGAGTACCGTAGCATGGAGCTAGCCGAGCAATGGCTCACGCAGCAAGGCTACCCCGCCGACCGCATTGCGCTGGTGAAAGATACCATCCGGGCCACACACCGCAACGAGCGGCGCGAAACGGAGCTGCAACAGCTGCTGGTGGATGCCGACATGAGCAACCTAGGTAGCGAAGATTTTATTGCCGGGGCCGAGCTGCTGCGCGCCGAGTGGGAAACCACCATCGGCAAAACGTACTCGAATGTGGAGTGGGCCGAGAACCAGCTCGATTTTTTGCTCATGGCCAAGTACTACACCGATGTAGCCAAGGAGCGGTATCAAAGCCAGTTCAAAGCCAACATCAAGGAGCAGCGCGACCTGCTCAAAAAGATCGAGAAGAAGAAGAAAAAGAAGGACAAGGAGAAAACTGAGACGTTTGCCGAACCCAAGCGGGGCATCGAGACCATGTTTCGCACCATGTACGGCAACCACATGAAGCTCTCGGACATGGCCGATAAGAAGGCGAGCATGATGATTCAGCTGAACGCGGTGCTCATCTCGGTGATTGTGACGTACCTAGGTACCAAGATCGGGGGCAAGTCGGCGGTGCTGAGCCCGGCCTTTACCCGCAACCCCTTGCTGATGGTGCCCATGGGCCTTTTGCTTATCACGGCGCTGGGGTCGGTGGTGTCGGCTATCCTATCGGCCCAGCCCGACGTGACCAGCTTTAAGTGGTTGAAGAAAAGCCCGCAGGTAGCCAACAACCGCCGCGTCAACCTACTCTTCTTCGGCAACTTCACCAAGCTCAACCTCGACGACTTTCAAGGCGGCATGACCGAGCTCATGCGCCAGAAAGAGTCGCTTTACACGAACATGGTCACCGACATCTACTACCTCGGCGACGTGCTAGCGAAGAAGTACCGCCTGCTGCGCGTTAGCTACACCATTTTCATGGTCGGCCTGATCCTGACAGCCTTGTCATTTGGTATTGTACTGCTCTACAAGGTTTAAGCAGCCGCGCAGAAAGTGCTGGAGTAGCTGAGTACTTGTTGTCACCTTGCTGGGCTGTTTTCTTTCCGTCACTCCGTTACTCCGTTACTCCTAATAGCTGCTAGGCGCTTGATCGACTCGCCTAAGAAGCGGTGCATACGGCGGAGTTGGCCGAAGCGAATCAAGGAGCTAGGGCTAGCTACATGGCCGTAGCGAAACTCCAACGTGAGCAGGGCCGTGTCGTTGGTGACGGGCTCAATGAAGAAGAACAGCAGTGAGTTAGGAAAGAGGCGGAAGTGAGATATTTTCTCCACATACTCAATCCGGTCCTCATCTACAAAGTGTTGCACCGCCTGGAAGTCAATCTGGCCATTATTGATGTCCACTTTGTAGGAAGTACCTAGGCGCCCTACTTTGGTTACGTCGTAGTGCACTTTGGTGGCGCCTGCCATCCAGCGCGGGCGCAGCCGAAAGTTGCTGACGATGCGCAGCACGTCGCGCGCCGGCAACGGTAGTAAACGACGCACTTTCAGCGCGTTGTTTTGGGTGCTGCTGGGCTGACCAGGCGCCACTTGCTCGTCCAGCAGGAGGCGCAGGGGCGTGAGGTGGGCATACTGGTAGCAAATCTGACCTAGGTAGTCGTAGGTGCAGGTCCCGCGCAAGAGCCGCGTCCAAGAAAAGCTCCGGGCGATATCAGCGGGCTTCTGCGTATCGAGGTAGTCGTCGGAGAGCAGCAAGTACTCGCTGCCCATCACGTTGTTTTTCAGCAGGCGATGCACCACAATTAGGTCGCGCCCCATGAGCTTGGTGAAGTTGCGGATCTGTGCCACATTTACGTGGCCGTAGTGCACGATTATCTTGAGCGTGAGGTCATTGTTGCGCAGCGCGGCACTTAAGGTCGACCCCGTATCGCGCTCCACCAAGCGGAGGTAATTCTGGAAGTCGAGGAAGATACGGCGGCACTGGGCCACCAGATCCTGAATAGCGGGAGGTGGACCTAAGCGGTAAAACAAGATGGCGTCACCCTGAATTTCGCTCACCCCCATGCCGAGCGTGTTCGCCTCAATCAGGATTTCGAGTAGGTCAGCCACCAGCCACTGGGCTAGGTCGTCGCCGGTTTCCTGAATGAAGCGTGTGAACCCACTGATATCCGGGATAAAAAGGAGCGCTGGTTGGGCCCCGTTGCGGCCCGTAGCCATACGACCTCCGGCAGCGCGGCGGGCAGCATGCAAATCGTCCAGTAAGCCCATGCGAATAAAAACGGTAACTGAACTGGTGAGGGGGTTGCTGCGTAAAGTTACTTGCCTTTACGCAATGCCTAGCCTTGCAGTTTGGCAAGGGTGATGCTTTCGCGTTACCTTTGCGCTAGGCAGTTTCCCACATGGCCCCGTAGTTCAACGGATAGAATAAGGGTTTCCTAAACTTTAGATGTGAGTTCGATTCTCGCCGGGGCCACATAGAACCGCGTTTACAGCCTGTAGATGCGGTTTCTGCTTTTCAGGGGTACGCTTACGGGTACAGGCCCCACTTTCGAGAGCTAGGCTTAATGAGCTAGCCAACCCAATCTAGTTGCTAGCAGGCCCTTCAAGAAAGCGAAAGGCCCGCACCGTCGAACGACGGTGCGGACCTTTTTCATCAAACCCAGTGCAGCTAGTGTACCGGGTTCACCGGGCAAAACAACTTTCTTGTCCCAGGTAGATTAAGCCAGGATCTGCTAGGTTACCTAGGTAAAAGCTGATAGCATCCAACGTTCCTTTTGCATTACATACGATCAGCATTCATCTCGTGCTTGACTTCTGCATCTTGGTAACGGAAGGCAGCACGTAAATAAAACTGTACACTACCGCCACTGCAGCTGTACGGCCAATACGCCCTAGCCTGCTAGAAAAGTAGCTTTGCTCTACTAACAAACTAGAGCGCAATACCTTATAGTTGAATTACCCGCGACCTGTACGACATGAACCGATGCAGAAGCCTAGGGTTGAATAACTATTTTCTGCTGTTGGGCATGTCCATCGGTCGTGCGAAGGGTGAGTTGGTAGAGGCCCGCGGCAGCGGCAGGTGCCTCTACCGGGAAGGAGTTCACCCCCACCTGCAAGGTGAGGCTTTGCTGCAGCACTACCCGGCCCAGGCGGTCGGTGAGCGTGAGCGTGGCGGCTTGCGACTGGGTGGCTGAGCAGTTCAGGGTGAAGCGGCCGGCGCTGGGGTTCGGGTAGAGGCTCAGGGCGGCGGTGCTGGCATTCGGAGTAGTGCGGAGCACAGCTGCATTCCGCTCGGAAGACAACCGATTTAGGCGCACACTAGCCGTACCGTCGGCGCCGTTGCTTGTGATTAGGTCTACGTCGCCGTCGCCATCCACATCTCCGAAGGCAAGGCTTCCAACGCCTCGCCCGACGGTAACATTCTGCCAGAAGGAGAAGGTGCCGGTGGTATTGAGGCGGATGACCGCGGTGCTATTCTCAGTGCCATAGTTATTCTCGTTGGCAATGGCTAGGTCAAGGTCACCATCCCCATCGACGTCGCCTAACGCAACGCTGACCGCTCCACGCCAGGGCACCAGCTGGTTTTGGGTACCACTGAAGGTGCCGCTGCCCGTGTTCAGACGCACGCTCACGGTGCTGCTGTTGAGGGTATTGGGCGTATAGTCGTTGTAATTAGCCGTTACTAGGTCGAGGTCACCATCGCCATCAAGGTCGCCGAGAACGACGCTGTGGGGGTTGAAGCCCACGCTCACCTCTCCGTTGCCACTGAAGGTACCCGTGCCATTGTTCAGGCGCACACTCACGGTGGTGCCGCTGAACGACGGCGTGAGTAGGTCCAGGTCGCCGTCATTATCCACGTCGCCGACGGCTAGGCTCACGGGCTGCGCACCCACTGCTACTTCTGAGCCGCCGCTGAAGCTGCCCTGGCCGTTGTTTAGGCGTACGCTCACCGAGTTGCTGCTGTAGTTAGCCGTGAGCAGGTCTAGGTCACCGTCGGCATCCACGTCTACTAGCGCCACCGCCGATGGATCGAAGCCCACGCTTACTTGTTGGGTGCCCGAAAAGCTACCTTGCCCGTTGTTAAGGCGCACTTGCGCAACGCCTACTCCCGTGTTGGCGGCTACCACCACATCCAGGTCGCCATCGCCATCTACGTCGCCTAAGACAAGGCCGCGCGGAATGCCGTTGATGGTGAGGGCGGGTCCTGGCACGAAGCCAGCAGCGCCATCATTGAGTTGCACGCCCTTCGCCGATACGAGGTCTAGGTCTTGGTCGCCGTCCACATCGCCGGCCACGACGCCGGCCACAACGACACCCGCATCCGTAACGCCCGCAGCGAGGTCGGTGCCGTTGTAAAAGCCGGAGAAATAACCCGGCCCTTGGCTGCGGCTCGTGGCTGTGGTGAACTGATAGACGTGTCCGGTACCTAGGGTTTGACCGCCACTACCTTGTGCAGCCGTCGTCACGGTGGCAAAAACCGTCTCGCCAGCCTTGAAGCCCGTGGTTGGTGTGAAGGTGAGCGTGTTGCCGCTCACCGTGGCCGCGCCAGCTTTCTGCCCGCCTGCTTGGGCACTAAATACTTTCAGCGCCCCTAGGGTCGCGGCGCTAGTGCTGAGCGACTGGCTGAAGGTAGCGGTTACGGGGCCGGTACGCGGCGCACCTAGGCTATTGCGCACGGGGGCTAGCGCCGTGATGATGAGCGGACTAGTGGTAGGTTGATTCAGCCGTATACTTATGCGGCCCGGCGTACGAAAGGCAGTTAAGTTAGCAACGATCAGGTCTGGGGCGCCATCGCCGTTGACGTCGCCCGTGGTTAAACTCTGGAGTGCAGAGGCAAAGATTAGCTCTTGTCCATTGCCAAAGAGGCCCATACCATTGTTGAGGCGTACGCTCACGGTGGTACCGTTGAAGGGAGACGCTAGGAGGTCCAGGTCACCGTCCCCATCCACATCACTGACTTCGATATCTTGGGGTTGCGAGGCCAAGGTAACTTGCTGGCTATCACCGAACGTGCCGCTGCCGTTGTTCAAACGCACACTCACCGCTCTGCTAAAGCCCGCAATGGTCAGTACGTCCACATCGCCGTCGCCATCTACGTCACCTAGGGCAATGTCGGTGTACGTGCCTGTTCCTTCGGGCAGCACCTGTCCGGCACTCAAGCCACCGGCGCCATTGTTTAGCTGCACACTCACTGCTATGCTGGCCAGACCAGTGGTCCCGTACAGCACGCTCACTACATCGAGGTCGCCGTCGCTGTCCACATCCCCAAGGGCTAAGCTAGTGATGCTGTTTGCCACAATATTCTGGCCGCTGAACGTGCCACTCCCATTATTGAAGTGCACGCCGTCGCTAGCCACGAGGTCGAGGTCACCGTCGCCGTCCATGTCGCCTAGGCTTGCCTTACTGCCCGTGCCATTGATAGTTACTTCTTGCCCGCCGGCGAACACGCCACTGCCATTGTTGAGGCGTACACTCGCTGTGCTGGCGTTGCCCGTCACCAAGTCTAGGTCGCCATCCCCATCTACGTCGCCCAAGGCGACACTGGAAGCAGCAGAACCAACAGCCACTTCTTGACTGCCGCTGAAGCTGCCGCTGCCATCATTCAGGCGCACACTGACTCTATCTGGAATAGAACTAACAGGTGCCACTAGATCTAAGTCGCCGTCCCCGTCTATATCGCCAACCGCGGTGCTTGTAGCACCAGCAGGCGTGCTAACCTCCGAGCCGCCACCAAACACCCCAGTGGAAGGACTAGTAGCGGCCGTAAATTCAAATACATGGGGTTTGGCCACGGCTCCAGTGGTGCTTTGCACTTGAGCCGTGATGGTCGCTTGTACCTTCTCGCCCGGCTTGAAGTCCGTGCTCGGATCAAACGTCAAGGTATTGCCGCTCACCGTGGCGTTACCGGCCTTTTTGCCGCCGGCCTGCGAGCCGAACACCCGGATGGCCCCGAGCGTAGCGGCCGCCGTGCTCAGGGGCTGGTCGAAAGTCGCAGCAACAGACGTAGTGCGGGGCGCTGCCGGCGCATTGCGAGTGGGCAGCACGGCGGTTACCTGTGCCGAGGCACTAACCGTTAATACCGCCCCGTTGCTAGCTCCCGCCGTGGTCACGACGACAACCGGCCCCGTGCTAGCCCCTTGGGGCACCACGACCGTTAGCTGCGTCAGCGAATTAGGCACTATGCTAGCCGCTGGCACCGAAACGCCGTTGAAGGTTACTTCTTTGACGTTTAAAAAGTTGGTACCCGTAATCACCACGCTACTTCCCACTGCGCTGCTGGTCGGCGACAGGCTGGTGATGGTAGGCAAAGGCAGGGCTTGATTCTGATTCAGGCGTATGCTAGCCGTTGCGTTGCTACTGTTAGCGGTTGCTAAGTCTAGGTCGCCGTCGCCGTCTACGTCACCGAGGGCAATGCTGTAAGGCCGAGTGCCGGTTGCCACCTGCTGGTTGTTGGCGTAAACGAAGCGGCCGCTGCCATTATTTAAGCATACGCTCACGGTAGCGCCGCCAGAGTTGGCTGCTACAAAATCTAGGTCCCCATCGCCGTCTACGTCGCCTACCGCTACACTATTTGGCGTGCTCCCGACGCCTACTTCCTGGCTGGCGCTGAAGGTCGCACTGCCGTTGTTCAGGCGCACGCTCACCGAATTATCGTTACCGTTGGCCGCTACAAAGTCTAGGTCCCCGTCGCCATCTAGGTCGCCCACGGCCACACTGCGCGGATCACGTCCTACGCCTACGTTCTGGCCGCCGCCGAACGTTCCGTTCGTGTTCAGGCGCACGCTCACCGTGCGGCTGCCGTTGGTAGATGTCGCCACGAGCAAGTCGAGGTCGCCGTCCTTGTCCACATCACCCAGCGTTACTTCCTGGTTGCCATACACCGTGGTAGTGTTGAGCGGGCCGCTAAAAGTAGCCCGGCCATTATTCAGCCAAACACTGACGCCGCTCGTCTCGGTGCCACCGACGGCGAGGTCCAGGTCCCCATCGCCGTCCACATCCCCCACCGCCACGCTGTTTAAGCTCGGGTTCATCACGCCGCTTGGACTGGTGATAAAGGTGTTATTCCCGTTATTGAGCTTTAGCGTAAACCCCAGGCCAGCAGCACTGATGTTGTTGGCAATGGCCAGGTCTAGGTCCCCATCCCCATCTAAGTCGCCCACGGCTAGCCCCTGGGCGCTGGTTCCTACCGGCACCTCAAACCCGGTGCTAAAGTTGGGGCTCGTGCCGGTGTTCAGGCGCACGCTCACGGTGCTACCACCCAGCGTAAATAGGTCGAGGTCACCGTCCTTATCTACATCACCTAGCACCACACGCTGCGGAGTAGTCTCCACGCTAGGATCGAAGCCGCCGCTGAAAAAGCCACTACTTGGTGTAATGGCTTGCGCTAGGCTAGGTGTGTTTGCTAGCAGCAAGCCTATGGCCCCTAAGCGTAGGCTAGACGCCGCCTTCTTGATAGCCGGCAGCAAGCCAGCCGGAATAAGAGTAGTAATCTGCATAGAAGAAAGGAAGTATGGTGTCAAATGGTCGCGCCACTCGTTGGCGGCGGTACTGCAGTATGCCTAGGTGGGCCATGGCAGGCTCACGGTGGAGTATCTGTTGCTAATCCTCGGCTCTAAAATCTGTGCTGGATTGGAGCTGCGTGTGTTGCGTTCACCGTAGCCGTGCCTTCTCACCGCCTGCCTGTTGACTAAAGACCTGAGGCGCTTCTTGGGTAGCCGTGTTGTTGCTCAAGGTTTGGCTGAAGCTCACGGCCACATCCGGCGTGCGCGGCGCAGAACAAACGTTGCGGGCGGGCAAGAAGTTGGTAATTATTGGCGCCTGGGCTTACAGGGTGCCTGTCAGGAAGACGAGTGGGGTGATGCGCAGAGCAGCAAAACTCTACCCACCAAAAAAATTCGGCAGGCACCAAGCGTATAAGGTAGCAGCATAAGGAAAGATGGCGTGAATCGGTTATTGCAGGTAATCAGTACAGTAGGACGGGAGCAAGGTATAGATTGTTTCCATTAAGCCTATAAATTCTTGTTTTAATAATATATCCAGGGGGCAACGTAAGCTCCCAGGGCTTCCACGTGTGGGAGCCGGAACGTCACGCTCACTCGGTCTTGGCCCTTAGCCGTAGGGGCATATTCTGCGCTGGAAGCTAGCGGCGACGCTTGTTCAACGTTGTCTGTTTGCAGCATCAGTCCTCGACCAACTCAGAGCCAGATAGGAGCAATAGAGAGCTAGGCCATTAATAGCTTTTGCAAAACCTCGAAGCCTGGCTTGCTCAATCTCCTCACTGGAACCAGGTATGCTGCATGCTATAAGTGGTGGCTTGCTGTAGAGCGAAACCAGGGGACCTAGCGGAATCTGTTGTTTTATTAGCTCCACCAGAACAAAGGGTGAGCCACGCAGACTAGTGGCCGCTGCGGGTGGGGTGGCTAGTTGAGCCCGGCTTCGGACCGATTGACGTGGAAGTGGCGGCCACGATGCAAGCGGCGGCTGAGGCGCTGCACGGAGCCGGCTGCGTGGTAGAGCCAGTGCGTCTCCCGGCGCTCGAGCAGGAGAATGCCCTTCAGCTGTTTAATTAACTGCACGTGATGGAGTTGAAGCCCGCGTTTAGGGAAGCAACAGCGGGCCACGAAGCCGACATGTTCACCATTTCGAAAGCCATGCTAGCTACGCCCGATACGGCGATGCAGGCCTACATTTTGGCTGAGCAAGCCGCGGAGCGGCTGCGCGACGGTTTCGCCGCCTACTTTCAGCGCTACGATGCGCTACTTTGTCCCGTGCTGCCCATTCCCGCCCATGAGCACGGAAAGACGGAGTTCATCATCAACGGCCAGACGGTGCCCGCCACCCACCTAGCTAATCAGCGCATTCAGCGGCTATGCTTCAGCTAAAGCCCCAAGCCACATGGCAATAAAACTCTCTTCAAGTTGTTTGGAGAGGGTTTTTATTGTAGCAGCCCTAGGTGCAGTCTTATCGGCGCAGTCGACTTAGCGTTTCCCGCGACATGCCTAGGTAGGAAGCGACCATGTGCAAGGGTACCCGGTTAAACACCAGGGGGTAGGTTTGCTGGAACTCTAGGTATTTTGCCTCGGCAGAAGCACTGATGAGGGAAAAGATGCGGCGCTGGCTGGCCTCGTAGCTACGAGCCTGCAGCTGCTCATAGCACGTTTTGAGCGTTGGAATCGCCAGGAGCAATTCGTCCCAGTCCGCCTTGGTCCAAGTGAGGACCGTTGTTGCCGCCAGCGCTTCTATGTTGTACACCGAGGGGGTTTCGGTGCGGTAGCTTTGGTGGTCAGTCACCCACCAGTTCTCCACGGCAAACCGCAACGTACGGTTCGTGCCGTCTTCGCTGAATCGGTAGAGCCGGCAACAGCCGCTGGCAATAAAGCACTGGAGCCGCCAGACCTCGCCCTCATGCAAAAGGGACTGCCATTTGCGCAGCTTGCGTACCGTGCTGCGAGCGCGCAGCCATTCCACCTCCGCATCTGAGAGGGCCGCCTGCTGGCGGATGTAGGGTTCAGAAACGGCAAACATGCAGGCAAAAAGGTGGAAAATAGTTCGTCGTCGAATTGGCTTTGAGTAGGCCGTACGAGCGGACCTCGCCCGGCAAGGGAGCATGCTTGGAAGTAGATGTTCTAACTAATAGACCTAGAAGTGTCTAGGTCGATTCAGCGGCACTCTCTCCGGGCAGAAAAGCTTTGGCCCGAGCCAGGAAGCTCTTTTCTTTCAGCTGGTGCTCTACTTCTGTAACGGCTTCCAGAAGCTTATGGGGCGTATCTAGCAGCTCGGTGGCGGCAGCGGCAACAAGTTGCCAAACCGGCTGCATTTGCAGTACCAGCGCCTCGCCCTTCGCGGAGAGCTGTATCAGTCGCTTCCGTTCATCCTGCTTATCCTTTTTGGACCGCACGAGCTTTTCCTTTTCCAGCTCTTTCAACAGCGTGATGGTGGAGGGATGCGTGTAGCCGATTTCCGCTGCTAGCTCCAGCACGCTCAAAACGGGTTTGTGATGCAAGATGTAGAGCACCGGAAACCACTTCGGCTGAAAATCTATCCCGAGTTCTTTGAACAATAAAAAGCTGTCTCTGCGCAGCTGTTCGCTGAGGCGTAGCAACCTAGTCGCAATAGCTAAGGGTCCTGATTCGTCAAGGAGGCTCATTCCGGTTTGCCGTTAAGCGCTTAGATGCAGGTGATAATACACATTATCAGGCGTCATACGCGGAAAATAGGCCGGCATTTCCTCGCTTTTTCGGCGCTCGAAGCCGTTGCGCTCATAAAACCGGTGCGCGGCTTTGAGCATGTCCACAGTGCTTAGATACACGTCCGTGATGCCCTTCGCGCGACAGTCATTTAGCAACGTATTCAACAAGAGCTCGGCAGTACCCATCTCTTTGCCTCGGTACTCTTTTTTAACGAACATCTTTCGCACAGCACAGGCTTGGTGCCCGGTAGCAATCATGGCGATGGTACCAACCAATTCATCGTTTGATTTTGCTCCCCAGAATCCACCCCCTGTTTGGTGGTAGAACGCTTCCACATTTAGCAAATCGGGTTGGCCTTCCAGCGTTATAGGCACATTGAATTCAATTTGCTGGATGGGTAATATCAAGTCCAGTATCTGCTGAGAACTGTCATTGAAGAGAGGGGTAATGGTAAGCGCTGGACGCATGGCAACAGGAGTTAATTAAGTTACGTAGTCACAAACGTAGTCAACTACCTTTTGATTTGAGTAATATTTTTCCTGCTTCTCTGCGACTGCCAACGCTACCAGCGGCAAGGGAAGTGGCTCATGCCCGCCAAGTACTAGTTAGCGCCAAAAGCCATATGCCACAGTAAGCTAAGCTAGCTACTTGCGCGCCGTGTGCCCTCAAGCTAGTGCCGTGCGAGCCGAGGGCTGGCGTAGGTCGCCAAGCGCAGCAAGCAATTGTTCGGTCTGGCCTGGTTGCAGACGCGCCGTCGTCAGACGGAGGCCGGGGGGACTTTGGAGGCAGAAATCGGCGCCGGACCGTACCAGCCAGCCTTTAGCTAGTAGCCCCTGCGCTGCCGTGGCCGCATCCGGCAGGGGCAGCCATAGGTTCAAGCCGGCTTGGCCAGGAGTGGGTAAGCCCAGGGCGGCTAAACCTGTTTGCAAGTGATTAAATCGGGCCTGGTAGGCCACTCCGGCTGCTACAAGACGTTCGCGCACCGATGACGTATGGAGTAGATTGACCACTAATCCTTGCAACAGGGAGCTTACCCAACCCATGCTCGTAGCCTGGGCATAATCAAGCTTGGCTAGCGTGGCCGCATCGCCGGTGCTCACGGCCACGCGCAGGTCGGGGCCCAAAAACTTGGAAAAGGAACGCACTGTCAGCCAGCGCGCGGCGTGGTTGTGCCAGGGCATGTACGGGGCAAGTTGCAGCAAACTGGAATGGTCGTCGTCGAGGAAAAGCACCTCGGGGTAGTGGGGCAGTAGCGCACGTAGTGCTTGGGCCCGTTGCGTCGTAGTGACTGCCCCGGTCGGGTTTTGGGCGCGCGTGCTAAAAACAGTCGCCCGGCACCCACCCGCTAGAGCGGCCGTAAGGCTAGCCGGCAAAATGCCCTCAGCATCGCTGACCAGTGGCACGGGGCGCAGACCCAAGGACCGCACTAAAGCCAGTACGGTGAAATAACCGGGGTCCTCGACAGCTACTTTATCACCTGGCTTGAGCTGCGCGCGCAAAGCCCGCTCCAAGGCATCGAGTGCACCAGCCGACACGAAGATGCTTTCCCCATGCAGGCCGTCGGCGGCAAAGGCTTCCTGAGACCATTCCAGCAGCGCGGGCACGTTGTGCGCCTCGCCGTAGAGCCGGGGAGTAGCTAGGTCGAGCGCCGTGAAGGCAGACGCTAGCTCCGCCCGCGTCGGTAGAAAAGCCGGATCGGGATTCCCGTCGTGCAGCGCAACCACACCACTGACCGGTGCAGCCTGAAACGCAAAAGCAGGTTGCTCGCGATGGCGGCGAGCAACAACTGACCCCCGCCGGCCATCAGTGATAATAATTCCGTTTTCGAACAGAGCTTTATACGCTGTTGCAATCGTATTCTTATTGACACCTAGGCTAGTAGCTAGGTCTCGCACCGTGGGCAATTGCGTGCCAGCTGCGAGTGCACCCGTACTGACGGCCTGCTCTACAGCGCGGTAGATATCGGCGCTCTTGCGGCTACCTGGTGGCAGGGCCAATAGCGCTGCTAACGATGTCTCTTGGAGCATAACGGATGGAAAAGTATATTTGTCTTATTACGTTCATTTTTTTGTCCTAGTTCAAAAAATTCAAAACGTATGCCAGCTACTACCACAGAACGCCAACTTACTATCGGGGGCTTAATTTTCCCTGGCCTGGACCAATGCGATTTTACTGGCCCCTTTACTGCACTTTCGCGAGTACCTAATTCTCGCTTTCTGACGCTGTGGAAAGAGTTGGAACCCGTAACGGACCTGAATGGCCTGCGCCTGCTACCCGATACAACGCTACGGGAGGCACCGCAACTCGATGTATTGCTGGTGCCAGGAGGAAAAGGTCAGGAAGGCTTGATGACGGACGAGGTAGTCATTTCCTTCATTCGACAGCAGGCAGCGGGGGCTAGCTATGTCTTTTCGGTGTGCACGGGAGCCTTGCTGTGTGGGGCCGCCGGCTTGTTGCAAGGTCGCCGGGCAACTACCCACTGGGCAGCGTTGGATGTACTGCCTTATTATGGCGCAACGGTGAGCACGGAGCGGGTGGTGGTAGATGGCTCCCTTATTACCACGGGCGGTATAACGGCAGGTATCGACGGGGCGCTGCAAGTAGCGGCGCTGCTCCGGGGTGATACTGTAGCGCAAGAAATTCAGCTCGATATTGCCTACGATCCACATCCAATCTTTTCAGCTGGCTCGCCGGCAACAGCCCCGGCTGAGGTGCTGCGCGCCGTGCAGGCCCGCACCCAGGCCCTAACGGACCGCCGCCTGGCCGCTGGCCGTATCTACCAAGCGGGCCCGGCTGTTTAGCACTGTTTCACTAGGTCGCCTTTTTTACCTTTTGGCGCCGCAAAACTAGCTCCGTAGCCTTTGACTTCCCGGAACTCGCGTAGGGCCCGACCAGTAGCAGAATAGGTCTGAGCCGTGCGCGCCTTGCCGGCCAGGACCACATAAAACTGCCTCGCTAACCTAGGTCGGCGAGGCAGTTTTGGTTGTGCAAGGCAGTTGTTAAAAATACCCGAGCTAGCTCATTTTCAATTTGCCCGCGCCAGCCCTCCTTTGTTTTCTTTATTGCACTACGGCCCCGCCGGCCGGCGTCCAGACGATCCGGCCGCGCTGAAATTGATTGACCCGGCCACCGCCCGGGTTATCCAGCTCATCGGAAGTAGGATAGCCTAAGGCCGAACGCTCCCAGCCCAGCGACGCCCATTTGTCGCGGATGGCGCCATAAATGAGGTGGGCTCCAGTTTGCGGGCTCCAATAGATGGAGCCGCCCTGAAAGTGGTTGAAACGCCCTATTTTGTCGGGTGTCGTTGTCTCGTCTGTGATTGGATAACCTAGCCCCGAACGCTCCCACCCGATGGAGGCCCACTTGTCGCGAATAGATCCGTGTATTTCGTGGGCACCTAGCTGGGGAGTCCAGTAAATAGATCCGCCTTGAAAGTGGTTGAAGCGCCCCACCCCATCGGGTGTTGACAGCTCATTGGTAGTAGGTTGGCCGAGGAAAGAAGCAGCCCCGCCTAGCGCTGCCCACTTGCTACCAATAGCGCCCCCAACTGAGAAGGGAGTTGGCATAATCAGCGAGGCAAAAATGCAGTTCATGTTCAGGCGCACCACCGCCGGGAAATTGGCGCGGCCGCCTGTTTCGCTGAGGTTGGTGATAAACTTGGTAAGGCTGTTCACGATCTTGGCCGACAACTCGGCAATGGCCGTGGCAGCGGCGCCTACTGCCGGACCGCCGAACACAGTCCCTCCCGCGCCGGCAGCCCCCGCAATCAGGCCCGTATCCAAGGTGTTATGTCCCTGAATCGTCATGGCGACCCGCGAGGATATAATTACCCCGTTAGCGGCAAATTCCATTTCTACCTGCGCATGGTCGTCGGCGGCCATGCCCCGAATATGATCGAGCTTGGTTGAAATGAACAGACCACCCGATGGCGTCGGCGACACACTAGGTTTATAGGTGCGGTAGTTGCTCCCGGCGCTAGTGTATTCAGCTGCGCTACCGTCTTTTGCGTCCCATCCGGTTAGCTGTTGGCCTAGCTTGGCCATATCAAATTGCAAGGCACTCATGATTGTATGGTGTTTAGTTTACTCTGGCCAAAGTAGACAATACCAATACGCAGGTAAATCACATAAACATGTGAAATTCAATGATATACCATGTACATTAAAGCAATACCGCCCCCGCCATACGGGGGTATGTGCTGGCAAGAATGCCCGGCAATTTTCCCACTAACGATCTGTCGGTGCTTTCTGCTAGTAGCTGGCTAGTGACCTAGCTACCAAAGAAAACCGCCTCTCCACGTAGCGCGGAGAGGCGGTTTGAGAAGCAGAAAGCTAGGTTTCTACAAATTTAAGCTTTTGATCAGCTCAGTAGCGGCCAGCGTTTGTGCGTCTTTCGCTTCGGGCACCACCGGCGCCATTCCAAAGAACTCGTGGGTGACGCCCACATACACTTTCGACGTGACCGAGACACCAGCGGCTTTCAGCTGAGCAGCGTACTGCTGTCCTTCGCTTTGCAGCGGGTCTATTTCCGCGTTGATTACGGTAGCGGGGGGCAAGCCTTGCAGATTCTGGTTGTTTACCAAAGAGATAAGTGGGCTAGCACCATCCGCAGGGCTGTTCAGGTAGTACGAGAAAAACCACTGCATCGAGGGCTTGTTCAGGGGCTTAGCGTTGGCAAATTGCTGGTACGAAGGCGTGTTCATGTCGTAGCGAGCAATGGGGTACACCAGCAGCTGGTGCTTGGGTAGAGGCACGCCAGCGTCGCGAGCCATCAGGCACACAGTAGCCGCTAGGTTGCCGCCGGCGCTTTCGCCAGCCACCGCAATCCGGTTTGCGTCTATTTTCAACAACGACGCGTTGTCACGCACCCAGCGGTAAGCGGCAAAAGCGTCGTTGTGGGCCGTCGGGAACCGGAACTCTGGTCCTTTGCGGTATTCCACGGCTACTACCACAGAGCCAGTTTTGGCGGCGAGGGCACGGGCCGAGAAATCGTAGGTGTCATTGGTGGCAATTACCCAACCGCCGCCGTGGTAATACACAATACCCGGCATGGTAGGCGAGGTGAGGCGGGGCGTATACACGCGTATCCGGATGGTACCGTTGGCTACGGGTATTGCCCGCCCCGTGGTATCCACGTTTTGGTTGGGCAGGGCGATGTTGTACTTACTCATCACCGCGAGCAGGGCATCCTTAAACGAGGGCGCTTTGCGAGCTTGCTGCGGCGTGAGGGTATACAAGGGCACTCCTTTGGTCAGGCTATCGAGCTTTTCAATTACCGCTTGCATCTCTGGCTTGATGCTAGGTCCCCATTCGGGCTTAGGCCCTTGGGGTTGGATGACAACTGGGGTCGGAAAATTGAAGATGCCGTCGTCGGTACAGGCGTTAGTGCCAACTAGTGCTCCCACTAGCAGCAAACCGCTCAGCACGCGGCGCCACGCAATAGTAGCCTGCCGGGAAATAGAGGTGCGTGCAGGAGCCAGAGGCTTGATAAAATCTTTGTTCATACAGGTGGGATAAAGACTTGAAAATCAACCTTACGGCTCAAACACAAGGCCGGTCTTATCCACGAGTATTTATATTATATCACAGATTACTTATGTAGTTAGTGTATAGGATTATAATTTTTTAATCACCCCCGAACTGTTACCTGATTCTCGCGGTATTCTCGGGGCGTTTTGCCCATAATGCCAAAAAAGACACGGTTGAAATACGAGAGGTTCGCAAATCCGCACGCATAGGCGGCACTAGCAATGGTCTGCTCGGTGTGCAGCAGCAGCTGACAGACGTTGGTGACCCGCAATTCATTTAGGTAGTGCACGTAGGTTTTGCGGGTGCGCTCTTTAAAAAAGCGGCAAAACGCCTCCCGGCTCATGTTTGCCACCGAGGCTACCTCTCCAAGCGTGATGGGGCGGTGGCTTTGCTCCATCAGGAAATGCAGCACCTGCTCCATGCGTTTGCCCTCGCGCTCATTGAGGTTGTGCATCTGGTCGGTCACGTTCAAGCATTGCAGTGCCCCAGGCTGCATGAGCAGCTGCACAATTTGGAGCACCATCAGCACCCGCTCTAGGTTGCTCGTTTGGGGCAAGGCTAGCATGTGCCGGGCAATAGCTTCTTGGGCAGCACCGTGGATGCGGTAACAGCCGGTGAGCTGCTCAAAGAATTTCTTGACGCCTTGTAACTCCTCGATGCTGTAGAAGCCGCTGGTAAATACCTCGGAGTCGAAGAACAAGAGCACGGCGTGGCTGCGCAAATTGCTGGCAGCGCTGTAGTACTCCTTGTTGCTGCGAAACACATGGGGCACATCGTGGCCGAGCAGGAATAAGTCGCCGGGCCGGTACAGGCCAATGTAGTCGCCGCCGATCAGCTTGCCCTCGCCTTCGAGCACGTAGCTCAGCTGGATTTCGGGGTGCTGGTGCAGCTTGTCGTAGAAATACGGCTGGTCGTCGACTTGGTAGCGGATAAAGTCCTTAGTCGACTTCGGGATCTTGAACGAGATAACCTTCATGACGGTACTATATTAATAAACTCGGGCGGTTATCAAGCTGTAATTGTCAATATAGTACTATCTCTTACTAATTCCGTGCGGGACTTAGCCTGCCAGGGCGGATAGCTTTGTAAAAAAGCGATACAAACTATGATCAACTGGCAAGGCGTATTCCCGGCAGTCACGACGAAATTTCACCAGGACGGCAGCCTGGATTTCGACACGTTTTTCAAGAACATCGACGCGCAGCTTGCGGCGGGCGTGCACGGCATCATCCTAGGTGGCACCCTCGGCGAGTCGAGCGTACTGCGCACCGAGGAGAAATATGAGCTAACCCAGCGCACCATCGACTACGTGGCCGGCCGCGTGCCCGTGGTGATGAACATTGCCGAAGGCTCGACGCAGGAAGCCATCCTGCGGGCCGAGGAAGCCGAAGAGCTAGGTGCCGCCGGCCTGATGCTGCTGCCAGCCATGCGCTACCCCACCGACGCCCGCGAAACCCTCGCCTATTTCACATCGGTGGCGCAGAGTACGGAGCTGCCCATCATGATCTACAACAACCCAGTCGACTACAAGACCTACGTCACGCTGGAAATCTTCGATAAGCTGCTCGACGCGTGCCCCAACGTGGAGGCCGTGAAAGAATCGACGCGCGACGTATCGAACGTGACGCGCATGGTGACTCGCTACGGCGACCGGCTGCGGATCATGGGCGGCGTGGACACCCTAGCTCTGGAAGCGTTGCTGATGGGTGCCCACGGCTGGGTAGCCGGCCTCGTGTGCGCCTTCCCCGAAGAAACCGTGGCGATTTATAACCTCGTGCAAGCGGGCCGCATGGAGGAAGCGCGTACGATTTACCGCTGGTTCCTGCCCCTGCTAGAGCTGGATATTCACGCCAAGCTGGTGCAATACATCAAGCTCGCCGAGCAAATGACCGGCATCGGCACTGAGTACGTGCGGGCGCCGCGCCTCACCTTGATCGGCGAAGAGCGCACCCGCATCATGGCCCTCATCCAGCACGGCATCGACAACCGCCCCACGCTCCCCACCTTCACGACGACCGCCGCTGCTCATGCCGTTTAACGCTCTGCTCGCCGACGCAACGGCCGCTTTTGCCACGTACAAAAAAACCACCGGCGCGGAGCGCGCAGCATTTCTGCGCGCCATTGCCACGGCCATCGGCGACCTAGGTGACGAGTTGCTGCAAACCGCCAGCACCGAAAGCCACTTACCCCTGGCCCGCATCACTGGTGAGCGGGGCCGCACCCAAGGCCAACTGCGCCTGTTTGCCGACCTTGTGGAAGACGGCTATTGGGCCGAAGCCACCATCGACACGGCCCTGCCCGATCGTCAGCCCCTCCCCCGCCCGGATTTGCGCCGGCTGCTGCTGCCACTGGGGCCGGTGGTGGTGTTTGGGGCTAGCAACTTCCCGCTGGCGTTTTCTACCGCCGGCGGCGACACGGCTTCGGCGCTGGCTTCGGGTTGCACAGTGGTGTATAAAGCACACCCCGCCCACCCCCGCACCTCGGCACTGGTGGCGGGCGCCATTGCCAAGGCCGCAGCGGCGTGCAACTTACCAGCGGCCGTGTTTCAGCACGTGGAAGGCGGCTCGGAAGTCGGAACGGAGCTGGTGCAGCACCCGGGCGTGAAGGCCGTAGCCTTCACGGGCTCTTATGGTGCCGGCAAATCGATTTTTGACTTAGCCATGCGGCGCGAGGTTCCGATTCCGGTGTACGCCGAAATGGGCAGCGTGAACCCGCTGGTGATCCTGCCGGAAAAGCTAGCTTCTGATCCAGTCATCCTCGCCCACCAAGCGGCGCAGTCGGTGCTGCTCGGTTCGGGGCAGTTCTGCACCTGCCCAGGGCTGGTATTTGTGCCCGCGGGCGAGGCGACAGAAGCTTTTGTCGACAGCCTCGGCGAAACGCTAAGCAGCGCTTCAGCCGCGCATATGCTCCACGCGGGCATTGCCGACAACTATTACCAGAACCTGTCGGCCATTCTGCAAGCAGCCCACGTGGAAACCCTCGTGCAGCCCGAAACCCACGTGCTGGAAGGTCGTGCCGCGCTGGCCCGCACCGTTGCCGCGCAGTGGATTCAGAACGCCGCCTTGCAGGAAGAGGTCTTCGGCCCGTTCACACTGGTGGTTACCTACCAGGATGAAACTGAGCTGCTAGCTTCCATCGACGCGCTGCAAGGCCAACTAACCTGCACGCTGTGGGGCACCCCGCAGGAGCTAGCCCAAGCCGAAGCCGTGACCGACGCGCTCCGCGAGAAGTGCGGCCGTTTGTTGTTTGCCGGCGTGCCCACGGGCGTGGAAGTCAGCCACGCCATGACCCACGGCGGACCTTTCCCAGCCACCACGGACCCGCGCAGCACCTCGGTGGGCTCTTATGCCATCAAGCGCTTCGCTCGGCCGGTCACATTCCAGTCGGCGCCGCCGGAGCTGCTGCCACCGGAACTGCGCAATGAGAACCCAACGGGTATCTGGCGGATGATCGACGGGGAAGTAACGCAACGCAGTCTTTAGCTCAGTATTAGCGCGGACTTTGTCGTCGGCGCCTGATGTCGTACCAGCGCGGACTGCAAGGTCCGCGCTACACCTTTAGCCACTTTATGGCTCGTAAAACATTTTTCTGCATTGATGCCCACACCTGCGGCAACCCGGTACGGCTGGTAGCGGGCGGCGGCCCCGAGCTGCACGGCGCCAACATGAGCGAGAAGCGCCAGCACTTTCTGCGCGAGTACGACTGGATTCGCAAAGGGCTGATGTTTGAGCCGCGCGGCCACGACATGATGTCGGGCAGCATCCTGTATCCACCCCAAGACCCCGCCAACGATGTGGCCGTGCTCTACATCGAAACCAGCGGCTGCCTCCCCATGTGTGGCCACGGCACCATCGGCACCGTGACGATTGCCTTGGAGGAAGGGCTGGTTATCCCCAAAGTACCGGGCCAGCTCCGTCTCGAAACGCCCGCCGGCTTGGTGCTGGTGTCGTACCGGCAAGAAGGCCAAAAGATCAAATCGGTGAAGCTGACGAACATACCCGCTTACCTCGACTCCGAAAACCTAGCCGTGGAGTGCCCGGAGCTAGGTCCGCTGCGGGTAGATGTGGCCTACGGCGGCAACTTCTACGCCATCGTCGACCCTCAGGAAAACTTCCAAGGTCTGCAAGCTTACCCCGCCGACAAGCTCATCAGTTGGAGCCGGGTGCTGCGCCAGCGCCTCAACGAGCTCTACACCTTCGTGCACCCCGAAAACCCGACCATTCAGGGCCTCTCGCACATTCTGTGGGCGGGCGATACGCTCGACCCTAGCTCCACGGCCCGCAACGCGGTGTTCTACGGCGACAAAGCCATCGACCGGTCGCCGTGCGGCACGGGCACCTCGGCGCGCATGGCGCAATGGTACGCCAAGGGTAAGCTGAAGCCGGGCCAGGAGTTCATCCACGAAAGCATTATTGGGTCCATTTTCAAGGGCACCATCGAGGAAGAAACCACCGTGGCGGGACGGCCGGCCATCCGGCCTGGCATCGAGGGCTGGGCGATTATCACGGGCCACAACACCATCTTCTTCGACGACGAAGATCCTTACGTTCACGGTTTTCAAGTTCTCTAAGGTATGCGCAACGTAGTAATTGTCGGGGGCGGCATTATTGGCTTATTTACAGCCTATTACCTAGAGGAAGCCGGCTTCGCCGTGACCGTGCTCGACCAAGGCGA
This sequence comes from Hymenobacter crusticola, assembly GCF_002154225.1. Classification (GTDB taxonomy): domain Bacteria; phylum Bacteroidota; class Bacteroidia; order Cytophagales; family Hymenobacteraceae; genus Hymenobacter; species Hymenobacter crusticola. Next base: position 103,115 of record NZ_MTSE01000001.1, read on the forward strand.
CCTAGCCCAGGGCTGCTCCACTGGCAACGCGGGCATGATCGTGCCGAGCCACTTTGTGCCGCTGGCCTCGCCCGGCATGATCGGCAAGGGCATCAAGTGGATGTTTTCTTCCAAAAGCCCCTTCTACATTCACCCCCGCCTCGACCGCCGGCTGGTGGAGTGGTGCCTGCTGTTTTACCGCTCGGCCACGCCCAAGCACGTCGACCGCAGCATTCCGTACCTCAAAAACCTGAGTTTGCTGAGCAAGAGCCTGTACTTCGAGCTAGCCCAGCAGCACCCCGAGGCCAAGCTAGGTTTGGAAGAGAAGGGCTTGCTGATGCTTTACAAAACGGCCGCCATCGAACACGAAGAGGTGGAAATGGCGCAGCTCTCGAACACGGTTGGTATTGAGGCCAACGTGTTGTCGCGCGACGAAGTGCGGGCCCTGGAGCCTGATACCAACCTCGACGTGCGCGGGGCTGTGCACTTCACCGGCGACGCCCACCTCGACCCCTCCAAGCTCTACAACTTCCTAAAAGGCCACCTACAAGCTCGCGGCGTGCAGCTCATTTCGCAAGCCGAAGTGCTGCGCTTCGACCACACGAGCGACACCATCACGCACGTCGTGACCACGCAGGGCGACTTCGCCTGCGACGACCTCATTGTGTGCGCCGGGGCGTGGTCGGGGAAGGTGGCGCGCCAACTGGGTGTGCGCCTGCCCATGCTGTCGGGCAAGGGCTACAGCTTCATGCAAAACAACCAGCCCGCCATCCGCATACCTGCCATTCTCACCGAGCAGAAAGTGGCCGTGACGCCCTTCGGCGGGCAAGTACGGTTTGGAGGCACCATGGAAATCACCGACACCGACGTGAGCATCAACCGCAAGCGGGTGCAGGGCATTTTCGAATCGATTCAGCGCTACTACGGCGATTTTACGCCCGTCGCGCCCGACCCGCAAACCGTGTGGAGCGGCCTGCGCCCCTGCTCTCCCGACGGCCTACCCTACATTGGCCCGACGGAGAAGTGGCGCAATGTGCTGTTCGGCACCGGCCACAGCATGATGGGCATCAGCCTAGCGCCCGGCACCGGCAAGCTCCTCGCCGAGCAGCTGCGCGACAAGAAAACCAGCCTGCTCATGGATGCCTTCTCGCCCGACCGGTATAGCTAGAACGTTGTAAAAGCGAGTAGCGCGGACTTTGTAGTCCGCGCTTGAACCAGTGCCGACGCGGACTACAGAGTCCGCGCTACCCCCACCCACCCCGACCTCCAAACTCTTCTGCCATGCGCCCGCCCTTCTTGTTCAGCTTGTTGTACCTAGGTTTTGCCAGTGCCGCCAGCGCCCAGAAGGCGCTGCCCCGCGACTACCCCATTCAACCGGTGGCGTTTACGCAGGTGCACGTGCACGACAAGTTTTGGGCGCCGAAGATGCAGACCAACGCCGACGTGACCATTCCGCACACCTTGCAGCAATGCCGGCAGGATGGCCACATCGACAACTTCCGGCGGGCGGCGGGCGAGCTGCCGGGCGACAAGCTCACCCAATTCCCCTTCGACGACACCGACATTTACAAGGTAATCGAGGGCGCGTCGTACGCCATGCAGGTGAAGAGCAATCCGAAGCTAGGTGCCTACGTCGATTCGCTCATTACGCTTATCGGCAAGGCGCAGGAGCCGGATGGTTACCTCTACACCTTCCGCACGGTGAAGGCGGCCAAGCCCCACGAGTGGATTGGCAAGAAGCGCTGGGAGAAGGAGGAAGACCTCAGCCACGAACTCTACAATTCGGGTCACCTCTACGAAGCGGCCGTGGCGCACTACCAGGCCACCGGCAAGAAAACCCTGCTCGACATTGCCACCAAAAACGCCGACCTGCTGGTGCGCGACCTAGGCCCCGGCAAGATAGAAGTGTACCCCGGCCACCAGGTAGTCGAAATTGGGTTGGCGAAGCTCTACCGCGTTACGGGCAAGCAGCAGTACCTCGACTTAGCCAAGTTTTTCCTGGACGTGCGCGGCCCCAAGGGCAACGATTACAACCAAGCCGCCAAGCGCGTAGTCGACCAAGATGCGGCTGTGGGCCACGCCGTGCGGGCTACCTACATGTATTCGGCCATGGCCGACGTGGCTGCCCTCACCGGCGACCCTAGCTACCTGAAAGCCATCGACGCTATTTGGGAAGACGTGGTGAACCACAAGCTCTACATCACGGGTGGCATCGGGGCCACCGGCAACGGCGAAGCCTTCGGGAAGCCGTTTGAACTGCCTAATATGTCGGCCTACGCTGAAACCTGCGCTTCCATTGCCAACGTGTACTGGAACAACCGCATGTTTTTGCTGCACGGCGACGCCAAGTACATCGACGTACTGGAGCGCACCTTGTACAACGGCCTGATTGCGGGCGTGTCGTTGAGTGGCGACCATTTTTTCTACCCTAATCCGCTGGCTTCCATGGGCCAGCACCAGCGGGGGTCGTGGTTTGCGTGCGCTTGCTGCATTTCCAACATGACACGCTTCATGGCCTCGGTGCCGGGCTACGTGTACGCCCAAAACGCCGACAACTTGTACGTGAACCTGTTCATGACCAGCACCAGCGACGTGCAGCTGCCCTCGGGCAAGGTCAACATCGAGCAGAAAACCAACTACCCCTGGGACGGCCAGCTCGACCTAGCCGTGAACCCGCAGAAGCGTCAGGATTTCGCCTTGCGCGTGCGCATTCCGGGCTGGGCCCAGCAGCAACCTAGCCCTGGCAACCTGTATAAGTTCATGGATGCGGCGCCTCAGCCGATTACCCTGAGCCTCAATGGCAAGCCGGTGCAGTACACCCTCGACCACGGCTACGCGGTGCTGAAACGGCGCTGGCAGAAAGGCGACCATGTGACCCTATCCTTGCCCATGACGACCGAAAAGGTGGTGGCTAGCACCCAGGTGAAGGACGACCAAGGCAAGTTTGCCCTCCAGCGCGGCCCCATCGTGTACTGCCTCGAAGGCCCCGACAACGCCAACGGCCTCGTGCAGAACATCACCGTCGACCAAAAAGCCCCGGTGGATGTGGTGTACCAAGATGCAATGCTCAACGGCATCGACGTGTTGACCACCAACGGCGTAAGCACCCGCCGCCAGCTCAACTCCGACCAGCTCCTGACCACGCCGCAGGCCGTGAAGGCCATTCCGTACTACGCTTGGGCCAACCGCGGCCCCAGCGACATGACCGTGTGGGTACCCTACGAAGCCTCGGCCTCCAAGCCCCAGCCTGCCCCCACGGTGGCGTCGCGCAGCACGGCTAGCTCGTCGCTGAAAAGCACGAAGACCCTCAAGGCCCTCTCCGACCAGTACGACCCCATCGACTCGAAGGACGCCAACTACCCCTACCTGCACTGGTGGCCCAAAAAGAACACGACTGAGTTTGTGCAGTACGACTTTGCCGAGCCCGCTACCGTGTCGGAATCGAAGGTGTATTGGTTTGATGATGGGCCCTGGGGTGGGTGCCGCATTCCGGCCAGCTACAAGGTTTATTATCAGAAAGATGGCCAGTGGGTACCCGTGAAAAACACAACGCCCTACGCCATTGCCAAAGACCAATACAACACGGTGCAGTTTGAGCCGGTGCGCACCACCGCCCTCAAGCTGGAAGTGCAGCTCCCCACCGACAACGCCACCGGCATTCACGAATGGATGGTGAAGTAAGCTAGGTCGGGGCCACAACCCTAGACCGTCATGCTGAGCCTGTCGAAGCATCTCTACCGCAATGGTAATCATCTACTTTGGCGGTAGAGATGCTTCGGCAAGCTCAGCATGACAACCAAGAGCGGCAACACTTCCAGAGGTTGTCGTCTGCAAATTTTGATAGAAGCTAAGTTCTAAAAGACATACCGCTTTCCTCTGCTTATGGCCTTTTCTACGCTTGCCCGTGCAGCCTACTTATTCCCTCTGACACTAAGCGTGTTGCACGCCGAACCTAGCGCAGGCCAGGGCGGGCAGCTGGCCGACTACCAGCGGAGTACGGCCTTGCATAAGCAGCTCTATCACACCGCCTACCACATTCCGACGCAAGTAAGCTGGCAACCCGACGGCAAGGCCGTGTACTACGCCATGTACACGCCGCAAGGCCAGGAGTTTTGGCAGGCCGACGGCGCGCGACCCGCCCCGCAGCCTGCCTTCGACCCTAGCCCTTTGGCTGCCAAGCTCAGCGCCGCGCTGAAGCAACCCGTAACGCCGTACCAGCTGCCGATCAGCAACCTAAAGTTCAGCACGAATGCGGCGGGCCTGCTGCTCAGCTTCACGGCCGGGCCGGCAGAATGGGAATACGCCCCCGCTACCACCACGCTGCGCCAAGCGCGCAAGCTCCCGGAGGCGAGGTACTGGAACCAGCGCGACGACCAAGATGAGGCGGGCAAGCTGGTGTATTCGCCGGATAGCCTGTGGGTGGCCTTCACGAAAGACTACAACGTGTACCTGCGCTCGGTCAAGACGAAGCAGGAAACGCCCCTCAGCTTCGACGGCTCGGCGGGCGACTACTACGGCAGCGACTTACGGTGGGCACCCGACTCGAAGAAGCTAGTAGGCGTGCGCATCCGGCGCAACACGCCCCACACCTTGTACCTGGTCCGCTCGTCGCCCACCGATCAGCTGCAACCCAAGCTCGAAACCCGCCCCTACCTCAAGCCGGGCGATGCGCTGCCTTTGCACCAACCTAGCTTGTTTTTGGTGGCCGAGAAAAAGCAGATCCCGCTGCCGCTCACGCTGTTTGCCCAGCAATACAACCTCTCCCGCCCAACCTGGCGTAAGGATAGCCACGCCTTCACCTTTGAGTACAACGAACGTGGGCACCAGCTGTACCGGGTGCTGGAAGCCGACGCCGCCACCGGCCACGTTCGGACGCTGATTGAGGAGCGCAGCCCCACGTTCATCTCCTACAGCGGCAAGCTGTTTCGCCACGACGTAGCCGATGGCAAGGAAGTTATCTGGATGTCGGAGCGCGACGGCTGGAACCACCTGTACCGCTACGATGGCCGCACGGGCAAAGTCAAGAACCAGATAACGAAGGGGCCGTGGGTGGTGCGCCAAGTGGTGCACGTGGATGAGGCAAAGCGCACGATTCTGTTTGCCGCCAGCGGCCGCGACGCCGGCCAAGACCCCTACTTGCTGCACTACTACCGCATCAACTTCGACGGGACCCACCTCACGGCCCTCACCCCCGAAAACGCCAACCACGCTGCCACGTTTTCGCCTGACTACCAGCGTTTCGTGGATGTGTACTCGCGCGTCGATTTGCCCCCGATAACGGTGCTGCGCGACGCCGCTACCGGCAACGTGTTGCAAACCCTGGAACGCGCCGACCTCACTGCCTGGCAACAAGCGCATTGGCAAACGCCGGAGGTATTCAGCGCCAAGGGTCGCGATGGGCAGACCGACATTTGGGGCATTATCGTGCGGCCCACCAACTTCGATCCGGCGCGCAAGTACCCGATCATTGAAAACATCTACGCCGGGCCGCACGACTCCTTCGTGCCGAAGTCGTTCATGCACAACATCACGGGCATGCACGAGCTGGCGGAGCTAGGTTTTGTGGTAGTTCAGATCGACGGCATGGGCACCTCCAACCGCTCCAAGGCCTTCCACGATGTGTGCTGGAAGAATATCAAGGATGCCGGCTTCCCTGACCGCATCAAGTGGTTGGAAGCCGCCAGCCGCCGCTACCCCGCCCTCGACCTGACGCGGGTAGGCATCTACGGCACATCGGCGGGCGGGCAAAGCGCAGCGGGCGCCATGCTGTTTCACCCCGAGTTCTACAAAGTGGCCGTTTCCTCGTGCGGCTGCCACGACAACCGCATGGACAAGATGTGGTGGAACGAGCAGTGGATGGGCTACCCCATCGGGCCGCAGTACGCCGAGTGCTCCAACGTAACCCACGCCGCCCAACTGCGCGGCCGCCTGCTGCTCATGGTGGGCGAAATGGATGACAACGTGGACCCTTCCTCTACCTACCAGTTCGCCGATGCCCTCATCAAAGCCAACAAAGACTTCGAGCTCGTGATGCTGCCCAACCTAGGTCACACCACCGGCGGCGAGTTTGGCGAACGGAAGCGCCGCGACTTTTTCGTGCGCCACCTGCTCCACCAAACCCCGCCCGAGTGGAGCGAGCTGCCCACACCTTGATCCATAAGAATACACCTGCCAGTCCGACGCCCTAGGCGTCCGACCGGTTGCTGCCTGCACAAGCTAGGTATCCGACCACCGTTTTAATGCCTCGTTTTCACAATAACCGGTCGGACGCCGAGGGCGGCGGACCGGCAGGCGCCACTTCAGTTTCTCACTCCAACGTCCCACCCCCGCTACTACGCCATGCACCCTCTCCTGAAACGCTCCTGCCTTGTGCCTGCCTTGCTTGGCTTGCTGAGCACCAGCACCCTAGCCCAAACGTACTTGCCCACGCCCAAGGACGCGCGCATGAAAGTGCAGCCTCAGGTGCCGGTGAAAGCCTATGCCTTCGACCTAGCCCAGGTGAAGCTGCTCGACAGCCCGTTCAAAGTAGCCGAGCAAGCCGACGCGAAGTACCTGCTGAAAATTGAGCCTGACCGGCTATTGGCTGATTTCCGGGAGCACAGCGGCTTGCAGGCCAAAGGCAAGCGTTACGGCGGCTGGGAATCGTCGGGATTGGCGGGGCACACACTGGGGCACTACTTGTCGGCGTGCGCGCTAGCCTATGCTTCGACGGGCAATGCCGAGTTTAAGCAGCGCGTCGACTACATAGTGGCCCAGTTGGATGAGTGCCAGAAAGCGCGCAAAACGGGCTACGTGGGTGCCATTCCGAACGAAGACAAGCTGTGGACGGAAGTAGCCAGCGGCAACATTCGCTCGCGCGGCTTTGACCTGAATGGGGCCTGGTCGCCGTGGTACACGGTGCACAAGATCATGGCCGGTCTGCTCGACGCGTACTTGTACACAGGCAACAAAACCGCCCTCACCGTCAACCAAGGCATTGCCGACTGGACGGGCAACACCATCAAAGGCCTCGACGACGCCAAGATGCAGGAAATGATGGTGTGCGAGTACGGCGGCATGGCCGAAACCCTAGCCAACACCTACGCCCTGAGCGGCGACAAAAAGTACCTCGACCTTTCGTACCGCTTCTACGACAAGAAAGTGCTCGACCCATTGGCCGCCCGCACCGATATTTTGCCCGGCAAGCACTCCAACACCCAGATTCCGAAGGCCATTGCCAGCGCCCGCCGGTACGAGCTGACCGGCGACCAAAAAGACGCCGCCATTGCTCAGTTTTTCTGGCAAACCGTGACCGACAACCACTCCTACGCCACCGGCGGCAACAGCAACTACGAGTACCTAGGGGAGCCGCGTAAGCTCAACGACAAGCTCAGCGAGAACACCACCGAGACCTGCAACACCTACAACATGCTGAAGCTCACCCAGCATTTGTTTGCCCAGCAGCCCTCGGCCAAGCTGATGGACTACTACGAAAAGGGCCTCTACAACCACATCCTAGCCTCGCAAAATCACGCCACCGGCATGACGACCTACTTCGTGCCGCTGCGCATGGGTGGGCGCAAAACCTATAGCGACGAGTTCAACACCTTCACTTGCTGCGTGGGCTCGGGCATGGAAAACCACGTGAAGTACGCCGAGAACATCTACTTCCAGGGCGCGGACGGCAGCCTGTACGTGAACCTGTTTATCCCCTCCGAGCTAGCCTGGAAGGAGAAGGGCCTAACGCTGCGCCAGGAAAGTCAGCTGCCGGCTAAAGACCAAGTGACGTTCACCTTAACGGCCACCAAGCCCCGCGCCTTCAAGCTGCGCCTGCGCCAGCCCAAGTGGACCAAAAACCCGCAAGTGCGCGTGAACGGCAAGCTAGAGCAAGTGACGCCCGACGCGGAAGGCTACCTGGTGCTCGACCGCAAATGGAAAGATAAGGACCGCGTGGAGATAACGTTGCCCGCCGATTTCTACACCGAAGCCCTACCCGATAACCCCGACCGCCGCGCCATGTTCTACGGCCCGACATTGCTGGCCGGGGTGCTCGGCAACACCGAACCCGAGCCCGTAACCGGCGTGCCCGTGCTCGTGACGGCCAACAATAACCCCAACCAGTGGGTGAAAGTCACCGATGCGGCGCAGCTCCGTTTTCAAACGGCGGGCCTAGGTACCCCGCATGATGTGCCGCTGATGCCGTTCAACCAAACCGGCGATGAGTACTACACCGTGTACTGGGACGTCTTTACACCCGAAAAGTGGGCTACCCAGCAGCGCGTGTACGAAGCCGCCCGCAAGCAGCAGCAGGAGCTAGAGGCCCGCACCGTGGACGTGCTGCGCGTGGGCGAGATGCAGCCTGAGCGCGACCACACCTTCACCATCAGCGAAAAAGCCGAAACCGGCGAAGAGCACGGCCGCAAGTGGCGCATGGTCAACGAAGGCGGCTCCATGGCCTTCACCCTGAAAGTATCCCCCGACGCGCCCAACACCCTCCTGCTTACTTACTGGGGCATGGACAACCGCGGCCGCATCTTCGATGTGCTCGTCGATGGGCAGCCCATTGCCACCGAAGACCTCAACAAGTACAAGGAAAGCCGCTTCTACGACGTCTCCTACCCCATTCCGCCCGCCCTGACCAAAGGCAAGCAGCAAGTGAAAGTGACCTTCCAAGCCAAACCTAAAAACAGCGCCGGCCCCGTGTACGGCATCCGCAACGTGCGGCAGTAGTCATGGCCTAGGTGTAGAGACGCGACACTTCGCGTCTCATCGTTGAACGACCTTGCATTGAACAACCCGGCGCTGAACAACATGGCCCAGAGCAGCCTAGCTAAACAACATCAGCAACGACAAGACACAAGTAGGTGTCTCTACCCCTAGCTTATCTGCAAAACCAACAACCAAAAACGACTCTATGTCCTTGAAAAAGGCTTTCCTACTGCTGGCTTGCGCCGGAATACTGGGCAAGGCTGCCGCCCAAACACCGGCCCCGCTCACCTTCACCCGGGCCGATACGTTGCGCGGTGCCCTCACGCCCCTGCGCACCTGCTACGACTTGCACTACTACCACCTCGACGTGAAGCTCGACCCGGCCCGCAAGTTTATCAGCGGTTCCAACCTGTTCCGCTTCACGGCCACGGAGGATTTCACGCGGTTGCAGTTTGATCTGTTTGCCAACCTAGCTGTGGATAAAGTGCTGTACAAGGGCAAATCGGTGCCGTTCACGCGCGAGGCGAATGCGGTGTTTGTCACGTTTCCGCAACCTATTCGCAAGGGCACGCAGGATGAGTTTACGGTCCAATATTCCGGCAACCCCACCGAAGCCAAACGGGCGCCCTGGGACGGCGGCCTCGTGTACAGCCAAGACAAGCAGGGCAAGCCGTGGGTTGTTTCGGCCTGCCAGGGCATTGGGGCCAGCATTTGGTGGCCGACCAAAGATCATCAAGCCGACGAAGTCGACAGCATGCTCATCAGCGTGACAGTACCGCAGGGCTTGAAAGACGTGTCGAACGGGCGGCTGCGCAAAACCACCAAGCTGAAAGGTGGCGACACCCGCTTCGATTGGTTTGTGAGCAACCCCATCAACAACTACTGCGTGGCCCTAAACGTGGGCGACTATCAGCACTTCGGCGACACCTACCAAGGCGAAAACGGCAAGCTGACGCTGGATTATTGGGTATTGCCGGAGAACCTAGCCAAGGCCAAGCAGCAGTTCACCGCCAACGTGAAGCCCATGCTCAAATCCATGGAGCATTGGTTTGGGCCGTACGCATTCTATGAAGATGGCTACAAGTTGGTTGAGTCGCCGCACCTAGGCATGGAGCACCAGAGCGCCGTGGCCTACGGCAACAGCTTCGGCAACGGCTACCGGGGCCGCGACTTGTCGGGCACGGGCTGGGGCTCGAAGTGGGACTTCATCATCATCCACGAAAGCGGGCACGAGTGGTTCGGTAACAACATTACCAGCAAGGACCTAGCTGATATGTGGGTGCACGAGAGCTTCACTAACTACTCGGAAAGCCTGTTCGTGGAAAATCAGTACGGCAAGCAAGCCGGCCAGGAGTACGTGCACGGTACCCGCCTCGGCATCGTCAACGACGGACCGATCATCGGCGAGTTTAACCTCAACAACAAAGGCTCCGGCGACATGTACCCCAAGGGCGGCAACCTGCTGAACATGACTCGCACCATCATCAACGACGACGAGAAGTGGCGCCAGATTCTGCGCGGCCTCAACAAAACCTTCTACCACCAAACCGTTACGGGCACGCAGGTGGTCAACTACATCAGCCAGCAAAGCGGCCAGGATTTCACCAAAATCTACGACCAATACCTGCGCCACCCCAACATCCCGACCCTGGAAGTGCGCTTCGAGAAGGGCGAGGCCCTAGGTCGGTGGGTGGCCGACGTGCCGGGGTTTGCCATGCCCGTGCGGGTGCGGCAAAAGGGCGGCGAATACCGCTTCGTGACGCCCACCAACGCCTTCAAGCCGCTCGGCATTGCGGGCCTCACCAAAGACAACCTAGAGGTCGATACCTTCAACTACTATATCGGCGTGCTGATCGACTAACAATAGCTGCGTGAACGGGCTAGGTCCGCAGGGAGGAGGCCCGCACGCGTAGCTCCGGCTCCAACACCACATGTTGGGGTGGGGCATTGCCTCTTTCTTGGCGCAGCTGCAAAAACAAGCGCACAGCCGCTTCGCCCATCTGCTCGCACCGCTGATCCACGGACGTGAGCCTAGGCTTGGTTAGGGAGGTGAACATTTCGTTGCTGAAGCCAGTCAAGGCCACGTCTTCCGGCACGCGTGAACCTTGTTCTTCCAACACTTGCAGCGCCCCGGCCACGGCGGCATCGCTGGAGGAGAAAATGGCGTCGGGGCGCGCTGGTAGGAGTTGCTGCATGGCCTGCCGACCCGTTTCCACTGTCATGGTATCGCAGTACACAATCAACTCCTCCGCTACTGGCAAACCATGCTTTTGCAGCGCATCGAGGTAGCCCTGGCGGCGGTGCTTATAGATGCCTAGATGCTGGGGTCCGGCGAAGTGCCCGATGCGTCGACAGCCTTGCTCAATGAGGTGCTCGGTGGAAAGAAAGCCGCCCGCATAGTCGTCGAGCAGCACCGCGTTGACCTCCGTACCCAGCAGAATCCGGTCGAAGAACACCAGCGGGACGCCACGCTGCTGCACCTTTTCGAAGTGCGCAAAATCGTGGGTAGTGCGCGACAACGACACCAAAATGCCTTCTACCTGCGCGCTGAGCAGCGTTTCGATGTTCTGCCGCTCGTGCGCTACGTCCTCGTTTGATTGGCAGATAATAACGTTGAAGCCAGCCTGGCTAGCCGCCAACTCAATGCCCTTAATAACGACGGCGAAAAAGCGTCCATCGATGTAGGGTACGATCACGCCCAATAACTTGCTTTTGCCTTTGCGCAGCCCAGCCGCTAGGTGGTTGGGCTGGTAGTTCAGCTGCCGAGCTAGCGTTTGCACCCGTTGCTTGGTAGCCGCACTAATGCGCGGATCATTGTTCAGCGCCCGCGAAACGCCAGATACCGATAACCCTAGTTGCTTTGCTAAATCTGTTATCGAAGTTGGCTTCGACTCTTTCTCTTTGCCCAAGATAAAACCTATTGTATTGTTCAGCAGGAGAAAGCATAGTAACATCTCCCTAAGTAAACCTAAGTAATATTTAGCTAGGCTGGTATTAGCTAGGCAGGCATGATCAAATACTAATAGCGTCCTATTAGATGGCCAAACTTCTCTGTTGAGCTTGAATTACTCAATCGTTTGTTAAGCTAAATACTCGGTTAGCGCCCTACCACAATCGTTTCCTAAATTTTTTGCTCAATCGTTTGCGCAATGTATTATTAACTGATATGTTTGTACAAGACCCTGCCAAAGAATAGCCGTGCTTCTACTAGAACGGCTTCAGCTCCGGCCCTACTTGCCTACTGCCCCTTTGCCGCTTGTAGCTGGCCCCTACATCATTTCTCATTTTTCGCTTTTGCACGCATGAGTAAGCTCGTTCTTACAACCCTAGCGTTGGGTTTGACGACTGCCGCCTTGGCTCAGCACACCGACTACCCCATTCAGGCGGTATCGTTCACGAAAGTCAAGTTGACGGATAACTTCTGGCTGCCGCGCCTCAAAACGAACACCGATGTGACCATTCCGGCGTCATTTCAGCGTTGTGAGGCCACTAATCGGGTGAAAAACTTCGAAATGGCCGCCGCGAAGCAAGGCAAGTTCGCCACCACCTTCCCCTTCGACGACACCGACATCTACAAGACCATCGAGGGTGCGTCGTACTCCATGAGCTTGTACCCGGACGAGAAGCTAGGTGCTTACGTGGATGCCCTAATTGCGAAAGTAGCCGCCGCGCAAGAGCCTGACGGCTACCTCTATACGGCCCGCACTATCGATCCGGCACACCCACACGCGTGGGCCGGCAAAGAGCGTTGGGAGAGAGAGCGTGAGCTAAGCCATGAGCTTTACAATTCGGGCCACCTCTACGAAGCGGCCGTGGCTCATTATCAGGCTACTGGCAAGAAAAACCTGCTCAACATCGCCCTCAAGAACGCTGACTTGGTGTGCTCCGTGTTCGGCCCTGGCAAGCGCAGCGTGGCGCCTGGCCACGAAATTGTGGAAATGGGCCTCGTGAAGCTCTACCGCGTGACGGGCAAGCCCGAGTATCTGAACACCGCCAAGTTTTTCCTGGAAGCACGCGGCCAATACAAAGGCTACGACCCCAAGAGCAAGGACGTGTGGAAGAACGGTTCCTACTGGCAGGACCACGAGTCGGTGTACGACCAGCGCGAAGCCATCGGCCACGCCGTGCGCGCCGAATACCTCTACTCGGCCATGGCCGACGTCGCCGCCCTCACCGGCGATAAGCGGATGCTAGCTTCTGTAGACAGCATCTGGAACAACATGGTAACCAAGAAGTTCTACGTAACGGGTGGCACGGGTGCCGTGCCCGGCGGCGAACGATTTGGGGGCAACTACGAGCTACCCAACACGACTGCCTACAACGAAACGTGCGCCTCGGTAGCCGATATCTACTGGAACCAGCGCATGTTCCAGCTGCACGGCGACGCCAAGTACGCCGACATCATGGAGAAGGTGCTCTACAACGGGCTTCTGTCGGGGGTAGGTTTGGATGGCAAGTCCTTCTTCTACTCCAACGCCATGCAGATCAAGAACAGCTTCAGCTTCGCCCAGACCGAACCGGCGCGTGCGGGTTGGTTTGAATGCTCGTGCTGCCCCACCAACCTAGCCCGCTTGTTCCCTTCGTTGCCCGGCTACGTGTATGCCCAAAAAGGTAATGACGTGTACGTCAACCTGTTTGTGAGCGGCAGCACCGATTTGCTTGTCAACAAGAAGAAGGTGCAGCTCACCCAGCAGAATAACTACCCCTGGGACGGCGGTTTGAAATTCACGGTAAACCCAGCCGCTACTTCCGACTTCAATCTGCTGGTGCGCATCCCCGGCTGGGCCCGCAACGAGGCCATGCCGTCGGATTTGTACACCTTCGCGGCGCCTTCGCAGGAGAAAGTAGCCATCAAGATCAACGGCAAGCCCGTGACCTACACCGTGCAGAAGGGCTACGCGGTGCTTGCCAAAAAGTGGCGCAAAAACGACGTGGTAGAAGTAACGCTCCCCATGGAAGTGCGCCAAGTGGTAGCTAACTCAAAGGTAAAAGATGACCTAGACAAAGTAGCCTTGCAGCGCGGCCCGGTTATCTACTGCGCTGAGTGGAAAGATAATAGTGGCAAGACCAGCAACCTCATTGTGCCCGCCACCACTGCCTTTGCCACTACCTACAAGCCCGATGTGCTCAACGGCGTGATGGAGCTAACCGCCACCGTGCCCACCGTGAAGGTGGATGCCGCCAACAACTCCATCAGCACCGTGCAGCAAACCATGACGGCTATTCCCTATTATGCCTGGGCTAACCGCGGCAAAGGCGAAATGACCGTGTGGTTTCCCCAGCGCGTGACCGACGTTGATATCATCAGTCAGCCTATCACCGAAGCGGTAGTCAACAAATAAAAATAGCCCTTGGGAGCTAGGTACTGTGCTGTTACAGACCAGCACCTAGCTTCTCCCTCTTGCTTGGTTGTGCTTGCTCCTTACGCTTCTCGACTGCACAATCGATTGTGTATTCAACAGGCAAACTATCGCCTTGTCTTTCATCCTTTTCCCCTTAATGCTTTGCGTATGAAAATTCCCTTACCTCATGCTAATAGCTTAGTGCTGGCGGCTTCTCTCTGCGGAATGTCGGTGGCAATGCCCAGTGGAAGCTTGGCGGCTACCCGGCTGATCAGGCCCATGTTCCAGGCGGACGGCCCCATCAAAGGCCGGGTGATTGACAACAAAGGCTCAGCCCTACCTGGTGTGAACGTAGTGGTGAAGGGTACAACCAATGGCGCCCAAACCGACGCCGACGGCAACTACTCACTTACCGCCCCCGACAACGCGGTGTTGGTGTTCAGCTTTGTGGGCTCTACCGCGCAAGAAGTGGCCATTGGTGGCCGGTCCGTCATCAACGTGACACTGCAACCCGACACCAAAGCCCTCGGCGACGTGGTGGTAGTGGGTTACGGCACCCAGCGCCGCGCCGACCTGACTAGTTCCGTAGCGAGCGTAAAGGAAGAAAACTTTATTAAAGGTGCCACCAAAGACGCAGGCCAACTGCTGCAAGGCAAAGTGGCGGGCCTCACGGTGAGCACGCCCAGCGGCGACCCCACTGCCAACAGCCAGATCTTGTTGCGCGGTACGGCTACCCTAAACTCCAGCACCCAGCCGCTCGTGCTAATCGACGGTATTCCGGGCACGCTGAACACGGTAGCCCCGGAAGATATTGAGTCGATTGATGTGCTGAAGGACGGCTCAGCCGCGGCTATTTACGGCACGCGGGGCACCAACGGGGTTATCCTCATCACCACCCGCCGCCCGAAAGGCAATATCGAGCCCACCATTGAATACAGCGGCTACGTGAGCACCCAGCGCATTGCGCGCCGCCCCGAGATGCTGACCGCCAGCCAGTACCGGGAGAAGCTAGCCAGTGGCGTGGCCTTCACCGACCAAGGAGCCAGCACCGACTGGATCAAGGAAATCAGCCAGAAACCGCTGATTCACGTGCACAACCTAACCTTCAAGGGTGGCAACGCGCAAACCAACTACCTCATCAACGGTAACTTCCGCGGTTTCGAGGGCATCTTCCAGAAGTCAGACAACCGCACGTTTACAGGCCGCGCTGACGTCAACCACTCCATGTTTAATGGGCGGGTGAAGATCAACCTAGGTATCCTGAATAGCAACAACCGCTACACGGCTACTGTAGATGGTGGTAATTTTGGCATTCCTGACGGTGGTAATTTTGGCGAGGGACGCGCCTTCAATGGCTATACTTACCGGCAAGCCGTTATTCGGAATCCTACGGCACCCATTTACAATCCGGATGGAACCTATGCGCAACAGCTATCGCTGTTTAACTACGAAAACCCACTTTCGCGCTTATACGAGTCAGATGGTCTGAATACGTATCAGAACACACGCTTGAATGGAAGCGTTGTGTGGGAACCAGTTGACAACTTGCAGCTGAAAGCATTGGTTTCCAATACTCGCTACAACCAAGTACGGGGGTACTCTGAGACCAAGCAACACCCATCCACGCTACGCGATGGCCTGAATGGCTATGCTTCTCGCGGCACGACCCAGGTAGTGGAGAAATTGGCTGAGCTAACGGCTTCCTACAACCGCAGTTTCGGTGAACATCGTTTCTCAGTGCTAGGTGGCTATAGTTATCAGCAGAACACGTCAGAGAACTATTACCAGTCAAACTGGGATTTCCCCACCGATCTGTTTACTTATAACAACATTGGCATTGGCAATGCCCTGCGCTTAGGCCGCGCGCCGATGTACAGCGATAAAAACCAATGGAACTTGGTAGGCTTTTTCGGCCGTGTAACCTACAACTACAAGGAGAAGTACTTATTACTAGCTAGTGTGCGCCGCGAGGCTTCATCACGTTTTCTAGGTGCCGAGCAGCCCTGGGGCACTTTCCCAGCCGTGTCGGCGGGCTGGCGTATCAACCAAGAGAACTTCCTACAAGGCGTAGACTTCCTTGATGATTTAAAGCTCCGAGCTGGATACGGCGTGACAGGTACGGCGCCCAATGCATCCTTCTTGGGCGTCGCCCGCCTCGGCTACACGGGCTATTTCCTCTCGAACGGCACCTGGGTGCAGACCTTGAGTCCTGTGAGCAACCCCAACCCTTCGCTGCGCTGGGAGGAGAAGCACGAAACCAACGTAGGCCTTGACTACTCCTTCTTTAAAGGCCGCATCGGAGGCACCGTGGATTACTATATCCGGCGCACCAACGGCCTGCTCTATGACTACCAAGTACCTTCCCCACCCAACTTGTTCACCACCACTACGGCTAACGTAGGGTCCATGGAAAACAAAGGCATTGAGGTGTTGCTCAACTTGATACCGGTACAAACCAAAAGCTTTGTCTGGAACTCGAGCTTTAACTTTTCCAACAACAAGAACAAGCTCGTTTCGCTCACTAACGACCTCTATACCCTCACCAACAACTTCTTCAATACGGGGTACACGGGCGAGCCAATTCAGACTTACACCCACCGAGTGGAAGTCGGCAAAAAGCTAGGTAACTTCTACGGCTACAAGGTGGTCGATGTGACGGATGATGGGCAGTGGATCTACGAAACCAAAACGGGCGAGCGGCTCCCCTACAACCAGTTCACGCACAGCGAAGACGATAAGCAAGTGCTAGGCAATGGCCTGCCGAAGTACTACGCCGGCTGGAACAATAACTTTCAGTACAAGCGCCTCGACCTAGGTATCACGATGCGCGGGGCCTTTGGCTACCAGATTCTGAACTTCCAGCGCATGTACTACGAGAACACCGGTGTGACGCAGTATAACCAGCTCCGCACCGCCTATGATAAAGTGTTCGATAAAGCCGTGCTGAGCACCAGCATGCCGCTGGAATACAACAGCTACTACATCGAAGACGGCGACTTCTGGAAGGTGGATAACATCACCTTGGGCTACAACTTTAAGCCGAATTTGGTGAAGTACATCAAGAACATGCGCGTGTACGTGTCCACGCTTAACACCTTTACCATCACCGGCTACTCGGGCATCGACCCTGAGGTGAATCGCGTCGGCCTAGCTCCCGGCAATGATGAGCGCGACAGATACCCGACAGTGCGCACTTTCACCCTTGGTGCTAACCTAACCTTCTAACTCGCCCTTTCTTATCATGAAAATCACTGCTAAGTCATTGCGTGTTAGCTTACTGGCGGCTACTACGCTAGGTCTATTCAATGCCTGCACCAAGCTCGACGACGAGAGCTACAACCAGATTGTCACAAGTCAGTTTACGCCCACGTCCCAAGATTTGCAGGCGCTCATTGGTCCTGCTTACAGCACGTGGCGCCCACTGTTCCTGGAATTCAATGGGGTTTACCGCATCAACGAAACCTCGACGGATGAAACCGTAACGCCGGGCCGGCCCAACGGCTGGGTAGACGATGGCTCGTACCGACGCCTGCACGAGCACAAGTGGACGGCCCTCGACGCCACCCCACGCGACGCCTGGACGCAGTCATTCGCCGGCATTACCAACTGCAACCGCGTGCTCTACCAGATCGAATCGGGCCAAGTGCCCGTACCGACCGGCAAAGAGCAGCTTGTGGCCGAGCTGCGCGTGCTACGGGCCTCGTACTACTACATGTTGTGCGATCTGTTCGGCAACGTGCCGATTGTAGACCGCTTCGATGTGCCAGCGGGCTTCTTGCCCGAGCAGAACACCCGCAAACAGGTATATGACTTCGTTGTCAAGGAAGTAACGGAGTCCTTACCCCTGCTCGGCGACGTAGCCGACGCGACTACCTACGGGCGCTTTAGCAATAAGTGGGCGGCTCAAGCCTTACTAGCCAAAGTATACCTCAATGCGCAGGTATACACTGGACAAGCCGAGTGGGTGAAGTGCATTGCTGCCTGCGACGCTGTCATCAACTCCGGCAAATACTCTCTGGAACCTATTCAGGCCAACGTATTCAAGACGCAAAATGAAGGCTCCAAGGAAATCATCTTTGCCATTCCGTTTGATGAGGTGTATGCCACTGGGTTCCGAATTCACATGCAAACCTTACAGCCGCAAAACCAGCAGACGTACAATGCGCAAGGCAGCATGTGGGGCGGAGGCATCTGTGCGATTCCTCAGTTTATCAGCACGTACGACCCAGATGATAACCGCTTGAAGCAGAACTGGATTCAGGGGCAGCAGTACTCTTCGTCGGGCACGCCGCTGGTGGGCGTGTTCGGCGTTACGACGGGAAAGCCCCTGGTATTCACTAACACGCTGCCCGGTATCGAGAGCTCCCTGGAGACAGACGGATTGCGCGTGGGCAAGTTTGAATTCAAGCAAGGCGTGCGCATTGACCTCAGCAACGACTTCCCGCTGTTCCGCTACGCCGACATCCTGATGATGAAAGCCGAATCGCAGTTACGCCTAGGGCAATCGGGGCCAGCAGCTACGTTGGTAACGCAGGTTCGTCAGCGCAACTTCATCACCAACCCAGCGAAAGCCACCGTGACGGCCGCCGACCTCCTGAAAGGCAGCACCTACCAATACGGCCCCGCACGCAACAACGTGGTCAGCCCGGTAGAAGGCGGCGCCGATATTCAATACGGCCGATTCTTAGACGAGCTAGGGTGGGAGTTCACCGCCGAAGGGCACCGCCGCCAGGACATGATTCGCTTTGGGGTGTACACCAAAAAGTCATGGCTCTCGCACGTACCCAATGGCGACTACCGCACCCTGATGCCGATTCCGCAGAACGTACTTAATACCAATGCTAACTTGAAACAAAACCCTGGCTACTAACCTAGCTGCTACTCGAAGCGCGGAGCAACTCATTCTTGGGCGAGCTCCGCGCTTTTGAGGTTTCGGGTAAGCTGCTTTGGCCGCGCCTATGCTGGCGGCTATTGTTTTTAATTTCTTCCGCTCTTTGTGCTTTTCAGGCGTCCGTTTCCTATTGCCGCTAGCCTGTTGCTCATGCTGTTGCCCCTAGGTTACGGTGCAGGAGCAAGCCAGTTTGCACAGGCAGTATGCCCGCAGTCTTACTCAGGTAGTCTGGGTGTTGGTAGTGAGGCACACTAGCCAGGCGTTGCCAGCGTACGCCCTTCAAAACAAGCAAGTTGACTATAAGCAGTTCTATTTTGCCTCAACGACTCTCTCTTCTGCTCACGACGGTTAGCCTAGGTCTGCTACCGACGGTGACTTTGGCCCAACAATCCCAGCAAACCAGCACCGGCCTGACGCTCACGACCGACTCGGTGACGGTGGATGTGCAGTTCTACTCGCCCGATATTGTGCGGGTCTTCAAGCAGCCGAAGGGCCATAGCAAGAACAAGCAGAGCCTAGTAGTAGTGCTCGCGCCCGCGCCGGGTAAGCTACGCTATGGCAAACAAGGCAACCTGCTCACCGTCAGCAGCGCTACCACGCAGGCACGCCTAAATCCGCAGACTGGGCAGGTGAGCTTTTTCACGAGCAAGGGCCAGCCGCTGGTGAGCGAACTGGCGGCGGGGCTGCGCTTCACGCCCAAAACGGACCTAGGTGAGCCCACTTACCAAGTACGGCAAACGTTCCGGCTCACCCCCGGCGAAGCCATCTATGGGCTAGGGCAGCACCAAGATGGTTGGCTTAACTACCGTGGCCACAAAACGCGCCTTCGCCAGCAAAACCTGGACATCGCCGTGCCGGTGCTGCACTCAAGCAAGGGCTACGGTCTGTTCTGGGATAACTACTCGTCCACCCAATTTACCGACGATGATAAGGGCACTACGTTCGACTCGGAGGTGGGCGACTGCGCCGATTACTACCTGCTCAACGGGCAGGGCTCGGCCGATGGCGTAGTAGCCCGCTACCGCACCCTGACGGGACAGGCGCCGCTGTTTCCGCGCTGGACCCTAGGTTTTTGGCAGAGCAAGGAGCGTTACAAAAGTCAGCAGGAGCTGCTAGAGGTGGTGGAGAAATACCGCAGCCTTGGGGTGCCGCTCGACGGCATCGTGCAGGACTGGCAGTACTGGGGCGAGGACAACGATTATTGGAATTCCACCGAGTTTGGCAACCCGCGCTTTCCCGATCCCAAGGGCATGGTGGATAAGGTGCACGCCCTGCATGCTCATCAGATCATTTCGGTGTGGCCTTCGTTTGGCAACAAAACCAAGGTGTTCCAGGAGTTGAAGCAGCGTAATATGCTCTACGACTTCATTACCTGGCCGCCTACGCACCACGTGCAGGTGTACGACGCCTTCAATCCGGCGGCGCGCGACTTGTACTGGAGTTACCTCAACAAGAACATTTTCGCCCTGGGCATGGATGGATGGTGGCTCGACGCGACCGAGCCCGACCAGATCCACCCGCTGTCGAGCGACGACGAAAACCAGACGGCCCTAGGCTCGTTTCGGCGGGTGCGCAACGCCTTCCCGCTGCTGACCACCACCGGCGTGTACCAGCACCAGCGCCAGACCACCACCGACAAGCGCGTGTTCATCCTGACACGCTCGGCCTTCGCGGGTCAGCAGCGCAACGCCACCATGACGTGGTCGGGCGACGTGCAGTCGAGTTGGGATGTGCTGGCCAAGCAGCTCCCGGCCGCGCTGAACCTGTCGCTGGCGGGCGTGCCCTATTGGAACAGCGACATCGGCGGCTTTTTCCCCAACGGGCAGTACCCCAAAGGCGTCAAAGATCCTGCGTTTCAGGAGCTCTTTACGCGCTGGCAGCAGTTTGCCGCCTTCACACCCATGATGCGCGCCCACGGCGAAGCCACGCCCCGCGAGATTTACCAGTTTGGCGAGCGGGGCACCTGGGCCTTCGACTCGCAGGAGAAGTACATCAACCTGCGCTACCGCCTGCTCCCGTACCTCTACTCCATTATGTGGGGCGTGACGCACGCCGCCGGCACGCTGATGCGGGCCTTGCCCATGGACTTCCCCCAGGACCCCAAAGTGGCGGACCTAGGTTCGGAATATCTCTTCGGGCCGGCCTTTCTGGTGCGGCCCGTCACGGAGTCGCAGTACGTGACGCGGGCAGACAAGAACGTGCTGGGCACCACCGATTTCACGAAGACCAAAACCACCGACGTATACCTGCCGGCCGGTGCCAGTTGGGTTGATTTCTGGACCGGTCGCCGCCAGACCGGTGGCCAGACTGTGTCGCGCGAAACCCCAATCGATGTGCTGCCGCTGTACGTGCGCGCTGGTTCGGTGCTGCCCCTAGCGCCGCGCCAGCAGTACACCGGCGAGAAGGACGGCGCCCCGCTCGAAATTCGGGTGTATCCGGGAGCCAATGGCGAGTTCACGCTTTACGAAGACGAGAACGATACGTACAACTACGAAAAGGGCGCCTACGCCACCATCCGCATGCGCTGGGACGACAAAGCCCGGCAGCTTACCTTCGACAGCCGCGCCGGTAGCTTTCCGGGCATGCAAGCAGCGCGCACCTTCCGCGTAGTGCTGGTTGATGAGCAGCACGGCACCGGTCTAGGCCAGGACGACGCCCCGGCCAAAGAAGTGAAATACGCCGGCCAAAAAACGACTATTAAACTCTAATACAAAGGATTGTGGCCCGCGCCAGTATTAGCGCCACCCACTCCTAAGTCAGCTTGATGAAACGTTCTTACTACCTGCTTCTTCTCTTGTGGTGTACTCTAGGTGCTCTAGCTAGCCCAGCTAGGTCCGAGCTAGCTAGGCCCGAGGCCCCGAAACCTACGCCCTACAGCGCCTACCTCTTCGCGTACTTTACGGGCAACGATATCAAGGAAGAAGCTATCCGTTTTGCCCTCAGCCCCGACGGCTACCACTTCACCGCTCTGAACGGGAACCGGCCCGTGGTTAGCTCGGCTGCCATCAGCGAGACGGGCGGCGTGCGCGACCCCCACATATTGCGCGGGGCCGACGGCAAGACGTTCTACATGGTGGCCACGGATATGGTGTCGGCTAAGGGCTGGAGCTCCAACCGTGCCATGGTGCTGCTGCGCTCCACCGACCTGATCACCTGGAAGTCTAGCATCGTGAACATTCAGAAGAAATACCCCAACCAGGAAAACCTGAAGCGGGTGTGGGCCCCGCAAACCATCTATGATGCGAAGGCTAAGAAGTACATGGTCTACTTCTCCATGCAGCATGGCTCCGACCCCGACAAGATTTACTACGCCTACGCCAACAAGGATTTCACTGACCTAGAGGGTGAGCCCAAGCAGCTGTTTGTTAGCCCCACCAACGGCTCGTGCATCGACGGTGACATTGTGCAGAAGGATGGAAAGAACTACCTGTTTTTCAAGACCGAAGGCCAGGGCAACGGTATCAAGATAGCAGTATCCGATAAGCTGACGGGGGGCTATGTGCTGCGTGACCAATACGTGCAGCAAACCAAGGACCCCGTGGAGGGCGCAGGCACTTTCAAGCTCAACAATTCCGAGGACTACATTCTCATGTACGACCTCTACACCAAGGGCAAGTACCAGTTTACCCGCACCCGCGACTTGCAGCAGTTCACGGTGGTAGATCAGGACATCAGCATGAACTTTCATCCCCGGCACGGAACCGTGATGCCCATCACGGCGGCCGAGGCTACGCGCTTAGCGACCCGTTGGCTAGCCCCCACCGATGTGCTGGCAACTGCCCAAAACCCCTCCATCCGAAAGCAAAATACGGCCGTCGATTCCGCCGCCAGCAAAGTATCTTTCCTGGTTATGCCGAGCACCAATGTTCAGGCGTTTGACCCAAAATTCACCGGTTTTGGTCTGGCTGTGACACCAAGCGGTGCGCAGAATTTCAGCAAAGGCCCTGTGACCTACACTGTGAGCCAAGGCGCCACTAAGCGAACCGTTGCGGTTAGCGTAACGGAAACGCACAATCCCGCCCTGGGCGGCTACTACGCCGACCCCGCCATCCTGTACGCCGAGAAAACCGGTAAATTTTACCTCTACCCCACCAGCGACGGTTTTACGGGGTGGTCGGGCACGTATTTCAAAACCTTCTCGTCGCCGGATCTAGTGAATTGGCGGGACGAGGGCGTGATTCTGGACTTGCCCCGCGACGTGAGTTGGGCGAAGAAAAACGCCTGGGCACCGTGCATCATTGAGCAAAAAACCGCTACGGGCTACCGTTACGCCTACTACTTCTGCGCGAACGCCAAGATCGGGGTAGCCCTAGCCGACAGCCCCACCGGCCCCTTCAAGGATACCGGTAAGCCGCTACTCGACCAGCTCCCGGAAGGCGTGAAAGGCGGCCAGCAGATTGACCCAGCTGTGTTCCGCGACCCAAAATCCGGCAAGCTGTACCTCTATTGGGGCAACGGCTACATGGCTGGGGCCGAGCTAAACGACGACCTCGTGTCGCTGAAGCCGGGCACCACCCGCGTACTCACGCCCGATGCTACGTTTCGCGAAGGCGCCCACGTGTTCTATCGCAACGGCACTTACTACTTCATGTGGAGCGAAAATGACACCCGCGACCCTACCTATCGGGTTCGCTATGGCACCGCTACCATGCCCCTAGGTCCCATTGTGGCGCCAGCCAATAACCTGGTCGTTAGCTCCGATGCGGCGGCTGGGATTTACGGCACTGGCCACAACTCCACCATTCAAGTGCCCGGCCGCGATGAGTGGTATTTGGTGTATCACCGCTTCACATATCCGCAGGGCATCAAGATGGGGCAGGCGGCAGGCTTCAACCGCGAGGTGTGCCTCGATAAGCTGGAGTTTAACCCCGATGGCAGCATTCGTCCGGTAAAACCCACGCACGCGGGCATTCAACTTATCACGCTCAAATAAGCATTCCCTGAAGTGCATTCCTTGGAGCAGTTACAGTTCCTTACAAAAAAGTGTTGCCCGGCAGCGCGTAGTCGCTCTGCTAACAAACCGTTCTACTAATCATGCTTTTACCAAGCAGTATGCGCAGTCGTACACACTGGTTTTTAATGGCTACCCTAGGGTGGTTGGGAGTGTTCGTAGAACAGGCAAAAGCGCAAAATGATCTGTTGCCGCTCACTTCCCTCGATGAGGTGTATACACCAGCCAAGGGCAAGGGCGAAATGAAGTTCAGCTTCGCGTGGCCGGAGCCGTCGGCGGAGTTTGCGGGCTTCCAGTTCAGCTTCCGCGTCCAGACGTTCGAGAATGCCTACGCCATCGACCCGACCCGCACGCGGCTGGAGCGCTCCGCCGACCGGCTGCGCTACCTGTGCCAGGGCTTTACCTGGGCCGGCGGGCAGGAAAAAGCGGCCGGTGAGCTTACGGCGGAGTTTCAGCGCAACCCCGACGGCAGCGTGGAGTGGCGCGTCTCGGCCCAAATGAACCAGCCGATCAAGTCCATTAGCACCGTCGTGCGGGGCATTCCGCGGGGCGAGCTGTCGTTGGCAGGTGGCAACTTCATGGACCCGCACGACGACGAAAACACGTTTGAGTACCCGCAACTCTTTGGCCAGCTTTCCACGCCACTCATTGTCATCAAGAAACCACAGGGCGGGTTTTTCGAGCTTTCGGCCCGGCAAACGGAGGTGCGCCCCGCTAGGTTCTTTCTCCAGCCTGGCCCGAATAGCTACCGTGCTGAGCTGATTTATGAGCAAGCGGGCTGGGATAAGCGCAATCGGGTGCAAAGTTTTCTGTGGCGCATTGGGGCGGCCCCCACATACGAGGCTATTGCCAAGCCGTTCTTTGCCCACGTTGCGCAGGCCTACCGCATTCCGGCCTACACCACCCGCCCCGATGTGCCCGCCTGGCTGCGCGACACCAAGCTGGTGGTGGCCCTGCACGGCGCCCATTGGACGGGGTTCATCTTCAACGACTACGCCAAACAGCTCACCATTCTGCGCTGGATAGCCACCCAGATTGACCCCAAGCAGGTGCTCGTGTTTCTGCCCGGCTGGGATGGGCGTTACTACTGGAACTACCCGCTCTACCAAACCGACCCGCGCATGGGCGGCGACAAGGGCTTTCGGCAACTCATCGACGAAGGCCACAAGCTAGGTTTTCACTTCTCGGCCATGTTCGGCACCAACTCGGCCAACCGCGAGCTTTCGGTATTCAAGAAGTTTGCCGATGCCGTTACCCAGCACACCGACGGCGACAACTGGGACCTGAACTGGGTGGACTGGGACAACGACCGGCACGGCGACGGCTGGATGCCGGTGATGAACATCGGCGTGGCTTCGTGGCGCAACTACCTGCGCGACCGGATCGACAAGGTTATCAAGGACTACCACGTCGATTCGTACTTCATGGACATTGCCGGGCTCTGGGAAAACAACCCTAAAGCCGACATGTACGAGGGCACGCGCCGCTTGGTAGCCGACCTAGCTCAGCGCCACCCCGGCGTGCTGCCCATCGCCGAAATGCACTACGACGCCCTCATGAGCGTGTTCCCCCTGACCCAAGTGCCGCGCTACTCACAGTACCCGGCCGGCTTCTACACCTACGTGGATAGCTACAACCACCTGAGCACCCCCGCCCCCGGCTCGGGCAGCACGGGCGTGCACGAGTATGGCTTCAGCAAACCCCGGCCGGTGTCGGCTAGCCAGCGACCCATCCCGACCATCACCTTCGCCAATGACACCTTCGACAAGTACCGCGAGCAAGTCGCCCAGGATATTCAGGCGGCCAAGACCCGCAAGGTTGAATAACCTAGCTTTCACGCCTTTAGCAAGTTCACGCCGTTTTAGTCTATGTCACTGCCCTTAAGTCGATTTCTGCTGAGCATGTTGCTGTTGGTTGCCAGCGCGAGCGGGCCCTCGTGCCGGCGCCTGGTGCCCGCCGACTACGAGCCCACGGCGAACCGGCTTGGGTGGGTGGTGGATGAGATGAACGAGCTGATGATGCACGATGTGACTTACCCACCCCTGGCGGCTCGGTTTTTCGCGTACGCGCTGCTGGCGGGCAACGAGGTGCTAGCCCCAAGCGACTCGGCCTGCTCGGCTTTGGCGAGCCTTAAAGCCTAGGCACTTCAGTTCTTTCCAACAAGCGGCGACGGAAGCTGCCGTGTCGCGCTTCTACGGCGGTATCCACTTCCCCAACGCCGTCCGCCAAGGGCAGCTCTAGGGCCGGAAGGTGGAGCAATTGATAGCGCGGCACCTAGGGCCGCTTAAGCATTCAACGCACCTCGTAGCCCAAGTTTCGCGCACGTAACTAGCTCACAAACAACCTTAATCCCGAAATTTCTTTTACACTATCTCCTCACTACTTTTTTCTATCAGCTCCTTACTGCGTTATGGCAAGCTGATGCTCAGCAACGTACGGCGCCAACCAAAATGCTCTGTATGGCAACTCGCTTTCTTTAGGGGAGAAGTGACTGCCATAGCATTCGCAGATGAGCATTTTGTCGTGAAAGCGGCCCCCCGGCAAGCGTGGGAACTTGTTTGGGCGGTTAGTTGGCGCCGTGCGTTCAAGGGCTTTTCTTACCTGGGCTAAGTTCGGCTGGTCGGGGAACACACACTTACGTTCTGTAGAAAAGCCGGCCCATCTCACGTTTATAATATTTTACTATTATTTATAATTAAAATCATAAAAATAACTAAATACCTTATCTTTCACCAAGTGCTATTCAGGCTACGCAACGGCTGTTCAAAGAAGCAACAGGAACATGCACATAGATGAATAGCCTAACTCCTTCTCGCCACTAGTTAATTATCAGGCAGCTTGAAAACGTATTTTCCGGCTCTCACAGGCATTCGGGCCATTGCAGCCTTTCTGGTTTTCTTCTACCACTATGTCCTGCATATCCCGGCTACTAACCAGCCTTTTGTTTTTAAGTGGCTTATTCTGTGCGCGCATCAAGGGCATATTGGTGTACCTATATTCTTCGTGCTCAGCGGCTTTCTTATTACTACTCGCTACGCTGGTAGCGTTGAGCTAACCGGGCCTTGGTTTCGGCGCTACCTGCAAAACCGCTTTGCCCGCATTTACCCCATCTACTTCCTCCTGACGCTGCTCACTTTTGCGGTGATGCTGGTGAGTCCTACGCACGAGTGGTATGCGTGGCCTGCGGCTTTTGGAGCGGCCAAAAGAGCCGTAATCATTTTATTGAATCTTACGCTTACTCGCGCCTACTTCCAGAGCATGATCTACCTAGGTGTGCCCACTGCCTGGACGCTGACGGTAGAAGAAACCTTTTACCTCTGCGCCCCGCTGCTGTTACTCGGGCTCAAGCACAACTTTCGGCGACTGTACGCTTACCCCCTGATGCTCTTGCTGTTGGGAACTGTCATAGTAGCAGTATGCTCGCAGCTGCTGCCCACCGCCAGCCTGATGCCTAGCATTGACTACATGTTGAGCCAGACGTTCTTCGGGCGTTGCGTAGAGTTCTTCGTCGGAATGGGGCTTGCCTTATGGATGCGCCGGCAGCCAAGCGCCCAACCGGTTTTATTGAAAAAAGCTACTTTACTGGGAGGGCTAGGTATCCTAGCGGTCGTCGTTGTGCTGGCCGCTATGGAGCAGCTACCGTCGCAACCCCTCACTCAAGTCTACTTATATTATCTGGTAAATAACGTCTTACTTCCTCTCCCGATTGCGCTGTTGCTCTGGGGATTAATTCGGGAACGTACCTGGCTGCAGCAGCTCCTGGCTTCCAAGACCTTCGACTTGCTAGGTAAAAGCTCTTACGTGTTCTACCTGATTCATTTAGGGGTTGTCGATACGTTTTTCAGCCGCTACCTTACCGACAACTGGTTTATACGCTTGGGCGCCTATACGCTGCTCTCCGTCGCGCTTTATAAATGGATAGAACATCCGCTGCACCAGCGCCTACGCGCTAAAGCACCGGCCGCCCCGAAGCCCGCTCTGCTGAACGCCGCCTGAAGCTTCACCCTCTGCCACGCTCCTTTACCTAGTTCCCTTTTTCCTGCATGTGCTCTTGCAACGCATACTCGTGTTTGCCGGCTCACGCCTCACGTACCTAGGTCGGCTCTTCCTGCAATTACTCGTTCCCCCAATGCTAGCCTATTTGCTGAAGAAGGAATTTCAACCTTTGATCAAGTAAGCACTGAGCTAAAACGAGCTAGGGCACCACAGCTCACAGGCGTAGCCACGCCTGTGAGCTGTGGTGCCCTAGCTCGTTTACCAGAGCCAGTCTTGGCAT
Organism: Hymenobacter crusticola; assembly: GCF_002154225.1. Classification (GTDB taxonomy): domain Bacteria; phylum Bacteroidota; class Bacteroidia; order Cytophagales; family Hymenobacteraceae; genus Hymenobacter; species Hymenobacter crusticola. The sequence continues at coordinate 131,242 of NZ_MTSE01000001.1, forward strand.
GAGCGAAGCCGTAAGTAGCTAGCTCCACTCACGCCAAAGCGTAGGATTACCAAATCTGGTGCACCAACGGACGAATCTTTTTGTCATAAATGGCCTTCACCTGCTGCATTTGCTCGGCCGATAGCGGCGGCAGCTCGGCGGCGTGCAGGTTGGAGGTGAGTTGCTCGGGTTTGGAAGCCCCCGGAATCACGCAGCTTACCTCGTCGAACATCAACACCCAACGCAAGGCTACTGGGGCTAGGTTAGGCTGGTCGGGGAACACGCGTTTGAGCTCTTCCACCGCTTCGAGGCCGGTATTGTAGTCAACGCCGGAGAAGGTTTCGCCTTTGTCAAAGGCCTCACCATTTCGGTTGAAGTTGCGGTGGTCGTCGGCAGAAAACTGAGTATTGGGCGAGAACTTACCCGTCAGCAAGCCACTGGCCAGCGGCACCCGCACAATCAGGCCCACGTCGCGGCGCTGCGCTTCCTTGAACAGCAACTCCGATGGACGCTCCCGGAACATATTGAAGATGAGCTGAATGGTAGTAACATTAGGAAACTCTAAGGCTTTCAACCCTTCTTCCACTTTTTCCACGCTCACCCCTAGATTCTGTATTTTGCCTTCTTCTTTGAGCCGGTCGAACACCTCAAAAACCTCGGGGCGGTAGTACACCTCGGTGGGCGGGCAGTGCAGCTGAATCAGGTCGAGGGTCTCGAGCTGCATGTTGCGCAAGCTAGCTTCCACAAACCGGCGCATGGCCTCGGGCGTGTAGGCCTCGTTCACGTGGGGCTGAAGCTGGCGCCCGCACTTGGTAGCCACATAGATGCGTTCGGAGCGGTTGCGCACGAGGCGGCCTACAGCTTTTTCGCTTTCACCGTCGCCGTACACATCGGCGGTATCAATGAAGTTGATGCCAGAATCGACGGCCGCGTTCAGGATCTGATCGGCGTTTTCGTGGCTGAATGGGTCGCCCCATTTGCCGCCTACCTGCCAGGTACCTAGGCTGATTTCAGAAATAGAGAAGCCGGTTTTGCCGAGTTTGCGGTACTGCATAGAAGTATTGGGAGTGGTTGGGGGGCGAAAAACAAGGGCACCTGAGTGCTTTGCTTGGGTAAATGTATACGCCAAGAACCCAAAGTCGGCCTATCCTTTTCAAGGAACTGCCCCATAAACCAGTGCTTTCGGTTGCGGCTAGCGGCGTACTTGTTTGCTAATGCGTCTTGGAAAATCCCGTTGGCCTGCTGCTAAGCATTGCGCTTGCTCTCATCCGGATGCAAATGGTACAAGCGCGAGGTAGCGGGAACAGTTCGAGGAGGTTATGCGCACAGGACAAGAAAAGACCTCTAACTGATCCTTATACACTGCGCTTAATCTACCTATGTGTTATAACAACGGTAGCTGTTGAGCAGCCGAGCTGAAACGGAAATTTACTTAACAGAAGCCGGCCCAATTGTGTCTATCTTGGCTAGACCACTTGAATAGTATTGAAGCGTATTATATAAATACTATTAGAAATTAGTATAGTTTTATATCCTCAAACTAATTGTGAGCAGCCAGTAGCTTGTCTACCGTAGCCGTGGTCTTGTGGCATTACTTCTACTACTCCTCGGCAGGCGCTTGCCTAGGGAGGATAAGTAGCCTGCCTGTTTAAGACGTTCCCTCAGTTCCTCTAGCACGAGCCACTTGACGAAAACGCCTTCAACTGTATATAGGCACACACGGCTACGAAATCATTTGGAGGAGTTTCAGTAAAATACGATGAACAAAGTAGAAATAAAGTCATTAACGGGAGTCAGAGGAATTGCGGCTCTCTTTGTAGTATTCCATCATTGGCATTATTTCTTATTAACTAGCAACGTATTAAACCCATTAAGTAAATATTATTTAACAGTACTATTTACTCATGGAAACTGGAGCGTCGATTTATTCTTTATTTTAAGTGGATTCCTGCTAAGTATCACTTCGTATAATGAATTCAAAGACGGCATAAAAAAGACAAATTACTATAACTTTATCATCAAAAGGTTCTGCAGAGTATACCCCATCTACATTGCCCTTACGCTTTGCTATTTCCTAGCAGAAATATTGTTCACACAACACAAGACCAGTATTCTAACAATTATAGCTAATCTTACATTATTTCAAAGCCTGTTTGACATTAAAAACATCAACCCATTAGCCTGGTCTTTGTCTGTTGAGTGGGCCATCTATTTTTTATTACCAGTCATGTTTATTTTATTTAGCAAGATAAGCAAAGCCTATATAAGAGCGTTTACCTTATATCTACTATCTATAGGCATTATACTTTTTATTACCAAGAGCTTAAATCATCATTTTTATCAAAATCATAGATTCCTGCTCAATAACGTATTTTTAATAAATCAAAACTACGTTTCGATTATCACTACAGGCTATTATCCTGTTCTGCGGGGTCTTGCTTCTTATCTACTAGGAATAGCAACCTTTAGTTTATTGGATAGCGGCCGGCTTAAGTTGGTCCCCAATTCATTCTTTTACTTGCTATTCATTGTTCAATTGGCTTTGCTATTTTCAGCTAGCCTGTTAGCAAACGTAACCTTTATCCTGTTAATACCATTTATGCTAATTGGCCTTACTAGAGGCAATTCTTTGTTGAGCAAGATATTTTCAACAAAACCGATTTATTTTTTAGGAGAAATTTCTTTCTCTTTATACTTATTGCATTTTGTGTTCGTAATGAGTATCTCACCTCGGCTTGAAAGAATCCTAATCCAACAGCACGTACCACACTATAAATATATTTTGTTTTTTTCGTTGTTATCCGTTGTCATTGTATTGAGCAGTTTCTTGTATTACTATCTCGAGAAACCATTAAACGCCCGGCTCAGAAAACAACTCCTACTGAAGCAGCCCAGCGATAAACTAGTACTCCATCCTTCACTGTAATGCATTATTTGCAGTTATACCATACTGCACCTATCTACCTTAACAGGCCTCCGTTACTCTACCTGAGCGTATAGCAGATTTTATTTTACATCACATGAAATAGAATCGCTGAAGTTGAGACACGAATCCTCTGATGAATTCACTGCGCGCCGCAACTTTACCGCTATAGTGCTGGCTTCACAGAACGCGCTAGTTTGGACGCATTTAATAATTAAACTTACTTGTAAGTCATCAATCAACTAGGCTAATAAGTTGCATTATATAAAGTAGTCCTTACAGTCATGTCTTCCCTGACCCAAATCCCCCTGCTCGAAACTGAGCGCCTGCGGTTACGCGGCTACCAACTTGCTGACTTATCCGAGTTTGCCGCCATGTGGACCGACCCTAATTTTTACCGGTTTTTGGGCGGCAAGCCTCAATCGGAGGAAGATGCGTGGCGCCGCTTGATGGGCTTGCCGGGCCATTGGGTCCTGATGGGGTACGGCTACTGGGCCGTGGAGGAGAAAAGCACCGGCCGCTTTATCGGCAACGTGGGCTTCTCGGATTACCACCGCGACCTTACCCCTTCTATCAAAGGCATTCCGGAGATTGGGTGGGTGCTGGCGCCGCGCGTGCACGGCCTAAGCTACGCCACCGAAGCCGTGCGGGCAGCCATTGCCTGGGGCGACGCAAATTTTACGCAAAAGCGTACCGTGTGCATTATCGATCCGGATAACGCACCCTCGCTGCGCGTGGCCCACAAATTCGGCTACCAAGAACAAGCGCGCACTATCTATAAGGAACAGCCGATTGTAATTTTGAGTCGCCCGAAAGCCTAATATCCTTTCGACAAATCGATGGGGTTTTCCAGCGGCTCGCCTTGCTGAAAGCGCCGCAGATTGGCCAGAAACTGATCGATGCGGCCATCTTCCTCACCGGGCTGGCCGCCGGCGGTGTGTTGCGTGAGCAGCACTTGGGGCAGGCTCCACAAGGGATTATCAACGGGCAACGGCTCTTGGGCCGTGACGTCGAGCACGGCGCCGCCTAGCTTATCGGCTTGAAGCGCGGCCAGCAGCGCGGCCTCGTCGGTGGTGTTGCCGCGGCCCACGCTGGCATACAGGCTGCCGGGCGGCATGGCCTCGATTAGCTCAGCGGAGAAGAACTTGTCGGCGCTGCCAGGCAAGCAGTTGACGACCAGATCCGTCTGCGGCAGAGCGGCTTTCAGCTCCTCGACCGAACGCAGCTGCGCTTGGGGGTTGGTGCGGGCCAGAAACTTCACCTCGCATTGGAAGCCGGAAAGTTGCTGCGCCACGGCCTGCCCAATAGCCCCGGCCCCAAGAATAACGACGCGCTTGCCGCGCAGCAGCCCGAGCTTGAGGCGCACGGGCGAGCCTACCCACTTTTTTTGAACCTGCAACACCGCCAGCTCCGGAATGTGCCGGTACCAGGCCAGGATACCCGCCACGATGGTTTCGGCGCAAGGCCAGGCAAAAAAGTCGCCTAGGTTGGCCACCGCAGCACCTAGGTGCAACTGCGCGTAGCGTTCGAAGCCGGCCGAGTCGATTTGCCAAAACTGCAAAGCTGGGGCCGCATCCGTCAGCCAAGCGGCCGGCGGGTTGCCGAAGAGTACATCCGCTTGCTCGAACAAAGGCCGTTGCTGCTCTTCCGGCAGATTGGTGCGGAAGGTGATAGTCACGTCGGCCGGTAGCGCTTGCTGCAAACGCCGCTGGCTAGCTTCGCTGAAGGCTGAATACACGAAAAGTTGCATGATCTACTCTGTTTTGTAAGCGGTAGCGAGAAAGTAGCGCAAACCGGAGGAAGGCGTTAGCCAAGCCACTCTGTACGCAGGCGCCGCTTAGTTGGTCGCATCTGACCCGAACAGTACAGGAGGGTTTCGTGCTACCTAGCTACGTTCTTGGATTGCTTCCCACCCCATGTCGATGCCATTCTGGCCTTCCCACCGCATGAACCGAGTACTGCTGCTGATCTTTTTGTGGCTAGGTGTCGCCGGTGCTACCGCCCAAGTAGTACGCCGCCCGATACCCGATAAGCTGGTGGTGCTCACCTTCGACGACGGCCCCGTGACGCACGCCACCTTCGTGGCCCCGCTGCTGAAAAAGTACGGCTTCGGCGGCACCTTCTTCGTGTGCGAGTTTCCGCCCGATTTTGCCGATAAAACCAAGTACATGAGTTGGGCGCAGATGAAGCAGCTCGACAAAATGGGCTTCGAGGTGGCTAGCCACACGCTCACGCACAAGCACGTGAACAAGCTGACGAAAGCGCAGCTCACAGCCGAGCTCGATTCCTTGGAGCAGCGCTGCAACACCTACGGCATTCCGCGGCCGGTGAACTTCGCTTACCCGGCCTACGACACCAGCCCAACGGCGTTTGAAGTGCTGCGGGAGAAAGGCTACCAGTTTGCGCGCACTGGCGGTGACCGGCTCTACAACCCCACCGTCGACCACCCCTACCTGATACCTAGCTTCACGACCAAGACCGGCAACAAGCAGCAAATCATGGAAGCCTTGCAGCAGGCCAAGAACGGCAACATCCTGGTGCTCACCATTCACGGCGTGCCCGATTACGCCCACGACTGGGTGACGACCCCGCCGGCCTTGTTCGAAGAATACCTCAAGTACCTCCACGACAACCACTACAAGGTCATTGCCCTGCGCGACCTCGCCAAGTATCTCGACGTGAAGGCTGCCCATCAGCTCCGCTTATCCGCCAACTAGCCTCGCCCTTCCCCTCAACCCAAACTCCACCTGCTATGAACACGCTCTCTTATCAACTCCTGCTAGGTCTGTCGCTCGTCGGAGCCACAGCGCAGGCCCAAGCCAAGCTCGAAACCGGGTCCAAAAAGCCGATGCCCACCGAGTGGATCGACCAGGATACGGGCCACAAAGTAGTGCGCCTCACGCGCCTCGACGGCGGCAACGCGAGCTTTTACTTCCACAATAACCCCTTCATCAAGCAGCGCGGCAGCGAGGGCGACTTGATGGTGTTCTATCACACCAGCCCCGCCGGCAAGCAGATTTATACGCTCAACCTAAAAACCTATCAGGCCCAGCCCCTGACGCGGGCTTTCGCGCAAGTGAGCGGCGAAATTGTGGCACCCAAAAGCCGGCAGGTATTTTACCAGACCCAGGATACGGTGTACGCCACCAACATCGACACCAAGAAAACGCGCCGGGTCTTTGTGTTTCCGAAGGATTTCAAGGCCAGCATCACCACCCTCAACGCCGACGAGACCGAGCTAGGGGGCGCTTGGTCGACGGACGCGGAGAAGGAGATTTCGAAAAAGTACCCGGAGAAGCACGACTACTTCACGCGCATCTACGAGGCCAAGCTGCCGCGCACACTCTTCAGCGTGAACGTGAAGACTGCGCAACTCAATAAGCTGTTCACCGACAGCGCCTGGCTCAATCACGTGCAGTACTCGCCCACCGACCCGAACCTGCTGATGTTCTGCCACGAAGGTCCCTGGCACAAAGTCGACCGCATCTGGACCATCAACACCAAAACGAAGGCCGTGAAGCTCGTGCACAAGCGCACGATGGACATGGAAATTGCTGGCCACGAGTTCTTCAGCCCCGATGGCAAAACCATCTGGTTTGACAACCAATTGCCCCGCGGCGCCACGTTCTACCTAACCGGCACAAACCTGCAAACCGGCCAGGAGAAGAAGTACCAAATGACCCGCGATGAGTGGTCGATTCACTTCACCACTTCCGCCGACCAGAAGCTTTTCGCCGGCGATGGTGGCGACCCTGGCCAGGTAGCCAAAGCCCCGAATGGCCAGTGGATCTACCTCTTCCACCCCGAAGGCGACAAGTTCCGCTCCGAGAAGTTGGTGAACATGAAGGCCCACGGCTACAAGCTAGAACCCAACATTCACTTTTCGCCCGATGGCAAGTGGCTGATCTTCCGCGCCAATTTTGAAGGCGAGGAGGAAGTGTACGCTGTGGAGTTAGCGCCAGCGAGCTTGAAAGGCAGCTTGGGCAAAGCCGGTCAGTAGTCGCCTCACCCCTAGCCCCTCTCCGAAAAGGTAATGCGCATAAAGCATTTGCGGGGAACTAACCTCTAGCTTTTTATCCCTGGCTTTTCAACAAACTGTAATTCTACTACTAGAACTAGTTCTCCCTCTCCTTTTCGGAGAGGGGGCTAGGGGGTGAGGCCCCCACAAGAACAAAATTCCATGCCCCGCACCCACTTCATCACTTTCCTCAGCATAGCGCTACTGTTAGGCCTAACGCCTAACATAAAAGCTGCTTCGCCCCCTAACCCGCGCGTGAAGTACAACTTCAACCCAGGCTGGCGGGTGTACGTGGGCGATGCTGCGGGTGCCGAGACACCTAGCTTCGACGACGCGAAGTGGAAACCCGTGACGCTGCCGTGGGCCTGGAACGAAGACGAGGCCTTTAAGAAAGACATCAAAGACTTGTCGACCGGCATTGCGTGGTACCGCAAATACTTCCGTTTGCCGAAAGCAGATGCGGGCAAGAAGGTGTTCCTGGAGTTTGAAGGCGTGCGGCAAGTGGGCGAGTTTTACCTGAACGGCGAATTTATTGGCCGCCACGAAAACGGCGCCATGGCCTTCGGCTTCGACGTGACGAAGCTGCTGAAGCCCGCGCCCCAGGAAAACGTGCTGGCGGTGCGCACCAACAACGACTGGGATTACAAGGAGAAAGCCACCGACCAGAAGTACCAGTGGAGCGACCGAAACTTCAACGCTAACTACGGCGGGCTTTCCAAAAACGTGTTTTTGCACGTGGCGGAGCCGCTGTACCAAACCCTGCCGCTCTATTCCAACCTAGGTACCACGGGCGTGTACATCTACGCTAAGAACTTCGACGTGGCCGCCCGCAAGGCGACCGTCACGGCCGAGGCGCAGGTGAAGAACGAGTACCCCACCGCGCGCACCTTCGAGTACGAAGCCACTTTGGAAGACTTAGCTGGCAAGGAAATCAAGAAGCTGAGCGGCGGCAAAACCACGTTGCAGCCCGGCGAAACCAAGATCGTCAGCGCCAGCGGCCCGGTTGAGGGGCTAAATTTTTGGAGCTGGGGCTACGGCTACTTATACACCGTGTACACTACCTTGAAAGTGGACGGCAAGCCCGTGGACGTGGTAAAAACGCGCACTGGCTTCCGCAAAACGGAGTTTGGCAACGGCATGGTGAAGCTCAACGACCGGGTGCTGCAAATGCACGGCTACGCCCAGCGCACCAGCAACGAATGGCCCGCCGTAGGTCTCTCGGTGCCAGCTTGGCTATCAGACTTCAGCAATGGCCTGATGGTAGAAAGCAACGGCAACCTAGTGCGCTGGATGCACATCACGCCTTGGAAACAAGACATCGAATCGTGCGACCGAGTGGGTTTGCTCCAAGCTATGCCCGCCGGTGACGCTGAGAAAGATGTGACCGGTCGCCGCTGGGGCCAGCGCACCGAGCTCATGCGCGACGCCATCATCTACAACCGCAACAACCCCAGCATCGTGTTCTACGAGTGCGGCAACGAGAGCATCAGCGAAGAGCACATGGCCGAGATGAAGGCCATTCGCGACCAGTACGACCCCAACGGCGGCCGCGCCATAGGCTCGCGCGAAATGCTGGACAGCAAACTGGCCGAGTATGGGGGCGAGATGCTCTACATTAATAAGAGCGCGAAGCACCCGATGTGGGCCATGGAATACTCCCGCGACGAAGGCCTGCGCAAGTACTGGGACGAACTCTCGCCGCCCTACCACAAAGAAGGCGACGGCCCCTTGTACAAGGGGGCCAGCGCCGCCGAGTACAACCGCAACCAGGGCACCCACGCCCGCGAGGACGTGATGCGGTGGTACGACTACTGGCACGAGCGTCCCGGCACCGGTCAGCGCGTGAGTTCGGGTGGCGTGAACATTGTTTTTACCGACTCGAACACCCACTACCGCGGCGGCGAAAACTACCGCCGCAGTGGCGAGGCCGACGCCATGCGCATCCCGAAAGACGGCTTTTTTGCCCACCAAGTGATGTGGGATGGTTGGGTAGATACTGAGAAGCAGCGCACCCACATCATCGGCCACTGGAACTACAAGGAGGGCGTGAAGAAAGACGTGACCGTGGTGTCGAATGGCGAGAAGGTGGAGCTGTTTCTGAATGGTAAGTCGCTGGGCCAGAGCGAACAAAGCCACCGGTTCTTGTTCACTTTCAAGAACGTAGCGTGGCAGCCCGGCACCCTGAAGGCGGTGAGCTACGATGCGGGCGGCAAGAAAGTAAGCGAGGCCGCACACCAAACCGCTGGTGCGCCCGTTGCCTTACGCCTAACCCCAATGATGAGCCCCAACGGCCTGCAAGCCAACGGCGCCGACCTAGCCTTGGTGCAAGTGGAAGTAGTGGATGCCAACGGCCTGCGCTGCCCCACGGCCCTGAACATGATCAACTTCACCCTGAAAGGCACGGCCACCTGGCGCGGCGGCCTAGCCCAAGGCCCTGATAACTACATCCTAGCTCAAACCCTGCCGGTGGAAGGCGGCGTGAACCGCGTACTTATCCGCACGACCACCCAAGCCGGCAAGATTAGCTTGCAAGCTGTGTCGGAGGGACTGAAGTCGGCTTCGGTGAGCCTAGCTTCCAAGCCGGTTGCCGTTACCGATGGCCTAGCCCTGCAACTGCCCGGCGCCGACCTAGCTCCTAGCCTGAAGCGTGGGCCAACCCCAGCCGGGCCTTCCTTCCACATCTCGCGCACGGCAGTGCCCATCAAGCAGGTAACCGCCAGCTCGAACCAAGGCAACGCCGCCTTCAGCTACGACGATAACGAGCTATCGGAGTGGATCAGCGAGAAGCAGCCGGGCACCTGGATTCAGTACGACCTAGCCCGCCCCGCCGCCGTGAGCGAAGTGGCCTTGAAGCTCAGTGGCTGGCGTTCGCGCACGTATCCCATTCGCATCTTGATCGATGACAAAGAAGTCTTCCGCGGTACCACCGAACGCAACCTCGGCTACTACACTGCCATCTTTGCCCCGCAAACTGGCCAGCGTCTGCGCATCGAGCTAGTGGGCGCGGGCAGCAACCAAGACGCCTACAACATCACGGAACTCGCCGAACAGAAAGCCGCCCCCAATAACCCCACGGCCGCCACCGACCAGCCCGGTCCGGCCGGCACCCTCGGTATTGTGGAGGCCGAAGTGTACGAGAAACCACGCCCAAGCCTAGGTGCGCTGGGGCACACCAATCCTTAACTGACTATTTCACTCATCACCAAAGTCCCATAATGAAGAGTAGCTCTCTCCTTGTCCGCCAAGCCGCTCGCACCGGCGCCCTGGCACTCGCCCTGGCCCTAGGTGCCGTCACTACGCAGGCCCAAAAACTCCCTAAGCCGAAGGCCATCCTCAAAACGATGACCAAGACCAACGCCTACTTCATGAAGATGTGGCCGGACCCAGGCAAGGAAATCGTGACCAACATTGCCCGCCCCAGCAACATCTGGACCCGCGGCGTGTACTATGAAGGCCTGATGGCGCTCTACAAAACCGACAAGCAGAAGCGCTACTACGACTACGCTGTGGAGTGGGGCGAGAAGCACAAGTGGGGCCTGCGCAAAGGCATCGAGACGCGCAACGCCGACGACCAGTGCGCCGGTCAAACCTACATCGACCTCTACCAGATCGACCCCAAGCCCGAGCGCATCCACGACATCAAAGCCAGCATCGACCTGATGGTGACCAGCGACAAAATCGACGATTGGTGGTGGATTGACGCCTTGCAAATGGCGATGCCCGTGTACGCCAAGCTAGGGGTGATGTACAAGGACGACAAGTACTTCGAGAAGATGTACCAGATCTACAACTACTCGAAAACGGCGCACGGCGGCAGCGGCCTCTACAACCCGCAAGACCAGCTCTGGTGGCGCGACAAAGACTTCGTACCGCCCTATAAAGAGCCCAACGGCGACGACTGCTACTGGAGCCGCGGCAACGGCTGGGTGGTAGCCGCCATGGTGCGCACCCTAGAAATCCTACCGAAAGGTGCTCCCCACCGCGAGGAGTACGAGCAGATGTACATGGCCATGATGAAAGCCCTGCCGCCCTTGCAGCGCGAGGACGGCTACTGGAACGTGAGCCTCGTCGACCCCACTCACTTCGGCGGTAAAGAGCTGAGCGGCACAGCGCTATTCGTGTACGGCATGACCTGGGGCATGAATAACGGCCTGCTCGACAAGAATGCCTACAAACCCATCGTGGTGAAAGCCTGGAACGCCATGGCCAAAGAGTGCGTGCACCCCGACGGCGCCCTTGGCTACGTGCAAGGCACCGGCAAAGAACCCAAAGACGGCCAACCCGTGAGCTACGACCACATGCCCGATTTTCAAGACTACGGCCTAGGTTGCTTCTTGCTGGCTGGCAGTGAGTTATATAAGCTGAAGTAACACTTCAGAACGTCATGCTGAGCTGGTCGACGCATCTTTACCGTTGCATTGCCCAGTGTAGAGACGCAATATCTTGCGTCTTATCGTTGCTGATGTTGTTTGTTATGCACAGCGCGACCTAGGTCGTTCAACGATAAGACGCAAAATATTGCGTCTCTACACCGTTCTAGGTTCGCAACGGTAGAGATGATTCGGCAAGCTCAGCATGACGGCCTTTTGGAAGGCACTATTAACTAGAACATGAAAAAATCAACCCTACTCCTACCCATCCTGCTAGGTTTCGCTACCGCCCACACCTCTAGCTGGGCGCAAGCGCCGAAGTGGCCGACCATCACCCAGCAAGCCAAGCCCTGGACGCGCTGGTGGTGGGAAGGCAGCGCCGTGAATCAGAAAGACCTGACCAGCCTGCTGGAGCAATACAATAAGGCAGGCCTAGGTGGCGTAGAAATTACGGCGATATACGGCGTGCACGGCGCAGAAAATCAATTCATTGACTTTCTGTCGCCGAAGTGGATGGGCATGCTCACGCACACGCTGAAAGAAGCGGGTCGGCTCGACATGGGTGTGGACATGGCGCAGGCGTCGGGTTGGCCGTTCGGCGGGCCGTGGGTGACGCCGACGGATGCCTGCAAATACGTGGCCTACGAAACCTACTCGGTGAAGGGTGGCGAGCAGCTCAAAGATGCTGTGACGTTCATGCAAAAGCCGGTCATTCGGGCTGTCAATCACCAAGTTGACATCAAAACGCTGGTCGACCCAGTGGCGAAGAACAAGGACTTGCAGACCCTAGCCCTGGACCAGGTGCGGTTTGAGAAGCCCTTGCCCTTGCAAACCCTGATGGCCTACTCCGATAAGGGCGAGACACAAGACTTGACCCTCAAAGTAGACGCCAATGGCAAGCTGAACTGGACCGCGCCGGCTGGCAACTGGACCTTGTACGCCGTGTTCCAGGGGTGGCACGGCAAGCAAGTAGAACGGGCTGGCCCCGGCGGTGAGGGCGACGTAGTCGACCACCTCTCCAAAACGGCCACCCAACACTACTTGCAGCGCTTCGATGAGGCTTTCAAAGGCTACGACATCAAGGCGCTACGGGCATTTTTCAACGACTCCTACGAAGTAGACGACGCCCAGGGCGAGGCCAACTGGACCCCGGCCATGTTCACGGAGTTTCAGAAGCGCCGCGGCTACGACTTGCGCAAGCATTTGCCGGCGCTGTTTGGCAAAGACACCGACGACAAAAACCACCGCGTGCTCTGCGACTACCGCGAAACGATTTCGGAGCTGCTGCTGGAAAACTACACCAAGGTATGGAGCGATTGGGCCAAAACGCAAGGCGCCCTCATCCGCAACCAAGCCCACGGCTCACCGGCCAACATCCTTGACCTGTACGCCGTTACCGACATCCCCGAGACGGAAGGCACCGACTTGCTGCGCATCAAGTTTGCCTCCTCGGCGGCCAACGTGACTGGTAAAAAGCTAGCTTCGTCGGAGTCGGCGACGTGGGAGAACGAGCACTTTCTCTCCAAGCTCAGCGACGTAAAACTGTCGATGGACCGCTACCTGCTCGGTGGCGTGAACCACACGTTTTACCACGGCACCAACTACTCGCCGGCGTCGGCGCCCTGGCCGGGCTGGCTGTTTTACGCGGCCGTGCACTTCAACCCAAACAATACGTTCTGGACGGATTTCGGCAAGCTGAATACCTACGTGGCGCACTGCCAATCCTTCTTGCAGCAAGGCAAGCCCAACAACGACGTGCTGGTATACCTGCCCATGTACGATTCGTTCTCGAACCCGAGCGGCAAGGTTCTGCTTCAGCACTACGACGGTATTGACCACGGCTTCAAGGGGATGCCGGTGGAAAACACCACTGAGGACATGCTGAAGAAAGGCTACGGCTTCGACTTCATTTCCGACAAGCAGCTCCAACGTGTGACCGGTGCGGGCCGCGACCTGCACACCGGCGGCGTGACGTACCAGACCATCCTGCTGCCCGACGCGCGCCTGGTTCCGCTCGCAACGTTGCAGCGGGTGCTGGACCTAGCTCAGAACGGCGCCACCATTGTGGTGCAAAACCAACTTCCCACGGACGTGCCTGGCCTCGGTAATCTGGAGGCTCGCCGCGCGACGCTGAAGAAGCTTTTGGCCCCGCTGAAATTCGCCGACGGTGGCAAAGGTGTGCAGCAAGCTAGCCTCGGCAAAGGCAAGATTCTGGTTGGTAAAGATGTAGACCAGCTACTCGCCGCCGCTGGCGTGAAGCGCGAGACCATGGTCGACCAAGGCGTTCAGTACGTGCGCCGCAGCCACGAGAAAGGCCATTATTACTTTATGGTCAACCGCGGCGAGAAGGCTGTGGAGGGCTGGGTGAAGCTCCAAACGCCCGGCAAATCGGTGGCGCTCTACAACCCCATGACCGAAAAGCTAGGCATGGCAGCCCTGCGCAACGCTGGCAATACGCCGGAGGTGTACGTGCAACTAGCCCCCGGCGAATCGTGCATCTTGGAAACCAACACGGCCGCCGTAACCGGCCCCGTGTACGCCTACCTGAAAACGGCCGGCGCAGCTCAGCCCATCACGGGCACCTGGGACATCAACTTCGTGAAAGGCGGCCCCGAGCTGCCCGCCAAAGTGCAGACTAAAGACCTAGGTTCGTGGACCAACCTCAGCGGCGACGCGGTGAAGAAGTTCTCCGGCACGGCCACGTACACCACCTCTTTCCCCATGCCCACCGGCTCGGATGAGGGCTTTGTTCTGGACCTAGGTAAAGTAGCCGAAAGTGCCCGCGTGCAGGTCAATGGCCAGGAGGTGGGCACCCTGATCGGGCCCGTGTATCAGGTGTACATCCCTAAAAATCAGCTCAAATTCACCAATACGCTCACCATCAGCGTGTCGAATGCCATGGCTAACCGCATTGCCGACATGGACAAGAATCACGTGGAGTGGAAGAAGTTCTACAACATTAATATGTCGGCTCGCTTGCCTCAAAACCGCGGCGCCGACGGCAATTTCACCGCCGAGAAGTGGGCGCCACGTGAGTCGGGCTTGCTAGGCCCTGTAACCCTGACGCCCGCTACAAGCGGCGCACAGGTCCAATAGCTTCGCTTTCAATCCAGACCGTCATGCTGAGCTGGTCGAAGCATCTCTACCGTCAAAGTAACTTGATTACCATTGCGGTAGAGATACTTCGACCAGCTCAGCATGACGGTCTACTTTGCAGAAATAACATCGTTCTTCGTCTTCCCCTCTTCATGAAGCACCTAGGTTCTTTTCATAAGCTGCTTTTCTTGGGCCTGCTAGGTTGTGCCCAATCTACCCTCGCCAACGTCACGCTGCCCGCGCTGATTACCGACAACATGGTGCTTCAGCAGAAATCGGAGGTGGCGCTGTGGGGCTGGGCCGACCCGAGCGAAACCGTAACGGTTACGGCTAGCTGGACTAAAGCGCCGGTCAAAGCCACCGCTGATGCGCAAGGCAACTGGCTTGTGCGGGTGCCCACCGCAAAGGCCGGCGGACCCTATACGCTTACCTTTGAGGGCAAGAATAAGCTGACCGTCAACAATGTACTACTGGGGGAAGTGTGGCTGTGCTCGGGCCAGTCGAACATGGTTTTTCCCGTGACCAAGCGGCCGAACAGCGGCTCCTACACCGGCATCATCAACGCCGAAGAGGTCATACCGAAGGCCAACTACCCCAACATCCGCATGTTCACGGTGAAAAACAAAGTGGGCGACACACCGCAAAAGGACGTGCAAGGCAGTTGGGCCGTGTGCAGCCCGCAGACGGTAGGCGAGTTTTCGGCCGTGGCGTATTTCTTTGGCAAAGAAGTATTTGAGAAAACGCACTACCCCATTGGGCTCATCAACTCCACCTGGGGCGGCACGCCAGCCGAGTCGTGGACGCGCAAGGACGTGCTCGAAAAGGCCCCAGAGCTTCAGCCTATTTTGGCCCGCTACGAGTTAGGGTTGCAGAACTACGACCAGAAGCTGGCCGACTACAAAACGCAACTGGAAGCCTACAAGCAAGCCAAGGTCGCCGACCCTAAAACGCCGCTCACCGCCCCGCGCGAGCTGATAGGCCCCACCAGCAACAAGTCGCCCTACAAGCTCTACAACGCCATGATTCACCCGCTGATACCCTACACGCTGAAGGGCGTTATCTGGTACCAGGGTGAGAGCAATGTGGAGCACGCTTACCAGTACCGCAAGCTATTCCCGGCTATGATTGCCAGTTGGCGCGCCGAGTGGCAGCAACCTAGCCTCCCCTTCTACTTCGTGCAAATTGCACCGCACCGCACCGGCAACCCGGAGCTACGCGAAGCCCAACTCCTCACCATGCAAACCGTGCCGCACACCGGCATGGCCGTCATCACCGACGCTGGCGATTCACTCGACATCCACCCGCGCAACAAGGAAGTAGTTGGTCACCGCTTGGCTTTGTGGGCCTTGGCGAAAGAGTACGGCCAGAAAAACCTAGCTTATTCCGGCCCCGTCTACCACGATATGAAAATGGAAAAGGGTAAGGCTCGCCTGACTTTCGACTATATGGCCGGCGGCTTGGTAGCGCAAGGTGGAAGCGAGCTGAAGCAGTTCACCATTGCTGGCGCTGATAGCGTGTTCGTGCCTGCCCAAGCCAAAATTGAGGGCAAATCGGTGGTGGTGTGGAGCGACCGGGTGAAACAGCCTGTGGCCGTACGCTTTGCCTGGCGCGAAGTGCCAAAGCCGAACTTCTATAACGCTGCCGGCTTGCCGGCTACTCCTTTCCGCACTGATACGTGGCGCACGCCTACCCAAGGCAAGTTGTAGGGCCTACGCTGCCTAGCAGCAATTACCTAGGCCGCACAACCAACTGCTTGGCTTCAACACCTCTGAGAGCAGCTATGCGTTCAGCAGCCAGCGTAGCCAAGGGCGACGGTAGCCGCAAAAGCGCACTAATTCTGCCTACGGTAAAGGAGAGGGTGAACAGGTATAGTAGCAAGGCGATGCGGAGGAGCACAAGCTTCATTGGGCACGGGTAAATGTTGAGCTTGGTCCTTTCCCAAAAACATACCAGCTTAAATTCATTCAAAAACAACCTAGCTACCCTCGGTAGCTTACACCCTGTTGATCAGTGGTATAATAACTTTTATCTAGTTACTCATCGCTGAAATATCTTTTATTTCGGCACCAGCACAGTTCCACGCATTACCCCAGCCCTATGGAAGAAGTAGCCTTCACAATGAAGCTCAAGCCCGGCTTTGAAGCCGAGTACAAACGCCGCCACGACGAAATCTGGCCCGAACTCTCGCAAACCCTGACCGAAGCTGGCATTCGCGACTATTCTATTTATCTGGACCGTGCCAGCGGTACTCTGTTTGCCGTACAGAAGCGCGCGGAAGGCCATACCATCGACCAACTACCTAGCTTGCCAATTATGAAAAAATGGTGGGCTTATATGGCCGACATCATGGAAACCAATCCTGATAATTCGCCGGTTTCGACCACACTAGAAGCCGTTTTTCACGCAGATTAACAACATAGTAACCCTAGCTTTCCGCAAACCTTTGCGTAACAGCCCGGCAATTGCCGGGCTGTTTTTGTATATGATTAATAACAAGTTTTTTAGGTGCAGGAGAGTACGGGAAGGAGGGCACTCTTGCTTTGCTGCTATTTGAGGAGCATTTACTGAGGCTTTTGTTCTCGCATGACCGATAAGTGGCTATTGGTCATGCGAGTCCTAACTCAATTGCCTTTTTCGCTCTTTCATTCCGCACGAGGCGCAATCGTTTGCGAAGCGCACTCACCGTCTTCATCTCACCCTAACTTATTTTTCTATGAGGAACAGTATTACCCATGTATGGCGGCAGTGCTTGGCCCTAACCGCCGTGCTGCTATTTACGCAGCAGGTCTGGGCCCAGACGGTTACTGGCAGAGTAACCACGAGCGAGACCAAAGAGCCCCTGCCCGGCGTAACAGTGGTGGTAAAAGGCACCAGCAACGGAACAGGCACAAATGCTGACGGTAGCTTTTCGCTGGAGGTACCCAACCGCACTGGCACGCTGGTCTTTTCCTTTGTAGGCTATGTCACGAAGGAAGTGGCCATTGATGGCAAGAGTACGGTGGATGTAGCCCTTGGACAGGATACCAAGGCCTTGGATGAAGTGGTAGTGGTGGGCTATGGCACGCAGAAGAAGAGCGACGTAACCGGCTCCCTCGCTTCGGTGTCGGCGGAGCAGTTGCAGCAGGTGCCGACGACCAACATCACCCAGGCCCTGCAAGGCCGGGCGTCGGGGGTTGATATTAGCGGGGGCAGTTTCCGGCCCGGTGAATCGCCTGCCATTCGCATCCGCGGCAACCGCTCGGTGCAGGCTTCCAACGACCCGCTGTACGTGGTAGACGGTATTCCGCTGGCGGAAGGCACGGGTTTGAATGACTTCAACCCCCAGGATATTGCCTCGATAGAGGTGCTGAAAGATGCTTCAGCCACGGCCATTTACGGCTCACGCGGCGCAAACGGCGTGGTGCTGATCACGACCAACCGCGGCAAGGAAGGCAAGTTCACGATCAACTACAATACGTACATGAGCTTCGACAAGCCGTTGGTGAAAGCCGATGTGCTTACCGGACCGCAGTTTGCCGAGTATCGTCGCGAAGCCAACCGCACCTCAGGCTCCTACCCTACCCTTTACCCTAACCCAGTAACCGACTACGCCATCTTCGGCACCGATCCTTATACCTGGGAAGGCATTGCCGACGCTTATACCTGGACCGACCGTGCGAACCGGGTAGTAGCTACGCGTCCGACCACGGATGAGGAAAAGGCTCTCTATGGCGCCAACGTTACCGAAATTCCGGTTTACGACAACAGCAAAGTGCGCACGACCAACTGGGGCGACCTAGCGTTGCGCACGGGCATCACGCAAAGCCACCAGATCAGCGCCAGCGGCGGCACCGACAAGCTGCGGGCCTCCATCTCGATTGGCTACCTCAAACAGCGGGGCGTGCAGATCAGCCAGGATTTCTCGCGCTACACGGCCCGTATGACCCTCGACTACAAGGTCAATAACATCATTTCGGTGGGCGGCTCGACCAACGCCAACCTGAACCTACAGAACTTCGGCACCGACTATTATGGTAAGATGGTCAACCAGCTGCCCATCTCGGTGCCCTACGACCCCAGCGGCAACCCCATTTTCCTGCCCGGCGCCGACGTGAACATTGTGAACCCCATTCTGGATCCTGAGTTGGTATTTGATGAGCGACGCACGACACGCTTCTTTGGCAGCTTCTACGCCGAGGCGAAGCTAGCCCCCGGCTTGCGCTTCCGCATCAACGTAGGACCTGACTTCCGCAACAGACGGAGTGGCGAGTTCCAGGCAGCGCGGTCGTCGAACCGGCAGGGTGGCACCTCGTGGGGTCGCAACGACCAGAACCAGAACTTCACCTATGTAGTGGAAAACCTGCTCTTTTACGACAAGCAGTTTGGCAACCACAGCCTAGGCGTTACGGTGCTGGAAAGCGCTCAGCAGGACCGCAGCGAACGATCCTTCATCACCGCATCAAACCTACCCTACGACAGCCAGAAGTGGTACAACCTAGGTTCGAGCTACAACAGCAGCCCCGAAACGTTCGGCAGTTCCTTTTCTAAGCGCCGCTTACAATCGTGGATGGGTCGCATCAACTACAGCTTCAAAGACCGTTACGTGCTGACCGCCTCGGGCCGCTACGACGGTTCGTCGGTGTTGGCGCCCGGCAACAAGTGGGCATTCTTTCCCTCGTTTGCCCTAGCCTGGAAGCTTCAGGAAGAATCCTTCCTGAAAGATGTTAACCAACTTACGGAGCTGAAGCTGCGCGCCGGCTACGGCGTAGTGGGCCAGTCGTCGGTTGACCCGTACCTGACGGGTGGTAACCTAGGTCAGACAGCTTACGTGTGGGACGAAACGCCCGCCTACGGCTATGCTCCTACGGCTTTGAAGAACCCTGATCTGAGCTGGGAAAAGACCTCGACTGTTAACCTAGGTGTTGACTTCGGCTTCTTCCAAAACCGCATTAGCGGCTCGGTAGATGTGTACCGCGCCCACACGTTTGACTTGCTGCTGCCTCGCGCCATCCCAACTTCTTCGGGCTTTGGCACCATCCTGCAGAACATCGGCGACACCCGCAATACGGGTATCGAAGTAGCCCTGTCGACCCGCAACATCGAAAGCTCGAAGTTCCGCTGGGGCACCGATTTCATTTTCACCAAGAACAAGGAAGAGTTCGTGAAGCTGTCGTCGGGCGCGCAAGATGACGTGGGGAACCGCTGGTTTATCGGGCAGCCGATCAACGTGTACTACAACTACAAGTTCCAGGGCATCTGGCAAACGAACGAAGCCGACCTCGCTACGAGCTACGGTCAGAAGCCGGGCCAGATCAAGGTGGCTGACATCAACAACGATGGTAAGATCAACGCGCAGGACCAGACCATCTTAGGTTCGACGGTGCCGAAGTGGTCGGGCAGTGTGAACAACACCTTCTCCTACGCCGGCTTCGACCTGTCGTTCCTGGTGTATGCGCGGGTGGGCCAGATGACGAACCTGAACTTCCGCCCCGGCCTCGGTGGCCGCTATCAGGCCAACGACGTGAATTACTGGACGCTTTCTAATCCCAGCAACGACTACCCTCGTCCTGATAAGAGCGCCGACATTGCCCTCTATGGGGATGCCCGCCGCTTCATCTCGGCTAGCTTCGTGAAGGTGCGTAGCATCTCCCTGAACTACACTTTCCCGAAGGCCATCGTTGAGAAATTCAAAGGCCAGAACCTGAGCGCCTACGTGAACGTGGTGAACCCCTTCCTCTTCACCAAGGTCAAGAATTTCGATCCGGAAATCACGGACCCAAACACGCGTACCGTTTCTGATAACAGCCTCAGTGTGAAAAGCCTAGTAGTAGGCTTGCGCGTTGGATTCTGATCATAAGGCTCGCTTTTTCTTCCAGCAATCATGATGAAAAGACATACAAAAACCTGGCTGGCGGCGCTATTTACGCTAGCAGGCCTAGGCCTTTCGGCTTGCAAAGATTACCTGAACGAGGAGCTCGTTTCGACGCTTACCTACGACTACTACAACACCGAGCAAGGCTTACAAGACCTCGTAAAATCAGCTTACGAACCCACTCGGGCCAAGTTTGAGGGCGAGCAGGGCTACACGCTGTTCAACTTCGGCACCGACGAATTCACGCACGGCGACCAAGTCAACTTCGTGTACTACAACACCTACGACGCCCGCCTGAACCCAAACAACGGCATCGACAACTTCGAGAATGACTTCTGGTCGCGGTGCTACCAGGGCATTAACCGCTGCAACACCGGCCTGGAGCTCATTCCGAAAATAGCCGGCACGACCACCCTAGCCACGGACGTGCAAAAAACGCAGCGCATGGCGGAGCTGCGCTTCCTACGTGGGCTTTATTACTTTCAGTTGGTGCAACAGTTCGGCGCTATTCCACTGGTGCTGAAGTCGAGTGAAGGCGTGCAGCTGGAGTTTCCGCGCACCGACGTACCAACCATCTACCGCACGATCGTCTCCGACTTACGTTTTGCCGCCGCTAACCTAACGCCGACCAACACTGAGTTTGGCCGGGCTACACGCGGCGCGGCCCAGCACTTTTTAGCGAAAGTGTACCTCACTCGTGGTAGCGCCGTGACCGACGTACGCGGCCAGCAGCCTACCGACATAGACAGTGCCGCTTACTATGCTGACCAAGTGATTAACGCGGGTACGTTTCAGCTGGAAACCGACTTCGGCAAGCTCTGGGACATCAGCAACTACAGCAACAGCCGCGCCGCGCAGACCAGCAAGGAAATCATCTTTGCCTCGCAGTTCAACAACGTGCTAACCCTAGCTGGCTCGCTCGGCAACACCATGCACCTGTACTACTCGATTCAGTACGACGTGAACGTGCCCGGCATGACCCGCGACGTAGCCGGTGGCCGTCCTTATCGCCGCTTGATGCCCACGAACTACGCCATGGACATCTTCGACCGGAAGAACGACTCGCGCTTCTACAAGAGCATCAAAACGGCGTACTACTCCAATACGGCCTCCAGCATTCCGAAGTGGACCGCTGCCGATGCTCCAACGCCCGCGCAGGTTGGTCAGCCCAAGTTCGCTATTGGTGACACAGCGATGTACATCATCGTGAACACGCCCCAGACGGCTTTGACGAATGCTCAGATTACTAAGTCGCGCTATTTGATTGCGGCGCGCTACTACCGTACGGCTTCGGGGGCGCTGGCTTCTTACTACTCGCCTACCGGCGACGTAGGCGTACGTAGCCGTTTCCCCTCGCTCGTCAAGTTCCTCGACCCATTCCGGGCGAACGTGAACGAAACCCGCGGCACGCGTGATGGTATCCTAGCTCGCCTAGGTGAAACCTACCTGATTGCAGCCGAAGCCTACGGCCGCAAAGGCGACTACGCCAAGGCCGTGACGTACATCAACACCCTGCGCCAACGCGCGGCCTACAAAGCTGGGGAGGCCAAACCTTCGCAGTTCTGGAAAGTGGAAGGCGGCAACAAGAACGACGCCGGCAGCACCTACCCAGCCTTGCAGATAACCACGGCCAAGTTCAGCACCAACGACCCGGCCGAGATGTATCCAGCGTCGGTAAGCTCTGAAAAGGACCGCTTCATCCACTTCATCCTGAACGAGCGCACCCGCGAGCTACTCGGGGAGCTGTACCGCTGGGAAGACCTAGTGCGCACCGAAACCGTGCTGCTTCGCGCGCCTTACCACAACCCCGATGCGAAGAACATCCAGCCGTTTCACAAGCTACGGCCTATTCCGCAGCAGCACTTGGAGCGCGTATTCCGGGATGGTAAGCCCTTAACCTCTGACGAACGCCAAGCCGAGCAGAACCCCGGCTACTAGGCAATTAGCTAGTATTATTTTGCAATAAAAGGCTGAGCTACGAAAAGTGGCTCAGCCTTTTTTGTATGTCTATACTCGATGGTCTTTCGCCCCAAATACTAGCTAGCCAGCGCCCATCTATATAGCTAAGCTAATATTATTAAGAAGGCAGGAGGGTGCGGGAAGGCCCTGGGATGTGTCCTATCTTATATTTAATAAATTATTAAACGATTTAGTACTTAACTTCCTTTCTGCCAATGCACACCTGCTCCGCTTATCTGCCTGACGCGGTGTCTATTTACCTTCCTGCTTCTTCCTTATATGATCTTTTGACTTGAGTGTTTTTTTAAGCTTCAGCTTGCAAACGTTTGCGAATATTCTGCAACATCATCCGAAAACGTTGGCATTGTCCCACCACGAAATAAATAATTTAAAACACACTTTTTAGATATGGAACAAACTGTACTTAATCTAACTCGGCCGACGGTGCTGGCAGCAACTTTTCTGCTGTCGGCTCAGGCTGTGTTAGCGCAAGCAGTTACCGGCAAAGTAACGGCTGCTGACTCGAAGGACGGCTTGCCTGGCGTGACCGTCGTGCTGAAAGGTACTACCGTTGGGGCCGGCACTGGTCCCGACGGCACCTTCACCCTAGACATACCCAATCGTACTGGCACGCTGGTGTTCTCGTTTGTGGGTTATCTCACGAAAGAAGTGCCGATCAACGGCAAATCTGAGATAAACGTCACCCTAGGTGCCGACACCAAAGCCTTGGACGAAGTAGTGGTAGTAGGCTACGGCACCCAAAAAGCGGGCAACGTAACCGGTGCCATTACTGGCGTAACAGCCAAGGAAATAGAGGAGCGCCCCGTAAACCGCATTGAGAATGCTCTTGCAGGCCAAATGCCGGGCGTGTACGTGCAAACGCAATCGGGTGAGCCTGGCCAGGACCTCCAGATCCGGGTGCGGGGCACAGGCTCCATCAACGCCTCCAACGAGCCGCTGTACGTGGTAGATGGTGTGCCCGTGGATAACCTGCGCGGCATCAACCCCACCGACGTTGCTAACATTGAGGTACTAAAAGATGCTGCCTCTGCGGCTATCTATGGTTCGCGCGGTTCCAACGGCGTTGTTATCGTGACGACCAAGCGTGGCAAGAAAGGCAAAGCCAAATTGCAGTTCTCCGGCTTTACCGGTTTGCAAACAGTAGAGCGGCGCATCGATGTGATGTCACCGGAGCAGTGGATTCAGCAGCGCAAGGAAGGCATCGACGAGGCGTGGGTAAACCGCGGCAAAGGCACGGGGGTCAACAAGCCCTACAAAGCCTCTGACCCCATGAGCTACCGGGCCTCAGAGCTAGGTACCACGCTGAGCAACCCTAATACCACCTACATGTATGACCCGCTATGGCAGTACGGGTCCGACAGCCTAGCCTACATTGACTGGCAAAAGGAGGCGTTGCGGAAAGCTATCATCCAGCAGTACCAGGTAGGAGTTTCGGGTGGAACCGACGACTTCAACTACAACGTGAATGCCTCTTATCTCGATCAGAAGGGCATCTTCGTCGGCACGGGCATCCAGCGGGCTACCATGCGCGCCAACTTCGACGCCAAGATTCGGAAAGGCGTTAAGCTGACCATGACGCTGGCCCCTTCCATGGAATGGTCGGGCCTAGGCCGGGTAGATGGCAAGGACAACCAAGCCATGAATGCCATTCAGATGCCGCCAGTTGCGCCTCTGAAGGCTGGCATCTTGGTTGGTGCCCAACCCTACAACCCGTATGCTTGGTCGGGCCGTTACGTTAGCCCCATCGCCGTGATGGAGCGCAGCCAGGTGGATGGCACACGCACCCGCCTGAACGCCAACATGGGTCTGAACATCGACCTCGTGAAGAACCTACAGCTCCAGCTGCTAGGCGCGATGGACAACAACTACTACCTCGATCAGCAGTACTACCCCACCAACAGCATTCGGGACTGGGCTAGCTATGCACCGGGGGCAGGCAGCACCTCTAGTGTCAACCAGACGTTCGGTACGCGCTATCTTTTCCAAGGCGTTTTCAACTACGCTAGAAAGTTTGGCGATCATAACATTAACGCCATCCTAGGTTACTCCGTCGAACAGACGCAGGAAAAGCGGTCTGCACAGCAAAACAACAAGCTCCCAAACGACTGGACTTACTTGTTTGACTTTGCTAACTCCAACGTAACCCGCTCCAACGTTACGGCTCCTAACAAGACGGTTTTGCTCTCGTACTTTGGCCGCGTTCAGTACGACTACAAAGAGAAATATCTGTTTGCAGCCAGCCTACGGCGTGATGGCTCATCGAAGTTCGGTCGGGACCGGCAGTTTGGTTACTTCCCCGCCTTCTCGGCAGGCTGGCGTGTATCGGGTGAGAACTTCATGCAAGGGGTGACCTTTATCTCCGACCTGAAACTGCGCGGCAGCTGGGGTGTGACGGGTAATAACCGCATCGGTGACAATGCTCAATACTCAACCCTAACGCCTAGCAACTACCCCCTAGGCATCACAGGCGCGCCCGTAAATGGCTATGCTCCTGGCAACTTCCCCAACCCTCTCCTCGGGTGGGAACAGACGAAAAGCTTCAACGTGGGCTTCGACTTCAGTGTGCTGAATGGTCGCATTCAGGTAACAGCTGATGCCTACGATAAGAAGACTACCGACTTGCTTTACACGGTGCCCGTATTGGCCATCACAGGCTTCAGCAACAGCCTTCAGAACCTAGGTGACCTTCGCAACCAAGGCGTTGAGCTTGGTTTGAACACGCAAAACCTGGTCGGACGCCTTAAGTGGAGCACCTCGTTCAATGCTTCCTATAACCGAAACAAGGTACTACGACTCGGTATCGACAACACGCCGGTTCCAGCAGGTTTCCAAAGCCAGACCCAAATCCTTCAGGTAGGTCAGCCCTTGTATTCCTTCCTGCTTTATGATGCAATCGGAGTGTACAAAACGCAAGCTGAGATTGACGACCCGACTATTCCGAAAATGTCTACCAGCAAAGTGGGCGACAGCCGGTACCGGGACGTGAACGGCGACGGAGTTATTACCAGCGACGACCGTACGTTGATGGGCAACCCACAGCCGAAATTCATCTTCGGTATCACCAACAACTTCACCTTCGGAAACTTCGATCTGAATATCCTGACCAACGCGCAGGCCGGTGGTCAAGTATATTCCTTGATCGGTCGCTCTATCGATACGGGCGGTATGGGCTACCTCTACAACAAGCTCGCGAAATGGGAGCACCGCTGGAAGTCGGAAGAGGACCCCGGCGACGGTATGACGCCTGGCCTTACTTCCTCAGGAGCTTACTACAACACGCGCTGGCTGTATAGCTCCAACTACATCCGTATCAAGAATATCCAGCTGGGCTACAATCTGCCTAGAGCAGGTTTCTATGATCGGGCCCGCGTGTACTTGTCGGTAGAGAATGCCTACATCTGGCACAACTATACGGGTGGCTTTACGCCTGAGGCAGTGAACACTGACGGCGGTGACTATGGTGGGTATCCGCAGGCGCGTACCTACACCATTGGCTTCAACCTGACCCTGTGAGCCTCCGGCGCAACTTCCTAATTAGCACTCCCAATGAAATCATTTAAGCTTCTCGCATACGCTGCCGTACTGGGCCTAGGCAGCTTACTTACTGCCTCTTGCAAAGAAGACATTCTCGATATTGATCCTGTTGCCAATAATACCAGCGACAGCTTCTACAAAGATGAAACAGATGTCAACCAAGGCGTAATTGCCATTTACAACGGCATCATGTCGTTGCCCGTAACCTCCAACTGGTACATGTCGGAAACCCGTTCCGACAATATTCAGATTGGTATTCTGGCCATACAGCGCGACTATAGCGACGTCAGCAACTTCGCAGCTAGCTCTCAGACCAGCCAGATTCAGTCTACCTGGACCGACCTGTTTCAGATCGTGTACCGGTCCAACATCCTGCTGGAGAAAATTCAACCTTTCTCGTTTACCCGCGTGAACCAGTTCAAGGCAGAAGCGCGCTTCTTGCGCGCCCTCGCTTATTTCGACGCCGTTCGTTACTGGGGTGCCCTTCCTATTGTCGATAAGGTGTATGGCGTCGAGGAAGCGAAGAAGGTTCCTCGTTCCCCAATTGCTGACGTCTACAAATTTATCGTCGACGACCTCTCTTTCGCCGCGGACAACCTGCCAGAAACTTATGCCGCCGCCGAAAGAGGACGCGCTACCAAGTGGGCCGCCAAGGCGCTGCTGGGCAAGGTATATCTGACCATGTATGGCTATCCGCTGAAAGACGCCTCTGCCCTGCCCAAAGCCAAGCAACAGCTAGCTGATGTGTACGCCCGAGAAGGTTCCGCCGGCGCTATTGCTCCTATCTACGGCGACTTGTTCAAGACAATCAACGACAATAAGTACAGTGTTTTTGAGGTGCAGTACGTGTCTGGCGGTACCCTAGGTAGCCCCATTCCTTTTGAACAAGGCAACAACTTCCCCGCCTTCTGGTCGCCGTACGCCGCCGCCGGCAACGACGTGCTAGTTAGCCCCGATCTGATGGGAGCCGGGTGGCCGAAGCGCGATGCCCGCAAAGCCGCTACCTACGATTCCGTGATTGTAAACCCTACGACGGGTGCTCGAACAGGTCGTCCGCAGTTCACTAAGTTCCTGGAAAAAGGCACAACAGCCCCGACGAACAACCGCGACTACTCCAATAACTTTCCAATCATTCGCTTCGAGGACGTGGTCCTGATGTATGCGGAAGTACTCAATGAAGAAGTGGGCGCTGGAGCCCCAGCTCCGGCTATGGCCTTGACCCTTCTGAACCGCATTCACACCCGTGCTGGCGTGAATGGTGCGACGCCACCATCGGCCCCGTTGCCAGCCCTAGGTCCGATGAACAAGGAAGCATTCCAAGCTGCTATGTTGCAGGAGCGCCGCTGGGAGTTTGCCGCCGAGGGCCAGCGTTGGTTCGACCTCGTCCGCACTGGTCGTGCGCTGGAGACTATTCAGAACATCAAGGCACTCGAGGGCATTTCTATCAGAAAGCTGGATGAACATGATCTGCTCTTC
The DNA here is from genome assembly GCF_002154225.1 of Hymenobacter crusticola. Taxonomy (GTDB): domain Bacteria; phylum Bacteroidota; class Bacteroidia; order Cytophagales; family Hymenobacteraceae; genus Hymenobacter; species Hymenobacter crusticola. The sequence goes on from NZ_MTSE01000001.1 coordinate 158,469, forward strand.
CCCATTCCGTTGCAAGAGCTACGCATCAATCCAGGCTTCTGGGAACAGAACCCTGGCTATAACTAACAATTATTAAATCAACAACGGACAGCTTCTAGAAGCTGTCCGTTGCTTTTAGGGCATACTTATTTAACCGCACGGCGCCAAAGCCTTAGGTAGTGAGCTTACAACATAAACCATAGCACAGCTTGCGCATGCCATTTAACGGGCAGTTCCAGGAACTGCCCGTTCGTTTTCTCTTTTCAGCCATCCGATTCATGTCTCTGCTTTTTTCCTTTTTGCTCTCCTTCCTCACCTGGCTCAGCACCTTCGCTCAGCCCACTGATGCGCCGGCTTGGATAAAACAAGTAGGCGCCAAAACCACCCCGGCCGTTAAGACTACCTTCCCAGTGGCCAAGTACAAGGCCGTCGGCGACGGCAAAACGCTGAACACGAAAGCTATTCAGGAGGCCATTGACGCTGCTGCCAAAAAGGGAGGCGTCGTCACATTCGCCCCAGGCCAGTACGTCACTGGTTCGCTGTTCTTGAAAAAGGGCGTTACGCTTCAGCTCGACAAAGGCGTCACGCTCCTAGGCAGCCAAGACCTGAAAGACTATCCCGAAATACAGACCCGCGTAGCAGGAATCGAAATGAAGTGGCCCGCCGCCTTACTCAACGTCCTGGACCAGGACAATGTGGCTATTACTGGCCAAGGCACCGTCGATGGACAAGGGAAGGTATTCTGGGATTCCTACTGGGCCTTGCGCAAACAGTACGAAGCCAAAGGCTTGCGCTGGATTGTAGACTATGATGCCAAGCGCCCCCGCACCCTGCTAGTGTCCAATGCCAGCAACGTAACGTTAAAAGGCATTACCCTGCAGCGCTCCGGCTTCTGGACCGTGCACATCCTCTACTCCAAAAACGTGACGGCCGACGGGCTCACCATCCGTAACAACATTGGCGGCCACGGACCTAGCACCGATGGCATCGATATCGACTCTAGCTCTTATGTGTTGGTGCAGAACTGCGACATTGACTGCAACGACGACAACTTCTGCCTGAAAGCGGGCCGCGACTGGGACGGCTTGCGCGTGAACCGCCCCACCGAATACGTGGTTATCCGCGACTGTGTGGCGGGAGCCGGTGCCGGCCTTCTGACCTGCGGCAGCGAAACCTCAGGCGGTATTCGCCACGTCTTCGCTCATAACCTCAAAGCCAAAGGTACCTCAGCCGGTTTGCGCATCAAGTCGGCGCTCACGCGTGGCGGCACTGTGGAGGACATTGCATTTGAAGATGTGGAAATGGACGGGGTCGGCTCAGCTGTAGCCATAGAAATGAACTGGAATCCTAGCTACAGCTACTCGGAGCTACCCGCTGGCTACACCCAAGAGACGTTGCCTGCCCACTGGAAAGCCATGCTGATGAAAGTGGAGCCTGAGCGTGGCCTGCCTCACTACCGCAACGTGCGCGTCGCACGCCTGAAAGTTCAAAATGCCAAAGCAGGTATTCGAGCAGCTGGGTTAGAGAACTCTATCCTTGAAAACTTTACTTTCGAAGACCTAGCTATAGCTGCTGCCAAAGCCGGTAGCATCAGCTATGCCAAGGATTGGACACTTAAGAATGTAAATATCAAAGCTGCTGACCAAGCGGCTTTAGAAGTCCAGAACAGCAAAGACATAAAACAATAGTGACAAGCCTGTTAACCAAAAAAGGAGAAGCTGCTCTATAGTAGAGTAGCTTCTCCTTTTTGGTTAACAGGCTTATGACTTCATCCTGTGCTTGTGTAGGATGAGGTCATAAGCTAAGGACTACACCAACAGCACCGTGAGACTACGGGCACCATGGGCGCCAATCACCAGTGATTGTTCAATGTCGGCCGTCTTGGATGGCCCGGCGAGGAAAATACCGTAGTCGCCCACCGAACCTAGCCTTGCATACGCTTGGTGCATGGTCGGCACAATCTGTTCATGGTCGAGCACCAGCACGAGGTGTTGCGTAATCATCGGTAAGGCGCGGTTCAGCATGTTCACTTCCGGCAGCCAGATTGTGCCGTTTTCTGCCACGCCGAACTCACCGCGCAGCACGGCTAGGTCGACGGCCGCTAACACTTCGATGGGTGTTTGAGAATCTACAGGAACATTCGACGCCATCATCGTGGAGGCAATACGATAGTCGGTTGGAAAGAGCTCCTGCACCACTACCTCCAAGTGGGTGACGCCACGAATAGGTACTACCTTACCGCCAATACCTTCCAGAATCGTGATAAACTTCTCCAGCGAGCCGTCGCCAGTGAAGGCAGGTACATCGGGCAACGGTACTTCTTCTGGCTGATTAGCCTTCACCGCAGCCATTATTTTTTCGCGCGAACTCATACCTAACTGTTTTTCTGTTGTTGGGCGTACCACTCACGGAAGCTCTGCTTCGGTGGCTCGGGCAATTCGCGGGCAATAGCCCAAGGATTATAGCCTTTGGCGTGAGTGAGGCCGTGTGGCAGGAAGCGCAAGCCTTGGCGCGCCACTTTTCCACCTAGCCCGTACATTCCGGGCCTAGATAAAACGCTGCTTAGCAGGCGCATGCTCCACTTCTTGCTCGCCGGTATCTCTCCTTCCGCAGCCAGCACTTGCCGCCACTTATACAGTTGCGTGTGAATGTCAATCTTCACGGGGCACACGTCTGTGCAAGAGCCACACAACGTGGAGGCAAACGGCAGCGACGCGTGCTTGCGCATGTCGATATTAGGCGACAAGATGGCGCCAATTGGGCCAGGGATGGTGAAGTCGTAGCTGTGGCCGCCGCTGCGCCGGTACACCGGGCAGGTATTCATACAGGCCCCGCACCGAATGCACTTCAGCGAAGCCCGGAAATCAGGGCGACCTAGTTGCTTGGTGCGGCCGTTATCCACAATCACAATGTGCATTTCTTTGCCTGGCGCGGGCTTAGTGAAGTGCGACGTGTACGTGGTAACCGGCTGACCGGTAGCGCTGCGCGTAAGCACGCGCGTGAACACGCTGAGGTCCGACAGGCGCGGAATCAACTTTTCCATGCCCATGCAGGCAATGTGCACTTTGGCTAGGTTTACCCCTAGGTCCGCGTTGCCTTCATTGGTGCATACCACAACGCTTCCGGTTTCGGCAATGGCAAAGTTGACGCCCGAAATAGCGACTTCCCCAGCCAGAAATTTCTCGCGTAAGTGTTGACGAGCCGCTTCCGTGAGCTGTTGTGGGTCGTTGTTGCCCTTGGCGGTACCTAGGTGAATGTGAAACGTGTCGCCCACATCTTCCTTCTTCAGGTGAATAGCGGGCAACACCACGTGGCTAGGTGCTTCCTCCCGCATCTGAATGATCCGCTCGCCTAGGTCAGTGTCAATCACCTCAATCCCGTTCTTGATCAGATGCGGGTTCAAGTGGCACTCTTCCGTCAGCATCGACTTGCTTTTTACCACGCGGGTAGCGCCATGCTTTTTGATGAGCCCAAGCACAATGCTATTATGCTCAGCAGCATCGGCGGCCCAGTGCACCTGCACGCCGTTGCGCTTGGCGGCTTCCTCGAATTGTGCGAGATAGAAGTCCAATTTACTGAGCGTGTGGTTTTTGATCTGCGAAGCTAGCTCGCGCAAGTCCTGAAACTCGGGCAAGGCGTACACCGCTTTGTCGCGCTTCTGACGCACAAACCAGAGCGTTTCGTCGTGCCACGTAGTACGGTCGGCATCGAGCAGAAAGATATCGGAACGTTGGGAATGGCTCATGGTGGAAGTGTTGCGTGTTTGAGGATTGACTGTTGCGGATTGAATGAACTTCTAGTGGCGAATCCCGAATCAGGACCATCCGCTATTCTTCATCCGACCTTCGACACTCAGAACTCAACTTTATAGGATTGCTCCGTTTAGGATTTCGGCCGCGTGCATCACTTTGATCGGCAGCTTTCCGCGGCGAATCACGCCCTCCAAGTGCATCAGGCACGACATATCGCCGCCGGTAAGCACCTGCGTACCGTTGCGCACATGGTCCTTCACCCGATCCTGCCCCATGCGGGCCGAAATGCCAGCTTCGGATACACAGAACGTGCCGCCAAATCCGCAACACTCGTCGTTACGGTCGAGTTCGGTAAATTCTAGGCCTTTCATCGAGGTCAATAAGCGCTTCAGCTGGCCGTCGCGCACGGGCGTCATCTCCGACTCGTTGGCCTGATGCAAGCCGCGCTGCCCGTGACAGCTCAGGTGCAAGCCCACTTTGTGCGGAAACGAGCCCGGAATCTCGGTGATACCTAGCACGTTGATAATGAAGTCGAACAATTCGCGCGTGTTCTCGCGCACGTGTTCCACTTTTGGGGTTTGCTCGATGATGTTGAAGTGCTTGCGCACGTGGTACACGCAGCTACCCGCAGGGCCTACCACATAGTCGTAGTCCTGGAAGGTATCGACGAAATTGTGGTACACCGGAATGGCATCTTGCTCGCAACCGCTGTTAGCCATTGGCTGGCCACAGCAGGTTTGCTGCTTGGGAAAATCAGCCTTCACGCCTAACTTTTCCAGCAATTGAAGGGTCGCAATGCCCACCTGCGGATAAAACTGATCGACGTAACAAGGAATAAACAGCCCTACTTTCATTCGCTTTTGGCTTCTGAAGCCGTCAAAAAACATGAGTCACGCTAAGCCCTGCGAATCATCTTGTGCCCAATAGTAACTCCATTACTCAGAGTCACTACTGCACGCCAGATATTCCGCAGGGCTCAGTATGGTGTTCTATTTCAAACAGTATTCCTACGAAAACATCAACTGCGTTTTCTTCCAAGCTTCGCCTTGTTCTAGGTTGATCAGGGCGCCCATCGCAGTAGCCTGCGGAACCTCTAACGTCTGAATTTTCACGTCGGGGAAGTTCCACCCTAGCACTTGCATAAACAGCGGGTTACGAGCAAAACCGCCATCCACGTAAATCGTTTTCTCATCCTGCCGAATTAAGTTGATGGAAGTCGTCAGAATATCGAGCAATCCATGGATGAGGTGCTGGTACGCATCACCGGCCGTGTGGAAGCCTGAGAGGTCCCACTCTTCAGCCGGTTGCTTCGGGAAGGGCCCCGTGCCCGCCATGCAAGCCGGCTTAAAGTTGTGCGAAGCCGCATCATACGGCCGGGCCAGCACCCACGAGTGAAAGAAGTCCGGCTTCACGTGGAAGTACTCCGCAATGCGCGCCACTTGGTAGTCGTGTTCGCGCCCGAAGAATACCCGCGAGGCCTTGGTCATCTGCCCTTGCGGCGACAAGTAGCTCAGGCAGTCACGCTCTAGCAGCTCCGGTGTGAGCGTCTCCCGGTTGAAAGGGTTGAGCGTCACAGACCACGTGCCGGTGGAAACGAGCAAGAAGGGCTCACTTTGCTGCTGCAAGTAGGGCAGCACCGCCGCCGAGCTGTCGTGCAGCCCCACGCCTACCAAGATGCCATCGACCACCGACGCCACCGAATCCTTGATCAGTGGAGCTAGCTTTTCATCGATGCCCTCGCGGTGCACCCAGTCATGGTAGCGGTTGTTGCGGAAGTCCCAAAGCGCCGTGTGACACCCTACGGAGGTATAATCGCTGTACTTCTCGCCCGAAATCAGGTACGACAAGTATTGCGGCAAGTGCAAGGACGTTTGAATCTGAGCATACAACTCCGGCTTGGCGTACTTCAGCCAGTAGAGCTGCAAACCTGAGTTGAGCATGCCGAGCCGCGGCGAACAGGTGTCAGCCGCAAACTCCTCCGGCGACTGCCCCAGCGACGCGTAGAATTGCGCGGCGCAGTCTTCAGGCATCGGCTTCAGATAGTTATAGAGCGGCAACACCGGCTTATTATCCTTACCTAGGTGCACGAAGCTGGCGCCGTAGGAAGTGAAGTTAACCCCCTTGAGTGAGTAATGCGGGTTGTCACGTAGCTCAGTCCAGTGCGTCTGTACCCACTGCGTCAGGCGCGTAAGACTTTCGCAGGCAAACCCATCATCATCGATGGCCTCCTGACAGATGTGCTGCTTCTCCTCAATGATTTGCCGGTCTTCGTCGAAGAGGATGACCTTCTTGTTGGTCTTGCCAACATCGAAGACGGCGTAGATCGATTTTTTCTTCATCATAGCCCGGTCGAAACACTCAGTTTGCCCCGGCGCTGAATCAGTTGCTCGCGGACGCGCTCGGCCCGGTAGGCGGCAATCGGTTGCAGAGCACCACCACTCTGGCGGTAGGCTTCCGCTACCAGCGGCCGCACATCCGTTAGGAAAGCGTCGCGCAGGGTTTCTTCAGCTTTTACTACGTCGTTGTTCTGCTGCGCCTCGCGCAAGGTAGCGCGGTCAACGATTAAGGCTTTCGCGTACGTAGTTAAGATGTTATCAACCGACTGCAGCAAATCTTCCAGTGGGTCTTTGGTGTTGTGGCTGGCATCGATCATGTAAGCCACAGCGGGGTTGTTCACCAGTTGGTCTAGCTTGCCGTCTACCAGCTCGTTGAAGATCAAGAAGAGTTGGAAAGGCTTGCTGCTGCCTGTGGTCAGGTCGTCGTCGCCGTAGCTAGAGCCGTTGAAGTGGAAGCCGCCGAGGCGTCCGAAATGCAGCAGACGCGCCACAATCTGCTCAATGTTGGTGTTGGGCAAGTGGTGACCTAGGTCGACAAGCACCTGCGCGTTTTTGCCCGTAGCCTGGCACAGCGCGTACGACGTGCCCCAGTCGGGAATTACCATCGAGTAGAAGTGCGGCTCGTAGGGTTTGTACTCGATCAGCATGGTCCAATCCGACGGCATAGCCTCGTAGATGGAAGCTAGCGAATCGGCGGTGCGCTGGTAAGCCTGGCGGAAGTGCTGCTGACCGGGGAAATTAGAACCGTCGGCGAGCCACACTGTCAGCGTCTTGGCACCTAGCTGCTTACCGTAACCGATGCAGTCGATGTTGTGCTGAATGGCTTGTTGACGTATCGCCTCTTCCGTGTTGAGCAGCGAGCCAAACTTATAGGAATACGGCTGGTCTTTTTGGTCCTGGAAGGTGTTGGAGTTTACCGAATCTATCACCAGTTTCTGCTCGCGCAGCAACTGCTCCAGAGCCGCAATATCTTGCGGGATATCCCACGGAATATGCAAGGAAATGGAGTTCGACGAGCCGTTCAGCTTGTGCAGCAAGCCTACGTCCTCAATCTTTTCTTCTAAGCTGCGCGGCTCACCGCCCGCAGGATAACGGCCGAAGCGTGTGCCACCCGTACCGAGGGCCCAACTTGGAATTGCCACTTGAAAATCAACGATCTGCCGGATGACATCCTGGGCATCGATCTGGCGGCGACCTAGCAGGTCGGTAACGTAGTTGAGCTGGAATTGGTGGTTGTCCAGCAACGATTGGTTGAGGTCGTGGATTCGCTGATCGGGTATCATGGGGTGCAGATGAGAGTGGAGTAAAAGCTCCGGAGTGGCAGCCGCAGCTTCGACAAAATCAAAGTTTCGTTAAGCAAAATAGGGCCGCCACCTTCCCAAACTGTTCTGAACTCTCCTGCCTGTTACAACTGAGTGGCTTCGCACGGAGTGACTGAGTAGCGGAGTGACTGCAGATGGTAAAGGACCAATCCAGCATTCAACGTCCACGCAGTCACTCAGTGCGAAGCCACTCGTTAGAGCGAACCGCGCCGGATGGTGTAAAAGGGGTTTTTGACTTTGCAGTGCTCTTTTGCCAGCAGCTTTTCAGCGGCTGTGCGGCCCATTGCCTCAAAATCTGTCGTGATGACCGTGATGCCCATCACTTCTTTTAGCGTTGTTTCGTTAAAGGAAATGACGCCAATCTCACGCCCGAGTAAGTAGCTGGTTTGGCGCACCTTTTTGATAAGTTCAGCTAAGTCACTGATTTCCACCAGCACGTAAGCCGTGCCAGCTTGCAGCACCTCGTTCATGGCGCTTTCCTTGACCGCAAATTCTTTCTTGTAGTTGATACAAAACGTACGGAAGCCCCAGGCGATTTCCACCGGATAATTTCCGTCGCTTGGCAGCACCAGCACAAGGCGGTGATACTTAGCAAGCAGATCCTGTAAGCCCTCCAGCGCCCCAAAGATATCCTTGTCGAAATCCTGGTACACGCTCAGGTGCTCGCGCTTAATTTCCGGAATATCCTTGTCTAGTAGTACTAGTTCGTCATTCGGAATTCGCTCCAGCACCTTACGAAAATCGGCCTTATCTAGGTCTTGCGTGAAGTGCGGCATCACTACGTAGTAGTTGTACTTACCTAGGTTCTTGTCGATAATTTCCTCGAACAAGCGGGCATTGTAGTGATGAATCTGCAGATCAACGCTTGCCCGCTCACCAAGTGCCTTGATGAACGCGTAGTAGATGATCTTTTTATAAGAACTCAGCTTATTGAAAATCAGCAACACCTTCAACTTCACGGCGTCGTCGGCTTGCACGTAGTAGCCTTTACCTTGCACGGAAGTGGAAAAGCCCCGCTCGCGCAACTCTCGGTACGCCTTTTCCACCGTATCGCGGGCTAGGTAGTACTCCGAGCTTAACTCACTAATAGAAGGCAGCTGATCTCCTTTTTTCAGGATGCCACGCTCGATATCCGTAATAACAGACTGGACAATCTGCTTATACTTAGGTGTTTTATCGAACGGCTTAAATTGCAGCTTGTACATACCAGTGAAAACGATTGCATAAGTTGGGTGAAACTAGGAAATGGCCCCTTACTCCGGTAGGAGAAATCAACTTACGAACCATGGTGCTTATAGAGTTTTTCTAAGTCAGTACCTAGTTTGACAGAACTGACGCGTTAGCAAACCGTCACAAAACTTACCGAAAGGGGTGCACATTTAAAAATGAATAAGGGAATAAATCCAGTAATCGTTTCCGGGAACGTTGCCATATAAGCTCTTTTAGTAGACGAGAATGCGGTGTTGTTCTTTCTAGTTCGTAAAAGGGCCTTTTCGCACAGAGCTAAAGGCACTCAGGCCAAAACAGAAATAAATTTAATTCTTCCAAGAACACAAAAAAAGGGCGACCATGCCGTGCATAGTCGCCCTTTCAAAATAAATGGTTGCTTGCCTAGCGCACGAATGCCATAGCTACACCACCGTCAACGTTCAGTACGTTACCCGTCGATTTGGACAGCGAGCCATCTACGAACACGAGCACTGCCTTAGCAATGTCTTCGGCCAGTACTTCTTCGCCGAGCAGCGTACGCTTAGCATAGTGCTGGGGCAGGTCTTCTACCTTCACACCATATGCCTTGGCGCGACCCTCGGCCCAACCGCTTTCCCAGATTTTGCTGCCACGCAGCACGGCATCGGGGTTCACGGTGTTCACGCGGATCTTATCAGGACCTAGCTCGGCGGCCAGCAGGCGCGACATGTGCAGCTGGGCGGCTTTGGCGGTACCGTAGGCCACGTTGTTCGGGCCGGCTACCAAGCCGTTTTTACTGGCGATGTTCACGATGTCGCCACCTAGCTTTTGCTTGCGCTGGATGATGACGGCCTCTTGGCTTACGAGGAACTGGCCTTTCACGAGCACGTCGTTCAGGATGTCCCAGTCGGCTTGGGTGGTGTCTTGCAGGGGCTTGCTGATCGACAAGCCAGCGCAGTTCACCACAATGTCCACGCCACCGAATTGCAACACGCTCTGACGCAGCGACTCCGCAATGCTCTCGGCATCCGTCACGTCGATGCGAGCCGATAGCGCGCTGTCTTTGCCATACTTTTGGCGCAGCTCGGTTTGAGTTTCCTCCAGCCGGTCGCGGTCGACGGCTACCACGCAGGCGCCGTTTTGCAGCAGCACTTCGCAGATGGCTTTGCCGATGCCGCCGGTGCCGCCCGTTACGTAGGCAATCTGGCCCGACAACGACTTGGGCTTGGGCATGCGCTGAAGCTTGGCTTCTTCGAGCAGCCAGTATTCAATGTCGAAGGCTTCCTGCTCGGGCAGACCTAGGTATTCCGACACGGCTTCTGCACCCTTCATCACGTTGATGGCGTTGGTGTAGAACTCGGCGGCTACGCGGGCGGTCTGCTTGTCTTTGGCGAAGCTGAACATGCCTACGCCGGGCCACAAGATGATGACGGGGTTAGCGTCGCGAACGGCCGGGGAGTTGGCGTGCTTGCTGCGCTCGTAGTACGCCACGTAGTCTTGGCGGTAGGCCTCAAACTGGCTTTCCAGGTAGGTTTGTACGCTGGCGGCGTCACCTTTCATCGTTTCGGCATCGAGCACGAGCGGACGAATCTTGGTGCGCAGGAAGTGGTCGGGGCAGCTGGTGCCTTTCTGGGCGAGGCGGGGCAGGTCGTTGGAGTTTACGTACTCCAGCACGCGCGCATCATCGGTATAATGACCGAGCATGCGGCGCTTGCTCGAAGCGAGGCCACGCAGGATGGGCATTACCTCGGCGGCGAGCTTGCGGCGCTCGGTTTCGCTCGGGCCGTTCTCCAGCTTCACGCCACCGAACACGGGGCTCTTTTTGCCGTAGTTGGCTTCCAAGTACGTGGCAGCCATCTCAATGACTTCCAGCGTGTTCATGTACGAATCGTAGCTGGTGTCGCCCCAAGTGAACAGGCCGTGGCCGCCCAAGATGACGCCGCGCAGGTTTGGGTTTTCCTGTACAATCTTCTCTAGCTTCAGACCTAGGTCGAAGCCAGGGCGCTGCCAGGGCAACCAGCCCATGGTGTCACCCCAGATTTCTTTCATGATCTGCTCGCCGTCTTTGCTGGCCGCAATGGCAATCAGCGCGTCGGGGTGCAGGTGGTCGATGTGCTTGAAGGGCAGCAAGCCATGCAGCGGCGTGTCGATGCTAGGCGCGGCCGATTTTGGATCGAATAAGCAGTGGTTGAAAAGCTCCACCATCTCGTCCTCAAATTCGAGGCCGCGGTAGCGGTTCTTCAGGGCGTGCAGCTTCTCGACGTAGAGGGTGGCGCAGCCGGCTTTGGTGAGCGTACCAATGTCGCCGCCCGAACCTTTCACCCACATTACTTCCGTGGGCTGGCCCGTCAACGGATCTTTTTCGGTGACTTTGCACGAAGTGTTACCTCCCGCGTAGTTGGTGAGGCGCAGGTCGGCGCCGAGCAGGTTGGAGCGGTAGATAAAGAGGGCTACCTCATCGCCGGCCAGTTCAGCCGCCTTAGCCTCGTCCCACAAGTAGCTGACGTGCTGAAAGGTTGACGTTTGATTCATATGCGTGTGCTGCTGTTGATGTTCCAGAGACAATAACTAGGCTTTTGATGTCCTTTACAACAAAGGACATGTATTCTTGCGGGCCTAACCTCCTGCACTCTCCTGCTTCCCGAATGAAGATACTGTTACCCAGCCCGCCCTGCTCGGCAATATTCCGCCGAAAGCTGTACTTTTTGAAGTCAGGAGAGCACAGGACGGTACAAGGCAATGAGTAAAGCAAGTTTGTTGAAAATCCTACCACTATGGCTGTAATTTGGGGAGTTATTTTTCACGCCTTAGGCGGCTTTGCCTCCGGCAGTTTCTATCTACCTTATAAAAAGGTAAAGGGCTGGTCTTGGGAAAGCTATTGGCTAGTGGGCGGCATTGTATCGTGGCTGCTGGTTCCGTGGATCCTAGGTATGGCAACTATTCCCAACCTGACGACGGTCCTGCGCCAGACCGACAACACTACTCTCTTCTGGGTGTATTTCTGGGGCGTGCTCTGGGGCTTCGGGGGCCTGACGTTTGGACTAGGCATGCGCTACCTAGGTCTGTCGTTGGGCATGGCCGTGATTATGGGGCTGTGTGCGTTGGTCGGTACGCTGGTGCCACCTATTTGGGGCGGCACCATCGTTCAGCTGCTGAGTACCGCCTCTGGGCAGGTGACGCTGCTAGGGCTGCTGGTGTGCCTAGTGGGCATTCTGATTTGCAGCCGGGCCGGTATCATGAAGGAAAAGTCGCTGTCGGCTGAGCAAAAAAATGAGTCGATTGCCGAATACGACCTGAGAAAAGGCTTGATGGTAGCCGTCTTTTCGGGCATTATGAGCGCCTGCTTCGCCTTCGGCTTGGAGGCCGGGCAGAAAATCGCAGACCTAGCCGTGCAGCAGGGCGCCGACCCGCTGTATAAGAACAACGCCATCTTAGTGGTGATTCTGCTCGGGGGCTTGACCACCAACGCAATATGGTGCCTGTACCTGAACCTCAAGAATCGCACGTACACCGACTACCTCAATCCTTCGTACCCAGCCCTGCGAAACATCCTGTTTTGCGCCATGGCGGGCACGCTGTGGTACTTCCAGTTCTTCTTCTACGGCATGGGCGACACCAAGCTAGGTGTTTACCGCTTCTCGGGCTGGACGCTGCACATGGCCTTCATTATTGCCTTCAGTTCGATGTGGGGCCTGTATTTGCACGAGTGGCGAGGCGCCAATCGCGCTACTATGCGCACCGTGTCGTTGGGCATCCTAACGGTGGTGCTCTCCACCGTGATTGTGGGCTACGGCAACTACCTAGGTTCTGACCAAAGTGAAGCTGCCACGACGCCCGCTAAGGCCAAGCCAGAGTTGCAAGCATCCGCAGAATCAGTATCGTCGCGATAATCTAGCTTAGTGAACAGCGTTGTTTGCTAGCTACTACCGAAACGAAGTCCTTGCTTGAGCAAAATGAAAATGGCCCTATCACAGCGGGCCATTTTCATTTCTAGTGCTGAGCAAGTGCCCGCTTGATGTAGGCAGGTTTTCCGATAAAGTCTGGCTTTATCATGCGTTGTTACCGTGTGTTCTTACTTTCTCTTGTTCGTTATGAGCCCCTCCTTGCCCCCCGTGCCCCAACGCGCAAGCACCTCACGCCGCCTAGCTTATATGTTGTTCACGTGCGGCACGCTCATCGTGGCGGGCGCCAAACCGACTGCTGCCGGGCCGGCTCCTAATGCCCGACAGATGGAAAAGCTAGGTCGGGGTGTGGTGGCGGTGGCGCAGCCAGGTACGGGCGTGTTTGTTAGCTGGCGGCTGCTCAACTCCGACCCAGCCAAGGCAGGCTTCAACGTGTTTCGCAAAACGGCCGGTGGTACCACCATTAAGCTGAATAGCCAGCCCGTTACAAGCACTACCAACTGGCTCGACAAGTTGGACAAAGTAAAAAGCAGCGACCAGCCGGTTTCCTATTCGGTGCAGCTCGTTGGGGCGAAGGGAGCACAAGCTAGCCCTGAAACCGCCCCCGTATGGAATCAGAACTTTCTGCGCGTGCCGCTCCAACAACTCGAAGGCGGCACCGTCAGCAGCGGGGCTGATGTGAGCACCTACACCTATACAGCCAACGACGCCTCAACTGCCGACCTTGATGGCGACGGTAATTATGAGCTGATCTTAAAATGGGAGCCTACCAATGCCCGCGACAACGGCTCAGCGGGCATTACTGGGCCGGTAATCTTAGACGCGTACAAGCTCGATGGCACCCGGCTTTGGCGCATCAACCTAGGGAAGAACATCCGGGCAGGAGCGCACTACACCCAGTTTATGGCCTACGACCTTGATGGCGACGGCAAAGCGGAGCTAGCCTGCAAAACCGCCGATGGCACCCTCGACGGTAAGGGCAAAGTCATTGGCGACGCTAGCAAAGATTACCGCTCCCTCACGGTGCCCACCGATGGCGTGCAGGTGCCTGGCCCCCGCGATGGTCGCTACGGCAAGATCATGGCGGGGCCGGAGTATTTCACGGTGTTCAATGGCTTGACGGGGGCAGCACTGGCTACTACCGCCTACGTGCCCGGCCGTGACCCGCTCAACGGTTGGGGTGGCATTGGGGGCAACGGGGGCAACGACGCCACAGGCAACCGCAGCGACCGGATGCTGGCCTGCGTGGCCTACCTCGACGGCGTGCACCCAAGCGTGGTAATGTGTCGGGGCTACTACGGCCGTACGGTGCTAGCTGCCTGGGATTGGCGCCAGGGCAAACTCACCTCACGCTGGGTATTCGACTCGCAGAATGCCGGTAATCCGTTTTCGGGCATGGGCAACCACGGCTTGAGCGTGAACGATGTGGATTTCGACGGCAAAGATGAAATCGTGTACGGCTCAATGGTGGTTGATGACAACGGCAAAGGGCTGTTTTCGACGGGTTTGCGGCACGGCGACGCCCTGCATGTCAGTGACTTCGACCCCACTACGCCGGGGCTGGAAGCCTGGGGTGTGCACGAAAACGAAGAACCCATTCCGGGCCACGAGCTAGGTCCGGGTGCGGCACTTTACGATGCTGGGGCCGGTAAAGTACTGTGGTCGACAGACCAGGGCCAAGATGCGGGCCGGGGCATGGCCGCCGACATCGACCCGCGCTACCTAGGTGCCGAGGTGTGGGCCAGTTCGCCCGAAACGGGCCTACGCACCATCAAAGGCCAGCGCATCGGCGATGCACCCCGCTCCATCAACTTTGGCATTTGGTGGGATGGCGACCTACTGCGCGAGCTGCTCGACCGTACCTACGTGGATAAGTGGGATTACCAGAATGGCAAGCTCGACCACTTGCTTGATGGCGGACCACTGGGCGCGGCTTCCAACAACGGCACCAAAGCCACTCCTTGCTTGAGCGCCGACCTCTTCGGCGACTGGCGCGAAGAGGTTATTTGGCGCAACACCAATAACCAGGAACTGCTCATTTTCACCACTACTATTCCCACCGAGCATCGCTTCGTTACGCTGATGCAGGACCCGGCTTACCGCCTGGGAGTGGCGCGCGAAAACGTCGGCTACAACCAGCCGCCTCACCCTAGCTTCTACCTAGGGGAAGGCACGCCCCTGACGGCCCCAACAGGCCAGGTAGCTCCCACCCCTAGGTCGTCGGCGAGCAAAGCTGATCCGGTTACCGCGACACGCAAATAGTGCGGTAGTGAAAAGCAAAAGCCCTCTTCGCCTGGTGCGAAGAGGGCTTTTTAGCGTCAAAAAGCTAGCTTATTATTCGCTGAGCATGCCGTTGCTAGCTGCAAATTTGATTAGCGCAGCGGTGTTTTTGGCTTGCGTTTTTTCAATGATATTTTGCCGGTGGGTTTCGATGGTGCGCTTGCTGGTGAAGAGCTTATCGGCAATTTCGGCGTTGGTCATGCCCTCCGCGATGAGCCGCAGCACCTCTAGTTCGCGCTTGGAAAGGCTGCTCGTTTTGGGCGCCTCGCCCACGCTAGCCTCCGGGCTCTGCAACCGTCGCAACAAGGCCATGCCAATAGCTGTGCACAGAAAAGATTGGCCCGCCGCAACCGTTGTGATGGCATACACGAGCTCGGCGCGGCCAGTACTCTTGAGCGTGTAGCCCAGAGCGCCGGCTTCGAGCGCCTGCGCTACGTAGCGCTCATGATCGAGCATAGAAAGCACCAGCACCTTGATATGCGGGTATAGTCGCCGCAGGTGTCCAATGGTGGTAAACCCATCCATGATGGGCATATTCAAATCCAGCAGGACTACATCAACGGGTGTCGTTTCAAGAAAATCCAGCAACTGCTGCCCATTGCCAGCCTCCCCAACTACCTCCAAACCAGACTCATCACGCAACAACGAGTTGATCCCGTCGCGGATAATAGCATGGTCATCAGTCAGAACAACGCGAATCATATGATGTACAAGGAAAAATAACGGAGCAAAAGCGCAAGTAACAGCCAGAACAATGCGTGGGTTTCACCTCTCAGGATGAAGCAGCGGTTTTGTAAGCCCTACTTTGTAAAAATATTGGAATGCTAGGCGAGGCAGCTTTTGCTACCAAAAGTGAAGTCAGTAGTAATACTGAGTTAAATAATTAACTACCAGAGTTTCTACAACTCTATGGCATTACATGAATTGTACGATGTAAATTGAGTTATGGCTATTTTGGTTCGGTAGCTAACGGTTTATTTACCGTGAGCAAACCAGAAGAAGCGGAGCTTGGTTTCAACGCCGCACCGTGGCTAACAAGCTTACCCATTGACTGTATCGCTTAGTGAGGCACCCTACGAGTTCTTTAGTTCTTTGACTTTACAGTGTTGCCACCGGCCAATTCGTTGGGTGTCAGCACCTGAAGAAGATAGGGTGTACTCATGAAGCCCTGCTCCAATTTTTCCGCAAAGCTAGCTCGCTCTCCTTCATTTTAACACCGATTAAACACTGATTTTGGGAGTACGTATTTCTGTCGTTTTGAGCGTATCGGCGGCTAGCGCTGGAAGCCAATTTAATCGTAACAAACTGAACGATAGGATATTTGGCTTCTTTATTGAAGAAACAGTTTGCCCCTTCTAGGGTTACTAGCTAGCTTACTTACACTGCGCCTATGATTCGGGTAGTTTTGGCCGATGACCACACCATTTTGCGAGATGAAATCCGAAGCTTGCTCGCGCGCGAAGCAGGCATAGAGATAGTAGGCCAAGCTAGCAATGGCCTGCTTTTGCTGGAAGTGCTAGCCGAAACCCCCACGGATGTAGTAGTACTCGACTTACATATGCCGGCAATGGATGGCCTCACGGCTATTCGCTTTATTCGGCAGCAGTTTCCGCAGGTACGGGTGCTAGTACTTTCCATGCTCGATCATGAGTATTATGCAGCGCGGGCCCTCGAAGCGGGCGCCCTTGGCTATGCCCTAAAAAGTTCGCCACTCCGGGAGATTGTTCACGCGATTCATACGGTGCACCAGAATGTTCTTTTCTTGTGCACCGAGATCGGGCTGCGCTTGGTAGATAGGCTAACCCACGGCACTGGTGCCAGCACCAGCATCAAGGGCAAAGAACCTTTCCCCATCATCCAAAAGCAAAACCAAGAGCCACCCATTGTTGGCTTACCGCTTGGCACGCGCACAAACCTTAACCCGTAGTGCGTAATTAGTAACCCTACATACTACGGAGGAAGCTCAACCTAGCTTTTGCAGGGCTGCTTGGCTTATCTGCATCAGTTGCCAGGTGTGCCCCCGGCCTGCTCCTACCCGCTGAAGCAAGTAGCTTCCCTGCATGTGCTGGCCATCGAGGTGCAGGGTCAAGCAGCCCTCAATGAGGGCTTGGCGGACTGTTGTATTCGACTGATTGTTGCCGTCATGGAGGTGCAGCGGCACAATTTGACAAGGTCCTTCGTCGTAGTGCGCCGCCGGCAGCAGCCGGCTGGCCGACTGAAGCAAGAAGATGGTGGGCTGATGCAAGCCCCGGGTGCCGTCGGCCAATACTACCCAGTGATCAAGTACGTAGGCACCTTCTAGAAGCCATAAGCCGTAGTACGACGAAGAGCCTAGGCAACGGCTCAGAACGAAGCTACACGCGGGGTCGGCATGTCGATGATTGGTGAGGGTGAGGTCGGCTGGCGGATTGCAACAGTAAGGTTGGGAATAGATAGGCCGCATGGTATGTTTGCGTTGACAGAGGGGAAAGTAGAGGGAGCAATTAACTATCACAGGTGAGCCGAGCACAGCGTAAGGCTCTTAGCAAACCGGGAGCAGCATGCGCGTCGCGCAAAGAAGCGTCGCAACGAGTTTTGCTTATGCGCTGCGCTCACGTGGAAATGGCCTACTTCAGCCGCCGTCCTAACGAACTGGGCATCGCGAAATAGGCTGTCTTCATAGCATGAAAAAGTCAGCAGCACGAGGCTGTATAAGTGCGAAGTTGGATAGTTCAGCTAGTAGCAGTAGAACTACTTGAATAGTTCAAGTTCACCAACTAATCGCCTATATGCTAGGTGGCAGATACTGAATTAAAGGTACTTAATTAAGAGGTGTTTAGTACGTATTATTGCCAAAGACTTTGGAATAAGTACGTAGATAGGCTATAGATTTATCCGTATAATTAACTACTTATCGCTACTATCCCCCTCACTATTTGCTACAAGCTCCTCAAGAAGGCTGTTCTGCTTCAGAAAAGCCCATTTAGGTGGCCACAACCCACCCTTAGCTAATGTAGTATTCTTTACTACTTATGGCTACTCGCAAACATACCACCGCACACGAATCAACTTGCCCACTACCAAAGGGTCTCCTGATTGCTGTAGGAGGCCACGAGAACAAAGGCGAAGCCGCCGAGCGTGGGTCGAACCAAGACAAAAACAACAATTTTGCCCCCGAAACTATCCTCAAACGCTTCTGCGACGAGCTGGTGGGCAATGACCCACTGATTGTGGTAGTGCCTACCGCCTCGGGAGAACCCGACGAATCGGCGGCCGACTACCGACGTGTTTTCTCCGAGCTAGGGCGTGGGCGCATTGAAGTGCTCGATATACGCAACCGCGCCGATACGCTCCGGCCAGAACACCTAGCGTTGGTAGAGGAAGCAGCCGGCATCTGGTTTACGGGCGGCGACCAACTCCGCCTCACCAGTATCTTGGGCGGCACGGCCATTTTGCAACGCCTAAAGGAACGCTACACGTACGAGCGCATCGTGATAGGCGGCACCAGCGCCGGCGCTACGGCCTTGTCCACGCCCATGATTTACGAAGGCACCAACAACGCAGGCTTCCGCAAAGGGGAAATTGCCATAACTACTGGTCTACAGTTTATGCGCGACGTGGCCATCGATACCCACTTCGTTGCGCGGGGTCGCATTGTGCGCATGGCCCAAATTCTGGCCACTAATCTTTCCTGCGTAGGCATCGGCCTCGAAGAAGACACGGCCGTGGTGGTGCACGATGGGCGCGAGCTGGAAGTTATTGGTAGCGGCTTGGCTACTATTCTAGAAGCCCGCGAAGACACAGCTACCAACATCTACGACATCGAGCCCGATACCCCGTTCTATATCCGCGACTTAAAAATCCACTTCCTTTCTCCGGGCGAGCGGTACACCCTTCAGCTTACCCCACAGCTGCACCAGTGAGTAGCGGAGTGGCGGAGTAATCGTTCTCATACCTTGCCCAGCTTTTTCCTTCGATCACGCAGTCACGCACTAGCGCAGAACCAGGCAGCGGCCGGGGCGTACACAACCTAGCCGACCGATTTTCAACTTCCTATGCTATGAAAGAAACTTCCGCTTCTACGCAGCCTTCGTGGCTGCATACCGCCCCTGCTCTGCCCGAGTTTCCGCCCCTCACGCAGAACATAACGACTGACGTAGTGGTGGTGGGAGCTGGTATTGCGGGCCTTACCACCGCTTACCTGCTCACGCGTGAGGGCCGCAACGTAGTAGTGCTGGAAAGCGGCAACCTAGGTAGCGGCGAAACCGCCCGCACTACGGCTCACCTCTCCAACGCCCTCGACGACCGGTATACAACCTTGGAGGAACTGTTTGGGAAAGAAGGAGCCCGTATTGCCGCCCAGAGCCACGGTGGCGCCATCGACCTGATCAATGATATTGTGCGGGAAGAGCATATTGCCTGCGATTTTTCCCGCGTCAATGGCTACCTATTTTTGCCCCAGGATGGCGACCCCAAAGAGCTAGACGAGGAGCTAGCCGCTGCCCACCGCGCGGGCCTAACGGGAGTTCGGCGGCTCGCCAACTCCCCCACCAAGGGCTTTCAGACGGGTGAATGCCTGGAATTTCCGAATCAGGGGCAGTTTCACATCGTTAAGTACCTGCACGGATTGGTAGAAGCCATCACGCGACGCGGTGGCCGGATCTTTACCCACTCCCACGTGAGTGAGGTGCAAGGCGGCAAAAAGGCCAGCGTAACGACAGCCAACGGCGCTACCGTAACGGCCAAAGCCGTGCTCCTAGCTACCAATACCCCCGTAAACGACCGCGTGGTGATGCACACCAAGCAGGGCGCTTACCGCACCTACGCCATTGCCGCCCGCATCCCGCACGGCTCCGTAACCAAGGCCTTGTACTGGGATACGCCCGACCCCTACCATTATATCCGGCTAGAAGAGGTGCCCGGCGAACCCGATGGCGTTTCACACGACCTGCTCATCGTGGGTGGCGAAGACCACAAGGTGGGCCAGGGAGCCCCAGCCGAAAGCTTCCGCCGCCTGGAAGAATGGATGCGGGAGCACTTTCCGATGATGGAAAGCATTGACTACCGCTGGTCGGGCCAGGTCTTGGAGCCCAACGACGGCCTAGGCTACGCGGGCCGTAATCCGCTGGATGCCGACAACGTGTACATCATCACCGGCGACTCGGGCCACGGCATGACCCACGGCACCCTCGGGGCGATGCTGGTAGCCGACCTCATCCAAGGTCGCCAAACGCCCTGGGAAAAACTCTATGATCCAGGCCGCGTGACTCTACGCCCCTCGTCGATCAAAGAATTTGCCCGCGAAAATGCGAACGTGGCCGCGGAGTATACTGACCTGCTAACCGGCGGAGACGTATCGAAGGAGGAAGAAATTGAGCCCGGAAGCGGAGCCGTGTTGCGCCGGGGGCTTACGAAAGTAGCCGTGTACCGCGACCCGCAAGGCCAAACGCATACGTGCTCGGCCATCTGCCCGCACCTAGGATGCGTAGTGCACTGGAATGGCGTGGAAAGCAGCTGGGACTGCCCGTGCCATGGCTCGCGCTTCGACGCTTATGGTCATTTACTCAATGGCCCCAGCAATGAGGATCTAGCCGCTGTGGACCAAAGCTAGGCACTTACTTACAACCCATACAGCAAGGCCCCACGCACACCCTGATTCGGTGAGCGTGGGGCCTTGCTGCTTGCACATAGCCTGCGCAGCTGAACTTTGCTGAGTGGTTGTTTATACGTATTCATTCTCAGGCAACTAGATCAAAAACCAGTATTTTACGCCTATGCCCGCCCAAAAGCCCTATCTATCTTTGTAATAGGCTGTTCAGGTAGATACTACGCCGAAAGCCAGGCTTCCACCGCTAATACTGAGCATCATGGATTTCGACAAGCTAGTGAAATCTGACCAGTTCCTGCTACGCTTGCGGGGCGCGTGCTTGGGGGATGAAAACGTGAGCAAGCTCGCTAGCTTACTCTTAGAAGCGGCTCAGTGTGGTGCCCACCGCGTATGGCTCGATTGCCGCCAGCTCACGCACATGGATTACCGGGGCTTACGGGTTCTGCTGCAATTTCTGCCTCAATTTGATGCGATGGGTACCAAACTACTGTTGTGTGGCCTGCAACCAGCCGTGCAGGAGCGCCTCGACTCGTCGGGGCTAGCTTCGTTGCTCACGCTGCTGCCCGCCGAAGCCTACAGCGGGCCCGATCAGCAAGGTCTTTAGCGTACGCCGTTTGCATCCTTCACCCCTTATTCTCTGTTCTAGATCGATCATGAGGGAAGTGTACCGGGAAATTCTCCCACAAAGTTATCTGCTGATTCTGGCCCCTGAGCGACACACGCTTGGCAGCGTACCGCTGGCGCAGGCCTTATACGCGGCGGGCCATAGTGGCAAACCTAGCGTGTGGGTTGACTGTAGCGAGCTGCACCAGCTCAGCGCGCGCACCTGCCAGATCTTGCTGCACTACCATCAGCAGTATGCGCAGCGTGGCATTCAGTTGGTTCTGTGTCACCTGGAGCCCGGCATCGAACAGGCACTTTTGGACGCTTGCCCAACCACGCCGCCGACCATTGTGCCCACCTTGCTCGATGCCGACCAACTCTATCATGCCCAGCGCCAAACGTACTGGGCTGTTCCGTTCGGGAGAGAGGTAACGCGGAGCCAGCAGCCCTACGGAAGCTAGCTTCGCAAATGCTACAAGAGGCTAGCTAGACTACTGATACTGAGTGCAATGATAGCCGTATTGAAGCCATAAGAAAGCACCCCATGTAGCAGCGCCCACCGCCGCAGCACACGGCCGCTAATACCAATATCAGCGGTTTGGGCCGTCATGCCGATGACGAAGGAGAAGTAAGCAAAATCCAGATAATCCGGCTCTTTCTCCGAACCAGGAAACTCCAGGCCGCCTTCGCTGCCGTCTACCTCAGGGTCGTAGTAGAGGTGGGCGTAGCGCAGCGTGAAGATAGTATGCAGCAGCAGCCAGGAGCTAGCTACTGCCGCCACGGATAACACCACTTGCGTGCGCATCACATGGCCGGGAGCAGCATGCATAATGCCGAGCAGCACGACTACTGCCAGCACGCTGGCTATAGCTCCGACCAACACCAGCACGAAAGACGGGACGCGACCAGGATCTTCGGCGGTAGCTACGCCGCGAATCCGGTGCACATCACTGACAACAATGCTGCTCCAGAACATTCCCAGGTTGGCACCCGCAAATCCATCCCAACCAGCAATAAACCGGGTAATTGGGTGCAAATCGCGGGGCGCCATCGCGTAAGCGCACAAACCAAGACCTAGCCCAACCACCAAGCGAAACCGCGTTGATACTGAGCCTAGGTGGTGAAGCAGGCGGAAAGACGAGCGAGAGTTAGGCATAAGGGCAGCAACGAGTGAGCATTCAAACTTGGCGAATAAACCGGGACTTTTGCAGCGTAGCTTCTAAGCGCGACGAATTGCGTATGTTGCCGGTCTGTTGCCAACCGTTTCTGCATGAACCCTGCTCCGCTCTCCGGCCTGTACGCGCCCTCGCTTAGCCTCGTTACCGATTTGTATCAGCTCACCATGGCGTATGGCTACTGGAAAAAAGGGCTGCAAGACCGCGAGGCGGTTTTTCATCTTTACTTCCGCAAGCCACCATTTAGCGGCGGTTACGCCGTGTGTGCCGGCTTAGCGTACGCCGCCGATTGGCTTCAAAACCTAGGTTTTTCGGAGGATGATATTACGTACCTAGCTGGCTTAAAAGGCTCGAAGGGCACGCCGATGTTTGAGCAAGGCTTCCTCGACTACCTGCGCGACCTGAAATTCACTTGCGACGTCGACGCTATTGCGGAAGGCACGGTCGTGTTTGCCAATGAACCCCTAGTGCGGGTGCAAGGCCCGCTCATTCAGGCGCAGCTAGTCGAGACGGCCCTGCTCACGCTCATCAACTTTCAAACGCTGATTGCGACCAAAACCGCCCGCATCCGCGAGGCCGCCGGCTCCGACCAAGTGTTGGAGTTTGGCTTGCGCCGAGCCCAAGGGTTTGACGGTGGCTTGTCAGCCAGCCGCGCGGCCTACCTAGGTGGCGCCGATGCTACCTCTAATGTGCTAGCGGGTCAGCGTTTCGGCATCCCCGTGAAGGGCACCCACGCCCACAGTTGGGTCATGTCATTTGAGGACGAGGAAGAGGCCTTCACTGCTTACGCAGAAGCCTTCCCCGACGATTCCGTATTTCTCGTGGATACGTACGACACCCTAGAGGGCGTGCGCCACGCCATTGCAGTAGCGCGTCAAATGCGCGAGCGAGGCCACGAGCTAGCCGGCATCCGCCTCGACTCGGGTGACCTAGCTTATCTCAGCCGCGAAGCACGCGCGTTGCTAGACGAAGCCGGTTTCCCCAAAACGCGCATCGTCGCCAGCAACGACCTCGACGAAAGCCTCATTACCAGCCTCAAGCTTCAGGGTGCCCGCATCGATACGTGGGGCGTGGGTACCAAGCTCGTGACGGCCTACGACCAGCCGGCGCTCGGAGGCGTGTACAAGCTAGCTGCCCTGCGTCATGCCGACGACAATGGCTGGGACTTCACCGTCAAAATTTCGGAGCAACTCGCCAAAACGAGCATCCCCGGCATCCTGCAAGTGCGCCGCTTCGAAACCGAGAAAGGCCAGGCCCGCGCCGACATGCTCTACAACATCGCCGAGCCGCTCCCAGAAAACCTCACCATCATTGACCCACTTGACCCCACGCGCCGGCGCCCCGTACGCTCTACCACCTTCCGGGAGCTACTAGAGCCGGTATTCCGCCAAGGCAAGCTCATCATGACGCTACCTAGCTTGCAAGAAAGCCGCGAGCGAGTGCAGCGCGAAATCAACTCGCTCGACCCTAGCATTCGCCGCTTCCTGAATCCGCACACGTATCCTGTGGGTTTGGAAGAAGGCTTGAATACGTTCCGCACAAACCTGATTTTGGAGAAGCGCCCACAGCGGCCAGCGTAGAGCGAGATTTTATGTGTTGAACTTTGCCCAGAGCCTAGGCAACAGTGTGGGTAGCTGTTCTTCCGTCCAGTCTTCTCCTTTCGTTATCGAGCCAAAGTCATAACTCAAACCACGTTCACTCGCAGCATTCCTAGGAAAGCTGTTGTTATCGTCATCGTCTTCCTGCTGGCCGGTGCGCTGTTCATATGTCTGGGTGGCAACATAGAGCAGAGGTTCAAAGTCTAGGTATTCAACGTCATCTTCAACCAGGTCAGCTAGTACATCTGGATTACGCAGGGCTTCTGTGAACGTGCTTTCACCTTGCCCAATTAGCCAGCAACGGAAATACAGATAAGGATCGTCGGTTACCCAGCCTTCAATAATTTTTTGCGCGGCCATCATCGTAAAGTCATCTGCCTCTATCAGGTACTCTCTCATTATACACTCAAATTCTATTATCTCCTCGGGTGTATACTTTTCGAGACGACTAATTAGCATGGCTTCCTGAAGGTCTTGGTCGCCTGCAGAATCTTTGTGAGTTGAGTCTATTAACCGCCAGAATTCTTTCTTATCCATTCCCATTGCTTATACTATTTGATAGGTATGCCAAAACGTTGTACTCTATCAGCCAAAGCTTATGCCGCTTTGCAAGGAGACTGCCGATACTTTTGATACCCGTTCGTTGTTATACCAGCAACTCACTAGCTGCTAGCTTTTCAGCTTCCAGCGGCTCAACTACCTCCTTTCCATGTCTACCCTACAATTCAAAACCAGCATCAACTGCGCTAACTGCCTGCGCGCCGTAACACCTTTCCTCGACGCCGAAGCTAGCATCGACAAGTGGAACGTCGACACCAACAATCCAAACAAGATCCTGACTGTGGAGGGCGAGAACCCTATTCCTGAGCTGATCATGAAAGCGGTTTCGCAAGCCGGATTTGATATAGAGCCGGCTCAGGCTTAACCTAGCTCATAAAGAAAAAGCGTCTGTCGTCCCGGAGGATGACAGACGCTTTTCGTTTCGTGCGCTTGATACCTACTCGTAGCTCAATTCGCCAGCCCCCACCTTTAGCCGAATGCCCGACTCGGCGGTGATGCGGCCCGCTACTTGCGCCTGGTAGCCACCTTCTTGCAGCTTCGCCACAACAGCATCTGCGGCGGCTTCGTCGGTTACGAGCAGCATGCCGTTGCCCATGTTCCAATAGAGGTACGCGTCGGCAGGCGTGATGCCAGCTAGCTCGGTGAGGCGCTGCATGGCGGGCAGCGGCTCGAACAGGTTATCTAATTCTGCCCCTACGCCGTTTTTCAACACACGTTTGAAGTTATCGGCAATGCCTCCGCCGGTGATGTGCGCGGCGGCATGCAGCGGCAAACCTGCATCGAGTACGCCGGTTACGCCGGGCGAGTAAATGAGCGACGGCGCGAGCAGCGCTTCGCCCCAGGTGTGACCCATTTCGGTGGCATCGGCGCCGTCGTAGCTAGCTTGGTGCCACGCATCGCCGAAGAGGTTTTGCAACGTGCGGCGCGCCAGCGAGAAGCCATTGGAACGGAACGATGGCGAACGGAGCGCAACCACCGCTTGGCCCGCTTGCACGGTTGCGCCGCTGAGCGGTTTCTCCAAGCTAGGGTGCAAGCTGCCAATAGCCGTCGAGCACCAGTTGAAGTTCATGCGCGCCCCGTGCCAGCCACCAATGCGGTTACCTAGCTCCGCTATTTCACCGCCGGTAATGGCAATACCCGAGAAGTTGCAGGCGTCGTGCAGACCATGCATCAGCTCGTCAATGACGCCGTAGTCGAGCGTGTTCACGTCGATGATGTTGGAGAGGTTGGTAGGCACGAAGCCCCCCACGATGAGGTCGTCGGCGGTCATGGCCACTAGGTCATAGCCTAGGGTGTCGTACTTGCCCACGCGCTCGGCCACTTCGATTTTGGTGCCAATACCGTCGGAGCTGATACCAAGACGGGCGTTACCGAAGCGGATTTCGTTTGCGAAGCCGCCGTCGAGGTCCTGCGCTGGCTCACCAGGCTTACCGGCACGGTTAGCGAAGGTTTTCTTGGACCAAGCGTAGGCATTACGCGAACATTCGTTGCCGAGGTCGATGTCGTAGCCGGCGGGTTTTTCTGAGGAGGACATGCAAAAAAGAACTAGTAGTTAAGCACTAGGAGCTAGGAGAGAACGGCAAGAAGCTAAGAGTGTAAGACACTTACGTCAGTAAAAAGGACTTCTAGCTCCTAGCTTCCGACTCTTAGCTTCTTTACTTAGTGTTCCGTGGCAGCAGGAGCCTTGGCGCTTACCGACGTAGTAGCCTCTGCACGGTTTTTCTTGCCGCGGTGGCTTTGGCGCTCCTCCTGAATATGGCGCAGGTAACGGCTCACGTCGCCCGTTGGGTACTTGCCCGAGAAGCAAGCAAAGCAGCTACCACCGTGGCCCCGATCTTCACTGAAAAGCTCCTGCAAATCTTCCAGCGACTGATAGATCACGCGGTCGGCCTCAATGTAGCGGCAGATTTCTTCTTCCGTGTGGTTAGCCGCAATCAACTCCGTGCTCATGGCCATATCGATTCCGTAGATGCACGGGCTCACGATGGGTGGTGCCGACGAGATGAAGTATACCTCCTTGGCCCCGGCCTCGCGCAAGATGCGCACGATGCGGCGCGAGGTAGTGCCCCGCACAATGCTGTCGTCGACCACGGCAATCTTCTTGCCTTCCACAAACGCCCGGATAGGGTTGAGTTTTTTCTTCACCACATCTTCCCGGCCCGCCTGGCTGCTCACGATAAACGAGCGGCCCATGTGGTTATTTTTCACGAGAGCACGCCGGTACGGGACGCCAATGGCTTCGGCCAGGCCGGAGGCAGCAAAGTAGCCCGACGAAGGCACGTCAATTACCATATCAGGCTCCAGACCCGCTTCCATCACTCTGCGCGCCAGTAGCTTACCTAGGCGCACCCGTTCGCGGGCCACCAACCGACCGTGGATGGTCGAGTCTTCGCGGGCGAAGTAGATATGCTCGAATACGCAGAAGGCTTTCGGCAGATTGTACGGGTTCTTGTAGTGAACCTGGAAGTTCTTATCAATGAACACCGCCTGTCCCGGCCCCACGTTCTTGATAAACTCGAAACCTAGGTAGTCGAAGCACGTGGACTCGGAGGAAAACGCGTAGATCGGGCCGTCAGGCGTATCGCGGCGGCCGAGTACTAGTGGGCGAATACCCAAGGGGTCGTTGAAGGCCAGTAGGCCGTGCCCGGCAATCATGGTGATGGTCGCGTAAGCTCCTTTTACCAACTCTTGCGTCGTCTCAACGGCATCAAAAATATCGATTACCGAGAGGTGGTCGAGGTCTTTGATGCGTAGCTCCGAGGCGAAGGTGTACATGATCAGCTCCAGGTCGTTGCTCGTTTTGGGCAATACGTGGTACTTATCATGCAGACGCTTGGCCGCGTCGCGGAAGTTGATGACGTTGCCGTTGTGCACCATGGCTAGGCCAAACGGGTAGCTCGTGGTGAAGGGCTGGGCTAGGTCGGCATCGTTGGAGCCCTGCGTGGTGTAGCGCGCGTGGCCAATTCCGATGTTTCCTTTTAGCTTCTTTACATGCTTGGGCTTGAACACATCGTTGATGAGTCCGTTGCCTTTGTGCAAGTGGAAGTTACCGTTGAAGGTGGCAATGCCGGCAGCATCCTGCCCACGGTGTTGTAGGGCGGTGAGGCCGAACACGATATCGTGGACGACGTCATCAGGACCGTAGAAACCAACAATTCCGCACATATCAGTTATCAGTTGCCGGTTGCCAGTTCTCCGCTACAGGTACCTGGTGGCCGGGAGTTGTTTGAGAAGGAAGCTGACCCGTTATCAGACGGGCCAAAGTGTCGGCGTATAGTTCGTGCTCCACGGCTAGGCCGCGTCGCTCTACTTCCGCCAGGGTATTCGCACCGCGCAAATCAACGGGACGCTGGGCCAGCACCGGACCGGTGTCGAGACCTTCATCCACGAGATGAACG
Source organism: Hymenobacter crusticola (assembly GCF_002154225.1). Taxonomy (GTDB): domain Bacteria; phylum Bacteroidota; class Bacteroidia; order Cytophagales; family Hymenobacteraceae; genus Hymenobacter; species Hymenobacter crusticola. The sequence goes on from NZ_MTSE01000001.1 coordinate 186,150, forward strand.
GTTATTTTGGTTTCGGGCAATTGGTTTTCAAAAGCCCACTCGTACGCGTGTAAGCCTTGGTGCTGGTGTGTATCGGCCGGATGAATATTGAGAATCCGCCCAGCAAACGCCCGAATGAAGACAGAAGACAAGATACGCATATACCCGGCGAGTATCAGGTAATCAGGCTGATAGCCCCGCAATAATTCGACCACCTCTGCATCAAACTCCGCCCGCTTGCGCCCTTGCGACGACAAGCTAGCCGTAGGGCAACCTAGGCTCGCCGCCGTGGCAAGGCCCGGCGCCTCCGGATGGTTGCTGAACACCACGGCCACCTCCGCAAGTTCGCGCAGCACGCCATTTTGTACGGCGTTGACCAAAGCCACCATGTTGGAGCCCCGGCCCGACAGCAGAATAGCCAGGCGCTGCTTGCGACTTACGGGAGCATTAGTAGGCATTGGCAAGGCTAGGTGTTGGCCGACGGCCAATGTCCGTGCGGTAGTACATGTCTTGGAAAGAAACCACGGCGCACTCGTCGTACACGTGCTGGATAGCCGCTTCTAGGCTGGTGCCATGCGCCGCCAGCACCATCACGCGTCCGCCGTTCGTTACCAACTGGCCGTCTTGGTGCCGTGTGGCCCCATGATACACCAGCGTAGCTGGGTGCAGCTCATTTAAGCCTTTGATGGTAAAGCCCGTCGGGAAACCCGACGCTGGGTACCCACCCGAAGCTAGCACCACCCCCACGAAATAGCCGGGCTTTTGCCGAACTACTGTTTGGTTGAGGGTACCATCTAAGGTTGCTTCAATCAACTCTAACAGGCTGCTCGCCATAGCCGGTAACAGCACTTCCGCTTCCGGGTCACCGAGACGGACGTTGTATTCCAGCAGCTTCGGCCCGTTTGGCGTGAGCATAATACCGAAGTAGATGAACCCTTTGAAGTCAAAAGGCTCATTCTGAAGGCCACGCAGGGTAGGATCTACGATGTTGGTGCGGATGGCAGCCAGCACGTTGTCGTCAGCGAAGGGCACGGGGCAGTAGGCGCCCATGCCACCGGTGTTCGGGCCTAGGTCGCCGGCCAGCAGCTGCTTGTGATCCTGCGAAGGCGCTAGCAGCCGAATCGCTACACTATCAGTAATGCCGATGATGCTGATTTCAGGTCCCGTGAGCTTTTCTTCCAGTAGAAACGAAAACCAGCCGGTGTGCTGGGCCTGTAAGTCGCGCAAGGCCTCTTCCGCTTCCTCCACCGACGAGCAGACGTACACGCCTTTGCCCGCCGCTAAGCCGTCGTACTTCACCACTACGTGCCCACCTAGCTCGGTGGCTTTGGCTTGCGCCTCTTCCATTTGGTCGCTGCGGTACTGCCAGGCTTGCGCCGTAGCTACGCCGTGCCGACGCATAAATTCCTTCGACCAAATCTTGGAGCTCTCTAATATGGCTCCTTGCTTATCGGGCCCAAACACTTTAATGTCGGAGCCGGCGAAGAAATCGACAACACCAGCCGCCAGCGGTGCTTCTGGCCCCACGACGATCAGCTTCACGTCGTTGGCTTCGCAAAACTGCTGAATGGCTGGGAAGTCGGTGGCGCTGATGCTAGGGTTGCTGCCTGGAATGCCCGCGTTGCCGGGTAGCACGTGCACGGTGCCGCCGTCGCGCGTCAGCTTGCAAGCTAGGGCGTGTTCGCGGGCACCAGAGCCTAGGAGGACGATATTTTTGGTAATGGTCAATGTTTTGTTTTAATAAGTCAGCAAGCAACAACTGTGTTAGTCATAGAAAGAAAAGGCTTCCGCATCGCCGCCTACCTCTACGATTTTCCAGTTGCGGAACTGGATACCAAACCCGTGTTCTATTTCCCATTCGCACTCGAACCCAAGCCCAAATCGGCCTTCTTCTGAGTCTTCCGGTAAATAGATCCTTTGAAGTTGATAGAATGGTAACAATGCCGCAGCGTCTGCTGCAAAAGGAATTTCTACTTTCTCGCCATAGATGCGTTTGAATTCTCTACTCACATTTTGATAGTGTTCAAATGCAGTGCTGGCAACGATCTGTTCTAAGTCCGGGAGTCGTTGCAGTAAGATTTCTGTAGCGGCTTCGGCCTCAGAAGTGAGTTCTGTCATGTCGCCGTACTCACCAAAAGAGATGCTCACAGGCTCTTTTCTACGAAGAAAGTCTAACAGCACAGTGGCCGTTAGTCCTTCGAATTCACTAAAGCGCAGTGTCTCTTTCCAGTTAAGCATCTTAACTACACTTAGATCTAAATGGCTTGGGCGACGTTATCGGAGCGAACGGCGGCTAGCTGGGCGTGCCGCTCTGCATAGTTACTGACGAGTTCAGGTTCATGGCTAGCTCGGCGTCATCAAGCCAGCACGCACCAGATTGCCCACGAGGCGAGCGGTTACGTCACCGTCAGGTGTCAGTTCAGAACTGGCCGGGAGCGGGCTGCCTACGATTCGCTCGTAGATATCGAGGTAGCGGCGGCTAGCTTCGGCCGAAACTTCCGGCGTAAGGGCGCGAGGGTATTTGCCGTCTTGCTTGTTGGCAATCAGCCACTGCCGCACGTACTCCTTGTCCATCTGCTCGGCCGTCTCGGGGTTCTTGGCGTAGTCTTCGGCCGACCAAAAGCGGGACGAATCCGGTGTGTGGATTTCGTCAATCAGGATCAGCTCGCCGTTGAGCAGGCCAAACTCATACTTGGTGTCTACCAGGATGATGCCTTTCTCCTTCAGCAGGTCCGAGCCTACTTTGAAGAGGGCTAGGGCTTTCTCAGCCATTTGGTCGTACAGCTCTTGGCTTACCCAACCTTCGCTCACCAGGTTTTCGGGCGTGATTTCGCGGTCCGATTCCTCTTTGGTGGTGGGCGTCAGGATGAATTCAGGGAAGGGCTGGTGCTTGGTCATCCCATCGGGCACGGTTACGCCGGAGAAGGTGCGTTGCCCGGCTTGGTAGCCGCGCCACATCGAGCCGGTGAGGTAAGCCCGCACCACCATTTCCACTCGAATCGGCTCGGCTTCTTTCACCAGCATGGCGTTGGCATCCACCAACTCAATCACATGGTTGGGGATGATGTGCTTGGTTTTCTCAAACCAGAAATTAGCTAAGCCATTGAGCACGGCACCTTTGTAAGCTATCGGCGTTTCCAGCACCGAGTCGAAAGCCGACAGACGGTCGGTCACGACGATGAGACGCTCGCCGTTGGGGGCGCGAAGCGAATCGCGCACTTTGCCTCGGTGCAGAAGCTGGAGCTGAGGGGTGTCGAACTGGTTGAGGGTGTTCATAGGGGCGGTAGTCAGTCGGAGTTGTGCCGGCGGGTTACAGGGGTGTTACGATAAAAACTGACTTGCTTCTTGGGGTACAGCTTCGGCGCGCTGGCCTTGCACGTGCTCCACGATGTTGCGGAACAGCTTTAGGCCGTCGCCTTCCTCGCTGATGCCACGGTTTAGGCGTTTGCGCCGAGCCCAATCGGGGTGGTTGTACAAGGAAAGGAACGCCTCCGGGTGCGGCATCAGTCCGAATACCTGGCCGGTTGGGTCGGTCAGGCCGGCGCAGTTCAGGTCGGCACCGTTGGGGTTGTGCGGGTACACGTCGGTGGGCGAGTCGTCGTAGCCGATGTAAGTGAGGCAGTTCAGGGCTTTGTCTTGAATCTGGGCTAGGGTGTCGGCGCCCGAGATAACCAAGCGGCCTTCGCCGTGGCGCACCGGCACTTCCATCGTGTCGATGCCTTTCAGGAAGGGCGTATGCGCGTTCGGGTTTACCTTCAGGCGCACCCAACGGTCTTCGTAACGACCTGAGGCGTTGTGCGTGAGCGTCACTTCGGGCGTCACATTGCCGCTCAAATTTGGGAGCAGACCTAGCTTCACGAGTACCTGGAAGCCGTTGCAAATGCCCATCACGAACTTGCCATTGGCGATGAACTCCTTGATGTCGTCGAGCAGGGTGCGGCCACTAGGCGTTTGACGGTAGCGCAGCTTATTGGCCAGCACCACGCCCGAACCTAGGTCGTCGCCGAAGCTGAAGCCGCCGGGGAAGTTCAGAATGTCGTAATCGTGGATGCTGACGTGACCGAGCAGCACCTGGTTCAGGTGCACGATCGTCGCCTCAGCGCCCGCCAAGCGGTAGGCCGCCGCGAATTCCTCTTCGCAGTTGATGCCGAAACCTGTTAAAATGAGTGCTTGCACCATAGTTTCCGAAGCGCTAAGCTAGGCTTGTGCGCTGTTTGTACGTTTTAGCCTAGACCTCCCGTTGAGCTTTCGTTCGTGTTGCGCAAAGCATCATGCCCCAAGCCAATCACTTGGTTCACTGGGCCATTGCTCCACGTGTGCCGCAGGTCAGCAGTAGCGGCCGAAATAACTGTCTGCCCGGCTTGCTTCACCGTCAGCTGGCCATCAGCCGTTACCACACCGAGGCGGGTAGCCCGAGCGCCGAAGTGTTGCTCAAACGCCACCACATCTTCCGGCGCTACTGTGGCCACGAAGCGCGAATGCGACTCCGAGAACAGTTGCGTCGCTAGGCTCAATTCGCCTTTCAGCTCCACCTCAGCCCCGAAACCGTAACCAAACGTAGCCTCCGCTAGCGCCACGGCTAGGCCGCCGTCGCTTAGGTCGTGGCACGATTGGATGAGGGCTTGGTCGTTGGCTTGACCGATGAGGGTGTAGAGTTCCTTGGCTTGCTCGAAACGCACTTGGGGCACATTGGCACCTAGCTCGCCGAACAGCTGGTAGAACTCAGAGCCACCTAGCTCGTCGTAGGTTTCGCCCAGCAGATACACCACATCGTCGGCTTGCTTGAAGTCGGAGGTAATGGTGTGGCGCACGTCCTCAATCTTGGCGGTCATGGAATACAGCACCGTGGGGGGCACCGATATTTTCACGCCGTCGGCCTTGAAGTCGTTCTTCATGCTGTCCTTGCCGCTGGTGAGCGGAATGCAGTAAGCGGCCGTAGCGTCGCGCAGGGCTTCGCACATGCGCACCAGCTTGGCTAGCTTCTGCTTACCATCGGGGTTGCTAGCAGCGTCATACACCGAGTCAGGAACGCAGAAGTTGTCGTTCACCGACCAGAAGATATTGTCGCCAGGGGCTAGGTTCGGCAGCTTCCCTCCCACCGAAATGATCTGTCGCACCGCCTCATCAAAAGCGCCGGCTGACATGTGGTAGGCATCTAGGTCGCCGAAGCGGGGCAGAATGCCGTTGCTCACGGCCACGCCTTCCCAGCTCTCGAAGTTGAAGCGCACCACGGCGGCATCTTGCGGCGCCTGTCCGGTTGCGCCCATCAACGGCTTGATGATCGTGCGGCCTTTCACCTCGTGGTCGTACTGGCGAATGACCGACTCGCGGGAGCAAATATTCAGGCTGCCGAGCAGACGCGTTAGCACGTCGGTGTAGTCGAGGTCAGCAGCCAGTTGCGGCTCTTGCGCTTGTGGCGCTTGCCACTCGGCTTCGAGCGTTTTGCGCGGCACGCCGTCGTGGAGGAAATCCATGTTCAGGTGAGCCACCGGTGCGCCGTCGAAACGTACGTCGAGGAAGCCGTCTGCGGTGAAGTAGCCGATGTCGGTCAGTTCCACTTCCATCTCGCGACCTAGGGCTAGCAGCTCTTCAAGCTTGCTCGGCTCCACGGCCAACGAAAAGCGCTCTTGCGACTCCGAAACAAAGATTTCCCACGGCCGCAGCCCTGGGTATTTGAGCGGTACTTTCTCCAGCTCTACTACGGCGCCGCCGCTGATGGTAGCTAGCTCGCCGATAGACGACGACAAGCCGCCCGCGCCATTGTCGGTGCTGCACTTAATGAGGCCGCGGCGCGTGGCAATCATCAGGAAGTCCATGGCTAGCTTCTGCGTAATCGGCGAACCGATCTGCACGGCCGTAGCCGGTGAGGTTTCGTCAAGCTCAATGGAAGAAAACGTGGCGCCGTGGATGCCATCTTTGCCCACCCGGCCCCCAGCCATGATGATACGGTCCTCAGCGTCAATCTTCTTTTCCCACGAGTCTAGTCCGGCCAGTTGCATGGGCATCACGGCGCCGGTGCCACAGTACACCAGCGGCTTGCCGGCGTAGCGGTCATCGAAAATGATGGCGCCGTTCACCGTCGGGATACCCGACTTGTTACCGCCGTCTTCAATACCCTTGCGCACCCCTTCGAAGATGCGGCGCGGGTGCAACTGGTTCGTGAGCAGCGTGCCATTGAACTCGGGGTTGCCGAAACACAGCACGTTCGTATTAAATAGGAGTTGCGCGCCGCCGATGCCGGTAGCCAGCGGGTCGCGGTTATTGCCTAGGATGCCGGTAATGGCCCCGCCGTATGGGTCGATGGCGGAAGGCGAGTTGTGCGTCTCGACCTTCCACACAAACAACGACTCAGGGTTGATGCGCACGGCGCCCGCGTTGTCGCTGAACACCTTGATCAACCAGTCGTTGCCGTTGGCGCGGAGTTGGCGGTCAACTTCGGCGGTGGCGTTCTTAATGTAAGTCTTAAACAAGGAGTCAATTTCCTTCTCCTCGCCCGTACCTAGGTCCTTGTACTTGATAACGGCGCTGAACTCCTTGTGCTTGCAGTGCTCCGACCACGTCTGCGCCACGATTTCCAACTCACAGTCAGTCGGGTCGATGGGCAGGCCGGCGGCTTGACGCTCTTGCTGCGTTTCGGGCGCGGCATAGTAGGCACGCACCGCCTGCATTTCCTCTAGGTTCAGCGCGTACAGATTTTCTTTCGAGAGCTGCACAAGCGCCTCATCGGAAAGGCCCGTCAGCGACACTAGATTCGTAATAGACTCGGCCCCACCACCCGGGCGCGGCGTGTAGTCGCGGATCTGGGAAATGGGGCCGACTTCGAATCGGTTGATCAGCTTGTTGCCTAGCAGTTCCTCGGCGAGGCGGCGCAGACTACTTTCCGGCAGTTCTTGCTCCAGAAAGTACAGGCGCTTACTAAAGATATGCTGGGTGTGCGTGTCGAGCGGCTGGTTGAGGAAGTCGCCTAGGGCGTTCTGCGCCGATATGCCCTCGTCGTCGGTTACGCCGGGCAGTTTAGCCACCAGAATGTAACTCTTGAACGCGGGTTCGTGTCGTAGTTCATCCAAGGCTACGTCGTGTAGCACAGGGTCTTGGAGGCAGCGCGTGGCAAAATCGTGCAGCTGTTGGTCCGTGACGGGGTAGCGCACTGAGTACACGGCCGTGCTTTGCACCCGGCCGGTGCGCAGACCCAAATGGCGGCGAGCCGCCTCAGCTACTCGCTGGCCTTCCCCGTCGTGAACGCCGGGTTTGAGCAGTAGCTGAATAGAACGAAGTATGTTTTCCAAAAGGAAAAGATGTAAGGTTTGCTATTTCCCAGCTCGTTTCCCACTCCTTATATATATATGGCGCGGGAACAGGACCAAGAATGCCTTGCCTAACCGACAAGCTAGGTAGGTTTAAGAAAACGCTTTCTCCGGCCGACTGCCGGGTTTCACCACCGGAATACCTGCCCGACACAGCGGGCAATCATCGGGTGCGTAGGTGGCCGCCGTGACCGGCAGCAGTGCAAAGTTCGGAAAACTTAGCTCAGCTTTCCCACCCGTGCGGTCAATTAAACTTGCAACGGCCAAAATTTCCGCCCCGAGGCTCGTCAGCAACCGCGCTACTTCGTTGGTACTCTTGCCCGTAGTCACCACGTCTTCGGCAATAATAATTCGCTCGCCGGGCTGCACCGTGAAGCCACGGCGTAGGGTCATCTGCCCCGTATCGTCGCGTTCGGTGAAGATGCCGGGCACGCCGAGCTGCCGAGCTAGCTCATACCCAATCACGACGCCACCCATGGCTGGGCCCACCACCGTATCGGGCTGCAAGCCGGCTTCGCGGATCTGCGCGGCCAGCGTAGCGGCTGCCGGAGCAGCTAGGTCGGGGCGACGCAGGAAGCGGGCACACTGCACGTAAGTATCGGAGTGCAGACCAGAAGAAAGGCGGAAATGCCCGCGTAGCAGGGCGTCTTCCTGCACCAGTTGGCTTTCCAAAGAATTTGCTTCGACTTGAGAGTTAGGCATTGATGACGGCAGGACGATACGAATTGATTTGTTGCTGTAGTTCGCGGGCGGCAGCACCGGCATCAGCCGCCTGCCAAATAGCCCGCGAAGAATTGATAAGAACACCGAGCCCATCAGGCCGCAATCCAGCTTGGAGTGTAGAAGCTAGGTCGCCGCCTTGGGCCCCGATGCCGGGTATCAGGAACCACTGGTCGGGGCAGGCTTGACGCACGCGGGCAAGGGCCTCGGGGTTCGTAGCGCCTACTACCAGCCCAATGTTGTGGTGCTGATTGTCTAGCTCCTTGGCCACACCGGCGGCTAGGTCGCTGAGGTAGCCGCCACGGGTCAGGGCCACGTCTTGCAAGGAATGGGTTGGTTTGTTGGAGGTCTTCGCCAAAACGAACACCATCTTGCCCGGCTGAGCAAACGGTACGATGGCATCGTCGCCCATGTACGGGTTCACCGTTACGGCATCCGCTCCTACCACTTCGTAGGCAAAGCGGGCGTAGTGCTCGGCCGTATTGGCGATGTCGCCGAACTTACCATCCAAAATCACGGGTATATCCTTCGGCACCCGATCAATCACAATGCGCAGCAAGTTCACGCCATCGGGCCGCGACAGGAAAAAAGCTAGGTTGGGCTTGAAAGCCGCTACGTACGGGGCTGTTTGGTCGATTACTTCGTGCAGGCGCGCTAGCACCTGGTCGTCCGCTCCGATGGGGTCCAAGCCCACACAAACCAAGGAGTCGGCTTGCTGAACACGTTGAATGAGTTTTTCCATAGAACTTGGGTGGTAAGCAAAACCTAGGTTTTGCGTGTCGCTGGGCGACAGTTAACAGAGTTACTCAAGCGGCGCGAAGGCCGTACTTCTGAATTTACAACTTTACTGCGCTAGGCTTTAAGTGAGCGCACTCCGAGGCGAGGCGAGCCGACAAGCCGGGCTCCAGCCATTCGCCGCTGGCAATTTGCACCGCGCTGGCACCTACCCGCAGGTAATCGGTAACATGCCCCGCCGTGAAGATACCGCCCGTCCCAAAAATAGGCAAGGCCACCCGTTCGTCGTGGGCTAGCTCGTACACGCAGCGAAGCGCCACCGGCCGCAGCGCCTCTCCCGATAAGCCGCCTGCTAGTACATCGCCCGTAGCATCGTCGGGTAGGTGCAAGGCTTTTAGGGTGTTGGTGGCAGCCAGCGCCGAAGCACCGCCTTCTTGGGCACCGATAGCTAGGCTGCGGATATGCTCCGGCCACGGGGGCAGTTTCACGACCACCGCGGCATCGCGACCTAGCTCGTTGCGCACGGCCTGCGTCGCTTCCCGCACGAACTTGGCGTTCAATTCGTAGCCTTTGCTTGTGTCGTGGGTGGTGATGTAAACTTCCACCCCGGCAATTTGGTCGCCGGCTTCACGCTTCAGGAAGCGCGCGATTTTGCGAAACCCCGGAATGCCGGGCGCCGTGATGCTCACTAACACTGGTACGCCGTAGCGGCACAGGTTTGGCAAATGCTCATTCACCAATATCTCTGCGCTTTCGGTGCGCATGTTAGTGGCGTTCAGCAGCGTTTGGTCGGCTACTTGCCAAATACCTTCTTCGTAGAGCCCCGGCTTGGGCTCCATGGTAACGGTGCGCGTGAAGATGGCGCCCAATTGCTCATACCCCGTCCCATCAAGCTGCCACGACGCGGCTGCCAGGCAGATGGGGTTCTGTAAAATGCGTGTTCCCAGTTGCATAGCGTAAACAGTTTGAATTTCTAACCCTAGCCTTTGTTCTCTCTCGTCTAAAGACTAGGTGAGTAGGGATGAAATGACACTCTCTTAAAAAGCAAGAACGCCCGGCTTTCACTGGGCGCTTTTGTAGTCAGCAACTTAGAGGATGCCCGTGTTTTCGCAGGCACCCGTTACCCCTACGATGCGGGGCATGTTGTGGATAGCCACAAAACTTTCCGCTTCCACGTGCTTGCGAGCACCGCGGAACATGGCACCCCATCCTTTGATGATGGTCATGCGGCAAGGATTCGCGCTTAGGTCCACATTACGAACAGCAGCGAGAGCAGCAACCAAAATTTGTTGAGCGAGTCTGGCGTTGTCTTGCATCATATCGGTTGGGTTGGCCTGGTGATAAATGAAGATTGAAAGCACTAGGAACTCGCCGCGACCGATTCGGCCGGACACAAAAAAACCGCTACGGAACCCGAAGCGGTAAACGGAACAGAAGCCGAAAAAACAGAAGAACCAACGGGGAAAAAGACCTTCCGGTCTTCTCGCAAGACAGTGTTTCTCAACGCCCCGCGCTTCATTGCATGTTGGTTAATTAGCTGAAGCATGGCGCAAAGGTACTGACTAATTTACAATTCGGTAACATGGGGTGTTAATTTTATGTTAGCGAATCGTCAATCCGGTTTGGCAGCCTATTTGTTGTTGTCAATTAGTAGCGTTGAGCGTTCTATAACATATATTACTGATTGCTAAATAATTGCATAAGTCAAGAGAATTAATAAAGGCGTTATGTTATACACCTTATCATAATTAATTTGCAGACTACGCTAGCTATATTATACATCATGAAATATATCCCATAAGAATAGTACATAAAATCAACGTCCACACACTATCACACAGTACCTACTATTCTTTTATATCCTATCTAAATTAATATATTCTTCTACTAGTGACCGATATCAAGCGCTTCTTATTTATTATAAAAAGCATAACGCACTTGTTAATAGTCAATAAAGTACCACTAGTAATTTCGTTTCGTTTAGCTCAGAGCCAAACACCACATTAACAGGCGTATGAAGAAAGTAGTACTAGGATTCTTATTTGGCGGCTTATTAGCACTAACGGCCCCAGCTCATGGCCAGAGCGAACCAGTAGCGTCTATTGAATCTATCGAGCAGGTCAGCAACGACAATACAACAGCCACTTTGTACTTACGGGCGCTTGACTGGGCTGAAAATCATTTCACCAAACTGCCGAAAACTGCTTTCAAACCGGATGCTAGCGCACATGAAGTACGCGTAACTGGTACAAGCAAGGTTACGCCAGTAACTGTAAGTGGCAAGGAGCAACCGATGGTGGTTTACTTTGATTTTATTTTCAAGACTACTTCACAAGGATACGATTACCGAGTCACCAACTTCAAAATAGTAACCACAACCGGCAAAACAGTAGAGACAAAGTCTTTGGAAGAATATATCACTCAACTCACTGCCGATCACAATGACCCGAAGACGCACAATGCACGACGGGTGACAGCGCAAGCTAACTCTCTAGCTAGTGAAGTTGCCCTCAGCTTTCGCTCTTATATGAACAATACCCCCGTTACAGAAGAGGGTACTGTCGGTCTTCCAGCAACCGAGCATTAGTCGAATCAGCCTTATTGCTTGCTCAGGTCTGCCTCTCTTTCCAACCTAGGTATAATGCGAAAAGCCCCGTTGACCTGCACAACGGGGCTTTCTCATTCACAAAGGATAAACACGTAGGATAGCTATAGATAAGTTTAGTTGCTAGTTAGAAGTAGTCGCTGGGTAGCTAAGTGTTGGCCGGCAGCATCGAGCAGAACAACGTGATACAAACCAGCGGAAAGCTTGGTGGTGGGCAGGGTAAATTCTCCTACTGACACTGGGTATTGTCTCACTACCTGTCCGTTTGCACTGTATACCATCACTACTTGTCCGTGTGCTTGCGTTACTGGCAGCCGTAGTTGTACAGGCTGCGCTGTTGTGGCCGGATTTGGATATAGGTCGATTTTAGCTGATACGGGTACTTTTCCCCATATCACGGCTACTACAGGCGAGAGAGTTTCTCGGCCATCCACATCTACTTGTCGCAAACGGTAATAGCTCGTTGCGTTCGTCGAAGCTGCTTCCGTATCCCGGAAGCTGTAGGCTTGCCCATTAGTGTTATTGCCAGCACCTGCTACTCGCCCAATCGGGGTAAAACTTGAGCTAGCGGTAGTAGCTCGCTCTATTACGAAATAATCGTTATCGCGCTCCGAAGCTGTTGCCCAAGTCAACTGCACGGCAGTACCTACGATTTTGCCTTTGAACGATAGCAACTCGACTGGCAATGGAGCAGCTGGAGCGGCTAAGTTTGTAGGAAAGCCGATACGAGCATCTTCGGCAAAGGCTTGATAGATCTGCGTTCTTTCGGCTAGTGAAGCAACATTGCTCAGTTGGATTTCTACCCAATCGAAATCCTGGGTTGTAAGGAAAGAGACTTCGCTTTTCCCATTATTCAGCAGACCTAGGTCCAGTAAAGCAGCGCCACTAGCCGTTTCAACCAACTTACTGCCGTCAGCACCAGCATAAGTTTTTAGCGTAATATTCTTTAGTAAATCATTGTTAAGTAACCCATTACCATAATTCAGTACCATTCCAGCACGGTTGCCCGCTTTACCCGAAGCATACTGATTGTTTAGCTTCAGTTTTAAGCTTGTTGTTCCTCCTATATTCAGGAGAGAGTTTATCTCGGCGTAATTGTCATTCAGATTATCAACGGCCAGGCCAGGGTTAATTACGTCTTTAGGGGAACAGTTTACGCATAGTACAGTGGTACTTCCGGTTTCAAATTTCCCAGCAGGGTCCTCAAACTTCGATAGCACCGGCGTGTCGTCGCGGAATGCCCGCTGCTCAATGCCAAAGCCATAATACACGTTCAGGTTAGATAGGGCTTTCACCAAATCGGTTTGTTGCAGTTCGACTCGATCGAAGGGCTTGGTAGCGGGGAAGCTAATCTGGTACTTGCCATCTGGCAGCACGTTAACCTCTAATAGGTTCCCATTTAATGAGCTCTCCTGTGCTACGTTACCTAGGTACGTTGTAATCTTAAGCGACTTAAGCACATTGAGGTCTAACAAGCCTCCATTTCCAACTACGAAGCCAGCTTGGTAATTAGTACCAGCAGGGCTAGCTAGGCGAGTATTCAAGGTAGCTGGGCAAGCCACTCCAGCTAGACTACCGAAAGTAGCATAGTTGTCTAGCGTATTATCGACGGCTCTTTCTGGATTTAGCACTCCTGAGTTTACGCAGACCTCCAGTGTGCTAGAGTTCCGGCTTTGGGTGCTGTAGTCAGTCGAAAGTGGCGCAGCTATCTTGGTCAGCACACCGTTGTATTGTAGAGTCGAGTTGTTGTCCCGAAATCCGAAAGCGTAATAAAGCCGGAATTGCGTAGCCACTGTGAGTAGACCCACAAACTCAATTTCCATTTCTTGAAATGGCTGAGTTGCAATAAACTCCATGCGGCTCGGATCATTACCAAACGCCTGAGCCCGTACCAAGCTGCTATTCGTAACATATTGTTTGACTGCCGCGCTTCCACTTCCCCCCTGATCATAAGTTCTAACAACGAAACCATTGAGGACGGAAAGGTCAATAAGACTTTTGTTGTTGTTGCTCAGTACAAATCCGGCCCGCGAACCAGTTGGCACAATGCTCGAAAGCTGTACCCTTACCTTAGTAGAAGCGCCTGCAGCGGATGGATATAGTGTAGTATAATCGCCTTTATCAAGGGTAGCTAGCGCAGCTGCATTCTCGAAACCATCGCTACAGAAGATAGCACCGCACTTTCTTTCATCTACACTCACTACCTTTGTGGCGTAGATAACGTCAGGGTTTTGAGCGCTAGTTTTGTAATTACAAAACAGAAGGATCAACAGACAGGTGAGGTGACGCAAGGTCACTAAGTAGAAGCGGGCGGGGCAAGACATTAGGATCAAACGTATTTTACATTGGAAAACTATTTTCTGGCATAAGTACAATTGCCTTACCACATGCAAAAAATCAACTTATATGTTTTAATATCAAGATGTTATAATTACACCACGTCATAAAAACCATCCCATTCTTGGACTATCAGTGCTATTTTGGGAAAGTTTGGTAAGCCAGTTTTTCCCTCTTATACTCGCATAGAAACGCTCTTCTTTTACGCCTTCTCACACCCTATTGCTTACTCTCAGCAGAAGTAGTACTATTCTGCGAGGCGGCACTCCGCCAGCTCTCGTAGTTACCTGAATAGGATATCTTCTACTGGCTTGTTGTTATTGTATGACTAATTATTTACCTATCACTATATTCATCGTCGAGGATAACCCTTGGTACGGTGAATTGCTGGAGTACAAACTAGCTCAGAACCCAGATTACACCATTCGGCGTTTCACAACGGCGAAAGAGTGCTTAGCCAACCTAGGGGATCAGCCTGATCTGATTACGCTTGACTATTCCCTCCCTGATGGTAAAGGCGACCAGGTTTTCCGGCAGATTAAAGAGCGATTGCCAGAAGTTGCAGTTATCATTATTTCTGGTCAGGAAGATATTACCACCGCCATTGGCTTATTGCGGCAAGGGGCCTACGACTACCTGGTTAAGGATGAGGAGACAGCTGACCGGCTCTGGAACGCCGTCGGAAACGTTCGTAAGCAGCTAGCCTTACGCCAAGAGAATGCTCGTTTACGTGAGCAAATCGGCCGTAAATACGACCCAAAACACGCTATTCTGGGTAACAGCCCGCAAATGCGGCACTTGGCTTCTCTAATCGAGAAAGCAGCACGCACCAATATCACTGTTTCAATAAGCGGAGAGACTGGCACTGGGAAAGAATTGGTGGCCAAAGCAATCCACTTCCAATCGGAGCGGCGCGACTATGCTTTTGTAGCTGTTAACGTAGCCGCTATTCCGCGCGAGTTATTGGAGAGCGAGCTTTTTGGCCATGAAAAGGGTGCTTTTACAGGGGCCGTCAACCGGCGAATTGGCCGGTTTGAGGAAGCCCATAAAGGTACGCTCTTCTTAGATGAAATTGCTGAGCTTGATTTGAGCCTCCAGGCTAAACTGTTGCGTGTGATACAAGAACGCGAAGTTAGTCGTGTAGGCGGTACTGCGCCTGTGCCGTTCGATGCCCGCCTGATGGTCGCAACGCACCGGGATTTAGCACAGGAAGTACAGCAAGGGCGATTCCGCGAAGATTTGTATTACAGGCTATTAGGCTTGCCCATTATACTCCCCCCCCTGCGTGAGCGCGGGCATGATGTGCTACTGCTTGCAGAGTCTTTTCTACAAGATTTTTGCGCGCAGAATAACCTGGTGGCTTGCAAGCTAGCAGACGAGTCGAAGAAACTCTTACTCCAGTATCCCTTTCCCGGTAACATCCGCGAACTGAAAGCGGTAGTTGAATTAGCTGCGGTACTGACGGAGGGTGATGTTATTTACCCGCAGAGCCTTTCATTACGAAGGCAGAATACTGCGGCTACTCCTAACGGCACTGAAGATACGCCACAGGATGAGTCGCTTCGGGCACAAACCGCGAATATTGTCCAGCGTTACCTCGATGCGCACAAGGGAAATATCTTACAAGTAGCGGCCAAGTTGCAGATCGGCAAGTCCACTATTTACCGTATGGTACAAAACAACGAGGTCCGCATTCGCTGATCATCCAGTCTTCCGTACCACGAGATGAGTTCTATCGCTATACGACATCTGCAGAGGCAACTGCAATGGGCACGCCGAGCGCAAGCAGCGGCGAAAGATGAGCTACGCGGGCTACGCGAACAAATACATGAGCAGAATGTAGCGGCGGCTCGTCAGGCATCGGCCTTGTTCCAGACGATGAGTACAGCCGTGATAGCACTTACGCAGCACTACACTGTAGCGCTGGTAAACGAACGTTTGTGCAGCTTATTTGGCTTAACTGAGCGCCCAGAACGCTACGTAGGCGAACCGTACAACGCGCTTTTTGACCAAACAACTATTAAATTCTGTGATGCCCGGAAAGTGCGGGCGCAGCTACAATCTGCCGTTTATAATCAAACCAGAATGACTGGGATGATTGCCACGCTCTCGGACGGCAAAGTGCTGCAGTGTGACTACTTGCCGGTTGTACAAGACGGACAAACAACGCTGCACTTATGGAGCTTTGAGAACGTAACGCAGCAGCAGCAAACGCAACAACGGGTTCAGGAGCTTTCGCGTTTAGCCGAGCAAAGCCCTTATCCAATCGTTCATTTCAACCGAACTGGGCAAGCACTATACGCCAACCCAGCCGCCGAGAGTGTTCTGGCCGACCTAGCTGACCCAGCGGAGGCGGCTTGTCAAGAACATTTGCTGCGGGAAATAGCGCAGGCCTTAGCCGATCGGCAGCCACGCACCTCAGAGCGCCAATTAGCAAGCCGCTTTTATCTCTGGACGGTTGTACCGCTGCAAGAAAGTGCGAACGTGTACCTAACGGATATTACTGCACGGCGAAACGCGGAGGCAGACTTACTGCGCAGCCAACTATTTGTCGCTCGCATCAATGATACTGTTCCAATTCTGGTACTCTTGTACGACCTAGAGGAGCAGCGTATTACTTATGCCAATCAGCAATGTTATCATCTGCTTGGCTACTCGGAGTCTGAGCTAATGGCAATGGACTCTGTTGCCCTAGTGCAACTCGTGGTGGTGGAAGACCGTCATCTGCTGCCTCAACAATCTGTTGAGCTAACGCACCTTTCGGACAGTCAGATAGTGACGGTGGAGTACCGGCTCCGGCACCGCGACGGGACGCACAAATGGTTTCGCTCTATGAGCACTGTGTTCACTCGCCATCCGGATGGCCGGGTGAAACAAATTGTAGCTAGTGCCCAAGATATAACCCAGCAGCGTACTACCGAGCTAGCCTTGCGCCAGAGTCGTTTGTTTGTAGAGCGGATTGCCAACACGGCACCCAACATGATCTACATCTACGACCTGAATACGTTCAGCATGGTGTACAGCAACCGACAAGCCTATAGTCTGTTTGGCTACACGGAAAACGAGCTTCAGCGAATGGGCCCGAGCATGCTGGCGCAGTTGTTTCCGGCGTCGGAGGTACGACGAATTGAGCGGCACATGCGGGAGCTGCACAAGCTAGCCGACGGCGAGATTCTCACTATTGAAGTTTATATCATCCACCGGAGTGGCTTTGTGCGGTGGATACGATTGACGCATTCTCCGTTTGAACGCGATGACCATGGCGTGGTACAGCAAGTAATTGGGGTTGCAGAGGATATAACTAAGTGGAAAACGGCCGACGAACAGCGCCGCGCCGCCAACCGGCGCTTAGCGGAACAAAACCACCTGTTTCGGCAGGTGATTGACACAACGCCTCACTTAGTTTATCTGAAGGATGAACAAGGCAACTATTTGCTCGCCAACCGCGCCACTGCGGATCTATTTGGTTTGACTACGGCCGAAATTATCCGAACGAATCCGTCGCAGCTTCCTATCGATCCGGAGCAGGCCGCCCATCACTTGCAATATGACCGGCAGGTGATTACAACAGGCGACGAGGTGGTGCGCGAGGAAAGCTTCACTCGTCCCAATGGGGAAGTGATGTGGTTTTATAGCATTAGGAGGCCCTTTGAGCTAGCCGATGGAACGGTTCAGGTACTCGGTGTTTCCAGCAACATCACTGAGCTAAAGCAGGCCCAGACGGCACTACAAGAAGCAAAGGAAGCTGCTGAGGAAAATGCGAATGCCAAGCAGGCTTTTTTGGCCAATATGAGCCACGAAATTCGCACGCCCATGAACGGGGTGTTAGGCCTAGCTTCGCTCTTAGCCAAAACAACTCTCAACGAACAGCAAAGCCAATACCTCGACCATATTCGCCATTCCGCCGAGAACTTGTTGGTAGTCATCAATGATATCTTGGCGATGGCACAACTCGGCGCAGGTAAAATTCAGCCGGAAGCAACGCAGTTCGACCTACGGGAGGTGCTGCAAGCTAGCTTACACTCGCTACAACCCCGTGCTACCGAGAAAGGAATTAGCCTCCAATTAGAAGAGCCTCCTGCGCACGTACCAACATTGGTGATAGGAGACCCTTACCGGCTACGACAGATTTTGCTCAACTTGCTCAGCAATGCCGTCAAATTCACCAATGAAGGCGCCGTGTGGCTTACTAGCCGCTTACTGACCGAATCGGAAGAGGAAATGCACTTTGAGTTCAGCGTGCGGGATACGGGCATTGGCATTCCGGCGCATCAACTCAAAAATGTATTTGAAGCCTTCACACAAGCTTCCGAGAGCACCGCTCGTGAATATGGCGGCTCCGGTCTGGGCTTAAGTATCTCGCGTGGCTTAGTAGAACTGCTAGGTGGCGCGATTACAGCAGAAAGCACCCCGAATGAAGGGAGTACCTTCCGCTTCAATTTGCCCTTCGCTCGTGCTTCGGCTGATGCGCCGCCCGCGGCCTCTTCTTTGCCGGAGCCGCACTACCAAAGCCTAGGGGCCCGTCGCGTCCTTCTCACCGAGGATAACCGCATCAACCAGATGCTGGTAGAAGTAATCCTTCGGAACTGGGGCTTGCAGGTGGATACCGCCAGTACCGGACAAGAGGCCATTGCCTTATTTCAGCAACACAGCTACGACGTTGTGCTTATGGATATCCAGATGCCAGGGCTAGATGGGGTTGCAACGACTAACCTACTGCGCCAGCACCCCGACCCCGAACGGGCCGCTACGCCAGTCATTGCTCTTACGGCCCATGCGATGCCCGGCGAAAACGAGCGGTACCGCGCAGCGGGCCTAGACGGCTATTTGTCCAAGCCATTCCGCGAAGAAGAACTGTTCCGGGTTATTGCAACGGCCTTGCACGAGCGTCCGCCAGTGATACAACCTCAAGCCGACGCGCCAATGCAGGAACCAACAGAACCTTTGTACGACTTAAGTAGCGTTCGTCGCTTGACGCACAATAACGAAGCGTTTGTGCGACGGTTGGTAACACTTTTCATCCAAACTACGCCGCCCTGTGTGCTGGATCTGGAGAGGCATCTGGCCAGCAAGCAATGGGAAGCGCTAAGTGCTGCTGCTCATCATCTGAAAAGCTCCCTCGACGGCCTGCAGATCCGACCGCTTCACGATACTATTCGTCAGCTAGAGGCGTGCAAATCGGTTCCCGCTGACCTAGCAACCGTAGAGAATAACGTAGCAAAAATCCGAGAGGTCACTTCGCAAGTAATTACTCAGTTGCAGGAGGAGTTTCCGAGCTAAGTAGGTGTGGCTTGGTGCGTGTACCTACGAATAAGCGTCTGTTTTTGGAAAAGAACATAATTATACTAAACTCATTTGCTCTTTCCAGAGTTAATCTATCAAAGTAGTCAGTATCTTGTAGTCATCTTCACGGTTGCTAGCGAGGCTGGCTTTTCATTTCTCCTAATACCTACTCCGATGTCTCTTTTGATTTTCCTTGGACTGATTGTCGCTACTGCTCTCCTTGCCATCAATACCGTTGATAATATCAAAGCAATGCTGACGCCTCAGCCGGTACGTGCCAACAATGGCTAAGTAAGGGTTAATATCTTTTTCTCAACAGCGCCTTCCCAACGGAAGGCGCTGTTGTTTTTAGCCAGCTAGGTCTGATTAATTTCTTGACTATAGCCCATAAAAAAAGCAGCCGTTGGCTGCTTTCTAATTTGAGACGATAAGACGACCTAGCGAATAACTAGCTTACGCATTTCGCTGGTATTATCGGAGGCTATCTTAATATAGTACAAGCCACCTGAAAACTTCGTCAAATCCAACGTTTTGGTATAGCGGTCGTTTAGCTCGCTTAAGTTTTCGCGGTAGATAACCGAGCCAATAACGTTAAGAATTTGGAGTTCTAAACGGCGGCCTTCGAACCCATTGATAGCTACATGGACAATGCCCGTGCTTGGGTTAGGATAAACCAGCATTGATTTATCATCGCTCGCCCGCGGAGCAGCCACGACCCTTTCGGTCACGGGTTGCGCCAGCGCAGCAGGAGCGCTGCTACGTGTTGCCCCTAGGGTTAACACGGTAAGTAAACAAAAAAAATGTAATCGTTTCATCATAGCAATACGCGAGGGTAAAGAAGTGCGCGCAGAATACGGTTCTTAACGTCTGCCGCTTAATTAGGTTTACAAAGGTAGAGAGAATCATTCATTAAATCTCCTGAATATAACTCTTCTTTGGGAAAGTTGACGCTTTTTCCTTGTATTCACTCCGTTATCTACTTCAAGACCTTGCGTAAGTTGGACGTTCTCATTATCGGCGGGGGCCTAGGTGGCCTAACAGCCGCCTTGGACTTAGCGGCGCGCGGCCACCAGGTGGCAGTAGTAGAACGCAAAAAATTCCCGTTTCACAAGGTATGTGGCGAGTACGTCTCGAACGAGGTGCTCCCCTACTTGCAGCGACTTGGCGCCGACCCCGCCGTATTAGCACCAGCACAGCTCACACGCTTCCTGCTTAGCTCACCAGGAGGCCGCACCCTCACGGCCTCGCTCGACCTAGGGGGCTTCGGCGTGAGCCGCTATTCGCTGGATCACTACCTCTACCAGCTTGCGGTAGCGCGCGGGGTACAGTTTCATCAGGCGGCGACCGTGACAGACGTGACATTTGAGGCTGCTGCAGATCAGCACCAGGTGCAATTAGCCGACGGGCACCAGCTTACGGCGCGCGTGGTGCTCGGCGCTTATGGCAAGCGCGCCAACTTAGACCGGCAGCTTCAGCGCACTTTTTTTCAACAACGCTCACCTTACTTAGGAGTGAAATACCACCTGCGGTTAGCCTACCCACGTGATGTGATTGCGCTGCATAACTTCGCCAATGGTTACGCGGGCATCTCTGCTATCGAAGACGACAAGCTTTGCTTCTGTTACCTCACGACGCGGCAAAATCTTAAAGCGCACGGGACCATACCGGCGATGGAAGAGCGAGTGCTAGCTCGTAATCCGCTGCTGCGCCATATTCTGCAAGAAGCAGAGTTTTTGTACACGCAGCCGGAAGTGATAAACGAAATATCCTTCGCGCCAAAGACTTGCGTCGAAAATCACGTGTTGATGTGCGGTGACGCAGCTGGGCTGATCACACCACTCTGCGGCAACGGTATGGCAATGGCCATTCATGGGGCGCAGCTCGTGGCACATCACGCCCACGCCTTTTTGGCGGGCCACCTAGGTCGGGTAGCGATGGAGGCGCATTACCGTCACGACTGGCACCAACAATTTGCCACGCGGCTGCGCGTAGGTCGCTTGGTGCAACGCTTGTTTGGGCAACCGACGCTAAGCGAGGCCGTGGTGGGTGGCTTACGGCACTGGCCAGCTGCCGTACAAGCCATCATGCGGCGCACGCACGGGCAACCATTCTAGCACCAAATTTTACCGGGCCGGCGTTCTGACCACTGCCCAGTTAAATTGCGTATACTGCGATTAATGACCACGTTCCTATGTGCCATCGGCACGGCAACCCCTCCGCACCTCATTCCTCAGCCTCAGATTGCCGACTTTATGGCGGCGGCGCTGCAACTCGACGCACCTGATACGCGCAAGCTGCAAGCCCTGTACCGCGTATCGGGTATTGGTCAGCGCTATTCCGTGCTGCCTGATTACGGACGCACGAATGGCGACTTTACTTTCTTTCCGAACACTCCTGATTTAGAGCCCTTTCCGACGGTCGGCCAACGCATGGGGGTGTACCGGCAGCATGCCTTGCCACTGTCAGTGGCGGCCGTAGAGGACTGCTTGCGCCAAGTGCCAGAGGTTGAGCCGCGCGACATTACGCACCTGATAACCGTAAGCTGCACGGGGATGTATGCACCCGGTCTGGATATCGAGTTGGTGACGACCCTAGGTCTCTCAACAGCAGTACGCCGCACTTGTGTCAACTTTATGGGATGTTATGCGGCATTCAATGCGCTGAAGCTAGCGGATGCTTTCTGCCTAGCCGACCCGACGGCCTGCGTACTGATTGTATGCACAGAACTCTGCACAATCCACTTTCAGAAAAACAATGAGGAGGACCACCTCGTGTCGAACGCGCTATTCGGCGATGGTTCGGCGGCGGCTTTGGTCCGGAGCCGGCCCGTCGCGCAAGGACCTAGCTTGGCACTTGCAGCCTTTCATTGCGAAATAGAACCGGACGGCCACAAGGATATGGCGTGGCACATCAACGACTTCGGCTTTGAAATGACTTTGTCGTCCTACGTGCCGCGCATGATTCAGCGTGGTATTCGGCAATTAACCGATGGCTTGCTGGCAAAGTTGCCCGTGGAGCTGGCTGATATCCGGGCGTTTGCCATTCACCCCGGCGGACGCAAGATCTTGGAAACCATTGAGCAAGAGCTAGGTCTTACTGCTCACGACAACCGTTTTGCCTACCAAGTGCTGCGCGAATACGGGAACATGTCGTCGGCCACCGTGCTGTTTGTTTTGCATGAATTGCTGCAAAGCCTTACTCCCGACAACAACCAAGATCCTGTTCTGAGCTTTGCGTTCGGGCCAGGCCTGACTTTAGAGGCCATGTTGCTGACGGTGGCGTATTGCCAATGCGCGGCAGTAGGCAGCGTAGTGAGTAGCGCAGCAGAACAAGGCTAGTAACACTAATGGATCTTCGTCAGCGCGCCACGGAAGAGGAATTGATGGACAACCTGACCCTAGCTTCTGACGACCTCCGTCAAAACCTAGAGGAGCTTGAGACCATCAATACGTGGCTAGGTGGCTACAAACCAGTTCTACAGGCCTTCAACGCTTTGCGAAAAGCTGGGCTCCAGACAACTCCGCTGCACATAGCAGACCTAGGGTGCGGGGGCGGCGACACACTACGGCGCATTGCGGAGTGGGGCCGACGCCGGGGCGAAAAGCTAGCACTCGTTGGCATTGACGCCAACCCTTTCATGCTAGACTATGCCGCGGCCCGCAGTCGGGAGTACCCCGAAATTCGGTACGAGCAAGCGGATGTGTTTGGCGCCCCCTTTCAGGCGCAGCAGTACGACGTTATTACGGCGAGTTTGTTTTGCCACCACTTTCCCGACGCCCAACTCGTCACGTTCTTGCGCACTTGGCAGCAACAAGCACGCCGCTGCGTGATTATCAACGATCTGCATCGGCACTGGCTAGCATACCACAGCATCAGGTGGCTTACGCGGCTGTTCCGTGGCTCCTACCTAGTGCAGAATGATGCACCGCTCTCCGTAGCACGGGCTTTCACGCGCCACGACTGGCAGCGGCTATTGCAACAAGCCGACATCACAAACTACCGCTTGCGCTGGTGCTGGGCTTTTCGCTGGCAAGTCATCCTATGGAGTGACTAAGTAGCTGACTAATCATTCTCGTACCTTATCGGGCTGTTTTCCTTCCAATACTTCAATACTTAAGTACTCAGCTGAACAGTGCGGCGGCGGTGCGGAAGGTGTTTACGTGAGCTTCAACAATGTCAATGAGCCGCTCGGAGTAGCCGCCGCCCATGCACACCACTACCGGGAGTTGATGCTGGTGGCATAGTTCGAGCACGAACTGGTCACGCTGCTGACAGCCAGCCCGGGTCAGGGCAAGGTGGCCTAGCTTGTCAGTGGCAAGGACATCGACGCCCGCTAGGTAGAAGACAAAATCGGGAGCTACTTCCTCGACTAGGTGAGGCAGTGTATCGCGCAACAAGCCTAGGTACGCTGCATCATCGGTACCGTCGGCCAAGGGCAGATCGAGGTCAGACTGCTCTTTGCGGTGCGGATAGTTGCGGGCGCCGTGCATGGAGAACGTGAATACGCGCGGCTCTTGTTGGAAAATAGCCGCCGTGCCGTTGCCTTGGTGCACATCCAGGTCCACAATCAAAATCTTTTGGATACGCGGTTCGTGCGCCAGCAAGTAATTAGCAGCCGCTGCCTGATCATTGAGCAAGCAAAATCCTTCGCCCCGGTCGGCAAAGGCGTGGTGCGTGCCGCCCGCCACGTTGAGCGCAATGCCGTTGTGCAACGCCCGCCGAGCACATTCAATGGTGCCTCCCAAAATGGTTACTTCCCTAACAAACAACTCCTCCGACCATGGGAAGCCCGTTGCGCGCTCCTCCTGGCGGGTGAGCTGCCCATGTTGCAGTCGGTGGTAGTAATCGGCCGTGTGCGTGCGTAGAATTTCCGCTTCAGGCGGAGGCGCTGGCAGGAAGAAATCAGCTTCCGTCACGATGCCTTCTCGTAGTAATTGCTCGGGCAGCAGTTCGTACTTGAGCATCGGAAAGCGGTGCCCAGCAGGCAGCGGATGAGCGTAGCAAGGCGCCCATGCAATGGAAAGCATAAGTTGTTATGAATAAACTCTTAAGGGCAGTAAAAGCACTAGCCAACCTAGGTACTAAAGAAGCACAGAGCCTCTTTTTACGACGATGTAGGCAGCAATTGGTAGGCCTGAAAACAAAAATAACCGCCAGGCAGGGGCGGTTACTTTCGGACTCCTGGCTTTCTTGTGAGGCGTACTGGGCTCGAACCAGTGACCTCTACCCTGTCAAGGTAGCGCTCTGAACCAACTGAGCTAACACCCCAAAAGCCATCTGGCGGCGGCCGGAAGGCAGTAAAGATATAGGTTTGAACGACATTTAAAACGGCTTTCGCAAAAATATTTCAACTATTTCCGCGGGGAGCTGCCGCAACTTTCTTGGTAGGCGTAAGTATAGCGATACACAAACGCTTTATGTGCTAGCTGATACCACCCGTCGTCTATGAAAAAGCTTCTTCTTTGCTCCGCCCTTTGCTTCGCTACTGCTTCCGTTTGGGCGCAGGAAGGTCCTTCTGGCATTCGCTCCTCTACAGACTACGGCACTGGCACCAACGATTCGCGCAACAACGGCTTCGGGGTGAAAGGGGGCTGGAATCTGTCGGGCGTGCGGGGCGACAACAAAAGCTCGCTCGCCAACCGCGACAACCTCAACAGCTTCCTGGCAGGCATTTACGCACAGTTCGCCCTCAACGATAAGTTCTCCATCCAGCCAGAGTTTTTGTACTCCCGCAAGGGTTATGAGGCCGACCCAGCCAGCGGCGCCCCGGCCACGTACACGCGCAAAACGCAACTAGACTACCTGCAAGTGCCAGTACTATTTGTGTACAACTTCCTCGATAACGTAAGCGTGCACATAGGTCCGCAGGCGGCACTGCTGATCAACGCCAAAAACTCAACCCTAGATACCAGCATCAGCCAAGCCGGTTTTCACAGCCTCGATTACGGCGCCGTTGGGGGCCTCGAAGCGCGAGTGGGGCCCGCCCGCATTGGGGCCCGCTACGACCTAGGCTTAGCTAAAATCCGGAAAGCTTCGGCCATGCCGATGGGCGATAAGCTCTACAACCAAGCCGTGCAGGTGTACCTAGGCCTGGGCTTCTCGCGATAAGTTCATATAAATAGCTGCTTCAGCCGAAAAGGAAGTTTACGTGCGCGTAGGCTTCCTTTTTTAATCTTTACCTAGCATCAGACTCCGCTGCTTTTATGCTTAGTTACCAAGCCCTTAGCGCCAGTACCCAAACCCTAACCGCTATCAACCATAGTCGCGAGCTGCTGCTGGAGCATAGCATGGGGCTGCTAGGCGCGTGGGCCTTGTTGAACCTACTGGTGAGTGGTTTCCTCGTCACCCGCACCGATGCGCGTACGCCCAAACACTATTTCCACCAAATGAACATTGGTTGGAATTTCGTCAACGCAGTGCTGGCCGTGGCGGGTATTCTGCGGGCGCACCCCAACCAAGTTGCTGGCCTCGACCTAGCTACCAGCCTCACCGAGCAGTTCACTACGGAGAAAATTCTGCTGCTCAACGTGGGCCTCGACGTGGCGTATCTAGCCTGTGGCAGCTGGCTCCGAGCTCGTGCAGTTTCTGTGTACCAACGGCCCGAGCGGCTGCTGGGGTTTGGCCAGTCGCTCTGGTTGCAAGGTGGTTTTCTGTTCCTTTTTGATCTAGGCCTTTACGTGCGCTACCATCCGTTTGCTAACGATCTGCTAGGTTTCTTACCCCCTTTGCCGAGCTAGGTTCACCGTCCGTCTGAAACGCAAAGCCCCGCCAGTACTACTAGCGGGGCTTTGCGTTTCAGACGGATGGGCTCGTTCTTACGAACGGGGTGCGTGCTGGCCTTCCAATATTTCTTCTACAATCTTCTTGTTGAAGGCCGGAATATCATCGGGCTTGCGGCTAGTGATCAAGCCTTTATCAACGACTACTTCCTCGTCTACCCAATGGGCACCGGCGTTTTTAAGGTCGGTTTTGAGGCTAGGCCAGCTGGTCATGGTTTTGCCATGTACCAAGCCCGTCTCGATCAGCGTCCAGGGACCGTGGCAGATAGCAGCTACTACTTTGCCCGAGCGCATAAACTCGCTGGCAAAATTCACCACTGATTGTTCTACGCGCAGTTTATCAGGGTTGATCTGGCCGCCGGGCAACACCAGCGCGTCATAGTCGGCGGCGCTTACCTCGTCAATGGTTTTATCGACGTCTACTTTATCGCCCCAGTCGGTCATGTCCCAGCCTTTGATATAACCGCTTTTCAGGGAAATCACGTCGACCTCGGCGCCTTCGTCTTCGAGGTACTTTTTGGGTTTGGTCAGCTCTACTTGCTCAAAGCCGTCGGTAGCGACGATGGCAATCTTTTTTCCTTTCAGTTTATCACTTCCAAAGAGACTCATAACTGTATGTTTTGCAGGTGGTGTGGGTGGTAAAACGGTGACCTAGGTCGCCAAAAAAGCCGAAGCACCTAGGTGCTTCGGCTTTTCTTTAACGCGGCCGAACCGCGACAGTTAGTACATGATTCGGGGTATCACTCGGCGCGTTCGCGCTTCAGTTCTTTCCGCAGGCGGCGCACGCGCTCATCGAAGCCGTCGGGGTCGTAGCTGATTTCCTCCACGTCGAGGTTGTCTAGCAGTTCCATTAGCCGGTCTGAGTGGTCGGTGCGGGTGGCGCTGGCTAGGTTCACAAACGCCATTTCCGACCACAAGAGAGCTTTCAAACGGCTCCCTTCTGCGTTGCGCATCTGCATCTCTACCACAAGGGTGGAGTTATCAAAGTGAATAATCTGGCTGCGAATCAGCACGTTTTCGCCGTGGTTGGCGGGACGCAAGTACGCTAGGTGGTGCTTCGTGACCACCCACCCTGCCCCCGACTGGCTGGCTAGCTGGGTGAGGTTGAGCGCATAATGCGTCAGGACGTGGTCTTCGCGTGCGTTGAGAAAATAATCGAGGTAGCGGGCGTTGTTGAGATGCCCAAACGGGTCGCAATCCTGGAAATGGATGCGGTGCATGGTTTCCGGCGACTGAGGCAAAGCAGGCATAGGCAGAAAAGCTAGGTCGGAAGGTTAATACGCGAATGTAGCAGACCCGTTTGAGCCAAGCTGAACAACGTCCTCTTTTTACTGGCTAGCCTTGTCTCTCTTAACTCTTCTTCTCGGCAGGCGGACCGGTTACTTTCACCTTGTCCTTCTTGCCAATGCCTGACACCACTTCCACGTTAATGCCATCCGATAAACCGGTTTTTACTAGCCGCTTCTGAAACTGCTGCGGTCCGGTCTCTACTTCCACAAACACGCTGTCTTTGTTCAGCTTACCAAATTGCAGCAGGCTTTCTCGTACGGCCAGCACCTGTGTGCGCCGGTCCAGCACAATATCGCCGTTGGCCGAGTAGTTAGCCCGCAGAAACTCACCGGGTTTCAGCTTCACTTTGGCTCGCACCAAAAACTTGATGGCACCATCTTCCAGCACTCCTTTTGGGGCAATGTATTCGAGTGTAGCTGGGAACGTCTGGTTTTCCAAAGCGCCCACGCTCAGGGCGATATCCATGCCTTCACGTACTTTACCAACTTCACTTTCATCAATTTTGCCCTCAAAAATCAGGCTTTGCATGTCGGCGACGGAGGCGATGGTGGTGCCTTCGTTGAAGTTGTTGCGCTCAATCACCGACGAGCCTACTTTCACTGGCACGTCCAGCAGTAGGCCGGTGATGGTGGAGCGCACCAGGTTCAGCGAGCCACCGGTGTTGCGCGACGCGCCTCGCTGGGCAATCTGGAGGTTGCTCTGCGCCGCTTCCAGTTGCTGCTTTTTGGCTTTGTAGTCGGCTGCGTAGCGGTTGTACTCTTGCTGGGCAATGACCTTTTGATCGTAGAGCGCTTGCTGCCGGTCTAGTTCCATTTTGCTTGTCTCCAGCTCGATGCGTGCCGCTTGAATCTGCGTTTGGGCCGTGTTCACGTTGGCGGCGCTAGCTACGGTGCGGATGCGGGCAATCAGTTGGCCTTGTTTCACGGGTTGCCCCGCTTCTACGTACAGCTCTTCCACGATGCCCGACACCTGCGGCTTAATTTCTACCTCGCGGCGGGGCACGATGCTGCCAGTAGCTACCGTTTTCTTCACAATGTCGGTTGTGAAGGGGGCTTCTGTTTCGTACGTCACCGGATCGGTATGTGCCTGCCGGTAAAAGTAATAGCCCAACCACCCAAACCCTGCCAGCACCAGCAGGAGCAAAAGCCCCAGAAAGACTCGTTTCATTGATGTACTATAGTATTCCGAACAGGAACTTGTTAAGATCTTACAGCGGATGGTATCATGCAACCCTTGGCGCTCAGAAGAGAATCATCAATCCATCTGAAGCAGCAACTTACTTCAAAAAACCAAGATTATTCGTCTTTTAAGGCAATAACTGGCTGCACCTGAGCTGCCTTAGCCGCAGGCACTAGCCCCGCCACGGCACCTGCCACCACGAGCAGCGCCACGGCCGTTAGGGCCACACTGACGTCTACCTGCGGGTTGGCGAAAAACCCGATTTCTTGGCCCGCAATCATCGAGTTGATGCCTGCCATCAGCGCCGTGCCGAGCAGCAGACCTAGCATCCCGGCTACGGCCGTAATCACGATGCTTTCCTGCACAATCAGGCTGACGATGCTCCACGGCGTAGCGCCCAGCGCTTTGCGGATGCCAATTTCCTTGGTGCGCTCCTTCACCACGATCAGCATGATGTTGCTCACGCCGATGATACCGGCCAAGATCGTCCCGATGCTCACGAGCCAGCTGAAGCTAGAAATACCAAGGAACAGGCCCTGCACCCGCGCATATTCTTCCTCCACATTGGCCGAGCCAAAAGCCCGCTCATCTGTGGGAGCCACTTTGTGCTGCCGGGCTAGCACCTGCTTCACCTTGATTTCCACTTCTTTGGCCGGTACGCCTACTTTAGGGATAAAGGCAAAGAAGCCGACTTGGTTGGGCTTATTAAAGGTGTTCTGCAACGCCGTAAGCGGAATGTATATCGTTTGGGCATCCTCCTGCGCCTCTTCGGCTTCGCCGCTGCCCTTGAACACGCCCACCACCCGGAAGTAGATTCCCTTGATGCGAATCTCCTGCCCAATGGGGTTTTCGTCGCCGAACAACACTTCTACCACCCGCTCGCCGATGACGGCGATTTTGCGCCGCTCTTTGATATCGGGCTGGTTGATAAAACGACCTTCGGTTAGGTTGACGGGGCGCACGGCCGGAAATGCTGGATACTCGCCCTTCACCGAAAATGTGGAGCTTTTGGTGCCGTATTGGATGGAAAAGTCCCCATCCAGGGTGTTGCGTGGCAGCACCAGCGCCGCCTCGGGCACGCCGCGCTGCAAGGCCACCACGTCATCATTGGTGAATTGCACGAAGCGCCCCACTTTCAGGCCGGCATACGGAATACTGGTGCGCTGCGACCACACAAACACGGCATTCTTGGCTACGTTAAACTGCCGCTCAACACCGTTGCGCAAGCCTTTGCCCGCACCCAGCAACACCACCAGCATGAAAATGCCCCAAAACACGCCAAACGCCGTTAGGCCAGTGCGCAGCTTGTGGCGTCGCACGGTAGCCCAGATCTCCCGCCATTTATCTAGGTCAAACATGGGCAACGATCGAAGTAGAGGCTGAATAAGTAAAGCTAGCTTTCGAGTCCATGGCGTTAGTCAGCTCGGAGGGCTTCGATGGGTTTGATGTTTGCTGCCTTCAGTGCCGGAATCAAGCCGGCAACGGCACCGGCTATTACCAGCAGCACCACGGCCGTAACGGCTACGCTGGGGTTCACCTCAGGCCGGTCGAAATAGGGAAGCTCGGCGCCCGTTTTGTCGATGCCGTAGCGGGCGGCCGCAATGAGCCCCACACTGGCCAGCAGACCTAGGCCACCGGAGAAGCCGGTAATCACAATAGCTTCTTGCAAGATCAGGCTCACAATGCTCCATGGGGTAGCACCTAGGGCCTTGCGTACGCCAATTTCGCGGGTGCGCTCCTGCACAATGATGAGCATGATATTGCTTACGCCTACCACGCCTGCCACCAACGTGAGCACGCCAATAACCGACACAAACAGACGAATACCCGTGAACAGCCCCAGGAAGCGCTTGCGCTGCTCTTCGGTGTTTTCTAGCTGTATGGCCTGGGCATCGTCGGGATTAAAATGGTGCTGACCGGCTAGCAACACGCGCACTTTGTCGGACAGCACTTGCACTGGCACTCCGTCGCGGGTGCTGAGGACTAGCAGCTGCACTTGGTTGTACTGGTTGAACGTAGCTTGAAATGTGCTGAACGGCGTGTAGGCACGTTCCTCGTTGCGGCCGTTGTTTTGGGTGGTGGTGAAAATGCCTACTACCCGAAATGACACGCCGCGCACCTTCACGTACTGCCCAAGAGCATCCTCATCGCCAAATAGTACCTTGCGCACCCGCTCACCTAGGATAATCACCTTCCGACGCTCCAGCAGGTCCAGCGGACTGATTAGGCGGCCGGCAGCTAGCTTTTCGCCGTTGAGGCGGAAGAAATCGGCGTCGGCACCAAACACTTGATAAGAGCCGTTTTTGTCGCCGCGCACAATGGTGTACTCGCCCGTCAGACGGTTGCGTGGGGCCATCAGTTCCACGTCGCCGATCTGCCGGCGGATGGCTTTCATGTCGTCGTTGGTGAGCCGCACTTCGCGGCCGGGCTGTAGGCCCTGCCACGGCAACGAGACTTTCCCTCCGCTTATGAACAAGCTATTGGGGGCACTACCAAAGTTCTTCAGAACGCCATTTTCCAGTCCCTTACCAGCACCTAGCAGCAGCACCAGCATGAAAATACCCCAGAATACCCCGAAGGCCGTCAGGAAGGTGCGCAGCTTGTTGCGGCGCATCGTGCCCAGAATTTCCTGCCATTTATCTAAGTCGAACATCCTCCGTTGAGTAACTAAGCAGCTTCGCTAGAGCAACTGAATAGCTAAGTAAAATTGTTGAATACTACTCAGTTAACCAGTTACCCCGGCGAGGCTACTCATTGACAATAATCCCGTCGCGCATGCGAATGAGGCGCTGGGTTTGGTCAGCAATGTCGGTTTCGTGGGTCACGATGACCACGGTCATGCCCTGCCGGTTCACGTCCTTGAAGATATCCATTACCTCCTGCGTGGTTTGGGTGTCGAGGGCGCCGGTAGGTTCGTCGGCCAAGATGAGCTTGGGCTGACTGATGAGGGCACGGGCAATGGCCACCCGTTGCTTCTGCCCGCCCGACAACTCGCTGGGCAAGTGGTCGGCCCGCTCGCGTAGACCCACGCGGTCGAGGTATTCTAGGGCTAACCGATTCCGTTCGCGCCGACTCACTTTCTGGTAATAGAGCGGCAGCGCCACGTTTTCCATGGCATTCTTGAAGCTCAGCAGGTTAAACGACTGGAAAACAAACCCAAGAAACTTGTTGCGGTAATGGGCCGCCCTAGCTTGCGAAAGGTTGCGGTCGATGCGGGTGCCGGCTAGGTCGTAGGTGCCCGCGTCAAAATCATCCAGAATGCCAAGGATGTTGAGCAAGGTACTTTTGCCCGAGCCCGAGGAACCCATGATGCTTACTAGCTCGCCTTCGCGCACGTGCATATCAATTCCTTTGAGCACTGGTAACTTGCTGGCGCCTACCGCATAGCTTTTGCGAATACCTTCCAGCTTAATCATAGAAGAACAAGAGAAATCAAGGAACTAGTTTTTAGCGACAGGCTCATTTCTTCAAATCTAGACGATAATTCTACTTTCTAGTAGCAATTGCTTACCAATTTATTGTCTATTACCTGTTTCACTAAAACAACAAACCCGTCGGGGCAGCTACGCTAGGTGGCTGCCCCGACGGGTGTAGGCAAGAAAGCTAGTTAGTTACCCGCTTTGCGAGCTTGCATTTGAGCCTGCATTTGCCGCTTTTTGGCGACGTACTGCTTGTACTGGGTGGGGGTGAGAGCCGCTTTCAACTGGGCTTCGGAAGAGGCATTGATGCGACGTAGCTCGGTCATGAGGGCGGTTTGGTTGCTGCCGTATTGCTGGCGCGCGCCATTTACCTGCTCGACGGTGCCGTTCAGGATAGCACGCACTTTGGTTTGTTGGGCAGACGTCAAATTCAACTCGTCCGTCATCACATCGGTTAGGTCGCGGGCGGCGGTGGGCGCCACAGCAGGCGCCGGGGCCGGCGCAACCGCTACCGACGTGCGCGCTTCCGGAATGTCGGCTCGGCGACGGCGGGCACAGCCAAAGGTGAGGGAGGTGAGCAAGGCTAGGAACAGGAGAGAGCGGCTACCAGACATAGATGAGCAAAAGGTGAGTGTGCCCCCTGCATACGTGAAAAATTCGGGTATGGCTATAAAGGCCCCACGGAAGCGAGGGCACACCTCCAAACGCTGATGCACCAAATCTTATCATCCGTATTAGTACGGAAAACAGTTCGGCTACTTACTACTCGCCTCATCGTGCCTAACGAAATGACCGTAAGTGGCTTTGGCCCTGCGCCAACCCACACAACCTTTTCCACCTCCTCCGTTACCTGCACCCAGTATGAAACGACTCTTTTTACCCTTGCTCATCGGCTTTACCAGCCTAGGTCTGCTGGCTAGCTGCGACGACGACACCAACCTGCCCGATACCCCTATTTCGTTGGGTGTACCGCTAGCCCAAGTGGCTACTTCCACCGTGCAGTGGACGGGTGTGGGCGTGTCTAAGGAAGGCCGCATTTTCGCCAACTTCCCCCGCATGGAAACCGACACCATCCCCTACTCGGTGGCGGAGGTGAGCGGCAACCAAGCCACGCCATTCCCTAATGCCGAATGGAACACGTGGAATTCTTCATTGCCCGCACAGAACCGCTTTGTGTGCGTGCAAAGCGTAATTGTTGACGACCAGAATTTCTTGTGGGTGCTCGACGCGGCTTCGCCTCAAATGCGCGGTGTGGTGCAAAATGGCGCCAAGCTGCTCAAGTTCGACATCGGCACCAAGCAGCTTGTACAACGCATCGACTTCCCCCAGACGGTGGTGTACCCTGCTAGCTACCTCAACGACGTGCGAGTAGACACGCAGAAGAAGTTTGCCTACATCACCGACTCTAATCTTGGTGCCATCATCGTAGTGAACCTAGCGACGGGCGAGAGCCGCCGCTTATTGGGCAACCATCCCTCAACTAAGTCAGAGAACTTGATTATCACGGTAGAAGGCCGCGTGTGGCGCAACCAGTCGGGAGAGCTACCTTCCATCGACTCTGATGGGCTAGCGCTTTCGCCCGACCGCAACTATATCTACTACCACGCTCTCACCGGTCGTACGCTCTACCGCATTGGCACGCAGTACTTGCAAGATGCTACGCTGCCCGGTCCGCAACTTGCCCAGAAGGTGGAGAACCTAGGTCAGACGGAGCCAACCGACGGAATGGAGTTCGACCCCGCCGGTAACCTGTATTTGACGACCATTCAACTAAATGCCGTGACGCGCATCACGCCCAACAACCAGACGCAGATTGTATCGCAAAGCACTCAGCTGAAGTGGCCTGATAGCTACGCCGTGGGTTCCGATGGGTTCCTTTACGTGACGACTTCGCAGTTGCACATCCCCCGCTCGCAGCGCACTGAGCCGTACCGGATTTTCAAATTCAAGCCGTAGCGCTCCTTTATCGCCTAAAACAAGAAGGCCATGCCGAGCTTAGCTCAGCATGGCCTTCTTGTTTTAGGCGATTTATCTAGCCAATCGGCGGCAGGCTAGCCTCTAGGCGGGAGCGTAGACGTTCGTGCTGCTGGGGCAGCATCAGGTGGGTACCTAGCTCAGCCAGCGGTTCATCGACGGTGAAGCCGGGATTCTCGGTGGCAATTTCGAAGAGCACCCCGCCCGGTTCGCGGAAATACACGGAGTGGAAATAATCACGGTCGATCTGCGGGGTAGGCTGCATGCCCTTCTCGATCAGCTTCTTGCGGAAGTACAGCTCGGCCTCGTCATCTTTTACGCGGAAGGCAATGTGGTGCACCGAGCCGCCAGCCGTTACGCTGCGTGCTTCGCCGGGCACTTCCACCAAGTCGATGTACGCCGCGCCCTGCACGGTGTCGGTCACGTAGCGGTAGCGGTTCACATGGCTTTCCAGCAGCGTGTAGCCAAATACGTCGGTCAGGATTTCGGCGGTGGCCTTGATGCTTGCTAGGGTGAGCGTGACGGTGTGGAAGCCTTTGGTAGCAACATCGGCGCCCACTTCGGCGGTCGTCCAGGGCGTGCGCGTATCCTCCGTTTTCGACACGATGAGTTCTAGCTTTAAGCCGTCGGGGTCGAGGAAGGTAAGGTACTGCTCCCCAAATTTCTCGCTGGGCTTGTTGTAGGTCACGCCGTGCGCCTCGAAGCGCTTCATCCAGAAATCGAAGCTACCGGCAGGAACCGAGTAGCCTATCTCCGTGGCCTGGCCGGTGCCGCGGCGGCCGGGCGTGATGTGCTCCCACGGGAAAAAGGTGAGAATGGTGCCGGCCGAGCCGGTTTCGTCGCCAAAGTAAAAGTGATAGGTGCCGGGGTCGTCGAAGTTGACGGTCTTTTTCACGAAGCGCAACCCGAGCACCTTGGTGTAAAAATCGTAGTTGCGCTGGGCGTTGCCGGCAATGGCCGTCACGTGGTGGAGGCCGAGGATGCGAGGTTCCATAAGGAGCAAGTGGATTGGAGAAGAATCGGGTGAATAGAGCGGGAGGGCTAGGTACGGTAGCGAGGAGACTTGAGCGTTGGGCGCCGAGCCGCGTAGGCGGGAAGTTTTCAACGCTCTTCCATCGCTTACCAAATGGCCGTGCTTAACTCATAAAGATCAGTTTATTAGCTAAGTCTATTTCCTCCTGGGTGATGGTGTGGCCCATGTTCGGGTAGATCTTTTCCGTGACGTGGGCACCTAGCTTGGTAAGCAGCGCCGTGGAGGCCCGCACACGCTCTACGGGCACGTGAAAATCTGGGTCGCTGGTGCCGATAAAGATGGGCGTGCCCTCAAAGTTGCCCGAGTAGTTGGCTTCTAGTAGCTGGTCGCCAATCAGGCCGCCTGTGAAAGCGACTACGCCACCGTAGCGCGTGGCATGCCGGGCCACATATTCCAGCGTGAGGCAAGCGCCCTGCGAAAAGCCCATGAAGTAGATGTTCTCTTTGCCGATGCCGTTGCGCTCGGCTTCGGCTACTGCGCGCTCCACGGCGGCTAACGCATCGGAGAGCCACGGTTCGTTTTGGGCGGGCGGCGCCAGAAAAGACTGCGGGTACCAGGTGTGCTGGCTAGCCTGGGGGGCAAGTAAGGCATACGAACTGACGTGCAGGTGGCGGCCCAACGAGAGAATATCGGCGGCGCTGCCGCCCCGGCCGTGCAGCGTAATCAGGGCCTTCGAGGCCGTGCCGAGCGGCTGCCCGGCGGTGCGAATGGGTTCTTGGTGCATACAACCAAAACAAAAAAGTCCTGCTAACGAAGTACAAAGGACGACTTTATCTTTCTCTCTAACGATGGCAGAATGCTGCATTCCGAGGTAGAAATCGGGGCTATTACCACCTAGCCCGTACTTGAATGCCGAAAATGCTACCGAAGACGCCCGATGAAATATACCTCCGATTGCAGGATTCAACTATGGAACTGCAGCGCTAGGGCCAAGACCTTTGAGCGACCCGATAACCCTTCGTTTTATGGACGTTAACTTGTTCTCGCCTCTCCAAATTCGCAGCCTAGCCCTCAAAAACCGGCTGGTGATGTCGCCCATGCAGCAGTATCGCAGCACCGACGGCTTGGCGGGGCCATGGCACTTGGTGCACCTAGGTAGCCGCGCCGTGGGTGGGATGGGGTTGGTTATTACGGAAGCAACTGCGGTAGCGCCCGAAGGCCGAAACACGCTCTTCGATACTGGCTTGTGGAACGAGGCTCAAGTAGCGGCCTGGAAACCCATTGTGGAGTTTGTGCAGGCGCAAGGCGCCAAAATTGCCGTGCAGCTCTGGCACGCGGGCGGCAAGGGTAGCCACGCCCACCCGGCCGCGGGCTTTCACTATTTGCCACCGGCCGACGGCGGCTGGGTGACGAAAAGCGCCTCGGCGGTTTCGCTCGACCGGCAACACACAGCCCAGCAACTGACGGCGGCGGAAATAGCTAGCTTAGTCTCCGAGTTTGCTGCAAGCGCGCGGCGGGCTGTGCAGGCCGGCTTCGACGCTATTGAGCTGCACGCCGGGCATGGCTACCTGTTCCATCAGTTCTACTCGGCTTTAGTCAACCAACGCCAGGATGACTACGGTGGCAGCTTCGAAAACCGCGTTCGGCTACTGCTCGAAACTGTGGATGCTATCCGGGCGGTTATTCCCACCGAAATGCCGTTGCTCGTTCGCCTCTCCTCCGTCGACTTCTCCGAGGAAGAAGACGCCTGGAGCCTAGCTGACTCCGTGCACCTAGTCACCTTGTTGCAGCAGCACGGCGTCGACGTTGTCACGGCGTCGGCAGGCGGCTTCAGCGCGCCTGACAAAACGAAAGTGGTGCCGCTTTACCAGGTACCTTACGCTGAGCAGATCAAGGCAGCCACGGGCGTGCTCACGGGTGCCGTGGGGCTTATCACCACGCCCGAGCAGGCCAACACCATCATTAGCAGCGGGCAAGCCGACCTGGTGATGCTGGCCCGCGAGCTGCTGCGTGACCCTTACTTTCCTTTGCACGCGGCGGCAACTCTGCACCTCAGTGTGCCCGCGCCGGAGCCCTACCTCCGCGCTTTCCCACCCGCGGGTCGGTCGTAGTTTCTTTGCCGTAAGCGCCTTACGACTGAATGCGTAACTCCAATACACAGCCGCCTGTATCCCTTCCGCTACTTGCTAGCTTGCGCAAGCTGTTTGTCAGCACCCGATCAGCGAGGTACTAGGGCGACTCAGGCTACCATGAGGTTGGGCTCGGGGAAGCGGTACTGAACGCGGGCCTGCTCCCGGAAGTGCGAAAACGTAACCCCCGTGCAGCGCTTAAAGAGCTTGCTAAAATGTGCCACATCGTCGAAACCAAGTTGGTAGGCCACTTGCTTCAGCGAGGCGTCGGTGTGACCTGCTAAGCGCTGGGCTTCCAGCATAATGCGCCGCCGGATATGGTCGCTGGCCGGCTGGCCGGTTTCCTGCCGTACCCTAACGCTCAGGTGGTTTGGCGTCACGCGCAGCTGATGAGCGTACTCGGCCACCGATTTCCACCGGGTATAATTCGCTTCCAACAACTGCTGAAACCGCCCCAACAAACCCGACGGTACCGGCGAGCTAGCCCCACCGAACTGCTGCTGGCGCAGGCGGGCGCAGTGGAGCAGCAGCGTTTTGAGGTAGGCGCGCAGCAGGTCATCGCGCAACAACGAAACGCCAGCGGCTTGCCGCTTCATGCTGGCCAGCAAACAGCCTAGCTCGGCGGCTTGGTCGCGCGGTACTTGCACGGGCCCCTCCCCGGCCGGGCCGCGAAACAGCCGAAACAGCAACAGGTCCCGGTCGTGGTCGGCTAAGTCGGCAAACTCATCGGTGAAGCGCAGCACTTGCCCTTCGGTCCACTCGGGGGCTGCGCTCCAGGCGGGTTGCCCTGGGGCCACAAAATACAACTCGGCAGCACCTAGCTTTTCGGCCGCCGCGCCGCCTGCCTGCAATGTTTCTTCTACGAACACCACCGCGTAGTGGGGCCACTGCGCCCCGGCCGCCGACGGACCACCGGCTTGCTGGCGCACCCAGGTCAAGGAGCTCAGGTCGAACGATGGGGCCTCGCTGCGTTGAAAATTCAGGGCCGTTCTCATGCGTTGGCCAAGGCTAGGGCGGCAAGCTGCCGGCGGTAGTCAGAAGGTGTAGCTTGGTAGTACTTCTTGAACAGCTTGTTCAGGTGGCACACATCTGTGAAAGCTAGCTCGTCCGCAATTTGCGACACTGTGAGGGTGCTCAGTTGCAAGCGAGCCTCTACTAGCTTCAGCTTATAACGCACGATGTACTGGTGTAACGACTCCCCGGTTTGCTGCTTAAACAACGCGCTCAAGTGGCTAGGCGAATAAGCAAATTCCGCCGCCAGTCGCTCTACCCGCAGGCAGTCGGGCTCCGTGATGTGCCGCCGAATGTAAGCAAGCAGACGCTGAATAAACCTAGCTGCGTACGAGGATGCCTGATGCTCTGGCGCTGCATAGCCAGCCAAACGGCGCCCCACGAAACTAAGTACCGCGCCCATCAGCGACTCGGCCAGCGTGTCGTTGAAGGGCTTGCCGCTGTTATCCGCTTCGGCAAACAGGATGGCGAGCAGCGCATCTAGCTGCTGCTGCTCAACGGCACTCAGCTGCAAGTTGCCGACCAGCCCCAGCGACGCGTGCAACGTGGAGTCGCGCAGCTGCTGCCAAGCGCCCGTATGAATGCCGGTGGCTGTGAGTTTAGCAAGGTAGTCTTCCGTGAACCGGAGCACGGCAAAGCGCGTGGGTTCTTTAATGGTAAAGGAGTAGGCGTCGGCGGGACCTAGCAGAAATAGGTTGTGGGCCCGGTAAGCGAGGTGCTGCTCATTAACGCTGTACTCGCCATACCCACTGCGGATACGAATGATTTCGAAGTAGTTGCGCGAAGGCCGAAGGTTGGTCCAGGCGGTTGCTTCAAACTCTTCCAGCACCAAAGGTTCGTGTTGGATGTGGCATTTCATAGGTGTAGCATCGCCGTTGGTTCAGCGAGAGAGTAACCAATCGAGTGCCAGTGAATTATCGGCTTTCTTTTTCAGCTTCAAATACAGGCAACACGCTGTATATAAGTATATTACTCACTCACTCACCTAACTTTGATTTGTAATTCCCCCTCCAACATAGTAGAGCCTCCAATATATGGTAGGTATTTTTGGAGCCTCCATTGTGCATCAACTCGTCTTGTGTCGTGACTGCCGCCCTCACCGCAGAGGGCCTGAAATAGCGGTTTCTCTCGTCGCTAGATTGCCTTATTACCTCCCTTTTTGCCAACACCTTATGCAGCCAAATCCTTATTCTGACCCTAGCCCAGTGGTAGTTCTCATTGTCGAAGATGAGTTCTTGATTGCCAACGACCTGCGGCGCATTTTGGAAAAAGCCGGCTATCAGGTGCTTGGGCTGGCGGAGTCGGCGGCGGAAGCGCGGGCCCTCGTGGCAGAAGCGATGCCCACGATTGTCTTGCTGGATATTTTTCTGAAAGGTGAGGAAACGGGTATCGACCTAGCTCAGTGGCTCGGGCGGCAGCACATTCCGTTTGTCTATCTCTCCGCCAACCTCACCGACGGTGTGTTGGAGGCCGCGAAAGTAACGGAGCCCTTCGGGTTCCTGAACAAGCCTTTCCGGGAAAAAGACGTGCTGGCTACGTTGGAAATTGCCCGTTACCGCCACGCCCACAGCCAAGAAGCGCGGTTGCGGCAGCAACAACAGGCGCAGATAGCCGTCAACAATGCCATCATCCGCATTCGCGACCGAGACCAACTGTCGCTTGCTATTGCCGCCCAAATCAACGAGTTGGTGCCATTCAACCTGCTCAATCTGCGCATTGGCTTGCCCGAGGAGGACTCTTTTTACTGGGTGATGCTGCGCAAAACCGCCCTGGGCACCTTCGAGCGCATCCACTTACCGGCGCTGCTAGGTCGTGATGCGCCCCAGGACCTGCTGGCTACCCTGAAGCAGCAAGCCCCCGACCAGCTAGGCGAGGAAACGGGTATTTTCAGCGGGGCGGCGTTCGAGGCGTTGTGCCAGCGCTACCCCACGGCGCGGGCCAGCCGCACGGCATTTGGCGTGCAGGCGATGGCGCTGTTTCCGGTGCTGCTCAAGCAACGCTCTTTCACCAGCCTGCAACTTGCTACCAAGGACGCCAGCGGCTTTACGTTCGAGGATTATGAGGCCATTCGGCTGATCATTCCGCAGATTGCCCTAGCCCTCGATAACTTACTGGTATGTGAGGAGATAGACGCACGCCGCAAGCTCAAAAGCGTGGAGTTGGCGATGGTCAGTGCCTTCCAAAACGGCCGCGACTTAACCGAAATTGCGCCTACGGTGGCTCAGGCTCTGCACCAGCTGCTACCCCTCGATTTGCTCACCTTCTACCGGGTAGGACAGGTATTTGGCACGACGCAAGACGATACTAGCGTACAACGCATTGGCGACCAGTTTCAGCTTTTGCAGCTCGATGAGGTGGTGCCCCCCTCGGATGCTGATGCGCGTCAGCAGTGGCCGCAGGCCCTCGCCGCCCTGGAGCCACTGATGCAGCAACCGGCCCTCAACGTGGGTGAGGACGGCAGGCAGCGCCGCGCCCAGAACCTGGTAGCACAGCGCTACGGCGAGTACCTAGGTTTGCAGTCGTCGATGTATGTGCCCATTGCCATCAAAGGCCGCACGATGGGCGCCTTGGTAATAGCGAGCCGCACGGCTTATGCCTTCACCAACAAGGACTTGCTGATGTTGCAAGAGCTAAGCCGGCCACTGGGGCTAGCTTTGGAAAACCTGCTGGCCTTTGAGCGCATCAAAACACTGAGCGAGCAGCTAGAGCAGGAAAAAACTTACCTCATTGAGGAAATTAAAACCAGCCACAACTTCGAGGAAATCATCGGGACGAGCCCGGCCTTACTGGCGGTGTTCAAGAGCATCGGCCAGGTGGCACCCACCGAGGCTACGGTCTTGATTTTGGGCGAAACCGGTACCGGCAAGGAGCTTATAGCACGCGCCGTGCACAACCTCTCGAAGCGCAAGACTCGCACGATGGTGAAGGTAAACTGCGCTGCCTTGCCGCCCCAACTTATTGAGTCGGAGTTGTTTGGTCATGAGCGCGGTAGCTTCACTGGCGCTTATGACCGCCGCATTGGCAAGTTTGAGCTAGCCCACGGCAGCACCATTTTCCTTGATGAAATTGGGGAGCTACCCTTAGAAATGCAAGCTAAGTTGCTGCGCGTCATTCAGGAGAAAGAGATAGAGCGCCTCGGGGGCAAAAGTACTATTGCCGTTGATGTGCGCATCGTGGCGGCTACCAACCGCAATTTGCAGGAAGAAGTAGCTGCTGGCCGTTTCCGCGCCGACTTGTACTACCGCCTCAATGTGTTTCCGCTGCGGGTGCCGCCCCTGCGCGAGCGGCTCGAGGACGTTTTGCCGCTGGCGACGCACTTTTTGCTTAAGCTGGGAAAACAACTCGGCAAGCGCTTCACGGGCATTGCCAATGCCTCGATGCAACAGCTGCGGCAGTACGCGTGGCCTGGCAACGTGCGCGAGCTAGAGCACGTGCTGGAGCGCGCCGCCATTCTCTCCTCGCCGCCCACGCTGGAACTCCCCGAACCGCTAACGCCGAACGCTGACAGTAGTGCTTTCCCAACCGGCGCTGACCCCTCGCTGGCGGCGGTGCGCCCCATGCACGACGCCATGCGCGCCACGATTCTGGCAGCCCTCGCCCAATCCAATAACCGCATCCGGGGGCGGGGCGGCGCGGCCGAACTGCTCGGCTTGAAGCCAACAACGCTGGATGCGCGCATGAAGAAGCTTGGTATCAGCTT
The DNA here is from genome assembly GCF_002154225.1 of Hymenobacter crusticola. Classification (GTDB taxonomy): domain Bacteria; phylum Bacteroidota; class Bacteroidia; order Cytophagales; family Hymenobacteraceae; genus Hymenobacter; species Hymenobacter crusticola. The sequence goes on from NZ_MTSE01000001.1 coordinate 227,567, forward strand.
GGTGCGGTAGCTGCTTTCCGCCGGCTGCCCACCTAGGCTGCCAAGACGCGGGATGGTTTTTTGGTCGTTTCAAACTGCAAGGATACGCGCACCCCGTCGGCCTGGGAGATGTCGAGCACGCCGTCGATCTGCCGGCTCAGGCCGCGGATGATGGTGAGACCTAGGCTGCGGCTGCGCTCTACATCAAAGCTCGGCGGCAGGCCTACGCCGTCGTCGGCAATGGTGAGCTGGTAGCGCTGTGCACCTACACGAATCAGCTCAACGCCGAGCGTACCACGGCGCGGCGGCGGGAAAGCATGCTTCAGGGCATTGGTTACTACTTCGTTGATAATCAAGCCAACCGGGGTAGCCAGCACCACATCCAGCTCGACGGCATCGAGGGTGAAGCGTGGCTGCACCGCATCTTGGCAATCGAAGGAGTGTAGCAGGTTCTCTACTATTTCCTGGCAGTATTCGGCCATGTTCACGCGGGCTAGGCTATCGGCTTGGTAGAGCTTCTGGTGTAGTAGGGCCATGGCTTGCACCCGGTTCTGACTTTCCCGAATAGCAGCCACCGCCTGCGGATCCAGCAGGTAATCAGATTGGGTAGCTAGCAAGCTACTGACGATCTGCAAGTTGTTTTTCACGCGGTGGTGAATCTCTTTGAGCATCCACTCCTTTTCGGCCAGCAACTCGCTCTTCTCCCCTAGCACCCGCGCCAACGACTTATTTTGCTGGTTGATTTCGGTTTGCTTGGCTTCCAGGAGCTGGTTGCTGCGCTGCTTTAGGCGGTAGCGGTTGTAGCCGAGCCCCAGCAGTAGCACCAGCATCACTGCGCCGGCCAGCGTGGCGTTGCGCTGCACTTCGCGCTGCCGAATGCGCGCCTGCTGCACCTGGTTTTGCTTGGTGAGCAGGGCAATGTTTTGCTCCTTTTTGCGGGTGTCGTACTGAATTTCGAGGCTAGCAAGCTGCTTGTTTTTAGCTTCATTGAACACCGAATCGTTCAGCAGCTTGTAGCGCTGGTAGTGGGCAATGGCTGTCGGGAAACGCCCCTGGGCAGAATCGGCTTTAAACAGCAGCAAATGAATATCGGCCCGGCGCAACACAGGGCCACTGTGCTGGTTCAAGGCCAACACCTGTTGCAGGTACTGCCGGGCTTCGTCGTAGCGCTTGGTGAGCAGGTAGAACCGACCGAGCGTTAGGCAGACAGCCGTCTTTTCACCATCATCTGCTGTCCCTGATTGCAGGAAAGACACGAGCTGGTTGGCGTAACGTTCAGCGACGGCATAGTGTCTGAGCGCCGAATGCACCTGCACATTATAGTCAGCAATGCGCTCCATGATTCGGGGCGGGGCTTTAGCATAGGGCTTGGTGGCTTTGGTCAGAAAAGCTAGCCCTTCCTGAGCACGCCCTTGCAGCACCATAATTCGGACGATGTGGCCCACCATGGATATTACATTGATGGTGTTGCCGTTGTGCTGATAGTTTTCGAGTGCCTTCTGATAGTATGCCATCGACTCCGGGTATTTCTTCAGCTCATGGCAGGCCACGGCCAACCGGTTCCACAACCCCGCGAGGATGATGGTATCCTGCGTGGCTTGGGCACTCTCCACGGCCGCCAGCCCGTAGCGCAGGGCCTCTTTATAGTCGCCCATTTGGCGGTAAGTGGCGTGCAGTAGGTCGTAGGTGTAGTGCATGCGGCGGTTGCCCGCGGCTCGGTAGAGGGCTTCTACCGCCAGCAGCTCTCGAACAGCTTGCGCGGAATGGCCTTGCTGCAAATGCACATCAGCCACGCACTTCAGAGTATAGGCTTCCTTCTCTTTGGCACCTAGCTGCCGAAACAAAGCGTTGCTCCGCTGGTAGCAGGAGAGCTTAGCAGCTAGCTCCGCAGGGCTCGAACCATAACTTTCTCCTAGATAAACCCAGCCCAGGGCCTCAAGGCGCGGCAAGTGCTCTTGCTGGCTTTGCGCTATGCCCCGCCGAATAAGGACCTTGCCTAGCGTATCTTGCTCCAGGTACTCGTGCACCTGGCCCAGCAGGAGTAAGCTACCCACGCGTCCAGCCGCGAAATGTAGCCGGTCGCTCAGCGTCGCTGCCTGTTGGACGTACGCTAGGGCCGGCTGTAAGTCGGTGCCTAGGTCGTCGTTTTGGAGGAGTAGGTCGTCGGTTATCCGCAGCAGAAGCTGCACCCGATTTGTATCGGGGCGGCTGCGGGGTAGTTGCGCCAGCAGGCTGTCGAAGGCAGCTTTGCTTAGCCGCGGATGAATGGCCTCGGCTGAACTAGCGAAGCTAGCCGCTAAGCACCAGAGCAACAGCAGCGTACCGAGCAAGCGATGTGACATTATACGGGAGGCGAAGTAGCACCTAGTCGCCCAAAGTACAACTTATTAGGGAGTTGAATTGCGCGCAAAGTACCGCAGAATCCGCGCTTTGTACCGCCGGCCGCAGGAGCAGGTGACCTAGGTTTGCAACGGTGCTACGCGGCTCTCGCGGCACTTCCGAGCTGAACATCCTCCCCAACCTGTTGATGGCTACTTCCATTATGAGCGACCTAACCCCAACCCAGCCCGCCACCGGAGTCAAAAACATCGTGCTCGTGCACGGCACCTGGGCCGATGGCTCCAGTTGGGCGAAAGTCATTCCGCTGCTGCACGCCAAAGGCTACCACGTGACGGCGGTACAAAATCCGCTTACCTCCTTGGCCGATGACGTGGCCTCTACTAAACGCGCCCTTGCGCTGCAAGACGGCCCTACCCTACTGGTGGGCCATTCGTGGGGCGGCGTGGTTATTACGGAAGCTGGCAACGACCCCAAAGTAGCGGGCCTGGTGTACGTAGCTGCCGCGGCGCCCGAGGAAGGCCAATCGTTCCTGGAACTGGTGCAGACTGCGCCTGCTACGCCCGGCAACGACGAAATTCGCCCCGATTCGTACGGCTACGTGAGTATGTCGCCTAAAGGCATCATGGAGGATTTTGCCCAAGATCTGCCCAAGGTCGAGCAGCAACTGCTCATTGCTACGCAAGGTCCGCAGGCCTTCACCGCCCTAAAAGAGAAAGTGACACAGGCTGCCTGGAAAACCAAGCCCAGCTGGTACATCGTGGCTGCCCATGACCGCATGATTAACCCGGATCTGGAGCGCACATTGGCCAAAAAGATGAAGGCTACTACCATTACTTTGCCTACTAGCCACGTGGCCATGCTCGCCCAGCCCGACAAGGTGGCCGCCGTCATTATTGAAGCAGCCACCACGGTAGGCGCAGCTGAATAGCGCGGTTACCATGGTGGCTGCTTCAAAACTAAGTACGCAAAAGGCGCCAATTCTCACGAATCGGCGCCTTTTTACTTGAAAACGAATGCCAAACCTAGGTATTCAGCACCGAGCCACCGTTGGGGTGAATGGCCTGTCCGCTAATGTAAGAAGCATCTTCCGAGGCTAAGAATACGTAAGCTGGGGCCACTTCTGAGGGCTGACCAGGGCGCTTCATGGGCACATCCTTACCGAACTCGGCAACCTTATCGGGGGGGAAACTAGCGGGAATGAGCGGCGTCCAGATGGGACCGGGCGCCACGCTGTTTGCGCGGATTTTCTTCTCGGCTAGCTGCTGCGCAATAGAACGAATGTAGGCCGTGATGGCACCTTTTGTGGCGGTGTAGTCTACCAGCTGCTGGTTGCCTTTGTACGCGTTTACCGACGAGGTAGCAATGATCGAGTCGCCCTCGCTCATGTGCTTTAGGGCGGCTTTCACCACGTACACCATCGGGAAGAAGTTCACCTTAAACGTATCCTCGAACTGCTCATCGGGCAGCTCCGACACGTCTGTGCTTACAAACTGCTCGGCGGCATTGCTCACGACGATGTTGAGCTTACCTAGCTCCGTAACCGTGCGCTCCACAATGTCCTCGCAGAATTGCTTATCGCGCAAATCGCCGGCGATGGTGAGGCAGCGGCGGCCTTCGGCTTCCACCAGTTGGCGGGTATCGTAGGCGTCTTGTTCTTCTTCAGGCTTGTAAGTGATGGCCACATCGGCACCTTCGCGGGCAAAGTGGATGGCTACTGCCCGCCCGATCCCAGAGTCACCGCCCGTAATGAGGGCTACTTTGTCTTGCAGCTTCTCGCTGCCTTTATAATTAGCCCGGATAAACTCCGGTTGGGGCGTCATTTCTTTCTCAATTCCAGGCTGTTGATCTTGGGCCTGTGGGGGCAGAGAAGTCGGTTTGTTTTCCATAGCAGGTAGGTAATGTAGGTTGCTTGTAAAACGAGTTACCGGGTATAGGGTTATGGTTCAGCAACCTAGACTGACTCTCCTGTCAGCTAAGCGAACAAGCCATATATCCCTGATATACAGCACCATGAATCAACACCTACCTCAAGCACAAGCTAGCCACAATGTTGTACAGATTGGGCAGCTAGGTAGTGGGCGGCCTAGGTGACCGACCAGTGAGTGACTTGGGTGTAAATACGAAAGCCGGCCGGAGCAATGTGCTCCAGCCGGCTTTCAGACTAGCAACCTAGCGACAGCGCTAGTGCTTAATTACTTTGAACGTTTCGGTGGTGCCAGCGGCTTCTACCTTGATCAGGTAAATGCCGGCTTTGAGCTTGCTGCCAGCCGCGTACTCATCACGCGCGGTGCCGCTTTCCACTTCCTTCCCAACCTGGTCGAAGATGCGGTAGGTGAAAGCGCCCGGCGTCTTGATGCGCATGGCACCCGAAGTGGGGTTCGGGAACACGCTGATGAGCGAGCCAGCTTTCGTGGCCGACCGGGTGCCCGTTACGATGTCGCCCGCCAAGATGATGTTGGGCGTGGGCGCCGCGGCCATATCGGTACCTAGGTAGAAGCTAGGATGCGGCGGCTGGTTATAGGCCGAGTTTTCGTGGGCCACCGCCACCCGATATTGCGGATCGTGCATGAGCGTGTAGATGCGCTTGTCGGTCAGGTCAGTGGTGGTGTACAGCAGCAGCTGGGTGTTGTCGCGGCTGCGCAGCAAGATTTCTTCGCGCCAGTCGCCCAAGATGTCGGCCGTCACGCAGGGGTTAGCCTTCGTGGTGTTGTTCGTTTGGGCGTCGCCGCTTTCGGGCAAGCTAGGAGTAAGCAAGCGCGTGAGCGAATTGGTGGCAGGGTTCCACTTTTCCAGGCGCACGGTGCTCACGTTGGTTGTGGCGTTGTAGCCAGCATCCAGCAACTCGCGCGACAGGTCGCCATCCCACCACACGGCAAAGTTGATCGTGGGCCGCGTCGTTCCGATTTGCACACCTTTGCACGTGTAGAGCCCGCCCGTTGAGCCCCAGCATTCGTAGCCTTTGTAGCGCGGGTCGATGTCGGCGGCTAGCCCGCGGCCAATGTCGCCGGTACCGGGCACTCCCCAGATGGGCTGGCCCGTTTTGGCGTTACGAAACTCCAGAGCATATTGCCCATACTGCGAAGGAGTTTCGTGGGGTTGCCACACTTCCTGCTCGGGCGTATCGGGGTCCATGTCGCTCATGTGCAACGCGTCGCCGTGCCCTAGGCCGTTCACGTAGTAGCCCGTGCCTTCGCTGCTGATGGCGCTGGCACCGTTAATGATTTCGTCCTTACCATCGCCGTTCACGTCGCCGACAGTCAGCTGGTGGTTGCCTTGCCCAGCGTAGGCACCGTTGCCAGTGTTGTTGCTGTCGAACACCCAGCGGCGCGTGAGTTGCCCCTGGCGCCAATCCCAGGCTACGCGCACCATGCGCGTGTAGTAGCCCCGGCCCATGATGAGACTAGGACGCTTGCCATCTACGTACGCCACCGTCGACACGAAGCGGTCGACGCGGTTGCCGTAGTTGTCGCCCCAGCTCGTTACGGTGCCGCGCTCCGGTATAAAATCAGTAGTAGCCATGGCGGCACCGGTCTGCCCGTTAAAGATGGTCAGGAACTCAGGGCCGCTCAGTATGTAGCCGCTGGTGTTGCGGTAGTCGGCCGTAGCGCTGCCAATGAGCACGCCTTTGCCGTCAATGGTACCATCGGCGGTGCGGCAGGCTAGCTCCGCTTTGCCGTCGCTATCCAGATCATACACAATAAATTGGGTGTAGTGGGCACCTGCACGGATGTTCTTCCCTAGGTCGATGCGCCATAAGCGGGTGCCGTCCAGCTCGTACGCATCTAGGTACACGTTGCCGGTGTAGCCCGATTGCGAGTTGTCTTTGGCGTTAGAGGGGTCCCACTTGAGCACAATTTCGTACTGCCCGTCGCCGTCGAGGTCGCCCACGCTGGCGTCGTTGGCGCTGTAGGTATAGGCCACGCCATCGGGGGTGGTGCCACCGGCGGGCGCCTGAATCGGGATGCTCATGAACTGCTTGCCCCACACGTTGGCCACTTCCGTGGTCGACTGCTCCACGCCGTTGACGATGGCGCGCACGCTGTAAGCTGTGGCGGCGGTGCCCGCGTCATCTACGAAGTTGGTGGAGCCGCTGATCGGCGTGGTGTTCAGTTTCGTATTGCCCCGGTACACGTTGAAGGAAATGCCGGCCGGATCAGTACCGAACAAGCGCCAACCAACGTACACTTGGTTGGCGCTGGTGCGCACGGCCACCACGCCGCGGTTGAGCCGTTCCATGTACTTCTGCGCTTGCACCGCGGGCGCCGCGGCAACAAAAAAGCTAGCTCCTAAAGCTAGGCCAGCCCATAATTTGGCCGCCATTCCGGCTCGTTTTTGGGGCTGATTGGCCGGCCACTTTTCCGGTCGCAGGCGGGGTAATGAGTAAAAAGTTCTGGTCATGGTATGGGTAGGAATTTGGAGGATGCGATTCGTACTCAAAGAAGTAAAGCCCTTCGCGGCGGCTGTACTGTACTGTGCTGGCTTTGCAGCAGATGCTAAAATCTTATTCACGGTAGCGGCTCCCGTGGCAGTTCGGGCAGCCTACGCTTAGCGCAGCTCTTCTCGCTTGGCGCTGGCTACAAGCAACAGCCAGCCGAACCCCTTGGGCATCTGGCCAGCCGCCACGGGACTTGTAGGGCACAACTTACCAGCCCGCCCCACGACTGACATGCTAACACATAGCTCACTAACCCACAGACAATTGTTTGAGGCTGACCGTTTTTTGGGCTACCTAGCTTATTGCTTTACTATTTTGGTAGTGAGGCGCTCGGAGCCGCCCGTGTATACTAGCAGGTAGTTGCCGCGCACCAGGCTTTGGAGTGAAACAACTGTTTGCTCTGCTCCTACTTCGCTAGCAAACTCTGCTACCTTTTTGCCGTCGAAACTGTAGACGAACACCTTCGCTCCGCGCACCGCTACCGGGTGAGCCACCGTGAGCTGCGCGCTAGCTGGGTTAGGATACGCCACCAAGGCGCCGATTCGCGTGGTAGTCGCAGCCACACCAGTCACCACCGCGCCAATGCCATTGAGGTAGTTTTCTAGCATGGTATAACCGCTAGCCCCTCGCACGTTGCGGTCAGCCGGGTCGTTGGGGTTGAGCTGCTGACTGAGTTCCCACTCGTCGGGCATGCCGTCGTGGTCGGTATCGGTGGGAGCCGGGGCGGAGTTCAGCACGGGCCAAGCGCCCACCGTTTGGGCGTAGGGTGTGCCGTGGGGGAAGCCGCCTTGCACGTCGATGATGGCCCCGGTGCGGTTGCGCACGTCGTTTACAATGCGCTGATCTAAAAGGTCGCGCTTCGGCAGGGTAGCTCCCGCACCTTGCAACACGGCCTCGTACGCGACGGTAGCGCTCTGCGTGGGAAAGTCGAGGATGGTGAAAGGCGTCGTGACTCTAGCTAGGCTCGTGTCGGCCCGCGTGCCGCCGTTCATTACGGCCCCTAGCCAGTTTTGCTTGGTTACGGCCGGCGAGCCATCCACGTAGTTGCCCGTCAGGTAGTACTTGCCATACGGCAACACCGGCGAGGAAGTCTGCTTGTACGGGTTCAACACCTCGTAGCGGATACTCACGCCCCCGGAGCTCCCGGTGGAGGTGGAAGGGCCGTATTTGTAGTAGTTATTGACGATGTTGTAGTTGCCGCCTTCGCCCCCGTTCGTGTTGTAAGCACCCCAGTTGTAGAGCACGTTGTTGCGAAAATCGGCATTTTCCTGGCCAGCGGTGTTAGGAGCTAGGTTTCGGCTCCCATCGAAGCGCGGCACGCGGCCCTGGCAATGCGCGAGCAAATTGTGGTGGAAGGAAGCGTGGCGTCCGCCCCAAATACCTCCGTAGCCGTGGCGCTCAAAGTCGGTATCACCAGTTTCGAAGTGGTAAGAGTAGTTCAGCGGCTCACTGATAATGTTCCATTGTAAGGTGGTGCTGTCGCCGCGGTACACCGTGCAGGCCTCGTCGCTCGACCAACTCATGGTGCAATGATCCACCATCAGGCTCGTCCGGCTGAGCGCCCCGAAAGCATCGTCGCTGCCGCTGCCGTCTACCATGCCCTTGTTCTGGTTCTTGTCGCCCATCCGGAAGCGGATGTAGCGCACAATCACGTTGTTAGCGCCGATACTCACGGGGTAGTCGGCGAGGCAAATCCCATCGCCCGGTGCGGTTTGGCCCGCCACGGTGGTGTTTGCACGGTTGAAGCTCAAGGGGGAAAGCAAGTGAATAGTGCCCGACACCCGAAATACCACGGTGCGGTACGTGGCCGCGGAGTTCTGCGTCACGGCGTAGCGCAGGCTGCCGGGGTTGGTGTCGTCGTTCAAGTTCGTGACTTCGTACACCGTTGTGGGCACCGCCCGGGTTCCGCGCCCGCCCGAGGTGTACTTGCCCGCTCCTTCTGCCCCCGGAAAGGCAATCAGGCGCTGGGCATGTGCGGGTGTGCTCCAGCCCATCATAGCCATTGTGCTACTGAGTAGTAGAAGCTTTAAGAACTTGGTGGACTGCGGGGTAGGCGTAGTAGTTTTTAACATAAAAGGGCGTTTGGGTGGGTTGAATAAGACACTTGCGTGTGCGAGCCGCTGGCTAACCAGCTCCCCAAAAAGAGTACGATTATGAATCGTAACGAAATCTAACAAGCTAGGATAGCGCTATAGCTTATTTATTACTGCAATCGTTGCCGGGAACGTTATCGACAGGATGCCGGAGTAGGATCTTGCTGCGGGTAGTAGGACTGGTAGCCAATTAGGCTAGCGTCCTAGCTATTCATTCTCCAAGCGTTGGTGCATCTTGCTGCTTATTCCGTCTGTCTGCTTTCATGTCAGTAGTTGTTTCCAGCGCTTCCCCGCGCCGCGCCCGAATTGCCACGGCCGTTTTCTTCTTTGTATCGGGCTTTGGGTTTTCTACCTGGGCCTCGCGCATTCCTACCATTCAGCAGCACCTAGGCCTCAATGAAGCCCAGCTCGGCGGAGTGCTATTGGCCTTGCCGGCCGGACTTATGCTCACGCTTCCGGTCACGGGCGTGCTGCTTCAGCGCCACAGCAGCCGCAACATCATGCTGGTGGGAGCTGTTTTGTACAACCTGATGCTGGGCAGCCTAGGGTTTGTGGAACATACGTGGCAGCTCGTGCTGGTGCTGTTTTGCTTTGGTTGCTCGCGTAACCTGCTGAATATCTCCGTGAATGCGCAATCGGTGGGGGTGCAAGGCCTCTATAGCCGGCCCATCTTGGCCACCTTTCACGGCGTATGGAGCGTGGCGGGGTTTGCGGCTGCGGGCCTAAGCGCGCTACTGATTCCGGCCAACGTGTCGTTGCCTTACCACATGGTGCTAGTCAGCGTCCTGCTCACGGCGGTGGCGTTCAGCTTCTTTTCAGGCACCCTAGCGTTGCAGCCGAAACCGCAGGCGCAAAAGACCGGCTTCACCTTGCCCGACAAAACGCTGCTGCGCTTCGGTGCTATTGCCTTCACCTCCATGGCCTGCGAGGGCACGATGTACGACTGGAGCAGCATCTACTTCGCCAAGGCCGTACACGCGCCCAAGGAAATCGTGACGGCGGGCTACACGGCCTACATGGTGGCCATGACCACCGGGCGCTTCTCCGGCGACTGGCTCGTGAGTCGGCTCGGCATCAAAAATATGCTGCGCTACAGCGGGTTCCTCATGAGCCTAGGCCTTCTGCTGGCGGCGTTGCTCCCCCAGGCGGTGCCCGCGGGGCTAGGGTTCGTGATGGTTGGCCTGGGTGTGTCCTGCGTGGTTCCGTTGGTGTTTGGCATGGCCGGCAAGTCATCGAAGCTCGGGAGCGGCTCGGCTATTGCGGCCGTGTCTACAGTGGGCTACTTCGGTTTTCTCATTGTGCCGCCGGTGGTAGGCTTCGTGGCGGAGGCCGCCAACCTACGTTGGTCACTGGGGCTGATGTCGGTGCTGGGCGCCATGATGGTCGGAATGGTGTGGCGTCTCAAAGAACCGACCTAGCTTTTCGGCCTTACGTGGTGCTGGCACACGGTATTGCGGCTAACTACAACGCCCCCGCGCACCTCCGTTCGGAAGTGGGCTGGGGCGTTTGGTTTTCTTAGCTTGAAAAGGCTACTTCTTCACGGTGCGGTTGCCGTCTTCGTCGATCTTGATCTTCGTCCCATCGGCACGCTTGATCTTCACTTCGTTCGGGTGGTCTTCGTCGCGCTTGATCTTGGCCCCATTCGCATACTTAATCTTACGGCCGTCATCGGATACCTTATCGATGGCAGGTCCACGGCGCCGAGGCGCAGCGCCAGAGGCGGTGCTAGCGGCACCAGCCGTGTACGGCCCGTCGTAGTACGTGCCGCGGTTCGATTCGTAGGCGCCGTATTGCTGCGAGTTATTCAGAGCCGTTTTCACCTGCGCGGCCGTGTTGTCGTTGATGGTGCGCAACGCCGCGTATTGCCCTGTCGTGTCGGTGGCGTACTGCTTGCGGGCGGCAGCGAGCTGACGGGCGCGCTCATAGTGCGCTTCCCGCACGCGGGCTACCGCAGCAGTATCGGTCAGGTTAGCGTCGGAGGCTATTTGCGCGGCAATGCGGTCAGCTTCCACGCGGTACGTCGAATCCATCACGTCCTTCACTTCCGCCGCCGTTGGGTCGGTGGTAGCGGGCGCGGTAGCTGGCTGGGTTTCCGTTGTTGTGGCGGCGGGTTTGTCCTGGGAGCAGGAGGCGAATAACAAGCCAGCAGCACAGGAAAGCAACAAAGTCTTTTTCATCTTACATCCGGTTCGTTGGGAAGCAAAAAACAACTTGTGGTCGTTGAGGCCGCTCTACGGTGGAGCTAGGCAGATGGTTTCTGCCGCGAAGTCAATCAGACCTAGCTTTCACGATAAGCTAGCATTGCCAAAAGAAAATAATCCTTGAGTTCGGCGGATTTGCTAACATTACCACAAACTAATACAGGGGCTTTTGCCGGCTCAAATCCTTACGAATCAGCAACCGTCTGGCGTGTTTATCGCCGCATCTTGGGTAGCCTTGCTTGCGGGCGCTGTGAGCTACAACGTACGCCTGTGGAACGCGCAAATGCCCCTGAACAAGAAAGGCTACTATTTTACCGTGTTGATGTACGGGCTGTTCTCGGCCGTTTCGGTGCAAAAAAGCGTGCGCGACCGAATGGAATGCTACGCTTACGCTCAGCGAAAAAGAATGCTACGGTATGTCTTTCCTGCTTAGCCTGTTTGCTGCTATTGCCGTGCAAAGAAACACGCGGGACGCGCACAGCTCGGGCCATACTCCACAAAGCTGATTTTCAGTCACCAACTAGCATTTACCAGTTGCAAGGAATAAAAAGGGCCGCTTTGAGAGCGGCCTTCTTGATTCCTAATACACTTTCAGTTAGCTGCTTGGCTGCCGTACTAGCAGGCGCACCTAGCCGCGCCGCTTGGTAGCTGGTTGGGCTTTTGGCGCCCCTGCGCTCGGCGTAGCCAAGCTATTCAGGTAAGCTTCCAGCATCGTGTAGCCGTCTGCTCCTAGCTTGCTGCGGTCGGCGGCATCTTTGGAGTTGAGCTTGTGCGCAGTTTCCCAAGCGTCGGGCATGCCGTCGTGGTCGGTATCGACGGGTGCGGGCTGGGAGTTTAGCACCGGCCACGCCTTCTGCGACTGGCTGTAGGGCGTGCCGTGCGGAAAACCACCTTGCACGTCGATGAGGCCGCCCGTGCGGTTGCGTACGTCGTTGATGATGCGCTGATCTACGGCGTCGCGCTTTGGCAGGCTAGCTCCCACGCCTTGCAGCACGGCTTCGTAAGCTTCCGTGGCGCTCTGCGTGGTTACAGCCCCTAACTCAAACGGCGTTTCCACCTTCGACAGTGCCGTGTCGGCGGGCGCGCCGGCATTCATCACCACCCCCGACCAGTTGCGGCGACTCACGGCGGGCGAGCCATCCACGTAGTTGCCCGTCAGGTAGAATTTGCCGTACGGTAGCGGGTTTTTGCCCGTAGTAAGCTTGTAGGGGTTCAAAATCTGCGCTTTCACCTTTTCATTGGTGGAAGGGCCAGGCTTGTAGTAGTTGTTAACGATGTTGTAGTTGCCGCCTTCGCCCGCGTACACGTTGTTCTGGCCCCAATCGTAGATGACATTGTTGCGGAAGTCACAGTTCTCAAACCCCGCGGGGTGCGTGTAGCGGCTGCCATTCCAGCGCGGCGTGCGGTTGTTGCAGTGGGCAAACAGGTTGTGGTGCATTGAGGAGTGCTGCCCACCCCAGATCCCGCCAAAACCGTGGTGCTCAAAGTCTTTATCGCCCTCTTCGAAGTGGTAGGAATAGTTAAGCGGCTCGCTCATCAGGTTCCACTGCAACGTGGTGCTGTCGCCCTCATACACCGAAAATGTCTCGTCGGTGCTCCAGCTCATGGTGCAATGATCCACGATAAGCCGGTTGTTGCGTGTGCCCCCGAAAGCATCGTCGCCGCCGGCGCCGTCTACCATGCCCTTGTTCTGGTTCTTGTCGCCCATCCGAAAACGGATGTAGCGCACAATCACGTTGTTGGCGTGGATATTCACCGGGTAGTCGGCGAGGCAAATTCCGTCGCCGGGCGCAGTTTGCCCCGCGATGGTGATGTTGGACTTCGAAATCGTCAGCGGCGAGTTCAGATGAATGGTACCCGACACCCGAAAAACCACCGTGCGGTGCGTAATCGACGATTTCTGGCTTACAGCGTAGCGGAAACTGCCGGGGTTGGTGTCATCATTTAGATTCGTGACTTCGAGCACGGTGGTGGGAACGGCGCTCGTGCCACGCCCGCCGGTAGTGAAGCGCCCCGCCCCTTCGGCCCCCGGGAAAGCTAGCTGCTGCGCCACCACGGGCGAGCCAAACGACGCAAGCGCTACACTCAACCACGCAGCCCATTGCCGACGGCTCCGATTAGTAGTCGTGGAGGAAGTGAAAAGGGAAGACATAAAGCGGGTGGTTTTGAAGGAAGTAATCTGTAATAGGCCTACTCTCGGCCAATACAGGGTTGATACTACCGAAAAACCCGGCTAGGTGTCCGCTTACCTAGGCTATTTCTTTATGCAAACGTTGCCGAAACGCCACCCCTAGCTTCTTCTCCCAAAAAGGCTAGCCCTGCGGAGCTTCTAGGCCTGGGACAGAACGCAAGTAAGCCAACAAGTCGGCAATGGAGTGGTGGGCCCGCGCTTGGCCGGCGGTGTAGCTAACCCAGCGGTCGGCGCCAGCTTGCTCACGCAGCGCTATGCGTAATGCAGCATCCGGTTCGGTTGTCAGCTTGAAGCCTTCGCGCTGCAGGGCCCGGCGCGTCCAGAAAGCAAGCGGGCCGCTGCCTTCTAGGTGCACCGCGCGCGTGCCTGCTTCGTGGATAACGAACGTGCCCGTGGCCTGGTCGAAAGCTAGGCCGTCGCGGGCGAAGGCTGCTTCAAACGTGCCGCTAAGCACCAAGTCTTCTGGCACGCCAGTGTGCCATTGGCCCTGCCCATGCATGAGCCATACTTGGTCGGCGGCCTGCAACGCGAGGTCGAGCTCGTGGGTGGAGAGCAGAATGGCTTTCTGCGTTTGGCGAGCTAGCTGGTGCAACAAGCGCATGAGTTGCACCCGGTTTGGCAGGTCGAGGTGCGCAGTGGGCTCATCGAGCAGAATGACAGGCGTGTCCTGGGCTAGGGCACGCGCGAGCATTACCTTCTGCCGCTCTCCATCGCTGAGCGTTGCCACCCGGCGAGCGGCAAACTGGGCCGTGTTGGTGGCTCGCAAAGCTTCTTGCACCACGGTTTGGTCGTGCGCATTCAGGTTGCCAAGCCAGCCTGTGTGCGGGTAGCGACCTAGGGTTACTAGCTCTTGCACCGTTAGGTTGCCGGCTTCCACGCGGTCGGTCAGCACAATGCTGAGCTTGCGGGCTAGCTCGGCGGCCGTCACGCGCTGCGTATCAACTTGCTCGATTTGCACGTGGCCGCTCAAGGGCGGCTGCAAACCCGCCAGCGTACGCATCAGCGTCGATTTGCCAGCCCCATTCGGCCCCAGCAAACATACCAGGTCGCCCGGGTGCAAGGCTAGGTTTAGTGGTCCGGCTACGTGCCGCTGCTCTGCCCGCCCCAGCGTGTAGCCAATAACCAGCGCCTGCGTTTCTAACAGCGGAGTAGATGCCATCATCATGAGAAAGAAGAGCGTACGAGGGTCCGGCGCAGCGTAACCCAGATAACTACCGGCGCTCCGACCAGAGCCGTAATAATGTTGATGGGCAAGGGCGTGGAGCTGCCCGGCAGCTGCGCTAAGCAGTCGCACAGCAACGTCAGGCCGGCGCCTACGAGGCAGGCGCCCGGAATCAGCCAGCGGTGGTCGGCGGTGTTGAGCAGGGCCCGGGTCAGGTGGGGTACGGCAATCCCTACGAAACCAATTGGTCCGCAAAAGGCCGTAATGCTGCCTGCTAGCAGACTCGTACTGGCAATGATGAGCAGCCGAGCGCGGCCCACGGTCAGGCCCATACTGCGGGCATAATTTTCACCCAGCAGCAAGGCGTTCAACGGTTTGGACGAAGCAAAAGCTAGCCCTAGGCCGACCACCACTACCCCCGCCAACACGGCCAAGTGTGGCCCCGTGACGCCGCCCAGCGAGCCAAACGTCCATAGCAAATACTCCTGAATCTGCTCCGGAGCACTGAAGTATTGCCAAATACTGACAATGGATAAGGTGATGTTGCCGATCATCACCCCCACAATAAGCATCACCACATTGTCGCGCACACGGGCCGAGATGGCCAGCACCAGCAGTAGCACTAGGGCAGCACCTAGGGTAGCAGCCAGCACAATAAGCCAACTCCCGCCCAGGCCAAGCTGCTGGATGGCGTAGAGGCTAGCTGCACTGCCCGCCGATAGCATCACGAGCGCCACCCCGAGCCCCGCCCCTGCTGTGATGCCTAGCACCGACGGTCCCGCCAGCGGGTTGCGAAACAACGTCTGCATCTGTAACCCACTGACCGCTAAGCCACAACCAACCAGCACGGCCGTGATGGCCTTGGGAACCCGAATGCGAGAGATGATAAAATCCCAGGCTACGGTGCCGCTGCTTTTGCCAAGCAGTACATCGGCCACCGCCGGCAGCGGGATGCGCACCGAACCAAGGGCAATATCCAGCATGAACGCTAGCCCTACTACCCCCACCAATCCTACTAACAGCAAGCGCCGCCGCGCAATGCTGCGCTCCTGCGCCACCGGCTCAGCCGTCACTGTATTCATTACTTGAGTTGCTTATAGTACACCAGCTCGTGCCGCGGCAAGAGTTCCGGGTGTAGAATCTTGATGAGGTCGGCCAGAATAACCTCCGGATGCACCGCGCCCGACTCCCAGTAGTCGTTGGAGCCTTGCGCGTCGGTGCGCTTGTTGTTATTGTACACCGCGCCCGTCTTGAAGGGCTGAAAATCGGCGTAGCGGGCATCTTGGGCCAGGATCTCGGCTTTGGTGGTGGCCGTGCCGGTATTCACCCAGCAGTCAGCGGTGAGCGCCACGGGGTACACAGCCTCGAAGGCCAACGCGAGGCTGCCGGCTGCTCGTTCTTTGTCCCAATGGTAAGCACCACCAGCGTCGCGGAAAAACTGCGCCGTATAGCTTTCCCCGTCGGGCATGTACCAAGTGTCCTTAAACGGCAACCCCGTGAGTACCTGCGGCCGTGTAGCTACTGGGCGCGTTAGGGCCGCAAGGCGCTGATATTCTGCTTCTACCGCCGCAAACTTCTGATTGGCAACCGCCTCTTTGTCGAGCAATGCGGCCAGCAGCTTTACCCATTCGGCGCGGGCTAGGGGTGTTATTTCTACCCACTCCGAGTTTACCAGCACCGGCACGCCGGCTTCAGCTAGCGTACGAAAGCGCTCCACCGGTGCCCCAGGGCTTCCCATCGTCATCACCAGATCGGGGTGCCGGGCGATAAGCTGCTCTTCGTTCAGCGTGTTTTCGCCAAATGCTTTGATCTTGCCCTCGGCAATGCGCTTGCGCACCGCAGGCGCCGACGCGTAGCGCAGACTACCTAGCCCCACCAGCACCTCATCAGCATTCAGGAAGTCCGCCAATGCTACGTGCATCGACGAGGTACTCACCAAGGTTCGGATCGGGATTTCAATAACTGGGCTGCTGCCGTAGCCCGCCGGGTGTGCCTGACCGCGCGGCACCAGCACGTAACGCGCCGTATCGGTGTGGTCCTTGAAGGGGTTTAGAATCTTGACTACCTTGTAGTTGCCAACATACTGGATGCTAAAGCCTTTGGCGTACTTAACAGTCGTTTTCGGTGGTGCACCAACGGCTTGCGCTCGCGGGGTAGCGGCTGGCGGTGCGCCCGTTTCGGGTGTGGCCGGCGAGCAGCTTCCCAACAGGCTTGCGCTGAGCACAGCTAGGCGAACACCTACCCATCGCCAACGAGCAGGGAATACAAGAGAGAAGCCGCCGGACAATTGGCGGGCGCAAAAGTTCTTCATAGTTGACAAGCCTTTCTGCCGAAAGCTGTAACGGGCTGTGGCAAAGGCAGGTCTTCTGACTTCCCCCTCTGCCGACGGCCTTCCCGCTTCCGTGCGGAAGCAGTGGCCTAGTCGTGTCGGCCGAGTGGATCTGGGGTTACAGCAGCGGAGACTGTTCCGGATTCGCACCGGATTCCCTTTTCAGGCTGGCGCCGATGTACTCGGAGCAGCCACCTTTACTCCCGACAAAGGTAGCGGAAATAAAACGGGAGAGGTAGCCACCACACGCCCGGCACTTCGCCCGCAGTGGCAGTTGGGCTACTCTTCCAGCAAAGCGGCCCAACTTTTACCAGCTAACCCCACAACGCGAGGCACCAATGGAATTCGTATGGGAATGCTGCTTAAAAATCTCGTTATACATTAGCCGGCGCAAACCATTCTAGCGAGCTAGCCTATATTAGCTTACGCTAGCTTTTGGGTTGTAGAAGCTTGCCTGACAAGCAGTTGATGGCTCCGTTTTTGCACTTTCTTACGTAGGAGGCACACTTATCCTCCCTTCTTTCCCTTGCGTATTTACTACGAAAACCAGGTAGGGCGCTCCAGCGAGGACGCTCTGGGGTTTGCCCGGCTAACCTATTATCATGGCTCCCGCAAAGTAGAGGAGCTTCGGGCCCTGCTTGGCCACACAACCCGCCTGATTGCTCGCCGCGGCCATGGGCGCTTGCTAATTGATCAGCGCCTCATGCTGCCCTTCACGCCCGACGAGCAGCGCTTGGTGGCACAAGAATGGCTGCCCCTCATGGTTCTAGAAGGTGGCTACCGCTTCGGAGCTGTTGTCTTGGCGCAGGATGTATTTGCCCGGCTTGCCACAGCAACCGTTGTGACGGCCGTGCGCGATTTGCCAATGACTTACCGCTATTTCGACACGGAGTCGCAAGCGGTTGCGTGGTTGCTTAGCACCTAAACTCCTTGATTACCGGGCAGTAATGAACAAAATATAAGTATAGCTATTCATCTCAGGAAGCGGCACATGATTTGTACAACGCGCCTCGGATAATACAAATATATTCGTAGCTTATGCCCAAGTCATACTTTACCGCTTTCCCGTCGGACCTGCCGCCGGATGAACTTACCGCCCGCCGCCAACGCCAGCGTTATGCTGAGTGGGGCCTGTCCGTTGCTACCATGGGCGGCACTCCGCCTGCTCCTGCCGTTATAGAAAATCTTCAGGCTTACATCAACGGCGAAGTCCAGATTGAGGACCTAGCTCGCATGGGAGCCGATGATCCGGTACCGTCGCCTGCTTACCTGGCTACGCTAAGCCGCCACCGACTGAAACAACACTAGTTCTCTGAATCCGTTTTTATTTTCTCACGCCTCTCTGCTCAAGAGAGGCGTTTGCGTTTGAGCCTAAAAGGAAGAAGTGACTAAACGCTCTATGCCGTACGCTATGCAGCGGTATATCTGCCTACAAAAGCCAAAAGCCGGACGTTATCCGGCTTTTGGCTTTTCATGTGACTAAGGTCTACGACGTTAGGTAGTGTCTACCGGGCTTTATATTCTTTTTGCAGCATTTTCATCTCTGCTGCTAGCTCCTCCAATCGCTTGACAAGTGCTTTGGCCCTGATGCCGTACGGTTTGCGGCAATCCGTCCACTCCAGGAATTGTTGCAACTCCATTTTACCATATTTTACCATCGTAGCGGCATTCTCTAAAAAGGTTTCTTCGGGCTCCATAGCGTCGCTTAATATCTCTCTAATAAGGATACAACGACGCCCTGGCAAAAAATTCACCAGCTTCTCCTAGATAAGCCACTCACAAGAAATTTATAAAAATAATATCCTCTATTCAGTATAGGTACCCAGGTCGGCGATAGAAGCCAGCTGGTCGTTTCGCCAACAACTCTCTCAACAGCGTGGGAACCTTCCGATAAGCAGGTAAACATCTGACTGACAACTACATATTGACTAACAAAAAAGGGATACATTATTTGCTTATATATTTAGCATATCAGCGAATATTTTTAGTAATTTATGGCTCGAAAAAGCCATTCCGTGTGTTCTCTTAGTTCACTATATAATCCCTACTCACATGTTGGAAATGATGATTACCAAGAAGATCGGTAACCGCAGCTACCACTTCAACGCTACTGGCACCGACTTACATGAGTTGCTCACGGAACACGAAAAGCTCAGCTTCCCCGATGTGCCGGCGTGTGGCTTGTGTGGCTCCGTAAACTTGCGCCTGACTAGCCGCGTGGCGCAGGATAAGTTTAAGTACTGCGACATCAAATGTGATGACTGCTTTGGCTCCGTGACCTTCGGCCGCCGCCAAGACGACGATAAAGTGTATTTCCTACGCAAGAAAGAAGGTGGTACTCCTGGCCAACTAGACTGGGTGAAGTACGAGCCCAACATTACCGTAGCGCCTACGGCTACTACAACCAAGGCGAAGCGCTAGTCAACCTAGCTAGCTTCTTGTTCAGAAAGCCGCCCACAGGGCGGCTTTCTTGCTTTTGAGCCCTGCTACTCGGGCTAGCACCTTTACCACTCGCCGGCGTTTGCGCTCATTTGGCTGCCCAATCTACCGTTCGCCCAAAGCTCGTTTCTCGACCTAATTGCAAAGGCTAGGTTTGGACTATCAATCACCTAAACGTCTGGTCCAATGAAACTTCTTGCTACCCTCCATGCGCTACTCGTGGTGCTTCTATTTTTCAGCCAAGTACGTAGTGCCTCCGCTACTGCATTTGCCGATCGGGCCGCGGCTCACCCTAGCTTCACGGTGCAGGTAGTTGGCAAGGGCAAACCGATGCTCTTGATTCCGGGCCTGACGTGCCCTGGTGCGGTGTGGGACGAGACCGTGGCGCACTACCAGAAGCAGTACCAGTGCCACGTCATTTCCTTGGCGGGCTTCGGCGGGCAGCCAGCCCAAACACCCGTGTCGGAACACTTCCTGCAAGATGTACGCGACCAACTGCTAGCCTACATGCACACGCAGAAGCTGGCAAAACCCGTGGTAGTAGGCCATAGCCTAGGTGGTTTTATAGCTCTGTGGCTAAGCACAACGGAGCCAACCGCCGTTGGTCCGCTGGTGATTGTGGACTCATTGCCTTTCCTATCGGCCGTGCAGAACCCTAGCCTCACCGCAGAGCAAGCCAAGCCCATGGCGGAAGGCATACGCCAGCAAATGACGCAACGCAAAAGGACGGTTGCTATGGCTCGTCAGATGTCGGCCAACCTGATGATCGATACGGCCCGCATCAGCCAGGCAACGCGCTGGAGCATAGCTTCTGACCCCGCTACCGTCGGCCAAGCCATGTACGATATGAGCACCACCGATTTACGCCAGGACATTGCTCGTATTCAGCAGCCTACCTTGGTGCTGGGCTCTTGGGCTGCCTATAAGGACTACGGCTCCACCAAAGAAAGCACCCGCGCCATCTTTGAGCAACAATACACGAAGCTACCTCAGCACCACATCGAAATGTCGGAAGCCGGTAAGCACTTCCTAATGTGGGACGATACCCAGTGGTTTTTCGCCCAGGCAGATGCTTTTCTGAAGCAGAACAGTGTAGCGAAGAAGTAGCCTATATTTCGAGCAGCCACTGCTGATCGGCAGCGGAGCAACTCGCGCTGCCAGCCAAGAAGCTAGCATCCTCTTTTACGAAAGCTTCTCTACGATTCACTACACCTCTACTTCGTTTGTCATGGTATCCGAACAGGAATTTGCGGAGCTAAAGCTTGAGTTGTCGGTAAAAGCCAAGAACGGCATCGACTTCATCATGGCGGCTAGCATCATTTGGGCCGTTATTGCGTTCGTCTGGACGCTGCCTAACTCACCGGCCCACAATAGTTTCATTACGTTTTTTGTGGGCGGCGCCATGCTACCCCTTGCTTGGCTGCTGTCAAAAGTGTTCCGCACTACTTGGAAGCTGCCGCATAACCCACTTCAACCCCTAGGGCTGTGGTTGAACTTTGCGCAGCTGTTCTATTTTCCATTCCTTATTTTCATTTATAGCAAGTATCCTCAGTACTTCGTCATGACCTACGGCATTATCACGGGGGCGCATTTTTTCCCGTATGCCTGGTTCTACAATTCCAAGCCGTTTGCCATCATGGCGGGCCTTATTCCGTTGGGCTGCTTACTGATCGGTACGCGCGTTTCGGCCGACCACTTGTACTTGGTGCCCGTCTTTATCGCGGGTGCGATGCTGCTTTTGGTCGGGTTGCTTTTCGTTTCTTACCGACAGAACCAAAAAGCCTACGCGCAAACAAGGCTACACCCTGCCTAAGCCCGAATCAGACATTACTTCGTTACTTCCAGCGCTATGCCTTCTTCCCGTGCCGCTACTCCTAACCGTCTGTACTGGATCCTGCAAATAGCCGGTTGGACGGTATACGGTGCGTTTGGCACTGTGCTGGCATCCGTCTTCGGCAAGTTCTCCTTCTTCGTTGTTGCCGTACAGGCCATTGTGGCAGCTGTGATGCTATTGCTCAGCCACTTACTACGCCGTCATGTGCAACGCCATGCTTGGGTGCAACTCTCACTTGGTACGCTGCTAGCTCGCTTGTTTGTAACCAATGTGCTCATTGCGGTGCTTAGCCAGATGATTATTGGTTTTTGCGTAGTACTGCTGCTTGTGGTCACGCACCAGCTCACTGGGGGCGGGTTTCCGTGGAAGCAATACATTGGCTACGGGTTGAATGTGTTTTCCGTGATGTGGATGTGGTCGGCGCTATATTTTGGCTGGCATTACCTGCGCGGCTACAAGCAGGCCGAAGTTGACAAATGGAAGCTAGCTGCCGCCGTGCGCGAAGCCGAAATGCGCACGCTCAAAGCGCAGATCAATCCGCACTTCATGTTCAATGGATTGAACAACATCCGGGCGCTGGTGATGGAAGACCCGAGCCGCGCCCGCCACATGATTACGCATCTATCTGATTTGCTGCGCTATTCCATTCAGCTTAACAGCACTGAGCAAGTACCCCTAGCTCGCGAGCTGGAAATTGTGGAGCACTACCTGGAGCTAGAGGCCGTGCAGCTAGAGGAGCGCCTCACCTACTCGCTGGAGGTCGACCAAGCCGCCATGCCCACGCTTATTCCGCCCATGACGCTGCAACTGCTGGTTGAGAACGCCATTAAGCACGGCATTGCGCCCCGGCCCGATGGCGGTTCTATCGCCCTCACCGCCCTCACCGCCCGCGCCGACCTAGGCACCCAAGCGCTGCACATTACGGTCCGCAACACGGGCCACTACGCACCCACACCCGGCCACGAGGGCGTTGGGCTGCGCAATGCCCAGGAGCGCCTACAACTGCTGTATGGCAAGCACGCGCACTTCTCCATCGGCAACGACCCCGTGCTGCCGGCTACGGTGCTGGCCGAATTGCACCTGCCGCTCACGTCGCAAGCTCAGCCCGTGTCGGCGGACCCTAGCTATACGTCAACTTCCTCTTCCACTTTTCCCTTCCCGACCGCATGAACGCCTTGCTGGTTGATGATTCGCGCTTAGCGCGCATTGAGCTGCGCCACTTGCTCCAGAGCTTTCCCGACGTAACCGTTGTGGGCGAAGCCAAAAATATAGTCGAAGCTCGCGCCCAACTCGCGCAGCACCAGCCCGATCTGTTGTTCTTAGATATTCAGATGCCCGGTGGCAATGGCTTCGACTTGCTGGAGTCGCTGGAGGCGGCGCCGCACGTCATCTTCACCACAGCTTACCTCGATTATGCGTTGCAGGCGTTCGAAGTCAACGCCCTCGATTATCTGCTCAAGCCCATTCAGGAAGCACGCCTGGCCGCGGCCGTCGCCAAAGCACGGCAGCAGGTGCTAGCTAGGTCGGCGGCTCCCGTTTCGCCGTCCGCAGAAATAGGCCCACCCCTCGCCGCCTCCGATCAGGTGTTCGTGAAGGATGGCGAACGGTGCTGGTTTGTGCGGCTGGAAACCATTAAGCTGTTCGAAATCAACGGCAGTTACACCCAGATCTACTTCGAGCAGCACCGCCCGCTGATTCCGCGCACCTTGCAGCACCTGGAGGCTCGCCTCGACCCCAAGGTATTTTTTCGGGCCAACCGCCAGCAGATCATTAACCTGAAGTGGATCGACAGCATCGAGCCGTGGTTTAGCAACACACTCAAGATCAAGCTGAAAGACGGGCCCGAGGTGGAAGTATCGCGCAAGCAGTCGGTGCTATTCCGGGAGATGATGAGCTTATAGCCTTTTGGGGTGAGCTTACCACTTCCTTTCTACTTCAGCCGGCCTTGCGGTCGGCTGTTTCTTTGTGGCTGAGGCAACTGAGAAGCCACGTTCAGCATCTGGCAAGAACAAGACTTACTGGTCAGTAGCGCGCGGAAATGCCTGCGTTTATTGTAATTCTGCCCCCGTCTTTCTAACTCGGAGCAGATAAGCTAGCTGCGGCTGCATGACTCTTGTATTTTACTTGTGTTGTCTCCGTTAGCGCTACGGCTTTCTACGCGGCCGTTCGGCTTGTTGCTTTACCCGTACCATGAGGGTTATTAGGTTACTTATCCTGCTGATTTTTCTTACGTTAGCTAGCCGTGCCGGCTGGGCACAAGCACGACCCAAGACGCCACCCACGCCGGAAGCAGAGTCGGTTCAGGTACGCGTGGCGCTTCCGACGGTGGTGGGCGTGGCCAGCGAGTACGTAGGCGCCTTATTTTCGAAGGATAAGCGCCAAAACCTATTCAAGCAAAAACGCTCGCGTACCAGCAACCCCGTCCTGATTCTGGATGTGCCCAATGCTCCGGGGCGCTGGCTTGAGCGCAATTTTGGGCGCGACACCCCGTAGCGCACGCGCTAGCTTCAGTCCCTTATCACTTGGTCTGCTGCGCGCTGATCATGCTTCACCCCGAACAGACTTCCCGTATGCGCTTCGATTACACCTCTCTCTTATTCAGTATTCCCATCGCTATCGGGTTTGCCCGACTAGTCAAGAAGTTTCTGGATACTCCCAAACGGGCGCCACGCTGGGACCGGGTTCTCGATAAAATATGGATACCTGGCTTGGTGTTCGTGGGGTTTGCGGCTTTGTTTCAACTTCAAACCAAACTGCTGGACGAATTCTATTTGCTGTTCGTCTACCTCCTGTTTATTGGGCTCTTTGTCCGGCTCAAAAATTACAAGCCTGCCCGGACGCTGCTGCTGGCGCTAGCACCTTTTGCGTTGTACTCGTTTTTTGAACTACTGCTGAATGTGGTAGCTACCGACTTCATCAAAGAATACGACGACACGTTTGACTCGTGGCAGGGCTTCTCCGTTATCTGGATGATCACCTTTGCCTTCATTGCGCGCAATCAGAAACGCAGCCTGGAAGTCGACCTGCTGCAACGGGAGCAGGAGGAGCAGGAGAAAAGGCGCATTGCTACCCAAAACACGGAGCTGGAACGCATGGTGGCGGAGCGCACGGCGGCCCTCACCCGGCAAGCCGACGCCCTACAGTCGGCCCTGACGGAGCTACGCACTACGCAGGCCCAACTCATTCAGGCTGAGAAGATGGCAAGCCTCGGGGAACTCACTGCCGGCATTGCCCACGAGATTCAAAACCCCTTAAACTTCGTCAACAACTTCGCGGAGGTGAGCGTGGAGCTTTGCCAGGAGTTGCGCGAGGAAGTAGAGAAAGTGGAGCTAGCCGAAGCCGACAAAGACTACCTGCTAGAAATCCTAAGCGACCTGAGTCACAACCAACTTAAGATTAATCAGCACGGACAGCGGGCCAGCAGCATTGTGCGGGGCATGTTGCAGCACAGCCGCGCCAGCACCGGCGAACGGCAGCCCACCGACCTCAACGGCCTCGCCGACGAGTACCTGCGCCTAGCCTACCATGGCTTGCGCGCTAAGGATAAGACATTCAACGCCACGCTGAACACCACCTTCGACGAGGCGGTGAAGGAAGTGGAAGTGCTGCCGCAAGACCTAGGTCGGGTGCTGCTGAACTTGTTCAACAACGCCTTCTATGCCGTGCAGCAGCGCCAGAAAAACGGTGAACCCGGCTACCAGCCCACCGTGACGGTGAGCACCAAGCAGCTCCCCCAAAAAGTTGAGATTCGGGTGCGCGACAACGGCACGGGCATCCCGGAGGAAGTGCGCCAAAAGATCTTCCAGCCCTTCTTCACCACTAAGCCTACCGGTGAGGGCACAGGGCTAGGTTTATCGTTGAGCTACGACATCATTACCAAAGGTCACGGCGGCACACTAGCGGTGGAAAGCCAGGAAGGGAAAGGCACTGAATTTATCATTAGCTTACCGGCCTAGACAACTAAAAGCTAGCTTCTTACGGCTACCACCATGAACCGCTTGCATCTCCTCCTGTTAGCCGGTTTGTGGCTCCTCTGCCAAATCGCCTGTGCTCAATCAGACTCCACAACGCAGCAGCTATGGCAACAGCTACGCCACCATCCGCAGGCCGATACTAGCCGTGTAAACCTGCTCAATAAGCTAGCTGATTACGACATCCATAAAGGTAGCATCTCTTTTGCCCGCCGCGACTCGCTGGCTGTGCAGGCCTTACAGCTCGCTCAGCGCTTGGATGATTTCTATGGGCAAGCTTATGCCTGCTATAACCTGGCGACTAGCTCAGACTATGCCCTCAAGAAGCAGGTGCAGGCGAAGCTGTTGCAAGCGCTGCCCTTGGCCGAGCGCAGCGGCAATAAACCGCTGCTGATTCGGATCCTGTCTTTGCTAGCCTTCTTCTCGGAGAAGCAGGGCCTAGGCTATAGTCAACGTGCCATTGCGGTTGCCCGTGCGCTGGGCAGTCCGGTCTTATTAAAGCGGAGCTATCAGAATCAAGCAGATTACTTTGCCAACATTGAGGGCAATAACTACCTGGCGCTGCAAGCCACGCTGCAAGAACTGCCGGTCGCGCAACAAACGCATATGCCGGTAGAGGAAGTGGATGCCCTGGGGGATGTTGCTGAGCGCTATATGGCCGTCAACGATTACCCTCAAGCCCTCCTCTACTTGCAGCAAGCGCTTGGCAAAGCGAAGACCCTAGCGCCTTCACCGCAGGCACGTTACCAAAAGGGCTGGCTCCTCTACGACCTGGGCGAGTGTAATCTGCTGATGGGGCACTACGCCCAAGCGCAGGTGGCTTATCAACGGGCATTGCCCTTCGCGGATCAAGCCAGTACGATTATGCAGAGGAGAAGGGGACTAGCTGATGTCTACGAGCGGCAGCGAAACCCGAAGGCGCTGGCCTATGCTCGCCAACTGATGCAAGAACTGCAACAACCCCCATACGCGGAGCAGTTGTGGCGTACCCGCAGCCAAGTCTGTCTGACGCTCGGGCGCTACTACTTACGCACCCGCCAAGCCGACAGCGCGGTGTACTATAGCCGCTATGCCTTGCACATGGCGCAGGCGAGTACCGCAAAAGAGCCTCTACGCGATGCGCTGCAACTGATGGCCCAAGCTTACGCTCAACAGAAAGACTACGCACAGGCCTACGCCTACCAAAACCGCTACCTTGGACTTAAAGATACCCTCAGTAACGAGCAAACGGCCCGCCAGGTCACGGCCATTCGCTTCACCCAGGACCTAGCCCGACAAAAAGGCCAGATTGCACTGCTCACCAGAAACCAGCAGTTGCAAGCCGAGGCCGCCCGGCGGCAACGTTTGTTGCTGCTGGCTGCCCTCGCGGTATTAACTCTAATTGGCGGTTTGGTTTTCGTGCTGGCCCGCAATAATCGCCTAAAGCAACGGGCTAACTTGCTGTTAGAACAGCAAAAGGCCGAGCTGCAAGTTCAGCGTGACCAGACCACACAGGCCCTCACCGATCTGCGCGCCACCCAAGCACAGCTCATTCAGAAGGAGAAGATGGCCAGTCTGGGCGAGCTCACGGCTGGCATCGCCCACGAGATTCAGAACCCCTTAAACTTCGTCAACAACTTTGCTGACGTGTCGGCTGAGTTGGTAGCCGAACTAAAAGAAGCCCAAGCCGCCGGCGACACGGAAGAAGTGGTGGCCTTGGCCGAGGACCTAGGGCAGAACCTAGGCAAGATTCACCAGCACGGGCAGCGGGCCAGCAGTATCGTGCGCGGCATGCTCGAACACAGCCGCGCTAGCACCGGCGAGCGGCAACCCACCGATCTGAATACTTTAGCCGACGAGTACCTGCGCCTCGCCTACCATGGCCTTCGGGCGAAGGACAAAAGTTTTAACGCCGAACTCAAAACTAACTTTGCCCCTGGCCTGCCCCTGGTCGAAGCCGTGAGCCAGGACCTAGGTCGGGTGCTGCTGAACCTGTTCAACAACGCCTTCTATGCCGTGCAGCTCCGCCAGAAACAAGGTGAGCCCGGCTATCAACCCACTATCACGGTGAGCACCAAACAGCTCAACCAGCAAGTGCAAATCCGCGTGGCGGACAACGGCACTGGCATTCGCGACGCTGTACGCGAGAAGATCTTCCAGCCCTTTTTCACCACCAAGCCTACGGGGGAAGGCACGGGGCTAGGTTTATCGTTGAGCTACGACATCATTACCAAAGGTCACGGCGGCACGCTGGCGGTGGAAAGTGAAGCGGGACAAGGCACCGAATTTATCATTACGCTCCCTATTTAAAGCCTAACTTACCTCCCGATTATACTATCTTCGCTGACGATGAAAATACTGGTTGTAGACGACGAGGTGGACGTGCGCGTGCTGTTTGAACAGCGCTTTCGGCGGGAAATTCGGAGCGGAGAATTCTCTTTTTCCTTTGCGTACTCAGGCGAAGAAGCCCTAAATTATCTGCACGAGCACGTCTCGGAAGTGGTCCTAATTCTCTCCGACATCAACATGCCGGGCATGAGCGGCCTAGAGCTGCTGCGGCATATTCGGGAGGAGTACCCTGGTCCGCCGGTGCCGCCAACCCCGCAGGTCATGATGATAACAGCCTACGGCGATGACACCAGCCGCCAACAAGCCATGCAGCTAGGTGCCAACGACTTCCTGACCAAACCTGTTGATTTTGCCGCGTTGAAATCAAAGCTCATCTCCCTGGAAAATCATGAAAACTAAAATTCTGGTGGTAGACGATGAAGCGGATTTGGAACTACTTATCAAACAGAAGTTTCGCCGTAAAATCCGCGAGAATGTCTACGAGTTCCTGTTTGCCAGCAACGGCCAAGAGGCCCTAACTCGTGTGCACGATACACCGGACCTCGACATTGTGCTAAGCGACATTAACATGCCAGTGATGGACGGCCTGACGCTGCTGAGCAAGATGTCAGAAGCTAACCCCGTCGTGAAAACGGTGATGGTGTCGGCCTACGGTGACATGGAAAACATCCGCACAGCCATGAACCGCGGTGCCTTCGACTTCGTGACCAAGCCGGTAGATTTCACCGATCTAGAGTTGACCATGGACAAAACAGCGTCGCACGTCCAGCAAACGCGCGAAACGCTGCGAGCTATTCAGGAGAATAATATTCTGAAGATGTACGTGGATGAGACGGTGCTCAACGTGATGGGCCAACCTGGCTTCGAGAACAAGCTGATGGTGAGCGAAACGGTAGATGCGACTGTGGTTTTCATGGACATCTGCGGCTTCACGGCTCTTTCGGAAGTGCTGCCGCCGGCCAACGTGGTGGGCTTGCTCAACAAGTACTTCGACCAGATGGTGCAGGAAGTAATTGCCCAGGGCGGCTACATCGACAAGTTCATGGGCGACGCCGTGATGGCCGTGTTCCGCGGCGACTACCACCTCGACCGCGCCATCGACGCGGCGCTGTCGGTGCGCACGGTGATTCAAGCCAACGAGGATACCCTACCCGACGGCAAGCCGTATCGCCCGCAGGTGAGCATCGGCATCAACACCGGCGAAATGGTGTCGGGCAACATTGGTTCGGCTTCGCTCAAACGCCTGGACTACACCGTTATCGGCGACAACGTAAACGTGAGTCAGCGCCTGCAATCGGCCGCCAAGCCGGGGCAGATCATCATTACCGAAGCCATTTACGAGCAGGTGAAGGAGTCGTTCCAGTGCAATCCCGTGGGCGAGGCCACCCTAAAAAACAAGTCGCTGCCGGTGATGACTTACGAGGTAGTAGCCTAGGTCAGCTCTTTGCCTATTCCGCTTTAGGCGGTTTGGGCGCCGTGCTGTTCGCTAGTGCTACCCTTCCGCAACAGAGCTAGGGGGCACTGCCATCGTTTTTTCGTTCTGCCGGCGCAGGCGCTGGCACAGCACCCGCATGATGTTGCGGAGCACTTCGCTGCGTTCCTCCATCACGTCGTAGAAGTCTTCCTGATCGAGGCGGAAAGCCACCACGTTGCTTTTTGCCACGGCCGTGGCAGAGCGCGGCTCCGCATCGAGCAGGGCTAGCTCACCGAAAAAGTCGCCCTTGCGGAACGTGGCTAGGTGCTGCGCGCCACTGAAGATGCCGACTTCTCCCTCGTAAATGATAAACAGGGAGGAACCTAGGTCGCCCTTGGCAAATACTTGCTGCTCAGCCTGAAACGTTACTTCTTTCATGATGGGCACAATGCTGCTAAGCACATTCTCGGGCGTGGCCGCAAAGAGGGCCGTGTTTTTCAAAACCGCAACCCGCTCGCTGGCGGAGATGCGGGAAGCGGTGGCGTGATGACTCATGCGCGAAGACGTAAGCGTGGGGTGAGCAGCCAGCAACGGCTGGTAAAGAGCAGGTGCTTGTTCGACGAGCCGATCCAGCACTGCGAAGGCGCTTTCCTGAATCAGAATATTTTGGCTCTCTAGGTGCGGCAGCAGCTCGGCAATGGTAGCGGCGGTGGGCTGCCACTGGCTCAGGGCCGCGCTAATCGTCCAGTCGGAAAACGTGGACTCGCCGCGCCGAATGATGGTATCCAAAATAGATTCCTCCTTCTCTAGCGGCCCGACCAAACTGGTGAAAGTCCGTTCTTTCTGCCGAACGGGTGCTACCTCAAACAACGTTTGAAGCGCCAGATAGATAGGACGCGCAATCACGTTATCCAGCATTTCCAGCGCATTGGCCTGCCGCTCGCGGGCGGCGTGCATGACGCCGCGTTGGGCATCGGCAATCAGCTGGGGCGCGTACAGCTGGAACAGCAACCCAAAAATGCGCTGCTGCACTTTGGTGAGCTCGTAATCGAGTGCCCAAGTGAGAATTTCATCGGTGGTAGTGGCCTGCCCATGCAGTAGCACTTGGGCTAGCTTCATTTCAGCTAGCACTAGGCCCTCAAACAGCGGCGCCTCCGCAGCTGACGGCCCAAAACTGCGCAGCGCACGTAAGGCCACTTCTCGCCGCGCCAGGTTCGGCTGCTGCACCAGCCCCAGCAAGGCCTGGCGACTAGCAGGCACCCGAAGTTGGCCGCACACCAAGGCCACGCGCCGCACAAGCGTTTCGTCTGGGCTGGTTTGCAAGACGGCAGCTAGCTCGGGCATCGCCGCTTCGCCCAGCTGCACCAGTTGATCGGCCGCCGCGTGGCGCAGGTTTTTATCCGTGAGCGCCGCAATAAGCTGCTTTGTTTCTTGCCCATTTGCTAGGGTGGCCGTACCGTTTTGTCGGGCACCTAGGGCTTCCGACCAGCTCTGACCAATCACTTCGGTATCGGTGGTAAAGCGGCGGCTTAGCGCGTGATGTAGTTCGCTTAAGTAATGCCCGTAGGTGCGATGTAAAAAGTAAACGGCCCCTACCATGAACAGCGCCATCCAGGCGAAGGGCGCCCACTGGCTGAGCGTTGGCACCCAGTGCAAGGCAAATAGCAGCACGCCACCAAGAGCCATACCCAATGGCTCGTAGAAGCCTTTCACGAGCGTGTGCGCTTGCAACCGCTCCGGCGCTGACATCGGCTGAAATAGCACAAGAAACACCGGATCGAAGACGGCCCGGCGCAGCACTTCCAGCACCAAATAGAGTCCACAGAAATACAGCAGCAGCACACTTTCGCCCACTTGCTCCAGCCACAAGCCCCCAAATAGCAGCAAGCTGGCCAACACTACGATAGGCAACGCAATGAGCATCCAACGGATACCTAGCTTGCTCAGCAACGCGTGCGAAAAGAGCAACTTGAAGAGCGACGCCAGCAAGTACGTGAGCACCAGCACGCTTCCCACGTACTGCATCACGCTGGCTTGGTCGTGAAACTTGTGCTTCACATTCACAAAAAACGAGTACTCCACACCCGTCGTGACGGCGGCAATAGCGGTCAGGCTCAGGCACAGCGTAAGCACCAACCGGCTGTCGCCGAACCACTTGCGCAGCCCCGGCGCCACGGCTTGCGTGCGGGCGGCGCGGGCGGCGGCTTTCACCGCCACGTCGTGCAGGCGGCCCGTGGCTTGCAACGTGAGCAAAGCTCCTAGGTAAGCCCCGAAAGCCGTGAGCAGCAGCCACAGCAAGTCGGAGTGATGATGAATCAGGATGGCCAGCACCGCACCGAGGGCTTTGGCGGGCATGTCGCCGGAGCTAATCACGCTAAATAGCCGGCGGCCTTGCCGCACATCGAACACCACCGCCGACACACCCCAAAATTCCAGGTTGGTCAGCAGGTAAATTACGCGGTAGCCCGCCATAATGGCCACGGCCGCCGCCACCGAGTGCCCAAACGTAATCAGCACGCCCAGTACGCCCGTGACTACGACCACCGCCAGCAACACGCGCATGGCTAGGTTTTGGAGCGGCAGGTGGTGCTCGTAGTGCCCGTAGATTTTGCTGGCGCCCATCATGGCCAAAGCGGCCACGCCGTAGGCTAGGGGCAGATTACGCTCCGGGTTGTTTTCGAGCAGAATCACGTTGGCCGACACGTACACCAAGATGGTCCCGATGCCGAGCAAAAAGTTATGTAGAAAGAACAGCCCAACTGTACGCCCTTCGTCTGGGCGGATGCCAACCAGTTGCTGCCAGCGTTCAAGTAATGTCATGCCAGAGAAAAAGGGAATACCTAGCCGTACCAATAGAAAGTGCAAGATAGGTGCCTAGCCGCGCACAGTATCCGAATTTTCCTTTTAAGTTAGAGCACCTATCCTTTCCCGCTGCTTGTCATGGATTGCCACCGCGCCGAAACGTATGTGCTGCGGGAGTTGCGTGCGCACCTCTCGCCTACCCTCTACTACCACGGCTTGCACCACACGCTCGATGTGGTGCAACAGGCACAGGCCCTGGCGGAAGGCGAGGGCATCACCGATTCGGAGCTGCTGGCCCTGCTGCGCACGGCGGCCTACTACCACGACTCCGGCTTCATGACCACTTACCAGGGCCACGAAGCGGCGGGCTGCGACCTAGCGCGGCGTGTATTACCGGATCTGGAGTATACGCCTGCACAGATTGAGCTGATTTGTGACCTCATCATGGCCACGCGCCTGCCCCAAAGCCCCGGCGACTCCTTGCTGGCCAAGATTCTCTGCGACGCCGACCTCGACTACCTGGGTCGCCCTGATGACTTTTGGCCGATCAGCCAAACGCTACGCAAAGAGCTAGAGGTGCATGGCTCCGCCGTGGACGATCATACCTGGAACTTAGGGCAAGAGAAATTTCTCAGCACCCACCACTATTGGACTACCACCGCCACAGCCCGCCGCGAGGCAGCCAAACAAGCACGGCTGGCGGAAGTACGCGCCTTATTAGCTTAATTAACCTCGTCGGTAGTAGCAGGATACGCGCTTCTTTCTACCTTTCACCTGCTATTGTCGTTTGTCACTCTTTACCCTGGCCTTCATGCTCTCAGAAATAATATTCTATTCCCTCGATAAGGCCATCCGACAATACCGCAAGTTTGCCCAAGCTAACATCGACCGCGCCGGCATTGACATCACCATCGACCAGTGGCTGGTGCTACGCGTGATAGAAGAATTCGACGACCTGACCCAAGCGGAAATGGCCGACCGGGTGTTCAAGGATCAAGCCTCAGTGGCGCGCATCATCGCCTTGCTGCTCAAGCGGGGGCTGCTAAAAGCTGAGCGCCTGCCGCAAGACGGGCGTCGTAGCCAGCTGCGCGTGTCGCCGCTCGGCCACGATGTGTTGGTGGCTGTGCAGCCGGTGGTGCTTAGCAACCGGGCCGTGGCACTCACAGGCCTTGGCGATGATGATTTGGCGCACCTCCGGCAGAGCTTGGAGCGCATCTATAACAACTGCCGCCCCAAGCTGCCCTTTGATAGCGCCACAGTCAGTGCAACAGTGCCTCACGCCGTACCAACTGAGCACGAGGCTAGCTAGGAGTTAGCCTCTTTGCGCGGAGACGCGGGTAGATACTCTTTATTAGGCCAACATCTTAGGCCGAAAAACAGGCTTTTTGCGCGCTCACGGGCTCTGCCTTCTAATTTGCGCCTGCTTTTTGCTACTACAACCCTAATTGCTAGAAAACTAATCAGAATCTGTTTTTCGCTGTCGGGCAGGCTAGGCTTATTTCCTTCCGCTTGGCAGCCTGCTTTTAGTTGTATGCTTACACTAATCGACTCATCCTCCAATAATTTACTAAACGCCGGCACTGTCGTTCGCGTCGTGTTCTCAACCGTGCCACCCGATAACAAGGGCTTGCAGAGCGTGATTCGCAAGCGGTTTAAGATGCACATGCCTAGCTTTCGTATTCGGGCGTGTGGCAAGCTCACGGGTGAGCGGTACTACGTCGATTTTACGGCGCCCAAGGATACTGAAATGCACAGCATTCGGCAGGAGGTAGATACCCTCGCCATGTCGTACGCGGTTACGATCAAGGAAGATAAGCTGGCTCGGCAAAACGCTTCTCACTAAGGTTGGTGCCCGCGTTGCTGCTAGCCCCGCAAACGTCAGAACGCCTGAGCTAAAACAGTTCAGGCGTTCTGACGTTTGCGGGGCTAGGGTAGGCTTCTTCACTTAAGGAGACGCAGCGCCGTTTCCATCAGCAAGTCCTGCTGCGCGCCGTCAGTGGCTTTGCGCATATCCACGAGCACCTTCGGGCGGTACTTCTCGCGGGGCGTGCCGTTGAGGTGGTAGAGCTTCTCGGCCGGGAAGTTGAACCCGATACCTGAGTTGGGCATTCTATACGAATAGATGGAGCCGTTGAGCCGAGCTAGCTCAGTTCCCACCACCGTGGCGCGCTGCATGGCGTCGAAGGCGATGGTGATGCCCTCGCCCATGCTTGCCGTCCAGTGATTGACGAGCACTACCACGGGACGGGTGTATGGCGCCGGGCGCGGCGCCACCAATTCCCGCCACTTGCGCTTCACACCGTAGGTTTTTTCCTCGCTCACTAGCTCGTGCTCTTGGTAGGCTTGCTCCGTCGTAATGAAACGCCCCAATATAGCCCTGGCCACGGTAGTGTTGCCGCCGTTGGGCGTTTCACGCAGGTCAAGAATAAGCGCCTTAGTAGGCAACATAGTTGTAAGCGCGCTGTCGAAGGCTTGAATTAAGCCGTTATCAAACAAGCAGTTGTTTATCTTGATGTAGCCTACTCCGTCCCTTATGCGAGCATCTAGGTTGCGCGGGTAGTGTACGTTCTCCTGGAGCATGGCAGGCCGATCGGGTTGGTACTCTACCACGCCACGCGCCGTGCGCACCGATAGCTTGCGCGGCACGTTATGCGCTCCGGCCAAGGCTAGGTTTAAGGCGTAGGTGCGCACTTCCGCATCTACAGCGCGCAACGACTTGCCCACGAAGGAACGAATAGCCTGCTCGACAGGCACGCCGCCGATGGCCACAATTTCCATTCCCGGCCGAATCCCGACCTGCTCGGCACCTAGGTGCTGGCGTACATCGAGCACCGTGGCTTTGCCAGCCACAAACTCGGCATACAGATCACTGCCCGAGGGAACCAGGCGCTGCGAATCGAACTGATTGGTGGTCAGGGAAGCATGGTTGTCGTAGAGCTCCACAAACACGTTTTCGAGTAGCCGGACAAAGGCGCGCCGCGAACGGACGGTGTCGGCCTGGGGTTGGTAGAGTTGGCGAACCTTGTCCCAGTCGGTCTGCTTTTTATCGAAGTAGGCGTAGTTGTCGCGTATGGTTTCCCAGAGATAGTCAAAGTCTTGGCGGTACTGCGCGGGCGTTAACTTGGCTTGCGCCAACGACGTTGACAACCCTAGGCCGGCAAGCAGGCCTAGGGTCAATAGCAATATTTTCATGGCCGAAGAAGGCAACAAAAGCTAGCTTCGCAAAAAGAGACGCTAGCTTTTGTAATTTTGTAGCATTCTCACTGACCGAACTGCAACGTTCGCGCACCGGGCCGGGCCCATGCGCAGGTCAGTTTCACCCCGAAATGTTCCTTCTTTTTAGCATATGACGCATCGTCATTTCCTCATTCACAAGCCGTTTGGCTACCTCAGCCAGTTTGTGTGCGAGCTAAAAAAGAAGAAATTGTTGGGCGAGCTGCATGATTTTCCGACGGGCACTATGGCCATTGGCCGCCTCGATGAGCACAGCGAAGGCCTGCTACTCCTAACTACCGACGGCCGCGTAAGCGAAGCCATCCGCAGCAAAGGCGTTGAGAAAGAATACTACGCGCAGGTCGATGGGCTGATAACGGATGAGGCCATTACCCAGCTGCAACAAGGCGTAGAAATCGGCCTCCGCGACGTGAAGTACCACACGGCCCCCTGTACCGCCTTCCGCCTGGAAACGCCCCCTGGCTTTGCTCCCCGCACCCGAAAGATCCGCGACGACCGGCATGGCCCTACCAGTTGGGTGTCCATTACCCTGACGGAAGGCAAGTTTCGGCAGATCCGTAAAATGACGGCGGCCGTGGGCTTCCCAACCCTGCGCCTGGTGCGCGTACGCATCGGCGACATTCACCTGCACGACCTGCCGCCGGGTAGCGTGCAGGAAGTTGCTAGCTTTGTACTCCCTGAGCGCGAAGAAGTAAGTAGCTAGCGCTGCTTTTCCCAGGTACTACGCTCGCCAATGCGAGCCGCTACGACGCTTCTGTTACTGCATGAACTATAGTGCTGTAACATCTGTTTTCAACGATACAACCGTTTCACATCTGGTGCCATCGGGCACCTTACATCTATAAAGACAAGCATGGGCAGATCACAAGCCACCTTCGGCAAGAAGGAAAACGAGAAGAAACGGTTACAGAAGCGCAACGAAAAGGCGGAAAAGAAGGAAGAGCGCCAAGCAAATGCGAAGAAGGGCCAGAGCCTAGACGATATGCTCGCTTACGTGGACGAGAACGGTAACATTTCTGCGACGCCGCCGGATCCGAAGAAGAAGAAAGAAATTGACCCCGAGACGATCCGTATCGTGACTCTGAAGCAGGAGGATATGGAGCAGGAAGATCCCATTCATAAAGGCACCGTTACGTTCTTCAACGAGTCGAAAGGCTACGGTT
This sequence comes from Hymenobacter crusticola, assembly GCF_002154225.1. Lineage (GTDB taxonomy): Bacteria > Bacteroidota > Bacteroidia > Cytophagales > Hymenobacteraceae > Hymenobacter > Hymenobacter crusticola. Next base: position 263,482 of record NZ_MTSE01000001.1, read on the forward strand.
TTATCAAGGATTTGCAGACGCAGGAGAGCATCTTCGTGCACGTGAACAAGCTGGTAAACCCGATCAAGGAGAACGACAAAGTGAACTTTGAGATTGAGATGGGACCTAAAGGGCCTAGCGCTTTTAATGTAAAACTAGAGGCTTAAACCTCTACGCTCTGCTAGCACACGCAAAGAGGCAGCAACTTTCGACGTTGCTGCCTCTTTGCGTGTGCTAAGCGGCGAGGTACAGTACCCCACCTAGGTTAGGCCGACTGCCTAAACTCGGCTGGAGTCAGGCCTATTTTCTGCTTGAACAGGCGGCTGAAGTACGACGGATTTTCGAAACCCAAGGAGAAAGCTGTCTGGCGGACGCTCCAGGAAGTACTCAGCAACAAGCGTTTGGCTTTTTCCAGGAGGGCGTAGTGAATGTATTGCTGGGCATTCTGACCCGTGTGCGTGCGCAGCACGTCGCCTAGGTAGGCCGGTGATACGTGCAGGGCCTCGGCAAAGTGCTGCACTGTGGGCAGCGGCTGCTCGGCGGCAGTGTCGAGGTAGGTGGCGAGCAGGGCTTCGAACCGGCTGAGCAGGTCGGGCCCGTTGGTTGGCTCAACCGGAAATTGCCGGTGGTAAAACCGGTGGGCGTATTGCAGAAGCACATCGAGCTGGGTACTCAACAGCTCTTGGCTGAATGCGTCGTTGGGCTGTTCGCTTTCCTGCCGCAAACCCGCAACGGCGTAGTTCAGCAGTTGTTCCTCGCTCTCGGCCAACGCGAGGGCCTGCTGTACGCGGTAGGCAAAAAACGGATAGTTGCCCGGAAACGGTCCTGTTGGTCGGCGCGTCAGCAAATCTGGGTGAAACACGACCATCCAGCCCTGCGGCGCCTGCGCGGGCGCCCCGCCCGGTGGGCAAAACTGCACGGGCTGGCCGGGCGCGTAAAAACCTAGCACCCCCTGCCGGTAATCGTACGCCTGCTGCCCGTAGGGGAGTTGCCCATCGAAGTGCCGCTTCAAGACGATCAGGTAGAGGTGGCGCAGGGCGGGTTTGGCCGGGAAATCGGAGACGGGGTACTGAGCTAGGTCGATGACCGTCACGAGCGAATGCGCGGGCGGGGCAAAGCCGTAATGCCGCGTAAAGTCGGCTACCGTATTCAGGACGGCAAAGGAGGCCGTTTGAGCTTTCATGTGGGCGTTAGGAATGAGCAGTTCGCTACAAGCTAGGGGCAGCTAGCTCTTGTTGTTGGGGTAGACCTTGTTGTTGCTCTGAACAGAACGAACTACTAGCTATCAACTTACTTCCACCAAGGCGCATCTACTTGCGGCCCTCATGGGCACCAGACCAGTACGCATTCGTACTTTGTGAAAAAGTTAGCATTTCAGGCCATGTATACGCTTAACAGCAAGCAGCCGGTACCGGTTTACCCGCTCGAGCAGAACAATGCCACTGGGAATAATTCGTTTTCGATCGTGCACTCGGAAGGCGCGTTGGTTTATGAAGAAAACCTGCTGATTCCGCACCGCAAGGCGCATTACATGCTGGTATTTGTGAAGCATAACCGCGGCCGTCATTGGGTGGATATGACCGCTTACGAGCGCAAAGACAACGCGCTTTACTTCACAGCTCCCCACCAAATTTTGGTCAAAGAGGCTGCCACGCCCTTTTGGGGCACCTACCTGACGTTCACAAACGAGTTTCTGGCCTTGCAGCAAAATGCGGCCTTGCGGGAGCTACCGCTGATTCAGAATCCGCACAACGGGCACGAGCTGCTACTCACGGCTGCCGATATGAGCTTTGCGGAGGAGCTGCTGACCAGAATTGAGGTTGAGCACAACCGCCCCGGCGAGTGGCAACACCGCATGCTCACCGCCTACCTCACAGTGCTGCTCACGTACCTGAGCCGGCTCTACACGGAGCAGTTTCCGGGCAACGAGCCCTCGGCCGACCAGCGTTTGCTGAGAACCTATCGGGCCAAGGTAGAGGAGTGCTTTCGCGAGCTGCACGAGGTGGGCGCGTATGCGGCGCTGTTGCACATTTCGGCGGGGCATCTGAGCGAAGTGGTGAAAGCCCAAAGCGGCCGACCGGCCATCAAACACCTGCACGAACGCCTGGTACTCGAAGCCAAGCGCCTGCTGCTTTACACGCCGCTTTCGCTCAAGGAACTCGCCTTCGACCTCGGTTTTTCGGATGCGTCCTACTTCAACCGCTTCTTCAAGCGTGAAACCGGCATCACCCCGGCCGAGTTCCGCACTACCATCCGCAAAATGTACCAGTAATACCGCAGAATGGGTACCAGCCGCGCCAGTGGCGCCCAGTAATTTTGTACTGTTCACTCATCAACCAGTTGACCACCATCCCAAATGAAGACAGTACTTATTACCGGCGCCAACAAAAGTATCGGCTTTGAAACGGCCCGTCAGTTGCTCCAGCAGGGTTATTACGTGTACCTAGGTAGCCGCGACCTAGCAAAAGGCCAACAAGCCGTTGACCAACTGAAAGCGGAAGGCCTTTCGGAGGTGGAGCCCATCCAGATCGATGTAGCCGATAGCGCCTCCATCGCCGCTGCTCGCGAAACCCTAGGGCAGAAAACGCAGGTGCTCGACGTGCTCATCAACAACGCCGGCATTCTCGGTGCTCCGTCGCAGCCGGCGCTAACCAGTAGCGTTAGCATGATCAAAGAAGTGTTTGATACCAACGTGTTCGGCGTGATCGAAGTAACGCAAGCCTTTATCGACTTGCTGCGGGAGTCGCCCGAGCCGCGCATCGTCAACGTCACGTCGGGGCTAGGTTCGCTCACGCTGCACAACGATCCTTCCTGGAAGTATTACCCCGTGAAAGGCGCCGCCTATCAGCCGTCTAAAGCTGCTTTGAACGCCTACACGATTATGTTGGCCTACGAGCTGCGTGATACGCCCTTCAAAGTCAACGCCGTCGACCCTGGCTATACGGCCACCGATTTCAACCATCACAGCGGCCCCGGCAGCGTGCAAGATGCCGCCGCCCGCGTGGTAAAAGCAGCCGTGCTAGGTCCGGATGGCCCAACTAGCCAGTTCTTCAGCGAGGATAATGGGCCAGAGACGGGCATCAGCCCCTGGTAAGCTTCTAATAGAGAAACACAACGCCATACGGGGCTAGTTGGGCTTCTCTACCGCGATGCTACTCCAAGTTCCTCTCTTTTGGAGAGAGCCTAGGCTGAGGCATAACAAAGCGGTAGAGAAGCTTCAACTAGCTCCGTATGGCGTTTTCGGTTGTTGTCGAATCCTAACCGAGTGCCTCTAGCTGCTGCATATCTTGCGCCGTGAGTTCCAGGGAAGCCGCTCGCATGTTATCTTCTAGGTGAGCAATGCTGCCGGTACCCGGAATCGGCAAGATGTTCGGCGCATGGTGCAGCAGCCAGCTCAGGGCAATTTGGCGCGCCGAAACCTGGTGCCGCGCAGCCACTTGGTCGACGACGTCCATTGCGTGCGCCATCCCGCCGCCCAGGGGAAACCACGGAATAAAAGCAATGCCCTGCTCGCGGCAGTAGGCTAGCACGGGCTCCGCAGCGCGGTCGAAGAGGCTGTAGCGGTTCTGGACCGAAACCACCGGAAAGAACTGCTGGGCCAGCTGAATATCCTCAACGGACACTTCCGACAAACCTAGGTGCCGCACCAAGCCTTGGCGCTGGGCTTCGGCTAGAAACGTGAACGTGCGCTCGGCGGGCACCCTAGGATCGAGGCGGTGCAACTGGTAGAGGTCGAGGCGCTCGAGCTTGAGGCGACGCAGGCTACCGTGCAGGGCATCGTGTAGATGCTGCGGCGTGCCATCGAGCAACACCCCCTCCGGCGGCGGGCCAAAGCTCACGCATCCGCCCTTGGTGCCAATTACCAACTCGGCGGCGTAGGGGTGCAGAGCTTCGGCAATCAGTTCCTCCGACACGAAGGGGCCGTACATATCGGCCGTATCAATGAAAGTTATGCCTAGCTCCACCACCCGGCGCAACAGCGCATGTATGGCGGGCCGGTCGGCGGGTTGCCCCCAGGCGGGCTGCTTCGTAATGCGCATCGCGCCAAAGCCGAGCCGATTGATGGATAAGTCGCCTCCTAATAAAAACGTGTTTTTTGCAGACAATGCGTTGTCCATGAGTGCGGTCGTGTATATAGTGAATTTTGCCCTACTAGGCATTCTACAGGGCAAAATTCGACGACCGGACCGCTTGCGCAGCTATCCGAATTCCGGTTTGTGTGGCACAAATTGTGGAACCGGCTAGTGCCTAACGGCGGCTAGGTCAGGCTACGCAGTATGGGGCTAGCCTCCTGGGTACGGCGGAGGCTTTTCGGCACTAATTCCCAAACGCTCTGCCAGCTACACCCCTCGCTTTTGCGGCGCCCTTCTGCTACAAGAGCAGCACGTCGATGCGGTGGGCATGTACCATGTCGAGCGTCGCCGACCAGGCAAAGACGGTGAAGTAGCCATCTTGGGAGGCCACCAGCGCTATCGAATCGCGCTGATCGTGCACAAACTGGGCGGCGGCTAGGTGCCGTGTGCCGCCGTTTTGGGCCGGGTGCATCCGCTTGGCAATGCTGCCCACCACCGGCTCCGACAACACCATTCTGTCGACCGGTGTGCTTGCTTCGGCGCGGGTAACTTTCGCCCCGAAAGCCAGCAAGTCATACTCCTGCGTAATCACGGTGGCCCCATCGACGGCCGTAAAGCCTCCCACAATGGTGATGGTATGCTGGAGTTTATCTTGCCATTTGCGCCGGCTCTGGTCTTGCTGCTGCACGTCGGCAATGCCGGTGTAGGCGGGCACTACGGGGTACACCATGGGCTGCACAATAGATTCTTTCCAACGGTTGCTGCCGGGCGGCACCACGAGCACCAAGCCGCCCCGGCCGTGGGCGCGCATGACGGCCGCCAGCTCCACGAGCACCGTATTGGTTTCGCCCGTGGAAGTGAGCAGGCCGCGGTCGGGCAGAAATGCTTGCAGGGCGGGGCAGTCGTTTACGGCAGCGTTTTCGGCGTCTACCATTTGCAGCTGATCTCCGCGGAGGATGGCAACGTTGACGAACTTACCAAACCCATCGGAGCGGCGGTGCTTGATCACGAGCAGACCAGGCTCTACCACTTCCAGCACGAAGCACAGGGGCGGGATATTGGTAGCGGTACCCCACACGTAGAGGCCTTCCTCATCGTGCCACACACCTAGGTGGATGCCGGGCTGCTCAACGGCCGGGGCTAGCTTCAGTAAGTTGTAGGGCGTGAGGCGTCGGCGCTGGCCGAATAACAGCGGGTACTGCGCGCCATCGGGCGGCAACAAAGCCAGCGAAATCTTGGGCGGGTGCCCTTCTTCCCGGCGCAGGCTAGCCCAGAAGGCCGCATCAATAACGGCTTCTACCAGGTAAGGCTCCGGTTTCAGCGCCAGAAACGGTTCCTCCTGCGGCTTGGCCGCGGCCCGGTGCCGAGCGAAATGCGCTTCAACCATAGGAGCGACCATGCGGGCCGCCAAATACGAAGGTTCGGACAACATAGGGGCAATAACAAGGCTTTTTGGTTGCGAACCTACTCTACGCGAAGTCGGCGGGAGCGTTTGCGTGTTAAAAACACGCCTAACCAGCAAACATCTTCGTGCCAGCCACTTATTTTCACTGGCTACAACGGGTTCTGTTGCGCCGCCGCAATTGCTCGCGTAGCCATCCCCCAGCACCTCTACCCCACCCCCGACGTTGTGAAACCGCGTACCTGGCTCCCTTACCTAGCTTTTAGTTTCCTTGCCCTTGCGGCTTGCCCTAGGGCAAGAGCCCAAACGCGGCCAGCGGCCACAGCTCACGCCCTCACAAAGGGCAGCTGGCAGCAGCTCGCCACCGACGCGTCCCGAACCGGCAAACCGGCGTGGCGCCCTATGCTCACGTACGTGGCGCACTTGCACCAGCAGGGCACGCACCCCGCCGCCTGGCCCTTCGACTACGAATGGGAAGACCTAGGCCCCGGCTACGTGTACGGCAACGCGTTCGGGCACTGGGATGTGGTGCACGAAACGCTCGACGTGCTTCCCTCCTACCCCGAGCACGCGCTGCACCAGCTCCTGAATGACATCAAGAACCAGGAGCCCAGCGGACTGCTGCCCGGCTCCATCTACATGCCCGGCGGTATGTCGGGGCGCGACTCGGTGACGTGGAACAAGAACACGCAAGGCCACCCGCCGCTCTGGCCCTTGGCGGTGCAAGACTATGTCAAGCAAACCAACGATAGCGCCGTTATCCGGACCTTCTACACACCGCTGGTTCGGCAGATAGCGTGGTTTGAGAACAACCGCAAGGCAGAGGGTGAGGGTTTTTTCTACAACGACATTCTGCTGAAGAAGTGGGAGAGCGGCGTCGACGAGGGTATCCGTTTCGATGAAGTAGCGAAAGGCCCCCTAGCCTGCGTCGACGCCACTAGCCACGTATATGCGCTCTACCAAATTGCGGCGCGGTGGGCGCGGCAGCTAGGGCTAGAGGCAAGCTATTACGAGAAGCGCACCAACGAACTGCGCACGTTTATCCAGACGGGCTTGTATGTGCCGGCCGATGGCATGTTCTACGACATCTGGGCCGTGAAAAACCCCGCGCTGCGCAACCTACCCTTCGAAAGCATGTGGCCGCTCGTGATGGGCGCCGCCACGCCGGAGCAAGCCAACCGCTACATTGATAGCTACTTACTAAACAAAACGGTTTTCCTAACCGACCACCCGATTGCCACCGTTGGACGGCGCGACCCGAAGTTTGAGCTGCGCATGTGGCGCGGGCCGGCCTGGAACAGCATGGCGTATTGGGCCGCCCGCGGCTGCCTCAACTACGGCCGAAAAGATGCCGCCAAGATCATTCTGGAAAAAGCCTTGGACGACTCAGCCAAGCAGTTCAAGCGCACCGGTACCATTTGGGAATTCTATAACCCCTTGGGTGGCAAACCCGAAGATGTGAAGCGCAAGCCCAGCACCCAATACAACACGCCCTGCCGCGACTACCTAGGTCACAACCCACTGATCGAAATGGCTAGGCTGTATGACTCCATCAAGTAACCGCAGCTAGCCACTTCCGTGCTGGTGCCGAAAGCGGAAGCGCTGAAACAGGCGTCGGTGCAAAAGCTAACAACGGCACACTTAGCGGCTGAGGCACTGTGAGAGATTTAGTCACTTTTTTGCCTCTGCAAGGCAGCGTGTGCCAGTGACCTAGGTAGCTCCCTATTAATATGCACCGCTTGTACTATTCAAGCCTGTTTATCGTTTAACTTATTGGTGCTCTTAGCCATTAGGGCACCTAGCCTGGCTAGCCCGGTTAGGTTGAGCGCCCATTATTATTCTCCACCATTATCGAATGCACTTATGAAAACAGCAATGTTGAAAGGCGGGCTGCTGATCGGCGCCGTCTTGACTCTATCCTCTTATGACGTGCCCACTGGCTGGTTCATTGCCGGCAGTCAGCCCAAGCAGTATGAGATGGGCGTTGACAAAGGCGCGGGACAGGCTGGCAAGAATGCCGCAACTATCAAATCAATCGACGCCGGCGCCGATGGCTTTGGTACGCTCATGCAGAACAGCGCGCCGGGGAAATACCTAGGTAAGCGCATTCGGCTGACGGGCTATATGAAGTCGAAAGATGTGACAGGCTGGGCCGGACTCTGGTTGCGTGTTGACCAAACGAGCCCGTACAAGCTGCTGGCTTTCGACAACATGCAGAGTCGGGCCGTGAAAGGCACCACCGACTGGAAGAAATATGAAATCGTGCTGGATGTGCCTGCCCAAGCTACCAACATTGCCTACGGCGCTTTGCTCGACAAAACAGGTCAGGTTTGGTTCGACAATCTGAACTTTGAAATAGTAGACGCCAGTGTGCCTACCACGGCCAAGAGCAAGACTCCCGAAGCGCCTGTCAACCTGAACTTTGAAGAGTAGCAGTAGGCCAGCAAGTTGCCGTGGCTTGAGCTAGCTTTCCGGAGAACCACTCTGATGAGGGTGCGAGGCACTCGTTGCATGTTAGCCGCGCGTGCTTCTCGATTACAGTTCAACTCTCGCTAGCTTTGGCGACTTTCTATTTTCCATTAGTCGCCTTACCTCATGTCTCAGCCACCCAACGATTCCGCCGAAAAAGAGAGCATGCACCCGCGCAATCGGCACCGCGGGCGCTACGATTTTGCGCAACTCACGCAAAGCGTACCCGAGCTAGGTTCGTTTGTGGCTGAGAATGCCCACGGTGAGGCCAGCATCGATTTTGCGAATCCGGACGCGGTGAAAGCCCTGAACAAGGCCTTGCTCAAGCAGTTCTACGGCATTCAGCTTTGGGATATTCCGGCAGGCTACTTAGCCCCGCCCATCCCCGGCCGCGCCGATTATGTACACTATCTGGCCGATCTGCTCGGCTCCGTGAACGACGGGGCAGTGCCTACCGGCAAGCGCGTCCGGGTGCTCGATGTCGGGGTGGGTGCCAACTGCATCTACCCCATCATCGGGCACCGCGCGTATGGTTGGCGCTTCATTGGCACCGATGTCGACCCCGTGGCCATTCGGGTAGCCAAGCAGATTGTGGCCAGCAACACCGTGCTGACTGGTGCCGTGGACTTGCGGCTGCAACCCTCGTCTACCAACATCTTCGTCGGCATCACCAAGCCCAAAGAGGTGTTCGACCTCACGATGTGTAATCCGCCGTTTCACGGCTCCCAAGCCGAGGCCGAAGCCAGCACCCGCCGCAAAGAGCACAACCTAGGTACCAGCAAAGGCCCCGAGCCTACCCCAAACTTTGGGGGTAAGCCAGGCGAATTGTGGTATCCCGGCGGCGAGGCCACCTTCTTGTGGCGCATGGCGGAAGAAAGCGTGTTGTTCCGCAACGAGGTGCTGTGGTTTACGGCCCTGGTATCCAAGAAAGAAACGCTGCCAGGGCTGTATAAGTCGCTGCAAAAGCTAGGTGCCGTCGACGTGCGCACCATCCCGATGGCCCAGGGGCAGAAAGTCAGCCGCATCGTGGCCTGGACGTATCTGACCGCCGAGCAGCAGCAGGCGTGGCGCGAAAAGCGGTGGGCAACGCAGTAAGAGCTAGCCTAGGCAATCAGTGATTTACGTCTAGTGCTCCAAGTGCGGTACTCTCAAACACGCACCTGTTTCCTTTTTATTAAAAAAGACCACCCTTGCCGGTGGTCTTTCTTTTTTACAACTATCTTTGAAAACCACCAACTCTAATCCGTTGGTAGCAAGCGCCCTACCTAACCTATTCACTATTCTTTTCATGAACCAACTTTCTACCACGTTGCGCCGACACGCCACCGGCTGGCTGCTCGGCGCGGCAACCTTGCTCGGTTGCTGGCCCCAACAAGCCACCGCTCAAACCAAGAGCCCCAAGCGCGGCATCGCCTACGGCTACCACTCGGCGGCTGATATGCAGGTGCTGGCACCCGGCATCAGTTGGTGGTACAATTGGTACTCCAAGCCCGAAGCTGGCGCCGCCAGCGTCTATGCGGGCCTAGGCATTGACTACGTGCCCATGCAGTGGGGCCGGGACCTCGACGGCTCGCCCTTCACCGCTGATCGGCTGGCGGCCAACATTCCGGCGGGCGCCAAGTACCTGCTCGGCTTCAACGAGCCGAACTTCCGCAGCCAAGCCAACCTCACGCCCACCCAAGCCGCGGCGCTGTGGCCGACGCTGCAAGAAGTAGCCCGCCGCAAAAACCTCAAACTGGTGTCGCCAGCCGTGAACTACTGCGGCGACTGTGTCTCAGAAAATGGCACCACCTACTACTCGCCCACCCAGTACCTCGACGCCTTTTTTGCCGCCTGCCCGAGCTGCCAGGTCGATTACATTGCCGTGCACACCTACGTGTGCGAGGAGCAGTGGCTGCGCGACAAGATTGGGGAGCTGAAAAAGTACGGCAAACCGATTTGGCTCACTGAGTTTTCGTGCGGCGACATGCCCCACGACCAAATCACGCTCGATGTGCAGAAGCGCTACCTAACAGCTGCCGTGAACTACTTGGAGAACGAACCCGCCGTGTTTCGCTACGCCTGGTTTTCGGGCCGAAATAGCGAGATACCTAACATCAACCTGCTCGGTGCCAACTCAGGGCAGCTCACGGAGCTAGGTCAGCTGTACGTGAGCTTACCCTCCGGCGGCAGCACCACCACGCCCACCACTACCCGCCTGACGCCCGTAGCCGCCACGGCCTCGTCGAGTGAAAACAGCGGCACTGCGGCGGCCAAGGCCATTGATGGCAACCTGACCTCGCGCTGGAGCAGCGCCTTCGCTGACCCGCAGTATTTGCAACTCGACCTAGGTACGGTGAAGGATATTTCGCGGGTCAAAATCACCTGGGAAGGCGCCTACGGCAAAGACTACCAGCTGCAAACCTCCGCCGACGGTGCTTCCTGGACGTCGATCCAATCGGTTATTAACGGCGACGGTGGCGTAGACGATATTACCGGCTTATCGGGTCGGGGACGCTACTTGCGCATCTACGGCACGCGCCGCGCCACCACCTACGGCTACTCCATCTACGAAGTGGAGGTGTACGGCCCGGCCGCGCCTACTGCCACTACCATCAACCTAGAGGCGGAGAACTACAGCAGCATGTCGGGGGTGCAAACCCAGACCACGACCGATACGGGCGGGGGCCTGAACGTGGGCTACATCGACGCGGGCGACTGGATGGCCTACAGCAACATCACCTTCCCCACTACCGGCACCTACACCGTGGAGTACCGCGTGGCGAGCCCCAGCGGCGGCGCCTTATCGTCGGACCTGAACTCGGGCACGACGCAGCTCGGCAAAGTAACCATTCCGGCCACCGGCGGCTGGCAAACCTGGACCAATGTATCGCAAACCGTCAGCGTGACGGCCGGCACCTACAGCTTCGGCGTGTTTGCCCAAACCGGCGGCTGGAATCTCAATTGGATTCGCATCAGCAAAGCCGGCAGCACTGCCGCCAAGGCTACGGCTACCACGAGCAACGAGCCCACTGTACAGCTTTACCCCAACCCTGTTACAGACAAGCTGTATTTAACCACCGACCTAGCTTTGTCTGGCAGTCAGTACCAGATACTGGATGCCTACGGAGTGGTGAAAGCCAGCGGCATGCTCAAAGGCAATGAGCTCAATGTAGCCTCGCTGCGCGGGGGCGTGTACACGCTCCTAATCGTCACGAAAGGTCAGCAGAAGATCACCCAACGACTCGTAAAAGAGTAAGCTAGGCTCCACGTACTCACAAAAAAGGCTATCCGAAACGGTAGCCTTTTTTGTGAGTCTGGCTGGCGCAAATGCCCCTGTAGTTTGTCGCATTTGCACACTTTTTTAGTTTTCGTTTGCTAATACCTTTGGCATATCAACACACTCAAAACCAAAGGCCATGGCTACGCAAATCTTTGTTAATCTACCCGTTAAGGACCTCAACGCTTCCATCGAATTCTTCACGAAGCTAGGTTTTCAGTTCAATCAACAGTTCACGGATGAAAACGCCACCTGCATGGTTGTGAGCGATACGATCTACGTGATGTTGCTGGTAGAGCCTTTCTTTCAGGGCTTCACCACAAAAGCTATGATCGATGCCACACGCAGCACGGAGGTGATTATCACCCTATCGGTCGACAACCGGGAAACAGTGGACACACTCGTCGACAAAGCGCTGGCAGCGGGTGGTCAGCCTCTCAAGGAAATACAGAACCCAGAACTCATGTACGCCCGCAATTTTGAAGACCTAGATGGGCACCACTGGGAAGTACTCTATATGGACCCCGCCGCCGTGCAGCAAGAGCAGCCCGCAACAGCCGTGGCGATATAATCTGCCTGATTCCTAAGAGTCATTCCGACCAGCGAGAGAAATCTCGCGTGCTGGTCGTCAGGAAGTTACCGCTACAATATCAGCACGCGAGATTTCTCCCGCTGGTCGAAATGACCGGCAGACTTGCCTATTTACCTAGGTGGCTAGGCTATTGATTTACTGCAATGGCCAGCTTACCAATGCAGTGTCATTACAGTGCTAGAAATAATCGAAATACGAGACAATGAGAAAGCTAAAGCTGCAAGTGCAGATGACCCTCGATGGCTACATTGCCGGGCCGAATGGGGAAATGGATTGGCTCACGTTTGACTGGGACGACGCGCTTAAGCAGTACACGGAAGAGCTGACGGCATCCGTCGACGGCATTGTGCTGGGGCGCAAACTTGCGCAAGGCTTCATCCCACACTGGGCCAACGTGGCCGCCACCACGGACAACCCAGAACTTGCGGCCGGTCGGAAATTCACGGATACGCCTAAGGTTGTTTTCACCAAAACCCTCACGCAATCGGAGTGGGCCAACACAGTTTTGGCGACGGGCGACTTGGTGGAAGAAATCAACCACCTCAAGCAACAACCCGGCAAAGACCTCATTGCCTACGGCGGGGCCACCTTCGTATCGGCACTCATTCAGCACGGCTTACTTGATGAATACCATCTGTATATCAATCCGGTAGCAATTGGCAAAGGCATGCCGATCTTCCAAGCACTCGAACACAAGCAACACCTAGCCTTACTACAAGCCACCACTTTCGACTGCGGAATAGTGGTGCTGAAGTACGTGCCGGAGCGCGACGAGTAGTTAGATCAATACTTAGTAGAACTTATCATTATACCTAGGATAGTAAAAGTTAGGAACTAGCAAGCATGCCCCCTTAAAAGCAGGAGGCACGCTTGCTAGTTTCTAACTTTTACTTCTGAAAATCGGCCAGCTGCCGCATGCGGGCGGGTTCATAAAGCTGGCCATCTTTCACCACCAGTTGCACCCGGCGGATGTCGCGGATTTGCTGCAAGGGGTTACTGTCGATGAGGAGCAGGTCGGCTTGCTTGCCGGGGTCGAGGGAGCCGGTGCGCTGGGCTAGCTTCATCACGCGCGCGGGCGTGATGGTGGCGGTTTGTAGGGCTTGCATGGGCGTGAGGCCGGCCTGCACGTACAGCTCCAGCTCGCGAGCTAGGCTGGTGCCGGGAAACATCATATCGGTACCGGCCACGATGGGGATGCCATTGTCGTAGAGCTGCTTGACGAGGTGGTAGAAGCTCTCCATGATGGGCTTGGCGCCGGCCGACCGCTCAGGCGTGGTGCCCATCGTCAGAAACAACGCCTGCAAGGCTTGGGGCAACGAGGCAAAGGCTGGCTCAATGGGCGTTAGATCATCTTTCAGGGAGCGGGCTGTCATCTCATACACGCCTAGAGTCGGATCGACGACGGTGTGGTGTTCCTTCAGAAAGCGAAAGACGCGGGCACTGGTCGTGTCGGGCACCACCACCGAACGGTCGGGGTTGCGCGTGAGTACTTCGGCTACGTACGGAAGGTGATTCACCTGGTCCATGCCCGCGGCCACGCCTTGCAGCAGCGTCATGCCTTCCGGGATGTGGCCCGTCACGGTGAGGCCCCGTTTGTGAGCTTCCTCACAAATAGCGCGCACAATGTCTGGCTTTAGGGAGCTGTACAGCTTAATCTGCACAAAGCCGCTGTCTTGGTAGCGCTGCACTACCTGGGCCGCTTCGGCGGGCGTATTGACGCGCACAATACCTAGGGCCCGTGGACCGTCGCCGTCGATGATGCCGGCTTTGAGGATGCGCGGCCCCACACCCCGCCCGGCGTCGATGGCTTGCTGCACGGCGTTGATGTAGCTGAACTCGTTGCCACAGTCGCGCACGGTGGTCACGCCGGCAGCTAGGTAGGCGGGGCCCCACTCGGCTTGCTGGAAGTGGGCGTGCATATCCCACAGCCCCGGCACGATGGTTTTGCCCTCCGCCCGAATGACTTGAGCCTGCTTGGGCACCTTCACCTTCGCAGCCGGCCCCACTTGCGTGATTTTACCGCCGTCCACCAGCACCACCGCGTTCGGAATGGTACGCCCCTGCACCACATCCACCACGGTGCCGCCCACAAAAGCTAGCTGCTGCGGCTTGGTGGCCGCTTTGACCTTTGCTTCGGCACCAACTTCTGCCGTGAACAGGCGCATACCGTGGGTCGCCGCCCGGCCGATGAGCGTGGGAAGCAAGGCCTCGTAGGGCTGGGCTAGCATCTCGATTTTGTCACCTTCGGCGTCGTTGGTGATGATGCACACGAGGCGGTCTTGCTGATCGGTCCAGAGCAGCTCGTTGCCCCACACCAAGCCTTTGAGCACGTAGCGTTGGAGCACCAGGGGCTTGTTCTGGAAGGTGAGCGTATCCTGGCCGTCGCGGCGAATGCGTACCTTGCCGCTGGGCAGCAAGTCTAGGCTAGCCGGTTCTTTGTGCTGCCGCCAGTAGCGCAGCAGCAGCATTTGCCCCGTTGCCGGCGAGTAGCCCGCTACTGGGAAGTGCGGAGTAGCTGGATTGAGCTTCAACGAACGCGCCTCTTGGTCGCCAACCTTCACCCAGACGTTACTGCCACCAGCTAGCAGCTGAACGGAATCCTTAATCGTGGAGAAGCGCGAAGTATTGCCGGATACTCCTAGGCTCAGTGGCTCTCCGCCAGGCGTTACGGTGATGTTGGCCCGCAGCGGCACCGGCATTCCGCGGTCCACGAAGCGGAAGCGCACGTCGTAGGTCAGCGCCTGAGCTGATGAAGTCATGCGGTAGGTTTCTTTACCAATGCGCTGCTCAAACTTGTGCAGCAAGAAGGTACCGCTGTCGGCAGGCGTTTGAGCGAATGCAATGGGTGAGAAAAGGGTACAACCTAGGGGCAGGGCTAGCCAAGCTGGTTTCATCGGAACAGAAACGATTTAGATGCTACTGCGGCAACTTAAGCAATTGTCTGCTAATACTTTCGCTTTAACATTTGCTAAATGACAGAAGCCAAAAGAGGCTGAAGCTACCCTAGCTTCAGCCTCTTTTGGCTTTGATGCGAATACCGAATTACATATGAATCGCGCGGTTCTCAGTAGCGGCGAGGCAAGCTTCCTTCACGGCTTCGGCGTAGGTTGGGTGAGCGTGGCTCATGCGGGCCACGTCTTCAGCAGAAGCCCGGAATTCCATGGCCGTTACTCCCTCGGCAATGAGGTCGGCGATGCGCGGACCAATCATATGCATACCTAGGATTTCGTCGGTTTGCTTATCGGCCAGCACTTTCACGAAGCCGTCGAGGTCCATCGAAGCGCGGGCACGGCCCGAAGCCCGGAACGGGAACGAACCTACTTTGTAGGCGCGGCCGGTTTCCTTCAGCTGCTCTTCAGTGTAGCCTACGCCAGCGACTTCGGGCCAGGTGTACACCACGCCGGGGATGAGCAGGTAATTGATATGCGGCTTCTGGCCCACGATGGTTTCGGCCACATATACGCCTTCTTCTTCGGCTTTGTGAGCGAGCATAGCCCCGCGAATCACGTCGCCGATGGCATAAATGCCGGGCACGCTGGTTTGCAGGTGCTCATCGACCTTGATGCGGCCGCGCTCTTCCATTTGCACACCGGCAGCTTCCAGGTTGAGGCCTTGGGTGTACGGCACGCGGCCCACAGCTACGAGGCAGTAATCACCTTCAAACTTCACTTCCTCGCCTTTCGGGTTGGTCGCCGTTACCGTCACGGTTTCGCCCTCCCGGGTAGCGCCGGTCACTTTGTGGCTCAGGAAAAACTCGATGCCGATCTTCCCCAGGATGCGCTTCAGCTCTTTGCCGAGGGCGCGGTCCATGGTGGGAATAAGCGAATCCATGAACTCGATAACGGATACTTTGGCACCTAGGCGGGCATACACGGACGCCATTTCCAGGCCGATAACGCCACCGCCAATCACGATCATGTGCTTAGGCACTTCGCGAATGTTCAGGGCCTCCGTGCTGGTGATGATGCGCTGCTTGTCTTGCTGGATGAAGGGCAACACCGTGGGCTTAGAACCCGTGGCGATGATGACGTTTTTGGTCTCGATCTGCTGCTCTTCGCCGCCGCCAGTGGGCGTAATCTTAATATGGTTCTTGTCGACAAACGAACCCACACCTTGCAGCACGTCGATCTTGTTCTTCTTCATCAAGAAAGAAATCCCATCGACGTTTGCTTTCACAACCCCATTCTTGCGGTCGATGAGCTGGTTCATGTTGATCTGCAAGTCGCTCAGCTCAATGCCGTGCTCCTTGAAGGTCGTATGCGCGTTATGATAATGTTCGGTGCTATCGAGCAGCGCTTTGCTAGGAATGCAGCCTACATTCAAGCAGGTACCACCTAGCGTGGGGTACTTCTCGATAATGGCAGTTTTTAGGCCTAGCTGCGCGCAGCGAATGGCCGCCACGTAGCCTCCTGGTCCGGAGCCGATGACGGTGACGTCGTATTGATTCATGATAAAATGTATGCTGTGAGAATCATTGGGGCTAAAGTTAAGGAACAAACTTTAGCACCTAACAGGTTGGTGGGGATTAGCCAGTTAGCAGAAGCTGTTTCGGGGAATAAAGCTAGGGGCAAATACCCGCTCAGCAGCCTAACAAACGGCAGTTCCAACCGAGGTTACAGCACAGCTACTTTGATGTAGTAGTCAAATGTGTCTACTTCCAGATTTTCCTGCGTGACTTTCGGCAGAGTTAGCGGCTGCCACTGCGTAGTGGGCGTAACGAAGCGATACGCGCCGCCCTTGGTGCGCACCCGCACAGGCATGTTGAAGCCTTGCACATCAGCCATCCAACGGCACTCCGCTTTGCCTTTCTGAAAGCGCACTTCGAGCGTAGGGAGCGTCGTATAGCGCAGGTACTGGTCGAAAACCTTAGTTAGGTCCTTGCCGCTCTGCTGGTTGATGTAGCCCACAATTTGCTCCGCCGTGACGGTCTGGTGGTAGAATGTCTTACCTAGGCCCCGCAAGATCTGGCGCCACTTCTCATCATCATTGAGGATGGTCCGGACCATGTTCAGCAGCACGCTGCCCTCGTCGTACATGTCGCTGGAGCCCTCCTGGTTCACATTGTACGGCCCGATGATGGGCTTATCGTTTTGGATGTTCTTGCGCTGCCCATAGATGTACTCTTGCGCCGCCTGCTTGCCGAATAAGCTTTCCACGAACAAGCTTTCCGAATAGGTAGTGAAGCCCTCGTGCACCCACATGTCGGCAATGTCCTTGCTGGTAATATTGTTGCCGAACCACTCGTGTCCGCTTTCGTGAATGATGATAAAGTCCCACTTCATGCCCCAGCCCGTGCCGGAGCGGTCGTGACCTAGGTAGCCGTTCTGGTAGTGGTTGCCGTAGGCCACAGCACTCTGATGTTCCATACCTAGGTGCGGAGCCTCCACCAGCTTATACCCGTCTTCATAAAACGGATAAGGCCCAAACCAATGCTCCAGCGCTTTCAGCATGGGTTTCACGTTGGCACCGAATTGCTTTTTAGCTTTCTCCACATTCTCCGGCAGCACCCAATAATCGAGGGTTAGTTTGCCGTTTTCGCCTTGGTAGGTGTCGCCGAAGTGCTGGTAGTCGCCCACGTTCAGGGCCACGTCGTAGTTATTGATGGGGTTGCGCACGGCCCAATCGAAGCGCGTAGAACCGTCGGGTAGCGCCGTAGTCTTGCGCAGCCGCCCATTCGACACGTCCTTCAGCCCCTTCGGTACTGTCACGCTGATGAGCATGCTGTCAACTTCGTCGGCTTGGTGGTCTTTGGTCGGCCACCAGATGCTAGCGCCCACGCCTTGGCACGCCGATGCCACCCACGGTTTGCCCTGGGCATCCTGCGTGAACACCAAGCCTCCGTCCCAGGGCGCTTTCTTGGCAACGGTTGGCTTACCGGAGTACTGCACCGTAAACTCGTCCCGTGTGCCCTTGCGAATGGGCTGCGGGAAGGTGACAAATACCGCGTTGGCTTCGCGGGTAAATGGCACTGACTGCCCTTTGTACAGCACCTTATCTACGGCTAGGTTGGCGAACAAATCAAACTGTAGCCGCGTGAAATCCTGTGTGGCCGTGAAGCGGAATAGGTTGGAGCCAGTAATAGCCTGCTGGTCAATGTTCAACCTCACATCGAGGTGGTAGTAGTTTATATCGTAGCAGGTGCGTAGTGGTGTGAGGGCACCGCGTAGCGAATCGGCGCGGGAGATGGTGGGAGTAGTGGCCTGCGCCTGACCAAGGAAGGGCAACAAGAGCAGGGAAGCAACGCAGAGAAGCGCTCTGAACATGATGAAAAGCTTAGTGACAAACGCGAAAAGGTACTCGTTTTTACCGGACACGATTATGGCAATCTGGTTGCGCGTGCGAGCATCGAAGCTAGCTCCCACAAAAAAGTGTTATCTGCATAGCCCTTATCCTCACTATCTGCGTCTTTTGCTCCCATAAGGATAACTCGCTGACTTTATGTACATCCAATCAGTAGTTACTAACGAGGAAGAGTCGCTGCAAAATTTCGCACTGTTCAAGCAGCGCACCAGCCGCAACACAGTTATCAACTCATGGTGCAGGTACTGCAACTGGCCCCCGCATACAGACCAACTGTCGCTAAAATTCGCCTTTACGGGTGCCGAAACGTACTATTTGCAGCACCGTAAGCTGATGGTGCAGCACGATCAGCTCTTGGTAGTAAATGCTCACCAAGCCCACGCGAGCAGCATTCGGTCGGCGGAATGGGTGCACTCATTTGCCATTTACTTTGATGCTGAGCTGGTGAGCACCCTCGCAGCGGCGTGCTTCTCCCCCGACGAGGTTTTGCTCGCTAACCCCTACCTGCGTAGCGACCAAACCATGTGGTTTTTTGAGCAGTTTTATGCCGCTACGGTGCCCTTACGGCGCCAACTCGTGCTGCTGAAGCAAGTCATGGAGCAGCAGCCGTTGTCGGAGCTAGCGTTGGAAGAACATCTGCACGGCATTTTAGGAGAACTGTTACAAACCTACCGGCGGCAAGTCCACCGTAGTTGCACCCACCTTTCGGCAGTGAAGCGCTCTACTCGCCTGGAGATCTATCGGCGTCTGCACCTAGCTAAGGAGTTTATTGATGAACAGGCAAGCCAAGCTCTCACGCTCGATCATATTGCTCGCGCTAGCATGCTTTCCAAAAACCATCTGCTGCGCTACTTTCGGCAGCTGTTTGGCTACTCGCCCCATCAATACGCCACCGCCGTACGCCTAGAGCAAGCCAAAATACTGCTCACCCAATCAGCCCTGAGTGTGCAGGCTATCAGCAACCAAGTTGGCTTCGAATCACCTAGCTCATTTGGGCGTCTATTTAAGTCCAGCTTTGTACTGACGCCTCAGCAGTACCGACTACAATATACTCGCTAAGCCGGACGCTTTCCCCTGCTTACTTTATTCTTCTTACTCTCATGTCTGCTTCGCCTACTTCGCCTTCCAAAGCAGCTCTCCTTTTCGCGTTTGCAGTAGTCTATGTGGTTTGGGGGTCTACGTACCTAGGGATACGTTTTGCCATCGAGAGCATTCCCCCGCTGCTCATGGCCGGCGCCCGACACTTGCTTGCAGGCTTGTTGCTCTACGGCTTTATGCGTGTGCGCGGTACTCCCAAACCAACGGTACACGGCTGGGGTGTCGCTCTTATTATTGGTATTTGTCTGCTCACGATCGGCAATGGTGGCGTAACCCTCGGCGAGCAATATATCTCCTCTGGCCTCGCGGCGTTGCTAGCCGCGACTGTGCCCATGTTTTTAACGCTATTTGGCTGGCTAAGTGGCATATCAGCGCGGCCCAAGCTAGGTGTCATGCTAGGTTTAGGGCTAGGGTTGGCAGGGGTCTATTTGCTGGCTAGCACATCGGAAGCGGGGCAGGTAGCTATTCCAGGCCATGAGGCCATAGGCATTGCCTGCGTGCTTACGGCAGCATTGCTTTGGAGCATTGGCTCGCTTTACGCCAAGAAAAAGCAGCCCTCTTCCTCGCCCTTTTTGGCAGGTAGCATGCAGATGATTTGTGGTGGCCTCGTGATGCTAGTAGCAGCGCTAGCGCACGGCGAAGCCGCAAACTTCACCCCGACGACTATCACAACTAAGTCGTGGTTGGCCTTTGGCTACTTAGTGGTATTCGGCTCTATTCTGGCTTTTTCCGCCTACATCTGGCTGTTACGCGCCGTCGAGCCCGCACTAGCAGGCACCAATGCTTTCGTAAACCCAGTGGTAGCTATCATTCTCGGTTGGGCCTTCGCCGATGAACCCTTGAACATACAAATGCTAGGTGGAGCAGCGTTGATTGTAGCGGCAGTTGGGTTAGTGGTGCTTGGTGGCCGTGCAAAGAAGTTCTCCGTACCAGCACAACGTCCGCAAGTAGAGGCATGAATATGCTACACCTCTACCTGCGGGCGTTGGTTAGTTTTCTTTATATAAAGTACCAGCCTTCTCCGCCGACAGCTTGATACCTTTAATCATGGCTGAGCTAAATCCGTTGTGCTCCATTTCATTGAGCCCGGCAATGGTGCAGCCCTTTGGCGAAGTCACCTTGTCGATTTCCTGCTCTGGGTGTGAAGCGAGTTGAAGCAGTAAATCAGCTGCTCCTTTGGCCGTTTGAGCCGCCATCTTCAAGGCATCGTGGGCATGGAAGCCAATTTCGGTACCGCCCTGCGACGCGGCCCGAATAGAACGCAGAAAGAATGCAATACCACACGCGCACAGCGCAGTAGCAGAAGTCATCAATTCCTCGTTGATGCGAATGGTACTGCCTACCGTGTCGAACAGTGCTTCTACGAGCGCCAGTTGTTCCTCGGAAGCACAGTCGCTGGCTACGCATGTCATGGAATGACCAATGCTAATTGCCGTGTTCGGCATAGCCCGTACAACGGGTACCTCCACTCCTAGCTCTTGCCGAATATCAGCGCAGCTCACTCCCGATATAACGGAGATAATTAAGTGTTTGTGAGGTTCAATACTAGGCTTGATGCCTTCTAGCACCTTGTTTAGCTGTTGTGGCAATACAGCCAATACGAGGATGTCGGCTTGCTCTACAGCTGCTGGGTTGTCACTACCCGTCGTATAGCCTTCTTGAGCTAGTGTGGCGAGTGCCGCACTATTACGGCGAGTGAGCGTAATTTGGGCTGGCTCAAAGATGCCGGCTTTCACCAGGCCTTTAGCTAAAGCAATACCAATATTGCCACTACCTAGGATGGCAACTCGGCTGGCTGATTTCTTCATGCTGAACATAACTAGTAAATTCTAATAAGCGGCGCATACCTCCCTGAGCGAATGGCAGTTTAGTAGCCCCTCACGAAGGTAGCGGAGAAACTTGCTTTCTTGTTCATGGAGCCGTTGTCCCTTCAAGTCCTCACTTAAATCTTTAATCAGCATGAATACACCCTGACTTGCTACTGCCATTCAAACACAAAACCCCGCATCGGACGGCTCCAACCAGAACCATCCAACGCAGGGTTTTATAGCTGCACTCTCCAGCATGTAGTATACTCTTTATCCTTAGCGTGCTTCGCTAAGCAAGAGAGTTTGACTGCGTACTACTTCTCGGGCCACAGCCAAACTCGTCTCGCTTGACTTTACTACCAGATATACGAAGGTGTGCCCAGCATCCATCAGCTTAATAAGGTGCAGCTGATGACGCAGACTTATTAGAATTTCATCAATCTGTTCTTCTTCGAGCGCCAGCGCGGTCAACGCCTTTTGCTTCTGCCGCACTACTTCCGTATTGTAAGTAGCCGCAATTTCTGGATTGATGCTGACGGAGTTAGAATGTGAGGCCAACGTCTTGCCCGAACCAACATCGACTACAGCCACTGCCATTAGGCTTGGCAGATCTGCTCTTATGCCTCGTACAATCGTGTCGGCAGCCTCAAGCTGAGCCGAGCTAACAGACGTTGCAGGAGCAATTTTTCGCTTAGATGCTCTTTTTCGATAAGATTTTGGTTTCACTCTAGGATAGTTTGGTAAGCAGCGATATGGTTACTGCTTCCGTGAAGATTAAAAGAGCAACCAGCGGCGGTGCTTCTTTACCTGCTCGGTTTGTGGTACTAAGGTTACATTGTGGGCTTTGCTAGCGGCAGCCGTAGCAACGGATACTTCTTCTTCAACATAACCACCGTAGCCGTACTGTAACGAAGTTGTCTTGCTAGCTGTAGCTGGCACAAATAGCACATACTCACCATTTGCATTCGTGCTCACGCCGCGGCTGCTACCCTTGTGCAGTACAGTGGCACCTACCAGTGGCTTGCCTTCCTCGTTGAGGATACGGCCGCGCACAGCTACCATACGCAAGGAGCTAGCAGCTTCGGTCATGGCTGCGTGCTCGAAGGGCAGGTTGCTTTTGGGCAGGTTAGTACCTGCGAATACGGTGCCACCTATAAGTGCAGCACCAGTAACAATTGAAGCTGCGCGACGACGGAAGCGCTCAGGCTCAGTACGCATCAGGTCGATTTGGCGCTGTACCCACCCTACTGGCTGCACGTCTTCACCTTCTGTGGCCATGTTATGCAAGCGGTGCAGAGCATCTGTTCCTTGCTGCGAGTTGCGCCGCAGGTACTCATCTACAGCTTTCGTTTGGGTCCGGGCCAAGTCTCCGCGCAAATAAGCGTCGCGATATACAGGAAGTAAATCACCCGTAGTTGGATCGAATGGAGAAGCAGTTAATTTCATGGAAGAGTGGATAAAAGAGTAAGAGGAAGGAAGGAAAAAGGAAGGAAAGGGCGTGTACTATGGAATATTATGCGGCCACAGCCGCTTGTTTTATGACTCTGCTTGCACAGATGACTGCATCACGGTACGGGCTAGGGCTAGGTTCGTATCCCGGCAATCCACGACCACATACAGCAACTGTTCTCCATCGGGCAGCAGCCGCAGCAAGTGCAGCTGGTTGCGTAGGGTTATCAGAATGTCTTCAATCTGCTCATCTCCGAGCGCTAAAGCTTGCAACAAGCCGTATGTTTGTTTTACTACTTCGGCGTTGAAGCCAACTACTTTGTTCGGATTGAATTCGTGAGCACTTGTGTAAGTTGCTAGTGCTCGCCCTGACGCTACATCCACAACGGCCGCAGCGACTAATTCTGGTAGTCCATTTAGCATGTGCTGGAGTAAGCTTTCTGCTTTAATCCTCTCAGGACCAGTTGCGGACGAAATAATCTTGTGAGCGTCGTTACTGGAACCAAAAGGCAGGCGCTTCAAAAAATTCAGGTTCATACAGATTCATCCAAACTCGTCATGTAGGCTTTTATGCACCGAGAGACGACGTGACTTCAACCGAGGCTACCTGTATAGATATACAGTTGCTTGGGAGCTATTTATTATCTGATTGCTGCTATATCTAAGCCCTCAATCATCTTAAGGGTAATTCAAGCTTATTCTGCTCTTACTATTACCTCTCTTAGTAGCGAAGGCTACCTAACGAGAGGCTATCAGACTAGTTAATCGTATCAACGTGGTTACGCAACACTTCGCGGGCAATCGCTAGGTTTGTATCTTTGATACTCACTACCAAATAGATAAACTTAGTACCGCTGCTGTTTAGCTTGATGAGGTGAATCTGAGAGCTAAGTGAAATTAGAATATCCTCGATAGTCTCATCCGTCAGTTTCAGTGCAGTCATAGCTTTCTGCTTTTGCTTAACGACTTCTGTATTATAAGCAGCAGCTGTATCAGGGTTGATGCCTGGTGCATTAGAGTGCGAGGCCAGGCTCATACCTGAACCTGTATCAACAACAGCGACAGCCATCAGGCCTGGCAAGTCAGAAATGATGCCTTGTACAACTTTACCGGCGGGAGTGTTTACAGAGTAAGCCATTGGAATAATAAGGGGTAGGAAAGGTTGAAATTTAGTTTCTCTTATAAGTTAGTAACCTTCGGTAGGCAATTGCTTGCTCAAGCTAGGCACTGTTAAAATTCAAGTACTGTTTCTAATTTATAAACACTACAAAGGAGCACTTTAGCTACCATCTTGTGAGCTTATACAACGAAGCTTCATTATGCTATTTTTATATAATCTGAAACCTAAGTCTACTAAACTCCGTAATTGCATTGTTCTATTATAGACCGTACAATTGATGTACCAAATTTTCATCTTTTGTACGACTATAAAAATGATAAAAGTCACTTTTGCCGATGATATTGGTCACATGCATATAACCAACCTATAGCTTATACAGCATACAATATTCACCTCAAAAGACACTGAACTTAAATTTAATATTCTATAATTCAATAACTTATATGATAATGAATAGATATCTTTTTTACAAAAAAACACCTTAGCATTTATTCCCAAAACTAGAACGCCTCATCAGTCATTTCTATAAACACAAACGATCCTTATACTTTATTTTATAATTATTCCTACATTAATCAGATAATAAAACTACCCATAAAATCAATATTATATATAAATAGTCCAAAAATTCAACTTCTTAATAAATCGCAGCTTCAAATCAGGAAATGCAACAAGCTGTCTGTTCTCTATTAGAGAACCAGACTTATTTTGAGAAAGGGTATCAACTGCATGATGTGTAAAGCGAGAAACACCTAAAAAGAGGCTGAAACAAAACTTCTTTTGAATAAAAATTCTCCGTCTTAGAGCACTCATGTATAGAGAGCAGCTATTTCAGCCAAGCTTTCAGGCTTTAAAATCGTGATTTGGCTCCCTTTGCTGGTAATAATACCTTCGTCTTTGAACTCTGATAGTAACCGAATGGTAGTTTCCTTCGCAGTTCCTACCAAAGCAGCTAGGTCATCGCGTGAAATTGCTATACTAAACTGGGTTTGGTTCGTCAACTGGTAAGTGCGGAGTAATAGTAGAAGGGCATCGGCTAATCGTTCACGGACCGGCTTATAAGCTAGGTGCACCATTCCTTGCTCCGCTTTATGCAAGGAGTCGGCGAGTACTTTGAGCAGCGACGTGCAGAACTGAGAGTTGCTACTAAGTAAGTGTAAGAAACTAATGCGAGGAACAAAGCAGACAACACAATCATCTAGTGCTACTGCCGAGGTCGAATAAGAAGAGCTAGCAATCAAGGCTGCTAACCCTAAAACCTCTCCTTCTTTGCCTAGGTGGACAATCTGTTCTTTGTAGTCGCCGCCTACTTTGATAACCTTGATCTTCCCGCTGTGAACACAATATAATCCCAGGGCGGGATTGCCTTCCTGATAGATTATCTGTCCCTTTCTGTATTTCTGGCACACCTTGCTACTTGCTATCACCTCCAACTCCTCAGGTTGACAGTAGATAAAAGGTGCGCACCTACCCCCGTGACAGGAAGAACAAGTAGGTGTGGATAAAGCGGTTAACGCTAAAGATTGGTGTTTCATTAAGTACTATTCTGTATTACATAGTATAAAGGCAACAACTTCATCGGTAGTCACAAGGAGGCATTGGATAACTAATAGCTGCCAACCATCATAGCTACTATTAGTAAAGACGCAGTAGTGTTCAAATGACTTGCCGAATCTACCTAGGCACATGATCAACACTTCTTTTGCAGTCTCTTGTGGCTTAGTTATCTGATATAACTCGTATATAAAGAAGAAGGGCAGCTCCACACTGGAACTGCCCTTCTTCTCATTTCATCTACGCAACGCTTTAAACGCCCAATAGCAAGCGAGTAGGGTCTTCGAGTAGCTCTTTCACGCGCACCAAGAAGCTCACTGACTCACGACCATCGATAATACGGTGATCGTAGCTGAGTGCGAGGTACATCATAGGGCGAATAACTACCTGGCCATTGACAGCAATCGGGCGCTGCACAATGTTGTGCATACCTAAGATAGCTGATTGTGGAGCGTTGATGATAGGCGTACTCATCATAGAACCGAAGATACCACCATTGGTAATGGTGAATGTACCGCCAGTCATTTCCTCAATAGTCAGCTTATTATCCCGGGCTTTCGTGGCCAAGCGTACCACTTCTTTCTCAATACCATCAAACGATAGCTTCTCGGCATTGCGGATAACAGGCACAACTAGACCTTTCGGTGCGGATACAGCAATGCTGACGTCGCAGAAATCGTTGAACACGATGTCACCACCGTCGATCTGAGCATTTACTGACGGGAATTCCTGCAAAGCTACACAGCAAGCTTTGGTGAAGAACGACATAAAGCCTAGGCCTACTTGGTGCTTCTCCTTGAACTTATCTTTGAATTTGCTGCGTAACTCCATAATTGGCTGCATATCCACTTCATTGAAAGTGGTCAGCATAGCCGTTTCATTTTTCACCGCTACCAGGCGGCGAGCAACCGTCTTGCGCAGGTTACTCATCCGTTCACGGCGCTGAGTGCGGTTGTCGCTGGTTGCCGAACTGCTGGCAGCTACTGGCTGCGCAGCGGGTGCGGCAGGAGCCGTTGGTTGCGGCGCGGGAGCGGCAGGCTTGGCTTGTGCGTTTAAGGCGTCATCCTTCGTAATACGTCCATCACGCCCGGTGCCAGTTACATCGCTAGCAGCAACACCTCTTTCGCCCAGTATTTTACCAGCTGCGGGAGAAGGAGTGCCTGTGGCATAGCTGTTAGCGCTAGCCGCTGCGGCAGGTTGAGGAGCAGGTGCAGTGCTTGTTGCAGTAGGTGCCGCAGCCGCTGCTGGGGCAGCACCACTACCACCTTCAATGCGGGCGACAACAGTACCAATAGAAATAGTTTGGCCCTCTTCTACAGCATGGCGCAATGTGCCAGCAGCTTCGGCAGGGAGTTCAAAGGTAGCTTTGTCAGACTCTAGCTCAGCAATGACTTCGTCTTGGGCCACTTGAGCACCGTCAGGTTTGAGCCACTTTGATACCGTTACCTCCGTAATCGATTCGCCTACTGGCGGAATCTTCATTTCCTTTGTCGCTCCACTAGCGCTAGGGGCGGCAGCTGGAGCGGCATTCGTAGGTGTATCCGCTGAACCTGACTGTGATCCGCCGTAGCCTGACTGATCACTGGCGCTTGGGTTTTGTTCGCCTTGGCTGATAGGATCAGCAACAGGAGCAGCTGGTGCAGTAGATTGTGGAGCCGCCGCTGGGGCGGGGGCATCTGCAGCTTGGCCGGGGGTGCCAATTTCCGCGATGATGGTCCCGATACCAATGGTTTCGCCTTCAGCCACACGAATCTGTAGGGCGCCATCTGCTTCGGCGGGTAGCTCGAAGGTAGCTTTATCAGACTCTAGCTCGGCGATAACTTCGTCGCGCTTGACGGTTTCACCATCTTTCTTAAGCCACTTGGCAATGGTAACTTCAGTGATTGATTCGCCAACGGCGGGGATTTTGATTTCCAGACCCATACGTGGGAGTAGGTTGAGAGATTTCAGGAGTAAAAAGTAGGGCTAGCCGAGCCTCTTATAGGCCCGGCCACCGCCGCTAGCTGTTAGTGAGAATGGTTGGGCGGTTACCAAACAGCATTTATGCGTCTACGCGTTTAGCGGCTTCCTCTACGGTTGCTTTTACGTTCTCAATGGCCGGGTTGGCCGTCTCGAAAGCGCGAGCTACCAAATCTTTCTGCTCTTTTACGTGCACTTTGTTATAGCCAGTTGCAGGCGAAGCACTAGGCTTACGGGCAATAACGTCTTCTAACTCGCGACGCATGAAGCGCAGCAGGTAGTTCCAGTAACCCATATTTTCTGGTTCCTCTTGCACCCAGTACAGCTTAGCTTTCGGGTACTTAGCTAGCTCTTCATCGAGTTGCTTTTTCGGGAAAGGATGCAGTTGTTCAACCCGCACAAGGGCCACGTCTTTGCGCTGCGACTTTTGTTGCTCCTCTAGCAAATCGAAGTACACTTTGCCTGAGCATAGCAGCACACGCTTCACCTTTTTAGCGTCGGCGTATACATCGCCGAGCACTTCGCGGAAGTTGCCGCTGGTGAATTCCTCTACTGGTGACACGCATAGCGGGTGGCGCAGCATCGATTTGGGCGACATCACAACTAGCGGCTTCCTAAAGTTCCACGTCAGCTGACGGCGCAAGGCGTGGAAGAAGTTGGCTGGTGTGGTCATGTTGGCCACGATGATGTTATTCTCGGCGGCTAGCTGCAAGAAGCGCTCGGGGCGAGCATTGGAGTGCTCCGGGCCTTGGCCTTCGTAGCCGTGCGGCAGTTGCAACACGATGCCATTCATGCGCTGCCATTTGCTTTCCGATGATACCACAAATTGGTCGATCATGGTTTGAGCCCCGTTGGCGAAATCACCGAACTGCGCTTCCCAAATCACCAATGCCGTAGGATTAGCCATGGCATAGCCAAACTCGAAACCTAACACTGCATATTCGCTCAATAGCGAGTTGTAAATGCTTAGCTTCTCGTGCTCACCATCCATGTGGTTCAGTGAGTTGTACGGTGCCGAGGTCTCGGCATCGTGCAACACGGCATGCCGGTGCGAGAACGTACCACGCTGCACATCTTGGCCGCTCACCCGCACAATGTGGTTTTCTTGAAGCAAAGAACCATAGGCAAGCAATTCGCCAGCGGCCCAGTTCAGGGTACGGGTTTCGAAGAACATCTTACGACGCTCCTTAAGCAGGTTATCAATCTGCTTAATAGGCTTGAAACCTTCTGGAATAGTTGTTAGCGCTTTCGCTACCTTTTGTACTACCTCCTCGCTTATTCCCGTTTCCGGCGACTTTTCGAAGTCTTCGTTTTTAGCACGACCTAGGCTGCGCCATTCGTTTTCAAGAACTTGGTAGTTGTAAGGCAACGGCTTCTGTTTTACCATGTCGAGGCGGGCTTGCAGCAAGTCGCGGAATTCGCGGTCCATCTGATTTGCTAGCTCCGCATCTACGTCACCCCGGTTCACCAGCATCGTGTTGTACACTTCGCGGGGGTTTGGATGCTTCGAGATAATGTTATACAGCGTAGGCTGCGTGAACTTTGGCTCGTCTGACTCGTTGTGGCCGTGGCGACGGTAGCACACCATATCAATAAAGATATCAGCGTGGAACTGCTGCCGATATTCGGTAGCTAGCCGCACGGCGAATACTACGGCCTCGGGGTCGTCGCCGTTCACGTGCAACACAGGCGCATCGATGATCTTTGCTAGGTCCGTGCTGTAAATAGAGGAACGAGCGTCTTCGAAGTCGGTGGTGAAACCTACTTGGTTGTTAATAACAAAGTGAATCGTGCCGCCCGTTTTGTAGCCTTCCAGCTGCGACATCTGCGTCAACTCGTAGCCAATGCCCTGCCCAGCCAATGCAGCATCGCCGTGGATGAGAATGGGTAAGATTTGGTGGTAATCGTCGTTGTACTGGTGCTCAATTTTTGCCCGTACAAAACCTTCCACCACAGGGTTTACCGCTTCTAAGTGGGAAGGGTTAGGCGCCAGCTTCAAGTTTACTTTTTGGCCGTTCTCTGCTTCCACATCGGAGCTATAGCCCATGTGGTACTTCACGTCACCATCACCCATCGTCAAGTCTGGTACGGCCGTGCCCTCGAATTCCGAGAAAATCTGCTCGTACGTCTTGCCCATGATGTTGGCCAGTACGTTTAGACGGCCGCGGTGCGCCATCCCGATCATCACTTCTTTCACTCCTAGTTCCGACGCCTTGTTAATGATAGCGTCAAGGGCCGGAATAGTTGTTTCGCCACCTTCTAGGGAAAAGCGTTTCTGTCCTAGAAACTTGGTATGCAGGAAGTTTTCGAAGACAACGGCCTCATTCAACTTCTTCAGAATCCGCTTCTTATACTCGATACCGGGATTAAAGCTGAGCGAGTCTTTCTCAACTTTCTCGCGAAACCAATCCAAAGTTTGGGGGTCGCGAATATACATGTACTCGAAGCCAATGCCGCGTGTGTACACTTTATCCAAGGCCGCTATAATGTCGCGCAGCTTTGTGGTGGTACCTAGGCCCAGCACGTCGCCATTGCGGAATGGCGTATCCAGATCAGCTTCCGATAAGCCAAAATCAGCTAGGTTTAGCCGCGCTTTGCGATCCTTACGGGCCCGAACTGGATTGGTCTGCGCGAGTAAGTGCCCACGGCTACGGTAAGCGTAGATGAGGTTGCGCACAGCAGTTTCCTTATCAGTCGCTGCTGCATCGGTTGGCTGAGCCGCTTCACCCGCATTGTTAGTAGAGGCCAAGGTGTTCAGTACCCCATAGTCAGGCTTCTGCTCTACAGTAGCGCTGAGTGTAGCCGCGCCGTTGCTAGCCGCCGGCCTCGCAGCAGGTTGCGCTACTCCGCCTCCGTCAGCAGCTTGACCTTCAGCCGGATACTGCTGTGAAAAGTCGAAGCCTTCAAAGAATTTGCGCCAACCGAAATCCACTGATTCCGGGTTTTGCTTGTACGCTTGGTACAGCTGTTCGATGTAGTCGCCATGGGCGTTGGCGATATAAGAGTAAGCTTCCATAAGTGAGGAGCTGGGTGAGTCAAGAGCAAAAGTAAAAAGCTTAAACACAAGGTGAAAACTCATATTCGCATGTGCGAATAAACCTTATAATCAAGCGTAATCCTTTTGTAGGTACTTGTCTTAAACAACAATTGTTCCTGCCAATCTATAGAAAATAACGCAAAAAAGCCTTTCTAAAGATAGAAAGGCTTTTCCTAAAACGTTAAAGCTAGGTTATTTAGGAAGACTCATCTTGAAAATATGAAAAGGCTGATCTACTTGACTTATTCCTTTATTCCAAGTTGGCGTTTTGTGAATAGCGGAGTTTGTGACATACAACGTACCATCAGCAGTAAAGCTAAATGTGTCCGGCCACTGCAAACGTTTGTCTTTCGCGATGGTTTTCACTTGGCCATCAGGTGCTCGGCGGACGATAGAGTTGGTCTCGAAGGCTGTCATATATAAGTTGTTAGCAGCATCAATTTCCATTCCGTCGCAGGCAGGCACTTTGCCTAACTCTTCTATTTGCTGGGCTAATTGGGCGTCCGAAAGGCTAGCATTGCGCAGTGCCTCTGTCTTAATTCGGTAAAGCTTATAGCTAGTAAGCGGCTTCCAGTACAAGTATTGGAAGTCGTGGCTCAACGCAATTCCATCAGCATTGAACTGCATCTTTTTCCCAGTGGCGTCGATTAGCGTTTGGCCTTCTGCCTTAATACCTAGGGTGCTATCACCGAGCATAGAGGGGTGCTTCGCCAGAACTTGGCGCGCTTTCCCAGATTTTAAATCCACAACTACCAAGCTGCCCATACCTGACTCCGTGATATAGGCATAGTTGCGTTGCGTATCGACGCGGACGTCATTTAGGTAGGATTTCCGGGGGGCTACGCTTTCGGGGAAGCTGATATTTTGTACTACTTTATTTGTCTTCGGATCAATCTTGACCAGCTTAGGTCCACCGGGTACTGTGGCTTTCAAACCTGGTGCAGCTGGATCGAGCACCCACAACATACCGCTCGGGTCAGCATAGACGCTCTGCGGACAAATCCAGTGCTTCTGCGGTTCATTGCGCACAGTTTCATTCCAGACGCACCAGTTCGCATCTGGGTAAGGCTTCAGCGAGCCATCACTACCAAGCTGAGCAACGGGCATGACTGGGTTATAGTCCCAGCGGGGAAAGTCTATGAACGTACGACCATCGGGCAACACAGCCACGCCTACAAACTGTGGCCCTTTAAGTTGAGTCACTACTTGCAGCGGCGAGCCGGTAGCCGTCGAATCAGTACTGGTTGCTGTTGTGGTTGTATCTTCTTTTGCCGACGAAGAAGGTGAAGAGCAGCTAGCGAATGCTAACATACTAGCAAGCGCTAAGTTAGCTATACCTAGCTTGGGTAGGAGAAGGGTGAAAGACATAGGAGTTTGGGTTGGAGAAGTGCATACAGCTAATAGAGCTGGGTTTTATATGTACGCGGGGCTCTCAACCATGTTTGTCTTTCATCAATGATGCTGCTCTATTCCACTCGGATTTACTAATTTTATTAGCAACTGCAACGTGTAAAGTTGTGGCGAAGGCAGCGTAATAGTACTCTTGAACTATCCATCAGTATTTTTTTTATTAACTTGCCGCCTCAAAGCCAAAATGGCTTCCTTGGGTTGCAACATTTCTTAGCAAACCATTTTCGTTCTCAGCCACTTTTTTGAGGATGAGTAGTCCTTTCTCTTCGGACGAAAGAAGAGTCCACCAAATCAACTACCATGTCTATTGCGTTATTAGTTCTCACGCTGCTCTTTCCCCCCCGCGTCTTTCCCACGACTGCAGCGCTCCCCTCCACAGTTGCCCATCTGAGCCCACGACAAGCTGTGCTCTTTATGCCCAAAACGCTTGCGGCATTGCCTCCTAGGACATTACCTAGCTACCAAGTAACGGCCACTGTGTATTCGGCGGAAGCCCGCCAGACAGACAAAGAACCTCTTGTGACGGCCGACAACTCCCGGATTTCTAGGCACCACAACAGCAAGCACCGTTGGATGGCCCTTTCCCGCGACATGCTCAAGGATTGGGGTGGCAAATTTGACTTCGGTGATTCGGTGCGAGTGCAAGGCATTTCGGCCGAGTTAGATGGCACTTACGTCATCCACGACACGATGAATCGCCGTCTGCACCGCACTATTGACCTGCTCGTAGGTCGGCACGAACGCATCTATGGTAAGTGGGACCAAGTGAGTATCAGCAAAGTAGAAGAGGACGCTACGCCAACTTGGACGGCTAGCTAGGTCCTGCTTCCCTTGTAACTAGACCGAAAAACTTCGGCTTTCTCTTCCTTAATTAGGCGCTTCGTACGTTTCGATCAGGCGCGGCTGGCTATGCTCGTCATACAAAAAGCTTAAGGGTTGCGACGGATCACGCATGATCGTCGTGTAAGGAATATTCCAACGCTTCCACATTTCTTGCAACGATTGACCGTAAGCCGAGTTTTCCCATGGGTTGAAAACTGCGCTTGTAATGTCGTCGATCAGGGTATCGTACACTAGATGGTCGTCACTTGGTTTGAGTGGACGCGCAAAGTAATCGGGCACCACGTTGAACAAGTACGCGCCATAGTACACTCGCGCTTTGAATTCTGCTATTTGGATAGGATGCAAAGGCCGCTCTGTGTCGGTTACCACGCGTCGCATAGCATCACGCACGATGCCATTATCAGCTAGGCAAGTCATTAGCACCGTGTTACCTAGCTTGATGCTGAACCCCATAGTCGTTAGGTCATCATCGTACTCAAACGGGATAGTATCTTCTCGCTGATCCACTTCTAGGATAAAAAGCGAGGCAGGGGTAAAATCTTCAAACTCAATAGGCACCCGCAACGCTTGGAACGTTTGGAAGAAGGCGTGGAAGCGGCGAAACATCTGAGCATTTTCGGCCAGCGGATACCTAGGCATCACCAATGGGTTCAGTTCGGTGAGCAGTTCGGTGATAAAGACGCCGTAAAACATTTTGCCAAGCCACAAAAACAGTGTTTTGTCTGGCAAAGCGCGCCACCCTTCCAATCCTAGTTCGGCTGCCTGCTGAGCCTGTGCCTCTAACGGCTCCACGTGCTGCGTGCGGCAATGCTGACAGCAAGGAATCCGTAGGTCACGGTACGTCACGATACTTTGATCGAGCAGTTGAATCTGCCGATCAGCTAGGTCGTAGCGGTCCATAAGCCAGTAAGCAAACACTGGCACCGAATCAATAGGAGGCTCGGTGGGTGCACCGCACAGAAAGCAATGCTCTGGGCCGAAGCGCATGCCTTCTAATGGATCGTATAACTTGAGGTGAGCAGGAACCGACATAAGAGCAGAACAACACAGATGAAAGCGCAAAAGTAAGGTGCTAGCCTGAAGTACTCACTCGAACGTAATCTAACCTAGACCTCGCACCTGATTACTAGTCACTTAGCTGCAACCAGTAAGCCGACATAAGCGCTACCACCAACAAAGAAGCCCCGCTCTCGGAAGAGCGGGGCTTCTTGCGTTAAAGGAAACTCAATCTTAGCGCGAAAGCGCGTTGCTCATTTTTATCAACAGTTTGCCTAGCTGCGTGAGAGGCCCCGTGTAGCCATTGCTGGCTTCATCGGCCACTTTGTTGGTTTCGGCACCTAGGGTGGCGAGGGTTTCGGCAATTTCGTGAGCCTGGGTGCCGGGTGCGCCAATTTGCTCACGTAGGGTAGCTAGCTCTTGAATAATCTTAGCCAGGCCTGGCCGCTCCGAGGCTGCCAGCACGGCTTCCCAGCGCTCTACCTCGGCTAGGCCCCGCTTGGTTTCTTTATCGGGCACCCCATCGTTGAGGAGTGCAACGGTATCGTCGAGCAAGGCAGTCGTTTGCTGATCGGTTACGTCGAGCGGAACAGATGGCACGAGGGGTGTTTGGGGCGTGGGCGTGGTCGAATCCATAGCAGTAGTAGTTAGATGCCTAAAGCTATACTGCTGGTAGGCGGAAAAAGTTGAAAAGAGCTACTTGAGCCGTTGGGTTACCTTTCCGGTTGTGCTTGATTAAAAGCACTTCTCTTTTTCACTTAATTCCTCACCTACTGATGAAAACCACCTTCAGAACGTTCGCTACTGCCGCTATTTTCGCCATGTTCACGGTTACTTCTTGCACCCAGGAAGGCGAGAAAAAGGCGGACGCTGCTGGCGAACACATAGAAGCCGCCGCCGAAAACACCGGTGATGCTGCCGCTGCCGAAGCCAACAACGCTGGCAACGCTATAGATAATGCCGCCAACGAAGCTGGCGATAAGATGGATAACGCCGCCAACAAGGCTGGTGATGCCATGGACAAAGCCGCCAACGACGCTGGCAATGCTATTGATAAAGCAGGCGCCTCCATTGACAACGCAGCTGATAAGGCGAAAGCCGAAACCAAAGAAGCCGCCGCTGAAGCCGACGCGAAAATGGACAAGGCCGCCGCCGATGCCAAGTCGGAAATGCGCGCTGCTGAAAAGCATTAATAGCTTCCTCCTTGCCATAAAAAAGACCGCCCACCCTAGGTACCTAGGGTGGGCGGTCTTTTTTATGGCAAAAGGTGGAGGGCCGGGGCCTCGCCGGCCAACTCAAGGAGCACTTCGTAGTAAGGCTTTCCTACGATGCGCGCCCGCAACCAACAATAGAAGCTTAGTGCCTGCAGATCTTCGCGCTCCAACGGTAAAAACGTGGGTATTTTTCCTACTTGTTCGGCGAAGGTGGCATGCGCAGCAACGGTCGGATCGTCGATGAGTTCGCGCACCAGCGCCAGGAAGCTCAGTACGTAGTGGTACGTGCTGCCGCTGGGGCATCGCTCGCGCACCATGCGCTCAATAGCGCGCAGCCGGTTGAGGGCTAGGTCGGCATTGCCCATTTCCAGCTGGGTTAGCATCTCCCCTAGGTTTTTGTTGAACACCCACTCCAGCCCCATCTGCTGCTCGCACCAATGATCGGAGCGACCAATACTGATAAGGATTTGATTGGTTTTATGAAACTGGCTTTCAGCAAAATAATGAAAGCTTAACCCTAGCTTAGCCGTGAGCTGGTCTCGGGAGGAAAGTACGATTTCTGCATTCTGCAACAGAGCTTCTACCAATCTGATACTTTCTGCGTTTCGGCGTAAAAAGGCGTAATTAGCAGCTAGTAGAAAGGTGTACTTGGGCAGAAAATCGGTGTAATGACTGCGCGACCCAGAGTACAAGGCGCAACGCAACTGCTCTAGGTAGGCCACCGACTCGGCAAAGCGCCGGGTGCGATACAGGGCGTGGGCAATCATGTAGAGCAAACCTAGCTGATAGTAGCGGTGAGCTGGCGCAAACCCGTGGCGCTTCTCCATCAGATGGTAGCAGCGAATCACGAAGGGCACAAACGACACAAAATCGCGCCGCACCAGCATGGCGCTGCGAGCAATAGACAGCAGCCGGTACAGCAGCGAAGGCCGGCGGGCGAAGGCCTCCTGCAACTCGTACTCACGCAACACCTCTTGCATAATGGTGTCGAACGCCTCGCTGCCCCGGCCGCGGGTGCGGGCCTCACGCAGCCGTTGCCGAATCAGGCTGTTGGCAATGCTGGCCCGCTCCTCTTCGTCGGCAGCCTTCTTATTCAGGTTGCGGCGCCGAATGATGTCGGCTAGCTCTTCGCCAGCCGGCGCAGTATCAGCATTGGCAATCTGTAAGTTGTAGACGGTATTGAGCAGCTCGTATTGTTCGTTCTGGCGGGCTAGCTTTTCGGCTTTGCGCAGGGTCGTCCAGGCTAGGCGTGGCACCCCGACCTCGAACAGGTACTGCGCCAAGGTAAGTTGCCCACGCACCGGAGCGGCGGCAGTGGCATCTTGCTGGCGCTGCCGTAGCAGCAGAAAGTCGGTGAGATGGCGCATGAGGCGCTTGCGCAACGCGTAGTAGGCCACAGGGTTAGGTTCCTCCGGGTACAGCTGGTGCACGAGGTCTTCCGTGGAATAGGCCCGCTGGTGGAGCAGTAGCTCGTAGAGCCGCGCGTCGAGGCGACCTTTGGTTTTCTTTCGCTGCCGCTGAATGAACCGGGCAAAATCCTTACGGTCGTCGGGTGAGAAAGTAGCGAGAGTAGTACGCAGGTCATCCATGCGGTTAAGATCGGGAATAAGCTAAGCAAAACAATCATTTATCCAGACAAGAAGAAGTCTGATTATACAGACAACAACTAACTGTATTTCAGTATTTTGCCTCCATGTTTAGTCAATTATAAAAGTCTATTATTTATAAAAACTCGTTGCCGCTTTTGCTAGGCTAGGATGCATCTTTCTCCTGTCATCTCCCACATTTTAGCCTATTATATGCGCCGTTTAGTACTTGCCCTATTTGCCTTGTTCTTTTGGAGCCTTTCAGCTCAGGCGCAGGACCTTCTTACCAAGACAAATGGAGAAGAGCTCTTGGTGAAAGTGCTGGAAATCACACCCACAGAAGTGAGCTATAAGCGTGCCGACAACCTCGATGGCCCACTGATCAAAGTGCGCCGCAACGACGTGTTCATGATTCGGTATGCCAATGGTACCAAAGAAGTAGTGCAAGCGGGCCCGCCACCTAGCCCCTATTCGGCTACTGGGCCGCAGCCAGCCGCCCCGAGCAACCTTGTAGTACCAGATGACGCAGAACCCGTTTACCAAGAAGTTCACCTCAGCGGGCCGCGCTTGGGCATGACGGTACTCACGGGCGGCGTAGCCCGCAAAGCCGACGACCGCCTCAACCTGAACCCTTTCCTGACGCAGTTTGGCTGGCAGTTTGAAACCCGCATTTTTCGGATGCCCAACGGTACCTCGGGGCTGGTCGAAGTTGTGCCCCTGGTCGGGGGTTTGGAGCAAGGCAAGTTTATCCCGAGCGTGAATGCGTTGATTGGCATCCGTGGACCGAAAGGCTTTGAGTTTGGCCTAGGCCCTAACCTAACGCCGATCAGTGCCAACATAGCCTTGGCAATTGGTACTTCCTTCCGCGCCAACGGAGTCAACTTCCCGGTCAATTTTGCGGTGGTACCCGGCAACGGGGGCGCCCGCTTTAGCCTGCTTTTCGGCTTCAATTCTCGCAAACGCTAACACCCTTTTCACCCCTTATTTATGCGCCAGCTGCTACTACTTTGCGCCCTTTTGCCAACTGCTTATCAGTCGTTTGCCCAAGATGTTATTCTGAAATCCGACGGCGAGGAAATAACAGGAAAAGTAATCACCATCACGCCTGACCAAATCACTTACGTCAGTGCGGCCGAGGGGCGTTCCGACACGCTCCACCTAGCTAGCAGTACTGTTTTTCTAATTCGCTACGCCAATGGCACCAAGGAGGTACTGCGCAATTCGGCGGCTCCTACCGAACCGGTTATGTCCAAAGAAGAAGCTTACACACGCGGGCGCTTAGATGCTCGTAAATTTTACAGAGCGCCCAGTGCCTTCTGGGGCACTTATGCTTCCACTGTAGTTGGCGTGGGTTATGGCGGCGTCGTTACGGGGGTAGTGGTGGGCACGACCAAGCCGAAAGCCCAAAACTTTGTTGTGCCCGAGGCTACGCTTCTACACAACGCCGATTATATGGCAGGCTATCAGCAGCAGGCGCATAAAAAGAAAATCGGTAGCGTTGTCGGTGGATTTGGGGCGGGTGTGGGCACCTTAGTGGTAGTGCAAGCCATCATTCTTGCGGTGCTTTTCCGCAACTTCAGCTAGCATTTACTTTCAACTAAATAGGTACCTTCTTCAACTTTACTGTTGAGCTCACGTATAGCTGAGCAGTATTCACCTAATCTCCCACCCACCATGGACGTAAATAACAACAACGTGGACGACAGCACCGAGCTGCGCGCCCGCGGCGGCTGGAACGAAGTAAAAGGCAAGGCGAAGCAACAGTGGGGCAACCTCACCGACGACGACCTTGACTACCAAGAAGGCCAGCAAGATGAATGGTTTGGTCGGCTTCAGCAAAAAACCGGACATACAATCGACGAAATCAAAGATTGGTTTCACCGAAATTTCTAGGCAATATTTAGTCTAGAACCATAGTTTAGAAAGAACCCCGTTTCAACTAATTCGTTGGAGCGGGGTTCTTTCTGTATCACCCATTTGCGAGAAAGCTTTCTGCCACCGCCGCACGTGCAAGCGCTGTAGAAACAATCCGATTATTTCACCATGTCCATTGCCCCAGATGAACTACATACGCTCGGGAACATCAACTTGCTTCAGTTGATTAAGACAGCTTTCTTCTGTTCTCGCAATTACCCACCAGCCATTGAGCGCACCACCTATTTATGGGTGCTGGAGCAACGGCGGCGCGGACATTGCCTGCTTTCTGGCTTTCATTCGCAGCTGGAGCAAAGCATATTTCGTTACTTGCTCGCCCGGCACTACCCTATTGTATACGCCCTAGGTCGGGGCATACAAATGGGGCTCACGCTCGAGTACGAAGCTGAAATACAAGCCGGGCACCTGCTTTTCGTCACGCCATTCGAGCCAAAGGTGACTTCTACCACGCAAGAAACCGTCGACATCCGAAACTTGCTCGTGCTCGACCTAGCCGACAATTTCTTTGTCCCGTACATGGCGCCCGACGGTAACATAGAGCAGCTATTTCAAAGTAAAATAGCCGCCGGCAAGCCGGTCGTTACACTCGATCTACCTGAGAACGAAGCGCTTATTCGCAACGGCGCGACCATTTACCAGCCCAGTGATCTGTTTGGCAAGGAATGTTAATCTTGCCCCACCCACGGCTAAAAAAGTGGACTAGCCACCTAGCTAGGCCCGCACTAAAAGTACCTAACCAGCGAAGCAAGTAACCGTTGGCGGCGCCATGCACGTAAGAGTAGCGGTATAAACTCCTCTCTCCCTACACGATATGGCACTTTCTGTTTCTCCGGCTCTGCCCTCTCCTTCCGAGGGAATTCGCACACTGGCCCGCTTTGGGTTTGCGGCGAAAGGTATTGTTTACTTCTTGTTGGGTGGCCTAGCGTTGCTAGCGGCGACCGGCATGAAAGGTGGCCAAACGGCCGACAAAGAAAAAGCGGTTTTGACGCTTCAAGAGCTTCCTATGGGCCGTTGGCTGCTTGGGTTGGTGGCGTTAGGCTTATTCGGCTACGTTATTTGGCGCTTCGTGCAGGCCGTGCGCGACACAGAGCACAAAGGCACCAAACCAATGGGCTTGGCTAAGCGCCTAGGCTACGCTGGAAGCGGAGCCCTCTACGCGGCGCTAGCACTCTACGCAGGTCGGGCCGCGGTGCAGGGCGCGCCGCCGAGCAGCAGCGGCAACGGCCGGCAAACGCTAGTAGCGAAAGTGCTGGAGTTCCCCCTCGGTGAGTGGCTAGTAGGTGCGGCGGCTTTGCTCACCATTGGTATCGGCCTCTACCAGATCTACCGGGCCTACGCGGGCAAGTTCAAGAAGGACGTCGACTCTAGTTCACTCTCCAGCGAACAAAAACAACTTGTGGAGCGCACCGGACAAGCCGGCTACACGGCGCGGGGCATTGTGCTCGGCATTCTCGGTTACTTCTTGCTGCAAGCGGCGCTCAACTCTAACTCGCAGGAAGTGCAAGGCACGGAAGGCGCCTTCGACTTGCTCAGCTCCATGGGACCGGCCGTGCTCGGCATCGTTGCCCTCGGGCTGATGGCGTACGGTGTTTACCAGATTGTACGCGCCCGCTTCCCTATGCTGCAGGTATAACCCATTAGTTCATGGTTGCTTATCAGCCCCCGCGTCGTTGCACCTGCCTAGGTCTTCGGCGCGGGGGCTGCGTTTGGAGCGGCTACGTAGTCGTGCAAGTACTGATAACGTGCCGTAAGTTGGCCATTGCGCGTGATGGTGGCGCGCTCGATAATATCATCCGATGCCTCGTTCAGCAGGTGCGGAAATACGGCATCGAGCAGTTGCCGACCAAAGTCGCGGGAGGCGTTGCGCGGCAGCTCGCAAGGTAAGTTGTCCACGGCCATGATGGTAATATTTTCGGGCCGTGAGCAGGGCGGCTCCAGCGCGCCGGTAGCGGGGTTATAATCATAGGCTGGCTCCGTGATGCTGGTGCTACGTTTGGTGCACGGGATGGAGCCGTCTACATCGCAGGTCACGTCGGCGATGGTGTTGATGCGAAAGCTAGGTTGCTGCGTTTCCGCTTCGGTAAAGAGCCGAGGGGCTGCGGGGTCCCAGTAGGCGCAGGCAATTAGCAAATCCGTGACAGGCAAAAACTTATCAAAAGTCGATGTATACGCCTGCGGGTTGCGGTGAAAGTCGGGCGTATCCCACACCCGACCGTCGCGGCGAGCGTTATAATCTGAGGAGCGCAGTTGCGTGTATACCGGCTCGTTGAAAGCTAGGTATAGGTAATCATACACGCTTACCCGCCGGATGCCCATGCGCGTGAGCACCTCCAAAGCCCCCTGCGCCACCCGGCCGCTTCCCGTCACGGCTATTTTGATGGGAGGCAACTTTTTCACTTTAAAAAATTCCTCCTGCATGTCGTCCATGTCGACGCACTGGTAGGCTGGCTTTAGGTTATACAGCTTGTGCTTGCGCCCATAAATCAGCAGGCCGTTGTAAGCCCCCACAATGCCGGCATAGCGTCCGAAAGCCACGATTCGCTCGCCTTGCGCGTTCGTCAGCATCTCATAGTCGATGAGCGTGATGTTCTTGGCGAGAACCTGCCGTAGCAGCTCGCGGTTGCGTGGCTGCTTTTTCACGGTGTGCGAGAAGA
The DNA here is from genome assembly GCF_002154225.1 of Hymenobacter crusticola. Classification (GTDB taxonomy): domain Bacteria; phylum Bacteroidota; class Bacteroidia; order Cytophagales; family Hymenobacteraceae; genus Hymenobacter; species Hymenobacter crusticola. Next base: position 304,219 of record NZ_MTSE01000001.1, read on the forward strand.
ACAGATACGTTTTGTTCGGAATGAGCTGTTCCACTGGTACCTCCTTCACACCCAGCAGGATATCGCAATCCGACACGTCGGCTTGCACCTCGATGCCTAGGTCGCGATACTCTTGGTCGGCGTAGCTGCGCACGGCACTTTCCTGCACGACTAGGCGCAAGCTGGGGAAGCTACTGAGCGCCTCCGCGCATTTTTTGGGCGTGAGGGCCACGCGGCGGTCGGGCGGATTTTTGCCTTCGCGGATGAGGCCAAGGGAAACGTTACGCATACTCGTGTGGTTTGTGGGTGGTAAGTAAAGCTACGGGTTCTGGCTCACCGTAGCGTTGGTTTTCACCTTACCTTTGTATTGCCTGAAAGTGAACTACGCAAGAACAACTATGCGGCTTTTGCGCTTTTACCCGTGTCTATTGCCTAGCTCTGTTTCGGGCACCCACCCTGTGTCACAACTCACTTCTACTATATGACTCTTCACCCCAAGCCTGCCGACCTATTCGTAGACCGTCATAACGGTCCCGACGAGGCTGCTATTGCTCAGATGCTACGCACCATCGGCGTGGACTCGGTTGAGCAGCTCATCGACGAAACGGTGCCGGCAGCTATTCGCCTCAAACACTCACTGAACCTGCCCGCGGCCCTTACGGAGCGGGCTTTTTTGGCTAAATTCAAGGAGATAGCCGGGCAAAATAAAGTATACAAAAACTACATCGGCCTCGGCTACCACGACACAGCCCTGCCCGCTGTCATTCAGCGCAATATTCTCGAAAACCCCGGCTGGTACACGGCCTACACGCCCTACCAGGCTGAAATCGCGCAGGGCCGCCTAGAAGCGCTCATCAACTACCAAACGGTGGTGATGGACCTGACCGGAATGGAAATCGCCAACGCTTCCCTACTCGATGAGGGCACGGCTGCGGCCGAGGCGCTGCATATGTTCCACAGCCAAACCAAGAAAAAGAACGCCGATAAGTTCTTTGTCTCGGAACAAGTATTGCCCCAAACTATTGACGTGCTGCGTACCCGCGCCACACCTCTCGGCATTGAGCTAGTGGTAGGCGATCATCGCACCATCGACCTAGCTATGGAAGGCTTGTTCGGGGCTATCCTGCAATACCCTGGTGCTGATGGCGAGGTGTTCGACTACACTGATTTTATCAGTCAGGCGCACCAAAGCGGCTTGTTCGTGGTGGTGGCCGCCGACTTGCTTTCCCTGACGCTACTCACCTCGCCCGGCGAGATGGGCGCCGACGCTTGCGTGGGCAACTCCCAGCGCTTCGGCGTACCGATGGGCTACGGTGGACCGCACGCTGGCTTCTTCGCCACGAAGGATGCCTTTAAGCGTATCATTCCGGGCCGTATCATTGGCCAAAGCGTGGATGCAGCCGGTAACAAAGCGTACCGCATGGCTCTGCAAACCCGCGAGCAGCATATTCGTCGCGAAAAGGCAACCAGCAACATCTGCACTGCGCAGGTGCTCTTGAGCGTGTTAGCCGGCATGTACGCCGTGTACCACGGTCCGCAGCGTATCAAACAATTTGCGGTCAATATCCACGCTCTCACGCAAGTGCTGGCGCAGGAGCTAGCTAGCCTAGGTATCGAGCAGCTGAACGAAAATTACTTCGACACACTTCAGCTGAAGCTGGAAAGCAAGGAGCTACGCGATGTGCTCAAGCACGAAGCCGAAGGCCGTGGCGTGAACTTCCGCTACTTCGGAGAAACCAACGTGGGCATTTCGCTGCACCAAAACACGGAAGCCGCCGACGTAGCCGAAATCGTGGGACTCTTTGCGCGGGTATTCGGCAAAGAAAACGCGACAGAGGCCTTGTTGCCTACCGATATCGAGCTGAAGTGGCCTGCTAGCCTAGTTCGTCAGAGCAGCTACCTCACGCACCCCATCTTCAACACGCACCACTCCGAGCACGAGATGCTGCGCTACATGAAGCACCTCGAAAACAAGGACTTGAGCCTAGCTCATTCCATGATTCCGCTAGGTTCGTGCACCATGAAGCTCAATGCTACGGCCGAAATGATTCCGGTGACGTGGCCCGAAATCGGCAGCCTCCACCCCTTCGCCCCACGCGACCAGGCGCAAGGCTACGCCGAAATCTTCCACGACCTAGAGAAGTGGCTGTGCGAAGTCACGGGCTTTGCAGCCGTGAGCTTGCAGCCGAATTCTGGCGCCCAAGGTGAATATGCGGGCCTGCTCGTGATTCGGGCTTACCACGAAGCCCACGACCAGGGCCACCGCAACATTGCCCTGATTCCGGCTTCAGCCCACGGCACTAACCCGGCTTCGGCTGTGATGGCGGGGATGCAGGTAGTGGTGGTGAAAAGCACGGAAGAAGGCAACATCGACGTGGCTGACTTGAAAGAGAAAGCCGCTAAGTATGCCGACAACCTTTCGTGCCTGATGGTAACCTACCCTAGCACGCACGGCGTGTATGAGGAAACCATCATTGATATCTGCCAAACCATTCACGAGCACGGCGGCCGCGTGTACATGGACGGCGCCAACATGAATGCCCAAGTAGGCCTTACGTCGCCCGCCACCATCGGCGCCGACGTATGCCACTTAAACCTCCATAAAACTTTCTGCATTCCGCACGGTGGTGGTGGCCCCGGCGTTGGCCCCATTGGTGTGGTATCGGACCTAGCTTCCTTCCTCCCCGGCCACGTAGTTGTGAATGCCGATGGCCGTAAGGCGGGTGCTGTATCGGCTGCGCCGTGGGGCTCGGCAAGCATTTTACCTATTTCGTACGCTTATATCTCGATGATGGGCGGCGAAGGGTTGAAGCGCGCGACGGAAATAGCCATTTTGAACGCCAACTACATTAAGGCCCGCCTAGAAGAGCACTACCCTGTGCTGTACACTGGCGCTAATGGTCGTTGCGCCCACGAAATGATCCTAGACTGCCGTCAGTTCAAAAAGGCTGGTATTGAAGTAGAAGACATTGCCAAGCGCCTAATGGACTATGGCTACCATGCTCCCACCGTTTCTTTCCCAGTAGCCGGCACGCTGATGGTAGAGCCCACCGAGAGCGAAAGTAAAGAAGAGCTCGACCGCTTCTGCGAAGCCATGATTTCGATTCGGGCCGAAATTCGTGAGGTAGAGGAAGGCCGCGCCGATGCCAAAGACAACGTACTCAAGCACGCGCCACACACCGCGGCCGCCGTACTGATCCACAACTGGACCCGGCCTTACTCGCGGGAGCAAGCTGTGTACCCAGCTGAGTACACCCGCGCCGCCAAGTTCTGGCCTAGCGTTAGCCGCATCGACTCCGCTTACGGCGACCGGAACCTGATTTGCTCGTGCACTTCTATTGAAGAGTACGCCGATCAGGAAGAACAGCTGGTACCAACAGACCAGGGACCATCGTACTAGAAGGCAAGTAGCGCGGAAAGCCGTTCTGCGCTACTCCGCTAGCCAACATGCAAAAGGGGCCGTAATCACTGATTACGGCCCCTTTTGCACGGAATTGGGTGGGTCATGCGGTAAGTTATTTGCTAGCGAAGCAGGTGCGGTACATGTAGCCGCTGAGCGTTTTTCCGTCTTTCGTTAGGCGGGCCTTCACGAAGTACTGATCTACGGTATCCGTGACCTGCACCTGCGTGCCAGAGCTCAGCGTAGCAAGCACTGTTGATTCTTTGGTCATGCCGTTATAGAGGCCGCATTCCACAACGCTGTCGTGTGCGACAGGGGCGTGACTAGCGTGCGCGTTGCTACCAACCTCGGCTGTGCTGCAAGAAGCGAAGGAAACAAGAGCGAATAAGCAGGGTATGAGTTTTTTCATAGGTATATAGTATTTAGCCACTTATAGAAAATTTCTTGCCAAACAATATCCCGCTCTGAAAGTCGTATATAATCTACTCGGCAAGCCTACTATCTTGGAACGTTGGCCCCTACCTGAATGTTGAGAAAACAAGAAGGGAAAAGGACTTTCAGTTATCTTGAGGCAAGTTCATTTCCTCCCAAACTACACCGCATTAGCAACCATATGAACCGCATCACCCGCTTTTTTGTCCGACCGGCCGCGTTGGCTCTTGTCGGTATCTCTTTACTGTTGGGAGCTACTAGCTGCGCTACCTCATCGCGCGTAGGCGTTTCTTCCGACTTCGACCATTCTGTCAATTTCCGCGCTTACAAAACCTGGGCTTGGTATCCGCAACAGCAGCCTGACACCGAAGGCGGCCCAGCCAAAGGCTACGAGTCGTTCCTCGATAAGCGTATGCGTGCTGCTGTAGAAACCGAAATGCAGAAGAAGGGCCTCACCTATTCGGAGACAAACCCTGACCTATACATTGCTTACTCGGCCAAAGTGGAAGAGAAGCAAAGCGTATCTCCTTATTATAATGGCCTCGGCTATCCGTATTATGGCTACGGTGGCTTCTACGGCCGCGGCTACGGCTACACGCCCGTAACCGAATACAAAGCCGGTACGGTTATCATAGACTTCGTTGATGCGCACCGCAAAGAGCTAGCTTGGCGCGGTACGGGCCAAGCGCAGCTAGATCAGCAAACCATCTCCGAGCAGGAAACCTACCGCATCGTCGGTAGCATTCTTGGTACGTATCCGCCCCAGGATACTAACGCTCGTCGCTAAGCTTTCGAGCTAGCTTTGAAAAGCCCTTCTCCTTTTACGGAGAAGGGCTTTTTGTTTGTAGTTGCTGCGGTAGTCGCAGCTATTTGGAGGACACCAGGCCTCACTCCTCATAGGTAATCACCAACGACAACAAAATTTCTGGATGCAGTGAATCACCGATGGGGGTCGTTTGATGCTGGATGGCGTTGATCCGTGCCCCTGGGTTTTCCACTTGAAACTGCGTAACCAGTTGGCCCCAGGCCTGGGCCATACTTTCTGGGAAGCAACGCTGCACGCGAAACGTGAACTTCGTCATGACTATAAGAGCGGTTTGTATTGGATTAGGCCTGGGCAGGCGTGCCAGCTAGGCTTGTGTGTGCTTTATCAAAACAGGATGAACGAAGAAACTCATCTTGAAGCGTTTTTTGAGCTTGGGAGAAAACTTCACTGGAAAAAAGGGCCCATTCACAGCAGAAAAGCACCTATTCAGCAGAAATGTAAGCAGCTCGGACCTAGGTACCCTAATCTTGTAACAGCAACGGGGTAGCACAAAGGCCTTCACCGAGCTACTCAACAACTTATCCCCAACGTCTCTTTTCTTCCTTCTTCCTTCCTCTACTGTATTATGGCTTATTCTACTTCTACAATCGCTGGTCAAAGCATCCAAGAAATCATTAACGCACTGCCTGGCCTCATGGCTGTGGCTGTGGTAGACGCGCAATCGGGCATGGCCCTGGCTTCGCACTCTAACTCGCCTAGCCTAAACCCCGAAACCGCTGCTGCTTACAACACGGAAGTGGTAAAGCAGAAGCAAAAAGCCATGGCTGCTCTGAAGCTCACCGACGAAAAAATCGAAGATATTCTGATGACGCTCAGCCACCAGCTGCACCTCATTAAGCTCTCGGAAGATGGCAAGAAGTTTATCTACCTCGTCGTGAATTCTCGCGATACGAACCTCGCTATTGCCCGCGAAGTGCTCCGCGAAGGAGCTGCGCTGCTCAAGTAACCCTAGCACCCACGTGCTTTAATAGCCCGAAACAGCCACCCCTCTACAGGGTGGCTGTTTCTTTTTGCATATTTAAAGTAACCGGCGTGCGGTTGCGCCTTTCTACAGCCCATTACCACAGTGCTAGTACCACAGTAAGATTACCAAACGCCAGCAAAATACTTATCCATTCGGCCCCACAACGTACTTGCTTGAGACCGTCATGCACTTTCTCTGTACTAAAGAAAAGTTGGGCCTAACCGGTAAAAAAGACATAAGAATCTTGCGTTTGCTAGTCTTGGTTCAACCTTTGTTTCCACGAATGACCGCCCCATTGCTCGTTCGAGCAGTGCGCTAAAGCGGTTGTTTGTGCCTCCTGCTCGCGTCGCCTGCCTATGCTGTCTTCTTCCATCCTGCCAGAACCAGAGTATGAGCTAGAACTCTTCCTGGCCGGAAACAGCCCTAAATCGACGCAAGCGTTGCAAAATATTCGCACGATTTGCGAGCAGTACTTACCAGGACGCCATACGCTCGTTGTCGTCGACCTTTACCAGCAGCCAGAGCGGGCGAGTCAGGAGGAAATCCTGGGCGTACCGATGCTCCTCAAAAAACGCCCCGGCTTGGTCCGACGGCTCGTAGGAGACTTCTCTGACCACGAACGGGTGCTCAAAGCTCTTGGCCTGACCTAGGGTCACTTATTGGCCGCTTCTACAACGCTACCTGCAAGTTCACCGTTTTCGCCGCTAGCCCTGGCGACTGTAGCAACACTTTTACGGCGCCGGCTGCCGTGGCCTGCACGTACACCAACAGCCGACCTTGATACGCCTGCCGTTTCGAGCCTTTGTAGTCCTCGTGGCTGGCTAGGTCGCCGCTTTCAATGCCGAGCAGCTTGGCCGGGCCTTCCACGGCCACGGTAACTTCATTGGTGGCCGTATTCACTGGATTTCCCTGCTGGTCAACTACTCTTACTTCGATCTGAGCTAGGTTGTGGGCTTTGCTAGACAAGGTAGTCCGGTCGGCGGTGGCCTGGATGGCGGCGGGTGCCTCAACCGTCTTCAACACCGTACAGCTTACTTCTTGGTCCTTCTTATAGCTTTTGGCTAGCAGCTCGCCGGGCTGATAGGCTACGTCCCAGGCAACCTCCCGACCCTGCTTTTTACCCAAGGATTTCCCATTGAGAAACAGCTCCACCGCATCACCATTCGTGAAGCTCACGACGCGCACTTGGTCGCCGGCGTTCCAGTTCCAAGCGGTGTTCAGGCGCCGATGGCCGCGGCTTTGCTGATCTTTCGAGGCTTCCATGGCACCTAAGTACACCATCGGCTTCTCGGACCACAGGCTTTGGCGAAAGTAAAACTCTGGCTTGGGGAAGCCAGCTAAATCGAGCAGGCCGGCGCCGTTGCTACGTTGGGGCCACTTGCCGGCTTCTCCTAGGTAGTCGATACCAGTCCAGAGATACTGAGCCGAGATGTAAGCGTTGGAATCGACGGCCGCCCAGGCACTTGCAGCCATGCCATTCTCACTACCGTAGATAATTCGGCTGGGGTACTTCTGGTGATCTTCGGGGTAGCGAAATTCCTGGTAGTTGTAGCCCACCACGTCGAGCGATGCAGGATAATCCGTGAAGTTGGACATCACCACGCCGGCCAGCGCCGCCGTGATAGGCCGAGAGGTATCGTACTTTTTGGCCACGGCCACCAAGTGCTGGGAGATTTCGCCCAAGCGGCTGGCGGCCGGGTGATCAGGCAGGTAGCCTTTGCCGTAGATCTGCGGGTTGCGGCCCGTGTTCAGGACCTCGTGCGAATAAGGGTCGTTGGGGTAATCTATCTCATTGCCAATGCTCCACATGATGATGGACGGGCGGTTGCGGTTACGCAGGATCATATCGCGCAAATCGCGGTCGGCCCATTCCTTGAAGTATTGGTGCGCCCCAAACTTGGCGGGTGTACCCACATTCCAGCCTTCCACCCACTTGTTTTTTCCCTCTTCCCACTCGTCGAAAGCCTCATCCATCACCAGAAAACCTAGCTTGTCGCACAACGCATAGAAGTAGTCGGCGTGCGGGTTATGGCTCATCCGGATGGAGTTGCAGCCACCTTCCTTTAGCGTCTTTAGCCGCCGCTCCCATACCGCTTGCGGCACGGCTACACCCAGCGCACCCGCGTCGTCGTGCAGGCAGACACCTTTAAGCTCCAGGCTTTTGCCGTTCAGAAAAAAGCCCTGGTTGGCGTCGAAGCGGATGGTGCGCACACCTACTTCTTCCACTACTTCGTCGGTCAGCTTACCTTGCACCGACAGCGCTACCCGTAACTTGTAGAGGCTAGGTTTTTCCACCGACCACAAGCTAGGTTTGCCGATTTTCAAGGTCATGGCGGCTGGCGTATCCGTGTTTGGTTTGGCCTGTATTTGCTGCTGAGCGGTGGCAACTACTTGTCCTTGCGGGTCCACGAGCGTACTTTTTACCAGGACGCTGGCGGCGGCAGCCGTCATGTTATTGACGGCTACCGTTACCTTCCCCGTGGCGGCGCTAGCTGATACGTCGGGCGTGGTGAAGCCAATGCCCCACAAGCCAATGTGCACAGGTTCAGTCGCTAGCAAGTACACATTGCGGTAGATGCCCGAGCCCGTATACCAGCGCGAATCGGCAAACTCGGTGTGGTCGGCTTTCACGGCCAACACATTCTGGCCGCTGGCTTTCAGGTACGAGGTCAGTTCGTATTGAAAGGAGGCAAAACCGCTGGGCCGCTTCCCTAGGTAGTGGCCGTTGAGCCACACCTCACTGTTCTTGTACACGCCATCGAAATACACAAATACCTTCTTGCCCCGAAAGCCGGCGGGCACATCGAAGGTTTTGCGGTACCAACCAATGCCGCCCGGCAAGAAGCCCGTGGCACTGGCCCATTCCTGACTAAAAGGCCCTTCAATGCTCCAATCGTGGGGCAGCGCCAAGCGGCGCCAGTTGGTGTCGTTGAAGTCAGCCTTTTCGCCCGCGGTTACGTCGCCTTTGTGAAACTTCCAATCGGCGTTGAACAGCACCTGTTGGCGAGGTGCCTGGGCCTGAGCACCGCTTGAAAACAAACAGCAAACCAGGGCAAGCAAGAGTAGTAAGGCAGTTTTCACGGAGTAGGCGAGTTGGTGGGAGCAGGTCTTTAGCGAATGTCGCTCACTAGCGTCGTGATGGAGCGTGGGACCAGGTGCACGAGTTGGTCCTTCACGACAGGGCCGGGTTGCAGATCGGTGGTAGCGGAAGTGGTGAAAGTGCGCACCGAACCTAGCTTTTTTCCGCTCAGCGTCAGGCGCAAATCGGTTGGCGTAGCGGCCGAATTAACGACGACCGTTATCAGCTGCTTGCCGGCAGCACTTTTATAAGCAGAGACGAGCAATTGGCTGTCCATACCTAGGTTTTGCGCAAGGCTAGCCTCGACCCGAACGGCGCCGGGGCGGATATAACGGCTATAGTTGCCCAGCGCCCACAGCATCTTACTTACCTGATAAGTACCATCTTCTTTGGTTTTGTCGATGTAGATCAGGCCATCTTTGTAATCGTAGGGAGAGATGGCCAGCCACCACTGCCAAGCCGCAGCATTTGCCGTAGCTAGGTCCATATGAATGGTGCGAGCTAGGTATAGTGCCGCATCCATCCCTAGGTCGCGCTTGTTGCCATTGATTTCGCCGGCATTATCACCCAAGATGCAGTATTCTGATTGCCAGAAGGTAAGCTTGTTAACTGTTGCTACTTTGGCCGCTAGCTGCTGGCGCGTTGCCACGGCTTGGCTGTAGGGCGAAGTAGTGAAGTAACTGTGGGCGGCAACGGTGCGGGCTACTCGCGGCAGGTCACCAACATACGTGGACGCCGTCGGACTAAAAAAGGCGCTGATCTGGTCGCCGCGGTCGGGCTTATCTGCCGTAGCAAAGAGATAGTTAATCTTGCCGGCCTCGGTGAGTAGAATTTTGGTGGGCAGCTGTTGAGCAAGTAGTGCGGCGTTCAGAGCCTTGGTTACGCCGGCCATTTCCTCGTTGCGGAAGGGGCTGCCTTCTTGTTTAGGGTCGCTCCAATCCCACTGTGGCTCATTCACTGGGCTCACGTAATCGAAGGTGATGCCGGTGGTCTTTTTCACGCCTTGCACCACCTTGGCCATGAACGTGGCAAAGGGCTCGTAGTTGGCCGGAGCTAGGTTAGTTTTGCCGCCCTCGGCGAAGGCACGGCCAGTGATGGTGTACTGCACCGGCGGGCTGTTCAGAAACCCTAGGAACTGCTGAACGCCCCGCTTCTTGGCCGCTTGCAGAAACCAGACTTGCCCGGCCTGCCGGGTCCAGTCGTAGCGGCCATCGGGCAGCATAAACGACTCGGCGCGGTGCCACTCGTCGCGGATGCCGCTTTGCTCGCCCTGCTGCGCGCTACCTGCCCCAATGTTGAAGCGCCACATCGACAAGCCGATACCCTTGGGCTGACCACCGGCTTTGGCGTCCGTGCTGAACAGCAAGTCAGCTATGGCTTCCTTCTTAGCCGCAGGCCATTGTCCCACAAACTGACACGCCCACGCATCCGACGCGCTAAAGTTGTCGATGGTTTGGTAGGTTTTTGTGTCGTCTACCAACACCGTTACGGTTTTGGCTGCGCCAGTACTGCTGGGGTTACTGGGTTGCCCTTGCCCGATGCTGACCACCGCTAGCAGCACGAGCGTACTTAGTAGGAAGCGCGAACCCGGAGCTGTTCTTTTATAAGCTGGCTCGGTTAGCCATAATGATTTACCCGACGCCACTACTATTTTCATTATGAGTTATTTGAGCCTAGCCAGAGAATAGGGCAAGGTAATCAAAGAAGCCAAGCAAGCCGTACAGTATCAGCAGCTTGCTTAAGCTAGGTTCGGTATCTTGAGTGCTATTCTAGACTTCCGCCGGAAGGCAGAGTCTGCGTTTGCTTCATCAGCATCCGCAGACTCTGCCTTCCTCTTCTGTCGAACGTTCATCTTTGGCGTAGTCGCCTCCGTTACCGAGAATTCAATGTAGTTCTCGTGTAATCAAAGCCAGACACCCAAGGTGATGTCTAGCAAGCCCTGTTTTGAAGCGGTGCCTAAACGTACCACCTAGGTAGGCCTATCTAGAACTTGAACGCTTGGTCTACGTGCAAAATGCGCGTAGACCAAGCGTTCAAGCAAGATGTAGTCGAGGCTATGCGCTTGGCTAGCTTCTGTTACTGCGGCGATGCAAATCTGACTAACGGCGTGCAGTCAACTCAGCACCAACACTGGAGCTACCGTTATTGTCGTTTTCTACTAAAGAGCTGACACGTAGCTGTTAGAACAGATCATTCTTAGCGGGCACGGTGTACGGCTGTTGCTCCCCACTGGTCTTTGGCAAGCCGAAAAAGAAGTACAGAGTACGTTTCGTGCTGCCACTTACGTGGTTTGGCTCACTATTCGGACCTAGCTTTTGCGGGTTCGAATCAATATTCAAGGCGAGCTTGGTGCCGATGGGCGGAATAGCATCCAGGAAAGACAAGTTGCCGATGGGCAACGCTGGATGCGGCTTCACGCCAGAGAGGCCGTAGAAGTCGAGCATGCGTACGTACAGCCCTTTATCGGGGCTGGCCACCAGAAATTTACCTTCTACTGTGTTCATTTCCAGCCAAGTAATATCGGCAAAGTAACCCTTGAATTCGGGGTAAATCCAGGGCGCAGCGCCAGTTTGGGTGTTGTTGTAGGCATTCTCCCACACGTTGTCGGTCACTCCTTGCAGGCGGTTCTTCCACACGCGGTACGGCCCCTTGCCGAGCCACTTAGCGCTTAGCACAAAATTTTCCGGATACGTGAAGCTCACTCCAGTAAAGGGAAAATCACCGCTAAGGGCGTATTCATAGCTGAGGCTGAGCCAGCCCGTGCTGTACATCTTCCAGCGCACGGACTTCAGGTCGCCGGTATAGCTAGCTTCCACCACTTCCCCGTCATTCTCCTTGCGGTGCGTGAGGCCGGTGAAGGTCGCGTTGCCACTCACGAGCACGGGCCCATTGCCGAAGGACAGCTTATCGCCGCTATTTCCTTTTACGCCCGTCAGCTTGCCACTGCGTTTGTTGAAGGCTACGGTGATGTCGCTAGCTTTCAAGGTAAGCGTAGTGTCGCTCTCCGTTACTTCCACTGGTTGAGGCTGCTTGTCTTGTAAGGTCAGAATACCGTCGAGCAGCTTATCGTTGGCAACGGTTTTCCACGACCATTTGTACACTAAGTTCTTCGCGGGGTCGTAGGCAGAAAGTAGTAGCGCGTCGTACGTTTTCCAATCCTTGGGCAGCTTCAGGTCGAGCTTGCCGCTGGCGAGGGGTGCCACATTGGGGCTAGCCATGCGGCTCTTTTTCATGGTAGTGTACCCCGAGAAAGCTTCGCCTGGCTTGCGGTATTTCACCAGCTCCCACTGAAAATAGCACTGATTGAGGTTAGTGAAATGGTAACGGTTCTCCACTGGCACCACCCCTTTAAAGGAGCTAGGCAGCTCTTTGAGGGTGATGTGCACCGGCGAGAATATTTCGCGGATGGCATAGAAGCTGCCCTCCTTCTCGCGGTGCGGCCCCACGACACCGTCGGGCGCGTTCACGCCGTTTACGTCGATGATGTTGTTCAGATCGGTACGCACAATGCCTTCATCTACCAGCGCCCAGATGAAGCCCCCACCCGAGCGCTGCGACTTCCAGTGCAGTTCCCAGAAATCACCTAGGCCCACGGCCGCGCCACCATCGTCTTGGGCGTGCAGAAACTCGGTGGGCATGTAGATAAGTGAGTCGCTGAGGATCTTTTGGGTGCTGTAGTAGTCTTCATAGTGGTTTGTGTCGATGCCGTTGAAGGCATTGCCGGGGCGGTGGTGGGCGTGAATGACAGGACGGTTGGAAAGATCGTACTTGCCAAAGTCATCATCCAGCTCCTTGTTGGTGCCGCCTTCGTTGCCGTTGCTCCAGAAGATAATGCTTGGGTGGTTCACGTCCTTTTCGACCATTTCCTTCACCAGTTTCTCGCCAGCTTTGGTGCTGTAAGCCTTCTGCCAACCGGCTAGCTCATCGAGCACGTACAAGCCCAGCGAATCGCAGATTTCCAGAAACTTGGCGTCGGGCGGGTAATGCGAGAGGCGCACGGCGTTCATGTTCATCTCCTTCATGAGCTTCACGTCGCCGAGGTGAATGGAGTCGTTGAGAGTACGGCCGGTTTCGGGCCACCAGCTGTGCCGGTTGATGCCCTTCATCTTCACCTGCGTGCCGTTCACGTAAATGCCTTTGCCACGCCGAATCTCGATGGTGCGGAAGCCAAACTTCTCCGACGTCTGGAAAGCTAGGTTACCGTTGGTTTTCAGCGTCACATTGGCGCGGTACAGGTTCGGTGTTTCCGAAGTCCACTGCAACGGCTTGTTCACTTTAGTACGAAGCGTCACGACGGTGTCTTGCGCGCTTGCGGTGCCTTTTGCCGTTCCTACAACTTTGCCGGTCGCATCCAGAATATCGGCTTGCACTTCGCCTGCTTGCGTTTGGCCCTTCAGAAATACATTCATGGCAAACGTGCCATCGGCCTTCGCGGCAACAGCAGTACGGGCAATGAATTGCTTCGGATACGCTTCCAGGTATACGGGCCGGAAGATGCCACCGAAGATCCAATAGTCAGCGAGGCGCTCGGCATTGTTCACCGAGGCTTCCGCCGACATTTTGCTCACCGTTATTTCCAGTAGGTTAGCTTTATCGGCTTGCAGCTTATCGGTGATGTCATATTTGAAGCGGTAGAAAGCGCCTTGGTGGATCGGCCCGGCGAGCTGACCGTTGACTTTCACCTCGGTGTCGGTCATTGCGCCTTCGAATACCAAGTATACCTGCTTGCCCTTCCAGCTAGCTGGCACCTGAAACTGCCGCTTGTACATGCCTTTTTCGTCGGCAAAGCGGAAGTTCTTCCCGTAGGTTTTGTAGTCGCGGCCGTAGTTGTAGCTACCAAAGCCCTGCTGCTCCCAGCACGACGGCACCTGAATGGTAGTCCAGTAGCCGCTTTTTCGCCCACCCGTACAGTAGAAATCCCAGGTGGCCGTGTGGTTGTTATCGGTGCCGGAGAGATACTGCACCTGTTTGCGCGTGTCCGACTGAGCACGCAAACCGCTGGTGCACAGCAGCGAAAGATAGGTAAGCAGAAAAAGTAGTTTGCGGCGCATGGCGGAAACGGTGTGGCAAGAGTTCAGAATAGAGCAGCGAACATACACCCTCCTGTGCTGCTAGCTACCCTGTACCATCCTGTTTGCCAGCAGAACGTCATGCGGAGCTTCGCGCAGCACCTGCTTATCAAGCTCCGCAATAATCGGCATCGTTTAAAAAGCAAAAAGGACAAGCTAGCTTGTCCTTTTTGCTTTTTGTTTACAATTGAGTTGACTAGATCGGCACATTTACGTGGCGCTCGGCGTGGTAGCTGCTGCGCACCAGTGGCCCTGACTCTACGTACTTGAGGCCACGGCGCAGTCCTTCCTCACGGTAGTGCGCGAATAGGTCAGGGTGAATAAACTCGGCGACTTCAATGTGGCGCTTCGTGGGTTGCAGGTACTGACCTAGGGTCAGGATGTCAAGGCCATTCTCTACTAGGTCGTCCATGGCTTTGTACACTTCTGCCTTTTGCTCACCTAGCCCTAGCATAATGCCTGACTTGGTGCGCTTGCCAGCTTCTTTCGTGCGCCGGATCTGCTCCAGCGAGCGGTCATACTTGGCTTGTGGCCGCACCAGGCGGTAAAGGCTACCTACGGTTTCCATGTTGTGCGACACCACTTCCTGGCCCCCAGCAATCATGGTATCCAGCGCAGCCCAGTTGGCTTTCACGTCAGGAATGAGCGTCTCGATGGTCGTCGTAGGCGAGAGCTGCTTGGTTTGAACCACTGTTTCGTACCAGACGCTAGCACCCCGGTCCTTAAGCTCATCGCGGTTTACGGAGGTAAGCACGGCGTGCTTCACGCCCATCAGCTGAATGGCTTCGGCCACGCGGCGTGGCTCATCTAGGTCATATTCGTTGGGGCGGCCGGTTGCTACCGCGCAAAACGAGCAGGAGCGCGTGCAAACGTTGCCCAGGATCATGAACGTAGCGGTACCCGCACCCCAACACTCGCCCATGTTCGGGCAATTGCCGCTCTCGCAGATGGTGTGCAGCTTGTGCTCGTCCACCAACCGGCGAACTTTAGCGTATTCGGGGCCCACGGGCAGCTTTACACGCAGCCAATCAGGCTTGCGCGGCTTAGCAGGCGCGGCGGGCTGGGGTTGTATGATCGGCAGGGTCAGCAACAATTCATCCATGCTGCAAAGGTAAGGTCAAATGACAGTTATGTGGGCTACTAAGCAGCCGTCTGACGTGATTAGACAGACTGCTAAGCTAAAGGTACAACCCCTAGCCCATAAACAAGTTCAAAATCAAATAGCTGGCCGCCTGCGTGAGCAAGCTTGCCGGCTATTCGGTGGTAGCAAGACTTAGATGTTGCTTGCTTCTTAGCTCCGGTGCCCTAGATAAATGGTTAGGTATACGGATGGATAAAATTGCTCATTTAGTGCCTTGGTGCTGCTAGCCGATTGTACGCTCAAGATGGTCAGCTTCTTTGTGTACGCTTCGACCAAAAAACCTGCTTCAATACCGGCTACCGCATCGCGGTAACGGCCATACTCAAAGCTGAGGGCGCCACGTAAGTGCGCTCCGATGTTAGGCTTGGTTTCGCTGATGCCTGCAAACAATGGGGCTCGGTCGATAATGCGGCCGGCCTCGGTATTGACATTTGGATCGTACTGCTGATTTACGATTGTTTGCTGTGTATTTGGCCTTGGCTGACCATTAGGCTGCTTTTCCGTCAGATCGTAGGAGATGTAGTACGGCATGAGCAGCCCAATAGAAGGGCCGGCACCTAGCAAAGCATTTATCTGCACCCCCGATTCGGGTGCTTTGCGGAAAATTACCCGCTGCACGCCATACGTAGGTCGAATGACGAATAAGTAGTTGCTTTTGCCCAGTACAAAGGTACCGCCTGTGTTGATGTTGGTTACGCGCTGCTCTTTGGGGTGCTTCACCTCAACGGCTTCAATTCCCCAAAAGCGCGACCAATCTTGCGACAACGTTTTGGTCGAGCGCACCGAGGCGCCCCCGATGAGCCCACCCCGCGTATTGAAGTTGATGCCATAAATGAACTCCTTGCGATAAGAAGGTTCATCAGTAGCACTTACATTCTGGCTTGCCTTCTGGCTTTGCGCGCGAGCAGCGGGCGTCAAAGCTAGCGTGGCAAGTACAAAACAGCCGAGTACAGGTAGATTACGCACGGATGGCGGAAGCGCTGGAAATGAAACAATAGAGGCCGAGAACTGTCGCTGGGCAGCAGACTTACCGAAAGTACGTAAATTTACACGCATTGTCTTACCTTCTTTGTTGATATATGAGCACCGCCACCGCCCGCTATTCCGGCCAACTACGAACCGAAGCCACGCACACCGCTTCCGGCAATTGCATCGTCACCGACGCACCTGTTGACAACCACGGCCGGGGCGAAGCTTTTTCCCCTACCGATCTTGTCAGTGCGGCGCTTGGTTCGTGCATGATGACCATTATGGGCATCGTGGCGGAGCGAAGCCAAATCAACCTAGCCGGCACTACCTTTAACGTAACAAAACACATGGTGGCTGACCCGCGGCGGATTGGACAAATTGATGTGCATTTCCAGTTGCCTGCTGCTTTGTCGCCAAAGGAGCGTACCATCCTCGAAAATGCAGCGCGTACCTGTCCGGTTGCCCTGAGTTTGAACCCGGAAATTCGGCAAGAGGTTCAGTTCAACTACAGTCTGTAGCGAAGCAGAGCTAGGTGCTTGCTTGGTGGTGCATATTACTTAATCGGTCAGACGCACATTTTATTGTTGACGTCTAGCGTTCAGCTAGTAAAGTCTTATCCGACAAGCTAACAATCCGCTACCAAGCTAGCACCTAGCTATTCATGCTACGCGCTGATGCTGCTCTTTACGTCGCTCAGGCGAATACCCATATGCGAGGCATCGTAGCGGCACTCGCCATCCTGAATAAGCAGCAGTTGGGGAGACTCGTGGCGCACGCCAAACTGCTCGGCAACTTGGGTGGAAATAGGCCGGTAGCGTAGCAAATCTAAATAGTAGATTTTGGCATTTTCCAGGCCTGCGTCGTTCCATTGGCGCTCTAACTTGCTCTTGGCAGCTGCGCTGATTGAGCAGGAGGTACTATGCTTGAAAATGAGAACAGGCTGCTCGTGCGATTCGCGGACGATATCGGTGAGTTGTTCAGCTTGCGTAAGCGGTTGCCAGGGAGCCATGGGTTGGGTGATTTAATGGGTTATTCCTTTTTCTTCTTGCGAGGACGCAGACCGGGAGCAATTGGTTCGCTCACACGTGCCGTGCCCGTCTTGTCGAATTTATAACTGTCGCGGCCATCGTGGGGTTGTCCCGCTTGTCCACCTTCGCCGCGGCGCAAGTCGGTACGGCTCACAGCTAGGTGCGAATCTTTATAGGCTGCCGGGGCCGGATACTGCCGCGATTCGCGCAAAGAGCGCCGGTTGGCGGCGCGTAGCTTCGCCGGACTCGTTTCCTTAATCTGGGCCGCAGCCGACCGCGCATAGCCCGCAGCAAACATGAAGAAGACGAGTACTACAATCCGATACATAAGCAGCTAGATAAGAAGTGCTTGAGAATAAATCCCGGCTCCCTAAAGCGTGAAAAGAAACGTCGCTCAGAGCTGGTTGACATGAGCTTTCGAGCTAGGTACTTTTACGTAAAATATGGGCGCGCAGCCAAGCTAATTAGAAGGGTAGGATAATACCTAAGAACTTGCGCTGCCCTACTTTGCGCTTCACCCGTCGCCGCTCGTACTTAGGCTTTTTGAGGAGCCCGTTTTTGTCGTAGCTATTGCGCTGCGGTTTGGGTGCCGCGGCGGTGGTCGAGCCATCAGCAGCTTCGGTCGCGTCGGCTTCCTTCCCCTTCGCTGCTTTCACCTTCGCCTGTGGCGGCCCGGTAGGGCTAGGAATTCGGTAAGAGTGGCAAGCCGTGGTTAGCAAGCAGCTCAGCGCCAACAACCACACGGCTGGCCGCGCGCTACGTAAAAAGCAGGTAATCATAGGGCCTAGAGGAGTAACTTCGTTAGAGTGACTGAGTGGCTTCGCACGAAGTAACCGAGTATTTGGTCACGTATCTGGTTCGGGTTGTTACTCAGGTACTCAATCACCAAAACCCGTGCCTTAACCAACAAGCTAATACGCCAGTAACTTTTCAATTCGCTCACGCAGACGCTGTTGTGGCAGGAAGGCTTTTTCCAGCGCCGGCGCAAAAGGAACGGCGGTATCAAGGGAAGCCACGCGTTGCACCGGCCCATCGAGGTACTCAAAGCAGTGCTCTGCAATCCAAGCCGAAATTTCGCCCCCGATGCCACCTGTGAGCGTGTCTTCGTGCAGGAGCAGTACCCGGCCGGTTTTCATTACGGTTTGGCGCACCGCATCTTCGTCCCAGGGTAGTAGCGTACGAAGGTCCAGAATGTCGCAATCAAGGCTTAGCTCCTCAGCGAGTTGCGTGGCCCAGTGCACACCTAGCCCGTAGGTAATAATGCTCAGGTTGTCGCCTTCGCGCACGAGCCTAGCTTTGCCAATAGGCGTGGTGTAATAGCCATCCGGGACAGGGCCCGTTATGGAGCGATAGAGCAGCTTATGCTCGAAATACAGCACCGGATTGGGGTCTTCAATGGCGGCATTGAGTAAGCCTTTCGCGTCTTCGGGGCTGCTGGGGTACACCACTTTTAGGCCTGGCGTGTGCACAAACCACGCTTCATTGCTCTGGGAGTGGAAGGGCCCAGCAGCCGTGCCGGCCCCTGTGGGCATACGCACAACGACATCGGCGTTTTGGCCCCAGCGGTAGTGACTCTTTGCCAGATTGTTCACGATCTGGTTGAAACCGCAGGTTACGAAGTCAGCAAACTGCATTTCCACCATCGACTTTTTCTGGCGAATGCTCAGGCCTAGGCTAGCCCCCAAAATAGCCGATTCGCACAGGGGCGTATTGCGTACTCGTGCCTTGCCAAACTGCGCTACAAACCCTTCCGTGACTTTAAATACTCCGCCGTACTCGGCAATATCCTGGCCCATGAGCACCAACTCAGGATAACGTTCCATGCTCTGGCGGAGGGCATCGGCGATGGCATCTACGTAGCGTTTATCGGAGCTGGGTGCGTCGTCGGCAGGCGTTTGCGCAGGTGCTTCGAAGGGCTGATACATGTCGGCTAGCTCAACAGCGTCGTCGGCGGTGGGTGCCGGCAGCGCATCAGCGGCTTGCAGGGCCTCGTCTATTTCCTGTTTGATCTGCTCGCGGGTGCGATGCCGGCCGGTTTCGCTTACTAGCCCTTCGGCCAGCAACCACTGCTCGTAGTTGGTTACGGGGTCTTTGGCCGCCCATTCGGTTAGTAAGTCTTGTGGCACGTACTTGGTGCCACTCGCCTCTTCGTGCCCACGCATCCGGAACGTAATAGCTTCGACCAACACCGGACGCGGCTTCTGACGCATGTCCTGGGCGAGCTGTTGAATGGCACCATACACTTCCAGGATGTTGTTGCCATCTACCTGCACCGCTTCCATTCCGTAGGCGGGTCCTTTGTCGATAAAGGAGCGGCAGCGAAACTGCTCATTGCTGGGCGTCGAGAGCCCGTAGCCGTTGTTCTCGACAAGGAAAATAACAGGCAGTTGCCACACGGCAGCTACGTTCAACGCCTCGTGAAAATCGCCTTCCGAAGCGCCGCCGTCGCCACTATACACTAACGTCACGCGCTTTTGCTGATCCAGCATATCCGCCAAAGCAATGCCATCGGCCACGGCGAGCTGTGGACCTAGGTGCGAGATCATACCGACAATATGGTGCTCATTGCTGCCGAAGTGAAAGCTCCGGTCACGACCCTTGGTGAAGCCATCGAGCTTTCCTTGCCACTGCGCGAAGAGACGCGTAAGAGGCACCTGCCGGGCCGTGAACACCCCTAGGTTGCGGTGCAAGGGCAAAATGTACTCATCTGGGTTGAGGGCTAATGTGCTGCCCACGGCAATGGCCTCCTGCCCCACCCCCGAAAACCACTTGCTCACTTTGCCTTGGCGGAGCAGAATGAGCATCTTTTCTTCGATCAGGCGCGGCCTGAGCAGGGCGCGATACAGGGTCAAAAGTTGTTCGTTGGAGTACTCTTTGCGGTCGAACTGCATACGTAGGCGAAGGATAAGGCTAGCAACCTCAAAAGTACGGGTTTAGAAAGGAAGGAAAATTGCTAGCACGGCTTTGGGCTATTCATTAATGCACTTGTAGCTGCGAATGGCGCCTTTATCGTCTATGATTCGACTTAGTATCGCTCTTTCCACCTCTTTTCTTCTCTGCTACTATTTATGCCTAAGCAGCTGATACGCTAGGGGTTCTAGTCACGTAGGCTACGACCTCCAATATAAGTAGCGGCGACGCTGCTACTTATATTGGAGGTCGTAGCCTAGATGCATATCTGATGGCGCGTACCGTTCTGCTCGGCGTCCGTGCTACTTTGTAAGGGCCCTCGTTGGCAGCTTGCACACATCTTCCGTACTTGCCGAATTAGTGGCCGAAACTATCAACGTAGGCGGCTGGTTACCTCTGTAATATTCCCCGAAACACCCTCTTACCCCGCGCATGATTCATTTCGAAGAATTCACCCTAGCCAACGGCTTGCGCTGCATCGTCCATGAGGACCATACCACGCCGATGGCAGTGCTCAACATTCTCTATAACGTTGGTTCGCGCGACGAGGACCCGCAACACACTGGCTTCGCGCATTTGTTTGAACACCTGATGTTTTCGGGTTCCGTCAACATTCCCAACTACGACGAACCTTTGCAGCGCGTAGGCGGCGAAAACAACGCCTTTACCTCGCCCGATATTACTAATTACTACCTCACTGTGCCGGCTGCCAACATCGAAACGGGCTTTTGGCTCGAATCAGACCGGATGCTGAACCTAGCTTTTTCGGAGCAGGGCCTAGAGGTGCAGCGTAAGGTGGTCGTGGAAGAGTTTAAGCAGAACTACCTCAACCAGCCCTACGGCGACGTATGGCTGAAGCTACGCCCCCTAGCCTACCAAGTGCACCCATATAACTGGGCTACCATCGGCAAGGAAGTAAGCCATATTGAAAATGCCGTGATGGACGACGTGCGCGCATTCTTTGCCAAGCACTATTCGCCCGCCAATGCCATTTTGGTGGTAGCAGGTGCTGTACCGGTGTCCGAAGTGAAACGCTTGGCGGAGAAGTGGTTCGAACCGATTCCGAGCGGTACGCGCTACGACCGCAACTTGCCCCTGGAACCGCGCCAAACGGAAGCCCGCCACCTCGATGTATCGGCTGACGTACCAGTAACCGCCTTCTATAAAGTGTATCATATGCCCGGCCGCGCCGACGCAGCATACTATCCCGTCGACTTGCTCGGCGACATACTTGGCCGGGGCAAATCGTCGCGCTTGTACCAGCGGTTGGTAAAAGAAAAGCCGCTGTTCAACAATGTTTCGGCCTCCTGCACGGGTTCTCTAGAGCCTGGCTTGCTCATCATCAGCGGCAAGCTTAATGCTGGTGTAACGCCGGAAGAAGCAGATGCGGCCGTCGAAGAAATTCTTTCGGAGCTACGTACCGCGGAAGTATCTGCCGAAGAACTAGAAAAGGTGAAGAATCAAGCCGAAGCCAGCATTGTGTTCGGAGAAATCGAGTTGTTGAACCGAGCTATGAACCTAGCTTACAGCAAACTCATGGGCGACGCCAATTTGGTTAATCAAGAAAGCACCCGTGTGCAAGCTGTTACGCCAGCCGCTGTATTGGCTGCTGCGCAAGAAGTGCTGCGTCCTGAGAATAGTAGCACGCTCTACTACCGCGCGCAGCCCAAAAAATCTGTCCCCGAACTAGCAACGCTTGACGCAGAAGCTGAGTAGATAGACAATATTTTATGTTAAAAGAGCCCACTGGTAGCTAACCAGTGGGCTCTTTTAGCGTGAACAGCAGCACGAAATCATTGTGTTTTTCGCGGTGAAGTCGGGTTTTTCGGCTGCGACGACAGCGTAGAACTATTCGTAGTCTTTCTTATTGGCCGGCCTTCATAATCAGTTGTTACCCGTGTGGGTGGTGCTCCACTCATGCTAGGCGCCACCGACTCACCTTGGCTTTCCATTAGCGGTTCCATTTTAGGGTCCTTGCTAGGTGACGGCGTTTTGCCTCCATCGTCGGCTGTGGGCTTGGTAGATGTACGAGCGGGCTGGGCCGAGTAAATTTTCCCGCTAGTGCCTGCCTTTTTGCCGGCGGGTGCATTGGCACGGGCTTGCGCCGAGGCAGGAGTACCGGTCAGCAAGACGGCACTTAGGGTTAGTAACAGAAGGAAGGTCGTTCGTAGCATAGCGGTACAGCCAAGAGTTATTGACTTTCTACGAAGAAATTTCTGCCCCGATCATTTGATACCTAGCTACATTTTATCGGGTGCGGCGCTTCGTTGCTGGTGCAGCCGTAGAGCTTGCTTTAGCAGGCGACTTTTCTGCCGAAAGACTAGTAGCCCCCGCCGTAGCGGGAGCAGCTTTCTTCTTCAGCGGCCGCCCCATATAATCAGTAGTAGGCGGACTAGGCATGTTCAACCGCAAGCCAGGAGCTAGCTTCAAATTGTCTTCGTTGCGCCGAGCCGAACGATCGTAGCGAGCATAGGCCCCCGAACGAGCTTTGGCTTTTGTATTACGGGTGTGATGATAACCATTAGCCGTACGACGGACCTGCTGGGCTACGGCGGGCGCACCAACCAGTGCGGCGAAAGCGAGAAATAGAAAGGAGAGGCGCATAAACAGAAGCGAAGAGTGGACACCTCCGTTCCTACGATAATAATGCCGACTCTGAACTCGCCTACCAGCTCGTCGAACGCACGGCAGCTACCGGTGCTGCTTTCGCAACCTTGGCTCCTATAGTAGAGTTGTTATGCGACGATTTGCGTAGCGGCCGGCCATTATAGTCGGTGCTAACGCCGCGGTAAGGAGCCGTATTCATGCCTGGGGCAATCATAACGCCGGAGCTATGCATCATGGGGTCGTCGTTGGCCTCAGCAATAGCTAGGTCTTCTGCTGCTACCCGCTTGGGTTTAGGCTGCTGCTTTAGCGGCCGACCCCGGTAGTCCGTTGTCGGGCGCTGGTGCAAACTGAGGCTCATGCCTGGGGCACTGCTCCAACCCGTTGCGTATTGTGGGGCATCAGTCACGACGTCAGACGTAGCCCACGGATCGGAAGTGACAGTGCTAGGTTGGGTAGTAGACTGAGCCTGAACGGGCGCACTAGCAACGCCCAACACTGCGAATAAAAGAAAAGCGGGAAGCAAAAAGCGTGGCATGGCAATCAAATGAGAAAGAGGTGGAGAGGGTAGGAAACACGCCAGTACAAGGCCAATGCAGGCAGGCGACTTTCGCCAGTAACGACCTTGCAGGTACTTGTCGTATTGCATCAATCATACCAAATCATAAAATTCTCCTACTCGACCTTACTTATGTGACTAGCCACAGGCCAACTGATTCTTCATTTGGCAACACAAAGTCCCAAATTCAACCTATGCTGAGGCTAGTATCAGTTGTCAGCAACGATGTACCTTTGTACTATTATGCAGGAGAATATCAATCGGCTACGCGCCGAAATCGAAGCTTACGATCTTACGGCTCCCGAACAACTGGAGCAATTTCGCATTGCCTTCACGGGTCGCAAAGGTCAGCTGGCCGACCTGTTTGACCAGCTCAAGACTGTGCCGCAGGAGCAGCGCCGCGCCGTGGGTCAGGAGCTCAACCAGCTTAAGCAGCTAGCTCTTGAGAAATTTACGCAGCGGCAGCAGGAGCTAGAAGCAGCAGCCCAAAATGCACCCGCCGATGCTACCTTCGATTATACCTTGCCTTCAGCGCCCAATGCCCTAGGTACCCGGCATCCGCTGAACTTAGTGCGCGAGGAGATGGTGCGCATTTTCTCACGCATTGGTTTCAACGTAGCTGAAGGCCCCGAAATCGAAGACGATTGGCACAACTTCACCGCGCTAAACTTCCCCGAAAACCACCCGGCGCGCGATATGCAGGACACGTTCTTCGTGCACCGCGAGCCAGGACAAACCAACGACTGGCTTTTGCGCACGCATACCAGCAACGTGCAGGTGCGCGTCATGGAAAGCCAGAAGCCTCCTATTCGTAGCATCATGCCTGGTCGGGTGTATCGCAACGAAGCTATTTCGGCCCGTGCGCACATGATGTTCCACCAAGTGGAAGGCCTCTTTGTGGATGAAGGCGTGAGCTTTGCTGACCTGAAGCAGACGGTATACTACTTCGTACAAGAGATGTTTGGGCAAGATATTCAAATCCGCTTCCGACCGTCCTTTTTTCCCTTCACCGAACCTAGCGCCGAAATTGATATCACTTGCCTGATCTGCAAGGGCAAAGGCTGTAATATCTGCAAGCAAACCGGCTGGGTTGAGATTGGTGGTTGTGGTATGGTTGACCCCAATGTACTCCAACAGTCCGGTATCGACCCGGAGCAATACTCAGGCTATGCTTGGGGTATGGGCATCGAACGTATTGCCATGCTGAAATATCAGATCAAGGATTTGCGTTTGTTTACAGAGAACGACATGCGCTTCCTCCGGCAATTTGAAGGGGTACAGCTAGGCTAATGGATGCTGGGTGGCAATAGCTTATTCCCTGTTGTCACCCAGCAGACACGGTGATCTTATAAAAAGCAAAACCAGAAATTATGCTCACCACCAGCGGCTTACGCTTCATCAGTGCAGCCACTTTACTTATCGGTGCGTTAGGTGTACTAGCCTGCGGTGGCGACTCTGCCTCGGAGGTACAGCCGCAGGTTCCTATCATTGCTTTTACAACCACCATCAGCTTGCTCGATCAGCAAAATACCGCCTTGCGCTTCGACAATGGCGTGCAATACGTTGACGGTGGTGTCAAAGGCACCAAAGGACTGATTGTAGTTCGGCAAAAAGCAGGCTCTTACCTAGCTTTCGACCGAACCTGTCCGTATCAGCCCACTAGCGCTTGCGCGACGGTGAGCATTGATCCTTCACGCCTATTCTTTCGCGATACTTGCTGTACTTCTCAATTTAGCTTGCAGGGGCAGGTGCAGGGTGGGCCTTCCCGTTATGCGTTGCGCCAATATGCCACTTCTTTGAGCGGTAACTTACTTACTATCAGTAATTAGTTATTTTTCACTAAATAAAATTGCGTTAACCTCTTGCAAAAAGAGAAACAGCATATTAATATTGCACCCGCAACGGCTACTAAAAGCCGCCATAACCGCTTCCTTAGCTCAGCCGGTTAGAGCATCTGACTGTTAATCAGAGGGTCCCTGGTTCGAGCCCAGGAGGGAGCGCCAAAACAAAGAGGCCCGTCAGCAATGACGGGCCTCTTTGTTTTAAAATTAGCTAGATGTAAGCTGATAGTAAATCTATACCTACTCAGCCGTTCTTATCTATTATGGCTGCTACCAGCCACTAGTGCCAGTACCCCAACCGTCCGATTGCTTTTTCTTCGGTGCCACCTTTTTCGCTGGCGCTGGCTTTGCAGGCGCAGGTGCCGACGATTTCAAGCTATTTGCAACGGGCGCTACAGGTTCCGCCGCTGGTGTTGCTTCAGCGGGTGCAGCACCCGCCGATCTGTTAGCCGCCGAACCAGCAGCACTGTTCTGGACAGCAGGAGTAGGCGAGAGCGCCGGTGCCGAAGAGTTTACAGTAGGTCGGCGAAATGGCGCCCCCATCGGACGGCCCCGGTAATCGTAACGCACGCGCATTGCTGGAGCAGCGGTAAAGCCTGGCGCAATGTGCGCCCCTTCTATCCGTGAAGCAGCATCATCAGAAGACTCCTTGCCCGTGGCAGGGGTGGTCCACGACGATGCGGGCGTGGCTGGATTATCGGGTTTAGTGGAAGTAGTAGCAGGATCAGCGGCCTGCGGTGCTGACGAAGCAGGCCGCTGCTGTGCTAGGGCTAGGTGGCTGCTAAGAGCAACTACAACAAACAAGCTCGGAAAGATAAAGCGTGCCATATCAGTAAATGGATTAGTCGTTGACAGAAACTGTTCCTTTTCATACGCAGGCGATACCAAAAAAGTGCTTGCTTTGACCACTCGCAGAAACAAAAACAAGCGTACTGTTAAGCTGATAATCATGCCCTTATGCTGATACAGAAACTTAATAGGCTAGTGCATACCTAGGTAGGTTCGGGGCAAATAGCAGGTGTAGGAGTAGCGCTTTTCGGAAGACGAATGCTCGTCGGCATGGTTAGCCGCCCTAATAGTAGCAAAAGGGTACAGGAAGTTAGGCTGGCTGCTCAACCTTTTCGCCCATTGGTCAGTATCAATCTGAAACGCTGCAAGCCGTTATAACTTCTCTCCCTCTATTTCCCCTACCGACCTGTCATGAAAGATTTTCGTTTTCTCTTCGCTTTTACGCTCATACTCCTCACCTTTTCACTTAGCAGCTGCGAAGCGATTGGTGACATTTTCAAGGCAGGCGCCTGGACGGCTGTCGTTGGTATCTTCTTGGTAGTACTGCTCATCTGGTTTTTAGTACGCAGAATGCGGGGCTAGATCTGTGCTACCCTCTTCAACAGAAAAGGCGCTCAATTATGAGCGCCTTTTCTGTTGAAGAACAGTCAGATGGTTACTGTTTTACAATCTTACGCACGAAACTGCCGCTGCTCGTTTGTAGTTGCATGAGATACACGCCAGCGGGCTGCTGCGTCAGATCAAGTAAGAGACGCTGCGGCCCAACGGGCACTTGTTGATCTAGCGTCACTATGGTCTTACCAATTGCGTTACGAACGGTGCCGCTTACTATTATTGATTCGAGATTAGTATATAGCTCAAACAAGCCGGAGCTTGGGTTTGGCGTTATCAACACATTGTCGGCGAGGCATTGGGCGCAGCCAGCTACCGTTACCACTGGCGAGAAGCTTTCGGTAGCATCTTCATCAACTTGACGCAACCGGTAATAAGCTACACCAGCTAGTGGTTGCTGGTCCGTAAAGGAGTAGGTATGCATGGCCGTACTAGTACCAGCGGCCGCCACTGTTCCGATGGCCTGAAAATCACGCCCATCAGCACTGCGCTCGATGATGAATTTAGCACTATTCTTTTCACTGGCCGTTGTCCAGCGACAAACAACAGCAGTACCTAGGCGCCGTGCCGAGAAAGCAGACAACTCTACAGGCAAAGGCATATCTGGCCGCGACGAAACGCTGAATGGCGAGAAGCTTGTGATACTGTTACGATTTACACGGTAGCTGTTGGCTACCGTACCAGCCGCGATACCACCCAACTCGCTAGGTTTATCGAAGTAGGCGGATGATCTAGTAGCGAGGTAGTGTGATACGTAGGCGCTGTTGCGTGTGAAACCCGTTACTTCGTCTGCGTTGTTCCACTGCAGCCCCATCGTGATGTTAGAGTTGCCCATCACTTCCTCGCTCACAAACCAGGTTTTTTTCACGTTCTGATTGGTGACGGCAGTACCTGTGCCGCTTTCCGTGGCATCATAGCGAGCATACATACCATCGGCCACCCGCACGGAGAATACGTCTTCATTGCGTGCCGTAGTGCTGCTAGGTTGTTGCAGAAAAGCTGGCGTATAGCTAGTAGCAGAGCTACCTACTGGAAACGGTACGTCCATACCATTGTTGGTTACGCTCTGACGAAGTTGCCCCTTACCATTTGTCACCACAAATGCAGCGTTGCTAGCACCTTGAATCTGCCCCCCACGTTGGATAGTCAGATTGCTCTCACCTAATACCATCGTAAGAGCCGCTGTTGGATTGAATATCAAATTCCCGTTTACCAAGGTGCTACCCAGAAGATTTCTAGTACCCGCCCCTGATAGCTGTAGGTTGCCGTAAGCAGCTACTTGTATGTTCATGTTAGCAGGATTGGTATACTCTACCGTACTTGCGTTATCTAGCTGACCTAGACTGAATGTGTAGTTTGGCTGCTGAATAGCCAGCGTTGCATTATTCTCTACATCTATCCGGCCGTTGATATTATCGTTGTCGTGGAGGTACAAACGTGTAGCAACAGTAGCTCCAGGCACTCCGACAACTATTCTTGAATTTGCTCCATCCACGGTCCAGGCGCTTGTGGTGCTAGCGTTATTAGTTCCGTTGATACGGCTAAGACTAGCAGAGTTAGACCCTGATGTATTTCCCTGAACGTAATACACGGCGTTTGGAAGCGAGAAGCTGAATCCAGTCGGCAACGCATCTTTACCATCCGCTGATGAACTCCACGTACTAGTTTTATCTAAGTCGCCGTCAGTTTTTGAGTAGAAGATATTGCTGAAAGCTGCAATAGTGACATCATCAATGGAAAGACCGTTGCCGTTTGTTGTATTGTTCAAAACGTAGCTCCACCGAATCATAATTTCTTGGTTAGGAGCCAAATCAATACTGCTCAGAGTAGCTTGGCGCACTCGGCGATTAGCAGAGGAATTGCCGTCACGGCTCGCAATAACAGTTGCGGTGGAAGGTGCATTCACTCCCAAGTCAGGAATGGAAATCCAGGTGCCTGATGTGTTGAACAAGGTTGTAATTGTACCCCCCACAGCAGACTTTTGATAGGATACATCTACTCGAGCACCATCTACCCGTCCCGAATTGTACCAGTGCTCCATAGCGTATACAATATCTAGCGTACGAATGGTAGTAGTACTACTGTTTTTCAGGCGAATACCGACATGCCCTGTACCATTCGAATAATCGGTAGAAGCAATACCGCCAAAAGCGCGATCAGTGTTTCCAGAGGTCCCAAAGTGATAGTATTGCGCAGCAGTATTAGAGCCATCATTAGCCTGGATAGCAGTAGGATTGAACTGAGCAATGAATGGGTTAGGATTACCAGGGAATTCGGCTTGCGCATAGACCCCTGTCAACGTGGAATTGTTAGCAAACGTAACCGTTCCAGCTAAAGTATTGAAGTTCTGTGTGTAGGGCGCGAAGTTTGTTGCGTTTGACCACGTGTACTGCGCTTGGCTTGGCAGCGCACCAAGGCTTATAAAAGCAACTAGCAGTAGCCAATACCGGTAAAAATTCGTCATAAAGCGGAGAAAAAGGCGAGAAGAAAGGCGCACTTGGGTTGCTGAATAGTTAATTCATCTGCTAAAGCAGACAGCAGCGTGCGCCAACGACTCAAAAATTCGGCCTATAATTAGATATCTATAATATTTATTAATACACCCCTGCTATCATTGCATTTAACTCATGAGTCCAACGCTATATAATCAGCCTAGCTATTTGGGCGGGCAATAAAAAAGGGCCCGAAGGCCCTTTCTAAATTTTTGCTGCTATTACTATTTTTTCTTGTCCGGCATGGTGCCGATGATATGGTCCCACAGAGTGCTCGACACTCCAAAGGCTACCTCATCTTGTCGGTAATGATGTTGGGCATGGTGATGCCACCATACTTTCAAGAAATTTTTCGGCGGTGCGTACACGTGAATGGCGTAGTGCACAAATAGATACAGCGCGTAGCCAAATACAAAGCCAGCCAAAATGCCGAAGCCAGCATTGCCGAAGGTGAAGCGGAAAATGAAGAAGAGTAGCGAGGCCACAAACACCGTCAAGATGGGAGGCATAGCCAGGCGGGTCTTATCTTTCGGAAATTCGTGGTGCACGCCGTGCATGGTGTACTGAAACTTTGCCCGTCCTGGCGAGGAGGCCTCGATATGATACACATACCGGTGCACTAGGTATTCAACTAGCGTAAAGAGAAACCAACCTGCTAAGAACAGCCCGAAAGCGGATAGCCCTGTAAGCAAACCGCGGCTAAGACCATAGTAGAGACTAACAGCCGCTACACTGAAAAAGATGGTGAGCGGACCGGCAATATGCGTGTGGGTTAAACGCTCTAGTACGGGGTTCTTAAACAGTTGAGCGGAGCCTTTCTGCTTGGGCTTAATTGCGCCAGGTGTCGTTGTGGGCGTTGGCTTCACATCGGGCTCAGGAGCGGCGGAGGCAGTATTCATACAGATAAATGGCTGGTATACGGGGCAAAAATACGCAGTAGCGCACAAATCGTGCACCAATGCTTACGCAAATGGCTGGCTCACCCAGTAGTTTGATAGTGCATAATCAACCGCTGAATGCTCTCTACCGAGTAAGTGCCGGTGCAGCGTAAGTGGGCACGGGAGTAGAACCGCTCGCGCGTGGCTAAGGTTTCGCGCAGGCGAGTTTCCAGCGCCTGCGGATCAGGTAGGTTAGCTAAAAGAGGTCGTGCGGCAGCAGCGCGCACCAGGCGACGTACTAGTTCTTCGACAGGCACTTCTAAGTAAAGCGTCAGCCCAGTAGCTAGCAGCAGATCCAGATTTTGGTGAAAGCAGGGCGTTCCCCCACCAGTAGCTAGCACGAGGCGCTCATGTTCAGCCAGCACAGCTTGCAAAGTTGCGGCCTCTCGTTCGCGAAAATACGCCTCACCTTCCTGCTCAAATAGGGTAGCAATGCTACGCCCTTCCCGTCGAACGATTTCCTCATCCAAATCGCAGAAGGGAGTGCCGTAAAAAGTGGCCAAGCCGCGACCTAGGGTAGTTTTACCGGCCCCCGGCATGCCAATGAGGTGAAGACGCATCTGTTGTTTGCAATGAAGAATGAGTGATTAGCCATGAGCGAGCGTCACCTTGATCATCCAGCCGCAGTCTGCTTAGGGACACTATGTGTAACAGCTGGCTTCTTACACGCACGTCAGAGCCAGACTCGGTGGCGCTGGTTGTTAACTTAGCTTCACACGCGGATCTAGCGCGGCGTAGAGCACATCGACCACGATATTGATGAGCACAAACAGGAAAGCAATAAAGATGGTGGCCCCCATCACGATGGGGAAATCTAGGTTTTCTACGGCACGCAAAGTGACGGTACCTAGGCCTTTCCAGTTGAAGATATACTCAATGAAAAAAGCGCCAGCCATAAGCGAAGCGAGCCACCCCGAGACAGCCGTAATAACTGGGTTCAGGGCGTTGCGTAGCGCGTGGCCCACCACCGTATGGTAGCCAGAAAGGCCTTTCGCCCTGGCCGTGCGGATGTAGTCTTGGCTAAGTACATCGAGCATGGAACTGCGAGTGAGCTGCGTGATAACCGCCAGTGGGCGAATACCGAGGGCCACCGCCGGCAGCAGTAGGTTGCGCAGTACCAAATGGGTGCCCGTAAAGGGGTCTGTCTCGTAGAGTTGCCCCGTCAAGTTGAGGCCCGTCCAGCGGCTCCAGTAGAAACCAAACGTCATGGCGATGAGAATGCCCGCCACAAATGACGGTACTGAAATGCCAAGCACGGACACCGTGATGAGCGAGCGGTCGAGCCAGGTGTGAGCTTTCAGAGCAGCTAGTACGCCAAACAGAATACCAAGCACAGCAGCCAGCAACATGGCCGCCAAAGCGAGCCACACCGTGCCCGTAAAGTGGTCGAGCAAGATGCTCAGCACTTCTTTGTTGCTCTGAAAAGAGCGCCGCAGGTAGGGTTTCTTCAACACTAAGGCCTTCTTACCTAGGGGCAGTAGCGTCACGCCACCGTACTTAGCTACTCCCGCCGAATCGCGTGGGTGCACGCCTACGGGCGACACGTCGTTGAGGTAGCTCGCGAGTTGCGCTGGTACGGGCTGGTCCAGACCTAGGTCGGCGGCAATGGCGGCGCGGGTAGCGGGGTCGGAACGCTGGCCAGCTAACAGCGCTACTGGGTCGCCGGGCAATACGGTAAACAGGAAGAAGACTGTCAGCGCGACGCCTAGCAATATCAGGATGCCTTGCCCTAACCGACGAAGAATGAAAGAAATCATGATTTAATGCTTGGTGCCTAGTGCTTCGTTTTTAGAGCTAGCCAGAAGATGCGCAAGCCTATTACCAAACTCAATGCTCACTATCGAGCACTAAACGCTAAGCCCCAAGCTATAATAGTTCCTCTAGCTTTCCGGCGTCGGGGATGTCGTGGTAGTGGTATTTACCTTTTACCACACCATTTTGAAGCAAGATCAGCCCAGGGTTCGACCGGATCATCGATTTGAGCACCGTAGCGTCGGCGTAGTAGAAAGGCACGGCTAGGTTTACGTCGTGGCGGAAAGCATCAAACTCGGCCGGGCTGCTGCTGGTAACAACTAGGGTGGAAATATGCTTGCGCGACTTGGCTAGCCCCGCAAACAGTTCGTTGAACTGTTGGAAACGGTCGCGGTCGGCGCTTTCGGTGCTTTGCACAATAAGAATTAGGCGGTTACCCTCCAGAAGCTGTTGGGTAAAGTCGCCCTCGTCGTTCCACACTTTGAAGTCGGTGATTTTGGGTCCAGCTTCCGGGTTCAACGGCACCATCTGCTTGAATTTCCAAGTAGTATCCGTCGGGTAATCGGTGAAATCCTTGGTTTCCCCGTTGCGCGTCATGATGTACTTGTAGCGCAGTTGAGCGGAAGGCTTCATCAGCTTTCCGATGTCATTGCCCACTTTGTAGGGCAGAAAGTCGAAATACGGCAAGTGACCCAGGGCCCGCACCCCAATGCCAACGGCCACGGCCGTGGCCACCGTGATGTACATCACCCCAAGCGTGCCCCGGGCAAAGGTGCGCCGCAGATAGCGTTGATTGTAGTGCACCACAGCCCATAACCCAAGCAAGAACAAGTCTTTCGTGAAGGAAGCCCAGGGCGTGAGCTTGATAAAGTCGCCAAAGCAACCGCAGTCAGTTACCTTGTTGAAGGCTGCCGAGTAGAAGGTGAGAAAGGCAAAGAAGACCAGCAAGCCAAGCAGCGCCCACATTATCTGGCGCATTTGCCAGCGTAACAGCAAAGCCACTCCAAGCACTACTTCCAGCGAGCTTAGTACGAGGGAAAGTGTGCGGGCAAAGCTGCGAAAATTCAGGAAGAACGAGCCGAAGTCCTCCGCAAACACTTCAAAGTATTCCTCCAGCTTCAACGCCGTGCCAATGGGGTCGTTGAGTTTGATAAGGCCAGAGAAGATAAACAGGCCGCCAAGCAGCACCCAGCAAATACGCGTAACGAGTTTCATGAACGGCATCGAGTAACGGAATAATTGCGTAACGGAGTAAAAGCCAGGCAGCAACCTAGGTTTTACCGGAAAGTAGCCCAAAGAACTTGCGGCGATGAAGCTAGACCACGGTTAGCACGCAAAGGTAGGTCCCACTACGGATTACTTAGTTACTCAGTCACGCAGTTGCTCTATATGCCCTCGTTTGATGAGCGCGAACACTGCGTAATTCAGCATATCCCGGTAGTTGGCCTCTACTCCTTCCGATACATACGTGTTACCACCTAGGTCTTCAATCTGCTTGGTACGATGCAGCTTCATCAGAATGATATCGGTGATGCTTTCTACGCGCATCTGCCGCCAGGCTTCGCCGTAGTCGTGGTTTTTGGCGAACAGCAACTGGCTGTTGATGCCCACCTCTTCGTCGTAGGCATCGGCCACCCGCTCGGGGTCTAGGTCCAAGGGCGCGTCGGGAGGCAAGTGCAGCTGGATGAGTGCAATGACGCAGTAGTTGATGATGGCCACGAACTCTTCATCGATGCCGTCGGCTACCAG
This sequence comes from Hymenobacter crusticola, assembly GCF_002154225.1. Taxonomy (GTDB): domain Bacteria; phylum Bacteroidota; class Bacteroidia; order Cytophagales; family Hymenobacteraceae; genus Hymenobacter; species Hymenobacter crusticola. The sequence continues at coordinate 337,352 of NZ_MTSE01000001.1, forward strand.
CTGTTTGCCTTTCTCCTGGATGGAGCGGATGCGTTGCGCTTTGATGTAAATCTGGTCCGTTACGGAAGGCAGCCGCATGATGCGCCACGCCGTGCCGTAGTCGTGCGCTTTGGCCAAGAATAGCGCCCGACAGTGGCTGATTACTTGGTCGTACTCGTGCTGTGTTTGGCTTTGCAAGATAATAAGGCTAGATTTAGGAACTTGGGAGCTTGGGAACTTGGGTTTGCTTTTCAAGCAGCGTACAAGGGATTGTGCACTAGTTTGCTTCGCCGCGTGGCAGCAGCTTCCCCGCCCGATGCGGGCGCTAGCATGCTTGCTAGTGCCCGGAATCAAAGCGACTTTTGCCCACCCACTAAGTCCTTGCGCTTCCAAATTCCCATGATCCAGACCGCCGCGAAAGATACATGTTTTTCCCCGAGGCAAACCCTATGTTGCCCCGGTGGTCGCCTCTTGGATCTGCGCCAGCCGCAGGTGATGGGTATTCTGAACCTCACACCCGACTCCTTTTTCGCTGATAGTCGCGTCGCTAGCCACGCCAACCACACCGATCTGCTCCGCCGGGCCGAAGCCATGCTCAAGGCCGGCGCTGGCGTGCTCGACCTAGGTGCTTATTCCTCCCGCCCTGGTGCCGAAGACATCAGCGCGGAAGAAGAACAGCGCCGCCTGTTGCCCGCCCTAATCTCTTTGCGGGAAACCTTTCCGGAAGCCTTCATTTCCGTTGATACATTCCGTGCTAGTGTTGCAGCGGAGGCCGTAGCAGCTGGTGCCGACATCATCAACGACATCAGCGGCGGCACCCTCGACGAGGCTATGTTCGCGACGGTTGGGCGCCTGCGGGTACCCTATGTGCTCATGCACATGCGCGGCACCCCCCAAACCATGACGCAGCACACTGACTACGCAAACGATATGGTGGTGGAGTTGGTGCGCTATTTTCGCGATAAGCTGGTAGCCATACGGGCGGCTGGCATCGTGGACGTGGTGCTCGACCCAGGCTTTGGGTTTGCCAAGACACCAGCGCAGAGCTATGCATTGTTGCGGCGCCTAGGAGAGCTGCAAGTACTCGGCTTGCCTGTATTGGCAGGACTTTCGCGCAAAGGGATGGTATACAAATCCCTAGGTTTAACGCCCGAAGAGGCACTACCAGGTACGATAGCACTCAACGCCATTGCCTTGCTCAACGGCGCCAAATTGCTGCGCGTACATGATGTAGCCGAGGCCGTACAAACTGTGCAGCTCGTTTCCCAAACTTATCCTTCTCCTACTCCGTGATTGGCACCTTCGCTATCGGCTTCCTGCGCATCGGCTGGATCGACATCGTGGACGTGCTATTGGTCACAGTCCTGTTCTACCAGCTCTATAAGCTGCTGACCGGCAGTGTCGCCCTAAAGATCTTTTTGGGCTTCATGTCGGTGTACCTGTTTTATTTGGTGGTGAAAGCCGCTGGCATGGAGCTGCTTACCTCGATTCTGGGGCAATTCATGAGCGTGGGTGTGCTAGCAGGCATTATTTTGTTTCAGCAGGAAATTCGCCGGTTTCTGCTGAATGTGGGCAAGGCAACGGCCCTAGACCGTGTGCGCGTTTTTCCGTGGCGCCGCGAGGAGCCTACCCGCATGAGCGTGACGCCCTTCATTGAGGCGGCCAAGAGCCTAGCTGGTAAGAACATTGGTGCGCTCATCGCCTTCACCATGGCTTCGGACCTGAAGTTCTATGCCAACTCCGGGGACAACATCGACGCCGTGGTGAGCAAGCGTCTCATCATGAGCATCTTCAACAAGACTAGCCCGCTGCACGACGGCGCCGTTATCATCGCCAACAACCGCATCCAGGCGGCGCGCTGCATTCTGCCGGTGAGCGAGAACCCCGACGTGCCCGCTTCTATGGGCCTGCGCCACCGTGCCGCCATTGGCCTGACGGAAGTGACCGACAGCGTGGTGCTGGTGGTGAGCGAAGAGACGGGCCAGATTTCGCTCGTGCGGGGCGGCGAAGTATTCCGCAACCTAGCCCCTGCCGACTTGCGCGCGCGGCTCAACGAGATGTTGTATGACGTGCGGCCCAAAACGTCCTCAAATACTGCGGGCACCGAGAAAACGGTGGCTGCCTAGCCTCAAAGCTTTTCAGTCTTTAGCCAGATAAAATCACTGGAGCGGCCACGCAGCACCGCTCCTAGGTATTCTGCGTGGCCTACAGTTCAACCTAGCTCATCCCCAAGGGGTTAACCAGAAAAAATATCTGGTTTTCGTACCACTATTTCAGGTAGTTTTTATACATTCATTCCGATCATTAGAATAAGCGCCGCTAGTTTTGCCGGCCATTATCCGCGCGGGCGGCCGTTTCTGTTTTGCCCATACTACCGGTGAGGCACACACCCCTCACCCCTTTCTATTCTCCTGCTTTAGCACGCTTCTGTGCTCCCTATGCTGCGGCCTAAGTGCCTAGCAGTCTGGCTTCCTATGCTTATCTCATAGCGGTAGTTGCGCGTGGTCGCGTGCCTGCTTCTGCATTCGTTGATTGATCTGATCCATTCCTCACTTCCACTCCGCACGACTATGCCACTCTCTTCCGCCGATTTCACCGAACATGCCAGCGTACGCGGCGCCATCCAACAAATGCGCGACTACCTAGCCAAGCAGCCCAACTGGTCTGTCTCCGATGTGGTTGACTTGCCGGCCGATGGTCAGCCGCAACACCAATACGTAGACTTAGTAATGGAAGGCGGCGGCATGCTCGGCATTGCGCTAGTGGGCTACGTGTATGCGCTGGAACAAGCTGGTATTCGTTTTTTACGTTTGGGAGGTACCTCGGCGGGTTCTATCAATGCACTCTTGATGGCGGCGGCTGGCCCACGGCAAGAAGCTTCTACCCAGTGGATCATTGAGCAGCTTGCCAACCAAAACTTCTATGAATTCGTGGATGGCGACGCAGATGCGCGCGCTTTCACGGCTGACTTACTACAACCGGAAGAGAACCATCATGGGCTAGGCGGGTTTCTTCACGGCTTACGAGGCAAGGCAAAGCTTTTCAACGACGCGCTGCAAGTCATTGACAACATGCGCGAAGACAAAGGCTTGCACTCGGGCGACGTGTTTCGCCAATGGCTGCAAAAACTACTCAACCAGAAAGGCATCAGGTCCATCAGCCAGCTCCTGGAGCTCCGACAGCAAGTGCCTGCACAAGGTCTTCAGCGCCGCGCCGCCCCAGAATACCAACGCCCCGAGCCGGAAGCATACAACCCCGCCGACTTATCGCGCATAGCCCTGGTCACGGCGGATATTACGACTCAGACAAAGGTGGTTTTCCCCGAGATGGCACCTCTGTACTGGAAAGACTGGAAAAATATCCATCCAGCAAGCTTGGTACGGGCTTCCATGTCGGTGCCGCTGTTTTTCCAACCCTATACCGTGTCTGGACTGCCCGGGCGCAAAGGATCGACTGACAGCGCGCTTTATGAAGCTGCGTGGAATGCTTTGGGCTACATGGGTGAAATTCCCGAGTCGGTGCTATTTGTGGATGGCGGCATCATGTCCAACTTCCCCATCGACCTATTTCACGACAACACGCAGGTACCGGCCGCACCTACGTTCGGCATCAAGCTAGGGGTCGACCGCGCCGCGAGTCGCACCACCAATTCGCTGCCGCAATACCTAGGTGCCATCTTCGACGCGGCCCGCACCCAATACGATTTCGACTTCATTCACCGCAACTCCGACTACCGCCACTTGGTGCACTGCCTAAATGTAGACGGCTTCAACTGGCTTGATTTCCAAATGTCGGACGCGGATAAGCTGGAGCTGTTTGCCGTGGGCGTGCGCGGTGCGGTAGAGTTTCTGCTGAATTTTGATTGGAGTGGCTACAAAAAGCTACGCGCTGAGAAAGTACGCGTGGTGCAACAGTCGCGTGAGCTGGATGCAGAGAAAGCACGATTGCACACGGCACCAGTAGTCGAGCTAGAATGGCCCGGCGGCATGAAGCCAGGCTATATGAAGGCTGACTTACATGTAGAAGTGCACGGGTGAGAAACCGGATGAGCAGCGGCTTGTGGGTATTCACGGTTTCAAGCAAACCCGATGAGTTCTTTTACCGAAAGTTTACGGCGCAACCTTGGCATCATCGGCTTAAGCGTACTTATCGCTACTGGGGTAGCTTATTATGTTTTGCAATATGTGCCCGAGAAAACGACGGCACTGAACGGCCGCTACTTTCGGGTATTAGAGCGTATCGGTCTGAACCTTCAGCATAAGATAACAGCACAACACAAAGTAGATGAAGGGATTGTCTGGCGTTTGCACCACCAAAGGATTTTGCAACCCGGCCAAATCGCACGTGATCAAACAAGAAGGGCCGCCGAGGCCCGTATTATTACCAGTTGGGACACACTTAACCGGGAGACCCCAGGGCTAGGGTTTGAGCGCCTGCATGTTCTTGTATCCAACCAAACTCTAGCGCAGCCAACGGTAGAGCCAGCCAGCGACTCAAGTGGGCGCTTGCTATTTCACCAGCCCTTGCATCCCTTATTCCATGCTGAGCCGGCCGACCTAGTATGCAGTCTACCCTTAGATTCGTTGATAAGGCAGTTGCGACGCCCCGATGTATTCGAGTATTTCTTCGTGTGCAACCCGGCTACCCAGCAGCTCCTTTACAGCAGCAAACCTGGGCTATTACTTGGCAATCTTACAGCTAAACCGCCTGCCTGGCTGCGCGACACAACAGGCCTGCGCACGGGTAAGACGGCCGAAATTACCATTCAAGGTCAGGCATTTCACTTGTTCGCGCAGCCGCTACGCCTAGCTACTGGCACCGACTGGCTATTATGTGGTGCGGTGCCCATCGCCCAATTTAATCAGGAGCGTTACTCCGTTTCTTCCTCAACCCTTGAGGTTTCCCTCAGCCTGCTGTTGCTCGGTCTGTTGGCAATGCCTTTTCTGAAGCTAGCCTTCATGAGTGCTCACGAGCGTCTTAACCGCCTCGACGTGTTTCTCTGTGCGGCTTCGCTAGTGCTAGGTTCGGGCCTGATTGTATTGGGCATGCAGTCGTTTGTGATGCGCCACTGGCTGGAGCGCAACGCCTTAGAAGGTCAGCTACGCACGCTGAGTAACGCGGTAAAGAGTAACCTAGCCCAAGAACTGGCCGAATTAGATACCACCTTGCAGCTTGCCGATGCCTGCTTGGAGCGGAAGCTTCCAATGTGGCATGTAACGGATACGTTACCAGGTATCTTAGAAGACACGTTGTCTGCAACACAGCAGTTCCGGCCAAAGCAAAGGCGAGGCTCCAGCGACTTATTCTTATGGATTGACGCTCAGGGTGAAAGCCGCTTAGCGCTAGGTCAGACCAAAGAGCAACTTCCCGACTACCTCACTAACCTGCGGAGCCGGCTCTACTTTCAAGCCGTTCAGCAACTTACCTACCCGGATAGCACCTCTCAGGAGCCCTATTACTTCAGCTCTATCATTTCTTATAAAGATGCAGGAGTCACGGCGGTAGTGGCGCGAGCTAGCCGTTGGCCTAGCTTGAAAAGCAACGGAACCAATGTGCTGCCGGGGGCGTGTATTCTCACCACCGATCTACGCTGCCTCAGCCGCCCGGTGCTGCCTCCTGGTTACAGCTTTTGCCTCATCGACGAGAAAGGCGAGGTGCTCTTTCATTCAGATGAACGCCTGACCTTGAGTGAGAATCTCTTGAAGGACGCAGGGCCTTCCGCAGAGTTGCAAGCCGCTATATTTGCCCACGATATCACCTTTACGAAAGGCGATTATCAGGGGCGCAACAGCTTACTCTACCTACAGCCCTTGCCAATTACCAACCGTTACTTGGTCACTGTTGCGGACCTAGATGTGGTGCAGGCTTGGCAGTTGCAGACCTTGTCGGAGGCGGCAGGCTTACTTACAGTGTTTTGGCTTCTGCTAGCCTTGTTTGCCGCTTTGTTACGAGTGACGGCGCCCCGCGCTCGGGATATACTGCCCGTGCACCAGAGCTTCCAGCGCTTATGGCCACGCCGTAACTATGCCAACCGCTACGCCCGTCTGACAGCAGCTCTGCTGCTAGCACTCCTAGGGATTACTATAACGGTGTTGTTCGTTCCTCCTCTGACGCAACTATTCGTGCTGTTAGCCACCCCGTTGTATCTGTATTGGCTTGCGTACAAGTTGTTACCGATGGAGAGAGAAACTCCACGTCAGATTATAGTCTGGAAGGTGACCCTCGTGGCGGCGCTGCTAGTGCTTAACCTATACTTTGGCCAGCTACTTGGACTACGACAGCTAAGTATCGGGGTAGCCTTTCAAATCGTTCTAGTGCTGCTACTCATGCCTATAGCATCAGAGTGGCCACAGCGGCTGCGCAAAAGGATTCCTTATCACTCGCGCTTTCCTCGGCTTACCTACCGATTCTACTATAGCAGCATGCTACTAGGCTGGGTGCTACTGCTCGGCATTGTGCCTTCTTTCTGTTGCTATCAGATTGCTAACGGAGTGGAGCGCATGTATCAAATCCGGTACGCACATTTGAGCTTACTACAGCAGCTAGGGCCAACTCGCTTTGTAGACTTGGAGCTACGTGAGAAGCTATTTGATGTGTTTCTCACCGATCAACTAGTTACTCTAAAGTCTTTAGCGTGGCCACTAGGGACACCTTTCCTTAGATTTCAAGTAAGTCTGCCTAGTAAAAAACCGTCTGCTCAAAAACCCAACGAATACGCTAGCTTCTTTTTCGGAACGGCTATTAGTGACAACCCTCCTAGGTTGCCCAGCGAGCAGTCGCTAACCTGGGCTAAGCAAGGCTACACGATTATCCCCAACCGTCGGTTTTATGGGCTGCTTCACCACAGCTTCTCTACCAATGCTATTGGCACCCGTCAGGCCCTACCGGTTTATGCCGATGACTCTGTGCAGCTGAGCTTGTGGCGGGTAGCCCGGAAACCGGCCCTGTATGCTAGCCGCAATAACATGCGCTACCGTCATTGGCTAGTTTCTGAAACGGATGCGCATCCAACGTTACAGTGGCTTCTAGGCCCGGTACACTCCGTCAATAAATGGCTACAATCCTCTTGGCTATTGCTTCTGCCAGGCCTACTCTATCTGCTCTACCGGCTGATCCGCTACTCGACCCGCTGGATTTTTGCTCCTACAGTATTCACGCACCGTGACCTCGACTTGCCGCTACAACCTAGTGCGCACGCTCAGCCCGCGCTACACCGCTTCTTGCTCACGCCTGCCGCCAGCACCCTAGCTGGGCTGCCCAAACCACTATGCCAGACGCTACCGCTCCAGCCAGCCCTAGCAATTCTTGACTGCCAAACTATACCCACCGCTGCGGCGGCTTCGCTTCCCAATTGGCTTAAAACCCACGTAAGCAGCACCGCCATGCTGGTAGCGTTGGAGCAGTTTGAATGTGAACCGCTTAATGCAGACCGCACTGAGCGGAAGCGGGCTACCATTGAGTTGCTGATCAGCCAAGGCAAGCGCGTCCTAATTCTGTCGCGCGTGCACCCGGCAGCTTTTGCCGACTGTGGTCACTCGCTGGAACGTGATTGTCAGGCGCCAGGCCACAAGCGGATACGGGAAGCCGGAAACGCCCTGCTCGACTCCTTGGCATACTTTCAAATTGAATACCTGCCGCTTCAGTCCTATACCGCCAGAACTGCCCCCTACCATGTCTGGCGGGAGTGGCACCTCGGCTCACGTACGCTCTTACGGGAAGAGTGCAGTAGTTTACCTTTTCTGCGCCGCTTGTACCCAGCTCTGTGTCGTTCCCTACAACAACGATGGCTAACCGGGCAGCGCCTCGATTCGGACAATATTGTGTTAGCGGTGCAGCGTATGGCGCAGTTCTATTATCGTAGCCTTTGGCGGATGCTAGGGCCGCAGGAGCAGTTTCTACTTTTCGACCTCGCCCAAGATGGTTTAGTAAACCCGCGCAGCGTGTTGGCGCTGGATACGCTTTTACAAAAAGGCTATGTGCAGGTAAACCGGTATGGTCGCTTACAGATCTTCAACCGCAGCTTCCGATCCTATATTCTTTCCTCAGTTAAGAACCGGCAAGCCCTACGCTTCGAGCAAGAAGACCCACAGGAAAGCACATGGTCGGCAGTGCATTTGCCTTTGCTGCTGCTGCTCACCTCCGGAGCGTTATTCATCTTCGTCACGCAACGTGCCGTCATGACCCAAGCGCAGCAGTTCTTAACGGCTTTTGTCACTCTGCTCCCCTTGCTTAGTCGCTTATTCACGAGTTCGTCTTTTTTCTCCGGCAATACCGCTAAGCCAGAAGCAAAAACCTAAGCATTTCGCTCATCACTTACCAGCACAAACGCCCAAGCTGTTGGCTTCAGCTTGGGCGTTTGACAAATCTCGTATCGTGCTATTGTACTGCCGGTTACGGCGTATTCGTCACAACTTGGCCCGCTTCGGGCCGCGCCGCAGAGCGGTCTTTCAGCGTACCTAGCTCCTGCCCTACTTCGATGAACGCCTGAATGGATTTATCCAGATGTTCGCGCGTGTGAGCAGCCGAGAGCTGCACGCGGATACGCGCCTGGCCTTGTGGTACCACCGGGTAGTAGAAGCCGATAACATAGATACCTTTCTCCAGCATCTTGGCCGCAAACTCCTGGCTGAGCTTGGCATCGTAGAGCATGACGGGCACAATGGGGTGCTCGCCGGGCTTGATATCGAAACCAGCTTCCGTCATTTTCTGGCGGAAATACTTGGTGTTTTCTTCCAGCTGGTCGCGCAGTTTGGTGCTTTCCGTCAGCAGTTCCAGCACGCGTAAGCTAGCCCCCACGATAGCCGGCGCGAGGGTGTTCGAGAATAGATACGGGCGGCTACGCTGCCGCAGCATCTCAATCACTTCTTTGCGGCCCGACGTGAAGCCGCCCATTGCGCCGCCGAGCGCTTTGCCTAGGGTACCGGTGATGATATCGACGCGGCCCATCACGTTGCGGTATTCGTGAGTGCCGCGGCCCGTTTTGCCCAGGAAGCCCATGCTGTGGCACTCATCAATCATTACCAAGGCCTGGTACTGCTCGGCTAGGTCACAAATTTTATCGAGCTGGGCGATGGTGCCGTCCATGGAAAACGAGCCGTCGGTGACGATGATGCGGTGGCGCGTGCCTTTGGCGGTGGCATCCTGGAGTTGCTTCTCCAGGTCGGCCATGTCGTTGTGGGTGTAGCGGTAGCGCTGGGCTTTGCACAGGCGCACGCCGTCGATGATGCTGGCGTGGTTTAGCGCGTCGGAAATGATGGCGTCCTGCTCATTGAACAAGGGCTCGAATACGCCCCCGTTCGCGTCGAAAGCCGCGGCGTAGAGGATGGTATCTTCGGTGCCTAAGAACTCAGCTAGCTTCTGCTCCAGTTGCTTGTGGATATCCTGGGTGCCGCAAATAAAGCGCACCGACGACATGCCGTAGCCGTGCGTATCAATGGCTTCCTTAGCAGCTTTAACTACCTCAGGGTGAGAAGAAAGACCTAGGTAATTATTAGCGCAGAAGTTCAGTACTTCACCGGCTTCGGTAGTTTCGATTTGGGCACCTTGTGGGCTCGTGATAATGCGCTCTTTCTTGTAAAGGCCAGCGTCTTTTATCTCCTGAAGCTGTTTTTCGAGGTCGGGTTGGAGGGTGGTATACATAAAATTTTTGAGTGTTGAATGCTGCGTATTGAATGGGTAGAGCCGCTCAATTTTTGATGGGCACTTTTGCGAAGAAATCTTGTACGCCTTTTCGGCCACTTTCTACGAGCTGCTGTTTTTGGTCTTCCGAAACCCGCTTGATCTTCGGATTGAAACCTAGGGTGCTGATACTAACTGTACGTTTCCAATCATCGGGTTGGGCCGGGTTCAGGTTTTCGATGGCAAGGGTGTACAGCGCCCCAATGTAGCTGCCAAAGTTACGAATTGGGTAAGGAGCAAGCTGCCGCCGCCCGGCCCGGACGGTGTCAAATGCAATCTGCTCAGCGCGGTCGAGGCGCAAACCGAGGGTCTCAGGATTGAAGATGTGTCCGCTTTCTTGTTGATATGTCAAAGCTTGGGTAGGCAAGTAGTTCGCCTTATCAAACAAATCAACGGGGTAGTTAGCCAATAAGCCCCCATCAACTAACACACTGACCTTCTGTTCCTTCTTAGGCTTCAACACAATATTTCCTTGCTCATCGAGCAACACTGCCCGGAAATACAACGGGATGCTCATGGAGATACGCACAGCATCAGCAACGCGGAATTGCGGGTGGGTTTCGTGACTGAAGATCTCTACGCGCTGGGTAGTTAGGTTGGTACCAGTCACGTACAGGTCGCGGGCACGGCCCTCTCGGGCAAGTTGGTGCAGCTGAGCTAGCGTCAGATTAGGGTTACCGGTTTTGTGGCCCACTAGCTCACTCATATACTTAGTAAACTGGTCGCCACGGTACCACCCGTATTGCTTGAGTAAGCGCGTGCTGCCGCCAACGAAAATCAACCGCCCATCATTGAGTCGCTGCACGGGGGTGTGGTTTACCACTTCAATAATTTCAGCCGGCGAATACCCTACCGCTAACAGCGCTGCCTGAATAGCGCCCGCCGAAGTGCCACCCACTCGCTGAATACCCGCCAGCACCCCCCGTTTTTCTAGTTCCTGCAATGCCCCACCGTACGCTATGCCGCGAATGCCACCACCCTCCATCACTAGGTTTCGGTAGGGCCTAGGTACCGACTGCGCCTGCACCGGCAAGTTCAGTAAGCTGACAACCAGGCCAGAAGCAAAACACCGCACGAAGCTGGAATAGCTCATAGCCAAACTTAAGCAAACGCAACTGATTTCTGACGGCGGTGTTTATTGCTCCTATTTCTGCTCGGCGAAAGTTACGTCCATTTCGGGCATGACTGTTGACCGGCCCAAATCAATGCAACCCGGTATCTTTGCAGTCCACCCGCTTGTTGTTGATATAGTATGCAGACTACTTCTGGTGTCACCCCCAGCGACACCGTTCTCGTTATTGGCGCCTGTGGCCAGCTAGGCATCGAGCTGACGTATGAATTGCGGCAACGCTACGGCGCTAGCCGGGTTATCGCCGCCGACGTACGCCTCCCCCAACAAGCCGAATTGCGCGACGCAGGCCCCTTCGAACTACTCGATGTGCTCGACCGTCCGCGGCTAGAAGCTCTCATGCAGCAGTACCGCCCGCGGCAGATTTATCACTTGGCGGCGCTGCTCTCTGCTACGGCCGAAAAAAACCCGCAGCTTGGCTGGCGCCTGAACATGGATGGCCTGCTTAATGTGCTTGATGCGGCAGTGGCGTACCAGGTGGCGCAAGTATACTGGCCTAGTTCCATTGCGGTTTTTGGGCCGGCCACACCCCGCCATCAGACGCCCCAGCTCACCGTGATGAACCCCAACACGGTGTATGGTATTAGCAAGCTAGCGGGTGAGCAATGGTGCGAGTGGTACCATCAGAAATATGGCCTTGATGTTCGCTCCCTGCGTTACCCCGGTCTGATCGGCTATAAGTCGCTGCCCGGCGGTGGCACCACGGATTACGCCGTCGACATTTATCACCAGGCCCTGGCAAATCGCACTTACGAATGCTTCCTGAAGGAAGACACGTATTTGCCGATGATGTACATGCCCGATGCGCTGAAGGCAACGCTAGACCTCATGCACGCCCCAGCCGACCAGATTACTGTGCGCTCGTCATACAACGTGAGTGCCATGAGCTTCTCACCCGCCGAAATAGCCGCCAGCATCAAGCGCCACATCCCCGATTTCAGCATCACCTACAAGTCTGACTCGCGCCAGCAGATTGCTGACTCTTGGCCCGCTAGCATCAATGATGCGCAAGCCCGCCAGGATTGGCAGTGGCAACCTAGCTACGATTTGCATAAGATGACCGACGATATGCTCGCCCACTTGCAGTTGGCGCAATCGGAAGTGCAGCACGCTGCCTTGGCGCATCATTAGTAAGAAGCACTACGTTAGCAGGAGAACGTCCGTCTGCGCCGGCCAAAGTATCTCGACCACAGCAGTAATCAAATTACGTTGGCGGTAAAGATGCTCTAGCCGGCGCAGACGGACGTTCCATGTTCATGCTTACTCATCGTGCCCAGTGCTGGCCGTGTGCGGCGCGTTCTGCAACTGGGTTTCCTCCGCCTTCAGGCGTTGCTTTTCCTCTTCCGATAAAGTCTTCGGCATGATGTCTAGGTCGGGCTGACCGGCGTCTACCCAGCAGGTGTACCAGATAGCGCCGACCAATTGCATGGCTCGCCGCATTTGGCGCTCTACTTGCCCGTGCAAGCGCGCGTGATACGCGCGACTAAAGTCGCGACTATAGGTGCGCACGGTTTGGTTGTTACGCTCCTCGAAGCCAAACTTCCGGTCTTCTGGAAAACTAGCTGTCAACTCTTCCTCGAAGCACAACACCGAATCGACGGCCGCGTGGGACCGTGCCACGGCTTGCCAGATGGTCTTTGTCGGATTATCCAGGTAAGGCGCAGGCCCAGTAAAAAAGTCGTAGTTATTACTCAATAACTCAGGCAACCGGCTTTCCCAAAGCCCATGTATCCCGCGCTGGCCGCTGAGCTGACCGTTGTAGTTGCGGGTGGTGTGCAGCGGCACGCAGGCGTCGGCCACGTAATGACCTAGGTCGGCTGAGAGATGCAGAATCCGGTCGGTGTCGTGCACGCGGAAAGCTTCGGTAAGCTGGTACTTCATACGCGTCACCTGCCAGGGCACGATGCCATGGCGCAGCAAGGAATCTTCGCCATGCTCGGCCACCGCGTCGGCGTAACTGCGCGGCAGCTGCGACAACGCGTTAGGACCATACACGTCGGCGTCGATGAAGTGCCGCGCCGCCTCACCCGGCACCACACTACGGCGCTGATCGGGCCGCGTAGCATTATCCGTTAGATACGTGATGTTGGCCTTGTAAAACCCGATCATTTCCGGTGGCAACGTGAACACAGCCAAGCGATTGATGAGCCGATGCCCAAAGAAGCCCCACGCCTGCGGCTGACGCGGCACGACCCACAAGGCAATACATAAGAATAAGGTGAATAACTTTTTCAACAGAGAACAATAGGAATAAAAGATACAACAGCTGACCTAGCTGGCGCCAGCCTACCCTTTGTCTCCGTGCAAGAACTATACAATAAAAACGCGTCTGCTTTGCCTAGTTCGGCAAAACAGACGCGTTGAAAAAACCTAGGTTTGGCGCCTAGCGCCGGCCCGCTGGTACGGGAAATTTCATCCGATAGTCCGCACTTACGTCACCTTTGCTGATACGGCTGAGCTTACCTTTGATCAGCTGTTTCTTGAAGCCGGATAAGTGGTCAGTAAACAGGACTCCGTCTAAGTGGTCGTACTCGTGCTGAATCACGCGGGCGGTCATGCCGGAGAAGGTATCTTCGTGTTGCACGCGGTTTTCATCCTCGTAGCGCAGCACGATGGTTTCGGGTCGGTACACCGTTTCGCGCACGCCCGGAATGCTCAGGCACCCTTCTTCAAAGCCCCACTCCTCGCCAATTTCGTCTATAATTTCGGGGTTGATAAAGGCACGCTTCACCGCCATGGCCGTCGGAGCTAGCTGCACTTTTTCGCCAGTTTCCTCGTCTTCGTCGTCAATCATCGGCCCCGAGTCAATAACAAACAAACGCAAGCTTTTTGCAATCTGTGGCGCAGCTAAGCCCACGCCATGCGCCGAATACATAGTAGCAAACATATCTGCGACAAGCTGTTGTAGCTCATCGGCCGGGAAGTCAGCGGGAACCGCTTTGGCGGGAGTTTTCAGCACCGGATCGCCGAAAGCAACAATGGGGTAAATCATCGGGAATTAAGAAAAGATTGCAAGATCAGAGTAGCACTCACGCGGTCTACGGTGGCTTTGTCGCGGCGGTCTTTCTTAGAAAGGCCACCAGCTAGCATGGCCTGGTGCGCCATGCGCGACGTGTAGCGCTCATCAATTTCGTGCACTGGGACATCGGGTAGTTCGCGCCGCAGACGACGTACTAAGCCAACGACGGCACTCGTTACATCAGTGGGTTCATTCAGTAATGTTCGAGGCATTCCTACTACGAGTGCAGCAAGTGGTTCGCGCGCATGATACGTCTTCACGTACGTCAATACATCTTGACTGTGAATAGTTTCGAGCGGTGTGGCAATGAGCTGTAGCGGGTCGGTAATGGCTAGCCCCACACGCTTGTTGCCGTAATCGATGGCGAGAATGCGGCCCATTACTTTATGCTACAAAAAAGCTGAGAGAATCTGTAAGCATGTCCAACAGACGTGCTTATCACATTGCAAAGATACGGGACCTAGGTAGAAAGCGGATGCCCGATTTTTATTACTGATGAGATCAACGACCTCGCCTGCTCATAGTTTAGACTAACCTAACCAGAATAATGTTTATTGTTTTTGTTATATAAAAAACAAGTAAATCAAGGCTGTAAAACCTGCCCACAACCTATGATTATTTCGATTAAATCATCCATTTTTTGGCCTTATTAGATAATATATTTCACTTTAGTATGAAATAGACTCTACTCAAATATACTAACCCGTTATCTTGGAAAAGTTTCAATATATTTGATTATAACTTCCTTTCTGTAAGCTCCTTCTGTCGCTCCGATCGTTACTCTTCCTAGGCCTATGAAAGCCGACCAGACTGCTCCACCATCACCATCCACCGTCGAACCTGCATCCCCGATTCGGAATTCACGGACGCAGGTGCGTCAACCGTTGCTGCTGGCGCTAGCCCTAGCTTGTGGTGTGTTGCTAGGCGCCAACCCTTTTCGGCCTTCCAATCAAAATCCCGACGGCACGGCCCGGGGCTACCTGAAGTTCAAGGAAATTCTGAGCTACGTCGACCGCGACTACGTGGACACCGTTGATGCCGAAGCACTTTCCGATTATGCTATTGGCCGTATGCTGGAGCGTTTAGATCCGCACTCGACGTTTATCCCGGCTAAGCAACAGCAGCAAGCTTCCGCTTTTCTGCAAAGTGATTTCGACGGTGTAGGGGTGGAGTTCAATATGTTCCATGATACTGTGACGGTCGTATCCCCCCTAGGTGGCGGCCCCGGCGAACAGGCCGGCTTGCAGCCCGGCGACCAGATCCTGCGCCTCAATGGCGAGCGGGTGTCTGGCGTGCAACTAACGATTGAGCGGATGGCCACGAAGATGCGCGGCCCGCGTGGCAGCATCGCACAATTAGTAGTGCGTCGGCGCGGCCAGAGCAAGCCGCTGAACGTGGCTGTCACCCGCAACCGCATCCCGAATAATTCGGTGGATGTAGCCTACATGGTTGACAACCAGACAGGTTATATCAAGATCAGCCGCTTTGCCACGGGCACGTACGACGAGTTTAAAAGCGCCCTCGGCGACTTACATCGGCAGGGTATGAGCCGCTTGGTATTAGATCTGCGCGGCAACCCTGGCGGCTACCTAGATCGGGCAACCAAAATTGCAGACGAATTTATCGGCGGCACACGCAAAATCGTGTACACCGACGGCAAAGGCGACCAGTATGACACCCAAACTTTCTCGCGGGTAGCCGGCGAGTTTGAAGAAGGCCCGCTCGTCGTGATGGTAGACGAAGGCAGCGCTTCCGCTTCCGAAGTTATTGCGGGTGCGCTACAAGACCACGACCGCGCCTTGGTTGTCGGCCGGCGCACCTTTGGCAAAGGCCTGGTACAGCAACCGATTACCTTGAACGATGGCTCAGAGCTGCGTCTGACGATTGCGCGTTATTATACGCCTTCGGGCCGTTGCATTCAGAAGTCATACAAAGGTGGCTACGAGGCGTATGAGCACGAGCTGAGCAGTCGCCAGCGCCACGGTGAGTTCTTTCACGCTGATAGCATCCACTTCGCCGATTCGCTCCGCTTCCGCACCGACCATGGCCGCACGGTATACGGCGGCGGCGGCATCATGCCAGACCTTTTCGTGGCCCGTGATACGTCGGCGTATTCAGCTTACTTCACACGCTTGCAGAGCCACAACTTAGTACGCGAGTTTGCACTAAATTTCTACCAGGAACACAAAGCAGAACTGGAAGGCTTGCGTTTTGAGCAGTTCAACGCGACCTTCCGCATCTCCGACCTTCAGCTACAAGCGTTGAGCGCACGCGCGCAGAAGGACGGAGTTAAGCTTGATGCTGTGGGCATGCGCCGGGCAGCACCGCTCCTGCGCACGCAACTTAAAGCTTATATTGCGCGGAGTGCCTACGGCAAAGCCGCTTACTATACTGTACTAAACGATCAGGACAAAGAAATGCAGCAGGCCCTGAATGCGCTGTCGAATACGAATAGCCTGCTAGCCCTCGGGCAAAAGTAGGAGCTAGCACTACTGTTAAAAGCACTAGGCTCCTGACGATAAATCGTCAGGAGCCTAGTGCTTTTTATTTACAGCTGTTTAGCGCAGGCCTACTGCCTGTTTATCAGCATCTTTATACGTAAACTTCTTGTCAACATTCGTGAAAGGCTGCCCATCTACTTCCGCATACGGATAGATGAAGTAGTTCAGCGGTTCGCCTTTCTGCGGCGGGCTGAGCACCAAGTCACGGCCGCGGCTAAACTCGACGCGGTTTTCATCGTGGGCACCGAAGAAGTAGGTGCGCTTATCCGGGTTTTTTGCTGCTTCGGAGGCGTCAATGGGTACCCAACCGGTCTCTTTCGTATAGAACTCGGCCCAGCAATGATAGCCTTTGATTTCACCGGCGCCGCGCTCGGGTGGCAGGGGAAAGCCGATACTGAAGCGAGCCGGAATACCTAAGCTCCGGCAGTAGCCAATGAAAATGGCGTGGAAATCGGTGCAGTTACCGCGGCGGGCGTCGCAGGCGTAGTAGATGTCGCCGCGGCCCCAGCCCTGGCCGGTTTTGTCGTACTTCACCGTTGATACAACGTGGTTGTAAACCGCCTGCGCTTTCTCCAGATCGGTTTTAGCATTGGCTTTGGTTACTACTTCCGTGGCCCATTGCTTCACTTTAGCATCGAGCGGCACGAGGCGGTCGGCGGCTAGCCAGCGCTGCATGTTGGGGTCTTGGTCTTCTGAGGCTAGCTTTTGATTTTTCTTACCACTGAGCATGGGGTTCTTGTGCTCACGGCGCACAGCATCGAAATGCATCGTTACGGCAATGGGCGTTTGCGGCGGATTACTCACCTTCAGATGCAGGATCTGGTTGCCGTATTCTCCTGTTACTACCTCATACGGGTAAGGAGACGTAATTTTCAGAGCTTTGATATCCTGCGACTTATCAGCGTGTGGCACTGGAAGCCACAGGTTTGCTTCCTTCGCGCCAGCAGGTATATCATGCACGGTGGCCGTGTACTCGAAAGCAAAAGCGCGCGTGGCAGGCGGTGGAGAACTCTGACGTTGAGCCTGCGCCGCTGAACCTAATAGGCTGCCGGCCAAGCACAAGCTAGCCATTGCCCGCCGAGGGGCTTGGCGTAAAAACCAGGAAGGTGTTTGCATGAGCGAGGGGTTTGATTTCGCCTGTCTCAATCAGGGAGACCGTCTGCACCCGATATCGCCAACAGGCTCGTTCCCACAGGGAATTCTAAGCGACAGTCAAAGGTACGGCTGTAAGCGGCAAAAGGTCATCTAAATAAGCTAGTCGTTACGGATGCAAGCGCTAGGAACATTCAGCTGAGAAGCAAATCTTTACATACACCCACCCTTACTACCCACCCCCATGTCGTACTACCACCGCCTCGGCCAGATTCCGCGCAAGCGGCACACCCAGTTCCGACAACCCGACGGCTCCTTGTACTCGGAGCAATTGGTTGGCACCCTAGGTTTTCACGGTGTATCGTCGCTGCTCTACCACCGGCACCCACCCACCCAGATCAAGGCCGTGGGAGAGCCTATTCCATATGGCCCGAAGCTGCTGCGCGACCGGCCGCTGCAACCTAGCCACCTGCGCACCCTAGCCCAAACCACCACCGGCGGCGACTACCTCCAAGCGCGTCAGACCTTGATTGCCAACGCCGATGTGACCATGAGCATCTGCAATCCTTCGGAAAAGCAGATGACATATTACTACAAAAACGCCTTGGCCGACGAAGTGATTTTCGTGCACGAAGGCCGCGGTGAACTATGGAGCCAACTCGGCAAAGTCAGCTTCGAACCCGGCGACTACATCGTGATTCCGCGCACGATCATCCATCAGTTGCACTTCGAGGAAGGGCCAGTGCGGCTGCTGATCATTGAGTCGTTCAGCCCGGTAGAAACGTGCCGACGCTACCGCAACCACTTTGGGCAGCTGCTGGAACATTCGCCGTATTGCGAACGAGATTTGCGCCCACCGCACGAATTAGTAACCGACGATGAGCAAGCCTCGGGCGAATACTTGCTCAAGGTCAAGAAGGAAGGCTACTTGCATCAGCTCACCTACGGCCACTCGCCGTTTGACGTGGTAGGTTGGGACGGATATTTTTACCCGTATACATTCAGCATCCACGATTTTGAGCCGATTACGGGCCGCTTGCACCAGCCGCCACCCGTGCACCAGACGTTTGAAGGGCACAACTTCGTCATTTGCTCCTTCGTGCCGCGGCTGTTTGACTATCACCCACTGAGCATTCCGGCACCCTACAACCATTCCAACGTCGACTCTGATGAGGTGTTGTACTACGTAGCCGGCAACTTCATGTCGCGGCGCGGCGTGGACCTAGCTTCGTTCACAGTGCACCCAAGCGGCATTCCGCATGGCCCGCACCCCGGTACGGTGGAAGCTAGCCTCGGCAAAAAGGAGACGCACGAGCTAGCCGTGATGGTCGATACGTTCCGGCCTTTATATCTGACGGAAGCGGCGCTGCCTTACCTCGATGAGCGATATGCAATGAGTTGGAATCCCGACTTTGTACTAGACCCACCACGCTCGGCTGATATGATGGATTAAGGAGCCTGGCTCCTTGCAGTGCAACAGGATGGATTTTAGAGTAGTCCGACAACTCGGCAAACTATTTGGTTGACGAGCTTCGTACATCTCTAAAATCCACCTATATGAAAAAAATACTGTTACTCACTTCTGTTGTCGCCTTGCTGCTAGCGGCAAGCTGCAAGAAAATTGACCAACTGCTCACTTTTTACATCGAGGACACGCAGAACATCAAGGTGGCCGCTAGCTCGCCCCTAGGCCTCAACATGCTTTCTCCTGTAGCGGTACCGACGCAGTCGAGCCAAAAGTTTGCAAATAACAATACGAGCGCCGATTTGGTGAAGGATGTCAGCCTCAACAAGCTCACGCTTGCCATTGCAGACCCCAACACGGAGAATTTCGACTTTCTGAACAGTATTGAAATCTACATCAGCACGAATTCGAGCGACCAGATTTTGCTAGCTTCCCTGAGCGACATTCCTAAAGGCGTGCAGACCATCACGCTAAAAGCCACCGGCGCTAAGCTTGACAGCTATATCAAGGCCAGCAGCTACACGCTCACCACCAAGGCAAGCGTTGCCAAGCTCATCAGCAAGGATATAACCATCCGCTCCGACTCCCGCTTCAAAGTGACAGCTGATCCGTTGTAATTATCGAATCAACTACAAATAAAAAGGCGCTCAAACCTAGGTTTGAGCGCCTTTTTATTTGTCAGAAGACCTAGGTTCTACTTTAGCATCTCGTGCAACACCGTCTGCATGGAGAAGACGCGGTTGCCAGCTTCTTGCACCACCAGCGAGTTGAGCGAATCCAGCACAGCATCGCCAACTTCCACATTGCGGCGCACAGGTAGGCAGTGAATGAACTTGCCGTTGTTGGTGAGGGCCATGTGCTGCGCATCTACCATCCAGCTCGGGTCTTGGCTGATTACTTGGCCATAGTCGCGGTAGCTGCTCCAGTTCTTGGCGTACACGTAGTCAGCGCCTTCCAGAGCTTTCTTCTGGTCGTACTCGATGCGGGCGCCTTTGGTGAACTGCTCGGCTAGCTCGTAACCTTCAGGGTGGGTGATAACAAAGTCTACCCAATCGACTTCTGAGAACCAGTCAGCGAAGGAGTTGGGCACGCACTGGGGCAAGGCGCGCACGTGCGGAGCCCAGGTCAGGACCACTTTCACGCGCTCGGTTTGCTTGGTTTCGGCAACCGTAATTAGGTCAGCGAACGACTGTAGCGGGTGTAGCGTCGCGCTTTCCAAGCTGATAACGGGCACCGTGGCGTACTTCAGAATCTTATTGAACGTTACCTCATTGTAGTCTTCGTCTCGGTCTTTCAGGCCTGGGAAGGTGCGCACGCCTAGCACGTCGCAGTACTGGCTCATCACGGCAATGGCTTCCTTGATGTGCTCCTGCGTGGAGCCGTTCATCACGGCGCCATCGTTCATTTCTAGGGTCCAAGAATCCGCACCGGCGTTAAGCACCCAGGCTTGGGCACCTAGGTTGTAAGCGGCCTTGATGGAGCTCAAACGTGTGCGCAAGCTAGGATTGAAGAAGATCAGCCCGACGGTCTTGTTCTTGCCTAGGTGCTGGTAGCCGTAAGGGTTCTGCTTAATCTCTAGCGCCTTGCTTAGCAGAGCTTTGTAGTCGGGAACGTCGGCGAACGAGGTGAATTTTTTCATGGAATATGGCTGAACCTGTAGTACAGCTGAGTTTACTTATTTGATAACCATTCAGTCAATTCTTCTGGGCTAGGAAGCTTGTAGTACGCAATATCAGCGCACAACTTTTCTACTTCACTTTGGTCTTCTTCACCCTCTAGTTCATAAGAGAACATGTTGCTAAGAATCATACGAACAACAGAAGCTTCCTTGAATACTTTGTTCGCCTCAAACATATACGACAACGCCGCTGCTTGCTCTGCTTTATTGTCTTGGTATGTGCTACCTATTTGATCAAGGCATACAACCAACTTTTCCACAAAACACATGGCTTGTACAGCCTCTTTTTCTGGTAACGTCCTCATGTATTCGTTGCTACTTTTCTTTGATTCAAATAGGTACTGTCTAAAGAGCTAGCATATATTAAAAGACCGTCATGCTGAGCTTGCCGAAGCATCTCTACCGCTTCGTTGCATTTAGCCTGCCCAAGTCTGCAAATCAATTGGCTGCCACGTCGGATTGAATGCAGTAATTAACGCATCCTTCTTCTTGCGTGTCCAGCCTTTTAGCTGCTTTTCTCGCGCAATAGCTTGCTCTGCATCTGGACACTGCTCGAAGTACACCAGCAAATCCGCTTGGTAGCGACCGGTGAATTTGCCTACATCACCGCGGCCATTGCTGTGTTCATAAAGCCGACGTACGAGGTCATTAGTGACGCCGATGTAGAGCACAGTTTGAGTTGGGTTAGTCAGGATGTAGACGTACATGCTGCTACGTTGCGAAGAAAATAAGACCGTCATGTTGAGCTTGTGGAAGCATCTCTACCGCAATGTTAACCCTAGTTAAAAGGAAGTTACCACTGCGGTAGAGATGCTTCGGCAAGCTCAGCATGACGGTCTTTCTTAGGACGTGCTAGCTAGCGTTCTACTACGCCTCGACACTCACTGCTTGCGCTTTAAACTCCTTCCAGCTCTTGATGCTCAGATCTTCCATCTTCAGCGTGCAGAAGGCCTTGATAAAGGCTTTAGCCAGGCGGGCGTTGGTGATGAGCGGGATGTTGAAGTCGACGGCAGTGCGGCGGATTTTGTAGTCGTTATCCAACTCGCCCTTGGTCAGGTTCTTCGGGATATTGATGACCAAGTCGATTTTCCGCTCGCGCAGGTAGGTCAGGGCGTTGGGCTCCTGGAGTTCGTCGGGCCAGTAGACCAGGGTGCTAGGCACACCATTTTCAGTGAAGAAGAGGTGCGTGCCATGGGTGGCGTAGAGAGTATAATCATTCTGCACCAACAGCCGGGCGGCACCGAGCAAGGCTACCTTGGAGATGATGGGGCCGCTAGAAATCAGCACCGACTTCTTCGGGATGCGGTAGCCTACCGATAGCAACGACTTGAGTAGCGCCTCCTCGGCCGTGTCGCCTAGGCAGCCCACTTCGCCGGTCGAGGTCATATCCACACGTAGCACCGGGTCGGCGCCTTGCAGACGGGTAAAGGAGAATTGGGAGGCCTTCACGCCCACGAAGGGCAGGTCGTACACCAGCTCGCTCGCGTCGCGCTCCACGTGCAGGCCAAGCAACACTTTCGTGGCTTTCTTGATCAGGTTGTTGCCCGACACCTTGGACACGAATGGGAAGCTACGCGAGGCGCGCAGGTTACACTCGATGACGCGGATTTCGCCGTTTTTCTCCAGGAACTGAATGTTGAACGGCCCGCTGATCTGGAAGCGCTTGGCAATCTTCTCGGCAATGACCTTGAGCTTGCGCACCGTGCCCACGTATACGCGCTGCGGCGGGTAGTACATGGTAGCGTCGCCGGAGTGCACGCCGGCAAACTCCACGTGCTCGGAAATGGCGTACGACACGATGTCGCCCTTGTCGGCCACTGCATCCAGCTCGATTTCCTTGGCTTCCTGGATAAACTCCGACACCACCACCGGATACTCGGCGCTAACGGCGACGGCTAGCTTCAGGTATTCCTCCAACTCCTGCGGATTCGACACCACGTTCATGGCCGCGCCCGACAGCACGTACGAGGGGCGGATCAGGACCGGAAAGTTGACTTCTTTTACGAAGTCGTAGATGGCCTCCATCGTGGTCAGCTCGTTCCAACGCGGCTGCGCAATACCTAGCTCGTCCATGATGCTGGAGAACTTATGGCGGTTTTCGGCCTCGTCGATCTGGGCGGCGGCGGTACCTAGGATGGGCACTTGCGCTTGTTCCAAGCGCGTGGCGAGGTTATTCGGAATTTGGCCGCCGGTGGAGAGAATAACGCCAGTCGGGTCCTCAAACTCCAGGATGTCCATCACCCGCTCGTACGACAATTCTTCGAAGTAGAGCCGGTCGCTCACGTCATAGTCCGTCGAAACAGTTTCGGGGTTGTAGTTGATAATGATGGACTTGTAACCTTCTTCCGCCACGGTTTGCACGGCATTCACGCCGCACCAGTCGAACTCAACCGATGAGCCAATGCGGTACACGCCCGAGCCCAGCACCACCACCGACTTATCGGTTTCAGGCTCTAGGTCGTTTTCGGTGCCGTGGTACGTGGTGTACAGATAGTTGGTCTGGGCCGGGAATTCGGCCGCGAGTGTGTCAATCTGCTTTACTACGGGCAGCACACCGAGGGCCTTGCGGCGGGCGCGCACCGTTAGCTCATTGGTTTTTACGTCGCCCTGGCCGAGCAGCTTCACGGCTAGTTGTTGGTCGGAGAAGCCCATTTTCTTGGCTTCGCGCAACGTCTCGGTATCGAGGGCATCTAGGCCGCCGTTGTTGCGCTTCTCCCCTAGCTGGTTGCTCAGCTCATAAATGGAGTAGAGGCGCTGCAAGAACCACCGATCGATGCGCGTCAGCTCGTGCACCCGCTCGATGTCGTAGCCGGCCTCAAAAGCTAGGTTGATGGCGAAGATGCGCTCCTCGTTCGGTTCGCTCAGTAGATGGTCGATGGTATCGTTGTCGAGCTGCTCCGTCTCGTTGCCCACGAAGCCGCGCTTGCCGGTGTCCAGCATACGCAGGCCTTTCTGAATGGCTTCCTCGAACGACTTACCAATGGCCATCACCTCGCCCACGCTCTTCATAGCCGAGCCAATCTGCCGCTGCACGCCCGAAAACTTACCGAGGTCCCAGCGCGGCAGCTTCACCACGAGGTAGTCTAGGGCCGGCTCAAAGTAGGCCGAAGTCGTCTGGGTTACGCTGTTCTTCAGCTCAGCCAGCGAGTAGCCGAGGCTGAGCTTGGCGGCCACGAAAGCCAACGGGTAACCCGTCGCCTTCGACGCCAGCGCCGAGGAGCGTGACAGACGTGCATTCACCTCAATCACGCGGTACTCCTCGGAGTGCGGGTCGAGGGCGTACTGGATGTTGCACTCGCCCACAATACCTAGGTGGCGGATGGTCTTGATGCCGATGCTGCGCAGCTTATGATACTCACGGTTGCTCAATGTCTGCGACGGAGCCACCACGATGCTCTCCCCGGTGTGGATACCGATGGGGTCGAAGTTCTCCATGTTGCAGACGGTGATGCAGTTATCAAACGCATCCCGCACCACTTCATACTCCACTTCCTTCCAACCCTTCAACGACTCTTCCACCAAGATCTGGTCGGAAGTCGAGAAAGCCTTCGCAGCTAGCGCGCGTAGCTCGTCCTCGTTGTAGGCAAAGCCGCTACCTAGGCCGCCGAGCGCAAAGGCCGAGCGGATAATCAGCGGAAAGCCGATACGGTTGCCGGCCGCCAGCGCATCTTCAATGCTGGTTACAGCTTCGCTGCGAGCAGTGAGCACACCGATCTGGTCGAGCTTCGCCTTGAAGATGTCGCGGTCCTCCGTGTCGATGATGGACTGCACGGGCGTCCCGAGCACCTTCACGCCGTACTTCTCGAAGATACCGTCGCGGTACAAGGCCACGGCGCAGTTCAGGGCCGTTTGGCCGCCAAACGCAACGAAGATGCCGTCGGGCTTTTCCTTCTGAATGACGCGCTCCACGAAGTAAGGCGTCACTGGCAGGAAATACACGTCGTCGGCAATGTCATCCGACGTCTGCACGGTGGCAATGTTCGGGTTGATCAGGATGGTGCGGATGCCTTCTTCCTTCAGCGCCTTTAGCGCCTGCGAACCAGAATAATCGAACTCGCCGGCCTCGCCGATTTTGAGGGCGCCAGAGCCAAGGACCAGAACTTTGTTGGGTTTGTTCATTCTTGTGGTTGAGTAACAGACCAGCACGGTGGTCGTGTTAAAAAGCAGCCGCGCCAGGTTGGCTACAGCCTATTGCGTACGTGGGCAGTTTTAAGGTTTTCTACTTGGTAAAGAGGGTGTCGCTTTTCACTATTTTCCATTCGCCAGATGGCAGCATAGACATCCAGAGCTTGATGGTGGCGGTAGACCGCTCGCCTTCCAAGAGAAACCGGAAGACAAGCGAATCTTTTTTGGCACTCAGGTTCTCCACCTTGAAATTTCGGGCGGTTATCTTTCCGGTGCGGCTAGTTATCCTAGGCGAAACTCTAGCCGAACTCATCGCAGCAGTAATCAAGTCAGCAGGCTCACCTAGCACCGCTTTCATGAGCGTCCGCTGGCCCATGTTCTTGACAAAGTAGAACGTCGCAAAAGCCAGAGCGCCGAATAGTAGCACCCACCAGTTTTGCAAACTTCTACTTTTTGCGGGCATAAGAGCGTTGCGTTGGAGTGGCCAAAGTTAGCACGTCATGCTGAGCTTGCCGAAGCATCTTTACTGCTTTGTTGCTGCTCGTAGGATATGTTAATTTTCGTCGTCAACTAACCACCCTAACTCATCATTTACGGGTCGGGGCAATCTGCCTTCAAGCCACGTCTTCAAATCGTCAGGGGTGAAATCCTTATGCTTTGTCTCTATTACCCAAGATAGAAATTCTCGTGGGCCACCATTCATGTAAGGAGGAGGTGAAACTGGGTAAAAGCTAGTCGGTAAACGCTCATCTAACGACAAGCAATTAACGACGTGACCTAGCTCTTGCACCACTTGCCAAGCCAAAGGATGCTGAACGTCAATTCTGAACTTTACCCACCACAAACCTGCCTCGTCTGCTCCTTTGCCGAAGCTATCTTCAACAGCTGGTATCTGAGCCAGAAAGCTTACAAGCGCATCAAATGCACTGTCGTTCATGGATAAAGCAAATTTTAACGTTCATACGAAGCGGTAGAGATGCTTCGGCAAGCTCAGCATGACGGTCAGAGGTGTTGACGGGCTAAGACCTAGCTGCCTTGCTCAGCCTTGTGCTTCTCTACTAAGTCTAAGAACTGATCGAATAGAAACTCCGTGTCCTCAGGGCCGCCAGCGGCTTCGGGGTGGAACTGCACGGAGAAGAACGGCTTCGATTTGTGCTTGATGCCTTCGCAAGTTCCGTCGTTCAGGTTCTCGAATAGCATTTCCCACTCTTCGGGCAAGCCTTTCGTGTCCAGCGCGAAGCCGTGGTTTTGGGAGGTGATGTAGCACTGCTTGGTACCCGAAAGCAATACTGGCTGGTTGTGGCTGCGGTGGCCGTACTTCAGCTTGAAAGTATCGCCGCCGGCCGCTAGGCCCATGAGCTGGTTACCTAGGCAAATACCGAAGATGGGCTTCTCGGTGCCGTACGCCGTTTTCAGGTGGCTGATGGTGGGCTCGCAGGTTTTCGGGTCGCCGGGGCCGTTGCTCAGGAACAGGCCGTCGTAGTCGATGCTGTTGAAGTCGTAATCCCATGGCACGCGGATAAGTTCCACGTCGCGCTGGAGCAGGCAGCGAATGATGTTCGACTTCGTGCCGCAGTCGACGAGCACAATTTTATGCTTGCCGGTGCCGTAGCGTTGTACCTCGGGGATGCTCACGGCGTCTACCAAGTTGTCTTGGTTGGGGTCATGCATCTCAATGTCATCGGCGGCTACAATTTTGCCGAGCATAGCGCCCTTCTCACGCAGTTTCTTGGTCAGCAAGCGCGTGTCGACGTCGTAGATGCCGGGGATGTTGTACTCGGCCAGCCAGTCACCTAGGCTCTTGGCAGAGTTCCAGTGGCTGTGCTCCTCGGAGTAGTAATTGATTACCAGGCCGCTGATGTGAATCTTATCCGATTCAAACACCTTCGACACGTACTCGTAGAGCTCCTCGCCGGGCACGCCGTAGTTGCCTACCATGGGGTAGGTCAGCACTAGGATCTGGCCCTTAAAGGAAGGATCTGTGAGGTTTTCGGGGTAGCCGGTCATGGCCGTGCTAAATACCACTTCGCCCGCGGCCGAGGTGAAAGCCCCAAAGGATTTACCCTGGATTTCGGTGCCGTCTTCCAGCACTAGCTTCACTTGCTTAGTCAATGTTATATTGGCTGAATTGGGGAGGTTCCCCGTGGTCGTTGCTTGCAAAAATTAGCGCCACAAAGCTAGGGCATAAAACAATAACTCCCTTCCTCGGAAAAGGAAGGGAGTTATTGTTTTATGCTGGTTTAGCTTCTGCTTCTATGGCAATTAAAGCGTAAAGCGCCTGCAAAAACTGATTAACTTCTTCCTGCTTAATGTTGAGTGGCGGCAGCAAACGCAGTACCGTCGGGTCAGAAGCATTGCCCACGAAAATGTGGTGCTCTGTCAGCAGTTGGTCGCGCACATTCTTGATGGGGAAGTCATACTTCAACCCGACCATCAGGCCGCGGCCGCGTACTTCCTGGGCGTCGCCGTTGGCTAACAGCTCCGTTTTCAGGTACTCGCCCATTTGGCGAGCGTGCTCCAACAGGTTTTCCTGCTCAATGACTTCCAGCACCGCCAGCGCCGCCGCGCAAGCTAGGTGGTTGCCGCCGAAGGTAGTGCCGAGCAATCCGTACGATGCTTTGAATTCCGGTGAAATCAGGATGCCACCGATGGGGAAGCCATTACCCATACCCTTCGCCACCGAGATGATGCCCGGCTTAATACTCGCGTGTTGATGCGCGAAGAACTTGCCGCTACGGCCGTAGCCGCACTGCACTTCATCGGCAATCAGCACCACGCCATTGGCGCGGCACAGCTCATCCAGCCCTTGCAGAAACTTATCCGACGGCATGATGATGCCGCCCACGCCTTGAATCGGCTCGATGATAACGGCGCACGTCAGCTTCTCCTGTAGCACGCGCTCCACTTCCTCCAAATCGTACGGCAGGAAGGAAATAGAGTGATTTGCGTTGAACGGCGCTACAATTTTCGGATTGTCGGTAGCGGCTACCGCGCCGGAGGTACGGCCGTGGAAAGAACCTTTGAACGCAATAACGTGGCTCTTGCCGGTGTGGAACGAAGCTAGCTTCAGTGCATTCTCATTGGCCTCCGCACCCGAGTTGCACAGAAACAACGTGTAGTCGGGGTAGCCCGACACCTCCCCTAGCTTCTGCGCCAGCTCGCGCTGAATCGGGATGTGCACCGAGTTGGAGTAGAATCCGATTTTCTGCACCTGCTCCGTAAGGCGCTGCACGTAATGCGGGTGGCTGTGCCCGATGGAAATCACGGCGTGGCCGCCGTAGAAGTCCAAGTATTGCTGACCCTTATCATCCCACAGCTGCGCACCTAGGGCCCGCACCGGGGTGATGTCGTTGAGCGGATAAACGTTGAAAAGCTCCATTTTTCTTAGCGGTTAGCTACTGGCTGTTGGCTAGTAGCTTTTATGAGACTTTGCAAAACAGTATTGAACGTAGCCAATAGCTGGCAGCTAGAAGCTAGCAGCCTTCAACCCTAGCCCTTCCTGCTCGGGCCGGCCGAACAGCAGGTTCATGTTTTGAATGGCTTGGCCCGAGGCTCCCTTTACCAAGTTATCAATGGCCGACGTGATAAGCACTTGCGAACCAAACTTTTGCACGTGTAGCAGGCACTTGTTAGTATTCACCACCTGCTTTAAGTGTATCTCCTTGTCCGACACTGTGGTGAATGGCGCCGCGGCGTAGTAGTCTTTATACAGCTGCCGGGCTTCGTCCTGGGTCAGGTCAGCCT
Source organism: Hymenobacter crusticola (assembly GCF_002154225.1). Lineage (GTDB taxonomy): Bacteria > Bacteroidota > Bacteroidia > Cytophagales > Hymenobacteraceae > Hymenobacter > Hymenobacter crusticola. The sequence continues at coordinate 365,762 of NZ_MTSE01000001.1, forward strand.
TGGTGTACACTGAGGCGAAAATACCACGCGTGAAATTTCCGCGGTACGGGATGAAGTTCACCTCAATATCGGAGCTAGGGTGTAGCTGTTCGAGGCTCTCCCCTATTTCGCCCAAGTGCTGGTGCTTGAAGGGCTTATAGATGGAAATGTTGTTGGTGCGCCAGGTAAAGCCCGTCGTTTCCGTCAGTTCTCGACCAGCGCCCGTTGAGCCGGTAATGGCCGAGATGTGTACGTCATTCGTGAGCTTGCCGGCCGCCGCTAGTGGTAGCAAGGCTAACTGAATGGCCGAGGCGAAGCACCCAGGGTTGGCGATGTTCTGCGCCTGCTGGATTTTCGCTTTGTTCAGCTCCGGCAAACCGTACACGAAGGCACGGCCGCCGAACTGCTTATCAGCGTTCAGACGGAAGTCGTTGCTTAAGTCAATGACTTTGGCCGACTCCGACAGGTTGGTTTTCTCTAAGAACGCCTTCGAGTTGCCGTGCCCTAGGCAGAGGAACACCACATCTTCCGCGCCGCTTAGCTCCGAGCTGAAAGCTAGGTCAGTTTCGCCCACTAGGTCGTCGTGCACCTGGAACACCGGGTTGCCGGCGTTCGAGGAGCTAACGATAGAGGTGATTTCAGCGCTCGGATGGTGCAACAAGATGCGGATCAGCTCGCCGGCTGTATAGCCCGCGCCGCCGACAATACCGACCTTAATTTTGTCCATCGAAGCTGCCGTGAATCCGAAGTTGGTTGCTGAAAATTTTGATGAAGCCTTTGGCGTCGCGCGAATCCCAGGCGTTGTTCTCCTCGCCGTAGGTGGCCACTTTCGACTGCATCATGTCGTAAGGGGACGAAATACCTTGCAGCTCAAAACGATAGGGTTTCAAGGTCACGTACACCGTACCCGACACACGCTCCTGCGACGACGCAAGGAAAGCTTCCATGTCGCGCATCACGGGGTCGAGGTACTGGGCCTCGTGCAGCAACGTGCCGTACCAGTTGGCGATGTAGTCTTTGTGCAGCAACTGCCAGCGCGACGACGTGTGCTTCTCTAGCAAGTGGTGCCCCTTGATCAGAATCAACGGCGCGGGCGCTTCGAAGCCCACGCGGCCTTTGATACCTAGGATGGTGTCACCCACGTGCGTGTCGCGGCCGATGGCGTACTTGCCAGCTAAGTCGTTCAGCGCTTGAATGAGGGCTACTGGGTTCATCTGCTCGCCGTTTAGGGCCACGGGCTCACCTTTCTCGAAGGTAATTTCAATGTCCTGCGGTTCCGATTCGCTTAGCTGAGTTGGCCACGCCGTTTCGGGCAGACCTTTGTTGGAAGTCAGCGTTTCGACGCCGCCTACGCTGGTGCCCCAAATACCCTTGTTGATGGAGTACTTGGCCTTTTCCCAGCTCATCTCCACGCCGTTCTTTTGCAGGTACTCAATCTCGGCTTGGCGCGAGAGACCTAGGTCACGGATGGGCGTGATGATTTCGGTGTTCGGCGAAATCACCGAGAAAGCCACGTCGAAACGCACTTGGTCGTTGCCGGCGCCGGTGCTACCGTGGGCGATGTAGTCGGCGTTGTTTTCGCGGGCGTACTCGGCCAGCGCCAACGACTGGAACATGCGCTCGGCGCTGACGCTCAGCGGGTACGTGTCATTTTTCAAAATATTCCCCGCCAGCAAGTAGCGTAAGCACTCTTGATAGAAGCGCTCGGTAACGTCGATTACTTCATGTCGCGCCGAGCCTAGCTCGTATGCACGTTTTTCAATAGCGGCTAGCTCTTCTTCCGAAAAGCCGCCCGAGTTGACGATAACCGTATGGACTTCCAGGCCCAGTTCTTTCGTCAGATACACGACACAATAGGATGTATCCAATCCGCCACTGTAGGCGAGAACTACCTTTTTCATTAGTGCTTTTGGGGTTCTTCGATGAAATTGATGGTTGCTTGGGGTTGCTGCGCGTACTTGTCGTTCAGGTTGTCGTACACCATGCCGGTGCACAGGCACATTCTGCGCTCATTCTCTTGCAGAATGTGATAGTTCTTGCAGCTCATGCAGCCCTTCCAGAAGTCGTCGCTCTGCGTCAGCTCCGGGAAGGTTACAGGGCGGTAGCCTAGCTCCGAGTTGATCTTCATCACGGCTGCGCTGGTCGTGATGCCGAAAATCTTGGCGGCGGGGTACTTGGTGCGGGAAAGCTTGAAGACTTCGTTTTTAATGGCGCGGCCGAGGCCTTCCTTGCGAACTTCGGTGCTCACGATGAGGCCCGAGTTCACCACGAACTTGTTGTCCTCGAAGGTCTCGATGTAGCAAAAGCCCGCTAGCTCATCATCGACGAAAGCAATGATGGCGTCGCCATTCTGAATCTTCTTGATTAGATAGTTGGGGTCGCGCTTGGCGATACCCGTACCACGTGCTTTGGCTGATTCCACATACCATTGGCACAGGGTGTCGACATATTGAATGTCGGCGAAAGTGGCGACACGTAAAGTCATGGGGACGGCAATAGAAGTGCCTACCGGGTAGGCAGTTGTCTCGAAAAGCAAAGGAATTGCGGGAACGGTGAGCCGCTTCTCTCGAAGCATGTGTGGCAGCCGGGGCGAGGCGAGTGGCCTAGGGTCCGGCAGAGGCTTAAATCCGGCGAAAAGATGGCCGGGCCGGCTAGGCACCAGTGCCATTACCAGCAGATTTATAGCGTCTACACCCGTCGTCGAGTCATTGTCCGTTTGGATCTTTTGCGCAGCGACTGACCAATACGGGCAGTCCACATGCGGATATTTTTTGCAAACATAGAAACCTTGGGGGATATTGCAAGCTTCCGTGAGGGGCAAGTTACGTGCCGACACTATTCAACCAACTGATTATCAACAGGGTGGTTGATTGAAAAAGTGTTATTCGTCACGATTTGGTAACTGCGGCGCCGTTTGCGTCGGGTGGATAAACGTCGCTACCCCTTGGCTTTACGTGGCGTATGGTGCAGTGTTGCTTCCGCCGCTGCCGATCAGCCTAGTGTATCTAGGTTTTACACGTCTCGATTACGTGCAAATCACTGTCCAAACTGTCGTACAAGCGTCTTTGTGCGGGTGCTTACATTATTCGGGGTTTGATCTTATTATAGGTATAAGACCTTTGCACTATCCAAACACATTTCTGCGGCTACAGTTCAATTATGAGCTGAATTCTGACGTGTAGAGACGCAATATTTTGCGTCTCTTTGTTGAACGGCTTGGTGCTGAACAATACAGTAGCAGCCTAAACAACATCAGCAACGACGAGACGCAAAATGTTGCGTCTCTACAGCGTGCGGAACATATAACTAGTTGATGAGAGAACTTCTGAAAGTATTCAAGATTGGCGGCGGCATCATTGACGACAGCGCGCAGCTAGGTCAGTTTGTAATAGAGCTTTCGAAAATAGCGGGCAAAAAGATCCTGGTGCACGGCGGCGGCAAAGGCGCCAGCGACATGCTGCAAATCCTTGGCATCGAGCCACGTATGATCAACGGTCGCCGCATCACCGACGCCGCTACCCTCGACATCGTGACAATGTTCTACGCCGGCAAGACGAACAAGCAGATTGTGGCATTGCTGCAACAGCAGCAGGTGAATGCCCTAGGTTTGTCGGGCGCCGATGGCAACGTGATTCGGGCTACCAAGCGCCCGGTGCGGGAAGTTGACTATGGCTTCGCCGGCGACCTGAACGACCAAAGCGTCGACGCCAATCTACTTCACCAACTGCTGCAACAAGACCTCACGCCCGTCTTCTGCGCCATCACCCACGACGGCCAAGGCCAGTTACTCAACACCAACGCCGATACCATCGCTAGCTCCGTGGCGAAGGCCCTAGCTTCACAATATGAAGTGGAGCTGCATTTCTGCTTTGAAAAAAACGGCGTGCTAGCCGATGTGCAGGACGATCAATCGGTGATTCCGCAGATTACGCCTACGCAGTATCAAGAGCTAAAGGCGAATGGCGTCATTGCCGCCGGTATGTTGCCGAAGATGGAAAATGCTTTTGCCGCGCTGGAAGCTGGCGTGGAGCGCGTGGTGATTGAGCACGCCATGAAGATCAACGAGCCTATCAAAACGGTGCTATGTCGGAGCTAGCTTCGCAGCTTTCGGAAGAAGCTATTCAGCTTCTCGTTCAGCTAATTAAGACGCAGTCTTTCTCCCGAGAGGAAGACCAAACGGCAACGCTGATCTACAACTTTCTGCAAAGCCACCAAGCCAACGTTTTCCGCGATGCGAACAACGTGTGGGCCGTGTCGAAGAATTGGGTTGAAGGTCGCCCGACCATCTTGCTCAACTCCCACCACGACACGGTGAAGCCCGGCGCTAGCTGGACTTATGACCCGTTCGGGGCCACGCTGGAAGACGACAAGCTCACCGGCCTAGGTAGCAACGATGCAGGTGCTTCGGCGGTAAGCTTGCTCGCGACGTTCCTATACTTTGAGCAATACCCGCAAGCCTTCAACCTGATCTGCGCCATCACGGCGGAGGAGGAAGTTTCGGGGGCGAATGGCATTCGGCGCTTACTACCGTTGCTGCCAAAGATTGACCTAGGCATCGTAGGCGAGCCGACCCAAATGGACCTAGCTATTGCCGAGAAAGGCCTAGTCGTGCTCGACTGCGTGGCCCACGGCAAAACCGGCCACGCCGCCCGCAACGAAGGCGAAAATGCTTTGTATAAAGCCGTTGCGGATATTCAGTGGATTCAGCAGTACCAGTTTCCGGAAGTCTCGCCGATGCTAGGTCCGGTGAAGATGACGGTGACCCAAATTCAGGCTGGCACCCAGCACAACGTGGTGCCCGACCGTTGCCAGTTTGTGGTGGATGTGCGCACCAACGAGTTCTACTCGAACGAAGAGGTAGTGCAGCTCGTGCGCGAAAACGTGCAGTCGGACGTGACGCCGCGCTCGACGCACCTGAACTCGTCGCGCATCGCGCTGGAGCATCCATTTGTGCAGAAAGGTATACAGCTAGGGAAAAATACCTTCGGCTCGGCTACGCTTTCGGATCAGTCGATGATGAGCTTCCCGACGGTGAAAATCGGCCCCGGCGACTCGGCCCGCTCGCACACGCCAGATGAATACATCTACCTGAGCGAGATTCGTAGCGGGATCAACGACTACATTAAGTTGCTGGATGAGCTAACGTTGTAGCCCTAGGCTCTTATGAAACGGTTTGACAAAAGTCATGGTGTCATGCTGAGCTTGCCGAAGCATCTCTACCGCCAAAGTAAATGATATTACCACTGCGGTAGAGATGCTTCGGCAAGCTCAGCATGACGTTCCAAGGTATTTGCATGGGTTGGTTGTTGACCAGCTCTACGCAAGCCTAGGCTTGCTCCAAGGCCGCAATGTCAATCTTATGCATCTGCATCATGGCGGCCATTTTGCGTTGCGACTGGGCCGGATCGGTGCCGGATAGTAGTTGGCTCATGTTGACGGGGTTGATTTGCCAGGATACACCGAATGGGTCTTTCAACCAACCACAGTCGCCCGGCGCGCCACCATTGGCCGTGAGGTGCTCCCACAGGTAGTCGATTTCGGCTTGGTCAGCGCAGCCAACGGACAGCGAAAAGCCTTCGGTGAAGGTGAAGTGTGGTCCTCCGTTCAGCGCTACGTATTTTTGTCCGGCTAATTCAAACTCCACTGTCATCACAGTGCCGGCCGGCATGGGGGTGCCTTCGGGGTACCGCGTTACCTTGGTGATGCGTGAATCTTTGAAAAGGCTAGTGTACAACGTTGCAGCCTCTTCAGCTTTATCGTTGAAAGTCAGGAAGGTGGTTATCTTTTGCATGGCGCTTGCGCTTGGTTGGGAATACACCAAAACTACTCTACTGGCACACCTAGCGTAGTGGGCGAAAGCGACAAAAGAAGGGGCCGATTGCGACAGGCTAGCCCACGACCTGTACCTTCCGGCTCTGGTAAGAAAAAACGTAAAAACGAGGGCGCGAAACGGAAGTTTGCTTATGCTTTCCTACAGTTCGCGCGACATTCTATAGACATGAAAATCTGGGAGAAAGGCATTGCCGTCGATGAGAAGATTGAACAGTTCACCGTTGGAAAAGACCGGGAGCTAGACCTCTACCTAGCGAAGTTCGACGTGCTAGCCTCGAAGGCACAAGCCAAGATGTTGGCAAAAATAGGTCTGCTTTCTGAGGAGGAAAATCAGCAGCTTCAGCAAGGCCTAGGGGAACTGGAAGCGCAGCTAGCCGACGGCAGCTTCACCATCGAAGACAGCTTCGAGGACGTGCACTCCAAGATTGAGTATTACCTGACCGAGAAGTTCGGCGACGCAGGTAAGAAAATCCACACCGCCCGCTCCCGCAACGACCAAGTGCTGACGGCTATTCAGCTGTTTCTGAAAGACTACACCGAGCAAACTGCCGCGCAGATCATGGCGCTAGTAGAGGTGCTGCTGCAAAAAGCAGAGGCCCACAAAGCCGACCTGATGCCAGGCTATACGCACTTCCAGGCCGCCATGCCGAGCAGCTTTGGGCTGTGGTTTTCGGCCTACGCCGAGCACCTGCTGCTGGATATTGCCCTATTTGAAGCCGCCCACACCGTAGCTGACCAAAACCCCCTAGGTTCGGGCGCCGGCTTCGGCAGTAGCTTCCCCATCGACCGCAAGCTGACGACCCAGGAAATGCACTTCGGCAACCTAGCCGTGAGTTCCGTCGGCGCGCAGATGCTGCGCGGCAAGACGGAGAAAACGGTAGCCTTTGCCATTGCCGGCATTGCGGGTACCCTCTCGAAGCTAGCCTACGACCTCGTGCTCTACAACAGCCAAGACCTAGCTTTCGTGGAGCTGCCGGCCGCCTTCACGACGGGCTCCAGCATCATGCCCCACAAAAAGAACCCGGATGTGTTCGAGCTGATCCGGGGCCGCTGCAACACCCTCCAGGCGTTGCCCAATACCATCATCTTAGCCACCAATAACTTACCCAGCGGCTACCACCGCGACTTTCAGCTGCTCAAGGAAATCCTCTTCGAGCCAATGATGCAGTTCCGCGACATTCTGGATATGCTGCTCTTCGCGCTGCCGGAGCTGAAGATTAAGTCGAACTTGGTAGACCAGGACAAGTACGACGGCATCTTCTCGGTGGAGAACATCAACCAGTTGATCCAGTCGGGCACGCCGTTCCGCGAAGCGTATCAGCAGGTAGGTCGGGCCGTGAACGACGGCAGCTACGTGCCACACAAAGACTTTCATACCACGCACCTAGGTAGCGTGCACAACCTAGGTCTGGAGGAAATTCAGGCGAAGGTGGCGAAGGTGCGGGAAGGGAGTACGGTGCTGGGGAAGTAGCACCTAGCTTACAACTTACTTTAAGCTGAAAGTGATAGGTACAGTATAAAGAATATCGTTTTGGGTAGAGGTAAAGTCACCAAGTAGTTGTACTACACGCAAGGCTTCAGCGTCAAAGCTAGGCTCCAACCCCTGAGTGATCTTTGGGGCACGTACTTTACCTGTCTTGTCGATAACAAACGATACTAACACTTTGCCTTGAATTGTTTTATTCTCAGGGTAATGGATGTTTTTCTTTATAAATCTGATCATTCCTGCTGTACCTCCTTTTTTGTAAACGGGTAAGGACATGAAACATTGATTATATACTGGTGATTCCCTCAGTTCGGGTTCGTCCTTCACAGCTAGCCCAGTCATATCAATGTCGGTGTTGAGAGCAGAGTCAGATTTATTGCGAGTGTGGGCACCTTTTACCTGCGCCCACACTTCAGTACTCGTCAGACCTAGGTAACAGAGCAATGCTAGCACCATCGCAAAACGCTTCATGGCTATTCCGAACTTGAGCTTGGTGGCGAGAAAGTGACTGGCACTGTGAAGCTGACATCTACTGATCTGCTGTTCTGCTGGGCGGGTGTCCATTTGCCTAATGAACTTACTACGCGCCTAGCTTCAGAATCAAAAGGCTCCCCTATACCTTTCAAAACTTTAGCATCACGCACGTTCCCGGTTTTTGTAACGATAAAACCGACGAACACTTTGCCGCTTTTGACCTGCCCATGTGGATAGCGTAGGTGCGTCTGTATGAATCGCAACAATGCTTTGTCCCCACCCGGATATATCGGCATTTGCTCGACATACAACCCTAAAAACTGGTCATCGGATTTAGCAGCAGAAGCCTTGGTAGTTGGCTTCTTCACCTGTGCCCACGCCTCGCCGCTCGTCAAGCCTAGCCCGCACACCAGCACCAGCGCCACCAGGAACCGCCGCAGCTTCAAGCGCAACTGCGGCCTAGGTGCTAGCTGCTCGCGGCGAAATCGGCCACACAGGCGGCCATCGGGCGAAGCAGCGCGGGCTTGTGCTAGGTCGGCGGTGGAGGCGCTGGTGAAGTCGTGCACCACCCGGTCGCAGTGGGCGCAGTGGCGACCTTCGGCGGTAGGCGTCATCTGCTGCCAGTCGGCGTCGCAGGGCCTGAGGTGCACATTGAGGATGGGCAGCGGGAGCATATTGCCAACAACGTCTACTTACTACGAGCCAGCGGAACCGTAAACGAGACACTAGCTGCCCTACCGCCCTGTTGACCAGGCACGAATTCCATTTCCTTTAGCAGACGCCCTACCTCCTGATAGGTGCTAGTTGGAATAGTTATGCCGCTAGGCACGGTGATCAATTTGGCTTGCGTTGGCTTGCCACTTTTGTCTACCACAAAGTCCATGAACAGCCCCTTCGCACCAGCCGGTAGCGTCGGCCGATTCTTTTTGATAAACGCCATCAAGCCTTCATTTCCTCCGTTCTTAAAGACCGGCATCCGTTCCACATAGGTGTATACCTTCTCGTAGTTGGGCAGCAAGCGAAAAGGAGACTCAGCGTCCTGCGGAAGCTGGTTTTGTGCTTGTGCGCTGTGGCTGAGCATACCTAGCCCCCCACCTACCAGCAGGGTGAGCAGAAAACGTTTGAAGTACGAGAAGGAAATAGCAGGACAGGAGTAGCGCATAGTCAGTTGGTTGTAGGATCAGACACAAACCGCTAAACGCTTATCATTCAGAAAATGATATACCCTATCCTACTTCTCAGAACTCGCCGCCTACTCTTTGAAATACTCTTCCCCGCGCGCATCGATGTAGCCGACTTGCCCGGCATCGGTAACCACGCGTGCAACACCTTCCTGGAAGGGCGCGGCGGCGCGGTACCTCGGCTTCACCAGCAAACGTCCATCGGCAGCTAGGTAACCAAATTGGCCCTCCTGCTCAACGATGAGAAAGGCCGATTCATCAGCAGGATCCGACCGGATAGCATCGTATGCCACCGGCAGCACCAACTTGCCTTTGTCGTTGATGGCGCCCCACTTTTGCCCTTGCCGGACCAGCAATAGGCCGTTGGCGTTTTCTTTAATTTCGTCGTACTCGGCCGGCACAACAGCATCGCCAACGGTGAAGCGATACCCTAGCTTGCCATTTTGGTGGGTGATGTGGCCCTGGCTAAGCACATCAATTTCGGGTGCGGGAGCCGGAGGCGTACTCAAGCGCTGCCCACTCGGGTCGATATCGAAGGTTTCGTCGCCGAGTACTACAGTAGCGCGGCCGTGTTGCACATTGCTAGCTTTGGCGAAGTGCAGCGGCGTCACCAAGCTGCCCGTGGCGTTAATGTACCCAAACAGTTTACCTTGCCGCACCCACGCCACGCCCTCGATAAATGGACCAGCTTCGTCATATTGCAGTGGAAGCACTAGGCGCTGGTGCTGATCGGCGTAGCCCCATTTGTCGCCGCGCCGAAATGGCACCAGAGTTGGGGGTAAGTGTTGGGCACCGACAAATTCACTCGCCAGCACGAGTAGTGTCAAGAAAAGTTTCATGAAGATAGGTGTGAAGATAGAGCGGGAAAGACCGGAAGATAACAGCAACTTCTCAAAACAGAAAAGGCTTCTTAACAGTTGATTCACGTTTTCTTCACAGGACTAGAACAATTTTTGCCGCTTGCACCATGCGGCCGGAGTTAGACAGTTTAACCTCAACTTATTTCAGACGGCCGCACGTGTTGTATCTTTGCAGCTACCAGGCGCCGGTTATGTCGCCGCTTTCTTATGTCAGCAATACAAGACTATCCCCGCTTTGTCCTAGGTAATAGCCTCACAGCAGAGCAGTTGGCGTTTTTTAGAGAGAATGGTTTTCTTCATTTTCGACCTTTTATTTCTCGTGATAGAGTGCAGGAATTACTGCACGCCTCGCAGCAGGTGCAGCAGCAGTGGCTAGAGGAAGGCATTAAGAAAGTGAACGGCGTACCCATTAAGTACGGCAAGGATGTGGATGGTTCGCCCATCGTGCAGCGTTTTGCTTTTGCCTCGCACTACAGCCCCGTTCTACACGACTTTCTGCAAGATCCGCGTTTCCAGGCTTTGTTTCCGCTGCTCGAAACGCAGGGTGGCCGCGTAGGTGAAAACGAGAAAAATGGGTTGGTGATTAACCACTACGTGAACGTAACGGGCAGCGAGTTCTCGCAAATGGGCTGGCACACCGATTCGCTGCGCGACGTATTCTACGGCAAGCGCATTGGGCCGATGCTCAACGTGGGCGTGCACCTTGATGGCACCCCGGCCACCAACGGCGGCTTGCGCCTGCTTACGGGCACGCACCGCCAAGGCCTGCGCGACATGCTCTTCCGCAAGAAGTACTACAAAGACGTAAGCTCCGACGACAACGAAGTGGCCGTGGAAACTGAGCCCGGCGACCTCACCGTGCACGATGGCCGGATGTGGCACCGCGTGGCCCAGTCGCCGCTGATAGGGGAAGCTTCGCGTCGCCGCGTGATGTACATTCCGATCATTGCTGGCAAGTACGACCCCAAAGATGCCAACAGTGCCACACCTTTCTACCTGCGCTTCTTGCACTTGGTTAAGTAAACTTTAGAAGTAACTGAATAGCGGAGTATCTGAGTAATGTCGTTCATGATGTACTCAGGTCCTCCGCTATTTAATTACTTCATTACGCTATCCTTCACTTCGCCCAACTACTACTTTGAAAACTGCCCTTGTTACTGGTGCTTCGCGCGGAATTGGCCGGGCGCTAGCCACGGAGCTAGCCCAACGGGGCTACAACTTGCTGCTGGTGGCACGCTCGGCAGATGTCCTTGCGCAACTAGCCACCGAGCTAAGTGCGGCTCATAAAGTGCAGGCACAGGTGTTAGGCACCGACCTAGCCGAGCCAGGAGCTGCCGGGCGCGTGGCCGAATGGGCTAGCTCGCAGGCTTCCGATCTGGCCGTCGTGATCAATAATGCGGGCTATGGTCTGTGGGGCCGCTTCGAGGAGTTGCCACTCACCGACCAGCAGAATATGCTGCAGCTCAATATGCTAGTACCCGTCGAGCTGACGCACCACTTATTGCCGTTGCTGCGGCAACAACCCAAGGCCTACGTGCTGAACGTGGCTAGCACGGCAGCTTACCAAGCCGTTCCTACGCTTTCGTTGTATGCGGCCAGCAAGGCGTTCTTGCTCACCTTCAGCCGCGGCCTGCGCTACGAACTGCGTGGTACGCCTGTTTCGGTGACATGCCTCAGCCCTGGCGCCACCAACACCGATTTCCCCAACCGGGCCGGCATGAATGCCGACTTGCAAGCTACCGCCAACAAATTCGGCATGACGCCAGAAGACGTCGCGCGTATCGGTATCACGGCCATGCTAGCGGGCGAAGCCGAAGTTATTCCGGGGGCCTTGAACAAGATTTCAGCGACCCTAACGAGCTTTGTGCCGAAAGCCGTGACGGAGAAAATTGCGGCTGGCCTTTACGAGAAACATCTGAAGTAGCCGGTGGATGCAATAGTTTGCGTCGCTACGTTGAACAGTCCTTCCTAACATAACCTAGGTGAGCAGCAACGGCAAGACACAACGTGTTGCACCTATACACTGGGCAACGAAGCAGGAGAAATACTTTAGCTAGGTCCTAAATAGCCGGACGCTTTCCGAACAACTTACCGGCCAGCCAAAAGCTCAGACCTGCGAAAAACGGAGCGGCTAGCACATCGGAGGTGTAGTGCGCGTGCTGCACCAGCACCAGAAAACCAACAGCAGCAGTGGCAACCAGCAACAAACGCCGGAGCCACAGACTCCGCACGCCCAGTGACAAGAGCATAAGGGTGGCTGTATGGCCCGAGAAAAACAGATCCTTTGTAATAGGATTAGTCGGGTAAAACAACGTATCCACAATAGGGTCATGTAGAAGTACGAGGCCAATAGGCGGGTCGAGAGGCGCTAGCCAAAGCGTGCCGATCCGAATCAGGTGCATAAGGCAATAGGACCACAGCACCTGCACAAACGCCAGTGGCCGCTGCCCTAAGTGAATCAGCGCCACCAGAATACTCAGGTAGATAATCGTGAAGGTTATCCAGGAAGTGTCGAAGGCCGGCAGCCGCGCCAGCAGCGGGTCCGCGAGCACCCGTCCGTGCCTAGCCTCAATGAAGGCGAAGTAATGCGGCATTCCGAAGGCCAGACAAATGCCGAGTAGCAGACCTAGGCCCAACTGCCACCGAAAACTGGGGTCATTCCACGCCCACGCCCAACTGCTTGCGCCTTTACGCGGCAAGGGAGCCACCACTACGGGCTCCTCTCTTTTTGTACTAAACATTTAGCTTCATCCTGCAGCGACCATAGGGGCCGTTGAAGAGACAAAAATAGCTAGCCGAATCGGTTATGGCTGAATGGCAACCGCATTGTACCTTACGAGCCGTTTTTCAGCCTCTTGCCTTATCCCGTATGAAGATTGTTTACGCGCTGCTTGCCACAACCCTGCTAACGAGTGTTGCGGCGGCGCCGCCTGCGTCCAATGCTGCCCTAGATGCGCGTATTGCTAAGCTCGCTGCCCAAGAAGAAGCGAAAGTTATTGCCTGGCGCCGCGACATCCATGAGCATCCTGAGCTAGGTAACCACGAAACGCGCACGGCCGGCATCGTTGCGGCTCACCTCAAAAGCCTCGGTATTGAAGTGAAAACGGGTGTGGCTCGCACAGGCGTTATCGGAATTCTAAAAGGCGGCAAGCCTGGCCCAGTCGTGGCCTTGCGTGCTGACATGGATGGCTTACCCGTGACGGAAAGCAACAGCCTGCCGTTTGTCTCGAAGGCCAAGGCTAACTACAATGGCCAGGAAGTAGGCGTGATGCATGCCTGTGGGCACGACTCGCACGTTGCCATGCTGATGGGCGCGGCCGAGGTGCTGAGCCAAGTTCGGAAAGACTTGCCAGGTACCGTGAAGTTTATCTTTCAGCCCGCCGAAGAAGGCTCGCTGCCCGGCGAGGAGGGCGGCGCCAAACTGATGGTAAAAGAAGGCGCCCTCGAAAACCCGAAGGTTGATGCCATTTTCGGCGTGCACATTCAGGCCCAAACAGAAGTTGGGAAGCTCTCGTACCGGCCCGGCGGCGAAATGGCTAGCTCCGATGTGTTCAACATTGTGGTGAAAGGCAAATCGGCGCACGGTGCGTATCCCTGGCTGGCCGTGGACCCGGTCGTGACGGCCGCGCAAATCATCATGGGTCTCCAAACCATCGTGAGCCGCCAAACGGAGTTGACGTCGGATGCGGCGGTGATTACGGTGGGCATGGTACACGGCGGCGTGCGCAACAACATCATTCCGGAGCAAGTGGAGCTCACTGGTACCATCCGCACGCTCGACAAGGACATGCAGCAGAAGATCTGGGCCGCTATTCGCCGCACGGCCACTCACATTGCCGAAAGCGCCGGCGCTACGGCCGAGGTATCCATCCAGAACTACGCGCCCGTAACGTACAACAACCCCCAACTTACGGAGCTGATGCTGCCTTCCTTGCGTACTGCGGCGGGCGCCGATAAAGTGAGCATGCAGAAGGCCGTTACCGGCGCCGAAGACTTTGCTTATTTCCAGGAGAAAGTACCAGGCTTGTTCGTTTTTGTGGGCGGCATGAGCAAGGGCACCGACCCCGCTACCACGGCTCCGCACCACACACCCGGCTTTATGCTCGATGAAAGCGGCTTTACCCTAGGTGTCAAGACACTGGCTACACTGGCCGCCGACTACCTAGCGTTGAAAAAGTAACCTAGACCACGGATTCGACGGATTTTTCGGATTCCGCGGATTTTGTAAACGGATTGCTTCTGCACATCTCAGTTTCCCGCCTGATCTATTCGGAAAAAAGAAAAGCCTTCCCAGCAATGGAAAGGCTTTTTTGGTAATTAGCACCTAGGTCGTTAATCGCTCACAAAATCCGCGGAATCCGAAAAATCCGTCGAATCTGTGGTCTAGAAACCATTGATTGTGAAGCCGCCGTCGACGCTTAAGCATTGGCCGGTGATGTAGCTGGCAGCGGGCAAACACAGGAAAGCCACAGCCGCAGCTACCTCTTCTGGCTCACCGATGCGTTGCATGGGGGTTCGGCTCAGCACTTCATTGCGGTAGTCCTCGTTGCTGAGCACGCCGGCCGCTAACGGGGTCTGGATGTACCAGGGCGCTACCACGTTCACCCGAATCTTATCGGCGGCCCACTCCACGGCTAGGTTGCGCGTGAGCTGAATCATGGCTGCTTTGGTCATGCCGTAGATGGCGCCGGTGCGCAGGTGTAACAACCCCGAAACGGAGGAAATATTCACAATGCTGCTGCCACTGGCTGCCTGCAACAGTGGGTAAGCACCGCGGCACAGCTCAAACGTCGACTCCAAGTTTGTGGCCATGATGTGCTGGTATTCTTCCGAGCTGTAGGCTACCGTCTTCTTGCGAATGTTGGTGCCCACGTTATTCACTAGAATGTCGAGCGTGGGCGTGTGCTGTCGCACCGCTCCGAGTAATGCGGCCCGACCGGCGGCGCTGCTTACGTCGGCGGCCAAGGCGTGGGCGTCGAGGCCTTGGCCGCGCCATTCGGCTACTTGCGCTTCCAGGGTTTCGGGCTGACGGGCAACCGCTAGCACGGTAGCGCCAAATTGCAGCAGCTCAGTGGCAATGGCCGCCCCGATTCCTTTGGACGCTCCGGTGACGAGAGCCGTACGGCCGGCTAGGTTCCAGCGATTAGTAAGCAAAGCGGCGTTGGGAGAAGTCATACAAGAGAAGAAAAACAGAAAGCTCTACGTGGACAGGATTGTCAAGGTCTTCTTTGGCAAAAAATTCCTGCGCCAAAAGCCAGCATCACGCACAGATACCTAGCTAACTGCTTTGGCTATGAACACGTTGCCTCGCTCATAGAAAGACGATTATGGACAATACCGCTATGATTGTGACATGCGAAGGTAACAGGATTAAAATCTGATTAAGTTAGAAGCCTCCTATCTGCAAATCCAACTCGCTCCATTCTTTCTACACAATCTAAACCCCACTTTATGCCCTACAAGTACTCTGCTGCCTTACTACTTTTCGGTGGCCTTCTTCACGCCAATGCCCAAGCGCAGGACCTCAGCCGAGTGCAGCGCAAGTTAGTCGCCGAAGACGGCACGCCTGCTTTCGTGCAGTTCAAGCCCGGTAGCCAAGCTTACAGCCTCAGCGAAGCCCACAAAGCTCTCACCGAGCAGCTACAGCTAACCAAAAATGACCAAGTGTTACAAACCAAAGCACAGACCGACCAGCTTGGCTTTGTGCACGAACGATTTGACCAATATTACCGTGGCATCAAGGTAGAGCATGCTTCCTACAGCGTGCACGCCCGTCAGGGTACCATCGAGAGCATCAGTGGGCACTTTGCTTCTATTAAGGAGCTGAATGTAACTCCGTCGCTGACGGCCAGCGCCGCATTGCAGCGCGCCCTCGACTACGTGGGCGCCAAGAAATACATGTGGCAAGATGCGACGGAAGAAGCCAATCTTAAGCAAGATCAAAAAGACCTAGCTGCTACCTACAAGCCAGCAGGCGAGCTTGTTATCGTGACGCCGCCGAGCGCAGACCAAGACGCACAAACGACTGCGAACCAGCCTGTGCTGGCGTGGAAGTTCAACGTGTATGCCCAGCAGCCCGTGAGCCGCGCCTACATCTACGTGGATGCCCAAACGGGCCGGGTCGTGATGAAGGACGATATCATCAAGCACGCCGGCGCTACCGGCACGTTTGCCACCGCGTACAGCGGCACCCGCTCCTTTGCCGACGAAACGACCACCGGTGGCTACCGCTTGCGCGAGTACACCCGCGGCCTAGGTATTGAGACCTACAACTGCAAAAAAGGCAATAGCTACACCGCTGCTACCGACTTCGTAGACGCCGATAACAACTGGACGGCCACCGAGTACAACAACACCAACTACGACAACGTGGCTGGCGATGCACACTTTGGCGCCCAGGCCACTTACGACTACTGGAAGGCTGTGCACGGCCGCAACTCGTTCGACAACGCGGGTGCCAAAATCAAGAGCTACGTGCACTTCGATGATGCGCCTGGTGGCGCCGGCTACGAAAATGCCTTCTGGGATGGTACGCGCATGACCTACGGCGACGGCGCTAGTACCTTCAAACCCCTCACGGCCATGGACGTATGCGGCCACGAAATTGGCCACGCCGTGTGCGAAAACACCGCTAACCTAACGTACTCGTACGAGTCGGGAGCCATGAACGAAGGCTTCTCCGACATCTGGGGTGCCTGCGTGGAAGCGCGCGCCGTGAGCACCTACGGCCTCACAGGTAAAAGCACGTGGCTCATCGGCGAAGAAATTATGAAAGCTGGTGGCGCCCTGCGCTCCATGAGCAACCCCAACCAATACCAGCAGCCGGATACCTACAAAGGCACTTACTGGTACGCTGGTTCGTCGGACAACGGTGGCGTGCACACCAACTCGGGCGTGCTCAACTACTGGTTTTACCTGCTCAGCCAAGGTGGCAGCGGCACCAACGACATCGGCAGCAGCTACTCGGTGACGGGAACGGGTATTGACGTCGCGGCCAAGATTGCTTTCCGGGCGGAGGATGTGTATTTGACGTCTTCTGCCAACTACGCTAGCGCCCGCACGGCCGCCATTCAAGCCGCTACCGACTTATATGGCGCGGGTTCGGCGCAGGTAATTGCCACCACGAATGCTTGGTACGCGGTGGGCGTGGGTGCGGCTTACAACAGCGGCGGCACCACTACACCGCCGCCTACGACTAGCACCGCCTATTGCAGCTCGAAAGGTACCTCTACGTATGAGTGGATTGACTTAGTGAAGCTAGGAGGTACCCTCAACCGCACGTCGGGTGCCGATGGCGGCTATTACGACGGTACGGCTACCGCCACGAGCGTAGCCGCCGGCTCTTCGCAGACGTTGTACTTCAGCGCAGGCTTTGCCTCTTCCGCTTACACGGAATACTGGAGAATCTACATCGACTGGAACCAGGATGGTGACTTCACCGACTCAGGCGAGACCATTGTTTCTGGTTCGTCGGCTAGCGCAGCCACGATATCCTCTACCTTCACGGTACCTACCACTGCCAAAACCGGCAAAACCCGGCTGCGCGTGGTGCTGAGCTACAACTCCACGGCGACCAGCTGCGGCACGTACAGCTACGGCGAAACGGAAGATTACTCGGTTACTGTCAGCGGCGGCACCTTCGATAACACGGGTGTTGCGGGTCTGACGACGACCACAGGAGAATCGCTCAGCCAAGCTCCCGTCCGTCAGTTTGAGGTATACCCTAACCCAGCCACCGACGTACTGCGCCTCTCGCTGCCCGACAACGCGACCGTGAAAGCGGTACACATATTCGACGCACGAGGCGCAGCGGTGAAGGGCGTTACCTACGAGGGCAATAGCCAGTTGAACGTCGCCAACCTAGCAAACGGTCTTTATACCATCAGCGTCAGCGACGGGCAGAAGGAGTTCCGTCAGCGCTTTGTAAAGCAATAATCGGCTCCGCCACTACCAACTACCTAACTAAAAAGGCCCGTCTTGCGACGGGCCTTTTTAGTTGTGAATCACTGCTTCGTACATCGTTGCGCCATGAAGTTAGCACGCTGACCTAGGTGCAGGCATGCAACGAAGCGCGAAGCAGGCGTTTCGCGCTACTTGCTACCAAAATGCATACTCCAGCTTTAGCTCGGCGCGGGCGTAGCCATCGTTGGCCGCGGAGTTGGCGCGGGCGCTAACATCGTCGAGGTGGTCAGTGGTAGTAAAGTAGTAGGCTGCTTCCGCCGTAGCGTTGAGTGTACGCGTCAAACGTACCGTAACACCTAGGCCTACGGGCGCCACAATGGCCATGGCGGGATAATCATTGCGTTCTGGCTGCAAGAAGGTGGTGTACGTTTCGGGGCGTGTGGTGCCGTAGTAGCTCTTAGGGTTATAGAGCAGCAAGCCGACCCCTGCTTTTAGATAGGGCTTCACAATAGCACCAGGGCCGCGCGGATCGGCGTACTCGGCTTCATCATGGAAAGGCTCGTAGCGGAAGAACACCTCCCCCGATCCGTTTCGGGCCCGAAAAGCTAGGTTCCGCTCCGGCAGGTCGTCTTTGGCGCCGATTTGAAAAGCGGACAACTCACTGCCAATCAGCAAGTGCGGCCACAATTGATACAGTACGCCCAAGCTTCCGCTAATGCCAGGAAAATTGTTGCCGAGGCTGCTTGTTAGGTCGCCGTTGTAAAAGCCCGCCCCAAGGCCAGCGGTGAGGCGCACTGGCCCCCGGTGGTAGGGCCGCGCTTGGCTGTTGTAATAGCGACGTCGGCGCTCAGGACCGCTTTGTGCCGCTCCCATGCGCGGCAGGAAGGTAATAAGCAGAAGTGCGCTTAAAAGCAGCGGACGGTAATTCACGAGTAAAAACGCTTGGTGAGAAAAAGAGCGGGGCCGGACATACGACTTCGCCCGGCCCCTGGTTTGTTAACGCTATGTTTCCCGATTTATTTGAACTTCCCTTCCGGATCAGGCATCTTGGCTATCAGATCGCCAATTAATTGAAAATCAAGGCTTGTCATGTTCACATTCTGGCCAGTATGTACGGCCTCCCAAGCTTTGGCGTAGTTTTCCTGCAAGTAGTAGCCGCGGGCTAGCTGCTGCCAGGCGCCGGCATTCTTCGGATCGGTGGCCACGGCTTTTTGTAGGTAGTCCATGCTCTGTGTCAGGCTCTTTTTCTTCTTATCCTTGTCGTATTGAATCAAATAGCTAGCACCTAGGTCGGCCATGAGTTGCGCATCGGTGGGCGTGATGGCTAGCGCCTGCGTCAGCAAGCTGATGGCCTCGTCGTTGTTGGCGCGCTGACTAGCTATTACGCCAAGGCCCCGGTAAGCATCTGCGTTCTTCTGATCGAGCAGCCAGGCTAGGTTAAACCGATACACGGCAGTATCTATGTGGTTTTCAACCAAGTATTCATAGCCTTTACCGGAAAAGAACTTGCTGGCTTCGGTGCGCGAAGCAAAGCTCCGGCCTACGTCGGTCAGAAAAGCAGCTCCCACAACTTGCTCGGCCTGTGCCGGCGAGGCGCCTCCGAAAAGCGGCAGCAATCGGCTCGCTTTGTCTAGGGGAGCCGCTGTTCCTGGCTTGGTCTTAATTTTAACTTTTCGTTGAGCTTGGGTAGGAGCAGCCACTGCCCATAGGAGCAATACTGCCAACCACACTAATTTCTTCATGGGAGGTGCGCGTAAAAAAACGGGTATAAACTTCTCAGCAAAGTACTACTAGTAGGAGCGTTTCGCAAAGCCCTAGGTGCCTTCCGATCATCTACCACTCGAAAGCAAGTTGTGTCCCGTGCCAGGGTCATACCCTGTTGCCTAGCGAGCTTGGCTGGGGTAGCTCCGTGCAAGACATACATCCTCCGGTTCGAGTTCCGAGGAAGTCTCACAGGTTATAGGCTAATAGGCAGCATGTTGCACAGAATATCATCTATAGGGCAACAATTATATAGCATCTTACTATTTTATTTTTGTAATTTTGAACAATTTCCATAAGATTTATGGTTAATCTTACCTTTACGAAACCACGTTCTGCTCTATCTCCTACTACTCCCCACCCTATGACGCGCCACATTATCCTTTCTTACGGACGGTCCACCGAACACCAACGCGCTATCTTTGCCATCCTCAGTTTCTGGTCGTGGTACACCGGAGATAGGAGCACTATCAAGACCGTAGTGTACACTGATCAGCCGGCGGCCTTTGCTCCTTACCTCGAGGGCTTACCAATTGAATACAAATTGTTGACGCCTGCTAGCTTAGAGGAAATGTACGGTCCGCAACGCTACATTCACCGGGCTAAGGCAGTTATCATCGACCAGCTTTTCCGCGACTATCCTACCGATCGTGTACTATTCTGCGATTCGGACACCTTCTTCGTGGCTTCATCCGACGAGCTGCTTGGCCTGATGCAACCCGGTGTGAGCCTGATGCATATGCGCGAGGCTCGCTACGTTGACTCAGTTACCAAAGGCGTTTCTTCCGAAGAAGTACAGGGCATTCAGAAAGCCGTTGACTACATCGACTCACATCCATTTCAGATTGGTTCGCGGCAACACCAGTTCCAGAAAACGCAGTTCATGTGGAATTCGGGCGTGCTGGGCCTAACAGAGGAAGTAGCTAGCCTACTACCCGACGTATGCGCCACGCTCGACACGCTGTACCGTAATGGAAAATGGCTAGTAACCGAGCAGGTAGCCTTCTCCTTGGTGCTACCCACCAAAACGAAGCTGTTGGCCAGCAACCACTACGTGTTTCATTACTGGTTCAAGCCGCTGAAAGTGCTGATGGATGGCCTGTTAGCGGCGTTGCTCACGCCCCAATTCACTACCTTGACCGTTTCGGAGCGCCTGACGAAGGTAAAGCACCTCACCAACAAGTGGCCGCACCTCATCGTGCTCAGCAACGCCCGCGAAGAAGTCATACGAGGCTTTTCGGGGGGTGGCGTGATTCACGGCCTGAAAAGTGCCAAACTTGCCGTCGATACGCTACCAAGCTCACCGTTCAACGCAAAGTTTGCCAAGAGTCTCTTCAACGTACTGACGCACAAACCGCTGCGCTAACAACGCAGTTTCGGTGGTCAGTCTACTGCGCATAATACCGGGCGCCCGCAGCAGAAGCTAGCTCCTGCTGCGGGCGCTCGAGTCATGTTGTATCCAGTTAGCTTAGCGGCCTACTTTGCCGAGTCAATTATAGCTTTAGGGCTCGCTCTGCGTTGAAGCCGTGCGTAGTAACTTGCTTGGGGCACCTAGGTTGCTGCACGCTTACCTCAGGCCATACTAACTGCCTTGCCGATGAGCACACTTACTCCCACCTATCAGCTGCAAGCGTTTGCTGAGGATAAGGAGAATACCCTAGCGGTGTTCTTTCCCGATTACGCAGCGCCGAAGCCGAAGATTCCGTTGCACTTGCCTTATCGGGGCGATTATTACAAGATCAGCCTTTGCCTGCGTGGCACCGCCGAGCTTAAAGCGAACCAGGAAACGTACGTCGTTGCGCCCAACTGCCTGATCCTAGCAACGCCGGATGTGCTCAAGCAGTGGGGGCACATCACTGACGACTACGAAACGTTGTCCGTCTTTTTTACCAAAGACTTCATCACGGCCAATAACGCTGCCACAGATAAGCTTCGCTTTTTCGTGGCGCCTCCCACGTACGTGCTTCAGCTTTCCGCGGCTCAGGCTGCCAACATCGCATCCTCTTTTCGCTTTCTACAACAGAAGTACAATACCCCTAACGCACAGCGTGATAACATTTTAAAGAACATTATCAACAGCCTGTTGTATGAGATAGGCGAACTATACGACCAACAGCCAGCCGCACCGCCAACGCGTCAGTTCAGGAGCCAGCTGCTGACCAGCGCTTTCCGGCAGCTGGTTCAGGCGCATTGCGTTTCCGTGCGCAGCGTAAAGTTCTACGCCGCCGCTTTGTGCATTAGCCCGAAGTATCTCACGGAACTGGTGAAAGAAGCTACCGGCCGCACCGCGAGCGACTGGATAGCCGAGGCGGTGGTGGTAGAAGCCAAAGCCTTGTTGCAGAACCAGGCCGTCACGATCTATCAGGTAGCGGCAAGCCTGCATTTTGCCGATCAGTTTGCGTTCAGCCGATTCTTCAAAAAGACGACTGGCTTATCACCAACCGCCTACCGGCTCGCGGGCTAAGCACGTTTACCGCCTTTTGGCCACATCTTGCCACCATTCAGCCATTCCGCTGGCTTGCCTAAGCGAAGAACTTTGCAGCTGTATTAGTCGATTGTGCGCTGTTGGCGTGCGCTTTCTCTAGTGGGCCCCAACAGCAGCAATTCAGGCATTCACGCAAAACTTCTTCGTATGATTTTAGTAACTGGAGCTACCGGACACCTAGGCACTGCCGTGCTGCAAACGCTCTTGCGTAAGACTGATGCCGCGCAGCTAGCCGCCTTCGTGCGCGACGAGCAAAAAGCCGCCGAATTGAAAGCGCAGGGCGTAAGCCTGCGCCTAGGCAGCTACGAAGACTCCGCTTCGTTGGAGCAAGCCATGCAGGGCATCGAAAAGGTGCTTCTTATTTCGGGTGGCGGCGAAGAGGACGCACTGCAACAGCACCAGCAGGTGGTAGATGCCGCCAAAAGAGCGGGGGTCCGGTGCCTAGCCTACACGAGCCGAGCCCTGAAAGATCCTAGCACCCTAGCCAACCAGCTCATGGTGCGCCATTTTCAAACGGAGGCATACATCCAGGCCAGCGGCTTGTCGTATCTCATTTTTCGCAACATTCTGTACATGGATGTGCTGCCGTTATTTACGGGTCCTCAGGTGCTGGAAACAGGCATCAACCTGCCGGCCGGTCAGGGAAAGGTGGCGTATGCGCTACGTAGCGAAATGGGCGAGGCCATTGCGAACGTGCTGCTGAAGCCTAGCTACGCTAGCTGCATCTACCACCTTACCGGCCGCACGGCCTACTCTTTCGACGATGTAGCGGCGGCTCTAACAGCGGCTTCAGGAAAGAAAGTGGCGTACACGCCCGTCGAGAAAGCCGCCTTTGCAGCTGGCATGCAAAAGCGCGGCGTGCCAGAACTCGCCATTGAGCGCACCATTGGATTCATGACGGATATTGCACACGGACAGGAAGCCGAAGTAAGCCACGATTTAGAAACGCTGTTGGGACGCCAACCGACGCCGCTGCAAGAAGGGGTAAAAATGCTCTACAAGTTATAGCAAGTATTGGCCGCCTACCTAACCCTTGTGGTGCTCAAAAACATCTACCGTAGCAAAAGCAGCTATACGGAGGCTGAAAGCTACTTCTTCTTTGGCTGTATTGGTACGGGGTGGTTATCCGGGCGACTAACGCGCTGAATCTTGCGGCCTAGCTCCTCAGTATTCTCAACTACTACCGGGCTTTTATACTTGATAGCCTTGCGGTTAGCTTGGCGGGTAGTTTTGGTAGTTGGCTCGGTCGAGGCTGAAGTGGGCGCTGTTTGCGCCGAAGCACTGGTCCCAAACCCCAGTAGTACCAAGAAGAGTAAAGTAGCAAAAGTGGAGCGCATAGCCATAAGGAGTAAGTACTGACAACAAGCTAGGTAGAACGCGAAACTTATTGATCTGTTGTTACATAGCATGAATTACTATTGCGAAATCAGTAGCCCTCGCTAAAACAGCTCTCCTTGCGCGGGCGGGTTCTCGAACGTTAGTAGCCACTTTTTGCGTGCTAGGCCCCCTGCGTAACCAGTAAGCTGCCCACCTGCGCCAATAACCCGATGACACGGACAAACGATAGCCAACGGATTCTGACCGTTGGCGGCGCCCACAGCTCGCACCGCTTTCGGGTCGCCGAGCTGGCGAGCTAGGTCAAGGTAAGAAGCCGTCCGACCATAGCCAATGCCAGGTAGTGCGGCCCACACACGTCTTTGAAAGTCAGTTCCTTGCTGCAAGTCATACGCGAGGTCGAAAGTGCGTAGTTCGCGGCCAAAGTAAGCCCGCAACTGCTGCTCAGCCGCGCGTAGGCACGTTGGCAACAGTTCGCGCGGCGTGGGAGCGGTGTGGCTGTCCTCGCGAAAGAGAACGGCCGACAAGCCTGCCTCCGTACCACGCAGCTCCAGAAGGCCTACCGGTGAAGCTAGGTAGGCGACGGCTAAGGATGTAGCAGTAGCAGTTTGCATACAGCAAGTAACTACTTTCGCCGCAAAGATCTGATAAGCAGGTGCGTTTGACTAGTGGCCTTCGTAAGTCTGCATGTCTTGCCAGAGGCGTTCAAACTCTTGGCTATAGCGTTGCACCACGGCTGCATCATCGGTGATGAGCAGGTTTTCCAGGTTGGAAAGCGCCGCTGAGCGCGTCCAGTTGTAGCTTCCAGTCAGCGCCACTCGTTCGTCGGCGATGGCAAACTTGTGGTGCATGTGGTTGGGCGTGCGGTCGATGCGCACCGACAGCCCAGCCGCTTGCAGCGGTTTGATGTCGGAGCCCTGGTCGTGGAGCTTGTCGTTGTCGGTGAGTAGCCGAATGACCGTACCGCGGCGGTGTGCTGCTAATAAAGCTTCCGCAATACGGTCGTCGGAGATCGTAAACACGCACACATCGAGGCGGTGCGCCGCTTGGTTGATGAAGCGCAGAATAGCATCTAGGCATTCGGTGCCTGGGCTAAAGAAAACTTCGGCCTGGGAAGGCTGCGCTGCTCCTGGCGCCAGGAGCAGCGCACTGGCTGCTTCCAGCCATTCCACTGTTTTCTTGTCTTTAAACGTGTTGAAGCGCTCCTCCGCCATGGCAAAGAGTTGGTGCCGTAGCCCTTCTAGCTCCTGCCCCTGCAGCCCATGCGCGGCGAGTCGCTCCCGCAAATCGCGCGCTTCCTCGGCCGATAAGGTAGAGTCGGCAAAAGCCTGTCGGAAGCGCGCCAGCAACTTCGTAGTAGCATCGGATGGCTTCATAGGCGCTTTAAGACAGGGAAAGAGAAGCGGAAGCCGGGCTAGCTTTTGCCGTTGGGCCGGCCGCCGCCACTTTGGCTTGGGCAGCGCGCAGGGCGGTAGCATACGGCTCGTACAATACCCGGTGATGCGGCTGACCGTCGGTGCGCAGCTCCGCATCCCACAGGCCCGACTGGTGCCAGGGCGTGAGATGGTCCCAGTCGGGCCGGTCGATGATGGGGTACAGGCACACCCCCCACAACGGCACCCCCTTGCGCAGGGCCTGAGCGCACTCCTCGGCAATCATGCGAACCCACTTGGGCCGATCGACACCCGGATGACTGGTTTCGGTAAGGACAACCGGCGTGTTGTAGCGCTTGTGGGCTTCCATCAGCAGTTCATTTAGCGGGCGCCACCGCGGATCAGCGGGCTCTTCCGCCCACGGAATACGCTGGTATGGGTCGAGCTGCCACTGATTATCGTAGTAGAAGTTAAAACCTAGGATATCAATGTATTCTGGTTTGCCACCTAGCTCGGGGCACAGCCGCCCTGAGAGCATGTCGATGGACTGAAACTGGTGGTCGTGGTACTCGGCAATGCGCTGCCGGTGCGCAGCATCAGCATTAGGAGGGGGAACAATGCTAATGAGCGGCTCGGTGGTCATAATCCGGATGCTAGGGTCAGCTTCGCGCAGGGCGGCTACGCCCTCAACATACGCGCGCATCAGGCCGCGCTTCACTTCCCAGCCCTGCCCTACGCAGTACGGCGACGTGCCGCGTACATCTCCACCCAGCCACGACATAAAGCTTACCTCATTGATCGGGGTGACAATGAGCGTATCGTCGGGGCGCTGGCTACGATAAAAGTCCACGAAAGCGCGGCACAAGGCCGCAAACCGGCGCGCAAACATGGGGTGCAAAGG
The DNA here is from genome assembly GCF_002154225.1 of Hymenobacter crusticola. Classification (GTDB taxonomy): domain Bacteria; phylum Bacteroidota; class Bacteroidia; order Cytophagales; family Hymenobacteraceae; genus Hymenobacter; species Hymenobacter crusticola. The sequence continues at coordinate 391,331 of NZ_MTSE01000001.1, forward strand.
TGTTAGGTCGTCGGGGTAGCCAAAGTGGCAGAGGTCCCACACCTGCTGTACGCCCTGCCGCTGGCCACCCTCGAGCAGTACTTGCACGGTGCTCCAGTCGTATTGGTAGGGTGTTTTCTCCACAAAGCTCCAGCGAATGCCTTCCCGAACCGTTGCGATGCCAAAAGGCTTAAGATCTTGGTAGTCTTCATGAAGCAGCTCCAAATGGTTAGTCACGTTCAGAAAATCTACGCGGTTGCCGAAAGCATTCAGCTGATCGGTACACTCGTACCCTCCCATCCAAAAAGATTGAAACGGAGAAGGGCCAAAGTTGGGGGCTACGGTGTGTTTGGAGGGCATGGTAGAGAAAAAGGGTTAGACAAAGCTGCTCCCAACCCGGAGGTCGGGATTAGCTGAAGAGGTACGCAAGCACAAACAACTTACGTTCGTACTAATGGGCGGCCGATGCCATACGTTCTTTCTGGCCAATGGATTTGGCCTCAATAAAGATGCGCTTAAATTCAGGATACTTAGCCCGGATGGCGTCTTGCAGGCCATCAATGGCTTGTTCCACTTGCGCGGCCGACAAGTTACGTTCAAATTGTACATCTAAGGCGAGCACCACATCTTGCGGCCCTAGGTAGGACGTGAGCGGGGGACGCACATTCTCAACACCTGGTTGAGCACGGGCAATAATTTGCAGCGAAGCGAGGGTTTCTTCGTCGACGCCTTCGCCAATTAGCAAACCTTTCGTTTTGTAGATCAAGAAGATAGCAACCGTCACAAGCAGCAACCCAATTAGAATAGACGCCGCGCCATCGAAGTAAGGGTTATTGAGGGCATGACCTAGGTACACGCCTGCGAGGGCAAACGTCAGCCCTACCAAGGCGGCAATGTCTTCCATCAGAATAGCAAATACCGAGGGATCTTTGCTACGGCGCAATGTTTCCCAGAAGCCCATGCTGCCGCGGTCCTGGTTGAAGGCTTTCAGCGCGAGAGTGCACGAGATGCCTTCAAAGAGAATGGACAACCCGAGCACGACGTAGTTCCAGGTGGGGTCGGTGATGGGCGCCGGGTGACGTAGGTGCTCGATGCCTTCGTAGAACGACATACCACCCCCAACCGAGAATACCAGCACGGCCACAATCAGGGCCCAGAAATATAGCTCTTTGCTGCGGCCAAAAGGGTGCTGCGTGGTAGCGGGCTTCTCGCTTTGCTTTACGCCGAGCAGGATCAGAAAGCCGTTGCCGCTGTCGACAAACGAGTGGATGCCCTCCGACAACATGGCCGAACTCCCGGTGAAATACGCCGCCACAAACTTGCTGATGGCAATGGCGACATTGGCCCCGATGGCCCCGTAAATGGCAAACTTAGAGGAAGAGTGTCCGGACATAGAATGTGGTTATACCGCTGCTCTACGCACACTAGCAGCCCCAGGTTAGAACGGCAAGGCTAGGCGTGCGTTGGGAAGGAGCTCGTTTCGACCAAGATATGCTTGATTTCCGGATAGCCTTTCTGCCTTGCTTTTTCCAACTGATTGCTGGCTTGCTCAGTTTTCTGCGCTGATAGCTCGCCAAGTTGAAAGAGCCTTCGTTGCTGCCCTTGAACATTTCGGCGTTCTTGGGCTTTTAAATCCCGTTGCCTAACCGGACGCCCTCCTTTTCCAGCTTTTGCCTATGGCTCACGTTGACCCTGCCACTCCTACCCTACGCCGCAACCTAGGTCTGTTGCAGGCCACGGCCCTAAACATGATTGACATGGTCGGCATCGGTCCCTTCGTGACGCTGCCGCTGGTGATGGGCTTTATGGGGCCGTATTTCCTGCTGGCGTGGCTGGTGGGGGCGGGCCTAGCCATTGTGGATGGCCTGATTTGGTCGGAGCTTGGTGCAGCTCACCCCGAGGCGGGCGGCTCGTATCGCTTTCTGAAGCTCGCCTATGGAGAACACAAGTGGGGCCGCTTGATGTCATTTCTGTACGTGTGGCAAACGCTGGTACAAGCGCCGCTAGTAGTAGCGTCCGGAGCCATTGGCTTCGCCCAATACTTTGGCTACTTGGTCCCACTCACGGCATGGTGGCAACCCAAACTCGTGTCCGGCATCACAGTACTGGCTCTGATTGCCTTGCTCTACCGACGCATTGAAGATATTGGCCGCTTGGGCGTTATGCTGTGGCTTGGCGTGCTGGGGCTCATGGGGTGGCTGATTTTTGGGGGCGTTACGCACGCCGAATACTCGGTGGCTTGGCTGCCCGCCGGGGGGTTCTCGGCGATTCCTGGCATCTTGCTGTCGGCGGCCATGGGGCAAGCGGCCGTCAAGACCATCTACAGCTACCTAGGGTACTACAACGTGTGCCACTTAGGCGCCGAAGTAAAGAACCCGCACAAGCTCATCCCGCGAAGTATTTTTCTGAGTATCCTCGGCATTATGGCCTTGTACCTGCTGCTCAATTGGAGCGTAGGCACGGTCATTCCATGGCAGGAAGCGCAGCATTCGGAGTTTATCGTCAGCACATTTGTAGAGAAGATCTACGGTCCCACAGCCGCTAAGCTTGCTACGGGCCTAGTGCTGTGGGTAGCGTTTGCCTCGCTGTTTGCGGTCTTGCTAGGGTACTCGCGCATCCCGTACGCCGCCGCCGCCGATGGCGAGTTTCTACCGCTGTTCGCCAAAGTGCATCCCACCAAGCGTTTCCCTCACGTTTCGCTCCTGATCCTAGGTGGCGTAGGCTTTGTGTTCAGCTTGTTATTCCGCCTAGGGGAGGTAATCAGTGCCATTCTAGCCATGCGCATCTTGGTGCAGTTTGTGGGACAGGCGATTGGGCTGGTGCTGCTCCGACACCGCCGCGGCACAGCCGACTTACCCTTCCGGATGCCTCTTTACCCGTTGCCGGTAATCGTTGCAGTGGTTGTGTGGCTCGGCGTCTTTTGGAGTACGGGCCCCACCTTTATGCTCTCTGGCCTAGCCGTCATTGGGGCAGGCGTTGTGGCTTTTCTGCTGTGGAGCCGGCAGCAAAAGCGCTGGCCTTTTGCGCAATAACGGCGGCGCGTGCGGCCCGGCCGCGGCTAGGAGCACGGTAAGGCTAGCAAAAGTTAGACAGCATAAGGGCGCAGCGCGTATCTTCTCGCAGCCATTTTACTAGTTATCCTGCATGAGAATATCTGTAAGCGTTCTAGCTCTGCTACTTAGCTTTATCACGATTTCGAGCCGAGCTCAAACGGCCACCACAGACTTGGTACCCTGGAGCGCGAAGCACCGCCTCACGGTCGGTGATTTCGGCGTAAAACTTAAGAAAGGCAATGTGGGCAAGGCCGAGTTTCAGCTAGCCACCGAGAAGCGCACCAACATCTATACGCACCAAAAGCGGATTATTGTGCGCAACAACATGGTACGCTCGGCTTCTAGTATCAACCCAAATCAACACCTACCCGAGCAGTTGCGCTTTCAGCAAACGCTGTTCGACATCATGGAAATTTATGCGCGCCAGCTGCGTCAGGCCACTGCTACCCCTACTACCGTTGCGGGCACGCCCAAGTCGCCTAGCCCGGAGGAGCGCATCGTGGCGGCGGCGGCCAAACGCCGACAGCGCTACGGCGTCGAGACGCAGTACGGCACCCTAGCTGCCAAGCAAGCCCGTTGGGAAAAGACTATTCAGCAAGAGCTAGCAGCGTTGCAGCAATTTGCGGTACCAGAGTAAGCGCCAAAAGCACTAGCTCAATCGTTTCTCGTAGCAAAAGAACCGCAGCCCAGGCCGAAACGCTAGCGTGATTTCGCCCGCGAAACGGTACCCTAGCTTCGGGAAAAGTCGTTGAGTAGCCTGGTTTTCAGAGTTTGTGTCGACGCGCAGCACATGAAGGCCTTGCACACGAGCTAGGTCCTCGGCTTTTTGCAGTAAAGCGGCAGCTACACCCTGCCCCTGCGCCGCCGGCTCGACCGCTAAGCGGTGCGTCACGACGGCTTTTTCGCTTACATCCCAATCGGCTTGGGCATACTCTGCATCCTGGTCATTGGTTAGCGCTGCTAGGCCCACCAGCTGGCCGTCCAGCTCAGCCACCCACAAGTGCTGCTGAATGATATCCTGCTGAAAAACAGCTTCGTTCGGGTAGTCAGCTGACCACTGATAGTTGCCGGCAGTATTCATCAGTGGCACCACGCGGCGAACCAACGTGAGGATAGCGGGTATGTCGGCGGTAGTAGCGCGACGAATGGCGAGCGTCATAAAAAGTGTAGCGCGAGGCGCTGGCTTCAGGTAGCGGTGAGCAATTTGCATTGCAACCTAGCAAACGATTGCCGTTCACTGCTACCCGAAGCCAGCGCCTCGCGCTACTTTCTTGTGAGAACCTAGCCGCGCTTCAGGACAGCGGCAGCCTCTTTCGCAAAATAGGTCAGGATGGCATCGGCACCGGCCCGCTTGATGCTCATCAGCACTTCCATCATGGTTTTTTCGCCATCAACCCAGCCATTTTGGGCGGCAGCTTTTATCACAGCGTATTCGCCACTCACGTTGTACGCCGTGACGGGCAGCGTGGTAGCATTGCGCACTTCGCGAATGATATCAAGGTAGCTCAAGGCCGGTTTTATCATCACCATGTCCGCGCCTTCCTGCTCGTCGAGCACTAGCTCGCGCAAGGCCTCGCGGCGGTTGGCGTAGTTCATCTGGTACGTTTTCTTGTCGCCTTTTTTCGGCGCCGAGTCGAGGGCGTCGCGGAAGGGGCCATAGAAGGCAGAAGCATACTTGGCCGTATAGCTCATGATGCTCACGTTGCTGAAACCGTTGCTATCCAGCACATCCCGGATGAAAGCCACGCGGCCGTCCATCATATCGCTGGGAGCAATAACGTCGGCGCCGGCCCGGGCTTGGGCCAACGACATCTGTCCGAGCACTTCCAGCGTGGCATCGTTCAGGATTTCACCGGATTCAGGGTCGACAACGCCGTCGTGGCCGTCGCTGGAGTAGGGGTCCATGGCCACGTCGGTCATGAGCACTACTTCCGGAAACTGGCGCTTGATTTCGGCAATGGTGCGCAGATACAGGCCGTCAGGATTCGCGCTTTCGCGGGCCAAACGGTCTTTCACGCTGTCTTCCAAGCCGGGGAAAGGAGCAAACGATTTGATACCTAGCTCGACGCAGGCCCCGATTTCGTCGATAAGACGGTCGGGCGAGAAGCGATTGATGCCTGGCATCGATTTCACTTCAATAACTTTATTCTGGCCCTCAATCATGAAGAGCGGATAGATAAAGTCGTGAACAGAAAGTGTGGTTTCCTGTACTAAGTCGCGAATTACCTGTGACTTACGATTGCGCCGCGGCCGGTGCGTGGGGATAATAGCCATACTATATTCAGAAGATTCAACCGGGGAGAACAACGAGGACAAAGGGAAGGTTACCGTGTTCGATAATTTTAAGTAGGCACAGTGGCTACTCCGAGCTTCTTACAGTTGAAATAACTCGTTGGCTACTTCTATCCAAGCATTAGGGCCGAGCAACCCTTTCATGAAGAAGTAATACCCAAGCAAGCCGATTGGGAGCCCGACAAAAAAGCCGATTCCGCCTCCTATCCAAAAGCCACCCACTACGCCTGCTAGTACCAGCAGAATACCTAGCACTAGCAAAGCGGGTTTCCCCTCACCTTCTTCCTGTACCGCAGCCGTATTCGGTTTGGTCATGAGCCGCGTCTGTATCGTGTGCTTAGCTGCGGCAACTATTGGTGTTACCATCTGGTGGTGCCTAGCTTTCAATACTTTACTTGACCTAACCACCCGGGGTGGCTTTACCAACGAGCTAGGATGATCATCTGCCTTACCAGTAGTAATCTTATCTGTTACTATTGACGGCTCGCTAACCGAAACCACGTACTGCGCAGGCGGCACGGCCGCTCGGAATACCAGCTGCTCGCTACGGCAGCTTGCGAGGCCGACCAAAAGAAGAAAGGCAAAAAGATGCTTCGGTGTACAAAAAATCATGCGGGTGCTACGGGAGGGTATGGACAGGAAAAGCGCGCCCTAGTGCGTTCGTCGGAAACAGTTTTTAAACTTACCATCAACGACGACCGCACTAGGGCGCTCCAGAGCATTAGAAAGCTAGCAGTACCTGCTCGATGATATCACAGACTTCGTGGAGCTGTGCTTGATTGATAACTAGTGGCGGCGCAAACCGAATAATGTCGCCGTGGGTAGGCTTAGCAAGTACGCCCCGCTCCATCAACATGATGCATACGTCCCAAGCAGTGCGGCCATCCTCGGTTGGGATAATTACCACAGCGTTGAGCAAGCCTTTGCCGCGTACTTCTTCTACCACGCCAGGGCGCTTGGCCTTCACTTGGCGCATCCGCTCGCGGAAAACCTCACCTAGCGTAGCGGCATTATTAGCTAGCTTTTCTTCCTGCACCACATCGAGCGCGGCCCGCAACACAGCGCACGCCAGCGGATTACCGCCAAACGTGGAGCCGTGCTGTCCCGGCTGAATGGTGAGCATAATCTCGTCGCGGGCCAGTACGGCCGATACGGGCAGCACACCGCCCGAAAGCGCTTTGCCCAGCACCAATATGTCTGCGTGCACGCTTTCGTGGTCTACAGCTAGCAGCTTGCCCGTGCGGCCTAGGCCCGTCTGAATCTCGTCGGCGATAAACAGCACCTTGTGGGCTTGGCAGATGTCATACGCTTTAGCTAGGTATCCCTCGGAAGGCACTACCACGCCTGCTTCGCCCTGAATCGGCTCCACGAGGAAAGCGCACACGTGCGGATCTTTCACGGCTTCTTCCAGCGCCTCCAAGTCGTCGTAAGGGACTACTTGATAACCAGGATTATAAGGACCGAACCCGCCAGTGCTGTCAGGATCGGTGCTGAAGGAGATGATGCCGGTCGTGCGTCCGTGGAAGTTATGTTCTGCCACCACGATTCGCGCTTTGTTAGGAGCAATCCATTTCTCCTGGTAGCCCCACTTGCGGGCTAGCTTCAGAGCCGTTTCGACAGCCTCGGCGCCGGAATTCATGAGCAACGCTTTGTCGTAGTGAAACAGCTCGCACAACTGCTTTTCGGCATCTCCAAGCTGATCATTGAAGAAAGCCCGTGACGTAAGCGTGAGCTTCTGCGCCTGCTCCGTCAGCGCCCCGATAATGCGTGGGTGGCAATGCCCTTGATTAACAGCCGAGTAGGCCGACAGAAAGTCGTAATAACGTTTTCCTTCCACGTCCCAGAGGTGTACACCTTCGCCGCGGCTAAGTACCACGGGCAGTGGATGGTAGTTGTGAGCACCATAACGCTCTTCGAGCTCTATAAATTCTTGACTATGGTGGGTGGTGGCAGAAGTCGCTTCCATATACAGATGGTGAACAGGTGGGAAAGCCTACAAACAACAGAACTGTTCAAACTTACACAAAAAGGCAAGGCTAGGTCAGTCGGTTTATTTAAACGAGCCCAACGGCAACCTAGCACACTACCTACCTCGTACTTCTTACCAAATAATTGATGCTCAACTGTATATAATTCGGCCGTTTTAGCTCGACGCTAGGTTGGTCTATCCCTCTTTGTATGGCTTCTCGATCTTCCAACAAGCGTCACCCCATCCTGACCGCTCTTTTAGTTTTGCTTTTACTGCTAGTCGCGGCGGGCGTTATTGGCTATTTCGCCACCAACCGCGGCAAAGACCTTCTGCCGACGCTAGAAAACGTCAGCATGAGCACCGGCAACATCACCCCCGATTCGCTTAAGGCCCAAATACGGGTGCAGCTGCGCAATCACGTCCCGCTCACCATGACGGTGGATAGCTTCCGCTACGTAACCTACATCGATGGCACCGCCATCAGCCGTGGGGCCAAGGACCGGCCAACGACGGTAGAAAGCAGCGGCGTTAGCACCTTATCCATTCCCGTGAACATGGATTTGAGCAAGGTGGCCCACAAGATCAAGACCATCCAGCGAGACTGCGTCGACGTGGCCATTACGATGGATGCGTACGCTCACCTGCCGCTACTAGGTACCGAGCGCATTCCCATCCGGGCTAGCAAACGCATCTATGTGCCCAAGCTTCCGCACTTTGAAATTGCGGATATCGATGTAACCCACCTAGGTCTGAAAAATGGTAGCGCCACCATTACCATCAAAGTCACCAATTACAACCCGTTCCCCTTCACGGTGAAGAACGTCGCCTACGACTTCCGCATCAGCGACGATATGCAAGTGAAAGGCATGGAAACCAAAGATGTATCCTTCCGCAAACGTGGTACGCAACTTATGCCTATCCACGTCAAGTTTGAGCCCAAAGCCCTACCAAAAGTAGCTTTCAAAACCTTGTTCAAAGCTAAGAAGACACCTTACACCCTGACCGGCACAATCACGGTGGCAGCGGGCAAGCAAAACCCGAAGGACAGCAAAGTGAAATTTCAGAGCAGCGGTAGCATTCAAGATCTGAAGAACATCCCGAAGTAACAGGACAACCTAGCTTCCTACTTAGTGAAGGCTAGCGGGCTGCCAGCCCACAAAATTACCTTCTTGAGAACCGTCCAAGCTGAGGATAACCCAAGCCAGCACGTGTTTCTCGGAGAATGTAATGGCTTAACCTTTCCGGTGTGCCCGCACCATATCCAGATCACTGGTGATTACAACCGTTGTAGAAGTATTCATCCATTCCTCCTCCGCAAACACCAGCTCGAACACCCCGCTCTCGTCAAAGATGCACGCCGTCAGGATCAGACGTTCGCCTTCCCGAAGGCCAGTGTGGTCGCGTTGCTTGATGTGATGCAGCGGATGACACGCTTTGCTAATCGGGGCGGCAATAACGGCGTCGAGTTGTTTTCTTAGCTGAAGCTTTTCTGCTAGTTTCGATACTTCGACTGCCTTAGCCGTTGCCGTGGGCTTGTCAACCAAGTATTGCTGAGTTGAGCAGTCTATACTTGCAGATAGAATAACAGCGCTTGTGAATACAAATTCAACCATACAGCTACCTGACTGATTTACAGGTAGAACTTGTTTAGGAACAATAGCTATTAGCTACTTATTTCTGTCCAAATAGCATTACCAAGCTTTTCAAGGCCGTACTTTGCAGCCTTATCCCATGCCCAAAGCTACTCCCCAACCCCTCCAGCCCGGCGATTATTATCTCACGCCCGAAGGCTATATGGTATTTACTGAACAATATCATCTGCGACGTGGCTACTGTTGCCAAAGCGGCTGTCGACATTGCCCGTGGGGCTTTCGAAAAGAGAAAAGGACCATTTCACCAGGAGCTTAATTTAGCTAACCTGCTATTTTTCAGCTCTCCTATTTGGTCTTATCATACTTTTACCGATATTTGCGTCCCTTTTTCCAGCATTGAAACCTCTAAGTCTCTAAATATCATGGCCCGAGTTTGTGATCTGACCGGCAAGCGTACCCGCGTAGGCAACAACGTTTCGCACGCCAACAACAAAACCAAGCGTAAATTTTACCCGAACCTGCAAAAGAAGCGGTTTTACATCCCCGAAGAGGATGCTTGGGTAACGCTGAAAGTTGCTGCCTCTACCATCCGTACCATCAACAAGAACGGCATCATGTCGGTCCTGAAGAAGGCTAAAGAGCAAGGCTTCATCGTCTACTAGCTTTTGCCGGGAGTTGGCAGCGCAGAGAGATTTCTCTCCGTCGCCGCTGTGTTCTCCTGCTCCTTATACCGGCAACGAAACAAGCCCGCATCCTTCTGATGGAGCTGCTCGTTTCGTTGCCGCTTTTTATGGCACTTGCCTCACCTGGTTGGTGCCTATCCTAGGCGTTTTTTGGCACCAGCGACTTGTAAATAAAGTACATAGTCGAATGGCCATTTGATAATTTCAAAAATCGCCGTACCTTTGCAGTCCTTAATCCAAAAAACCCAGTCGAGATGGCTAAGAAAGGAAACCGGGTGCAGGTAATCCTCGAGTGCACCGAGCACAAGAACTCGGGACAGCCGGGTACCTCGCGCTACATTACCACGAAGAATCGTAAGAATACGCCTGAGCGCATTGAATTGAAGAAATTCAACCCCGTGCTCAAGAAGATGACCGTTCACAAGGAAATCAAGTAAGCTGAGCAATGGCTAAGAAAGTAGTAGCAACCCTGAAAACAGCTACGGGCAAAGACTGGGCAAAAGTCATTCGCGCCGTGAAATCCGAAAAGACTGGTGCCTATACGTTCCGCGAGGAAATGGTGCCCGTTGATAAAGTGCAGGAGTTCTTGGCCTCCGGGACCAAGTAAGCTTCGCCTGATGGCGTTTTATCTGAAGTGAAGAAGTCCCGCCAGCGTGGGACTTTTTTGCGTTGTAGCGCGAAGCTCCAGCTTCGCGCCTCGTCGAACAGCTTGACCTAGCTGTTATACTGGTCGTTCACCCTCAGCAACGACACGCGAAGCTGGAGCTTCGCGCTACCCCGAACTACATGGGACTTTTCGACTTTTTTAAGAAGGACAAGGAGAGCAAGGAGCAGCAGGAGTCGCTGGATAAAGGTCTGGAAAAGACTAAGACCAACTTTTTCAACCAGCTCAGTAAAGCCGTCGTCGGCAAATCGAAGGTCGACGAGGAAGTACTCGACGACTTGGAAGGTCTGCTGGTGCATGCCGACGTGGGTATTGATACCACTGTGAAGGTGATCAAGCGCATTGAAGACCGGGTAGCCCGCGACAAGTACGTGAGCACCGGCGAGCTAGACCGCATCTTGCGTGAGGAAATTGCTGACCTCCTATCCGATAACAACTCTGGCTCTACCGCCGTGCTGGAGCGCCCCGATAATGCAGGCTCTCCCTTTGTAATTATGGTGGTAGGCGTAAACGGCGTGGGCAAAACCACGACGATTGGTAAGCTAGCTCACCGCTTCCACTCAGCGGGTAAAAAGGTAGTGCTAGGGGCTGCCGATACGTTCCGTGCCGCCGCTGTCGACCAGCTCATTATCTGGGGGCAGCGCGTAGGAGTACCCGTAATCTCACACGGGATGAACACCGACCCGGCCTCCGTAGCCTACGATGCCGTTCAGAAAGGTGTTGATATGCAAGCAGATGTGGTAATCATTGACACCGCAGGCCGCTTGCACAACAAAGTGAACCTCATGAATGAGCTGTCCAAGATCAAGCGTGTAATGCAGAAGGTAATTCCGGATGCGCCGCACGAAGTTCTGCTCGTACTTGATGGCAGCACCGGCCAGAACGCCTTTTTACAGGCCAAGGAATTTACCCGCGCAACCGAAGTTTCGGCCCTAGCGATTACCAAGCTTGATGGCACTGCCAAGGGCGGCGTGGTTATTGGCATCTCCGACCAGTTCAACATTCCGGTGCGCTACATTGGGGTGGGCGAGAAAATGACAGACTTGCAGCTCTTCGATCGCCGCACGTTCGTCAACTCATTGTTTTCCAAGAAGTAGAAGGCTACTGCTATACCCTAAAACTAGTTCTCGCCTTACGCAAGGAGGGAACTAGTTTTCTATTCTTAGCCTTAGCTCAAATCATATAAACAAGTAGTACTGTGAAAGTCAGAAGCCAGCAGGCGAATAAAGTAAACGTCATTACCCTAGGCTGCTCGAAGAACGTAGTCGACTCGGAGGTGCTCATGGGGCAGCTCAAGGCTAATCAGTTTGACGTAACCCACGAAGCCGAGCAGTCCGACGCTAACATTGTTATTATCAACACCTGCGGCTTCATCGACAATGCCAAGCAGGAAAGCATTGATACTATCCTGCGCTACGCGGATGAGAAGGAAGCCGGCCGCCTAGAAAAGCTCTATGTGACGGGTTGCCTGTCGCAGCGCTACAAAGACGATCTTGAGATAGAGATTCCGCAGGTGGATGCGTACTTCGGCACGCTGGAATTGCCGCAGATGCTGAAGGTACTGAATGCTGACTACAAGCACGAGCTGGTAGGTGAACGACTCATTACGACCCCCAAGCACTACGCTTACTTCAAGATTGCGGAGGGCTGCAACCGGCCCTGCTCGTTCTGTGCTATTCCGCTGATGCGCGGCAAGCACGTCGATCGGCCAATCGAAGACTTAGTGAAGGAAGCCAAACGCCTCGCCAGCATGGGCACGAAGGAGTTGATTCTCATTGCCCAAGACTTGACCTATTACGGTTTGCAACACTACGGCGAGCGGAAGCTAGCTGACCTGATGCGCCACCTCTCCGACGTGCCTGGCATCGACTGGATCCGGTTGCAGTACGCGTATCCGTCGCAATTCCCGCTGGATGCCTTGGATGTAATGGCTGAGCGCGAAAACATCTGCAAGTACTTGGATATGCCCTTGCAGCACGTTTCGGATAACATGCTGAAAACCATGCGCCGGGGCATTAGCAAGCGCCGCACGATTGAGCTAGTAGATACTATTCGGCAGCGCGTACCCGATATTGCCCTGCGCACTACGCTGATTGCCGGCCACCCCGGCGAAACGCAGCAGGACTTCGAAGAGCTGTATGATTTCGTGGAGCGGACGCGCTTCGACCGCCTCGGCATCTTCACCTACTCGCACGAGGAAAGCACGCATTCCTATACGTTGGAAGACAACGTGCCCACCGAAGTGAAGCAGGAGCGCGCCGACCAGATCATGGAGCTTCAGCAAGGTATCTCGCTGGAAATGAACGAAGAAAAAGTAGGCCAGACCTACAAAGTCCTGTTTGACCGCAAAGAAAGCGGCTACTTTGTAGGCCGCACGCAGTACGACTCGCCCGAAGTCGACAACGAAGTACTTGTACCTGCTACGCCTGATACGTACGTGCGTATTGGCGACTTCGCAACGGTGCAGATCAACGACGCGTCGGATTTTGACTTGTACGGCACGCTGGTATAGCTAGCGTGTAGCACAGACGACGAAGTTCCGTGCTACACGGCGCAACAACATTTACGAGCTTGGCGGGTTCTGCTTGGAACCCGCTGCAAATGCAGACTCATCGTGGGTCTGCTTTTTTTTTGTGGACCTTTGCACCTGCACCCTCTGACGTTCGTCATGCCTCTTCATCACCTCGACTATAAAACAACCGGCGCTTTTTCCTCGCTACTTACCGATTACCTAGCCCAGCGCCCGGAGCTACAACCTTATTATCACCGCTTCCCAGCGATGGAGAGCTTTGCAGCTCAGATAGAAGAGAAAAAACAAGCGTACACACCCGAGGCTCGTCAACGCCTGGTGCAAGCCCTGCGGGAGCAGTATGCCGACCTAGCTGACATTCACCCGAGTGTGGCCGCGAACCTAGGTTTGCTCGAAAAGGACACCACTTTCACTGTGGTAACTGGGCATCAATTGAACTTGCTTACTGGGCCACTGTATTTCGTTTATAAGATCGTGACGGCTATTAAACTGTGCCAGCAGTTGAAGGAGCAGCACCCACAGTATGACTTCGTGCCGGTGTACTGGATGGCTACGGAAGACCACGACTTCGCCGAAATCAACCATTTCAACCTATTTGGCAAGCGCTACGAGTGGACGGCGGCCGAGGTGGGCGGACCAGTAGGTCGCTTGCAGCTAGACGGCTTGGCTGAGGCTATCTTGGATCAGTTGCCCGCTGATGTGCCCGCTTTGTTCCACCAAGCCTACCGTGAAGCAGCAACGCTGACTGAGGCAACGCGTCAGCTCACGCATGCGCTATTTGGCGAACTTGGGCTGGTAAGCCTCGATGGCGACAGCCCAACGCTAAAGCAAGCCTTCGTACCGGTGCTGGAACGCGAGATACGGGAGCAAGCCTCCAACCAAGCAGTGCAGGCCACAAATGCTCAGCTAGAAGCGGCGGGCTATAAGCCGCAGGTATACTCACGACCCTTCAACTTGTTCTTTATTACGGAGGAAGGCAAGCGCGAGCGATTAGAGCCTGAAGGTGACTGTATTGCTGTGCGCAATACCAGCCTGTGTTACAACCAAGACGAACTCTTGACCCTAGCTCAGCAGCACCCAGAGCAGTTCAGCCCGAACGTGGTGCTGCGGCCTTTGTACCAGGAGATACTACTGCCAAACCTTTGCTATGTGGGTGGCGGCGCGGAAGTAGCGTACTGGTTCCAGCTCAAGCAGGTATTTGCCGACAATGCTGTTCCTTTCCCGATTTTGCTGCCGCGCAACTCGGCCTTGTACCTAGGCCGTGCTAACGCGGGCAAACTTCGTAAGCTTGGCCTAACGCCCGCAGACTTGTTTAAGCCGCTGCCGGAGCTAAAGAAGCAAGTGGGCGCCACCCTAGGCCAAGAGGAAGTGAGCCTGGCAGCCCAGCAACAGGCGCTTGCTGCGGCCTTTAAGGAGATATCCGACCTAGCCCAACGCCTCGACCCGACGCTGGTGAAGACCGTCGCCGCCGAGGCTCAGAAAGTGGCCGGTGGAGTAGCAGGGCTGGAAAAGCGCTTGAGTAAAGCGGCCGAAGCCAAGCACGAAACGGCGTACTCGCAACTCACCGCGTTGAAAGACAAGCTCTTCCCCAACGGCAGTTTGCAGGAGCGCGAAGACAATGTGTTGTCCATCCTGATTAACAATCCACAGTTCGTGGCGCAGTTGCAGGAGGCGTTTGAGCCACTGGCGTTGCAGTTTGCAATCTTAGAGGAAGAATAGGTGCTGAAAGCTGACCTGCGTCGGCAGATGCTAGCTCGGCGTCGTGCCCTCCCCGCCGGCGAGCTAGCTCGGCGCAGCTTGTTGCTAGGTAAGCAGCTATTTCAGGCCTTTGAAGTAGCTAGGTGGCGTTGGCTGCATGTGTATTTGCCGGTTGCGCGCCAGCGGGAGCCTGACACGTGGCCGATTATTCACCAGCTCTGGCGCGAACACCCGAATGTGCAGGTTGCTGTGCCGGTGGTGCAACTAGATGGCGTGCACTTACGCCACTATCACCTTACGCCTGATACACTGCTCGTTGAGAATCGATGGCACATTCCGGAGCCAATAGGTGCTTCAGAAGTGGCCTTGGACGCCTTTGATGCCGTGTTGCTTCCACTACTAGCTTTCGATGAGCTAGGTCACCGAGTAGGCTACGGTAAAGGGTTTTACGACCGATTTCTGCTGGAATGCCGGCCCGATGTGCTACGCATTGGCTTGAGCTTGGAGCCACCCATCGAGCGTATTGCAGATGCGTGGATAGGTGATGTGCCGCTACACGCGTGCATCACGCCAGAGCGGGTATGGCGGTTTCAGTGAGTTCTTCCGCTGCTTGTTCTCATACGTCTTCCTACTGATATACCACTGACGACCAGCAGAAGAATACAAAAGACTTGCAACACGTAAACAACCTGCACCAAGCTCTGCAGGAAGTGTATTTGTGCTTGTTGAGTTGCCGCTGTACCCGTTAACGTACCGCAGGGCGTCACTTGGGGCTGGAAGCGACTAAAAGAATGCAGGTTATCAAGAGCGGCGGTGCAGCCACCCACAAGCCCCGCTGTGGCAATTACGGTAGCAACGTTTGCTATCAGATTGCAGCTGTTTAGCCCAAGAAACAACAGACTTACAGGGAGGGTAATCATCACATACAATACAGCACACAACTGCCACGGTGTGAAAACGAAATAGGTGTTGTGCGTCTGAACCTCAAGCGACTCAGAAGCTAGCTTTTCTATACCAAATAGCACATGAAACAAGTAGAGTGTGACGAGCAGAACGGCAAGTAACGTGAGTGTGTATCGATGCTGTTTCGGCTTCATGCGTGCATAAATGGTATTAGCTACTGCATATAGCTATGTAGAAGCTAAGCCATTGCAGCTACCAAGCACAAATATCGAACAATAACAATATGGCTGCGACCTGTGGCGTTGGTTGATTACCAATCACCTCAACCAACTCACTTGTATGGCCGAAATTCAGCCTTCCGCTTCCGCCGCGAAAGACGGCAAATCCCGCGCCCGCAAAACGGGCTTCCGCCTCGACATGACGCCGATGGTGGACCTAGCTTTTTTGCTGCTCACCTTCTTCATGCTCACCACCACGTTCAGCAAACCGACCGTGATGGAATTGAACATGCCCATAGGCGAAGCAGATACCCCAGTGAAAGCCAGTAAAGCCCTCACGCTCATCCTAGGTAAGCACAACCAAGTGCATTACTTCTACGGTGTGAACGATGCTACGGCACAGCCAACGCTGCACACCACCACGTTTGCGTCCGAAGGGCTGCGGCAGATCTTGCTGGAGCGGCAACGGCAGCAGCCAGGCTCGGTTGTGCTCATCAAGTCGAGCGCTGAGGCGAGCTACCAGAACCTGGTGGACGCCTTGGATGAAATGAGCATTACCAATCAGAAGAAATATGCGCTTGTCGACTTAAACCGGATGGATCGGGAGTTACTGAAGCATAATGGCTTATAGCGTACAAAGAGCTTAAAAGAGCGCCCCGCCAGCACATAATGCTGGCGGGGCGCTCTTTTATATATCAGCCCTTACGGCTGCACCTGCGCTTCCGTAATCCTTGCTTGGCCCCACGGCGCGATGCTCACGCGCACCAGCATCGTGTGCCGGCGGCCTTTCCGCTCCAGTTCCTTGCCTTTGCCTTCGGGCACATAGTAGCGCTCTAGGTTGTAGCGGATGTGCAGGCTGCGACGGTACCGATCCGCAATCCAACCACGCAATACAATCTGGTCGGCGGGGACTTCCATGGGCTCCTGCGCAAAGACGCGTACGGCCTCATACATTTCCCCCGCGGGGCGCAGCACCACGTACACGGCCTGCCTCCGACGGGGCAACGATATTTCCTGCCACAGCGCAATTGGCACTTGACTAATGGTATAATTCAGCCGCACGTAGTCGCCGTAGAGCAAGTCGCGCGGGTCGACGGGCAGCGTGCGTAGCGTGACGACTCGGCCGTACACGGTGGTGGCGTACCCGGCCGCAGCTACGGCCAGGATAAACAGCATTTGGGCTGCAACCAGCAGCAGCACCCAACGCCTATGGTTTGAGGGAAGCGGAGTAGCCATGCGCAATCAGGACCTAGGTTTGTCGGTTGCCTCAGAAGCTAGGGTCTGAGCGGCGCGGCGTTGCAAATACCAGCTGAGTCCGAGCAGCAACACGCCACCCAGCAGGAAGAACAACGATTTATCCATGAAGCCCCACGTTAGCTTGAAGTAGGCTACGGCCGTGGTCAGGATGAACAGCACCGTTCCGAGGGTAACACGGTCGGGGTTTTGCTCTTGGTGGGCGCGCCAGAGCAGCGTGCCCGTATAGGCATAGAGCACTACCAGCGCGGCAATAGCTAATGGCAGCCCGCCCGGCAGGTAAAAACCGGGGAGCAAAAGCAGCCAATCGGTGGCGCCACCGAGGCGGCCGCGCTTGCGCTTTGCTACCAACGACAGCGCAAATACGCCTCCGAGGGCAGCCAGATACGCCAGCAGCGGCGGGCGCAGCATATCCGTGTAGCTGCCGGCTTCGCCGAAAATAGCTAGGCCTAGCATAAACAGGAAGGCTGCCGCGATGGGCGGGCCCTGCATCGCGCGGCCCGCGGGCCGATCGGTTTGCCAGTCGCCGAGGGTATAAATCAGCATGGCGCCCACAAAGAACCACGTGATTTTGATGTGCAGAAAGCTCACCAGCAAGCCTGCTTGCCAGAGCAGCCCCACCGATAGTACCGTGCCGAGCAGGGCATCGGGGTGGCGCCACCAGTAATAGCCTAGGGTAAATGCCGTAAAGGCCGCTGTGGCGTAGCTAAACGCACCGAGCTGACCGGTGTTGTAGCCCTGCACAATGCAGCTGATAACCACCGTCATGATGAACAGTGCCCGGCTCTGGTACAAGTACGTCAGGGCGGTAGCGGCCACGGCCCAGGCTACAAGCCCCGTTACGTCGTAGCCAATGAGCTGGTACATCTGGCTTACCAGGATGATGGCCGCCCCGAACAAAATCAGACCTAGGCCTACCAAGCCAATACCTAGGGAGTGGTTGCCGCGCCGCAAAAAATGCTCACCCGCGGCGTAGCTGCCAGCCAAGGAACTCAGCAGAATACCTAGCCGTAGCGTTTCGGGCAATCCTTGCCAATTGGCCGCAACCAGGCTGAGCACACTTAGCCCTACCAGCAAGCTACCGAGCAACGGCAGCAAGCCGATAGCTTTTTCATCGGGTGGATAGAGTCCTAGCAACTTTTGCTGCTGCTCGGCATTGATAATGCCCTGCTCTACCCATTTTGGGCTTTCTGTTTCGAGAAATTTACGACTCATAGCTCCTGCAACATACGCAGAATGCAGCAAGGTGAAGCTAGGGTGAAGTGACTCGCCAGCGCATTGTGGCTGGCAACTACGTATCGCTGCTACGTACTGCTACTCCCAGATACCATTTGCGGTCGTCAGGATGATGGGTTTGCCATCGGTAACGACCAGCGTATGTTCGTGTTGCGCCACGAAGCCGCCGCGGTTGCCCACCAGCGTCCAGCCATCTTGCTGCTCTTCGGCATAGCTGGAAGCGGTGGAAATGAACGTTTCGACAGCCACCACGGAGTTCTTCTTGAAGCGGGTGCGGTTGCTTCCATCGTAGCAGTTCAAGATTTCGTGGGGTGCTTCGTGCAAACCCCGTCCGATGCCATGGCCTGCTAGGTTGCGAATCACCTTGTAGCCTGATTTGCGCGCCTCATTTTCGATCAGCCGACCGATTTCGGCAATCTTCACGCCTCCTCTGATTTGGGAAATAGCCTTCTGAAGAATGCGCTTCGAAGCATCAACGAGCGGCTGATGCGCATGATGGTCCTGACCTAGCACAAAGGAGCCGCCATTGTCGGACCAAAAGCCATCTAGCTCCGCCGACACGTCGATGTTGATTAAGTCACCTTCCTTCAAGACTTTATGCTCGGACGGAATGCCGTGTGCCACTTCCTGGTTCACGCTGATACACGTCCAGCCCGGAAAGCCATACGTGAGGCGGGGCGCCGACTTGGCACCTAGCTCTTGCAGGAGCTTGCCGCCGTACTCATCCAGCTGCTGGGCCGTCATGCCTGGTTGGGCATACTCCCGCATGTGCTTCAGCGTCAAGCCTACTGCTTCGCTGATTTTTTGCATTCCAAGCAAATCACTTTCCGAGGCTATCGACATGCTTTATTGATCGTTAGTAGTTCTACTTACATTTTATACTTCCGTTGCAACGGCGCGGCCGCTGTTGGACCACTCACTCCACGAGCCTACATATAGCTTCGGAATTGGTAGGCTGGCGTAGGCCATAGCTAGGAGCGTATGACACGCCGTAACGCCAGAGCCGCAATGTACAACCACCTTTTCCGGCTGATAGTTACGAAGTGCTTCCCTGTACTTCTCCCGGAGTACTTCAGGCGCCAGGAAAAAGCCGTTGGCGTCTAGGTTACTGGTAAACGGAATATTGGCCGCGCCCGGAATATGGCCGGCAATCAAATCAATCGGCTCCTGCTCACCCCGGTAGCGAATCGCATCGCGCACATCGATTACCAGCTGGTCGGGCGACTGCGCGGCTTGCTCTACCTCCTCCACCGAGGCGAGCGGCAGCTGCCAACTGTTGCGCGGATAAGCCGGCGCCGCTACGGGCTGCGGTGCGTTGGAGCTAACAGGAAAGCCGGCCGCAAGTGCCGCGTCTAGGCCCCCATCCAACACTTGCACGACCGGATGCCCCAGCGCCTTCAGCATCCACCAAAACCGAGCGGCGGCATTCGCGCCGTTCTTGTCGTCGTACACCACCACGTGTGAGGTCGGGCTGATACCTAGGTAGCCGAGCAGTTCCGCGAAGGTGTGGGCACTTGGGAGCGGGTGCCTCCCACCCTCGGCGGGTGTGGCGGCTTTGCGGGCTAGCTCATCTTCCAGATCTACCCACAGAGCGCCATCTAGATGAGCGGCAGCATACCTAGCTTGCACATTCGGTCCCGTCCGCACATCGATGAGGACTAGCTCCGGCGTGCCTTTGAGGCCGAGCAGTTCTTCGGGCTTGATGATGGGCGAGGGTTGCTCTGGCTGGTTATCGGCTACGTTGGTCATTTGTGGTATCCTGGCTATTTGTGAGTGCGTTGCTAAACTTCTTCTTTTCTCAAGCCAACCCTTATTTGCTCGCCCGCGTCATCTCCCGCTTTCCGGCCGGGCCGGGCAGCTTTTCAATGAGCCAACCGGCTGCTTTCAAACTGCGGCGGAAGCTGCCTTTAGCGCAGTAGCTGGTGAGCAGACAACCTGGCGCGGCAGCTTCGTAAAGTTGGGCAAACACTTCATCGGTCCACATATCCGGCTGCTTCTCCGGCGCGAAGGCGTCGAAATAAATGACGTCGTAGTGGTTGGCTGCTAGGTGCGTCTCCTGCAAAGCACCCGTGATTTTGCGCAGCAGAAAACGGGGCAGCAACGGCACGGCTTCATCCCAGGCGGCGGCATGGAGCTGTTCGTATAACTCCAGCAGCTCCGGGTTGAGCAGGTAGCGCTCGGCTTGCAGGCTGGCAATTACCTCCCCCGACAGCGGGTACTTCTCTATCGTGTCGTAGGCAACCGCTACCGACGTAGTGAGGCCGCGCTGCAACGTCAGCAATGCGTTTAGGCCCGTACCGAAACCTATTTCCAGCACCCGCACGGGACTTTTACCAGACGCCAAAGCGGGTTCTAAGGCGGCACCTAGGTACACGTGCATGGCTTCCTGCACGGCGCCGTGCGTGGAATGGTAATGCTCATTCAAGGCCGGCACGTAGAGCGTACTGGAGCCATCTTCGGTGGTTCGAACTTCGAGGTGCATCTGGTTTTTCAATTAGAACGTCATGCTGAGCCTGCCGAACCGGAGGAAGGCGTCAGCCAAGCATCTCTACTGCAATAGTAAATGATATACTATTGCAGTAGAGATGCTTCGGCAGGCTCAGCATGACAAAACACTAAAAACAACCACATCTATGGCTCGCGTAAAAGTAGACCTTCCCGATGCTTTTCTACTCACGGTCAAGATTCCCGTGCGGATTACGGATCTTAACTATGGCGCCCACCTCGGCAACGACGCGCTGCTCAGCATTTTGCACGAAGCGCGGGTGCAGTTTCTGCAGCACATCGGCATCCCGGAGTTCGAGCCCGAAACCCAGCTAGGCCTCATCATGGCCGATGTGGCCATTGAATACAAGGGCGAAGGGTTCCACGGCGACGTGCTTCACATTCAGCTAGCCGCCACCGACTTAAACAAGTACGGCTTCGACGTAGTGTATTGGGTGAAGGCGCAAGATGACCGCGAAATTGCGCGGGCCAAAACCGGCATGCTGTGCTTCGACTACAATACCCGCAAGCTTCGCTCCTTACCAACGGGGGTAATAACTGGCTTGCCGGAGCACAAGTAAACACTTGCTGCTATGCGTTTTACGCTTCTACTGATTTCGCCACCCGAAGAAAATCCGACTGAAATCCCGACGCTGGTTCAGCTCTTTGAAGCGGGGCTAGGGTTGTTTCACCTGCGCAAACCTGAGTGGACCGAGGCGCAGCTAGCCGACTACCTACGGGCAGTACCGGCAGAGTTGCACTCGCGCATCGTGTTGCACTCACATTATGCACTGGCTCAACAGTATGCGCTGCATGGCCTGCACCTACCCGCGCGGAGCCGCCTCACTTGGCGACCTAGCTTGCTGCCGGCGGGTCAATCCTTATCAACGTCCTTTCATACGCTAGCCGAAGTGCAGCAGCACCGTCGCCGCTACGATTACGTAACGCTCAGCCCCATTTTCGACAGCGTCAGCAAGGCGGGCTACAGCAGCGCTTTCAACCTAGGTGCTTTGCAAAAAGCATTGGGCAAGTTACAGCGCCGGGCGGACTGCGCACCGCAGGTTATTGCCCTAGGTGGCATTACAGTCGATACGATAGGTGCCGCTCAGAAGGTAGGCTTTGCGGGTGCGGCGGTGCTCGGCGCGGTTTGGCAAGCGCCTGATCCGGTAACTGCTTTCCAAGCCATCAAATCAAAAATCAGCTAGGCCGTTGCGCAAGGAGGCGACTTGCTCGAAGCCGTTTGCCTGGAGTAGCCGCACGGCTTGCTGACTACGGCGGCCGCTGGCACAGTGTACCACAATAGGGTGGTCGCGCGTCAATGACGGCAGCGCCGCCGCGAGTTGCCCTAGCGGAATCAAGCGCCCACCGATGTTGCGCGCGGCATATTCATGCTCCTCACGCACGTCGAGCAGCACTAGGTTTGCTTGCCCTATAAGCCGCTGCTTCAGCTCATCGGCCGTGACTTCAGGCACTGCGTCTGGTTCGCAAACGCTCTCATAATCAACTAGCTCCTTAGGTACTTGATTGATGGGCACTACCTCAAAGGAGATGGTAGAGAAAGCTAGGTTCAGGGCATCTAAGATGAGCAACCGGCCGCTGAGCACCTCTCCCACGCCGGTGATTAGCTTAATCACCTCGTTGGCTTGGAGCGTGCCCACTATGCCTGGCAACACACCTAGCACCCCAATTTCGGAGCAGTTGGGCGATTCGTCCGGTGGCTCGGGAAACAGGCAGCGGTACGTGGGGCCACCTTGGTAATTGAAGACGGTTACTTGCCCTTCAAACTTGAAAATGGCGCCGAACACCAGCGGCTTACCAAGCAGCACGCAGGCATCATTGAGCAAGTAGCGTGTGGCAAAGTTGTCGGAGCAATCGACTACGATGTCGTAGTCAGTCAGCAACGTACGGGCGTTGGAAGCGGTTACCCGAGCTAGGTGGGGCTGCACGCTGATGAATGGATTTTGCGCCCGCAGCTTTTCCGCCGCGACTTCCACTTTCGGCCGTCCTACATCGGCTGTGGCATAAAGGACCTGACGCTGCAAGTTGGTTTCGTCTACCGTGTCGAAGTCGAGCAGACCTAGGGTACCCACGCCGGCGGCGGCTAAGTATTGGAGTACCGGGCAGCCTAGGCCGCCGCACCCTACCACCAGCACGCTGGCGGCTTTCAGCTTCTGCTGCCCCTCCAAGCCGATTTCTGGCAGGCGAATGTGGCGGTCGTAGCGACGCAGTTCGGCGGTAGTCATAGCAAAAAACGTTTCATTTAGAACGGGGGTAGAGACGCGACACTTCGCGTCTCATCGTTGCGGATATTGTTTAGCTAGGTTGGACAGCTCCAATTGTTCAATGAGGAGACGCGAAGTGTCGCGTCTCTACCCCGCTCAGCCATTCGTAGCGCAACTACCTATGCCATTGAAAATTAGCGCGACAAAGCCGTAAGGGCCGCGTCCCAATCTTTCCACACGGGCTCATACCCTTGGCGGCGCAGCATGGCGGCAATTTCCTGGGGGCTGCGCTCGTCGGAAATCTCGAATTGCTCCAACGACTCCGGCTCCACGATGTAGCCGCCGGGGTTGGTCTTGGAGCCTGCGCTGACGGAGGTGATGCCCAGCCGCACAATATGGTCGCGGAAAGTGGGCGTCTCGCGAGTCGAGATGGACAGCTCAACTTCTTCGTTGAGCAAGCGATAGGCGCAAATTAATTGCACCAACTCGCGGTCGGTCATTTCGACTTTGGGCTGGAGCAGGCCCTCGGCTGGGCGCAAGCGCGGAAACGACAGGCTGTACTTGGTTTGCCAGTAGGTGCGCTCTAGGTAGTCGAGGTGCAGGGCGGTAAAGAAGCTATCGGTGCGCCAATCCTCCAATCCAAACAGCACCCCTAGCCCCATCTTGTGCACGCCCGCTTGGCCGAGCCGGTCCGGCGTTTCGAGGCGGTAGTAGAAGTTCGACTTCTTACCTTTCGGGTGATGCTTTTTGTAATCCTGCTGATGGTAGGTCTCTTGGTAGACCAATACCGCGTGCAAGCCTTCTGCTATTAACAGCTCATAATCAGGCTCATCGAGCGGCTGCACCTCCATGGAAATCTGGGCAAAGTGCACGCGCAGCACCTGAATGGCTTTGCGCAAGTAGTCCACGCCCACTGTTTGGTTCGCCTCGCCCGTTACCAAGAGCACGTGCTCATAGCCCCAATCCTTGAGCACTGCCGCCTCTTGCAGCATTTCCACCCCGCTGAGTGTGCGCCGCCGAATCTTGTTATCAAGGCTAAAGCCGCAGTACGTGCAGATGTTCTGGCATTCATTCGACAGATAAAGAGGCACATACAGCTGCACCGTGTTGCCGAAGCGCTTGCGCGTGAGCTGGTGGCTGAGTTGAGCCATCTGTTCCAAATAGGGCGCGGCGGCGGGCGAAATCAGCGCTTTGAAGTCTTCCAACGTGCGCTTCGGAGCGCGTAAGGCGAACTCCACATCCGCGGCCGTTTTGGCGTAGATGCTGGCTTTGACATCGTCCCAGAGGTGAGCGTCGAAGATCGGGCGGAAACTCATGGTAAACAGAATGTAAGGTAGTCCGTCATGCTGAGCTTGTCGAAGCATCTCTCCTGCAGTGCTAACCCCAATCGTTCAACGAAGCAGGAGAGATGCTTCCACAAGCTCAGCATGACGGTCTTTTTAGGTATTTCTAGTCTAAAAACGCCGTGAGCGGGGAGCTAGCTTCTGCATGCGCCACGGGTGCCGCTAGGCGCGCCTCATACGCCATTCGCCCGGCCTCCACGGCTAGCCGGAAGGCCTGCGCCATTTGCACCGGCTGACCTGCCACCGCAATAGCCGTATTCACTAGCACCGCATCGGCACCCATTTCGAGTGCAGCGGCCGCGTGCGAAGGCGCCCCAATACCCGCATCAACAACCACTGGCACCCGACTTTGACCGATAATGATTTCCAAGAACTCTTTGGTCAGCAAGCCTTTATTAGAACCAATAGGTGAACCTAGGGGCATCACGGCGGCTACACCTACTTCCTCCAAACGCTTGCACAGCACTGGATCAGCGTGGATGTAGGGCAGCACCACAAAACCTAGCTTCGCCAGTTCCTCGGCGGCCCTCAGCGTCTCCACTGGGTCAGGGAGCAAGTACTTGGGGTCGGGATGAATTTCGAGCTTGATCCAGTTCGTTTCCAGCGCTTCGCGGGCGAGCTGGGCGGCAAAAACAGCTTCACGAGCCGTGCGTACGCCCGAGGTATTGGGCAGCAAGTTGAACTGGGGATGAGCTAGGTGACGCAAGATGTCGTCTTGGGTATCGGCTACATCTACGCGCTTCAGGGCGACCGTCACGAGCTCCGAGCCAGAGGCAAGCAGCGCTTCCTCCATCAACTCCGCCGAGCTAAACTTACCGGTGCCGGTAAACAGGCGCGAGGAAAACGTGCGGCCGGCAATACAAAGTGGCTGAGGCGTCATACGGCGGCGGGTAAACTCGTGAGAGCAGTTAAAAATTGGGCCGCTGCCGTCGCCGGATCTGCCGTGCCCGACACTGCCCCGGATACCGCAATGCCGTGCAAGCCCGTGGCGCGTAGCGCCTCTACGTCAGACAGAATAATGCCGCCAATGCCAATAATCGGCACCGTGAAACCGGCGGCGCGGCATTGCGCCAGCAGCGTTTGGTAGCCTTCCAACCCAAGGATCGGGCTCAGGTTCTGCTTGGTAGTGGTGAAGCGGAAGGGACCTAGCCCGATGTAGTCCACACCGGCCGCTACCAAGCCTTCAATATCGGCGAAGGTGTTGGCCGTGCCGCCTACGATGTAGCCGGGGCCGAGAATGGCACGGGCTTCCTGCGGCGGCATATCTTGCTTGCCTAGGTGCACCCCATCGGCCCCGATGGCTTGCGCTATTTGCGGGTTGTCGTTGATAATGAGCTTGGCACCGTGCTGGCGACACACCTGCTGCATCTCGCGGGCTAGCTGTTCCCAAGCGTCGTAAGCTAGGTTCTTCACCCGCAGCTGCACCCAATCGACTCCGCCTTGGCAAGCTAGGTCGGCCAGTGCGGGCGAGTCGGTGATATAATGAAGTGGACTGATTTGCATGTGGTTTTACTTTGTAGCGCGGACTCTGTAGTCCACGCTTGCTTCCGTTCGCATCTATTCTTCCAGGCGCGGACTACAGAGTCCGCGCTGCAGCGTGGTAGCCCAGCAGCGTGTCGTTGCTGGCCAAGAAAGTGGTGGTGTAACTCTTGCCTTCGCTACAAGCTTCTACCAACAAATTGCCTTTCGCCAAGCTCGCCAGGATAGCCGCCGACAACACGCAACCGCTGCCGTGTTTCTCGCCGTGCGGCAGGCGCGGTGTAGTGAAAGCATGTTGCTCACCCTCCACGAAAAGCACGTCGGTAGCAACAGTGCCATCCGCGTGGCCGCCCTTCAGCAGCACCGGGCAAAAAGCACTAACCGCCACGGCCGCTTCCTCGGCACTGGCAGCGGGCCACAAGCGCAGCATCTCAGGGCGATTGGGCGTGAGCAAGGCGAGTTGCTCGCACACCTGCTGCACGAGGTTGAGGCTAGGTTGACCGTGAAACTCGTAGCCGGCGCTGGCTTTCAGCACCGGGTCCCAAATGACTTGTATCTGAGGCTGTTGCGCCCGCAACCACGTTAGCAGTTCAGGGAGTTGCGCGAAGCTTTCGAACAAACCGATCTTGACCCACCTAATCGGGAAGCGGGCGAAAAGCAGCCGGGCTTGATCTAGGATGGTAGCCGCCGGCACCCAGCTCACCTGCTCAAACTGTACGTCGTTCTGCACCGTCAGGGCCGTACACACACCTAGGCCGTAGACGCCGTTGGCCTCCATGGTCTTGCAGTCGGCCAGCAAGCCGGCCCCGCCGCTAGGGTCGAAGCCGGCAATGCTGAGGGCATACGGGCGAGAAGCGAGCATTTAGCAGCTTTTAATTAGACCGTCCGTCATGCTGAGCTTGCCGAAGCATCTCTACCGCCAAAGTAGATAATTACCATTGCGGGAGAGATGCTTCGGCAAGCTCAGCATGACGGTCTGGTCTATATGGGTCACAGATAAATCTCGCTGCCTTTCTCCACGAACTCCCGCGCCTTTTCAGCTAGGCCTTTCGCTAAGGCATCATCCGTCGCCACGTCTTGCTGAGCGGCGAAGTCGCGCACTTCCTGCGTGATTTTCATCGAGCAGAAATGCGGGCCGCACATTGAGCAGAAGTGCGCCACTTTCGCGCCTTCGGCCGGCAGGGTTTCGTCGTGGTACTCGCGGGCGGTGTCGGGGTCGAGCGAGAGGTTGAACTGATCTTCCCACCGGAACTCGAACCTAGCTTTGCTCAGAGCATTATCACGGTACTGCGCGCCGGGGTGGCCTTTGGCGAGGTCGGCGGCGTGGGCGGCGATTTTGTAGGTAATTACGCCGTCCTTCACGTCCTTTTTGTTCGGCAGACCTAGGTGCTCCTTCGGCGTCACGTAGCACAGCATGGCCGTGCCGAACCAGCCAATCATGGCGGCGCCGATGGCCGACGTGATATGGTCGTAGCCGGGCGCAATGTCGGTGGTGAGCGGACCTAGGGTGTAGAACGGCGCCTCGTGGCACTCCTTCAACTGCTTGTCCATGTTCTGCTTAATCAGGTGCATGGGCACGTGGCCGGGGCCTTCAATCATCACCTGGATGTCGTGCTTCCAGGCAATTTTGGTCAGCTCACCAAGGGTTTCCAGCTCCGCAAATTGCGCCGCGTCGTTGGCATCGGCAATGGAGCCGGGGCGCAGACCGTCGCCGAGCGAAAACGCCACGTCGTAGGCCTTCATGATTTCGCAAATCTCCTCAAAGTGCGTGTAAAGGAAGCTTTCCTTATGGTGCGCTAGGCACCACTTCGCCATAATGGAGCCGCCGCGTGACACAATACCTGTTACCCGCTTGGCCGTCAAGGGAATATAGGCTAGGCGCACGCCGGCGTGGATGGTAAAGTAGTCAACGCCTTGCTCGGCCTGCTCGATGAGCGTATCGCGAAACAGCTCCCAGGTCAGATCCTCGGCTTTGCCGTTCACTTTTTCCAGCGCTTGGTAAATCGGGACGGTGCCCACCGGCACGGGGCAGTTGCGGATAATCCACTCGCGCGTTTCGTGGATGTTCTTGCCCGTGCTCAAGTCCATGAGCGTATCACCGCCCCAACGGCAGCTCCACACAGCCTTATCTACCTCTTCCTCAATGCTTGAGGTCACGGCCGAGTTGCCGATGTTGGTGTTAATCTTCACCAAGAAGTTGCGCCCGATAATCATCGGCTCGCTCTCAGGGTGGTTGATGTTGGAAGGAATAATGGCCCGGCCGGCCGCTACTTCGTCGCGCACAAACTCGGGCGTGATGCGGCCCTGCGGCGTGTTCGCCCCAAAGCTGTAGCCCTCGTGCTGCGTTTTCAGCGCGTCATCGTTGGCTATCTGGTCGATGCGCTGGTTTTCCCGGATGGCGATGTACTCCATTTCGGGCGTGATGATGCCTTGCTTGGCGTAGTGCAGCTGCGTCACGTTGTGGCCCGACTTGGCCCGGTATGGCCGCCGGATGTGCTCGAAGCGCAGGTGGTCTAGCTTCTCGTCGTCAGCGCGCAGCTGCCCGTACTCCGACGAAACGCCGGGTAGTTCTTCCACGTCGCCACGGCCCACGATCCACTCTTCACGCAAGCGCGGCAGCCCTTTTTTCAGGTCGATTTCCACGTCGGGGTCGGTGTAGGGTCCGCTGGTGTCGTACACCGTCACCGGCGGGTTCTGCTCCGTGGGGTTGGTGAAATCGAACTTGCGCTGGGTGTCCGCCAGGACGATTTCGCGCATGGCCACCCAGATGTCGTAGAGCTGGCCGGGCACGTAGATTTTGCGCGAGCCAGTCAGGGGCGCGCGTTCCACCAGCGTCTGCTGGGGAGCTTGGTCTTTTTTCATCGTAGGAAAGAAGGAGAGGGAAATGCGCGGCCTAGCCGCCCTGCGTTGCGCGGATGACGGTAATGCGGTCTTGGGCTTGAAGGGCATAGCTAGCCCAATCCGTGCGGGGTACGACCCGGTCGTTCACGGCCACGGCTACGCCTCGTTGGTCGGCGAGCTGTAGCTCCGTAAGAGCAGCGGCCAGCGTGGGTTCCACGGTGGCTTCGTGCGGTTTATTGTTGACGTAGAAAACCATTGAGCTAGGTTTAGCTGGTTGATTGTCAATACAATAAACTTCAGTAGGTGCACGCCCCTGCCCGCAGGCTCTCGCTTCTCACTTTTCCCTTCGCCAGCATTACCTGGATCAGGTTCCAAGGGTATTTCTCAGTCCCGCGCGGCGGAACACCCCTAAAGTTTATGCGGCCAAGGTAAGTGGATTTATTTTACCTAAGCAAATAAAATTGTGTAGTATCCGAAGGTCTTCTACCTTACCGAAGACAATCGCGCACTGCCTAGCCCCTCCTACTCTATACCACACAAGACGGCCCAACCGTCAGTCAATCCTTCTGCTCCTAGACTGTTCCTTTCAATCTTAACTACTATGAAAATCAGCTCTTATTGCCTAGTATTTTTGCTATTCAGCTGCTCTGCTTCCAATGCTACATCGTCCGAGGAAACAGCGGCTACGGCTACTGCGGCGGTTGCCGCGCCGGCTGCTCAACCTATGGTGCTACAAGAAGTAACGGGGAAGCACTTTTTTTCTAATCGGAGCAAGCCAGATCAGTTCCGGCTTCAGCTAACGGGGAAGGACGCCCTGACGGGTACGGTGAACCTGAGCATTGTATCGGCCGACGGCGAGACGCTGTGGAGCGACCAGTTTCCTGCTACCTATCTTCTGGATTATGGCTTCGACACGTACGCCGGCGACAACCCGACGGATGCGCAACGCACCGCCTACATTCAGAAGCGCATGAAGGAGTTCTTCGTGGAAGACAGTTTCCTGACCCAAGCGGTAAAAGCAACCGACAAGTTTGACACGAACTATACCGCGAATAAACAGGCCTGGGAAGAAGCCAAACAAACCGGCTTGCCCGGCTTCTTCTACAACATCGGCGAAGAAAATGGCCGCCGATTGGTGTACTCTCCTAGCCAGCGGAAGGCAATTGTGGTGCAGAGTTGCTGCTAGTAGCTTGCTCACCTCCGCAACCTAGATTTTAGTAAGCGCTTTGGTTGGATGCCTAGGGTATTCGGCCAAAGCGCTTCTCATTGCCACCTGCACAAGCTAAGTAGCATGCACCTAGGTTGCTCAACGGCAAAACCTAACCATTGCACTTCTCCTATTAATCCTGCCCCCGAGGGAACCCAACTGCTTGCTAGGTTGTATCTTTGCAGCTATGATATCCTTACCCGTACTCACGAAGCGCGACATCCGCAAACTCACCCCCGACGAGCTCAAAGCCTTTATGGTGGAGCACGGCGAAAAACCGTTCCGCGCCAAGCAGGTGCTGGAGTGGCTGTGGAAAAACACGGCTTCGTCGTTTGAGGAGATGAACAATATCTCGCTGAGCACGCGGCAGTTGCTGGATCAACACTTTGCCATTAATGGCGTGAAAGTGCAGAATCAGCAGCTCTCCAACGATGGCACCATCAAGTCGGCCTTCCGGCTGTACGATGGTAACATTGTGGAAGGCGTGCTCATCCCACACGATACACGCATGACGGCTTGCATTAGCTCGCAGGTAGGTTGCTCACTCACCTGTAAGTTCTGCGCTACCGGTTACATGGAGCGCAAGCGCAACCTCGACGCGGCTGAAATTTACGACCAAGTCGTGCGGATCCGGGAGCAGTGCGAGTCTCAGTACGGCACGCCGCTCACCAACATCGTGTACATGGGCATGGGTGAGCCGCTCTTGAACTATGCCAACGTGGTAAAGAGCGTGGAGCGCATCACCGCTCCCGATGGCTTGAACATGGCGCCGCGCCGCATCACGATCAGCACGGCCGGCATTGCCAAGATGATCAAGAAGTTAGCCGACGACGATGTAAAGGCCAACCTAGCCCTCAGCCTGCACGCGCCGAACGACGCCAAGCGCAACGAAATCATGCCCATCAACGAGGCTAACTCGCTGGCAGCACTGAAAGACGCTTTGCAGTATTACCACCAGGTAACGGGCCGCAAAGTAACGTACGAATACATCGTGTTCGAGAACTTCAACGACACACTGCAAGACGCCGAGGAGCTGTTCCAGATTACGAAGTGGCTGCCTTGCAAAGTCAACTTGATCGAATACAACCCTATCGAAAACGCCGACTACCGCAACACCGGCGACGACAAGCTAGTAGCCTTCCATAAGTACCTGGCCGACCGCGGCGTGCAAACCAACGTGCGCCGCTCCCGCGGCAAAGACATCGATGCGGCTTGCGGACAGCTTGCCGTGAAGGAAAAGCCAGCCGTAGTGGCCTAGCCCCTTTCCCTCAACAAAAAGCCCGGCCGTTGATCAACGGCCGGGCTTTTTGTTGGGGTAGTTATTCCTTAACTGTGGGCGCAACTCTCTTATTGCCGAATATGTAGCTCAGTCCGACATCTACGCCCCCGTGAGGCTTACCCCATTTGAAGAACAGAGGGACGAGGTTCTTATTTAGTAGTAGTTGCGTTCCGAGCGCTAAATGCAGTGTAAGTAGATAACGTACGTTGATTCCGCCTATATATTACTCGAATTACCAGCCTGACGACTGTACCGAACCTCTTCCTGATGCGCTAGTTTTGGTTTGATTGTATAGCCTACCGCTAAGTAGAGTGGCTCTATCTTAGATATAAGGACGATTAACCGAGTTGTGATGGTGATGAGTAGCTCCCGTGCCTCCGCACCAATACCTAGGAGTTGCTACCGTAATCTATTATTGTATAGCCGCCGCCTTTCCAGTCTCTTTCGTTCATGTTCTGCTAGATCTTCTTTGTATTTCTGATCTGCTAACGTAGCGCGGCACTGCCGTTCAATAGAGTTTCTCACCCGCTGAAAATCGCGCTCGGAGTAAGACTGGGTGCGCACGTTGCCGTCACGGAGCGTGACCTGCAGCAGGATAGACCCGCGTGTACTGTCAAGACTCGCGAAACGCCAGAAACTAGCCTCCTGAAAGTCTTCCAGTCGGTATTTGGGGAACAAACCAAATGCAAATTTTTCCTGCTGGTTGATGATCTTGCCAACCACCGGATGCACGATGACTATCCTACTCAGGTTCTGCTGCGCATAGACTGCCTCACTCAGCAAACAAATGAGGAATACTAGCCCTAGTCTTAGAAAGCTAATCAGTTGGTAGCGCATAAAAAGTTATAATTCTCTGAAGTATTATAGCTATTTAGTAAAAAACATACGCTATATAAAGTATTTGCAGTCAAATTTTTAACAAGACATATTACCGCGTTTTACCGAACCGATAAGCCACCTCGACATAAGCCGGGTAAATGCCCCCAGCGCCTGTCGCATACAGAATACCTAGGCTACCACTTAAGCGAGCAGCGGCCACTCGTAAGCCCAAAAGCCCTGCTACGCCACCGTTGAAAATATACGTTTCGTCGAGCAGTGAAATGCGCCGTGAGATACGTGTAGCTCCTCCGAGCACTACTACCGGCGACTGGCTTATATCTCCGGAGGCAAAGCCATAGCCCGCACCGATCGTGATGTTGTTGTCGGCGGAACCGTAGGTGGCTACCCCGTAGCCGATGCCGCCTCCTTCGCCGAAGGCACGCAAGTAGAGTAGGCCGCCACCCACGTGTAGCTTCTCCCTGACCTGAAAACCAACTTTGGGCGTGAAGGCAAACACATTGAGGCCTACCCCCGGCAATACAGGAATAAGTACTCCGGCTGAAATATTGTCGGTGATGCCATAGTTCGCTCCTAGAAAGAAGATATCAATGTCTTGCACGTAGCCCTCTCCCTTACGCAGCGGACGAGCCGTAGGCGCGAAGAAGATACGGGTTCCGTTGCCCAGCACTTCCCAGCCGCGGCTAGCCTGGACCGCCGAGAGCTGCTGCAGCCGCTTAATGTTGTCCTTTTGAATAGTAACACGACCTAGGTCTTTGGTCGAAAATTCCAGTTCCTTATCGCGCCGAGCTACCAACACGCCAATGAAGCTATTGCCCGACAACAGCTCTACGGAGTACGTTGAACCGATGGAGTCACCGGCCGTGGCGTTTTGCATAGTCCGGCTGTAGCGCTTCAGTTCTAGGTCGCGGGTCTCAATCATGCGCCGCACGCCTTCAAACTCGGCCTCCGAGAAAGGCCGAGTTTTTACTTCTCCATTGCGCAGCGTGGTTTGCAGAACAGTACTACTAGTGCTGTCAGCGTTAGTAAACTGCACAAAGCGTGCTTCCCGAAAATCATCGGCGCTGTAGTACTGAAAGAGGCCGTAGATTTTCTTCTCCTCCAGATCAATAACTTCCCCAACGATCGGGCTAACAACCAGTGGGCGGGTAGTTGAGTTTGTAGACTGTGCCTGCGCTTTTATACTTGAGAGAAGCACGAGGCACGCCCAGGCAACAGGTAGCTTTTTTATCATGATAGTAGGCGAGAATAGAGAGGCCTAAACCTAGCTTTTCTCCCCGACTATTACATCACATATATTACACCAAAAGCACTATTGTAATCGACTGAAATAAAGCGTAATAGAGGCGCACATACGTACCCGACACGGTCCATCTACTTAGGTAGTCTGTTCACTATTTCGCAGGTTGAGCACTCTGACCGGCAGTGGCGAAAAACGTCAGGATAGCCGGGCACTGGTCGCCCATCAAAACGGCGATTTTTACCCCTACTTGCTCCATTTTTTTCTGATCTAGGAAAAGATCAGCTCCATATAACTGGCTTAGGGCTTTGGCGTGCGGCTTCATGGCGGCTTGCATCACTTCTTCTACCACTTGCATGCGTTCTTGTGCCGACATTGCAGCTAGGTCCTGCTTTTTTTGGCGGGCCTCTATACCCTGGCAAACACCAGCGGCTACAGGCGTAAGCACCTTCACTTCCTGCTCGCTCATCGGATGCTGCTTACGAAGCTCCTGATAACCTACTTTCATAAATAAGGGTACGCTCGCAGGGCATTCTTTCACCATTCGGAAAGCAATTCTTTTCCCTAGCTGCCCTCCGTACGCATTCGCGTCGCTCTTATGGGTTAGTATCAGTTTCGTAAACGTGGCGTTGTTGCCGGCGCTAACAAGCATCAGCCGCGCAAATAGCTGTGTCGCTTCTTCTTGCGAAAGATTAGTCAGAGGTGCCTTTTTGCTTTCCTCTTCTATCTGGCGACACAGGTCGGCGCTGATATCCTGAATCATGCGATGCTCGCCCGTAGTATCAGCGGCTGTGGTTTGAGCAGCGGCTTGCTTTACACACGAGATACTTAGGCCGGCTGCTAACAAAAAAATGGATAGAGTTTTCTTCATAAAGAAAACTCTATCCAAATATTAGGCCTTGCTAATGCAGCTGCCATACAATCCACTTACTATCCGCGCCACCGCCCGGTAGCGCGCGGCCGACCAGTGGTAATTTCCTCCTTCGATTCACCTTCGGGCACCTCGCGCGTTTCAATGCGTACAGCGTGAGCCTTGGGCTGCACTTTCTGCCCAAAAGCATCGGCAAATTCTTGGGTAAATTCTGCTCCAAAAAAGATGATGAGCGAAGAATAGTTAACCCATACGAGCAGCACAATGGCCGATCCTGCTGCGCCGAATGCGGAGCCCGGATTGGCGTAAGAGATATAGAAAGCAATTAAGTATTTACCTATCACAAACAATGCAGCCGTAATCAGCGCCCCAATCCACACATCGCGCCACCGGATAATGGCGTCAGGCAGGAAGCGGTAGATCATGGCAAACAAGGTGGTAGTGACGGCTAGGGAGATAGAGAAGTCAACCAGCTTTACCGCCAACACGCCAGCGTCTGGCCAAACTTGCTCTAAATAACCCGTGAAGAAATTCAGCATTGCGCTGATTACAAATGAGATAAGCAACAAAAGTGCGACACTTAGGATAAGTCCAAAAGAGAGCACCCGGTCGCGCAGGAATTGCACAATGCCGTTGCGAGGCTTGGCTTTCAAATTCCAGATGTCATTGATACTTTCCTGCAGCGTCACAAAAAAGGTGGTGGCTGTAAAGATCAACGTACCTACTCCAATGGCGGTGGCTAAGCCACCACGCTCTTGTAAGGTGAACTTGGCAATGCTGTCTTGCATAAATTTCGCTGACTCAGCGCCAACAAAGCCTTTTAGCTGCCCATACACTTGTCCCGTTACAGCTTCGCTGCCATAAAAGGCACTTGCAATTGTAATAACAATAAGCAGCAGCGGCGGCAGCGAGAAGATGGTGTAGTACGACAAGGCCGCCGAATGTCGGAACGAATTATTGTTGCTGAATTCAGAGGCCGAAGCTTTCAGGATAGTGACAATATCAGAGAAGCGGTAATGCGCCATAAGCGTGCAGGTATGGAAAGCGATAATACAGATCGTGTGGTAGTTAGTACGGCATCAAGCCGCTTGCGTTCGAATGTTATTGGTAGTAGCCTACCCTAGGTCGGTACGCGCTACCCTTTCTGCAACGTCCAAGTGAGCGTCTGCACGGGAGCAATGCGCAGGGCGGCTGCCAGTTCCGCGTCGTCTTTGAACTGAAGTTGGCTCAGGGTGCTAGCTTCCACGCTCACCGTGAACTGCTCTGCTGTGAAGGGCCAAGGAACCACAACCAGCGGCCCCTTGGCAGTAGGCTGCGCTACGTCGTAGCGGCGGCCGTCGGGGCCGCTGCTGATTTCGAGTATGCGGCCCATTTCAGGTAGCTCGTGGCGGCAGAGAATAAGCGAGAGCCGGTCGCACCACTGCATGAGGTCGTAGGCTTGCTGCGCCTCTTTCTTATTTATTTCTAAAGCTTTGCGCCAGCGCTCTTGGCTAGCCAGCTGCTCATCCAGGAAAGCAGCTAGCTCCTTGTGCTGCCCACGTAGCGCTTCATACAGAAAGCTCAGGTGCATGCTGGTGAGCAAGCTGCGCCACTGGCCCTGGAACCTAGCCGCGTGCAGCACGCCCGTGGCCTGCTCCAGCGAGAAATCCTTCATAGTAAAATTGGCCGGCGCACCGGCGGACGTTAGGCCGTAGTGGCCATCCCAGTGCTGCTGCTCATCGTCGTGCTGGGCGGTGGCGGCGAGCAGGCCTACCCAGCGGTCGGTGGGGCCAAAGGGTGGCCAGTGCCAGGCAAGTTGCGTGGCAAGCAGGGCGTGCGCTTGCTGATAGATTATTTGCCAGCCTTCGGAAGTGTAATTTACAATCATGGAAGCCTTGTACGCAAAAAGCACCCAAGGATGCCGCCAGCAATGTAGCGCGGCCGTTGGCAGCTAGGTTGTAGCTTGCAGCGTTCATGCTGGGCGCCTGATTAGGGTTCGTGGGTTTGCAGAAGGCTAGGTTATCTTAGCATAATTTGTGGCCTAGCTGCCTGCCACCGACGGCTTTCCTACTTGCCTCCTTTATGCTGAAACGTTCCGTTTTTCTGACTGGGTTGCTTCTGTTTTTCGGATGGTGTCGGGCAGTGCAAGCCCAGAAAGTAGGGCTCGTGCTAAGTGGTGGCGGCGCCAAAGGGCTAGCGCACGTAGGTGTGCTGAAAGTGCTGGAAAAGAATGGCATTCCTATCGATTACATCATCGGCACGAGCATGGGCTCGGTGGTGGGAGCTATGTACGCGGCCGGCTACTCACCCGCTGCAATTGAGAAGATCGTCACGAACCCGGAGTTCCAGAATTGGGTGTCGGGCCGGCAGCTCGAAAGCAAGACCTTCAACTACCTAAACTCCGACGCCTCGCCGGCCGCCCTGCGGGTGGGAGTAGCCGTCGATTCGTCGTTGCGGACGCGCATCACCCCCAACTTGATCAACGACGTCAACCTGAACTTTGTGCTGGCCAAGCTGCTCGCGCCGGCAGGCGCGCAAGCCAACTACGACTTCGATAGCCTGTTTGTGCCGTTCCGCTGCTTGGCTGCCGAAGTGTTTACCCGCAACCAGGTTATTCAGCGCGACGGTTCGCTGTCGGATGCGGTGCGCAATTCCATGGCCGTGCCGCTGGTGTTCCGCCCCATCCGCAACCCCGATGGGCGCTACCTGTTCGACGGCGGCATCTACAACAACTTTCCCACCGACGTGATGAAGGCCGAATTTAAGCCCGACATCATCATTGGGGTGAATGTGGGCGACGTAGCGTACAAAAAGTACCCGTTTCAGAAAGACGATGAACTGCTGGCGGGCACCCTGGTGTTTTTGGGAGCCAGCGTAGCCGATACGCTGGCTGTGGGACCCAACGGTGTGTTCATTCAGCCTGACCTAGAGGGCTATGGCTCCACAGATTTTGATAAGGTGCGCGAGCTGATCGACCTAGGTACCAAAGCTGCCCAAGCCAAGCTGCCGCTGATGCTGCGGCGCATTGAGCGCCGCGCCGATACACTGGCGTTGGCGGCACGCCGCACAGACTTTCAGAACCAGGCACCAGCGCCGGTCTTTTCCCGCATCACGGTGCAGGGCCTGAAAGACAACCAGAACGCCTACGTACGCCGCTTTTTTCAGCGTCAAGGCCGCACCTACACCATCGACGACATTGAGGAAGGCTACTACCGCCTAGCGTCCGACGACTTCTTCCGGGGCGTGTACCCGCGCATCCGCTACGATCAAGCGCAGGGAGGCTACACGTTCAGTGTGGATGCCAGCAAGAACAACAACCTATCGGCGGAGCTAGGTTTCGTGCTGGCTACCCGGCCCGTTGACAACATCTACCTAGGGCTTGAATTCCGGTACCTGAAAAAATTCTTGTATACCACGGCGGCCAACGTGAGCCTCGGTCGATTTTACAACGCCGGGCAGGGGCGCTTCCGCATCACCATTCCCGAGAAGCTGCCTTTCTACATCGAGCCGACCCTTACGTATAACAGCTGGAGCTACCAAAAAACGGGCGGCTTACTCGGGCGTGACATTCAGAACACGCTCATTGAGCAAAGCGACCTGAGCGCTACCGTACAGGGCGGCATCAGCCCGAACTACCGGAGCCGCGTGACCCTGGAAATGGGCTATTTCAGCAACCAGGATGATTACGCCAACGTGCGCACCGTCTCATCGGGCGACACGCTCGACCGCACTCGGTTTCGGGGGCTCACGGCGGCGCTGCGCTTCACCCGCAACTCACTGAACCGCAAGCAGTACCCAACCGGAGGGCGGCGCGCAGCCATTAGCATTCGGGGGGTGCAGGGTACGGAGCGCTACACACCAGGCTCCACGTCGGTGCGCACTCAAACTTATGCCGACGCTCACCACTGGCTGCAATTCTCGGCCACTACGGAGCAGTACTTTCCGGCTGCTAACCACAAGCAGGTGTGGGGCTACTTTGGGGAGGTGGTGGTGAGTGGGCAGGGGCGCTTCGTCAATTACCGTTCTTCGCTCACGACCGCGCCCGTCTTTGCCCCGCTCGTTGATTCTCGCACGCTATTTCTGAACAGCTACCGGGCGCCGCGCTACGCTGCCGCAGGGTTGCGCTTTTCGCACACGGTGCTCGGCAGCCTGGAATGGCGCTCAGAGGCCTTCGTGCATCTTGCTTATCAACCGTTGGCAGAAGGTCTTAACCAACAAGCCATTACGCGCAAAGGCTTCGACCGTCCCCGCCTGACGGCCAGCTCGGGTTTTGTGTATTTCACCCGCCTAGGTCCGCTGGCCCTCCACCTCATTCACTACGACGACTCGGCTAAGCGCTGGGGCGTATTTGGGCACATCGGTTTTTTGCTATTTCATAGCCGATCGTTGGAGTAAGAGCCAACCTAGCTTAGTTGTCAGCAGCATCCGGATCGGGATACTGCGGTGGTTGCTGCTCTGTGGTGCCAGTGGTGGCATCGGAGCCCGCCAGAATAGCGAGGGGCAACTTCTGTCCATGGTACAGTAGCTTAAACATCAAGGTAGCCAGCCACATTCCGAGCACCGGCGCCACCAAGTAAAGCCACAGACTCGCGTAGTGGCCCGCCGCCACCGCCGAAGCCAGTGAGCGAGCCGGGTTGGTACTCATGCCGGAGTAGGGCTCTTCGAAGATGATGTACACGGCCAGCAAAGTGCCCAACAGCCAACCCGCTTTGTTGTGCAACGGCTTGGAGTGTAACGTGAGCAGCAGCACTAGCATGAGTACCAGCGAAATAACAAATTCTGCCCCTAGCGCTACTAGCAGGCCGTCTTCGCCGGGCTTCGTCACCACGTAGTTTACCTGCGGATGGGCATACCAAGTACCTAGCAGTAACTTAACCAGTTGGGCTCCGGTCACGGCACCTAGCAGCTGAAACAGCACGTACCATACGGCATCGATGCGGTGTACTTTACCGAGCTGCCAAAAAGCCAGCGTAACGGCCGGGTTGAAGTGCGCGCCCGAGCGGCGCCCCCACGGACTGTACACCATGAGCACGATCAAAACGCCTATCACGAGGCCGACTATCGTGCGACCTAGGTATGGGCTGTCGCCCACCCAAGCGTGCAAGGGCGAGGCCGGGTGCTTCACTACTATCGTTGTTAGGCTAGCCACGATCAGGAACAGAGCTGCTCCTGCGGCTTCCGTGAGGTAGTGCGGCCAGTTTTGGCGCCACCCCGCGCGCAACCGTTGCCCAAAGTTAATTTGCATACACTCACGTAGTAATGGCGCGTTGGTCAATACGCGACCGAGGTTCAGTGATGCAAACCAGCGGCGAACTTTCGCAGCAGCGCAGCTACTTCCTGTGGAGCTTCGTAGGGCAGCAAGTGTCCCGCCCCGCCAATAATTTCGAGGTGGGTGCCCTCGGGCAAGTATGGCAGCGTTTCGAGCCCGTGCACCGAAGGCGACATGACGGCATCCGCATCCCCGACGAGAATGGTACAGGGCACTGTAATGTCGCAGAGGCGGCTGGTAATGTTTTCCCGGCTGCCGCGTAGGAGCCATGCGTCCCAGGCCTCGCGCGTGCTACGCAGGTTGTCTTCAATAATTTGCGCCTTTAGTTGGTCACTAACCGGCCGAGCCGTGATGCGGTTGAAAGTACCTAGGGCTGCCAGCTTGCTGCCGTGGGCCCGGAGCGAGTTGGTGCGGTCCTCATCGGTCATAGGTTCGGGGGTGGGTGGCGAAGGCGACAGCAACACCAAGCCCCGCATGCCTGCTAGTTGCCGAGCCGCCAAGTCGAGGGCAATTTTGCCGCCCATGCTGTGGCCCACCAAGATGAAGTCGGTTAGCTGCTTTTCCGCAATCAGGGCGGCAACCGAATCGGTGTAAGCTGCCACACTGTGGCCCCCTTTTGGCGCCAGTGCGCCCCCAAAACCACCTAGGTCGGGAGTAAGGCACGTGAAGGCGGGCGCTAACTCCGCTGCTACCTGGTCCCACTCACGGCCGGCACCAGCCCAATAGTGCAGGCAAACGAAAACGGGGTTGGTCAAAAAGCGGTCGGGGCTGGGCATGAGTGGAGACGTGGGGTATACGCTCCCCTACGCAGATTTAAGCGGCGAGTCTACTTGACTCTGCACGGGCGGTGTAGCAGCTCATTGCTTTACGGCGCAATCGTTGGAGACGTGACGTGCATCGTGCGTTGCGCTAGGCAATTACCTCACTAAAGATCCTCACAACCAGCGAGAGAAATCTTCGCGTCGTGCTCAATCATTAGGCTTGACCTAGGTAGTGCGCGAAACGGCTCCAGTGGCTTCTTACCGCCACCGGATTTTCTGGCCGGCTTGGCTGGCGCGTAGCCGCTCAGGCACCTTGCTCAGAATAATTTCGCGCAACGTGGTCAGCAGCGGCGTGCGCACGAAGCTGTGGTGCACCACTAGGCTTACTTCGCGCACTGGTTCGGGGGCCGTGAAGCGTTTGAGCATAGGGTTGCCGAGTTCCTGCAACACCGACAACTCGGGCACCAGCGTGTAGCCATGGTTGTGGCGCACCAACTCTTTCAGCGTTTCAATGGAGCCGCTTTCGTAGCTAAACGTGCGCGGCAGCGCATGGGCAGCGGGCGTGCAGATATTCAGCACCTGATGGCGAAAGCAGTGGCCTTGCTGCAACAGCCACATCTCGTGGGCAGCTAGGTCGGCGGGCTGCACGGTAGCTTGGTCGTAGAGCGGATGCCCTTCGGCCACGTACGCCAGAAACGGCTCTTCTAGCACCGGCACTTCGCGCAAAGCGCGGTCCTCCAGCGGCGTCACGAGCAGGCCTACATCCAGCTGGTTGTCCTTGAGCCGCTGCGTGATAACATCACTTTGCAGCTCTTCCACCCGCACCCGCAACTGTGGGTGCCGCTCTACCAAGTCCAGCAGAAACAATGGCACTAGGTACGGCGCGAGGGTCGGGATGATACCTAGCCGCAGGTCGCCGACCAGCTCGCCTTTTTC
The DNA here is from genome assembly GCF_002154225.1 of Hymenobacter crusticola. Lineage (GTDB taxonomy): Bacteria > Bacteroidota > Bacteroidia > Cytophagales > Hymenobacteraceae > Hymenobacter > Hymenobacter crusticola. Next base: position 432,150 of record NZ_MTSE01000001.1, read on the forward strand.
CACCTGTACCAGCTCGCGGAGCTGTTGAGTTTCGCGCAATACCTGCCGGGCTTGCTGCACCACTTTCGCGCCTACTACGGTCGGCTCTACGCCTTTTTTCTTGCGGTCAAAAAGCAGCACACCTAGCTCTTCTTCCAGCTTTTGCACCTGCATGCTGAGCGTGGGCTGGGTCACGAAGCACTTCTCGGCGGCCAGCACAAACTGCCGGTGCGTGTCGAGGGCCACAATGTATTCGAGTTGCTGCAAATTCATGCACAAATATAACTACTAGCTATACCAAGATAAAAAATATCAATTTTCATTATACATCCGCAAGCTCAACCTTTGTACTGTCGACGAGCGGCTACGGCTGCCGCGCCCTCCGCTTTACACTTTCGTCCTTATACCTCGCATGGAAGAATCAACTCAACCGAAGAAGCTGACTACCGCTTCGGGTCGTCCTATTTTCGACAATCAAAACTCGATTTCGGCTGGTCCGCGCGGGCCGCTGTTGTTGCAAGACTACTTCCTGCAAGAGAAGCTAGCCCACTTCAACCGCGAGCGGATTCCGGAGCGCGTAGTGCACGCCAAAGGCTCAGGGGCTTACGGCACGTTCACCGTGACCCACGACATTACGAAGTACACCCGTGCCAAGCTGTTCAGCCAAGTAGGCAACCAAGTGCGTACCTTCCTGCGCTTCAGCACGGTAGGCGGTGAGAAAGGCTCGGCCGACACGGAGCGCGACCCCCGCGGCTTTGCCCTGCGCTTCTATACTGAAGACGGCAACTGGGACATCGTGGGCAACAACACGCCGGTGTTCTTCGTGAAAGACGCCGTGAAGTTTCCTGACTTCATCCACACCCAGAAGCGCGAAGCCCGCTCCAACCGCAAGTCGCCCACGATGATGTGGGACTTCTGGAGCCTAAACCCCGAGAGCCTGCACCAGGTCACCATCCTGATGTCGGACCGCGGCACGCCCTACGGCTACCGCCACATGCACGGCTACGGCTCGCACACCTTCTCCCTGATCAACGCGCAGAACGAGCGCACCTGGGTGAAATTTCACTTCCGCACCGAGCAGGGCGTGAAGAACTTCTCCGACGAGGAAGCCCGCCTGATGAAGGCCGAAGACGCTGACTTCGCCCAGCACGACCTCGTAGACGCCATCGACAACGGCAACTTCCCCCGCTGGAAGATGTTCATTCAGGTGATGACTGAGGCCCAAGCACGTACGTTCCGCTGGAACCCCTTCGATATCACGAAGGTGTGGCCCCAGGGTGAGTTCCCGCTGATCGAAGTAGGCGTATTGGAGCTGAACGAAGTACCCGTCAATTACCATGCTCACGTCGAGCAAGCGGCTTTTGCGCCAGCTCACGTAGTCGACGGCATCAGCTACTCACCCGACAAGATGCTGCAAGGCCGTATCCTGAGCTACCCCGATGCCCAGCGCTACCGCCTAGGTGCCAACTACGAGCACTTGCCCGTCAACGCATGCCCCTTCGGCTTCTCGAACTACCAGCGCGACGGCCAAATGGCCCTTGGCGACAACGGCGGCCCTGGTCCGAACTACTTCCCCAACAGTTTCGACGGCCCTGTGGAAGACAAGAGCCAAGGTGAGCCCCCGCTGCCCCTCGACTCGAACATCGCCGACCGCTACGACCGCAACGCTCCCGGCGAGGATGACCACTACACCCAGCCCGGTAACTTATTCCGACTTTTGTCGCCAGAAGCGCAATCCAACCTGGTGAACAACGTCGTAGGTTCGATGAGCGGCATTGATGGCCCCAAGAAAGATCTTATCGTTCAGCGTCAGCTGTGCCACTGGTTCCGCGCCGATATCCGCCTGGGTATGGCCATTGCCAAAGGCCTAGGGGTGGATGTAGAAATGCCTGCCCAACACGCCGCAGCGGCTGTAACTGCTTAAGTTCTTTGCTCTTTTGCACGACCTATTTTGCAAGAAAAGCCAGCCCATCGGGGCTGGCTTTTCACTTTTAGTCGAAGCACCTAGGGTGCCTAACGCAAGATCACCGAACAGGTCTTAGTTGAAAAGCACCTAGGTTAGGTACTGAGCTACCCCGCAATTAGTTGATCAATTCCCTTTCTGAATGCTTCATCCCCTACAGCAAGGCGTTGGGCATACCAGGCTTTCGCATCTTCTCCGCACACATACCGCAAGGTATCGGTGCCATCGGTAGCAGCTTCGTACACCACCTCCGCAATTTGCTCCGAGGTAGAGACTACGCTATTAGGGTCGCTGATGGCCGCGAAGAATTTATTTGCCAACTCCTCGTACTCTGGGTGCGAAACGATGACCCCTTTATCCCCTATCTCCGTCGCCACCAAACCTGGCTCAATGTTTTTGATGCCAATCCCGAACTGGCGTAACTCAAACGACAAGCTTTCGCTCCAACCTTCCAGCGCCCATTTGCTGGCATCGTACATCGAGCTCACCGGAAAAGCCATCAACCCAGCCGAGGAACTGGTAGTAATGAATAGGCCAGCCTTTCTGGCCCTGAAAGCCGGAATAAAGGCTTGCGTAACACGCACCACGCCCAAGAAATTAGTTTCCATCTGGCGCACCAGCTGCTCATCGGCAGTAGCCTCCAGAGGCCCTAATAAGCTGTAACCAGCATTGTTGAACACTACATCCACGGGGCCTAGGGCCAGCGTTTCTTGCGTGATATCTTGAATCTGCTGCACATTGGTTACATCCAAGGGCAACAGTTTCACATTGTCTAGCAGGTTGAGCTCGGTTTCATTTTCGGGCTTGCGCATGGTGGCAATCACATTCCAGCCTTTGGCCGCGAATAGCTTAGCGGCCGCTTTACCGATGCCAGACGAGGCACCGGTAATAAAAATGGTCTTGTTCATTTCGTTGTGTTTAAGAACAAGCCAAAAGTCTGGGGTAGTTACTATACTTTTGCTATCCGTTACCTTTAGGAAAGCGACTATTTATGACCGTAACCTGCGAACAAACACCGGCGCTCCATAAAGAGAAAATATTGGCGCTAAAAGACGCCATCGAGCTATTGAGTGGAAAGTGGAAATTCTGCATCCTGCTCAACCTATACAACTATGGCACCTTGCGCTTCAAAGACTTACAAGAATCCTCGGTGGGTATTACGCCTAAGGTGCTGTCGAAGGAATTGCAGGACCTAGAGGAAAACCAGCTCATTACTCGCACGGTCAATAATACCAAACCCGTCACGGTTTCGTACGCCCTCACGCCCCATGCTATCGAAATCCAACCCGTGATTAATGCTTTGGTGGACTTTGGCTTGAAGCACCGGTCCAAGATCAAAGGCACTCCTGATCAATCGGACTACGCCAAATGCCCTATACCTCTACCTTCAGCTCCGCAGGACGCGAAGTAATTTCGAATAGCTCGCCGTGGGGGACCATGGTAATCTGGCCAAACTCCTGAAGCATCATCTTATACGACTCTCCTACGGGCCGGATTTTGCGGTCGAGGTCGAAGAGGCCACAGGGGTTGATAGTGCCGCGCTTTTCGGCCAGCGAAATATCCCAATCGATTTGATCGAGCAGGGAATACCACGTGAAGCCTAGCACGGGCACGCCATCTTTGCGAATACGCGTCACGTTCACCCACTGCTTCCAGAGCCAGCACTCGGCATCTTCGGCTTTGAAGGTGTTGGTTTCGGTGTGCATCACCGGCTTGCGGTAGCGCTCGTAGTACTGGCGTGTCATGGTGTACCAACCTAGCACGTCCTCGGCCGAGCACCAGTCGCCGTTGGGCTTGATAATACGCTCATTCCGACCGTAGTAGTCGTTGCCCATGATTTGGTAACCGGGCGGCTCGCCGGCCATAAACCACTTCAGCTCCTCGCGCGTCATGCCATTATCGAGGCAAAACAGCAGCACTTCGGCATCCAGCGGGTGAGCGTAGAGCAAGTCGAGCGAGAGGAAGCGGAGCTTGTTGGAGATGCGCGTTTCGTCGCTCTCCACGGTGCGCATCTCGTGGATGTACTCGGCCGATTCGCTCTGCACAATCACGCAGTCGGGGCGGTGCTTGGCAATCTGGTGGTTGCCCATGATGCTGGCCGCCGCGCAATGCTTCATGGCCGTGATAAAGGCCCGGTCCGACTTCAACTGCTCGTTCCAGATACCGTCGCGGGCACTGGCCCGGGCTGTTACATACACCTCATTGACAGGCGTATAAAATCGCACCCACGGGTAGCGTTTGGCCACAGCTCCGGCGTATTCGGCGAAGTGCACGGGCAGTTCCGGGTTCTGGAAGTTGCCGATCCAATCGGGCACGCCGAAGTGCATCAGATCCAAGATGGGCGTGATGCCGAGGCGCTTGATTTCCTTCATGGCCGCATCAGCAAAGTCCCAATCATACTTGCCGGGGGCTTTCTGAATCTGGTAATAAGGCAGATTGTAGCGTAACACCTTCAACCCCATTTCCTTCACCAAACCTAGGTCTTCCTTGTAGCGGTTGTAGTGGTCGGTTTCGGCGAGCAGGTCGCGGCGAGTTTTGCCGTGGTCGATGGTTGGGTACGAGCATTCGATGCCCGTGGCGAACATAAAGTTGCCGGGGTTTCCGGTGGGCAACCCGTTGCCGTTGTGGCCCGCAGCCCCGCCGAACTCGTCGCCTTCGTAGCCACTGTCGCCGAACTTCTTTTTGATGTGACTTAAAAAATTCTTAGCCATTTGCAGAGGAAAGCCCGAAGCTCCAGCTTTGGGCATCGTTAAACATCTATCGTTAGCACCAACCGGCCTAGGTTGTTCAACGATGTGCGGAGCTGGAGCTTCGCACTACTGGTCGCGCCGCCGTTCCTTTTCTAGAAACTTGTCAGCCGTACGCAAGCTCACGGCCATGATGGTCAGGGCCGGGTTGACCGCCAAAGCACTCGGAAACACTGAGTTGTCGCAGATATACAGGTTAGGCACATCGAAGGCGCGGCCGTTGGCATCCACCACGGCATCGTCGCCGCTTAGTCCCATGCGGGCCGTGCCAATGGTGTGGGCGTACCGCGGGAAAGCCCAGATATCGGTGGCGCCGGCCGCCTCCCAAATTTGCCGCATCACCTTCTCGGCGTGCGCCGTGATGCGCTGTTCGTTGGGCTGCGCCGTGAAGTGCACCCGGGGCTTAGCTACCCCACGGGCATCTTTTTCTTCGGCTAGCTCCAGGAAGTTATCGGCGTGCGGCAGACAGTCGCCCAGGATGTTGATGCCGGCAATGTGGTTGTAGTCGCGCATGTAGTCGCGCCCGGCTTGGCCCCACAGCCCGCGGGCCCGCGCCGCTTGGCTTGCAAACGTAACAGGCATGACACCAATACTTTGCAGCAGATATCCTCCTGCGAAGTCGGCATCTTTAGGCCGGTGCGTATCCTCAGAAATCAATGACCCTGGAATGCCTTTGTAGGGGCGAATGTCTTCCGCAAAGGTGCCCCACACCTGAATGCCCGTGTGCGCCATGAAGTTACGACCTACCTGCCCGCTGGTAAGAGCTAGCTCGTTGAGCAACAACAACCTAGGTGTTTCGATAGCGCCCGCACACAGAAATAAGTTGCGACATTTGATTCGCTGCTGAATGCCGTTTTGGGTATACACCACGCCCGTGACGTGGCCGCTACTGTTGCGCTCGATTTCGGTGACGTAGCTATTGGGCCGAATGTCGGCGCCGTGGGCCGCGGCCAAGGGCAGAAATGTAACGTCCATGCTCGCCTTCGCGCCGTTGTTGCAGCCGGCCTGGCAGAAGCCGCGGTTGGTGCATGCCTCGCGCCAGCCCACGCCTTCCTGGTAATAACGCGCTGATAAGGCCGCGTTGGCCGCCGGCGAGGTGCGAATACCTAGCTCCGCGCACCCGCGCTGCATGAGCTGCGCAGCTCCGTTGAGCGGCAGCGGCGCCAGTGGGTAGCTCCGCTTGCGGGCCTTTCCCCACGGGTAATTTTCGGGGCCTGAAATGCCCAGGAAGTGCTCTAGCTCCTCGTAGTACGGCTCCAGCTCGTTGTAGCCAAACGGCCAGTCGACGCCCGCGCCGAAGTCGCGGTGCAGGTGGAAGTCGTCGTCTTGGGCGCGGGGGGTGTAGGCGGTGTAGTGCAGCGTGGAGCCGCCCACACCGGTACCGGAGTTGTTGCGCCCAAACGCTACCGGGTCTTTGCCAGCCGATAGGCGCTCGTCGTTCCAAAACAGAAACGCCTGCGCTTTCTCATCGGTCGCAAAATCCTTGGTTGGGTCGTGCCAGCCGCCGGCTTCCAGCGCTACTACTTTCAAGCCGGCCATAGCGAGCCTAGCTAGCAGGGGCGCGCCGCCCGCCCCGGTACCAATTACCACGCAGTCAACGGTTTCCTCAACCTCGGGCAGCAAAGCAGCTTGCTCCAACGGGTCGCGCGAGGCGGCTGGCTTGCTTTGATTTTCGTCGATAATCTCACGCAGCAAGGGGTCCTGGATTTCCGGTTTCACCGGGTTCAGCACGCCCTCTTCTAATACTTCTTCGTCCGGCATAAGTCGAGTAACTGAGTAAAATGAGCAACTGAGTAGAAAATGAGCAGATAACCGAGTAGCAGTATCACACACATACCGCGACTCAGCGACTCAGCTACTTTGCTGCTCAATTACTCTCTGGTTCGCGGGGGTCTAAGTTGTTGAGACCTAGGTGGTGCCAGCCGGGCACGTCGGCCATGCCCACGTAGCCGATTTCCTCTTGGGCTATCGGGTGGGAATAGTAGTTCTCGGTTAGCTCCGCCAGCAATTCTTCAAAAAACAGTTGGGCCGGCAAGGTCTCCCAGGTGGTACCGGGCGCCTCGGCACGCTGCACGGCTGCCAATACCGCGTCTTGCTGCTCGGGGCTGAGCGACAAGAAAGGATGCTGGAATAGGAGCTGCGCGCTTTCGTTGATGCCGCCAAGCCCTAGCCGGTATGCTTCGCGGTCGGGTGGCAAGGCCTCGTAGCGCCATCCATCCGATTCGCCCTTAAGCAGTCGTTCGTCTATGGCATGAGCTAGCTCAATAGGCGTCTCTCTATCGGGCTGCGGAAACAGCCGGGCCGCCACGGCGCGCAACAGCTCATAGGTAACCCCATCGAAAAATTGCGGCTCGTACAGCGGCGCGTCGAGGCGGGCAGCGAGGGCCGTGCGGGTGGCTTCGGTCACGAGGTCCGTTGCCAGGAGGGCACGCACCGTACCCTCAGGATAAAAAGGAGCAGACATAAAGGAAGGTCAGGAGCACACCAGCGAAACAGCACTTTACTGTTGAGGTATAAACTCCTTACGGACAAAATCTTCCCTGGATTTAACTATTTTCTCAAGAAACGTTGGCGGCGCCTTTCTACGGCCATTGCGCGCGGGCTAGCTCAACCGTAAAACACAGCGGGCCTGCGACTATGCGTAGTCGCAGGCCCCGTGCGTAGAGGAAGAATTTTGACCGTTTATTTCATGGTCATCACGGCGGCCATGGTCTCGATGCCTTCCCAGAGGTTGCCTAGCCGGATGTTCTCGTTTTCGGCGTGTTGGTTGTTGTCGTAGTTGGCTACGGGCACCGTGAGCGTGGTGGTACCTAGCTCCTGCTTGAACACGTACAGCGGCAGGCTACCGCCGGAGGTGGGTAGCAGCACCACGGGCTGCGTCACCGTCGATTGCACGGCGTTGATGACGCTACGGGCCACCGGCAAATCCATGGGCGTGCGCTGGGCATTGTAGCCGGTTTCGAGCGTGACCTTGGCAATGCGCGGGTGCTGCGCCCGTTCGGCGTCGGTGGGCTCGGCCCGCGTCACAAAGAAGCCTTGACGCTGGATGTGGCGCACCACTTTTTCTACCTGCCGCTGGTAATCGTTGCCGAGCACCAGGCGCAAGTCCAGCACGGCTTCGGCCATCGTGGGGATGACGTTGGCGGCTTGGGCACCCACATTAGCGCTACGCATTCCATTGATATTCAAGGAAGGCTGATTGATCAGCTCTACCAGCGACTTGCCCTGCCCATCGGGGCGGGCAAAACCTAGCTCCCGGCGAAGGTCCTCGTCGACGGCAGGAATCCGGCGCAAGGCCTCCTGCTCAGTGGCCGTCAGCGGCACGACATCATCGTAGAAGCCCGCAACCGTAACGCGACCCGTGCTATCCTTCATAGAACCTAGCAACTGTGCCAGCGCCAGCGCGGGGCTGGGCGCCCAGTTGCCGTAGTGGCCGCTGTGCAGCGGGCGCTTTGGCCCATAGACCGTGATACCTAGGTTCACATCGCCGCGGGCTCCAAACACCACCTGCTTGCGCCCCGACTGGTGCACTGGTCCGTCGCAGATTATCCACAGGTCCGATTTGAGCACGTCGCGGTGCTGGCGCAGCAGCTCGGCGAGGTGCGGAGAGCCGCGTTCTTCCTCGCCCTCGAAGAAAAACTTCAGGTTGACGGTAGGCTTCACTCCGCTCTGCGCCAGGGCTTGGTAGCCCGTAATGATGGTCATCACGCCGGCCTTATCATCGGAGCTGCCGCGGGCGTACAGGCGCCACTCGGGGTTGAATGGCGTGCCGGCCGGTGGCATAGGGAGCAACTGCCCACCATTGGCCAAGGAGCCGCTGGCTAGGCTCGGCTTGAAAGGGCTCAGGCCCGGCGCCCACTGTGCGGGGTTAACGGGTTGGCCGTCGTAGTGAGCGTAGAACACGAGGGTGCGGGTGGCACCGGGCACCTTTACTTCGCCGTACACGGCAGGCGGCACGCCGGCCGTGTTGGCGCGCAGCAGCTGCACATTTGCAATGCCGCGCTTGCGCATCATATCGGCGATGGTAGTGGCAGTGCGGCGCAAACCAGCGCTGTCGGCAGCCACGCTTGGCACCGACAGAAGTTGCTGATATTCCGTTAGTAAATCGTGTTCGTGGTGCTGGCGGTATTGCCGTACTTTCTTCAGCACAGCATCAGATGGGACCGCCGCGGAAAGCAGCCCAGCGGCTACTACACCCAGCAGGCCACCTAGCAAGTAGCGTTTGTTCATGGGCTTAAGTACGCCCGAAACGTGCAGAAACGGAAAAGCACAGAATAAATCCCGCTTTTCATTTCTGCACGTTTCGTTGCGAATGCCAGAACGATGTAGAGATGCAATACGCTACGTCTTACCCGTTGCTGCTGTTGTGTGCCTAGGTCGCGCTCTAGGCGAATTGCTCAACGAAAGAGACGCAAATCTTGCGTTTTCATATCGTTGAATGAAGTGGTAAAGAGATTTTAGCAAGCGCAGCAGGACGTTCTGTTATCCTGTTGCACCAAAAGCTAGCTTACTGGTCGCTCGACATTTTGCCGCCCGTCACGTGCACGAGGCTGCCGGTCATGAAGGAGCCGTCTTGCGAGGCCAGCAGCACGTAGGCCGGAGCTAGCTCCTCGGGCTGGCCGGGGCGCTTCAGGGCTACTTCGTGGCCGTAGTTGTCAATTTCGGAAGCGGGCATGGTGCCGGGAATGTTAGGCGTCCAGACGGGGCCCGGCACCACGCAGTTCACGCGGATATCCTTCTCCCCTAGGTAGGTAGCCAACGACTTGGTAAGGGCGTGAATGGCCGACTTGGTGCAGGTATAGTCAATCAGCATCGGGTTGCCGGTGAGGCCCACAATGCTGCCCGTGTTGATAATGGAGTCGCCTTTTTGCAGGTGCGGAATGGCCGCCTGCGCCATCCAGATATACCCTAGGATGTTGGTATCGAAGGTGCGGCGAATTTGCTCGACCGAAATATCCTCGAACTTCTCCTGGGCCATTTGGAACGCGGCGTTGTTTACCAGCACATTCAGGCCACCTAGCTCGTCGCGGGTGCGGCGCACGGCGCTGAGGCAATGTTCTGGCTCGCGCACATCATACTTGAGCAGCAGACACTTGCGGTTTTCTTTCTCGACTAGCGCCTTCGTTTTTTCGGCGTCTTCGTCGTTTTCGTTGTAGAGCACGGCCACATCAGCGCCTTCTTTGGCAAAGGCAATGGCTACGGCGCGCCCAATGCCGGAATCGGCGCCGGTGATGAGGGCAACTTTGCCGGCCAGCTTGCCAGCGGCTTTGTAGTTAGCTAGGTCGGAGTCGGGTTGTTGCTTCATGTCGGCCTGCCGGGCGGGGTAAGGCAGCTTTTCGGCCTTCATGTCGCTGGCCATTGGCCGGAACTCGGGGGTAGATTCTTCGGAGTTGGTCATGTGTAAAGAGCAGAACGTTGGATGGTTCAGCTTACGCAGAACCTAGCTCCGCAGTCGAAGCTTCGTGCCCCTTCCCTACAAAATGGTTACTTCTACTCGCCGGTTGCGCGCCCGTTCCAGCTCGATGGCGTTGTCGCTGGCGGGCCGGGTGCCGCCGTAGCCGATGGCCTCCAGGCGGTCGGCCGCGATACCCTGCCGAAGCAGGTAGTCGCGTACTGCTTCGGCCCGTTGTTGCGACAGCAGCTGGTTGAGCCGCGGGTCGCCCACGTTATCGGTGTGCCCCGCAATTTGAAGACGCAGCGCGGGCTGCTGATGTAGCATGAGCGCTAGCCGCTCCATCTCGGGCAGCGACGACGGCAGCAAACGGGCTTTGCTCTGCTCGAAGTACAGGTGTTGCAACTCCACCACGGTGCCACGTGATACAGAACCTAGGTCGGCTGGCTCTTTAGGTGGCTCGCGACGCAATGAAGCAGGCTTCTCCATACGCAGCTTATTGACGTAGATTCGTTTGCGGGCTGGTGCAGCGTTGGGCGCAGTCAGTAGCACCACGGGCTGCACAGCGGGCAAGGCAGGTGTTGCTTGTTTGGGCGGTGGCGCATCGGAGTAGAAGTACTGCGCCGGAATGGTCACAGGGGTATACACTTTCTGTAACCCTAGGTAGTTGGAAGTAGATGGCGGCGCTGGCTTCATATCGGGCCGCACCCAGGCAAGTAACGCCCGGTTCCAGAGTGGCCCTTGCCTGTATTCTAGCCGCAACGGGTAAAAGGTACCCGCCTTCAGGTGCATCGGCATCCAGGTGGTGTACTCGCGGTGGTCGCCCCACTCGTTGAAAAGCAGCTTGTTGCCAACCCATAGGCGCATCCCATCATCCAGGGTGAGGTAAAACCTATAGTCGCCGGTGACTGGGGCAAACAAGTAGCCCGTCCAGCGCACCGAGAAATACTCCGGAGCCAGCCCTGGCACTGGCTCCTGCTGGCGCCACGTAAAGTCGATTTGTGCGTCGGTTCGCCGGCTGATCAGCTCGTCGAAATCTGTGCCGCGGTAATAGGCTGCTTGCAAGCCGTGTTGCAGGCGGCGGGGCGTTTGGGCAGCGGCTGTGGTTATCAGCAAAAGCCCTCCAATCAAGCCGAGAAGTAGCGCACGAACCATATAGTCTATACCTTACGGACTACCATTGCTTCCTTACTCACTATCAACGTGCTACCTACCAAAAACCGTACACGTGCTTTCATAAAAATGCCTCGCCTTTCCGAAGAAAGAGCGAGGCATTTTGCTTAGGTTGTACAGACAACACGGGGGCTTTCGCAGCCTAGCCTTCTTTGGGCATACCGCCCGTTACTTCGAGCAAGCTGCCCGTGCTATAGCTTCCATCTTGCGAGGCAAAGTACACGTAGGAAGGCGCTAGCTCTTCGGGCTGACCAGGGCGACCTAGCATGGTTTGCGAACCGAATTTCTTCAGGTCTTCTTCCAGCATAGTACCGGGGATGAGTGGCGTCCAGATGGGGCCGGGCAGTACCGCATTCACCCGAATCTTTTTCTCGCCTAGGTAGGCGGCTAAACTCTTGGTAAAGGTGTGAATGGCGCCTTTGGTCGAAGCGTAATCTACTTGGTGCGGGTTACCGACGATGCCCGCGATGCTACCCGTGTTGATGATAGAGTCGCCCTCCTTCAGGAACGGAATAGCCGCCTGAGCCATGAAGATGTAGCCCTTGATGTTGGTATCGAAGGTGCGGTGAATGTTCTCCTCCGGGATGGTTTCAAAGTTCTCGTACCCCATCTGGTAGGCCGCGTTATTTACCAAAATATTGAAGCCACCTAGCTCCTCGTAGGTCTGGCGCACGGCATTGCGGCACGCGTCGGCCGAGCGCACATCGGCTTGAATGGACAAGAACTTCCGGCCGGCGGCCTGTACGGCTTGGCCAGTCACGTCGGCGTCGCTGGCGTTTTCGTGGTAGATTACGGCTATGTCGGCGCCTTCTTTGGCAAAAGCAATAGCCACAGCGCGGCCAATACCGGAATCGCCGCCCGTGATGAGCGCCACTTTACCAGTGAGTTTGCCAGCGGCTTTATAATTCGACAAGTCCGAATCCGGCTTGCTCTTCATGTCCTCCTGACTCGTGGGGTAAGGCATCGAGCCCGTGTTCAGTTCGCTATTGGTTGGGCGTGGTTCGTTCTGTTCGGTGTTCATTGTCAATGCGGTGGTTGGTTGAGCAGGCGTACGCAGAACCCTTCATAAGGTCGGCCAAAGGCCAAAAAGTTGTGGCTTTTGCTTCTTCTGCGTCCTTCGTTGACGCAAGCCACACTGCCCTAGCCCCTCACCGACGTAACCAAAAGCAGGAGAGCCTACCGTTGCGAACAGTAGGCTCTCCTTGGTAGTACTTAGCAAGAGTTCAGCTACCTAGGTAGCTGTTGCCGGGTTGGTTATTTCTCCACGATGTCTTGCGTCGCCTGCTCGACTTCTGCCAGCGAAGGATAATCGATGTAGCCTTTGTCGTCGCCGCCGTAGAAGGTGGCTTGGTCGGGGGCATTGAGGGCCGCGCCTTGCTGAAAGCGCTCCACTAGATCGGGGTTCGAGATGAACGGCACGCCGAAGGCAATCAGATCTGCTTCGTTGTTTTCCAGCGCAGCCTCAGCGGTTTCTTGGGTGTAGCCGCCATTCAGGATAAAAGGACCATTGAAGATCTTGCGCAGAGTCGGCGCTACTTTCTCCTGACCAGGCTGAGCCGCCATTGGGTGACCGGGCAGTGCCTCAATCACGTGCAAGTACGCTAGGTTGAACTGGTTGAGTTGCTCCACCACGTAGCTGAAGGTACCGAGGCGGTCGGTATCGTTGATACCACCCATCACCCCCGTGGGCGACAAGCGAATGCCGGTGCGGTCGGCACCGAGCACGTCTGATACGGCCTTTACTACTTCCAAGGCAAAGCGGGCGCGGTTTTCCACGCTACCACCGTACTCGTCGGTGCGCTGGTTGGAACCGTCTTGAATAAATTGGTCGATTAAGTAGCCGTTGGCTCCGTGAATTTCGGCTCCGTCGAAGCCTGCTTTCTTGGCGTTTTCAGCGGCTTTGCGGAAGTCTTCCACTACGGCTTTCACCTCGTGCGTCTCTAGGGCGCGGGGAGTTGGGATTTCTTCTTGTCCATTCAGCGTGAAGGCTTTTACGCCCGTTGGCTGCACAGCCGAGGGGGCTACAGGTAGCTCACCTTGGTGGAAGAACGGGTGCGAAATGCGGCCCACGTGCCACAACTGAATGAAGATACGACCACCGGCGGCGTGTACGGCGTCGGTCACTTTTTTCCAGCCGGCCACTTGCTCCTCCGAGTAGATACCCGGCGTGAAGATGTAGCCCACTGCTTGCTGCGAAACCTGCGAACCTTCCGTAATGATCAGGCCGGCAGAAGCACGCTGCTCGTAATATTTTACCGTTGAGTCGGTTGGTACGTTTCCCTCGTTGTTGGCGCGGCTCCGGGTCATTGGGGCCATGGCAAAGCGGTTGGGCAGCGTAAGAGCGCCCATAGTAAAGGGCGTGAAAAGCTTGGTTGTCTGGGTCATAAGAGTTGAGGCAAGCAGATGCATTTAGCTAGTTGTCATCTGGCTGCCAATAAACCGTGTAGCTACACTAATGTTTTTAAACAACTATTGATTTAGCCGCCAAGTGGTGCTACAGTCGGCACCAAACGGCGTTTGTAGAAGGCGTGAGCTTACAAAAAATTGGCTTTTTGCTTGAAAGTTGAACTGTAGGCTAGGTAGTTCGTAAGCTTTTTACAGTAATAAGTTTGTGTTACCCACCCACTTACTAAATCGCACTTATCATGGCCGAGAAAAAAGCATCCGCCTCGAAAAAAGAAAAGGATCCGTGCTGGAAAGGTTACGAACAAGAAGGCACCAAGAAAAAGGACGGCAAGACCGTCCCGAACTGCGTAAAGAAGGACTAGAAAACGAAAGCTCAACCACAGTCTGCGCTTCGCGTACATTGAACGACAGATATGGCGACCTAGGTGCCAGTCGTTTTACGATACACGAAGCGCAGGCTTCGCGCTATTTCAGGCGCTTACTTTTCCGCACTTCCCTCGTATCTTTGTGCTGATACTTATCCAGAAAGACTGAGGGACTGGGCCCTACGACGTCTTGGCAACCTAAGCGAAACAAGGTGCCAACTCCCATTCGGCCGAAAAAAACGACCGAAGAAGATAAGTACGGAACCTGCACCCGCAGTTTTCTCTTTCTGGATAGGCTCAACTAGTACGCCGACTTTCCGAAGGAGAACCATGAAAACAGCTAGCCCCGCTTCGCCGCTTTACAACATCCTCCAGCAGCGCATCCTCGTGCTCGACGGTGCGATGGGCACTATGATTCAGCGCTACCCGCTGACGGAAGAAGATTTTCGGGGCACACGCTTCGCGGATCATCCCAAGCCCCTGCGTGGTAATAACGACCTACTGAGCCTTACGCGGCCCGATATCATCCGCAGCATTCACGCCGAGTACTTCGCGGCCGGCGCCGATATGGTGGAAACCAACACGTTCAGCGGTACTACCATCGCCCAGGCAGACTATGGCCTGGAGCACGTCGTGTATGAGCTGAACTATGAGTCGGCGCGCCTAGCCCGTGATGCGGCCGATGAGTACACGGCCCAGAACCCGAGCAAACCTAGGTTTGTGGCCGGCGCCATCGGCCCAACCAACCGTACCGCTTCCCTCTCGCCCGACGTGAACCGGCCCGGTTTCCGCGCCATTACCTTTGATGAGCTAGCTACTGCGTACCACGAGCAAGTGCGGGGCCTGATCGACGGCGGCGTCGATGCGCTTTTGATCGAAACCATCTTCGACACCCTGAATGCCAAAGCAGCGCTGTTTGCGGTGCAGCGGTTCTTCGACGAAGGTGGCCGTGTGGTGCCTATCATGATTTCGGGTACTATTACCGACGCTTCAGGCCGTACGCTTTCGGGACAAACTGTAGAAGCTTTCTGGAACTCTATCAGCCACTTACCACTGCTGAGTGTAGGCTTGAACTGCGCCCTTGGTGCTGCCCAGCTCAAGCAGTACGTGCAGGAGCTCAGCCGTATTTCGGACGTGCACATTTCGGCTTACCCCAATGCTGGCTTGCCCAATGCCTTCGGGGGCTATGACGAATCGGCCCAGGAATTTGCCGACGTGGTGGAAGATTACCTGAAAGACGGCATCATCACTGTCATCGGGGGCTGTTGCGGCACCACGCCCCAGCACATCGGTGAGCTAGCTAGGCTGGTGGATCAGTACAGACCTAGGCCGCTGCCTGAAATACCCGCGGTTACGCGCCTGAGTGGCTTGGAGCCGTTCGGCTTCGACGATAGCAGTCTGTTTGTGAACGTGGGTGAGCGGTGCAACGTGACCGGCTCGCGTGCTTTTGCGCGCCTCATTCGCACCGGTGCTTACGAGGAAGCTTTGGCTGTGGCCCGTGCCCAAGTGGAAGGTGGTGCACAGGTTATCGACGTGAATATGGACGAAGGCATGCTTGACTCGGAGCAGGCCATGACGACTTTCCTCAACCTGATTGCTTCCGAGCCTGACATCGCCCGCGTGCCCATCATGATCGACTCCTCGAAGTGGAGCGTGCTGGAAGCAGGCCTGAAGTGCGTGCAGGGCAAAAGCATTGTGAACTCCATTTCACTCAAAGAAGGCGAAGAGGCATTCAAAGAACGCGCCCGCACGGTGCGGCAGTACGGTGCCGCCGTGGTAGTTATGGCTTTCGACGAAGATGGCCAGGCCGACAGCTACGAGCGCCGCATCGAAATTTGCAAGCGCAGCTATGATATCCTGGTGAACGAGGTTGGCTTCCCGCCTACCGACATCATCTTCGACCCAAATATCCTGACCGTTGGCACCGGCATCGACGAGCACCGCAATTACGCAGTCGACTTCATCAACGCCGTGCGCTGGATCAAGGAGAACTTGCCAGGCGCCCGCACCAGCGGCGGCGTGAGCAACGTTAGCTTCTCGTACCGGGGCAACGATGTAGTGCGCGAGGCCATGCACTCCGCTTTCCTCTACCACGCCATCCAGGCCGGTCTTGATATGGGCATTGTAAACCCCAGCCAGCTAGCGGTATACGACGACGTGCCGAAGGATTTGCTGGAACTGTGCGAAGACGTACTGCTCAATCGCCGCGACGACGCTACCGAGCGCCTCGTGACCTTTGCCGACACGGTAAAGCAGAAAGACAAGGCCGTAGTAGTTGCCGACGAATGGCGGAGCCTGCCGGTAGCCGAGCGCCTGAAACACGCACTGGTGAAAGGCATTACGGAGTTTATTGATGAAGACACCGAAGAAGTACGCCAGCAAGTAAGCCGGCCGCTCGACGTGATCGAAGGCCCGCTGATGGCTGGTATGAACGTGGTCGGCGACCTATTCGGCGCGGGCAAAATGTTCCTGCCCCAGGTCGTGAAATCGGCCCGCGTGATGAAGAAAGCGGTGGCGTACCTAGAACCTTTCTTGCAAGCCGAGAAAGAAGGCTCGGAACGCCAAACGGCCGGTAAGATCCTGCTAGCTACCGTGAAAGGCGACGTGCACGACATCGGCAAAAACATTGTGGGCGTGGTGCTGGCCTGCAACAACTTCGATATTGTGGACCTAGGGGTAATGGTGCCCTTAGAGAAAATCCTAGACGAAGCCCAGAAGCAAGGTGCCGACATCATCGGCTTGAGCGGCCTAATTACGCCTTCACTGGATGAGATGGTGTACGTGGCAGCCGAAATGGAAAAGCGCGGCCTGAAAACTCCGCTGCTCATTGGGGGCGCTACCACTTCCCGTCTGCACACCGCTGTGAAGATTGCTCCTTCTTACACGGGCCCCGTGGTGCACGTGCACGATGCTTCCCGTAGTGTGGGCGTGGCGGCGGGCCTGCTCGGTTCGGGCAAGGATACGTATGCTAGCACCGTGCTGGAAGAATACCGCCAGCTCCGCGACGACCACGCTGGCCGTCAGCGCGACAAGCAGTACCTCACCATCGAAGCCGCCCGCGAAAATCAGTTCAAATCGGACTGGGAAACCACGCCTATTACCAAACCTAGCTTCCTAGGTACGAAGGTGTTGGAAGATTATCCGCTGGACGAGCTGGCCCGGTACATCGACTGGACGCCCTTCTTCCACACGTGGGAGCTGCGCGGGCGCTACCCCCGCATCTTGCAAGACGAGACATTGGGCGAGGCGGCAACTAAGCTGTTTGAGGACGCGCAAGCCATGCTGCGCAAAGTCATCGACGAGAAGCTGCTGACGGCACGGGCGGTAGTGGGTTTCTGGCCTGCCAACACCGTGGGCTACGACACCATCGAAATCTACGCCGACGACAGCCGCGAGCAGCTAGCCACCGAGTTCTTCACCCTGCGTCAGCAAGGCGAGAAAGGTCCCAAGATCCCGAACCTAGCTTTCTCCGACTTCGTGGCGCCGAAAGAAACCGGCCGCGAAGACTACATCGGCGGCTTTGCCGTGACGGCGGGCCTAGGCATTGAGAAGCTGCTGGAGAAGTTTGAAGCGGACCACGACGACTACTCCAGCATCATGATCAAAGCCTTGGCTGACCGCTTAGCGGAAGCCTTTGCCGAGCGCCTACACCAGCGCGTGCGGGAGGAATTCTGGGGGTACTCGCCCAACGAAAATCTCAGCGGCGACGAGCTGATTCAGGAGAAGTACCGCGGCGTACGCCCGGCGCCCGGCTACCCCGGCTGCCCCGACCACACCGAGAAAATCACGCTGTTTGAGCTGCTTGATGCCGAAAATAAAACGGGTATTCACCTCACCGAGAACCTAGCTATGTACCCGGCTTCCTCAGTGAGCGGGCTCTACTACGCGCACCCTGACTCGCGCTACTTCGGCCTAGGCAAGATTGGCAAGGATCAAGTAGAGGATATCGCCCAGCGCAAAAATATGCCCTTGGCAGACCTCGAGCGGTGGCTTTCTCCAAACCTCAACTATAGCCCAACGGCCGTACCGGTTACGGCACTATAGCGCGGACGTTACCATTCGCGTGCGCCCACGCTACAAGGGTACTTATATCAACTATCGATTCTCCGATACGCAGACGACAACGTCTGCGCTCCTTATGAAAGTAACCGACCACCTCGCTCAAGCTCAAGGCAAAACGCTTTTTTCCTTCGAAGTACTGCCGCCACGTAAGGGCGAAAACATCCAGAACCTCTTCAACAACATAGAGCCGTTGATGGAGTTCAAGCCGCCGTTTATTGACGTGACGTACCACCGCGAGGAGTACATGTATCAACGTCATCCGAACGGCTTGCTGGAGAAGAAAACGGTGCGCAAAAGGCCGGGCACCGTTGGCATTTGCGCTGCCATCAAAAACCGCTTCGATGTAGACACCGTGCCGCACCTGATCTGCGGGGGATTCACAAAGGAAGAAACCGAAAACGCGCTCATCGACCTGCACTTCCTGGGCATTGATACGGTACTGGCTTTGCGCGGCGACCCCATCAAGTCGGAGGGGCACTTTATTCCTCATCCCGACGGCCACGCCTACGCCTGCGATCTGATTGGGCAGGTTAATGACCTGAACAAAGGCGAGTATCTGAACCAGGAGCAGGACGAAACTGCCGCCACCAACTTCTGCATTGGCACGGCCGGCTACCCCGAGAAGCACTTTGAGTCGCCCAACTCGGGAGCCGATATCCGTTACCTAAAGCACAAAGTAGACCGCGGCGCCGACTATATTGTGACCCAGATGTTCTTCGATAACGAGCAGTTTTTCAACTTCGAAAAGCGCTGCCGCGATGCGGGCATTATGGTGCCTATTATTCCGGGCTTGAAGCCGCTCACCACCAAGAGCCAGCTTACCATGCTGCCCCGCTCGTTTTACCTAAACATTCCGGAGGCGCTGGCGGAGGCCGTACACCACGCATCTAACAATGAAGCAGCCCGGCAAATCGGTATTGAGTGGTGCATCAATCAGTCGAAGGAACTGATGGCGCATGGGGTACCTAGCTTGCACTACTACACCATGAGCAAATCGGAGTCGATCCGTCGAATTGCGGCCGCCTTGTTCTAAAGCATTGATCAGTTAACAACTATCCGTTAACATACAGGCGGCTTCCGGAGTATAGGGCTTTGCTACTTCTCGCTAGGTTTTACCCAGGGAGCCAACTGTTAGTCGTTAACCCACTAACTGGTAATTGTTAATTGATCAATGACGAATGAACTCGATGAGTTGTTTGCGCGACTACGCGTCGCAACGACACCAGCCGAAATAGAAGCTTTGCAGGACGGTATCTGGCAACGGTGGCTTACCACCGGCGACCAACTCCTAGATAAGTACCTGGAATCTGGCATCCGGGCCATGTCCGCCGGCGATTACACCCACGCCATCAACGAGTTTAGCTACCTGATAGAAGCGCAACCTAGCTTTTCCGAAGGCTGGAACAAACGCGCTACTGCCTACTACCTACGCGGCGAATATCGAGCTTCTCTGCTCGACGTAGCAGAAACCCTGCGCTTAGAGCCGCGCCATTTTGGGGCCCTATCCGGTTGGGCTACCATGCTGCGGATGCTAGGTGACCATCGCGGCACGCTGCACGTACTCAAACGGTTAGCACGGATATGCCCGCATTTGCCTGGCTTAGCCAACCAACTGCGCGACTTAGAGGATGAGCTAGAGAGCTAGCTTTTTTGCTGCTCACTACGCTACCTGTCAAGGCGAACGAATAGCTAGGTTGCTATTCGTTCGCCTTTTTTATTTCTGCGCAGGCTACTTCTTCAGACTTCATCTGGCAACGGGAACCGCTTTGATTACATAGGTTTCTTGCCGCAGTTTGGCGCTGCTGCCCAAACTAGATTTTCAAGCTGCTTGGCAAGGAAAATTGCAGCCCTGTGCAATCGTTTGAGAAAGTGGTTTGCTATTTGCACATTTCTCAAATTGATTTAAAAAAGTATATCTACTTCAATTACATAACTACTTTAAAATCATATAATTATATAAATTATTGCCAATCATAAACGTTACATAATTATATAAATTAGCTTAATAATTATACACGGCATTTTGCTATTGTTTTGATTCCTACTTACGTCTGACCCCACCCGTTGCCTGTTCTATGAAATCAACTTTACTCGCGTTTCTCTCTTGCTTCGTGCTACTCCCGGCGGCTAGCCAGGCACAACATCTCTACAAAACAGAATTTGAAAAGGGCACGATGGAGAAAGGGAAAAAAGTAGGAATTTGGGAGTACTACAATTATAGCCGTAACACGGAAGAGCCTATGGTGGTGCAGAAGTACGACCACACCACTAATAAGCTGCTGTATTATCTGCCTGTGGAAACAGTGCCTTACGAAGTAGAAAAGCGCCCGGGCGAATGGAGCATGAGCGAAGTAGACCAGCCCCCATTGTTTATTGGCGGTATCGGCGTACTCGGCACCTACATTGCCCAAATGAGATACCCAGAAACCGCGCAGCAAGCGGGTATTCAAGGCAAGGTGCTCGTATCATTTGTGATTGACACCCTAGGGCACGCATCAGGCCATAAGGTTATCCGGACGGTTGGGGGCGGCTGCGACCAAGAAGCACTGCGTACCTGCCAATCCATTCCAAATCAGTGGATTGCGCCACGCATAGGTAGCCGAGCAGTGTCGGTGCGCTACATGATGCCTTTTACGTTTAAGCTACAGCAATAGCCTAGGTTAGCCTGAGCCAATAGTTTCGCGTATATAGTAGCCATGAAATCATGGTTATTATATTCTTCGCGCTTCCGGACAGGGATACTTCTCACCGGAGTGGCCTGCTTCGTTGCTGCCTGCGACAGCACGCCGCGTGAGCGGCAAGAAATTGTGCGGCAGGAAGCTCGCAAACTCGATACCCTAGCTGACAAAGCGGCCACCAAGCTGCGCGTAGCTGGCCGCCGGACGATGCAATACGATTCGGCGGCGCGAATCCGCAAGGCGCAACCCCTAAACGCGGCGGCAGAAGCTACCTTCACCAAGGAACTCCTAGGTACCTACGCAGATCTGAGTACCGTCACGCCCGACAACGTTTCAGCGGCGTACACGCAGTTTATGCGCCAGGTGCGAGCTAAGCGCCGCGCTTGGACGCAACGCGACTGGGACTACGCCGATGTTATCTTTAAGCGCTTGAACGAACGGCGGCGGGCTATTCGCTTGGATGTTCGGACTTCCGACGACCTACGCGTGAAAGCCTTGCAAGCGGAGTACATGGCGTTGGAGAACGGCCGGGATGTGAAAGACATCCGCGAAGCCATTCGCGACAAGCCAGCTGCCAGCCGCTAGCTCACCACATAATGGGAGCTATGTATCCGTGCCGTTGGCGTCAGCTAGGGCTGCTGATTGGCTTTCTCTTTTGTGGGGCAACCGCTTATAGCCAGAGGCTTATCCAACGAGCAGAAACGGTGCCGGCCGCTGACCAGTGGCTTCAGCCCGGCGACCGGCTGCAAGTGCGCGTGCAAGCCCAGCCGGGCTGTCAAGCTACTTTCTTCGGCGGCAAGCCTTTGTTAGAACTAGACCCTCGGCAAGCCAAAGGACAACGTGGCGTATACCAAGGCACTTATGTGGTGCAGCCCGGCGACACCTTGCTCAGCCGCCCCATCACGGTGGAGGTTATGGCGCCAGACAGTACCCGCGACACAGCCACAACGCGCAACACAGTTCGTTTCCTGACTCCTGATGTGCCCCAACTTGCCGTTACCAAAGGCACCTTGGCGTATCTGAATTACGGTTTGGGGGAAGACCGACTCGGCGGGGCTAAGCTAGGGTATTTGGATTCGCTGGTAGTCTTGCACCTCACGGGGCGCGTAGGCAATCTTTATCGGGTGCAACTAGCTGCAACTCAAACAGCTTGGGTACCCCAGGAGGTTGTCCGCCTGCTGCCGCCGGGTGGCTTTATACCTAGCTCGCTCACTGGCTCCTGGAGCGTGTACGGCGACTCCTTGTATGACTATGTGCAGGTGCCGCTGGATGCGCGTTTGCCGTACCGCTCTCAACTCCTGACCGAGCCCACTCGCCTCGTAGTGGACGTGTTCGGGGCAACTTCCAACACCAATTGGATAACCCAGCGCGACGGCCTGCAAGCCCTCGGTGACGTGCACTACGAACAAACAGCGCCTGATGTATTCCGACTGGTGCTCCAGCTGCGGCACGAGCAAGCATGGGGTTACCGTATAGGCTACAAAGGTAATACCCTGGCCATTAAGATAAAGCGCCCACCCGAAAAGCTGCGCCTGCGCGGCCTCACGGTGGCCGTTGATGCCGGACACGGCGGCACCAACGTGGGGGCAACCGGCGCCACGGGGGCCCACGAGAAAGATATTACCCTAGCTATTGCCCAACGCCTGCGCCAGGAGCTAACCCAGCGTGGTGCCCACGTGGTGATGACGCGCGAAACCGAAACTACCGTCGACAATGGCGACCGGGTGTTGCGTTTGCGCCAGCTTAATCCAGATTTGCTGGTCAGTATTCACGTCAACTCGACGGGCAGCCCGAGCGTGCAAGGCACCAGTACCTACTACCGCTACCTAGCTTTTCGGCCGCTGTCCGTGGCACTGTATGAGGCCATGCGCCGAACGGGTTTGAAAGGCTTCGGTAACGTCGGCAGCTTTAACTTCGGTCTGAACGGGCCTACGGAATATCCAAATGCACTAGTCGAAACGGCTTTCATCTCCAACGCAGAAGACGAAAAACGGCTGATCGATCCGCAGTTTCAGCAACAGGTAGCGGAGCAGCTTACTAAGGGCGTAGAAGAGTTTTTGCGACGTACTCGCCAAAGAGGAATAAGAGGTTGGCTATCCAAAAAAGCAGCGGAACAGTAACGTTCGCTTAGCTCCGACGAGGACAGCTGTTTAGCCAAAATACACGTATACCGTTTTTGTCTAATTTCTTGTCTCTGATCCTTCATTGACGGGCGGCACACGTATTTCCACCTCCACCCTCATTTTCCCTCATGGCAACCACCTCTCTACTGGACACGAGCCCTGCCAGTACGTCTTTCCTGGACCGCAGCCGCACCATTGCCGGACCAGGCTATAACCGTTGGCTCGTTCCACCAGCGGCCCTCGCTATTCACCTAGCTATCGGCCAAGCGTATGCCTTTAGTGTATTCAACAAGCCCTTAGGCTCGCTCATCAGTGGTGACCCGAATGCCCCCGCACCGACGGACTGGACGCCGGGACAAATTGGCTGGACGTTCTCTATTGCCATTGTGCTGCTAGGCTTATCGGCCGCTGTTTTTGGCAAATGGCTGGAACGCGTTGGGCCGCGCAAGGCTATGATGGCGGCTTCCTTGTGCTTTGGAGGCGGCTTTTTAATTGGCTCACTGGGAGTGCATCTGCACAGCCTAGCACTCCTCTACTTTGGCTACGGTTTCGTGGGTGGGATAGGGCTAGGTATTGGCTACATCTCGCCGGTGAGCACCCTGATCAAGTGGTTCCCGGACCGCAAGGGGGTAGCGACGGGCATGGCCATCATGGGTTTTGGGGGTGGCGCCATGATTGGCTCGCCGCTAGCCGTAGCGCTCATGAACCACTTTAAAGACTCCGCTCCGCAAGGAGTGACGCCCACGTTTATCGTGATGGGCATCATCTACTTGCTGTTCATGCAGTTTGGCGTCTGGACGATTCGGGTGCCAGCCGACAACTGGGCGCCCAAAGGCTATGTACCTAGCACGGAGCACAACGCCCTCATTACTACCGGTAACGTGTCGGCCGACAACGCCATCAAGACGCCGCAGTTTTGGCTTTTGTGGGTGGTGCTGCTTACCAACGTTACGGCCGGCATTGGTGTACTAGAAACCGCTTCCCCTCTTATCCAAGAAACCTTCTCCGATAAATTTATGGGCAGTGGCCGGGGCGTGACGGCAGCGGCAGCAGCTGGTTTTGTGGGCTTGTTGAGTTTGTTCAACCTGCTAGGGCGCTTCTTCTGGTCGTCGGCTTCGGATAAGCTAGGGCGCAAGGTGGCGTATGCTATTTACTTTGGACTCGGCATCCTGCTGTATGCGCTCATCCCGACGCTAGGCCATAACCTACAACTTACGCTGTATGTGGTAGTTGCCTGCGTAATTATCAGTATGTATGGCGGTGGCTTTGCAACGGCACCAGCTTACCTCTCCGACTTATTCGGCAAATACCAAGTGGGCGCTATTCACGGCCGTCTGCTCACGGCTTGGAGCACGGCTGGTGTACTAGGTCCGCTGATCGTGCATAACCTGCACGAAAGCGCCGTACAGAAAGGCCTAACGGGTGCGGCCGCGTACCAAAACGTGTTTTACACCATGGCCGGACTACTTGCCGTTGGGCTCCTAGCCGACTTGTTGGTGCGGCCCGTAGCCGACCGCTACTACGAAAAAGGCCCCGTTACGATTGAAGCTGGCGGCCACTAGGTCGCGGCTTTTGTTTTCTTTAATCTTCTGGCAATCATGAGTCCTCAACCCACTTCTTCTACCCCCGCCCCCAACGAGCCCGCTACGGGCGGCTCGGTTGTTCTTGCTTGGCTTTTCGTCGGCATCCCGCTGGCTTGGGGGGTATCACAAACTTTTATAAAAGCCCTGGCGCTGTTTAAGTAATTGATTCAGAACAAATCACCCTATTTGGGTTGTACCTTCGAAGAGCACTTGGCACTGAGCCGGGTGCTCTTTTGTTTTCGTTGAAAACGCCTCCATGTCTGCTGACTCTGCCGCCGAGCGCATTGTGCTGCTCGAATCTTTTCCGAATTACATTGCAGCGCACGTAGCCAAGAGCCGCCTCGACGCCGAGAATATTCCGTGCTTTTTGAGTAACGAAAACCGCCCGTATGGCCCGATTGCCGGCGGGGTGCGCTTGCACGTGCGGCTGCAAGACCTAGCCGCCGCTCAAAAAGTACTGCTCGACCAGGTGGTGCCGATGCGTGTGAATCCCATTGAAGACGAAGCCACGACGCGCATTTGCCCCCGGTGCGGTTCTCACGACATCTCAACTGAGCCAGTGCTCGACCCTTCAGCCAACGTTCCGATGCGCGTGTTTGCCTTGATTAGCTGGTCTTTGCGTGGGGAGCATTACCATTGCTTTCACTGCGGATTCGAGTTCAAAGGCTAGGCTACGAATGCCTGCCGGTCCAACGCCCTAGGCATCCGATCGGTTATCGGCTGCCAAAATATACAAAAGCTAGGTGCACGTTCTTCCAAAACCCTGACAGGGCTTGAAGCCCCCTGTAAGGGTTGCAACAACCGCACGACGCTTGCGCTGTTGGCACCCGGTCGGACGCCTAGGGCGTCCGACCGGATGGCTATCGAAAACGCCAAGCAGGCAACACCGTGCCGGCCGGAAAAAAGTCTAGCTCGGGGGGCAGCTCCAAAAATCCATCACTCGGCAGTAGGCTAGCTAAGTCGCCGGAGCCGTGGGCTCGTTCCGGGTGCGCCAGTACCCGGCCGTCTGAAGTTGATTCGAGGCTGACAAGCAAAAAATGCGTGATACGGGGCCGGAACGTAAAATCAGTAGCTAGCACGGCGTATGCTGTGGGCTCGGTAGCAGGGGCGGGTAGTTGGATAGCTCGAAGCCACGGCTGAGCATAGCGGTA
The DNA here is from genome assembly GCF_002154225.1 of Hymenobacter crusticola. GTDB lineage: Bacteria > Bacteroidota > Bacteroidia > Cytophagales > Hymenobacteraceae > Hymenobacter > Hymenobacter crusticola. Next base: position 457,772 of record NZ_MTSE01000001.1, read on the forward strand.
GTAATTGACGAACGTAGAAACCGGGTTGCCAGGCAGTGCAAACACGACGGCACCGTTTGGGTGCTGCCCAAACCAGAAGGGCTTGCCCGGCCGCTGCTGCACCTCATGGAATAATTGCTCAACGCCAACTTCTTGCAACGACGTGGGCAGAAAGTCGGCCTTCCCTTTCGATACGCCTCCGCTGAGCAACACCGCGTCGTAGTCGCGCAACAAGCTAGGTAGGCCATTGCGCAGGGCCTCGGGGTCGTCGTTGAAGTGGAAGACTTCGGCGGTGCCGCCTGCCTGCTGCACGGCAGCCGCCAGCATATAGGAGTTGGAGCGCCGTATCTGGTGGGCCAAGGGCTGCTCGCCGATATCTATTAGTTCGTCGCCGGTGCTTACCACGGCTACTTTGGGGTGCCTAGCTACCAGCAAATTGGTGGCGCCGACGGTGGCTGCCACGGCTATTTCGGCCGAGCCTAGCAAGGTGCCCGCGGGCAGCAGCAGGTCGCCCTGCTGGCGGTCGGAAGCTTGGCGGTGTACATTGTGGCCGACAGCCAACGGCGGCACTTGCAAGGTGGCGGTGCGACGGCCCGCTTCATCTTCTTCGATCAGAATATCCTCGTAGCGCACCACGGCGTCGGTGCCGGGCGGCAGGGCAGCCCCGGTCATGATTTCGATGGCGGCGCTAGGGTCGGTGAGCGGCGCGGGGGGCTGGCCGGCAAACTGTGTTTTCTCTATCACGAAGCGCACTTGCCCACTTGCTACGGCGCTGTAGGCTAGCGCAATACCATCCATAGCCACGCGGTTGAAGGGAGGAAAGTCGCGGTCGGCGGTAATATCTTGGCGCAGCACACGACCTAGGGCGGCGGTGAACGGTACGGTTTCGGGCGGCAGGGGGCGAACCGTGGCCAGCACGCGGCGCGTGGCTTCTTCGACAGAGAGCATAAAGCGAAAATGTGTAGCGCAAAGCCGGTGCTTCGCGTATCGTTGTATAATCAATGATTTTACTGCTGAAGCGGGCTAGACGATCTGGGGTCTACGCTGTTTACTCATCGACCTAGCTTCAGGCAGCACCTTCACCTCCCGCAACGATACGCGAAGTACCAACGTTGCGCTACATTCTACTCCATTTTTCATGTCTGATTCTCCCAAACTAACGCACCTGAACGACGCCGGCCAGCCTTCAATGGTTGATGTGGGCGCCAAAGCCGTGACGCGGCGCGTGGCCCGGGCCCGCAGCCGGGTTATCCTAGGTGCTGAGATTATTCAACTGGTGCAAGCCGGCGATTTGCCCACGCGTAAAGGCCCGGTGTTTCAAACAGCCATCATTGCCGGGGTGATGGCCGCCAAAAAAACCGCTGACCTCATTCCCCTCTGCCACCCCATCGGCCTCGACGACTGCCAAGTGCGCATCGAGGTAGCCGCGCCCGATTCGGTTATCATCGAGTGCACGGCCACCGTGACCAGCAAGACCGGCGTGGAGATGGAAGCGCTTACCGGTGCTTCTGTCGCGGCGCTTACCGTGTATGATATGTGCAAGGCGCTTTCGCACGACATTGTTATTGCTGAAACTCGCTTGCTCGACAAAACGGGCGGCAAACAAGATTTTCACCATGTCGACTAACATCACCGCCGGTGTCACGAAGCACACCAAGCACGCCCAAATTGCGCGTCCTCACCTTGGGGAGTTTGGCCGTCACGAGCTAGCTATTCTGGGGGCGCCCTGCGGCAAGATCAAAGAGCTGGTGGCGCGCTTGCTGCCGCACCTAGCTCCCGCGCTTAGCGTGGCCTACGTGGATGCCGACCATGCCGCCGGCGACGACGCGGCCGCAGGCGGCGCTAGCCCGATTATGCTAGCCGGCGCTGCGGCCGAGCTAACCGATAAAATCACCTTTCGCCGCGTAGATCAGCACCTTACGCTTGATCCTTTCACGCAGAAGGAGTTGCTCGCCAACCAAAGCATCGTGTTGGTGAACGGCAATCACTTTCGCGCGAAACAGCAAATCATCATTCTCGACCCGGCCAAGCCCCTCGACCGCAAGCTCGACCGCCTGACGGACGTACGCGCTGTTCTACTACCCGAGGGCATCACGGAAATACCAGAGTACCTGCGCACGCACTTGCCGCAGATAGATCAGCTACCGGTGCTAGCTCTAGCCGATACAGCTGCTATTGCCGCCTTCGTGCAACAATGGTGGAGGGAAAGCCGCCCGCCGCTGCGAGGATTGGTGCTAGCCGGCGGCATGAGCCAACGCATGCAGACCGATAAAGGTCGCCTGAACTACCACGGCCTGGAGCAGCGCCAATATGCTGCGCAGCTGTTGGCGGAAGTGTGCACCGATGTGCTGGTGTCGTGTCGCCCCGATCAAGCTACAGAACTACCCGAGGGCCTGACGCCACTTCCTGATCGGTTCCTGGGCCTAGGGCCCGTGGGCGGTATTCTCTCGGCCTTTCAGCTCGATCCGAACTCGGCGTGGCTCGTGGTGCCGTGCGACCTGCCCTTTTTATCCGCGGCGACTTTACAGTATTTGGCCGAGCACCGGAACCCAGGCAAAGTTGCCACGGCGTTTCAGAGCCCGGAGAACGAGTTTCCGGAGCCACTCACCAGCATCTGGGAACCGCGTAGCTACGGCGTGCTCCTGCGTTTCCTGAGCCTAGGGTACTCCTGCCCCCGCAAGGCGCTCATCAACTCCGATATTGAGCTACTAACCCCACAGAAGCCGGAAGAGCTGCGCAATGTGAACACGCCGCAGGAGCGCGAAGCGGCAGAACGGGAGTTAAAGGCCTAGCGTCGCTGGTTCGCTCCTTACGTCGAAGCTTTACCCCAACGAAAAAGCGTCAACCGCTACCGCACAACAGGCGGTGGAGGTTGACGCTTTTTCGTTATAAATCACTAGCTGAATGCCACTTTCGTTTATCTTTCTGCCTCTATCCTTTACACGCCCTATTCTATTCTTCCATGTTAAAAATTACGCTGTGGCTGCCGCTGCAACTCGCCATTAGTGCCGCCTTGGCCCAACCTGCCGCGCCCAACCAAGCACCCGAAATGACGGCGCACTATGCGGCTGCCCAGGATACAGCCTTCCAACGGCACTCGGGAATAATGATACCAGAAAAACTCAACAAGCAGCAGATTGAGAATCTAGCGGTGCTGGGTCGGGTGTGGGGCTTCGTGAAATACTACCATCCAGCCGTGGCGGCTGGCAACTACAACATGGATGCGGAGCTGTTTCGGGTGCTGCCTTCGGTGTTGGCCGCTCCTAATGAGAAAACCCGCAGTCAGCTCCTGAGCACTTGGGTTACCAAATTTGGGGCGGTGCCGGCTTGTAAGACTTGTAAAGAGTTACCAGCCAGCACCGTGCGCTTGCAGGCGGACCTAGCTTGGCTCAACGACCAAAAGCAACTCGGCGAAGCGCTCCGTACGCAGCTAACGTACTTGCGCCAAAACCGCAACCAAGGGACGCATTACTACGTGAGTGCCGCGCCGCAGATAGGCAACCCTATCTTCGAGCACGAGGCACCCTACGATATTACCGATACGCCTGATGCTGGTTTGCGTTTGCTGGCCCTCTATCGATATTGGAATATGATTCAATACTTCTTCCCCTACCGCTACGCCATTGGGGAAGATTGGCAGCGCGTCTTACCCGAATTCGTCCCAAAACTGGCGGCGGCCAACACAAATGAGCAGTACCACCTAGCGCTGCTCACCCTGATTGCGCGCCTCAACGATACGCACGCCGACATCTACCAGGATAAAGTGCTAGCCGACTACAAAGGCCGGTTCTACGCCCCTGCTCGGGTTCGTTTCGTCGAGAATAAAGCCGTCGTGACTGATTTTTATGACGATAACCTAGGGCAAGCATCGGGCTTACAAAAGGGTGACATCATTGAAAAGGTTGAGGGGGTAGCGGTACCCGCGTTGGTGAAGCAACTCCAGCCTATTTCTCCGGCCTCAAACGAACCCACTCAACTGCGCAAAATTGCTAACCTGCTGCTGCGCGGCAACACCGAGCAAGTACAGCTCCAAGTAAACCGCAACGGGCAAACCCTCCCCTTGCAAGTCACGCGTTACCCGGCCAATAAGCTGAACTTGGCGCTAAACACCGGTACCCCTAGCCCCTTACTTGACCCTTGGCGCTTATTGCCCAACAATGTTGGCTACCTGTCCTTGGGTACCATCAAGCTCGAAAAGTTGCCAACCATCATGGAAGCCGCCAAAAACACCAAAGGCTTGGTAATTGATATTCGCAACTACCCCGCTGAATTTGTGGTGTTTGCCCTGTCGCAATACTTGCTAAAAAGGCCGGCTCCTTTCGTCAAGTTCAGCCAGCCCGCAACAATGTATCCGGGCGTGTTCACGAATTTGGGTCCGCTGTACGTCCGGCCGGGTAAGGACAAGCTCTACCAAGGCAAGGTGGTCATCTTGGTGAATGAGTTGACCCAAAGCCAGGCTGAATACACCACGATGGCGCTCCGCACAGCGCCTAACGCCACCGTGGTAGGCAGCACCACAGCCGGCGCCGACGGCAACGTGTCACAGATTATCTTGCCAGGCAACATCCCCACCATGATTACGGGCCTAGGTGTGTACTACCCCGATGGGCGCGAAACCCAGCGTGTGGGCATTGTGCCCGATGTGGAAGTAAAGCCTACTATTCGAGGTATTAAAGAAGGTCGGGATGAAGTGCTGGAAAAGGCCGTGCAGCTAATAGAAGCTAGCTAGGTTTCAGCATCCAGGCACCCGTAGCGCGGGCTACAAAGTCCACGCTACGGGTGGGCGGCTACCCACACGGCGCCGTCTTCGTATTCCTCTTTCTTCCAGATGGGTACCACCTTCTTGATGGTGTCGATGATGTACTGGCAGGCGGCGAACGACTCGGCGCGGTGGGGCGTGGATACGGCAATAGCCACGGCTACGTCGCCAATTTCGAGGGTGCCTTTGCGGTGCACCACGGCTACTTTTTGCAGCATGGGCCACTTCTCCTGGGCTTCTTCAGCCACGCGGCGCATCTGCCCGACGGCCATGGCATCGTAGGCTTCGTAGTGCAGGCGCACCACCCGTTTGCCCGTCGATTGGTTGCGGACGGTGCCCACGAAGGCATTCACGGCGCCGGCGCCATCATCTTCTACCATGGCCAGCACGGCGGCTACGTCAATAGGTTCGCCGGTAAGTTCTATGTGCATTTGATTAGCTGCAATGTGTAACGTGAAACGCTAGCTTCACGTGTCGTTGAACATTTATCGCTGAACGGAAGACCTAGGCACCGTTATGCAACGCTGCACGAAGTCTTCCTTCGCGCTACAACCTAGCCTCCGCTTACGGGTGGGATGAGCGCAATTTCGTCGCGCTCGTGCAGTTGATAGTCGTCGGCAGCGTAGTCGCTGTTTACGGCCACGGCAAAGCTAGTCAACTCACGCAGAGCCGGATACTTTTCGCGGAGTTGATCCATTAGGCCAGCTACCGACTGCTCGGTAGGCGCATCTAGCTCTAGCTCCGGCTGGCCGACGATTTCTTTTGTGATGCCGAAAAGGGCAATTTTTAATTTCATTTGTTTATAGCCAGTAACGTTGCGTATACGCGGTGCAGCAAGAAACTGCAAAGCGTAGCTAAACGTTTTTTGTTTAGAATTCGTCCTTACGGGTATTCCCCTCGTTTGTGTAGCGCTTCCAACGCCACACTGGTCGCTTTTTGTTGCTCTCTATGGCTTTCGCTACACCGTCCGTTTTATTTGACAACCATGGTCGTCCGCTCGAATACGTGCGCCTGGCCGTCACGGACCGCTGCAACTTGCGCTGCTTTTACTGTATGCCGGCTGAGGGCATCGAGTATCTACCTAAGAACGAGCTATTAAGCTACGAGGAAATGGAGCGCACCGTGCGCGTTCTAGCTGGCCTAGGCGTGCGCAAAGCACGCCTGACCGGCGGCGAACCGTTCGTGCGCCGCGACTTGGTGCCCTTTATCGGCCGCTTGAGTGAAATCCCCGGCATCGAAGATATTAGCTTGACTACCAACGGGGTTCTCACGGCGCCGCACGTACCCGAGCTAGCCCGTATCGGGGTGAAAGCCGTGAACCTGAGCCTCGATACGCTTGACCGCACCCGCTTCCACCGCATCACCCGCCGCGACGAACTGCCGCGGGTGCTAGACACGTTTTATGCCCTCCTAGCCGCCGGTATTCAGGTAAAAATCAACGCCGTGGTAATGGACGGGCAGAACACCCAGGACCTAGTGCCGCTGGCCGAACTCACCCGCGAGTTGCCCGTCGATGTGCGCTTTATCGAGGAAATGCCCTTCAACGGTGGCAGCCATGCCGCCATCGGCATACCTTGGGACCACCGCCGTATTCGAGAGCACCTTGCCGAAAATTTCCCTGGCCTGACGCCTGTGGCTTCCAAGCCCGGCGCCACCGCCACCGACTATACCATCCCCGGCCACCTAGGTCGGGTGGGCATCATTGCGGCTTATTCCCGTACCTTCTGCGGTACTTGCAACCGCATCCGCCTCACCGCTGAAGGCGGCCTCAAGACCTGCCTCTACGACCAAGGCGTCCTCGACGTGCGCGCCCTGCTCCGCGGCGGCGCTTCCGACCTAGAAGTGCAAGAGGCGCTTGCCAATGCCTTCCGTTTCCGCGCTGCCAACGGCTTCGAAGCCGAGCAACAGCGCCCTCTGCACCAGCTCAGCTTCGAATCGATGTCGACGATTGGCGGCTAGGTTGCACCCTTCAATCGTGTTGCCCTAGGTGTAGAGACGCGACACTTCGCGTCTCCTCGTTGAACGACTGACCTAGCACAACCTAGACAAACAACCTCAGCAACGCGAGGAGACGCGAAGTGTCGCGTCTCTACACCATGCAAAACCTAGTTAGAACCGGATGCCAGCGCTGTAGCCAAACCAGCCGAATACCCGCGTTCTGGCGGAGCCTTCGTTTAGCCAGAGCTTGTGGCCTTTGGTGAGGTTGGAATAAATCTTCTGCTCGCCGCTGTCGTAGCGCTGTGTAACCAGCACGCTCGCCGTGGGCCCGGCCACAATGCGCAGTCGACCGCCTGCTTTGAAGGGCGCAAACCCTAGCAGCAACCGCACCTGATTGTGCAGGTTCAGCTCGTCGGTCCAGCCGCGCTGTTCCTCGTTTACGTGCATCGCTACGGCGTCTAAGGCAAGGCTCAGCCGCTTGCGTGACCAGGCTTCGGTACCTATCCCGTAGCCGAGCGCCCATCGCCGCGGGCCGTTGCCGAAGTCATCGTAAGCGCCGGTGACGAACGTGTAGAACGCCGACGAGCCACCTAGCTTCAGGCTAGCACTCACCGGCCAGGTTTCGGAGTTGGTAATTTCCAGCCGGTGGTAGCCGTGCCGCACGAGGTTGAAAGGCGCAATGCTAATACCGTCCACTGAGTCAGCAATATTCACTACACCAGCTAGCTGCACCCCATGCACCGAGCGCGCTACGTTGAATACGCCGGCAGCCTGCACCCCGCGTACTTCCCCTAACGTGGCATTGAACACGCCGGCTGCTTGCCCACCGTGCACGGCGCGCTTAGCGAGGTTGAGCACGCCAGCGGCCTGCCAGCCATTTGCTTCGCCCCCTAGCACGTTCATTACCCCGGCCCCTTGAAAGCCTGTAAGTTGCTTCCCGACAACGTTGCCAACACCCGCTACCTGCGCTCCTTTTACGTCGTAGCGGTCTACGTTGAGTAGGCTAGCTGCCTCAAAGCCGTCTACCCCCGCCTGATACCCTGCTAATACATTGAGGGAAAGTTTGTTAACGGCACGGCCGCTACTGAACCCGTTCGAGCCTAAAGGCCAGAAAAAGGATACCTGCACGGGCTTGGTGATAGTTGCGCGGTTTGCTTCCTCGGAATCGGTTTTTTCCTCGGGCGTGCTGACGAGCTGAGCACTTGAGTCGGGAGCCGCCGGCTGATTCAGGACGGCGGTAGCTGGCGCCGTGGAGGCCGTTACACCGTTGCCGTCTGACGAGCTAGGCTCTGTAGCACCGCTTTTTGGCGTGCTTGTACGGCTTGGTAAGTTGTTGCTCGCCGTGCTCTTGCTGGCACTCGGCGCGGTTGTAGCGCTAGTTGGCTTACGCGGCGCGGGCTTGCTCGCCTCCTTACCGGGCACGGTTGCCGATTTAGCCGACGGCGTTTGCGACGCAGGCTTGCTTGCTGCCGTCGGCTCTTCTGTCCCTAACCTAGGTTCTGTGGTGCGTGTGGGCGGGGCCGTGCTAGCTGTTGTACCAGCAGCCGAAGCGGTTATGGTGGTTGGCTTCGTAGGTGCCGGGTGCAGCACTACTTGGTTGCCCACCAGTTGGTAGCCGACGTTGGTATCGCGCAGCAGGTTATCGAGTACGGTGCGGAGCGGCTGATTTTGCAAGCGCAACGTCACGGGTTGGCGCAAGTTTAGGGCAGTGTTGCTGTAGGAAAGATTGACCCCGTAGCGCTGGCGCAAGGTGCGCAACGCCGATTCGAGCGGTACTTTCTGAAAATCTACCGACACGTTGCGCTCAAGCACAGGGCTAGGTTTTGTTTGCGCGACGAGGGGTTGTTGTATGCTTAACAACAGCGCAGCCAGAACCAGGCATACGCGGTTTTGCGCAGTGTTTATCATAACGAAAGACTGAATAGAAGGGAGAAAGGCTAGCGGCAGCCCGCGCCATCGAGCACGTAGCCGTCGGCAGACTGCGCCACGGTAAGGCCTGCCGAAAGGCTGACGATGTGCAGCGCCTGTGGCAAGGTCATTTCCCGGAAAGAGCCTGTGAAGCGGCACTCGCCCAGCGCTGGCCGGGCCAGCTTGACGGGTGCGCCGTAGTAGCGCGTCAAATCGTGCGCTACCTCGCTGAGGGATTGATTATCAAATACTAACTCCTGACGCTGCCATGCTCGAAAGTTGGCATCGGTGATGGAGTGTTGCACGGCTACAAGCGGCGCTTTCTTGTAAATAACGCCGCGCCGCCCCGGCAGCAGCAACGAATCGTTGGCGGTTGGTTTTGCGCGGGAGCTAGGTTGAAAAGAGACGCGGCCCGTTACGACGGCCACCTCCACCGAATCTTCGCTGGGGTAAGCGCGCACGTTGAAGGAGGTGCCGAGCACGCGGGTGCGGGTATCGTTGGCAAGTACCGTGAAGGGCCGGCCGTGGTCTTTCCTCACCTCAAAAAATGCCTCGCCTCGCAAACGCACCTCGCGGGCCTCGCCGTTGAAGTCGGCGCCGTAGGTGAGCGTGGAGTTGCGGTTGACCCACACGCGGCTGCCGTCAGGCAAGGTGGTGAGCTGAATCTTGGGTCCGGCAGCCACGGTAATTTCTTGATTACCTAGCTTCTTGGGCAGCCACGTCCGCACCAGTCCCCACGCGCCAACGAGCAAGGCAAGTGCCGCCGCCATGCGCATGATTCCGGCTGGCGTCGACCACATCGGTACAACCCGCGCCGGGCTAGCTTCGATTGGTTGCGACGCCGGCGCTAGGCCGGCCGTAGCGCGGAAGCGTTGCCAAGCTGGCTCTACATCGGCTTCCGTAAATACCTTGGCGGCACTCCCACCCCGTTCCCAGGTCCGTGTGGCGTCGGTGAGCAGCTGCAACCGGCTGGGCTCGGCGGCCAGCCATTGGTGCAACTGCTGCTGTTCCGACGCAGAAGCTTCGCCAGCCAAGTGCTTGGCTAGCAGCTCCCACGGAACATCGGATTCGGGTAAGAAATCGGCCATAGTAGAGAGAAGCAGAGGTAGTAGCGCGGACTCTGTATTCCGCGCCTAGGTCGTTCATGGCGCGAACTACAAAGTCCGCGCTACGAGTTTAGTCTTCGGCCAGCACTTTGCCCGAGCCGGAAATGCGGGAACTGACTTTCGGATTGCCGCGGTAGTACACCGAACCGCTGCCGCTCAGGTCCACTTCCAGGGTGCGGGCGGCAGCTACATAGGTTTTGCCCGAGCCACTGATAGAGGCGTAAGTATCTTGGCTAGCAAGCTCATAGGCGTAAATTTTGCCCGAGCCGCTGATAGTCGTGTTGTGGCTCTGTGCCACCCCGCTCAAGCGCACCTCACCCGAACCCGATACGTTCGTCCGCAGGCCATCCACCTTCGCGAAGCTCATGATAATCTCGCCTGAGCCGGACACATGGGTGCGGAAGCTGCTCGCCGTCCAAGGCCCGGCACTTCGGATTTTGCCGGAGCCGGCTACTTCTACTTCGGAGAGCGAGGGCACTGTGATGTACACCTTCACCGGGTCGTGGCTTCTCACATTATAGTGCCCATATTCGATTTCGAGTTTGTCGCCGGAAAGCTCTGTTTCCAGCACGTCGAGGATGTTGCGCTGGGCTTCGATGCGTACCTCCTGCGTGGGGCCTTGGGTCAGCACGACCTCCGCATTAATCTTCAACTCAACCTTGCTGAAGCTATTCAGGGTGCGGGTTTCCGATTCCGTTGGCCCGACGCCGCGCACGCTAGGTGATACAAGATCGTTGTCGCAGGCCGAGAGGAACAACATGGGGAGCAGCATAGAGAGCAGTACTTTTTTCATTGCTTGGAAAGGTGATTAGGTTAGAAAAGCTGATTTGATCCTAGGACCCAAAACCTAGCTCCTACCCCCACGTCCCTTCAAAAAATATTTTCAAACACCATCGCCACACACATGCTCATGCCTGACAGGAAGCCACTTAGCTGCTCCCGTAGCAGCCGTAGTGCCTTGCCCATCTGGTTCTCGACGGTCTTGGGCGCCACGTTCAGGGCTTCGGCAATCTGACGGTAGCTCATCCCTTCTTCCCGGCTCATCACAAACACGGCCCGGCACTGCGGCGGCAAAGCTTCCAGTGCCCCCGCCACGGCCAGTTCGGCTTCCTCGCCATCGAGGTATTCGGCGGTGGCGTTGCGGCTAGGTTCGGGTACGCGCGCATCATCCCAGGCCACCTGCCGCTTGTGCTTTTGCAGGTGGTGCAAGGCCGTGTTCATGGCGGCGCGGTAGAGGTACGCTTTGTACGTAGTCGTGATGACGAGCGTGCCGCGGTTGTTCCAGACCTTCAGGAAGAGGTCCTGCACCAAGTCTTCGGCAACGGTGCGGTCTTGCACTACCCGGTAGATAACGTTGCCCAGCGGCTGGTAGAACGAGCGAAACAACAGCTCCATGAATGCCTCTTCATCAGCTTGTTGCAGCGTTGCCAGCCGGCTTTCCAGTATGTCAGCGTTTTCCTCGGGCGGCATAGCTAGCCTTAACTTTTATACTGCATTAATCTGTTGATTAAGGCGTTACAAAAGTAGGCACCGAAACAAAGAGGGCTTATCACATAAGCATGTGATAAGCCCTCTTTGTTTCTCTGGCGTATGGAAGTAAGCACGCCATGCTTCGATAAGCTCAGCATGACGGACTTGAGACGCTACACTTTCTTGCCTTTGCCACCAGCCGAAACTCGGTAGAAACCCGCGCCGTGCCGCCGAATGAACGGCGAGAAATTCTGCGTGAACGTGCCCACTTTTTTGCCCGTCCACAGGTCTTGCACGGTAGCGCCGGCCGGCAAACCTAGGTCTTTGAGCGCCACCGATACGCGCGCGGAGTCGGGGGGCATGGCTTGCATGGGGCTCGTGGTGAACACCAGGAACTTGAGTGTGCCGCCGGTATTTTGCCCGGCAGCCGCCTTATCGAGCCCTACCGTGGCTTTGAAGCGCGTGTAGCCAGCCGGCAGGTCATATTCTATTACCGAGTTAGCGTGGGTGCCGATACCATTTTCGTACACCTTGCCATCGACGGTCAGCGCCCCCCCGGATACGGATTTGTTCACCGTCGTTTTGCCCCAGCCGGCCGAGGCGTCTTTCCAGGTTACGCTGGTGAGCGGCAAGGTCTTGTCGCCGTTGGTGAGGGTCGGATTGAGCCAGTTGGCGTGGTCCCAGGCGGTGCCGTCCGTACCGCCGCGCACGCACAGATACAGCTTCTTGGCCCCGGTAATATCGATGTCTACGGTTTGAGAGGTATTCTGCCGCGTGATTTGGCTGCTCACCCACTTGGCATCTTGCTCAGCGGCGGGCTTCTGGTCGGCGGCGTTGAACAAGGCTAGGTATTTGTCGCCGGTTTGCGGGTCGTCGGCTACCCAGCCAACGGCGTCACTGTTGCGAAATAGCTGCTTGTTGTTCTTGCTGTTATGATGGACGGCCAGCACGTTCTTATTCGTCAGCAACGACAGGGTGAAGGCATCGTTGCTAGGTAAGTCGCCGCCGAACATGAGCGGGGAGCGGAAGATGCTCCACAGCGTCATGAGCGTATATTGCTCGTCTTTGGTGAAGCGCGTCATGCGGTCGTCGCCGCGCTCCGCCCGGATACCTAAGCGGCCTAGCGGTAGCATATCAGCATCGGGCCAGGAACCGGGCATGATGAAGGGTGCCCACCGCTCGCACACCTCAAAGTGCTCTTTCAGCTGCTCCCAGCTGTCCCAGAAGTCGCCCACCGTGCGCCACATGTTGGCGTGCTGCTGGGCGTGCTTGGCGTCGGCAATGGGCGTTTCGCCCGGCGACATACTCAGCACGATCTTGCGCCCCGTGCGGTCGATGGCCTTGCGAATCATCTCGATTTCGGCCGTGTGATAGGGTTCCGATAAGTCGTCAACCTTCACGAAATCAACGCCCCAGCTGGCGTACAGCTCGAAAATGGAATTGTAGTACTCCTGCGCGCCGGGCTTACCGGCCACGATGGTGTACATATCGTGGAGCCAGTTGCACTGCCCTTCCGTGGTGTGGATGTCGGCCGCCGTCACCTTAGTACCTAGGATGGGCAGCTTACGCTTCACGGCCTCCACCGGCACGCCACGCATGATATGGATGCCAAATTTCAGCCCTTTGCTGTGCATGTAATCGGCCAGCGGCTTGAAGCCCTTGCCACCTGCCGCCGACGGAAACCGATTCGGCGCCGGCGTGAAGCGGCCATACTGGTCGATGTTGTACTCTGGGTTCTTCTCGTTGTAGCCGTGGGCTGTGTCGTTGCCCACGTACCAGCGGATGTCCACCACCACGTAGTCCCAGCCGTAGGCTTTGAGCTTGCTGGCCATGTAGTCGGCATTGGCCTTTACTTCCTTCTCCACTACCGTCGGGCCGTAGCAGTCCCAGCTGTTCCAGCCCATCGGCGGCGTGGCGGCCCATTGGTGGAAGTCGGTCGGTTTGGGGCTAGCTTTTTGGGCTGAGACAGCGTGTCCGAGACCAAGCAAGGCGCTGCTGAGCAGAAGCGTACGTTTCAGGTTCATTCAGTTCGTGAGTGGGTGAGTGCAGTGGGTCACGAAAGCTAGCTTGCTTTTGCGGAGGGACTAGCAAGGTAGGGAGAGAAGGACATTCTGCTAGGTGCCGATCCGCGCTTCCGCCGCCTGATCATGGACTTTGAATAATCCGTACCCCATTCTTACCCGATTTGCACCCGCTGGCACGCTACCAGAACCTGCGTCCGAAGGCACCAGCACGCACTTCCGCCCCAGTCGACGCGCTACTTCATTTGCAGCACTTTGCGCTTCATAACATCCTGCACGGACACTCCTTCAATCTTGCTTTCCAGCCACGAGATAATATCTAGGTACAGAAAGGGCCGGCGCTCGAAGGGGTTGTCCGCAATGCTGATTAGCTTCTCCTTCAAGTTGATAAAGGCTTCTTTTACCCGCGTCGGCTCCACGTTACCTAGATTACGCAGGAAGCGGAAGATTTCCACCTGCATCTGCTGCTGGTTGTTCATCTTACCTAGGAAGTGGTACACCGACCGGATTTGGTAGTCGAGGCCGTCGTCCTCCCCGGCTTCGTAGTAGGCAATGAGGCGCAAGATGCGCGCAAAGCACTGCAAGTCTTCGCGCAAGCTGCCTTCGCGGTGGTGAATTACCTTGTCGAGGTACTCAATGGCGCGGCGGTTGTCGCCACTACCGAAGTAGAGACTTGCTATTTTATAGTAGAGCACCAACACGCGGTGCGGGTCGAGCTGGCGCTGATACTCATGCATGTCTTCCAGCAGCTCCGGCACGATAGCTAGGCCTTCGGTGAAGCGCCCTTCCATGAAGTAGGCGTTGATGCGGTGCTGGTAGATGTGCAGAAACAGCAGAATCTCCGTGTTCGGCGTGGTGCGCCGGTCCTGGTCGGCGGCAAACTCTTCCAAGGTTTTCAGCACCTCCATAAACTTGCTGTAATACAGCATATTATAAAGCACCGCCAACAAATTATGCAGGCCCTTGATGTAGAGCATGGTTTGGGCATGCTTCATATCGGGCATAGCCTCAAAGAGGTCCACCCACTTTTGAGCATAGCGGTAGCACGCCTTGAAGTCCTGCACAATGGTGTAGTACCACACGTAGGCCTGGTAGTAGTAAAGCTTCTCGAAAAAGCCCGCCCGGTGCAGGTCGAGCGGTTTCAGATTGCTCCGGAAAAAGTTGGTTACGTGCTCATATTCCTCCTCATTCCGGGCGTGCCCTACTTTCAGGTACAAGCCGTACATGCGCAGCGACAGATTCGACAGCTCGTGTTGCTGACCTAGGTGCTCCACGGTATCCTGCGCTTCGGCCGCCAGCACCTCGGCGTGCCCTTGCAAGCTGCGCGTGATGTACTGCGACTCAATCATCTTCTCGAAGTCGATGGCAATGAGCGCCACGTGGGGCATTTCGGCTTGCTGGGCGGCGGCTTTCACTTTCTCCAGCATCTTCAAGCTTTGCTGGTAGAAGCCTTTGTTGTAGAGCACGCGAGCGTAGTCGAGCTGCTCGTGTAGCTGAATATCAGGGTTTTGATGTGCTTGGTATACCCGCAAACTCGACAGGAGCTGCCGGTAAAGATTGGCCTTTAGGTTCGCCAGCTGAATCTTTTTGATAGACGGCACCTGCGTGAGAATTCGCTCCTCGTCGTACTGCTCTAGGTTGTCGAGGGCGTCGAAGAGCTGCAAGAACTTCAGGCCCTCCGTCGAGCCTTGGCGGTTGCAAAACAGGCGAAAGTGGCGCTTTTCGGAGCGCGTCAGCGAGTTGACTAAGCTAAAAACTGGATCTGTGTTTCCGTTAGGCATTGTACTTAAAAAAAGGGCAACTTTCTGATTAACAGTTGTTTTTAGCTATTGATTAAAGTATTAGAAATAGTAAAGCCTTTTAAAATTCATTTTCATAGCTGTGTTTTAACCGAGATGTTGCATGCTGAATTCTGTAAGCAAACAGCAACGACACGATGACGGCTCAACGAATCCAAATCTTCGACACGACCCTGCGCGATGGGGAACAAGTGCCAGGATGCAAGCTAAACAGGGAAGAGAAACTTGTTATTGCCCGGCAGCTTGAACTGCTAGGCGTAGATGTTATCGAAGCCGGTTTCCCCGTATCGAGTCCCGGCGATTTTGCAGCAGTGCATGCCATTGCTGCTCAGACTAAAGAAGCTACCGTATGTGGCCTAACCAGGGCCGTC
Organism: Hymenobacter crusticola; assembly: GCF_002154225.1. Lineage (GTDB taxonomy): Bacteria > Bacteroidota > Bacteroidia > Cytophagales > Hymenobacteraceae > Hymenobacter > Hymenobacter crusticola. The sequence goes on from NZ_MTSE01000001.1 coordinate 473,123, forward strand.
GAAAACGATATTCGGGTAGCCGCTGAGGCCCTGAAGCTAGCGCGTTATCCGCGCATACACACCGGCATCGGCACCTCCGAGCTGCACGTGAAGCACAAGCTCTGCTCGACGCAAGAGTTGGTATTGGAGCGCGCCATTGCCGCCGTGAAGCTAGCTAAATCCTTCGTGGAAGACGTGGAGTTTTACGCCGAAGACGCTGGCCGCACCGACAACGTGTACCTAGCTCGCGTGTGCGAAGCCGTCATTAAGGCCGGCGCCACCGTGCTTAACATCCCCGACACCACTGGCTACTGCCTTCCCGAGGAGTACGGCGCCAAGATCAGATTCCTGCGGGAGAACGTGAAAGGCATTGAGAACGTGACGCTTTCCACTCACTGCCACAACGACCTAGGTCTGGCTACGGCCAACTCCATTGCCGGCGTAGTGCACGGCGCCCGCCAGATCGAGTGCACCATCAACGGGGTCGGCGAACGAGCTGGCAACACGGCTTTGGAAGAAGTCGTGATGATTCTGCGCCAGCACCCCTACCTGAACCTCGACACGAACATCAACACCAAGCTGCTCACCGAAACGTCGACGATGGTGTCGCACATGATGGGCATGCCGGTGCAAGCCAACAAAGCCATTGTGGGCGCTAATGCTTTCTCGCATTCCAGCGGCATCCACCAAGATGGCGTGATCAAGCACCGCGAGACCTACGAAATCATCGACCCGCGCGAAGTAGGCGCCCCCGATTCGTCTATCGTGCTGACGGCCCGCTCAGGCCGCGCTGCCCTAGGCTACCGGTTGCAGAAAATCGGCTACGCGTTCAACAAGAGCGTGTTAGATCAGGCCTACGCATCGTTTTTGGTGCTAGCCGACCGCAAAAAGGAAGTTGTGGACGAAGATTTGCACATTCTGGTCGAACAAGAAAACTTAGTTGCAGCAAGCTAGCTTGTAAGCAGTTGTAGCGCGAAGCTCTCACTTCGCGTTTCGTTGAATAATCATCGTTGTGACGACTTAGCCTGAGTCGTTCAGCGGTACGCGAAGCGGGAGCTTCGCGCTACACCCCACCACCCCATGGCACAAACCCTATTTGATAAGATTTGGGACGCTCACGTTGTGAAGTCCTTCGGCGACTTATCCGTCGTCTATATTGATAAACACCTCATTCACGAAGTCACGAGTCCCCAGGCTTTTGACGAACTGACTGCGCGCGGCCTGCCCCTGTTTCGCAAAGACCAGATGCTCGCCACCGCCGACCACAACGTACCCACGCGCAACCAGCACCTGCCCATCGAGGAGCCCCTCTCCCGCTCGCAGGTAAACAAGCTAACGGAGAACTGCGAGAAGTTCGACGTGGAGCTGTATGGCCTAGGCCATGAGCGTCAGGGCATTGTGCACGTTATCGGACCAGAGCTAGGCCTCACCCAGCCCGGCATGACCATCGTGTGCGGCGACAGCCACACGTCCACGCACGGTGCGTTTGGGGCTATTGCCTTCGGTATTGGCACGAGCCAAGTGGCCCAGGTGATGGCCTCGCAGTGCTTGCTCATCAGCAAGCCCAAGCGCATGCGCATCATCGTAGATGGTGAGCTGCACCGCGGCGTAACGGCCAAAGATTTACCGCTTTATATCATCTCGAAGCTAGGTACTGGCGGTGCTACGGGTTACTTCGTGGAATACGCTGGCAGCGCCATCCGGGGCCTGAGCATGGAAGGCCGCATGACGCTCTGCAACATGAGCATCGAGATGGGCGCCCGCGGCGGCATGATTGCCCCCGACGAAACCACGTTTGCCTACGTGGAAGGCCGCCCCTACGCCCCGCAAGGCGAGCGTTGGGAGCAGGCCCTCGCTTACTGGCGCACCCTCTACTCCGAGCCCGACGCTACGTTCGACTCGGAGTACCACTTCGATGCCCAGGACATCTACCCGATGATTACCTACGGCACCAACCCCGGCATGGGCATCGCGCTCAACGGGTTGATTCCGACGGAAGTATCGAGCAGCGAAGCCGTGAGCTTTCAGAATTCGCTCAAATACATGGGCTTTGCGCCGGGTGAGTCGCTCTTGGGCAAGGAAATCAACTACGTGTTTATCGGCAGCTGCACCAACTCCCGCATTGAGGACTTGCGCACGGTGGCGAGCTACGTGAAAGGCAAGCACAAAGCCCAAAACGTGGAGGCCATCATCGTGCCCGGCTCGAAACAGGTGGAGCAGCAAGCCATTGCCGAGGGGTTAGACAAGGTGTTGGCGGAAGCTGGCTTTGAGTTGCGCGAACCCGGTTGTAGCGCGTGCTTAGCCATGAACGAGGACAAGATTCCGGCGGGCGCGTATTGCGTTTCTACCTCCAACCGCAACTTCGAAGGCCGACAGGGCCCCGGCGCCCGCACCTTATTGGCCTCGCCCCTCGTGGCCGCTATTACGGCCGTGGAAGGTCGCATTGTCGATATTACGCAGTACCTGAACTAATTAACGCACAGCCCCTAGGTGTTGCTCCCGGCGAGCAGGACCTAGGGGCTGCGGCTTTCTAGCATATGGAAAAATTCCAGATCCTTCGCACCACGGCCATCCCGTTGCCGATCGAGAATATTGATACGGATCAGATTATCCCGGCGCGTTTCCTGAAGGCGACGTCGCGGGAAGGCTTCGGCGAAAACCTGTTCCGCGACTGGCGCTATACTTCCGAAGGCACACCCAAGGCGGATTTCGCGTTGAACAACGCGCGCTACGGCGGCCAGATTTTGCTAGCGGGCAAGAACTTCGGTTGTGGCTCTAGCCGCGAGCACGCCGCTTGGGCCTTATATGATGCCGGTTTCAAAGCCGTTATTTCGAGCTACTTTGCTGATATCTTCCGTGGTAATGCCCTGAATACGGGCTTGTTGCCTCTGCAAGTTTCCGACGAAGTGCTCCAACGCTTGCTCGACCAAGTGGAGCAGAACCCGCAAACGGAGCTGGTCGTGAACCTGCCAGAGCAAACCCTGACGGTACCGGCCTGGGGCGAAAGCATCCATTTCGACCTCGATCCTTACAAGAAGGAGTGCCTGATTAACGGCTACGACGACATCGATTTTTTAGTCAACCAAAAGGAGGCTATTGCCGCCTACGAAACCACACGCGCATGGGCATATTAAGAAAGAAAATTGCCGTACTGGCCGGTGATGGTATCGGACCAGAAGTCTGTCACGAGGCCATTAAGGTACTCGACGCCGTAGCCGAACGCTTCGGCCACCGCTTCACCTACGACTATCAGTTGATGGGCGCTTGCGCCATCGATGCCACCGGCGACCCGTTGCCGGAGTCGACGCTAGCGGCTTGCCGCGCCGCCGACGCTATCCTGCTCGGCGCCATCGGCGACCCCAAGTACGATAACAACCCCGCCGCTAAGGTTCGTCCCGAGCAGGGCTTGCTGCGCCTGCGCAAAGAGCTAGGTCTCTACGCTAACATTCGCCCCGTAACGGCCTATGATATACTACTACCTCACTCGCCACTGAAGGCTGACCGCATTGCCGGCGCCGACATGCTGATCTACCGGGAGCTGACCGGCGGTATCTATTTCGGGGAGAAAGGCCGCACCGAAAATGGCGCCTTCGACCACTGCACCTACACACGCCCCGAGATTACGCGCATCGCGCACCTAGCTTTCCAGTCGGCCCAGAACCGCCGCAAGAAGCTGACCTTGGTCGACAAAGCCAACGTGCTGGAAACCTCGCGCTTGTGGCGCGAAGTGGTGCAGGAGCTAGCTCCTGCCTACCCAGACGTGGCCGTAGATTACTTGTTCGTGGACAACGCCGCCATGCAGCTCATCCTGAACCCCAAGCAGTTCGACGTGATGCTCACGGAAAACATGTTCGGCGACATTCTCTCGGACGAGGCTTCAGTTATTGCCGGCTCCCTAGGTCTGCTGCCCTCCGCTTCGGTGGGCGATAAAGCCGCGCTATTTGAGCCCATTCACGGTTCGTACCCGCAGGCGAAAGGCCGGAGCATTGCCAACCCCATTGCCACCATCCTATCCATTGCGATGATGTTGGAGCACTTTGGTTTGCAAGAAGCGGCCAATGTAGTGAAGGACGCCGTGCAAGATGCTTTAGCCCAGAACGTGTTGACACCGGAGCTAAACCCAACTTCGTCGTCGACGACGGAGCAGGTTGGAACGCACATCGCGCAGTGCGTGCTCGGTTTCCCCACCTCGCAGCTCCACCGCGACAACATCAAAGCGGGAATGAGCACGATTATCTAAGACGAGCGAAACAGCAGACCAGAAAGAGCCAAGGCCGGCCAGCAATTTAGTTGCTGGCCGGCCTTGGCTCTTTCTGGTCATGTGCACTCTGGTCATAGCCTAACCAATTTCAGGTTATGTTGCGACTAGAGCGCGTGTAAGCTGGATCGAGTGGGCAACGAATATGAAAAGACGACGGGCTAGCACATGCTTTTGAATCGTTCAGCATTTTGGCTAGCAAGAAACAGAACCCCGTAGATTCACAATTAGGAAATATAAATCTTCTAATTTAATTTTGTACACAACACTCTTTAGGTTTCCTCGGACCAATCGTGGCTGAAAAGCTAGGTTACGGATCTTTACCTCGCTTAAAGTCCTTGCCCGTACAGCTTGACAGAAGGCCTCCGACCGAAACACAAGCAACTTCGAATTTCTACGTCGGCAAAGCTAAACTTGTGCAAGCTGTTGATAATAAACGCATAACAAACACGCTAGATAAAACAAGCGAGTTTGATCAATATATTTGCAAAGCCTAACGCATCGGCAGCTTCCTTCTCATTTCCCCGCTTATGAATATTGTTTTCTTTGCTCATCCAGACTTTCTAGAGCATCAAAGCATGCCTAGGTTTACCCGGATGCTAGCCGATGGAATGCAAGAGCGCGGGCATGCTGTGCAGGTTTGGGCGCCGCAACCTATTTGCTCCCGCCTCCCAGTCCCCGGTTCGCTAAAGAAATGGCTAGGGTATGTCGATCAGTATGTTCTGTTTCCCTTCAAGGTTCGGCAGCGCCTAAAGCAAACTCCTGCTGACACGCTGTATGTGTTTACGGATCATGCGCTCGGGCCCTGGGTGCCGTTGGTCGCCGACAAAGCGCATGTCGTCCATTGCCACGACTTTTTGGCGCAACGCTCCGCGCTAGGTGAGATACCCGACAATGCCACTAGCTGGTCGGGACGGGTTTATCAGCGCTACATACACCGCGGCTACGCTCAGGGCAAGCACTTCATCTCGGTTTCTTACCGGACCCGGGAAGACTTGCAGACTTTTGTGCCGGCTCCGCTTACATCCAAAGTGGTGTATAATGGGCTTAACCAGAAATTTAAACCCAAAGAGCCTGTAGAGGCCCGAATGCAGCTTGGGGCTAGGTTACAGCTCGACCTAGCTGGCGGCTATCTGCTGCACGTGGGTGGTAATGCCTGGTACAAAAACCGGCTTGGTGTTGTTGAGCTGTACGATGCTTGGCGTGCTACCACTACTAGCCGCTTGCCGCTGCTGCTTATCGGTGAAACGCCTTCCCAGGCCCTACAAGAAAAGCGCCTTGCCTCCGCGTTTCGCGATGATATCCATTTCTTTTCGGGCGTAGAAGACACTTATGTGCAGCTAGCTTACGCTGGAGCTACTGTCTTCCTGTTTCCGTCGCTGGCAGAAGGCTTTGGCTGGCCTATTGCCGAGGCAATGGCTTCGGGCTGCCCCGTCATTACCACCGATGAAGTGCCCATGACGGAAGTGGCTGGGGGAGCTGGCTTTCTGATTCCGCGCCGGCCGCATGAGGCCGCCAAGGTCGAAGCCTGGGCCCAGCAGGGGGCTCGCACCCTTGAGCAAGTAGTTGGCTTAACCGCCGAAGAACGCAAAGATGCCGTAGCAGCTGGCATCCGAAGTGCACAACGATTCGACCCAGTTGTGACGATTAATACGATCGAAGCTACCTACAAAACGATTGTCGAAGGACCCAAAAATGGCACGATACCACTCGATAAGCACGCGATGAAAGCATCGCCGAACGCGTATCAACCAAACTCATAGTAGGATTAGCTTCTCTCTGCTTATTTGGTTGAAATCACAGCTTATTGCTTTTATGGTAGCAATCTAACTAGCTAGGTCCCGGCATGCGGCTGTGCTGAAGGACGGCTTTAAAAAACTGGTTAGCTAGAAGTTAATCTATTCCTAGGGGGCCCTACCTCTAGTACTTGGACAGCGGAGCATATACCTAGGTCCACGGTTTAAACGAAGGAATATTTATCGAAAGTAGCAGCGCCCCGTAGTAGGCAAGAAATGTCTTTCCCTGCCTTTAGCCTACTTGCGCCTTGAACGATTCGCCGACCCAATCAGCGCCGCCGCAGCCGTCGTCCAAAACGGCGATTTTCGGAGCCCTAGCTGCTAACCTAGCTATTGCCGTTATCAAGTTTGCGGCGGCCATCTTTACCGGCAGCTCGGCGATGCTGTCAGAGGGCATTCACTCGGTAGTGGATACTGGCAACGAGTGGCTTCTCCTGCTGGGTCTGAAGCGCAGTCAGCGCCCAGCCGACGAGCGACGCCCGTTTGGCTACGGGCGCGACTTGTATTTCTGGTCCTTTGTGGTGTCTATCTGCATTTTTGCCATTGGTGGCGGCATGTCGATCTACGAAGGGATAGAGCACCTAAAAAACCCGAGCCCCATCACTGACCCCACTTGGAATTATGTGGTGCTAGGCCTAGCTTTTTGCTTCGATGGTGCCTCGTTTTTATTAGCTCGCCGCACGTTCAATGCCCAGCGCGGACGGCAAACATTCTGGTCGGCCTTCCGCCGGAGCAAAGACCCAGCAACCTTCGTGGTGCTATTTGAGGATACTGCGGATTTGCTCGGGCTTATTGTGGCCTTTTTGGGCGTTTTCCTAAGCCATCAGTTGCAGAACCCTTACCTCGATGGCGTAGCCTCCCTCGTCATCGGAGCGATACTGGTGACTGTAGCGGGCCTGCTGATTCGCGAGAGCCAAAGCCTACTCCTAGGCGAAACGGCTGAGCCCGCGCTTCTGCAACAACTGACGCTCTTAGCCCAGGCGACGCCGGCTGTTCGCCGCGTGGCGCCCCCTATGACGACTTACCTGAGCCCCGAGGAAATCCTCGTCGTGCTACGGGCCGAGTTTCACCCAGAGTTATCGGCTGTTCAGGTTACGAAGGCGGTTGAGGAGCTCAGTACGACCATTCAAGCCCAACACCCCGAGGTGAAACACTTATTTGTGCAACCCACTTTTCTGGCTGCACCAAATGAGGCCGTAGTCCCACAAGCAGCGGGCAAGCTACATCCCAGCAATAGCTAGGAGCGCAGATTATCTTGCCGAGGAAATAGATAAGCCCACGCCAGAGGTACCAAAAACATGGCCACCGTTAGGATGGTCAGCCCTACATCCGCGGCATGGCTACCCAGAAACTGGCTGAGGGGGTGCCGTGGCTGGAAGTGTTCGAACAACGAGAGTAGCAGCTTCAGACCGAGCAAGCCAATCACCAGAAAGGCAGCAATTTCCAGAAAAGGATACTTTCCCATTAGGGTCACGAAGGCCTGGGCCACCAAACGCATGGCCAAGATGCCGATGAATACGCCTACGCAGACCAAGATCAGGTTATCAGTGAAGGCCACCACGGCAAACACATTGTCGATGGAAAAAGCTAGGTCCATCAGCTCGATGAGCGCCACGGTGGCCCAGAACTTCCCGAACAGACCTAGGGTGTATTTGTACACCCAACTTTTGCCTTTATCAGGCGCATCGTCGTCGCTCTTTTCTGCTTTAAAGTAATCGTATACCAAATACAGCAGGTACAAGCCGCCCAGCGGTTTCAAAAACCAGAACGTAATCAGGTACGAGGCAAATAAGATGCAGACAGCCCGGAAGAAATACGCTCCGATGATGCCATAGCGCAACGCTTTATAGCGCTGGTCGCGGGGCAAATCGCTCACCATCGTCGCTAGCACGGCGGCATTATCCACGGAAAGCAGGCTTTCAATGATGATCAGGTTGCCCACGATAGCGAGCGAAGGCAACGGATGCGCCAGAATATCTTGCAGGTAAACGTTCATGCCGGAAGCTAATTGCCGCTGCGCGGTGGAAGTACACTGCGGCAAAGTCAATGGATACAGGACTAAGGGCTACGTTTTGCTAGCTTTTCGGCTTGCCCACAGCACGTAAAAAAGAGCTACTACAGGCTTACCGCAAGCAGCGGCTACGTAGTCGTAACTGTAAACATAAAACGGCGGCCCGCCTTATCCATGCGAGCCGCCGTTTTTACTGCGATTTTATACGCATATTTTTCAGTCACCACCTAGGTTTGCCACGGTCGTGTGCTAGCTTAGCTTGAAGCTAGGTTACCAAATCTTGGCCCGCTCGGCAGTAGTACGCACCATTTTCTGCCCTTCTTTGCAGTTGAAAGCCTCGTAGAACTCAGGCATGTTCATTAGCGGTCCGATGGTGCGGTACTGCCCCGGTGAATGCGGATCGGTTAGGATTTGTTGGCGCAGCGCCTCCGGCCGGATGTTGGTCCGGCGGAGTTGAGCCCAACTTAGAAAGAAGCGCTGCTCAGGCGTAAACCCGTCGTAGAGTGGGCGCGGATTATTACCATATTTCTTCTGCAACTGCTTCTGCAACGCACTATACACGATGGTGAGCCCGGCGAAATCGGCCAGGTTCTCCCCCATCGTGAGCTTGCCATTCACGTGCACCGAATCTAGAGGCGAAAAGGCATCGTACTGGCGCCCAACTACATCGGCGCGCTTCGTAAACTCGGTGGCATCGGCGGGTGTCCACCAATCGCGCAGGTTACCTTCGGCGTCATACTGGCGACCCTGATCGTCGAAGCCGTGCGTCATTTCATGCCCCATCACACCTCCAATGGCGCCGTAATTCACTGCGTCGTCGGCATTCGGATCGAAGAACGGCGGCTGCAAGTAGCCCGCTGGAAACACAATCTCGTTGAGAGGCGGGCTGTAGTACGCGTTGATGGTGGGCGGCGTCATGCCCCACTGATTGCGGTCGATAGGCCCGCCGTACTTCTGCACATTCTCCTTATAGCTCCACTGCCGGGCGCTCAGCACATTCTTCAGGTACGATTCGCGGCTGATGTTGAGGGCCGAATAGTCTTTCCACTTATCGGGGTAGCCAATCTTCACCCGTAGCGCGTTGAGCTTCTTCAGCGCTTCCGCCTTGGTAGCGTCGCTCATCCACGTGTTGCTTTGGATATGCTCGGCCATCGACGCCTTAATGTTGCTCAGCATATCCAGCGCTTTCTGCTTGGCCTCCGGCGAGAAAGCCTTGTCTACGTAAAGCTGCCCAAAGGCCTCCCCAAGGGTATTATCAGTGGCTGCGAGCATACGCTTCCAGCGGGTGGGCTGCTGCTTTGCACCGCTCTGCACTTGCGCAAACCGAAAGGCTTCGTCGCTGTAAGCCTTGGGCAACGCCGGGGCCACCGAGCTAACCAATTGCCACGTCAGATAGGTTTTGAGGTCCGACAGCGGTTCCGTCTTTAGCAACGTATTCAGTTCTTTGAAGAAGCCTGGTTGCCCAACGATTACCTCCTGCGCTGCCCCTAGCCCGTTTTGGGCGAGTATAACAGGCAACCCAACAGCGGGAAACTGAGCGTTGAAATCCTTCAGCGCCATTTTGTTGTAGTTGGCGTACGGGTCGCGTAATTCTACCCGGTTTTTACTGGCTTGAGCTAGCCTAGTTTCCAGTCGCAACACGGTCGCCGCTTTCTTGGCAGCAGTAGCCTCGGCATCGCCCATGAGCTTGAACATGTTCATCATGTAGGCCACGTACGCTGTGCGTACCGTCTTGGACCGTGCGTCGTCTTTGAGGTAGTAGTCGCGGTCGGGCATGCTGAGGCCGTCTTGCCCTAGGTTCACCGCATACACGGTGCTGTTTTTACGGTCTTGCCCTACGCCCGCCCGAAAGAAAGCGCCCGTCCCAAGGGTCTGCTCATGCGCGAGCGTCTTCTGGAGCGTTTTCAGGTCTTTAATAGCATTGATGCGGTCCAGCTCCGGCGTGAGCGGCTTCAGACCAGCTTGTTCAATTGCCACCGAATCCATGCCGGAGGCGTAGTAGTCGCCTACTTTCTGCGCGTTGCTGCCAGCTGGCGCATTCGTATTCGCCGCCGCATCTTCTAGAATTTGCCGCAACAGCGCTTGCGTACGGTCGTTGAGTAAGTTACGGGGTCCCCAGCTCGAGGCATACGCCGGTACCGGATTGCTTTTCAGCCAATTGCCGCCTGAGTATTGAAAGAAATCGTCGCAGGGCGATACGGATCGATCAAGGTCGGCCATGTCAAGCCCCACTCCCTTCAGCACAGGTCCGGCGTTAACAGCGGCTGGCGGCGAAACAGCACTCACGGCTGTGCTTGTAGAAACTTTAGGTGTGCTCGCGCAACCAGTAAGCGCGAAGCCAGCTCCAGTTATAGCGGCTAATATGGAATAGTGAAAGTTCTTCATGAAGTCGGCAACACAGACGGCACGGTGGAAGTCAATACCTAGGTTGCAAGAGTAAAATGAGTACTACTAAATGTCGGTAAGTTACTACCCTAGGTTGCTTTTTCAGAGCGCAGCCACTCCAGAATTACTGGTGTAGTTGCCTTGTTCCTGCTCACAATGAATAGGCCCGCCTACAAACCAGTCCACCGGCTTAGTGCGTATGTGCGTCTATCGCATGTAGTTACCACTAAAAGCACACGTTCATTAGTGGCGCCCCCACTGCTTCTAAGGCTACTTCTGCGCGCTAGTTCTGTTGGCTACCCCACCCGGAGGAGTATTTACGTGTAGCATTAAGTGGCAGTATAAGATGGTAGCCGGTTGACCATCGTTACACGCTGCATATGCCCCAGGCAATTTATTTTTCTGGTAGTCAGATCAGTTATAAATATTAATACATACTAATTTATAATTTTTTCAACTTAATTTTGTTGTTACTCGTACGGGTTGTCGTTGACACCAACAGTTATTGGTTCATCCTGCTTCTTTTCTCCTTGTTCTATCCTCCTTTTTGCTCCGTCATGTTCACACACCTTGCAGCTCGGCACATTGTTAAAATTTCATTAATCAACAAGGCTATTAGACAATACTATAAATAAGTACAAGTAAATTGCAGAATATTTTAATTAGAAGAAAGCTATACAACTTACATTTGAAAGTCCTAAATTTACTGTCGGCCTTTAGGAAGCAGCATCGGCGTGCACCACTAGCAGGCTCACAATCAGCTGGTTTTCTGGCATCTTGTCTTCCTCATAAGGAGCAAAGATCCTGGCTAAAGCTGTTGCTCGCGCTACTGCCGCTGATGAGCCTAGAAGGATGCGTAAGCCAAAGCAAACTACCGTATTTGCAAGGAGGCCAGTATTCTACAGAAACCCCAACTACCATCAACAATGCCCCGCCAGCTTACCACATCCAACCAAATGATGTGCTCAGCATCCGAGTGCAGAGCGCCCAACCTACACTTAGTGAGCAATTTAACCTAAACGGCACCCAATCTATTTACTCCGGCGACCCTGGCACTTTGTACTTGTCTGGCTACCCCGTGGATGAAGCAGGTAGCGTGACACTGCCCACAGTTGGTAAGGTTTCGGTGCGCAACTTAACGCTGGAACAAGCGCAACGTGTTCTTCAGCAACAAGTAACGCGCTACATACGTGACGCCAATGTGCTAGTAAAGCTGCTCAGCTTCAAGGTGACAGTGCTAGGTGAAGTACGCACCCCAGGCCGGTACTTTATTTACAACCCGCAGGCTACAATCCTGGAAGGGCTAGGTATGGCAGGCGACTTAACTGAGTTTGGTAACCGCAAGAATATCAAGCTTATCCGCCAAACCTCCAAAGGCTCGGAAGTGGTGCTTTTAAACCTGACTGATCCTAAGCTGCTCCAATCACCTTACTACTATCTCCGCCCCAACGATGCGGTGTACGTAGAACCTCTCAGGGCGCGTGCCGCCCGAGGCAACGTTACCAACCTCGCCCTTGTCTTTTCGGGTATCTCGGCAGTAGTGCTGCTTCTGACCTTTGCCCTCGATAAGAAATAACCCCACCGCTATTCCGCTACCCTTTCTTCACTCTCTAATTCGCTAGTATGGAATCGCGTCATACTGCTTCCGATGAAATTGACTTGCATGAGCTGTTCTTCAAGCTCAGCAAACGCTGGCCTCTTTTCCTTGCTTCAGTCCTGATTGCCGGACTTTCGGCCTGGATGTATTTGCAAGTCAAAGCCCCTACCTACGATTTTCGCTCTACGCTCCTGATCGGTAATCAAAGCACCGGCTCCAAGCAGGCCCAAGAGCTATTACAACTGCTTGATCCTAAAGACAAAGGCATGAAGCTGGAGGACGAAATCGGCCTACTGACTTCTACCGACATGCTGCGCCGTACGCTCTCACGCTTGCCGTTCTCGGTGTCTTACTATACCGTGCCTAGCTCGTGGCTGAACTCGGTGAAGAACCTGCAAGTGCGCGAGCAAGCCATCGGCGGCGTGCCGTTTCGGGTGCTGCCGGTGCCCAATAAGCCCCAGCTCGTGGGGGTGCCAATTTATGTGGAGCCGCAGCAAGATGGGCGCTACCGGGTGCACGCTGATATCAAGAAAGGCGAGCTTCACCAGTTGGCTTCCGGCGAGTTAGTACGCGAAGTACTTGGTACCCAACTCGACCAGACAGTGCGCGCAGGTGACACACTTCGTAGCCCACTACTGACGGCCGTCATTGCGCCTGAGCCTAGCTACCCAGCTCTCCCAACTAAAGAGCGTTTCTTCTTCAAGCTGCAAGACATGCCTAGCTTGGTTGGCGATTATCAGAACCGTCTGAAGGTAAAGCCCATTGAGCACGAATCACGCATCTTGGAGCTCACCACGCAGGGCTCAGTACCTAGCAAGGAAACGCAGTTTCTGAATACCCTCATGGCGGTGTACGTGGAGGAAGATCTGACTCAGAAGAATCAGATCGGCCAAAAAACAATTGCCTTCCTCGACAACGAAATCAACAAGATTGCGCAGGCTCGTCTCAACGCGGCAGAAGCGGTCAGCTCATTCCGCGCTTCGACAGGCGTAGTAGATGCTACCGCTCAATCGGGGGCTGGCATTCAACGCCAGAGCGAGTTACAATCGTCGCAAGCTCGCTTGGCTACGAATCTGAAATACTACCAAAACATGCTAGGCTACATGCGCAGCCGCCGGGCGGTTGGTCAAACCGCTTCACCTAGCACTGCAGGCATCGAAGACCCTGCTATCTTGGCGCTGGTACAGCAACTTGCTAAACTCAACACGGAACGTACGTCTGTGGCGCTTAATGCCACAGCTATCAACCCGCAGCTGGTGAGCCTCGACGAACAGATCAGCGACACAAAGGAATCGTTGATTCAAACCCTGGCTAACTTGATTCGCACCGCTAACATCAGCCTGGGCGATGTGAACCAGCAGCTAGCGCAGGTACGCACCCAGATCAGCCAGATGCCGGAAAACGAGCGTCGTCTAGCGGCTCTCAGAACCCGTAGCGACTTCACCGACAAGAACTATAACCTGCTGGTAGAAAAGCGTAATGAGGCGGCTATTGCCCTAGCTACCAACAACACCGACAAGAAAGTAGTTGACCCGGCCAAGCAAAGTGGCCTAGGCCCGTCGGCACCCAAGCCGGCGTTGGTGAGCTTGATCGCACTGTTGGCAGCCTTGGCCATTCCGACGGGCATTGTATTACTGAGCGACAAAACCAACCGCCGCATCCAGAGCAAGGATGACTTGTCGAAAGTGACGAACATTCCGCTGCTGGGCGTAGTACCCCACGGTTCCAGTGCCGATAAGCAAGCTATGCTGCACGACACGCGCAGCCCTATTTCGGAAGCATTCCGCTCGATTCGGGTGAGCTTGCAGTATTTGTCTTCAGGTCCTGATAAACGATTTATCGGCGTAACGTCGTCGGTACCGGGTGAAGGCAAGACCTTCTGCACCGTAAACCTAGCGGCGGAGCTAGCCCAGGGTGGCCGTCGCGTGATTTTGCTGGAGTGCGACATGCGCCGTCCTACGATGGCTGGCTACTTCGGCATTGATACGCGCCGGGCACATGGCTTGAGCACCTACTTGGCGGGCACCAGCACCTTGGAGGAAGCCCGCATCGCGACCGACGTCCCCAACCTAGATGCTGTGTGCTGCGGACCGATTCCGGAGAACCCTACGCAACTGCTGGAAAGCCGCCGCTTGGCCGACCTGATGCAGCAGCTGCGAGAAGACTACGACTACGTGCTGGTCGATATTCCGCCGATGGGTTACGTGGCCGAGTTCTTTGTGCTGCTTCGCTACCTCGACGCCAACATTTACGTGGTGCGCCAGAACTACACCGACCGTGGCCTAGTGAACCAGATCAGTGAGCTTCACCGCGACCAGAAGGTGAAGCAGATTTATATGATTATCAACGACGTGCATTTTGCCCAAACTTACGAGTACCGTTACAAGGGCAAATCCTCGATCTATTAACTTTATAAGAAAGGGTACCTGTCATTCCGGGCGTTTTCTGCGTCAAGGAAGATGCTCGGAATGACAGGCGAATTTTAGATTACCTAGGTTTTACTTCGGACCTGCCACCCTCTTATTTCCACGCGCAGGTTTGGAGCTTCTGCTGCTCTTACACACCTTTTTTGCGCCGTTTTATTTGCCTATTCTATGAGTACTATTACTACCCCCAAAAGCCTCGCGTCGGCGGCAATCCGCGGCGTACAATGGACTACGGCGGCTTCCGTAGCCACTGCGCTCATGCAGATCGGCTATACGGCCATCATGGCACGTTTGCTCGACCCGGCCTCGTTTGGCTTGGTAGCTATGGCAGGTGTCGTGTTGCGCTTCGGCACATACTTCGCTGAGATGGGCATTGGCCACGCCATCGTGCAGCGGTCTACCATCAGCAAAGATGACGTGCGCGCCTCCTTTACCGCTTCGCTGGGGCTAGGTGCCGTCGTTACGGCGTTGGCCTGTTTGCTGGCGCCCCTGGCCACCTTCTTTCTGAATAATGAGGCTGTGGTGTCGTTGGTGCGCTTTCAGTCGTTGGGCTTCATCTTCGTGGGACTGGGCATGACGGCTACGAGCCTTCTGCGCCGCGAGATGCGTTTTGAAGTACTCGCCAAAATAGAAGTAGCGGCTTACATCCTAGGATATGGTGGCGTAGGGGTTACGCTTGCCTGGTTAACCAGCAAAGGCATGATACCCGTCAGCGGCGTATGGAGCCTTATTGCTGGTACGCTCGCTCAGCAGCTCTTGGTAGCGTTGATGAGCTACTTGGTGGTGCGTCACTCCATGAAGTTCATCTTCCAGTGGAACGCCTACAAACAGTTGCTTGGCTACGGCAGCCGAGTTTCTATCATCAGCTTTCTAGAATTTATAAACGGCAACCTCGATACGATGCTGATTGGGCGGTTGCTAGGTCCGGTGTTGCTGGGTATTTACAACCGTGCGTACATGCTGTTGTACCTGCCCATGTACTTTCTGACCAACAGCTTAGCCCGGGTGGCTTTTCCGGCTTTTAGCAAGGTGAAGGACGATGTAGTTCGCGTACGTTCGCTGTACCTTACCAGCAGCACCCTAGTAGCCACACTAGTGCTTCCACTGTGCGCTGGCGTAGCCGTGGCGGCACCCGAGCTGGTGGAGATGCTACTAGGTCCGCGCTGGGCGGCTTCGGTACCAGTACTGCGTGTACTCTGCATTTCTATCCCGCTGAGCATGACTACGCTCTTTGCTGGGGTAGTGGCCGACGCTCGCGCCAACCTACGGCAGAAGATTATCCTCAACGTCGAGTTTATGCTGCTGCTAGCTAGCTTATTTGGGCTGCTACGTGGCTTTGGCTTGGCAGGCATTGCAGCGGCTATCGGTACCGGCGAGGTGGTTCGCACCTTCCTCTACATGCGCATCACCCACAACGATATTGGTATCCCATATCGCCGCCTGTTTGCCATCTATATACCGGGCTTGATCAACGCTGCCGCCGTAGGCACCAGCATCTTGGCTGTCACCTTGCTAATTCACCCGCTGCACCTTCCCGCGGTACTCACGCTGCTCGTGCAGATGTTCACGGGCGCGGTTGTACTAGGAGCGGTGGTTTTGCGCTGGCCTTCGCCCGAACTCCGCGCACCCCTACAACAACTTCTGTCACGTCTGCAGCAGCTTTCCGCAATGCCAGCGGCGGGGCAGGCGCTTCTTATTCGCTACGAAATGTTCTTGGAACGCCGGAAGAGCCTGCTCTTCTCCTTCGATCCGCTTTCTAGCTCTGTTCCTTCATGAATATCCTGCTCACTTCCCTGATTGTTCCAAGTGCTCCATCGGGGGTGCGCGTTCATTATGAGCGCCTCGCCTCTCAACTGCGGACCCAAGGGCACACCGTTACGCTGGTGACGCAGGACAGCCTGCGCCCGGTAGTGCGCCGGGTGATTGGTGTTTTCCGTCGGAGCCTAGGTGTGCTGTTTGGTAAGCAGATCGGTATTGAGCTAACCCAGGCGGCCGAAATCTTCTTTGCCATCGACCGCTCGGCGCAGTACGATGTGGTGAATGCCCAAGATCCATGCAGTGGTTGGGCCGCTCGCTTAGCGCTGCGCGACCAAGCACCAGTAGTCGTGACGGGGCACTTCAACGACCATCCGGCTGAGGAGCTTATTCATCAGCAAGGCTTCACGGGGCTGACGGCTCGTTTTCTGCATCACTGGTACAACTTCTTGCTGGGTCGTACCCGGTTTTTTATCGGCGTATCCGACTATGTGCGGCGGCGCAGCGAGCCGTGGCTAGCGCCCGATGCGCGCCACACCGTAGTGTACAATGGCCTAGCCATGAATCAGTCGCCTCAGGCGCCGGCTCCCACCACACCCGGCCTTCGCCAGCAGTTTGCTGGTCGTCCGGTTATCTTGAACGTGGGACAACTGGAGGCGCGCAAGAATCAGCGCTACCTGGTGCAAGCCGCGGCCGAGCTTAAGCGCCAGCAAACAGACTTTGCTTTGGTGTTAGTTGGTCAGGGCGAAGACGAAACGCTACTCCGCCAGATGATTGCCGATGCCGACCTAGGTAAGCACGTTTTCCTGCTGGGCTATCACCGCGACATCATGACCCTGCTCCGTTCTGCTGACTTGTACGTGCACGCCGCCCTGCGCGAGAACTGCCCTTTAGTCCTGATCGAAGCAATGGCGGCCCAATGCCCAGCTGTGGCGCTGGCCGTGGGTGGCATTCCGGAGTTGCTAGCCGATACGCCCGATGCCTTAGTTCTGCCTACGGCAGCGCCCAGCGTGATGGCCGAGCGGCTACAAATTTTGTTGAGCTCGGCCACAAAGCGGCAAGAGTTGCAACAGCGGCAACACAACCGGGGCGAGAAGCACTTCGATGCCTCCGTAATGCTGCGCGATA
Organism: Hymenobacter crusticola; assembly: GCF_002154225.1. Lineage (GTDB taxonomy): Bacteria > Bacteroidota > Bacteroidia > Cytophagales > Hymenobacteraceae > Hymenobacter > Hymenobacter crusticola. The sequence continues at coordinate 490,458 of NZ_MTSE01000001.1, forward strand.
CCCTAGCCTTTTTCGACCTAGCCCGGCGTGGCGCTTCGGCCAAGTCGCAGGCTACTACTGCTCCTTCTCTCCAACCCACCTACCCAGGTACCCTTTCCACGAAAGAGCGCGTTTGAGTAACGGCTGCCCTTTCCACAGCGTCTGGTGTCATGAAAATTCGCTTAAACTTTCTCCGAATCTTGCCCATGCTGGCGGTCTTTTGCACCTGCTCAGTGTTCTGGGAATTCCTTTATGGCTCCATGGTCGACCAAGAGCCGGAGCAGCTAAAGTATCTTAACTACGCCCTGCTCGGGGGCGGCCTCGCTTGCGTTATCCTCTTCTGGCGCTACATGCAGCCGATCGTGAAGAAGTGGTTTTTTGCCTGGGTCTGCGTGATTATGTGGCTGGTGCTGGAATCGTACGCGGGTTGGAACTCGTGGCTCGTGTATCCGCACGTGTTCAACAAGTTTTTCGTGCTGCTCATCACCTTCGGCCTCTATGCCTTTCATCGGCGCTACGGCATGCCGCCCTTCTCGCAGCTGATCAACGTGTTGGTACTGGTGCTGATGGCCAACCTTCTGATTTTACACCGCGACTCGCTGAGCTTGAACGCCTTCGTGGAGAATGAGCGAGGCTTCAATTCCTCCTCAGCGTATCTGCTGGTGATTGTGGCTTTGTTCTTCCTGAACCGCTTCTTGCTGCGCAATTCTTTCACGGCACTGTTGGTTTTTTTCGTCTGCATGCCACTGATTGTGTTCTTGCAGCACCGCTCTGTCTGGATTGCTACCATCATTGCCGTTCCGGTCGATCTGCTATTGCTGCGCCTAGCCAAGACGACGCGCTTCTCGCCAGCGAAGATGATTTTATTGATCGGCTTGCCCGCCATTCTAGGCTCACTGGGCCTGACGATGATTGTGCTGGATAACCCAGAGGTGGTATCGCGCTTCGAGCAAAGCATCGACGACATTGCCAACGCCGACAAACAAGGCACCGGCAGCTGGCGCCTCAAGCAAATTGAGTCGTACATTCCGCTGGTCCAGAAGCGCCCCATCGCTGGCTGGCGCCTGGAGGGCTTCGATGTGCCGATGCAGTTTTATGACCCTAGCAGCGACGCACCCATGTGGCCCGACCACACCGGTCACCACTTCCACAACTTCTATCTCGACCGCGCCTTTTACTTCGGCATCCTAGGTATCCTGCTGGTGCTGCTGGTACCGTTCATCAGCGTGGGGCGGCGTCTATTGAAGTCGCGGCGCATGGATTCCGATACGGCGGCACTTGTCGCCTACTTTGGCAGCCTTATTGTTTTCGGCACTTCCTACGATTGGTCTACTTATCACTTTGGCTTGCTCGGCCTGATAATGGCAGCCGTGGCTGAACCTGTGCCCGCTCCGATGGCGCTCGATACCCCCACGAATCCATTACCAGAACTAGAAGCGCAGCCTTCCGCCTTGGTGCCCGCTTAATATCTCCTTCGCTAACTCCGTCGTCCCATGCCTCAGTCCTACACACCGCAACCCGAGGCGGCCCTCCAGACTCCGGTTCTTCTCTTGGTTTTCAACCGGCCCGATACTACACGCCGGGTGTTTGAAACGATCCGTCAGGCACGTCCTACGCGGCTCTACGTAGCGGCCGATGGTCCGCGCGCCAACCGTCCAACTGACGAAGCGCAGTGCGCCGCCACCCGGGCCGTGGTGCAGGAAGTAGACTGGCCGTGCCAAGTGTTTACGCTTTTTCAGGAGCGCAACTTGAACTGCGGCATTGCTCCCATCACGGCCATCAACTGGTTTTTCAGCCACGAAACGGAGGGCATCATTCTGGAAGACGACTGCGTGCCAGCACCTAGCTTTTTTCCTTACTGCCAAGAGCTGCTGGCCCGCTACCGCGACGATACCCGCGTGATGCACATCGGCGGCAACAACTTCGGCTCGGAAGCCCAAGAGCCCCTTACGCCAGGTGCGCCTTCTTACTATTTCTCTACCCAGCGCAACAGCTGGGGCTGGGCCACGTGGCGCCGCGCTTGGGTACTCTATGACTATAACCTCACAGGTTTCCAGGAAGCGGTGAAAACAGGTGCGCTCGACAGCATGTTCACGAGCTCGCTGGAGAAACGCTACCGTCTCTCAAAGATGGCGGCTGTGCTGCGCTTGCCCCAGCCCGCCGACGTGTGGGATTATCAGTGGGAATACACCATTGGCATGAACTCGGGTCTGTACATTGTGCCGGCGGTGAACCTAGTAGGCAATATCGGTTTTGGTAACAATTCCACCCACACCCACGACGATGGCGACATGCTAGGCGCTGTGCCTGCCCGCGACCTAGCTTTCCCGCTGGTACACCCGGCCTACGTGCGGCAGGATCGGCAGCGTGACCGGAAGCGCTTCAACGAGTTTTTGCGCAGCCGGGTATCGGCGATCATGCGCCGCATCTTCGCTGGCCAAAAGCCCGTGGCTTCTAACCTGCAAAGCCCTACCACGAAGCCCAAGACCACAGCGGAGCAACCTAGCCCAGTACTGCGGTAGCAGTACCTACTTGTGTACCCTCGTTAACTGGTCTGGAACGGCTCGCTGCAAACGACACCAGTGAAGTTAAAAGACACAAGCAGGCCTCTCTACACAACCTGCAAGAGCTACGAACGTAGTATTCATAAATATTAAAACATAACTATGTTCATTGGCATAGTAGCTCCTATCGCAACGAGTGACCTGCTGCCGGAAGCGGCTTGGCAGGGCAAATCGTACCCGCAAGGGCGTGCGGGGGCTCCTCTTATCAGCAATCTCATCAAGGAATACATTAGGCGCGGGCATCGGGTAGTGGCTATTACCATCGACGAGCAGATGGACGACGATAGACCACCTTTCGTGTACCAGGAAGGGCAGCTGACGTATGTGGTGGCGCCTTGCCGCAAGCGCACCTTTCGCCAAAACGGCAAGCGGATCGGCCGCAACATCGACTTCTACCGCTTCGAGCGCAAGCAGATGCTAGCTTTGCTGCGGCAGTACAAGCCGGAAGTAGTGCACGCCCACTGGACCTACGAATTTGCCCTAGCTTCATTAGCGTATACCCCCAACACCATCACTACCGTCCACGACAACGCGCAGGTAATTTTCAACTATGTCCGGACGCTGAACCGCTTTTTCCTACTGCTAATGGCGCGCTACGTGTTCCGCAAAGGACGCTGGTTCACGGCCGTCTCGCCCTATATGGCCGAGTCAGTGCAGCCTTGGACGCGGGAAAAGGTGTTTGTGGTAGCTAACCCCGTGGTGTTACCCGGCCCAAACCTAGAACCTAGGCCCCCACAGGACAAGCCCATCATCAGCATCGTCGTGAATGGCTGGGACGACCGCAAGAATTCCAAAATGGCCTTGCTCGCGTTCAAAGAAATTCAAAAGCGCCACCCGCAAGCGGTACTGTGGGCCATGGGCACAGCCTTCGAACCCGAAGGCCACGCCGTAGACTTCTGCCGCGAGCATGATATCACCAACATCGTCTTCTTCGGCCCTACTCAATACGATGAGGTGCTGCGAAAGATTGCCCAGAGCACGATGGTGCTACACACCTCCCTGGAAGAATCGTTTGGGATGGTGTTAGTAGAAGCCATGAGCTACGGCGTGCCGGTGGTGGCGGGTAAGTACAGCGGTGCCGTTCCGTGGGTAGTAGAAGATGGTGGTGTGCTGGTCGACGTGCGCAATCTTCATGAGATTGTGGAGGCTACCCATCAACTTCTCTCCGATCAGGCACTCTATCAAAGGATATCGAAGCGTGCCCTAGAGGTGGTACAGCACCGCTTTCCCATCCAGAAAATCGCCGACGAATACCTCGAATTGTATCAGAAATATGGCCGCTAACCTAGGTCAGTCCGCCCCCTTCTTACGCCCTACACCTCTTTGCACATCAGACAGCTAGGCAGTTATTTAAGAACAAATAGATAACCTACACCTAACGAAAGCTAGCTACCTGATTAGCAATAAGAACTATATCTTTATCTTACTACCTAAGAACCCTGCACTTAGCGAAGATAACACCCTATCATTATGAAAATTCTTACATCAGCGTATGCTTGCGACCCGACCCGGGGTGGTGAGGAAGGCTTTGGCTTCAGCTGGGCTTGGCAAACTGCTCAGCAAGGCCACACCGTCTGGTGCCTGACGCGGCCCGTTGGCCGCCCCAATATCGAAGCTTACCTAGCTGACCAAGTGCATGATAGCGCCGCTAGCCGGCTCAAATTCGAGTATATAGCCGTGCCAAGGTGGGTTGATTTTCTAGCGCGCTGGCAATTTGGCATTTATCTGCATTACCTGGTATGGCAGTACCTCGCTTGGCGCACCGCGAAACGCTTGGATGAGCGCGCACCTTTCGACCTAGTGCACCACGCTACGTATGGCAGCCTGCAAATGGGCTCTTGGCTATGGCGGCTCGGTAAGCCCATGATCTTCGGGCCGGTGGGGGGTGGGCAACAGGCCCCCAAGGCCTTCCGTGACTACCTACCGAACTGGTACAAGACTGAAATTCCGCGCACGCTCATGAGCCGGCTGCTTGTCACGTTCGACTCGAATGTGCGCAAAAATTTGCAGCATGCCTCCGTGGTGCTGGCCACCAATCAGGAAACGGCTGCCCTCGCGCGCAACCTAGGTGCGCAGCGCGTAGAGTTGTTCCTCGATTCGGGCTTGCCGGAGTCATTTATTCCAGCACAATTCCCAGAGCGGCAGCCCGCTCCAGAGTTGCGCTTGCTTTGGCTAGGTCGCCTGATTAGTCGCAAGGCATTGCCAGTGGTACTGGCTGCTTTGGCGCAAGTAGCCCCCCGTGTGCGGTTCCGCCTTACCATAGTGGGCGATGGGCCAATGATGTCTCTGCTGCCAGGCTTAATTCAACAATATGGCTTAGAAGGCCGCGTGACTTGCCTTGGTACGCTGCCATGGAGTGAAGTACGCCACGCTTACCTCACACACGACGCCTTCATGTTCACAAGCCTGCGCGACTCGTTTGCCGCGCAGTTCCTGGAAGCCATGGCCACGGGCTTACCCATTATCACCCTCAACCACCAAGGGGCCCGCGACTTCATCCCGGCGGCGGCTGGATTGAAAGTGCCCGTCACGACGCCGGAAGAAACCATTGCGGCTCTAGCCCGTGCCGTAGAGCACTTCTATGACCACCCGGCAGCGCGCGAAAACATGGGCCGTGCTGGTTACGCATTTGCCATAACCCAAACGTGGCCCAAACGCGTAAGTCGACTGCTTCAGTTCGCCGACGAAATTGTTCCGGCACAAGCCACCGTTCTTACTCCCCGCTCTCAATCTACCTCCTACTCCGTTCTGCGGTAAAATCTGACTCTAAACCACGGGCTTTTCGCTGCCCCTGCTTTACGCCTATGTTGTACGTTATTATCCCCGTTTTCAACCGGAAGCACTTCACCCGCGAGTGCTTACTCTCCTTGCGCAAACAAACCGACCAGCGCTTCCGCACTGTGGTAGTCGACGACGGATCCACCGACGGCACCGACCAGATGCTGGCCGATGAATTTCCGGAAGTTGAAGTCGTGACTGGCGATGGGAACCTGTTCTGGACGGCTGGGGTGAATGCCGGCATCCGGCGGGCGCTAGAGCTAGGTGCCACTCGCATCATGACGCTCAACAACGACGTGGTGACTGACCCCGATTTTGTAGCTCAAATGCTAGCTGCCGCCGACCGCAACCCGACGGCCGTACTAGGAGCCTTGGAACTTGACGTAGCTACCAGTAAGCCTATCTATGGTGGCGAGCTGCTCGACTTCCGCACCAACACGCGCCGCGACTTGCTGGAGGAACTGAAGCCCGAACAGTTCAAAGGTCTGCATCCAGTTACCTACCTGCCCGGTCGTGGTTTGCTCATTCCCAAAAAGGTGATTGACAAAATCGGCTTGTTCGACGAGAAGCGCCTGCCACACTACCTAGCCGACTTCGACTACACCAGCGTAGCCCGCCGCGCCGGCTTCCCGGTGTACTGCAACTACGACGCGCGCCTCAGCACCTACCCCGACGAGAGCGGCCAAACCCTGACCCGCAAACAACGCAGCGTCAAAGGTTACTACCAGCATTTGTTTGGTATTCGCGGCGGTGGCAACATGGTCAACTTTACACACTTCGCGCTGAAAAACTGCCCGAAGCCTTATTTGCCTTACTTCCTGCTCAATGGCTATGCACGTCGGGTGGTAGGGTATTTTCTGCACTAAGTAACGCCTACCGGTCCGATAGCCAATTGCTGTCGGACCGGTATCATTGCAGTCAGTAGCCGACTGATGCTTGCTAGCCCAACAACCTAGGCACCCAACTTGCGGGCGCCTACTCGCAGCAAGCCATACCCATTAGGCACACCTCTTTACTTCATGGATACTCTTACCGGAGGGCTGCTCTCGGGCCTTGTGGCCTGGACGCTCAGTGCCTGCACGTCGAGCGTGGCGAAGGACGACCACACCATCGTTATCGATAAAGGTGGCACTTACTCAGGCACTTATCGCAGTTCCGATTCTTCGGTGCCGTGCATCCGCATCATCACTACCGAGCCGGTTATCTTAGAGAATTGCATCCTAGCTGGTGCTGGCGACCTGATTCAGGCGCACACGGATGGGGCTGATTTAACTGTGCGCAACTGCCGCGGCTACGGCCTCTTGCCTTCCGTTGACGAACAGGCCCGTGGCCGCTTTATTGATATTGCCAAGGCCAAACACCTGACGGTAGAGCACAATTACCTAGCCCAGACCACCGGCATTGTAGTGTACCGTTGGAGCGGCGACGGCTCTCCTCGGCAAACCTTAACCGTACGTTACAACGAGGTTCGCAACATCGACGGTCGTTTTCGCGACAACAGCGGTAGCACTCATAGCAGCTTTCTGCTCCTGAACACCGTGCAGAACCTAGCTGGAATCGAGGTTAGCTTCAATGAAGTGCAGAACCTGCCGGATGAAAGTGGCGTGGAAGACAATATCAACTTTTATAACTCGTCGGGTACTGCCGAAAGCCCGGCGAAGGTGCACGACAATTACGTACAGGGCGCCTACCCCTATCCCGCCACGGCAGAGCACTTCACCGGCACCGGCATGACCACCGACGGGGACGCTACCACCGCCGCTACTACCACTGCATATGTAGAAGCCTACAACAACCAGTTTGTAAGCACCTGCAACGCAGCTATGAACATCGCTGCTGGCCACGACATCTACTACCACGACAATCGCATGATTACTAGTGGGCTACTACCTACTGGCATCAAACTAAAGGCTACGTACGCTGCTACTGCAGTATTTAACTACTATAAGCAACCTAGCTCGGTCTTTTTTAACAACCGCACGAGCAACAACACCATCGGTTACGTGCGCTGGGGTTCAGCCAGTCCCTACTCTGACCGCCACGACCTCAGCACCGGAAACTGTACCACGTGTACCAACACGGCTCATTTGCCCAACCCTATCACCTTGCAATCTGAGAAGCAAGAATTTACACTTTGGAAGCAGAAACTGCGCCGCCAGCATCTCTACGTGGGACCTAGGTCTGTTGGCCCTGCTAAGCACTCCAAAATAGCACCTGCTACTCAGCCTACCCGCTCGTAACACAGCTGCAAACTACCTCACCGATACAGTCTCAAGTTATACTTATTGAGGGGTCATGTAGCTACTTAGTGTGCCCTACCTAACTAGATTAAGCGGAGATTATGCCTTCCCTAAATGGGTAGAATAAGGCGTACTGCTACTATACTTTACAAAATAAGTTGTAATAAAATTTGGTCATTTTTTCACCTTGCACCAAGTGCAAGAAGATACTTTCCGGCGACGAAATGACCTTGCCAAACAAGCTTTATTACAACGCTGACGCTCAACTGCAATAGTGGAACGCTACCGATTCAGCGCGTCCCAATCCTGCCTTTATTTTGCGTTTTTGCTGCTTTCTAGGCTGAAAATACTTATTGGCCTATGGTACGCAGCTACTGCTTACTACATGTACTCACAACTGAATTTTATAACAAATTCATTACAGCACAGTAGCACGAGCTCCGCAGTAAATAAAATAATATTACAATTTTTGACTATTAAGACCTTACAGAGCAGTACCGCTCAACTTGTTCCAAACAAAGAATTCTTCTTTACCTTTGTACTAGTCAGCAGCTTCTAGACTAGCACTTTTTCAAGCAGATGGCCAACCATCTTACTGCTCTGAGAAGTTTGGATAGAGGTATTTAGTACGCGTTTGCTCTTACAGATAGCTCTCAAGAACAACCTGCGCTACTCTCCAGGAAAGTAACCGTTATCCGGTTTGTCCAAAGGCGAAGGCATTTGTAGCTATTGAAAGGCAACACATCCTAATTTTAGCCTAAATGAGCTTTACTCACGAGTAAGCTCTTGCCGCAGAAAGAAGGCAGACCACTTTGGATCTTGCTCATTTCTTGTCAGTTCTGCTTCGCTTACTCTACCTGGCAGAAATAGAACATAGTTTATGTCGTCTGCTTTGCTCCCCCATCTCCATCCTACCTCTACCACAGCCTAAACCTCTACACCTAAAACACCTAAAAATGCAAAGAGGGAGACCTGCTTTCACACCAAAACCTTACGTACGTTTTTTCACTAATCAACTAGCCGTTTTTGGATTCCTGTTAGCAAATCTGCTGACGTTTGGGAGAACCTCGGCGGTGGCCCAAGCTCCTGAGTTAGCATACGCAGCCCCAGTCACGATTACCAGAGGCGGTACATACACAGGCAATTATCGCAGCCTCGATTCTAATACGCCTTGCGTACGCGTAGCGACAACCGAACCTGTTATCCTTCAGAACTGCACCTTCGCAGGTGCTGGCGACCTAATCGTGACTGGGAGCGGGGCCGACCTAACCGTTCGAAACAGCAAGGGCTATGGTCTCACTCCTAGCCAAGATAATCGGCCACGGGGCCGCTTTGTGGATGCCTGGCAGGCCAAGCAGTTGGTCGTAGAGCATAACTACCTAGAGCAAACCACGGGTATTTTGGCGAACCGCTGGAGTGGCAATGGCTCAGACCAACAGACCATTAAAGTACGCTACAACCAAGGCTTGAACTGTGATGGTCGTTTCCGCAACGGAGGCAAGGAGAACCGCAGTTTCGTGCAGCTCAACACGGTGCAGAACCTAGCCAACATTGAAGTTAGCTACAATGAGTTTCGCAATTTGCCCAACCAGAGCGCCGTGGAAGACAACATGAACTTCTACAACTCATCGGGCACGACGTACAGCCCGATCAAAGTGCATGACAATATTGTGTACGGTGCTTACCCCTACCCTGCCACGGCCTCTTACTACTCGGGCACTGGCATGACCACCGACGGAGACGGCCCAACTGCCAACCTCACCGCAGGCTACCTAGAAGCGTACAACAACCAGTTTGTGAGCACCTGCAACGCGGCCATGAACATTGCCGCCGGCCACGACATCTACTACCACGACAACCGTATGGTTACTAGTGGCGTGCTTACTGACGGTACTAGCCTCAACTCCAACTACGCCGCAGCAGCTATCTTCAATGGTTACAATGTATTAGCTTCGGTATTCTTCAACAACCGCATCGAGAATAACTTGATCGGCTACGTAAAGAAAGGCGCTAATTTTCCTTACGACAACCGGCAAGACCAAGATATCTACACCGGGTCGAACCAGATGCCGAGAACCGGTAACAACCACCTACCCAACCCTATTACACTCGCCACTGAGCAAAATGAGTGGGCACTATGGCAGCAGAAGCTCCAGCAAAACGGCATCACAGTTGGTGTTGAAGGCTCGACGCCAACGCCAAGCCCCGCACCTACCGCCGAGAGTTCAGTGATCAATCCAGGCTTTGAGGCCGACCAAGGACCAGTGCAGGAGCCACAAGGCTGGCTTACGACCACGGGTCAAGGTACAGCTGCCAATGCCGACTACACCGAGACTTACCCTAATGCCCACACCGGTACCTACCACGGCACCCACTACCGCCCTAATAGCTACGAGATATACACTTACCAAACCGTAAAAAACTTAGCTGTTGGTACTTACCAAGCTAAAGCTTGGGTGAAAAGTGCTAGTACGCAGAGCCAGTTGCAAGTCAAAAACTACGGTGGTACTCCGCTAAGTCTCACCATCCCGGCCACTAGTGGGGCGGAAAACGGCGAGTGGAAGCAGGTTATTATCAGCAACATTGCCGTGAGCAATGGGCAGTGCGAGCTAGGTTTCTACACCAATGCCGCCGCAGGTCAGTGGCTCTACTTCGATGATGTAGAGCTGGTTAAGCAAACCTCAACAGCGACCAACGCGGCTCCTAGCGTAAGCCTCACCGCTCCTACTGCTACTGCCGCTAATGTTGCGGTCACGCTTTCAGCCAACGCGACTGACAGCGATGGTAGTATCACTAAAGTGGAGTTTTTCAACGGCGACACCAAGCTAGGTGAGGCTTCTTCTGCGCCTTATCAGCTAAGCTGGACGCCAACCGCTGCGGGTAGTTATTCGCTCACAGCGCGGGCTACCGACAACGGCGGCGCCACTGCTACTTCGACGGCAATAACGCTCACGGTAAGTACCCCATCTCCTACTTCTTCGTCAAGCAACTCGGTGCGTAACTCCGGCTTTGAGGCTGATCGAGGGCCGGTGCAAGAGCCCCAAGGGTGGCAGACGTGGGCAGAACGCGGCGCAGATGCCAACGCCGACTACACCGAGACCTACCCTAGTGCCCACACCGGCACGTACCACGGCACCCACTACCGCCCCAATAGCTATAAGGTGTATACCTTCCAGATTATGCCCAACCTACCCAATGGGCGCTACAGCGTGCGGGCCTGGACGAAAAGTGGCGGCAATCAAAGCAAGCTGTACATTCGCAACTACGGTGGCAGTCAAATCACGACCTCTATTCCAGCAACCTCCGGCGGTGTAAACGGCGAGTGGAAGCAAGTTATCGTCGACAACATTCAGGTTACTAACGGCACATGCGAGGTTGGCTTTTACTCCGACGCTAATGCGGGCGAATGGCTTTACTTCGACGATGTGGAGTTAGTGCAGCAGGATGGTGCCAGCGCACAGAGCCGTATGGCCAATGCCATCGAGCTAAGCTTGTATCCTAATCCAGCCAATGAGCAGCTTACGCTTACGACTTCGTTCGAGCAGGCCGGCACTGTGGACATTGCCATTACGACGCTACAAGGCACCCAAATGAGCCGTCAACAGCAGCAAGTACAAGCAGGCACCCAAACCCTGCGAATTGCGACCAATGACCTGCCGGTGGGCACCTATATTGTGCAGTTGCAGGATGGCTTTCAGTTACGCACCCAGCGTCTCATGATTGAGCACTAATAGCTAGCTTTCTCTCTTCTACGAAGAAGGCTCCCGCTCAACTTGAGCGGGAGCCTTTTTGTTCTCTGTTGCCCCGATGAACAAGGACCTAGCTACCGATTCCGCCGGTTAGCTTCTTGCGAGCCATCAGGTATACGAAGTGGGAGTTGGTCACCAGATAGCGGCGCCACAACCGGCGCGGCTCCAGCCACAATCGATACGCCCACTCCAACCACAGTTTGCGGGCCCATACAGGCAAGCGCTGCTCCAGGCCGGCATATACTAAGAACGCCTGTCCGACGCCTAGCATACACGCTTTTATTTGGTGCTGGTGGTTGGCCATCCAACGTTCTTGTCGGGGGCAGCCAAGGGCCACGAACAGCAAGTCGGGGTCAGCGGCGTTGATGGCAGCTACATCGGCAGCATCTTCTTCAGGCGTAAGCGGACGGAAGGGCGGCGAATAGGCACCCACAATGCGCAAGCTAGGTAGTTCTTGCTGGGCCCGTTTCGTAATAGCTTGCAGCACCTCGTTGGTGGTACCATAAAAGTACACCGACTGGTTGCGGCGAGCTGCTTCTACCAGCAACACTGGCAGAAGATCCATGCCAGCGACCCGGGGCTGCTTTTCTTTGTGAAACCAGCCCACTGCGGCTGCTACCGGACTACCATCAGGCGTCACGAGGTTAGCTTCGTCGAGTACCTTGCGGAACGACGGATCTTTGTGCGCTTCTACCAGCATGTGCACATTAGCGAAGCACACATATGCTGAGGAGCGGGCGGCTCCGAGCTGCAAAATTGTATCTACGAATTCGGAAGGGGAGCCCGTTGAAATACCCGCATCCAGAACGCGTCTTTTAGGCAACATGAATGATTAGATTTAGAGAAGCTCCATTGCATTCCCGTACGTCACGGAATCACAATGGAGCTTCTGCTAGGTAGTAGTAAGATCCGGGTGATTCCGCTTGGCTGATAGCTGCCTATACGGAAAATCACGCCAAAAGATTCAATATTTTATATATTAAGGAAAACCAAGGCTAGTAAGCGTTCTTTTCGCCTTTCACCATGTTCCAAACCGTCTGGCCAATGATTTTCATATCTAGCTTGAACGACCAGTTTTCTACATATTTCAGGTCATACTCTACGCGCTTTTCCATGGCTTGCGGTGCCCGAGTTTCACCACGATAGCCATTCACTTGGGCATATCCCGTGATGCCAGGAGTAACAGCATGGCGCAGCGGATATGTGTGAATATGCTTAGAGTACTCTTCTAGCTGCGAAATCATGTTTGGACGTGGTCCGACAACCGACATATGGCCTAGCAGCACATTGAAGAACTGTGGTAATTCGTCTAGGCTCGTTTTGCGCAAAATGCGGCCAATACGGGTTACGCGAGCATCGCCTTTAGTAGCCTGCAACTCTAGTCCCGACATATCGGTGCGCATTGTGCGCAGCTTGTAGCAAGGGAATAATTGGTTGCGCTTACCTGGGCGTAATTGCTTGAAGAAGATAGGTCCGGGAGAGTCTAACTTGATTAGCAGCGCCAGAATCGGCATGATGATGGGGAAGATTCCGAAGATCACAAAGCCAGAGAAGGCAATGTCGAACATACGCTTGGCCAGTTGATTCGTGCGGAAAGCCAACGGATTTTGGCGCACAGTCAGGATGGGCATATGATCGTAATAGTACACGTTCACATCCGTCTGAACAGTACCCTTGAAGTCCGGGATAATGCGGAACGACACAAAATGATCGTCTGCGAACTTAGCTAGGTCTTGAATTAGGCTGCGATGATCGAGGGGCATTGCGAAGTAGATCTCATCTACTTGCTCATTCTTACAGAACTCTTTCAACTCCGCTATGCCTCCCTTCACTAAATGCTGCAAATTGCTTGGCACTGGCTCGTCGGTGAAGAAGCCGTGGAACTGGTTCCCAACTGGGTCGTAAGAGGTAAGGGTCCGATAAAGCTCCTGCCCGCTGGGGCTAGTACCCACGATAACAAAGCGGCTGTAGGGTCGAGCTAGGTGACGCTGGTAAGCGCGGCGGAAGAAAGCCAACAAGAAGCGCCCCGCTACTACGCCCACTAGCACTAAGCTATAGACGATGACAATGTAGCGTGCGGGCATCCAGTAGACGTTCAGCAGCATAGCCCCCGATAGCAGCAGACCCGCATGCACGAGGAAAGTACGCGCTAAGTTGCGGAAGCGCTCCGGATAGGAAATGAGCTCCCCCGCTCGATAGACGTTGGCATACTGCACCGATAGTATCCACCATAATAACGCAAAGACTGCGTAGAAGAGAGGATAATAACCCGCAAATTGCCAGTTACCTAGGTACGCGTAACCAGCTAAACGGAAAGCTCCAAAGATGATTAGTACGTCGAGAACGGGTAGAATGACCCGGTAAGAATTAGTGTAGTGTGTGTAGCGTTCCATAGAGCCAGAGAGTGTGTAATCAGCTAGCAACAGTCCAGGTGGGTATGGAAGTAGAGAGTAGAGCGGTGGCAATCACTGTCCTAAAATTAGGCGAGTTTATGTTTTAATCAATACGAATTATGATTATTTTTTTGTAAAGTTAAATCATAACTCAGCTAAGTTATACGAATACTTGAGTCGATTATGTTGCAATAATGGAATAATAGTTTTTGATATTAAGAATAACTATCTGATTTACAATAATATAAATATTTTACACACTATTTTTTTTGATAAAACTTAAGAATTAGTATAGTGATTTTCATTTTTTAACTAAAAAAGGATCCCGAAAACGTTTGCAGTACACAAGCACTGACGTTTTTATCAATAAGGCGGGGTATTTTCTGCGAAAGTTGTAACCCTTCATCTACTTCCCTCTTGATAAGTTTAGTAGCGTGGCAAGCTTGTGGTTGAAGAATTATGATCCTTACAGCTACTCAAGCTTTATAAGGAGCGCGTAGCTGTGCTTATTTTACCGGGGAGATTTCTCCTATCTGCACCTGCAAAGCTACTTACTAGCTAGGGCTAAAAGCAAAAGACCGGTTGCCTAGCTAGGCAACCGGTCTTTCTTAGGTAGCGGGGACTGGACTCGAACCAGTGACCTTTGGGTTATGAGCCCAACGAGCTACCAACTGCTCCACCCCGCACTGTTTGGTTCTGCAAATGTACGATCATTATTTAATAAAGAACACCTTGAGATCAAAAAACCCATTAATTCACGCTTACACCTTGATTATCAAAGAGAATATTTTTTAGATACCTAGCGAACACATCCACTTGTTACTCAAAAACGGCTCGTAATACCAAAATGTATCTTGGAAGCATTAGGCGCTAGTCGCTGCCCTTTCGCTTGCCCCATAGAATACACAAACTGAAAGACGCCGGCGCCAGTCCTGAAACTTAACCCAGCGCCCACCCCAGTGGGCGCATCCCAAAACTTACTGTTCACCAAATCGCGGCGCAGATAGGCTTGATCTAGGAAAAGGAACACGTAAGCATCGCTGCCCGTGAACTGCCTAAACTCAGCCGTGCCTACGGCATAGCTATTAGTGTAAAAGTAATTCTCGCTGAAGCCACGTAGAGTTGCAAGGCCGCCAATGCGAAACATGTCGTTCAAGAATAGCCGTTGATTCAACAGCGCTTCCCCACGCACTCGGCCCATGAGTACCCCATTGCTGCCAATACGCACATACTGCTCAATGCGTCCACTCAAGGTAATTTGGTTCGAACGCAGGGCGATTCGGCTATAGAGTGTATCGTTCAGTTCTGGGTTCTTCGTGATGCTTTTGGTCCCGACGGCGCCTTGCAAATAAATTAAAACTCCTTGCCGTGGAAAGTACAAGTCATCTAATCGGTTCCACTCGTAGGCAACGCCGTAGGAGTTGTACTGTGAGTCGATGGTATCGGGCAAGGTGGTGCGCGCTTCTAGCAGCGTGTCGAGCAAACGAGAGCTACGGCGTTCCGTAAAAAAGGTCAGTCGCCCGGCCCGCGCCGTTGGGTAGGTTACTTGCAACCTAGGTCTGACGGTCAAAAAAGCATTGGCTTGCTTATACAGATTAAAGCTAGCCCCTAGCTCCAGGGGTGTACCGAAAAAATTGGGATGCAGATAATGCGCATCCAACGACTGCGTAGCAATATCTACTTTCCGCCATTGCAAGCCCACCTGCTTACCCCCGCCGCGCAGGTTCCGCAGATTAATGGTCACGTCGCCTGTCAGTTGGAGTTTGCGCTGCCCCACCGACGTATTAGAATTTGGCACAACCCCCACGATAGCGTCAAACTGGTTGGCGTTGCGGTCGTCAATCAACAAGTACACGCGCGCCTTGCCTTGCGAGAATCGCACCTCTGGGTCGCCCTTCACCTGCACATACGGTAGTTGGCGCAGCAGCTGCGCCGCGGCATCCACGCGCTGCTGGTTGTAGGGCTGGTTGGGAAAAATCTGGAGGTACTTCGTTAGAAAACGTTTTTTTGTCTTAGAGCTTCCCACAATTTGAATGGAGTCGAACAAGATAACCGGGCCGCGGTCGAGCACAACCCTCGCTTCAATCTCAGCCCCACGCAACGATACCGAATCGAGCCGCACTGCCGCGAACGGATAGCCTTGGGTTTCTGCTTCGCCCACAATACGTTGTTGCAAGCGCGTCCATTCTGTGGGCAGGAATGGCTGGTTGCGGTAGAATTTTTCGCGGTAGCCAGCCCGTGTCATTAAGCCATCACCTAGGTTGCCGTTGCGCAGGCGGGCCCATCGAAACTTCTCCCCGACATACAGCTGCACCACCAGTGTGTCGCGGCCCCAGCGCATGGTATCGGCGGAGGCCGTCAGGTACGCATCGGCTTGTAAGGCAAGAACTAGGTCGCGCACCTCATGCAGGGCCGCCACCGAATCGGGCAGGGTAGTGCGGTAGCGGTACCGGCGAAGTACAGCCCGGTCGGCAGCTTCGGTTTGAAGCCGCAGTGCTTTCGGATGGACCAGCCGGCGCACGACTCGGCGGATTGTATCGCGCTTCGCGGGCGCAGGTGCAGGCATGCCAGCCGTGGTTACTTGACTAGGCGAGGGCGAGGCGGCCGGTGGGGTGATCTGTGCCCACGCCCGCGACGCCCAGCTACCTAGGCACCACACCAGCAGACATACAAAGGGGACGCGGACGTACATTTGCAGTAAGAACGTCGGCACGACGCACTTCATTTTAAATCAACAGCTAAGCTACGGAACATAAGGCGTGCCGCTTCCATCATCTACTATGTTCGGGTTAGCCCGTCTGCGTAAACTTATTGCTGGTCGCGGCTTGTTACGGACCTAGCTACTTTTCTATTCAACTTTCCCGTGCCCGGTCTTTACCTCCATATTCCCTTCTGCAAACAAGCTTGTCACTACTGCGACTTCCACTTTAGCACCTCCATGGCGCTTAAGAGTCGTTTGGTAGAAGCACTTGTGCAAGAGCTAGCTTTGCGGCACGCCTACTTAGGTGCAGCTCCTACGCTCGACACAATTTATTTTGGTGGCGGTACTCCTTCTTTGCTCACTGCAGCGGAGCTCAACACGATTTTTGAGGCGATACACCAGCACTTCCAGGTAGCACCGCAGGCCGAGATTACGCTGGAAGCCAACCCCGATGACCTTACAGCCGCGAAGCTGCGCGAGCTAGCCGCGTCGCCCGTCAACCGGCTTAGCATTGGGCTGCAAAGTTTTCACGAGCCGCATCTGCGCTTGATGAATCGAGCTCATTCCGCGTCAGAGTCGCTCAGTGGCGTGCGTGCCGCCCAGGACGCCGGCTTCGAGAATATCTCCGTAGACTTAATTTATGGGGTACCTGCGCCCGATCATCGTATCTGGGAGCAAGATATGCAGCAGGTCTTTGATCTAAAGGTACCGCACTTATCTTGTTACGCATTGACGATTGAGCCCGACACAGTATTTGGGCGGCGCCAGCGCAAGGGAACTTTCATTGCGCCCCCCGATGACTTTGTAGCCCAGCAGTTTGAGTTGCTATTAACGCAAATGCGGGTCCATGGCTACGAGCAATATGAGATTTCAAACTTCTGCCAGTCCGGTCGTGAGTCGCGTCACAACTCGAACTATTGGCGAGGGATACCTTACCTAGGTCTTGGCCCAAGTGCGCATTCATTTGATGGGGTAAGCCGCCAGTACACCGTAGCCAACAACACGCAATACGTTACGGCGGTGCTGGAGCACCAAGAGGTTCCCGCTACTTACGAAGTCCTCTCACCCACTGACCGGGCCAACGAGTACCTCATGACTAGTTTACGAACCGCACGCGGCTGCGACTTAGCTTACTTGCGGGACGCGCTAGGCTTAGACCTAGCTTCCCAGCAGCCCCACTACTTGCAGCAACTTACTCAGAATGGCTGGGCCACGCTACGCCAGGAAGTGCTAGTGCTCACCGATACCGGCAAGCTGCTGGCAGATCAGATTACGTTGGAGTTGTTTCAAGCTGCCGACGCCGAGTAGATACGCCGGCGCTCCGATCCGAGAAGCGCTGTTCGTTCTACGTCCCTAGCTTTCTGAGGCTTAGAGATTACTGGTTGTTAGCCACAGCAAAATCGAGAAAATCAGCGTAAATCTGTATCTATGAAACGCCTGATTGACGCTCTTGCTGATGACACTGATTTCTTTGTCGAGCAGGTTCAAATTACCGCCATTGTATTCGACAACACCGACGATGTCACGGTGTGGGCCACCACCATTTTCGACGGGGAGCTGTACTTCTTCCACCTAGGTCTCCAGTTTTCTACCCTCGACTTGCTGTTGCGCCTTGTCGCTGAGCGGGCCGAAGCTCTGCAAGAAGACGTAGCTGATGCGCTGGCTACCGTCACGGAATGGCCTTGCTTGCTCGAATATGCCAGTGAAGAAGATCCTCCCGTTCCATTGCCAGGAGTTGCCCTGAAGCTAGCTTGCACGTATCCGGCCACTGAAGAAGGCGAAGAAGCCGACGAAGAGGCAATGCCCCATAACATCTTCTACCTGGAGGGCGTGTTTATGCGCCTTGAACCTTAACGTGCCGTGTTCTTGTGCCAGCTCCTAGCTTCTACCTCATTCCTGGCCTAGGTGCCGATGAGCGCATCTTCCGAAACTTGCAACCCCTGTTGCAGGGTACCGCCGTGGTGTTGCAGTGGCTTACGCCTTACCCTAACGAACAGATCGACCATTATGCGCAGCGCATGGCCCAGGCGGTTCCTACTGATCAAGTTTGCTGGGTAGTAGGGGTCTCGTTCGGAGGAACGATAGCGCTGGAAATCTGCCGGATACGAGCGCAGGCACGAGCCGTCCTCATTTCGAGTATTCCAGATGCCGAGTCCTTGCCGCCTTTGTTGCGGTTGGTTCGTGCTACAGGGATTTATAAGCTCGTACCACCGCAGCTTTTGAAGCTATTCCCCCGCGCTGGGCAATGGTATTTTGGTATTAAGAATGGTGAGGAGTATCAACTCTTCCGAGAAATTCTTCGTGATATGGAGCCTACTTACACGCGATGGGCCATTCACCGGCTGCTCCATTGGGACAGTACCGGCGTGGGCCGCTGCTTGCAAATCCTAGGGACAGCCGACCGGGTCTTTCCGCCGGGTCCTGCTCCGGTTGACTACCTTATTCCTGGAGGCAGTCACTTTATGGTGTTGAGCCACGCACCTATGATTGCTCAAATCCTTAATGACCTAACAGCTACTCCCCAGGCCGCTTCTGTCGTGGCGTGGGATTAACAGCTAAAAGACTTCTATTTTATACCGTAGTCGGATGCTCGCAACCTATCCTTATGCTGGCCGCACTTTTTCTTTCGCCCCAGCAGCGCCCATCGATATTTCGCTTCCCCTAGCTCCTGGGGACCAGCAGGTCAACTGCTTCTGGGCTGAGCCGGTGCAGTTTGACGTTATTCGGGTAGGAAGCTTTGTGGGCAGCGTAGCGGAAGGTGGTAGCACCAACTACAAACGTGTGCATGTAACGCCTCACGGCAACGGAACCCATACCGAGTGCTACGGGCATATATCCGCCGAGCCCACCGCTACCTTAGATCATTGTTTGCGCCGTTTTCTTTTTGTCGGCCAAGTAGTTTCTGTTTTACCACGGCAGCAGGCAAATGGCGACTGGGTAGTCATGCTGACGGATATACAGCAGGCACTTAGCGCCTTCACCAACGAAGTTACCCTAGCTCCGGAAGCGCTTATCCTACGCACGCTGCCAAACGATATAGCTAAGCGTAGTCGTCAGTATTCCGGCACTAACCCTACTTACCTTGAGCCAGCTGTAGCGCATTACCTAGCTGATCACCAGATTCAGCACCTCCTGCTTGATCTTCCTAGCGTCGACCGTGAGGAAGATGGGGGTGCTTTGCTTGCCCACCACGCTTTTTGGCAGTACCCACACGCTACACGGCGAGAGGCTACCATTACAGAACTCATCTTTGTTCCGGATGAGGTAGTTGACGGCCTTTACCTGCTCAACTTGCAGGTAACGAGCTTGGTGCTCGATGCCAGCCCGAGCAAGCCTATTCTCTATCGCTTGAGCGAGTTACCTAGCACAATAGTACAAACGCGAAAAGGGACCAGTTTTATAACTGGTCCCTTCAAGGCTTAATTAGCAAAACCTAGGCGGCAGCTTCTGCCTGACCTACTGGTACTACCGATACGAACGAACGCTCGTTGCGGCCTTTGCGAAACTGCACAACACCGTCTACCATAGCGAACAGGGTGTGGTCTTTGCCAATACCTACGTTCTGACCTGGGTGGTGCTTAGTGCCGCGCTGACGCACGATAATGTTACCAGCGATGATGCCTTGACCACCGAAGATTTTTACGCCGAGACGCTTGGAATGCGATTCGCGGCCGTTGTTAGAAGAGCCGACGCCTTTCTTGTGTGCCATTGTATTTGGAGCTTTTAGCTACTAGCTGTTGGCTGTTAGCTTATGTTCGAGGAAAATAGGTTCGAAAAAAGCAGAAGCTAACGGCCACTGGCCATCAGCTAACAGCCTTTGACTAGCCGATACTGTTGATCATTACTTTGGTGTAGTCCTGACGGTGGCCGTTGAGCTTACGATGGCCCTTACGACGCTTCTTCTTGAACACCAGAACTTTGTCGGCCTTTACATGGGCCAAGATGGTACCGGTCACTTTCACATCCAGCGTCGGAACGCCAATGTTGACAGTGCCATTGTCATCGGTTAGCAGTGCGTTGCCTAGCTCAACCGAGTCACCGACATTACCTGCCAGTTTGTGAGTATAAACGAATTTATCGGCTTCGACTTTCGTCTGCTTGCCAGCTATATTGACGATTGCGTACATCAGCGTCTTCGCGGTTTCTGAAAAATGGAAGGCAAAAGTATGGTTTTGAATTTACATTTCCAACTCTAACTCACTAATCTTCATTAACTCCCCCAAAGAATAGCGAACCTACCATATTTATTTCTAGAAATAATTGGGCGGCGCTCAGCCTATTGCTAGGGAACCAGCAACGGGTACGCGAATACAAAATTTGTGGATAAATACGATTGTCCACACCCAAAATGTGGATAACTTCCTCTTAAAGGAGCATAACGGTGTATTTAGCGTGCTGCTTTTCTGCATTTTGGCTACCTTCAGTCATTATGACTGTGGAAAAGTTAATCGGAAATTTTGACCGATTACGGGTGTGCTAGCTATAGGCTTGGCTATCTTTGATGACTAAACTGCCCGACAGTTTATTTTTGCAAACCGCCGAACAATCTCTCTTTTTCTTGGGTTTGCAAGCCTCCGGCTCTGCCGTTGTTCAGGTTATTTACTCTCAACTTCCCTGGTATGGAACCCCTACTGACTGAGAATCCCAACCGTTTTGTGCTATTCCCGATCCAGCACAACGATATGTGGCAGATGTACAAGCAGGCTGAGGCCTCGTTCTGGACGGCCGAAGAAATTGACCTAGGCCAGGATCAAAAAGACTGGGATTCGCTCAACGACGGCGAGCGGCACTTTATCTCCCACGTACTAGCTTTCTTCGCCGCTTCCGATGGCATCGTGAACGAAAACCTAGCCGTGAATTTCATGCAGGAAGTTCAATCGGCTGAGGCACGCTGCTTCTACGGCTTTCAGGTGATGATGGAAAACATTCACAGCGAGACCTATTCGCTCCTGATTGATACGTACGTCAAAAACCCTCAGGAGAAAGACCGTTTGTTCAACGCGTTAGAAACTGTGCCGTGCGTCAAGAAGAAAGGTGAGTGGGCCATTAAGTGGATCAACTCCGACAACTTCACTGAGCGCCTGATTGCGTTTGCCGCCGTGGAAGGTATTTTCTTCTCGGGTTCGTTCTGCTCCATTTTCTGGTTGAAGAAGCGCGGCTTGATGCCGGGTCTAACCTTCTCCAACGAGCTGATTTCGCGCGACGAAGGACTACATTGCGACTTTGCTTGCCTGCTGTACAAAGACCACCTGATCAACAAGTTGCCGGAAGCCAGGGTCCAGGAAATTATCCGCGACGCGGTAATGATTGAACAAGAGTTCGTGACCGATGCGTTGCCCGTGAACCTCATCGGCATGAATGCGGCTTCTATGTCGCAGTACATCGAGTTTGTGGCTGACCGCCTCTTAGTAGCCCTAGGTTACTCGAAGATCTACAACTCCACAAACCCCTTCGACTTCATGGAAATGATTTCGCTGCAAGGCAAAACCAACTTCTTTGAAAAGCGCGTAGCAGAGTACCAGAAAGCTGGTGTGATGGCCGACCGCGACCAAAACGTCTTCTCGTTGGACGAAGATTTTTAATAAGTACGTTATTGATTGGCCAAGTCAAGCGCTGCCTCAAGTGAGAGCATCTTTCTTTTACCCTTGGCTGAAGCTAGCCTGCACAATGCCAAAGCCCACAACCCTGGTTGTGGGCTTTTGTATAAATGCCTAATGCTAAATCGCGCTTATCAGGGTTTATCTCCACAGAGATTGGGATTTATAAGAAGATTTTCTTCTGTCTTATAAAGGTTTAGCGTTCCTAAGCTTATAAATGTGTCGATACTATACCCATTCCGCGTAGGTGCAATTTTAAGCTATCGTTATGACCTCCGCAGCTGCCCCCCTTGCCTGCGTCATTATCGACGACAACGAAATTAACCGCTTCACCCTAGAGCGCGCCGTGCAGCGCCACGACCAGCTCACGCTAGCCGCTTCTTTTCCGGATGCGGTGGAGGCGCTAACTTATCTCCATGCGGGCGGCAAAGTCGATGTATTGCTGCTCGATATTGAGATGCCTCATATCACTGGCTTAGAGCTAGTAAAGCTGTTACCTGAGCCTAAGCCAGCCGTAATTCTAGTAACAACGCACGCTAGCTTTGCCGTAGATGCCTTTGAGCTTCGTGTGCTTGATTACTTGGTGAAGCCTGTAAGCTACGCCCGGTTTTGCCAGGCCATTGCCCGCGTAACGGAGCAGCAACCAGCTATGCCAGCGCCAGCGGCTGCACCGTCTAGCCCAGCGGCGCCGGTGGATATTTCAGCCACGGGCACCGATTTGTTTGTGAAAACCAACGGCAAGCTGCTACGCATCAATTTCGAAGATGTACTCTTCATCGAGGCGCTATCTACTTACGTAGTGCTAGTGACAAACAAGCACAAGCACGTGGTAGGCGGCACGCTCAAAAGCATTGAGGAACGGTTGCCTTTTCGCCACTTTGTGCGCGTGCATCGCTCCTATATTGTGAACCTACACCGGGTAGAAGCCCTGGAAGACAATATGTTAAAGCTAGGTCAGTATGAGGTGCCCGTAAGCCGGCCTTATCAGGATGACCTTGTTCAACGCTTGCAGGCCTTGTAAGCCCGTTATGAAGGAGCAGCCGGCAACTGCCTTGGCAATACCTCTAGTGCCCGCTCAAGCTGTCGCACCAGCAGCTGTACGGCCGCTTCCCGACGGGGGCTAGCTTGGTTTTCGGAACGGGCAGGCTCCATCAGCAACTGCAAGGGCGGCGCGATGCCCACTACCCCAAACTGCACAAGGTTGGGCTTGATGTGGTGTACCAGCTTGGCTACTTGCCCCCACTGCCCAGCGGCAGCGGCGCTTTGAATCTGTTGCAGGGTGGGCGGAATGTGCAGCAAGAAGGAGCGAATCATCCGCTCGACGAAGGCTTGTTCGCCATCCGCCAACTCGTACACCTGAGCTAGGTCATACGGTGGGGGCTCGGGAGCTTCTACTAGCGCGACCAGCTTGGTAAAAAACTCCTCCTCCTTGAAAGGCTTAGTCAAGCAATCGTTGATACCGGCTTTGAGGTAACGGTCGAGGTCGGCGCGGAAGGCGTTGGCAGTTAGCGCTAACACGGGTACCTGGGCTCGTTGCGGCTCGGGGTGCAGCCGAATTTGGGTAGTAGCCTCTACCCCACTCATGCCGGGCATCTGAATATCCATCAGCACGGCGTCGTAGTAGTGCTGAGCGTGCAGGACGAGGGCCATAGAGCCATCTTCGGCCTCATCTACTAGCACGCCCCAACCCTCTAGCACGCGGCGCACCACGTCGCGGTTGATGCCATTGTCCTCCACTACCAACACCCGGCGGTTGCGTAGCGTCTCCGTATCCGTCAGCACCGGGCAAGGCGCTATCTCAATGCTCTCCGCTAACAACAGCGTCACGGTAAACTGAAACGTGCTACCGTTGCCGAGCTGGCTATCGACTAGCATGATCCCGCCCATTTGCTCCACTAGCGCCCGCGCAATACCTAGCCCAAGGCCCGTGCCCCCGTACAACCGAGCCGTATCGACGTCGGCTTGTACAAAGTCCTCAAAAATATGATCGAGCTTGTCTGCCGGAATGCCGATACCCGTGTCCGTGATACGGAAGCCAACCGTGAGGTGCGTTTCACTTTGACTTATCAAATAGCCACCAATAGAAACCGTGCCTTGCGGGGGCGTGAACTTGATAGCGTTGGATACCAAGTTGATCAAAATCTGATTGAGGCGGTATGGGTCGCCCATCACCCGGGGAAGCGGCTCGCTTTGAAGCAGCAACGCCACGTGGAAGGCTAGGCCTTTTTCAACCGCCTGCACGGCCAGTGGGCGCAGGGCTCCTTCCATCGACTCACGCAAGTCGAAGGACATTTGCTCCAGTTCCAGCCGGGCCGAGCTGATCTTGGTCATGTCCAGCACTTCGTTGAGCACGGACAACAGATGTTCGCCCGAGGTTTGAATAATGCGCAGCAGTTCCCGCTGCGCTTGGTCGAGCTGGGTTTTGGTCAGTTGGCGCGCCATGCCGAGCACCCCGTTCATCGGCGTCCGAATCTCGTGGCTTAGGTTAGCCAAAAAGGCCTCCTTTGCTCGCGCCGAAGCCTCGGCTTTTTCCTTGCCGCGTTTGAGTTCGGCCTCAGCTTGCGCCTGCTCCGTCATATCGAAGGCACAGAGCAGCACATAAGGCTCCTGCCCAGGCGGGTCGAGGCGCTGCGCCTGATAAAACACCTGCCGTAATGGTCCATTTGATGGCAGCAAAGCTAGGTGCCCAGCCACGGTGTGCTGCGCATGCTCAAACTGCGCGCTATAGGCGGGCAAAACCTGCGCTTGGTCTGCCTCAGCTAAAAAAGCACCAAGCTGACGCCCAACAACTTGATCAACGGACCTATTTATGAGGTGGGTAAAAGCTAGATTGCAGGAAAGTAGTACGCCGTGCAGATCATGGGTGGCCACGGCAACCGGCAAGCGCTGAAGCAGCAACTCCTGCTCCGTAGCATCGCGCCCGCCAGAGACGAGGCGAAACGTGAACAGCTCGGAGCGGGCTACCCCACTAGCGGCGGGCAGCAGGACGTAATCTTGCAGCAGCACTCGTCCGTCGCGCAGCACTACTATCTCGCCTTGTACTGCCTCCTGAGCTGCTCGCTGGGCCCGCAAGCGCTGCTCGTGTGCAGCAGGCTGCACAACAAGGTGCTGCACACGAGCAAAGAGCATCTCCGCAGGCTGCCCCACCCAGTGTGCTAATGGCTCGGTACTACCTAGAAGCTGGCCTAGTGCTTCGTTGATCCGTTGGATAGTGCCCTCCGGCCCCACGACTAACATGCCTGGCCCATCCTGCTCCCTTAGCCCCGCCAGCCGACGCTCAGCGGCGGCGGCACGCTCGTTGGCTTCGCGCAACGCTTGTTCCAATTCCGCGATACGCATCTCGGTACTGGCGGAAGTCTGAAGAGGGAGAGAAGTGGAAAGCATGCCGGACAAGAAAACGAATAATGCAGCCCCAACTAACACCGCCTAGCGCTGGGTTCCCACCTGCGCTAGGCGGACTGGGGCGCTAGGTAGTTGGCGCCAAATACGTTCGAGGGAAAATCGCGCCAGCTGTTTTTCACTCGCTGTAAAAAGCCAGCTACTCACATCAAAAAAGATGCAATTCAGCAGAAACCCCGGAAGCGCCTGCTTCGGCGCCATAACATTGTATCATCAACGGGGCAGCAAGGCAGGTTCCGCGGAGCAAATTATCTCCGCTGTGTTTTTCCGGTCCATTGACAGTAATAACCGCTTTTTCTAATAATTCCCTTATCTCCTTTTCATCAATCCTCATGGCTTACTCTACCTCTACCACGGCTGGTCAAACAGTACAAGAAATCATCAACGCACTACCTGGCCTTATGGCTGTAGCCGTCGTTGACGCGCAATCGGGCATGGCCCTGGCTTCGCACTCTAACTCGCCTAACATCAACCCCGAAACCGCCGCTGCTTACAACACGGAAGTGGTAAAGCAGAAGCACAAGGCCATGGCCGCGCTGAAGCTCACCGACGAAAAAATCGAAGATATCCTGATTTCGCTCACCCACCAGCTGCACCTGATCAAGCTGTCGGCTGACGCGAAGAAGTTCATCTATCTCGTAGTAAGCTCCCGCGACACCAACCTAGCCATCGCTCGCGAAGTACTGCGCGAAACGGCTGAGATGCTGAAGTAATATCTGCTTATCATTATTATAGCTATCCGACAGATAGGGAAAAAGCCACCTCCGTACGGGGGTGGCTTTTTTATGCTTGAGCTAGCTGCAAAAGGCAAGCTGGCTCCCCCCTTAAGCTTACGAAGGTCTCTGACGCGGAAAGCCATTGTATGCGCTGACCGGTACTCGTTGGAAAATCGGTTGCATTAATGCAGGGCTCTTTCTGGGTCAGGAGTACCTAGGTTGCCCGGCCAAAAACGGCGGTGTTTCCGCCCTGCATACAACATAGTATTTCTACAGAATTTAGCAACCCAATTTTACTAGCTTTTCGCCCAAAACATGGCCGAGTTAAAACGCCGCGTACGATAGCGTAGAGGCCGAAAACAAAATTTTTAGTCAGCGGAACCAAACAGTATAGCCTACTTCCTGGTATTTTCCGGCTAGCAATGCGGCCGGGGGCCGACATGGCAACCACTTTCACCAGTGCTTCCCACGTCAGCCCCCGGCCTTTTTTTGTATCCGCCAAACACCTTCACCCGCTACGCCTATGTTGGTAATCAAACGCGACGGCCGCCGCGAATCGGTCAAGTTCGACAAAGTAACTGCCCGTATTGAAAAGCTCTGCTACGGGCTGAACATGCTGTTCGTCTCTCCCATTGAAGTCGCCAAGAAGGTGATTGATGGGATTTACGACGGCGTTACGACCGTAGAACTCGACAACCTAGCAGCCGAAACCGCTGCGTCCCTCACTACCCGCCACCCCGATTACGCCATTCTGGCGGCCCGCATCGCGGTGAGCAATCTGCACAAGGTGACTTCTAAGTCGTTCAGCTCGACGATGAAGCGCCTCTACACCTACGAAGATCCCAAGACGGGTGAAAACGCTTCGCTCATCGCTAAAGATGTATGGGAAGTTATTCATAACCACGCTCATACCCTCGACTCGGCCATCATCTATGACCGCGACTATAGCTACGACTACTTCGGCTTCAAGACGCTGGAGCGCTCGTACTTGCTGCGCATGGATGGCAAAGTGGTGGAGCGCCCCCAGCACATGATCATGCGCGTGGCGGTGGGCATCCACAAGAACGACATCGAGTCAGTACTAGAGACCTACAACCTGATGTCGGAGCGGTGGTTTACGCACGCCACGCCTACCCTCTTCAACGCGGGTTCACCGAAGCCACAGCTTTCCTCGTGCTTCCTGCTCACGATGAAGGACGACAGCATCATGGGCATCTATGACACGCTGAAGAACTGCGCCCAGATTTCGCAGTCGGCTGGTGGCATTGGCCTGAGCATCCACAATGTGCGCGCTACCGGTTCGTACATCAAGGGTACTAACGGCACTTCCAACGGCATCATCCCGATGCTGAAGGTGTTCAACGACACGGCCCGTTACGTGGACCAAGGCGGCGGCAAGCGCAAAGGTGCCTTCGCCATCTACATCGAGCCCTGGCACGCCGACATCTTCGACTTCCTGGATCTGAAGAAGAACCACGGCAAGGAAGAAAACCGTGCCCGCGACCTGTTCTACGCCCTCTGGACGCCCGACTTGTTCATGAAGCGCGTGGAAGAGAATGGCAGCTGGACGCTGATGTGCCCCAACGAGTGCCCCGGCCTCGGCGACACCTGGGGTGAGGAGTTCGAGCGCCTGTACCTGAAGTACGAGCGCGAAGGCCGTGGCCGCAAGACCATCAAAGCCCAAGAGTTGTGGTTTGCCATCCTGGAAAGCCAGACCGAGACCGGCACGCCCTACATGCTGTTCAAGGACGCCGCCAACCGCAAATCAAACCAGCAGAACCTAGGTACCATCAAGAGCTCCAACCTCTGCACCGAGATTATGGAGTACACCGACCGCGACGAAATTGCGGTGTGTAACCTAGCTTCGTTGGCGCTGCCCCGCTTCGTAACGGAAGGCCCGAAAGGCTTGGTGTTCGACCACCAGAAGCTCTACGAGGTAACCTACCACGTGACGAAGAACCTGAACAAGGTTATCGACATCAACTACTATCCGGTACCGGAAGCCGAGAAGTCGAACCGTCGTCACCGCCCGATTGGGCTAGGTATCCAAGGGTTGGCCGATACGTTCATCGCGCTGCGCATGCCGTTCGAGAGCGACGAGGCCAGCGGCTTGAACAAGGACATCTTCGAGACGATCTACTTCGCGGCCATGACGGCGTCGAAGGACCTAGCTAAGAAGGACGGCGCCTACGAAACCTTCCAAGGCTCACCGCTGAGCAAAGGCAAATTCCAGTTCGACCTGTGGGACGTGACACCGGACTCGGGCCGCTGGGATTGGGACAGCCTGCGCCAAGAGGTGATGGAACACGGCGTGCGCAACTCGCTGCTGGTGGCACCTATGCCTACGGCTAGCACCGCCCAGATCCTCGGCAACAACGAGTCGTTTGAGCCTTACACCTCCAACATCTACGTGCGGCGCGTGCTGAGCGGCGAGTTCATGGTGGTGAACAAGCACCTGCTGAAAGACCTGGTGAAGCTAGGTCTGTGGAACGAGCAGATGAAGCAGGACATCATTGCGGCCAACGGCTCGGTGCAGAACATCGACCGGGTGCCACAGCACATCAAGGACCTGTATAAGACGGTGTGGGAAATCTCCCAGCGTCGGATCATTGATATGTCGGCTGACCGCGGCGCGTACATCTGCCAGAGCCAGAGCCTGAACCTGCACGTGATGAACGTGAACTTCGGCAAGCTCACCAGCATGCACTTCCACTCCTGGAAGCGCGGCCTGAAAACCGGCATGTACTACCTACGCACCAAGTCGGCCGTGGATGCCATCAAGTTCACGGTGCAGAAACAAGCCGCCGAGACGCTGGAGCCGCTCAACGTAGCCGCCCAGAATCAGAGCGACATGGCTTGCTCGCTGGATAACCCAGACGCTTGCGAGGCCTGCGGCTCGTAAAATATTCGTCAATAATAACAAGAAAGGCAGCCAAACAGCTGTCTTTCTTGTTATATAATGATTTATTTTATGCAAAGAATTTTGCTAAAAACAATCACTATAGTTGGTACAGTAATAGCCGTAGTGACTGGTATATACACCATATATCATGAAGCAATCGAGGACAGGTCACCAATTTTAAATATAAGTATTGAGAATTCTGAACAGGCTACACGTTTATCTAAAATAAATGGATTAAAAGCAACTTATATTTTTAAAAAAAGAGAAATAAAAAACTTTTGGACTCTTGACATAAGGATAGAAAACACTAGCAATACTACAATAATTGGCAAAGGGAATAAAAAGAATATAATAGGCGATAGTTTATCTTTGTTCTTAGCACACCCTTATAAATTATTAGATGGATCTTTTACAGAAAATAATTTTAACGATGTTTCATTTCGTTCTGATATTGACACAATAATAAATCTTAGATTCATTCAATGGAGACCGAAAGAAAGAATAAGGCTGAGGCTTTATATCGAAGGCGATACATCTGCAACAAGAGGCCCCTCTTTTTGGATGAACGATAGGCAAATTATAGACGGAAAAATAACATATGAAGAACAGTTAAAAAAAGACTATAAAGGGTTTTTACCAAGTAAGGTAAAAAGCAAATACGCTCTTTTTGGTCTTGGCCTAATCGCGATATTTGTTTTTGCAGAAGCATTCGTATTTGCCTTGATTTACTTTATTGATCATACGATATCTCTGTTTGTATATAGGATTTGGAAAGACAAATATTATTCAGATTACAAACTCAAAGTACAATTCCTTAATGAAAACAATGTTATTTTAAAAAAATACGATCCTTATAATCTGCCGGGCGAATTTTGGCTCCAACTTGACAACATACCAAAGCCCAAAAAGACAGTTAATGAAAATCAAATTTATACAGAACTCACTTTAGCTTGCTTAATTGCTGCTGGAACAGTAATAGGTATATTATGGATAATACCTCTTGGAGGTATTTAACAAACAATTTCCAACTGGTGCGAGTTTAACACAGCGTAACTCGTGCCTAGCTTTGTGATGAGGTTGTACCTCATCTGCTGCACAGCGGCAAACCAATACCAAGCTGTTAGCATGCAGACGTAAGTTGTTCTAGTAGGTAAGACACCAGTCACGCTGCGCTAAGCTCACACAGTAGAAGGGCTTCAGGCTCTACCCTCTAAACCGGTGCAGGCAATAACGAAAAGGCTTCTGTAACACGCAGAAGCCTTTTCTAATAACTCGTAAGCCTAGCACCTAGGTTTGGCCGCGTGCTATACCGCAGCCAACGCTTGCTCGCGCTGCCGCAGACGTTGCAGCAGGGCCACACCTTTGCCGCGCAGGGCAGCTTGCACGTCGTCGGCGGCCATGCGGCCGGTTTCGGCGGCGCCATTCATGAATCCTTGGTAGGAGGCGCTGCAATGCTCGCCGGCAAAAAACAGGTTGCCGACCGGCTTACGCTCCGCGCCCGCAATGGTGCTGTACTGACCCACGCGGTAGCAGGCGTAGCTTGCCAGCGTGTAGGGGTGCGTAGGCCAGTGGAAGCGCTCGGCTTTGCCGTTGTATTTAGCCTTAGTACCCGGCCACGCGGCATCCAGCACCGGCAAGAACTTACTGGCCTGCGACTCAGGCGTGCCGCTGCCCACGTCGAGGCCCGCTTGCCCACCTAGGTACACCGTGAAGGCCGATTGGGTAGTGGGCTGTAGCTGGCCACTATCCCAACCGCTTTGCGCCGCTTGGTCGGAAAATAGGTAGCCCGTGTAGCCGTTGGTGCGCCAGGGCCGGCCGTTGAAGCCCAGGAATAGCTTGGCGTTGGTGCCGTAGCCTAGGTTCTGGATGGCGTTGCGCTTCCAAACAGGTAAGGGCAAGCGCAGGTCCACGTTGCGCAGCACCGAGAATGGGACAGTCAGCACCACATAATCGGCCGCTACGGTGAGCTGCTTACCGCTGGCCTGCTCGAAGGTGAGTTGGTATTCGTTGCCGGCTTGGCTCAGCGCTACCAGCTTGTGCTGCAACGTCACTTGGCCGGGTAGCTGCTGGGCGAGGGTGTCGGTGAGCTGCTGGTTGCCGCCCTTGATCTTGTAGCGCTCGTCGCTTTCGCCAAAAATATCGAACGTCCCCTTGTGGGTATCCGCCGAAAACAGCCACAGGAAGTTGATCGACGACTGGTCGTTTACCTCGCGGCCGTACTCGGTGAGATACGCCACCTCCAGCAGCGTCCGAATCCAGCCGGTCATCCCAATCGAGTCGAAGTAGGCAGCAATGGAAAGCTGGTCGAGGCGGGCGGCCGCGGCGTTCATCTTCTCAAAGGTGATGGTGTTGTTGGGCAAGAAGCGAATATCGGCTTGAATCTGACGGGCGTAGGGCTGGAAGGCGGCAATGACCTCGGCCACGGTGTGCTGGTGCCCATTGAAGAAATAGGTATCCTTCTGGAGCACCGTTTCACTAGGCGACTCTACATCGTAGAGCGATAGGCCAAACTCCCGCACCAGTTGGAGCATGTCCTTGTGCCCGCTGTCGATGAACTCGCCCCCTAGCTCCGTGGTGAGGCCGGGCGCCATCAGGTTGCGAGCCGTGTAAATGCGGCCCCCGACGCGGTTGCTCGCTTCGTAAATGTGGGCCCGCAAGCCAGCTTTCTTGAGTTGATAGGCGCAGTTCAGCCCCGCCATTCCGGCGCCCACTATCACGATGCGTGCTTGCGAACCGTCCTTGCCGTCGAGGCTTTGCGAGGTTGCGAAGCTAGCGGCAGCGGGCGCTACGACGTCGGCTTCGCAGGCGGCTAGCAAGCCCCCGGCGCCGACCAAGAGACCTAGCTTGGCGGTGTTAGTAAGGAAGTCGCGGCGGCTCTGGCTGGTGGCTTGGTCGGCTAGCTCGTCGGCGGTTGGGGCACCGGGCTCGTTGGCAATCGTTGCCAGCTGAAAAGCCTGTTGGAGGGCGCGGAGGAATGGGGTGCGGGCTTTCGTAGTAAAAGGTAGTTTCATACGCGACTATTTTGGGTGGAAGAAATAGGTAGTTGCGGGCCGCTGATTATGCTTTTTTCCTGAAGTTTATCTTTTGTAAATACTGACTGACAGCAGCTTACATCAATTTATAATTCTTGCACAATTATACCTAGCTTCTCTGCGCTTAGGAAGGCGGTGTAAGAATAGCGCACCGACAAGTAGCGTTTAGAGAGTGTTGTAGTTGCCGTTGTTGCTTTACTTGGCGTGGGTTTAGGCTTGCAGCCTATTCAGTATGCTGGCAGTTCCAAGAAGTAGAAAGTTCGCTTGGCGGCGTCGGGCTGTCTAGTAGTGGTAACCCTAGCTCATGCTTATGCTAGTGCCTGATTCTAAGCCTACTCGACCTTCTCCGCTCCTGCTAGGGCTCTACAATGCTGTCCCAAACGTGTTGTGGTCGGCACTGAGCCTGGTACCGCTTTGCCTCTTTTGCTACCAGCATGTAGAGCGGCCTTGGCTTTACGGTTTTTTGGTCGTTAGCCTGCTTGGCTACGCGTTACCAGTTTCGCGGTTCCGGCACTTCCAATTGAGCCCTAGGGCGGCGACTTACCAACGGTTGGGCGTGCCGGCACTCAACCGCTTCACCCAGCACGGCGACATCATCAACGAACTGATCCGGCGCAAGTATCCGCAGTACCGGCACGTACGCACCCGCGCTGCGTTAGCCAGCTTTGCGCGCGCCACCTACTACCAGGAGCAGTTCCATTTGGTGATGTTCGTGTTCTTTTTGCTGGTCAGCGGCTACGCGTTGGTTCATGGGTACCTAGGTTGGGCGGCGCTCCTGGTCTTTCTCAACATCCTCTACAACGTGTACCCGATGTGGCTACAGCAGTACCTACGGATTCGCTTGGCTAGGGCACCAAAGTCTGCGAGATAAGCTGCGTGCTTCCGTTTGCCCCGCCCGTAGCGTGCGTACCAAAACAGCAACGGTCCCCTACCTAGGTAAGGGACCGTTGCTGTTTCATAAATTCCGTCGCGCGTGGCGCAGGCGTTATTTCTTCACAATGTTGCCCCGGATTTCACCGCCCGGATACGCGGGCGTGTGAAAGTTGGCGTAGAAACCGCCACTGAGTAGCAAGTCTTCATCGGCCTGGGTGAAGGTAGCCGTGCCCGAGACGGGAGAAGTCAAGCTAGCAAATGGATACACGACCGGGCCATTGGTGCCGGGTGCACCCCGGTGCAAGTGGCCGGCCGTGGGCGTAAGGCCCTGGTAGGTTACGGTGTACGTCAGCACCTTGGTTGCCTTATCGTATACGCCGGTGAACGTGCCGGTAGCCGCAGACGGCGTGGCTGGAACCTCCTGCGCACCATTGATAGTGGCCGTCAGGTTCACCTTGGTGCTCGCCGGCGGATTGCCGATCAGAATAATCTCATCCAGCAATTCTTGGCACCCCGTAAAGGTCAGAGCAGCGGTAGCCAGCAGGGAAGCAGTGATTAGTTTTTTAAGCATTGCAGTTTTGTTTGAGTGGGTTGAAAAGGGAGAAGACTAACAGATTGGTGGTACTGAGAAGGCAAAGTCGCTTGCGCTGCTACAGGTTTTACAACCCATTGGCAACGCATCACTTAA
Source organism: Hymenobacter crusticola (assembly GCF_002154225.1). Taxonomy (GTDB): domain Bacteria; phylum Bacteroidota; class Bacteroidia; order Cytophagales; family Hymenobacteraceae; genus Hymenobacter; species Hymenobacter crusticola. The sequence goes on from NZ_MTSE01000001.1 coordinate 524,069, forward strand.
GAAGCCTTTGCAGATTAACTGGACAAAAGAAAGGTATGTAAAAAGATCAAGTTTTAATCAAAATCATTATATTATATAATTTCTCCCCTGACTGCGCGAGTTTGGTGTGGGGCATCGGAATAAACTGGACTGTACTCTTAGAAGAAGACAACCACCAAGCTATCTTGTAGTGATCAGCTCCAAGATGCTCTCCTATGCTAGCAACTATTTCTCGTAACTTATTTACTCTCGCGGCAATTTTCCAACTTAGCCCGCTCACCAGCTTTGCGCAAGTCTCAACTACGCCGGCGCCGCGTTGGTATATTAAAGCTGCTCCTACACTTGCACTGCATTATTTTGCAGTCCAGGACTACGAAATAGGAGCTTACCTTATTGGCGGAACATTTAGTGGTGGATACTCTATTACGCCAAAGCTGACGTTGCAAACTGGCATACTCCACGGACGTGGAGGTTCACTGGACGACAATTTTTTCGATGATGGCACTCCTAAATAGGTAGCAGATAGCTACAAGGAAAGTGTTTGGAGTGTACCAACAGAGCTTCGTTACTCCTTCTCAGAACCGACTCGCCGGTTCCGGGTGGAGGGCATAGTTGGTGCTAGCGTTTATTCGGTTCGGCTAACTCATACCCATAACCAGCTCAACACGAATGTCAGTACTGATGGATGGTACCCAGTGACTTCGCACGCGAAGGATGTGAATGGCTTTATAAGCTTTGGCGTAGGCTTTGGCTATGCTGTCAATCCGCACCTCAATACTAACCTTGACCTATCATTTAACACCATTATGAGGCAGGTTGGCTATTACGGGGTTGGGCTAGGAGCAGGAACTGCTCTTGGAGTAGCGTATCGCTTTTGATGAGTATTCAACCAGCGTGCGTTCACGCCATGCCGCCGCTTGGCCACAAGCCAGCCGCTCCGCCCCGCGCTTGCTCAGCTTCTATAATGCGGTAGCGAATCTGATTGCTAAGCTTTACCAACCTAGGGTATCATCTCTACCCGATGAGGCAGCAACAACCCCTCCGGCTGCGGCTAGCGGCTTCTCTCCTAGCGCCAGACCAAGCCAACCTTACGAAACCCTGGCTATTGGAGGGGCTAGGTCTAATCGACACCATTTCCGCAAACCATGTAAAAAGGCTTCCGCGACGTGCAGAAGCCTTTTATAGATGTGGCTATTTGGTAGAGTATTACCCCTGGTACGGCTACTTGGTTAGATGTAGTGAGGGGCTAGCACGAATATGGGCGTATCCGCTTTGCAGTAATGCGCACCGGTTTCTTCGCGTATTGCTTGGTGAAGCTAGGTCGGTGAGCGGCCAGGAGTTCTGGCTTAGCGTGTAGCGGCCATGACCTCTGGAGCCGCATCTTGTTTGGGCAGGCGCGTCTTCACCTTCACGGTGCGGAGGACGACGGAGAATTGGGGGTTACTGTTCACCCGCACCATGTATCGATGCGTGCTTTTGCCAAGTTGCATCAGCACGACGTAATCACCAGCCTGCATGCTCGCGAAATCCAGGCACTTGCCGTAAGCGGGCGCGTCGAAGCGTTCGTAGAACAATGTTTGTCCTGTCGTTAGGCTAATTACACGCACGCGGTTCGACTGCTGCTCGGGGTTTTGGATGCGCAGCCGCAGGGTGGTATTGTCAGCCTTCGTTACCGTCACAGGGGATGTTTGCTGAGCCACGGCAGGCGTGGTCAGGCTGATGCTGCCGAGCAGCAGCAAGCCGAGCGCTGCTTGCCGTATGCGGCTAGCTAGGGAGTGAGAGGTGGGCCCGTCGGCGCGAGTGGCGGCGGGTGCGAAGGAGTGAGCGGAAGCAAGTACGTTTTTCATAGCGGTAAGGGTTAAGAAAGAAAGTGGCTGTGTTTAGTGCTTCGCAGATCCGAAAGCCGATTCCGAAGCAGCACCGCCGACCTAGCTTTGTTTGTAGCCTTTGCTCACTATCGAACAAATATTCGGCGGCGGTATGAGTAGATAGCCAACTCGCGTACCACAATTAGAAACTACTGAAATTCAGTTATTTACATAAAATCTTCCTTTATTATCCTATCTAAAAGTGTTCGATTACAGACCACATGTTCGGTTTTGATGCACATTGCCTAAGGTGGCTCTTACAGAGGACAGACTTGTGACAGCAGGCTAGCTTTTAGGTTAATCAGGAGCAATAAAAAAGGGCTTCCGTGCCGTGCGCGGAAGCCCTTTTGTTGATGTTTGACTACAGTTAGTGTCGACCGTGACCATGCCCCCGGCCGTGTCCATGTCCGTGTCCGTGGCCGTACTCGCGGGGAGCGTAATAAGCGGGCCCCGCCGGAACGAGTATTACTTGCCGCTTCTTGTACTTGGGAGCCTTGTGCACGTGCACGGGCCTCACCTCGTGTACTACCACGTATTGTGGCGGCGGGGCAGGCCGGCCGATGTTGATATTAATCTGCTGGGCGTGAGCTGGGGCGGTACCTAAAGCTAGGGCAGCTCCTGTTAGGAGCGCGGCGGTGAAGAAAACTTTCATTGGATGGGAGAAACAAAGGTGAAGAGAGCATCAGGAAATTCAAATATTAAGCCAGAGGAAGCTAAACGGCTTGCCCACAAGCAAAAGTATAGCAAGGCCATCCTGGTCGGTTTATCAGATCTATCCTGTCAAATCGGCTTGTGTCCCCATAGTGAATCGGCTAGCCCGTTGGCTTCTTTTCTGATTTAAAGGCATCTTGCCGGGAATAATTGCCCTCCCTCACATAATCTGCTTGGCAGGGCCATGTAAGGCCTATTCCTACTCGATCACACATCACTTATCAGTCGGTGGCGCTCTTACTCCTCTGCTTCCCGGAGGGTAAGTACAGGCGTTCTGACACCGTAGTTCTTCCTTATGTCTCTTTTGCTCCCTGGTACTTCCACCGCCCGGCGTTGGCGCACAATTCTGCTGCTGCTATTTGCCCTGGCTTATGGGTCTATTTCGCTGGTCAATCACTATAACTTTCGTACTGCAGCCCTTGACCTAGGTTTGATTGCGCAGGCCGTAGCCGATTTCGCTCACCTGCACTGGCCCCGTACTACCCTGCTGCTCGATGCCCCTCCCACTTCCTTCCTGGGGCAGCACTTCAGCCTTACTCCTATTTTGGCGGTGCCGCTCTATTATGTAGTCGGCGGAGCCTGGGCACTGTTGCTGGTGCAGATAGCGGCCTTACTGCTTGGGGCCTTGGGCGTGTGGCACTATGCCTATGCCCAAGGGGCAAGTCCCGGCGAAGCCAACTGGGCCCTCGTGCTCTTTGCTAGCCAGTGGGGAATTTTCTCAGCTTTAAGCTTTGATTATCACGACAATGTAGTGGGCACGATGGCGTTGCCTTGGCTGGCGCTCTGGGTAAAGCAGCGGCGTGTAGTGCCGGCCTTACTAGCTGCTTTGGTTATGCTAGTAAGCAAGGAGAACATGGCGCTCTGGCTGGTCTTTATACTCATGGGCCTAGCTTGGCAGCATGGGCGAAGCTACAAGGTAGCGGGGTGGCTAGGCGTAGGAGCCTTGTGCGCGCTGGGGTACTTTCTGGCAATAACGCATTATGTAATGCCAGCCCTAGATGCCACGCACCGCTCTTTCACCCAAGTGGTGCGCTACGCTCACCTAGGTCCTACCTTGGGCGCGGCCGTGAGCAACGTGCTGCTGCATCCGCCGTTGCTATGGGCAGCCCTGTTCCACAATACGCTTCCCGAGCCGGCATACGACTACATAAAAGCGGAGCTGTGGTTTGCGCTGCTTATCTCGGGCGGCTGGGCGCTAGTTTGGCGACCCTGGTATGCACTCATGCTGGTTCCTATTTTAGGTCAGAAACTGCTTTCCAACGAGTATGGCTTTTGGGGCATCAACATGCAGTATTCTATCGAGTTTGCCCCTGTGCTAGCCTTGGCAGTAGTCGATGCCCTCCGGCCACGTCAGCCAGCTCGTGCGGTGCAGGCCCCGCGACCCGGCAGAAAAAATTTGCAACGCCAAGCGCAAATGGCGGCCTTGATGGGCGCTATTGTCTTTTCCCTCGTCACCTTCTGCGACCGGTACAGCAAGTGGTATAATCTACTCAATAACAACCCGTTGGTATCAGCGCATTACCAAAGTCCGTACCCCGACCGGGCGGGCCTGTCTGTAGCCTTGTCTCAGGTAGAAGCAGGTTTGCCGCTGAGTGCTACTTCCTGCCTGGTGCCGCACCTACTCGATCGGCATGATACTTTTCTTTTTCCGGTGTTGCGCACAGCCCGACTAGTGGCGCTCTTGCGCGAGCCTACCGAGCAAGCCGCTTGGCCCCTCAGTCCTGATCAGGCAAGGCAGGCCTTACAACAACTCCAAAAAGATCCGAACTATCGTACCCTCTACGAAGACCCTCAGCTTGTTGTACTAGCTCGAAATTTTACTCCCGCCGATTCGACGGCCATCTGGAAGCCATGAGGGTAGCAGTAGCGCCCCTACTGTATTAGTACTGCTAGTGGTATTATAACGTAGGAGCGGGAAGACCGTACGTAGCGTTTTGCTCCCGCAACGCCATCCTCAACCAACCTAGCTTTATGAAACCTCGGGTGATTTGCCACATGATGAGTTCCTTGGACGGCCGCATTATTACCAGCCGCTGGGGCACCACGCCCAACACCAAAGAGTACGAAAACACCGCGGCCACCATCGACTCGCAAGCGTGGATGTGTGGCCGCGTAACCATGGAAAAGGATTTTACCGAAGGCCTAGCTCCCGACTTGCAGCCCGTTGCTGAGCCCCTTGACCGCTCAGACTTCGTGGCAGAGCACAGCGCCGAATCATTCGTGGTAGCGGTAGATGCGCACGGCAAGCTCGGCTGGGAATCGGCCTACATCGACGAGGAGCATATCATTGCTGTGCTCACCGAGAAAGTCAGCGACGAATACCTAGCATACCTGCGCCGGGTGGGCGTATCCTACGTGTTCGGCGGCGCCCAGGAGCTCGATTTCGCGCTGGTGCTAGACAAGCTAGGTCGCCTTTTTCCCATCCAGACTATTTTGCTGGAAGGTGGTGGCCACATTAATGGGTCTTTGCTCAAGGCTGGACTGGTAGATGAGCTGAGCCTGCTGCATTACCCCGTAGTAGACGGCGACCCTAGCTCCCCCACCATTTTTGAGCAAGGCAACGCGCCGGCTCGGCCATTTACCTTGCTTAGCGTAGAGCAGCGACCAGAAGGGATTCTGTGGGTACGCTACCAAGCCGCGCAACGCTAAGCCAGCGCAGGACTACTACCCGTGCGGCAAGCGAGTTCTCACCTTACTTTATCACCTTCTTTATGATACCTGCGGACAACACCCTGGGCGGCCGCATTCCGTTGCTCGCCCCCGAGGACCTTTCTTCCGACCAGCAAACGTTGTACACCCAACTCAAAGCCACGATGGTGCCATGGGCCAAGAAATCGGGGTTTCAAGCCGAAACGTCAGACGAAAAACTGATTGGACCTTTCAATGCCCTGTTACGCAGCCCCCTGATCAGCAAAGCCCTGATGGAAGTGACGGCGGCGGAAGGCGCGCATACCGCGCTAAGTGAGAAAGTGCGTCAGGTGGTTATTCTGACTGTGGGTGTAGCTTGGCAAGCAGCGTATGAGCTATATGCCCACGTAGCAGTGGCGGAAAAGGCCGGAATCGATGAGCCTAAAATTCAATTACTAGCGGCCGGACAGAAGCCCGACGGCTTGTCGATAGAGGAAGACGTAGCCTACGACTTCACGCATCAGCTCACTACAACGCACCAAATTGACCCGGCACTGTATGAGCGCGCCTTGGTAGCTTTTGGGGAGAAAGGCCTTGTCGATTTGATATGTTTGGCCGGGCAGTACATGACTATCAGCGGTTTGCTCAACACCTTCGCAGTGCCGGCGCCGCAGGCGCAATAACTGATTTGTCAAGACTGGCGAGGCGGCTACGAGGTAGTGGCCGCCTCGCCCATGACAGACGCTAATGGCAAAATTATCTAGGGGCGCTTTTTTTGTGACGGCGCGGTCCGGCGGCCTGGGGCGGAGCTAGAGAGCGTATCAACCGGACCAGCAGTCACTTTGCCGCTCGGAATATAGGGCTGGGGCAACACACCATTGGGGCGCACTTGCGTGGGCATCGGCAGCGGTTCGGCTTTTCCCTGCCCTACGCCGTTGGGAAGCGTTACGCCGGGCAGCGGGCTCACGCGCTCCGTGGGGTTCCGCTGCGTGGGCGTGACCGGGGCATTGTTCTGGGCGTGGGCGGCACCAGCAACGAAGCCCATCAGCAGCAAGGATAGTGAGAGAGGGCGCAACATGGGCTTACAAAGGATAGGGCTGAGCGGAATAACACCGTTGCCTTACGGCCCGCCCACCTAGGTACAGAGTAGGCACGCAGCGCCGCCGAACGGTACTATACTGCGTACGGGGAGCAGCAAGCCTGAGTTCAGCCAAATACGGTACACCTACCCACGAAACCGCCTCGCAGCAGAGCTACGAGGCGGCCACTTATGCTTGTCGGGTAGCGTGCGTGTTTGCCAGCTCACCAGTAAGCTAGCTTTTCAGCTAAAACGTATCGAAGCAAGGATACCGCCGCTGCCGGTAGATTTTTCCGTCTTTAAACTCAAAGATCAGGCAAAGCTGCGCGGAAAGACGCTGGCCGCGAACTGCGGGCAGCTTATCGTTCGTCACCGTTGCCTGCCAGCGACCTTCCACTTGCACACTCCCATCGGCATACACCCGGGTGTGTTGCACCTCGAAGCTAGGGTCGCGGAGTAGCTCTCGGCCCACTCGCACATTGGTAATAATGTCGTTGAAAGAACGGTGCTGAGTGGTTTTAAAAAGCGGATTAGGAAACTCTACTTGCTCTACCTCTGGGTGCAGCACGGTGGCGTAGGCAGCAGGATCGACACTAAAATTCTGAATCAGCTGAAAATACTCTTCAAGTACAGCGAGTGGATCGTTCATAAAAAGAAAAAAGCGGAAGTGGTATTCGGTGTAAAAGAGAAAAAACCTAGGTCCTTGCAGTGGCTAGCCCGTGTTTGTAAGTGCAACTAAGCATTCCACCTTAGCGGCTATTAGTATGAGAAGCTAGGTTGTTGCAGCAGCCATTGTACTGCTTCGGCTTCGGCATCGAACGAGCGGTAAATCAGCGGCATGCCTTGTACGTGCGTGGTGATATAAGCCGTAGCCAGGCGCACGAGCACCTCGCGCGACACAACTACGGCGCCGTACCGGTAGCCCCCCTGCTGCACGGCTTGGGGCAGCCACTCTTTCGCTACCCAGTTTTGCTCTTGCGCCGAGAAGGGCCGCATGCCTACTTGATTTATCAAAATTCGGCTCCAGCCGTAGCGCTGCAGGGCACGTTGCATCTGCGTGAACAATGTCCGCGTGTCGTCGAAGCTACGCGGTTGGCCGTGCCAGTTAGCTCGCAAAAATCCGGCAGGGTCTTCCACCAGTTGGCCTGCGACATTCTGAAAGTAAATCTTCGGTACGATCATGTTCCTTCTGTCCGACAAAGATACCGCTTCGCCGGGGGCAGAGTTTCATCAAAGTGCATCCTAATAGGTAAGATGTACTTTCAGATTTCTCTACCAATCTGTATATAAGCAAATTACTTCGCGCTCTGGCTCCCACAATGTAGCCAAGGCGCGAAGTAACTTGTGGTACGTGCCCTGCCTGCCCAACTCAGAAAGTTGCGAGCGTAACCGAACGGTCCTACGCCTGGTCGTAGCAGATATACTGGCGCTGGCGGTAGATTTTTCCATCGGCCAACTCAAAGATGGAGCAGATCTGAGCACCTAGGCGTTGTCCCCGCGTTACCGGGCCTAGGTCGTTGGTGTAGGTAGCTTCCCAGCGGCCTTCTATCATCACGCTGGCATCTGTGCTTGAAGGCATAATGCGCTGCAGCTCGTAGTGGGTATCGCGCAGTAGCTCCCGACCAGCACGTAGGTTGTCGATGATCTCCTCGAAGTTGCGACGCTGAACGACTTTGTTAAATAGATTCGGAAATTCTACTTGTTCTACTTGGGGGTGCAGCACTTCAGCGTAAGCCGCTGAATTTATGGTAAGATGCTGGGCAAGATTGAAGTAGGCAGTAATTACGTCAAGGTACTCGCTCATAGCTGGGCAATAGGGTGAAAACAGAGTTAAAGGTACGCGCCGGGGCTACTTATTCCTCTTTCTTCCTCACAGATTCTTCTTCATAAACCCTCACGTAAACTGACTTATAAAGTGGATGTTTTGGCTTACTATAATCAACCTAACGCATTCCTAACGGCTTAGGGATATCAGAACGTATATACAGTACTGCTTCTATTCAAAATTAATAGCAGACCATAGCCTCAGGGGTAGCGAACTAGCTTTCTAGACCGCAGCAAACGAAAGTACCCTGCTGTACGGAAAGAAAGCATAGCCACTTGAGTGTGAGAAGCGTAAAAGGCCAACAGAATAGGGTTTTCTCTCTCACCTTACCTTTTTTGCAATGCCTCGTTTCCTGTTTACTTTGCTGTTGCTGGTAGCAGCCACCCTAGGTGCACCAGCCACCTGGGCCCAGTCTGCCACCAAGGGGCTACCCGCCCGCCCATCTCCTTTTCGCTTCGTAACCGATGAAGCAAACTTGCTGAGCGCCGCCGACGCCAAAACGCTGGAAAGCGGCCTACGGCGCTACGCCGACAACACAGGGACTCAGATCGTCGTCGTGACGGTGCCCACGCTTGGAGGCCGCGAAGTAGCCGACTATGCCCGCGCCCTGGGTGAATCGTGGGGCGTAGGCCAACGTGACAAAAACAATGGGGTCGTGCTGCTGCTGGCGGGCCAAGAGCACAAGGTGTCTATCCAAGCCGGCTCCGGGCTACGCGACCGGCTCACGCCGGCTGTTATTTCGCGCGTCATCAACGAGAAAATGACTCCTAGCTTCAAGCAAGGCAATTATTTTGCGGGGTTACGGTCGGGGCTGAATACGCTGATGGCTGCTACCGATCCTAATCCTAAGAAAGATCAATCTCAGACTAGCGCTGCTACCGCCGCTACGGGAGCCGCTGCTAGCAGCGAAGATGTAAGCAGCAACCTAGCTACTACTCCCGCTCAACCAGAAACGGCGCCCTACTCACCAACGGCTAACGCTAGTGATGTGAGTAGCCCTACGCCTTCGGCTGGCCTCGGCATAGGTACGCTATTGATTGGTGCTCTGGTTGTTGGCGGAGTTATCTGGTTTTTAGTGCGCATGTTTCGTCGGCGTGCTGGTACCACACCAACGGGAGAATCGCCTAGCTTCTATCCAAACAGCCCTGGTAATCAAAACCAAGGCGGCAACTACAACCGTGGCCCTATGGGACCACAGGGCAATGGCTCAGCACCCAACTTCTACCCAAACCAACCCGGCAACATGGGTGGCATGGGTAACATGGGCGGTGGTGGTAGCGGCATTGGGGGCATTCTGGCCACGGGCGCTGCCGCCGCGGCAGGTGCTTACATAGGAAACCGCATGGCTTCCGGCGGCCACGACACCACGGGCAGCGGCCTCTCGGAAGCTGGCCTAGGTGGCGCTGCTGGCAACCTTACCCCACCCACCAACTACAGCGGCACTCCCTCCGGCGAGTTTCCAGCCCTTGGCGGCACCGGTAACAATGACAGCGGTACCGAGCCCGATTACTTTTCCAATGATGCCGGCTCTGATGATTCGGGCGACTATTTCGCGGCCGACGACAATTCCTACAACGATACGTCGTCGGACGATGTTGGGGGCGGAGGCTTTGATGATAATGACGATAACAGCGGTTCGTGGTAAGTATCACGAAATTCATACGACCCACAACGCAACGGCCGCTAGCAATGCTAGCGGCCGTTGCGTTGTGGGTCGTATCCGTTGGGGCCTAGGTGCCTGCCACCCGAATCTTGAAGACCACTTTTTTCACGACGTCGTAGCCCTCTACTTTAATGGAAGGCCGGTGCCCATTCTCAGGGAAAAACAAGTAGAAAGTACCTGGTTCTGCTACGTAATATTTGCCGGTACTTCCACTGTAGTGGGCCACATCCTTGGTGTCGTTGTAAGGATCGGTCACGGTGAGCTTGGGCAAAGCTTCCACGCCCATCTTTTCCTTGCCCCGCACGATGTATTGCAAGTCAATGTACTTCTTATGCGATTCCCACTGGGTTTTATCGAATTCCTTAGACGTAGGCTCCGTTACTGATAGAGTCAGTTGGTCGCCATCAATCTTGGACGAGCCATTGGGCAGCGCCGCTAGGTCGTGGTCGCGCATGTAAGCAAATGCCTCGTCCCAGATGGCTTTGTTGGCCTGGTATTGCTTGGCAAACGCCACGGCGTCCACGTCTGGGTACACATCGAGCTTCAATCCGTTTTTCCAGGTTCCACCTTTTACCCATTGTTCGGCACGTTTGGGCGTCCACTCGCCACCCGAAGTCGCGACCTTTGAAGAGCAGGAAAACAGAAGGAGCGACGCGAGCAGTGCTGGAAGCGGTTTTAAGCCGTAGTGGTTCATAGAGGACTAATGGAGGTAGGTAGTACCCGTAAAAGTAGCCAGTCAGAACTTATTTGTTACCTTCTTTACCTCAACCAGAAAAACGAATACAGCGGCTTGGCCGGTAGCTCACTCGGCAGCTACTTTGCTTAGCTAGGTTGGCTACAACCTGCGCCTGCAAGCTGCGTAGAGCCTGTACAGCCCCCATGTAGTTGTGGCTTTTCCATGCCTGATCTTACCCTTGCTTCAGAGCCCTACGGAGCAGTATTATTCGCCCCAGAAGTGCCCTGCGTAATTATTCAGTGGCATACCTTCGCAAACCGGCAGCAGTTCCGCTCGCTCATGGACCGTGCGTTGGCAGCTTACCAAACTGAAATTGCTCAGCATCCGGCCCCTATAGGTTGGATAGCCGATTCGCGCCAGTTGAGCGCCCTTACCCCCGATGACCAAGCCTGGTGCGAAACCGATTGGAACCCTCGGGCCTATGCCGCTGGTGTACGCTACATCGGTATCGTAATTCCAGAGAGCATCTTCGGAAAAATTGCAGTGCAGCAATATGTTACGAACGTGCTGCACAACGACCACTATACATTCGAGACGCGTACCTTTTCGACGGTAAGCGAAACCAAGAAGTGGCTGAAGCAAATGCTACCTGTTGTTTAGAGCTAGCTTCGTTTTTTACATTGGAGTAGGTTTGTACCTAGCTTCCTGTGCGTTGTTTGGTGTATCGCCCCGCCGAAAGCAAAGCGAGTGCTTAACACCTAGCATAATCTCTCTGAATTTAGGATCTACCAATCTGCACCATGCAAGCAAGTTCTCTGCTTGTACTTAGGCTCAGTATGCAGGTTAGCTAAGAAGCTGTAAATGCTCAGGTCTTGCAAACAGCAGCCCCATCTAGCACCTCAACAGTGGTTGAATAATATATTTATTATATTTTTTATATCCCTTGCTCAGGTTTCATGAGCGCCTTATATCTCTTTTATCCTATTAACTAACAACTACTTACAACGCAATCTTCATCCAGCTAGACGAATGAGTAGCTTGTCAGAATACGCGTTGCTTCTAGCCATGCAACTATTTCGTACGCATTAAGTACAAAATATTATTCGTATCTTACCATAAGATAAACATATACCAGCACCTATATGACTCCCAGCCTTTTTTTCAACGAGCGTGAATCTTCAACCTTAGTTGAGCAGTATCAGAACCAAGATTACCATCAGTTTTCCTACACAATCATTCGAAAGACGCTCGAAACTAAGAACTACGATAAGCACGAGCCGCTGATTGTGAACACCCTGATGGAGATAATGAACAACGTACTTGACAACTTCAAGCAACTTGAAGCTGATCCAGAAGCCATTCTTAAGCTCTCCGACGGTTTGTACAAACTCCTGCTGCAAGTAGAATGCGTTGAAGCAAACCCGTTGGCTAACTAAGCACGGCTAGCAAACGCCGCTATAACGAAACTAATCAGCAGCGCGTTAGGCTTTAGAGAGAACCTAGCTTTCCTAGGATTCTTTCACCAGCCTTGCTAACTGCTATGAAAAAAGCGTTGCTTTTGCTCCCGCTGCTGTTAGCAGCCTGCTCACCCACCCGCGTAATCTCCACCGATGCTCAAGCTGGCGTAGATTTTACCACTTATAAGACTTACAATTTCTTGGATGTTACGGCGCGTAGTGAAGCCACTCTTCCAGGGCCTGGCGGGGTTACCTACCAGTTGAAAGAAGCTGTAGCCGCGCAGCTCCAACGCCGGGGCTACCGCCAAGCCGCTCAACCCGACATGTGGGTAAATATTGGCGTGGTCGTGCAAGACCGGGTGCAAACTCGCCAGACTGATATCCGTGATGCCCCACGCTACATCGGTCAGCGTAACTATCACTGGCAGAGCCAGGAGGTAGTGGTAAACCAATACGAAGAAGGAACGGCGACGGTAGAGCTGGTAGATGCTGCCCGCAATGAGCGGGTTTGGAGCGGCGCAGTTGCCAGCACCATCACCCGAAACAGTGACAAACTAGAAAAGCGCATTGAGCAAGCAATGGAATCGTTGTTTGCCCGCTACCCCGTACCACCTAAGCAATAGTTGAGTCATGCTTCGCGCCATAAAAGTTGCTTTAGGGTGGCACTAGTACCTAGTAGCCGTGTGTTGTACAGTAGTTCACACGTGGTTATCCTAGGCAGCCGTATCAATTGAACACCAACCTATTAAAGCAATTCTTTAGTCGCCTACCAGTAGGCGAGTTTGTAGCGGGCGCTAGGTTACGAGGAGGCTCTTGGCTCTTGTTGGTCGTAGCCGCAGTAGGGTTAGGCGCTGCTAGCCACCCAAGTGGTCGAGAACCCATTGTATTACGTAGCACACCCCTCGCATTTACCCCCCGCGAGTTCTACATCGCCGACGTCGTTGATGAACGACACGACCGAACAGCAGTTGCCTATCTATTACCAACTCCGCTCCCGGCCAGTACACCTACACCATACCCTAGCGATTTGCAAGGAGGCGCCCGCACTGCCATTCAGCAATTCATTCGGCAGAGCCTCCCCACTGATAAAAGTCTGCGGCCGCTCACAATTCGGGTACAGGAGTACCACGTTACCGAAGCACTTTTACCCGGTTCCAAAGCGCAGGTGGAAGGCCGGGTAGTGCTGGCGATGCATTTTGAGTGGGAGCGCAACGGCAAAACAATCCCGTTGACAGACTACCGGGGCACGGCCCGCTATGTACGTCCAGCGCAGCAGCCCATAGAAACTGCGGCAGTGTTGCGCCAATCATTGGTAACAGGCCTGACTTATCTGAATACATGGATCAACCAAGAAGCCTCGCGCAGCAGTAAGCTAGCAACCAACCTCAAGCTAGCTCTTTCGGATTATACCCAAAATACCGAAGATGACACCATCTTTTATGATCCGGCGCGACCACTGACGTGGGCTGACTTCCGAGGGGCTCCTCGCCCAGGGAAAGCCGCCGCAGTGGTTTACTCAAGCTTTGCTTATCAAGGCCTCCCTACCATTGACAAGGGGCAAGTGCACTTGAACCTTAGTCTTAAGGTATTTGTCGTTCGTAGCTCCTCTTGGGTAGCGCCGACGGGCCGCGACGCCTACAACCTCAACCATGAACAGCGGCATTTTGATATTGTGAAGCTAGTAGTAGAACGTTTCAAGCATCGCGTAAAAAACGATCCGCTCATCAATGTTGATTACTATCAGGGCAACTTGCAGTACCAATACCTGCAATCCTTCCGGGAAATGAACCGCTTACAGGATCAGTACGACGCAGAGACGCATGGTAACCCCATGGCGCAGGAACGCTGGAATCGTACTATCGATGATGAGCTACGTGCGTTGGGGGTAAAAGCCAAGTGATAAACTATCGTAACCTAGCTTTTACCCTCAATGCAACTTGGCCTTTACTTGCTCAGCGAGGTATGCCGACGCCGCTGCACCGGTGTGGTATGGCGCCGCTTGCTAGCTGACCGTTTGAACAGCCGTCGCTTGTGATGCCGACGCCGTGAACCCCTGTACACCTTATAGCTAGGACGATGTACGTACACTCGGCCTTTCGCTTTTGCACGTGCATAAGGTGTTCCTGGGCCAGCTTGTAGTCCTTGTGGCACAAGTAATAACAAAAAGAAGAATACAAGCAGAATCTTATGCATATTGAAGGAAGTAGGATTTTGAGCTTAACGCAAAAGCTATACCCAACCCAGTTGAATACTCACCGCATTCTCCTGATTCCTCTGTTATCACCGAGTATTTATGTCCGAAGTAGTTGAAGGAGCAACCCAGGATTGCTCATTGATGCATGGCTACTCTAGAAAAATAAACTACATCATACAAAACAGACCTAGCTATTCATAGAGTACACGCTACAGTAACAATTAGGCTTTACAAACATAAAATATAATTATTCCATTTTCATTAATAAAGCTATTTAAAGCAACTAGGACGTTATCCTTCTTAATATCCATCCATATCATTAGTAATCAGAATTATATGCATCAAGCTCATAATAGGCCAAAAAAATATTCCGTTTTTCAAGTAGGATAATTTTGTTTGACAATCTGTGTTTTGTATTATTGTTATATGATCACACTCCTACTAATCCTGGTAACGTCTTACTGGACTTATTGCAGCTTGTTCTCTGTGTTCGTGCTAGTTGCGCTTTATTCTGAGAAAAAGAAAATGGATCGGAGCGTGGAGGCGGCTCTATACCAAGAAATATGGCACAGCCGCGCTTCAGAGGTTCCTGCCGAGGAATCAAACTTCTGCTTAGAGCGGGTTTATGTGCAAAAGTAGGCTAGCTACGTTCTAGCGTATCATTACTTATAGAAGAGCGAGCTGACCGGCTTCTGCACTACGTGTGCGGGTGCCGGTTAGCTCGTTTTTGTTAGGTATTATCAGCAATGCCGCTGTACCTCGCTTTAGTCACTACTTTCTCATGTAGGCTTAGTAACGGTCCTTTATCAGTTGTGTCTACCCGCTCCTACTGCTGCACAACAGGTGACAATCTAGCCTTGCTAGACTAACTTTCTAAAAACTATCTGCTAGGAGCTTCGGTATTTGCATAGTCTTCTTCGCTTACTATTCCTCACTCCTATGCGCACCATCAAGCAACAGCACCGTGCCGTCAGCGCGCCCATCGACGACTTAGTTACCTACCGTGCCCTACCTACCCAATCGGTGGAACATCTCGATCCGTTTCTATTTCTGAATCACCATGGCCCGCAAGAGTATGCACCTAATAATCGCGGCCTTCCTTTTGGCCCGCACCCGCATCGGGGCTTCGAAACGGTTACGTTCATCTTAGCTGGCGACATTATGCACCAAGACACGGGCGGCCACGAAAGCATCATTGAAGCCGGTGGCATTCAGTGGATGACAGCAGGCAGTGGCTTGATTCACGCCGAAGTTTCGTCACCTGGTTTCAAACGTACCGGTGGCGATTTAGAGATTCTGCAGCTGTGGGTAAACTTACCCGCGAAGGATAAGCTCACTGCGCCTCAGTACATTGGCTTGCAAGCACCGGAAATTCCAACCGTCACGCTCGATGATGGCCGTATTCGCATCCATGCGGTGTCGGGCGAGTGGAGGGGAACGGAAGGGGCCGTGCAGTCCTTAGCAGACGTGCAGCTAGCCACCATCGATTTGCAAGCTAACGGAAAGCTTGAGCTAGCTATTCCGGCTGACCATACCATTTTCTTTTACACCATTCGGGGCAAGTTACGCGTCAATGGGCAAGAAACAGAAGCCCGCCACCTAGTCGAGTTCAACTACGACGGCGATGAATTGCGCCTAGAGGCCCTTACCGACGCTGTAGTACTCCTAGGTCATGCTCGGCCCTTCAACGAACCAATTGTTGCCTACGGCCCCTTTGTGATGAATACATCTGAGGAGATTGAGCAGGCTTACCAGGAATACCGCGCTGGTAAGTTTGGTACCTGGAAAAGATAAATAGTGCTATCAAGTGTAGCACATCCTGGGTCTATCCCAAGATGCACTACGCTTGATAGCACTATTTATCTTTTCTGGCTACTCCCACGGCTTACTTATATAGCGTAACCTAGCCCTTCGGTGCTTTTTGCGCACAGAACAAAGCATCAGCTTCGCCAAAAGCTACCCCACCTGGGTAGATAAGCCTAACTGATAGCTGCGCCCTATCTAAGCTGGGCGTTCATGTTTGGACGGTGGATAGCGCAGATCCAACTTACGGAGGGTGTTGCGAAGCTCATGCGCGACGAAATACGCTTTGTACCAGTTCTGGTCAGCGGGCACTATATGCCACGGGCAATTATCGGGGCTGCAATGCTTGAACACATCTTCGTACACGTCGCGGTATTGAGGCCACTGCTTAGCTTTATCCTCGTCACCTGCCTCGTACTTCCACTGCTTTTCGGGGTCGCTAACGCGTTCAGCAAGACGCTTCCGTTGGGTTTCTTCCGAAACGTGTAAGTAGAACTTTAACACGGTTGTACCTGCATCTTGCAACAGCTTCTCGAAAGCATTGATGTGTGCGAACCGCCGCTTGGCCTCTTTATCGTCGATGATATCCGTCACGCGGGTCACGAGTACATCTTCGTAGTGCGAGCGGTTGAATATTTGAATCATGCCGCGCCCAGGAGTTTGAGCATGCACGCGCCATAAGAAATCGTGCGCTAGCTCTTCCTTGGTAGGCTCTTTAAAGGAATGTACTGTGATTCCCTGCGGGTTAAGTCCGCTGAACACTTTGCGCACTAGTCCATCCTTGCCACTAGCATCCATTCCTTGCAGCACTACTAGCACGCTGCGGCGGTTTTCGGCGTAGAGCCGTTCTTGTAATTCGATCAACTCCTGCCGGATTTGCTCCATTTCGCGGACGGTTGCTTCTTTGTGGCAATCCTTGGGAGAACGAGTCGATACCTTGAGCAGGTCGTAAGCGTTGGGCGTCTTCATAATATCAGTAGTCCGAAAGGTTTACAGTACGCAACGAGCCCACAAATGGCTGCTCTCACCTACTTTTCCGCGGCCAACCAAACAGTTCTTGTTCATCTTGGCTTGTACAAACAGCGTTTTTTCATTTTACCTCACCTCTTCATGGCCGAAACCGACCTTACTACTCCTGCACTTGCCGAGAAAATAGCCCATTCAGAAACCCGCATTTTTAAAGCTGTCTTTCCGAACACAACCAACCATTACGATACCCTCTTTGGCGGCACTACACTGCTCATGATGGACGAGGTGGCTTTTATTACAGCCACGCGCTTTAGCCGGCTTAAGATGGTAACCGTTTCCTCCGAACGAGTTGACTTTACGCATCCTATTCCCGGTGGTACGCTCGTCGAATTGATTGGCACAGTGGTGCGGGTAGGAAGCACCAGCTTGCAGGTACGCGTGGAGCTATTCGTGGAACAGATGTACTCCGAAGAACGCGAGAAAGCCGTTACAGGCCTATTTACGTTTGTCGCTATTGACCAAGATAAAAAGCCAGTAAGAATCCTACCATAGTAGCAAATGCTCCGCTTAGCCCTACACAAATTAGCAGGGGCTAGGCAGAGCGCCTACTTGGTATTTTTTGGATACTAGGCTCTTGTAGAACGTCGGGTGCTGAAATACTTTCTGCTTGCTAGGTTTACGCCTGCCTGCAAGTTTATTGCACCAAACCTATTTGTAGATTAGACTACTATCTTAACTTTGTCTAATTTTAAACTCTTTAGATCCTAACTGTATCCTTACAGAAAATATCCCATTGACTGATTTATATTTATCTATAAATACTAGGATTAATATAATATTGTAACTATGTAATATTTCTTATATTTGCTTATCTATCTTCACACTTAATGCTGAAGTTTCTTTACTAAGTACCACGCTTTGCTTGCCACAATTTGCCTAAATAATAGCACCAAACGCTTTTTATGCCTCGTGTAGCCTTATTTAGTGCCTCTTGTATCCGTTGCCTACAGCATAGCTTCAGGCGCTGCTGTACTCGCTTGCCCGCCCTACGCTCTTTCGCTCCGCCCTATTTAGTACCACCTATTTGGCTTACGCAACCCCAATGGATCAGCATCGCCCATTTTCCATGCCGGATGCTTCTTCGGCGGATGTGCGGCCGCAGCTGGGAGCCAGCAGGCCGCCGTCGATGGCTTCGTCCGCTGGCGCTCCCGCATCCGGTCATTCTTTCGCTTCTGTATCAGGCTCCTTGGCTGAGCAGCTAGCCCGGACCCAGGCAGCGCTGACGCAGGCGGAACTACGCAACACGGACCTACGTCGAGCGCTGGATGATGCTACTTATGCCGCGCAGACAGCAACTGCCCGACTCGCTACATTTGCCAGCTATCTACCAGAGGGGTTGTTGCTGGTTGACCCGAGGGGTACGATTGCGCTGATCAATGACTATTGCTGCAATGTGTTTGGCTTGCCGCTGCCAGCTAGCAACTGGCTAGGTTATTCCATTCGCAACATCGCCAATTGGCTGCAGGAACAAACCGCCGACCCAGCTGGTTTTCAGCAGTATGTACAACAACTCTGGCAAGGTGGCCAAAGTGTACTAAACCAGGAGCTACTGATGCTCGACGGCCGGACGCTCGTGTGGGATTACCTGCCTACCAGTGAAGCAGCACAAGGAGCCGTAGCATCCATTGGCTTTTTGCTGCGCCTACGCGACATCACAGAAGTCCGGCAGCAACTCGAACAACAGCAGCGCGAACGGGCTTTTTACGAAACTGTCCTGAACCAATTGCCCGCTGAGGTATTTGCGACGGACATGACTACCCGCCACACTTTCCTAAATGCGCAGGCAGCAGCTACCCCTACGCTGCGAGAAGGGTTCTCCGCTGAAGATTCGGGGCCGTTTTCAGGAGAGGTGCAGCAGCAACGCCAACGCTACTACGAACAAGCCACAGCCACCGGAAAGCCCGTACAGTGGATTGAGCAGGTAACCGAAGCCGATACCTCGCGCTATTTGCTGCGTAGCTTACAGCCCGTCCAGAGCAGTGCCGGGCAACTACAGATGGTGGTGGGGCACAGCGTGGACGTTACGACGCAGGAAGAAGCGCGCCAACGCCTGCAAGAGCAAGAGGCGTTTTATAACGCTATCCTAAATCATATGCCGGCCGATATTTCCGTCTTTGACGCCTCGCATCGTTATCGGTACGTCAATCACCAGGCGGCTCGGGATCCAAATCTGCGCGAGTGGCTTATTGGTAAAGACGACTTCCAGTACTTCCTTCGCCAGCAGCGCAGCCGTACGATGGCTGAGCAACGGCATTTCCTCTTTGAAGAGGCCGTGCGCAATCGTCGGCAGATGAGTTGGGAAGAAACAACCCCGCGTGCCGATGGCACGCTCAGCTACTGGCTACACTACTATTACCCCGTATTCAAAGCCGATAATAGCCTAGATATGGTGATTGGCTACGGAGCTGATATCACTGCGCGCCGCCAAGCAGAAGACCGTATTCGCGCCAGTGAACACCGAGTACGCGCCTTGCTTACGGCGCTGCCCGATACTATTTTGGTTACCAGCCGCATGGGCTTTGTGCACGATGCCAAGCTTGGAGATGATTCGCTACTCAGCCAAGCGGCCGACCAGCTCATCGGCAACCACCTCGCCGACGTGCTGCCGCCCTTGGCGACGGAGCCCGTGCTGGCTAGCTTGGCAGAAATGCTGCGCACCGGCCAACGCACTGAAGCTTCGTTTGAACTGCCACCGATGGATGGCGGGCGGCTAGGCTATCAGGTGCGGTGTATCCCCCTCGATTCAGAGGAGGCATTACTGGTCCTAACGTCTCGCAAACTACCTCCCCTTCTTGGCAGCCCCGGCCTAGCTTTGCGCTCGTCGTAATGGAGCATTCAAAGTGGGCAGAATATCAGCCTATGAGCTCGTAACGCATTATTTTCTGAAACCTAGCCGTGACTAAGCAAGTAAAATAGGCGTCAGTTGACAACCTGTTGTACACGCTAAAATAACCTACTCACCATGGCTATTCAGAAGTATCAGGATTCGTTTTCCGACGTGATGCCGGGAAGCTTCAGCTCCATGCTCGACCGCTTCTTCAATGACTCGCTGGCCTCGCGCGGCCGCGTAGCCAGCTTCTCTCCGCAAATAGATGCCTACGAAACCGAGCGGGGCTACGAAATTGAAGCTGCCTTGCCAGGGATGAAACGCGAAGACATCAAGGTCGATTTTCACCAGGGCCGCCTCACCATTGCCGGAGAGCGGCAGTTTCGCAACGATCAGAACCAGCGGCGCTATCACGTAGTCGAAAGCTCGTATGGTTCTTTCAGCCGGTCATTTCAGTTGCCCGACACGGTTGACCCTAGCAAAATCGAAGCGTCCTTCGAAGATGGCGTGCTACACATCACTGTCCCCAAAGACGAACACAAAACGATGCGGCACCAGATTCAGGTACGAGGCAGCCAAAATAGCAGCAACCCGAGCGGACAGCTTACAGACCGCACAGGACAGCAAGCCACCGATATCCCGGTGCAGGCCGGTGCCACGCAAGCTGACACAACGGCTGACTCACCCAATAATGCATAGCGGCTGAGCTTACTGAATAAGTGTCGCAAACACGGCCTAGCGCAGGCTTAGCGTGGGCTCGTAAGCCTGTTCTCCCCCAGGAGAAAGCCACAGATAAAGGGCACCTTAAACGGGTGCCCTTTGTTATGCATGTAACCTAAAAAACCAGTCTGTGTGCGCCGGATTTGTGGTTAATCGGAGCCTGTCATTGTGGCCATAAGTTGCCTAAGAACAAGCTAAACAATCCGCCAAAATGACGCAACAACAGGCCGAAAAGACGGTTTTTAAGGTTGGTACGTCGTTTGACTTTAAGCACTTACCAATCACAAGAGAGACGAAAGCCATGAAGTTGATAAGCCAAGAATTCATCCGCAACATTGCCCCGCAACTTAACCTGCTCAACACGTTGGGTGGTGGTACGGCGCAGGCGATGTTGCACGTCGATAAGCGCGACAAAGGTGTGGTGGTACGCGTGGCCGTTCCTTCGGTTAGCCCCGAGAATTTCCATGTGGTGCTCAATAACAACCGCCTCACCGTGTACTGCGAATATCGCCATCAGCCCGGCGACCAGCTAGCTGCTCCGCTGTTTGCGCAGACCATCGATTTACCTGCCAACCTCGACCTAGCTCGCATTGATGCGGTGCACGAGGCAAACGAGTTGCGCGTGCGCATTCCGTACAAAGACCCCGCAAGCCAGCAGCGCGAAATTGAAATCAAGCAGCGCTAAGCTGCTCTTATTTATATATATAACGCCGGGACCGACCGGCCCCCTTGTCTCACCTCAGCCACTGCCCGCGCAGTGGCTTTTTTGTTTCTAGCCCAGTTTAACCAAACAGTGGGATCAGCAAGAGAAACCCGGTGAGCAGCGACAAGTAGAACCATCCCATCACCTGCCCACGGTAGCGCCGAGACAAGCGGTTACTGAGCACAAGCACTGCTACTACCACCAAAAGCAAGTGCAGGAGCAGAAACACCACGGTTTTCACCCAATTGCTGACAATTGTGTTTTCGGGCTGCATCTGATCGGACATACCTAGGCCCGAGGTTGCGAAGCGCAACAGATAGTACGCGGCCGTCTCGAAGACGATGAACAGCAGCAAGCCCACTACCAACGCTGCACCGCTTGACTTTTGTGCTACATCAGCCATGTCGGTAGAATAATGAAGTTGTAGAAGAAGTGGCGCGTAAACTTATAACGGTTTAAAGGAATAGGCTGACGAGTAATAGGATATAGCCCACTTTTGCTGCGCTCATTACTTCTTGGTAACTTCTTCCGAACGCGTGCGAATATAAAGTTCTTCTACCTTGGTGCGCGCCCACGGCGTACGGCGCAAAAACGTCAGACTGGACTTAACGCTGGGGTTCATGGCGAAGCAGTTGATGCGAATGCGACGATCTAGCTCGCCCCATCCGTAGTGCGCCACCAAGTATTCTAGTATCTGAGCAAGGGTCACGCCGTGCAGCTCGCGGATGAGATGCCCTGACTCGTCGCGTGCATCAGATAAATCGGGAGAAGAGGCCATACAAACGAAAGTTTTACGGAGACAAAGGTTATAAAAAGCACCTAGGTATCCAGATTTTGCGCTATTTTCTGACTTAATACGACAGATCTTGGTTTGTGATAGGTACCAGAGCCCAGCTGTAGTACGTTATATTTGGGATGGTAAAGCTGATGAACCAACCTCGCCGCTCCGTTTCTCGCCCACGACCTAGCACACCACGCCGTTTGCTTCCGCTCGCCTTGGGAGTTTTCTTGTTGGCGAGCCTCACCTACTATGCGCGTCATTGGCGGCAGCTCAACCGCTACATGCGCCGCACCTACGCGAGCCTAACAAGCAGCCGCCTTACCGGTCACGAAAAGACGCCGTTGCTACCCGGCTACTCCGTACATGGCATTGACGTTTCGGCTTACCAGGGCACAATAGACTGGCAGCAGGTAGCGAGCCACCAGGTACAGTTTGCCTTTATCAAAGCCACTGAAGGTGTTACGCTACGCGACCCACGCTTCCAGCGCAACTGGCGCAATGCGCATGCGGCAGGCATCGTGCGGGGTGCGTACCATTACTTTCAGCCCAACTACAACGCCGCCAAACAAGCTAGCTTATTCGCTCGCACGGTGCCCCTCATTGCCGGCGACCTGCCTCCCGTGCTAGATGTAGAAGCGCCCGAGTTTCACGACGTGGCCCAGATGCGTCGCAACGTTGGCACTTGGCTGCGCCTGATGGAGCGGCACTACGGAGTACGCCCTATCTTGTACTCCAACTACAGCTTTTATCAGCGGCACCTCGCTGGGCACTTCGATAACTATCCGCTGTGGCTAGCGCACTATGAGGTAGCAAGCCCCGCGCTGCCCAAGGAGAAATGGATTATCTGGCAGCACAGCGACGAATCGTACGTGCCAGGCATTCGCGGGGCCGTCGATTTTAACGTGTTCCAGGGAAACTTTCAGAACCTTCTTTCCTTACGCATTCCGGCCAGGGCTGCCACATCGCGCAACTAACACATTACTGCTGTTTTAGCTTTTTTCTGCCTTGCCTAGCTTCTGCCCTTAATGACCTCCTTTGCTTCTTTTCGCTACCTGCTTCTTCTCACGGGCTTCTTACTGGCCAGCTGTGGCAGTGGTCGTCATGCATTCACGCAAGCTGGGCAAGCTTCCTACTATGCCGATAAGTTCAACGGCAAGAAAACAGCCAGTGGTGCCACTTATCGGCCTGGCAAACGTACAGCAGCACACAATACTTTACCGTTTGGCACCATTGTGCGCGTCACTAATCCGCGGAATCACCGCTCCGTAAAAGTGAAGATAACCGACCGGGGGCCCCACGCCAAGGGCCGGGTCATTGACCTTTCCCGTAAAGCAGCGCGTAGAATTGGCTTGGTGCAAGCAGGCGTAGCGCCAGTGCAGCTGAAAGTGGTGCGTGCTATGCCTGGCAGTCGCTAACACAACAGCCCAACTTGCCAAAGCTAGCTCGATACCTTTCTACCAATTTTCTTTAGTCCTCTGATGCGTATTCGAAAGAAAGTAAAATGGACCGCACCAAGCACTGCCACACGTTTCGTGGCGCTTGGCGCATTTGTAAAGGCCGCGGAGGCCCAAGGCTGGACTGAAACCGAAATCCAGTACGTACTGGATGAAGTCGTTGAGGCAAAAGACGACGCTGAAGCTAGCGCCATTTTGCAAGACTATACTCAATACTAAGCCTCCAACGTATGGGCATCTTGCTAGCCTCCTAAATACACTTTCATTCCACGGTACAGAATACAACTCCCCGTCGGCGCGCCCAAACCTAGGTCCAAGGCGCGCCGACGGGGAGTTGTATTGGTAGCGATGCTGCTTATTTCTTCTTTTTTGACTTGCTTTTGCCCTGCTCCTTGCTGGCCATGAGCAAGCTATCCTGCTCTGCTTTCATGGCGGCGGTGGTAAGCCGGCCACTCAGCGACAGCATATCGCCTTCCTGCAAGGTAGCAGAAGACCCATTAGCCATAGTCACGCTGCCAGCGGGGCTGATTTTGGTGCCGTTGGTGAGCGTCATTTCCTGCGTCAGTGTGTTGGTAAGACCTTGTTGCGTGACGAGTACTTTGCCTTCTTTCATGGTCACGCCATCCTTCATCGTGGCGCCATTGCTCACCATGCGCGGTTTAGGCTCTACCGCTTTGCGGGGCGCTGCTTTCGTTTGGGCGTAGGTAGTGGTGCTGCCTAATATGAGCAGCAAGAAAAAAGAGGACGCCAATAGGTTTTTCATATGAGAGCGGTTGGGTGGAATACAGGCCAGTAACGAAATAAAGCGGAAGTACAGTGCGCGCTACCTAGGTTTTTACGAACCAGTAACTCCCGGCGTTGGGCTTACGTTAAGCCAGAAAATAAACAGCTGTCCTTCGGGGCATTACCGCAAAATTTTCTGCTACCATGAGCGACAAACAGACATCTGACAACATTTACGCCGAATTCAAAGAGCAAGTGAACATGACGGCCGCCGAATTAGAGAAGTGGCTCAAAACCGAGGAATCTGCGTCGGTTGGTCAGGACAGTGGCGATGGTACAAGCATTGGCCAGAAGTCGGGAGAACGGATTATTGAGATCTTACACAAGAAGAAAGCAGACCTCACGGATGCAGATGCGGAGCATATGCACAAGGTGCACTCGTACATTAGCCGCCACCTAGCCCAGGGCCCGGCGCACGATGTAGAGCATTCTCGCTGGCGCTATTCGCTGATGAACTGGGGGCATGATCCGCTGAAAAAGTGATTTTGCTGTGCTATTTTTAGCACATACTGACTCAGTAGGTATTCGCTTCGTGGAGGCCGAGTGCCATCCTAGGGCAGTACCAGAGCTGTCACCACATCAACTCCCATCATCCGGTGGATTACAAAGATTATTACAAAATATTGGGGCTTGATAAGTCAGCCACCAAAGACCAGATCAAGAAAGCGTACCGCAAGCTCGCGCGCGAGTACCACCCCGATGTGAACCCGAACAATCCGGAGGCTGAGCAAAAGTTTAAGGAGGTAAATGAAGCGCACGAAGTACTGAGCGACGACGAAAAACGCCAGAAATACGACCAGTTGGGTGCCGATTGGCAGCGTTACCAACAAGCGGGCGGGCCAGGCCGTGGTCAAAGCGCTGGCGGCTTCGATTGGTCGCAGTACGCCCAGGGTAGCGCAGGCGGCTTTGGCGGATTTGGGGGCGAAGCAGGAGGCTTTGAGGGCGCTGACTTCTCCGATTTCTTCAGCTCTATCTTCGGCGGCATGGGTGGTGCTCGGGCCGGCGGCAGTACTCGCCCCGGCGCCGGGCAAGACTACCAAGCCGAGCTAGAGCTTACCTTGGAGGAAGCCTACAAAGGTGGTCCGCGCACCATCACGGTAAACGGCAAGAACCTGCGCCTAACGGTACAGCCGGGCGTAGAAGATGGTCAAACAATTCGGCTGCGTGACCAGGGCGGACCAGGCCGCAACGGCGGGCCTAGTGGCTCGTTGTACATCACGTTTCGCATTTCTCCGGACCCACGCTACACGCGCACGGGCAACGACCTCACGATGGATGTCCCAGTGAGCATCTATAAAGCGCTGTTGGGTGGCGAGCAAATCGTAGAAACGCTATCAGGTCCTGTAAAAATCAAGATCAAGCCCGAAACGCAAAACGGCACACGCCTACGCCTGCGCGGCAAGGGATTCCCCGTCTACAGACAGGCAGATCAATTTGGCGATTTGTACCTGCGTCTGAATTTGACGGTACCTCAGAACCTTAGCAACCAGGAAAAAGAACTGGTGCAACAACTAGCCGCTCTGCGCGGCGAATAGCCTACCCTTGGCGCCCAAACCAGAAGCTTACCCCAAATCTGCTATGGAAACGCACATCATCACGATCAGCTACCGCGACTGCGCGGCCACCTACGGTTTAAGCGAACAAGATCTGCGGGAGTTTGTGGACCTAGGTCTGCTTGGCGCTGCTGAAGCGCCCGATGCCATCCGCGACGAACCCGAACACCTTGCGCGGCTGGCGCGGCTGCACCACGACCTAGGTATCAACAAGGAAGGCATCGATATCATCTTGGCTATGCGCCGCCGGCTTCTGCACCTACAGCAAGCCCTATCGCTGCAAACTGCCCGTGCGGCCCAACTAGAGCGGCACTTCCGAGAGGCCGGCCCTACCCTCGAAGCCGACGACTGGCTGTTCTGAGGAGCCCTAGGTAGTCAAGACGCACTATCATTACTATCTTATACCCAATCGGCTGCTAGCGCCAGCAACGTTCCTACCAACGTAGCAGCTAGCTTAGGTAAGTTGAGGCGGTGTTCTGGGCTGGTTTCGAAGAGGATGGTAGTAGATACATGCAGAAAATTACCGGCTACCAAGCCAAGCAGCGCGGCATACCAACCGCCCTGTAGTAGTTCCGTCAGCACAACGTAGTTGCTTATGATAATGCCAGCAGGAGCCGCTAACGCAAACAGCACTAAGTAAGGCAATGCCCGCTTAAAGCTTCCTAGGCGCAAGAGCAAGGCCGCCATTAGGGCGAAAGCGGCCGGAATGTGGTGCAACGCAATGCCCGTCAGAATGGCGTAGAAATTTTGCGTTGTCGAAGTTTCTAGTGCAGGCGTGCGCACCAAAATGCTGCCTTCCAAAAAAGAATGGATTACTAGCGAAAACAACAATAAGAACGGCACGTGGCCGGCGTGGTTGGTATGATGATGAATGTGCCCATGCTCAACACCTTGTGAGAATACCTCTAGCAGTAGCTGCCCGAAGAATCCCGCCAAGATGAAATAGCCAATTCGATTGCCCTGCTGAGGCGAAAGCGTCAGGGCTTCCGGCAACAGGTGAATAATGGTGAGCGTGAACAGATAAGCACCGCTAAAGGCGAGCAGGGGTTTCATCCATGTAGTGCGCGCCGTTGGCATTAGCCGAGTTAGCAAACCAGCCCCTAACACGGTGCAGAACAACAGCAAAACGGCAAACCACATGTACTTACTATTAAAAAATACTAGCTAGGTCATTTCCTAGCAAAAACACAGACCATTACTTAATCTACTTTCATGCAACAATGTTACAGAAAAGAGGAATTAAGTAATGGTCTGCGCTCTACAACGAATCGGGAGTAGCAGTAGCAGCGGCCGGCTTGTAATCAGGATTCCGCTCTAGTTCCATGTTGCATACTGGGCATTTTCCTGGTTTGTCGCTGTCACTACCTTCGCACCCCATGGGGCACCGGTAAGCGGCCACTTGGCTGACCGGCGCCTGCGCAGTAGAAGTGGCTGCTTGGTCGGTGACTGCGGGCTTCGAATCGCAACCGACGAGCGCAACAGCCATCGTCAGCAGCAGCCCCACAATTGGTAGCTTCTTGGTACTCACTAGCATTCCTGGCTTAGCGCTGTACCTCGTGGCCACCTTTGGTAGTGTCTTCTTGGCTAGGCTTGGCCTGTACCTTGCGCGCATCTGTCTTGTCCTTGGAGTTCATCACTTCCTCAGCATTAGCGGAAGTAGCTTGTTCAGCTGAAGGCTTCGCCCGGCGGTCGAGGGTAGCGTGCGAGCTAATTGGCTCAGCAATAGCGCCGCCCTTAGCTTGGTTCGGATCAGCTTCCTTGTCGAAGTCTTCTTCCGTGCGAGTACCTGGCGCAATCATGTCTACCGAGACTTTTTTATCGGGGCGCCAATCGGAAGGTTCGCTGCTGCACGCGTTCAGTGCCAACGTAGCAAGAGCCAATCCTGAGAGCAGAAGGTTCTTAGTCATTAGTGAAAATTGTTGAATGGTTAAGTTATTCAATGATTAGCAGTTGACTAGCAATGGCGACTCCCTTCTCAACGTAAGGCAGTCATGGACCCATTCAACCAGTTAAGTGATACCGCCTAGCGAAGCTGAAAGTTACGCGGCGGTAGAATTCGAAGCTACCGCAATAACCGGCAACAAGTTCTTGCGACGCAACATCGAATCGAACAGCTTGATATCATTGGGCGAGTTGAAGATGCGAAGCGGCAAGTGTAGAAATACGGGTACGTCGAATGTCGTAGCAATCCAACGGCGCCACCCAGCCAGATCAGCGGGCGCCTCACCCTGCTTCAGGTAGAGAACAAAGGCATCTGGTTCGCGCACCGCGCGGCCGATCATATCCCAGCTTAGGTTCATGCCTTCGCGCTCATTACGACGTAGTAAGATCTGGCGCTGGTCTATTTCGTAGCTCAGGCGCTCAAACAGCGGTTTGCTCTGCTCCATCTGCGTTACGCCTGTCACTTGCGCCGACCGTAGCAGCACGAATAGCAGCACCAGTACCAAAGCGAGCAGTACCCACCACCATGAGTGCCAGATAAGGGCAGGCGCTAGGCCAATGGCTAGGGGAATAAGGGCATACCACCATTCCTTGCGCCATACCTGGGCCATGGCCATGCGGGTATAGGTGTTAGTATCAAGCTGGTTTTTCTTGGTGCGGATAGCGAGCGGTGAGGGACCTTGCGCTTGACGAAATCCACGTTGGTTATTAGGGGGTTGCATCATAAGATGATGTGCTGATTTCTTGTGCTGGTTTGCTAATGGAGTAATGAACTAAGGGAGAGATGCTGCGCGTGCGTACTTCTTTGCTTAGGAAAAAGCAACAACCAGCTTAGGCGCACTCCTGTCACTCAACACCTTAGAATGCTTTCAAGCTTAAGTCCATGATACCGGCCGAGTGCGTGAGCGCACCAACCGAGATGTAGTCTACGCCGCTAGCGGCAACCGCGGCAATGGTTTGCTCCGTGATGCCACCCGATGCTTCCGTTGGATAACGCCCGTCAATGAGCGTCACCGCCTCACGCATCAACTCCGGCGACATATTATCGAGCATAATTCGGTCGACATTACCCGTTTCGAGCACTTGTTGTACTTCCGCCAAGGTGCGCGTTTCGATGACAATCGGTAACTGCCGACCAGTGCGGGCTAGGTATGCTTGCGTAGCCTCAATAGCCGCTTGGATACCACCGGCATAGTCGACGTGGTTATCCTTGAGCATGATCATATCAAACAACCCATACCGGTGGTTTACCCCCCCGCCAATGAGCACTGCCCACTTCTCACACACCCGAAAGTTGGGGGTCGTTTTACGAGTATCGAGCAGCTTGGCTTTTGTGCCCACCAATAAGCTCGTAAGGTAAGCGGTATGCGTGGCGATGCCGCTCATGCGCTGCATGCAGTTGAGCACCAAGCGCTCGGCCGTCAGAATGCTGCGGGCGGGGCCTTCTACGGTGAAAGCCACGTCTCCGTACTTTACGGACGCGCCATCGGTGAGTCGCAAGTCTATAACTAAGCTAGCATCTGCCTCCCGGAAGATCAGCTGCGCTAGCTCTACACCGGCTAATACTCCTTCGCCTTTCACCAGCAATTTGGCCCGGTTACGCGCTTCCGCCGG
Source organism: Hymenobacter crusticola (assembly GCF_002154225.1). GTDB lineage: Bacteria > Bacteroidota > Bacteroidia > Cytophagales > Hymenobacteraceae > Hymenobacter > Hymenobacter crusticola. The sequence continues at coordinate 553,356 of NZ_MTSE01000001.1, forward strand.
GATGGCAGCCAAGGATGAATGGTCGCCATCACCTACATCTTCGGCCAAGGCCGTACGGATGAAAGTAGAAATAGCTTCTGAGGTAAGATAAGAAGTATTTTGCACGGTGCAAAAATAGAAAAAGGCCCCGACTTACGCCGGGGCCTTTTTCTATAATATGAGTTGGAAAGTAATACTGAGCGATTCGCAGCTATTCGGATAACAAATACTTCTCAATCAAGCCGCTAAACGCCGCTTATAAATCACTCTTGGCCTTTCGTAAAGTCAATTCCATCGACAACTAACGTCCCATGGTCTTGTTTCATCTTCACGTACACGTCGTAGGTTCCGCTTTTACCGCTGTATTTACCAACAGCCAAACGGGTTCCTCCGTCACCATTTACGTAGTGATTGAAAACAAAACCAGTCGGTGGATTTTTAGAGAAGAAGTCTTTCATCACGAATTCAGCTTGTGTGGCGCTGTAGCTTTGCTTATCGCCATCGAAGCCTAGCTCAACGGAGGAGCCAAAATACTGAGCCAAATCTTTGGACGAACCGCTACGAATAGCGCCGCCAACGGGTACGAAGGCCTCGCCTTGGGCCTGTACCACGACAGACAGAAGCATCAGCCACGCTAAAACGAGGGTTTGTAAAAGGGTAGGTTTCATACTAGAGTAAAGAATGCGTCATATCATTTGCTAAAATTATGCCAACTACCTATTATAAAAAAAGGTTACCACTCAATTTATTCTACTTTAAGTTATAATAAACGTAATTGGGCTGAATGTAGTCATTACAGGCTTTGCGCCTATCTTTGCGACCATGAACAAACAGGTACTGCTGGTGATTTTGGATGGCTGGGGCCTCGGACAGAACCAGGAAATTTCAGCTATTGCGCACGCTAAAACGCCTTTTTTCAATTCGCTTCTTCAGCGGTTTCCGCACAGCCGGTTGCAGGCTTCGGGCGAAGCCGTCGGCTTGCCAGAAGGCCAAATGGGTAACTCCGAAGTTGGCCACATGAATATTGGCGCGGGTCGGGTCGTATACCAAGACTTGGTGCGCATCAATAAAGCCATCCGGGAGCGGAAGCTAGGTACGATGCCGGCGCTGACGAAAGCCTTCGAGTATGCCAAGGCCAACGGCAAAACGCTGCACCTGATGGGCTTGCTCTCCGATGGTGGCGTGCACTCCCACATCGACCACCTGAAAGCCTTGTGCACCCTAGCGCACGACGCCGAGGTGCACAAAGTGTTCATTCATGCCTTCACCGACGGGCGCGATACTGACCCTAAGGGAGGTGTGGGCTACGTAAATGATTTAGAAAAGCACTTGGAGCGCAACGGGGGCAAAATTGCCTCTATCGTCGGCCGTTACTACGCCATGGACCGCGACAACCGCTGGGAACGGGTGAAAGTAGCCTACGACTTGCTGGTGAACGGCAAGGGCACACCTTCGCAGAACCTGATTCAGTCGATGCTCGACTCCTATAAAGAAGGAGTAACCGACGAATTCATGCAACCCATCGTGAAGGTGGGCGCTGATGGGCAGCCGCTCGCTACCATTCAGGAAGGGGACGTGGTGCTTTGCTTTAACTTCCGTACCGACCGCGGCCGGGAGATTACGCAGGCCCTAACCCAGCAGGATTTTCATGCATTCCAGATGCATCGCCTGAACCTGCACTACCTGACGATGACCAACTACGACGCTACTTTCGCGGGCGTCACTCCCATCTTCGACAAAGACAACCTCGGCAATACCCTAGGTGAAGTACTGGCGGCTAATCACAAGACGCAGATTCGCATTGCCGAAACGGAGAAATATCCGCACGTCACGTTCTTTTTCTCGGGCGGCCGCGAAAATGAGTTTGAAGGTGAAAAACGCCTCATGCGAGCTTCGCCCAAAGTGGCCACCTACGACCTTCAACCCGAGATGAGCGCTCATGAGCTGCGCGATGCTTTGGTGCCGGAGCTACAGCAGAAGTCTGCGGACTTTGTTGTGCTGAACTTTGCCAACCCCGATATGGTAGGTCACACGGGCGTGTTTGAGGCAGTAGTGAAGGCTGTAGAAGCAACCGATGCATGCGCCAAAGACGTGGTAGAAGCGGCGCTAGCTAGCGACTACGCCTGCATCATTATTGCCGACCACGGTAACGCCGATGTGATGATTAATCCGGATGGCTCGCCCAACACGGCTCACTCAACGAACTTGGTGCCCTGCATCTTGGCCGACAACAATTACCAAGGCACCCTAGCCGACGGAAAGCTAGGCGACATCGCTCCGACTGTACTTGCCTTAATGGGTATTCCTCAGCCGGCCGAGATGAACGGCCAGTCGCTGCTACAGCCAGCGCCCCAAACGCAACCAGCTAATGCGTAACGAGTGGCTGTTCGGTCTGCTAGCACTCGTTGGTACCGCCTGCGATTCTAGCAGTGGCAACAATAGCCAAGCAGCACCGGCGCGCAAACCGCTTTACTTCGACCTAAAAGGCTTCTTGGATGCACAAGCTTCCTTGCTGAACCGGCGCAATCCGGTAGTAGTGAAGCTTGTGCAGCTTCGAGATGGGCACGAAGAAACCGCACAAGTCTCTCATACTAACTGGAACAAAGAGTTACAGCTTTTCTACCAAGCGGATATCAACAAAGCAGCTTTGCGGGGCACCTATACTATTGAGCCGCCTATACCTGCTACCGACGGTTTGCAACAGCAAACGTACCGTCGCAAGCCGGGCATTGAGAATGCTGTAGAAAGTATGACAGTAGTGTCAGGCCCACAAGGAATTCGCGAAGTCAGAGCTAGGCTTAGCCAAGATAACGCACTGTTCTTCTCACGCAAAGAGCTACTGCTGCGCGCTAACAATGGAGTATTAAACAACTACCAAGTAAACGGTGTGCAAAAGCTCATTCTATTTGATACGCTGCGCTACTCCGCCGTTGTGCGGGTGCAGTTGTAGCTCGAATTCTGACTGTAGCGCGAAGCTTCAACTCCGCGTATTCGTCAACTAATTGATACCTAGGTCGTGTCAGTGTCGTCGTTCAACAACACGCGAAACGAGATGCTTCACGTTACTGCTGTCCCATCAGCGTAGCCACTACCCAACGCCGACCGCCATGGTTGCGGTGCTCTCCTAGGTACACGCCCTGCCATGTGCCAAGCGCGAGTTGCCCATTGGTAATAGGGATGGTCACGGACGTACCAAGCATAGCTGCTTTCAGATGTGCAGGCATATCATCGGGCCCCTCCGAGTTGTGACGGAAATACGGGGCGTTTTCGGGAGCAGTACGGTTGAAAAACTCCTCGAAATCATGGCGCACCGTGGGGTCGGCATTCTCATTGATGCTCAAGCTAGCCGACGTATGCTGAATAAAAAAGTGCGCGGTACCTATCTTGATCTGTTCCAACTCAGGTAGTTCGGCGGCGAGCAAATCGGTGATGAGGTGAAAGCCACGGCGCACCGCCGGCAAGCGCAATCTTTTCTGGAGCCAAACCATAAAGGAGTAACTGAGTAGCTGTGTGACTGAGTAAGGCCGTTCTCGAACTCCCTGCTCAGTTATTCCCTTACTCCGTTACGCTTCTAAGGGTTTACCCGCTCGTAAGCACCTAGGTCAGGGTTTCGCGGATTGCGCGGATGGTTGAGCAAGTCGCGCGCAACGAACCTATCGTTCCGATACAGAGGACGATTGCTCGCCGGCGAGAGCGAATCGAGGCTGAAGTCTAGCTTGTCGAATGCGGGCTTTTGGCTATCGGAGGCCCGCTTAAAATTGGGCGCCTCGTTGAGCACGTTCAGGTAATCCGAGCGACCTAGGCCGGGTTTGTTGGGCCCCTCTGTAGTACCTAGGTAAGCAGTAGTGCGCAGCAAACTGTTGTATACATTTATGTTTCCCCGGTAACTGTCGCTGTTCTGAAAGTTCAGCTCTTCTTTAACTGTGCCCGAGTTGATTCCCCAAATGATGGAATTTGTGATGGTAATACTCGTGGCTACCGGACCGGTTACGCGCTTTACGGCAGGTGCATTGGTGAAATCAAGCGAAGCCTTTTCACGTTTAAACTGCGGCGTGTAGTTCGCTATGGTGCAGAAGTTAAGGTTGTACTCACCGCCGCCAATCGCCCGGATAGCGTACTCACCACAGTTGGTGAGTACCGTGTTAACCAAATCGAAGTCGCCGCTGATACCAAAGATGCCGGCGCCATCAAAGCCTTGTCCACCACTTGCAAACGACAAAGCCGCAGCAGATATATTCTTGATAACGGTATTCTGGACTGCCACTTTGGGGTGGGTTTTGTTGCCTGGGTTGTAGATCAACAGTCCAAAGTTCGCATTCTTGATTTCGGCGTAACGTATACTGTTGCGACTACTAGTCGAATCAAACTGAATACCACGCCACTGCCCAGGAATGTCATTGTAATAGGCTTCACGCCGGTCGCCAGCGAAGCGCACGATGTTAGCGTCGTCGGCTTTCACTTCGTTGTTGCCTGGATTAAACCTAGGGTTGACTAGTAATTGGCCTTTCACTACGAGCGCCGCTCCGGCGTGAAAATAGACCTTCGTTCCGGCCTCGATAGTGAGTGTACAACCGGGCCCAACGCCCACGGCACCGAGCACGACGTGCGGCTTATCGTTACGCCATACGCTGTTGCAGGCTACATACTCCTGATCTTGGTGGAAATAAGCATTCTGCCCGTAGGCTAGCAGCTTCACATCTTGGTCGTTACCATTGGTGCGAAAGCGCAGTTGGTCTTCCACCACGAAAGGCTTACTCTCCTGACCGGGCGTGATAGTCGTGCGCACCAGCACCAGCAGGCTATCCTTGCCGCGAATTTCAATATTCTGTAGGGCGGTGCTTTGCTGCCCGCTAACGATAAGCGTGTACGGTGAGTTGGTAGGCTCACCGAGGCCAATCTGCTCCACCTTCACCGCGCGGCTGTTGCGATTGTACACCCACAGGCGTTTGGTTACGGAGCCCGTTTGCACGAATACCGTGTCAAAGAACATTGTATCGGCCGAGAACTCCAGCTTAGCACTGCTATCCTTGGTGAGCACATCTTCCTTCGGCTCACAGCCGGGCAGCAAGCAAAGTGCACAAGCAAAAAGAAACAGCAAGGGTAAAAGGTAGCGCATAGATAACGAGTGATGAAGCTAATTTATAGAACCTAGCCTACTAAGTACAGCAAAGCGGAGTGAAGCGCTTTACCACCGTTGAACGATTCGCTTTGACGATAATTGCTCAACCGTGGTAAGGCTCTTCACTCCGCTCGATCTAGGTTCCGTTAGCAGAATGCTCAATAGGCAACGTTTACGCGACGCCTTCTTTCAAACGCTCGGCACTTTCGGCAATGCGGAGCTGCTCCACAAAATCGTCGATGTTGCCATCCATCACGTTTGCTAGGTTATAAACTGTCAGACCAATGCGATGGTCCGTAACCCGACCTTGGGGGTAGTTATAGGTGCGAATCTTATCCGAACGGTCGCCGCCCCCGATCATGCTCTTACGTTGCGCGCCTTCGGCTTCGTTCTTCTTGGCTAGCTCAATCTCGTAGATGCGTGAGCGGAGCACTTGCAGCGCTTTATCGAAGTTCTTGAGCTGCGACTTCTGGTCCTGGCACTGCGCTACAAGGCCCGTTGGGATGTGCGTGAGGCGCACGGCCGAGTACGTCGTGTTTACGGACTGACCACCAGGGCCTGACGACATGAACAGATCCTTGCGGATATCGTTCATATCCAACTGTATATCTAGCTCTTCCGCTTCTGGCATTACCACGATAGAGGCTACCGAGGTGTGAATACGGCCTTGGGTTTCAGTTGCTGGCACGCGTTGTACGCGGTGCACGCCCGACTCAAACTTGAGTTTGCCATACACATCTTCCCCCTTCAGCGACAGCACAATTTCTTTGTAGCCGCCCGAGGTGCCTTCCGTTGCATCAATCAGATCCATGCGCAGGCCGTGCTTTTCTGCATAGCGCATGTACATACGCTGCAAGTCGCCGGCAAAAATAGCGGCCTCGTCGCCGCCGGCCCCAGCCCGGATTTCCATGATGACATCCTTGGAATCGTTGGGGTCTTTCGGGATCAGCAGGTCTTTGATAACGGCTTCCAAGCGCTCTTGCTCTGGTACAAGCTCATCAAGCTCGGCCTTCGCCATTTCGCGGAAGTCTTCGTCTTTCTCCGTAGCAATGACTTCGCGGGCGCCCTCGATGTTGGAGAGCACCTGTTGATAATTGCGATACTCGGTTACGATCTTGCCGAGGTCTTTATATTCTTTATTGAGGGCCTTATAGCGCTTCATGTCGCTCATGGCCTCGGGCTGCATGAGCTGTTCGTTTACATCTTCGTAGCGCTGGCGAATGGCCTCCAGTTTATCTAGCATAGTGCCTTCAGAGAATTGTATTTAGTATGCAAAGGTACAGAATATAACACGACTGCCATGGGCTCCTGTTCCCGTTAGTTCGTTGGTTTTCTGCCTTTGGAGTACCGGATTTGTTCAAAAATGCCCTAATATGGTGCCGCAATTCGGCCCACCCCGCCAGAAAGCGTTTAAACCCGCTTTCGCTGCTTTTCACATAGTTCACCAACCGCGTTTGTATGCAGGTTTTAAAGTTTGGGGGCACATCGGTTGCCAACGCAGAGAATATCAACAAAGTAGTACGGGTAGTAGAAACCGCGGCTCAGAAAGACACCACCGTCGTTATAGTTTCCGCCCTGGGTGGTATCACGGATGCCCTGATTGAAGCCGGCACCCTAGCGGCCGCCGGGCAAGAGTCCTACAAAGACAAGCTCCGCCTCATCGAGGAACGCCACTTCGAAACGGTGAAAGCGCTGATTCCGGTAGCGAATCAAAGTGCCGCGCTTAGCTTGGTGAAGAAGAAATGCAACGAGCTGGAAGGCATCTGCGACGGCGTGTTTCTGCTGGGCGAGCTTTCCACCCGCACCCTCGACCGCATCATGAGCTTTGGCGAGTATGTGTCGTCGTCGCTGGTGGCGGCTCGCTTGCAGGCCCTCGGCATTCAGCACCAGTGGAAAAACAGCTGCGAGCTAATTCGCACCAACAGCCGCTTCGGCTTTGCGGAGGTAGACCTAGCCACCACCTACGCCCAGATTGCCGACTACGTAGCCACCACGGCACAACCGTTGTACGTTGTGCCCGGTTTTATTGCCTCCGACGGCGCGGGCACCACCACGACCCTAGGCCGGGGCGGCTCCGACTACAGCGCGGCCCTGTTCGCGGCGGCGCTAAATGCTAGCTCCCTGGAAATCTGGACCGACGTGAGCGGCATGATGACGGCCGACCCGCGCCTCGTGTCTACGGCCCGCCCGATTTCGCACATCTCCTACCAGGAGGCTATGGAGCTTTCGCACTTCGGGGCGAAGGTGCTGTACCCGCCCACCATTCACCCGGTGATGCACCGCGGCATTCCGCTTTGGATCAAAAATACCTTTGCCCCCGACGATTACGGCACGTTGGTAGAGATAACCCCGCCCCCGAGCCAGAACGTGGTGCGTGGCATTTCGAGCATGGGCAACCTAGCTTTGTTGAGCCTGGAAGGCAGCGGCATGGTGGGCATTCCCGGCTTCTCGAAGCGCTTGTTTGAGGCGCTTTCGCGGGAGTTAGTCAACGTAGTCCTTATCACGCAAAGCTCCTCGGAGCATTCGATTTCGGTGGGCATCAGCGCCCTCGATGCTGAGCGCGCACAAGCAGCCGCCAACGCCGAGTTTGCACCCGAAATTGCGGTGCACAAGCTAGAGCCCGTGCACCTAGAGCGCGACCTAGCTATTGTGGCCGTGGTTGGCGAAAACATGAAAAACCACCCAGGTATCAGCGGCCGGAAATTTGCTGCGCTGGGGGGCAATGGCGTGAATATCAGAGCTATTGCGCAAGGCTCGTCGGAACGCAACATTTCCACCGTAATCCGGGCTAGCGACGTGCGCAAGGCCATCAACGTGCTGCACGAAGCGTTCTTCGAAACGGTGTACAAGCAGGTCAATCTGTTCATTGTCGGCATCGGCAACGTGGGCAGCAAGCTGCTCGAACAGCTCGCGCAGCAGGAAGCCTACTTGCTCGAAAAGCTCCGCTTACAGGTGCGCGTAGTGGCCATTGCCAACAGCAAGCACTTTGTAGCCAATGACGAAGGCCTTGACCTCAAAACTTGGTCGACGGCCTTGGCCGATGGCGAAATCATGCACCTCAACGAGTTCGTAGAGATGGTGCGCACCAAGAACTTGCGTAACAGCATTTTTGTGGATGTGACAGCTAGCGGGGAAGTTGCCAAAACCTACGCGGCCGTGCTGGAGAAAAGCGTATCGGTGGTGGCTTGCAACAAGGTGGCGTGCTCCTCGCCCTACGCGTCGTACGCCAACCTGAAGGCGCTGGCGCGGGGCTACAACGCTTCCTTCCTATTTGAAACGAACGTGGGTGCTGGCTTGCCGGTTATCGGCACGCTGAACGACTTGTTGCGTAGCGGCGACGTGGTGCAGCGTATCGAAGCGGTGCTGTCGGGTACGCTCAACTTCGTGTTCAACAACTACGATGGCACCATTCCTTTTGCCGACGTGGTGCGCCGCGCTCAACAGGAAGGCTACACGGAGCCCGACCCGCGCCTCGACCTAGGGGGTACCGACGTAGCCCGTAAGATATTGATTCTGGCCCGCGAAGCCGGCCAAGTGATGGAAATGGACGACATCACCAACGAGAGCTTCCTGCCGGCTTCCTGCATGGAAGGCACGGTACCTGAGTTTTACGAGCAGCTCGCCGTGCACGAGGCGCACTTCCGCCGCCTCTACGACGAGGCTAGCGCCGAGGGCAAAAAGCTCAAATTCGTAGCACGTTACGCCGATGGTAAAGCTGCCGTCGGCCTGCAACACGTGGGCCCCGACAGCGACTTTTATCAGCTGCAAGGCAAGGACAATGTGGTGCTCTTCTACACAAACCGCTACCCCGAGCAACCGCTGGTAGTGAAAGGAGCTGGTGCTGGTGCCGATGTGACGGCCGCCGGCGTGTTTGCCGACGTAATGCGCGCCGCGCGCATCTAAAGACTCTCGCTCTGCTTGACGCAGCACCTAGCTTTCTCGCACGAGAGGAGGCTAGGTGCTCAGTCACAACCACTCAGCAACTCTCATGTCTTCGACTTTATCCTCCAGCCAAGTAACCGTGCTGGCGCCTGCCACGGTCGCCAACGTGGTGTGCGGCTTCGATGTGCTTGGCTTTGCCCTGCACGAGCCCTACGACACGATGCGTATGCGCCTGACCGACAAGCCTGGCGTAACGATCATCAACAAAGACGATTACAACCTGCCTACCCAAGCCGAGCGCAACGTAGCCGGCGGCGCGCTCCTAGCTTTGCTGCGCGACGCTACCGATGTGGTGGGGTTTGAGGTAGAAATTACCAAAGCCATTATGCCCGGCAGCGGCATTGGTTCTAGCGCGGCCAGCGCGGCGGGTGCGGTGGTGGGGGCTAACCACTTGCTCGGCAACCGCTATTCGCCGGCCGAGTTGGTGCGCTTTGCCATGTACGGGGAGGAAATAGCGTCCGGCGTGCAGCACGCCGACAACATTGCCCCCTGCATCTACGGCGGCGTTACGCTCATCCGGGCCACGCAGCCGCTCGACATTGTGCCGCTAGCCGCGCCGCCGCTTTGGGTAACCGTGGTGCACCCCCAAATCGAAGTGCGCACCTCCGACGCCCGCGACATTCTCAAGAAGCAAGTGCTGCTAAAGGATGCTATTCGGCAGTGGGGCAACGTGGGCGGCTTAGTGGCGGGTCTGTTGAAAAGTGATTACGCGCTGATCGGCCGTTCCTTGGAGGACGTTATTATTGAGCCGGTGCGCAGCATTCTCATTCCGGGCTTTGCCGATGTGAAGTTGGAAGCTAAGAAAGCGGGTGCCCTAGGTGGCGGCATTTCCGGCTCGGGCCCCTCTATCTTCATGCTGAGCCAGGATGAAGATACGGCTCGCCAAGTGGAGGCCGGCATGAGCGAAACCTACACCCGCCTCGGTATTGATTTTCACACTTACGTCACCACCATCAACTCGGAAGGGGTGCGCGTGGTGATTGAGTAAACGAACAGCGCGAAGCTCCAGCTTCGCGCGTTGCGGAACAGCTTGCGCCGGGTCCTGTTTCGCAACCATTGTGCAACCGATGCACGAAGCTGGAGCTTCGCGCTACAACCCTTCGATCATGCTGTATTACAGCCTTAAGAAGCAGGCGCCGGCTGTCGACTTCCGGCAAGCCACGATTGCCGGGCAAGCGCCCGACATGGGTTTATATTTCCCGGAGCGCATCCCTAAGTTCTCCCCCGATTTTCTACGAGAACTCAAGCATAAGAACAAAGCCGACCTAGCTTTTGAAGTCATTCAGCCCTACGTGGGTAATGCTATTCCGGAGCAAGACTTGCGCCGCATCTGCGCCGAAACGGTTGACTTCGAGTTTCCGCTGGTTTCTATCACCGACCGCATCAGCACGCTGGAGCTGTTTCACGGCCCAACTCTTGCGTTCAAAGACGTGGGGGCGCGCTTCATGAGCCGTTGCCTCGGTCACTTTTCACAGCAGCGCGAAGGCAAAGTAACCGTGCTAGTGGCCACCTCCGGCGACACGGGCGGCGCGGTAGCCAGCGGCTTCCTGGGCGTGGAAGGCGTCGATGTGGTCATTCTGTACCCAGCCGGCAAGGTCAGCTCCATTCAGGAGCTACAGCTCACGACCCTAGGCCAAAACATCACGGCGCTGGAAGTTCAGGGTACGTTCGACGATTGCCAGCAGCTCGTAAAGCAGGCGTTTGTAGATCAAGAGCTTACGCAGCGTCGGTCGCTCACGTCGGCTAATTCCATCAACGTGGCGCGGTGGCTGCCCCAGCAGTTTTACTTCTGCTACGCTTGGCAACAATGGCAGGGCGAGGAGCCGCCGGTAGTAGCCGTGCCTAGCGGCAACTTCGGCAACCTAGGTGCTGGTCTGCTTGCCTACGAATCGGGCTTGCCGATCAAGCACTTCGTGGCGGCTTGCAACATCAACGACTCGGTGCCAGCCTACCTGCTCAGCGGGGAGTTTGAGCCGAAGCTAGCCGTACCGACCCTCTCCAACGCCATGGACGTGGGCAACCCCAGCAACTTTGTGCGCATTCAGGAGCTGTTTAAGCTTGATTACGAGCACATCAAGAACACCATTACCGGCTACACCGTCACCGACGAAACTACAGCCGATACCATCAAGCGCGTGAAAAATGAGCAGCACTACCTGCTCGATCCGCACGGTGCAGTGGCGTATCATGCCTTGGAAGACTACCTAGGCCAGCACCCCCATGACCAAGGCTTCTTCCTCGAAACGGCCCACCCCGTGAAATTCTACGACACCGTGGAACCGATTACGAACGAGAAGATTGCGCTGCCCTCGGCGGTGGAAGCCATTCTGGGCAAGGAAAAGAAAAGCATTCCACTGGCGCCTGACTTTGCGCAGCTAAAAGAATACCTACTAGCTACTGCATAGCGCTTGGTAAAGCTAAAAGCTAGAGCTACAAAGCTCCCCTCCTTTTTTAAGGAGGGGTTGGGGTGGCTGGCTAGAGCTAGAAAACTAGACCTAGCCTGTCGTTCAACGAGTTTTACCACCCCCAACCCCTCCTTAAAAAAGGAGGGGAGCTTTGTAGCTCTAGTCTTAAAACTTGGTTTACATTTTCAACTTATTGCCTTAGAACGAGGTTTCTAGTACGTATTCTCCTCTTCTTATGCGCCTGCTTTTTTCTGCTACTACCTTGTTGCTGCTCAGCCTTGCGGCTTGTTCGTCCGACCAGATTCAACACCTGCGCGACACGAAGAAGATTGCCGTGGAAGCCGCCAACTGGGAGGTGAAGCGCATTATGCCAGCCGACTTACTGCACGCAGCGCGCTGGGCCGGCGACACGCTCACCCGCACCGCCGACCGCGAGCTACGCCGCTTGCTAAAAGCAAAGCTTGAGGAGGGTGGGGTGGCGGCCGCTCTTCCCTACTGCCGCCCGGAAAGCTATGCCTCCACGGATTCGATGGCGCGTATCCTGCAAGCCAAGCCGCGCCGTGTGAGCAGCCGCCCACGTAACCGTGAGCACCTCGCTAGCTTGCCAGCCGCTCAGCTTCAATCAGATACCACCCGGCTGGTGGTGCGGCCTAGCGCGGAGGTGTTCACCTATCAGCGCCCTATTGTGCTCGATGATGCATTGTGCTTACGCTGCCACGGCTCGGTGGGCGGCGACATCACGGCGGCCGATGATGCGCTGATCAAGAAAAACTACCCCCGCGACCAAGCCACCGGCTACCGCCTCGGGCAAGTGATGGGAGTGTGGCAGGTAGAGCTAGCACGGCCCGGCGTGGCGGAGTTCTACACCATGAAAACGCGTAAAGTCATGAAGCCGAGGCCGAAGCTGTTTTGATTTTTGCACCTAGGCTAGCTTCTGACTTTTCCGCCCTCAGCTTACGTTTCAAGTACGTAGTGCTCAGCACCTAGCTTTTTCTATCATCTATGCGCTATTGCTTCGTTTTATTGGGTCTGCTTATCGGTTGGGTAGGAGCAGTTCAGGGACAGCAACGTAGGTTTCCAGCCACCCCAACGGCCAACCTGCGCGACTGTTACCGCGTGGCTGCCCTACCGGACAGCATAGCTTTCTTTTACTCAGACCGGTACCTGCTTACCCCGGCTGGTTGCGCCGCAATACGGCGCCATGTGCGCTTCGATAGTACGCGGGTGTTCAAAGGCTTCGTGCGCGATTATTGGATGCACAACAACCTGCTGGCACTAAAAGGAGCTTTTCGCAATGGCAAGAAGGAAGGCGTATTTGAACTCTACCACCGCACGGGAGAGCTAGCTGCCCGCGGACACTACCATGAGGGCCAGCAAGTTGGTGACTGGGCCTACTGGTATCCATCGGGCAAGCCGCGGCAAGTACTTAGTTTCGGGGCGGGGGGTGAACCCATCGTGCAACAATTTTGGGACGAAACCGGCAAGCAACTGGTGCGCAACGGCAATGGCACTTGGTACCGCGACGAGGAAGATGTGCGCTGGGGCGGCACGGTGGTCAATGGTATCCCCGATGGCCGCTGGCGGCTACAACAGCTAACAGGTAGCAAAACCCTAATAGCTAGTGAAAAATACGCGAATGGCCATTTTCGCAACGGAATAACCGTAGCGTCAGGCGAGTACTACCTAGATCAGTCGCGTATCTCCTTGAATGACTGGGAAGACTACAGCACCGCGGAAACGTTCAAGATTGGTCCTCCCTGCCCGCCCGCGGAAACTCTAAAGTGAGTGAAAGGCAACCTAGTCTCAACAGGACCGACTTATAGCTGTTGTACACGTAACGCCGTTTCTCTCACTTCCACTATTCTTTGCTTATGAGTTCTTCTGATCCTATCATCATTATCGGGGCAGGTATGGCGGGCCTAGCTTGCGCCAACTACCTGCACCGCGCGGGCCAGAAGGTACTAGTGCTGGAAGCAGCTGATGCCGTAGGCGGCCGCGTGCGCACCGACGTAACGCCCGAAGGATTTCGCCTCGATCGTGGCTTCCAGATTCTCCTCACGCGCTACCCTGAGGTGCAGCGCCTGATCGACTACGGCGCTCTGAACCTGAAAGCATTTCGCTCGGGAGCTGTAACGCGCTTACCAGATGGCCGCGAAACGACGCTCGTGAGCCCACTGCAACAACCCCTGGCAGCCCTCTCAGCCCTAGCATCGCCGGTGGGTAGCCTCACCGATAAGCTACTGATTGCCAAGCTCGCTCGCCAGGTTAGCCAGCACACCAGCGAGGAGCTGCTGGCTCAACCCAGCACCGATACGCTCACGTACTTGCGCCAGTATGGCTGGAGCCCTTACATCATTGACTCCTTTTTCCGTCCTTTCTTCGGCGGCATTTACCTCGACCGTAACCTGAGCACGGCGAGCAACTTCTTCGAGTTCGTGTTTCAGCAGTTCATTGTAGGCGAAGCAGCTGTGCCAGCCCTTGGTATCCAGCAGATTCCGGAGCAGCTAGCAGCGCGGCTGCCGGTCGGCACCGTGCGCCTGAATACGCCCGTCGAGGCGGTGCACGGCGCCCAAGTGCGCCTGCGCAACGGCGAAATCCTGACGGCGGCGACCGTAGTAGTGGCCACCGACGGCGACTCTGCCCGCGCCTTTCTGCCCCAACTGGCCGGCACGTCAGCTACCGAGTGGCGTCAAACGACTTGCACCTACTTCGCCGCCGACCGCTCGCCGGGGCACGGCGACCGGCTCCTGCGCCTCAACTCAGTGCCCGACGGAGTAGCGCACAATGTTGCCTTCCTCAGCGACGTAGCACCCGATTACGCTCCGGCTGGCCGGGCACTCATTTCTGTGAGCACCCAGGGCCTGCATGGCCTGAGCGAAGAGGAACTGTTGGCGCAGCTTCAGCCGCAGTTGGTCGCTTGGTTTGGCCCTGAAGCCGCGGGGTGGCAGCACCTGCGCACCTACAAAATCGACCATGCTCTGCCCGTATACGCAGCGGGACAGCCGCCACGCCAGCCTCTAAAGCTAGCCGACGACCTCTACCGCTGCGGCGACTGGACGGCCTACCCGTCGCTGAATGCGGCTATTGCCACTGGGCGCGAAGTCGCTGAAATGATCTTGGCGGGCTAGCCCCACTGCGAACCTAGGTAATCTTGTTTGAGCAGCGCGGCCTACGGCGTCCGCACTGCGGCTAGCTATCTGTGGCTTTTTTGCGGGCAGTTTTGGCGGCCTTGGTATTATCTACGGTCGGCTTACCTGCTTTCGAGCCGGTTTGCTTTTTGGCGTTGGTAGCCTTTTTTTCGGCGGGCGAAAGCTCATCCCAGGCCTCCTTGGGCAGGTAGCGCGTGGTGCCACCGGCGCGTTTGGCGGGTTTGCCATCGGCGGTTTGCCAATCCTCTTTCGTCCATTTATTAAGGTCTTGCTGCTCTTCCGTGGGCTTGTCTTTCTTGTAGCCACCACCCGCTTTCTTGTATTCGCTGGCCAGCAGCTGCGACTTGCGGGCGCTCCACTTTCCTGCATCGCCGCCCTTGTCGCCGGCCTTTATTTCTTCCTTTAGCCGCTCGCGCAGGGCTAGGTCGGTGTAAGTGTCTTCGGGTTTGGCTTTGGGTTTAGCCGCCGTTTTCTTCGGCTCGCCCGTCGTCTTCTTTTCCATGCTAAAAGCGTAAGAGTTCGTCTTAAAGAGCTTACGCGTAGCACAACCGCAGAGTGACGAGTCCAGCCCGACTAGTGAGCAAAAGCCCGATTCTTACACCTAGCTTCTTTTTGCGCAAGTGCCCGCCCCGATGTTGACCAAAATTGGATTGCGCCGCTTATTTTGGTAGCCACGCATTTCCTCACCTTCTCCACTTCGCGCATGCACATTTCCCCTTCTCGTTTGTTAGCTCCCGCGTTGCTGCTTGGTTTGCTGGCTAGCTGTCAGAGCCAAACCAAGCCAACTGCTTCCACGGAAAGCGGCACGCCCACAGCAGCCCCAACCGATACGACCATCACCTCCCCCAACGACGGCATTACCGGCGCCGACCTGGGAGAGCATATTAAGGTTCTGGCTTCGGATGCTTTCCAGGGCCGCAAGCCGTTTACGGCGGGCGAGGAAAAAACCACGGCGTACCTAGCCGATCAGTTTCGAAAGCTAGGTCTGAGGCCCGGCCCAGACGGCAGCTACTTCCAAAAGGTACCGTTGGTGGAAATCACGGGGATGCCAGCGCCTACTATGCAAATAACCGGTGGCAAGAGCGGCCCGCTCACCCTGAACCTGAGCACCGACTATGTAGCTTTCACCGAGCAGGAAAAGCCTTCGGTAGCCGTTACCAATTCGCCGCTGGTGTTTGCCGGCTACGGCGTAGTAGCGCCCGAATACCAGTGGGATGACTATGCCGGCCTCGACGTGAAGGGCAAAACCGTGGTGGTGCTAGTGAATGACCCCGGCAACGCCGGCAACGACACTACGTTCTTCAAGGGCAACGCCATGACTTACTACGGCCGCTGGACCTACAAGTACGAAGAAGCTGCCCGGCACGGCGCCACGGGCCTGCTCATTGTGCACGATACCAAGCCCGCGGCTTACCCTTGGTCGGTGGTGCAGAGCAGCTACTCTGGGGCCAAGCTGCGGCCCCAAACTGCCGACAAAGGCGCCAGCAAGTGCACCCTAGAAGGCTGGCTGACGCTGGACGCCACCAAGCGCCTCTTCCAGGCTGCTGGCCAAAGCTACGACGATGCTTATGCCGCCGCCAACAAGCCTGGCTTCAAGGCTATGCCTCTGAACCTGACCGTTAGCACCACCATTAAAAACAAGCTGCGTCGCACTGCATCTAAAAACGTGGTGGCTGTAATTCCTGGCGCTACTCGCCCGAAGGAATACGTGGTTTACTCGGCGCACTGGGACCACCTAGGTATTGGGGCGCCAGTAGCCGGCGACTCCATTTACAATGGAGCCCTCGATAACGCCAGCGGCTGCGCTGCGCTGCTCAGCATTGCCAAAGCGTACACCCAGCTACCCAAGGGGCCTGGTCGCAGCATTGTGTTCTTGGCCGTAACCGGTGAAGAACAAGGGCTGCTCGGTTCTGCCTACTACGCGGCGCATCCCGTGTTCCCGCTCAACAAAACGGTGGCCGACCTGAACATGGACGACCTGCCTGCCAGCGGCCCCATGCGCGACCTGACGGTGATTGGCTACGGCCAGTCGGAGCTCGACGACTATGCCCGCGCGGCGGCCAAGGAGCAGGACCGCTACATCTTACCCGACCAAAACGCCGAGAAAGGCTATTACTACCGCTCCGACCACTTCAATTTTGCTAAAGTCGGGGTGCCGGCGCTGTATGCCAGCGGCGGCGCCGATAGTCGCAGCAAGGGCAAAGAGTACATGGAAAAGCAGCACCAAGAGTACGAGGCCAAGCACTACCACCAGCCCTCCGACGAGTACAACCCCAAGTGGGACTTGCGCGGCATGGAGCAAGATGCCCGGCTGCTGTTCCAAGTAGGCCTGCGCCTAGCCAATGAAACAACTTTTCCGCAGTGGAAGCCAGGCTCGGAGTTTAAAGCCATTCGCGAGAAAAGCTTGGCGAACAAATAGCAAAGCTCAACCGTACAACTCTTTTATGTTATCCATCGTTGAAAAGCCCTGGCACTTCGTCAGGGCTTTTTTTCGTCAGCGTGTGGTTCTTGCTGCTGGTACTACTCAGCCGCTGACCCTGCCGCGACAAAACGTCCCGCTGCCTAGCGTTTCGTTTGCGTACTGCTTGCTCTAGCTACCAAAGCGCCCGTTCAGGGTGCTTTCCTTCCCCTCATGCACACCCTCGACCTCGATTACGTACGCTTGGCTTACCGCTCCGACTTGCACGTATTGTTTCTGCGCTGGACGCGCCCGGTTTCATCGGCCGAGCATCAGGAAGGGTACCAGGCCGCCCTCTCCCTAGCCCGCCAGATGCAGGTGGGCCATTGGCTTATCGACCTGCGCACCAGGGGCCTAGCTTCTGCCGAGGATTTTCGGTGGGTGATGGTTGATTTCAGGCTGACGTTGGCCGCGGCGCTACCCGATCTGGACCGCCGTTTGGCGTACTTCGTGACGCCTTACCACGCGATGCTCATTCAGGAACGACAACGCGAGATAGAAGCAACGAATCCTTTGCCGGCTCATACGCCGACCGCCGTGCAGGCTTTTACTGAAGAACGGTTTGCCCAGCAATGGCTAGCAGCAAAGCCTTAGCTACTGCGATTTAAACGCTGTGCTGCTTGCGCGACCTGAAACCGGCGGCGCATCCTCTGTATGTGCCTAGCAACACGGCAGCGCCTACCGAGTGAACGTTGCCAGCCATTTGGTAAAAGGCTCACAAACTCCGACCTTTCATTCCTCTCTCCCTTTGAAGCCCCGGCTATTTAGCTGGGGTTTCTTTTTATACGCTGCAACGTCAAGCAAAATACTCCGATTAAACTACTTTTAATCAGCCAATTGCTCATACTCGCAGCGTAGTGAGCAGGCCCCTTCTACGGCAGAATAACCAATACGTCGTGGCGGAAGTGGCGGAAAGGCCGACCTTTGCCCCGCGCTAGTCTTCTCAATGGCGCTGCGTATTAGTAACGACCTGTAGAATGAAAGCGTTTATTTTCGACTTGAACGGCACCATGATCCACGATATGGAATACCATACGCGGGCCTGGCAATCCTTATTCAACCAAGAACTAGGGGGCAACTTTAGCTGGGAAGAAGTGAAGCCCCAGATGTACGGAAAAAACAGCGAAGTACTCGTGCGGATGTTCGGCCCCGATCGGTTTACGGAAGCCGAGATGGACCGCTTGTCACTTGAGAAAGAGCGCCGGTATCAGCAAGAGTTTCGCCCTTATTTGCAATTACTTCCCGGCCTAGATGAGTTTCTGGAACAGGCGCACCAGCAAGGCATCCCGATGGCAATCGGCTCGGCGGCTATTCCGTTCAACATCGACTTTGTACTAGATAACCTCAATATCCGGCGCTATTTCACCGCCGTCGTCAGCGCCGACGATGTGACGTTGAGCAAGCCACACCCCGAAACGTTTCTGAAAGCAGCCGCGCTGCTCAAGGCAGCACCCGCCGACTGCATCGTGTTTGAGGATGTGCCCAAAGGCGCCGAAGCCGCTCAGAATGCCGGTATGCAAGCCGTAGTGCTTACCACAACGCACGAAGCGCATGAGTTTGCCGCGCTGCCAAACGTGCTGCATTTCGCCGCCGACTTCACCGATCCGTTTGTAAAAGCGCTTCTATAAGCGAATAGACTACCTAGTTTACAAGCAGAAAGAGTGGGTTCTCGTGCAAAGCGACCCATGCAGCTAGCTGCATGGGTCGCTTTGCACGAGAACCCACTCTTTCTGTACCTTTATACCAATATACTTACGTTTATAAATTTACATACATGCGTTTTTCTACTATCCTCCGCCTAGGCGGGATAAGCGTGCTAAGCACGTTGTTATTGCTTACTAATTTTCTAACCAAGGTTCCTACCAGCGATGAGCGTACTGCACCGGCCAATTTGAAACCGCTTGCTCTTCCTCACTTTCTAGCTGCATTACCGTCCCGAGCGGCCCTTCTCAAACCAACTCCTGTCCCAGCCGACACTTCCGTACTAGGCTTAGCAGGCGCATTAGCCGATGTTCAACGCCGCTCCTACTTCCTCGATCCTGTTGCCGGAAAAACTACCACGTACCTAGCTACTAACACGGCTCAGCATCTGACGGCTCAGTTAGGCGCTGCTACTTACAGTGTAGCGGCTGCTCGCTCCTCATCTGCCTCAAGCCATCTTCGCGAAGGAGCTCACGCTACACTACCTGCTTGGAATGTGCGCTTTGTACTGCGCGGGCTGGGTCGGCGGGGGCGAGTTAGCCTTCATCCGCAGGCTAAGGCTTCGGCTATCGTTGCGGATACCACCATTAGGTATGCGCACGCAGCCGCCTTTTCTGTTGATTACGTAAATTCTCCAGCGGGCGTGCGGCAGAACTATCAGGTAAACGAACGCCCAGCATCCACGGGTCCGCTACAAGTATTACTACGCCTAGAAACGCAGCTACGCGTACGGAAAGAAGACAGCACCACGCTCACGTTCACTACCAACACTGGCTCCACCCTACTACGTTACTCCGGTTTGCGCGCCTGGGATGCCACGGGTCGTGTACTACCGGCTCATCTAGCTTGGCAGGATAACACCCATGCCTTGGCGCTGGAAGTAGACGATACGCAGGCCACCTACCCGGTCACCATCGACCCACTTGCTAGCACACCTAGCATGACGCTCACTGACCCAGCGCCAAACTACAGCGGGCAGTTTGGTTACAGCGTAGCGGGCGCAGGCGATGTGAATGGCGATGGGTATTCTGATGCCATCATCGGCGTTCCGGGCAGCGATAGTCAAGGACGTGCGTATCTATTTTTAGGCAGCAGCAGTGGTTTGAACAAGACACCCGCGGCTACGCTCAAAGACCCCGCTGCAGCGCTATACAGCCTCTTTGGCTTCAGCGTAGCGGGCGCAGGCGATGTAAACGGCGACGGGTACGCCGATGTGATTATCGGTGCCTGGGGCACTAACGCGGATCAAGGCAGCGCATACTTGTACTTGGGCAGTAGCACCGGCCTAAGTGCGACCCCGAGTACTACGTTTAATCTTGCGAACCCCTACAGCTTGTTCGGGCGTAGTGTGGCTGGCCTTGGTGATGTGAACGGGGATGGCTATGCCGATATTCTCATCGGCGCGGATGGTAATACAGGCCAGGGACATGCTTACCTCTACCTAGGTAGCCGCACGGGCGTCAGCGCAAATCCTCAATCAGTATTGGAAAACCCGGGCAGATTTGGCCGGAGCGTAGCCGCTGCTGGTGATGTGAACGGGGACGGCTACGCCGACGCGATTGTGGGTGCTCCCGCATATAATGGTAACGGAGCGACTTTTCTGTACCTAGGTAGTAGCACCGGCCTTGCCTCAGCACCCAGCAGCACCCTCCTTAGCCCCGCCACCAGTGGTGATCAGTTTGGCTTTAGTGTTGCGGGCGCGGGCGATGTAAATGGCGATGGTTACGCGGATGTAGTTGTGGGCACCTACCGCCCCGATTATTTACGTGGCCGTGCCTACGTGTACTTAGGCAGCAGCACCGGCCTAGGTGCCACGCCCAGTACCCTGATGACCGACCCCACCATAGAAGACAAAAACTTTGGTTCGTGTGTAGCCGCTGCTGGTGATGTGAATGGCGATGGCTACGCCGACGTGCTCATCGGCTCTCCCAGTACCAATGATCTGAAAGGGCGCACCTATGTGTACCAAGGTAGCGCCGCGGGCGTGAGCGCCACCCCGACCACGACTCTTAATGACCCAACGGCTACACGCTATGATCAATTTGGCTTTAGTGCGGCAGGAATCGGCGACGTCAATGGCGATGGCTACGCGGATGTACTCATCGGGGCGTGGGGCAGCAATAACAGCAACGGCAGCGCCCACCTCTACCTAGGTAGCACCGCTACGTTGTTAACGAATGCCAATGCCACTTTTACAGCGTCAGGCGCCGCTTCCTTCGGGTATACAGTGGCCAGCGCCGGCGACGTGAACGGCGACGGCTATGCCGATGTCCTTATCGGGGCCAACCGGACGGCTAGCTCGCAAGGACGGGCTTACCTCTACTTGGGTAGCAGCAGCGGCCTAGGTACCACGGCCGCTGCTACGCTCTCCGACCCAACCGCGACCAACAACGATCAGTTTGGCTATGGCCTAGCCGGAGTAGGCGACGTGAACGGCGACGGCTATGCCGATATTATAGTGAGTGCCCCTGGCGCTTACAAATTGGAAGGGCGTGCTTACCTGTACCTAGGTGCCAGCACGGGATTGAGCGCGCAAGCCACGCTTGTACTGCGCGACCCGCTCGCCGTGATTCATGATAATTTTGCGAAGTGCGTGGCCAGCGCAGGCGACGTGAACGGCGACGGCTATGCCGATGTGCTGATCAGCGCCGATGGCAACTCCACTAGCCAAGGTCAGGCCTATGTGTACCTAGGCAGTAGCAACGGACTACCAGCAACTCCCAGTATTTCCCTCCTCGATCCTACAGCTACCGCCAGCGATGTGTTTGGTAGCAGTTTGGCTAGTGCCGGCGACGTAAACGGCGATGGCTATGCCGATGTCGTGGTGGGGGCACCTGGGGCTAGCAACCTTCAAGGTCGAGCTTACCTGTACTTCGGAGGCAGCACAGGCCTTTCTGTTACTCCAAGTGTAACATTTCCTGATCCTACCACTTCTTACGATTCATTTGGCTGTAGCGTGTCGAGTGCCGGCGACGTAAATGGCGATGGATATGCCGACGTTATCATTGGGGCTAACAAAGCAATTGGCGGCAACGGACGCGCTTACCTATACCTAGGGCGTAGCACGGGCTTCAGTACTACGCCAAGTCTAATACTCAACAACCCAGGTGGTAATGCCCCCGGCTTCTTTGGACAAAGTGTAGCGGGCGCCGGCGATGTGAACGGCGACGGCTACGCCGATGTCTTCATAGGAGCTTACTTACCGGTGGGAGGCGCTGGCGGACGAGCCTATTTGTTCTTGGGCTCTAGCGCGGGTCTAAGCCAAACACCCAATACGTTTGTAACTAGCCAAGCCGGCAGTAGCACTGATTTCTTCAGCTACAGCGTAGCAGGCACGGGCGATGTGAACGGCGATGGCTACGCCGATGTGCTGGTGGGCGCGTGGAGCACCAACATCGGAGCAAGCCCACAACAGGGCAGCGCATATTTGTACCTTGGCAATGAAGGGGTAAGCCGCGTTGATCGGCTGCGTTTTTATAACGCTGACCTAACTACTCCCTTGACGCAGACCAATGTTAAGGAATCGCAAGTAGGCTTAGGACTTGTGGCTCGCTCTGCCTTTGGGCGGGTGCGAGCCCGCTTGGTGTGGGAAGCTGTAGGCAATGGCGTTCCTTTTTCTACTGGAACTTCCATCACGAACTCTACTGCTTACTCCGGACGTGGTGCCTGGACAGACTTACCCGTAAGCACCGCCACGGAGTTGAAAAGTCTCATCCCAAAAGTTGGACGTACAACACGCGTACGCGCCCGGTTAGAGTATAGTGCAGTTTCTCCGCTTGCGTCGATAACGCCTCAGATAGGAACTGGAGGCACAGGTGCCTTACCGCGCTATAGCCCTTGGGTTTATGTAGATGCACAGCAGCTAGGCCAAAGCACTAATTCCGCTACTCCCCTACCAGTCAACTCTTCTAAAGAGACAAGCTTACAGCTACAAGCATATCCCAACCCCTTCCAAAATCAGATTACAGTACGCTTAGAAACGGAGCAACCCGGTCCGGCCATCCTGCAACTCACAGATGCCCTAGGCCGAGTAGTTGCGCATCGGATGCTTTCTCTAACGCGAGGTACAACGACCGTAACCTTACAAGAAGCAGCCACTCTATCTCCTGGCCTGTATATCTTGACGCTACGCCAACGGTCTTTGTTAAAGAGCGTTACAGTAATACATCAGTAATGCCCAGCTTGATAGCGGCTTCGTGAGCGAATGTTATTCTGATGCACGCCCTTACCCCTCTGCCCAGCGGTAGCGGCGCTCCTTCCACTGAATGCTCACTGGCAGCAGCGTGTAGCCAATTACGGCGACGGACATGACGGTAAGGTAGAACTCGTAGAAGAGCAGCACGTGCAGCGACTCGCGCCGGTCGACTTGCCGGAGCGTGATGAGTAGGAAAAGCGTCTGCATCAATAGCTTCGCCGCAAATAAGCCCACTACATAGAGGGGCGGCAACATGCCGGGCCAAAACAGCACCATATAAAACGCCCCGTACAGCCCGAACAAACCCGATAGCTGCCACGGCAGCCGGCTGGTACCCTTCATCCAACGTTTGCGTTGGTGTAGTAGGCACTGCACCGTAGGCTGCGGCACCGACACGCCCAAGACTTGCCCATCGACCAAGTTGCGAAAGCCCCAGTCCTGCGACACGATGTGGTCGAATAGCTGTAAGTCTTCGGTGATGCTGAACGCTAGGGCCTCGTAGCCACCAATAGACTCGTAAGCAGCACGAGTCACGAGCATGTTGTTGCCGACGGCCGTAATGGGCCAACCTAGGTCGGTGAGCAAGCGAATGATACTCAGGCCAAAAAGCCAATCGAGGCCTTGCAGACGACCAAACAAGCCGCCGTCGGCTGTTGTCACGCCTGTCACGACACCGACGCCTTCCGGGGCGGCCGCCAGCATGGTTTGCACCCAATTGGGAGGCAGAGCCATATCGGCATCAGTGATGAGAAAGTAGTCGGCGGTAGCGGCGCGGCTTAAGTGAGCTAGCACATTGCTTTTGCCTTGGGCCGTGCCTAGCCGGTGCCGAATAAGCATGAGTCGGAATTGCGGCTTATCGGCAATAAAACGTGAAACGACGGCGGCCGTGTCGTCGGTGGAAGCATCGTCGCCGATCAGAATTTCGAGCTGCTCGGCGGGGTAGTTGAGTTCCAGAAGGGAAGTTAGGCACCGCTCGATGGTAGCGGCTTCGTTGCGCGCCGCAATCAGGATACTCACGCGCGGCCTCGCATCCAGGGACCTAGGTGCGCGCCGGGCCCGCATCAGCAGGAGCAAAAACAACGCAAACAGACCGAAAAAGACACCGAAGAAAATAGTAGGAAACAACATAAACAGCCACGAGCATTGGTGGCTGCTGTTGCTCTGATACGCCGAGGAGCCGCAAGCCAATTAAGACTATTTGAATACGGCAAGCCTACTAGCTAGTGTTACGAGGGCAAGTGCTGAATTTTACGCGAAACGACTCCGTATAAATCCGTAATGTACAAATTGAGATATACCAGCATTTTGGCTTGTGCAGCAAAAAGCCTCCATGTTTGACCAACACAGAGGCTTTCCATAAATTACCTAGCTATCAACCTGTTGGCTACAAACGCGGATCGGTTTCGAGTGGCGAATCGTAGGCGGGATTGCTGAGCGCTGCCGGCTCGACGGTAGCAGGTACGTCATCGGCATCGTGCACCCGCAACGTGAGCAATCCTGATAGAATCATGGAGAAGCCCCCAAGTACCAGCGTATACACCGATTCATCGTGAAACAGGTGCTTAGTACACCACCCTAGGATAAGGCCGGCCACCACCTGCGGAATCACGATAAAGAAGTTGAACACCCCCATGTAGTAACCCATCTTGTTGGCAGGCAGGGCACCTGCTAGCATGGCGTAAGGAACCGATAAGATACTGGCCCACGCCACGCCGACCCCGACCATGGAGAGCAGCAGCATGCCAGGGCTCTGAATGAAATATACCGATATTAGCCCCAGGCCACCTAGCACCAAGCAGAGCATATGCGTGACCCGGCGGCTAGTGGCCCGCGCTAGGAAAGGCAAGAGCAAGGCCGCGATGGCCGATACCCCATTATAGACGGCAAAGCATACGCCCACCCAGTCAGCGCCTTCATTGTAAAGCTTCGAGGTGGTATCGGAGGTGTGGTAAATGTGCGCCGTAACGGCCTGCGTGGTGTAGATCCACATTGAGAACAGCGCCAGCCACGAGAAAAACTGCACAATAGCCAGCTGCTTCATTGTTTTGGGCATGTTGAAAATGCCTGCGAACGACTCGCGCAACCCATTCGCAAAGCCCGCCGTTTGGCGCTTCTCTTCCTCAAAGGCAGCTAGGTCGGCGGGCGGGTATTCACGCGTGCGGAACACGGTCCAGAGCACGGCCCCTAGGAAGGCCGCCCCACCTAAGTAAAACGAGTACCGCACCGAAGGCGGAATCTCGCCCGCTCCCGCCGTATTCGACACATCGAAGTAGTTGGTAAACAAGTAAGGCAGCAACGATGCTACCACGGCTCCAATACCGATAAAGAATGTTTGCGCCGCAAAGCCCATTGTACGCTGCTCATCTGGCAGCAAGTCGCCCACTAGCGCCCGAAACGGCTCCATCGAAATGTTGATACTCGAATCCATGAGCCACAGCGTGCCCACTGCCATCCACAGCGTCGACGCATTGGGCATGACGAGCAGCGCCGCGGAAGCCAAGATAGCGCCAATGGTGAAGTACGGCCGGCGGCGCCCCCAGCGCGGGCTCCACGTGCGGTCGGATAAATAGCCAATAATTGGCTGCACCAAAAGGCCCGTAAGCGGTGCCGCCAGCCAGAAGAAAGCTAGCTCGTCGGGTTTGGCGCCTAGCGTTTCAAAAATGCGGCTTACGTTGGCGTTTTGCAGGGCGAAGCCAAACTGGATACCGAGGAAGCCGAAGCTCATGTTCCAGATTTGCCAGAAACTCAGGCGAGGTTTGGCGCGGGAGTCAGTAGAAGCCACTACGCTGGTTGCCATAGGGTGGGGAGTTGGGGTGATGAAAGGTCAGGTTAGCTTCTTGCCTTACTCAAGGTAAGTATAAACTCGTCGGTTAGCCGGCTACTCTTTTGGCTTAATTTCAAATACATAAGCGCTCAGCGGGGCTAGGGTTAGCGTCAGGCTTCCCGTGGCAGGGGCATTGTTGAGCAGATCGGTGTAGGTGAGGAAGCGGTTGGGGTCGAGGCCAGCAGCTTGCTTCGCTTCGGTGGGGATGCGGATAGTGGGTTTCAGGGTTTTGTCGCGGCTGAAGTTGACCACGATCAGCAGCTTCTGCTTATCCGTGTAGCGCAGGTAACTGTACACGGTGCGAGCTTCATACTCTTTGCCTAGGTTGTTAGCTTCTTGCAGCTCGTAGAAGCGTCCACGCCGAATAGCGTCGCTGCTAGTGCTGAGGCGCAGCAAGCGGCCGTAGAAGTCGCGCAAGTGCTTTTGCTCGGCGGAGAGCCGGCCGCCGTCAAACTTGCCGCCGTTCATCCATTTCTGGTGCTCAGGCACGCCCCAATAGTCGAAGATGGTAGTGCGACCGTCGCGGCTACTGAAACCCTCGGCGCCGTTGGCCGGCTCGCCCACTTCTTGCCCGAAGTACACCATCACCGGCCCCGAACCTAGGGTAGCCGTGACCGTCATGGCCGGGATGGCCGTGCGTGGGTCGGTGGCAAAGTCGGGGGAAGCAATGCGCTGCTCATCATGGTTTTCCAGGAAGCGCAGCATATGCGAGCCGAAGTCGCGGCTTTCCTCTCGCCACACTTTCGTGATATCCTCGGTATTGCCTTCACCCCGCATCAGGCGGCGCAAGCCGTCGTAGAGGCCTACTTTGTCATACAGAAAGTCGAACTTACCCTGCTCCAGATACTGCCGGTACACCTGCGGGTTGTAGGCTTCGCCGATGAATACGATATCGGGGTTGATCTTCTTAATCTCCGGAATGACGTAGGCCCAAAACTCGATGGGCACCATTTCGGCCATATCGCAACGGAAGCCGTCTACGCCCTTGCGCGTCCAGAACACCAGAATGTCGCGCATCTTCTTCCAGGTGTCCGGCACTGGTTCGAAGTGGTGTTGACGGTTGTTTTGGTAGTCGACGCCGTAGTTGAGCTTCACAGTTTCGTACCAGTCATTAATGGACGGATGCTCCGAAAATACGTCGTTGCCAGTGGCCTTGGCGGGCATCTCGAAGTACTTGTGGTCTTCCTTCGGGCCGACGGCCGCTCCTAGCGGATTGGCGCCAGCGGGCACCACGAAGGCTTTGCCGGGGATATAATAGAAGTTGTTGTTGGGCGCAAAAGCCTTGCTTCTGTCGTCCTGCTCCCCTAGGTCCACCACGCCCGCGGGCTTCGCATCCGACTTATACGAACGCGCTACGTGGTTGGGAATGAAGTCGATGAGTACCTTTAGATCGTTGGCGTGGGTGCGCTTCACTAGCGCCTCAAACTCGGCCATGCGCTGCTTCACATTCACGGCCAGGTCAGGCGTCACGTCGAAGTAGTCCTTCACGGCGTAGGGCGAGCCGGCCCGCCCTTTCACCACATCAGCGTCGTCCGGAGCAATGCCGTACGGGGTGTAGTCGGTCATGGTGGCGTGCTCTAGCACGCCGGTATACCACACGTGGCTCACCCCTAGGTTTTTGAGGGCTTGCAGGGCCGGGTCGGTGATGTCGTTGAATTTGCCAACGCCATTTTCGGTGATGGTGCCATACATCTTGTTGACGGCCGTTTTGTTGCCAAACAGGCGCGTCATCATCTGGTAAATGACCATTTTATGGTCTTGCGGCACTTCGTCCGTCGTGTTCGGATCGGCAAGCGTGAAAGAATCAGTCACAGGCGCAGTCGTCGGATTCGAGGTGAAAGGAAGCCTAAATGAAACCAACGCCAGGGTAATTGCGGCAACCGGTACTAGAAATTTCTTCATAAAGGAGTGACTGAGTGGCTGAATGACTGAGTAATTTCCTGAACGACCTTACCCAATCATTCAGCTACTCCGTCACGCTTTACCATTCCTGGGTAAGCGGGTGAATCATTAGTTCGTCGACGACGACGTGCGCGGGGGCTTCGAGCACGTAGCGCACCGCTTGGGCAATGTCGGAGGGCTTGAGGTGGGTTTTTTCCACTTCGGGGCCGCCGGGCTGGCTGTCGTTGAAGTAGGTATCCACCAAACCAGGGTAGATGGTGCTGACCTTGATGCCGTAGGGCCGTACTTCCTTGCGCAGGCTCCCGAGCAGGGCATCTTGGGCGTACTTGCTCGCCCCGTATGCGGTGCCGTTGGCGAAGGTGCGCTTCGAAACGTCGGAAGCAATACCCACAATGTGGCCGTGGCGCTGAGCCTTGAGGTGCGGCACTACGGCTTTGCACATCAGAAAAGTGCCCTTCACGTTCACGTCGAAGATTTGGTCCCACTCGGCCGTTTCGAAGTTTTCGAGGGGGTTGAAGCTGCCGATGCCCGCGTTGCAGACCAGTATATCGACGTGGCCATAGTAGCGCAGGGTTTCGGCCACCACGTTCTGCACATCTTCTTCGTCGCACACGTCGGCGGAAATAGCGAGGCCTTGTGTTTTGAGAGCTAGCTCCTCTAGCTCGTCGGTGGAGCGGGCCACGGCTACTACGCTGGCTCCCTGCATGGCAAGCAGCAATGCGGTTGCTTTCCCAATGCCGCGACTGGCGCCCGTAACAATGGCAACTTGGTTGGTGAGGTCGTTCATGGCTAGTTTTCCTTTGGCTGGTTGTACTGCTTTGGTGTGCATGCTACGGTCATAGCGAGGGCTGCCAGGGCCGCGGCAGTTAGCCCGAGGCAAGTAGCCGTAGTACGACGGCCTTGCTTCATACACATACAAGAAGTAAATAACGGCTTACCACGAAATTGAATACGCCGCCGGCACGCCAGGCACGGCGCTAACTCAGAAAACTCAACTAATGAGGCCATACGATCTGCTTTTAGGAGATTTATCAGAAGTGTACCAGTGTTTGTCCTAGGCCCTCCCTACTACGGGAGTACTCAAACACGTTTTCTTCTTTGAAAGACTAGAAGATAGCTCTATTCCTCCTGATACCTCGATACTAGGGTGGATGCAGCTTATTTCCGCAGCTCCACCACCCAAGCCGTGTGCCCCGGAATGGCGAACGACTTGAGGCTAGGTACCGCAGCACCTGACGTGATTTCCGTGCCGCTGCTGTACCCATTCGTGCGCTCCGCAAACCGAGTACCGTCCACCGTTTTAGCGTCCTTGTTCCCGTTCAGCATCACCATCACGGTGTTGCCCTGTTCGTCGTAGCGGAAGTAGGTGTACACGTTATCTTGCGGGATGAATTGCATGAGCTTGCCGGTTTGCAGCACCGGGTGCGCCTTGCGGTACAGACCTAGCTTGCTCAAGTAATTAAATGCGTCGCCCGCTTGCCCCGTGCGGCCGGCGGCTGTGAAGTAGTTTTTCTTGTCGGCAGCCCAACCGCCGGGAAAGTCCTCACGCACCAAGCCGTCGGGGTTCGAGAAGTTTTTCATGAGCACCTCCGAACCATAGTAAATGTTCGGGATGCCGCGCGTGGTCATCAGCCAAGCAAAGCCCATCTTCATCCGACCTAGGTCCTCGCCTATCACGGAGTAGATGCGGCTCATATCGTGGTTGTCCATGAACACCACGTTGCGCGTCGCATCCTCGTACATCCAGTCGCCCTGCAAGGCGTCGTAGAGCCGGCTGACGTTGCTGTTTTCCTTCAAAGCATCCTGAATGGCAGAGTTCGACTGGAAATCGAGCACGCCGGGCAGGTTGGATTTGAAGCCGTCGACGGGCTGGAAGATGTTGCGGGCGAAGAATGCCTGTTGGGCCGTGCTGCCCACCCAGGCCTCGCCGTACATGCACAGCTGTGGGTACTCATCCAGCAAGGCTTTCCCCCAATCCATCAAGAACGTAGGATCAGAATACGGATACGTGTCGATGCGATAGCCGTCGAGGCCTGTGTATTCTACCCACCAGATAAAGTTCTGGATCAAGTAGGTAGCCACCAGCGGGTTCGACTGGTTTACGTCGGGCATGGTGGTGTCAAACCAACCTTTGTTGTATAGGTCTCGGTCGCGCTGCGAGCCGTAGGGGTCATTGAGGGCCTGCGAGTTATAATTGCTGCGCGTGAAGGCGGGCCACTGGTTCAGCCAATCTTTGGCGGGTTGGTCGAGAAACAGGTAGTTGTAGCTGCCCATGTGGTTGAGCACCACATCATGAATGACCTTGAGCCCTTGTTGGTGTGCCTTCTGCACAAACTGCGCGTACTCCTCGTTGCTGCCGTAGCGCGGATCGACGGCGTAGTAGTCCGTCACAGCGTAGCCGTGGTAGCTCGCCTTGGGCATGTCGTTCTCTACCACCGGCGTGGGCCAGATAGCCGTGACACCCAGCGACTTGAGATAATCGAAGTGATTCTCAATCCCCTTCAGGTCGCCGCCGTGGCGGGCGTACATCGAGTCGCGGGCGATGTGGTTGACGCGGGTGCTTTTCACCACGTCGTTCTTTGGGTCACCGTTGGCGAAGCGGTCCGGCATCAGCATGTAGATGAAGTCGGCCGACGTGACGCCTTGCACGCGGCTTTTGTCGGTGTTGCGGGCGCGCAACTCGTACTGGTACGTGGTCTTTTTGTTGCCGCTGAAAGCTAGGGCTAGCTTGCCGGGCTTAGCCGTGGGGCTAATGGTAAGATTGACAAGCAGATAATTGGGGTTTTCCAGCTTCTGGGTACCATCTAGGGTTACGCCTTCATAGCGCAGGCTCACCTGGCTGCTGCCAATGCCCGGCCCGTGTACCAGCAGTTGCAGCTTCGGGTTTTTCATGCCCACCCACCAAAACGTCGGGTCGATGCGGCTGATGGCGCTTTCCTTAGGATTAGCCACCAAAGTGACAGAGGCGCTACCTAGGTCGGCTACTCGCCTAACTTCGGCGGTGGCTGGTTGGGTTGCCAGAAGGGTGGTGAAGCCCAGCAGCGAGAAGAGATGGGTGGATTTCATGCGCAGAACGACAGAAGAGTAAGTAGCCGGAAACTACTCTATAGTCGACTAACTACGCTTTATCCCTAGCCTTTAGAAGTACACCGTTGGCTAGCCAATGCGTTACTTCACGTAGCCTAGGCATTGGCACTAAAAAAGCCCGATTCCAAAGTGGAACCGGGCTTTTTAGTAATTCAAGCTTGGTGCAAACCTCCTACAGCTTGTTGGTTTCCACTGCTACGGTGCCTTTCAGGTATGGGTCATATTCTACTTTCCACACCTTGTCGTTTAGTGCATTACTATCCAAGCGGGTTTTTTCGCCGACTTTTCCATCGGTGATTATCTCCACGCGCAGCTGCGAGCCCGCTGGCGGACGCGTCGTATTATGAAAGGCTACGTTTTTAAAGGAGATAGAAGCCTCCACGTAGTCCATATCTCCGAACGTACCAATCGTGTAGGTCTCGTTGACGGAAGAAGTATCAAACTTTTTCTCTAAGGTAGGCCCAGGGTTGTGTCCTTTGTCCCAGTTTACAACTGAACGTACGTTCAGCTCTGCTCCCAAACCGTCGAGTTTGTTGCCGAATACCCGCACTTGCACCACGTGCGTACCTGCTGACATAGCAGCCTTTTTGGGAGCCTCGGTGGCTGACCCCAGCCAGCCGAGCTGCGGAATTAATAGCAAATAGCTAAAAGTAGATAGTGCTTTCATGACACTAAGATAAAGAAAAAACACAAATCATTCCTAATTTAATAATAATATACAATATTATATATTACTATAAATGAACCACTAGCGTTTGTTCCCCATTCTCAGCGCATCCGCTCCAATAGCAATCCTACAGCCCTAAAAAAAGCTCGGCGCTGCATGAGCGCCGAGCTTCCTAGATCCTATAAAAAATCGTTTACTGCTGCTTGGCTAGCCACAGCGAAGCGTTCATGTGCAGGGGTGCATGGCTCGAAATTTCCGTCCAGCCGGGGTACACCGTGTTGCCGGGGCTGCCGGTGCCGTCATCGGCCGGCGACGAATCGGTCACGACCACAACGCAACCGGTACCAAAGGTGCTGCTCGCGCACATGATGTTGGTGAGTCCTTGCGTGGCGCTGCTACGCCAGATGAGTGGCTGCGCGACCGAACCGCTCGTCTTGGTGATGGTGGCTCCGTTTGAGAACTTTAGCTGCGTGACTTTGCCTTGGGTTCCATGCAGAATCACGTTGGTGCTGCTCGCCAGCACGTTGCTGCTAGTTTCAGATATGTTGGTCTTGTCGATGCTGAAGCCGAAGGGGTTAGCCTGCACCGAGTTATTGGTCATCAGGTCGTTCCAGATGGCGGGCGAGTCGTAGCCGTCGTTGTTGCGGTCCGATACGTCGTGGTCCGAAATCATGAACAAGCCGCCGCCGTTCTTCACAAAGTTCAGAATGGCTGTTTTCTCGGCGGCCGTAAACAAGGTATTGGGCTCATCAATCACGAACACGCTGTAGTTGGCGAGGTCTTGCGGGTTGGAAGTGTTGCCATAGCTAATAGCAGTACCGTTGGGCAGTTGCTCTACGGTGTTGCCTAGCTTCGCCAGCGCCACGCCCCAAGCCGATACCGCCCCGGTCCAGTAGGTTTCGGCGGTAGTACTCGTGATGCCGCTTTGCGCGGGTGACGGGTAGCGCGACGTAACGCCATTGTCGACGTCCAGCACCCAATCGGCGTTGCCGGCTAGCTCGCCGTGGCTAGCGTCGAAGAGAAACTTCTTGCCGCTGGTGGTGGGCGGTGGCGGCGTCGTGGTGCCACCGTACTGCTCCACCGTGACGTTGTCGATGTTGATGCGGTTGGTGCCGCCCGCAGTTTTGCGCAGTTGCAGCCGCACGCTGCCCCCTAGGTTCACCGCGAAGGAAGCCGTTTGCAGCGTGGCGCTACTCGTGGTGATGGTCGAGCCGACCTTGACGTAGGAGCTGCCGCTGTTCGTGGAGGCCCACAGCTCCCATTGGCTGCTGCCGTCGGTGCCGTACACGGCGTGTTGCACCGTCACGACGCCCACGCCGGCGGTGGTATTGGCGTTCATGGTGAGCGTGCCTACGTTCCGGATACGGGCCGATTGACTACCCGTTTTGGCATCGGCCGTGGTGTTGCCGAGCAGGGCATCATTCAAGGTCCAGGAGCCGGAGCCGAGCGTGACGTTGCCGGTCGTGTACGCCGTTTTGGTGCCCGTCTCGAACGTTTCGGGGAAACCTGTGGCGCTAACGTCTTGGGTGGTGGTCGTAACGACGGTAGGGGCGCCCGCACCCGGATCGAGTTCCTGCTTGGCGCAGGAGAGAACAGCCAGGCTGAGGAGCGCCGCCGATAGCCAGCGAAGAGAGTAGTTCATGCGCAGAGGAGGGGAAATAGTGAACTAAGAATGACTTTGGCGAGACAAAGCTAGCGGGACCTAGCTAGCGCCTTCCCGACCTCTATGTTATGATTTTATTATCAAACAGCAGTGAATGAATAGCTTATAAGCTTTGTGCAAAATCATGTGCTCCTTGGCGCAGTGGTCAGCCACAAGGCCGTAGCGCGAAAACCGGCGCCGCAGCAAGCCGCGCGAGTTCTGGCATTCGAATACCTAGCTTCCGCTCGTTGCGGTGCTAATTTTTGCGCTACGCACCCTCGCTTTTCCCAACCGATTTTTGTGCGTACCCCAACTCTTTCGCGGCGCCTTCGTTTCTGACAGCAAACTACTAGCTGGTCATTACCAGTTGTTTCCTACCCTGAACACCAACCGCTATGTCAACTAACTCCAACGTGGTCGATACGCTCAACGAGCTTACTCTTTTCATCAACGACCGTATCGAAGGCTACAAGCACGCCGTCGAAGACAGCAAAGATCCTGAGCATAAAGCCTATTATCAGCAGCTTGTAAGCCAGAGCCAACAGTTTGCTAATGAGCTGAATGGCTTTGCCAGCAGCGCCGGCGGCGATGCCGAAACGAGCACTACTACGAAAGGCAAGTTCTTCCGCGGCTGGATGGACGCCAAAGCCCTCGTGACGGGCAAAGACGAAAAAGGCATCCTCAACTCCAACGTGTATGGGGAAGAGTGGGCGCTGAAAGCCTACCAAGATGCCCTGGAAACGCCTGATCTGCCCGCACCCGTACGCCAAGCCATTGAGCGCCAGTACGAAACCTCGCAGCAAACGTACCAGAAACTCAAGAGCCTAGGGGGCGTAAGCCACCCATAGCGGCTAGCACTTAAGCGAAAAGCGGAAATCGAACGAACGTTTGGTTTCCGCTTTTTTTCGGGGCAGCTTGCTGCGCATCCTTAGCGTACTTCTTTGGCCGCGCACCTAGCTTTTTGTCACAGTAGCTAGGGTAACGGCCGTTCTAACCGACTACACAGTTAACCTTCTTTACTGAACCCTCTACCTTCCTTCATGGCTTTCGAGTTCAACCCTTACGCTCCCGCGCCTGAGTTCAACACCCAGGCGGCTTACTTTTCAATGGAATTTGCGCTCGACCAGGCGCTCAAGACGTACTCGGGCGGCCTCGGCTTTCTGGCTGGCTCGCACATGCGCTCGGTGTATGAGCTGAAGCAAAACTTGATTGGCATCAGCATCTTGTGGTCTTTCGGCTACTACGACCAAGGCCGCAACGAAGACCAAACCATGCGCGCCGATTTCCGCCAGAAAAACTACTCCTTTCTGGAAGAAACCGGGCTAGTTTTCCCCATCACCATCCACGATACG
This sequence comes from Hymenobacter crusticola, assembly GCF_002154225.1. Classification (GTDB taxonomy): domain Bacteria; phylum Bacteroidota; class Bacteroidia; order Cytophagales; family Hymenobacteraceae; genus Hymenobacter; species Hymenobacter crusticola. Next base: position 587,778 of record NZ_MTSE01000001.1, read on the forward strand.
GAGGTGAAGGTGAAGGCCTTGTACCTAGCTCCTGAGACCTTCGGCACCGCGCCGATGTTCTTTCTGACCACCGACATTCCTGAGAACGACTTCATTTCGCGCACCATTTCCCACCACCTCTACGACGCCGACACCGCGGCCCGCATTGCGCAGTCCATCCTACTGGGCGTGGGCGGCGGCAAGCTGCTCGATCTGCTAGGCGTGAACGTGGATGTGTATCACCTCAACGAGGGCCACGGCCTGCCGCTGGCGTTTTACCTCTACGAGAAGCACGGCCGTAAGCTGGAAGAGGTGCAGAAGCGCCTGGTGTTCACGACGCACACGCCGGAACTAGCTGGCAATGAGGAGCACTCGATGCGCTTACTCGAAGAAATGTCGTTTTTCGGTCCGGTTCCGGGTGAGGAAGTGCGCCGCGTGGCCCGCGTTGAAAACGATGCGCTCAACTACACGCTCACGGCCCTGCGCTTCTCGCGCATTGCCAACGGCGTATCGAAAGTGCACGGCGACGTGGCGAAGGAAATGTGGGGTCATTACGAAGGCATTTGCCCCATCATCCCCATTACCAACGCCCAGAACGGCACGTACTGGCGCGACAAAACCCTGCACGAAGCCCTGGAAGCCAACGACGACGCAGCCTTGAAGGCGCGCAAGCGGGAGCTGAAAGAGGAGTTCTTCAAGATTGTAGCCGACCAAACGGGCACGCTGCTCGACCCCGACAAGCTGACGGTGGTGTGGGCTCGCCGCTTCGCTGGCTACAAGCGCGCCGACCTTATCCTGCACCACTTCGAGCGGTTCCTGAAGATCGTTGACAACGCTGACCGCCCCGTGCAGGTGATTTGGGCCGGCAAGCCGTACCCCAAGGATTATGGTGCTATCAACTTGTTTAACAGCATCATTCGGCGTACCAAGAGCTTGAAGAACTGCGCCGTTTTGGTCGGTTATGAGCTAGGTCTTTCGGCCGCTATGAAAAAGGGCTCGGATATCTGGCTGAACACGCCGCGTTACCCCCGCGAAGCGTCGGGCACCAGCGGCATGACGGCGGCTATGAATGCTAGCCTGAGCCTGAGCATCGCCGACGGCTGGATTCCGGAGTTTGTGCGCCACGGCGAAAACGGCTTTATCATCGAGCACACCGACATCAACCAGCCCGACAACGTGAAGGATGATATCGAAGCGAGCAACCTGCTCGACGTGCTCGAAAACGAAATTGTGCCGCTGTACTACGGCGAGCCCGACAAGTTCCTGAGCATCGCCAAAACGGGCATGCGCGAGATCGAGCCCGAGTTTGGCTCCAACCGTATGGCCACGGAGTACTACGAAAAGATGTACAACGCCTAAACCGCGGATTCGACGGATTCTTCGGATTTCACGGACTTTGTAGTCGATTAACTACCTAGGCCCTTATTAGCAAAAGGCCTTCCCGCATGCGGGAAGGCCTTTTTTGTTGAAATCAGGAAAGAAGAAACATGAATAGAATCGTCCACAAAATCCGTGAAATCCGAAGAATCCGTCGAATTCGTGGTTCAGGGGGCTACTACCGTCTGCAACACGGCCCATACATTATTAGCTAAAATCTTCTGGCCCTGCGCGTTTGGGTGGACACCATCGGGTAAGTTTAGCTCTCGGACGCCCATCACGCCCTGTAGCAAGAAGGGTACGAAGGCCACATTGTTCTTATCGGCCAGGGTGCGGAACAACGCTTTGAACTCGGTGCCGTAGCGGCCGTAGCCCCCACCTAGGATGCTCAGGTCGAAGGGAAACTCCAGCCCAACAAGCACAATCTGCGCCTTTGGGTACTTGAGCCGCACCTGATCGATGATGTGTTGCAGGTTTTGGGTGGTTTCGCGCACCGGGATGCCACGCAGGCCATCGTTGGCACCTAGCTCCAGTACAAAGACGTCGACGGGCTGGCGGGCCAGCACGCTGGCAATGCGCTGCCGGCCGCCCGCGGTGGTTTCGCCGCTGATGCCATAGTTGATGGCCTTGTAGGGCAGGTGCAGAGAATCGAGGCGTTGCTGAATAAGTGAAGGAAAGGCCTCGCTGGCCCGAAGCTGATACCCAGCCGTGAGGCTATTGCCGAAGAAAAGGATGTTTTGCATACGAAGAGGCGTAGCTACAGTCATCGAACGCACTGCCTCGTCGGGTTCGGCCGAGTAAGCGTTGCTGAGTGCCAGCAGGATGAGCAGCAGAAAGCGCATAGGAGTTAGAAGAAAAAGGCAGCGAGAGCTCCACCGCTGAAGCTCCCACTGCCTTTTATCTATACCGCAAGACTACCCCGCGCAGTTGCCAGAATCGATTATCTGTTCAGCATACCTAGCCCAAAAAAGAACAGAAGTTGCAGCAGATACACGAACGGCACCAGCGGATTGCGCTTCACGAAGTAGGTGCGATTGTAATACACTTGCAGGATAAGCGCCAGCGCAAACCAAGCCTTGAAGTTCTGCATCGGAATCACGTTGTACTGCCAGGTCCAGAAGTCGTAGCGTACGGCCACTGGCTCAATGCACACATCCATGCCCACCACCAGCACCGCCGCAAGCAGGGCACGCACAAAGCTAGGTACGCGCACATACTCAGCCAGGATACCGCCCATGTAGGTCAGCATAAGCCAGTTGAGGCCAATAAGCAGGGGTACGCTCATCCACTTCCAGCCGAGCACCGTCCCATACTCATACTGTCCAAACAGCCGGCCCGTCTGCACGCCAGCCACCTCCACAAAGAAGCTGACGGCGGCTACCGTGACGCAAAACACCACGAAGGCCGTGCCCCGGTCGGGCTGAAACGCCAGCAGCAACAGCATGGTGAGCAGCAGGTTGAGCGGTACAAACTGCAAGTAAAAGCTAGGGTCTTTGGAAAACGCTAGCCCGATAAAGCCCGTGACGTGGAAAAGCAACAACACGCCTTGCGCCACGCGTAGCCGCCGCGTGTATGCACCGGACGCGGCTAACTGCGTAGGAGGAGCCTGTTGAGTTGATTCAGGAAAAGACATTAGTGAGAAATGCTGAGGGGCTACGGTTGGAAAGCTGCAGGTCTTTACGACGCCGAGCGAATTTGTTTTGGCAATGTGGCTAGCTAGCTACGTTGGCCAGGCGGCCCAAAGGCTACTACTGGCTATTAATTCAGCTTTCTTCCTTCAAAGTTAATCAACAAGATCGGCTACAATCTTGGCGGAAAGCAAACACAATGGAATACCACCACCAGGGTGTACACTGCCACCACAAAAGTACAGCCCTTCCAGCTTCCGCGAAAAGTTGGGGTGGCGCAGAAACGCGGCCAGGGGGTTGTTGGAGCTGCTGCCGTAAAGCGCGCCCCCAAACGAGGACGTGCGCTGCTCGATACCGCGTGGGTCCCACACCTGCTCGGCCCGGATAAGCGGCTCAACGGGCGTGCCTAGGCTGCGGCTCACTTTGTCGAGCACGGCTTGCCGGGTTTGCTGAATAAGGGCGTCCCAATCCTGACCTTGGTGGTGAGGCACATTCACCATCACAAACCAGTTTTCGTGACCGGCGGGAGCATCGGTGGGCGTCTTTTTGGAGGTGATGTTCACGTAAACCGTGGGATCTTCGGCGACGGTTTTCTGCTTGAAAATGGCGTCGAACTCCTTTTGGTAATCCTGGGAGAAAAAGATGTTGTGCACGCCTAGCTCATCAAACGAATGGGCAATACCCCAGTAATAAATCAGGGCCGAAGAAGAGCGCGGCTGCCCTAGGGTGCGCTCCGGGGCGGGCTGGCTCGGCAGCAGCTTGCGGTAGGTTGGCACCACATCCATATTGCTGACCACCAATCCCATGTCGTACACATCTTGGGGCGTGCGTACGCCCGTCACGCGGCCACCCGCCGTCAGGATTTCCGTCACGGGTTCGTTGTAATGAAAGCTTACGCCTAGCTCTTCGGCCAGCTCCACTAGGCTGCGCGCAATGCTGTAGATGCCGCCCTCGGGGTAGAACGCGCCAATGCCGTGTTCCAGGTGCGGAATCAGGCTGAGCGTGGCTGGGGCTTGATAGGGGTCGGAGCCGTTGTAGGTGGCGAAGCGGTCGAAGAGCTGCACGAGGCGCGGATCTTGGAAGGCACTGGCGTGGCGCTGGTGCATGGTACCCGTGAGCCCTAGGCTCGGCAGCGCCGCCAAAGCTTTCAGCACATCGGCGTGGAAGTACGTACCCGCTTTGTGCAGCGACTTGTGCAGAAACGTCTTCTCCGTTGCCTCGTAGGCGTGGGCGCTTCGGTCCAAAAAGCGCACTACATCAGCAGCCGGCACCCCTAGCTTGGCCTCGATTTCGACAGCAAACTTCTTGGTATCCGCCCAGGCGTTGAGGCGCGTGCCGTCGGCAAAGAAGTAGTGGGTAATGGGGTCGAGCCGCTCATAGCGAAAGTGCTCCTTGGGGTCGCGCCCCGCCAGCCGAAATAGGTCATCGACTAGTTGCGGCATTGTAAATAACGACGGCCCGGCATCGAAGCGGTAGCCGCCGGGCAGTTCGAACTGGTGCATCTTCCCCCCGAAAGTATCGGCGGCTTCAAACACCGTCACGGCGTGGCCTTTTAGCGCCAGCCGCACGGCAGTAGCAATGCCAGCAATGCCCGCCCCAATGACGGCAGCAGGTGATTTGAGGGAGGAAGCGAGTTTCGGTCGGGCCACTGAGTTTTCGTAAGATGCACTTAGCACGCACTATAAACCACAAAACTCACTTTATTTCTTCCACGTGCGCATGAAAAAGTGTGCGTAGCGATACACAACCTAGCACATCTGTGCCTAATACCTCAGCATTTAGCATAAGCAGTACCGTAGTCGCTAAACCTAGCTCTACCCCACCGCTAACACCAGCCCCTTGAGGTACTCGCCTTCCGGGTGAAACAAGCTCACGGGGTGGTCGGCGGGCTGGGTGAGGCGGTGCAGGATGCGCGCGGGCCGGCCGGCTTCGATGGCGGCAGCCAGCACCGCGCCTTCAAACAGCTCAGCCGAAACCACTTGCGAACAGCTAAACGTGAACAGCAGCCCGCCCGGTGCAATGCGCTTCAGGCCCTCAATGTTCAGGCGCTTGTAGCCCATGAGGGCGTTGTGGCGGGCCGAAAGGTGCTTGGCAAACGCCGGCGGGTCGAGCACGATGAGGTCGTATTGCTCCTGGCTAGCTTTCATGAAGCTGAACACGTCTTGGGCATACGCTTCGTGCTTGCTGGCTAGGCCGGTGAGTTCGGCGTTGCGGTCGGTGAGCTCGATGGCGCGCTTGGAGCTATCCACGGAGTGCACCAGCTCGGCGCCGGCTTGCAGGGCGTAGGAGCTGAAGCCGCCGGTGTAGCAGAAGGTATTGAGCACGCGGCGGCCGGGCGCGTAGCGGGCCAGCAGCTGCCGGTTGTCGCGCTGGTCGATGAAGAAGCCCGTCTTCTGGCCTGTTTCCCAATCTACGGCGAAGGGCTGACCGTTTTCGTGCACAATGTGCTCGGCGCCGCTCGACTGCCCAAAGAGGTAGCTGTTCTTCGCGTCGGGAGCCGCTTTGGCGGGCACGGTTTCGGCGCTCTTGTCGTAGATGGCTTTCAGGTTATTGCCGAGCACTTGCTGGAGGGCGGCCGCGATCTGAGGGCGAGCTAGGTACATGCCGGCACTGTGCGCTTGCAGCACCGCTACGTTGTCGTACACGTCCACGATGAGGCCGGGCAGACCATCGCCTTCGGCGTGCACAAGGCGGTACACGTTGGTTTGCGGGTTGCTGCCGGTCAGGCCTAGGTTCTGGCGCAGCTGGTAAGCGTTGCGCAGCCGTTCTTCCCAAAACGCCGAGTCTGGCTCGGCGGCATCGGCGCCGAAGCGCAACATCCGCACGGCAATGGAGCCCGGCGCGTAATGCCCCACCCCGAGCGGCTCACCATTGGCAGCCTGCACGGCTACTACCTCTCCTTCCTGCGGCTGCCCTTGCATGCGGGCAATAGCGCCCGAAAACACCCACGGGTGCAAGCGGCGCAATGATTGATCTTTACCAGGTTTGAGGGTGATGGTAGCGGGCATGAGCAACTGATTCGGAAATGAAAGCGACAAAGGTACATCCGCCGAAGCAGTTACCGCCGCGCAAAGTTCCACCAAGCCTTGCCTGCCGGTCCGACGATGCAGGTGCCGACCAGTATCGCTGAACAAACTATTAAAACAACCCGCGCCCGCCGGTCCGACGCCCTAGGCGTCCGACCGGTTGTCGTCAGAACGAGTCGTTTGGACCGATAGCCATTCACCTAGCTTGTGCAGGCGTCAGCACGCAACAACCGGTCGGACGCCTAGGGCGTCGGACCGGCGGGCGCCACCTAGCGGAACGTGCGGCGGTAGATTGGCTTGCGATAGGCAAACTGCGCCCACATGGCGGGGTACAGCAGCGCGTCGAGCCACCGGAACGCCGTGCGGTACTCCAGCGCATCCACGATTACGCTGCCCGTGCCACCAGGAGCAGGCTCGATGAGGTGGCGGTGGCGCCAAAAGCGCAGGGGCTTGGGCAACGTTTGGCCTTCATCAACAAAGTAGTGGGTGCCGTCGGGTAGCACGCCATCGTCGGTGATGAGGCTAGTCCAGCGCTGGCGCACAGGGCCGGCTTGTAGCTCAATTTCCACAACGTCGTCGCGGCGGCAGCCATCGAAGCGCAGCAGGTTTAGCTTGGGGAAAGGCGGCGCTAGGCTCAGGAACAAGGCGCGGGTGAAGCCGGCCATAACCTGGGCGGGCGATTGGCGAACATAGGTGCGCAGGGTGACGTGCATAGCTAGGCAACGTAGCCTCAATTGTTTTGTTTGCCGTAAGCAAGTATATGAATGCCCTGCTCGGCTAGCACCTTCCGTGTTTGGCATCTTTGCAGTCCCTGGCTTTTCCCCTCATCTCACGTTCTCGTGCCTACAATCGACCATTTACCCGGCCGCACCCTCGTGGTCGACGGCCACGAATACTTGTTTTGCAGCGGTACCAGCTACCTAGGTATGGCTCGCCATGCTGCTTTTATGGACCTAGTGCAGGAAGGCATGCACCACTACGGCACCAACTACAGCAGCTCGCGCCACTCCAACCTGCAACTGGCAGTGTTCGAGGAAGCCGAGCAGCTTTTGCGGCAGCAAACCGGCGCAGCGTCGGCCCTCACGGTATCGTCGGGCTACTTGGCGGGACAAATGGCCGTGCGGGCGCTTGCCCAACATGGCCGTTTTGAGTATGCGCCCGGTACGCACCCGGCCGCTTGGCTTGCCGAGCACCCGGCTGCCATGAACCACCCAATCACATACGACACCTGGAGCAAGGACCTCCTGCATCGCCTAGGTTCTACGGCGCCCGAACCGGTAGTTATCGTTAGCAACTCGCTGGATCCCTTGCACGTGGAGCGCTACGACTTCCGCTGGACCGCTCACTTACCCACCGACCGTCCCATTACGTTGCTGCTCGATGACTCGCACGGTTTCGGCGTCATCGGCCAGGAGGGCGCGGGCATCATTACCGAAATAGAAGTACCTAGGTCGGTGCGGCTGGTGGTGGTCAGCTCGTTGGGCAAAGCCTATGGTATTCCGGGCGGCGTTGTGTTGTCGGACGCCGACTTCTTGACTCAGCTACAGCGCAGCGGGTTCTTCGGGGCTAGCTCGCCTGTGGTGCCTGCGTATTTATACGCCTTTACACGGGCCCAAGAGCTGTACGCGCAGGCGCGGCAGCAGCTGCAAGCCAATATAGCACAGTTTGCCGAAGCCATTGGTCCACTTGGTCTGTTCGATTTCGCGCCCGGCTTTCCGGTGTTCTACACGGCGGTGAATGCCCTCTCTTCCTATCTGGAGAAGCATAAGGTCTTGATTTCCAGCTTCGCATATCCAACGCCCGCCGACCCCTGCATTACACGGATCGTCCTGAGCAGCTTGCATACGTCTGCCGATGTGGCGCGCGTGGCCGAGCTAGTGCGCAGCTTTGCCTTAGGCACCAAGTAAGAAACGGTTCGGATCCTAAGGAAAGAGCACTTGCTTACGTACAGCAGAACGTCATGCGGAGCTGGCCGCAGCCTCTTTGCCGCCAGCGCAGATGATTGCTGCCGCGGTAGAGAGGCGGCGACCAGCCCCGTGTGACCATCCTGTTTCTCGCGGTTTTTCGCGTGAGCGCACTAGCGGCCCAAAGCTGTTGGCACAACTTCATGTAGTCAACACTCGTCTTTTAGCTTATTCGATTTTCTTTTTTGCGCTCCAAACCCACACGCATACCATGGCACTTTCACCTAAACAACGATTACGCAACCAAGTAGCGCTGGTCACGGGGGCTAGCTCCGGCATCGGCGCGGGCGTCGCCAAGTCACTCGCCGCCGACGGCGCTACCGTCGTCGTGAACTATCACAGCGACGAGGAAGGCGCCAACAAGACCAAGCAAGAAATTGAGGAGATGGGTGGCAAAGCCATCATCGTGCAGGCCGACGTGAGCAAGGAGGAGGAAGTGCAAAGCATGTTCAAGCAGACTGTTGAGCAGCTGGGTACTGTGCACATCCTCATCAATAACTCCGGCCTGCAAGACGACGCCAAGTTCCTGGATATGACCCTGGAACAGTGGAATAAAGTAATCGGGGTGAACCTAACCGGGCAGTTTCTGTGCGCCCGCGAAGCCGCCCGCGAATTTGTACGGCGCGGCCCGCAGCCCGAAATTTCCAAGGCTACCGGCAAGATCATCTGCATGAGCTCCGTGCACGAGGTGATTCCGTGGGCAGGGCACGTGAACTATGCTAGCTCGAAGGGCGGTATCATGCTGCTGATGAAGAGCATAGCCCAGGAGCTAGCCCCGCACAAAATCCGGGTGAACAGCATCGGACCCGGCGCCATTGCCACCCCCATTAACGCCAGCGCCCGCGACACGCCCGAGGAAGAAAAGAGCCTGCTTACGCTCATCCCCTACGGCCGCATCGGCGAGCCCAAAGACATTGGCGATGTGGCTGCCTGGCTAGCTTCCGACGAGGCTGACTACGTGACCGGCACCACCATCTTCGCCGACGGCGGCATGACATTGTATCCTGGTTTTGCGGATAACGGCTAATTCGCCGCATGTTGCGCCTTGCTTAGGAAAGTAACGACGGCTAGGCCCCCTGCTTTTCAAGGAGGGGAGCCTAGCCCTGGCTTCTCCTTTGGAATGCGCGCATCGAGCAAGCCGGGTTTACCAGACTGAGGTTCCTTATCTATTTGCCAGCCGCCCTCCCCCATGACTCCAGAACACCAACGCTTGGCCGACGCCAAGGACAAAAAAGCCCCCTGGCGCCGGTTCGGCCCTTATCTCTCTGAGCGACAATGGGGAACAGTGCGCGAAGACTATAGCCCCGACGGCAACGCCTGGAACTACGTGACCCACGACATGGCGCGCAGCTACGCCTACCGCTGGGGTGAGGAAGGCATCGGCGGCGTCAGCGACAATGAGCAGCTGCTGTGCCTCGGGCTAGGGTTGTGGAATGGGCAAGACCCCATCTTGAAGGAGCGCTTGTTTGGGCTGAGTGGGGCCGAGGGCAACCACGGCGAAGATGTGAAGGAGGTGTACTATTACCTCGACAACACGCCCACCCACTCCTACATGCGGATGCTGTACAAGTATCCGCACCATGCGTTTCCGTATGAGTGGCTGGTGCAGGAAAATGCCCGCCGCGGCCGCACCAAAACGGAGTTTGAACTGCTGGACACCGCCATTTTCCACGAAGACCGCTACTTCGACGTGTTCATCGAGTACGCCAAAGCTAGCTCCGACGACCTGCTGATTCAGTACTCCGTGGTGAACCGCGGACCGGAGCCAGCAACGGTACACGTGCTGCCCCATATCTGGTTTCGCAACACCTGGGCCTGGGGCTACGACGACTACCGTCCTACGCTAGGTTCCTCCGCCAAGGGAGCTATCACGGTTGAGCACCGGGAGTTTGACAATTTGCGCCTTTACTGTGACCAGGAGCCGGAGTTGCTGTTCTGCGAGAATGCCACTAATATTCCGCGGCTTTACCAGGGCAACTCGGCCGAGAAGTATTTCAAAGACGGCATCAATGAGTACCTGCTGCACGGTACTAAAGGCGCCGTCAACCCTGAGCAGCACGGCACGAAGGCTGCTGCGCACTACACCCTAACCCTGGCGCCCGGCCAAACCCAGCTGGTACGGCTGCGCCTAGGAAGCGCCGACCTAGCCAAGCCGTTTGAGGACTTCGACCAACTTCTCAAACAGCGCCGCAACGAAGCCGACGCGTTTTATCAGGAAATTCAAAAAGACCTCCAAGATGCCGATGCGCGCAATGTGCAGCGCCAGGCGTTTGCGGGCATGCTCTGGAGCAAGCAGTTTTATTACTACGACGTAGCCCAGTGGCTCGACGGCGACCCAGCCATGCCGCCGCCACCGCCTCAGCGCCGCGAAGGGCGCAACAGCGGCTGGCACCACCTCAACAATGCCGACATCATCTCGATGCCGGACAAGTGGGAGTATCCGTGGTACGCGGCCTGGGACCTAGCTTTTCACTGCCTCCCCCTCGCTCAGCTCGACCCAGAATTTGCGAAGAGCCAGCTCCGCTTGCTTTTGCGCGACTGGTACATGCACCCCAACGGCCAGCTGCCCGCCTACGAGTGGGCCCTTGGCGACGTGAACCCACCGGTGCACGCCTGGGCCACGTGGCGGGTGTATAAAATGGAGCAAAAGCAGCGCGGCGGGCAGGGCGACACGGCTTTTCTGGAATCGGTGTTTCACCGTTTGCTGCTCAACTTCACGTGGTGGGTGAACCGCAAAGACAACCACAACAAGAACATTTTCCAAGGCGGCTTTTTGGGACTGGATAACATTGGGGTGTTCGACCGCAACGCCAAGCTGCCGCACGGCTTCTACATCGAGCAAGCCGATGGCACCTCCTGGATGGCCATGTACACGCTGAACATGATGCGCATGGCCCTGGAGCTGACCAAAACCAACCCCGTCTACCAGGACCTAGCCAGTAAGTTTTTCGAGCACTTCCTCTACATCGCGGGGGCCATGACCGACACCGATAACGCCGGCCTGGACCTATGGGATGAGGAAGACGAGTTTTACTACGACGTGCTGAACACGCCCACCGGTCGCCACCCGCTGAAGGTGCGCTCCATCGTGGGCCTTATTCCGCTGTTTGCCGTGGAGGTGCTTGATGAGGACCTGCTGCAAGAAATGCCCAAGTTCGTGAAGCGCATGAACTGGTTTCTGGACAACCGGCCGGCGCTGGCAAGCCTCGTTTCGCGGTGGCAGGAGCCGGGCAAGGGCGACCGGCATTTGCTTTCTCTGCTGCGCGGCCACCGGGTGAAACGCCTGCTCAAGCGCATGCTCGACGAAGCGGAGTTCTTGTCGGAATACGGCGTGCGGGCCCTCTCCCGCTACCACCAAGACCACCCGTACGTGTACCGCACCCCCGACCAAGAATTTACGGTGAACTACGAGCCGGGCGAATCAGCCACCGACTTGTTTGGGGGCAACTCCAACTGGCGCGGCCCCATCTGGTTCCCGATTAACTTCTTGCTTATCGAGTCGTTGCAACGCTTCCACCACTACTACGGCGACGATTTCAAGGTGGAGTACCCCACAAACTCGGGGCAGTACTCGACGCTGCTGGAAATTGCTGATGCCCTGACGAACCGCTTGAAGAAGCTGTTTTTGCGCGATACCAACGGCCAACGCGCCGCCTTTGGCGACGATAAGCGCATGCAGAACGATCCGAATTTCCGCGACTACCTTCTGTTTCACGAATACTTCCACGGCGACACGGGCCGCGGCCTAGGTGCCAACCACCAAACGGGTTGGACGGGCCTCATTGCCAAGCTATTGCAACCCCGCCTACCTAGCTAATGACGTTTGACGCTACCATCACCCAGGATATTGACCAAGCCATAAGTCGCGAGTGGCTGGAAACCAATGGCCTAGGCGGCTGGGCTAGCTCCACCATTAGCGGAGCGCACAGCCGCCGCTACCACGGCCTTTTGGTAGCCGCTACCCGCCCGCCTGTGGATCGGCAGGTACTGTTGTCGAAGCTGGATGAGACGCTTATCGTGGATGGGCAGCGCTACGAGCTAGGTTGCAACCAATACCCTAGCACGGTGCAGCCGCAAGGGTATCAATACCTTACTCAGTTTCGACGCGACCTTTTCCCGGAGTTCACTTACGAAGTAGGTGACGTAACACTCCGCAAAACCGTCGTGGCACTGGCTGGCGAAAATACCACGCTCATCCGGTACGAAGTCCTGACGGCGGTGGCGCCGTTCGCGCTGGAGCTGCTGCCACTGCTGGCCGGCCGCAATTCCCACGATTTTCGCCACGCCGACGACGCGCCGCAGCCAGATTTCACTTGCACCGACGACGTATTCCAAATCAGGCCGCAACCTAGCTCGCCGGAGCTGTACCTCGCTATTCCGGGTGCTACTTATGCAGCTAGGCCGTTGTGGTTCTATCAGTTAGAATACGCCATCGAGCAGGAGCGCGGCGAGCAGTCCCACGAAGATCTGTTTAGCCCGGGTTCTTTCTCACGCTCGCTAGCGCCCGGCGACATCCTGCACCTGTTGGTTTCGACCGACTCTCCGGCGGGCCGCGACGCGGCGGCATTGCTAGCCCAGGAGCAACAGCGCCGCACAGCCTTGCTCCCACCCAACGCAGCCCCTGATAGCTTGGCGCGCATTCTCACCCTAGCTGCCGACCAGTTCATCGTACGGCGCGACGCGGATTTAAAAACAGTTGTAGCTGGCTACCATTGGTTTACGGATTGGGGCCGCGACACCATGATTTCCCTGCCGGGCCTGTGCCTCACCACTGGCCGCCTCGCCGACGCCCGCCTGATTCTGCAAGCCTTTGCGCAGTCAGTGAGTGAGGGCATGCTGCCTAATCGCTTTCCCGACTCCGGTGAGGCACCCGAGTACAACACCGTAGATGCGACGCTGTGGTTTTTTGTGGCCATCTACTACTACCGGCAGGCTAGCGCCGATGATGAATTTGTGCGCGAAACCTTGTTGCCCGTGTTGCTCGACATCCTGGCCTGGCACCAGCGCGGCACCCGCTACGGCATTCACGTGGCGGCGGATGGCTTGCTGACCGCTGGCGAAGAAGGCCAACAACTGACCTGGATGGACGCCAAAGTGGGCAACTGGGTCGTAACGCCGCGTCAGGGCAAAGCGGTGGAAATAAACGCCTTGTGGTACAACGCCCTACGCATTGCCTCCACCCTAGCCTACGATTTTGGCCAACCAGAAGCTGGGCAAACCTTAGAACAACAGGCCAGTCGCCTTTTTGGCGCTTTCCAACCTAGCTTCTGGAACGCCGACCGAGGTTGCCTCTACGATTGCCTCACGCCCGACGGCTCCCCCGACGCGAGCATCCGGCCCAACCAGCTTTTCGCCCTCAGCCTGCCCTTTCCACTGCTCACCGGCGAGCGGGCAGAGCAAGTACTCACCGTTGTTGAGCAGCACCTGTACACGCCAGTTGGCTTGCGTAGTCTTTCCCCCGAAGATGCTAGGTATCAGCCCATTTATGAAGGGTCGTTATTGCAGCGCGATGGGGCTTATCACCAAGGCACTGTTTGGAGCTGGCTGCTGGGGCCGTACGTGGATGCCTTGCTGCACGTGCACGGCCCCAAGCTAGGTAAGCAACGGGCGCAGCAGGTGCTTAATGCCTTTGCGTACCACTTGCGCGAAGCTGGCGTGGGTACTATCTCCGAAATCTTCGACGGGCAGGCCCCACACCATCCGCGCGGCTGTATGGCCCAAGCGTGGAGTGTGGCCGAAGTGTTGCGCGTAGCCACTTCTCTGAACCTAAACATCTAGCTCTTAGCTCTTTTCTTATGCCTGCTTCCAACACCTGGATTGACGTCACGACCACCATCGAAGATGGCATGGTACACTGGCCCGACAACGCGCCCGTTCACATCACGCACACGTCTAGCATTGCCAACGGCGACGCGGCCAACGTGACGAAGCTCTCGATGAGCGCCCATACCTCCACGCACGTCGATGCACCGCTGCACTTCATTGCCAACGGCGACGACGTAACCACGCTCGACCTAGCTACCCTGATGGGGCCGGTGCGACTGGTGCAAATAGAAGACCCAGAGGCTATTAAGCTGGCCGAAATCCAGAGCCTTCCTTTGCAGCCCGGCGAACGAGTATTGTTCAAAACCCGCAACTCATCGTCGGAATGGGGCACGGCACCTTTCAAGAAAGACTTTGTGGCGCTGGCAGCTGATGCGGCCAAGTTCCTGCAGGCGAAAGGTGTGATTTGCGTTGGGGTTGACTATCTGTCGGTTGGCGGCCCCGAGGCGCACCACGCCTTGCTTGATAATGGTATCACCGTCATTGAAGGCTTAGCCTTGCAACACGTGAAGCCCGGCGCTTACGAGATGATTTGCTTGCCGCTAAAAATCAAAGGTTCGGACGGGGCGCCGGCGCGGGTATTACTTAAGCCAATAAGTTGATAGTCTGTCATGTCGATCAGCGGGAGAAATTTCGCGTGCAGTAGTAACCCCTACCGATTAGAGTTACCATGCACGCAAGGTTTCTCCCGCTGGTCGAACTGACGTTCACTTACGATGGCGGCTTATTGAGCTAGGCGCTCATTGGTTAACCTAGCTGCATTTTGTGTAGCAGAACCAACGGTTTGTATAAGTTTAACCTGTGGAAGCAGCTAGATCTTTGATGGTACTATTTTCTTAGAAGAACCTGTTTCCATGAGCCTTACTAATTTCCGCACCCTTGGCCGTTCTGGCCTGGTGGTCAGCCCGCTATGCCTCGGCACTATGACGTTTGGCACCCCGCGCTGGGGCTCGCCCGATGACGTTTCCGCATCAGTCTTCAACGCCTACGTGGAAGCTGGCGGCAACTTCATCGATACGGCCGACGTGTACGCCAAGGGCCGTAGCGAAGAGCTGCTGGGTGGCTACATCGCGGAGCGTCGCCTACGCGACCAACTGGTGCTCGCTACCAAATTTGCCTTCAACGCCGAACCTGGCAACTCGAACGCTGGCGGCAACGGCCGCAAGAACATCTACCGGGCACTTGAGGGCTCGCTGCGCCGCCTGCGCACCGACTACGTCGATATGTACTGGCTGCACACCTGGGACATGGTGACGCCCGTGGAGGAAGTGCTGCAAACCTTCGGCGACTTGGTGCGGGCGGGCAAAATTCGCTACTTCGGTTTCTCTAATGTGCCCGCTTGGTACGTTGCGCAAGCTGCTACCCTAGCTTCAACGCACGCCATTCCTAGCCCCATTGCCTTGCAGCTCGAATATTCCTTAGTCGACCGCAGCATTGAGCGGGAGCATGTGCCCGCCGCGCGGGCGCTGGGCCTAGGTATCACGCCGTGGAGTCCGCTGGCGGCGGGGTTTCTAGCCGGCAAGTACCAGCGCGAAGACCCCAAAGCCACAACCGACGGCCGGCTCAGCGGCCCCAACCCCTTTGGCGACCAGCTCTTTACCGACCGCAACTGGCGCGTACTCGATTCGTTGCGCGAAGTAGCCACTGAGGCCAATCTTACGCTGGCGCAGGTGGCGCTTGCCTGGGCTTCGGCGCAACCTGGCATGAGTTCGCTCATCATTGGGGCCAGCAAACTTGAGCAGTTGCACGACAACCTAGCCTCCTTGGAGGTGCAGCTTACCGCCCATCAGCTCCAGAAGCTAGACCAAGCCAGCGCCCTCGACCCAGTGTATCCTTACCCCATTTTCACGCCCGCCGTGAACCGCAGCATTTTCGGTGGCTACACGGTGCAGGGCTGGTGATTTTAGCAGAAGCTAGCCAACACATCCAAAGAGAACGTCCTGCTGAGGTTGTCGTAGCGTCTCTCCCGCTTCGTTGTAAACGCCAGGCTGATGTAGAGACGCGACACTTCGCGTCTCGTCGTTGCTGATATTGTTTACCTAGGTGGTCGGGCAAAAGTAGCCGCGTTTTGTGTTGCAGAAGCGGCGGTTTGTATAAACCATGACCTAGCTCAACGTTAGATCTTTGTAAGGTAAAAAATCCCCCCTTACCTTATAATAGTCACAAGATGAGCACCATAAAAAGAGTACCCCTAGGAAGCCAAGGATTAACCGTACCTGTTGAAGGCCTAGGCTGCATGGGCATGACGAGCGGCGTAGCCGGCATGAGTGTGTACGGCGAAGCCGACGAAACCGAAAGCCTCGCTACCCTGCACCGCGCTCTGGAGCTAGGCATTAACCTGCTGGATACCGCCGACTTGTATGGCCCCATGCACAACGAGCGCCTGGTGGGCAAAGTCCTAACGGGTCGTCGGCAGGAGATTATCCTCGCCACGAAGTTTGGGTTTGAAGTAGATGACGCCGAAAACTGGACCGGCAAACTGAACGGCCACCCCGCCTACGCCCGCAAGTCCATCGAACGGTCGCTGAAGAACCTCGGCACCGACTACGTAGACTTGTATTACCTGCACCGCGTCGATCCGAGCGTGCCCATCGAAGACACCATTGGGGAGATGAGCCGCTTCGTGGAGGAAGGCAAAGTGCGCTACCTAGGGGTATCGGAAACGACGCCCGACGAGTTGCGCCGCGCCCATCAGGTGCACCCCATCACGGCCCTGCAAACAGAATACTCGCTCTTCGACCGGGGCGTGGAAGAAACCGGCTCCTTGCAAGCCGCTCGGGAGCTAGGAATTGGCTTCGTGGCCTACTCACCGTTGGGCCGCGGCTTCTTATCCGGCGAAATCAAATCGCCCGACGACCTTGAGGCCAACGACTCACGCCGCCACTTCCCCCGCTACCAGGGCGAGAACTTCTACAAGAACTTGGAGCTAGTAGAAAAGCTGCAAACCTTGGCGCAGGCCAAAAGTGTAACGGCAGCTCAGCTTGCTATTGCCTGGGTTTTGGCCCAAGATGTAGTCGCTATTCCGGGCACCAAGCGCCGTAAGTACTTAGAAGCCAACGTGGCTGCAGCCAGCATCCCCCTTAGCGCTCAAGAGCTAGCTGAACTAGAAGCCATCATGCCGGTTGGTAGCTCAGCGGGCGCCGCGTACCCGGCCATGTTCTAAGTTGCGGTTGGGCTGCGTAGCTTTCAGTTACTTGCAACCACAACCCTGTCAGGTTCCGAACCCTGACAGGGTTACGTGCCATAAGCTACCATGCAGCGCCCGAAACCATGAGCGACTTTGTAGGATATTTCAGCGCCGAAGTAGCTGACCCGCAGCTAGGTCTGACGTTCCCAATGATTGTTTTCTACCCGACTATCACATTGGGCAAAATGCAAGCATTAGGAATGTATCAGCTCGACGTTGCGCAGGAAGCTCCTGTCCGAGAGGGCGTGTTTCCGCTGGTGCTGATTTCACATGGCAATGGCGGCTCAGGGATGACACACCGTCTGCTGGCGCACTACCTAGCTCGTCATGGGTTTGTGGTAGGTTTGCCAGACCACCCATTCAACAATCGGCTGGATAATAGTTGGGAGAAAACGGTACAGAACCTAACGCATCGACCTCGGCATTTGGAGCTAGCCATCAATGAATTGTTCGAAAACCCACACGTTACCAAGTTCCTAAAGCCAGATACGGTAGGCCTTATTGGTCACTCCGTAGGCGGCTATACGGCGTTGGCACTAGCGGGCGGGGCCCCTAGCTCCTTTCCGTGGGAATCGGCCGACAACCAGTTTCACCCGATACCAACACCTACCGATAGCCGGGTGAAAGCGCTGGTACTGCTCGCACCAGCAGCCATGTGGTTCCGGGCCGCAGGCGCGTTGCATACTATTCAGGCCCCGACGCTGTTGCTTACGGGAGAAGTTGATGTGCACACGCCTATTGAACACGCCCACGTTATTCTCAACGGGGTACCGGACCCCGCAAAGGTTCAGCACCGAGTAGTCGAGAATGCTGGGCACTTCTCCTTTCTCAGCCCGTTCCCGGAAGCAAGAGTTAGCCCGGCGTTTCCGCCTTCGCAAGATCCTCCGGGCTTTGATCGGGCTAGCTTTCATGATGAGCTAAACGCGGAGGTGCTAGCTTTTTTATCACAGGAACTATAGCCGCCTTTACAACAACCGTTTATGAAGCAAACCACCCAGAACTTCCGTGTGCTATCGACCGTGACGGACTACACCCGCTTCTACAACCTGCCCGCGCCAGCACACCCGCTGCTCACCATCATTAACCTGGAAGAAGCCCGCTGCCTACCCCACCCGACCACGCCTGTGGTGCAGCAGCTCTATACCGTGGCCCTGAAGCGCGGCATAAAAGGCACGATCTACTACGGGCGCCAGTCCTACGACTTCGCCGAGGGCGTGCTGTTTTTCCTAGGCCCTGATCAAGTATTTGCCGTCGATGAAACGCTTGATATTTCGGAGATAAATGGCTGGATGCTCGTGTTTCACCCCGACTTGCTGCTGAAGTACCCACTGGCCAAGAAGATCCTCAGCTACGGGTTCTTTTCGTATCAATCGCACGAAGCGCTGCACTTGTCGGCTAAAGAAGAGGGTCTACTAGCCGGCATGATTAACGGCATTCGGATGGAATACGAGCAGCCTATTGACGCCTTCAGCCAAGACGTGCTCGTGTCGCAGCTCGACGTGTTGCTGAGCTACGCCAACCGCTTCTACCACCGTCAGTTCCACACCCGCCGCACCGCCGAGCACGATTTGCTCACTCGTTTTGAGGCACTACTATCGGCTTATTTTGCGCGGGAAACTGAACAGCCGCTGCCGACCGTGCAGCACTTCGCCGATGCCTTGCATGTGTCGCCCGCTTACCTGAGCGACATGCTCCGCACCCTCACGGGGCAGAATACCCAACAGCATATTCACAATGCGCTGATCAACAAAGCCAAGCAGCTGCTACTTAGCACCTCGCTCACGATTAATGAAACGGCGTATCAGCTAGGTTTCGAGTACCCACAATACTTCACGCGCCTGTTCAAGAGCAAGACGGGCTTAACACCGGCCGCTTTCCGGTTTTCGGTGCAATAAGAATAACCCGCCCGCCAGTCCGACGTCCTAGGCGTCCGACCAGTTGTTGGCTGCGGACGTTTGCGGCAGCGAGTACGAGCTAGGAGCGTTATTCCGGCACTTAATTCTGACGGCAACCGGTCGGACGCCTAGGGCGTCCGACCGGCGGGGGCGAGATGTTCAGCGATGCGCGAAGCAGAAGCTTCGCGCTACAGCAACTTATCGGGCGTGATAGGTAGGTCGCGGATGCGCTTGCCGGTGGCGTGGTACACGGCATTAGCAATAGCCGCCGCTGCGCCCGTTACGGCAATTTCGCCGGCGCCGTGCGCCCCTAGAGGTGTGTGCGGGTCAGGAATGCCAAGGGAGTACACTTCGATACGTGGCAGGCCAGCGGCCACGGGCACGTGGTATTCGCTGAGGCTAGCATTCGGGATGCGACCGTCGCGCAGGTCCCAGTGGGTTTCCTCCCACAGAGCCATGCCGATACCCATAGTCACGGAGCCAAGGAACTGAGAGCGAGCAGTTTTATCGTTCAGAATCGTGCCGCAGTCGTACACGCCCACCCAACGTGACACCAGCACCTCGCCGGTCTCCTCGTGCACGCGCACCTCGCAAAACTGCGCCCCGAAGGACTGAAAGGAATAGGCCATTTCCTCTAGCTTTTCCTTCAAGAAAGGCGGGAAGCTAGCTTGTGCTTCGAGGTTTTCTTTGCCCTCACGAGCAAGGATAACAGCGTAGGTTTCGCCACGGGTTGGGTTGTCTTTGTAGAACAACCCATTGTCGCGCGCTTCAAGGTCGTCGTAGTTGGCCTCGTGCAGGACAGAGCTAGGGTGCTTCACAGCCAGACGTAGCAGCTGGCGCTTAAGATCTTCGCAGGCTAGCTCCACGGCGCCACCCACCGTGATGGTCGTGGTGGAGCCATAGCTGCCGTTGGCCTTCGGCAATAAGGAGTCGCCGTACTCAAAGCGCACCTTCTCAACGGATAACCCTAGCTGATCAGCGGCATTTTGGGCTTGCACCGTGGCCGTGCCGGTGCCCATTTCGTGGGTAGCGCTCTGCAACAGAGCCGTCCCGTCAATCGAAAGCTTGACTTTCACTTCAGCACTGCGCTTGTTCGCTGGGTAAAAGGCACTTGCCGTGCCCTGGCCAATGAGCCACGGCCCTTCGCGCCGGCCACGCGGCTGCGGGTTGCGCTGATGCCAACCGAACTTCTCTGCTCCGAGCGCAAAGCACTCCTTTAGGTGGCGGCTCGAAAATGGTACGTGCATGGTGGGGTCCTTCTCGGGCTCATTGCGCAGGCGCAGTTCTATCGGGTCCATGTTCAGGGCGTAGGCTAGCTCATCCATGGCCGACTCCAGCGCAAACGTGCCGATGCCTTCGCCCGGCGCCCGCATGAAGGTATTGGGCACCATATCAAGCCGCACCAACTTTTGCTGAATCAGGAAGTTAGGGCTAGCATACAGGTGGCGCGTGACAAAGGAAAAGTGTTCGGCGAAGGTGTTGCTGGTAGAACTGGCCGTGAGGCCGGTATGAACCACTGCTTGCAGCTTGCCCTCTGCATCGGCACCTAGGGCTACGCGCTGTTCGCTGGGCGTGCGGCCACCCACCATGTAGAACATATCCTTGCGCGGTAGGTCAATTTTCACCGGCCGGCCCACCACTTTGGCGGCCATCGCCGTGAGGCCGACGTGCGGCCAAGCCCGGCCTTTACTCCCAAAAGCACCACCCACAAAGGCCGACACGACGCGCACGTTTTCTTCCTTCAGCGCAAACATCTCCGATAGCATCTTGCGCACCCCAAAGATGTACTGCGTTGAATCATAGACCGTCAACTGGTCATCGCCTTCCCAATACGCTAGGGTATTGTGCGCCTCAATGGGGTTGTGGTTGTAGGGCGGCGTGGTGTAAGTGTGGTCTATCTTAACGGGGGCCGCCGCCAAAGCTTCTTCCGCGTTGCCTTGCGTTACTTCCGGCTTTTCGTTCAGCACCTTTTTGGGCACAAAGGCCTCCGTTTTCTGGTCCAGCATCGACAACTTAGCTAGCTCTTCGGCCGGTGCGTAGGTGATGCGCACCAACGAAGCAGCTTCCTCGGCTTGGTCGAGCGTTTCGGCTATCACTACCACCAGGGGTTGGCCGTGCCAGCTCACTTCATCGGTGTTGAGGACGAGGATGGTCGTGGGCGAGGCGCTAGGTTCTTTGTCGCTCGGGTCAAACTCCTTGGTTGGGTGGCGCTTCGGGGCGTTTTCGTGCGTCAGTACGGCCAGCACCCCTGGGGTTTGTTCAGCGGCCTTGGTGCCGTAGGCGAGGATGCGGCCGCGGGCGATGGTGCTGCGCACGAGCACGCCATACGCCACTTGCTCAACCGGAAACTCAGCCGTGTAGCGTGCCTGGCCAGTTACTTTCAGACGGCCGTCAACCCGGTCGAGCGGGCGACCTACTTCTTTCGTTCTCATCGACTTAGGCTAGGAGTTGACGTTCGGCAAGCGTGAGTAGCGCCCGCACGATGGTGCGCTTGGCTAGCTCTATTTTGAAGGCGTTGTGTTCATAGGCAATAGCGGTTTGTAGTTCCGCTTCGGCCGCCTGCCGGAAGTTCTCGGCGGTAGCCGGTTTGCCCAGCAGGGCTTCTTCGGCCGTGCGAGCCCGCCAGGGTTTGTGCGCCACGCCTCCCAGGGCAAGCCGCACGTTCTTTATCTGCTCACCTTCAAGCTCCAGCACCGCCGCCACCGACACCAGCGCAAACGCAAAGCTAGGCCGCTCGCGCACTTTGAAATAAAGCGAGTTGGCAGTCGACGGCAGTGCGGGCAAGTCGATGCTCGTAATCAGCTCATCGCGACCTAGGGTGGTATCTTGCTCGGGATGGTCGCCGGGCAAGCGGTGAAATTCCTCCATGGCAATGCGACGGGTGCCGTTGGCGCCTTGCACTTGCACCACGGCTTCAAGCGCCGCCAGCGCCACCGCCATATCGCTGGGGTGCGTGGCAATGCACTGCTCGCTGGTACCCAGGATGGCGTGAATTCGATTGACACCATGAATAGCCGCGCAGCCGGAGCCGGGCTGGCGCTTGTTGCACGGCGCTGTAGTGTCGTAGAAGTAATAGCAGCGGGTGCGCTGCAAGAGGTTGCCGGCGTTGGTAGCTAGGTTACGCAGTTGCGGCGAGGCCGCGCTGAGCATGGCCTGCGCAAGCACCGGGTAACGCTGCCGCACAAGCGGATGGTTGGCTGTGTGGCTGTTGCGAGCGAGGGCGCCCAGACGGACGCCACCATCTGGCAGCACTTCGATTTGGCTGAAAGGCAACGCGTTGATGTCGATAACCTCATTCGGCCGCTCGACTTCTTCGCGCATCAAGTCCACCAGGTTGGTGCCGCCGCCGATGTATTTAGCTTCCGGGTTCTGTAGGGCGGCGTGTAGTGCCGCCGACGCATCTGTGGCCTGGGTGTAGGTGAAGGCTCTCATGCTTACTGGCCTTTTTGCTGTTCGTACACGGCCCGAATCGAATCGACAATACCTAGGTAAGCACCGCAGCGGCAGACGTTGCCGCTCATCCGCTCCCTGATTTCTTCGTCGGTCAGCTGCACGTCGGTGGCCATTAGATCGGAGGTCACATGGCTGGCGTCGCCGTGCTCCACTTCCTTCAGCATGGCCACGGCCGAGCAGATTTGCCCCGGCGTGCAGTAGCCGCACTGATACCCATCGTGCTCAATAAAAGCGGCTTGCAGCGGGTGCAGGGCATCGGGGGTACCTAGGCCTTCAATGGTGGTGATGTCCTTGCCTTGGTGCATGATGGCAAAGGTCAGGCAGGAGTTAACCCGCTCGCCCTCAACGAGCACCGTGCAGGCGCCGCACGCGCCTTGGTTACAGCCTTTCTTGGTACCAGTCAGGCCAATGAACT
Organism: Hymenobacter crusticola; assembly: GCF_002154225.1. GTDB lineage: Bacteria > Bacteroidota > Bacteroidia > Cytophagales > Hymenobacteraceae > Hymenobacter > Hymenobacter crusticola. Next base: position 610,525 of record NZ_MTSE01000001.1, read on the forward strand.
CGCGCAGGGCATCGAGCAAGCTTACCCTAGGTTCTAGTTGCAAGTCGTGGTCTTGCCCGTTGACGCGCAAACGGACGGGCACCAAGCTAGGGTCTGCGGCAGGCGGCCGCTCCACGCGCGGAATATCCCCGCGCAGGATCTGGTCAATGGAGAAGCTCATACGAGGGGATGGTGTTAAGGCGCCCCAACCAGCAAGCGGCAGCTGTCGAAGGCAGGTTCTTCATGGGTCTACTGCCCGGTACGCCGGAAGGTTACTCAGGGCCAACAGCAGCTGGCGCCACGCCCATCACTTATTTTTTGATTTTTACTTTGTGTTGTAGCTCAATAAGTGTAAACTACTAGCCTTCAAGTAACTACACCTCCCCTTTTCGATCGAACACCTCTACCCTCCTTCATGTCATGCTAAAAAACCTTGCTTCCCTCCGGTGGCTGCTCGTGCTGTGGCTCGCCGTGTTCAGCAGCTGCGAATACATCAATGACGACCCCACGCCCATCGACCCGCAGCCGAGTGGCAAAGACCTGTTTGTAACGGCTGAACTCGTCGGGACGGTGCCCGCGGCTACCCTCAGAAACTTAGCAATACAAGCCGGCTTCGAGAGCTTCGCGCCCTTCGCTAAGTACGACGTGACGTTCTACCGCATGGTGTACAAAGTGAAGTACCAGGGGCAGAACGTGCAGGCTTCGGGGCTGCTTGGGATTCCGCGGGGCATGCCCACCACGCCCGCGCTGCTCAGTGCCCAGCACGGCACCATGTTTCGGCAGGCCGAAGCGCCTTCCAACTTCCCTGCTACCTTCAGTGGCTTCGAGCTGTTTGCTTCGGCAGGCTTTATCACCGTCATCCCTGATTTTATCGGCTACGGAACTTCCCAGAACATTTTTCACCCCTACTTCGACCGTAAATCCAGCGCCCTGACGGTCGTGAACATGCTGAAGGCTGCCCAATATTTTCTAAAAAGCGATGGGGTGGCACTCAACAACAACTTGTTTTTGGCAGGCTACTCGGAGGGCGGCTACGTGACGATGGCTGCTCAGCAGGAAATCGAAACGCACCCTGGCCACCAGCTTACGCTGACGGCCGCCGCTGCCGGCGCGGGTGGCTACGACTTACCAGAGTTCTTGAATCAGGTTGCCACTGTGCCCACGTACGCTAGTCCGTCGTTCCTGGCGTTCATCATTCAAGCCTACAACACTACCTACACGTGGAACCGGCCACTGACCGACTTCTTTCAGCAACCTTACGCCGGCAAGATACCGACGCTGCTAGACGGTACCAAGAACATCGACCAGATCAACGCCGAGCTGACCACGAACCTAGCTTCTTTGTTTAACCCCACCTTCTACGCCAACCTGAAAAACCCAAGCGGTGAGCCGGTGCTGAAGCAGCAACTCTTGGAAAACAGCTTCAACAACTGGGTGCCCAGAAGCCCCACGCGCCTCTACCACGGCACCAACGACGAGTCGGTCTTCTTCAGCACCTCCGTCACTACCTATACCCGTTTCCAGGCCGCGGGTGCTACCAACGTAGCGTTTTTCCCCATTCCGGGTGGCACCCACCGCACCAGCATCGTACCCATGATGCTGAACGCGCTGCCCTGGCTACAATCCTTGGACAAATAAGGAGTTAAGGTTAGCAGCGAGAAGTCGCGCCTACCAGCTAGGCTAGGCCAAGCGGGTCGAGGCATTTCTACCACCAACGCAAGTAGTTACTGTTGCGGTAGAGATGCCTCGGCCAGTTAGTCTGACGTTCAAGAACTATCCTTATTGCTACCTGAGTCCTTGCCGACAAGTAGTTAGGCTAGGCACAACAGCCTAGCCCCAGGCTTTCAACTGCTGCTTTCTAGCTCTTATAGTTTGAATTGCAGACTTACCTTCACCCCAAAATCCTTGGCGCCAGGTGAGTTGCGGTAGGTGAGGCGGTGCAGAAAATCCACGCGGGCTACTTTGAAGATGTTCTCGACCCCGTAGCCAACTTCGGCATAAGGCAGCCGACCTAGCGACTGGAAAGTAAAGAGGGGCTCCCCATTCGAGCTGACAGCGGGCGTGATGGCGCGGTTAGCGGCGCTTACGCCGCCGTACAAGATGCTGCCCGTTGCCACCAGGCGCCAGTTCAGTTGCTTCAGGGCCGGAACGCTGTTCACGAGAAAGCCTTCGAAGTGATTTTCAAATTGAAACGACGCGTACTTGTCGCTCACGAACTCGGAGTAACGCATTAGGTTGAAGGCGCCCGCGTTGTAGAAAGGCGACTGGTTGCCAAGGTGCGTTTTCAGAATCAAGTAAGGTACGGTGCTCGGGATGTAGCCCGCATCCACGATGTAATCGGTGCGGCCGAGTTGCCCTAGCCGCACGCTTTGGCTCACTTGGAAAGTAAATTTCTGGTACTTGAAGTCGCTGCTCAGAAATTTGTCGAGCCCTAGCGTGTAGCGTAGCGTAAATACCGGCCACTTTTTCAGCCCAATTGCATAGCGCTGGTTTTGGTTGCGGCTTTGCACCAGCACTTCGTCGCGGGCGTAGCGCGATTCAAGCACAAGCTCCGACAAGGAAAACTGATCTGCTAACGGCGCACCAGGTACTGGCTCGTCGGTGTAGTAGGCAAAAGGATACAGGGGGTCAAAGTTCTGCTGCCGTACCGTCACTCGCTGCGTGAAGCCCCGGAACAGGTCACTCTGAACGCTTAGCATGTTGAGGTTGCGCATCAGCGGCCGGCTGCTGGTGATATTGCCTAGGCGGGCCGCCGCTTCAAACAGGGGATTCTCCAGCGCGTAGTCGTTATCGATCAGGGCTAACTGATCGAGGTCGTGGCGACGCTCGGCGGTGATTACCGTCCAGTTGTCGCGGTTCAAAATTCGACTGATGCGCAGATCATACTTCAGGCGCGTATCGCGGGTACCGTAGGCTAGGTAGGCCCGCATCAGCCATTCGCGGCTAAACTCGGGCGTCGTGCGAAAACCCACCCGGAAGCGGCTGCCTTCGATGTTGTTGAACCCGTAAAGCGTCCAGATCGGACCTAGGTCCACCATACCCACACGCTTGTACCCGTTCACGAAGACATCGGCCACCTTCTTCAGCGATTGCACGGAGGGCAGGTTCTGCACCGAATCCAGAATAGCGAGCGTGCGCTGGTCGTCCACCGATAGGGTATCGGGGCGATTTTTCTCCCAGAAATCATCCGGAGCATCGTACGCGTCGGGGGCAGCAACCACCGGCCGGTCGTAGAAAGGCAGCGGCTGGGGGTTGTTGATGTCGAAGTTCTGATTGACCGTGGTGAACTTAGCCGTCACGCCTGCCACTTGCACCCCGCCCGGCTTGATGGCAATGTACACGCGAGTGCGCGTCGGCAACCAGGGTCCCGCCACCGTAGGGGCTAGGTCTTGGTACACCTGAATTTTGCTCACGAAGTTGAGGTTCGCCTCGGGGCTCACCGCGAGGTCGACGCGGCGCAGGGCGTAAGAGTTGGCTGTAATCCAGATAGTCCCGGTGAAAGCTAGGTCTTGGGGGCGGCGCGGCGTCACGGCCAGCTTGTAGCACCAGTCCTTGCCCAGATACACCGAGTCTTGCAGCTCGTACTCGTAGGTGAACTTCCAGCCATCGGCGATGGGCGAGATGAAGTCCTTGCCCAGCAGTTGCTGCCAGTTGGGGTAAAAGTCCCAATCCTGAAAAGAAGAACCTAGGATTTGCGACAGCACCGAGCCGTTGCGCGGGGCTAGGCCTCGCATCTGAGTGCGTTTGATTTCTTCGCGTTTCCGCCGCGGGTCGCGCCGCACGAAGTAGCGCGACAGCACCTCGGAGGCAAACAGCGGTAGCACTTGCTTGCCATCTGCCGTGCGGGCCTGTCCGAGGCTATCGGCCACGGCGGTCATTTGGCGCAGTACGCGACTACGCGCCACGCCTTTCGGTAAGTCGTTTACGGCCACATCCACCCGGTTGTAGCTATCGAAGGCAAAGGCTTCTAAGTAGCGTTTGTCGTTTTTGGGCTTGTGGGTTTGCACCCGGCGCAGAATTTCGTAGGCGGGGTTCTCGGTAGGGCGCACGGTTACTTCCCCGAGCGTAACACCACTGGTGGACAGGGCAAAGTTGATGGTTTGCTGAAACTCAGCGCCGATGCGCTTCTTCTGGACCTTATAGCCTATGGCCGAAGCCGCCAGCGAGTCGACGCGCTGGGTGGTAGCTAGCTCGTAGCGTCCTTCCGCATCCGCCGTCACGCCCGCCGACGTACCCGGCAGAAACAACGACGCAAAAGGCACGGGTTGGCCAGTAGTTGCTTCCGTAACCTGCCCACTCAGTACCATACGCTGGGCCCACACCGGTGAAACGCCAATTGTCAGCAGCAGGAAAAGCAGGAAGGAAACATTTCTCATAATTCAAGCAAACAAGTCCGGGCGGGCCGGACATAGTTCCCAGCTTTGAAAGATACACACCGGGCCGCAGGAAAAAACCAGTTCCTAGACGGATAGCGCTTGTCATTAGACGAATAGGCACTCACAGAGTTTGTCGTTGAAGATGATTTTTTGGTTTCTTCTTCGGCGCGTACCTAGTGCCTCACGGTTCAGCTAGCGCCCCGATTCTCTCTGAGCTCAGCAAAAAGAGCGCCTTACTGCCTGCTGCTCTTCGCTAGGGTCTGCTTGTTTTGCTGCTCTTGCCGTTTTAGAAGCAATCTTCTTTGGTCAGGCGCTCATTCAGAAAAATGCCGGCCTGGGTACCCTCGGCGGCGGCAATCAGGGCCTGCTGGGAGCCGGGCGTCATGTCGCCGGCGGCGTACACGCCTCGCACAGAAGTTTGCAAGTACTTGTTGGTCCACACGGCGCCCTTGCTAGTGGTGCGGCAACCGAGCTGCTCAGCTAGCGTACCGCGCTGGTGCTGATGCGGATGCACAAACAAAGCGTCCCGCTCCAGCTCCTCTCCGTTTTTGAACATGATGCACTTCAAGTCGCCGCGGCGGTTACCTTGTAGACGCGCAATGGGCTCCTCGCGAATGCCTATTCCGTGGGCTTGCAGTCGCCGCCGCGCATTAGCAGAAACACCCGAAGGACCATCGGTGCACACGATAACGTCGCGCGACCACCGACTGATCAGCAAAGCTAGCCCTGCCACTGTTTTCCCGCGCCCATACACGGCCAACGCTTTGTCCTGTACCTCCCAACCGTGGCAGTAGGGACAATGCAGTACCCCTTGGCCCCAAAGCTCACGCATGCCATCTACTGGGGGCAGCTCGTCGTCGACACCGGTAGCGAGCAGCAGCTTCCGCGTGGTAATCGTTGCTGGGCGGCCGGTTTCGCTTTCGGCGGTGAGCGTGAAGCCGTGACTCTCGACAGATACCGTCGTGACCTTACCCGGCCGGATTATTACCGCCGGATAGGGTTCTAGCTGTTCGCGGCTGATGCGCAAGAGTTCTTGCGGCTTGATGCCGTCGCGGCTCAGGAAGGCATGCACCCCCGAGGAAGGCGCATTGCGCGGGGCGCCTCCGTCGCAAACGAGCACCCGGCGGCGACAGCGCCCAAGCACGAGGGCGGCACCTAGCCCCGCACAACCCGCCCCAATGACGACGACATCGTAATCAGTAGAGGTAACAGTTGACGGACGATGAACATGAACAGGAGCGCAGGAAGTAGCCATACCAAGCAGATAGTCGGCCATTTAGAACGGCAGATTGGCTTAGGAGTTGGGCTTCGCGCCCAAGATATTTCCGTGTTGCTCTTAAATGACGCCAAGCGGCGTGTCTAAGCTCGGCACGTAGCTGCCACTAAAGCGCTACCAAAAGAAAACCCAGCTGCTGCGTTTAGGCAACGCAGCAGCCGGGTTGGCTTCGCCTCAGTAGGCTACTTCGAAAAGCTTACTGCTTTACCAAACGGCGCGTAAGCACTTGGGTTGCTCCTTGTACCGTTACGATGTAAATACCAGCAGGCAAAGCAGATACATTCAGAGTCGTAGCTTGACCACCTCGAATATCCTGCTCCAACCTTCCTAGGTTACGTCCGCTTACATCGTGGCAGGACACATGGAAGTGCTCTGTAGGCAAGGTGGTCAGGTCGAGCGTTACGTAATCGGAGGTAGGATTGGGGCTGAGGTCGAATGTAGCCACGCCGGCCTTTAGCATCACCGAGCGCACAGGCGAATACGTGATGGTTCCGTCGGTATCTACTTGGCGCAGACGGTAGTAGAGCATCTGGCCAGCGTAGCGGCTAGCTTCGGTATCGGCGAAGGTGTAGCTCTGCTTGGTAGTCGTGGTGCCGTAGCTGTTCACTTTGCCAATTTGCTCGAACGAATAGCTGTCGGTGCTACGCTCTACGGCGAAATAATTGGAGTTCTTTTCCGAAGCCGTGGTCCAGCTCAGCTGCACTTGGCTGGCCTGTACTTTGACCGCGAACTGAATCAGTTCCACTGGCAAGGGTAGGACAGTGCAATTGCTGGCCTGCGTGATGTTGGGCACGTCACCCTGCAAAATCGTATTACGAACCAAACCGGCGAACTGGGTACCAATGGTAGAGCCAAAGCTAAAGTTACCGTTGCTGCCGCCCGTCTGGCCGCTAGCACCCGGCAGAATTTCCGAGGAGTTATTGATAGCCGAAGACGTGAAGACGACGCCAGCCGAGCCACCACCACCAGGGCCGTGACCCTGGGCTTGGGGGGCTAGGTTGTCGTTGCCACCTTGCCCACCTTTGGCCAATATTGTAATATTCGAGAGGTTCCCTTGCGCGAGAAATATCACGCTACCACCCGCTCCACCGCCGCCGGCGCCGTCGTTTGCCACCGTGGACGTGTTATCGGCTCCGTTGACATTAATGGTACCCGTGCCAGCCACTTGGTTGGTGTTCACAATCACGATACCGCCACCGGCCGTACCGCTGCTAGCAAAACCACCACCGGGTGTACCCGTGCCGTTGTTGGTAGTACCGGCACCGCCGCCGCCGCCCATTACTACTCGGCTTGGGCTAGCCTGCAAAAACGGCGCCCCCCCGTTGCCCCCTGTCGGAGCACCCTGGTTCCAGGAGTTGCCCCCCTGGCCGCCGAAGCCCCCGTTTGAGCCGCCACCGCCGCCCGTGTTGTTGGCGTTGGTAACAGTGGTACCGTCAGTGCCACCACCGCCAGCGTTACCGGGCGCACCGCGGCCGTAGCTGCCTCCCGGATAGCCTTCCGCTGTGTTGTCCAGCAATGCGCCATTGTTGTTCACGTAGCGGGGCGTACCAGCCGTTCCTTCTCCTTTCGACCCGTTGACGGCTATACTTGACGAAGTAACATAGTCTTGGTTGGAAACACTGGCATCGTTAGTACCGCCTAGCTGCCGGCCAGCACCTCCGCGGAAGCCCATGCCACTCGCATTAATGGTGTAGCCATTGAAGTTTAGCGTTCCGCCTACTTCCAGCACCACGACGCCGCCCGTTTTACCATTCCAAGCGGCGGGTGCTAGGTCAGCACCTAGGGTCAGGTTGCGATAACGCGGCACCCGAATCACCTGAAAGCGTCGCTGACCCTCAGTAGCGGTAGCATCGGCGTTGGTGTAGGTGTTCGTGAGCGGCGACGACAAGGTCAGCGTACCGCCGCTGGCTACGGTTGCGGAAGCAGAAGTAGTTTCTACGTAGCGGTATTCGTACAAGCCCGCCGTCAGGTTTGTGCCTAGCGTGCCATTGGCCGGCGAATCCGTCGAGGCAATACCATCCCCATAGGCGTTCGTGTTGCTGTAGTCGATCTGCGCACCCTGCATTTGGATGATGAGCAGCAAGTCGCCGGGAACAATGTTCGCGGCATCAGTTGTCGATAAGGCTGGCCCGACGGTAAGCGTGCTGCTGTTAGCCGCCGCCGTACCTAGGCCTGCGTAGTACGTGTTGATCTGCTGGTTGGCGGCCGTCGTTACGTCCGTCGTAGAAACGGTAAGGCACGCTTGGCTGGAAACCGTGTTGCTGATAGCAACCCGGATGTTCGAGAAAGAAGCCGAGCCATCGTTGTTGTTCGCAACTGGATCCGTAGTGGCCGACGTGCTGCTGACCGTACCAACAACGGGTTGGTCGGAGGCCTTGGGAGCCGTCAAGGCTACGTTGAAACCAGTAGAGGCCGACGGTGCCAGACTTGCAATAGCAGGGAGCGTAATTACACCAGTGTTTGCGTCGTAGCTGCCCCCATCGGATACGGTAACGCCCGTAAGATTTCTCGAAATAGTAGCTCGCAGCAGTACGTTAGTGGCCGCCGAAGGCCCATAGTTGCTGGCCACAATGTTGAGCACCGTTCTGCCACCTGGCGCCGTAGCTGTTGGTCCCGTGATAGTGGCCGCTACGTCGGCTACTTGTGTGGCGATAGTAGTTACTTGACTAGCGGCGCTCGTACCATCGTCGTTGCTAGGAGTGGTAAAGGCGGTGTTGCTGGAAACGCTGGAAGCTACCCCCGTCACTGAGCCACTGGCGGGCATTACAAAGCGAACGGTAGCCGTTTGTATTGTTGAGTTGGCAGCATAGGTAGCGGATGGGAAAACGACGATACCGCTCGCCGGGTTGTAAGTAGCATCAAGCGAGGCAGTTACTGTTTGTAGTCCTGTTGGAAGCTGCACCCGCGGCGATACGTTCGTTGCATTCGCGTTGCTGTTGTTCTTTACCGTGACGGCGTAGGTTACGTAGCTCCCCGAAGACGCCGTAGTGGGTCCGCTCATGGTTGTCACGACGTCCACTGTCGTGGTCGTAACTACGATTGTTAAGAAGGCAGTATTAGAAAGGAGCCCCTTCTCATCTCGCACGGTGTATTGCACACTGGCATTACCTGTGAAGTTATTAGTAGGCGTAAAGTTGATGGTGCCTTGATTTGGTCCAGCGACCGTATTAACCGTAAAGGTGCCGCCTGTTTGCGTACCCGTTACTGCTACTGTGCTCTTATTAATCGTGGCGTTACCATCAGCGTCGGCGTCGTTGGCCAGCACGTTGATGTTTGTCATAGCCCGGTTCTGCAACGTGGCAACGTTATCGGCCACCACGACAGGAGCCGTGTTCGTTAAAGTGACGGTAATAGCGGTTGGGCTTGATGTCTGCGCGGGAGAAGCGTTATTCTTTACCGTGTAGTTAACGCTTGTAGCGCGGCTAGTTATGTTGTTTGGGAAGGTAGAAGCCGCAGGCGGGGTAAAACTAACCTTGCCATTGCTCACAGCGAAAGTACCACCATTTGTACCCGTAGCGCTGGATAACAAAATAGAGTTTGGATCGATAGAGTTGGGCGCGTCTGAGCTAGCAGGCGTGTCGTTGCTGATAACGTCAACTGTCACGGCACCTGCATTATAAGAGATACTCGCGGCATCAGCCGTTGTTGTAGGAGCTCTTGTTACAACTACCGACAGGATAGCTTGGTTGGACACTTCACCAAGGGCGTTGCTTACGGTGTATTTAACGCTCGCAGCGCCAACAAAACCAGTATTCGGCGTGAAGCTAATAGTACCTTGGTTGGCCCCAGCAGCCGTGTTTGCAGTGAAAGTGCCTCCGGTCTGACTGCCAGCAACTAACGCTAGCGAAGCCTTATTGATAGCGTAATTACCGCTACTACTGGCGTCATTAGCCAGTACATCAATGTTTGATAGGCTTGTGTTAAGAGGAGTCTGTGCATCGTCACTGTTGGCGGTAGGGGGGTTCGTTACCCTGATAGTTAGTACGCCTTGGTTAGAAGTAACGCCGTTTGCATCCTTCACTGTGTAGCCAATCTGAGTTTGACCAGCGATGTTGCTCTCCGGCGTAAAGGTTACGGCACCTGTTGTCGGGTTGACCGTGAACGTACCACCGGCCTGCGTGCCAGCTAATACAACCGTGCCTGGGCTGATAGCTGCGTCGCCAGCAACGTCGTTACCTAGAATATCAACCGTGATGGGTTGGTTAAGCAGGGTTGTCGCAGCGTCGTTGACCGCAATAGGTGATTTACACCAACTTATCTTATCAATTCCGATTGCCTGTCCCGATGGATTACCAGCAGTTGTATTGTTTTTGTAAGTCAGACGAAGCTTCTTCACCGCTACGCTAAAAGTAGCCACCACAGTACTAGTAGTAGCGTCGCCAGCAGCAGTTCCAGTTGCAACGTTCCCGTTTATTGCAACTGATGTTGCTGCTGCTGCTTTGGTAAGCAATGGAGCTGTTAATACGGTATTGTTGGCATCTAATCCTTCAAAGGTGACTTCGTCAACTTGTCCGGTACCTGTATCGATATCTTGAACCTGGAGTGAAAGATTTGCAACTGGCCGGTTAAATTCAAGAACAACTACTGAAGTCTTGGTTGAGTTTCCGGCATAGTTTACATCCCAACGCAGCGTATTGATTCCATTCGCCGTTCCTCTTATCAGACTACTAGAGGTAGTATTGGTTCCTGACGTGTAAGTAGGGGTAATAGTGACGCTGCTGTTTGGGATACTTCTAGTTCCTGTCTTCCAATCACCGGTAGTAGCCGTGTTGCTTTCGCTAAAATCCAAGGTGGTTGACACCATGCATTGTGCCCATACCTTAGGTGCTCCCCAGGTAGACAAAACCATCAGCAGCCCTAGCAGTCGTAAAGGTGTTCTCATATAAAGCAGGTAGATAATACGATGACCTCGATGCCTGCATCAAGAAATTAGCCAAATAAACTATCAGTGGTGGACCTCTGGATGTATTTACTTAAAACAACATATAAATTGCACTATGTTAATATCAACTTTGATTAAACATTAAATCGTCAACAAAAAAATAATGCACAACACGCAGAAAAACTGCATATTGTGCATTAAATATATAGTATACTCTTGGCGGACAGCTAGTACTTTGTATAGTAATTACTTTCTGCCCTTATCTTTTACCAGTGCTTCTATTTCTTTGTTAAATTCTACTTCATTCAAAAGTTTTTCTAACGGTAAATGCAGCCGATACTTCCAGAAATGTTGCGGATTAGCAGGTACGTTAATCTGCTCTTCCAGCGGGTTCTCGCGGCGTAGTTGCGCATCCAAGGCTAGTAGATCCTGCAGCGGGAAGATGGCCCACATGGCGGGGGAAGCTAGGTGCTGCTCAATGATTTCGCGCACCACCCACGGCTCGCAATAGTACGGTGCGTGCTGCCCCCAGTGGCCGAGTTGATGCTCGAAAAAGCGCTGGGTAAGGGTACGGTCTTCTTCCCACCAGCCGCGCAACGTGCTCATATCGTGGCTACCGGGACTGACGACGGAGAGGTATGGGGCCGTGGCGGGGTTGCCGAATTCCACTTGTGGGTCGGAGGGCATGCGCTGGATATTCAACCCTAGCATACCTAGGTCCCGCATCACGCCGGGCACCGAGGCAGGCACCATACCTAGGTCCTCGCCGGCAATGAGCATGTTGGTAGCATAGCGTACGGGCGGCAGCTTCACCAAGCCTTGCTCGCGCCAGAACTCTTCGTGGCGGCGGTAGAAGAAGTCGTCGTACAACTCCTTGAGACGGTGCCGCGTGTGCTCATCCAGCTCACGGAATGACACGCTCAGGTGCAGCGTGATGCGCGGATGATAGAAATCTGGCTCGTCGGCGGGCACAAACAGCACCTCGTTCGTGAGCTTGTAGAGGTTGGTACGCAGCCAACGGTAATGCTCGGCGTTGCTGGGGTCAGCTTTGATTTTTTGCTCAAATACGTCCTCGATCTGCCGCTGGGTGCGCACATACTCTTTCAGACGGAATACGCCGTGGTCAGTGGCATCCAGAAACTCCTCGTACACGGCCTGGGCCTGCTCACGGAAGAGGTCAGTAAGCATGTGCCAGCGGATGTAGGGCTCGCACAGGCGGCCGTAGTCGAACCACCCGATGCGCTGCTCTATCTCGTGGCGGTGAAGCGGCAGGGCGGGCGCAAAGTGACCTAGCAAGCCTTCCACCGAATGCCCCGGAATCTCCCAGATGCGGAAGAACCCCAAGATGTGGTCGATGCGCAGCATGTCGAAGTAGCGGGCTAGGTGCCCCATGCGCTGCTTCCACCACGTGTAGTCATCCTCGGCCATCCGCTCCCAATTATAGGTTGGGAAGCGCCAGTTTTGGCCCGTGAGCGAGAAGTCGTCGGGTGGGGCGCCGGCCTGGCGGTCCATGTGGTAGAGCTCGGGCTGGGTCCAGGCATCCACAGAGTGCCGGTAGATACCAATGGGCAGATCGCCTTTCACAACTACCCCTTTGTGGCGCGCATACTCTACGGCGTCGAGCAGCTGCTTATCGAGGTGAAATTGCGTGAAGAAGTGCAGACCGAACTCATCGAAGTCGGGTTGGTCTTCGCGGGTCAGCTCGGTAGCTAGCTTGGGCGTGCGGTATTCCTCGGGCCACTGGTTGAAGTCGGCTGTGCCGAACCGGTCGCGCAGGGCGGAGAAAGCCGCGTACGGCACCAGCCACGATTTCTGCTCTTCGCGGAACGCCAGGAACTCTGGATCAGCCAGGAACCTAGCTTTTTCCTGCTGATACAATAGCTTGATAAACTTCCACTTGGCCTGCATCACGGGCTCGTAGTCCACGAAGTCGCGGCCGTTGAGCTCGGTGCGGAGGCGGGCTAGCTCTTCGCGGTCCGCAGGATTAGTTAGCTCGGCCACCGCTTCCAGATTCAGGTACTGCGGGTGCAGGGCGAACACCGAAATGGCGGCGTATGGGTACGAATCGACCCAGGTGTGGGTGGCCGTGGTGTCGTTGATGGGCAGCACCTGCACCAGCTTCAGACCCGTGGCTACGGCCCAGTCAACGAGCAGCTTGAGGTCGGGAAACTCCCCTACTCCTAGCCCCCGTTCGCTGCGTAGCGCAAACACTGGTAGCGCTACGCCCGCGCCGCGCCAGTGGCCGGTGGTGTAGCGAAACCGCTCATCGGCCAGCACTTGCAGGGTCTTTGCCTCGGTTTGCGGCTGAATGAGGCGGTCGTCGCCCCCTTCCAGCTCTACTATCTGCTGCGCTTGCGGGTCCCAGATACCATACTTGTAGCGGGTAGTTTGGTTGGGCTGCGCCAGAGCTAGGTCGGCAGTCCAGGTGGGGTACTGCTCGTCGCTGAGCACCAGAACGTTGCTAGCCTCCCAGGCTCCCAGGGCCGAATCGGATCCGAGCACGCACACCTGATAGCGAGGATCGACACGCGGAGCCAGTAGCTGAAACCGCACCACGGGTCCATCAGCCGTTGCTGGCGCGCTGGAGGAGCTAGCTTCCGCCGTCAGCCGCCGCATTAAGGCCTGGGTGAAGGCCGCCGTAACCAGTTCGTTTTCAGGCTCGGCGGGCGGGCGCCAGTAGTCTTTCAACTCAACAACTTCGTACTGACCGCCGTCATACTCGAGGGTACGATTGGGGCCCCACTCCCAATGCAGCGTGTCAAACTCCATCAGGATGTACTTATAATGGATAGCGCCTGAGGCGTTGGGCAGGTCGATTTCGTGCTGCCAGTGGCCAGTGGCTTCGTCGTAGTGCAGAGCAAGGGCCTGGTCGGCAGCCCACTGGCCGAGGCTAGGCTCAGAGCCACACACCAGCAGCCGTTGCCCCCAAGTGGTGCGGTACGGGAGAGAAAAGCGAAGAATCATGCGCGCAAGTAAGAATATCGGAGTGGGACGAAAGATAGCAGGGTTCCGCCGGGCAAGAGCACAACCACCCGCCAAGATGGCCTTCTCGCCATACGGCAGTTGCGGCTAGCTAGGTGAGAATGAGTTTGGCCTGGTCAGCTATTTTCTATAGTCGGCTAACTCGCTCTGAACACTAGCCTCTTGAAAAAAATAGTTGCTCGGCGAAAAACAAATCCGCGAAAGAAGCCGTTGAGCAGTGCCGCAAACGATTGGAAAAGAAGCTGCTAAATAGTAAGCATAACTTCTACGGCCTATTTTTCGTTGGCTCCTACTGAACCCTAGCCTACTTGCGCCATTAGTACTGCATCTACTTACGCCCGTCGCGGCCTCTACATCGTGTTGGGGCTGCTTGCTTTCGTGCTCCTACTCGTCGTGATAGTAGTAGTGGCATTGCAGTTTCCTGCTACCCAAGATTTTGCGGCTCGCCAAGCGGAAAACTACCTCCAGAAGAAGCTCGGCACGGAAGTGCGCATCGGCAAATTCCGGACAGACTTTCGCCACGCTATTTCGCTCGACAACGTCTACCTGGAAGACCAGCAGAAGGATACTTTGTTGTCTGTGGGGCACCTAGGGGTCGATATCGACCTGTGGGCGCTTACGAAGTCGCAGATCAACGTGAGCTCGGTGGAGCTGAACGACGGCACCGTAAATATTAAGCGCACCGAGCCCGATAGTGTTTCCAACTACGATTTTATCGTCAACGCCTTTTCCTCCCCCGACACCACCACTGTCACGCCCGTCGACACCACCAGCAGCGGCTTTAAGTACAACATTGGTGATGCTCGCCTGACCAACATTTTCCTGACGTACGACGACCAAGTGGAAGGGATGAACGTACGGGGCCGCGTGGGCGAGTTGGCCGTGGTTATGGACGAGGTCGACGTAGATAAGTCTATTTATAAGATTGACGAAGCCAAGCTCAGCCGCACGGGCATCAACATTACCCAGAGCAAAACAGCCCCGCCGGATACTGCTGCCAGTGAACCCCTTACCTTGACCCTAGGTCTGAAAAAGGCGAACCTAGATACAGTGAGCCTAACGTACCGCAACGCGCCCTCGGCACAGTACATTGACACGCGCATTGGAGCGGCGGAAATCACGGCCAATAACATCGACCTGATTAACTCGCGGGTTGACTTAAACACCCTCACGCTGCGCAACAGTAGCTTTGCCTACGCCCAGAACGAGAATGTGCCCACCGAAAAACGTCTTGTAAATCCTGCCGAAGCCGTGCGCGACCTCAACGAGTCGGTCGAAACCGCCACGGGTCAGGAAGCCAACTGGGTGGTGACGCTGAAAAAGTCGGACGTGAGCAACCTAGCTGTGGCTTTCGACAACTTCGACGAGCCCAAGCAACGTACCCGCATGCCGGCCATGGACTACAACCACTTGAAGTTCACGGACCTGAAGCTCGCTACCGATAACCTATTCTACTCTGAGAACCGCACCACGGGCCGCATTAATGAGCTGGCTGGCAAGGAGCAAAGCGGCTTTCAGATCGAGCACACGGAAGCCGACGTGGTGTTCGACTCCGTAGAAACGCGCCTCGATAACCTCGACCTCATCACGCCGCACACGCGCATTCGTCGCACGCTGGCCATGCGCTACAAGTCGCTGAGCGGCATTGCCGACGACATTCCGAACCTAGGTTTGGAAGGCGACCTGCGCGAGACCCGCCTGGGCTTCCGCGACATCCTTTACCTCGCACCCGACTTAGCTAGCACACCGCCTTTCACCACTGGCCCCAACCAGTCGGTGTTGATTAGTGGCTTGATCAACGGCCGGGTGGGTGACTTCCAGGTGCGCAACCTCGATTTTGTGGGCTTCCGCAACACCACGCTTAAAGCCAGCGGCCGTATCCAGGGCTTGCCCGAAACCGACCGCCGCCTGTACACCGACCTCAGCATCCGGCAGTTCACCACTTCCGACGCCGACATTCGCAGCCTGACCCCAAAAGGCACTATTCCGGCCGGCTACTCGCTGCCGCCACGCATTGCTGCTTCCGGCACTTTCAAAGGCCGCCCGACCGCCTTAGTCTTTGATACCAACCTGAAAGTGAATACCAGCTACGGCAATGCCACGGCCGTGGTGAACATGGGCTCGGGGCCGCAAGGACAGGAGCCGATCAACGCGCGCTTCAACGTGCAGGGCTTCGATGTGGGCAAAGTGTTGCGCGACCCCACCATTGGTAAAGTGACTACTAGTGGCACCTTCAACGGCCGCGGCCTCGATCCGGCCACGATGCGCGGGAGACTGGTTGCCACGGTGCAAAGTGCCCGTTACCAGACCTATACCTACCGTGACATAGCTGCTACGGTCGATATCGACCGCAACCGTTACGTGATAGCAGCTAAGAGCCGACGCGACCCGAACCTAGCTTTTGACCTGAACGGCAACGTAAACCTGCGCAACGCCAACGTGCCCGCGTACGCCTTCAACGTGAACCTGCAAGGTGCCAACCTCACGAAGCTAGGATTTTATACCGGCGGCGACTTGCGCGTGCAGGGCAACCTCACGGCTGACTTGAGCGGTGCCGATGCCAACTCTATCAACGGCACCTTCGGCGGGCGTAACATCGTGGTGGTGCGCGACAATCAGCCTATTGCTTTAGATTCGCTAAGTGGCAGCTTGGTGCAGAAGCCGGGCCGCACCGAGCTGGTTTTCAGCTCTAATATCCTCAAAGCTAACCTAGCTGGCAACACGCCGCTTGGCGACGTAGCGACTGTGTTGCAGGAGCACATCGACCGCTACTTCGACTTGCCGGGCGTGCGCTACCGTGCCGGCGGACCTGCGCGCAACTTCGACTTCAGTTTGAACTTACTCGACTCCGCCTTAGTACGGCGACTGGTGCCAGGCCTAAAGCAGATTTCGCCCTTCAAGCTGGATGGTAGCTTCGATAGCCGCGCTGCCAACCTCACGGTGAACTCGCGCATCCCGCTGATTGTGTACACCGGTTACCGCCTCGATTCGATGCGCCTCAATGTGTCGTCGGATGCGGAAAAGCTCGATTATGCATTGCGGCTGCGGCAGGCTTCGCAGGATACGAGCTTGCGCCTGCCCAACCCAACACTCACTGGGAGCATTGCCGACAACAAAGTAGGTACGCACTTGCGCATCGCGGAGGGCGACAGCACCACCATGCTCGACGTGGCGGGTATCTTACAGGTGCTCAACAACGCTAACACCTACGCCTTCAGCTTTGACCCCAAGCTCGTGCTAAGCAACCAGCAATGGACGGTGGGACCCGACAACCAGATTGCTTACACCTTATCCAGCGGCGCTATTCGGGCCAACAATGTGCGGCTGAGCCAAGGCAATCAGTTCATTGAGCTGCAAACGCTGGAAGGCGCGGAATACCCGTTGCAAGCTAGGCTCGGTAACCTCGACTTGAATATGTTAGCGAAAGCCGCGGGTCAGCAAGATTCGCTCTACGGAGGCACCCTAAATGGGCAAGCCGTGGTGCGGGCCATCGGGCAGCCGCGCATGGCCTTCACCGCCGACCTAGCTTTGAACGGTTTTGCCTACAACAAGACGGCTATTGGGGATATAACGCTGAAGGCTACTAACCCCACCGCCGACCGCTACCTAGTAGACGCCCGCCTGACGGGTGGCCCCGGCAACACCGACGTGCGCGTGGCCGGTTCGTACCTAGCCAACGGTGCCCTGGATATGGCCGTCAACCTGAACCGCTTCAATATCGATATTATCGAGCCGTTCTCGGCGGGGCAGTTGCAGGAAATGACGGGCTTCCTGAGCGGTAACCTGGCCGTGACGGGTACCGTAAGTGCGCCTCTAATTCGGGGTACAGTGAATACTAACGACGCTGGCTTCACGCTCACGCAACTTGGTTCGCCCTTCACCCTGCCCAACGAAAGTTTGGTGTTAGATGACCGCGGTGTTGCCTTCAACGATTTCACCATCCTGGATTCGTTGCGTAACAAAGCGGTGGTGAACGGGTACATCCTCACCAATAACTACGCTGACATCAACACGTACCGCTTGCAACTGCGGGCCGTCACCGACGACTTTATTGCCGTGCAAAGCTCGGCCCGCGAAAATCCGCTGTACTACGGCAAGCTCGTGGTCGACTCCGATTCGCGTATTACGGGCACCATCAATCTGCCGGTAGTGCGCACCACGGCCACCATTGTTGAGCCTTCTAACCTAACGGTGGTGGTGCCCAACGATGAAGCTGGCAAAGTGGAGAGCGACGGCATTGTGGAGTTTGTGGACCTCAGTGCGCCTATTGATACCATGTTGCAGCGTCAAGCGAAGGTGAACAGTGCTCAAACGGCGGCGAGCGGCTATAACGTATCAGCGACCATCACCGTCACGGATGCTACGCCATTTACCGTGCTCGTTGACCCGGTTTCTGGTGACAACTTGCAGGTGCGGGCCAATGGTACGCTGAGCACTAGCCTGGATCAAGCCGGCAGCATCACCCTTAGTGGCCGCCTCGAAGTGACGAGCGGCCGCTACCATATGTCGCTCTACAACCTGACGGAGCGTGACTTCGACATTGCCAAGGGCAGTTCCCTCACTTGGAGCGGCGACCCATACAACGCGCTAGTTGACGTGTCGGCCATTTATAACGTGAAGGCATCACCGGCCGAGTTGTTGTCGGGCCAGGGCTCGAACACCAACGCCGACCCCACACTGCGCAACGCGGTTCCTTTCCGGGTATTCTTGAACGTGGATGGCGACTTGCTCAAGCCGTTAATCAGCTTCGACATCAAGCTACCGGAGGACACTCGCGTAGCTACCGCCCGCGACCAGATCGAGGCACGCCTAGCACAGCTACGAGAACCCAGCCAAGCCGACGCCCTAAACAAACAGGTGTTCTCGCTGCTGGTGCTCAATCGCTTCCTGGCTGAAAACCCCTTCCAGTCGAGCAGCGGCAGCCTCGTGAACGAGCAGCTGCGCGGCAGTGCTAGCCAGGTACTTACGCAGCAGCTCAACAACTTGACGGGCAGCTACCTTTCCAACCTAGGGGTGGAGCTAGGCGTAAATTCGCAGGCTGACTTCTCGTCGGGCACGGAGAAAACCCGCACCGACCTGAACGTGGCCGTACGCCGCCAGCTGTTCAATGACCGCGTGACTGTGCGCCTCGGCACCGACGTGCCGCTGGCCGGTGGCAACCAAGCCTCCAACGGTCAGCAAAGCGTGAGTAGCTTTGCTGGCGACGTAAGCGTGGAATACGACATTCTGGCCAACGGCCGCCTGCGTTTGCGTGCCTACCGCAACAACGCCTACGGCGACATCGACGGGCAGTATGTGCGCAACGGTGCTTCCCTGATCTTCCAGCGCGATTACCAGAACCTAGCTGACCTGTTCAAGGGTGTCGATAAGAACTTGAAGGAGGAGCGCAAGCAAGGTCGCCAACAGGAAAAACAGGAAAAGAAAGCGGCGCAGGATTCGGCCAAGACGGTCACCAACGACCCGCGCCGCGATTCAACTCGTACGCACGTGGCTACCCAAACTACTGGCGCAGGTCGGTAGAAGTACTCCTGGGCGGGGCCGCATCCTTGTTGTGGCTCCTCCCAGGACTTATTTGCAAACGATACTACATGAGTGATAGTAAACCGGACTCTCCTATGCGGCCCATCCAACACTTGCGCTTTCTTTTCGGAACCAGTTCGCAATGGGTGGGCAATCATTTGATGCTCAAAACAAAGAATAACAATACCCCGCGGCGTTCTGGAAAGCAGTGGCTGGGCCTAGGGCTAGCTAGTTTAGCGTTGGCAGGCTGCAGCGGCACTAAGTTTATTCCCGACGATGCCAAGCTCTATACGGGCAGCACCGTTAAGGTCAAGTCGCAGTTCCCGATCAAGAACGAATCGGAGCTGACCACCACGCTGGAAGCCGTTATTGCACCCAAGCCGAACACTTCTATTCTGGGCATGCGGCCCAAGCTTTACTTCTGGCACATGGGCGTGGGCAAAACCAAAGGCCTAGGTCATTGGCTGGCCGACAAGTATGGCGAAGAACCCGTGTTGCTGAGCAAGGTCGACACCAACAACGTGAAGAGCCTGATGGTGAACCGCTTGAACAACAACGGTTACTTTCACCCCACCGTCAGCAGCAAGGTGCAGGTAAAGGACAAAACGGCGTCGGTCGACTACACGGCTACCATCAACAAGCCGTACGTGATCAAGGAAATTCATTTCCCGGAGCCCACTTCGCTCGTCAACCGCGCCATCAAGTCTACCGAGGCAGGCTCCCTGCTGAAAGTTGGTGACCCGTACACGCTGCAAACCTTCGTGAACGAGCGGGTGCGCATTGATGGCGTTCTGAAAAACCAGGGGTACTACTACTTCTCGCCCGATATGATTCTGTTCCAGGTGGATAGCACCCTGGACAATCAGGCCAACGTGTACCTCAAGATCAAGGACAACACGCCCGCCCAAGCGACCAAGCCTTACATTCTGGACCGCGTATCGCTGAACACCGACTATTCGCTGTCTGACACGGCCGCTCGGGGCCGCCAGCCAATTCTGTACCGGGGCTACCGCTACTACCCCGACGAGTCGGTGTTTAAGGCTAAAGCCATCACCAACGCCGTTTTCCTATACCCCGATAGCCTGTACCGCCGCCGCCGCTCCGACCAAACGCTGAGCCGTTTGATGAGCCTAGGTACGTTCAAGTTCGTGGATGTACGCTTCCGGCCCGCCCGGGGTGCTACCGATTCGGCCGGCTACGGGCGCCTGAACGCCTTCGTGCGCATGACCCAGGTGCCGAAAAAGTCGTTGCGGGCGGAGTTGCAGATGAACACTTCCAACATCTTCACGGGGCCTAGCTTTGTGGTGCAGTACCGCAACCGTTCGGCGCTGCGCGGAGCCGAGCAGCTGCTGATCAACGCCAACGCGGCTTTCGAAACGGGCCGGGGGGCGCTATCCGGGGTGACGTCTACGCAGTATGGCATCGACGGGCAACTGCTGGTGCCGCGCCTCATCACGCCGCCCTTCGATATTCGCCTTACCAACTCTGACTTCCAGCCACGCACCTTCTTCAACGCGGGCTTCAAGTATGTGCTGCGCACCGATTTCTTTCAGCAGACGGTGTACAACCTAGGGTATGGCTACAGCTGGAAAACCAAGATCACCAACGAGCAGCAACTCCAACCCATTGACTTACAGTATGCTCGCCTTTCTACGGAGCCACGCTTCGACGTAATTTTGGCGGAGCGGCCTTTCCTGGAAAACAGTTTCCGTCAGCAGTTTATCCTAGGTAGCAGCTACCGCTACACCTACAACCAGCAAGTGCTGGAGCAGCGCCGCAACCAGGTTTACTTCAGCGGCGGCGTAGAGCTGTCGGGTAACCTAGCATATCTGCTGCAAAACCTAGGTGGCGCGACCAAAACGCCGACGGCCGATGGTCGTAGTGCTTTTGCCTTGTTTGGGCAGCAGTACTCGCAGTACTCGAAGCTCGATCTGGAATTTCGCAACTACTACCGTACTTCCTCGAACTCGTCTAGCGGCAACAAGATTGCAACTCGCTTGCTGATTGGTGCTGGCTTGCCGTACCTGAATTCCAACGTGATGCCTTACTTGCGGCAATACGGCATTGGTGGGCCCAACAGCGTGCGCGCCTTCAACGCGCGCGGCATCGGCCCTGGTACCTACCGCTCGACGGATGCTGACCGCAAAAACAACAACAGCTACTACGACCAAGTGGGCGACCTTCGCTTGGAAGCCAACGTGGAGTATCGCCAGGACCTCTTTCCTTACGTGAAAGGCGCGTTGTTCGTGGATGCAGGCAACGTTTGGCTGATGAACAAAGACCCTAGCCGCGTCACCTACACCGTGAGCGAAAATGGCCAAGCCGTTCCGGACGGCAAAAATGGTCAGTTTCAAATCAATAGCTTCCTCAAAGAGCTAGCCGTGGGGGCTGGCGCCGGTATTCGCATCGACGTACAGTTCTTCGTCATTCGTCTGGATGCCGCTTACCCGCTGGTGTATCCTTACGACAGCTCGACGACGTATACCGTCGGCAACGACACGTATTCTAAAGGCGATACCGGCTATAAGGCCGTTAAACTGAACGTTGCTATCGGCTATCCTTTCTAAAATTGAGCAATTTTTAAACGCAAAAAGCCCTTCTCACCTAGCTGTGAGAAGGGCTTTTCGTTTTTAACACAGGCTCCGCTATTTATTGCTGGCTACGGACGTGGGCTGCTTGGCTATCACGTTGAAGGTCATCATGAAGTCGTTATCAATCACCTTGTCGCCTAGGTTTTCGAAGAACGACTTCGAGCGAAATTTGATGTCGTACTTAGTGCGGTCGACGGTGGCGGTACCGCTGGCGGCAGCTAGGCCATTTTTCACGCCTACCTTGGCCGGGAAAGTGATGCTGTTGGTGATGCCCTTGATGGTTAGGTCACCGGTCACGGTCATGTTATCGGCATCGGCGGCAGCCCCTTTGATGGGCGCCAAGCTCGTGATTTTGAAGGTAGCCGTGGGGTTCTTCTCTACGCTGAAAAAATCTTCGGACTTGAGGTGACCCACGAGTTTGCCGTTGCCGCCGGCATCCTTGATGTCCTCATCCTTTAGGGTCGTCATGTCGACCACGAACGTGCCGCCGGTCACTTGGTTGCCCTTTACCAGCACCTCCCCTTCCTTGAAATCAACGGTGCCATTGTGTTGGCCGGTTACCTTCTTGCCCACCCAACCTAGAGTGCTGAGCTGGGGTTCTAGCTTATAGGTAGCCGTCGTTGTGGCGGCGCTAGTCGAGGCTTTCTTGGCCGTCGTTTTTTGGGCAACTGCC
Source organism: Hymenobacter crusticola (assembly GCF_002154225.1). Taxonomy (GTDB): domain Bacteria; phylum Bacteroidota; class Bacteroidia; order Cytophagales; family Hymenobacteraceae; genus Hymenobacter; species Hymenobacter crusticola. The sequence goes on from NZ_MTSE01000001.1 coordinate 632,804, forward strand.
GGCGTAGCGAGGAGTGCACCGGCTAAGAGAACTGGTAGAAGAGCTTTCATGGGTTCAATAAAGTTGGAAGTGACCTTGTAAAGAGACGTTACGCTTGATTGTCAGCTGCTTCAAGGTATCATTATTTTCGAAAAAGAATGTAGCAACCTTTATGGCCGTCGCACGAAGATCTGTTTCGCGCGACGGCTCTACCGCTTCAAAACGTACCTAGTACCTGCTCCGTCAGCTCACATTGACGGTGGTGCGAATAAGTGGCTACCGCTGCCTGCTGCGCTTGCTGGCCTAGCTGCTGGGCTAGCGCAGGAGCGTGCAGCAGGCGCTCAATGGCCGCGTCGAAAGCAGCTACATCCCGCAGCGGAAACAGCAGGCCCGTACGACCATCCGCCACAATTTCGAGGGTACCGCCCGCCGCTGACGCCACCACCGGCAGTCCGGAGGCCATTGCTTCGATGGTCACCATGCCGTAGGTTTCGTTTGTAGAAGCGGTGATGGAAATATCGAGGGCGCGGTAGGCCACTTCGGGGTGCAAGGTGAAGGCGCGCACGTGCACTACTGCTTCCAAACCTAGCTCCTGCACCCGCGCCAGCAAAGCTTCGCGGTACGAGTTGTCTTTGTTGCGGGTAGGTTCGCCTACTAGCAGCAGATGGAGGCGCGGGTGGCGCTGGCGCAACCTAGCTACTGCTTCCACCACAAAATCCTGCCCCTTATCTACGTCGAAGCGGCCCACTAACCCTAACAGCACCGTAACAGGCGGCAATGCGAGGTCTAGCTGCGCCCGTGCCTGCGCCTGCGTCAGTGTCGCATCCACAAACTTACCTAACTCAATGCCGAGCGGCACCACGTGCAGGCGTTCGGCGGGCAGGCGGGTTTTGGCAAGTACCTCCCGCGCCAAACCCGGTAAGGGCGACAGCCACGCATCGAGCGCACGGTAGCGCAGCGTATGAATCAGGCCGCGCTTCGCCAGCCCAAGCTGCATGTGCTGTTGGTACACCACGCGCACCCTAGGAAGAAAGAGCGTTTTGCAGAGCACCGCCATACCTAGGTCGCCGTTGCGGCTGACGATTAGCGCGCGGGTATCAAAGCGGCCCAAGATGCGAGCCAGCCGCTTGGCGGCAGGCACGTCGGCTGCTTTCCACCTATTTTCGAGCAGCGCCACCGGCAGTTGCAACTCCGCCGCTCGGCTGGCTATGGGCGAATCGGGTAGCGTAATCAGCTGCACCGGCCACCCACGCTGTTGCATCCAGTGGGCAAAGCGCACCGTGTTTAGCTCTAGCCCGCCCCAGCTGCGGGACAAGCACAGCAACGACAAAGGAAATGTGCCGCTCGCGGCGGCATTGTCTTCGGTAGCGGTAGCAACGTTCACGCCGCGAAGATAACCGCTAGCTTGAAGGGACAGACAGCACTTGTTCGCTTCCTAATTATTATGCTCTTTCAGTGTGCAGGTGCTTGCCTCGTGGCACTCCTACGATCATGGCCGGCGTCTGCTCTACAAAGAAGCTATACCAAAATCCAACTTTGTGAAAATGCATCTCCCCTTCTGGAACGCTGGTTATTACGGCATTGCGTTTTCCAAGTAAGCGCTGAGCTAGCCTTCTAAGCAAAAAGCCCTGCCGTATAAACGGCAGGGCTTTTTGTATTAAGCGCTATCAGCAACCTAGGCTGGCACCGCTATGCGTTCTGCTTTGGTAGCGCCTTCCGGTAGCATCTCCGCTACAGCTTCCACCGTCACAACCACCCACTTCGAGGTAGGCTGGTTGCTCACGTCGGCAACGCTGGCTACGGGCACTAGCACGTTCATCTCGGGGTAATAGGCGCCGCAGTTGCCTTTTGGCGTGTCGTAGGGAATGGCCACGAACCGCTCAGCCATACGTTTTTGCCCCTCAAAGTGGCTCGTGATGTTTACCAGCTGCCGCTCCTTAATGCCGCGCTCCTTCATGTCGCGCGGGTTCATGAAGATCACGCGCCGCTCGCCATACACGCCGCGGTAGCGGTCGTTGTAGTCGTACACAGTGGTATTGAATTGGTCGTGGCTGCGCAAGCTGAACAGCACCAGTTGGCCGGGCTCTAGCGTGTGCTTCTTCATTTCCGTCACCGTGAAGTTAGCCTTAGCGTTGTCGGTGGTAAACTTCCGTTCGCGCGGACCATTAGGCAAGTAGAAGCCGCCGGGATGGCGCACCTTCTCATTGAATTTCTCGAAGCCCGGAATCGTGCGCTCGATGTGGTTGCGGATCACGTCGTAGTTCTCCGTCATGGCTACCCAGTCGGTTTTCGTCCGTCCTTCTAAGGTCGTGAGTGCAATGCCACACACAATAGCCGTTTCGCTAAGCATTTCACCGTCTAGCGGCTTGAGAATGCCTTTCGACATGCTCACCACGCCCATCGAGTTTTCGCAGGTCACGAACTGTTGACCAGTTTTCTGATTATCAACCTCCGAGCGCACTAGGCAGGGCAGTAACAGTGAGGTTTCGCCCGTAACGAGGTGGCCGCGGTTGAGTTTCGGCGCAATGAATACTGTAAGGCGCTGCTTGCGCATGCCTTCGGCAATAAATTCCGTATCCGGCATGGCCGATAGGAAGTTGCCGCCAAAGCTCACAAATACCTTAATACGGCTGTCGTACATAGCTTTAGCCGTCTCCACGGAATCGAGGCCATGCTCGCGGGGGGGCGCGAAGTCGAACTCGTTTTCTAGCGCATCGAGGAACTGAGGGCTAGGTCGCTCCCAAATACCCATCGTCCGGTCGCCCTGCACGTTGGAGTGGCCGCGCACCGGGCACAAGCCCGCACCCGGAATGCCTACGGCACCTTTGATGAGGTGCAGGTTCACGATTTCGCCGATGCTGTACACAGCATTCTTCTGCTGGGTAAGGCCCATGGCCCAGCAGGTAATGATCTTTTTCTTATTGGCGATGATGTTGGCCGCATCCAGCAGTTGCTGGCGCGGAATGCCGCTCATCTCTTCAATATCTTCCCAGCTCGTGTTGAGTATCTCTTCTTTAAACTCATCAAAGTGAGCCGTATACTCCTTGATGAAGTCGTGGTCGATAACTTGACCAGGGTTGTTTTCTTCGGCCTCAAACAAGTACTTCATGATGCCGCGCAGCACGGCCATGTCGCCATTCACCCGCACTTGCAGCCACAAATCGGTGATTTGGGTACCGTCGCCTACTAGCGCACCGATGGCGCGCAGCGGGTTCATGAAGTCTTGTGGGTTCTTAAAGTGATTCAAGCCCGCTTCCATCAACGGGTTCACGGCAATGATCTTCGCACCGTTGCGCTTGGCTTTCTGCAAGGCCGTGAGCATGCGCGGGTGGTTCGTGCCGGGGTTCTGCCCCATGATGAGAATGACTTCGGCTTCGTAGAAGTCATTGAGCGTCACGGAGCCTTTACCTAGGCCAGTGGTGTTGGTCAGGGCCGCGCCGCTGCTCTCGTGGCACATGTTGGAGCAGTCGGGCAAGTTGTTGGTGCCAAACTCCCGCACGAACAGCTGGTAGGCATATGCCGGCTCGTTGGGCACTTTGCCTGAAGTATAGAATGCCGCTTCGTCGGGTGATTTCAGCGCGTTCAGCTCATCGGCCACAATCCGGAAGGCCTCGGGCCAGGAAATGGGCGTGTAGTGGGTGGTGCCAGGGCGCAGTACCATCGGGTGCGTAATGCGGCCGGCACTGTTTAGGTCGCGGTCGGTGAAGCGCGAGAGGTCGGCTACGCTATGTTGCGCGAAGAAGTCGGGGCCAATGGTGCGGTGGTCGGTGTCGGAAGCCGTTGCCTTAGCACCATTCTCGCAGAACTCCGCTACAGAACGGTGGTCATCGGGGTCGGGCCAAGCGCAGCTAGAGCAGTCAAAACCGTCTTTCTGGTTGAGCTTCACCAGCGCGTGAGAGCCACGCACCAAGCCAGCCTCGCCCCACGAATATTGCATGGATTTTAGCACCGCTTCCACCCCAGCGGCCGTCTTGAACGGCTTGCCTAGCTTCAGACCAGTGAATTCTTCGGGCGGCTGGGCAAGCACGGGGTATTTGTGCTTAGCTCCTAGGGTGTCGGGCGCTTCCATGATGCGTTTGTCGGCGTCGGCTTTGCCGCCGTTGTCGTAGTGGTCGTTGGTGGGTGCCGCGCCCTGGTCGGGGCGCTGTCCGCTCACGGGCACGTTGTTCGTGACGGTCTGCTCGGACGTTTTACCGCTTTTATCGGGCTCTTGGGCAGGAGACTTTTCCATTGAATAGCTAGGAGCTAGGGGTTGATTTTGGGAGGGGAGGAAGGGGCAGGGAGCAAGTGATGCACAGATAAAGCGGTGCGCAGCAAAAAGGCAGATGCCTAGGTTTGAAAGTCGAGGCTAGCTTCGTTAGTGCTTGCAGTCAAGGTCTTTCTCTACCAGCACGCGCAACTGCTGATCAGCGGTTACGGGAATAGTGTCCGAAAAACCTAGGCGGTCGGTGCTTACCCATTCGGTGGCTAGCTGACGTGGCACCTGCACGTCGAGGGCACCCACGGCATACACCACCTTCAGGGCTGTTGCCTCTGGGTTGGGCGAATGTTCCAGGGTATACACCAGTTGGTCGCTGGGCTTAGGGCCTAGCTTCACAGTGACAGAAACGCGGCCTTTCTCGCCAAACTGCTGTACCTCTTCTTCAGAAAGACGCAAGCGCAGGGTATTATCTTCGATACGGAGCTTCATGATACAAAGGAGCTAGAAGCCGGGAGTTAGACCTGAGGAGCTTAAAGCGAAGGGGTGGATATGCAAGTAAGAGTTACGTACAACAGAAGCAAAGGGTATAGAATAGCAGCGGGAAAGATGCTCCTATATCCTAGCTTCCCGTTCATAATTTTTGGTCTCTAGCTGCCAGCGCCTGTTATCCGCCACGCGCCCGAGTAGACGTTGTAGCGCTGCTGGCGCACAAACCCCAACAGCGTCATGCCGAAGCCGGCGGCGGCCTGTACCGCCAAGCTGCTCGGAGCGCCCACGGCGGCCATTACTGGGATGCCCGCTACGGCGGCTTTCTGCACCAACTCAAAGCTAGCCCGGCCACTCACCAGCAGAATGCTATTGTGCAAAGGCAGCCACTCTTGCAGCAGCGCCGCCCCTATCACTTTATCCAACGCATTGTGCCGCCCTACGTCTTCGCGCAAGAGCAACAGCTCGCCAGTAGGCGAAAACAGCGCTGCCGCGTGCAAGCCGCCAGTTTGCTCAAACAGTTCCTGCGCCGCCCGCTGCCGAGCCGGCAGCTCATGAATCAGCTCAGCCGCTACGAAGGGGCCATCGGTTGGGAGTACGGGGCACGAGGCCGCCTGCACCGCGTCGATGCTGGTTTTGCCACACACACCGCAGCTTGAGGAAGTGTAAAAATGGCGCTCCAGCCGCGGCATCGACACCTCCACCGACGAGGCTAGCTCGGCACGCACCACGTTCTCGCGCTCTTCGGGCTTCTCCACGTCGGGGCAGTAGATAACCCCAGTCAGATCCTGCCGCCGCTGAATGATACCCTCGGTGAGCAAGAAGCCCGCCGCCAGCTCAAAATCGTGACCGGGCGTGCGCATGGTTACTGAAAGCGTGCGGTGCTCACGCTGCCCAGCCGGCCCAAAGCCCAGCCGAATTTCCAGCGGCTCCTCGGCCGCCACCAGGTCTGATTCGGTTATGACCTGACCGCCGGCCACGCGCTGCACCGTTGCATAATCATAGCTGGCAGCAGGCAAAAAAACGGGAGAAGCCATTTCTCAGAGTGTTGAGTGTTGAATCTTTGAGTAGTGGGCCGGCGGCTACCGATCTGGAGCGCAAAGCTTCCGCCTCGCGCATCGTTGAACGAACCCCACTACATCTTTCTGTCGTTCGCGTTGGTATAATCTAACCTTATAAGTCAGAAGTAAGTTTTACAAGGCGACGACACACGTGTCAAGAACTATAAGTCGTGGCAAGGCTAGCTGAGTGCTTAAGCTGAGCCATTAGTCCAGCGCATACCCTTCAACCATTAACCTTATACCAGTTGCTTTCTACTACCGAACGTCAGCGTTATCGTCGCCATTTGCAGCTTCCAGAGATTGGGGAGGCGGGCCAGGAGAAGCTGCTAGCTGCCCGTGTACTCGTGGTGGGAGCCGGAGGCCTAGGGTGCCCGGTGCTTCAGTACTTGGCGGCGGCCGGCGTGGGCACTCTCGGCATCGCCGACGCCGACAAGGTGGAAGCCAGCAACTTGCAACGGCAGGTTCTTTTTGGCGACGCCGACCTAGGTCAGTCCAAGGCCGCGGCCGCCGCCCGCGCCGTGCAGCGCCTCAACCCAGCCGTGCGCTGTGAAGTATACCCGCAGCGCGTCGACCTAGCCGACGTGCGCGAACTGGTAGCACAGTACGATGTGGTGGTCGATGGGTCCGATAATTTCCCCACCCGCTACCTGCTCAACGATGCCTGCGTGAGCCTAGGCAAGCCCTTGATTTCGGGAGCTATCTACAAGTTTGAAGGGCAAGTATCGGTGTTCAACTACCAGGGCGGACCCACGTACCGGTGCTTGTTTCCAACTCCTCCTTCCGCCAACGAAGCGCCCAATTGCGACGCGACCGGCGTACTCGGCGTGCTGCCCGGCCTGATTGGCTGTGCCCAAGCCACCGAAACCATGAAGGTAATCCTAGGCCTTGGCGAGGTGCTACGGGGCCGCCTATGGCTGTTCGACGCTTTGTCTTTCCAAACGCGTATTCTGCGCTTCCCGCGTCACCCCGAGCGAGCCCTCATCGACTTAGCAACAGCCGACTCCGCTGATTATGCCGAGCTGTGCCACCCGCCGCTTCAGGAGATTACGGCCCAGGAGCTGCAAGCACAACTTCAGTCAGACGAGCCTCCCTTCCTACTCGATGTGCGCGAACCGGCTGAGTATGAGCTAGGTCATTTGCCGGGGGCTACGCTTATCCCGTTGGCTTATTTGCCCGAGCGCGTCGAAGAGCTGCCGCGCCATCACCCAGTGGTAGTATACTGCCGCACGGGGCGCCGCAGCACCGCGGGCATTGAGCAGCTGCAAGAGAAATTCGGGTTCGACAACTTGATAAACCTGACGGGCGGGCTGGCGGCTTGGGCCACACAAGTAGACCCAACATTAGAAGCTGCCTTGAGCTGAGGTGACCTAGGTATAGCCAGACTGGAAGTTCTTAGCCGCAAAACGGCAAAGAAACTGGCACTCTCTACCCCCTACTCAACGGCCAGAACAAGATTGGCGAACCTAGCTTTAGCCTAGCAACTCCTCAATATCTTCCTTGGTGAGGCTCTTAATGATAGCCTCGTCCGTTGTTATCAAGTCGGTTACAAGCTGAATCTTCTTGTTCTGCAAGGCCAGGATTTTCTCCTCTACGGTGTTCTTACTGATGAACTTGTACGTGAACACGGTACGCTGCTGCCCAATGCGGTGGGCACGGTCGACGGCTTGCGCTTCCACGGCAGGGTTCCACCACGGGTCGAGAATGAACACGTAGTCGGCAGCGGTTAGGTTGAGGCCTACACCACCGGCTTTCAGCGAAATAAGAAACACGCGCAAGTCGTCATCTTCTTGGAAGCGTTGCACTTCACGGTGCCGCTCGCGGGTATTGCCGTCGAGGTAGGCGTAGGCAATCTGGCGCTCGTCGAGCGAATCGCGTACAATGTCCAAGTGTTTCACAAACTGACTGAACACCAACACTTTGTGCTTCTCTGATACTACTCCCTTGATCATGCGAATCACCTCGCGCAGCTTGCCCGATTCGGCCTCGTAGCCTTCGTCGGCCATGCGCGGGTGGTTGGCAATCTGGCGGAGTTTGGTTAGGCCTTGCAGCAGCATAAACTGCGTACCGGCCGTACCATGCTCCTCGATATTCTTCAGGATCTTGTTGCGGTAGTAACTCTTGGTTTCCTCATAGCACTGTGCCTGCTCCTCCGTCATGGAGCAGTAGCTCAGGTGCTCTATTTTAGCGGGCAACTCCTTCGCTACTTGCGCCTTATGCCGCCGCAAAATAAACGGCTTGATGAGCGCGTGCAGCTTGCGCGTACGCGCTTCATCCTTGCTTTTCTCGATAGGCTTCAGGAATTCCTTGCGAAAAAATGCTTGCGACCCTAGTAGCCCCGGATTAATAAACGACATCTGCGACCACAAATCCATGGTGCTGTTTTCTACCGGCGTACCCGTCAGGATAAGCCGGTGCCGCGACTTCAGGCCCCGCACCGCCTGCGACGTGGTAGAGCTAGGGTTCTTGATGGCCTGCGACTCATCCAGAATAATGTAGTCGAAGTGGTAGGTGCGCAGCAGCTCGGCGTCGAGCCGCACGATACCGTAACTAGTCAAGACCACATCGTAGCCGGCAAACTGCTCCACGTTTTTGTCGCGGTACGTACCCGTGTAGATCAACAGGCGCAAGCTAGGGGTGAATTTAAAGGCCTCACTCATCCAATTGAATACCAGCGAAGTAGGCATGGCGAGCAATGAGGCTGCCCCGCCCGCCTCACCGCTTTCCTTACGGTGCAGCAGCAGCGCCAGCGTCTGAACGGTTTTGCCCAGCCCCATATCGTCGGCTAGGCAGCCGCCAAAATGGTAATCCTTCACGAAGTGCAGCCAGTTGTAGCCTGCCTTTTGGTAGGGGCGCAGCTCGCCCCGAAAGCTAGCTGGCAGCGGCTTATCTTCCACGGCCTCAAAGCCCCGCAGCTTCTCCAGCTTCCGCGACATCGTGACGGTAGCTAGGTTGCCATTTTGCAAGTCTGACACCAAGGCGAGGTGGTGCTTGCGCAGGGTGAGGCTATGCTGTTGTTCTTCGGCGAAGGCAAATAGCTCCAGGTATTGCGTAAACCACTCCTCCGGAATGATGGCAATCTGGCCGTTTGGCAGCCGGAACTCGTGGCGCTTGTTCAGGATGTAGGGGCGCAGCTTGATAAAGGGAATTTTGAACTCCCCAAAATGCACCGTGCCATGCACGTCAAACCAGTCGTTGGTTTCGGTGATGCCTACTTGCACCGTCACCGAGCCGATGAAATAGTCTTTGCCGGAAGTAGTACCTTGTTTCACAGTGAACCCGAGCCGGGCTAGGTCTTCGGCGTTGCTGTGCAGCCAGCGGAAAGCGGTGGCTTTTTCCATCACAGCCCGACCATTGCGCACTTCTAATGCCCGATCGGCTAGCTCACGCAAACTTTCTTGCTCCTGCTCAAAGTTGCGGATAAGGCGGTGAAACACATAAGAATCGGATGTTTTCTCAAGCTGCACGCTCACCCGCTTATCATAGTTATTCGGGACGGTATGGTCACCGTAGCGAAACGACAAGTCGAAATGGATATGATCAGACACGGCGGGAACTAGCACGTCGGTCGTGCGCGGCCGGCCCGCGGTGGGGCGTCGCTCTTCCTCCACCACGACGGCGCGGGGTGCATCCGAGAACGTAAGCTGCGGCCGAGCAATGTAGCGCTCAGAGCGGATATCGAAGCCGCGGGCGTGCACGTCGAACGACTCTACCAATGGTGCCACAAAGCGCTGGAAGTAGCTATCCTCTACCTGCCGCGGAATGATAATGAACTTCTTGTTCAAGAACGGCTGCAGTTTCTTGCCGTCAACGTCTTTGCTGAAGTTATAAATCAGGTTATCCAGCAGTAGCCAGGCGGGATGCACACAAACGAGCACCGCGTTTTTAAACTGAAAATCAAGCTTTTGCCCTTTGTATTGGATCGTTGGAAAGTAATGCGTGCTGTCTTCGTTGCGGCGAAAATGGAATAGCACTGAAGCGGGCTCTGGGGCTAGCCCAATTTCGCGCCACGTGGGTTCCCCGTCCTTCCCCATGATGAACACGCACTTGCCCGCCAACCGATCCAGAATCTGGCTCATGCGCTCCTGTACGTAGCGGCAGATGGCATCCTGCAAGCCTTTGTCGCCCTTGTCGGCGTCGTATATCTTCAGGAAGAAGTCAGCAGGCGTCGTTTTTTTGGGCCAGAATTCCTTGATGACGGCGTCCTGCTGGATTTGGTCGGTCAGGGCAATTAATTCAAAATCTACTTCATCAAGGCCATTTGCAAACTCCGATGCATTCTTAGCTGATACAGTCTGGTGCTGCAACGTGAGTTGGCCGCGCGAATTACGCTGAATTACATACGACTCAAACAGATAGCCTAGGTATTCATGCTCCAGGAGCGAATAAACAATCTGAAATGGTTGAGAAGTAGAAACTTTCATAAATAGCGCGTATAATCGGAAGCTGAAAGTAAGGACAAATACTAAATACTATATTATTTATCATAAAGTAAAAGTAAATCTACAAATAGTAACACCCTATAGTTGTAAACAGGGCTAGTGTCTACCAATCTGATAATCTAAAGGCTACTACGTTGCTATTTAGCTAATAGCGCCTTACAAGTTCTCGCGCAAATCCTGCTGGGATGCCGCCAACGCTGGGCGAATGGAAACCGTGATGGTAATCACGATGATGGCAATAGCGGTCAGGATAATGTCAAGAAATTGCATCTTGACGGGGTAAGAGTCAACGACACTTGTGGCCATGCCCATCGACACCAGGCCGAATGTTTGTTGCAGCCAGCAAATCGTGACGCCTAGCACCAGCCCCGTCACAGCGCCCACCAGGGCCACGATAGCCCCTTCGTACAGGAATATATTGCGAATCGTGACGCGCGTGCAGCCCATGGCCATTAGTACCGCCACATCCTTCCGCTTGTCAATTACCAGCATCGAGAGCGAGAAGAAGATGTTGAGGGAGGCGATGAGCAGGATAAATGCAAACGTGATGAATACGAACATTTTCTCCACCTTAATGGCCTTCAGTAGGCTCACGTGCTGCTCGTCTGAGTCGAGCACCTGAAAGCTGGTACCTAGCTCACTCCGTAGCGTTTCCTTCACGTCCGCAATGCTGTAGCCATTGCCAACTCGCACCTCCAGGGAGGTACGCTTGTTGCCATAGCGCAGCAGGCTCTGCGCAAATTCCAACGGCACGAAGATGTAGCTGTCGTCGATGTGTTGCTCAATCAGAAAGACGCCACCCGCGAAGATGTTCTGCTCGTTGAAGGCATTTTCGGGGTTGAGCGACAACGCCTTCTTGCCGGTGTTGCGGGGATACAACAAGTGCAGCGGCGAAAACCGGTTATTCAGGGCAATGCTCAGTTCGTGCTGGACGCCAGCTCCAAGCAACGCGTACGGCTCACCACCGCGCATGAGTTGGTGGTCACCTTCAACCAGGGCTGAATCAATGTTACTCTGCGCGAAGAAGTTCTCGCTCACTCCCTTCATCTTCACCACCATCTGCCGATCGTGGTACTGAAGCAAGGCGTTGTCTTCAATTACCTCCGTTACGAGTGACACGCCCGACGTGGCCTTTAGCTTCGTCAGCAATGGCGCCGTCACCTCGAACGCTTTGCCTTTCGTAGCCGAAATGACCAGATCGGGGTCCGATTTGCTGTAGAGAGAGCGAACCAAATCCTCTAGTCCGTTGAATACGGATAGTACAATGATGAGCGCCATCGTCCCCACTGCCACGCCGATCATGGAAATGTTGGAGATGATGCTAATGATGTTGCGCTTCTTCTTGGAGGAGAAATAACGCCGAGCAATGAGCAGCGGAACGTTCATGCGGCGCGGACGCGTAAATTAATTGGGTTAATGAATACGTGTAATTAGCTAGCAAGCATGGTGTACGAATTCCTTCTTTAGCTAAGTGCTTCAGCGTGGCTGTCAAAACTATGTTTTCTGCTGATAATGCAGATTACTTATTTCACAGCTCTCGTTAAAGTATCAGCAAGAATCAGGCAAGCTAGGTTCTAACAGCAGCAAGATACGCGGCGCACTGCAAAAGGTCTTATTTCCAAGCTTTCACAATTAGGCCCGTGCCCGAATCATGCTTCATGCGTGCGTCAATTGTATTAAGAATGAGGCAGAACGGGAACGTGATAAGGTAATAAAACGGCAACAGCACAAAAAACCACTTTGAGGCACCTAGCATCAAAATGGGGTATTTCATGCTCAGGCGCCACGAAACCTGCCCTGGCTCGCCGTAGCTGTAGCGGGCCTCAATTCGCTCGAAACCCGCTGTGCGCAGCTTCTGCTGAATCTCGTGGATGTTGTAGCCGTCGCGTACGTGCTCTTCGATGAAACTGGTTTCGCCATCGGCGTGCACGTCGGAGCCGCCCTGGTCCGACGGCGTGGAAATCAGCAACATGCCCCCATCTTTAAGCGAGGCGTGCACGTTCCGGAATACTTCTACGTCCTCCAGAATGTGCTCCATAACATCGACCGACAAGGCTAGGTCGAAGCTGTTGGGCTCTTGGTAGAGCACGAGGTCCTGCACGGCAAACTGCACATTGGTGCGCCCAATCTGCCGGAAGAAGCGGTTGGAATCGGCAATTTGTTCATCCTTCACATCGACGGCCAGGATATGCCACTTCTTGCTCATACCCGACAGCCAGTACGTGTATTGCCCATAGCCTGAACCAGCGTCCAGAATATTTAGGGCTTCATCCTGACGGCCTTTGGCCCACTGGCGCAGTTCCCGGTGTACGTGCCAGGTCCGAAGCAGCAGCAAATCAAGCAGATGGTAGAAAGTGCGACGCAGCCACGGCGTACGATTGAACACCTCCCCCAACGACTTTTTAATCGGATCGTAATACAAAAGAGTAACGAAGTATGTGAGTAATGGAGCAAAAAGTGGCAGAGTAACTAAATGATGGATAGCTAATTAACGGCTTCATTCAGTTACCCATTCACTCATCTATTCGTCTTCGTCGGCGAAGAGCTTCGGTCGTTTCGGGCCCGTGGTTGAGTCTGGCTCGTCGTCGTTAGTGGTCGTCGGCGGAATGTTGAGGTCGCTCAGTACCTGGTCCATGTGCGCTGCGTACGAAGCGCTATCGTCGAGGAAAAACACCAATGTGGGCACTACGCGCACTTGCTGCCGAATGCGCTTGGCCAACGCCAAGCGAATTTCTTTGGTGTGGTCGCGCACCTCCTGCAAGACAGCGTCGCCATTAGTGGTTAGGAGCAGGCTCAGATAAATGCGGGCGACTCCTAGGTCGGGCGCAACGCGCACGGTGCTGATGCCTGGCGGCAAACCTGGAAACAGGTGCGGCAGGTCGCGTTGAAAAACCGTAGCTAGCTCCTGCTGTAGAAGACTAGAAAACTTTTGCTGGCGTTTACTTTCCATAATGAGTGAACAAAGATAAGGGATTGGCGACGTACGGATTGCTGCTCAGTGCGAAGGTTAACGAGTTGGGGCAAAGCTGGAGGTGCCTTTCCGGCTATTTAACGTTTTGTAATTCGCAGTCAGCCACCGAGCAGAGCAAGCACGGCAACTATGCCTATGCTACTTTTGCGGACGTGGTCTGGCGTGGAAGGTTGCCGCCGGGCGGTTCACACGCTCAGTTTCGCTCGATTCTTAGTTACTCATCTTTTAGTTCGCACGTTTCTGCTTCGTTTCTTTAAAAGTCCGCTACCTACTCGGCTGGTTATGTTGCTAGTACTGGTGCTAGCCGTGCGCCTGCCACTGCTTTGGCTAGGTGTACCGCTTACCCCGGCCGAGTTGCGGGCGCTGCTCGTGGGCGAACGGTTGCACGAAGGAGCGCTGCTCTACCGGGGCCTCTACGACAGCACCGCACCACTCGCTACAGCTTTCTTTGGCGCCCTCGATTTTGTGGCAAGCCGTCCGCTGTGGCTCTACCGAGTGCTAGCATTGGCCTTGCTGATGTTTCAAGCGCTACGGCTCAATGTGGTACTCAACCGCGCCGATGTCCACCCAGAGCGCGGCTTTCTGGCGGCCCTTACGTACCTGCTGCTCGCTAGTCTCACTTCCGACCTCGACACGCTCTCCCCACTACTGCTAGGACACACGTTTATCATCTTGTCGCTGAGCGCCTTGCTCCCTACTTCCCGCGAAGGCTACGACAACCGCCGCTTGTTCCGAGCAGGCTTTCTAGTCGGGGTAGCCGCGCTGTGCTATCTACCGCTAGCGCTGTTCTTGTTGGTTGGGTTGTTTGCCGTTATCATTTTTGCGGCCAACTCTTTCCGTAGCTTTTTGCTGCTGCTGTGTGGGTTCTTTTTTCCGTATGCCGTAGCGGCTACATTCTTTCTCTACGCCGAGTCGGTGCCCGACTTTGTGCAGTTTCACTTACGACCTACGCTGCGTGGCCTTGTAGCAGGCGCCGACGGCATGCCTTTGTTTGTGCAGCTGCGCTTGTTCATTTTGCCGGGAGTAGTGCTGCTGTTAGCTTTGGCGCGCACCTTTGGCACGTCGTTAGGCCTAGTGTTCCAGGTTAAGTTTCAGCAGCTTATGCTAGTTTGGCTGCTTGTAACGGTTCTTATGGTAGCCGCCGGGCGTGGTACGGCTCCTGGTACGCTGGTTTTACTACTCCCCCCACTAACGTACTTCAGCTTATTTCTGTGGCAAAAGGCCCGGCGTGCCTGGCTGCTCGAAGTGTTATTGCTGCTCGTGCTAGGTGCCATTGTTACAGTTCGTTACCGAACTATTCTAGGGATAGAGCAGGTGCTTCAATTACCAGCCGAAAGCCAGTATGCCGTGCAACCTAATCCAGCTTATGGTGCGGTGCAGGGGCAACGCATCCTGGTACTTGGCAACGACCAACGCCCTTACCTCCATAACCGGCTGGCAACACCGTACCTCGATTGGTCATTGGCGCAGGTTGACTTTGGCCATCTGGAGGAGTATGCTGCTGTAGCACGCCTCGCGCACAATTTCACCCCCATTCCGCCCGACTATATCATCGACGAAGTAGGCTTACTGCCTACACTGCGCTATAAGGTGCCTGCCGTTTTTGCACAATACAAACCCACAGCCACCCCTAGGGTATATAAAAGAGCGACTGAGTAGCTAGGTCTAGGTAGGTGACGGCTTGTTGAATCGTTGGACAACACGCCGTCACCTAGACCTAGCTACTCAGTCGCTTCTAGCTGACGCCGCTATTCGCTGCTAGCTCCGCGTTTAGGCGGTTGGTGGCGTTGCGGCGAACAACGCGCGCAATATTGATACTCAGCTCATAAAGCAGCAAAATTGGAATCGTGACGATGAGCTGCGAGGAAATATCGGGCGGGGTAATGATGGCGGCAATGATGAGGATAACCACAATGGCGTGCTTGCGATACAAACGCATGATTTCGGCCGAGACCAGGCCTGCTTTAGCCAGGAAGAACACAATCATGGGCAGCTCGAACACGAAGGCGCAAGACAACGACATGGTGGTGAGCGTGCTCAAGTAGCTTTGCAAGTCAATCTGGTTTTCGATGGTCGGGTCAACCGTGTACGAAGCCAAAAAGTTGATACTCAGCGGCGCGGCAATGTAGTAGCCAAATAGCAAACCAAGCGCAAACAGAATGGATACGAAGAACACCGCTCCGCGTGAGTTGGCGCGCTCGTGCGGGTAGAGCCCGGGTTTGATGAAACGCCAGATTTCCCAGAACGTGTAGGGAAAAGCCAGCACGATGCCCACCATAAACGACGTACTGATGTGCATCGTCAGCTGCCCACTCATCTCGCGGTTCTGAATCACGAAGCCCACCTTGTCCATGCACAGCTCCGGGTTGCCGACCCATTGGCCAAACTGGCAGAACATGCGGTACGTCCAAAAATCGGGGCGCGACGGACCTAGGATGAGGTCGTGAAAGAGAAAGTCCTTGGCGAAGAATGCCGCCGTGGCAAAAACAATGATGGAAATAGCCGAGCGGATGATGTGCCACCGCAAGGCTTCCAAATGATCAATAAAGGACATTTCGTGGGAATCGTCCAACGTCCGTCCAGCTTCTATGCGGGTTTGATCCACTTAATTGGTAACTGAGTAAGAGAGTAACGGAGGAGAAGAGTAGCTGAGTAACGGAGTAACTGAGCAAGACAGCACAGAAACAAACGAAAACTAGTCTTGGTAGGATGTAGCCTTACCTAGCTTTTGTAATTTCTATCGTACGCAGCTACTCTCCTATTCAGTCACTCGCTTAAGCGAAAAGTGGAAACTGCTGCATCCACTCGTTGATTTGCTGACGCACCCGACCTAGGTGCGTTTCGTCGGCGTGGTGCATCAGTACATCGTCGATGAAGCCAACGATGCGCTCCATATCAGCTTCTACCAAGCCACGCGTGGTAACAGCGGCCGAACCGATGCGCATCCCCGAAGTCACGAAGGGCGACTTATCGTCGAACGGCACCATGTTCTTGTTGATGGTGATATCGGCTTTGATGAGCGTATTTTCGGCTAGCTTACCTGTCAGGCCTTTGCTGCGCAAATCAATTAGCATCAGATGGTTGTCGGTGCCGCCGGATATAATCTGGTAGCCCCGTGCGACGAAGCCCTTGGCCAGCGCCTGAGCATTGCGAATAACCTGGTGCGTGTACTCGGTATACACATCGCTCAGGGCTTCGCCGAAGGCGACGGCTTTCGCGCCAATCACGTGCTCGAGTGGGCCACCCTGGGTGCCGGGGAAAACGGCGCCGTCTAGCAGCGACGACATCATCCGAATCTCGCCTTTTGGTGTTTTCAGGCCATAAGGGTTTTCGAAGTCTTTACCGAGCATGATAAGACCACCGCGCGGTCCGCGCAGGGTTTTGTGCGTCGTCGTCGTCACGATGTGGCAGTGCTCGAAAGGCGAGTTTAGCAATCCTTTGGCGATGAGGCCCGAGGGGTGCGAAATATCGGCCAGCAGCAACGCGCCGACTTCGTCGGCAGCTTCGCGCAAAGTTTTATAGTCCCAATCGCGTGAGTACGCCGAGGCCCCGCAGATGATCAACTTGGGCTGTTCGCGGCGGGCTGTTTCTTTTACTTTTTCCCAATCGATAAGTCCCGTCTCGGGCTCTACGCCATAGAAGCTAGGTTTGTAGAGCTTACCCGAGAAGTTCACGGGCGAGCCGTGGGTGAGGTGACCACCATGCGAAAGATCGAAGCCGAGAATCTTGTCGCCGGGGTTGAGCACGGCTAGCATCACGGCGGCGTTGGCTTGGGCGCCGGAGTGCGGCTGCACGTTAACCCACTCTACGCCAAACAGTTCTTTCGCCCGATCGATGGCGAGCTGCTCGATTTGATCCACAATTTCACAACCACCGTAGTAGCGCTTGCCGGGCAAGCCTTCGGCGTACTTGTTGGTCAGGATGGAGCCTTGCGCCCGCATCACTTGCTCCGAAACATAGTTCTCGGAGGCAATGAGTTCGATACCATGAGTCTGACGCTCTTTTTCCTGACGGATGAGGTCGAATAGGACGGTGTCCTGGGTTAGAGGTGCGATACGGGTTTCCATAGGCTCAAAGGTACGGGCAAGTCGTTTATCATCTAGCAATTAACATTTACCATTTAACAATACCGAATAGCGCCTATCCCGATTTAACTTGCATCCGTAGTTATTGATTGCGGCGGTGCGTCTTTCGTGCTGTTAACTGATAAATAGTAGTTGTTACTTGATTTATGGCGCAGCCCCTAGCCGAAGTTCTAACCAGATTACGCGTTGGTAACCAAAACTTTATTATCAACTTCTACCAACAGCACCGGGAGCATTTTACGCACTGGGCCGACCTGAACCACCAGCTGCCGGCAGCCGAGGCACACGAGCTCCTGCGGGCGGTGCTACTGGAATTTTACGACCAAGTAGCAGATGGGCGCCTAACAAAACTGCCCGAAGATTTGCGCGCGCACTTGTATAGTATGGCGTACGAACGCATTGCGGCGGGCAAATCGGCGGCGGTGTTGCCGCTCGCTGAAGCCGGCCGGCGTCAGCGGCTACTCGTACTGTTTGGGTACCTAGGTGCCGACTGCCAAAAGGTGCTGATGTACTTCTACTTCCGGGGCTATAACTTTGAGAAGGTGGCGGGCAAAATGGGCTACGCCAATGCCACTGTGGCGCGCCTGCAAAAATCCAGCTGCCTGCGCACGCTCTATGAGCTGGTTGGTCGTGGCCCCGCCCCACAGGCTTCTGCAGCCGCCCCTACAGATCTGTAGGGCATCGTTCTCTTTGTGTTATTTGCTTAGCTAAGTTGCTACGCTACCCGTAAGCTTACTTTCTTCTTAAGTGCTTTATCACGCATGAATTCGGCCGCCGATCTTCGCCTTTATCTAGAGTTGCTAGAACGCTTTGCTGACGGTCAGATGACCCCGGATGAGCAAGAACAATTTGAGGAGCGTTTGGAGCAGGATGACGAACTGCGCCAAGCGCACGCCGCTTACGAACAGCTTACGGCCGATCTGCGCTGGGTAGCCGGCCACGAAACGCTACGCCTGCGCCTGGAGTTGCTCGACCGGCGCCTCGACCAACGCGAGACAGCTATTTCGCGCATGCAGCACCAACAGCGCCACACCCAAAACCGGTGGGTAGCCATTGTAGTGGGTGTGCTGGTGCTAGCCATGGCATTCTGGATTTTCACCCGCCGCCCCGCGCCCGTCCCGGAAGTTACCTGGGAGCAGTACTACCAGCCCGATCCGGGCCTCTCTCCTGCCGAGACAGATGCGAATCTTCGCCCGCTGCTGGCTGAGTCGATGAGCCAGTATCGGGAAGGCCAATACGCGGCGGCGCTGCGTTCCTTGCGCCGCGTGCCTACCAACAACATTGGGCAGGATACTTTGCTGTACTACACGGGCCTTTTTCTGTTGCGCGATGGAGATGCGGCGGGCGCCCGCACGTTTTTACGACGCGTCAGCCAGCAACCCAAAGTGCCACTGGCCCGCAAAGCCCTCTACCACCTAGGTATGGCACATTGGCAAGCCAACCAACTTTCGGAGGCGAGTGCCGTGCTGAAGCAAGTAGCAGCTGATGCCAATAATCCTTACCAGCAAGCCGCCCGCAAGGTGTTGCAAGCGGATGTATTGAAGCCGTAAGTAGCGCAACTTATCCGCGGCAGCTTAGCGGCGAGCTATTGGGTAAGGCGATTCGATGTTGGGCTGTAGTGTCAGCTTGAAAGAGTCTAGCTCTAGCGCGGCTAGGTGGCTTAGCTCCGGATTATGACGATAAACACACCCTGTGTCGAGGCCGATAGAGCCAGCTTCTACCCGCACTTGGCGCTGCACTTCGGCAGTGGGCGTAGGCACGTGGCCATGCAGGAGCCGCTTACCTCCCAAACGAGAGACGTCAAATGTAAACTCTTTGATATTCAGCATCGTGTGCCAATCGGAGCGCATGCGTTCGGGCGGTAGCCGGAAGTTGAAGCCCGCGTGTACCAGCACAAAGTCCGGTAGCTCCAGTTGATATGGCAAGGCGTCGAGCCAAGCTAGGTAGGGCGCTGGAACTTCGGTGGGAGAACTCACGCCGAAGCTCTGCAGCGTTTGCTGCTGGTCGGCGGGCGAAGCCCATGTGAGATGTTTGCGCGCGTGGGCAGCATCTAGTAGCTCTTGGTCGTGGTTGCCGCGCAAACAGTGCACCTGATACCCGCGCTGAGGCAATTGCATTAGATAGTCTAGGATGCCCCGGCTATCAGGCCCTTTGTTCACGTAATCACCGAGTACATAAAGCTCATCGGTAGGCTGCAAATGCAAAACGTCTTCTACCAAGTAGCGAAACGTTAGCAGGCAGCCATGCAAGTCGGTGGTGACGTAGCGCGCCATGGCACAAAGGAATAGGGTGAGACTGATTTATACTGCATGCCTCCTACTTAGTTGTCGTTTTGCGACAGGTACTCCCAACAAAAAAGCACCTGCTGTTGCAGGTGCTTTTTTGTTGATTTGCGTGCTAACCTAGCTGCTAGCTATAAGAGGGCTTGTCGAGGCTAGGCTTATCGTGGTTGCGGTTGGGATGCCGTTGCAGATCCGATGGAATTTCGTCCAGCCCATCGTTCGTGTACTCATCGGCGAGGCGTTCGACTTCTTCTCCTTCCTTGCCAAGGGGCATGTTGCCAGCCGCTTTGTGCTGTTCAGAAGTGGACGGAGAACCGTGATTTTCCTTTGACTGGTGGTTGGTGTTATTGCTTTTGTACGGCATGACTTCAACAACAATAAAGGTGAAACAACTACAGAAACGCGGCGCATCTTTTCCAGTTGGCAACGAACACCGCGCAAGCTAGCCTGGGGCTAACTCAGTTTTACTTCGACTTGTGCGTATTCCGATTAGGATGGGTCTGAGGAGCATCCTGCGCGTCTTCTTGCAGGTTTTCCTCCGTTTGCTGGTCGCGGTCTTCTACGGGCAGCGACTCGGCTTTCGACTGACCACCGCCCGCGGGCGAACCTTGGTGCTTCGCTGATTGCGAACTGATTTGATTTCCTTCTTTTGCCATGTGTTGTGGGAATTTCCAGTGAATAAAAGGAGAGCAGGCCTGCTCTATCGTTCGCCAATATCTAGTCCCGACTCTTGGGCATTAGGGTCTAGCAGGTCGGCGTTGGTTTCTGGGGTAGCCCCTACATCGGCACCGTTTGGTTGGGGCTGGTCCATTTGGCCCATGCCCACGCGCGAGTTCGGGTTGTACATTTCGTCTTTGTCTTCGTCGGGAGCCGCCTCAATTTCGTCGAGTGCTGGTGCTACCCGGCGCTCGTCCATATCTTCGGGAGAGGGCAGATCTTGGTTTGGGCGGTCACGACGGCCTTCATCATCCGAGCGGAAGTTGTCGGCCGGGTGGTCGGCTTTGTCAGCTTCTTCGTTAACGGAGGTAGAAGTAATACCGCTGTTGCTGTCGGTGCCGTAGCCTTCTTTGCCGTCGCGGTTGCCGAAGCCGCCGCGAGCAGCTTCATTTTTGGGTGGGTCGCCGCCGGAAATGATATGACCAGCTTTGAATTCTTCTTCAGTTGTATCGTCGTTGATGACGCGAACAGGGCGATTGTGCGGATCGATAGCCATAGCAGTAGGGTTTGGCGTGTTGGTCCTAGGTTGTACTGTGGTTTGCGGGTTTGGGTTTACCTAGCTTCCACCATGATTATGATTTCTCGTTAGCTTTCGGCTAGCAGCACGCTTTTTCCTAAACTCTTATGTGGCTCGAACAGGATAATGCACTCACCCGCACTTTCTACTTCCCGGATTTCAAGACGGCTTTCGCCTTTATGACTGATGTGGCTACTATAGCCGAGCGTCTCGACCACCATCCGTGGATGGCCAGTGAGTACCGCACCATTGAGTTCCGGCTGCGCACGCACGACGCCGGTAACACCGTTACCAAGCGCGACCATCGCCTAGCTGCCGAAATAGACAAGCTAGCCGAGCAGTATCAGGTTAACTAACGACAACCAGTTGGGCGCCGACGGCCGCTAGCTAGCCAGCGGTAGCCGTAGCAGATTACTGCGCTAGCACTTAAATCATCCTACCTTTGCTTTCATGTCTGAAACGCCTACGCCCACTGTTTTGTACTTGGTACCCACGCCGATCGGCAACTTAGAAGACATCACGCTTCGGGCTATTCGGATTCTAGGCGAAGTCGACACGGTGCTGGCTGAAGACACGCGCACGAGTGGCCGCCTGATGCAGCACCTAGGTCTGAAAAAGCCCATGCTCAGCTACCACTTGCACAACGAGCACCAGACCGTCGCGCGCTTGCTCACCCGCCTCGAAGCCGGCGAGCGGATGGCCTTGGTTTCGGACGCGGGCACACCGGGCATTTCTGATCCAGGTTTCTTGCTGGTGCGCGAGTGTTTGGCTAAGGGGCTGAAGGTAGAGTGCTTGCCGGGTGCAACAGCCTTCGTGCCGGCCCTACTAAAATCAGGCTTTGGGGCCGAACGGTTTACGTTTGAGGGCTTTCTGCCCGTGAAGAAAGGCCGCCAGACCCGCTTGCGGGAACTGGCCACCGAAACCCGCACGTTAATTTTTTATGAGTCGCCGCACCGGTTGGTAAAAACGCTAGAACAACTCGCCGAAGCCTTAGGCGCTGAGCGGCAAGCCTCCGTGAGCCGGGAGCTAACCAAGTTATTCGAGGAAACCGTGAACGGGACATTGACCGAGCTAGCTGCTGACTTTGGCGGCCGGCCATCTATCAAAGGAGAAATTGTACTAGTGGTTCAAGGACACAAGGAAGAGCGCCGTGCTGACTAAACCTACCTCCACCCCGTTCGTCGCCGGCGGCGCCGACTATACCTCCGCACGCCTCGTTGGCTGGGAACCCAGTATTTTGGCCTTGCTCAGCGCCGCTTTGCTGTGGGCCGGCTGGCCGGTGCACCCGGCCGGTTTGGCGTTGCTGCTGTTAGTGGCCTTCGTGCCGTACTTACGCATGGAGCAGCTTCTCGTGAGGAGTGGCGCCAGCGGCTGGAAGGTGTTTCGCTATACCTATCTCACGCTCGTGTTGTGGAACGCCTTCACAACGTGGTGGGTGAGCTATAGCACGCTAGGCGGCGGCATTGCGGCCGTGGTGCTCAATGCCTTGCTTATGTGCCTGCCCACCATGGCCTTTTACCACACCAAAAAAAGGCTAGGTGCGCTGGTGGGCTATGTGTCGCTGCCGATCTACTGGATAGCCTTCGAGCAGCTGCACCTCCACTGGGACCTTACGTGGCCGTGGCTAACCCTAGGCAATGGCTTCGCGAAGGCGAATGGTCTTGTGCAGTGGTATGAGTACACGGGCTTCCTCGGCGGCTCCGTCTGGATTTGGCTTACCAACATTCTTGTTTTCAGCGCCTTATTTGGAGTAGCTACCAAACCGCGCAAACTGCGCCAGCGCCGCCCAGGACCAATTCGGTGGCTGGCACCAGGGCTAGCTATTGCTTTGCCGATTCTAGCTTCCTATCTGATTGGCAAGGCCTATCAAGAAAAGGGACCCAAAGCCGAAGTGCTCGTTATTCAGCCAAACGTAGATCCGTATCAGGAGAAATTCGAAGGAACTAGCAACTTCGTACCCTACGAAGAGCAGCTAAATCGCCTTATCCGCCTGACGGAGCAGCAGCTGACTCCGCAAACGAAGCTGGTGCTGTGGCCCGAAACGGCTTTGGAAGAATCGTATTGGGAGAACCTAATCGACGGGAACTTGAAGATTCAGAACGTGCGGAGCTTCTTGGCTCGGCACCCTGGCTTGTCGTTGGTTACGGGCATCACCAGCCTGAAGACCTACCCCAACAAGGAAGCCGCTAGCGAAACGGCCCGTTACCGCGACGATGCTGGCTACTACGACGTGTTCAACACGGCGGCTTTCTTCCCCACTTCCACGGGCAAAATTGAATTTTACCACAAGTCGCGCCTGGTGCCGGGTGTGGAGAAGATTCCGCCGGCGCTTACTAGGTTCATTGCCAGCATCGACCTAGGGGGCACGGTGGGCAGCTACGGCAGTCAGGAAGAACGTTCTGTCTTCCGCTTACCTGCTACCAGCTCGCCGTTGAGCCTAGGCCCACTGATTTGCTACGAATCGGTGTACGGCGACTTCGTAGCGAAATACGTGCAGAATGGGGCAACGCTACTGGGCATCATCACCAACGACGGCTGGTGGAGCGACTCGCCTGGTCACTTGCAACACCTACAATACGCCACCTTGCGCGCCATCGAAACGCGCCGCGACATTGCCCGCTCAGCTAATACCGGTATCTCGGCCTTCATCAACCAAAAGGGTGAGATTATGACGCAAACGGGCTGGTGGCTTCAAACGGCCCGCCGTTATCCTGTACAGCTCAACTCCGAACTGACGTTCTACGTGCGCCACGGCGAGCTTATTGGTCCCGCTACGCAAGTATTAGCGGTGTTGCTGCTAGTGCTGGTGATTGTGGCAGGTTTTGTTACTAGGCCCAAAAGCACTTATTAATTAGCACACCGAACCTTACGAAGCATCTCGCGTGCACTAGCAACTGCACTCGGCAGGCTTGCCATTATCTGCACGCGAGATGCTTTGCAAGGTTCAGCGTGACAGAAGATTTTCAATTCATCCCTATTCAATGGATTTCAATCAACTCAGCCTACAAGTTGCCGAGGTTGCCCGTCGGGCCGGCCAATTTATTCGTCAGGAAGCCGCCACGTTTGACCTAGGTCGCGTGCAAAGCAAAGGCCTCCACGACTTGGTGTCGTATGTCGATCAGCAGAGCGAAAAGCAATTGGTCGATGAGCTCCGGCAATTGCTCCCCGAAGCTGGTTTTATCACCGAAGAAGGCACGGAAGGTGCCGAGCGGGCCGAGGAGTTCAACTGGATAATTGACCCCCTCGACGGCACCACGAACTTTATTCACGGCTTGCCGGCCTACTGCGTAAGCATTGCCCTAATCCGGGGCATGGAGCTGGTGGTAGGTGTGGTGTACGAAATAAACCGCGACGAATGCTTCCGCGCCTCACTCGGTGGTGGCGCTTTCTGCAACGAGCAGCCTATTCACGTTTCGGCCGCCAACGACTTGCACAACACGCTCATCGCCACCGGCTTCCCTTACTACAAGTTCGATAAGCTCGACGGCTATTTGCAGATTCTCAGCCAGTTTATGCAGAACACGCAAGGCATTCGCCGGGTGGGTTCGGCCGCTATGGACCTAGCTTATGTAGCCGCGGGCCGCTTCGACTGCTACTTCGAGTTCAACATTAACTCTTACGACGTAGCCGCGGGCATCCTGTTGGTGCGCGAGGCCGGTGGCCGCGTCACGCAGTTCATGGAAGACGGTGAGCCTATCTTCAGCCGGGAAGTGGTAGCTACCAACGGTCACATTCACGACGCGACCCAGGCTATTATCCGCAAGTATTGGGCGTAATTTGTGATTCTGAGCAACGCGAAGAATCTGAGCGAAAAGCTAGGTACCAGATTCTTCACGTTGCTCAGAATCACAAGCGTTAGCGTAAACTTTTCCTAGACGCACGTGGTTTTGCCCTCGTTATGCTCTTGCAATACTTCATCATCGGACTTCTGTTCGCGGCCGCAACGTTCTACGTGGGGCGGCGCTTTTGGCAATCATTCTTCGCGAAGAGCCAGGGTGGCTGCGCGAAAGGGTGCGGCGGTGCATGTGGCACAATCGACGTAGACCGGCTGCAGCGCACGATCGAGAAAGCTGCACAGTCAGCTAACGCAAGCTAGCTTTTGCACTTACCGAAATAAAGGCAACCTGCCCCCGTACTCGCTGCGTATAGCGCGATACGGGGGCTTGCTTTTGCGGCCCATTCCGTACATCTCTCCCAACTGAAACCCCTCCAATCATGCAAGACAAAGAAGAAGAACGCTCATTGGTAAACGTCGAAAACAAGTTGACCAAAGATGGTTTCACGGAAGACTTCACCGTCGTGGATGGACGCTTGCAGACGTTTCGCACCGATACGCAGAAAAGCTACGGTCCTGAAGAAGTGACGATTGTGGATTTCTACCGCTTCGAAGGAGAGAGCAACCCGGATGATATGTCTATTCTGTACGCTATCGTGTGCAACGACGGCGTAAAAGGCACTATCTCCACCGCTTTCGGCACCTACGCCGAGTCAGACACGGACGAGTTCCTGAAGAAAGTAGAAGACCTAGGCAAGAACCTCGACAAGAATCACAAGTAATTCTTCGCAACGATATCCCACCCTGTGGAGAGCCCGCGTCAACCTAGGTTGGCGCGGGCTCTTCTATTTTCATCCTACATAAGCAAAACCCTGAGAATGCCGCTGCCTTCTACCTTGCGTTCGTAGTACAGTCTAGTGCCAGGCCAGGCTACATCCGGCATTTCTCCAGCCAACATTTAGTTGTTCAGCACACCAAAACGGCTGCCTCGGGCATCCAGAATAATAGTTTGCCCATCAAATGGCGCGTTGCCGAGCATGCCCGTCAGGCCGGAGAAGCGCGTCAGGGCTTGCTGCATTAGGGTAGTGCCTTCGATGTAGGTCACGGTGCGCAGGGGCATGCGTTTGGTGGCAAACTGCAACGCGGCTTCGGAGGCAACCGTATGGGCCACTAAGATTTTACCCCAAGAGTTGACTTTCGCAACTTGTTCGGTGGCAGCTGGTTGAGCGAGCTTTTCCCAAGTACCGCGGCTGGTGAGGAGTGAAAAGGCGCTGGAGCCTGAGTCGAACAAAAACTGTTGCGGTTGCTCTCGCAAGGATGCCTGCACCAACACACGCCGGTTAGCAAAGTCGAGGGGCACAAACGTGGCTTGGCGGGTCAGGGCCGCTGGCACTTGCTGCAACAGGGTGAAACGCTGGCGCGGATAATCCAGCACGAGCACTTGGTCGGCTAACACGTCGGTACCTAGGGTACCCACCACAAAGGGAATGCTATCGGCAGGCAGTTGGCTCATACCGAGCGGCCGTACCAATATGCGGCGTGCCTGCACGCGCCCTTGGCCGAGGGTGAAAGCTAGGTCTCGAATGGTATCGTGCTGCGTGGTAAGCGAGCGTTGGGTGGCCGGATAAGCGGCCCGTAGTGCAGCCAATGATTTAGCATAAAGCAAAGAATACGGAGCGCCAGTATCAAACTGCAAGTAGCAGGTGCGTGGGCAGCCCACCAGCTTAATGGGAACGAGCAAGGCGGCGTGGGCTAGCGCAGGCGTAGCGGCACCAGCAGCTGACCAAGTAAAAGAACACGTAGCGGGCAGACCCGTAATGGCAAGTTGATTAGCAGGCGGCTGAAATTTATACCGCACGTAGAAGTAGCCTCCAACCCCACTGACTCCAAGTATAACCAGCACGACCAGAGTGATTTTGAGAAGCAGTTTCATAAGAACTTACGGCTATTGGTTGATGTAGCCAAAAGTGCTGCTTACCTCTCTTCAATCGTGCGTCATCTGGACGTCATTTAGCCGCCACTTTATATAACACGCTGGTATATAATTAAATGGCTAACAGCCCTAGAATCTTATTGGATACACGTTTAGGTTGCCCTGCCGCAAGCGCCACGCATTGTAGCCAATTACCAACACGTTTGTAGCGTACGTCAAGACTAGTACTCCTAGGTAGATACCGGGCATGAGCCTGCGGTGGGCGCCTCCTGTTAGCTGTTGCCCTACTACCACCAGCATAAAGGCAAAGAAGCTCGCCACTTGCCACAGCAGCTGAAACCCTACCACCCGCCGACCTAGCATGGCCACGTGCTCCGTCGTATGGCGCCTAGCCCGCCACAGCCACCACGGCACAAGAATGTTGAGCAACGGCAGCAGCAAAAAGCTTAACGCACTTAAATTTAAAACTTGTAAAAAATCAGGATCGTTACGCAATAGTGAAACTGCACTCGGAGTAACAGCGGCCGGCTCTGGCTCTGCCTGAAATTCTTCCAGAGACACCCCGAGCGCTGCCGCTAACGCCTGTAACGTATACCCGCGCGGTGCGGTGTCGCCTTGCTCTACCCGTTGAATAGTTCGAAGGCTTATGCCCGATTGTTCCGCCAGCATTTCTTGGGAGAGGCCCTTTTTCTTGCGAATGGCAGCAATGCGCGCGGCAGAAAACATAAGCGAAAGTCGGTGTGGAAAACGAAGCTAGCTCTGGAGACAGAAACAGCGAGCAATTACGACTTTATCCCCACACTTTGGTGCCTTCGGTGCAGTTACGGCACATGTCAATCTGGTCGCGGCCCTTCAACAACGACGCCCGGAACCGCTGGTATTTAGGCGCTTGCCATAGAGCTCGGAAACTTTGCTGCTGCAAGTCTCCAAGGCGATATTCAGCGTCTTTGTCGAAGCAGCACGGCACCACCAGGCCATCCCACGTCACGACGCAGCTATGCCACATCTTCCAGCAATGGTTTAAGAGCCGGTTTTTAATGCGCCAGCTGCCGTTGTTGTTCTCGTAGCGCGAGTAGTAGTCGATGGTAGGGATGAGGGGCGAGCCGTTTTGGTAATCGTAAATCTGCGCAGTTTTAAACCACACGTCATCTACCCCTAGGTCCTTGGCTAGTTGCTTGGCCTCTTCAATCTGGTGCTCATTGGGCCGCACTACCAAGAACTGAAACACTACACGCGGCGTGCTCGATTTCAACTCCTTACGCCACCGGATGATGTTGCGCGTACCCTCTAGCACCTTATCAAGCTTACCACCCACTCGATATTGCTGATACACTTCCTGCGTGGTGCCATCCAGCGAGATGATCAGCCGGTCGAGGCCGCTTTCTACGGTGCGGCGGGCATTCTTGTCGGTGAGGTAGTGCGCATTGGTACTAGTGGCAGTATAGATGCCTTTGTCCGCAGCATACTTCACCAAGTCCAAGAAGTTCGGATGCAGGTACGGCTCGCCCTGAAAGTAAAAAATCAGGTACCACAACTGCCGGTGCACCTCATCAATCGTACGTTTGAAGAGTTCATCGGGCAGCATCCCGGTGGGCCGCGTAAAGGAACGCAGCCCGCTTGGGCACTCAGGACACCGCAGATTACAGCTCGTTGTCGGCTCAAACGACAAGGCTAATGGTAGTCCCTTATGGTGGGCCTTGCCAGTCCACTTACTTAGCACGTAGCTTCCCACCACCTGCCCTGCATTGAGCAGCCGGCTAGGGGTAGCTTTGGAAAGAAAATTCAGACCATCGGAGAGCAAGGATGCCATAGGAAAGCAAAGGTCGGCAATGCGCCGGGAAGATAGCCGACGGGTGCCGCGACAAGGACCATAAAAAAGCCTGCCGACCTAGCTCAATAGCAGGGTGGCAGGCTCTTAGCAAGTAAATGCTCCAGCAAATTGTTTACTTACCAGTGTTCATTGGCAGCAAGCTCGTGTAAGTTGCGGCCTTGCCGAATGCCTCTTTGATTTCATCTACGGCGGCGCGGCTGCTCAGGCGCTTGGGCTTTACGTTGAGGAATGTACCATCTTCCGCCAGCAGGAAGTAGGAAGGCACATCCTGCACCATGTACGATTTAGCTACCGACGAGCGCAGGCCCCCACCCGAGCGCACGTGCACGCCAGGCAGCTTTTTGCTGATAACCAATTGTTTCCAAGCCCCTTCGTTTTCATCGAGGGCGATGTTCAAAAACACAATGTTCTTGCCCTCAAACTTCTTCGCTAGCTCCTGCGCGTAGGGCAAGTCGCGCAAGCTTAGGCCGCTGGTTGTACGCCAGAAGTTCAGATAGATAAGTTTGCCTGCGAAGCTCTGCAACGACACCGAGTCGCCGGTAGCAGATATCAAGTGAAAGTTAGGTGCGGGCGAACCGATAGCAAATGCTTTGTGCATTTCGAAATCGTTCTGTAGCACTTGATAATACTGGTTTTTCGTGTCTGCCTTTTGGAAGTCGGCGAGCATGGCGGCCGATTGCTTCACGTGACCAAAGCGAAACGACTCCTGTAGCACCCGACCCATGCACACCAAG
Source organism: Hymenobacter crusticola (assembly GCF_002154225.1). Lineage (GTDB taxonomy): Bacteria > Bacteroidota > Bacteroidia > Cytophagales > Hymenobacteraceae > Hymenobacter > Hymenobacter crusticola. The sequence continues at coordinate 661,815 of NZ_MTSE01000001.1, forward strand.
CGCGCCGAACCCGTTAGTTGCGTCTTGGCTAGGTCGTAACAAACCTGGTAGAAATCAGGGTCGCTGCGTTGATGGTTAGCAGTAGTAGCCTGATAGTGAATGTAGTTTAGTAAAAATTCCTGGTACATTCCGCTCTGTAGCGCGCCTGCATCAGGGCTGTTGATTAGGCTTTTGTCGCTCAAGAAATCGTAGTAAGTCGGCGTCATTTTCAGGCGCGACTCGGTGGCAACTACTTGTTCGCGCAGGTCTTGGAAGGTCAGGCGGTCATTGGCGTAGCTGTAATCAATTTCAGCTTTGGCGTACGCCTTGAAGGCTGCCGAAAGCTGGTTATCCTGGGCGTAGTTATCGAAGAACTTGCGCTCTTCTTTGCGTCGATAATCTAGAAACGACAGAAAGGGCGCTTCATAAAGCATAATGTTATCAGGGAGCACCTGAAACCCGTCATTTTCTACAAACTTCTCATCTATTTCGCTTAGATAAGAGTTGGCGGCCGCCCCACTGCCCTTGAACTTCACGGTCGTGGCCATGTCGCTGCCTTTAAAGCGCACGTCCATGTTATTACCAGGCTCTAAAAACAGATCCGTTACGTCGTCGCCATACACAAGGTCGGCACGCGTAGGCCCCCCAACAGCAATCGATAGCCGGAACTCTCCTTTGTCGTCGAGGCGAGCGTAAGTGATCTTTTCTTTGGGGTCGAGCGCATTCTCACGTACCGATACAGCCACCGTATCAGCCGTCCGACTGCTGACCTTGCCGGTCAACACCACCGTCCCCTGTGCCCTACTTGCGTGTGGCAATATGAATAAAGCCGCCACAGTCAGGCTGGCAGCAATACGCGAGAGGTAAGTCATTGTAAACAGGATAAGCTAATTTTATAGAAGCACCGAATTGCCATTACCTTCTTAAATCTGGTTTTTTATAAATGAAAGCCAATTTTCTAGGTAAAAGACAATTCAGTACGGCAAGATAATTTTTCTAAATCAGGAAAGTACAATCCAAGCAGGTTCTTTTTTCGTATGCAGCTACCCTGCCAAAATTTTGCAATAGCTGCTTAGCCGAAGATTCCACTCAAAACTTCATCTAATCGGCCCAATGGATGCACGCGAATACCGTACCGACCTAGGTCGAGGCCCCGTGCGTTAAACTGCGAAATGTACATTTCCTGAAAACCTAGCTTCTCAGCCTCCGATAGCCGTTGATCTAGGCGACTCACAGCCCGAATCTCCCCGCTCAACCCTACTTCGGCGGCTAGGCACACATCAGCTGACAAGGGTAAGTCGTTGAGCGACGACACCACCGCGGCGCACACCGCGAGGTCGAGGGCTGGATCTTCGAGACGCAAGCCACCCGCAATGTTCAAGAACACGTCGTGCTGCCCAAGGCGCAACCCGCTCCGCTTTTCCAGGACCGCTAGCAGCATGTTCAGGCGCTTTGAGTCGAAGCCAGTGCTGCTACGCTGCGGCGTACCGTATGTAGCTGGGGTCACCAGGGCCTGGACTTCTACCAGCAGCGGCCGGTTTCCTTCCAGGGTTGCCCCGATGGCCATACCACTCAGTGTTTCGGCGCGCTGCGACAGCAAAATCTCCGAGGGGTTCGATACTTGCCGCAAGCCGGAGCCTTGCATCTCATAAATACCTAGCTCGGCCGTGGAGCCAAACCGGTTTTTGATGGTGCGCAAAATACGGTAGCTCAGGTGCCGGTCGCCTTCAAACTGAAGCACCGTATCGACCATGTGCTCCAATATCTTAGGGCCGGCAATGGAGCCATCCTTGGTGATGTGGCCAATGAGAAGCACCGGCACGCTCGTCTCCTTTGCGTACTTCAACAGCTCGGCCGTGCACTCACGAACCTGCGACACCGACCCCGCCCCAGACTCGACTAGTCCCGACTGCAGCGTCTGGATGGAGTCGACGATAACAACGTTGGGCTGAAGCTGATCAATCTGCCGGAAGATATTCTGGGTGTTCGTTTCAGTAAGAATATAGCAGCTCGGGTGCTGGTCGCCGAGGCGCTCGGCGCGCATTTTGATTTGCTGCTCGCTTTCCTCACCCGAAATGTAGAGCACTTTGAGCTGACGTAAGCTCATGGCAATCTGCAACATCAGCGTGCTTTTGCCAATACCTGGCTCGCCCCCGATAAGCACCAAGGAGCCCGGCACAAGCCCGCCCCCGAGCACACGATTTAGCTCCCCATCGTTGGTGTCAAAGCGGGCTTCTTCTTCGTAATGGATATCGGTGATGATGCGCGGCTTTGCGGTCGTACTGGCGCCAGGAGTTGAAGTTGGCGGTTTCCAGGAGCCTGCTGCTTTGGTATCTTCTTTCTGCACTACCTCCTCCACGTACGTATTCCACTCACCGCAACTTGGGCAGCGACCAATCCACTTGGCGGACTGAGCACCGCAATTCTGACAGAAATAAAGGGTTTTTAACTTCGCCATGCAGGAGATAGGGTAAAAGGATATAATGCGCAACGACGAGGGAAAGTTTGACAAAAAATAGATTTTTCACGGACAGTTGCTGCTTTTTTGTCTTCTACCAAGAGCTAGGTTTTTTCACTTGAATAGTGTTGTACCGGTCAAAACTCATTGGTTTTGCGGCGCTACGGTTGCACTCTAAACATCTGCCCCGGTTGGGTGGTATGATTACGTGCGCTTCTCTTATCAGAGAAGCCCTTTTCGCCTCCTTATATGGCAAGTCCTTCCTTTTCTATGCTTCAGGCCACTCTTTTTGGGGGTGTGGCACTGCTGCTAAGTAGCTGCGAGCTGCTAGAGTTTAGCCCCAACGATGTACGGGTTTCGGATACCCAACAAGAGCTAACCCGCAAAAACCTAGCACGATTAGCGGCACAGCCCAAGCCAACCGGCGGCGATACGCTTCGCTTCGTTTTTACAACAGACTCGCAGCGCTACTACGATGAGCTAGATCCGCTCGTAAGCAGCATTAATCAGCAGCGGGGAGTCGCTTTCGTTTTGCTCGGCGGCGACATTTCCGATTTTGGTCTCAGCCGAGAAATGACTTGGGTACAGGAGAAACTTGACGGCTTGCAAGCTCCGTACCTCACCGTCGTGGGCAACCACGACCTCGTGGGTAATGGCCGCGCCGCCTATCAGAAGCTGTTCGGGCCGCTGAACTACGCCTTTACCTACGGCGACACGCGCTTTATTCTGGCTGACACCAACGGCCGTGAGTATGCCTTCAACGGGCAGGTACCCAACGTGCCGTGGCTGCAACAGCAGCTCGCCGATACGGTAGGAATTCGTCGGCAAATAACGGTTTGTCACGTGCCGCCTTTCAATGAGGACTTCGACCCCGCGTTAACGGGGCCTTTTGCCCGCACGCTGGTTCAGGCACCTAGGTTGGTCTTCAACCTCAGCGGCCATATCGACAAGTTTGGCGAAAGTGAGCCGTACGATGACGGCGTCACTTACATCAGTGGCTATAGTGTTCAGCAGCGACACTACCTCCTGCTCACCTTGTGGGGGCAAAAGCACTACAAACTCGATGTAATAGCCTACTGAGTTATGCGCACTTATTCTCTGATTATCAGTTTTTTGCTGTTCTGCTTATCAGGCCATGCTCAGGTGACTGAACCTAGCCGCCAGCCATGGTATGTGCCAGAGCATGCCGTACTGCAAACGGCCGGCGGCATTGGGATGATAGCAGGCGGGGTAGGCTACGCACTCGGGGCGCACCGTCGCTTCGACGCCGATGTACTGATTGGCTACGTACCAGGCACGTACACAGGAGACCGTGCTTTCGGCATTTTCACGCTTAAGGGCACTTACTCGCCTTTCACTTTGCCGGTGGATACCCATTGGCAGATCAAGCCACTAGCAATCGGGGCGCTAATTAATTACACGCCTTCCCAAATGTTGAACCGCTCCCGCGACGACAAATACTCGTACAAGAACTACTACTGGTGGGGGTCGACGGTGCGGCTAGGGGCCTTTTTAGGAGGCCGCGTGGGCTACGGATTTAACACGCGAACCGGCCGCAAGCGGGTAGCTTCCGCGTATTACGAGCTAGGTACCAACGATTTGTATTTTGTCAGTTTGCTTACCAACACGAAAGGATTGGCTCTCGGTCAAATTTTAACTCTTGGCCTGGGCGTTAAAGTGGATTTCTAGGAGGCCCTTATTTCTGAGACTACCAGGCAGAACATATTGCCGATTTTTCTAGTACTAAGCTGTGCGCTGGTAGCGGAAATCGGGTTCTGTAAGCGCGGCTTCGCAATCGAGATGAGAAGACTACTACGCAGACTATTAGAGCCTTGGATGCAGGTGAGCGGCCTTTTGGGGATGTGCGCGCTGAGCAGTTGCGGCTTGCTGGAATTCAGCCCCAATCAAACCTTGGTACCCGCTGCCGAACGGCAGCTTACCACCCAAAACCTCATTCGCCTGACGAGCCGCCCTAAGCAGGAGAGCGACACGTTGCGTTTCGTCTTTATTGGTGACTGTCAGCGCTTTTACGATGAGGCCGAAGATTTTGTAGCTAGCGTAAACCAGCAACGCAAGATTGACTTTGTCATCATTGCGGGCGACATCTCCGACTTTGGCTTGGTGCGCGAAATGCGCTGGATTCATCACCGCTTGCGCAAGCTGAATGTGCCGTATCTGACCGTTATCGGCAACCACGATGAGGTAGGCAACGGCCGGGCCGTGTACGAGAGTGTCTTCGGCCCGCTGAACTACTCTTTCGTGTACGGCGGCACCAAGTTTATCTGTTTGGATACCAATGGGCGTGAGTATGGCTTTCAGGGCCAGGTACCCGACCTAGGTTGGCTAGGTAAACAACTGGCTGATACCGCCAACACACGCCGCAGCATTGTTCTGTGCCACGTACCACCCACCGACGAGGACTTCGATCCGAACCTAGTGCAGCCATACGCGCGCACTATCCGCAGCAGTCGGCAACTAGTTTTTCACCTGTCGGGCCACATTCACCGCTTCACCAATGGGCAGCCCTTCCACGACAGCGTACAGTATCTGACGGCGTATAATTTCCGGAAGCGGCACTACAACATTCTGTCGGTGTGGGGTCGGCGGAAGTTCAACCTCGAAACCGTTGCCTATGCGCCCGCACTTTAATGCACTGTTAATCTTGGCCTTGTGCTTGCTTGCCACGGCGGCACAGGCCCAGAATGACCCGACCCCCGACCGGCACGGGCCCTTTTTCCTAACCGTACAGATAGGCGGCGGTCAGGGCTTGGTAGCTGTAGGCGGGGGCTTTTGGCTGGCGGATCAGAAGCTAGAGCCGGAGGTACTGGTTGGGTACGTGCCGCCGTCAGTTGGCGGGCGGGCAATGGCTATATTCACCCTGAAAACCACCTATACGCCCTATTCCCCAAGCTTGCAAAATGGCTGGCAAGTGAGCCCAGTATCGATAGGAGGCTTTGTGAACTACACCACAGGCGAGCAGTTTTTCTTGACCAATCAATCGGCAGGCCGTTACCCTAAAGGCTACTATTGGTGGTCGCCGGCAGTGCGGATAGGAGCGTTGGTCGGCGCCCGGATTACACATGAAGTGGTGGGCAACAACCTGAATGGGTTGCCACGCCGCACCACGCTCTACGGCGAGTTGAGCACCAACGATTTACACCTAGTTAGTAAGTTCACCAACAAGTCCTTAAGCTTACCCGAGATTCTAACCCTAGGGCTAGGGTTGAAAGCAGGCGGGCGGTAGCGTTTCTAGATGAGAGAGTACTCTACTTAGTCTGTACGTCACTCTTCGTATCTACCTGCTTATAACGTCGCTAGTCGCTTTCAGGTAAGCAGTGCGTGCTTCATCGAGCAGGCGCAGAATAGCCGCACGCTGTTGGAATAAATTCTCCGCTACTGGTCGCTGTTGCCGAAACAAGTGCCACGCGCGCAAGCGCCGGACCCTAGCCTCAAGACTGTTCCAGTAGCTGAGCGCGTAAAAACCGGCAAAGGGCAAACTAAGCGTGTAAAGCGTCGTCCAGCGCCAATCATGGGTAAGATGCTGAACGAGAACCGTCTGCGCGGCATAGCTCAGAGGAAAGGTGAGCATGCCCACTACTAGCATAATAGGGGCGACAAACGCCACGTCGTTGGTGGCTCGCTTTGCTACAAGCGAAGGCAAGATGTACGGTATGTAATTGTTAATCAAGCCGTAAAGCCACACTGGCGCACCTAGCGTCAGCTTTAAGAGGGTGCGAAGAGCACGAGCTAGGCGGCCTTCTTTGGAGCTAGGTTCCAAGGCTGCATCAGTGAGGCGCAGGCGGTCGAGGTGGAGCAGGTAGGTGGTAAGCTGGCTGCGCACCTGTTGTAGCTGATCGGGGTCGTGCTTCTCAAAAAAGGCAACGGCTTCTAGCAGCGTGCGACTGAGCTGGAAGTTGTCATACAGCGTTTCCTCATCATCGGCAATCAGGTGATTGGTGAACGTGTCTTCTACTTGTTGCACCAGCCTATCCTCGGCCGCATCGCGGGTGATAACGAGGCGGCGCTCAAGGCGCAAGCGAATTTCTTCGGTCAGGGCATCAGCCGCAGCCTCTGGATCTTGTTGATAAGCAGCCGCGTAGTTAGCCACCACGATGGGCGGCGCGATATTTACGAGCACATCGGAGCGGAAGCGAGTAGGGTCGAAGTAGTTGATGCCTACTGGCAGAATATGCAGCCCTAGCTGAAAATTATGGCGAGCCTCAGCGCCCAGCGCAATGCGAGCCGCTCCAGTTTTGAGGGGCCGCAGCCGACGCTCCGAGATGCTGGTACCTTCTGGAAAGATCATGACCGTGCCGCCCTGATCCAAGTAATCGTAGCTGCGGCTGAAAGCGGCTTCGTTGCGGCGAGCTAGCTCAGCCGGCGTTACAGTACTATTCGCATCTACATCCTGCCGCCGGTAAATCGGGATAGAATTGCCGGAGGTCATGATCCGGCGCAGAACCGGGTTCTGGAAGAAGGTGCTCTTTGCCAGAAAAGCCACTGGGTCGCGCCGGTGAATGGCGACGACTAGCGGGTCCATCAGAGTATTCGGGTGATTAGCAGCAATTAACAGCGGACCAGGCAGTTGCAACCTCTCCCGATGCCGCACTTCTAGGCGGTGAAAGAAGATACGTAGCGCAAGCTGCGCCACGGGTTTCATAAGGGTGTAAAAGAGCATCGGGGCGGGGCGGGAAAGCGGGGTAATTTAGATCTTGCGCGAGCTAGTCGTCGTACATGATACAAAATCCGTAGTATTTTTCGGGGCTACTCCGTTACGGGAATAAGCATTCTATCGTCTTCAACGTTTGATGGAGTAAACCGAATTCATAGTAAAGGAAAGCCAGTGCGCAGGCCCTAGCTTCCCGAACTTGCCTTCGAGCGTACTACCACGCATTTTTCTTGCCTTTTTCTTCCATGCGCTTTCTTCTACGCACTCTTGCTACCTGTCTGCTTCTGACTAGTACGGCCTACGCTCAGACCAACATGGCTGTGCTCCACAAGGCTGATGACCTCGTCGCGCAGAAAAAATATGATACTGCCTTCCGCATGCTACAGGAGTATGATCCGCATAACACCAAGCTAGCGGTGGTACTAAAGAAGGAGGAATACGCGCTTAACTACAGTATTGCTACGCGCGAATACCACACCTTCACCTTCAAAGACTTACCCATCCTAGAAACCCTGGACGACAACCGCTATAAGGATGGCGTTGGGGGCACCATCTACCGCTTCCGGGTTGGCCGGGCCCTCGATTCACTCAAGCGCCGTTACCCCAAAAACTACAAGCTCGACCGGGGCCTAGGCGACTACTATTTCAGCTTGCAACAGTGCGATTGTGCCGAAAAAGGCATCCTGGAAGACGACCTTTTCCCGCTCATTATCAAGCACTACGGTGTAGCGCACGACAATGGATACGGCGATTATTACTCCTACTTTGCTGTGGGCTATGCGTATCAACGCCTAGGTCAGTTCAAGCAAAGCGTGGCGCCGTTCCTGCACTCCATTGACCTGCGCAAAGACTTCCCGCCGACGCACCTCAACCTAGCTTTCGTGTACTTAGAGTTGAAGCAATACGATAAGGCCCGCGAGCAAGCCACACTGGCCCGCGACCAGTTTCAGGATGATCAACCCAAGTCGGACGCGGCCTTTTTGCTCAGCGAAATTGAAGACCGGATCAAAGGCATCGGGGTGAAAACGGCGAGTAAGCCCAACGCCCGCAGCACCAAGATTGGCTCCCGCCCCAAGTCGCCGTCGGCCAGGAATTCTACGAAGAAACCTGATCTGAAAGCGGCTCCCAAAGACTCAACGGCGACCAAGCCTGCCACTAGCCCAGCGCCCGCCGCTGCTGATGCGCCCAAGTCCGCGCCAGAGGCAGCACAGCCGGAAAACAAAGACAAGAACACTGATAAGCAATAACCTAGGCTCCCTACTCGAAGCATCCGTCAATGCCTACGCCCCGCGTCGAAATAACGTATTGCACCCAATGCCGCTGGCTCCTGCGCGCCGCTTGGATGGCGCAAGAACTGCTCACTACTTTCGACACCGAGCTAGGCGAAGTGGCGCTAGTACCTGGCACCGGTGGCATCTTCGAGGTACGACTGAATGAGGAGTTGATCTTCTCGCGCAAAGAAGCTAGCCGCTTTCCAGAGTCGAAGGAATTGAAGCAGCTCGTGCGCGACCGTATCTCGCCGGACCGCCACCTAGGTCACAGCGACCGGCCGGTAATCACAGGTAGTTGATTGATTGATAGTAAAATAAAAAAGAACGTCATGCTGAGCTTGCCGAAGCATCTCTACTGCCACAGTAACTAATTACTACTGCGGTAAAGATGCTTCGGCAAGCTCCGTATGACGTTCTAGAATTAGGCAGCTGGCAAACTTAGCCGTTCATCACGCGGTTCTGACGGTTGATCGATTCTAGGTGAATAGCATCCAGATACTTATGGATGAAATCTTCGGTCAAACCTAGCTTGGCGCCTTTGGCTACGCCGCGGTCAATTATTTCGCTCCAGCGGTTGGGCTGCAAGATGGTGATGTTGTTCTCCTTCTTGTAGGTACCGATCTTCTCGGCCACCGCCATGCGGTTGCTGATGAGTTGTAGAATCTCGTCGTCGAGGTGGTTAATCTGCTGGCGTAGCTTCTCCAGCGCGGTCAGAAACTCCTGCTTATCCGTGGTTTCCTGACGCCACACGAGGCCGTCGAGTAGCTCGGCGAGGCGCTCAGGCGTTACTTGTTGCTTAGCGTCGCTCCACGCATTATCGGGGTCGATGTGCGACTCGATCATCAGACCGTCGAAATCGAGGTCGATGGACTTCTGAGCGAGGCTCTGCAACACGTCGCGGCGGCCACCAATGTGGCTTGGGTCGCAGATGAGCGGCATATCGGGCAGGCGGCGCTTCATCTCGATGGGCAGGTGCCACATCGGGGCGTTGCGGTATTCGGTGTTGCCGTAGTTCGAGAAACCGCGGTGAATCAAGCCGATGTTCTTGATACCCGCCTTCGCAATACGCTCTACGCCACCCATCCACAGCTCCAGGTCGGGGTTGATGGGGTTCTTGATGAGCACTGGGATATCCACGCCGCGTAGCGCGTCGGCTACTTCCTGCACCGAGAATGGGTTTACCGTCGTACGGGCCCCTATCCACAGCACATCTACGTCGAAGGCTAGGCAGTCCTCAACGTGCTTAGCCGTAGCTACTTCCACCGTGATGGGCAGACCTGTTAGGTCTTTGGCTTTCTTCAGCCAGGGCAAACCCTTCGTGCCAATACCTTCGAACAAGCCGGGCTTGGTGCGGGGCTTCCAGATGCCGGCGCGCAACATGTCTACCTTGCCGGTAGCCGCTAGGCGCGTGCAGGTTTCGATGGTTTGCTGCTCGGTTTCGGCGCTGCAAGGGCCCGAGATGATGAGTGGCTTTTTGCGGATGAGGGGCTGCTCGGCGGCGGCCACGGGTGCGGTTTGTTCCATGGTTTATAAACTACTTCAAGATTTTACGGATGAGGTTGGCTTGGTGAATCAGGTCAGTCACCGCCGGGTAGTTTTCCTGCGCAATCAGGTCGCGCATGTGTTGTAGTTGGCGCAAATGTTCGTCAAGTACGTCGAGCACGTTCGTGCGATTTTGGCGAAAGATAGGCACCCACATAGCCGCAGAGCTTTTGGCCAAGCGCACAGTCGATTCAAAACCGCCGCTGGCTAGCTCAAATATACGTTGCTCCTCCTTTTCTTTCTCCAAAACGGTGAGAGCCAAGGCAAAAGAAGTGATGTGCGAGATGTGCGAAACGTAAGCCGTGTGCACATCGTGCTCGGTGGCTCCTAGGTACACGAGGCGCATGGGCAGCTGCTGAAACACGCTTTCTACCAAGGCCACTGCATCCGCATCGCTGCTCTCAGCGTCGCAGATCACGAGCGTCTTGCCATCGAACAGGTGCGGAATGGCGGCCTCCGGGCCTGAATATTCAGTTCCAGCCATGGGGTGAACGGCGACAAAACGGCCGCGTTTGGGGTTGTCTTTGATGGCTTCCAGAAGCTGTTGCTTCGTAGAGCCCACGTCGATAACTACTTGCTTATCAACCAGCGCCAGCACCTGCGGTAACACCGTGAGCATGGCGTCCATGGGCACGGCCACGACTACCAAGTCGGAGCGATGCACGGCGGAAGCTAGGTCGTCGGTGACTTCATCGACCAAGCCTAGCTCCAAGGCTTTCTGTTGGTTTTCAGGATTACGGTCGAGGCCGATGATGCGGGAAGCAATATCCGTTTGCCGCAAGCTCAACGCCAGCGAACCGCCAATCAAACCGATTCCGATTATGGTAACTACCATTTTCTAAACGCTAGCGGAGCTAGGTTGCAAGGACTTTACAATGCGCTCCAGAGCAGCGCGAAACACGTTTTCAGGTTGGCAGAGGCTGATTCGCACGAAGGCGTTGCCGTTGCTGCCGAAGATGCCACCAGGCGTGATGAACACGCGGGCTTCATGCAAGAACTTGTCGCTCACGGCGTAACCATCAGCGTACCCCTCCGGGATAGAGGCCCACACGAACATGCCGGTTTGCTGGCGGTCGAAGGTGCAGCCGATGGTGGTGAGCAGCTCATACACCAGCTCGCGGCGGGCGCGATAGTGCTGGTTTAGCTCCCGATACCAATCAGCACCTAGCCCCAGGGCGGCTACGGCGGCCCGCTGCACCGGAAGGAACATACCCGAATCCATGTTGCTCTTGAAGCGCAGCACGTCTTGCAATAAGTCGGCGCGGCCTACTAGCATGCCCACGCGCCAGCCGGCCATGTTGTGCGACTTGCTCAGGGAGTTCAGCTCCAGCACTACGTCCTTCGCGCCGGGTGTGGCGAGTAGGCTAGTGGGGTTGTCGTTGAGAATGAAGCTATACGGGTTGTCGTGCACCAATAGGATGTTGTGCGCTTTCGCAAAGGCAACTAGCTCCGCGAAGAACTCCGGCGTGGCTTGGGCGCCGGTAGGCATATGCGGGTAGTTCACCAGCATCAGCTTCGCGCGGCTTAGGTCACGCTGGGCTAGGTCCTTTAGGTCGGGGAGCCAGCCGCGTTCGGCCGTGAGGTCGTAGTCCACGATGGTGGCGCCACTCAGCTGAGCCGCAGCACGATACGTTGGGTAGCCAGGGTTTGGAATCAGCACTTCGTCGCCTTCCTGTAGGAACGTCATGCAGATGTGCATGATGCCTTCCTTCGAGCCTAGCAGCGGCAGCACTTCCGTGTCAGGGTTCAGCGTCACGCCGTAGCTGCGCTCGTACCAGTTGGCCATGGCCTCACGCAAAGCGGGCACGCCTTTGTAGCCTTGGTAGGCGTGCGTGTTCGGCAGCTCAGCCGAATCCGTTAGCGCTTTGATCACGCTGGGGTGCGGCGGCATGTCGGGGCTGCCAATACCTAGGTTGATGATGTCGGCGCCGGCTTTGTTCAGCCCCTCGATTTCGCGGAGCTTCTGAGAGAAGTAGTATTCGCCGGTGTGCGCTAGCCGTTGGGCGGTGCTGATTTGTATGGTCATCTTCGTTTATCGGTGCTAATCGTAGCCTAGGGTTAAACGCTTGATTTCTAGTAAGTCTCTCCTTTGCGGTACACCCCGAGCACGCGCACGCTGTCGGTCACGGGAGCTATGTCTTCCAGCACTTGTTCGAGCTGCTGGGCGTCGTCGAACTCTAGGTCGGCGTGGAAGTAATACTGCCACGTATAGCCCGGCCGCGGATACGACTGAAGCTTGGAGAGGTTGATGCCACGGTCGGCGATGCGCACCAACACCTTGGCTAGGCTACCCTGCTGGTGGTCGGTGTGGAAGTACAAGGAGGCTTTGTTGGCGTTGGCCACCGGCTTCGCCTTCTCGGCCCGCTCCACTACCAAGAAGCGCGTGTAATTCTGGTCGTCGGAGTGAATGTCTTCCGCTACGATATCCATATCGAACAGCTCAGCGGCAAGGCTGCCCGCTACGGCGGCGGTACCAGTCAAATGCTGCTCGCGGATGTTCTTGGCACTTAAGGCTGTATCCTCCGTCTCTACTAAGCGCCAATCGAGATGCTCGCGCAGGAAAGCCCGGCATTGGAGCAGCGCCATCGGGTGCGAGTGTACTTCGCGGATATCCGTGAGCGACTGGCCCGGCAGCATCAGCAGGTGCTGGCGAATGCGCAGGTACACCTCGCCGGTTACGCGCAAGTTGGCTTGTTGCAGCAGGTTGTAGTTAGGTAAAATGCTGCCGGCTATGGAGTTCTCAATTGCCATCAGGCCGCAGTCTACTTCCTCGCTGGTCACTTGTCGCACCACTTCCGAAAACGTGGCGCACGTCGCGAACGTAATGTCCGTCCCGAAATAGTGGCGGGCGGCTATTTGGTGGAAGCTTCCTTCGAAACCCTGGATGGCAATTTTGGGACTCATGACGGTTGAAAGTGATAAGCAATAAAAAAGGGCTTCCGCGGTGCGGGGCCCTTTTCGTTTGTGTTTCCTAGCTCAGGAGTTACAAAGGAGGGCCCGCTTCTTCCGGTAAAAGAAGAAGTAAAAGCCGTAGTAAAAAGAAGCTAGGAATTTCATTCGGTGTACTGTTTTCTGGTAACAAAAAAGCGCTTCCTGTGAGCAGGAGGCGCTTTTCGTGTTCTGTATGACTATGCTACAAAAAGGCCTCGCTGCTATGCTTTCGCGTAGTAGAAAAAGTAGCTAAAAAAGAAGCGGGCCGATTGGGTAGGCATGAAATTGCAATGCTTGATGGGCTAAAAGTGAGAAAAGCTTTTTGGAAAAGCAAAAAATAATTGTGGAGGTGGAGATGAGAATGTTACGTTTTGCGCATCGTTGAACAACTCGCGCCTACCGGTCCGACGCCCTAGGCATCCGACCGATTGCTGGTGGAGTAACCTATGGCCGCTTAAATCGTGCAGACATTAACAGACGACAACCGGTCGGACGCCCTAGGGCGTCGGACCGGCAGGCGACATTTTCGTACTTAGCGCTTAGTAGCCAGTTCGGGCAAGAGCCGGTTGATTACACTGTACGTGATACCCGTCCAGAACTCTGACTGGGCTAGGTCCGTGAACGACGCCTCATCTGCCTCAATCGTCTGGTAATCATCTGACACGAGGAAGTCCTCTACGTCGTTCATGCTGGCGAACGATAGCACCGAAATAGCATCCATCAGGCTGCCTTCGGGGTCATACTGCGTTGAGCCGATGTTGTGGAGCTGGGCGTAGCGCCGCACGTAGGTGTGCGTAGCTGCCTGTGCGAGTACCACTTCTGCGTGCTGGTTGAGCAAGCGTTCTTGGAACGCCTCCCGCGTGAGCTCTGGCTTGCGATAGTGAATTTTGACCAAGCTGATGGGGTCGCGGTGCGTAGGGCTCGGTAGCAGAATGTATTCGCGGGTAATGGAGCGCGTGACCATACGAAAGGCCGTTTGCTCGTCGGCTACCACGCGCTTGTCGTACTGCGGCTGCTTGAGCACACGGTTGATGTCGGCTTCGGCGGCGTAGGCAATGTATGCAAAGCCGTCCCAGCGCGGGCGCTGATAGGCAGGAACGCGCGCGTAAGGATCAGCAACTAGCTTTTGATCGTCCGTCACCATGGCGTGGTAGGGCGGGCGGAAATACGACGAGGGGCCGCCTGCCACGCGGTGAATTTGGTCGTAGCGCAACACGGGCTCCGAGGTGCTGCCCGGTTCTTCGTAGGCAAACTTGGGCCCGTGCACCTTCCGCCAATATTCGTCCCAGTGTTCATATCCTAGGTTAGAGTCGGCCTCCAAGGCTATTTCAGCGGGTTCGGCATCGGGGTTATCGAGTGAGTCGCCGTGCTTGCTGCGGGTAGCGCCTTCGTCTTGCGGCCGCACGCTGCGAGGCGTTGCATCGGCCCGCGTCAGGAAAGTAGGGGTGACGATAAGCGGCTCCGTCGTGGTCTGATATGTAGCGCGGTAGGGTGGACGGTGGCGGTTATCGGCCTGTGGGTCTTCGGCGGCGTTAGACATAAGTAGCTTGAAGAGAAGTAGTAAAATATAACCTAGACCTAATTCTAAATCTAGAAGCTAGTTCCCCTCCTTTTTTAAGGAGGGGCTAGGGGTGGTTCAGCTAGAGCTAGGTTTTAGTTTCTAGTAACCTTTCAACGACCTTAACCACCCCGCCCTTCGGGCACCCCTCCTTAAAAAAGGAGGGGAACTAGCTTTTAGCTTTAGACCTAGTACGCGCTACAGGCACTATGGAATCAGCCGATCAGTGCGCAATTGCGCAAACAGATCGAAGAATGAATCCTCTGTGGGCTGGTATTCGAGGAAGCCTAGTTTGCGGCTCTTCGACATATCTGTCATTACTTCCAGCGGACGACCTAGGTCGAGGTCGGTGTGCCAAGCGGAGGCTAGCTTATTTAGGTCAGATTCAACTAGTTGGTGACGAGCAGCCATGTCGCGCCACAACTCAGCGTCGCCGGCTATTTCCTCTTCCAGTGGGTGTACCGTGCCATCAAAGCTGCGGGCTTCAACGCCGAACCAATCAGCTAGGCGGCCCCAGAGCCAGCTCCAGCGGAAATAGTCGCCATTGACGATGTTGAAGGCTTGGTTGTGAGCCGCTTCCGTGGTGGCAGCCCAAGCTAGCTGCTTGGCAATGATGCGGGCATCGGTTACGTCGGAGAGGCCGTTCCACTGCGCTTCCGAGCCAGGCCACTGGAACGGGCGGCCGGTTTCCTTGCAAATGCTGGCATACACAGCTAGCGTAGTGCCCATATTCATCATATTACCCACCGCCTTACCGATGATGGTGTGCGGGCGGTGAATGCTCCAGGTGAAACCGTCGCGCTCCGCGGCCGCATACACTTCGTCTTCCTGGGCGTAGTAGAAGTTATCAATATCAAGCCGCGGCAACTCCTCCCGGAAGGGCGTAGGAGGCAAGGTGCCGCCCTTGGCATACGCCTCAAATGGCCCTAGGTAATGCTTTAGGCCCGTGACCAACGCCACGTGCTGCACCGTATGCTTAGGCGAAAGCGCCGTTAGAACGTTGCGTACTAGAGCGCTATTCACGCGAATATTCTCAACCTCGTTTTCTTGCCGCATCCAGGTTGTGATGAAAACGTGCGTGGGGTTCACGTCGGCGAGGGCCGTTTCGAGGGCGGCGGGGTCGAGCAAGTCGGCGGCGACGGGGTGGAGGCTGGGTACGTCGGTTCTGGGGCGGCGCGCGAGGCCGTAAACGGTCCAGCCCGTGGTGAGCAGTTCGTTGGCGAGGTTGCTACCAACGATACCGCTAGCACCAACGATTAAAGCAATTTTATCCATGATATAGAGGAGGTTAAAAAAGACGCCCGCGAGTAAGTAGCCACAACGCCGTTCTTGTATACGGCAGGTTGCTCCGCTGGTCCGACGCGGCGTTGCGTTTTGCAACGCTGCGCCTTCTCAAGGCGCTCAGCAAAGCTAGGCGCCCGCTCTTCCTCCTCTTTGTATCAAGTGCCGAACTATTTGTACGTCGCGAATTGCATACGGTAAGCCGAAGGCGCTTGTCCTGCTGCCTGCTTGAACCAGCGCGAAAAGTGCGCAACATCGTAGAAACCTAGCCGATAACCCAGCTCACTTACCGGCAAGTGCGTGCCCGTGAGGAGGACTTTGGCTTCCGTGATTACCTTTTCCTTAAGCAAGCTAGCTGCACTCTGCCCCGTCGCTTGGCGGCACAGTGCGCTCAGGTGCTTCGGCGTCACACACAAAGCATCGGCGTAAACTTCTAGAGTCGCAGCGGGCTCTCCGGCGGCGAGGCGCGCTTCTATTAACTGCTGAAATTGTTGCACCAGTGACGCCTGGCTAGCGGCAACTGCTGGTGACGGAGCAAGTGCGTCCCACTCCCGTAAGTCGGCGAGCAGCAGGCGCAAGTGGTGGCGGGCCTTTTCCACTTGGTGCTGTTGGGCGCAGAGTTGCTCGCCGCTTTGGCGCAGCGCGGCATACTCGGCCTCCGTGCAGGCATGATACACGTATGGGGCCGCACCTGAGAGCACCGCATGTAGCTGATAGCCCGGCAGCAACCCCGCATTATAAAACTCGGCGGAGAAAAAGCAGTAGAGCCCAGTTTGAGGTCCGTCGTGCAAATGCCAACTCAGGGCAGTACCCGGCTTGACAAGTAGCACTGAATGGGGCGCTACCGTTATTTCCTCATCGTTCAGGTAAAACGTGCCTCCCCCTTGCTCCACCATCGACAGCTTGTAGAACTGCCGCCGGTGCAGCTCCATATGCTGGCGGCAGGTGGCAAACTTGTCTTCGCGGCGGTACACCACGAGCTGCTCCAAGGCTTCGCTGGGTACCGGTTGGAAGCTAGGTTCCTCGGCTTGCGGGTAGCTGCCAAACGGGAAGATTGGAATGGGAGAGTGTTCCATTCCCTGTAAAACTCGCAGGTGAGAGAATGGTTACGCCTGCCGGTGCGAAGCCGAAGTGGCCGACCGACAGGCGCGCATTGGTCAACGATACGCGAGGCGCAGACTTCGTGCTACAATTCGATTAGTTGCCGCCTTCGCCTTTCTTCTGGTCGTCGTTGCGGATGGCTTTGCGCGGACGAGAAGAGCCAGCATCCGTGGAGCCGAATTGATAGTTAAAGCTCAAGCGCACAGCACGATTGTAAGCGTATTGGTCGCTGCGCATGTTGTAGCTGTCGGGTACGGCGAAGTTGGCGCGGAAGAGGAGAGTGCGGGAGAATGGGTTTTCGAGATTTAACGTGAGGCTGCCTTTCTTGTCGAACAACTCCTTTTTCACGGAAAGGGTATGCGTTTGAAAACCACTCACATCGCCCTGCAACAAGACGCGGCGCGAGGTGACGTACATGGAAGCCTGAAGGCTATAGCCGTGCTCGAAGGTCCAAGCCGAAGAGAAGTTACCGTTGTACATGAAGCCTTGGTTACTGAAACCTAGCAGTGGGCTTTTCACGCTGAGGTAGAAAGTGTTAAGCGTCGCGTTGAGGGTCCACTTGGGGTTGGGCTTGGTGGAGCCGGTGACGCTCAGGCCGTAGCTGGAACGGCGGGCAACGTTCTGGAACGTGCTGTAGAGCAGGCTAGCGTTGGTGGTGTCGTCGGGGAAAATAGTCCGGGCCGGCACAGAAGTAAACACCTGCTGAATGGCATTGTTGGTTTGCCGCCAAGAGGCCGCAATGGTTAGCGTGCTGCTCTTGTGGCTGGTGCTGTAGCCTAGCTCGTAAGCGTCGGCTAGTTCGGCGCGCAGGTTAGGGTTACCCGACTGAGCCGAACGACCGTTGTTCACGTTCACATACGGGTTGAGCAGCCAAATATCGGGGCGCTGAATGCGGCGGGTGTAGCTCGCTTTCAGCTTCTGCTCTTTATTCGCCCCGAAGTCGTACGAGGCCAGCACGTTCGGAATCACGTTCGTGTAGTCTTGCCGCACCCGGTCGGGGGAGGTGGCGAAGTCGCCTAGCACGCTGGTGTGCTCTACGCGGGTACCTAGCTTGAAGCTGTAGACTTTGTGCAAGCTGAAGCCATAAGACAAATACCCCGCGTACACATTCTGCTGATAATCAAACTGGTTGGAGCGAGAGGGCACCAAGGTCAAGCCGCGGCCTTCGAGGCTATCAGCCTGCACGGTGTAGTCGCTGCCAGCGCGGCGCAGGATGGTTTTGGCGCCCATTTCCAGGAGGCCAGTGCTGTCGGTGGGCTGGGCGTAGTCGGTCTGGAAAGTCAGCTCGCGGTTGCGGCTTGTATTCACGTTCGTTTCCCGGTAATCCAAGCCTTCCGTCCGAAACTGATCCAGGAAGTATGCCTGCCGCCCCGAGCTGGTGCTCAGCAACCCTAACACGCTGAACTCTTGCTTTGGACGCTTGCCGGTGCGGGTGTAGCCAGCATTTACATCAAGGCTCGGAAAGCGGTTATCAGCGTAGGGCCATTCAATGTCGCGGCGGTAGCTATCATCGGGGAGCCCCGGCGCTAGGTACGTCGAGGTCATGCCGCGCGTGCCACGGTAGCGAAACAACTCCGTGTTGGCACCTAGGGTCAGCACGTCTTTTGTGGTCAGGTCGTAGTCGAAGTTCAGGCGTCCGGTCAGGCCCTGATTGTAGTTGCGGGTGGCGGTGCGCTGGCTGAGTTGGCCCAATTCGCCAGGCGCTAGTACGTCGGTGCGGCTAATGTCGCTGCGGTAGCGGTTGAAGTACGACGCCAACCCTAGCTCCGAGGTAGTAGTTAGCTTGCCTTTGTGCTGCGTCAGGCTGCTGTTTAGGCTGTTGTTCATGTTGCCGACCGTCGCGCTCACGGAGCCCGTTGTGCCTGACAAGTCGCCTTTCTTCAGGATGATGTTGATAACGCCGCCCGCGCCTTCGGCATCGTACTTGGCCGAAGGAGAGGTAATTACCTCCACCGACTTGATCCGGTCGGCGGGCATGCGACGCAAGGCATCGGCGATGTTATTGGCGAGCATGCCGCTAGGTTTGCCGTTCACGAGCACCTTCACGCTAGTAGAGCCGCGCAGCTCGGGGTTGCCATCGGAATCGAGGCTGAGCATGGGCGTTTTCTTGAGCACGTCGGCGGCGGTACCGCCTGTGTTGCTTTGGTCTTTCTCGGCGTTGTACACCAGGCGGTCGGCTTTGCTTTCAATTAGCTCCCGCTCGCCGGTCACTTTCACCTCTCCTAGCTGCTGGGCCGTAGGCGCTAGTGCCACAACGGCTAGCTTTTGCGAGCTACCGCTGGCTACCTTCACGTGTTCCACCGTTTGGGGTTGGAAGCCTACGAAGCTGACAGTCAGCTTATACTCACCATCGGCTAGTTTGCTGAAGGCGAATTCCCCTTTGGCGTCGCACACGCCGCCTTCTATCATGTTGCCAGTGGCTTGGTCGAGCAGCCCAACAGTGGCAAACTCAACAGGTTGTTTTGTAGTGGCATTCACAACTGAGCCCGTGAGGCTGCCTTGGCTGGTAGCCGTTTTTGCAGCAGTAGCCACCGGTTGGGGTGCTTGTGCTAGCATTGACTGGCTGAGCCCTATGAACGCAGGAATTAAGAATAAGTGTTTCATAATGAGCGTTTTGATAGAGCATGCTAGCTCCAATGAAGGCACGTAACTAGTTAGCTGCCAGCAAAGCGGGCAGAGGAAGAGTGGAAAAAAGCAGGAGGTTGGGGCCTATCTAGGTGCTGGCAGCAAGACGGAGCGTGAGGCTAGGTAATGCTTGCGGCAGGGGCTGCGGGAAAAGCAACAGAGGAATAAATTTTGCTACGAATCCTATCGTATGTCAAAAATATACGAACTTATTCGTAGTATCAAGTTTAGCCTACGAAATATTTCGTTTTTATTCTGAGTAGGAGGAGGTTACTCTGTTTGGCTGGCTGTTGTAGCGACACTTATTTGTGTCTCACTCATTGCTACTCTTGCTTAGCCTAGGTTCGTTCTAGCGAAAGTCGCTCGGGGCTAGTTGTTCAACTATGAGGCGCAAGCAGCTGTCGTTATGGCACTTACTTCGCCTTGCGAAAGTACACGTCGTTGCTAATAGACTCTAGTTGCACGAGCGGGCCAGTGCCGTTGAGCGTGCCACGTAGTTGGTAGCCGACGGGGCCGGCATTATTGCGCTTGTTTTGGAAGACAATATCCTGATCTGTATACACTTCGCCGGTAATGGTTTTCATAGCTAGCTCAGCCCCCTTAACGGCGGGCCAGCTTACGTCCACGGCCCCGCTGATGGACTTGGCTTTAATAGCGGCCGTGGCGCCTTTCACGTTCACGTCGCCGCTGATGGACTTGGCGTCGAGCTCACCCGTGGGGCCTTGCACGTCGATGGAGCTACTGATGGTACTCACCGTGAGGTCGATGCCTTCGGGGACGGTGATGTCGTAGGTGATGTTGGTGCAGATGGAGTAGCCTTTCTTGCCATTCGACCAATTCGAGTAGGTTCGCCGGCCGTTCTCAGGGCAGTCGCTGTCCTTCGAGTTCTTTAGCATCTCATCGTCTAGCTCCGACTTGAGTGTAATGGCGTCGCTGGTGTTGGTGAGCGTCAGCTGTAGTGCATCGTTCAGCTTATTCTGGTTGATATCAATGCTAGCTTTCACGGCCAACGCCTTACCCACACCCGCCCGAATGCGGATGGCATTGCCTTGAGGCAGGTTGAGCACGATGCGCTGCCCTTTGGCAACGGGCGCATTTTTTTCAATGATTTTTTGAGCTACGGCACTAGGCACCACGCCCAGCGCAAATCCAGCTACGAGAAGGGAGAAGAAAGAAGTACGCATGACGTTGTGTATTAAAGATGAGTTGAGAGTTTGTAGGGGGATAATTGCAGGGATAAGGCGAATGCTATTTTTTGCTGAGAAGCGCAGAAGGCCGCAGCTTTTTGCAAGCACCTAGCATAGTTACTGCCCTGGTGTCGTGTTATTTAGCTTTGCGCACGAACACGTCGCCGCTCACAGTTTTGAGGTTGATGGGCGTGCCACCACCGTTGAGCGTGCCGCTTACCGTTTGGCCACCTACCTGGCGCATGGTCTCGTTTCCATTGCCTTTGGGCACGTTCAGGTCGAGGTCAGTGTAGAGTTCACCCGAGATGGAGCGCATCGTGAGAGTGGTTTTGCTGTTACCAGGCAGCGTCACGTCCACGTCGCCGCTCACGACAGAGATGGAGCTAGGTTCAGGGCGTAGAGTAGCGAAGCGCACGGTGATGTCGCCGCTCACGGTGTTGGCAACCACGGGGCCGGTCACGTTCAAGAGCTTAGCGCTGGCGTTTTTCATGGCCACTTCCACACTGCCGTTCAGGTTCTGGAGCAGCAAGTCGCCGCCGCCACCCCAGCCGCTTTGGGTGAAAGACACATCGGCGCGACGCGGCACTCGGATGGTGTAAGTAGCATCCTTACGCGAGGCCTTCACGATGCGCAGTGTGTTGTCGGTGCTGGTTACCGACAACCCTAGCTTCGTATTGTCGACGGCCGAGTTATAGACCGGATGCAATCCTTCGGCGCGCTTATTAGGCTCTTCGTAGCCGTTGCCTTTGATGACAACTTCGTCGCCGTCTGTGCCCTCTATATTCACATCGCCGGCTTGCATTTCGATGATAATCTTGTTGGCCTTGCCGCTCAGCTTAGTGCGGTATTCTTGGGCGTGAAGGGCAGAGGATGAGGCGAGTACGACGCCGGCAACGGCCAGCAAAACAGACTTTTTCATAACGAACAATTGGTTTGATTTGGGCAAAAGCAGGCCTGCGCCGGATATTTTCATCCGGCCGAACTAGCCTGAGCAATAGGTGAGAAGATGCAGTTTAGATCAGTAAGCCAATGCCTTGCTCGGCCTGTTGACGCACTACTGGCAGAGCGTCGCGGCGTTGAGCGAGGCGCTCTAATTGAGGCACTGCTTCGGGCGTACGCAGCTCCACGAGCAGTTCGATTAAGGTAATCTGCACGTTGGGGTCGGTTTGTAAAGGCAGTGAATGCACTAGCGCGGAGCCGACCCTAGGGTCTTGGCGCAAGCGGTAAAGGGCTTCGCAAGCGGCTAGGCGCACATTCGGGTTGGGATCGGTGTTGAGCGTATTAACGAGCACTAGCACCGTAGCATCATTCTGCTGATTGACAGTAGGTGCGTTGCTCACCAGTTGTATCCGGTCGCTGGCGGTGGCGGGCTGCGTGGCCGCGGTTGCGAGTTGAGTAGCTAGCGAAGGTTTACGCGTCTGGCTGGCAGCAAATTGCTCGGAGCGAGGCCGCAACGTCATGCCGAGCACTACACCCACAGCTACCAATAGGAGGCTTGCCGCTACTTGCAGCCACTGCCGCGTAGCCGGCCGGTTCCACAGCGAGAGTACCTTAGCTTCCTGCTCAACCTTTGGCTGGGCTTCTGCCACGGGTGCAATTTGTGCTGTCGGTAAAGCCGCTTTTTCCCGTTGCAACATCGCCATGAAATCGGTGCGCATTTCCGGCGTGGGGCAAGCGAGGGGCAAGCCAACTAACTCCTGGCCTAGGGTCTGGTATTGGGCTATTTTCTCCTGGCAAGCGGGGCAAGTAGCGAGGTGTGCTTCCACGTGAGCCCGCTCATCTGGGGCTAGCTCGCCCTCGGCGTAGGCCGGCAGCAAGTCTTCCAGCGCGGCGCAGGAAGCAGGCAGATTGTGAGAGGTGAAAGACGTATGCATGGCACTAAGAACAAATCAGCTGAAGTAAATTTTACGCAACGCCTCCAAGGCGCGGTGGGCTTTCACGCGGGCGGCCCCGGCGGTGCACCCTAGCAGCTCCCCGATTTCGGCGTAATCGAACCCTTGGAAGCGGTGTAGCACTAGGATTTCGCGCTGATCGGCTGGTAGCAAGGCCAGCGCTTCCTGCAAGGCTGCATCGCGGTCGGTGGCGGCGGCGTGGGCCAGAGCCGAGCGGCCGTAGCTGGCCGTGTGCTCGATCTGATCCACATCGGAGGCCGGCCGACGGTTTTGCTGCCAGTGGTCGGTGTGCACGTTGCGGGCTAGTTGGTAGATCCAGGCCCGAAACGGTTGGCCAGCGTGGTAACTAGCCCGGTATTTCAACACGCGGTAGAACACGTTTTGAGTTAGATCTTGGCTCACCTCCCGGTCGCCGGTAAGCCGGCACAAGAAGCTGAACAACGGCTGGTGGTAGCGCTCGAACAGCGGCACGAGTTGATCCAGGTTGTCGGCCTGTACCTGCGTCATGAGCGCCTCATCGGTCGTTTCCACCAGGGTTTGGTTAGGGGTGAAAGGGTGTGTTTTTCGGTAATTTGACAGGAGTACCGGCGCCAGCGCCAAACGTTACAAGCACTCAGATTTTTTTTTGATCAGGCTGTAGAGGCGCACCTTTGCGGCGGGCCCTTAAACAACCAGTGTTGGATGATCTGGCTATAATAAAAAAGTGATATCGGAAGAATTTACCCCTAGAGAACACCGTGTAATAGCACGCGTCTTTTCTCTCGCTGGTCGAAAGGGTAGCTTATCGAAATGGATAAGAGGTGGCAATGAGCGAGGCGCAGCTATGCGTCCTGATATGCCGCTCCACGAGCTGTTATAAAATATCACACCTACCTAGCACGTTCATGAGGCATGCACCTAGGCCTGCTACTCATTACAGCAACATTTTAGGAGTAAGTAGGACCAAAACTTTTCTTGCGCGCTGATTATAGCACTTTGCCTATGATAACTATTCACATTCAATCCTCTGAACGAATGTTAGTTAGCAAGCAGGCACAGTATTATTTCACGATTTGGCACGATTTTTCAAATATACCTAGCACAACGCTCAGCTACCGAGTAGCGCGCAAGAGTAGACGCTGGCGTATTCTTCTTTCCACTTCCTTCTTTTTTAGCGATGAACATCCTGCGTCTTGGCAGCTGCTTAGCTGTGGCTATTCTTTTTCTTTCTGCTTCTTTCTCCACTGCTCAGGCTCAGGTATTTAAGCCGATCCACCGGCCAGTGTATACCTATTATGAGGAGCCCATTCACCCTAGCATGGCGCGCCCGATAAAGTTTGGGGTGCGGGCTGGGCTAAACGTATCCGATTGGTCGGGAGAAGCGGCACAAACGCTGCTAGCTACCAGCAAATTGGCCAACGGCGCCCTAGCCAAAGATACTCGGACGGGTTTCCACGCTGGCCTATTTGTCATCGTTCCGTTGGGTAAGCACTTCGCTATCGAGCCGGGAGTGCAATACTCGCAGAAAGGCGTTACGGCGATGGGCACGGTGCCGGTTGAGCAAGGCGAAGTCACCATCCTGCAGCAGGGCTCGGCGACGGCTCGCATGAGCTATATCGATGTGCCAGTGTTAGTTAGAGCCTATGTCACGAAGGGCCTTTACCTCTACGCAGGCCCGCAGGCCTCTTACCTAGCCAAGGGCACGGTGCACGTAACAGCGGGCGGCGCCACCGAGACCAATGGCTATCAGAACGATATTAATGTGAAAGATGAATTCCGTTCCCTCGACCTCGGCGTAGTGGGTGGCCTCGGCTATCAGTTCCACAACGGCCTAGGCCTGAGCGCCGGCTACGACTACGGCCTCTCGTCGCTGGATAACAGCAACCGCTACGATGCCCAAAACCGGGTCTTTAAAGCTTCGGCAAGTTTCTCGTTCTAATTTCTCTTGTTCCTTTTCCACTGCCAAATAAAAAGCCCCACTGCATTGCGGTGGGGCTTTTTGGCGTGGTGAAAGGTATCAGCGCGGGTTTTAATGATCAAACTGATTTATCGCTAGTTGTTGTCACTTCTATAGCTAACGGGCCCCGTACACTGGCGCCTCCGTCCGCAGCCCTTCTGCTATTTTCGCCAGCCGCACCAGCTCGGCGCGGTAGCCGTCAGCATCTTTGCCGCGGGCGCCGTTGGCTAGGTTGATGGTGCTGGCATACGTAGCCGAACCTAGGTAGCTGGACTGGCGCAGGAGCATGCCAAACTGGGCTACCGCCGCCGCGAAGCGCAAGTTTTCGGAAGCTTTATCGATGGGGCTAGCCGCTCCGCGCAGGCTCCGCTCCAGCAAGCGGCTGGTGGAGCCTTGTGGCTCTTTATAGCGCAACTTCACCGTCATAATATCAGCGGAGCCAGCAGCCGATGCAACTGTCGCAGTAGGTTGATACTTAAGCTTATCCACTACCGGTGGCGCACCCACGGGCACGATTTCGTAGAGAGCCGTGACGGTGTGACCCGAACCTAGCTCGCCGGCGTCTTTGCGGTCGTTGTTGAAATCTTCGGCGGCGAGGGTGCGGTTTTCGTAGCCGATCAGGCGATACTGCTGCACACGGGTGGGGTTAAATTCGAGCTGAAGCTTTACATCTTTTGCGATGGTGAACAGTGTGCCGCCAAACTGCTGCACCAGCACGCGGTGTCCCTCATCGAGGTTGTCGAGGTAGGCGTAGTTGCCGTTGCCTTTGTCGGCGAGCAGCTCCATTTTGCTGTCTTGCAAGTTGCCTTGGCCCACGCCCAGCACCGTGAGGAACACCCCCGACTCGCGCTCTTGGGTAATGAGCTGCTCCATGGCGTCGTTGCTTTGCTCGCCCACGTTGAAGTCGCCATCGGTAGCCAGGATCACGCGGTTATTACCGCCTTTTTGAAACTGCTCGCGGGCCACCCGGTAGGCGAGGCGCAACCCGGCCCCGCCTGCGGTAGAGCCACCGGCCTGTAGCTGGTCGATGGCACCTAGGATTTTTTCCCGCTGCGCACCGGAGGTTGGCGGCAGTACCAAGCCGGCCGCGCCGGCGTACACCACCATGGCTACCTTATCTTGCGGGCGCAACTCCTTCACTAACAGCCGCAAGCTAGCTTGCACCAGCGGCAGCTTGTCGGCCTCCATCATCGAGCCCGACACGTCGATGAGGAACACCAGATTGGCCGACGGCAGATTCTTTGTCTCCACTTTGCGACCCTGTAGGCCGATGTGCACCAACTGGTGCTGCGGGTTCCAGGGGCAAGCAGCTAGCTCCGTCGTAACGGAAAAAGGCTCGGTGCCGGTGGGCTGTGGGTAGTCATAGGTGAAGTAGTTCACCATCTCCTCGATGCGCACGGCATCACGCGGCGGACGCTGGCCTTGGTTGAGGAAGCGCTGCACATTGGCGTAGCTTGCTGCATCGACGTCGATGGAGAAGGTGCTAAGCGGCTCTTGCTGGGCAGAGTGGAAGCTGTTTTCCTGAATTTTGCCGTACGATTCGCGGGTTTCGGGAGTGGGTAGCGCGTAGGTGTAGATTTTATTTTCGACGAGTTCCTGCGCGGGTGCAGCACCAGCAATATCATTGAGCCCTTCTTGATCGGGTACTGCTTCGTACTTACCGGGTGCACTTGCACGCCCTTTTCTAACAATAACGCCACTAACTTTTCCCAACAATGCACCTTTGGGGCTACTGTAACCAATCGTCACAACTTCGTTTAGCTGCTTGGTATCTTCTGCCAAAGTCACGTTGATAACACGCTGCTTTCCAATAGCTTTTTCTGCCCTTACATAGCCGATAGCGCTAAACACTAACATTCTGCTGCCGGCTGGTACCACCAGATGGTAAGCGCCCTTTGCGTCGGTGGAAGTGCCTTTCGTAGTTCCTTTAATCAACACAGTTACGCCCGGCAAGCCTTGGCCTCTACTGTCCGTCACGCGGCCGCGCACGGTGAGCGTATCGGGTGCCGACTTCGCCACAACCGGCTTTATTTTCGAAGTAGCAGGAATTTGGCCGTGGGCGAGCAGCACAGCCGCTAGCATGATGGCGAGAACGGCAAGAAAGAGCTTGTTCATGGTAGCAAAGGGTTGGTGAAAGGCCTGTTTGAAAATCTTGATGCTGGGGTGCGGAGAATTCCACACGCCGGCACCGGATTTTTTTATGGCTTTCGAAAAATCTGCTTAACTCTGTGACGCATGTTTTTCAAGCGCCGCCCGAAGTCGCCCGCCGAGCTATCCGACGAGGAACTGCTCGTTCGCTACCGCCGCGAAGGCGAGGTAGCCGACCTAGGTGCGCTCTACGAGCGGCACATGCCAGCGGTGTTTGCCATTTGCCGCCGCTACTTGCGCCCCGACGAAGACGCCCAAGATGCTGTGATGCAGTTATTTGAAAAGCTCGTCGTGACGCTGCGGCAGCATGAGGTGAGCAACTTTCCGGCTTGGCTGCATACCACGGCGCGCAACTACTGCCTCATGCAGCTGCGCGCCCGCCAACGCGCCGGCCCCGAAAGCGGACCGCTGGTGCTGCACTTTCCCGACGCCACGGCTGTGGAATTAGCACCCGCCGCGCATCTAGAAGATGACGCCGACGACCTGACCCTCACCGAAGAACGCCTCCAAGCCATGGAACACGCCTTGGCCGAGCTACCCGAGGGCCAACGGCGCTGCCTGGAACTGTTTTACCTTCAAAAGAAATGCTACCGGGAAATAGCCGATGAAACCGGCTTCGACCTAGGTCTTGTTAAAAGTCACTTGCAAAACGGTAAACGCAACCTCAAACGCTCGCTCGAATCTTCTGCCAATGCGGCCCGCTAATCCGTCACCGTCCTCTTCGCTGCCCGCGCAATCGGGTGGGCACCTGCCGCTGGCCTTGTTGCGGCAGTACGTGGCCGGTACGCTCACGCCGGCCAGTCAGCACGAGGTAGAAGCACACACGCTGGCCTGCCCGTACTGCGCCGAAATTTTAGAAGGTTTGTCGGTGACAGACCTAGCTACTACCGATAAAGCACTGAGTCAGTTGCAGCTGCGGCTGCGCAGCCGCCTCGAACAGGAGGAGCCGCGGCAAGCCCCTATTGCCTGGCAACGCCTGTCGACCATTGCGGCAGCGGTGCTGCTGTTTGTACTAGTGGGCACGGTTGGCTGGCTGGGGCGGCAGAAGTTCAAAACGCGGCACTCGACGCGGGAAGTGGCTACCGTGACGGTGCGGCCTAGTGCCCAGCCCGCCGATGCGCCTCTGGCCACCCCAGAAGTGGCCCCGACCTTAGAAGCACCTAGCCCACCACCGCCAGCAGCACCCGAAGTAGCGATGGCCCCTAGCTCTGCCGCGGCCTCTCGGTCGTATTCGGCACGGCGAAGCGCCAAGCCAGCAACTTCCGGCGAGGCCGCTTTGATGAAGGCCAGCCGACTTCAAACTGTAGCCGACAGCATCAGTACCGAACCGAAAGATATGGTAGCGCAAGCCAGTGCCCCTAACTCTGTCGGCATACCCGATTCGGTGGCAGCCCCACTTACCGGAACTGTGGCCGGAGTGGCCGTAAGCAAGGCTCCTCGCAGCCCGGCCGCCCGATTTGGGCAAATAACTACCTCCGTGCGGCGAACTACGCAATTTGTTACCGGCCGCATCACCGATCAACAAGGGCAGGCATTGCCGGGCGTTACGGTTACAGTAAAGGACACCAAGCTCGGCACCAGTACCGGCCCCGATGGCACCTTCTCGCTGGTAGTGCCCAAAGATAAAAAGAGCCTGACAATCAGCTCTATTGGCTACGAAACGCAAGAGAAGAAGCTAGCCAACGATACCACCTTGACCCTTGCTTTAGCCGCCGACACCAGAGCGTTGAATGAAGTCGTGACGATAGGCTACGGCAGCAAGCGCAAAAGCAAAATGCCTACCCCGCCACCCGTAGCGGCAATGCCCGTTGGCGGCTTCCCCGCGTTCGACGAATACCTCAAGAAAAACCTGAAGTACCCCGAAGAAGCTGAAAGCAAGCACCTAGAGGGCACCGTGCGCCTAGAATTTACTGTAACCCCCGAAGGCAAAATTGAAAACCTCAAGGTAACAGACGGCCTAAGTGAAGAATGCGACGCCGAAGCCAAGCGCCTCGTGCAAGAAGGCCCCGCCTGGCGCCCCGCCATCATCAAAGGCCGCCCCGCCGCCCAAAAAGTTAAAGTAAACGTGCCGTTTACAGTGAAATAGTGAGGTGTCGTTCTGTTCTGCTCGCAGATCAAAACGACACCTCACTATTTCACTACCTAGCCGCTGTAGCCGCCGCCGCTTTCAGGTTCGGTGGCGCTGCCGCCGGGCTCTACTTCGCGGGGCAAGTCGGGCTGGGTTTTAATCTCGATGTGGCTGTAATCGGGAGCCCCGCCGCCTTCAGGTACATTTTCGGCTTCTTCCTCGGCGCTAATGGTAGTGGGGTTCCATTTATGCATCACCTCGAAAGTGATTTTGGCGGTGATGCGGTACTCGATAATCTTGTTGTCCTGCACTTTGCAGCTCTGGTCTTTGATGTAAATGGAGCTAATGCCGCGCACGGTAGTGCTTGCTTCGGTGAGGGCTTGCTGGAGGGCATCTTCGAAGCTTGTTGGCGAGCTAGCCAGTACTTCGATTACTTTTTTGATCGTGCTCATGGGGTTGGAGGTGCATTGGTAGGCTCTCCTGTACGCAAGCCAGGTCGACAAGGGTGTGGCTTCGAGGCTAGCTTCTCGCCCGAACGGTGTAGAGACGTAATACTTTGCGTCTCCTCGTTGCTGATGTTGTTTACCTAGGTAGGTAGCTCAATGGGGAGACGCGAAGTGTCGCGTCTCTACAGTTCGGCCTTCTGCCATTCCAAATTCTAGCCCGTAAGTTGAAAGCCGTACTATGCGGTAGTTCCTTACTTTTGCCGCACCAAGTCGGATTTCTTTCATCAGCTTTCCCGTTCATGCAATTCCGGACCGAAAAAGACACTATGGGCCCCGTTCAGGTGCCCGCCGACGCCTACTGGGGCGCCCAAACCCAACGCTCAATTGAGAATTTTCAAATCGCGCAGGACATCAACAAGATGCCCAAGGAGATTATCCGCGCGTTTGCCTACCTCAAGAAGGCTGCGGCCCTCACCAACCTCGATGCCGGCATTCTGCCCCAAGAAAAAGCTGACCTGATCGGCCGCGTGTGCGACGAGATTCTGGAAGGTAAGCTCGACGACCAATTTCCGCTGGTGGTGTGGCAAACCGGTTCGGGCACTCAGAGCAACATGAACGTGAACGAGGTAGTAGCCTACCGCGGCCACGTGCTACAAGGTGGCGACCTGCTCGACGAGAAAAAAGCCCTGGCTCCGAACGACGACGTAAACAAGTCGCAGAGCAGCAACGACACCTTCCCGACGGCCATGCATATTGCCGCCTACAAGATCTTGGTGGAAGTGACCATCCCCGGCATCGAGAAGCTGCGCGACACGCTGGCCCAGAAGTCGAAGGAATACATGAACATCGTGAAGATCGGCCGCACCCACCTCATGGATGCCACGCCACTCACGGTAGGGCAGGAGTTTTCGGGCTATGCGTCGCAACTCGACCACGGCCTGCGCGCCATCAAGAACACCCTCGCTCACCTGTCGGAGCTAGCGCTCGGCGGTACGGCCGTCGGCACGGGCATCAACACGCCTCCCGGCTACTCGGAGAACGTGGCCAAGCATATTGCCAACCTGACCGGCCTGCCCTTCATCACGGCCGAAAACAAGTTTGAAGCTCTGGCTGCTCACGACGCCATCGTGGAAGCTCACGGCGCGCTGAAGACGGTGGCCGCTAGCCTGATGAAGATTGCCAACGACATTCGTTTGCTGGCTTCGGGTCCGCGCGCGGGCATCGGTGAGCTGTTCATCCCGGACAACGAGCCCGGCTCCAGCATCATGCCCGGCAAGGTGAACCCCACCCAGTCGGAAGCCATGACGATGGTAGCAGCGCAGGTGATGGGCAACGACGTGGCCATCAACATCGGCGGCATGAACGGCCACTTCGAGCTGAACGTGTTCAAGCCTTTGATGATCTACAACTTCCTGCACTCGGCCCGCCTCATCGGCGATGTGTGCGTGTCGTTCAACGACAAGTGCGCCGTGGGCATCCGCCCCTTGGAAGACAACATCAAGAAGCACGTCGATTCGTCACTGATGCTGGTAACGGCCCTGAACCCGCACATCGGCTACTACAAAGCCGCCGAAATTGCGCAAACTGCGCACCGCGAAGGCAGCACCTTGAAAGCCACTGCGCTGAAGCTAGGGTACCTCACGGAAGAGCAGTTCGACGAGTGGCTCAAGCCTGAAGATATGGTTGGCGACTTGCCAAAATAAGCGGGAGCTTCGCGCTACAACCTTAGCGCCGAACTTTACGAACAACGGGCTGCTGGCTACCATGCTGGCAGTCCGTTTTTTATGCCTGCTGCTTTCCCGCAATTTGTGGCGCCTTTTCGTGCCTTTCTCAATAAGATTCCGCCCAACGGCCGCGTAGTCGTGTTCTGCCATTTCGATGCCGATGGGCTGGCCGCTGGCGCCCTGTTCGGTCGTGGATTGCAACGAATGGACCCTAGCTGGCAAGTGGAAGTGCTGCCGTCTGGCAAAGGCGAAAATGCGTTTCTCACGCCTTCCGTCCGCGAGAAGCTACTCGCTCTTAAGCCCGATGCCCTCATCGTGACGGACCTAGGTGTCCACGCCCACGGTACCCTAGAAGCTGACGGCGTGCCCGTGCTTTACGTCGACCACCACATCCCGGAAGGCTATCCGTCCGCTAACAGTACCGTATTGACGGGTTATGGTCTCGACCCCGTGCCGTGCTCCGCGTGGCTGGCCTATGAACTAGTAGCGGCCGAGCTCGAAATCAACGACTTACAATGGGTAGCTGCCATTGGCATCATCTCCGACCTAGGTGATTCCGCCCCGTGGCCACTACTGGCCGAAACGAAAAAGCAGTACACTGCCAAGTGGCTCAAGGAAGCCGTTGCGCTGTGCAACGCTGCCCGCCGTGCCGGCGAATTCGACCTCGACCGGCCACTACACCACCTGATGGCCGACGATAACCCGCGCCCGTTGGCCCAGGATACGGTGCTGGCCGAGTACCGCGCCGAGGTAAGCGCCGCTCTGCAAGCCGCCCGTCGTCTGCCGCCACGCTTCCCCAAAGCTAGCCCCGATGCGGCCCCGGTAGCGCTCATCACCCTGGACTCACCTTGTCAGATTCATCCGCTTATTGCCCAGCAATGGATTCAGCGGCTGCCCGATCGAGTGGTGCTGTGCGCTAACCTAGGTTATTTGCCGGATGGCAACATAGCAGTAGCTGGCCGCACGGCCAATCGCGACCTGCACATTCCGGAACTGCTGCGCGGCGCTTTTGCGCGCCTAAACGCTGTGCCGCCCAGCAACTTTGCTCACGGGCACCCGCAGGCGAGCGGCGGTCATTTGTCGCCAACTGATTTTGAGACCTTGCTACGCGGGCTAGGCTATGATGTGTGAGGCTTCCTTGTTTTCGAAGCACAGTGAGGCCCTTAAGTTGATAAGTGATTCGTGCATACCTAGGTTCGTCGCTTTGCCTGCACTAACTATGGCTGTTAGTGGCAGACTATCATTCTCCTCCTAAAACAGCTTTTCTTTTTTCGGACTTCTATCTTTGCGGCCCAAATCCACCCCTCTATGGACTGCTCCCGCTGTATTACGCTCGAAAACTCCCGCGTCCGGCTCCGCCCGCTGGAGGCCACCGATTTTGAAGCCCTGAAAGCCATTGCCTTCGAGCCAGAAGTGTGGCGCTTCATGACCACGCCAATGCCTAGAAACAGCGTGGAGCTAGCTACTTACCTAACGTATGCCCTGAAAGAGCGAGCCATTGGCAAGCGCTACCCCTTCGTCATCATCGACCGGATGACCAACCAAATAGTGGGGAGTACGAGCTACATGAGCATCACCCCAGAGGAAAAACGGGTGGAAATCGGGGCTACGTGGCTTGGTAAGCCGTTTCAGCGCACAGGCGTAAACCGAGCTGCCAAGCACTTGCTGCTCAAATATGCTTTTGGCGAGCTAGGGTGCGAACGAGTCGAGCTGAAAACCGACGCGCGTAACTGGCAGTCGCGCGAGGCCATGCAGCGCATGGGCGCCACAGAAGAGGGCACCCTGCGCAGCCACATGCTGACGCAGGGTGGGCAACGTCGCGACACGGTGTATTTCAGCATCTTGAAACCCGAGTGGGACGAGCTGTGTCTCAGCGTGTTCCGTGAGTTCGACGCCCGTGGCTAAAGCGAGGACCGACAAACGCAACTTGCTTCAGCGGCGCGTCGCCAGTTTTGGGCATGCGTTTCGGGGTATTTGGCTGGCCTTGCGGTCAGAGCTGCATTTGCAGTTTCACGCGGTAGCGACTGTGGTAGTCATTGGCCTAGGTTTCTACTTTGAGCTTACCGCTACAGAATGGATGCTGGTAACCCTAGCCGTAGGCACTGTTTGG
The DNA here is from genome assembly GCF_002154225.1 of Hymenobacter crusticola. Taxonomy (GTDB): domain Bacteria; phylum Bacteroidota; class Bacteroidia; order Cytophagales; family Hymenobacteraceae; genus Hymenobacter; species Hymenobacter crusticola. Next base: position 694,741 of record NZ_MTSE01000001.1, read on the forward strand.
ACGGCGGAGCTCGTGAATACGGCTATTGAAGCGCTTACCGACTTGGTATCGCCCGAGTACCATCCGCTGGCGGGTAAGGCCAAGGACGTGGCGGCCGGAGCGGTATTAGTTGCTGCCTTTGCCGCGTTGCTGGTTGGTTTGTTCATTTTTGGTCCGCGGGTGCTAGCGCTTCTGCACTAACTATTGTTGAGCCGGCTCGTTAGAGGTTGAGGATGGAGAGCTAACTAATTTACCGCAGCGCAACTTCTGCGCGCATGCTAGGCTCTACAATCTGCGTCCGCCGTTCTAACCCCATACCTCGCCAGATGAAGCTTTCTACATTCGTTGCCGGTGCGGCTTTGCTGCTCTCGGCTGCCTGCCAGCAACAGCTGGCCGTGCAAACACCCAACGACCCACCTAACACCGGCACCACCAACCCCACGACTACTTTAACGCCATCTCCGACGAGTGCGGCCACCAACGTTCCCGTACCCGACGCAGCCGTGGCGACCTTCGATACCACCGCGCGGCCACCGTGGCTGGAGGCTCGCATTCAGAAGTTGTCGACGCAGGAAAAGCTGAACCCACCCATTCAGATTCTTCGCTACCGCTACCGCAACCAAGTCGTTTACTATGAGACGGCCCCCTGCTGCGACCAGTTTACTACGCTCTACGACAGTCGCGGCCGGGTGCTCTGCAAACCTGATGGCGGTCTTACGGGCAAAGGTGATGGTAACTGCCCCGACTTCACGAAGGAACGCACCGAGGAAAGACTCGTCTGGCAAGACGCACGTTGATTTTTTCCTACGTAGAGCTTGGTGGCTAGTGCTTGGTTTTTGAGTAAAGGTTTACTCACCTTTACGGCCAAGTACGAGCAGTCTAAGCACCAAGCACTACCATTCAAGTACTACCATCATGGTTAATACCAACGAGAAACTCGCCATTTACAACGTGTGGGCGAACGAGACGCTGCTGCGTCACCTGGATAAAACCGTAGCCGAAACGGGTCAGCCAATTCCCGCTAACATCTTACGTCTGTTCAGCCACGTGCTCAACGCGCAGTACATCTGGGTCGGCCGCCTCACCAACACACCTAGCCCCGTGAAAGTGTGGCAGGAGCACGCCCTGGAAGAGTTGCACCGCATGCACGGAGAAACCTCGGCAAAATGGGTGGGCATCGTGCGCGCTGCCGATGAGACCGAGCTGAACCGCACCATCACGTACACCAACTCCGCCGGCGATGCTTTCACGAGCGTGGTGTCCGACATCTTCACCCACATGCCCGTGCATGCCAACTACCACCGCGGCCAGGTGGCTATCAAAATGCGGGATGCGGGCCTCACGCCCATCAACACCGACTTCATCACCTATTGCCGCGAGATGGATGCGCAAGGCAAAGACCACATGAGTTTATAATTGTTCTTTTGAGTTAAGTTCGAAGCCCTTTCACTCTGCCAAGATGAAAGGGCTTCCACGTTTTTTAGTATTGCTTAACTGGTCAACGGGCTTCAGCGTAAATTCTCGCGGCTTCGCTTATCCAAAGCGCCTGCTTTCTTGTTGTATGCTATCAAACTAGTTTTCTGACCTATGTCTGAATCGTCTGTTACTACCACGCCCGTCCTGACTGCTGAGCAGCTAGCTACAGGTTACTCTTATTCTTCTTACCGTCAGCTCATTGATGCGGCCCTTGCCCAAGACCGCACCACCGGCCCCAACCAATCGGAGGAGCTGACCAAATACACCCGCCTGAATGTGCAGCGCATGAGTCGCATCGACAAAACGGTGCAACTTTTACCAGCACTCCGCGAGGCCTTGGCTAACCTGCAAAACCGCTACGTGTGGCTGATTATTACCGAAGGCTGGTGCGGCGACGCTGCTCAAATTGTGCCCGTGCTAGAAGCCGCGGCGCAAGCCTCGGACGGTAAGATCGAGACCCGCTACTTGCTGCGCGACGAGCACCCAGACCTCATGGATAACTACCTTACCAATGGTGGCCGCTCCATTCCGAAGCTCGTGATACTACACGCCGATACGCTCGTGGAAGTCATCAACTGGGGCCCGCGCCCGGCTGCGGCGCAGGAAATGTTTATGCAGCTAAAAGCCCAAGGCGTGTCACACGACGATTTTGTGACGCAAGTCCACGGCTGGTATGCAAAAGACAAAACGCAATCGACCCAACAGGAGCTGTTGCAACTGGTCGGTAAGCTAACCTAGGTTCTGCAACGAATATTTCAATAAGTGAAAAAGCCCCGTCATCATCCTGATAACGGGGCTTCTCATTGGGAGAGAGAAAATACTGTTTAGTCGAGCTTTACTGTAGCTAGGCTCGAAATCTGGTCGTTGGTTACGGTAATTGGCGTAGCCACTGCATTTTTGTAAGGCGACACCGTTTTGAATTCGACGCGGTACGTGCCGGCTGGCAAGCCGCGCATCAGAAAGCCGCCCGTGGCATCGGAAGTGGTGCTTACTGTATCGTTGGGCGTAGTCGAAGTACGAATGGCTAGGATGGTGGGCTTAGCCTCTGCAGGTGCAACCATGCCTTTGATGCCACCAGCCACCGCGTTGGCCACCGTGCGGATAACGGGCTTGAGCAGAAAACGCTCTTTTTTGTCACTACCGGGCTTCCAGCTGCCGCGCTCTACGATGGATTTTGCCACGTCGAAGTCGAGCACCAGTGCGTAGGTTACGTTTCTGGTCAGGTCAGCATTCACTTTTAGCTTCACCCCGGAAGTTTGCCCGCTTGGGATTTTGAGGTCGTACGTCTGACCATCTTTGGTCGTTACGAAGTTATTGTCACCTAGCTTTAAGCGAACCTGAGAGATGCGACCCACCGGAAAATCAGCGCTGGTGAGTAAGGCTGAGTTGCCGTTGGTGAAGGACATCACATCATAAGCGCCGGGCTTCAGCAGCGTGAGTATTTGCCAACCTTGCGGGTCTACGTCGTCGCCTTTCACGTTTACTTCCACGCCCCGTACATCCAGCGTCACGGCTTTATAGTCGCCGGGCGCGTCGGTCAAGCGAACCTCCATTTTTGCCATGTTGGAGTCACTGTCTTTGTCTTTGCCGCAGCTAGCCAGCAATGTCATGGAAGCTAGGGTAAAGGAGGAGAGGAGGGCGCGCGATACGTGCATGAATGGGAGGGAGAAGAGCTGAAACAAGAAGCGGATCGGCCACTGAGGTCGATCCGCTTCTTGTTTGCAAGAACTCTACCAAAAAATTAGAACATTTCTATTTTTCTGTTTTTGTGCTATCGGCGCTGCCGGGCGCTGGGCTGGTAGAGGTCGTTTTCTTGGGCTTACCGAAAAGCAAACCACTGAGTTTGTCTTTGGCTTTAGCTTGCAACTCTAGGCGCTTCTTTTCCACTTCTGCTTGCGCCTTAGCCTGCAAATCTTGCTGCCGACGAGCTAGCTCGCGTTGCATGCTATCCTGGGCTACTTGGGCTCTGGCTTGCAGCTTTAACTTGGCATCGTCTACTTTGGCTTGCACTACGTTGCTCACGAGCGTTTTCGCCTGATCTTTCACGCTACTAGTTGTAAGCTTCACTTGCGGGCTTGTCACGGTACCGCCGATGTTCAAACCTAGGGTCACGCGGTCGGTGCCTTGCAGGTTCGAAACACCCGCAAGTTGCGAAACCTTGCTATTAAGCTGGCTACCTAGTTTGCCGGTAGGCACGTTCAGGGCCGTTACGTAGGCCAAAGCGCCCGCCACTGAATTTGAGCCACCAATAGTCATCTTAATTTGGCCAACCGTCAGGTCGAAAGGCTTCACAATAAAGTTGCCGTTTACAATCTCGGCCGATATATCCTTATTGGCAACTGCGAAGTTCTTCAGCTCCTGCAATTGAGTAAGGCTGCTGATCTTGTTGAGCACTTCTAAGTTGCCAACTGCTGCCTTCACCACTTCAAACAAGCCCTTGCCGTTTAGAGTGTTGTAGTTTGGCATCATATCCGGACCCATCTCGCCGCTCACATTGAAGTTGGTCGAAAACACCCCTTGCACCAAACCAGCCATCGGTACCAGCGTCTTGATGGAGTTGAAGGCTTGGAAAGCATTTTGGAAGTTCAGGTCTTTGATGTTCAAACCAAAGTTGAACTTCGGGTGAGCTAGATCTTTGCTACTGTAGCTGCCATTGGTAGCGAAGGCGCCGCCTAGGGTGTTAAAGTTCAAGTTGTTGAGAGTGGCAGTTTGGTCACGCACGGTCACCACGCCCTTCACGTTGCTCAGGTTTAGGTTGTCGTACACCACCTGGTTCACATTGCTATTCAGCGTTAGGTCGAAATACTTTGGAATTTCCAGGACGCCTTCCGCCTTAGCGGGGGCTTTGCTTGCCGCAGTTGTGGTGGGCTTAGCGGATACCTCATCTACCATCCACTCATTCACGTTGAAGCGGTTGCTGTTTACCGTCAGGTTGCCGCGTAACGGCTGGCCGGGCGTAAACAGATAGCCCATGTAGTTGCTAATGGTTCCAGAAGCCGCAATGTCCGACGAGCCCACAAAGCCAGTCATGTCTTGCAGCACAATCTTGTCGTTGTTGAAGGTGGCGGTGGCTTTGGTCACCTTCATGCCTTGTGGCAAATCGGTGCTCTTATAAGTCACATTCTGGGCGTTTACCGTGCCCGACGCTACCACACTTTGGTAGCGGCCCGCTTCGATATCAGCCATTTTGCCCTTGGCCGCCACGTTGCCGCTGAGGCGGCCAGTCACCGTCATGCCTTCCAATGGGAAGATCTTAGTAATTTTGGTTAAGTCAATTATGCCTTTCACATTGGCGTCAAACACGGGCTTGTCAATATTTTGGGCGGCCACGCGGCCTTCCAACGGCTCACCATCCAGCAGCATTCGAAACTGCGGAATATCAATGCGGGTGTCGTTTACTTGGCCGGTGGTGTTCACCACAGTGCCGTTCAGCGTCAGGTTCTCAATGGGAGCCGGAAACTGCTTGCTCTTCACGTAGCCGTTGGTCAGGCGCATGGCAGCATTCACTACGGGCATCTGCGTTTTAGAATACGTGCCCTTGGCCGTAGCATCCACGAACAACAGACCACGCAACAGCAGATCCTGCACCGGATATACTTTCATCATTTCGGCTAGGTCTACGTTGGCTTTCACGCGGCCATTCACGTTCATCGGCTCTAAGCCATCAATGGCCACGTTGCCATCGATGGGGTTCTTCCCTAGGTCGAGGTGAAACTGCTTCACGTTCACTTTCACGTTGTTGGTAAAGCCCGAGGGGTTATCCACCATCATGTCCACGTTGATGTTGCGGGCGGCTTGCGGCAGGTCGGGGTACTTAAACATGCCGTTTTTCACTTGCAAGTTCACACCATAACCCGGCATACGCACATCGTCCATCGTGCCTTTGAAGTAGCCATCGAAGCCCATCTTGCCACTCGTCTCGATGTTCTTGAACTTCTCAGTAAATACACCCGGTACCAAGCTCAAAATGTTTTTGAAGTCGGTTTCCAGCGCTTTGAATTTCAAGTCAAAATCCATGGCTTTGCCCGGCATAGCAATGGTGCCGGCGAAGCTCGCTGGGAAGTCGTTTACCCGCACGTTATTGTCCTTGAAGGTGAACAACATCTTAGCTAGGTCCATGCTCATCGTCACATCGGCATCGAGCTTGGTTTTGGATAGGTAATCCGTGCCAGCGTAGTTCATGGTAAAGTTGTCGGCTGTAGTTTTCGACGTCATATCGAACACGTCTTGCTCGAAATCGCCAGAGCCGGTGTGGTTCACATTCGCGGCGCGCATCGCAAACGGAATGCTCAAATCCTCGTAGCGCAGCTTGCCGTTCGTGATTTCCCAGCCCTTGATAGCTAGGCTCATGTTGTTTTGCGTCGTGTCTTTGCCCTGTTCGGCCATAGTGGAGTCGGACAGGAATATATCCCAGTTGGCACGGCCGCTTTTCAGCACCTTGATGCTGATAGTAGGCTCATCCAGTTGAATGGACTTGATCTTGATTTGCTCGCCACGCACGACGCTCATCAGGTCCATGCCCAGGCGGAAAGCGGGCAGGTAAGCTAGGGTATCACGGGCAAAGGAATCTTTACCAATGATGCGCAACTCCTTTACGCTCAGCGCTAGGTTAGGAAAATCGCGCAGCAGGCTCAGATCAATGTTGCTCGGGTTGTACTCTACCTTCGCGTTCACGCGCTCTGCAATTTGCTTGTCAATTGCCTGCTGTATTTTGTCCTTAAACAACACCGGCGCTAGCGCCAGCGCTGCCACCAACACGACCAGGAAGATTGCTAGGCCAACAAAAATTTTACGCATAAGAAAAAAAGTTATGCTGCGAATACGCAACTCGTTCGGAGCTTGCGACGCAGTCAGAATGAATGTTCAGCACGAGGTAGTCAGCCGAGAGGCAGCTTAGGCGTGCACTCATAACATAGGATTTCAAGTCAAACATAGAAGTTGAGCCAACAACCTAGTAGCTATTTATGAGTTTCCTTGCTCGGAGCAGTTGGCCAAACCTAGCTTCGTGGCTTGCGCCACCACATAAAACGTTCCGAACTCGGTTGCCCTAATTCAACCCATGGAAATAAGCACTTTAGTTCCGGCTTTTGTTCGGCACTATGTACGAAACCGATTATCCAACGCGTTAGAAGGCCCGGTTATGCGTGGATATTGGCTTTCTTTTTTAACTCGGCGGTGGCAACCATTTCGGCAGAAGCTAGCTGCTACTACGCTAACTGTGGGGCTTAGTGTCGGAGTGTTTACCACCGCTACGGCGCAAGACCTATATTTTGCTCAACCTTTTGCTTCACGCCTGCACACCAACCCAGCCTTTGCCGGCTTACTCGATGATTACGGGGTTACGCTAAACTACCGCAATCAATTTCCGACCTTAGCTGGCTCTTTTCAAACTAGCCAACTTGCCGCCGATTACCGTTTTCCAAGTCAGCGCAGCGCCGTTGGTTTGCTCATCGATTACGACCGCACCGGTAGCATCGGCTACACACGCTTCGAAGCCGGTGGTGTGTATGCGTATCATACGCGCCTTACCGAAGGCTTGAGCTTAAGCGGCGGCATCAACCTTAGCTACGGCAACCAACGTATCAGCTACAGTAACCTGGTTTTCGGCGACCAACTTTCTGACGACGGACTCGTTTTGAACCAATCATCGGAAGCTTTTGATTACAAACCTACCAACTATTTCACCGTAGGCACGGGAGTGTTGCTGTACTCCGATCAGTTTTGGCTGGGAGTAGCGGGGCATCACCTCAATCAGCCCGACCTAGGTTTCGTTACCCAGACCAATTTGCCTATTCGCCTGAATATTAATGCCGGGTACAAATATTATTTCTTGAAATCGACCGTTAAGCAAGAGTATCGTGAAATCAGCCTTTCACCGGTTGTGAATTATGCCAAACAAGGCGGCTCACAGCGCGCGGAAGTAGGGTTATACGGTACCGTGACCCCTCTAACGCTCGGTATTGTGTACCGGGGCTTGCCTTTGCCGGGTGCAAATCACCCTCAACAAGTGCTAACCAGTGTAGTAGGAGTGAGCTTCGGATCATTTCGGCTCGGTTATAGCTATGACGCTAGCCTGAGTCAGTTTAGCTCCGATTTTGGCGGAGCTCACGAGATTTCCTTAGCCGTGCGCAACTTCGATATGCTCGAAGCCGCCTGGCGCCGGCTGAAACGGCGGAATTACCCCGTCATTCCTTGCCCGGCCTTTTAGTTTGTTGTAATATTGTACGCAATTGCCTTATATAAAACCTTTTCTCTCAGGTAGTTTCAACTCGATCATGAATTTTTCCAAGTACTTGCAGTATGCTGTTGTCGGAGCCTTCGCGCTGGCATCTTGCAAACACGGTCCGCCAACAGCCACCAAGCCCGGTAAGTATAGCTCCACCACAGGCATGGAATACAATACCGAGGAAGGTATGAAGGTTGCTGATTATAAAGGCATTCCTGAAGGTCCTGGTCTCGTATTCATTGAAGGTGGTCGCACCGTACTCGGTTCTTCCGAGGAAGATGTGGCAATGACCCACGACAACATAGAACGGACCGTTACGATTGCTTCGTTCTACATGGACGAAGCCGAAGTAGCCAACATCCACTGGCTCGAATACCTGCACTTTGTCCGCAAGGACTCTTCGGAGGAATTCTATCAGTCAGCCCTACCCGACACTACGGTGTGGGCGCGTGAGCTGTCGTTCAACGACCCTTACGTTGATTACTACCTGCGTTATCCCGGCTTCCGTTACTTCCCAGTAGTAGGCGTAAGCTGGCTCCAGGCCAACGACTATTGCACGTGGCGTACGAGCAAGGTAAACGAAACCCTCGCTGGCAACGCCGACGAAAGTGGCAGCAGCAGTGGCGGTGGCCTCTTCAAGAAAAAGAAGAAAGGCGGTGACGCTGGTGGCGAGGCTGCCGAAGGCACCGACGACTCAGGCAAACCAAAGATTTCGATCGAGAACGGCAACACGCTTCCCAACTACCGTCTGCCCACAGAGGCTGAATGGGAATACGCTGCACAGGCGCTCATTGGCACCCAGGAAACGGGCAACGAGAACCAAGAAAACAAGCGTATCTACCCCTGGGATGGTCGCCAAGTGCGGAACCCCTACGGTGCGAAGATGGGTCAGTTCCTAGCTAACTTCAAGCGCGGCCGTGGTGACTACGCCGGTATCGCTGGTTCGCTCAACGACGGCGCCATGATCACGGAGTATATCTACAACTACCCTCCGAACGACTACGGCCTGTACAACATGGCGGGCAACGTCAACGAATGGGTACAGGACATTTACCGTCCGCTGTCGTTCGAAGATGTGGAAGACTTGAACCCCTTCCGTCGTAACGGTTTCTTGGACCCTGCCGAGAAGTATGACAAGAAAGGTTATCAGTCACTCATCGACGACCACGTACGCGTGTACAAAGGTGGTTCTTGGCGCGACGTAGCGTATTGGCTCTCGCCTGGTACGCGCCGCTTCATGGCCGAAGACTCGGCAACGGCTACTATCGGTTTCCGCTGCGCGATGATCAACGCTGGCTCGAACAAGTAAGCTAGCTTCACTTCATAAGAAAGCCCGAACCAAATGGTTCGGGCTTTTTTTGTTGTCTATGCAACCAGAGGAGGTTAACTAGAACTCTCTACAAAGAACACTATTATAGCTACTATTCTGATGCGCAAAACGCTCCTGCTCGCTGGTTTTGCTACTTCTCTGCTTTTCTTAGGCTGTGGAAAAGAAGAGGCAAAACCACAAGACCAGCTAACAGCGCGCTTTGTATTGCTGAATGAAAAGCGGCAGGAGACGACGGTATTCGCGGCAGGTGACAACGTCATCTTCAGCTTTCAGCTCCGCAATAAATCAGGCCAGGATGTTGGGCTAAAGAATCCCATCTTCAATACGGAACACTTCTGCGAGGTATATCAGCGCGAAAAAAACGACAATGCAGGTATCTCCCTAGGGGTACCGTACCAGGGTGTTTTCTGTACCTACCAAGGTGCTAATCTGCTGCTAGCAAACAGCACCTTAACACAAGAAATTTCGTGGGCGGAGGACAAAGCAATTCCAACCGTTGGGTTCTTCTGCGGCCGTAGTCCGCAGCAACTATTGCCCGTTGGAAAATACCGTACGGCCTTTACGACGGCCATCGATATTGTGCAGAACAACAAAGTAGTAGGGCAGGTACCTGCCAAAACGTATGCTGTTGACTTTGAAGTACGCTAGGCGACGTTAGTGTTCCGCACAGGCAATGGTTGCGACACTCACCTCAGCCGCACCAGCAGCCAGCAGAGCAGCGGCGCAAGCTTCCAATGTAGCGCCGGTGGTCAGTACATCATCTACGACCAAGATGTGTTTGCCTACAATGGCAAGCTGCTCAGCTACCTCAAATACTTCCGCCACGTTCTTCCAACGCTCTGTGCGATTTTTGCGCGTCTGCGAATCGGTGTGCTCCGTGCGTCGCAGGGCGCTAGCACTCCACGGCCTAGCCATACCGAGGGCTAGACCTTCGGCGAACGTGTCCGACTGGTTATAGCCGCGCTTGGCCAGCTTACGTGGGTGAAGGGGCACGGGAACAATTAAGTCAAAGTCAGTGGCAATACCCTGCTCAGCTAGCTCAGCTCCGTACCAACGACCTAGCACCAAGCCAATATCGCGCTGCCCCTTGTACTTGAGTTGGTGCAACAAGTGCTGCACACGGCCGCGGCGCAGAAAGCGTACGTAGCTCAGTGCATAGCGTATCGGCAGCTTGCCCCAGAAGCGGCGAGCCAATGGATTCTCGCTAGCGGGCAGCTTGTGGTAATCGGTATATGGCAACTGCGTGCGGCACAGAGTACACAGGTAGTCTTCGCCGCGAGCGAGGGGCTCCTCACAAGCTAGGCATACTTGCGGGAAGATCAGACCGACGAAATCGGATAGCGCAGTGCGGAACAGCATGGAGTAGAGAAGCCGTTACAGGAATAATCACCCAGTAGTCATTTCCAGATTCCTTGCTTCGCGCGGAATGACACCGGGGACCTAGGTTCTTATTATCGATACTTTGTAAACCTTTGTGTTCGCAAAGCCATTATCTAGCCAAGCTTTGCTGCTCAAAATTCACTTTTCACCCTCTCACCATTTTTTCGGATGAGCCTCGTTACCGAATTCAACGATTACCGCGCCCGCATGAACGAGAAGATCATGGCGGCTGATAATAAGGTCATTAAGCGCTTCTTCAACCTCGACACTAATGCTTACCAGGATGGCGCTTTGGACGTAAAAACCAAGGAGATGCTAGGTCTGGCCTGCTCCATGGTGTTGCGTTGCGACGACTGCATCAAGTACCACTTAGGCAAGTGCCACGAAGAAGGTCTCACGGATGCAGAAATCTATGAGGTGTTTGCCATTGCCAACCTCATCGGCGGCAGCATCGTGATTCCGCATTTTCGTCGGGCCGTGGAATACTGGGAAGAGTTGAAAGCAGAGGCCGTTACGCCCACGGCACCTCACGCGCACGAGGCATGAGCTTAGACCCGCAGGAAACCGAAGCCGAATTTGAAGCGCGCTGGTGGAGCCTGATGAATGAGATGCGCGCCCGTTTTGGCAAAAAACCGGATCTGAATGCTTTGCTCTTGCTTATTGGCGTGCAGGAGCTAGGTCAGGGCGCGGGGCCGTTTACGAAGGAGCAAAAGCAGGACCTGATGCACATTGCTACCTGCCGGCTCTTTAGCATCTCGGGGCACTACGAGCTAGAAAGCGTGGACGAGGATGGCTGGCCGCACTACAAGCTACTGCGCCCAGTACCGTTTGCCAACTTAAAGGAGCAAGAGCGCATGCTGAAGTGGCACATTTTGGAGTACTTCGATACGATTAATAATGACTAAATGATTGAATGGCTGGTTGGTTGAAGAGTTGTTCGTTTAAACCTAGGCTTTGCATGAGCAGCCTTTTAGCCACTCAGTCATTTAACAATTCTCTACTTTGAAAATCATTTCTTACAACGTCAACGGCTTGCGCTCGGCGCTGACGAAGGGCTTACTAGAGTGGGTGAAACAAGCGGACCCCGATGTACTGTGCTTGCAGGAAATAAAAGCGGGCAGAGAACCGCTCGATGTTTCGGGATTCGAAGAGCTAGGCTACTACGCGTACCTGCACCCGGCGGAAAAGCCCGGTTATAGCGGCGTGGCCACTTTCACGAAGCAAAAGCCAAACGCCGTAGAAATTGGCTGCGGCACCGCCGACTACGACAGCGAAGGTCGCGTACTGCGCCTAGACTTCGATGATTGCTCGGTGCTAAACGTGTATATGCCGTCGGGAACTAGCGGCGCCGAGCGGCAGGCGTTCAAGGTGGCGTGGCTGCACTTTTTTCGCCAGTACGTAGCTCAGCTAAAAGCAAGTGTGCCGCCCTTGGTCATTGCTGGCGACTACAATTGCTGCCAAACGGACATCGACTTGCACAATCCCAAAGCCAACCAGAACAGCCCTGGTTTCACGCCCGAGGAGCGCAAGTGGTTTGCTGATTTCTTAAAAGATGGATTCACCGATTCGTTTCGCTACCACCACGGCGACGCTACAGGTCATTACTCCTGGTGGACGTTCCGGGCTGGGGCCCGCAAGCGGAACGTGGGCTGGCGGCTAGATCATTTGCTCGTCGATGATGCGCTAAAACCTAGGATTGCCGACGCGGGCCTGCTGCCGGATGCCGTGCATTCAGACCACTGCCCGGCTTGGGTGAAGTTGTAGGGCTCCTACTTGTGTCTCGTTATCGGATGACTTTGCGTGAACGAGCTAGCTCTATCGACACGAGGTAAACAACATCAGCATTGAGGGGCCACCAGGTAGGTGTCTCTACACCAATTTTACTCCCACAACCGTTCGGCACTTTTTATGGCTGAGCCGTAGTTATACCGGTAGCTAAACTAAACACTTGGCGCACCTTCCAGATAAAACGTATCTTGCTTTAGCCTGCTAGTGGGCTATTTTCATGCTGGTGGAGAAAGAACCCGTGGCTGCTACAACTTCACAGACAACTACCGCATCCTCCGCCCTGCAACAGGTGCTAGGCCAACTGGATGCCTTCAAGCGCAAGTTCTACCTCAACCTACTGGTGCGCGGTGCACTGGTGGCGGGCGGCTTGCTGCTCACATTTTTCGTCGTTTTCAACCTTCTTGAGTACTTCCTGTACCTGCCCACCTGGGTGCGGGGCGGATTGCTGTTCGGCTTCTTGGGGCTAGCTGTCTACGCTTTCGTGCACTGGATTTGGCAGCCGCTGGCAGCTCTCACCAATCTGCGGCGCCTGCTCACCGATGAGCAAGCAGCCCGCAGGGTAGGGGAGCTGTTTCCGCAGGTGCAAGACAAGCTGGTGAATGCCTTGCAGCTGCAAGGCCAAGCCCGTGAAAATGCCTTGATAGCCGCTAGCTTGGAACAGCGCGCCGCACAGTTCACTGGGTTGGAATTTGCGGAAGGCATCAAAATAAAAGACCAAACCCGGCCGCTGTGGAAATATGTGGCCGTGCCGGCGGGTATCATCGTTTTGCTACTACTAGTGTACCCAGCGCTGTTTGTGCAGGGCACAGAGCGCATTCTGAACTACCGACGAGCCTATTCGCCGCCGGCTCCATTTCAGTTTGTGGTTGCAAATAAAGATCTGAAAGCCTTTCGTGGCGAAGACTTCAAGCTGGAAGTAGCTGTGCAAGGCGAAGCGCTGCCAAACGAAATCAGCATTTTGTACGGTGGCCGTGAGCGGCACCTGACGAAGGAAAGCGGCAACCGCTACAGCTACGAGTTCAAGCAGCTGCAGCGTAACACGGAGTTTAAGCTAGCCGCCGCTGGCTTCACTTCCGACGACTATAACCTAGCAGTGCTTGAACGGCCCAATCTGCGCGACTTTGCCGTGCACGTGACCTATCCAACGTACATTGGGAAGCCTGCCGAAACTATTCGCAACAGTGGCAACCTGACGGTACCGGAAGGCAGCACCCTGCGCTGGGAGTTCACTACGGTCGCTACCGACCGGCTCCAATTGCTCTTCAAGAGTCCGGATGAGACGGTAACCGCCACAGAAAGCAACGACCAGTATCAGGCTACTCGCCGCGTAATGCGCAGCCAAGAATACGCCGTTCGGCTGCAAAACGAGGCTAGCCTCAACCGCGACCCGATCTTATACCAGCTCACTGCCATTCCCGACCAAGTGCCGGAAGTGACGGTAGAAGCCTTTGCCGATACAACCTCGCGCAACTACCTAGCCCTAGGTGGTTCGGTGCGCGACGATTATGGCCTCTCCCGCCTGGAGCTGCACTACCGCATTACGTCACCGCAGAACCCGAATGCTGGCTACAAAGCCAAAGCGTTGCCGCTGCAAAGTGGTCCAGCCCAGACGTATGCCTACCAATGGGATTTGCGAGCCTTAAATCTGAAGCCTGGTAGCCGGCTAGAGTACTTTGTGGAGGTATGGGACAACGACGGCGTACACGGTCCGAAGAGCGCCCGCACCCGTTCGGCGGAGTTCCGTCTGCCGAGCCGCACCGAGATGCAAAAGCAACTCAATGCGCAGTCGCAGTCGGTACAGAACCAGCTAAGCCGCGCCGCACAACAGTCAAAACAGCTAGAGCGTGAGCTAGCAAAGTCGGAGGACAAGCTTAAGACGAAGCGCGACCTCAGCTTTCAAGATCGCAAGCAGCTGCAAGACATGCTCAACGAAAAGCAGCAGTTTGAGCAACAGTTGGCCGATATGAAGAAGGCGTTTGAGCAAATGAATCAGCAGCAGGATCAGCTCAACCCCAAGAACCAGGAGCTAGCGGAGAAGGCCCAAGAGTTGCAAAAGCTCATGGAATCGCTGCTCGATCCAGAAACCAAGAAGCTCTATGAGGAGCTGCAAAAGCTGCTCGAAAACCAGAAGGACGCCAACCAGATGGAGATGCAGCAGCTGCTACAAAAACTTGAGAACAAGGAAAACACCTTGCAGAAAGAGTTGGATCGGGCGCTGGAAATGTTCAAGCAGCTACAATACGAGCAGAAGCAAGAAGCTGCTACCCAAAAGCTAGAAGAGCTAGCCAAGGAGCAGGAGAAGCTAGCCGAGAAAACCGAGCAAGCCGACAAGTCAGATAAGAATGATAAGTCGGCAGACAAAAACAAGGACAAAGCTGACGACAAGAACAAGTCAGACCAAGCGGATAAGGGCAATATGCCTTCCGACAAGAACGACAAAGGCAACCAAGACAATAAGAAAGACTCGAAAGCGGACTTGCAGCAAAAGCAGCAGGAGCTCAAGCAGCAGCAAGCCGAAAAGCAGCAGGAGTTCGAGGAAGTAAAGAAGGAACTGGAAGACCTGAAGAAGATGGACCAGCAACTCGACGGCGAAAATGGCGCTAACGAGATGAAGGAACAGCAGGAACAGGTAGACCAGGAAATGCAGGAAAGCCAGGAGCAGCTGTCGAAAAACCAAAATCAGAAAGCTAGCCAGCGCCAGCGCAACGCGGCCCAGCAGATGCAGAAAATGGCCCAGCAAATGCGCGAACAGCAGGAAGAAGAGGAGGGCGACCAACAGCAGCAGAACATCGACAACCTGCGTGACATCCTGGAAAACCTGCTCACCCTCAGCTTTGACCAAGAAAGCCTAATGAAGCAGTTCCGCCAAGTCGACCAGACTGATCCGCGCTTTGTGCAGCTAGGGCAAACGCAGCGTAAGCTCAAGGACGACGCAGCCGTAATCCAGGATTCGCTGTACTCGTTGGCCAAGAAAGTACCGCAGATCCAGAGCTTCGTCACCCGCGAAGTAGGAGAGATGAACGGGCGCATGAACGAGTCGCTGAATTACATTCGGCAGCGCAACGTGGGCCGGGCGACCAACAGCGAGCAGCTTGCCATGACCAGCATGAACAACTTAGCTCTCATGCTCAACGATGCTTTGAAAGATATGCAGCAGGCCCAACGCGAAAGTCAGCAAGCTCAGCAACAAGGCGGAGGCAAATCGGGTAAAAAGAAGAAAAAAGGCAGCGCCGCCGGCGATGGGCAGCTAGGTAAGATGCAACAGCAGCTCAACCAGCAGATTCAGCAGTTGCAGCAAAGCGGCAAATCGGGCCGGGCGCTGAGCGAAGAGCTAGCCAAATTGGCTGGTCAGCAGCAGATGCTCCGCGACGCCTTAAGCCAACTCGAAAAGATGCAGCAGGGCAAGCAAGGGCAACAAGGGCAGCAAAAAGGCATGAACAAAGACGGCAAAGGCCAGGATGGAATGGGCGGCGTAGGAGATATTAAAAAAATGATGGAACAAACCGAAACCGACCTCGTAAACAAGCGGCTGACGGAGCAGACCATCATGCGCCAACGCCAAATCATGACTCGCTTGCTGGAAGCTGAGAAATCGGCCCGCGAGCGAGACCAGGACGATAAACGAGAAGCGCAAACGGCCAAGAACCTTCCCCCCGTTTTCCCGCCCGCTTTCGACAAGTACAAACAAGCGAAAGAGCGGCAAACGGAGCTCCTGCGCACAGTGCCCCCGGCACTCACCCCATACTATCAGCGGGAGGTGAGTGAATATTTTCAAAAAATGAAATAGCCTTCTGCTACTTTTACCGCTCTCGCCCCTCTTACTCTTTTATGAAGCAGGTTAAAATCCAGGTTCCGTCGCTTGTCGAGAACATCCGCGTAGTAGAAAGTTTCATCGACAATTCGAAGGATACTTTTCACATCGAAGATGACATTTATGGCAATATCATGGTCGCCGTTACGGAGGCTGTGAACAATGCTATTCGCCACGGCAACAAGTTTGATAAGGACAAGCACGTGAACTTGTCATTGTATGTGGAGAAGGATCAGGTTCGGTTTGAGATTGAAGATGAAGGCGAAGGCTTTGACTACACCAACCTAATTGACCCCACAGCGCCCGAAAACCTCGAAAATCCTGGTGGTCGCGGCATCTTCTTGATTCGGCACCTAGCCGACGAAGTGGAGTTCACCAATGATGGTCGTTTGGTGTCGCTCACGTTCTACCTCACGCATCCCTCCACCGAAGCGGCGGAAGCGTCTACTTCTGAGTCATCCACCTCATCCGATCAAGCCACTGCATGAACCTGCATCCACCCGGTACCGAAGGAGAAATGAATACTGGTCTGCCCGAAGAATCACACGAGTTACACGGCATCGAGTTCCTCGTGGAAGACGTGGATTTCGAGCTGTCCGACGCCGAGGAGCTCACCTCGTGGATTGAACGGGTAGCGAAAGTGCACGAATACGAAATCGTGCAGCTTACCTACATTTTCTGCTCCGACGAATACCTGCACCGGGTGAACGTGGAGTACTTGGATCATGATACGTACACCGACGTCATCACCTTCGACAACGCCGATACATCGGATGTAATTGAGGGCGATATCTTCATCAGCGTAGAACGGGTGCGCGAAAATGCGCAGCAGCTCGGTATTTCGTTCCATGATGAACTGCACCGGGTAATGATCCATGGCGTGCTACATCTGCTGGGCTACGCCGACAAAGATTTATTGAGCCAGACGGCCATGCGCAAAAAAGAAGACGATTGCTTATCGTTGCGCGCTTTCTAGCTGCACTACTCAGCCTACTCCGAGACGCCCGCCTTTTTGGTGGGCGTTTTTTGTGCTAGGTTGTGTGAGCAGAAAGAACGGGCAGGTTGAGCTGGTCGCAACCTGCCCGTTCTGACCTATTTCTAAACAGTTTCCCCATCATGTCTGCTATTCCGCAGTATCCGGTACTTAGGGGCGATGCACTGGATTATTACCTTGCGCAAGGGTATTACCGCATGCAGCAGGATTTATTTACCTGCCAGTTTCTGCCCGTCGATGGAAATATGTTTACGGTTCATTGGCTGCGCTTGGTGTTGCCGCTGGTGCAATTCGGAGCCGAGCAGCGCCGCTTGCTTCGCCTAAACCAGCCGTTTTCCGTCAGCATCCGGCCCTTGCAACTCACTGAGGAGCACGAGGCTTTATATGCCCGTTATCGCGCCTCCACCACTTTTGATGCACCTGCCACTATCGAATCATTTTTGCTGGATGGAGCTACCCATACGGTGTTTACCACCAGCATCATTGAAGTGCGGGATGGAACAAAGCTGATTGCGGGAGGCATCTTCGACAGTGGTATAGGAAGCCTAGCCGGTATCATGAACTTCTACGATCCTGCTTATCGCCGCCACAGCCTAGGCAAATACTTGATGTTGTTGAAAATTGAGTATGCCTTTAGCCAGCAGATGTATTATTACTACCCCGGCTATCTGGTACAAGGTTATCCCAAGTTTGACTACAAGCTGTTTGCCTGTCGAGAAGCCACAGAAGTGTTCGATTCTATCAGAGGCTACTGGGTGCCTTTTTCGTGGCCGGAAGTAGCCCGGCAGTCGGAAGAGTTGCTGGCCAACTGGGACGTGGACGAGGACGATGCGGCAAACCTAGGGTAAGAGAATGAAAACAGCAGATTGCTTATCTTTGCACACGCTCTGAGAAGATTAGGTGTTATTTCAATTGAGATACAAAGACCGTTTCCACTAGACGAGGAGACGGTCTTTTACTTTCAAAGTAAATGACTAAAAAGGTTGGAAGCTTCGTCGTTGAAGAAGCTTTTTACATTACCTACCGTGGATGGGTGCTAGCGGCGAGCTTAACGGCAGTGCTTGAGTTGGCAACCATCTACGGTTTGAGAACGGCATTCCTGTACGCATTAGCAGCATTACAAGCACCTCTTACTGTAGTACTGCTAAAAACAGGGTTGCTTATCTCAGATCAGCTCACGCCCAGACAAGAACTCGTGGCCCAACTCCTCGTCGGCACAGCAATAGTTTGGGAATAACAGCTTGTGGGCACAATTTAGAAGTCTTATCTGTTGCTCATTTTTGAACAACTTTCCGCCATGTTTCAGCAAGAAGAATACGATGTCATTGTAGTAGGCGCCGGCCACGCGGGTTGCGAAGCGGCTGCGGCCGCTGCGAACCTAGGGTCCAAGGTGCTGCTGGTCACGATGAACATGAACACCATCGCCCAGATGTCGTGCAACCCGGCCATGGGCGGCGTGGCCAAAGGCCAGATCCTGCGCGAAGTCGACGCGCTAGGTGGTCAGAGCGGCATCGTGACCGACAAAACCATGATTCAGTTCCGCATGCTGAACCGCTCGAAAGGGCCGGCTATGTGGAGCCCGCGCGCGCAAAGCGACCGGATGCGCTTCGCTGAAGAATGGCGCCTTACGCTGGAGCAAACGCTGAACGTGGACTTCTGGCAGGAAGCCGTGATGGGCTTGGTGGTGGAAAATGACACCGTCGTAGGTGTAAAAACCCAGCTCGGCATTGAGTTCCGGGGCAAGTCGGTGGTGCTTACCAATGGCACATTCTTGAACGGTCTGATCCATATCGGGGAGAAAAACTTCGGTGGTGGTCGCGCAGCCGAACGTGGCAGCACTGGCATCACAGAGCAGTTGAAAGAGCTAGGTTTTGAAGCCGGCCGGATGAAAACTGGTACGCCGCCCCGCGTGGATGGCCGCTCGTTGGACTACTCCAAAATGGAAGAGCAGCCCGGCGACGAGGTGCCCAGCAAATTCAGCTACCTCCACACGCCCGCTCTCACCAAGCAGCGGCCGTGCTACATCACCTATACCAACGCGGAGGTGCACGAAATCCTGCGCGAGGGTTTCGAGAAGTCGCCGATGTTCCAAGGCCGCATCAAAGGCCTAGGCCCGCGCTATTGCCCTTCGGTGGAGGATAAAATCAACCGCTTCGCCGACAAGGACCGGCACCAGATTTTTGTGGAGCCGGAAGGGTGGAGCACGGTGGAAGTGTATGTGAACGGTTTCAGCTCTTCTCTGCCCGAAGACGTGCAGTATCGTGCCTTGCGTAAAATCGTGGGCTTCGAAAATGCGAAGATGTTCCGTCCTGGCTACGCCATCGAGTATGACTTCTTCCCGCCCACCCAGCTCAACCTAACGCTCGAAACCAAGCGCATCAAGAACCTGTATTTCGCCGGCCAGATCAACGGCACGACGGGCTACGAAGAAGCGGCTTGCCAGGGCTTGATGGCGGGCATCAACGCCCACAACCGTGTGCACGGCAAAGAGCCGTTCATCCTGAAGCGGAGCGAGGCGTACATCGGCGTGCTCATCGATGACTTAGTAAACAAAGGCACCGACGAGCCTTACCGCATGTTCACGAGCCGCGCCGAGCACCGCATCTTATTGCGCCAAGACAACGCCGACCTGCGCCTCACGCCGCTAGGGTATGCCCTAGGCCTAGCTTCGGAAGAGCGGATGGAACTAGTGCGCCAGAAGGAAAGCGAAACGGCCGAAGTAGTAGAATACCTCAAGAACAAAACCGTGGAGCCAGCCGAAATCAACGGCTTGCTAACGGAGCTAAGTTCGGCTACAATCAGCGAGAAAACCCGCGCCGTGAATTTGCTGCGCCGTCCCAACCTCGAGCTAGCCGACCTTACCCGCACTTTGCCAACGATGGCCTTGGAGCTAGCGCCGTACTCGCCCGACAGCCTGGAGCAGGCGGTGATTATCATCAAGTACGAAACCTACATCCAGAAGGAACACCTGCAAGCGGCGCGCCTCACCGAACTGGAAAACTTCGTGATTCAGGGTCGCCTCGACTACAAGCAGATGCCGGCTCTCTCGCACGAAGCGCGCGAGAAGCTTCTGCGCGTGCAGCCCGAAACCATCGGCCAGGCCGCCCGCATCAGTGGTGTATCGCCGGCCGATATTTCGGTACTGATGGTGTACCTTGGGAAGTAATGATGCGTGCTGAATGGTGCGTGTTGGGTGTTAAGTTGTCGTCAGACCTAGCTTTTCATTCAACACTCACCATCTAACACGCAACATTTAGCATTCAACATTTCCTTTTGTGTCTTACGAACGTCTCGAAAAATGCCCAGTGTGCGGAAAAACTGATTTTCGCAATAAGCTGGTAGTGGAGGATAAGTCAGTTAGCCAAGAAAGTTTTGCCATCGTGCAATGCACGGCGTGTGGCTTTCAGTTTACGAATCCGCGGCCGGATGCGGCGAGCATTGGGCGCTACTACGAATCGGACGAGTACGTGTCGCACAACAGCGCAGCGGCGGGCCTGATCAACCAGGCCTACAAAATAGCGCGCTTCTTTACCATGCGACGCAAAGTAGCGCTGCTCAATAAGGTGGCGCGCAAAGGCAAAATACTGGATTATGGTTGCGGCACGGGTCATTTTTTGGCGGCTTGCAAAGCCAATGGCTGGCAGGTGCAAGGGGTGGAACCTAGCCCTCGGGCTCGCGCCGAAGCCACGAAACGCGTCGGAAAGCCAATAGAAGCCGACAACCTAGGTGCCTTTGAACCTAGCTCCTTCGATGCCATTACGCTGTGGCACGTGCTCGAACACGTTCACGACCTGAACGATACCTTGCGCCAGCTCATTGGCTTGTTGAAGCCTGATGGCACGCTGATCATTGCTGTGCCCAACGTAGATAGCCCCGACGCCCAACACTACCGCCAAGACTGGGCCGCCTACGACGTGCCGCGCCACCTGTACCATTTCAGCCCAAAAACCCTTACGCAACTGCTGAAAAAGCATAAGATGCAGGTACAAGAGACCTTGCCTATGATGCTGGATGCGTACTACGTGAGCATGCTCAGCGAGAAAAATCGGGCTGAGCGTGGCGAAGGGCTATTGACGGTGCTGCGCACAGGCTACCACTCGAACGCGCAAGCGGCCCGGCGCGACGGTAATTACTCGAGCCTGACCTACGTCGCTAAGCGCAAGTAGTAGGGGAGGGGAGGGGCAAGGAGCGACGAAGCGTATGCTAATTTGGCGGCTGCGTTCGTTCACAATCAACTTCTTCAATGGTGAGCCCCTACGGGAATACTCCTAGTACTTTTTGCATGTCTGTTCGTCATCTGTTGTCTGTACTTTCTGGGGTTGCGCTGCTCAGTGGCTGCGCGGCTATTAGCTCGCCGCAAGGCGGACCGCGCGACAAAGAGCCGCCCAAGCTGACGAACAGTTTCCCCACGAATGGGGCTCGTAACGTGAAAAGCCAGTCGATTCGGCTGGAGTTTTCGGAGACGGTGCAACTCAAAGATTTGCAGAAAAACCTGGTTGTAGCGCCAGTTATTTCTGATTCGAACCGTTATAAAATCCGGCAGGAGCGGACGGCGATTACGCTGACCTACGAGAGGCCACTCGCGACCAACACTACGTATTCCTTCAACTTCGGGAATGCCATTACCGACATCACCGAAAGCAACGTTGTCATAAATCCCATCGTGGCCTTTAGCACGGGCGCAGAGCTTGACTCGGGCCGGGTAGAGGGCCGGGTAACTGATCTGCTCACGGCAAAATCGGTAGCCGAGGTAGCCGTGATGCTATATCCGGAGAAAGACACCGCCAACATCCGGCGAGGCCGACCCTACTACCTTACTCATACTGATAAGAAAGGCATTTATGCGTTCCGCTACATCAAAGAAGGTAGTTACCGCTTGTTTGCGCTAGCCGATAAGAATCAAAACAACCGCTACAACGAGGGCGAGAAGATTGCCTACCTGCCCGACCTCGTTACGGTGAAAGCTGGGCTCGACTCCATCCCGCTCGTGCTCACGCGCCCCGATGCCCGCCGGCCGTTGGCCGTCAGCCAGACGCCCGGCCCCGTGCAGTTCAAAATAGGCTACAACGAGGGGCTCACGCTAGCTAGCCTCGCGCCCTTAGCAACGCCTACCGCGCTTACGCCGGCTCTGAACGAGGCCCTGCAACTCGCCGAGCGCGGCCGCACCGTGGTGCTCTACAAAACCAATGTGCTAACCGAAGGCCGCTACGTGCTAGCCTCTACCGACAGCGTGGGCAACAATTCCCGCGATACCATCAACGTGCGGTTTCCGGGCACGCCGCCTCCGCGGCGCGGCGCGGCCTACACAGTGGAAGGCAACCCGCGGGAGATTAACGCTCAAGGGCAGTTGCGCATTCAGTTCACTGACCCCGTCCGCTTTCTAGCCGATAAGCCTTTCGCCACACTGGTGGAAGACTCTGTCAAGCGGCGCCCCCTACGCATCCCAACGGATGCCGTGCTGAACACGGAGCGGGAGCAGCTTACCATTACGCTTAACACGAAGGCCAAGGACTTCGTGACCGTACTGCTCGATAGCACCGTGCTTACCTCCGTTACCGGCCGACCAATGCGGTTTAAACCCATTCGCCTACGCATTACTGAGCAATCAGCCACAGGCAGCCTGTCGGGTACCATCGAGACTAAGTACCAGAAGTTTCAGCTTCAGGTTATCAACAACGAGTATCAACCGATTGCGATGCTGAATAATCCGAAAGGCACCTTTCGCTTCGAAAACCTAGCTCCGGGCGCTTATCGGTTTCGGGTGCTCATCGATGCTAACGGCGACGGTAAATGGAACGCCGGCGACCCTAACCTTCGGATACCCGCTGAGCCGCTTTTCATTTTTCCAATTGCTCAACCAGTACGCGCCAATTGGGAACAGGAAAAAATCTTGCTGAAGTTTTAGGACTCACAAGCTAGCCTTGTTCTGAACCCCATCCATTGTCTTTGCGATAGGCGAGACGACGGATGGGGTTCATGTTTTCAACCAGAGCTAGGTAGCATTTGGTAATCTCTATTGCTGTGGCTCAAATGCCATCTATGAGCAAAAGGTAACCGTTTGCAGCAACTAGCTGCTTCACTCGCCTGACTTAGGTTTTCCACCGCAACTCTTTATCCGCGGCGGAGCAAGCTAGTTTATCCACAGCAAAAAGCGCCCTTCCAACACGTAATGGCCGTTTCCACACGTATTCCACATAGTTTTCCACTGCCTACCACCTACTTGGCGTAAACTGTGGATAATGTTGGGGAAATGTGGGGATAACTCGTGGAGAAATTGCTGATAAGTTTTTTTGCTGTTCACAAATCCAGCACAGGGCAATTCGTCTGTGGATAAGCGTGGATAACTTCGTGGGAAAAGCACCCTAATCCACAATGGGGATTTTGTGTGGATTGTGGATTAGTGGATAACTCTGTGGATTGTTAATAATTGCTACAAGTCGTTATTTATCAGAGTTTTATTATCCACACACCCTGTTGATAGACGGTGTATAAATGCAAACTTGTACACAAGTTTTCCCCGCTGTGGATAACGTTTATTTTTTATCCACTTATGCACACCCCTAATGACAGGGATTAAAAAGATTTATTTAAAAAATATTTTTTCAAAAGTTATTAACGGTGTGGAAAAGTGAATTGAACTCGCATTTCTGAAAAGCAAGGTTAGCATTGACGCAAGCGAAAAAACGTAGCGAGGCTTTTGCGGCGAAAAGGAAAGTGCGCTTAGCTGAGCAGCGCCAGTACGTAAGTAGTGTCTTTGTCCAAGGAGCTAGGTCTGCTAGGGTTTACAATGCTGTTGATAAGTGCGTAGGTCAAGCGGCAATAGTCCCGGCCCACAGAGTACGGCTCGTCGCTTATTGTGCGCCGGTGCTACACCATGGAGTCAATGAGCGCCACCCGCCCGGTAGCAAATGTCGGTGGTCAGATAGGGTAAGAAGCCTAGTAGGGAGGTAGCGCAGTTGAAAGCTGAATTTCAACTAGTCAAAAACCTCATTGATAACTGGTTGGCAAACGAGTTATCCACTTTTCCACATCCCGGAATGTGGAAAACTTTGGACGGGCTAGCTATTCAATCGTCGCTAGCGTATAAGCTACTGACACCACCTACCGCCGCGTATGCCTTTCAATTACGACCTGGATTTCCGCACTGTCGATTTTCGGCAGCATCCCGAACTATACCGGGTCGGCAAAGGAGAGCAGGGCGTACTGCTGGTTGAGCCGTACAAATCGGAGATACTTCCGCACTGGCGCTTTCGCACGCCGGAAATAGCTCATGAATCATCGGAGCGCATCTATGCGTTATTTCTCGATTACCTCAAAGCCAGTGATTTCATTGGTGCCGATATGGCGCGCAAGTTTTTACAGATGGGCTTCACACGGGCCAGGCGCTACGCCAACCACCGCGGGGGGAAGAAGTACGAAGGACCAGTACCAGCCGATAAAAAAGGCCAGAGCGGCGCCCACGGGCGGGCCGAACTCCCACGTGCCCCGGAGGATGCTGAGAAAGCTGCCGCTGCTGCCATCTTCAAACGGAAATGGGACGAGGCTAAGCTTCACCCCGACTACGTGCAGCAGCGAGCCTCTTTCGAGGCTCAGTACGGCCGCTGACCGCCGAATACCTACCTTTAACCTAGCATTCACTAGTTGCTTACCACTATGCAAACGCCCCAACCCCAATCATCCGGTACTACCGATGCCGACATCGTGCTGGGCACCGGCATGGGTCCGCTCCGCTTCGGTGCTTCCATGGACGACGTACGTGCCCTGATGGGCGAGCCGGAAGAAATCGAAGAATCGGACGACGAAGACGAATTTGAACACCAAGCCTGGAACTACCTGGACGAAGGATACTCCCTGTACTTTGACCGCGAAGACGACTATCGCCTGAGCTGCATCGAGACCGACGACCCCGACATGCGCCTCTACGGAGAGCTGGTTCATGGCAAATCACAACAGGAAATTCAGGCCCTGATGCGCCGTCACGGCCACGAAACCAGTGAGATAGAGAAGATGGATACCGGCGAAGTGCGCCTCTCGTACGAAAAGGAAATGATTGACCTTTACTTTGATGAGGATGAGCTTCAGTTTGTCAACTTTGGTGTGTTCATCAACGATGACTTAGAAGTACAATGGCCTAGCTAACTGAGTAGTTATCCACAAAACAGCCCTTTTAGACTGTGGATAAGTGGATAACTCACTACCGGTGCTTGGTTTCTAAAAATGAATTCTTGAATTAATATAAATTCTTAATTCATCGATGCGTAACGATTTAGTAATCGGACAACAAAAAAGCCGCTCCAACTGGAGCGGCTTTTTTGTTGTTATTTCAAGGAACCTCAGCAGCTTACAGGATAGCGCGGAACAGCAGAAAGATGCCGCCTGCTAAGAACATTGTCACGGGGAGGGTGAGCACCCAGGCGAGGGCAATGTTGCGCACCATCTGTGGATTCAAGTTTTTAATGCCTCGGTTGGCGACCATGGAACCGGCAATGGCTGACGATAACACGTGGGTGGTACTGGTGGGCAATCCGAAGGCGGTGGTCACCCCGATCATGCTAGCAGCTACCAGTTCGGAAGAAGCACCTTGTGCGTAGGTGAGGTGCTCTTTACCGATCCGCTCACCGATGGTTTTCACGATACGCTGCCAGCCAATCATGGTACCTAGGCCCAGCGACACCGACACAATAATCAGCACCCACTTGGGCGCGTAATCGGTGAAGGTGCGCATGTTTTTGATGGCGGCGTCGTACTGCTCCCGGTCGGCAGTGCTGATGGGCAGCTGCTTGCTCGCTACCAGTTTGGACGCACGGTTATTAAGCAGTAGAATGTCGCGGCGGATTTCAAAGCGAGCCTTCTGGGGTAGGTCTTCCACGCTGGTTTTGCCGGCGAAGATGCGGTCGAGGTCGGCGGTCTGGGCGCGCGATTCGGCCAGTAGTTTCTGGTCGGCTTCGCTCAAGCTGGCGGCGTTTACTTTCCCCAGTACCTGCTCCACTTTGGTTAGCGACTCGCGCATGTCCAAGGGGTTGAGATCCTTATTAAGAGCATAGAAGGTAGGCACGATACCAATCAGAATCAGCATGACCAAGCCGACGCCTTTCTGCCCATCGTTGGAGCCGTGGAAGAAGCTTACCAGTGTACAAGTCACAATCAGGATGAGGCGGATCCAGAGGGGTGGTGGCTTGCGCTTGTGGGGCTCTTTAAAGATGGCTTTGCTGCGCACGAAGCGTTTGAGCAAAAACATCATGACAATGGTGAGCGAAAAACCGAAGATGGGGCTAATCAGCAGTGCTAGGCCCGTTTCGCCAGCTTTGCCCCAGTTGACGGCCGCCCCGCGCGAGTCGGGCAGAAAGGAGAAGGCAATACCTACCCCTAGGATCGACCCGATCAGGGCGTGGGAGCTAGACGAGGGCAAACCGTAGTACCAGGTGCCCACGTTCCAGATAATGGCCGCCACAATGAGCGCGCCCACCATGGCTATGCCGTGGTACACGTTCTGGTCAACGAGGCTTTCGACGGGCAATAGGTACACGATGCCCATCGCAACCCCGATACCACCGGCAAACACGCCGATAAAATTCCAGAAAGCCGACCAGATAACGGCTACCCACGGCCGGAGGGTATTGGTGTAAATGACCGTCGCTACGGCGTTGGCCGTGTCGTGGAAGCCGTTGACAAATTCGAAGGCGCAGGCTGCCAGCAAACAGGCTAGCAGCAACAGCAGCACATGAGGCTCTAAGCCAAGCATAAGGGGTGCGTTAAAGTAAAATCAAATGTTGGGCAGTCAAAGGTAGGCTGACCGGCAAAGGCGGCAAGATTATGAAATTGTTAAGGCATGCAAGCTGCTGACCGAAAAGTTGCACTCTTGAATTCGGGGAAAGACCCTTAAGCGGCGGGCACAGGCAAGTCAACAAACAAAGCTTGTTAATGACGGAAAATCTTTTCCATTTGCGCTTCAGACTATCTTTGTCCCCATGAGCAATCCGACGCAAAAACCTTCTCTCGAAAATACCCAACTCAAGGACATCGTGGCGCACGCCAAGGAATACGGCTTCGTGTTCCCGTCGTCCGAAATTTACGATGGCCTAGCTGCCGTGTACGACTACGGCCCCAACGGCGTGGAGTTGAAAAACAACCTGAAGCAACTGTGGTGGCGGGCCATGACGCAGCTGAACGCCAACGTAGTAGGCATTGACGCCGCCATCTTCATGCATCCACTTACGTGGAAAGCAAGTGGCCACGTCGATGGCTTCAACGACCCGCTGATCGACAACCTCGACTCGAAGAAGCGCTACCGCGCCGACGTACTTATCGAAGACAAAGCCGCCGAGCTAGCTAAGCAAGGCGACCAGGCCGGCGCCGACATCCTGCTAGCCGACATGGGCCGCTTGCTCACCGCCGAAGACCTAGCTGGTGTACGTCAGCTGATTATCGACTACAAAATCATGTGTCCCGTATCGGGCACTTGCAACTGGACCGATGTACGGCAGTTCAACCTGATGTATTCGACGCAGGGCAGCGCCGTAGAAGGCGATGCTGCGCAAATCTATCTGCGTCCGGAAACGGCGCAGGGCATTTTCGTGAACTTCTTGAACGTGCAGAAGTCGGCTCGGATGAAGGTGCCGTTTGGTATTGCCCAGATCGGTAAAGCCTTCCGCAACGAGATTGTGGCGCGGCAGTTCATCTTCCGGATGCGCGAGTTCGAGCAGATGGAAATGCAGTTTTTCATCCGGCCTGGGACGGAAATGGAGTGGTACAACAAGTGGAAGGAAACGCGGCACCGTTGGCACCAAGCCGTGGGCTTGCCTACCGATAAGCTCCGGTTCCATGACCACGACAAGCTAGCTCACTACGCCAACGCGGCCGTCGATATTGAGTACGAATTCCCGTTTGGTTTCAAAGAAATTGAAGGCATTCACTCCCGCACCGATTTCGACCTGACCCAGCACCAAGCCCTGTCGCGGAAAAAGCAGCAGTACTTCGACAACGACCTAGACCCCGAAACGGGCAAGCCCTACGGCAACTACGTGCCCTACGTGGTGGAAACGTCGGTGGGGGCCGACCGCTTATTCTTGGCTACGCTGTGCCAGGCCTACACCGAAGAAACGATTACGGAAGGCGAGGGCGAGAAAGAGCAAACCAAAACGCGCACTTTCCTGAAGCTGCACCCAGCCCTGGCGCCGGTGAAGGCTGCCATCTTCCCGCTCGTAAAGAAAGACGGCATGCCCGAAAAGGCGCAGGCCATCTTCGAAGAGCTACGCCACGACTTCCGGTTGCTGATTGAAGATAAAGACGCCATCGGCAAACGCTACACCCGGCAGGACCTCATTGGCACGCCGTTCTGCATCGTGGTCGATGGGCAAACCATGGAAGACGATACCGTGACGGTACGTCACCGCGACTCGCGTGAGCAAACACGCATGCCAATTGCGGAACTGCGCAACTACATCGGCGAGGCCGTGAGCTTCCGCCGTATTTTCGAGCACCTATAACCTAGGTCTCAAACCAAATAAGCCCCGCGTTCTACTGCGTAGAGCGCGGGGCTTTTGTTATGGGGCGCTAGTGCCTAGGCAAGATCAGCTAAACCTAGGTTCTGGTGCAAGCTGACGCAACGAGTTCCTGTCTTTTCTACGCTTCCGATCCGGCTACTGACAAAGGGTTGTCAGTGGCGGCCCCGACCTTTGTCAGTAGCAAGGTAGCTACTACGTAAGCTTCTTGTAAGGCATTGTCAGCTAGAAAACTACACGATCATGGTCGCAGAGAAAGAGCCAGAAATGATTTGTCCTGCCAGCCGCCAAGAGTGGCGCACGTGGCTGCAAGCGCACCATGACACCAAACAATCCGTGTGGCTGGTGTACTACAAAAAGAAAGCGGCTACTCCTTCTCTTACTTGGAGCGAAGCAGTAGATGAGGCCTTGTGCTTTGGCTGGATCGATAGTCAGGCCAAGCCCATGGACGAAGAAAAATACCGGCAGTTTTTCAGCCGAAGAAAACCGAAAAGCGGTTGGTCTAAGGTCAACAAGGAAAAAATACAGCGGCTGCTTGCCGAAGGCCAGATGACCCAAGCCGGCCTTGCTTGCATTGAGCTGGCCAAACAGAACGGCTCGTGGACACTGCTAGACGAGGTAGAAGCGCTAACGCTACCGGCAGATTTGGAACAGGCGCTTCAACAAAGACCAAACGCCAACCGCTATTTTGAAAAGTTAAGCAGAACCGACAAGCGAAATCTGCTGCAATGGCTCGTCTTGGCCAAATGGCCAACAACCCGCCAAAATCGAATTACCGAAATCGTAGAGCTAGCCGATCAACAGCTGAAGCCAAAACAGTTTCGTGGACCGAAAGCGGCGTCAAGCGAAGGCTAGCTATTCCGTTAGCAGTCACCTCCAACCGCCTAGCTACGCGGATGCGCAGGGTCTAGGCCACTGGAATATTGATCAGCCTGCGCTGCTTTTATACGCTCTATCGTTTGTCTCTCTTTTTCATCAAGGATAATATTACTATCGAATCTGATTATAGGATAAGTCAGACGCCTAGGAATTGCTAGCTTTACTCAGCGGCTACTTGCCCTGACTTTCCACTCTGTATTATTGCTTTTTATGCGCATTTCTACACTTGTTGGCCGCGCCGGCTGGCTAGTTGGGTTATTACTTGCAAGTTTATTTCAAGAAGTACCTGCCGTAGCGCAAACTGCTGCCAAAGTAGTTGGCCCACCCCCGAGTCGGCCGTTCCAGTTTGTGGCCAATCGAAATCAGTGGGACAAGCCGGTGCTATTTGCCGCCGATGTACCGGGTGGCCGCTTATTCATGGAGCAAGGGCGTCTTACTCAGGTGCTCTACGATGTTAAAGCTGTGGCCGCGCACCACGAAAGCGCCGCTGCGCACGCAGAGCAGCGGATCAAGGCCCATGCCTACTCCGTCACGTTTGAAGGCGCTAACCAGGCGGCTTTGGTGCAAGGAGAGGCGGCAACCGGCGACGTCACGAATTACTTCATCGGCAACGACCCGCAGCACTGGGCTAGCCAAGTGCCTTCCTACGGCGAAGTACGCTACCAGGAACTATACAAAGGCACCAACCTGCGTTTCTATACCCACAAAAATACGCTGGAGTACGACTTTGAGCTAGCTCCCGCCGCCGACCCGCGCCTGATCCGGTTGCGCTACGATGGGCAGCAGCAAGTGCGCGTCGTGGATGGGGCGTTGCACATCATCACCTCAGTAGGGGAAGTACTAGAGCAGCGGCCCTATGCGTACCAGAAAATAGGCGACCGATCAGTACCCGTGGCGTGCGAATACGCGCTGGACCCCAACGGCAGCACCGTTTCGTTCCGCTTGCCCAAGGGCTATAATTCGGCTTTGCCTCTCGTTATCGACCCAGTGCTGGTGTACTCGACCTACTCTGGTTCAGTCGCGACCAACTGGGGATATTCGGCCACCTACGACGACCAGGGCAACCTTTACTGCGGCAGCGTGGCTTTCAGCATTGGCTACCCAACGAGCGTGGGTGCTTACAGCGTCATGTTTAGCGGCTTGCGCGACATCACCATCACGAAGTTTGACCCAAAGGCCTCAGGTGCGGCGAGTCGTGTGTACTCCACCTACCTAGGGGGCAGCGGCGAAGAACATCCGCACAGCTTGCTAGTCGACCACGCGGGCAACCTGCTTATCTACGGTTCTACCTCCTCCAACAACTTTCCGACCACCGCCGGGGCTTATAGTCGTGTGCTCAAAGGCGACGCCGATATCATCGTTACGAAGTTGAACCCGACGGGGACAGCGCTGGTAGCTTCCACTTACCTAGGTGGCAGCTCCACCGATGGGCAACTGCCAGATTACTCCTTCGGCAACGTATTGTCGCGCAACTTCGGGGACTCGTTCCGCGGCGACATCACGACCGACAGCCAGGACAATGTATACGTAGCTTCCTCTACCATCTCTGCTGATTTTCCGGTAGTTGGCGGTTTTCAAACCACCTTGCAAGGTCCGCGCGACGCCGTTGTACTAAAGCTAGCTAGTAGCCTTGGCGCTATCGAGTGGAGCACGTTTCTGGGTGGCACGAGCCAAGACGCTGCGTACTCCATTCAGCTGGATGGCAACAACAACGTATTTGTGAGCGGCGGCACAACGAGCACAAACTTTCCGGGCGTAACGAACGGGTACAAAGCCGTTTACCAGGGCGGAAGTACCGACGGCTTTGTGGCGCGCATCACGGCTAACGGCCGGACGCTAACGCAGGCTACCTACCTAGGTACCAATGACTACGATCAGGCGTACTTTGTGCAGCTCGACCGGCAGGGGGAGGTGTACGTGTATGGGCAGACCAGCGGCGCTTACCCCGTCACGCCGGGCCTGTACGTTAACCCAAACAGCCGGCAGTTTATTCATAAGCTTAGCCCGGAGCTCACCGCGTCGCGCTTTTCCACAGTTATTGGCAACGGAAACGCGTCGGGCTCGCTCACCAACATTTCGCCCACGGCGTTTTTGGTGAATGACTGCGGGCAAATTCTGCTCTCGGGTTACGGCGCCTACATTTCCGACATGCCCACCACACCCGATGCTATTCAGCTCAAACCCACAAACCCGTCGGGTAGCTCCAGCGTCAACGGCGACTTTTACCTCATGCAGCTGTCGGCCGACGTAAAGCAGCTACTCTACGGAACGTACTTCGGCAACGGCACGCTCCACGTCGATGGAGGCGCTTCCCGCTTTGATAAGCGCGGAGTCATTTATCAAACGGTTTGTTCCGGTACGGGGTCATTCTATCCGCTGGTGCCCGTCACACCCAACGCCTGGGCCACTACCTATGGCAATACGGCCGGTCGGAATGCTGTAGCGTTCAAGCTGGATGTATTGCAGCTGAGCGCCGATTTCGTTTCCTCTACTACCCCCGCGGGCCCGCGCGTGACGAGCGGCTGCGCGCCGCTGCGTATGTACTTCCGGCCTACTACTGCTTCTGGCGGTGTAAGCTGGGATTTTGGTAACGGGCAGACATCAACGGCCACTGGTACGGTATCGACCTTGTACACAACGCCGGGTAGCTACCCCGTGCGCCTCACCGTCACGGATCCGAATGGGTGCTTACAAAGTGCCACCATCGTCGATACGATCAAAGTGTATGGCTTGCCGCGTTCCGCCGCCGGCGCAGATCAGCTGATCTGCGCCGGTAGCACTACTACGCTTACTGTTGCCGATGCTGGGCCAGGCGTGACCTACTCGTGGGCACCCGCTACTGGGCTCAATACCACCACGGGGCGCACTGTAATAGCCTCTCCTAGTGCTACTACAACGTATATCGTAACGGCAACGGTGCCTAATGGTTGTATAAACAAAGACACCGTAGTGGTAAGACTAGACCCTACTGCACAAATCTCTCTTGGTCCTACTCGCACCATTTGTCCTGATGCCTCCGTTACACTTTCGGTGTCGCCAACTATTGCCGGCACGTTCACTTGGTCGCCAGCTACAGGTCTAAATACCACGTCGGGGCCAAGTGTCATTGCTTCGCCCAAAGTGCCAACGCAATACACGGTGCGGGCCAACGCCACCAATGGTTGCACGAACGAAGCCCGGGTGCAGGTTCTGATTTACGCCCAGCCCAACCTAGCTTTCTCCAACCTGCCCCTAGAGTACGTGAACCGGGACGTACGCTTTCTGAATACGTCGCAGGGCGCAACTAGCTACCTCTGGGACTTCGGCGACGGTCAAAACAGCTCCGATGCATCGCCGACGCACCGCTACGCTAACCCCGGCACGTACGCCATCAAAATGACCGCCTTTTACGGAAACGGCTGCCAGAAAGAAATCGCACAGTCGATTACCATCCGCGACGTCTTTGTCCCGAACATCATCACGCCCAATGATGACGGGCTAAACGACCATTTCGTACCGCAGGTAAGTACCCAGCCTGTGCTGCTGAAGATGTATAATCGGTGGGGAAAACAGGTGTTTGAAAACGCGAACTACACCGGCGGCTGGGGCGATTCGACAACTCCAGTAGGCACATACTACTACCAGATCCTAACCAAAACGGGCGAGTCGTGGAAAGGCTGGCTGCAAGTGAACCGCTAGCCTAGGCTCCGCGTTGGCAAATCAGAAATAAACCTAGCACAAAAAAAGCCCCGGCAAATGCCGGGGCTTTTCGCTGGGTGGGCGACGTGGGAATTTT
The DNA here is from genome assembly GCF_002154225.1 of Hymenobacter crusticola. GTDB lineage: Bacteria > Bacteroidota > Bacteroidia > Cytophagales > Hymenobacteraceae > Hymenobacter > Hymenobacter crusticola. Next base: position 727,880 of record NZ_MTSE01000001.1, read on the forward strand.
TAGGTTAGTTGGTGCTGAGCCAAGCAGTAGCTTCGCGCCGGCACGTAAAGTAGTTGAACTCTATTTGCTTAGGTGGTAACGCTCTTACTGCGAGTAGATTACCAACCTGGTACTGGTATTGACCTTCCGAAACAACCGCCGCGATGAAAATGGGATAGCGCAGCGAAGTACTCAGCTGTTGCACCAGAGGACCTAGCAGCCACTGTTCGGCGTCGTCGGTGGGAGGGGCGTTGCGCTTCAGATCGAGCAGAAGCTTCGCGACTTGCTCTTGCTGCATGGTTTGCAGTGCCTGTTGATATGCTTGCTCAAAGCCCGCTTCTAGGCTCAGCGCGTTGTAGCGCAGGCGTAGCGTGGCCGTATCCGAATGATAGATGAGCGAGGCATTCGGCGTTTGGTACAAAGTCATTTGCAGGGAGAAGCAAAGCCAGCAAGCCGGCGCAACGGTGTGTGAAGAGCTAGGTGGGAGCGGTAGAATGACAGAACAAGGGCATTGTACGCAAATCTTCGCCTAATAGGTTGCGCTTAACCGCATAAAAAAGTTCTATTTTCTTTAAAAAGTCATAGCATCAGGCGGTTGAAGAATTGAGCATCAGCTAGCTGCCTAGGTTTGCGTACCTTTGCTCCATTTTAGCGGCCTATGTGGAGTAAACTTGCCTTATTCGTCATCAAGCAGCGGCGCTTCTTGCTGCTCCTGCTAGCGGTCATCACGGTGTTTATGGCCTGGAAAGCTAAGGACGTAGAAATGACCTACGACTTCGCCCAAGTGGTAAGTCCCGACGACCCGGAGATGGTCTACTTCCAGCGCTTTAAGAAAACATTTGGCGAAGACGGCAACGTGCTGGTGCTCGGCTTGCAAGACAGCAGCATCTACCGCCTTGGCAATTTTACCGAGCTGCGTGCCCTCACCGACACCCTGACGAAGGTAAAAGGTGTCAACGGCGTGCTCTCGGTCACTAGGCTTATTGCCTTGGGCAAAGACACGGCGAAGCAACAATTTGTAGCGCACCCCATTTTTCAAAAATTTCCCGAGACGCAGGGGCAGCTCGACAGCCTAATGCGGGTGGTAAATCGGCTGGAGTTTTACAAGGGCCAGCTCATTAGCTCCACCACCGGCGCTACGCTGCTCGCCCTCACCATGGACCCGGCCTACCTGAACTCGTCGCGGCGGCAAGCGGTGATGAACGAAATCCTAGGCCATGCCGAGCGTTTCACACAGAAAACTGGTATTCGGCTGCATTACGCGGGCTTGCCCTATGTGCGCTCTACCATGACCTCGAAGGTGGCGGGCGAAATGAAGTTCTTCGTGATGCTGACCATCCTGGTGATGGGCGTTACGCTCCTGACGTTTTTCCGCACGTGGTCGGCGGTGCTGTTTCCGCTGCTGGTAGTAGCCGTGGTGGTTATTTGGTGTGTGGGCTCGATGGTGCTGTTTGGTTTCAAAATCAACCTGCTTACGGGCCTGATACCTAGCATTCTGATTGTTATCAGCATCCCGAACTGCACGTACCTGCTCTCGCGCTACCACTACGACTTCCGCAAATCGGGCAACCAAGTGCTGGCCATGACGCGCGTTATCCGCAAAATTGGCCTCGTAACGCTGATGAACAACACCACGACGGCCATCGGCTTTTTCGTGTTTTGCTTCACCAACATTGCTATTCTTTACCAGTTCGGGCTAGTAGCTACAGTCAATATTTTCGCCGCCTTCATCATCTCGTTTATCATGATTCCGGCGGTGTTTACCTATCTGCCTCCGCCCACGCCCAAGCAGCTGGAGCACCTCGACGCCAAGCCGTTGACCAAGCTGCTGGAGTTCTTCGAGCACCTCGTACTCGATAAGCGCGCTACGGTGTACGTGGCTGCCGTCGTGATGGTGGGGCTGTCGCTGCTAGGTATTTCGAAGGTGAAATCGGTGGCGTACATGGTGGACGACCTGCCGAAAGACAGCTCTGTAAACAGCGACCTGAAGTTCTTCGAGCAGCATTTCAATGGCATCATGCCCCTAGAAATCGTGGTGGACACGGGCAAAAAGCGCGGCATTTTCAAGCTGAAGAACCTCGAAAAAATCGACCGGTTTGAGGCGTTCTTGCGCACCCAACCAGTACTCACCACGCCAGTCAGCATCGTCACGTTCCTGAAAGCGGCTACCCAAGCGTTCTACAACGACAACCCCGAGTACTACCGCCTGCCCGATAATTCGGAGAAAAACTTCGTGCTGAGCTACCTAGCTAAAGCGCAGGCTACTGGCGCCGGCAATGCCAAACTGCTCCGTTCTTTCGTAGATTCGACGGGACAGAAGGCGCGCATCTCGCTCAAAATCGCCGACATCGGCTCGCGCAACCTCGATACGCTGCTCACCCACCAGATTCAGCCCCAGATCAAGGAAATCTTCAACGGCACGGGCATGGATGTGAAGCTGACGGGTACCACCATCATCTTCACCAAAGGCAATGAGTTTCTGATTAACACCTTGAAAGAAAGCCTGTTTTGGGCCTTTGGTTTGGTGGGACTGGTGGTGTTGCTGCTGTTCCGCTCCATTCGGGCGGTGTTCTTCACGCTGCTGCCAAACCTTGTCACGCTCTTGCTCACGGGCGGGCTAATGGGTTTCTTCGGCATCCCGCTGAAGCCTAGCACGGCTCTCATTTTCAGCATTGCCCTCGGTATCGACGGCGACAACTCCATTCACTTGCTGGCTAAGTTTCGGCAGGAGCTAGCCGTGAACGGTCGGCGCGTGAAAGCCGCTATCCGCACTACGCTGAGCGAGGCGGGAACCAGTATGCTCTATACCAGCATTACGTTGTTCCTGGGGTTTGCGGTGTTTGCTTTCTCCGAGTTCGGCGGCACCAAGGCCCTAGGTCTACTGATGTCGGCTAGCTTGCTGATTACGAACTTCTCCAACCTGATTTTGTTGCCCTGCTTGCTCGTTACCTTCGAGCACGGCAAGGACGAGGAAATCGACAAATCTATGCTGCGCCACTACGACGACGATTACCACGAGGAAGACGACGACACTGAACTCAACCTCAACCGCATGACCGTGAAGCGGCTGGGTGACGCACCGAGTGCCTAAGTACCAACTCGTTGTGCTTCGACCAGCGCAGCCTGACGGGTTATAGTATAGCTTTTACTTTCCAACCATGAAATACCCCGAGTTTAAACAGCCGCTCAACTACGCGCAGGTTGGCACCGACATCCTGAAGTGGTGGCAAGAGAACGGCATCTTTGAGAAGAGCGTGAGCAGCCGCGAGGGGCAGCCTACGTTCGTGTTTTATGAAGGTCCGCCCTCGGCCAACGGCGCGCCCGGCATTCACCACGTGATGGCCCGGACGGTGAAGGACATCTTCTGCCGCTACCAGACACTGCTCGGCAAGCAAGTGCCCCGCAAAGGGGGCTGGGATACCCACGGCCTACCCATCGAGCTACAGGTGGAAAAGGAGCTAGGTATCACGAAGGAGGACATCGGGAAGAAAATCAGCATCGAGGACTACAACCAACGGTGCCGCGAAACCGTGATGCGCTTTAAGGCGCAGTGGGACGACCTGACTCAGAAAATGGGCTATTGGGTCGACCTCGATGACCCTTACATCACTTTCAAGCCAGAGTACATCGAGAGTTGCTGGGCGCTGCTGAAGAAGCTCTATGACAAAGGCTTGCTGTACAAGGGCTACACCATTCAGCCGTATTCGCCGGCGGCGGGCACCGGTTTGTCGTCGCACGAGCTGAACCAGCCCGGCACCTACCACGACGTGAAGGACACCACCATCGTGGCTCAGTTCAAGGTGACGCGTGAGGAGGCTTCGGAGAAGCTGTTTGCTGCCGCTACCGATGAGGCTCCGGTGTACATCATGGCCTGGACGACCACGCCGTGGACCCTAGCTGCCAACACCGGCCTAGCCGTGGGCAAGAACATCCGCTATGTACTGGTGCGCACCTTCAATCCGTACACGCACGCGCCCATCCACGTGGTGCTGGCGAAGGATTTGGTGAGCCGTTACTTCTCGGAGAAAGGCGCTACGACTTCGCTGGAAGAGTACCAAGCTGGCGACAAAGTACTGCCTTGGCGCTTAGAAGGCGAGTTCGTGGGCTCCGACCTAGTAGGCATCCACTACGAGCGTCTGTTTGGCCAAGATCAGGGTTTTCCGGCGTTTGAAGGCGAAGAGCGGGCGTTCCGGGTTATCGTAGGCGACTTCGTGACGACGGAAGACGGTACTGGTATCGTGCATATCTCGCCCACCTTCGGTGCCGATGACTTCCGGGCTGCCCAACTCGCAGATATCCCCGCACTGCTCGTGCCAGATGCCGATGGCAAGCTAGGTCCCATCGTAGACCGTACGGGCCGCTACGTGCCACAAATGGGCGAATTCGGTGGCCGTTGGGTGAAGAACTACGACGGCCACGACCAGTCTGGCGCCGACTATAAGACGCTGGATGAAAGCATCGCCATCAAGATGCGTAAGGCGGGCACGGCCTTCAAAACCGAGAAGTATGAGCACACCTACCCGCACTGCTGGCGGACCGATAAACCCGTGCTTTACTATCCGCTCGACTCGTGGTTTATCAAGACGACGGCGGTAAAGGACCGGCTCATCGAGCTAAACAAAACCATCAACTGGAAGCCTGAGAGCACCGGCACCGGGCGCTTCGGCAACTGGCTGGAGAACTTGGTTGACTGGAACCTGAGCCGCTCGCGCTACTGGGGTACACCGTTGCCCATCTGGCGCACGCAAGATGGTACGGAGGAAATCTGCATCGGCTCTATCGCAGAGTTGAAGGTGGAGATTGAGAAGGCCATAGCGGCCGAAATCATGACGCACAGTCCGCTTGGAGAAGGGGACAAGCTCGACCTGCACCGGCCCTACGTCGACGACATCTTCCTGGTGTCGCCGAGCGGGCAGCCCATGTACCGCGAAACTGACCTCATCGACGTGTGGTTCGATAGCGGTGCCATGCCCTATGCGCAGTGGCATTACCCGATCGAAAACGCCGAGAAATTCCAGAAGAACTTCCCTGCCGATTACATCGCTGAAGGCGTCGACCAAACGCGTGGCTGGTTCTTTACCTTGCACGCGCTGGCCGTCATGCTGGAAGATTCGGTGGCGTACAAGAACGTGATTGCCAACGGCCTCGTGCTCGACAAGAACGGCGAGAAAATGAGCAAAAGTAAGGGCAACGCCGTGGATCCGTTTGCGACCCTAGCCCAGTTTGGCCCCGACGCGACGCGCTGGTACATGATTGTGAACGCGCCACCGTGGGATAACCTTAAGTTTGATCCAACTGGTGTGACGGAAGTGCAGCGCCGCTTCTTCGGCACGTTGTTCAACACGTACTCGTTCTACGCGCTCTATGCCAACCTCGACGAGTATAGCTACGATGCTGCTTCGGCCGTACCGGCTGCTGAGCGCTCTGAGCTAGACCGGTGGGTATTGAGCAAGCTGCAGTCGCTCCTGCTGGAAGTACGCGGCCACTACGACAGCTACGACCCCACGAAAGCGGCCCGTGCCATTCAAGATTTCGTAACCGATCAGCTCTCTAACTGGTACGTGCGACTCTCTCGTCGCCGCTTCTGGAAAGGCGAACTGACGGCTGATAAGCGCGCTGCTTTCGATACGCTCTACGAATGCCTCTACGCCGTTGGGCAACTGATGGCGCCTATCGCGCCGTTCTTCGCTGAGTGGCTCTATCAGAACTTGATGGAGGCACAGACGACAGGCGAGAAGGTGGAATCGGTGCACTTGACGTTGCTGCAAGAAGCGCGCACGGAGCTAATTGACGCGGCGCTAGAAGAGCGTATGGAGCTAGCCCAGCGCATCTCTTCGCTCACCCACTCACTGCGGAAGAAGTCGGTGCTGAAGGTGCGCCAGCCGTTACAGCGCATCTTGGTGCCCGTGCTGAACGAGTCGACGCGCGAGCAAGTAGGAAAGGTGGAAGACTTGATCTGCGCCGAGGTGAACGTGAAGCACGTGGAGTTCCTCGACGATACCAGCGGTGTACTAGTGAAGTCGGTGAAGCCCAACTTCAAGCGCCTAGGCCAGCAGTACGGTCCGAAGCTGAAGGTAGTGGGTGCCCGCATCCAGCAGATGACGCCAGAGGAAATCACGCAGCTGGAAAAGCTAGGGTCTCTCTCCGTTGAAGCAGAAGGCGAAGCATACACGCTCACCACCGACGACGTAGAAATCCGCACCCAGGACTTGCCCGGCTGGCTCGTAGCCACCGACGGTCCGCTCACGGTAGCGCTCGACGTGACCCTGACCGAGGAACTGCGCCAGGAAGGCGTAGCCCGTGAGTTGGTGAACCGCTTGCAGAACCTGCGCAAAGACAGCGGCTTGGAGGTGCAGGATAAGATCCGGGTGACCCTAGGCAACCAGCAGCCCGAGCTAACCGCCGCCGTGCAGTCGTTCGGCGACTACATTCGCACCGAAACGCAGGCTCTAGCTCTGGATTTCGCGGCTGATGTGAACGGCGGTGCTGTGCTGGAGTTTGATGATTATAATGTGCCCGTGCGGCTAGAAGTCGCAACGAGCTGAGGCTGAACGACTCACCTGCCCCTCGAAAAGGCGGGTGAGTACACCGCCGCACAAAGCGTTTTGTCGCCCTGCTTATTCGGTTAAAAAGGGCATAAAACACCCTCCGAACCATATACTATCCACGTAGAGGCCACGCTGCACGACCATGCCGCAAAGTCCAAAAATCTTCGTCACTTTGTACCCTAGGAGAGAAGAGGTTCTAAGTCTGACAGCGTGTCAGAGGCGAAGTCTCACTTCTCACTTCTAATCTCTCACTTCTCAAGAATGAAGTACTGGAAATATTACTTGGTGGCATTGTTGGTCATCGCTATTGATCAACTCTCGAAGTGGGCCGTGCACACTTACATGCAGCCTGGTATGCCCGGCGAAGTTCCAGTGTTTGGCGACTGGTTTAAGCTGCACTACACGCTCAATCCAGGCATGGCTTTCGGTGTGGAACTGCCGCCGCCCTACGGTAAGATTCTGCTCACAAGCTTCCGCCTAATAGCCGTAGTAGGCATCATGTACCTGATCCGCTACTATTGGAAGCGGCACGCAGCTGCCGGCTTCTTAGTATGCGTTGGGCTGATCTTAGGGGGCGCTATCGGCAACCTCATCGACTCTATCTTCTACGGTATCATTTACAATAACGCGCCCTTCGGAGCCCCTACGCCGTGGTTTCACGGACAGGTAATTGATATGCTTTTCTTCGATTCGCCCGATGGCTTCTTTCCGGCGGCGTGGCCACTCATCGGCGGAAAGATGATTCCGGATTACCCGATCTTCAACATCGCCGACTCAGCCATCTTCATCGGCGTTGTACTCATTCTCTTTAATCAGAAGCGTTTCTTCGAGCACGAAGAGTCTGCCCCGACGGTGGAAGCACCACGCCACAGTACTGAAGCGCCTTCCACGTCGGAGCCCGTGCAGCCGGTTTGATGTTTCTGTAGAACCTAGGTGTCAGCCTGACGAAGCAAGGACCTTACCTCGTACTAGTAGCAAGAAGTTGCTCGCGAGGTAAGGTCCTTGCTTCGTTAGGCTGACACGCGTTTTGCTCGTAGTTCTCTCGCCCTTGAGTTGCCAATAAGGTCCTTCTTGCATCAGCAGGACCGCCGTTTTTTAAGTAGCTTTGGTAACAACCACTGCTTTCCCCTAGCTTCTTTTGTTCGTGCAGCAGCCTCTTCTTTCCGTCTCCAACCTTACCATTGATTTCAACTCGCACCGGGGTGCCACGCGGGCAGTGAACAATATTTCCTTTGAGCTACACAGAGGAGAGACCCTAGCTATTGTGGGTGAGTCGGGTTCGGGAAAGTCGGTGACGTCGCTGGCTTTGATGGGGCTGATTCCGATGCCGCCCGGTCGCATCGTGTCGGGGGAGACGCGGTTTCAGTCGGCGCAACTCGGGGAAATTGATTTGCTAAAGCTCTCGGATCAGCAGCTGCAACAGGTGCGCGGCAACGACATCAGCATGATCTTTCAGGAGCCAATGACCTCGCTGAACCCGGTGTACACCTGCGGCAGTCAGGTGGTGGAAGCACTACGCCTACACACGAAGCTGAACGAAAAGGAAGCCGCTGCCCGCACCGTGGAGCTATTCACGATGGCACAGCTGCCGCGCCCCGAGAAAATCTTCACGTCGTACCCGCACGAAATCAGCGGCGGCCAGAAGCAGCGTGTGATGATTGCCATGGCCATGGCTTGTAACCCCGCCATCCTCATCGCCGACGAGCCTACCACTGCCCTCGATGTGACGGTGCAGGCGCGCATGCTCCAACTCATTGACGACCTGCGCCGGGAGCATAACACCGCCGTGCTGTTCATTACCCACGACCTAGGAGTAGTAGCTGAAATTGCCGACCGCATCCTCGTGATGTATCGCGGGCGAGTAGTGGAGCAGGGCCGCGTCCTCGACATTTTCACCAATCCGCAACATCCCTATACCAAAGGGCTACTGGCTTGCCGACCAAAATTATCAATAGGCAAAAAAAGATTGCCCGTAGTGGCTGATTTCATGCGGGAAGCACCCGATGGGAGCTTTATTACTACTGAAACTGCCTTTGCGCAACCCGCTGATGGCGAAGGCGCTGTCCTGTCGATAAGCAACCCTCAGAATAGCAATGAGACTACCAAAACGTTCCCCGTGGAACATCGCGTTTCACAGCTGGCCGAACCGCTTGTCGGCTTCAATACGGCTCCTGCTACAGAGTCAGGCCAGCCTTTGCCTAGTACTGCTGCTGTACCCTCGCTTGTTGGCGTAATAGAAGATCTTACCGCTGGAAAGCAAGGAGGTAGGGTTGCTGCAAATGGTCCCCATCAGGAGAATGGCGTAGTAGCTGCAACGCTTGCTAGTGCTTCAACGCCACTCTTACAGGTCGAGAACCTACAGGTGTACTTCCCGATTCGTAAAGGCTTCTTCAACCGCAAGCCAGAGTTTGTGAAGGCCGTCGACGGCGTGAGCTTCGATATTTACCGCGGCGAAACCGTTGGTTTGGTAGGGGAGTCCGGTTGCGGCAAGACGACCCTAGGCCGGGCGCTGCTACGGCTCGTGGAACCCACGGCTGGCCGGATCTTATTTGAAGGCACCGACCTAGCTGCCTTGCCAACGGGCGAACTACGCCGGCGGCGTCGCGAATTTCAGATGGTGTTCCAAGACCCATACGCGGCGTTGAACCCGATGATGACAGTAGGTGAGGCCATCTTAGAACCCATGCGTGTACACGGCGTAGGCGGCACCAAAGCACAGCAAAAGGCGCGGGTACAAGAGCTACTGCTTACCGTGGGCTTGCGCGATGATCATTACCTGCGCTACCCGCACGAGTTCTCCGGGGGCCAACGCCAGCGCATCTGCATTGCCCGTGCCTTAGCCTTGCAACCCAAGTGCATTGTGTGCGACGAATCCGTTTCGGCCCTTGACGTCTCGGTGCAGGCGCAGGTGCTGAATCTGCTCAATGATCTGAAGCGCGACTTCGGCATCACTTACCTATTCATTACCCACGACCTGTCGGTAGCTAGGTTTATGTCGGACCGCTTGCTGGTAATGAGCAAAGGGCAGATCGTGGAGAGTGGCCCCGCCGCGCAAGTGTACGCGCACCCACAACACGAATACACCCGCACGCTGCTCGGCGCCATCCCGAAGGATGAGCCGGCTGACATTCGCGCAGCCGTAGCCCGGCGCCTATAGCGCCAAGACTCAGTTTCGCGCACCGTTACAACTGCACATTCACTGGCCAGGTACCTAGGTGCCTGGCCAGTGAATGTGCAGTTGTATGGACAAGCTAGGCGCATAACCTTGGGTCAGAAAACCCCCAACAATACCGGTCGGACACTTACAGCGCCGGACCAGCAGCAGGCAGTCAAACGGAGGATGGGAGTGGCTGCTAGCACTGTCGTAGGACGATGCGCAATGACTAGGCGTTATGCCACAAACGCGTGCCTATTTTGAATGAATTCTACGCCGTTATCGTTGAATCAGGTAGCTATGGTAAGTCTCGCATGACCCGGCATTTTGCGCTGCCAATAGTTATTCTCAGATATATTCCGTAGTATCTGATCGAACACGGCAGCTAGCCGTTGTTCTGTGATGTGCTGGCTAGTGCCGCACTTAGTTATTCTTAATCCTGGAGCGATGCATCTACGTAAGCTCCAATCTACATTTTCTGGCCGCCTGAGAAACCGACAACAAACCGGCGGCGCCCATTTTCTACATGAAAAGAAAAGATGAATCATCGGCTCCCCGCGCCGCCGCGAAAGCCACCCGTGCGCCGAAAGGCGAACGTACTCCGGTAACCAAAACACAGGTCTTCCGGATTTTTGCCGACAACCCTGGCAAAGTATTGTCCTACCGTCAGCTTTCGCGTCGCCTAGGTGTGACGACGAAGGAACAGCGCGAAGACGTGTTTGCTCATCTGAAAGCCTTGCGTAATAGCAACCAGCTTACGCACCTTCAGAACGACGATTACCGCCTAACTGATGGCGCAACCTTTCTGAACGCTACTGAGCCCGCCAGCAGCCGCAAAACGCGCAAAAACGAAACGCCGCTCGTAAGCCGTGGTGGCGCTCGGCCCATAGAAACAGAATTCGGTCAAGGCCCCGTGGTGCATCGCCGGCGGGAAGCCGGATTCGACTTTCCCGATGCCGATCAGCCCGAGGTAAGACATCGGCGTGATACTGGTGGCGACACCATTATTGGCGTTGTGTCTTTGGCTACCGATAAGTATGCCTTTGTGGTAAGTGAAGAGAATGAAACCGACGTGCGCATCTTCACCGACCGTCTGAAGTTTGCCATGCAGGGCGACACCGTGCGGGTGCGTCTGCGCGGCTCCCGTGACGGCCGCCCCGTGGGCGACGTAGTAGAAGTGCTCAAGCGCCAGCGTACCGAAGTTGTGGGACGACTGTACGTGCAAGGCGGCATTGGTTTCGTGAAGCCAGACAACCGCAAGTTGTACTTCGATGTGTTTGTGCCGGAAGCCGAACTGCACGATGCCAAGCACGGCGAAAAGGTGCTGGTGCGCATCACGGAGTTTCCCAACGACTACGCTCGTTCGCCGGTAGGTGAGGTGGTGCGCAGCTTCGGACCCGCCGGAGAGAACGAGGCCGAAATCAACGCCATCATGGCGGAATTTGGCTTGCCCTTCGAGTTCCCCGCAGCTGTGGAAGAAGAGTCGCAAGGTATTCCGGATGTAATTGATGCCGCCGAAATTTCTCGCCGCCGTGACTTCCGTTCGGTAACTACTTTCACCATCGACCCCGCCGACGCCAAAGACTTCGATGATGCCTTGTCGATTCAGCAGCTCGAAAATGGACACTGGGAAATCGGCGTGCACATTGCCGATGTAACCCACTACGTGCGCCCTGGTACCGAGCTAGAGCGTGAGGCTAAGTACCGCGCTACCTCGGTGTACTTGGTCGACCGTGTGATTCCGATGCTACCCGAGCGCCTCTCCAACGGGCTTTGCTCGCTGCGCCCAAACGAGGATAAGCTGACCTTCTCGGCCGTGTTTGAACTCGACGAAAAGGGCAAGCTGTACGACTCGTGGTTTGGCAAAACCATTATCCATTCCGACCGTCGCTTCTCTTACGAGGAGGCACAGGAACGTATCGAAACCAAGGAAGGCGACTACGCTGCGGAAGTCAATCTGCTCAACGACATTGCCAAAAAGCTCTGCGCAGCCCGCTTCAAGAAGGGCGCCATCAGCTTCGAAACGCAAGAGGTGAAGTTCCGTCTCGATGCCGAGGGCAAGCCCCTAGGTGTGTACGTGAAGGAGCGCAAGGATGCGCACAAGATGATTGAAGAGTTCATGCTGCTCGCCAACCGTAAGGTGGCTGAGTTCGTGTTCAAACTCAAGTCTCGCAAGCCGCGCTTCACGATGGTGTACCGTACCCACGATGCGCCTGACCCAGACCGCCTAGAGAACTTCGCGCTCTTCGCAAAGAAGTTCGGCCACACCCTCGATTTGAGCAACCCCAAGAAGCTCAGCAATGAGCTCAACGACCTCTCGGAGGAAGTGATGGGCCGCCCGGAGCAAAACGTCATCCAGACGCTAGCAGTACGGACGATGTCGAAAGCCAAATACACCACTGAACCCCTAGGTCATTTCGGCCTAGCGTTCGACCACTATTCGCACTTCACCTCGCCCATTCGTCGCTACCCCGATATGATGGCGCACCGTCTGCTGGAGCATTATCTGGAAGGTGGCAAGAACGTGGAAGTCGAGCCGATTGAGGAAGACTGCAAACACTCCTCGGAACGCGAGAAAGTAGCGGCCAACGCTGAGCGGGCCAGTATCAAATACAAGCAGGTCGAGTTCATGTCGAACGTGATTGGCGAGACCTTCAAGGGCGTGGTATCAGGCCTAACGGAGTGGGGCATGTTCGTGGAAATCGAGGAGAACAAGTGCGAAGGCATGGTGCGCTTGAGCGAGATTCCCGGCGACTTCTACGAGCTCGACAAGGACAACTACCGCATCGTAGGGCAGCGCACTAAGCGCATCATTCAGTTCGGCGATGAGATGCAGATCATCGTGAAAGCCGCCAACCTGCTCGACCGCACCATCGACTTCGAATTGGTGGATAACCGCCCCGATTCTGTGAAGCGCCGGGAGCAGGAAGAGCGTGAAAGCCGCGGTGGTCGTGGTGGCCGAAGCGGCGGCAAAGGCAGCCGACCAGAGCGCGAGTCGCGCGGTGGCAAAGGCAGCCGTCGGCGCTAAGGACTAAGCTAGGTGCTATTTGTAAGGAGCCCCAATGTCTGTGGATGTTGGGGCTTTTTATGGCAAATGCTGCTCGTGCTCCCGTTTCCAGACAGCTTATTTGCTAGCCCAAGATTTACGCCCTAGGCTAGGTACCTGGAGGAGGGCAGAAGGGATAAATAGCGACCGTACTTTCCCGCGTCCAAACCACCAAGTGTTTCCTCCGTACCTTGTTCGCTCAACCCCTTCTTGCCCCTGTGGACCTCTCTTTCTTCACGCAAAAAATTGCTGCCGGCCTAGCTGAACTGCGCTACGGCGCCGCACCCGAAGCCCTGTATGAACCCATCCGCTACATCATGGCGCTGGGTGGTAAGCGCATTCGCCCCTTGCTCACCTTGCTTGGGGCGCACTTGTTCACCGACGACCTAGGTCCGGTGGTGCGCCCTGCCTTAGCTACTGAAGTCTTCCATAACTTCACCCTGCTCCACGACGACCTCATGGACCAAGCGCCCCTGCGGCGCGGCCAGCAGACAGTACACGAAAAGTGGAATCCCAACGTGGCTATTCTGAGCGGCGACGTAATGCTGGTGCGGGCCTATGAACTCTTCTTTGATGTGTCACCTACGTTGCTACCCACTGTGCTGCGCAAGTTCAGTCAGACGGCCGCTGAGGTATGCGAGGGTCAGCAGTGGGACATGAACTTCGAGACGGAAACCCAGGTCAGCATCCCGCAATACCTCGACATGATTCGGCTGAAAACGGCCGTGCTGCTTGGCTTCTGCCTAGAGCTAGGCGCCCTGCTCGGGGGTGCATCGGCCGCTGATGCAGACCGCTTGCGGCAGTTCGGTACAGACATCGGCTTAGCTTTCCAGTTGCGCGACGATTTGCTCGACGTATACGGCGATGCTGCCACCTTTGGCAAGCGGGTCGGCGGTGATATTGTATCGGACAAGAAGACCTTCTTGCTGCTCACCGCCCAGGCCCAAGCAGCTGCCGAGCAGCAGGCAACCCTCGCCCAATACATCGGCCAACCTGTGCAAGATGCGGAGGCCAAAGTGCGGGACGTCACGGCCGTGTACGACACCCTCGGGATACGGCCGCAGACGGAAGAAATCATCAACGAATACTTCGTCCAAGCACTGCGCCACCTCGACCAAGTAGCTGTTCCCGCCGACCGTAAAGAGCCGCTACGCCGCTTAGCCCTTCAACTCATGGAGCGCGAAAGCTAGGCTAGATGCAGGCCGGCAAGTGGAAGCAGTGTGCCCGAATAGCTTTCGGCTAGTCTTTCACGCCCCGGTTAGCGCATCAAGTAATTAATCCCATCATACAACGTCTTTTCAACTCCATGTTCGCAGTCGATGCCACCCTCGTTCTGATTCTGCTGACGGCAGCTATTTCCATCTATGCTTGGTCGAACCCTGAGTTTCAGGATAGCTGGATCCTAAACCCCTTTGTGATGCGCAAGCGCAACGAGTGGTACCGCTTCCTGACCGCCGGTTTCCTGCACGCCGACCTGATGCACCTGATCTTTAACATGTTTGCCTTCTACTCATTTGGCGTTATCATTCAGGCGGTTTTCGAACGGTTTTTTGGCCCCCAAGATGGCCTCTTGTGCTACCTAGTGCTCTACTTAGGAGGTATCATTGTGTCTGATATTCCGTCTTACATCCGCCACCGCAAAGATGTTGACTACCGGAGCCTAGGTGCTTCTGGGGGCGTAGCTGCTGTTATTTTCGCGAGTATCCTATTCAATCCAGTAGCGCCCAAGGGAAGTGGTATTTACGTCTTTCCCATTCCATTTCCCATTCAGCCTTTCCTGTTCGGGTTGCTGTACCTAGGCTACTCGTACTACCAAGGGCGCCGACAAGGAGGCAACATTAACCACGATGCTCACTTCTACGGTGCACTCTACGGCATGCTAGTCACGCTGATAATGTTTCCGGAAGCTGGGTCTATTTTTCTAAGCCAAGTCAAACAATATTTGTTTTAATTAATTGATTATCATTGATTTACAATATAAAATTGTTCAATTTTATATCTATTCGGAGAGGTGTGCGTAAAAACGCCAAACAATGTTCACTTTCTCTCTCCACACCATGAACAAACTCGCTTCTCTTTCGACACGCCTGTTTCTGTACGTGCCTATGTTGGCACTCCTGCTCATCACGTCCTCTTGTGCTCGCTTCAATGCGGATGGCAGCCTAGCTATCTGGGGCTATGTTTTGCTTGCCCTGGACGTATTGGCCTTGTTCGATGTTTTCCGTCAGCCTTGGTCGATTGGTAAGAAGCTTCTGTGGGCTGCCATTATTTTCGTCTTCCCCCTAGGTGGTTTGATCCTGTATTACTTGTTCGCCGGTCGTGGCAACGCAAGCTAAACGGCATCCATATTGACTAGAAAAGCCCCGTCGCAATTCTGCGGCGGGGCTTTTTTGTGCTCGGATTCTCAATGCTTCACGTCCTACTGCTTGCGCTTTTTTAATTGAGCTAAACGCTTTACCAATGCACGAGCATTCGCAATTTCTTTCACTTGCCAGTGGTCTCCTTCGCGGAGCATCTTCAACTCCACAACCACGGTAGTGTCGTAGGCAGGCTGATTTAGCTCGAGGCCTACCAGGGCCTGGTCGCCTTCTTGCCGCGTATAGGCAATGCCTTTGAATTGGCTGTTGGAACCTACCACGTTGCCTACTGCACCTAGCACCGAGATCTTGCCTAGCGGTGTCGGAGGTAGTTTGTCGGCGGTGGGTGCTGCACCTGATGCTACTAGCTGCTGCACTTCCTGCCTAGCTATTTCAGACAGTTGGGGCTTGAGTACTTGTAATGCGCCCTGTAGCAACAAGCTATTTGAGCTAGGTAATCCTAAGGCTGACCCTTGATCAGCCACTTGATTGATCAGGCTGGACGACACACTACGCACATCTACGTATTGCTCAAAAGCCGTCACGTCGTGCGATTTAAAAGCCCGTGCTGCTTGCATCAAAGCATAAGTAGGCCCCGAAGCCAGACTACGATAATAAAAATAGCCACCTGCTAGCAGGCCAAGTAGCACAAATAGAACGACAGTTTTCTTCATAAGAGACATTCAAATGGGGGCTCCTAGCTAACCGTGGCAGCGGAAAGATGGTTGCCAAGCTAGCCTATAGGCAGCCGTTTGGCAGCATAAAGTGGTGCTAAAGTGTGGCGGTTATTACCTAGCTTACTTCTGCTTAATGCAAGCTAAGCTGGTTAAATAAGTAGTTCTAATAGGTGCTAGTGGTCCTGCAAGATCACGAAAGCAGTTGCTTGCTGATAGCTACAACCATTCGCTTTACGTAGCTATGCGCATGATAAAAACACCCTATTTCACGAATAGCCCTGAGGTACATGGCCACCGGGGGTGCCGGGGCTTACTACCCGAAAATACACTGCCAGCTTTTCTGCATGCTTTAGAGCTAGGAGTAGACACTCTGGAACTCGACGTCGTGATTTCTGCCGATGAGCAGGTGGTCGTTTCGCACGAGCCATGGCTTTCCGCGGCGCTCTGCTTGGATGCTGATGGGCGGCCCATTGAGCCTACTAGAGAACGAGCGTTCAACTTATTTCAGCTGCCCTACGACTACATTCGACGTTGTGACTGTGGGATGCAACAGCAGCTCCGTTTCCCCGAACAGCAGCAAGTGCCAGCGTACAAACCTTTACTGCTAGAGGTACTGCGGGCAGTTGAAAAACGCACGCAAGAACTCGACCGCGCACCCGTCCACTATAGTATTGAAGTGAAGAGTAGCGCTAGGGAAGACACCGTGTTTCACCCAGCACCTAGTAGGTTTGTAGAGCTAATACTAGGGGAGGTGCACGCAGCTGGTGTCGTTGCCCGTACCGCATTTATTTCCTTTGATAAACGCGCACTCCAAGCCGCCCGCCAACAGGCTCCAGAGCTACCACTCGGCTTACTAGTAGAAGACGCTGAACCTTTCCATCAGCACCTTCAAGAGCTAGGTTTTATTCCTGCACTCTATGGCCCGGAGTTCCCATTAGTCGATGCGAAACTCATGGCTGAAGTACGGGCGCATGACATGCGCATTGTGCCCTGGACAGTCAACGAAGTTGCCGACATGCGCCGGCTTCTTGCCCTAGGTGTCGATGGCATCACAACGGATTATCCCGACCGGCTACTTAACTTTTTGCAGCGGCTGTAAGCCATCGGGTGCAGCACACTACACCGTTTACAACGTAGCTACCTACTGCTCCAACTTTGCAGTTTCGCCTTCACTTAACAGGAAGGTAAACGTACACCAGCTTTAATGTCCGAAGATCGTATGTTTCAATGCTTGAAAATACCTTTGGACACTCTAATAGGCGCTTTCAAGCGTTATATGTAATAAAAAGATCTGCTGTATCACACTGTAATAATTTACAGTGTACACGTGTATCAATACAAGTGTATACACACAATACGTTACAAGTGTACAAACTGGTGTTACATCTTGTGGTGTGTTTTACATGTACTCTTTTGTTAAATGCAACAAGTTTAACATATTTACATCTCCTGCTACATTACAAGTTTGGTTCATGCCACATCAAGGCGAAATCCTTCAAGAAGCAATAAAGAACAGTGGTATTTCAATTACCAGGATTGTTGATGAGCTAGGCATTACACGGCCAACTATCTATCGCAAATTCAAAGAGGATACACTTGATTACAACTTTGTAAAGAGGGTAGGCGATATAATTGGGCATAACTTTTCCGAAGATTTTACAGATTTACAACAAGGGGTGTTGCCTCTTGTATCGCCAAGTGTAACACAACCTGTGTTACAAGGTGTAATGCCTAAGCAACTCGTATCACAAAGCAGCGATACAGACCCTATTAAACAGCTTCTGGCTCTTCAAACCAAGTATATAGCCTTGTTGGAGGCGTACAATGAACTGCTGTTGAAAGTGTATGGGCCCAAGTAACAGAAATGTTTCACGTGGAACATTTCTGTTAATCATCCAGGATCAGATTGTACGATTCTGACAGGCGAGAATGAGCGAGAAGCAGTAAAAGGTAGATTACGAAATCGTGTGATTAATACCCAAATTTGCAGCGCTCCTTGGCCAGTAGTTCTTCCTGTTGGTTACCTGTGAGGGTCTCCCGAACAGCTGCGAAATCTTGCTGGTAACGCTGTTTAAATTCTCGCCTTTTGATAGCTTCAAGAAAGCGACGGGTGTCGACGGGGCTATCTAAAATGAGGCCCGGTACCATCGTTGGTTGACCTGCATCATTCTTCGCAACCATGGTGAAATAGGAGGTATTTGTGTGCTTCACCAAACCGGTGCGCACGTCTTCAGCAATGACCTTAATACCAACTAGGAGAGAGGTGCGGCCGACATAATTAACGGAAGCTAGGAGCGACACTAATTCGCCAACTTCTACTGGTTGCAAGAAATCTACTCCATCGACACTCACCGTCACGCAGTAAGTACCGGCGTGCTTGGAGGCAGCAGCATAAGCCACCTTATCCATGAGCGATAGAAGGATACCGCCGTGGATCTTCCCGCCGAAGTTGGCGTATCCAGGAATCATCAGCTCAGTGAGCGTTACACGTGAGTAGGAGACCGAACGGAAGTCGGGCAAAAGTGAAGAAGCACTCATAGGGAAGTTGAGGTTTGAAGCAGCTATACTTTGTGCGAGTCAGTCTAGTAGGAACCCAGCTACTAGCTGATATGAAAGTACAGTGCCAGGGTATAGGGTGTACAAAGACAGACATGCTTGCTAGGTGCAGAACACACAGGCAGTAGCAAGAGCACACAGATTACAGAGCTATTGCTGTCCGCAACACCTAGCCACGACGCAAGTCAAGCGTCTATATGAAAATGATCTAGCCTTCTGTTGAGTTAGGTCGTATTCTATTAGGCTAAGTATAGCTAAGAGATTTGGAGCTAAGTATGTCTTTAATACAGGAGAGCAAAGGAGCCGACAGACAGTAATAGTCAGCGCTCCGAAACAGCACACGAAACAAGTCTATGACATTCTTGCTGGCTGCGTCAAAGACGAGTACGCCAAATAAACCGAGAAGAGGTCTGGTAGAAAAAAGCGAAGACGTAAGAGGATGCGGCGCTTATAAGAAGATTACTTCTTGGATAACTTGCTCTCCAATTTCTGCATTGATGATTTCCATCACGCGAGTCTTCGCCATGACAAGCTCATGCTTGAGAGGAGCAGAACTGAGGCGAACAAAGAGCTTACGGTTGCTCACATACACCTCCTGCGTTTTAAGCGCTACAGCCTTGCCCATGATCCGCTCCCAACTCGACACAACCGTTACTTCGTTTAGCTTGCCTTGTAAACGGTAGGCTTTCAGCAACGCCTTAATACCGTCTTTTAGCGGTACGATATCCGCTTGGCGGGAGCTTTCAGAAGAAGTAGGTTTTTTCAAAATAAAGTACTATGGCACTCGAAGAGTGGGAGGGGCAACAAAGATACAGCGAACCTAGACAGCTATAGTGCGTGGGCTCGACCGTTTTCAACTCGAAACCGAGCAACCTGATCGGACACGCCTTGGAGTATACGGTCGGTGCGTTCTAAGTGCGTATCGGTCAAAAAAACTTGACCGAAGGTATGGTTAGCTACCAGCTGCATTAAGCGAGTGATGCGCTTTTCATCAAGACGGTCGAAAATATCATCCAACAACAGGAGCGGCTTGTGGTGCTTATGAGAGGCGATTATTTCGAAGTGAGCCAGCTTCAAGGCAATGGCGTACGACTTCTGCTGGCCTTGCGAGCCGTAGTTCTTAACGAGCAAGTCATCCATCAGAAATACGTAATCGTCCTTATGTGGCCCAGTGGTAGTCCGTTGCAATGCTAAGTCTTTTCGCTCGTTGATGCGTAAGAGTTGGCCGAAGTCTGCTTCTGGCAACTGGCTCTTATACTCTAAGGTGACGTTCTCTTGGCCGTCGGCTAGCTGCTGGTAATGCCGTTGAAAGATCGGGATGAACTCCATCAGAAATTGTTGACGTTGCTGTACTAGCTGTTCGCCCAAAGGGGTCAGCTGCTCATCGAGCACTAATAAATAATCGCGGTCGTACCCCTGCCGGTCGGCTGCTAGTTTCAAGAGCGAATTGCGCTGACGTAATAAATGAGAGTACTTGATCAGCAACTCCAGATACTCATGATCGAGTTGTGACATGATACTATCGAAATACTTACGCCGGTCTTCGCTGCCCTGCCGAATCAGATCAGTATCATAAGGAGAGATAAGCACCACTGGGTAGCGGCCAATGTGCTCCGTGATTCGATCATAGGGCTGCTTGTTGTGCGTGACAACTTTTTTTTGCCCTAGGCGGAGACTGCACTGAATGGTCTCGGTCGTATCTGGTGGCGTACGAAACTTGCCTTTCACCACAAAGAATTCGGCTCCTTGTTTAATGCTCTGTGCGTCGGTAGAAGTAAAAGCACTTCTAGTAAGCGACAAGTAATGAATGGCATCTAGCAAGTTGGTCTTGCCGCTGCCATTATCGCCCACAAAGCAATTGATGTGGGGCGAGAAGCCTAAGTTGGCTTCGTCGTAATTCTTAAAGAACAGAAGGTGTAGACTTTCGAGAATCATTCAGGTTCGGAATTGCAATCCTTTTACGTATTTTCGCATCCCAAACGCGAACAACCAAGAGCACAATGGCGGAAACGAAAGTAAAGGCTGCTTCAAATGCTTCCAACTCGGCGGACAACTCGTCGAACCAAGAAGGAGCTAACAACCCTACAGCTGCTACCGATACGATAAAACAGCCAGATCCTATGCTACCGCCTTCTAACGATGAAGCCGAAGCAGCAGCAGGTTCGCCCAAAGCTGAATCGACCGAGAACCCAGAGTTCTCGAAGGAGCAATACCTAGCTTGGTATGAGCAAATGCAACTCATGCGGAAGTTTGAGGAGAAGGCTGGTCAGCTATACGGTCAGCAAAAGATCAAAGGTTTCTGCCACCTTTATATTGGGCAGGAAGCTTGCGCTGCTGGCGCCGTATCGGCCTTGCAAAAAGGTGATAAATACATCACCGCTTACCGCGACCACGCGCACCCGCTAGCCCTCGGTACTTCACCGAATGCCATCATGGCTGAGCTGTTTGCTAAAGCAACGGGCTGCTCAAAAGGTAAAGGCGGCTCCATGCACATCTTCGATAAGGAAGTGAACTTCATGGGGGGCCACGGTATCGTAGGCGCGCAAGTACCCCTAGGCGCTGGTATCGCTTTCGCTGAGAAGTACAACGAAACGGGTAACCTCTGCATCTGCTACATGGGCGATGGAGCTGTGCGCCAAGGTGCCCTGCACGAGGCTTTCAACATGGCAATGCTGTGGAAGCTGCCCGTTATTTTCGTAGTAGAAAATAACGGCTACGCTATGGGCACTTCGGTCCAGCGTACCTCCAACGTAACGGAACTCTACAAGCTAGGCTTAAGCTACGACATGCCATCGGAGCCAGTGAACGCCATGAACGTGGAAGATGTGCACCAAGCTGTAGCTCGCGCCGCTGAGCGTGCCCGCGCCGGTGAGGGGCCAACGTTCCTAGAATTCAAAACCTACCGTTACAAGGGTCACTCTATGAGCGACCCAGCGAAGTATCGCACCAAAGAAGAGGTAGAAGAGTACCGCCACCGCGATGCCATCGAAGCAGTTCGTCATACCATCCTGACGAACAACATGGCATCGGAAGAAGATTTAACGGCAATAGATGAGCGCATTAAGGAACAAGTTAATGCCTCTGTGGAGTTTGCAGAAAAGTCGCCATACCCAACTCCTGATGAACTGTACAAAGACGTGTACGTGCAGCAGGACTACCCTTACATCCGCGACTAGCATCCTCCATTATATATCCGCCGACTGCTAGGTCGTCCTTTGAAATTACAGAATGTCGAAGATTCCTTATACGCGCAATAGCCCAACGGCACGCCAGCAAACCACGCAGGTGCCCGCTGACCCGAACCAGCCCCTTGGTGAGGTGAATCCGGAGCATCCGTTGCTAGAGAACCCTGATGCTTTGGCAGAACGCCTAGCTAACTCGGAAGACTTCTTGCGCCGGAATAAAACTGTACTGCTAGGAGTACTGACGGTGGTCGTGCTGGCTGTAGTAGGTGCCTTTGGGTACTATACGTGGCGCTCTTCGCAAGATGAGAAAGGGCAGGCTGCCATGTTTCAAGCCGTACATTACTGGGAAGCCGATTCCCTGAAGAAGGCTATGAAGGGCGACGGTCAGTATGATGGTCTGGAGTCGGTAGCCTCGCAATACAGCGGTACGAAAGCGGGCAACCTAGCCAACTTCTACGCTGGTGTAGCTTCGCTGAAAGAAGGCAAATTTCAAGCGGCTATTGACTATCTGGAAGACTTCAGCTCAGATGACCTATTGGTGCAAGCTCGCGCATACGCCTTGCTTGGCGACGCCAACTTAGAGCTTGGCAAAACCAAGGAAGCCGCCGACTTGTACGAGAAAGCTGCTACCACCAATGCCAACGAATTCTTCTCACCTAGCTACCTACTAAAGGAAGCTACTGCTCGCGAGCTGGCCAAAGATTACGATGGCGCTATCAAGGCATATGAGCGAATTATCGACGAGTACCAGACTGCTGCTGAGGTCAACGAAGCACGGGAAGCGAAAGCGCGGGTAGAGGCTTTAGCAGGTAAGTAAGCCTGGGTTACTTTTACAAAAAGAAAGGACGGTCTGGTACCGTCCTTTCTTTTTGTAGGCGGGTTTTGCAAGCAAAAGCTAGCCTGCATCTTTGTCTGTCAATCAAAAAATACTTAGCAGAAGATGGCCACATCCCTGAAGAACCTGAGCGATTATACGTCCGACAATTTTATCGACATCACCGATAAGCGTTTTGGTCTGGTAGTCGCCGAGTGGAACCGTGAGATTACCGACGTACTGAGCGCTGGTGCTTACGAAACCCTACTTAAGCACGGCGCGCAAGCGGACAATATATTTCGCAACACGGTGCCTGGCAGCTTCGAGTTGACTTTTGGTGCTCAGCTCTTGGCGCAGCACGAGGAGATAGATGCGGTGATTTGCCTAGGCGTAGTAATCAAAGGCGAAACCAAACACGACGACTACATTTGTCACGCTGTAGCCAATGGCATTACGAACGTAAGCTTGAAGTTTAACAAGCCCGTCATTTTTGGCCTGGTAACTACAAATAACCTAGAACAAGCTTGGGACCGGGCAGGTGGCAAGCACGGCAACAAAGGAGTAGAAGCTGCGGTAGCGGCTATTCACATGCTTGGCTTCTAGCCGATAAAGCCTGCGTGAACTTATCGTGTAATACGAGAATGCTATTGGTGCAATAACGTACAAAACCGTAGCTTTGCATCAGATAAGATAATTGTACTGATAAGTAAAAAAGCTAGGATAGGTTTTTGCTGTCTAGATAGGTACAAACTTATTGATACTAAGTCCTGTTGAGAGTACCATCAAGGCCTCATTAGTACTTGGTAAGCTTACACACCTGTTTTGTTATCATTTGCTACTTATTTCCCTGATCCAACATGAGTGAAGAGAACCTGCGCTATTCCAGGGAAGAACTGGCTGAATTCGAGGAGATCATCCAAGATAAGCTCACGGCAGCCCGCAAGGAATTAGCATTCATCAAAGAAACATTGAGCCGCCGCAACGACTCGGGTACCGACAACACAGCATCTTCTTCGAAGGTACTAGAGGACGGTGCCGATACGGCGGAAAAAGAAAGCCTGAACCAGTTGGCTTCCCGCCAGATGAAGTTCATCCAGCAGCTTGAGAATGCCCAGCACCGCATCAAGAATGGTACTTACGGTGTGTGTATTGGCACTGGCAAACTAATTCCGAAGGAGCGCCTACGCGCCGTACCGCACACGCAGCACTCCATCGAGGCCAAAATGGCCCGTCGCGACTAGCTTCGTTTCTATCTTTTACACTGCCCGGACTTTCGGCTAACTTCCATGTGAAGTTTGCTGCTAGTCCGGGCACTGTTTTCTAGGGCTAGGTGTTAGCTAGCCCTCAGATTATCAAAGCATACCAGTTTTCTCTTTATTCGTACCGTAGCGATACGGCACTAAGCTCGCAACCATGGGCAAGAAACACAACACAGATGATAACGCCGGCCGTCGGGGTCGTGCTAACAGCCGCTTCTCAGACAAGCAGGGCTCTGATCGAAATAACGAAGGCTTCCGCAAGTTCTTCGATAAGCCTAAGCCAGCCAGCGACAAGCCGGGCAAAGATCGAGTAAGGGGTGAAGGCTCCCGAGGCAGTGAATATCCTTCGCGGCCAACGTTTGGCCGCCCGGCAGGCAAACCTAGCTTTGGCGGCAACTCGACCAATCGCTTCGAAGATCGGGGTGGAAACAGCCGGGGCAATGACGACCGTCGTTCTTTCGACCGTGGTGGTTACGGCGGCCGCAATTCATCTGGCGGTCGGGGTAACGATCGGACTGAGCGCCCGAACAATCGCTTCGATGACCGCCGCGGCGAGGATCAACGTCCAGCGCGGCCTTACGAACCAAAAGCTACGTGGTCGGGTCAGCCTTATCAACAAGAAGGGAAGCCTACAGTGCCACGCGGAGCGGCTGGCGAGCGTAATCGTAAATTCAATAAGGCAAACCCGTTCGAGAACAAATCTGCCGCTGATAACAAGCCTGCTGCCCCGCGAGAGGAAGGCGTCAAGCGTTCAGAAGATAATGGCCCCAACCGGGAAATCCGGCCGGCACGTCCCTTCGATTATCGGGGTGCGCCTGATACCCTAGGTGCCAACAGCCGCGGACCACGTTCCGAAGGTGGCTTCGGCCAGCGCAGCACGGGCGAGCGAGGCTTAGGCAACCGTGGCTTTGGTAGCGACCGTCACGACGGACCTAGTCGCGGCTTCAATCGGCGCGACGATAAAGGCGACGGTTCACGTACTTTCCGCGAAATACGGGAAGCTGCTAAATCCGGCGAAAAACGCTTTGGTCGGGATGCTAATTCCAATCAGGCAGGCAAGCCAAAGCGCGGCGAGATAGCAGGCCAGGCGCCTGATTACAAAAACCTACGGCACTACGAAGAAGACAAAAACCGCGGCAACAAGCGTCGGCGCAACGATGAAGATTTCGGCAACGAAACCATGCGCCTCAACCGCTACATTGCTAACGCCGGTATCTGCTCGCGTCGGGAAGCTGACGCGCTAATTGCGGCCGGAGAAATTCGGGTGAATGGTGAAGTAGTAACGGAGATGGGTTACCAAGTGCAGCCCAGCGACACGGTGCAGTACGGCAAAACCAACCTCAAGCGCGAGAAGCTTGTGTACGTATTGCTGAATAAGCCCAAGGATTTTATTACAACTACTGACGACCCTGAGGGGCGCCGGACGGTGATGGAATTAGTGGCAGGAGCTTCCACGGAGCGTTTGTTTCCCGTTGGCCGCCTAGACCGTAATACTACAGGGTTGCTGCTGTTCACCAATGACGGTGAAGTTGCTCAGAAGCTGAGCCATCCGTCGCACAAGAACAAAAAGATTTATCAAGTAGAACTAAGTCAGCCCCTCACCGAAGATCACCTGCGCCAAATTGCGGAGGGGGTAGTCCTGGAAGATGGCAAAGCAGAAGTAGATGACGTAGCCGTTGTGGCAGGCAACGCGCACTTCGTCGGCGTTGAATTGCACACTGGTCGCAACCGCATCGTGCGCCGCATTTTCGAGCACCTAGGTTACGAAGTGGTAGCACTGGACCGGGTGCAGTACGCTGGCCTGACGAAGAAGGACCTGCCACGTGGTAAGTGGCGCTTCCTGAACGAGAAAGAAGTTATTCGGCTAAAGTATTTTATGTAAGACGCAACCATGAGAGCCGCTCGCGGCTCTTCATGTTCCATATGTGTCTTTCTCTTCAGATAACAGCGTTTGGTTGGCGACTAGCTAACTTGGCGCTGTTATCCGAAGAACCTAGCTTTCGTACTCGCCTTTCATGCGTAGCCTAACCGTCGACATTGGCAACACTGCCATCAAGTATGGCTGCTTTGAAGATGGCGTCCTACGAGAGTCGGCGGTACTACAAACAGACCAGCAGTTGCTAGCCATTGCAAAGCGACTTACGCCTGCGCACGCTATCATCTCCTCGGTGGTATCACCAACGGCTGCTTGGTCGGCAGCGCTGCGACCAGCGGTGTTAGGGCAGGTCCTGGAGTTTGCTCCGGCAACAACACCATTGCCCCTGCGCAACGCATACGCGACGCCTCACACCCTAGGGGCCGATCGGCTAGCAGCGGCGGTAGGAGCGGCTTGGCTCCGGCCGAATGCTGACACCCTCATCCTGGATGTTGGTACGGCTATTAAGTGCGACTGGGTAGAAGGAGGCCACACTTTCCGGGGCGGCAGTATAGCACCGGGTCTACGGCTGCGTTTTCAGGCGCTACATACGTTTACTGGGCGTCTGCCGTTGGTAGAACTGCCCACCGACCTCGGGGCCCCGGTGCCGCTTACCGGCGATGATACGCAAAGCGCCATCCGAAGCGGCGTGTTGAACGGAGCCGTAGCGGAAGTTAACGGACTGATCGACAGCTACCGCGAGCGGCACCCCACCCTAGGTGTCGTGTTGGCTGGTGGCGACGCTAACTTTTTTCAACCCCGGCTGAAAGGCCGTATCTTTGTCATCCCCGAACTCGTGCTGATCGGGCTTCACCGAATTTTGGTGCATAATGTGGAAGAATAGAATTGCCGGCTTGGTCGGTTTGACGTTAGTAGGCCTGGTGGCCGCCCCGCGCAGCCAAGGACAAGGGCTCGGCAACTCGCCCTATTCTCGATTGGGGTTAGGCGATGCAAATCCGAACCTAGGAGGCACTCGTCAACTCGGCATGGGAGGCGTAGGCTTAGCGGCGCCCAACGGGGTTCAGGTGAATGATCTGAATCCGGCCCTGATCTACTACACAGGCCGCACGACTTACGAAGTTGGCATTAATGGGCAGTTCCACACGGTCCGCAACCGAACTCAGTCGCAACGCGACGGGAGTGCTACACTTGGGTACCTAGCTTTCGCCGTGCCTATTTCGAAGTGGTGGGCGGCATCGGCGGGCCTGCGGCCCTACAGCGCAGTCGATTATAACTCGACTTCAACGGGCGGTGTAGCGGGCGACCCTAACGGGCAAACGAAGGAGCAAAACACGGGTACGGGCGGATTGGCAGAAGCGCACATGTCGCACGCTTTCCGTGTGGCCAAGGGTCTGACGGTGGGCGGCACGGCCTCCTACGTATTTGGTAGCATCGACCTGGCATCGGGAGTAAGTCTAACCAGTGCTGCAACTACCATCAACACCATCGAGCATGTGCACTATTCCGACTTCACCTATCGGGCAGGTGTGCACTACCGAAACAAGCTCAACAGTAACCTCAACTACAATGTCGCTGGCGTCTATACTTTCCAGTCGCATCTGAATGGCTTCCGGAATACGTCCATTGAGCGACTAGACGGCTCAGTAGTAACGAGCACAATCCCGCAAGTAGTCAACCAGCAGGGCGAAGCGGTTGTACCCGGCCTTGCTCAAGCTGGGGTCAGCTTCGACAACAATAAGAACTGGAGTATCAACCTAGACGCGGCCCACCAACAATGGTCAGAGTTCCGCTCGTTTGGGGTGAAAGGAGGCGTAACAACAGGCGTAACCCTGAGCGACACGTGGCGGGCAGGCATCGGCGGCGAAATAGCGCCGGATCCTTCGTCCGTCGACAACTACTTCAAGCGAGTAAGTTACCGGGCTGGGCTGAGCGTTGCCCAGATGCCATACCGGCCCGACGGGCGGGTGATGTACGACCGGGCCGTGAGCTGGGGCTTCTCATTCCCGCTGCCCTCGGCGACGGTGCTAGATGCTACTACCATCAACCTAGCCTTCACCTACGGCCAGCGCGGCAACACGGCCAAGAGCATTGAGAACCCGAGCGGTAACATCAAAGAGGATTATGTCCGGGCGCAGCTTGGCGTATCGCTGAATAACCGCTGGTTCTTGAAGCGGCGCATTGAATAACGTAACCTAGCTATGGTACCCAACGGAAATTCGCTCGCGCGAGGCCTTGTTTTGCTGGGCTTGCTGGGTGCAATCAGTTGCCAAAAGAAAGAGGATGGCCCGGTGAAAAAAATCACTTACAAGGGCCCAACCGTCGAAACGAGCAACGTCCTCACGTTGATCAGCGATTCGGCGCGGCTCCAGATCCGGTTGAAGGCGCCCTTGGAGCAAACCTTTGAGAGTGGCGACCAAATCTACCCGAACGGGATGAACGTGTTGTTCTACAGCAAAGATGGTACGCGGGTCGACAACACCTTGCAAGGCAAGTACGGCAAGTTTGAAAAGGCCAAAAACCTTTACACGGTGCGCGGCGACGTGCAAGTAGGCAACAAGGAGAAGCAGCAAAAGATGTACACGGAGGAGATGTTCTACGACAAACAGAAAAACCTCGTCTACACCGACTCAGCTACTTTCGCTAAAGTTGTTACCCCCACCGACTCGCTAACAGGTTATGGGTTGACTTACAACATGGTAACGGGAATTTACCGCTTTCACCGGCCGACGGGCGTGTTTAGCGCACAACTGCCCAGCGGTAAGTAGACCTAGCTTTTTATGCGTTTCGATCGATCCTTATTGCGCACCATTCTCTTCTCGCTGACGGTTGTCGCGATGGTGATTGGGGTATACCAAACAGTGCTGCAAGATGACCAGAATGCCGTGCGCGACAATTACTGGTTGTTCACGTTTGCGTTCAGCTTCTATCTTATTTATTGGTACCTAGGCCGCAAAGACCGCGAAGCCGCGAAGCCACTTCCTAAAAAGTCGACTCCTGTCGCTAGCGTTGGCAAAGCCAAACCGCCGCGCAAAAAGCGTTAAATACAGGGCAAAATTGGAGGGCATCTTCGTCATAGAAAGAGCTTTACTTCTTTGAACGACCTCCTTACGTGGTAGTGTTCAGGCGAAGGAAAGCTCTTTCTGAATTTAGTGGAACAAGCAAGTTTGCCAACATACCCTAGCATTTCACGAAAGCACCTTTGAATCCCCGCCGGATTCTGGTTATTTTGCGACTCTTTCACTTTTCTATACTGCGCTTTATTTCAAGTACATGGCTTTAATTAACACGATTCGCGAAAAATCGGGCTGGGCCGTTGGCGCCATCGTCATCGGTTTGCTGCTCTTCATCGTGGGTGGCGACCTGATCGGCGGCCGCAACCGTCTCTTCAATCGCAATGAAACGACGGTGGGCGAAATAGCCGGGGAAAAAGTGGACCGCGCTGACTTTGAGAATACCCTGGAGCAGGCGAAGCAGAACTTCATCGCGCAGCAGGGCCGTCAGCCCGATGAGCAAACGATGGGTTACCTGCGCGACCAGGCTTGGAACCAAACCATCTACCGCATCGCCTTCCAGAAGGAGTTTGATCGGCTAGGTCTGAAAGTGTCGGACGAAGAAGTCGTAGACCTGGTGCAGGGCAAGAACATGGACCCGAGTGTACGCCAAGCCTTCACCGACCCCAAAACGGGGCAGTTCGACCGGACGAAGCTGATTCAATACTTGCAAAACCTCGACAAGCTGCCGCCCCAAGCCCAGGACATGTGGCATAACTTCGAGGCCGGTCTAACGCCCACGCGCCTTGGCAACAAGTACAACAATCTGATCAAGATGTCGACGTATGTGACGACGGCCGAGGCCAAGCGCTACAACGAGGATCAGAACGCAAAAGCCAACATCCGCTATTTGTTTGTGCCTTACTTCTCCATCTCCGACTCGGCGGTGAAAGTGAGTGACAGCCAGTTGCAAGCTTACCTCGATGCTCACAAGAGCCGCTACAAAGTAGAGGAAGGCCGCAGCATCGAGTACGTGAGTATTCCGGTAGTAGCTTCCAAAGAAGATAGTGCCGCCGTAAAAAGCACCGTCAACCAGCTCGCCGAGCAGTTTCGCAACGCCCCGAACGATTCGCTGTTTGTGAAACTGAACTCCGATCAGCCCTACAACGGAGCGTTCATCACGCCGGCCGACATGCCTGAGAAGCTGCGCGCCGAACTACCGCTGAAAGTGGGCACTGTGTATGGCCCTTACGCCGAAAACGGCGTGTACTCCATTTTTAAAGTGACGGGTGAAAAAGCCGGCCCGCAAGCTTCGGCCCGCGCCAGCCACATCCTGATCAAGCCAGAAGGCACAACCCCCGAGGCTAAAGCGGCCGCGAAAGCCAAAGCCCAGGACATTCTGAACAAGATCAAAGGTGGAGCTGACTTCGCCGCGATGGCTCGCCAGTACGGCACCGACGGCACCACGGCTACTGGCGGCGACCTAGGTTGGTTCACGCAGGGCCGTATGGTACCCGAGTTCGAGAAAGCTGTATTTGGTGCTGCAAAGACTGGCCTGTTGCCCGCGCCGGTAGAAACTTCTTTCGGCTACCACATCATCAAAATCACGGCGCCGAAAACAAACCAGACGTATCAGGTTGCTGCCGTTCAGAAGAGCATTGTGCCCTCGGATGCTACGCGCGAAGCTGCTTACCAGAAAGCGCAGGAGCTGAAAGGCCAGGCGGAAGACCTGGATTCGTTCCGCAAAGCTGTAGCAAAAGATAAAACCTTGCAGAAGCAGGAAGCCAAAGGCCTAGGTCGTGGCGACCGGAACGTAAACAACCTACAAAACGCCCGCTCAGTAGTTCGTTGGGCATATGGGTTCAACCCGGATGGCAAGAGCACAAAAATTGGCGATGTGTCGCCGGTGTTCGACGACCTAGGTGACCAGTACGTTATTGCCGTTCTGACTGGTGAGCGGGGCAAAGGTACCGCCGACGTGGCGAGCCTAAAGCCTGAACTAGCTGCCCAAGTACGCAACGAAGAAAAAGCCAAGCAGATCATCATGAAGCTAAATGGCAAGTCGGGTTCCTTGGAGCAGCTTGCCGCCGCCTATGGTTCTGCCGCCCAAGTGAAAACGGCGAATGATGTTGTGCTATCTTCTGGTACAATTCCGGGCCTAGGTAGTGAGCCAGTTGCTGTAGGAAAAGCCTTTGGTATGAAGCCTGGCCAGAAATCAGGCCCAATTCAAGGGGAGCAAGGCGTGCTGATCGTGGAAACAGTAAGCGTCAACAAGCCCACGGCTCCCGCCGATGTGAAGACCATCCGCCAGCAGCTAGCTGCGCAGCGTTCGGCTCGCCTCGATGGTGCCATCTATGAAGCCGTGAAAGCAAAGTCCGACATCAAAGACGAGCGTACGAAGTTCTTCTAAACCGCTCCATCTTCGTACAGGCAAAGGGCCGTACCTTCGGGTGCGGCCCTTTTTTATTGCGGGTTCTTCGCATCATCCAAGGCGTAGAACTTAGCGCTTGGCTGTTGACGTTAGCCCTGGTGAGGAGTACTGGGAGCGTGCTAGTTGCGTTTGCCTGTTAGCCCCGGCTAGGTGACATTCAAGAGGGAATCTATCAACCCGTGCAGCTGTGCTCCGTTGTACATTTTAAGCGACCACCGTTGGCGGCATCTGCGTTCTACTTGCTATCTTCTCCGTTCTAAGCCTTCCTACGCGTATGATCCGATTAGTCTCTTCTGCTAAACAGTGCTGCGGTCTTTTAGCCCTAGGTTTTATATTGATAGGAACACCCTCGCACGCCCAGGACGAGGAGCGGGGCGGCAACGTAGCGCTGGCGAAAGAGTACGTGCGGAAAGGAGAAAATGAAAAAGCCGCCTTTCTCTTTGGGCGCTTGCGTAGCGATGAGCAAACGGCGCCCAACATCCTGCCCGATTACCTAAGTGCCCTCCAGGCCTTGCATGAGTACAAAGACGCCGAAAAGCTGGTAAAGAAAGCTATTCGTCAGCGGCCACAAGAAGCTAGCTATGGCGTAGCCCTTGGGGGCGTGTACAACGCAGCTGGCGACAAAAACGCTGCTACCAAGCAATATGAGCGGGTGCTAAATCAGCTGTCGACTGAGCAGGTGGTGCCCGTAGCGGTGGAGTTTGCCAAGCGTGAGCAGCTCGATTGGACGGAGAAAGCCTACCTGCGTGGCCGGTTGCTAGCCAAGAATGACCGGGAATACGGCCCCCAACTGATTCAGCTCTACACCCAAACCCAGCAAACTGATAAGCTTTTGGCCGAAACCCTGCGCCTCGTGCAGGATGATAGCCAGCAGCTGCCCTTCGTGCGCAACATGCTCCAGAACAGCTTGCACGAGGAAAAGGACTTTGATGCGCTGGAAAAACAACTGCTTGCCAACGTGCAGAAGTACCCGGAGCAAATCGTGTACAGCGAGCTGCTGCTGTGGCTTCAGATGCAGCGCCACGATTTCACCGGCGCCCTGGTGCAAGCCAAGGCCCTGGACCGGCGCAGCCGCGCTGAAGGCGGCCGGGTGATGGACTTGGCCTCCATTGCTCAGCGCAACAAGGACTACGAAAGCGCCATTGCCGGTTACGAGTATGTGATTCGGGAATACCGCGCCGGGCCCTTTTACGGCATTGCCCGCCAGCGGCTAGTGCAAGCCCGCGAGGAGCAGGTTCGCACTACGTATCCTGTGGACCCAGCCAAGATTCGGAGCTTGATAGGAGAGTACCAGCAAGTGCTGACGGAGCTAGGAAAGATGCCCGATACGGCCCCGGTACTGCGCAACATGGCCACGCTCTACGCCTTTCAGCTCGACGAGAAAGACAAGGCCATTACCCTGCTGCAAGAAGTCATCAATATGCCCCGCGCTAACGCTGAGGTGGTAGATGAAGCCAAAATCAACCTAGCTGACATTTACCTGTTGCGCGACGAACCATGGGAGGCCACGCTGCTTTACTCGCAGGTAGAGAAATCGCACAAGGACTCCCCGGTGGGCTACGAGGCCAAGCTGCGTAATGCACGCCTCAGCTACTTCGCAGGTGATTTCAAGCTAGCCCAAAGCCACCTCGATATCTTGAAGCTGGCGACCAGCCGCGAAATTGCCAACGATGCCATGCAGCTTTCGCTGTTCATCACTGATAACACGGCCATGGATACCGCCGGCATTGCCCTGCACGATTATGCCGAGGTAGAACAGCTCGTCTTCCAAAACAAGATTCCGCAGGCGGTACAAGGCCTCGACAACCTGCTGCGGAAATACCCCGGCCATGCGCTCACGGACGATGCTTGGTACCTGAAAGCGCAGTTGCAGCGCCGGACGGGGGACTACCAAGGAGCGCTCAACACGCTGCAGAGCATCACCGCCAACCCAAAATACGACGTACTCAGCGACGACGCGCTCTTCCTCTCCGCTAGTATTCTGGAGGAAAATCTACAGGACCGAGAGAAAGCCAAAGAAGTCTATAACCAAGTGCTGGTGAAGTACCCCGGTAGCATCTACACCGCTGAGGCTCGCAAGCGCTTCCGTAAGCTGCGCGGCGATGCCGTGAATCAGTAAAACGCTTCCCGATGCGTTTGCCGTTGACTTGCTGGTTGAGAAAGAGGCTCCCCTCTTCGAGCAGCATCGACGGTGAACGCGCCACGATGCCTGTTTATGCTCAACTAAAAAACGCGAAAAGCAGCGCGGTAAAGACGATGAAGGCTAGGTACATCAAGCCGTCGGAGAGGATGTACTGCTGGTATTGCTGGTAAAACGTGCGAAGCTTTTTCATGGGAAGAGGCAAAACAAACGGCGCTCAAAAGTAGGGTTTTGCTGAGTAGTCGAGAGACTAGGAATGGCCTACTGCCGTTTTCTTCTTACTTTTGAAGATAACGCCCTGATTAAGTACCAGCCCCGCATGGAAAAACGATGGATACGCAAGCCCGCGCCCGACCCGACGCAGGTTCGGCATCTAGCCGATACATTGCGTATCAACGAAGCCATTATTTCGTTGCTGTGCCAACGCGGCGTATGCTCCTTTGAGGAAGCTAGGGCCTACTTCCGACCTAGCCTCGACGAGCTACCCGACCCTATGCTGATGCGCGATATGGACCGCGCGGTAAGCCGTCTGGAGCGGGCCTTGCACAGCGGGGAGAAAGTACTCGTGTTTGGTGACTATGATGTGGATGGTACTACCTCGGTAGCACTCGTGTATGCTTACTTGTGCCCATTCTTCGGGGCCGAGCGCATCGACTACTACATTCCCGACCGATACCAGGAAGGCTACGGTGTTTCAGAGGCGGGCATTGAGTACGCCGTGGAGCATGGTTTTCAGTTGATTATCGCGCTCGACTGCGGGGTAAAGGCTGTGGAGAAAGTGGTGTATGCCAACGAGCGGGGAGTCGACTTTATCATCTGCGACCACCACTTGCCCGGCGAGGAAATTCCGGCTGCCGTTGCCGTGCTAGATCCCAAGCGTGCCGACTGCCCGTATCCGGATAAGAACTTATCGGGCTGCGGCGTAGGCTTCAAGCTTATGCAGGCCTTCAGCCAAAGCCAAGGCTTCGATGAGGAGCCGCTGCACAACCTGCTCGATTTGCTGGTGGTGAGCATTGCGGCCGACATCGTGCCCATCTTCGGCGAAAACCGCATTCTAGCGTATCATGGCTTGCGCCTGCTCAACGACCAAAGCCGGCCGATGCGACCGGGCCTAGATGCCCTGCATGAGCTAGCAGGCCTGCACAATGGCACGCTGAACATTAGTAGTCTGGTATTTGGCTTTGCGCCCCGCATCAACGCGGCTGGCCGCATGGGCGACGCAAAACGCTCGGTAGCAATGCTGCTGGCGGCGACCAAAGAAGACGCCATTCAGAAAGCGGGCGTCGTCGACAAAACGAACACCGAACGGCGCGGCTTCGATACAAGCATCACCAAGGAAGCGCTGCAAATGATTGAAGACAGCATTGCGCTTCGTAATGCAAGCTCTACAGTGCTCTTCAAGCAGGACTGGCACAAAGGCGTAGTAGGCATCGTGGCTTCGCGCTGCATCGATAAGTACTACCGCCCTACCATCATTCTGACCGAAAGCAACGGCAAAGCTACTGGCTCGGCTCGTTCAGTTATCGGCTTCGATGTGCACGAGGCAATTGGCGAATGCGCCGACTTGCTCGATCAGTACGGCGGCCACATGTACGCCGCTGGCTTAACTATGCCGGTGGAGAATGTACCGGCCTTCCAGGAAAGGTTTGAACGCATTGTGGCCGGTCGTATCCGGCCGGAACAGCTGATTCCACCCGTTGAAATCGACGGGGTCTTGCACTTAAGCGAAGTAACGAATAGCTTCTATCGGGTGCTTTGTCAGATGGAGCCTTTCGGCCCTGGCAACCCCAATCCAGTCTTTGAGTCGGGCTCGGTGTACGCCGTCCCAGATTCCGTACGGGTGGTAGGCAATTCGCACCTGAAGCTGGTTGTTACCCAAGACGGTCGCCATACGGTTGACGCCATTGGATTTGGCCTAGCCGATTATTATGAGCCCATTGCCAAAGGATTCCCGTTCAGCATGTGCTACACCGTGGATATGAACGAGTACCGCGGCGTGAAGTCCCTGCAACTGCGGCTGAAAGATATTCGCTTGTAGAAGCGTAGCCAAGATGCTACTCATGAGAAGGCCTAGGCTCCACGCGGAACCTATGCCTTCTCGTTGGTGATAGTAATAAAGTCACTCAAGCTAGGTTCCGGGCGACCTAGCGTACACTTAGAGCGTGTTTTATCTTTTACATCGCAAGCAAGTGTTTCCCAAAAATTTAGGCGCTTAGGGCTTAACTAGGCGGCTAGTTAATAAGTAGCTTTGTCCGTTCCACCACACGTAGTTTTTAGCGGCGTAAGAGCCACTAGAACGCCAGGTAGGAAAGGACACACTCGTGAGGGCAGGCGTTTGATAGTTCTGCACCTTGAGCCAAGTAAGCTCTCCATTGTTTCGCCGCTCTTGCAGCAGAACTTTTCCTTTGTCCGAATAAGCCGTGTAAAGCTCAAGGCGTGTTCCCCCGTAGCGGTAGATAATCGTATGCTTCC
The DNA here is from genome assembly GCF_002154225.1 of Hymenobacter crusticola. Taxonomy (GTDB): domain Bacteria; phylum Bacteroidota; class Bacteroidia; order Cytophagales; family Hymenobacteraceae; genus Hymenobacter; species Hymenobacter crusticola. The sequence goes on from NZ_MTSE01000001.1 coordinate 763,364, forward strand.
AAGCGAGGGTTGAACTACCTTTTGTGCCTGCACTCGGAACATAGTATCCTTTTACAATGATGCGATAAGCACCATTTCGAGGCGCTTTGGTGGGCGGCTGAGTGCTTTTCTGCTCAACTTGCTGCCGAACCTGCGTGGCTTGGTTGAAGAGCGAGTCGCGGGCGGCGGTAGCTCGAGTGGGGTCAGTTACCGTTTGGGCTGACAGGGTTAGGGGTAATATTAGTAGGGCATTGGGTAGCAATAGCTGCTTCAACAACATAAATAGAGCGAAGGGATGAAGTGAAAGAACAACCTAAAATAGCGCCGTCCTCAACACTTTCGCGTTGTCGTAACAGTAGCTTAACACCCGTAAAAGGCTCATTATCCTCCCCTGTTGCTTATCGCTATTCAAAGAGCTAGCTACCGCCTAGCTTGCAAGCGTTGGCGCCAGGAATCGAGGCTCCACTCGCCAGCGCCGGCTACTGCTAAAAACAGAAAAAGAAAGCAGTACAGCACCGCTAGCTCGCCTTGATTGACGATAGGTAGTGGGCCTTGTGGCGCATGGGCCATAAAGTAAGCCACTGCCATCAGCCCCGAGAGGATGAAGGCCACTGGCCGCGTAAACAGGCCAAAGATCAGTAGCAGCCCGCCGGCAAATTCTAGGATGCCCGCCAGCCCCATTATCGAGAACAGCTGCACGGAACCGTGGCCACCGGGCGGAAAGTTGAACAGCTTCTGCATGCCATGCTGCATAAACAGGAAGCCCGCGGCAATGCGTAATACACTGAGCATGCGCGAAGTCCAGAGGTTGAAAACAGGAGATGTAGTCGCCATAGGAGAGAAGATGGGTGAGCTAGTTGTAACGTAGCTGCCGCTCCAACGTTTTCCGGAGCCTTCGACGCGGCGGCTAATTGGACCCCGAGCTAGGAAGACCTAGCTTTCCTACACGGGAGAACTGCCGTCAAAAGCATAGTGCCTGCTAGCTCACCAGTGGCAGCACGATAATCAGCAAAGCTGTACATAGAAAGGCGACTTTGCTAAGAATCGTCTGCAGCTGTGAATAAGCTAGGGACAGACGTACAAAACAGCCGTAGAACACGTTAGGAGATTGAACGTACCTAGCTTCCACTGGTCTGCCACACAAGCCTGCATCCAACTCCCTTTCCACCGCTTACCTTTACCGGCATAATGATTCTGAGAGCCGAACACCTGATCAAAAAATACAAAGCGCGCACCGTAGTCAACGACATGTCGGTGACGGTGGAGCAGGGCGAAATCGTGGGGTTGCTGGGACCGAACGGAGCCGGCAAAACCACCTGCTTCTACATGATGGTGGGCATGGTGAAGCCCAATGCCGGTCGCATCTTCCTTGATAACGAGGAGGTTACTCGCCTACCTATTTATCAACGGGCGAAGCGCGGTGTGGGCTACCTCGCCCAAGAAGCCTCTGTATTTCGCGACCTGACCGTGGAGGAGAACATCTTGGCGGTGCTGCAAATGACCGATTTGCCTAAAAAGGCGCAACTCGACAAAGTGGAGGAGCTACTGCACGAGTTCAGCCTTACGCACGTGCGCAAGAACCTAGGTCGGGTGTTGAGCGGGGGCGAGCGGCGCCGCACCGAAATTGCCCGCGCCCTGGCCGTCGACCCCAAATTTGTGCTCTTGGATGAGCCCTTCGCCGGCGTTGACCCCATCGCTACGGAAGAAATTCAGGGCATTGTGGCCAAGCTCAAGCACAAAAACATCGGTATCCTCATCACCGACCACGACGTAAACTCCACGCTCAGCATCGTCGATCGGGCCTATCTGCTGTTTGAAGGCAAGCTTCTGAAAGCCGGGACGGCCGAAGAGCTAGCCGCTGACGAAGTGGTGCGCCGCGTATACCTAGGAAAGAATTTCGAGCTAAAGCGAGCAAAACCAGCAATTAGTTAACATTGACCAACTGACCGTTATCCGAGCTGACCTAGGTGGTGAACAGCTGATAATGGGTCAATGGCAACGGATCAATGACAACGGATCAATGATAAATGAAGTACTGAGCTGGGCCGCACAGCGGCGGTTGAGTGACATCGACCAGTTCCGTGACCACCCACATGAGGCGCAAGCGGCGGTACTGCGCTCGTTGCTGCATACGGCTCAGGCAACCGAGTGGGGACGGCGCTACGGCTACGCGGAAGGCTTAAGTGCCAGCGAGTTTGCTCAGCGCGTACCTTGTGCCACCTACGAAGAGCTGTATCCCCATATCGAGCGGGTGTTGCGCGGCGAGGCCGACGTGCTGTGGCCCGGCAAGGTGCAGTGGTTCTCCAAATCGTCGGGTACTACCAACGCCCGCAGCAAGTATATCCCCGTCACGCGGGAAGCGTTGCACGAGTGTCACTACCGCGCCGGGCGCGACATGACGGCCTTGGCCACGCACCTGTTTCCCGAGTCTCGTATTCTAAGTGGCAAAACGTTATCGTTGGGAGGTACGCACGGACCCAACCCCTTCCGTCCGCACGATGCCGACTCCCGTGCAGGCGACGTGTCGGCTCTTATTATGCAGAACCTGCCTGCATGGGCCGAGTTTATCCGCACGCCCCCGCTAGAGCTAGCACTGCTGGACGAGTGGGAGGAGAAAATTGAACGCATTGCCCGCCACGTGCTGCACGTGGATGTAACCATCTTGGCCGGCGTACCCACGTGGATGATCGTGCTGCTGCGCCGCGTGACGGAGTTAGCCGGTGCCGAACACATCACGGAGGTGTGGCCTAATCTGCGCTTGTTTCTGCACGGAGCCGTGGCGTTCGGACCCTACCGGGAGCTGTTTCGGCAGCTTATCCCTGATGAGCGCATGCGCTACCTCGAAATCTACAATGCCTCAGAAGGCTATTTTGCCCTGCAAGATCAGCCCGAGTCGGAAGACCTGCTGCTGCTGGTCGACCACGGCGTGTATTACGAGTTCATCCCTGCCGATCAGTTCGACGCCGAGCACCCGCAGACGCTGACGCTAGCAGAAGTCGAGTTGAATAAGAAATACGCGTTGGTAATCAGCACCAATGCCGGGCTGTGGCGTTACAAAATCGGCGATACCATCCGCTTCACGAGCCTAGCTCCCTACCGCATTCGCATTGCGGGCCGTACGAAACATTTTCTCAATGCCTTCGGTGAGGAAGTCGTGATAGAAAATGCGGAGGCCGCCGTAGCTGCCGCGTGCCAAGCGACTCACACCACGGTGCGCGACTTTACCGCCGCGCCCATCTATTTCGAGGCTGCCGACCGCTCGCGGGGCGGCCACCAGTGGGTAGTGGAGTTCAACCAGCCGCCCCGCGACGCCGACGCGTTTACCACCGTACTCGATCAGACGTTGCGCCACCTCAACTCCGACTATGACGCCAAGCGCCACCGCGACATCGCCCTGGCGCCGCCTTTACTTACGATAGCACCTACGGGTACCTTCGAGCGGTGGCTGGCGGGCAAAGGTAAGCTAGGCGGGCAGCACAAGGTGCCCCGGCTCAGCAATTCGCGCGAGCTGATGGATGAGCTACTGGGTATTATTTAAGCGTCCTCCTTGTAGTACTTTCGAATGAGCTCCCACAGCGAATAGGCTAGCTTTCGAATTTCGACTAGTAACCGTTACGGTCTGACTATTCGAGATAAAACGGCAAAAAAGAGAAATTATTGTGCGCATTTAGGAATGCTTTAGTTATCTGTATTATTGGATAATGCCGGGAACTCATAGGAAATTTATTTTGTGTATTTGGCGTCCTATTTGCCTGATACCCACCCTATGTCTGCACACCCATCTGCTTCAACCCGCCCCTACGTTTCCCGCCGGAAACGCCGTTCTGCCGCGCAGGATCCTTCTGCTGCGAGCAACAAGTTAACGTTTGGCCTTTTGGGCCTATTGGTTCTAGGCTTACTCGTGAGCTTAGGCATTATTGCGACGCATCTGGTGAGTCCGCCCACCCCCGATGTAGCGGACAGTGTTACCGTAACTGCGCCCGTTCAGCAATAGCTGTTTTACCACTTCCATTCATAAGCCGCCCAGCGCTTCCGCACTAGCAGACTAGATAGCGGTACGTGCTGGGCGGTTCTCGTTGACCCAGGTTGGTAGCCTCAACGTCTAGCACGTTTCGCGGTTTACAGAAAGCCACAAAGTTGATTTTCGTAACGCTGTCGGAAAGTTGAGAGCAGTGCCTCAACGGGTTATATTTACAAGCATGAGCCGCTATGGATTCTATTTTGCTTTGCTGCTGTTGCTTGGCGCGTGCACTACCATCAAGAACCACGGCCCAATTGGCTTTTGGTCGAAGCAGCGCTACGATCAGCAATTACGGCAGCACGGACCGTGGCCAGCGTATTACGATGCTACCGAACAACGCTACCTAGCTCGCGGCCGCTACCGGCATGGGCGCTACGCGGGTCATTGGCGTTACTTTGGGCCAACTGGCGTATTGGAGCGCAGTGAGCGGTTTGCGCATCATCCTTACGGCCTCATGACCGTTACAGAGTACCACCCAAACGGGCGTAAGTGGCGGCGCGGACAAGCGCGCATCGTCGATGAGGGCAAACAGATCCACTTTTACTGGTTTGGCGAGTGGAAGGTCTACGACCCCGCCGGCCAATACCTAGGTATCGAGCACTACGACCGGGGCCTGCTGCGTGGCAAGCGCGTGTTGCCCTCCGATAGCGTGAAGATGGGCATGCGCTCGGCACATTGAGCAAGGTGCCTAGACTTACTGGCGCTGGTAGACGCGCACATAGTCGACCTCGTAGCGGTTAGGGAAGGTGGTGTTGCCCAACGGCCCGCCGTTGTCGCCGCCCAGAGCTAGGTTTAGCAGAACGTAGTGCGGCTGCTTCATGGGGTTGATGCCGGTGCCGTCCTGGTTCACGGTTTGGCTCAAGGGCGTTTCGTTCAGCAGCTCATCGTCGAGGTAGAGGCGGATGGCTTCAGCGTCCCAATCCATGCGCCACACGTGGAATTTCTGGCTCCACTCGGGGTCGGCGAAGGTGGTTAGCGCCTTGGTTTCGCTGTGCCACTTGGCCGTGTAAGGCTTGGCGGTGCCCGAAGCCACGTTGGCCAGCACCTTGCCTTTGTAGAACTCCATTATGTCGATTTCGCCGTTCGAAGGCCACTGCCCAGCCACACCTAGGGTCCAGAAGGCGGGCCACAGACCGGGTCGGGTATCGATACGCCCGCGCATCTCGAAGCGGCCGTACTGCCACGCGTGCCGGTCGCGGGTGTTCAGGCTGGCGGCGGTGTAGTCGATGGTGGGACGGCTGGTTTTCCAATTGGTGCTGCCGGCTCGGTAGTTCGGGTTGGGCCGCTGCTCTTTGCGCGCTTCTATCACGAGCATGCCGTTTTCGCAGCGGGCATTGTCGGGCTGGTACCATTGCAGCTCGCGGTTGCGCACGAAGCCGTTTTCAAACTGCCAGTTCTTCGGGTCGGGCCGGCCGTCGGTGTCAAACTCATCGGCCCACACCAGCTTCCAATCAGCGGCGGGCACCGGAGCCGTGGAAGCCAGCGCGTTGGCGGGCGGGCGGCTGAGGTTGGTAGCCGGCGCCAGCGGGGCCACAAAACCGGTAGCAGGCTGGAGTTTAGCCGTTGGTTTCCATTCTAAGATGTAGACGGGCTGCGGGGCTAGGTTCTCCAGCGTTTCGCCGTCGCCTTGGCCGGTGCGCTGCACAAAGAGGTTCAGTACGCCCTCGTTCTTCCAGCGCTCCGTGTCGTAGCTAGGTTCCCAGTTGCCGACGGTGGTGGTGGTCAAGTCCGTCATGGTCCACTTACTCTGCTTCAGGTCAGCGCATTGCGCTACTGAGGCGCGGTCCTGGCGCTCGGCGTCGCGAAAGAGTAGGTAGGCGCCCGTTTTGCCTTTCGTCGTGGCAACCAGCAGTTGCGGCCGCGAAATGGGAATCTTCTTCGTGCCGGCGCCGCTGAGGCTGAAGGGCGTGGTGCGCTGCGACACCTGCGCCGTGCGCCACTGCTTGCCGTCGAGGTAAATGAGCTGGTACTGCGGCACTTGCGTTCCTTGCGGCCGCCAGTACGTGGCAATATAGGGCGTGCCGGCCGCGTCGGTGGTGATAGACGTTTGGTTGATCAGTTCACTGTTCTGCGGAATGCGGGCGGCATACTCGGCCGTCTTCTCCGTGATGGGCAGCTGGTAGGTTTCACCGGTGCTTTTCTGCCAGGTTTTGCCGCCATCAAGGGAGCGGGCGTAGGCCATATCGTGGTTGGAGGCCACGTTCGGCGACTCGCGCCACACCCACGACACGTGAATGGCGCCCTTCGGGTCGATGCACGCCTGCCAGTAGGCATTGCGCTTGCCTTCCCCGTCGATGAGCACGTCGTGCAGACGGGTCCATTGGTGCGTTTTGGGGCTGTAGCGATTCAGCACGAGGTTGCCGTTGCCGGAGCTGCCGTCGCGGTACAGAAACAGCAGGTCGCCGTTCGGGAAGCGGTGAAACTCGGGGTAGGTCACGTTCTGCTCCCGCTCGCCCACCATCGGCTGCAACGGGCCTAGCTCCAAGGAGCCGGGCGCTTTGCTGCGGCAATAATGCAACGGGTTGCCGTGGTGGTCAAACGACAGATGAAGGTAGCCAGCCCCGTCCACCATCAGGCTAATGACGTTGTGGGCGTCCTTTACATGGCCTTGATACTGCGTGCGTTGCACCTGCCACGCCCCGGCCGGCAAGTGCCGCTTGGCCAGCACCACGTAGCCCGTGGAGTCGTAGTACGCCGTGTACTGCTCCTTCTGGTGCGTCACCACTGAGTTCTTACGAAACACGGCCCCGTTGACGTTATTCTTCGCCCAACCTAGGCCCACCGGCGTTTGGGCGTGAGCGGGTTCGGTGAGAAGAAGGCCGCCGACTAATAGGCCCAGTAGACAGGAGGAATACTTTAGCATGATGGTTTAATAGCGGGTTCCCGCAGAGGTACGCAGAGGATTTCGCAGAGAGACGCAGGGGCTGACGTAGGATTATGGCTTGGCGAGCACCTTCCGTTTCAGCCATCGCCGAATGGGTTCATCGTAGAACTTCAGGCAGACGTAGGCCAGCACCACGGCGGCCACAAACGTGAGCAAAGCCACGGGCCATGCCTGCTGAAGCGGCGTTTTATGGTTGCTTACCCAGCCCGTGTAGATGTAAATAAGTGGGTAGTGCGTGATGTAGATGGGGTACGAAATGTCGCCGAAGAACTTGCAAAGGCGGGCGGCGCCCGCGCCGGCTATCTTTCCGCTAGCTCCCATCCAAACAATTAGGGGGAAAGCTAGGATGATACTCAGCGAATCGTACAAGCCATTCAGCCACAAGTTCTCAGCACCACCTACGCGGGGGAAAGCCAACACCAAGAGCAATAGTAGGCTGCACCACAAAAAAGCGTTCTTCACGTAGCCTAGGGTGGCTACGCGGGAAAGCAGCAGGCCAGCAAAAAACGGAAACATCATGCGGGTAAAGCCGATGCGCAACTGAGTGGCATCCAGCGACCAACCACCGATAACGTCGCCCGTGGCGCTGGTTACGGCGTAGTGGATAAGAGCGGCGCCGGCCAGTACGACCAGCACTGAAAGCGCCGTGTTGGAGAACTTCCGGACGCCGAGCGCATACAGAATGTTGGCGATGTACTCGAAGAATAACGACCAGCCGGGCCCGTCGAGCGGGTGCATTTCCTGCCAGCCCCGAATGTCCATCGAGATAGGAACCGGAATCAAGGTAAACCCAATGGCCATCACCAGCAGCATCTTCCAGACCGGCACCTCGTGGATGGTGGGCCACAACGCCGAATCCTGAAAGTAGAAGCACACCGCCCCGACGATCATACCGAGCACCACCATCGGCTGCAACCGAACGAGCCGGGCCTTGAAGAAGTCCTTCACGGTCAGCTTGTGCCAGCGGTCGTCATAGGCGTAGCCGATTACAAAGCCGGACAGCAGAAAGAAGAAGTCGACGGCTAGGTAGCCGTGGTTGATAAGCTGGTCGAGGTGGCTGGTGGCGTGCGCCTCGCAGAGGTGAAAGATCACCACCGTGAGCGCCGCAACGCCCCGGAGGCCATCAAGAATGGCGTAATGTGGTTTGGTACCCAGCGCCGTCGTTTGGGATTCGGCCACTACTTGTGTCTCCATTCGCTAGCTCAGAAAGGGTGGGATGAGTTTATGATAACGCAAGAGCGGCCTAGGCTCCTCGGCACAGCCGCGAACCAGTAGTCGTTTGAAAGGCTAGTTGAGGGCCATCCCCCGTAGCATAATAGTTCCAGGTGGGTGCGGCGGGCTCGGTTTGGGCAGCCTGACGCTAATAGCCACCACGGTGGTGCCGCCGACCGCATCGGTCCGCGTTACCTTGGTTTCCCCGATAGCCTCCACAGCGATGCGCAAGCTAGGGTCTGCTACCGGCATGTCATTCAGCTTGTAAGTGATTGGGCCTGATAGGCCTAGTTCTTTTCCTAGGTCTGCGAGCGAGCGGCTCTTTAGCTTCTTCTTTTGCTTGAGCGTGATATCGATAATGCCGTTCGTGGCCAAGTTACGCCACTGTCGCGGGGCATCCTTGCCTCTGTACACCATCAATTTTTCGATGTCATTGGGCTGAATGCCTGAGAAATCAGGCGCAATGATAAGCTCACCCTCTAAGAGATAAAGCGGCTGGGGCCGCGCAATAGTTACCTGCGCCACGCCAGAGGAAGGAGAAGCTGGCTGGGTCGTCGTACTAGCAGGAAGTTGCACACCTGATTTCCAGTCGGAATGCTCCAGGCTAGGGCTAGGTTGAGGGAGCTGCAAGTGCGGCTGCACCGGCGTAAGCGGCTCAACGGGCATACGCTGGGCCCTACTGAGTTGGCTAATGCAGCAGCCTAGCGCCAGACCCAGTAATGCCTTCGAAATCAGGGAATAGTTCATCATTCAGCTATAGTAAAAAGCCTTTCTTCGGGTGTGCCCCAAAGAAAGGCTTTAATCCTTACTGTCCCGTTGTTGAGCCTACGGTTTGCGGCTGCTTGTCGCCCACCAACCGCAGGGTGTAGCTGTAGCTGTACTTCTTGTCGAGCAGGCGGTACTGGTCGTGGGGGAGGGCGCCCCAGCTGTCGTCGCCGCCCACGCCGCGCTGCTTCAGGTCCACTTGCAGGGTCACGTTGTGACGCATCCGAATGTCGGTGGGGTGCTGCTGCTTCTTGGTCAGGCCGGGGTCGAGGTCTTCGGCGCGCACGTGTAAGGCACTGAAACCGAGCGGCTGCGCTCCTTCTACCCGTAGGCCCTGGCCGGTGCTATTGGTGAGCGACAACCAGCGCACGTCGGTGTGGTAGCCGTTTTCCTGGGGCCGAATGTAGCCGCGCGTGAACTGCCCGCTCACCGAATCTTGGTACGTGCCGAGGAAGGAGGCTAGGTTCCGGTCGCTGTAGTTTTCCCAGGGGCCCCGACCGTAGTAACGCAGCTGGTCGTAGCGCCCCGGCAGATCTAGGCGCATCCCAAACCTAGGTAGCTCCGGCAAGTCGTGACTCGTCATGTCGATGGCGGCCGTTACTTGCACCGCGCCGTCGGGCCCGATGAGGTACGTCACGGTGTAGGGCACGCTGATGTCGGTGAGCAGGTACTCAACCGTGATAGGCAGGCCGTTGGCGGTTTGCTCGCCCACGTTCACGCGCTGCACCTTGCGGCTGGCGTGCGCCGTGCGCCACACCCCTAGGTTTTGGGGCATGTTGTTGCCAAAGTCGTTGTCGGTGGGGGCCCGCCAGAAGTACGGCTCGGGGTACTGGTTGATAATCTGGTTGTTGAGTAGGCGGTAGTTGCTCAGGCGACCTTGGGCCGTGTTGAACTCCCCGCTCACGTCGCCGGCCGTGAAGGTCAGCTTGTCGCCTTCGCGCTTGATCTGCAAGCTGTTAGCAGTGGCCGTTGGTGGCGTGAAATAGCCGTTGCCCTGGCTAAGCAGGAATTGCTCTCGCGCTACTTCGTGGCCGGCGGGCACCATGGGCGCCGCGGTTTTGGTTTGAGCAAACACGTTCAGTACGTATTCGGTGCCGGGCGCTGCGGCTAGGGTGGGCAGGGGCAGCTTCACTTCCTTCTGCTGCTGCGGCCCTAGCTTCACGGTGAACGGCGCTTCCTTTACCACGGTGCCGTTTTTCAGCAATTGCCACCGGAACGTGTAGTTATCCAGCGTGTTGAAGGCAAAGCCGTTTAGCACGGTTAGGCGGCCGGTGCCGGGTTGGGCAGCGCTGAAGCGAATATCCTGGTAGCCTTTTTTGACTTCGTACAGGCCGGGGTCGGGGGTGTGGTCGGAGGACACTAGGCCGTCGGCGCTGCCGTTCTCGTCGTTTTGCAGGTAGAAGCCACCTAGGTCGCCGCCGTAGGCCCAGAAGGTGCGGCCGTTGTCGTCCTTGGTTTTCAGGCCCTGATCCAGCCAATCCCAAATAAAGCCGCCCTGCATGTGGGGCTTGCTGCGGATTAAGTCCCAGTATTCCTTGAAGTTGCCGTTGCTGTTGCCCATGGCGTGCGAGTACTCGCACATGATGTAGGGGCGGGTTTTGTCGGTGGCTTCCGCGTAGCGCTTCATCGAGCCCATACGCGGGTACATGGGGCACACAATGTCGGTGTCCACGTCTTCGCCGGCTTGCTCAAACTGCACCGGCCGGCTGGGGTCGCGCTGCTTCAGCCACTTGTAGGCGTCGTGAAACACGGGGCCGTTGCCGCACTCGTTGCCCATGCTCCAGATGATGACAGACGGGTGGTTTTTGTCGCGCTCCAGGAGGCGTTCGATGCGGTCGAGGTGGGCGGGCGCCCACTCGGGCAAGTACGCCGGGTGCTTGCTCTGGTCGAACCAACCCTGCAAACTGGCGCCCATGCCGTGCGTTTCGATGTTGGCTTCATCCACCAAGTACAGCCCATACTCGTCGCAGAGCTCGTACCAACGCTCGTCGTTGGGGTAGTGGCTCGTGCGTACGGCATTGATATTGAACTGCTTCATAAGCTCAATATCCTTGCGCATGGTGGCCTCGCTCGGCACGTGGCCCAGCACGTCGTCGTGCTCGTGCCGGTTCGTGCCGTGCACTTCCACCGCCACGCCGTTCACCAAAAGCTGGGCCTTCTTGATTTCCACTTTGCGGAAGCCAATCTTGGAGCTCGTCACGGCCAGCGGTTTGCCCTGCGCGTCGGTCAGGGTGAGCAAGCACTGGTAGAGGTTGGGTTGCTCGGCGCTCCACCGCCGCACGTTCTTGATGGTGCCGTTCAGCGTCAGGATTTGGGTGGTGGCGGCACCTAGGTTGGCTACCGGCCGCTGCTGGCGCAGTACCGTTTTGCCGCTGGCGTCCTGCACTTCTACCGTTACGCTGGTTGCGGCGGCGGGTGCCGTGGCAAAGTTGCGCAGGGTTACGTCGGCGCTGAAAACGCCGTTTTTGTAGCTCGGGTCTAGGTCGCCTTTAAGGAAGAAGTCCCAGAAGGTTTGCTTGGGCAAGCTGGTCAGGTACACGTTGCGCTCAATGCCGGAGAGGCGCCAGAAGTCCTGGTCTTCGAGGTAACTGCCGTCGTGCCAGCGGAATATCTGCACGGCCAGCTGGTTGTCGCCGGCTTTCAGGTACTGCGTGATGTCGAACTCGGCCGGCGACTTAGCCGCCTTGCTCATGCCCACGCGCTGCCCATTCACATACACCACCGCGTAGCCCGAAATCGAGCCGAAGTGCAGCAGCACCTCGCGGCCGTTCCAGCCCGCGGGCACCGTAAACGAGCGGCGGTAGCTGCCCACTGGGTTGTAGCGCCCATCAATGAAGGGGGCATTCTTGGGAAATGGGTAGGCAATGTTGGTGTAAATCGGAATGCCGAACCCCTGCAACTCCCAGTTGGAAGGCACCGGCAGCGACTTCCACGATTTATCGTCGAAGCTAGGTTGGAAGAAATCGGTGGGCCGGTCGGCGGGGCGGTCTACGTAGTGGAACTTCCAGGTGCCGTTCAGCGACTGGTAATAGGGCGAGCGGGCGTAGTCGTTGGCTTTGGCCTGCGCCGCTTGCTCATACACCATAAAGCTCGCGCGCGGCTTTTCCTTGTGCTCGTCAACAACGCGCGGGTTCTCCCACTCGTTTGGGGTGGTTTGGGCGCTGGCTAGGTTGCCGACGAGGAGCAAGGCCGCGGCCAGAAAACGGGAATGTGCCATGGGGTGGATAAGATAACGGCAGAAGCAGGCGGGCAAAATGGCACCACCTTGTAGTATGCAATACTACTTAACCCTGTGTGCCCGCATGGGGGACATTTTCAGAGAATGGCAGGTGCGTATTCGTCGGCTAAGGACCTAGGTCTTGAACCAAGGTTGCTGCCCCAAGGAAAAGATAAAACGCACGCGACTAGCACGAAAGGAGGCCGACGTAACGAACTTGAATAACCGGACGCTCCACAAAAAGCACGTCATTTCGACCAGCGGGAGAAATCTCGCATGCTGTCGTTAGGCTGTGAATTTGGTGATTAGAAGTTAGTGCTGCCTGCGAGATTTCTCCCGCTGGTCGAAATGACTGCCTAACGAGATGGATGCTTGGCTACTGTGCTATAAGCGGAAAATGCATTTGTGCTTGGGTGCCGAGCTAGGGAACAGCTATTCTCTTATGCTTTGCTACCGACCTAGGTAGGTTGTCACGTACGTTTTGAGGTCGGGGTCGTCGGGGCGGGGGGCTTCGGCGTAGCGCATGATGCCATACTTATCCAGCAGGATGTAGCGCGGAATACTCGTCACGGCAAAGCGCTTCAGGAACTGCGCGGTTTTGTGGCTGGTGAAGCGGTAGTGCGGCGCCGTTTTGGGCAGGTACTGCGCCGTGGTGCGCTGCCAGTCCTGGTGGTCGTCGTCGATGGAAAGGTAGAGGAAGACCACTTCCTTGCCGTGGTAGTACTGCCGGAGCGCCGCCGAAGCAGGCATTTCCATGATGCAAGGCGCGCACCAGCTCGCCCAAAAATCGAGGTAGATGACCTTGCCACGGTGCTCGGCCAACAGTTGGGCGAGGGTAATCTTCTGCCCGGTGGTGCTGATGAGCGTGTCGGTGCGGGCAAACTGCTGGTCGGGCATGATCAGGGTCTGCTTGTCCTGGTTGGTGAGGCGGCGCACGAAGCGGCTCTCCGGCATCATCCAGGTGCGGTAATCTTTGAGCAAGTGGGGCTGGGGCCGGCGTATGGCTTTGGCATCGTCTAAGAGCCAGAAAGCGGCCCATTCTTTTTGGTTGCCTATGTACTGGCGCTTGATCAAGGCGTACTGCGCGCCAAAGGTGGCCGGTTTGCCCTGAGCCAGAGCTAGGTACACCGTGAAACCGAGGGCTGCGTAAACCCTATTCTCTGAAACGGTCAACGGCAACGACTGTACGTAGCGCAGCCGCCGGAACTGCGCCAGCACCGAATCCTGGTACGCGACTGGGAAGGTCTTGACGGCGCCCGGTGCTTTGTACTGCCGCAGTGAGTTAGGTATGCCGGCCGTTGTGGCATAATACAGCTCCTGGTAGCTATTGCCCCGCAGCAAGAAAAGCAACGTTTGGAGGCGCAGCTCGCGGGTAATCGCCTGCACGACCATTGGCCGCACGTCGGGTGTGGTGCGCAGCTCGGCCAGCAGTCCATCGGTGCGTTGCCGCTCATCCTGCCACAGGCACATAAATTCGGCAAAAGTCCGCGGCATATCCTGCGCGAAACCTAGGTGCACAAAATTCCAGGGCTCTAGGCTGATGGCATTGTGCCAAAGGCGTTCGTAGAACTTCAACTCGGCCGCATACTTACCCGAAAAGCTGTACGTGTTCGTGGCTTCCTCCTGCCGGACAGATACTACGTCGCCGGGCCAGAGCAGCAGTGCCGGTTTCGGCTCTGTAATCCGGTCGCTGCGGTGCGCAATCCGGAGGCGGATCTGATCGAAGGAGTGTTCGTCAAAAACAATGCGGAGCGTGTCGCCGGGCCTCACGTACTTCTCCTTGTGGTGAGCCAGAATATCCGTGTAGTAAAATAGGATCGGCTTTTCTGTAGAGGCGCTTTGGTTGATAACAAAGGCCTGTCGGCGCTGGGCATAGCTGCTAACTGCGGTGGCCGCCAACACAAGTACAGCTAAGAGGATCTTGTAGATAACGCGCATAAAACACTCCTGTTAATAGGTGAAAATCAATGCGGTATCTAGGATGCGTGAACAAAAATCTAAAGAAACGTTATGCTGAGCTTGCCGAAGCATCTCTCTCGCTTCGTTGCTCATTTTGGGATGATCGTTCAATAGCCCAGGGTTTAAACCCTGGGCTACGGAGCGGACTCACACTCGCACTGTAGCCTTGCAACGGAGCGGGAGAGATGCTTCGGCAAGCTCAGCATGACCCTCATTTTAAGGCTCCAAGCGTCGTATTTAGATAACTGTTCACAGGCTCCGATATAAGCTAGCCTTGAGTTCAGAGGAAATGACAAAAGCTAGGCACCTACCGCTATTGCAGTAGATGCCTAGCTTTCTCGTTTTCCATAGGCTAGCCTGAAATTTTTACTGGCAAGCCGTTGCTAGCGTTTGCTGGTGTAGCGGTACATCTCGCTGGATGCCAGCAGGAAAGCGCCCACGCCGAAGTTCGAGGTAGAGTTTTTATCGACTACCTGGCCGGGAATGGCTTTCTCGCCGATGGGCTGCACGTAGCCGACGGCGCCGTCGGGCTGGAGGGCAGTGGTGGTGAGGTACTGCCAGCCTTTCAGGGCTGTGGGCAGGTACTCTTTTGCGTCCAGCACGCCGCTGTTGATGCCCCACAGGTAGGCGAAGGTGTTGAAGGCGGTGCCGCTGGTTTCGGGGCCGGGAGCGTGCTGCGGGTCCAGCAAGCTGCGCGTCCAGTACCCGTCGGCTTGCTGGGCTTTTTGAAGGGCGGCGGCTAGGCCGCGGTACTTGGCTAGGTACTCGGCGCGGTGGGCATCGTTCGGGGGAAGGTCTTGGAGCACTTTGGCCAGGCCGGCAAACACCCACCCGTCGCCGCGCGCCCAAAAGTCCTTCTGGCCGTTCGTCGACTTGTGCTGCGGGTACACGTACTTGGCGTCGCGGTAGTAAAGACCGGTTTCGGGGTCGTACATGATGCTGTTGGCGTAGCTGAAGTATTCGTACAGCTTCGTGAGGTACAGCGGGTTGCCGGTTACTTTGTGCAGCTTGGTCATCACCGGCATCACCATGTAGAGGCCATCGGCCCACCACCAGTAGTCGTTTTGATTGGTGCTCATTTCGTACTCCATCACCTCTTTGGCCCGCGCAATACGCTGAGGCTCTGGCTTCAGGTTGTAGAGGTCGACGTAGGTTTGGAAGCAGATCTGCCAGTCGCCGAACAGCACATAGTCGTCCTTCTCCCCGTACTTGTACTTCCACTCGGCCTTGTCGTCTGATTTGGCGCCTTTCCACTGGTTGTGCTCCGCCCAGGTTTCGGAGTACTGGCGGTACTTCTCGTTTTTGGTGACGGCATACGCCGCCATGTTGCCGGTGTGGTAAGCGGCCACATCCCAAAACGCCCGCTGCTGGGGCGCGTTAGTGGCTTGCCAGTGGTCATTTACCTTGGTAATAATAGCCAGCACCTCCTGCGGCTTGGGTAGGTTGTTTTTACCTAGGTTGGTTTTTGAAGTGGTGCAACCCGCACTCAATAAGGCGAAAGCTAGGGCGGCGTGTAGGAGGTATCGGATGCTTTTCATGAAATGAGCTAAGAGTATCGTCTGTCATGCTCGCTTCGTTGCAGACGCTGGCACAATGTAGAGACGCGACACTTCGCGTCTCCTCGTTGCGGATGTTGTTTACCTAGGTCATTCTAGGTTGAATCGTTCAACGCTGAGACGCGAAGTGTCGCGTCTCTACTTGTTCAAGAAGGCGTTGCCATGATCCGCCGCTAAAAGCTAGGGCCGGTAGGGCTTGCCTAGCACCAGCTTATTGCCCGTTACGTCAACCTCGAACAGGTGGGGCACGCGGTGGTAGCGGCCCTGTATATCTTGGTGGCTGTGCGCGGCCATGAGCAGCTTGCCGTTTAGGTCTCGGAACAGCATGCCGTGGCCGTAGTTGGGCGGGGTGATGGGGTCTTTTTCCTGCACCCAGGGGCCATCGAGGGTGCCGCTGGTGGAGTAGGCTACGCCTTGCGTGTACACGTCGTAGATCCAGCTAGTCCAGATCATGCCGAGGCGGCCCGTTTTGGTGCGGAACAGGTAGGGGCCGTCGGTGACTTTATTGGGGCGGTCTTGACCGTTTTTGTCCTTCTCACGGCTCCAGGGCGAGTCGCTGGCGCGGAACAGTAGCTTGCCTTCGCCCACCGTGCCGCTCAGGTCGGGCTTCAGCGCAATCTTCTCGATGGTGCCGTTCAGGTTTTGTAGCCACTCGTAGCAATACACGAGGTAAGGTTTGCCGTCCTTATCCACCCACAGCGTGGCGTCGAGGGTGGGTTTATTGGCGGGCAGGTAAGTAGCATCTTGCATGGGCACGTAGGGGCCCGTCGGTTGGTCACTGACCAGCACGTGGCAGGCCCGGCGCTCGATGGCGTTGCCCTGCACGGTATCAATCTTGACGGCCCGGTTGGTGAACGTACCGAAATAGTAGTATTTGCCGCGGTACGGGTGAATCTCAGCGGCCCAGATCATCGGCTTGGGGCCCATCCAGGAGTTTGGGTCGGGCTGTGCTACCGAATAAGGGCCTTCCCAGCGCTTCATGTCCGGGCTTTTCCAGAGCAGACCACCCGTGCCGGTCATATAATACTGGTGGGTTTTCTGATCGGCCAGAATAAATGGGTCGCTCAGCTGAATGGAGTCCAGCGGCACATTCCGGCGAATGACCGGTAACCTAGCTTCCTGCGCCTGTACAGCAACGGACAGCAGCAGAAAGCTGCCTATTACCAACCAATTAGCTTTCCTGTTTATCATCTTATCGGGTCATTGTTTTGCCGCTATCATCTCCGCACGCGTCTTGGGTTACTAGACCTAGGTTGCGGCTGCCAGTGGCAAGCCAGCAAGGTGGGTCGACGAATTATGGACGAGCGGGAGCTGCTTTTTTGATCTTAGTAGGCTTCACCGGCTCAAAAACGTTGACTGGCAAGATGTTGCCTTGCGCGTCGAAGCGCATGGGCGAGATACACGTTTCGCGGTTGTAGCCGTTGCCGCCCGGAATCTTGAAGCGGTGGTAAGCAATAAACCATTCGTCGGTGCCGGGCACTTGCACCACCGAGTGGTGGCCGGCACCCTTCACCACGCCCTGGCCGTGCAGCACGGGATTGGCAGAAGCCTTCGTGAACGGACCTAGGGGGGAGCTGGCCGTGGCGTAGGCTACGGAGTAGCGTGGGTCGCGGGTGTCGTATTCGCTCCACATCAGGTAGTACTTGCCCTGGCGCTTAAACACGAACGAGCCTTCGTTGTAACCCGGCGGCTTGAACTCGATAACCGCGGCCACGTCATACGAGACCATGTCGGGGTTGAGCTTGACCACGTGGCACTGGCCCTGCCCCCAGTAGAGGTAAGCCGTGCCATCGTCGTCGACAAACGTCATGGGGTCAATGGCTTGGCCCTTGAACTGGCCTTTGGGCACCAGGGGCTTACCTAGCGGGTCTTTGAACGGCCCGGTGGGTTTGTCGGCCACGGCTACCCCGATGTTGGTGTCAGCCGAGTAGTAATAGTAGTACTTGCCGTTTTTGGTAGCCATAGCCGGAGCCCAGGCGCGGGCTTTGGCCCAAGCTAGGTCGCGGGGCAGGTCCAAGATGACGCCTTCATTTTTCCAGTGCACCAGATCGGGCGACGACCAGGCCGTGAACGACGTGGCCCCCCAGCCCTCAATGCCGTCGGTGGTGGGGTAGAGGTAGAAGTTCTTGCCGAAGGCCGCGATGTGGGGGTCGGCATACACGCCCGGCAACACAGTAGCCGGCGCTTTGGTCGTATCGATGGTGGCGGTTTGGGCGAGGCAGGCCGCGGGCCAGGCGCTGCTCAGCAGCACAGCAAAAACAAATGGACGCATATCGTTGTGTAAGTCTGCAATGTACACCGCGTACGCGGCACCGAGGCTAGCTCGTTAGGTTCCCACTCCCGGTGAGCTAGCCGTTCAGCAACCTTTGTTTTTCAGCACGCGCGGGCCGCACTCCCCTAAAGTTTCGATCCACGCGTAAAGGCTGCTGTCGGTGCCGCGATTTTCGCGGTTTGTCAAGGCAAACGTAGTTTTAATTGAATTGCACGGTTTTCTTGCCGCCATCGGCGAAGTCGACCTGCACGTTGTTGTTCTGGGCGGAATAAGCTAGCTTCTTCACGAGCACTAGCTCGTTGTCGGTCCACTTTTCGCCGGCTTTTTTCCAGAGCATGAGCGTGGCATAAATAGGTGGCTTGCCGTCGGCCACGATGGCCGTAGCGTCGAGCACGGTGCTGTTGTTGCTGACGGGGTGCAAGCCCTGCGCCGCTACGGTTTCCACCTTTTCCCAGCCGCTAAGCGGCACCAAGGCTAGCTGGTAAGCACCGTTGCTGATAAGGTGCACTTGGCGGCCGCGCACTTTGCGCGTTTCGTGTTTAATAGGCTGATTGCCAAGCTGCGGCAGGGCATAATGACCTAGGCGCACGAAGGTACCCACAGTACCCGTGTACTTATCCACGCGCAGGATGCCATTGGGCAGCGGCACGTCGGCTAGGCTCAGGCGGATGTTTTTGTCGGTTTCCAGCTGCGCGTCGCGGTAATACACACCGTCCTCGAAACGCTTGAAGGTGAAAAGGCGCAGGGCTTCCCACTCGCTTTTCACGTTTTTGAACACGTAGTTCATGGCTACCTCGCCGTTGGGGCCGTCGGCTTGCCACGGAAAGGCGCTGTTGTAGCTCAGGCGGTTGTAGTTTTCGCTGCCGCGGAATGGCTCGCCCGCCCCGATGATGGGCACGTGGCACCACGCCCGAATTTCGGCCGCGCCGCTATTGGGGTAGTCGGTGATGAGGATATTAGAGCCGGGCTCGTACTTGTTGAACACCGTGCCCGGGGCTAGCTCTTTGGTGGCCCAAGCACCTTCGTTTTCGGTGGCCGTCCAGAAGGGGCTGTTAGCCGGCACCAACAACCCTAGGAAGGCCTTGGCCAGCCAGAACACGCTGCCCCGGCAGCTGTACGACTGCACCGCCGGGTCGAAGGGACCGTAGAAACCTAGGGTTGGGATGTTATCCTGCAAGAAATCAGGGCTCTGCAAAAATTGGAGCATGGCGCCCGAGGCAATGCGCCGCATCCAGCCGAAGTTGGTGCCCGGCTCCGGCTGAAAGCCCATGAGCGGAAACGGCACCACGGCCGCAAACCGGTACGCAATGCTGCGCCCCCACATGATCATGCTGCCGTCGCGCCCAAACATATAAGGGTAGTTGTCCTTGAGCGGGGCGAAGTTGGTGGTAAGCTGTTGGGCCACTTGCGGGTAATGCTCGCGGCCGTAGTACTCCGTCCAGAGGCGGCCGTACATTTCGAAGGCCCACATGCTGTAGTAGTCGTAAGCGGGGCCGTCGTGGTACCAGCCTTCGCCGCGGTAGTGGGTGAGCTGCTTTTGCAAGTATTCCTCCATCAGCTTCTCGTTTACCTGGTAGCCCCGACTCTTGAAGAAGCTTAGAATGAAGATGTTGAAATAGCGCCAGTTTTGGGGCACCGTGGGGCCGTCGCCGTAGCTGAGCATGGTGGCCGCCAGGGTTTTCTTGGTGGCCTCAGGCAGCGGGTCCCACAAGATTTCGGGCGCCGCAAACAGCGCCACCGACAAGCCCCCGAACTCTACCAGATTTTGGCTAGGTCCGCCGTTGGCCGCGCGGGGCTTGATGTAGGTGTCGCTGCTGGGGTCGACTAGCCGACCGAGCTGGTGGCGGTAGTAGTCGGCTACTTTGATGCCGTTGAGCGTGAGGCCTGGATTTTCCTTCAGCAGGGGCGCGGCCATGAACAGCGTCCGGCACAGACCTTCCAGCTTTTCGGTCGGCACCTGCCCTTCGTTGCGCGGAT
Source organism: Hymenobacter crusticola (assembly GCF_002154225.1). Classification (GTDB taxonomy): domain Bacteria; phylum Bacteroidota; class Bacteroidia; order Cytophagales; family Hymenobacteraceae; genus Hymenobacter; species Hymenobacter crusticola. The sequence continues at coordinate 783,206 of NZ_MTSE01000001.1, forward strand.
AGCTCTTGCCCGGCTGCTTCGGAAACTGCATGGGGTCATCTAGCTTATGAATGTAGCTGAACGCTCCACTGAGCAGGTACTGGGCCGCATCTTGCCAGTGCTTGCGCGTCATGCCCGTAAAGGGGCTGAGCTGCTTGTCAGGCTGCTCTAGCTTGAATGGGGGCAGCTGCGTGGCTGGCCGCGCCACGTTGGTGTTGAAGGTAAGGGCCGGCGTTTGGCTGTATCCTAGGCTAGGGCTTAACAGCAAGGTACTTAGCAAGGCACTGCTCGCAACCCCGCGCACGCCGCGGCGCCCATGTTGGGCACCACGGTGGGCGGGGTTGCTCATAACAGCGCGGAGAAGGGTGGGAATTGGCACGGGAAATATTCGATCAGAAAGGAATGTTCTAGCGGGGTGAGGTGCCCCGCTTGCACGAGCAGCTTTTAGTTCGTGCGGCGGGCTTCGCCGTCGGCTTTCACCACGCTCAGAATCGGCTTTTCGAGGCCGGCTAGCTTGTCTTGCTCGGGCTTCAAAAGCTCAAGCACCGCTACTTCGTTCTGGCCTTTTTTCAACCACTCGGCAGGCACGTAAAGCGTTTGTTGGGGGCCCACCTCCCAGTACCGACCTAGGTTGTGGCCGTTGATCCACACCACGCCCTTGCCCCAAGTGCTCATGTCAAAGTACGTATCGGCGGGCTTGTCGAGGGTGAAGGAGCCGCGGCGCACGACCGGGGCGTTGCTGCCGGCGGCAACCTTCGCCGTGGAGGCTTTGATTTTGGAAATGTCATCGAAAGGCAGGCGGAAGTGCTGCCAGTTGGTGACCTCCGTACCGGCAAACGTCACCTGCTCGGTGATGCCCTTGCGGTTCTGGGTTAGGTAGGGGCCGAAGTTCAGGCGACCTAGGTTTTCCACCAGAATATCCAGAGTCACAGTGCCTTTGGGCAAAGTCAGCTCGGTTTGGCTTTCGTCCTTGCGGCGGTCGAGCACGGCCACGCGTTGCCCGTTCACCATTACCACGGCGTAGTCGCGCAGGTCCTTGAGCTGCAACACGCCTTTGCGGCCGCCGGCCAGGGTGGTGCGGTAGAGCACGAAGCCGTAATCCTGGTTCAGGTCTTCAAATGTCTGAGGCTTAGCGCTTACCACGGCCTTGGGTAGTATGCTAGCGAGGCTGGTGGTCTGCGTCAGCGTGATGCTGGGGATGCGCGTGGAGGGTTTGGCGGCGGGCACGGCGGGCAGCTTGGTGCCGGCGGGCAGGTGCTTCTCGATTACCTGGCGGAAGGCCATGAACTTCGGCGTGGCATTGCCGGCCTCGTCGAGGGGCGCGTCGTAGTCGTAGCTACTGATTTGGGGCTCAAACTTGGTGTCGCCGCCCTTGTAGTTGGCCCCGTTCATGAAGCCGCGGGTGGTGCCCCCGTGGAACATGTACATATTGATGGAAATACCGGCCGCCAGCACCGAATCGAGGCGGGGCGTATACTTCTCGGCGGGCACGGTGTGGTGCGGCGTGCCCCACCAGTCAAACCAGGCCGGGTACCACTCGGCAATGTAGAAGGGGCCTTTGCCGCCGTGGTAGGTGCGCACCAACTGCTTCACCTTGCGCGGGTCGTCCCAGCCGTTCACGGCGGGCAGCAGGCCTTCCAAGTGGCCCTCTTTTACTTTTTCGCCAGGGTCGCAGGTGTAGAGCAGACCGTCGAAGCCGGCGTCCTGGAACATCTTGCGGTTGAGGGCTAGGTAGTTCTTGTCGTCGGAGTAGAAGCCGTACTCATTTTCCACCTGCACCATCAGCACGGGGCCGCCGTGGTTGATTTGCAAGGGGGCTAGCTGCTTGGCTACTTCCTTCAGGTACCGGCCGTAGGCGGCTAGGTACTTGGGGTCCATGCTCCTGACCTTAAGGTCTTTGTCTTTCTGAAGCCAGTAAGGGTAGCCGCCAAATTCCCACTCGGCGCACACGTAGGGGCTAGGCCGGACAATCACCCACAAGCCCTCTTCCTGGGCCATTTTCACGAAAGCGGTGATGTCGTTGTTGCCCGTGAAGCTGTACTGGCCGGGCTGGGGCTCGTGCACGTTCCAGAACACGTAAGTGCCTATCGTATTCAGGCCCATGGCTTTGGCCATCTTCATGCGCGCCCGCCACGCCTCCCGCGGAATGCGCGGGTAGTGCAGCTCGCCCGAAATCATCTGAAACGGCTTGCCGTCAAGCAGAAACGCTTCGTCGCCGAGGGTGAACGTGTGTTTGGCAGCGGGTGCCTTGGTTTGGGCGACGGTTGTCGGGAGGGTTGTCAGGCTCAGGCCACTCAGCAGCACTGCCCCCACTAAATTTCTGTACATCACGGCCTAAAATTTCTTAGGTGGGTTCTTGGTATGAAAAATCGATTTAGCTACTTGGAGGTCTGCTGGTTAAAGAAACCTAGGTTCCATTCCGGCAGCCAAGCAATGGTAGGCTGTCCTTCCTTAAACTGCACCGGCAGCCACAGGTGGCGGCTGTCTTTGAGGTCCTTGGGGTTCCAGCGGTCGGCCATAAAGATAAAGGCGTCTTTTTTGCCCGGCACCGGCAGCACGTAGGTCGACTGCCCGTCGAAGGTGAGCTTGGCGTTGGGGCCGGTCATCGGGTCACCCACTAGTTGCCAAGGGCCAAACGGCGAGCTAGCCACGTGCATTGAGGCCTGGTTGGGCGCCCAGCCGGTGCAGCCGCTCGTAATGAGGTAATACTTGCCGTCTTTCTTGAACAGAGCCGGCGCCTCGCGGTGCTTGCTGAAGAGCATGCTGTCCTGGGTGGTCGGCGTCAGGTAGTCGTCGTTGAGGCGGGCTAGGCGCAGGTCGTAGTTTTCCTTGGAGGAGTAGATGTGGTAGGCGGTGCCATCGTCGTCCACATACAGGCCCATGTCGCGCGACATGTTGCCGTTGGGCCGGAAGCTGCTCACGTATTTGAATGGACCCGTGGGCTTGTCGGCCACGGCCACACCGGCGCGGGCGGCCTTGTAGCCCTGGTCTTTCAGCTCCAAGTGAAACCACATCACGTACTTGCCGGTCTTCTTATTGTAAATAACCTTGGGCCGCTCCATGAGGCAACCGAGGGCTATTTCGTGCGCCGGATCAGAACTTGGGGTGAGAGCCACGCCTTCGTACTTCCAGTTATAAAGGTCCTTCGACGAATACACGTTCACGCCTTCTTCCTGGTGCTGAGCGCGTTTCTCGCCGTACCAATAGTAGGTTTTGCCCACCAGCAAAATGCCGCCGCCGTGGGCGTTAATCACGTTGCCGTCGGTGTCGTACCACAACTCGCCGGGGCGGAAGTTGGTGTTTTTCTCGGCTTTGGGGGCACGAGGTTTCGGAGCGCTTTCGGCCGGGCCGCCGGCGTAAGAAGTGCTTTGAAGGGCTAGGGCGCTAAGCGCCAGCAGCGTTAAGGATACTTTTCGCATGGTCATGGCGATTCACCTAGGGTGGTTAAAAATCGGCTGGTTGTGGTAGCCTGCAGCCCCGACTGGCTCAGGTGCTCCAGCGCCACGAAGTACTTGGAGAAGTTGTTGCCGCCGCTGGCGCTAAAGGTGTAGCGGTTTAGCCGCGACGACGACTTCAGCGTCTGCTTGCGCCAGTCTACGTCGGGGTGGCCGTAGGGGTCGGAGCCGTTTTGGTAGGCTTGCAGGTCGGCATCGGTATATACCGGCGCTAGGCCGTCGTTCCGGCGTGCTTCGTTGTTGAGCAGGGCGTAGTTGTAGGCGTTTAGCGCCTTCGGCATCTTAATGGGTTGCTGCAAAGCCGATTGCACGGTGAACGAGACCCTAGGCTGACCGGGCGTACCCTTGCGGGTTGTCACGAGCAGCACGCCATTGGAGGAGCGCACCCCGAGCATAGCCGTGCTCAGGGCATCTTTCAGCACCGTCACCGACTCAATTTCCTCAAGGTCGAACTGGGTGAGCTGGCGCGGAATGCCGTCGATAACCACCAAGGGCGCTTGCCCCAGCAAAGAAGGCGAAGCAGCATCGGCCCCGGGTTGGCCGGAGCCTTGCACTGTGTACAAGCCCGCCAGTCGCCCGGCCAGCGCCGTCACGAAGGAAGTGACCGGCAGCTTCTGGAGCTCATTGTTGTACACGGCCTGCGTGGAAGTAGCCGTTAGGTCGGGGCGGACCGTGGTGGCGTAGAGCTGCTGCACCGGTTTGAGGCGCGCCACCGCCGCATTCTTGGTGTTCAGCACAATCAGCGGTGCGGTGTCGTCGCGGAGTATATAGTGCCGCACCACCGACCCGAAGGCGCGCAGCACCACTGTGTCGCCCTTCGTGATGGGCAGCTTAAACGTGCCCATTGCGTCGGATACGGCCGTGAGCGTACCCCTGCGGCTCGTAACAGCAACACCCACCAGCGGCTCGCCATTCTCGTCGATTACCGAAGAAGTGAGGAGCCTAGTAGCGGTACTATCCTGGCTTTTGAGAGTGCTGTCTGGTAATTGCCACAGCCTCCTAGGGGCGAGCGGACCCGCCAAAGCCGGCGAGGCGCTGGCAAGGCCTAGGGCCAGAAGAAGGAGCTTGGTTTTCGTTGGTAAAGGTTCTCCCATAGATAGCGCTTCTGTAAGGTGAGGATGTACGATTGGTGAAAGGAAGGCAAAGCAGCCTAGGGGCTAGACTTTAGGAATGATTTATTGACTGTTGCGCCTCAGCATGTAAATAGCTTATCGGAATCAGGATAAAAGTAGAGCTCCGCCAAGGGAGAAAAGGGGGCTAATTCAACCGAAAAAAGGGGTTAAATTAGCCCGACAGCTGAAAAACGGCCGGCTAAGAATTTGCCTAGGATAGCGTTATTTGGTTGTTTAGTAATACATTACAAAGTTCATATTCTGGATTATCCTTTCGCACCAACCTCCTCTTGCTTATCGATCAAGCGCAAACGTTTGCAACAATCGATAATCTAATCCGTCAATCTTTCGCTGCTATGAATCGCACCTTCACTCGTCTTATCTGCTGCTTGCTGCTGCTAAGCTGGCGTGTCGGACTTGCGCAAAGCGACCCAAGCGCCTTTCGCTTTGAGCACCTCACCGTCGATCAGGGGCTCTCGCACAGCGACGCCATGGCCGTGGCCCAAGACTCGGCCGGCTTTATCTGGGTGGGCACCAATCGTGGCCTCGACCGCTACGACGGCTACAGCCTGAAGCAGTACGCCCTGCCTATCAACCCACTCAGTGGTATTTCCGCCAACCGCATCAAGGTGCTGCACGTGGCTCCCGACGGGCGGCTGTGGGTAGGTACCGAGCGGGCAGGCCTAGGTCTGTATGATGCCGCCGCCGACCGGCTGCTCAACTTCGACGAACGCCAGGTGCCCGCCCGCTACCAGGCGTTGGTGCGCCGCTTGTCGCAGATTAGCGTGGTGGGCCTAGCTTCCGATCCACGTGGCCGACTATGGGTGGGCACGCAGAACGAAGGCATGTTTGTGCTGACTTTTGATAAGCAAAACCATCTGACCAGCCTACAACAGTTGTTGGTGCGTGGCAAGAGGTTGAGTGTGAGCTGCCTGACCAGCGACCCGGAAGGTAAAATATGGTTCGGGACGTACGGCCTAGGTTTGTGCTTTGTTCGACCCGACAGCCAGGCCCTAACGGTAGAAACCACGCCGCTGAAGGAAACGGTGCGGGTGCTGCACTGCGACCGGCGCGGCGACCTGTGGATTGGCACCGATCAGCAGGTGCTGTGGGTGAGCAGCGATAATCGGCGCACCGTGCGCGAGCTTACCGCGCACCCGCAGCCCCAGGTGTACCCTCAGTTGCAGTCACTGATGCTCGATTCATTTGGGCGGCTGTGGGTGGGCACTATCTACGGACTGTACGTGTGGGAGGCGGGTGTAGCAACCGGCAAGACCATTCCTTTGCTGCCGAAAACGCCTACGCTGCTACTACCCGAGGACGGGGAGCCGTTCAGCATCAACTCGGAGCGGGTGCACCAGATCTTCGAGGACCGCAATCAGATCATGTGGCTCTGCGCGTCGGCCGGCGGCCTGAACAAAGTGGATTTGCGCCAGAAGCCTTTCGGGCGCATTCGGCGGCCCCTTGGTGGGCAAGCCACGCTGCTGAACAACTACGTCAACACCTTATATAAGGAAGAGGGGCGCAATATTCTATGGTTCGGTACGCGCAACGGCGTATCGGGCTACGACCTTACGCACAAGACCTACCGCAACTATCTGAACGAGCAGTGGGTGGGTAATACGCGGGGCATCGACGTGGCTACCATCTTCCAGACCAGCAACGGCACGCTCTGGTTTGGTACCCGCGGCTACGGTCTGAAAGGCTTGGTTCGCCACGGCGACACGGAGACGCTGAACTCCTACAACCAACTGCCAAACGGTCTTGATTTCAACAGCAGCTACGTAGAGAGCATGGCCGAAGACCGCTTCGGTACGCTTTGGGTAGCTACGTTCTCCTCTGGCCTGGTCCGTTTAAGTCAGGATGGCAACTACCTGGGTTCGTACCGCGCCGGCAGCAGCAGCTTGCCCACCGACCGCTTCACGTACCTGCTCTACGACAAGCGCCAGGATGTGCTATGGGCCAGTACTGTGGATGAAGGCCTGTTGAAGCTGCGCGTGACGCCCACCTCCGTGAAGCTGCTGAAGCAGTTCAAGTACACGCCTGGTTCCCAGAATGGCTTGTCGGTCAACTATGTGTGGCCGCTGCTGCTCGATCAGCAAGGGGTACTTTGGATTGGCACCATCGGGGGGGGCTTGCACCAACTCATCACCGACGCCAAGGGCCACCAAGTAATCAAGCGGTATGCTAAGTGGTTGCCGGAGAGTGATGTAGAGAGCCTGCTAGCCGACGACGAAGGGCACCTGTGGATTGGCGGCACGGGCTTGTACCGCTTCACGCCGGCCACCCGCCAGTACCTGCGCTACGACGTAGCCGACGGCTTGCAAAGCAACTCCTTTAAAATCGGCTCGGCTACGCGTGCCCAGGATGGCACCTTGTACTTCGGCGGCATCAATGGTATCAGCTACTTCCAGCCCCACAGTATTCAGCCCAATCCGTATGCGCCCGTGGTGCAGATCACGGGCTTGCGCATCGCCAACCAACCCGTAGCTGTGGGCAAGGAGCTAAACGGCCGCGTGGTGCTGACGCAGCCCCTTTCGCAGCCGCAAAAAGTAACCATTAAGGCGTCGGAGAACGACTTTTCGGTCGAGTTTGTGGGCCTGAACTACGCCAATCCGCAGAAGAACCGCTACGCGTATCGGCTGGTCGGCTACAACCAGGATTGGGTGTACCCGGCGCCCGGCCAGCGCACGGCTTCTTTCGCCAACCTCCCCGCTGGGCGCTACACCTTCGAGGTGAAAGCTAGCAATGGCGAAGGCGCCTGGTCGAAGAAAGTGGCCACCATGCAGTTCGACGTACGGGCGCCCTGGTACAAAATCTGGTGGGCCTACGTGCTTTACTTTGCCGCTGTGGTAGGGGGCGTGCTGGTGTATCGCCGCATCGAAATGGCGCAGCAGGCGTTGAAAAACCGCCTGGTGCTAGAGCAGTTCCAGATAGAGAAAGAGAAAGAGCTAACCGACTTAAAGCTAGGTTTCTTCACCAACATCTCGCACGAGCTACGCACCCCACTGACCTTGATCCTAGGGCCGATGGAGGAGATTATGCGCAATGCGGGCCCCGTCGTCGACTTGCGCGGCAAGGTGCAGCTCATGCACAAGCAAGCCGTGAAGCTGCTGGACTTAGTAAACCAACTGCTCGATTTCCGCAAGGTGGAAACCGGCAACGTGCCGTTGCGCGCTAGCCGCAACGATGCGGTAGACTTCTTGCGGGACGTGTACTCGGTGTTTACGCTCAAGGCGCAGGAGCATGAGGTTGATTATCGGCTTGAGGTGCCCGCCGAGGCCGTGCTACTCTACTTCGACCGCAGCAAGCTAGAAATCATCTTGACCAACTTGCTCGCCAACGCGTTCAAATACACCCGCAACCAAGGCCGGGTGGAGCTAGCCGCTACTGTGGTAGGTACTGCGGAAGGCGAGGCTGTGTACAACGATGGTAAGCTTCTCGGTAATTACTTGAGAATAAGCGTGATTGATACAGGGGTAGGCATTAAGGCGTACGAGCTAGACCGCATCTTCGACCCGTACTACCAAGCCTCGCACACCAACAACCTACGCATGACGGGAACGGGCATTGGCTTGTCGCTGGCCCGGCAGTTTGCCGAGCGCCACGGTGGTCAGCTGCTGGTGACGAGCACTGTGGGTATGGGTACCACCTTCGAGCTGCGGCTGCCCTTTGGTCAGCAGCACCTGCGCCCCGATGAGATACAGCAGGAGCGCGCCACCCTGCCGCCAGCCGACGAAGAGCAATTGCTCACCCCGCTGCTCGAAGCCGAAGCGGCACTAGCCGACGAGCCCCCCGCGCCCACCGGACCACCGCGCCTGCTGGTGGTGGAAGACAACGACGAGGTGCGCCAGTACCTGCAGCACCTCTTCGAGCACGAATACGACGTGACGACGGCCGCTGACGGTATCGAGGGGCTGGAAAAAGCCCTAGCTCAGCTGCCCGACTTGATTATCAGCGACGTGATGATGCCGCGCAGCGACGGGTTGGAATTGTGCCAGCGCCTCAAGAGCTGCCCCAAAACGGCCCATATACCGGTGGTGCTGCTCACGGCTCGCACTGCCGAAACCCACGAGTTGGAGGGCCTAGGTATGGGTGCCGACGACTACATGAGCAAGCCCTTCAATCCGACACTGCTGCAAGCCAAAGCTGCCACGCTGCTGCGCAATCGGCGAAAGCTGCACGAGTTCTACCAACGTCATATCCTGCTGGAACCCACCGAAATTGTGGTAGCCGATGCCGACCGCGAGTTCCTGGAAAATGCCATGGCCGTGGTCGAAAAGCACCTCGACGACTCGGAGTTCAGCGTGCAGGTGCTGGTGCGCGAAGTAGGCATGAGCCAATCAGTGTTTTATCGCCGCATCAAGAGCATCACCGGCCAGACGGTGGTCGAGTTCATTCGGGATGTGCGCATGAAGCGGGCCGCGCAATTGCTGGCCCACACCCAGATGCGCGTGTCGGAAGTAGCCTTTCAGGTGGGCATTGAGGATGCGAAGTACTTCCGCAAGGCTTTCCAGAAGATCTTCAACGTGTCGCCCTCGGAATACGCCAAGCAACACCGCCAAGCGCGGGTAACGCTAGAGTAGCGGAGTGAATAGCCGGGCAAGGTACCAGAACAATTACTCAGTCACTCAACTACTCGACGAAGTGACCTCGACGAATAATTCCCCGGTATTCTCCCAAATTGCCCCTACGTTTTCCTCGCGTAGTAGCTAGTATTGCAGCTACACGTTCGAAGGTCTGTCTCACCCATAACCTAGGTCTATTCACGCCGCACGCTGCTGCTGCACTTCCCGCCCGCTTCTATGCTCGCTCCCTTACGCTTTACCCGCCGGTTTGCCTGTGGTTTATTGCTCACGTTAGGCCTTAGCCCTATGGGGCAGGCGCAATCTGTCGCCAAAGCCGACCAAGCGGTTTTTAAGCCCAAGTTCATCAAGCAGCAAATGCTGAAGACGACGCAGTGGCAGCTCGCTCACCCCAAGCACAAGGTAACGGACTGGACCAACGGCGCTTTCTACTCGGGCGTATTTGCGGCGTACCAAACCACGAAGTCGAAGCTCATTCTGGACTCGCTCATGGCCATGGGCGAGCGAACTAAGTGGATGCCTGACCGCCGCTACGACCACGCCGACGACATTGCTATCTGCCAGACGTACTTGAACTTGTACCGCCTCAAGAAGGACCGGCGCATGATTGAGCCGACCATTGCAGTGGTGAACAAGTTTCGGCGGGAGCCGGGCCCGGAAACCCAGCAGCACAACATTGCCTGGTGGTGGTGCGATGCCTTGTTCATGGGGCCGCCCGTTCTGGTTAAGCTAGGGGTTATTCAGAATCAGCCGGCGTACTTCAGTACCAACGACTCGCTGTACCAGCAAACCTACAAGCTACTTTATAATCAACAGGAACACCTGTTTACGCGCGACGCGGGCTACCTCTGGAACGAGGCCGGCGAGGGCAGAAAGGAAAGCAACGGCAAACAAGTATTCTGGAGCCGGGGCAACGGCTGGGTGATGGGGGGCCTGGTGCAGATCCTGCAAGAGCTACCCAAAGACCACCCGACCCGCAGCTTCTACGTCGAGCTGTTCAAGCAAATGAGCGCCCGCCTGATTCAGCTCCAGCAGCCCGATGGCCTGTGGCGCTCCAGCTTGCTCGACCCCGCGGCGTACCCCGGCGGGGAGGCGTCGGGTTCGGGCTTCGACTGCTACGCCATGGCCTGGGGCATCAACAACGGCGTTTTGGATAAAGCCACCTACCTGCCGGCCGTGCAAAAAGCTTGGATTAGCCTGAACAAGTGCGTATCGGCGGAAGGCCGCGTGGGGTGGGTGCAGCCCATTGGCGCCGATCCGCGCCGCGACTTTTCGGCCGACAGCTGGGAGGTGTACGGCACCGGCGCCTATCTGCTGGCGGGTTCGGAAGTTATCAAACTCAAATAGCGCCAGTCAAACCTAGGTGCCTGTGCGCATGAAACGACGTTCTTTTGTTACGGGAGTAGGAGCTAGCTTGTCGGCGCTGGCGCTGCCTAGTGCGGTGCTGGCAGGTTCAACGGAAAACCTAGCTTTAGCCGCCAAACCCACTGACCGCGACTATTGGCTGACGACGCTGCTGAAAGTGGTGGACCCAGTATTGACGGCTGCCGCCCAAGGCAAACTGAAAGCTACCATGCCCGTGGAAGCCGCGGCGGGGCAGGAGCAGGGGCGCCGCAACGTGACCTACCTCGAAGCCCTGGGCCGCACCCTCACCGGGCTGGCGCCGTGGCTGGAACTGGCCGAGGCCCCCGAGCCCGAGCGCGCCCGCCAGCAGCGCTACGCCGAGCTAGCCCGCCAAGCCATTGCCCACGCCGTCGACCCACAGTCGCCGGATTTCATGAACTTCACCCAGGGCGGGCAGCCGGTGGTGGATGCCGCCTTTCTGGCGCATGCCCTGCTGCGGGCGCCCACCCAGCTCTGGACCAAGCTGCCGGAAGCCACGCAGAAGCAGCTCGTGCAGGCCCTGCAAAGCAGCCGCGTGATTAAGCCCGTGTACAGCAACTGGCTGTTGTTCAGTGGTATCATTGAGGCGGCGCTGCTCAAGTTCACCGGCAGTGGCGACCTGATGCGCATGGATTATGCCATCAAGGAGCACCTAACCTGGTACAAGGGCGACGGCACCTACGGCGACGGCCCCGACTTCCACTGGGACTACTACAACAGCTACGTTATTCAGCCCATGTTGCTCGACGTGGTGGGGACGCTGGTGGCGGCGGGCAAGGAAAGCAAAGAATTGCTAGAACGGCTGCGCGCCCGCGCCCGCCGCTACGCCGTGGTGCAAGAGCGTCTCGTTGGGCCCGATGGTTCGTTTGCAGCGTTTGGTCGGTCGTTGGCGTACCGATGCGGAGCGTTTCAGCACCTAGCCCAAGTGGCTTTGCAGCAGCAACTTCCCCCCGAGCTGCCAGCTGGACAAGTACGCAGCGCCCTCACCGCCGTCATTCGCCGCACCATGGAGCCGAAGGGCACCTTTGATGCGAAGGGGTGGCTGCAAATCGGCTTGTGCGGACACCAACCTAGCATTGGCGAAAGCTACATTTCCACGGGCAGCTTGTACTTGTGCACATCGGCGTTTCTGACCCTCGGTTTGCCCGCTTCTGATGCCTTTTGGGCCAGCCCAGCCCAGGACTGGACGGCCAAGAAGATCTGGTCGGGGCAGGACGTAAAAACCGACCACGCGTTGTAACTAGGCGCCTTCTTTCCAACCGCCCTTATGTTCATTACGAAACAACTCGGCGCCGCGGCGCTCTTTCTGCTCACGGCGCTTCCTAGCTTCGCCCAAACCCCGCTCAAGAAAAACGAAGTGCTGCTGTTTGCTTACTTCAAGGGCAACGGCGAGGACGGCCTGCACCTAGCTTCCAGCGCCGACGGCTACACCTGGACGTCGCTCAACAACGACAAGTCGTACCTCGCGCCTACCGTGTCGAAGGACAAGCTCATGCGCGACCCCTGCATCATCCGGGGCAAGGACGGGCGCTTCCACATGGTCTGGACGACGAGCTGGAAGGACCGCGGCCTAGGTCACGCCAGCTCCACCGACCTCGTGCACTGGACTGAGCAGCAAGACGTGCCCGTGATGATGCACGAGGCTACCGCCAAGAACGTGTGGGCCCCGGAAATAACCTACGACGCGCAGAAAGATCAGTACCTGATCTACTGGGCCACCACCATTCCCGGCCGTTTTCCGCAGGGTGAAACCGCCGTGGAAGGCGGCAACAATCACCGCATCTACTACACCACCACGAAGGATTTCAAAACCTTTTCGCCAGCGCAAGTGCTGTATGACCAGGGTTTTAATGTGATTGACGCCACTATTCAGCCGGCCGGCAAGCGCTACGTGATGTTTCTGAAAGACGAAACCCGCGAGCCGGTGCAGAAGAACCTGCGCGTAGCCTTTGCCGACCAAGCTACTGGCCCGTACAGCAAGCCTTCCGAGCCCATCACCGGCAAGTACTGGGCAGAAGGTCCCACGGCCATTAACCTTGGTAGCCAGTGGCTTGTGTACTTCGATAAGTATACCGAGCACAAGTACGGCGCCGTCGCCTCCACCGATCTAGAGCATTGGACCGACGTATCCGACAAGGTGCAATTCCCGAAAGGCACCCGCCACGGCACGGTGCTGCGCATCACCAAGAAAGAGCTAGCCCGCCTGACCAACCCGAGCAAGTAAAGGCGTCTGCCTAGATGCAAAAGCCTAGGTCCTGCTTTCTCCGCGGCGTTCGTGCGGATGAAACCAGGGCCTAGGCTTTGTTTATTCAGGTGAAATCTGAAAAGCTAGCTACCAATACGTTAGATCAAAAACAGAAGCCCCAGCTAGTTGAGCAGAAAACTACCCGGAGCGCCCGCTGTGGTTTGTAGTAGCTGGTACCTAGCTTTTCAGAAAGTGTCCGCTGAGAAAATGGAAAGGTTAATTTCAGAACGGCGTAGAGACGCAACACTTTGCGTCTCGTCGTTGCGGATGTTGTTTACCTAGGTTATGCTGGATGATCGTTCAAGGAGGAGACGCGAAGTGTCGCGTCTCTACATTGTGGGGGCCGCCTAAAACTTCAGCGTCTTCGGTAAGTACTTGGCCACTAAGTTCTCATAGTACGGCCGCAACTCGTTCCAATCGGGAGGGGTGGGGGCTTTGGAGTAGAGGTCGTAGGGGTTGAAGAGCTGCACCCACTTGAACATCTCGTGGTCGTGGGCATCCATGAGGTGGTCGTAGGCGTTTTCGCGGTGTTGGGGGTAGAAGGAATGGTAGCGCAGCATGTACAAGGCCGGCTCGGGTAGGTGGTCCTTCACCATGTGGTACACGTACTCGTCGTGGCCCCACGACAGGTGCACGTTGCGCAGGCCACAGTTGGGCTCGTACACGCCGTATTTGGTGTTGTAGCGCGGGTCGTAGGTGTCGGGGTTGTGCTCGAAAAACTCCGGGTACACGATTTTGTCGGAGAAAGCGCAACCCACTGGGAATGTGTCGCCTACCACGGCCCACTGCGCCTCGCCGAACAAGCACAGTACCTTACCCATGTCGTGCAACAGGCCCACCAGCACAAACCAATCGGGGTGGCCGTCTTGCCGAATGGCCTCTGCGGTTTGGAGCAGGTGTTGGAGCTGGTCGAGGTCCGTGTCGGGGTCGGAGTCGTCCACGAGTTGGTTCAGGAACACGAAAGCATCCCAGACGGGCATTTCGCGCTTATTGAAGGCCAAAAACTCCCGCTTTTTGCCGAGCACAAAATCGTAGGTTTGGTACTGGTGGTTGAGGCGGTAAAACTCGCGCACCGAGTCGCGGGCGGGCGCCTCATAGTTGCGGTAGGCTTCGGTGTCGCGGCCCTGGGCAATGCTCTCGGGGTCGGGGTAACGGTCCAGCAGGTTTTCCTCCCACTGTTCGATGTTTTCGAGCGGGTGTTTTTCGGCGGTACTCGCGGTGTTTTTCATAGAGCCTCAAAGAGTTAGCGATGAATGACGTTACCTGCCAAAAATGCGCTTTCTTCGAGGCGTTTACGGCCAAAGGCGTAACTTTCTTTACGCAAGCGCTTGCGTAACTGCCCTGCCGACCCCACCCCGTGCCCGCTGATCCTGTATGGAGAAGATCAACCTCAAGCGGCTCGCCGACGAGCTGCATCTCTCTACGTCCACCGTTTCTAGGGCGCTGCAAGACAGCTACCAGATCGGGGCCGACACCAAGCAGCGGGTGCTAGCCCTAGCCCAAAAGCTCAACTACGTGCCCAACCCGCACGCCAGTAGCCTCGGTAGCCGCAAGAGCAACACCATTGCCGTGGTTATTCCGGAGGTGTTCGACAGCTACTTTGCTCAGGCCGTCAACGGGATTGAAACCGTCGCCCAAGCCCACGGCTACCACATCCTGATTTACCTCACGCACGAAAGTGAGCAGCAGGAGCGGGCCATTCTGCGCGCTTTCCAAGGCGGGCGCGTCGATGGCGTGCTCATGTCGGTATCGGCCGAAACGACTTCCACTGAGCACATTGCGGCATTGCAGGCCCAGGGTGTGCCCGTTGCCTTTTTCGACCGTGCCGCCGATGGTATCGAAACGGCGCGCGTCACGACGAACGACCTAGAAAGTAGCTGCTTGGCTACGCGGCACCTAGTGGAGTGCGGCTGCTCCCACATTGCGCTGCTGTCCATTGCTCGTCAGCTCTCTATTGAGCGGCAGCGCATTCGCGGCTACCAAAATGCCTTAGCGGAAAGCGGCCAGCTTTTTCGGGAAGACTACGTGGTGGAGTGCACCCATGACCCGGAGGAAAACTACCTAGCCATCCGACAGCTGCTGGAGGCGCACCCCGAAATCGATGGGTTGTTGGTAACGGTCGAGCTGCTGACGGTGAGTGCCTACCAAGCCTGCCACGACCTAGGTCGGCGCATCCCCGCCGACGTGAAAGTGGTTAGCTTTTCCAACTCTCGCTCCGCCGCCATCCTCAACCCGGCCCTCACCACCATTCGCCAGCCCGCCTTTGAAACCGGCAAAGCCATTGCGACGCTGCTGCTTAAAGCATTGAAAAACAGACATAAAAACCTAGGTACTGACAGCGTGGTGTTGCCTTCCACCTTGATCGTGCGGGCTTCTACGGCAACGGACATCAAGTAGAATGTATGAATAGCAATCAGATAAAGTCAGGCGAAATTGGTCGAATCGCATCGTTGGCCGATGTAGAGACGCAATACTTTGCGTCTTGCCGTTGCGGATGTTGTTTGCCTAGGTCGTTCTAGGCAAGTCGTTCAACGACGAGACGCAAAGTGTTGCGTCGCTACAGGGGTCGAGCAGCTGCAACGAAGCGGTAGCGATGCTTCGACAAGCGCAGCATGACGGTCTTTTTTGCTTGTTATTTACCCACCCTAGGTAGCACCTTTTCGGAAGTACTTTACAAGCTGCGCGCACTCTCCACTTCTAATTCCATCCCACCTGAACACCACTACGTATTCGTTCGTCAGTCTGCTGCTCAGTCTGTTGCCGCTCATGACGCGGGGGCAAGACCTGGTGCAATACGTGCAGCCATTGGCGGGCACGGCCGCCAGCACTACGGCCGCTGCCCTCAAGCACGGCAGCGGCACCGAGCATTTGGCCAACACCATCCCGGCCGTGGGCACGCCCTTCGGCATGACCCAATGGACGCCCCAAACCCGCCAATCGGAAACCAAGTGCCAGGCGCCGTACTACTACCGCGACTCGCTGCTCACGGGCTTTCGGGCAACGCATTGGCTGAGTGGCTCTTGCACGCAAGACTACGGCAGCGTTACGCTCATGCCCATCACCGGTACGCTAGCTACCACCGCCACGCGCTACGCCGCCCCCTACACGCACCGCGCCGAAACGACCTCGCCGGCGCATTATAAAGTAACGCTACCTAGGTACCAACTCACTACGGAGCTCACCACCACGGCCCGCTGCGGCATGCTGCAAATTACTGCTAGCAAGGCTGATAGCCTCTATCTGCTCGTCGTGCCTAACAGCGACCAGGGCCAAGGCTTCGTGCAGGTTGATGCCCAACGCGGGGAGGTGTGGGGCTACAACCCCGTGCACCGCATCTACCAGGGCTGGGGTGAGCTGGCGGGGTTCAGCGGCTACTTTGTGGTGCAGGTGGAGCGGGGCCAGGCCCGCGGCGGCACCTTTCGCGGCAACCAATATTCCGCCGCGGTTAGCTTACAGAATCAGAAGGACCTAGGTGCCTTCCTCGGCTTCAAGGTGAAGGCGGGCGAAACCATTCGGGTGCGGGTGGGCACGTCCTTTAGCAGCCTGGAAGGAGCCCGCCGAAACCTAGCCGTCGAAATGCCCACGTGGGATTTCGCGGCGCTCCGGGCGCAAAACCTAGCTGCTTGGCAAAAGGCGCTGGGTCAGATCCGGGTAGAAACCAAGAAGGAGCAGGATAAGCGCATCTTCTACACGGCCCTCTACCACACCATGCAGCAGCCCCGCCTCTTCAACGACGTGGATGGTACGTACCCAGCCTTCGCCGGGGGCAAGCCGTTGCAGCAGCTCGCCAAGGGCAACTACTACGACGACTTTTCGATGTGGGACATCTACCGGGCCGAGCTGCCGCTGTATGAGCTGCTGCAACCTAGCCTAGTGGGCGATTGGGCTAACTCATTGGTGCTGAAGGGGCAACAGGGCGGCTGGCTGCCCATCTTTCCGTGCTGGAACAGCTACACCTCGGCCATGATCGGGGACCACAGCACGGCTTTCCTGGCGTCGGCCTACACCAAGGGCATCCGCAATTACGACGTGGCTGAAGCTTACCGCCTCATGCGTCAGAACGCCTTCGACCAACCTAGCCCCGCCGACTACCGGAATGGCAAAGGGCGGCGGGCGCTGCCTTCGTACGTGCGCTACGGCTTCGTGCCCCTAGAGGACAGCGTGCAGGAAGCTTTCCACAAAAAAGAGCAAGTCAGCCGCACGCTGGAGTACGGCTTCGATGACTACGCCTTGGCTCAAGTAGCCAAAGGGCTAGGTAAACAGGCTGACTTTGAGACGCTAACGAAACGGAGCCTAGGCTACCGGCAAGTCTTCGATCCCAGCGCGAAGATGGTGCGCGGCCGCCACGCCGACGGGCGTTGGGCCACGCCGTTCCGCCCCGATACGCGCGAGTCGTACATCACGGAGGGCACGCCGCGACAGTACACCTTCTACGTGCCCCACGATGTGCCCGGTTTGGCGCAGCTTATGGGCGGCCCCAATAAGCTGGAAGCTGCACTGGATGAGCTGTTTGCGAAAAATGAGTACTGGCACGGCAACGAGCCCGGCCATCAGATTCCGTTTATGTACAACTACACCACCGCCCCCTGGAAAACCCAGCAGCAAGTGCGCCGCATCCTAGCCGAAGAGTACAGCGACGGGCCCGGCGGCCTCAGCGGCAACGACGACGCGGGCCAGATGTCGGCGTGGTACGTGTTTGCTAGCCTCGGTTTCTACCCGCTCAACCCCGTGTCGAACGAGTACCTGCTGTGCGCGCCTTTGTTCGACAAGGTGACCATTCAGCTACCCAGCGGTAAAACTTTGCAGATCAGCACTCAAAAAGCTAGCCTCGATGCCGTCTACATCAGTAGCGCCACCTGGAACGGTAAGCCGTATGCGCTGAACTACCTCCGCCACGCCGACCTGCTGCAAGGCGGACAGCTAGTACTAACCCTGCAAGCGACGCCGAACAAGCAATGGGGGAATAGTCCGCAGAGCCAGCCCAAGGCAAGCGTGAACCCGTAAGCGCGAACTTCTAGCAAGCGCAGCAATAAGCCCAAAACTAGATCAGACTTTTTGCTCAATATCAGCTACTTTGCCCATCCTAATTTTATCCTAGTCAAGCTCTTTCATGCAGCCCACTGCCACCCAAACACCCCCATCGGCGCCCTTCACGGAGAAGCGGTACCTCACCACCCTAGTCTTTGTCACCTCCTTGTTTCTGCTCTGGGGCATCGCCATTACCATGGGCGACGTACTCAACAAGCACTTTCAAAACGTGCTGAATGTGAGCAAGGCCGACTCGGGGCTGGTGCAGTTTTCCATCTTTGGCGCTTATGCCATCATGGGTATTCCGGCGGGGCTGTTCATGAAGCGCTTTGGCTACAAAAACGGGGTGCTGCTCGGGCTAGGGTTGTACGCGCTTGGCGCTTTTCTATTTGTGCCGGCGGCTAACGCCCAGTCGTTCGGCTTCTTCCGCGGCGCCTTGTTTGTGCTGGCTTGCGGGCTAGCTACCTTGGAGGCGGTGGCGCACCCTTTTATGGCTGCGCTCGGCGAACCCGCTACCAGCGACCAGCGCATCAACTTCGCGCAGTCGTTCAATGGATTAGGAGCCGTAATCGGGCCGTTGCTAGGTAGTTACTTCATTCTGAGCGGCGTGCACACCAACGGAGACTTGACTTCCGTAAAGACCCTGTACCTCATCATCGGCGGCGTCATCCTGACTATCGCGGTAGCTTTTTCCTTCGTGAAAGTACCGGCGTTGCAAGATGCTCACCCAGAGGTGCACGCTGAGCCGGAAGCCGGCTTCTACTCCGGCACCGCCGAGGAGTTACCAGAAGCCAAAGGCCTGTTTGGGCGGCCGCACTTTGTGTGGGCCGTAGTGGCGCAATTTTTCAACGTGGCGGCGCAGGGCGGGACCTGGGCTTTCTTCATCAACTACGGAGCCGAGAAGATGGGGCTAGCCGATGCCGTTGCGTCACGCTACTTTGCCCTAAGCATGGTGATGATGATGGTGGGACGCTTCGTAGGTACCTACCTAATGCGCTTTATTGCGCCGAATAAGTTGCTGGCTACGTTTGCCTTAGCCAATGCCGTGCTGTGCGTCATCATTGCCCAAAGCTGGGGCTGGCCCTCGTTCATTGCGCTGCTCGGGCTGAATTTCTTCTTCAGCATCATGTTCCCCACTATCTTTTCGCTGGGTCTTAAAGACCTAGGTGCCAAAACCCAGCAGGGCTCCTCGTTCCTGGTGATGACGGTGGCGGGCGGGGCCATCTTCCCCTACCTGATGGGCAAAGTTGCCAACCACGACGTGGCCGCCGCTTACTACCTGCCTATCATTTGCTACTTGGTTATCTTCCTGTTTGGCGCTCGACTGTATAAGGTAAAGCGGTAGAGGAAGTCGTTATCATGCCGCGCCTAACGGGGAATTTGAGTATTGAACCTAGGTAGTTAACCCAGATTCCTCGCTGGGCGCGGCATGATGGTAGCGTTATCGAGAAGAAGGCTAGCTTTCAAGTTGTTAAGAATACATAATAGGAAAAATAACAAGCTAGCAGCTAGGTAAATATCAAGGGTTATTGCCGAGCTTGCGCCCCGGTGAAGTATAACGGCTAATTACTAATGGCGCGTCCGTTGAGTGCGTCTGCATACCCAAAGGGGGGAAGTCTGAGTGGGTTGTGCAGCAGCGTATTGTTGCTTTGGCTGCTGCTTCGAGCCGGCGTTGCTACGGCGCAGACGCCCCCCATTCCTTGGCTCCCCGACTCCGTGCTGAGCGCCGTAGTGGTGCGGGCCATGGTTGCTGATCATTCGGGCTACTTATGGATTGCCACCACCGACGGCATTCAGCGCTACGACGGCTACCAGACCGTGCCACTGGCGAAACTGCTGGCCCCTGGCGCGGCCGCCCCAGCGGGCTACATGCACGCCGTGGTGTGCGATTCTGCCGGGCGCCTTTGGCTGGGCGGTAAGACGGGATTATACCGTTTGGTGCCTACCACGGGCCAGCTCACTCGCATCGTCTTGCCCAACCTGCCCGAAGACCCGGCGCCTGGCGTGCAAGCCCTGTGGCTGGATCGGCGCACTCGTCGGTTATGGGTTGGCTACGGCACTGGCCTGGTACTGACGCTCGATCTGACGCATCCGGTGGCGCCCGCGCGCGCACCCCGGCCACTACGCGAAGAGCCCATTAGTTTCGCCCCAGCCCCCAACCTAGGGGTATGGCTAACCACTTACAATGGCCAAGTGCACCAGCTCGATGCACAAGGCCAGCTTATAAGGCAGGTGCAGCTTCCGAGTGAGTATTTGATACCGATACCGGGTACCCAGCCTCAGCAGTTTGTTAGTAGCCACGCCCGTTACGAAACCGACCCACGCACGGGGCAGTTGCACGAACGGCAGCGCTGGCTACCCGCGCCGGAAGGCGGGACCCAATCCTTCAAGCCTTTGCTCGATACGCAGGGGCGACCTGTGCAATGGCTGGTAGCCCAGCAACAGATAGCCTTGCAATGGGGCGCCGCTGGCCAAGTGCCTAAAGTAACCCGCAGCCCCGTCACGTTTTACGCCAACGAGCCGAGCACGCGCTACACCCTGTTTCGGGACCCGCACCAGCTCTACTGGACTTTCAGCCCCGAGGAACGCGGCTGTTACAAAGGTGGTAATGCGGGGCCCATCCGGCCCTTGCCCATCGTGCGGCAGGTGCGGCCCCCGAGCGTGCGCGGCATTACCCGCCTGCCCGACGGCCGCTTGCTCGTTAGTTCTTACAGTGGCGTCTTCACCCAGGCAGCCGGGCAACCTGCGGGGCTGCTGCACCCCATGTCGCTCACGCGCGAAGGCCGCCCTTGGCCGGCGTTGCTGTATAGCATGCTCGTCACCCAAAAAGGCCAACTGTTTTTCGCCGATGAGAGCGATACGTTTGGGGAGCTAGATACCCATACGGGCGTCCTCACTTATCATGCTTCCGCCATTAAGCTGCAAGGGCGCACGCTCTGCCAGACGCGCACCGGCACAATCTGGGGAGGAACTACTAGCGGGCTGTATGTTTTCGAGGAAAAGCAGCGCGCCTGGGTACGCTACCGCAACCAAGAGCGGCGTTGGCCCCTGCACGGCCTGGAAGTTCGGCGCATCAGCGAAGATGCCCTGGGTACGCTGTGGCTCGCCACCAATGGCGGCCTCTTCGCCTTGTCGCCAACCACCGGCACCTTGCAGCACTACGGCACCACTGAAGCCACTCCTAATCGCCGCTTGCCCACCGACGATGTGCTGTGCGTGTCTGCGGCTCCGCAAGGCCACGTGTGGCTAGGTACGCGTGCTCACGGTTTGTTGCACGTGTCGGCTACTCGCGGCCTGTTGAGTAACCTAGGTC
This sequence comes from Hymenobacter crusticola, assembly GCF_002154225.1. Classification (GTDB taxonomy): domain Bacteria; phylum Bacteroidota; class Bacteroidia; order Cytophagales; family Hymenobacteraceae; genus Hymenobacter; species Hymenobacter crusticola. The sequence goes on from NZ_MTSE01000001.1 coordinate 804,307, forward strand.
CGGAGCAAGGATTACCTTCTGCCACTATTGCTACGCTGTTGCCGGATGCGGCTGGCGCACTGTGGGTGGGTACCTACGCCGGCTTGGTGTACTACCGACCTAGCACCGGACAATTGAAAGTGTATGGCTCCGCCGACGGCCTCGCCAACCCAGAGCTCAACCAGCAAGCCGCCTACCGGGCAGCCGACGGCACTTGCTTTTTTGGGGGCGTGGGCGGCGTGTTTCGAGTCGATGCTACGGGAGTAGCCGGCGGGGTCGAGCAGGAGCCACAACTGCTGCTCACGGCGCAGGCAGCGGGAGGACAACCGGCACAGCCACGGCTGGCCCATGCACCCGTGGGGCCGTTGGTCTTAACCAACACCATGACGGAAGCCGGCTACAACCTCGCCCTCGACGACTTTCGAGCGCCGGCCCTGAACCGCTTTTTTTACCAACTGCTGCCCACCGACGATGGCGTTGATACCACGGTTATGCAGCAGACTAGTCACCACTTGCGCCTGCGCGGGCTGGCGCCGGGCTCCTACACGCTAGCTGTGTGGGGGCAAACTCCGGCGGGCCGGCGCACGGCTAAGCGCCGCCTACGGGTGGAGGTAGCGCGTCCGTGGTGGCAACACCCGCTGGCGTTGCTCAGCGCGGCGGGCCTACTGGTAGGCGTGGGCGTGGGGCTGCAAAAGTTGCACGGCCGACGGGTGCTGCGCGAAGCTAGGTTGCGCACCCGCATTGCCGCCGACTTGCACGACGAAGTAGGTGCTTTGCTCACGCGGGTGAACTTGCGGGCTGAGCTGCTGCAAGAACCTAGCTCAGCCGACGAACTGCGCGCCGATGCCTACGACTTGCTACTCGACAGCCGGGCCGCCCTGACCATGATGCGCGACGTGGTGTGGAGCATCGACGCCAGCGCCGATACGCTCGGCGCCCTGCGCGACCGGCTCCACGACCACCTCGACGCTACCGCCAAAACCCGGGACTTGCAAGCCACCCTCACCATCCACGACCTGCCCGATGCCCTGCCCCTGAGCCCATCCTTGCGGCAGCAGCTGTATCTGGTTGCCAAAGAGGCGATTACGAACGTCGTGCGGCACGCGCCCACCGCTACTTGCCTAACGCTTATCCTCCAGCGCCAAGGCGCTACCCTCACCCTGACGATCCACAACGACGGCGAGGTAGCGCCGCCCTCCGCCACGCATGGGTCGGGGATGGGCCTGCGCAACATGCAGCGCCGGGCTGAGCTATTAGGCGGACAGCTCACGGCCGGCCCAGCGCCGGAAGGCGGCTGGCGGGTGAGTCTGCGCGTGCCGTACCGCGACAGTTTGCTTGCCTGATGCCAGCGACGGTGCCTAGCCCCACTGGGCCTAGGTTCGTATAGCTCGCCCGACTCCTTAACCACCGATGTGCTGCCCCAGCGGAGCTAATCGCCTCCTGACTTGAAAGTGGCTAAGCTAGGTATCAGAAGTGAGCCAAAGAATACGGCATAACTAGCTGGCTGTAAACAGGGTTTATCTACATCGCACGGCCTTGTCTAGCTAAGCGGGTGGATCGTCGCGTAGCGTATGGCGCACGAGCTCGGCGCGGCTACGCACGTGCAGCTTGCGGTAGAGCTGCTTGATGTAGGAGTGCACCGTCTGAGGAGCTAAGTCCAGGCGGGCCGCCACCTGCTTTTCGCTGAGCCCATCGACCAAGCCTTCCAGCACTTGCCGCTCCCGCGGGGTGAGGTCGGTGGTGGGGGCGGTAGGGCTCGGTTTGAAGTAGCCGAGCACCTTGCGCGCCACAGCTCGGCTCATGGGGGCGCCGCCGTGCGCTACGTCGAGCAGGGCCGCTTTAATTTCGGCGGGCGGGGTGCTTTTGAGCAGATAGCCGGTGGCCCCAGCGCACAGGGCGCGGTAGATGCGGTCGGTGTCCTCGAACACAGTTTGCATCACGAAGTCGGTATCGGGTAGCTGGCGGCGCAGCAGGGGTAGGGCTTCGATGCCGCTCAGGCCGGGCAGGCCAATGTCGAGGAGCACCAGCTGGGGCTTGGCAGCTAGGTCGGGTAGCTGCTCCAAAAATGCTTCGACGGAGCCGGCCACCAACACGCAGTCGAACTCGGGTTGCCGGCACAGATAGCCTTGTAGCAGCTGGCGCACGGTGGGGTCGTCTTCAATAATGGCAAGGCGCAGCGGGATCATCGGCAGAAAGGAGCAGGAAGAGAGTACGTGAGCGTGGGGGTAAAGGTCGGGTGCAACGCAGCAGGGTCCAAGTCAAGCGCTACCCCTAAACAGGGGGTATGCGCATTTTTCTCCCCCCCTGTTTAGGGGTAGTGTGGGGTTTGGAGGAGGCAGAAAAGGCGAAATACCTTCGGGTTACTCAATGGTGTATGATTTAGCTGCCCAATGCTCTGACTTTCAACAAGGAAGAGCTTCCAATCTGGCCTGGCCTGTCTTGTCTGCTTCTTTTTATCCTTTAGCCTCCCATACCATGACGACACATTTACTCGCTAGTACCGCTGACGGACGCCCGCACCTAAGCCGGCGCCTGGGGCTGCTGACCGGGCTGCTGGCGCTGGGCCTAGGTGCTCAGGCTCAGCTCACCGTAACCAGCACGAGCCCCGTACGCAACGCCAATCAGGCCCCTAGGTCTACCAACGTGAACCTAATTTATAACCAGGCCCTGAACGCTACCACCGCCAACCAGGTACGCGTGTTCTCGCAGCAGGCGGGTGGGCGCAAGGCCGCTGCCTACTCGGCCAGCGGCAGCACGCTTACCGTGAATCCCAACGTGGACTTTAAGCCTGGGGAAACCGTGTTCGTGACGGCCCCGACCACCGTGCGCAGCAGCACGGGCGCAGCTGCCACACCCCGCGTCTTTCAGTTTACTACCCAGGCTGGCGTGGGGCCAGGTACGTTTGGCGGAGGCACTGACTTGACGGTACTTGGCACCCCCGTGAGCGTGACGCCAGCGGATGTGGATGGAGACGGCGACCTAGACCTGCTCACGGCCAACCAAAGCAGCAATACGGTCAGTGTACGCCTCAACAACGGCCAGGGTAGCTTCAGCAATGGTCCGGACGTACCCGTGGGCAGCGCGCCCGTGAGCGTGGTGGCCGCCGACGTAGATGGGGACGGCGATTTGGATATTCTCACCGCAAACAGCACCGCCGGTTTCGTGAGCGTGCGCCTCAACAACGGCCAGGGTAGCTTCAGCAATGGCTCAAACGTGCCCGTGGGCAGCACTGGAACCGGCCGTAGCTTCAGTGTAGCTGCCGCCGATGTAAACGGGGACGGCAACCTAGATATCCTGGCGGCCAACGGGTCGGAAAGTACCGTGAGTGTTCGGCTCGGTAATGGCCAGGGCAGCTTTAGTGGAACGACGGAAGTGAGCGTCGGCAGCGGCCCGATAAGCTTGGCTGCCGCCGATGTAAACAACGATGGCAACCTAGATGTCGTCACGGCTAATCTTACCGGTAATACCGTGAGCATTCGGCTCGGCAATGGCCAGGGCAGCTTCAATGGAACGACGGAAGTGAGCGTCGGCAGCGGCCCCGGAAAGCTAGTAGTGGCCGACGTAAACAACGATGGCAACCTGGATTTGCTCACCGCTAACGACATCAGTACGGGCACAGTGAGTGTGCGCCTTAACTCGGGGACGAGCAGCTTTAGCGGCAGTGATATCAGCCTCGGGTCGTACACCCTTATCAGCAGCTTGGCAGTAGCCGACGTAGACGGAGACGGGGACCTAGACTTACTCACGGGCAGCGTCGATATTGGTATCGGCAGTGGTCCTGCCGGTCCTACTGGTCCTACCGGCACGGTGAGTGTGCGTCGCAACAACGGAGGCACGTTCTCTATTGGCCCTAGCCAGACTGTGAGCGTCGGCGTGGCTCCCTATCTCGCGGTGGCTGACGTGGATGGCGACAACGACCTAGACGTACTCACCGCCAATAGCAATAGCAACGCTGTGAGCGTGCGTCTGAATTTAATTGCCCCCCTTTTCCCAATTACCTTTACGCCTACCAGCGGTGGGACGGGCACTGTTGTCTACATCAACGGTGCAGGATTCATAGACGAAGACGGACGAACGCCGACGGTTACCAGCGTTGCTTTCAATGGCACCCCAACCACCTCCTTTGCGGTCCTTTCTCCTACGCAAGTAGGGGTGCTGGTGCCCAACGGCGCCACCACGGGACCCATTACGGTAACCACCACTAAGGGCACGGTAACCAGCGCCGCTAGCTTTGTGGTCGTTGGCCCGTTGATCACCACGACGGCCGGCGCCACGATCATTTTCCCGCAGACCACCACGCCTGTTGACCCTGGCCTGACTGTCACGGATGCCGATAGTCCTACCCTCGTCTCCGCCGTTGTGGGCATCACTAACGGGTTCGTCAGCGGCGAGGATTTGCTTTCTTTTACACCCACGGGTTCCATCACCGGCAGCTACAACGCGAGTAATGGGTTGCTCAATCTGAGCGCGCCGAGCCCGGGGGCAACGTTGGCGCAATGGCAAGCGGTACTGCGCAGCGTGAGCTACCGCAACAGCTCGGCAACGCCCAATACGGCCAGCCGCACCGTGAGCTTTCGAGTCAATGATGGCACCGTTGACAGCAATGTGGCGAGCAAAATTCTAGTTGCCCCCGCTCCAGTCATTACGCGGTTCGCGCCTACTGGCGGAGCGGTAGGAACCAGCGTCATCATCACGGGTACTAACTTCTCCGGGGTTACGGCCGTGCGCTTCAACACCACGGCGGCTACTACCTTCACGCTCAATTCGCCGACGCAGATCACGGCTATTGTGCCGGCCGGGGCTACCACCGGCCCCATCAGCGTGATCACGCCCGGCGGCACGAGCACCAGCACAACTAATTTCACTGTGCTGTTTGCTCCGGTGGTGACCACCACGGCCGGCACCACCACCGCCCTCGAGCAGACCTTCACGGCCGTGGACCCCGGCCTGACCGTCACGGATGCAGACGGCTCCACTCTGGCCTCGGCCACGGTGAGCATCAGCAGCGGCTTTGTCAGCAGTCAGGATGCGTTGTTGTCCGGTCCCACCGACAACATTACGACTAGCTACAACCCTACGACGGGAGTGCTGACGCTGACCTCGTCGGCACCTCGCGTTAGCCTGGCCCAGTGGCAAACGGTCCTGCGTAACGTAAGCTACCGCAACAGCTCAGCAGCGCCCACTACGGCCCCGCGCACGGTGAGTTTCGTGGTGAATGATGGCACCTTTAACAGCAGCCCGGCCACGAAACTAGTGCAAGTGCAGGCCGTCAATGGAGCCCCCGCTGTGCCAGTGGACGCAAACCCAGCTCCCAACACCGTAGCCGAGCAGGCAGCCAACGGCACGCTGGTGGGCCTGACGGCTTCTTCTACGGACGCCGATGGCACGGTGACCTATTCCTTGACCAACTCCGCCGGCGGGCGCTTTACCATCAACGCCAGTACCGGCGTGGTGACCGTAGCCAACGGCACGCTGCTGGACTACGAAACGGCCACGGCGCACACGATTACCGTGCAGGCCTCCGATGGCACGCTTACTAGCACCGCTAGCTTCACGATCCAAGTTACGAACGTCAACGAGGCCCCGGTGGTAACAGCTCAACGCTTTACCCTGCCCGCTGGCACGGTGGTAGGCACGGTGGTCGCCTCGGACCCCGACGCGGGCCAGACGCTCACCTACTCCATTACAGCAGGCAATCCGGGCGGGGCCTTCACCTTCGCGGGCAACCAATTGCAAGTTGCTAACGCGGCCGTGCTCAGCAGCGCCGCCACGTACGCGTTGACGGTGCAGGTGCAAGACAACGGCAGCCCGAGCCTAGCCAGCACCGCTACCGTGACCGTTACGGTCACGCCTGTCACGCAAGTACTCTACCGCCTCAATGCTGGCGGACCAGCCCTGACCACAAGCCTAGGTCAATTCGCGGCCGATCAGTACTTCAGCCCGAGCCGTACCGGGGCCACGAGCAACCCGATTGCCGGCACTACGGACGATGTGCTATATCAGACGGAACGGTTTGAAGGCGCCTTTGGCTATGCGCTGCCCGTGTCCAATGGCACCTACCAAGTCGTGCTGCACTTTGCCGAACTCTACTGGACGCAACCGGGCCAGCGCGTGTTCGACGTGCGCGCCGAAGGCCAACTCGCCCTCGATAATTACGACATCCTCAAAAAGGTCGCACCCTTCACGGCCACCACCGAGACCCTGCAAGTCCTCGTCACCGACGGGGTGCTCAATTTGGACCTCTCAGCTTTGGCCAGCAACGGAGGCCGCGATGCGGCTAAACTCTCGGCCTTGGAAGTACTCGCCCGCAGCAGCGGGCCCAACCAAAATCCGATTATCGCGGCTCAAAACTTCAGCGTCGCCGAAGGCAGTGTGACCGGTACGCTGGTAGGCACGGTAGTCGCCTCGGACCCCGATGCCGGACAACGGTTGAGCTACAGCATTACGGCCGGCAATACGGACGGAGCCTTCGCTTTCGTGGGCAACCAACTGCAAGTAGCCAACGCCGCGGCCGTGCGCACAGCCACCTCACCCTTCTCACTCACCGTGCGCGTGACCGATGACGGGCAGCCCGCGCTCAGTGCCACTGCTACTGTCACGGTTACCGTCACGCCCAGCATGCAGGTGCTCTACCGCCTCAACGCTGGCGGCGGCGCGCTGAGTACGAGCCTAGGCCAATTTGCCGCCGATCAGTCCTTCTCGCCCAGCCGCACCGGGGTAAATAACGGCCCGATTGCCGGCACCACCGATGATGCCTTGTACCAGACGGAACGGTTTGAAGGGGCCTTCGGCTACAGCCTACGGGTGCCCAACGGCACCTACCAAGTCGTACTGCACTTTGCCGAACTCTACTGGACGCAACCGGGCCAGCGCGTGTTCGACGTGCGCGCCGAAGGCCAACTCGCCCTCGATAATTACGACATCCTCCAGAAAGTAGCGCCTTTCACCGCCACCACCGAGACCTTCTCCGTGGTCGTGACGGACGGGGTGCTTAACCTGGATTTCTCGGCGCTAGCCAGCGACGGAGGACGCGATGCGGCTAAACTCTCGGCCTTGGAAGTGCTTTCCTCTGCGGCCCGCCCTGGCACGGCATCGGCCACCAGCGCCGTGCTCGCTGCAACCGCTACGGGTAAGCTCGCCAAGCGCTTAGAGGCAATGCCAAACCCATTCACCGATCAGGTCGGCATAACGTTCCAGTTGCCACAAGCGGAAGCCTACACGCTGACGGTATATGATATGGCGGGGCGGGAACTGACGCGCCAAGCCGGCGCCCAGGTACCGGCAGGCGAGCAGCAGCAGGTAACCCTTTCGCTGGGGGCGTACCCAACAGGTGTGTACGTAGTACGCCTGACCACAGCCTCGGGCTCCCAGCAAACCCGCTTGGTCAAGCAGTAAGCTCGGCGGCAAGCTACTACTACCCGGCCCGGTAATCGACCCATGCGTCGTTTGCCGGGCCGGTGTATAAGCGGCCTTCACGCAGGCTTCAAGTCAAGGCTCAACAGGGCAGGGAAACGAGGAAAGGCTTACTCCTAAAATAAATATGCTACCCCCCTGTTTAGGGGTATGCGTTGGCTTGTAGCTAGGATAAAGTCAGCCCGACCTTTGATAATGCCAACGAAGCACGGTACGAAAGCTAGGCTTTTTGAATCCGCTGCCCGTAGCCGATCGGCCTATCTGCATCTTGTCTCTTATCTGCTGCCAGTTCTATGAAGCAACTATTGCCGTTGAGATTATTACCGCGGCCCTGAACTAGGTTGTGGCCGCGCCTGCACTGGCTGGCTGCCCGGTAATCCTCGTCACGGCGCTCCTCTCAACTGATAGGTAACGGCGAGCTGACAGAAGAGGGCTATTCCGGGTAGGAAAACGGTTTTAGTACGGGCTTTAATGAACGTAGTGGTATGAACAATAGTAAGATAGCTCATGTAGATGAAGCGAAAAACGTTGCCTTATTTCTCACTTCTTTCTTGTATCACCTATGCTATACGCACGCATTCTTCAGGGTTTGCTCAACACGGGTGCCGCCCCGCAAGCAGTTGACCTCTACCAAAACGAGGTTGGGCCGGTGCTCAAACAACAGCCGGGTTATGTAACCAGTCGCTTCCTGACCAACACCGAAAACAACAAATGCCTAGCCGTGATACTGTGGGATAACGAAGAGCACCGCGAGGCCGCCGAATCCAGCGAAACGCTTCAGGCAGTGTTCAACCACCTAGCTCCTTGCTTCGACGGCACCCCAACTATCGACTACTACGAGGTAGCGGTGCAGATCTTCTGAGCTAGGTTCTCACCGACCTAGGTCCAGAAGATGATCATCTCTGTTCCTTAACTAGTTACTGCTACGATGAAACCTTGTTCGCTGCTCATAAGTGGGTGGTTGCTGCTTGCCTTTTTACCAGCGCGTGCTCAAAAATCGCCGGTCGATAGCCTCCGCCAGCTGTTGCAAACGCACCCCCAGCCCGACACGACGCGGGTCCGGCGGCTGCAAGCGCTATCGTTCGCCCTAACGGCCACCGACCCGGCGCAGGCCCGTGTGGTCATTGAAGAAGCCGTGACCCTTAGCCGCCGCTTGCACGACGCAAAAGGAGAGGGGCGTGCGCTGCTTTGGCTGAGTACCCTCTACCGGCGCCAAGCCGACCACGAACAAGCTCGGCGCTACGTTCGGCAGGCGCAGCAGGTATTTGCGCGCGCCAATAGCCGCCGCGGTCAAGGAGAAAGTTATCTGCAACTGATGCTCATCGAGATGATGCAGGGAAACTATGCGCCGGCCATTGTGGCGGCGCAGCGGGGGATTCCGCTGGCAGAGCAAGCCAACGACGCCCAAACAAAGCGGCGCTTGCAAGCCACCCTAGGTTCTATATACCTGAACCTAGAAGACTACAAGGCCGCTTTGCCCATCCTGCAAGCCGCCCTGAAAAATGGCCAGCAAGCTGGCGACCAGCAAGTAGTGATGAGCATGCAGAACGCCCTGGGCACGCTCTACACCAAGCAGAAAAACTGGCCTGAGGCGTTGCACTACTACGAGCAGGCGCAGCAAGTTGCGGCGGCGGAGCACGACGAGGTAAATAGCGCCATCAATGAAACCAACGTGGCCGATGTGTACCGGCTGCAAGGCAGCTACAAGCAGGCCCGAGCGCACGGGCTGCGGGCCTATCGTCGTGCGCTTGCTGCCAACGACACCTACACTTTGCCTTTTGCCGAACTGCTGCTGGCGCAAGTGTATCAGGCAGTGCACCAGCTCGATAGCGCCATTACGCTGGCAAACAAAAGCTTAGAAAGAGCGCAGCAGACGCGCAGCAAGGAAAACATGCGTGATGCCAGCAACGTGCTAGCCCACGCCTACGCCGAGCGCCGCGAGTTTGCCCCGGCCTACCGCTACCAGAGTCTCTACCTAGCCTACAACGACACGCTGGCCGGCGAGCAAACCCAGCGCCAAACCAGCGCCTTACGGTACGGCTATGAGCTCGATAAAAAGCAGGCGCAAATTGCCTTGCTCACCAAAACGCGCCAACTGCAAGACCAGCAAAGCACCCGGCAGCGCCAGCAGCTTTATGCATTGCTGGCCGGCTTGGGCGGTGTAGTACTGGTGGCGGGCCTGCTCTGGCGCAACGTATTGCTGAAGCAACGCGCCAACCGGCGGCTCAACGAGAAAAACGCGCAAATTGCCGGGCAGCGCGACGCCCTCGACCGCGCCCTGATGGAGCTAAAAACGACTCAGAGTCAGCTGATTCAGAAGGAGAAAATGGCTAGCCTCGGGGAGCTGACCGCCGGCATTGCCCACGAGATTCAGAACCCACTCAACTTCGTTAACAACTTCGCCGAGGTATCCACGGAGCTGATCGACGAGCTGGAAGAAGCCCGGCAGCAACCAGAGCGCGACGCCGAGCTAGAGCAGGACCTGCTCACCGATATTCGGGAGAACCTGCACAAAATCAACCACCACGGCCGCCGCGCCGATGCCATTGTGCGCGGCATGCTCGCGCACAGCAACCACGGCACCGGCACCAAGCAACCCACCAAGCTCAATGTACTCACCGAGGAGTACTTGCGCTTGGCTTACCAAGGCGTGCGGGCGAAGGACAAAAGCTTCGTCTGCGACCTTCAAACTGATTTTTCGGAGAAACTAGATAAGATTCCGGTGGTGCCGCAGGACATCGGGCGGGTGTTGGTAAATCTGTTTTCCAACGCATTTTATGCCATGCAGCAGCGCAGCCAGCAGGAAGGCAACGGCTATCAGCCGCAGGTAAGCGTGCAGACACGCCAAGAAGCCGACCACGTCGAAATCCGGGTGCGCGACAACGGCACGGGCATTCCGGAGCCGGTGCGCACCAAAATCTTCCAGCCCTTCTTCACCACTAAGCCCACCGGCCAAGGCACCGGCCTAGGTCTGTCGCTGAGCTACGATATCGTGACGAAAGGGCACGGCGGGCAGCTGCTGGTCGAGTCGGAGCTAGGCCGCTATACCGAGTTTGTGGTGCAATTGCCGGCCTAGCCTACCCTCGTACGTTACTCGTCGAATACGCCGCTGATCATGTTGCCGAGCACGCTGCCGCTTTCTTTGTTGGCATTGCGGCCGTTCGGCATGAGGGCCTGAATCAGCTTTTTCACGGGCATCGATTGGAGCCACACCCGGCCGGTGCCGCGCAGCGTAGCCAGCAGCAACCCTTCGCCACCGAAGATCATCGATTTCAAGCCCCCGGCCCGTGCCACGCTGAAATCAATGCCGGGCTCGAAGGCCACCACGCAGCCCGTGTCTACGCGGAGCAGTTCGTTGTTCAGGCGCTTCTCGATGATGGTGCCGCCGGCGTGAATGAAAGCTTTGCCGTCGCCGGTGAGCTTTTGCAGAATAAAGCCTTCGCCGCCGAAGAAGCCCGCTCCGAGGCGTTGGTTGAAGTGAATGGCCATTTTGGTGCCCTTCGCCGCTGCCAAGAAACCGTCCTTTTGCACGATGAGGCCATTGGGCATAGTACCTAGGTCGAGCGGAATGATGGTGCCGGGATAGGGAGCCGAGAAAGCCACCCGGCTTTTGCCGTACCCCCCGCGATGCGTGAAGTGCGTCATAAACAGCGACTCGCCCGTGATAAGGCGGGTGCCCGCTGAGAACAACTTGCCTAGCACGCTTTGGTCGGGTTCGGAGCCGTCGCCCATCTTGGTTTCGAAGGCAATGGCTTCGTCCATGTACACCATGGCGCCGGCCTCGGCCACTACCGTTTCGTTGGGGTCGAGCTCGACTTCAAGTACTTGAATGTCATTGCCGAGAATCTTGTAATCGACATCGTGGGAGCGCATGATCGGGGAAAGGATTGGAGTGGAAAATTTGCGCTCCAAGTATAAGCAACTGCGGCTGATTTTGGTGTAAAACACCTGTAGCGCGAAGCGAGAGGTTAGCTGACGCCTTCCTCCGCTTCGCGCTACAGGTGTTCGGCCAGCGCAGACGTTGCCATCCGCGCTACCACCTAGCTTACTCCTCGGGCAGCTCCGCCGTGGTGTCGGCGGCTTCGGCAGCAGGGTCAGGGTCGCCCTTCTTCGCCTTTTTCGCCTCCTTACTTGTGCGGCGCATGAAGTCCTCGTCGGACTCTTCCGGTTCGGGGGCGTCTTCCAGCGGGAACTCCTCGTCTTCCTCAATCTTCTCGCCGAACTGGCCGTCGCGGTTCACGAGCTTTTTGTCGCGCACGTGGCGGTTCAAGAAGGCATTCACCTCCTCAATAGAATACGTGGAAGTGATTTCGCCCAGTGGGTTCACCTTGATTTCAAAACCCTCTAGCTCCTTGTGTACGCGGGCCTTTTTGTCGGGGTCGGTCTTCTTTTTATTGCTGTTCGTGGGTTTCTTAGCCATGAGTGACGAGAATGGAAAGTGCCAACTACCTAGGTACTTGCGTTAGTCTGCCCGTGAGTGGGCGCTGACTACCTCGCTACTACGCAAGGCTGGGCCCGACGGATGTACGAAGTTGTGCCACCAGCGCTAGTTGGCGTTGGCTAGCTCAATGGCTTTTTCTAAAAACTCGTCGCGGTCTTCGCGCACGCCTTGGATGGTTTTCTCGAGGTAGATACTCGGCTTGATGCCCACGCCGTGGTGCTGACTGCCATCGTGCTTGCGCACCTCCATGCCGGTCCAGGAGATGGTGTAGTTGCCGGGGAGCGTGAAGGGGTTGATGTTGCCGTTAGTGCCCGCCGTGGGTTGCCCAATGATAGTGGCGAGCTTGTAGCCCTCAATAAAGCCCATGTAGCTCTCGGCGTAGCTGATGGCGCTGCCATCGGTGATGAAGATGATGCGGGCCGACAAGTGGGGCTTGCTCGGCTTCATTTCCCAGCCGAACGGCGTATAGCCGGCAATTCGCTTCTGATCGGGGTAGATAAAGTGTGGTACGCGCATCCATCGCTTGGCCGTATCAGGCTGGGAAAGCAAGTGGCTGATCAACGGGTGGTTGCCCTTGGGGTACCCGCGCAAGTCGCAGATGATGGTTTTCATCTTGGTTAGCTCCGGCAGCAGCTCATTGATGGCATCCATCGGAATTCGGTCTAGGTTCAGGTAGTACACCGAGGGCGAAATGAGCCGCGACATGGGGTGCGTACTCTCATCATTACGCAGGCCGGCTTTGTTGAAGTGGAGCGTAACAGCTTGACTTTCGGTGTTTGGGCGCTGCACTTGCAAAGCTAGCGCAGCGTTAGGAGGGCCCATCAAGGTTTCGCCTGCGGCGCGGTAGTGCAACCAGCCCGGCGTAGCCGCCGAGATGTACTGCTCCGCCTCGCGGAAATACGCCGCTGCTGGCTGCCCATTGATCTTCGTAACGATGTCGCCGCGCTGCACCCCGAGCGAGTCGCCGGCCACGTGCGTGATAATTAGCTGGTTTTGGACCCATTCCCACCGAATAGGCAAATACCGGTAGTTGTTTGCACGCGCTGGGGGCTGCACCCGCACATGGCCGTCGTGGAGGCGGGCCGTGAGGCGGCGTAGGTTCTTCAGGTTATCTTCCTCCGATTGGTCGGGGTACGCAGCACGTAGTGCCTCTGGTAAGGCTGCCGGCCAATTCGAGTTGGTGACAGCGAAGTAAGGATAAAAGTGCTGGAAGATATTCCAAGTAATGACCACATCGGCGAGGCGCACGGCGCGGTCGTTGCCGGTGAAGCGGCTAGGAGTGAGCTGCTTTAGTTCTGCTTGCAAAGACTCCAAAGCCGCTTTGTTAGCGGCTGGGAAGGTAGCGTCCTTAGTGCCGTATAAGGCCAAAGGAAGCACACACCGCAAGCCGCTACCTAGGTCTTCCTGCACCACCTCGCCAATCTGAGCCTGCTGCGGAAATAGCGCCTTGCTTGACCCAGCAACGCTTTCGGCCTGCGCTTCGGCCTTGTCAAGGGAGCGAATAACAACGCTGTGCTTGCCCTGCGCAGCATCCGTAGCGCTGACTAGAAAAGAGTAAGCGTCGTTGCTGTTATTGGCAACAAAGCGGCTCGTATTGGCTTGGCCGGAGATGCTGCGCGGGTATTGTTTTACTTCATCTTCTTCAAAGTCCGTAGCAAATATTGTTTTCCAGGCGCCATCCTCCTGCACGGCTACCTGTATGTTGTCGACCTGAATCTGTCCGCTGCCGACGAGCATGGAACCGAAATACAGTACAGAGGCCTGTGGGTCGATGGTGCCTTTTATTTCGTACTCCTTCCACTCTTTGCTCTGAATAGGCCGGTCAGCCATATTGTCGAAAAACCCCGTCCCTCTGTCGGGCAAATCAACACGCGCCCACAAGGCACCAGGTCCGTCTTGCGGGGACGCATTGCGCACCAAGGCCGTGTAACGAAACGACTTACCGCGGTACGGCATGGCGTTTACAGATTTGGTAAGGGTGCCAAAAGTAGCCCGCGCAGCCGGGTCTTTCAGCAATTCCCGACGGTGCATGCGGCGGCTGTGGTACGGGCTCTGAGCGCTGCCTTGCCCCATCCCCTGATGCTGCCAGCTGATTATTTCGTAGCCTTTCAAGCTAGGAGGTGTAATGTCCTTGGCTTTGAAAACGTAAGTCTTGCCCGCCGGCATTAGCTGAAGCGTGGGCGCAATGGGTTGGAAAAGACCTAACAGCGTTGTTTTCAGCTCCGCTTCGGTTTGCGCTTGCTCTACGCGCTGGGCACCTAGCACTGCTAGCTTGTCCCAATCGATGGCAGCGGCTTCGTCGCTGGGATGGAAATAGCGCACGTAGCCGTAGAGGCGCGCGAAGGTTTCTAAATGCTGCACAGTGCGCGGTGCGGGTGCAGGCGCAGGTGCTTGAGCGACGGCAGCTCCCACGCTCAGGAGCAAGCCGGCGGCTACTAAAGATAAGCGCATAGGTATGGTAAAGGTGAGGTATAAGCGAAGCTAACAGGGTAGAAGAGGCTGCTGACAGCCAATTGGTTGCAAACAACCTAGGTAATTAGGGCAACGGCTATAGTTTACTCTCAGTACGAAAGCGTATCCCGGCAGACGGGTGAAGTTATGCGCGCAGAAGCACACTTTATCCACCATCTTCTGGCAAGAGCGAATACTTTTGCAGTTCACTTTCCCAACGCACGCAGTAGCTTATGCTTCGTCCTATCATGTTTGTCGGCACCGCGTCCGATGTGGGGAAGAGCATCATTACGGCGGGATTTTGCCGCATCTTCCTTCAGGATGGCTACCATCCTGCGCCGTTCAAGGCCCAGAACATGTCTTTGAACAGCTACGCCACACCCGAGGGACTGGAAATCGGGCGGGCACAGGCGATGCAGGCCGACGCGGCGGGCGTGCCCTGCCACGTCGATATGAATCCGGTGCTGCTGAAGCCCACCTCCGACCAAGCCTCCCAAGTAGTGCTCAACGGTAAACCCATCGGTACGCAGTCGGCCTACGAATACTTCCGCGCCAACGACCGGCTCGCTCTGTTCGAAGCCGCGACCCAGGCTTTCGACCGCCTTGCGGCCCGCTACGCGCCAGTGGTGCTGGAAGGCGCGGGCAGCATCTCGGAGCTGAATCTGAAGAAGCGCGACATCACCAACCTGCGCATGGCCCGCCACGCCGGGGCCGCCACTTACCTTATTGCTGATATCGACAAGGGCGGCGTGTTCGGCAGCGTGTACGGGACCCTAGCTTTGCTAGAGCCGGAAGAAAAAGCGTGCATTAAAGGCATTATTATCAATAAGTTTCGGGGCGATGCGCGCTTGTTCGATGACGGCCGTCAGCAGCTCCAAGACCTAACCGGCGTGCCGGTGGTGGGTGTGCTCCCGTACTTCCGCGATATTTTTCTGGAGGAAGAAGACTCTGTGACGCTGGCCCGCAAGCAGAGCGCCCCCGGCGCTGCCGACCGTGTGCAAGTGGCCGTAGTGCTGCTCGGGCGCATGTCGAACTTCACCGACTTCGACGCCCTAGCCCATGACGCGCGGGTGCACCTGTTTTATACCCACAACCCCGCCGACCTGCTGAGCACCGATATTATCATTCTGCCCGGCAGCAAAAACACTATCGACGATCTGATTGCTCTGAAAAACAACGGGTTGGCTGCGGCCATCGTGCAGGCGCAGCGCGCGGGCAAAACGGTGGTGGGCATTTGTGGGGGCTACCAAATGCTCGGTCGCTCGGTAGAAGACCCCGACGGCGTAGAAAGCCAAGTGGCGGCTACCGCGGGCCTAGGTCTGCTGCCCGTGCGCACCGTGCTGCAAGGCGAAAAGACGACCCAGCAGCGGCAGTTCACTTTCCTAGACGCTCCTGGCACCTGCCAGGGCTACGAAATTCACATGGGTCAAACAACTGCTGAAGGCCCCGCGCAGCCCGTGGCTACCCTAGCCGATGGCACGCCGGATGGTTATGCCGTTAGTCCGCGCTGCTGGGGCACGTACTTGCACGGCATTCTCGATAATGCAGCTGTAATCGACTATTTGCTAGCTCCTTACACCACTCAACTAGCTGCGCCCCTCGATTTCCCGGCCTTTAAGCAGCAGCAATTCGACCGGCTGGCCGCGCTCATCCGCGCAAACGTGGACATGGCGCAGATTTACGCGGCCCTGCAATCCTAATCCCCATGCTACACGGCCACGGCGACGACGCCTACCGACACTCCCAGCAAGTAGTAGCCGATTTCAGCACCAACGTGTGGTACGGCGGCGAGCCAGCGGGCCTGAAAGAATACGTGTTTGCGCAGTGGCCCACGGTGAACCGCTACCCTGAAGTGCTGGCTGAGAGCCTAGCTACCCAAGTGGCCGCTCACCATGGCGTAGACCCCGCACAGGTGCTCATCAGCAGTGGCACCACCGAGAGCATCTACCTGGTGGCGCAGGCCTGGGCACGGCAGCGCAGCACCATTCTCACGCCTGCCTTCGCCGAGTACGAAGATGCCTGTCGTCTCCACGGCCACCAGCTACGCTTCGTGGCGTGGGAAGATCTGCAAGCAGATGCGCTGATTGCTAGCGAGTTGATCTTTATCTGCAACCCTAATAACCCAACGGGTAGCGTACTGACGCCCGACGTGCTGGGAGTCCTGCTAATGAGCCATCCGGACACGGTCTTTGTGCTCGATGAAGCGTTCATTGAGTTTACCACCAGCATCAGTAGCGCCATTCCGTTGCTGAAGCAGTTCGATAACCTGCTGATTCTCCGTTCGCTCACGAAAGCCTACGCTATTCCCGGCTTGCGGCTCGGCTACGTGCTCGGGTCAGCGGAACTAGTGGCGCGCCTCACGCAGCACAAAGCGCCGTGGGCCGTGAATGCGCTAGCCGTGGCGGCTGGCTCCTTTCTGTTTGGGCACTACGCCCAGGTGCAACCACCTATTGCTCAGCTGTTAGCCGACAAAGAAAAGCTAGCTACTGCGCTGGCGCAAAACCAAGGCATCGACGTCTTCCCAAGCCACACCCATTATTTCCTGGCTGCCACTCGCCACGGCACCGCCGCCGAGTTGAAGCACTGGCTGCTTGCCCAGCACGGCTTGCTCATTCGCGACGCTGCCAATTTTCGGGGGCTCACGCCGGCACACTTCCGCATCGGCACCCGGAGCGCGGCTGATAATCAATTGCTCATAAACGCTTTTGCTGCATGGACCGCTTCACGCACCTAGCTCCGCCGCTCGCCCTCGGCTATGCCCTCGATTTGCTGCTAGCCGACCCCGAGGGCTGGCCGCACCCCGTGCGAACGTATGGGGCACTTATCGCAGCGGGTGAGCGGCAATTCAACCACGGCTCGTATCGCTTCGCCAAGGGTGCTGCACTGGCTGGAGGACTCGTAGTCGGTACGTTCGGTGCCTTCACCCTGCTAGATAAGCTGTTGCGTCAGTTGCCGTCTAGTGTGGAAATAGCCGTCAACAGCGTTTGGGTGTTCTACGGCCTAGCGAATACGGGCTTGGTGCGCGAAGGGCAGGCCGTGTTTGCCGCCCTCGACGAGAAGGGGCTAGAAGCTGGCCGGCGGCAGCTAGCCCGCATCGTAGGCCGCGACACCACCCAGCTTGATACCCAGCAGATTCGCACTGCGGTGTTCGAGAGCTTGGCCGAAAACCTCAGCGATGGAGTGGTGGCGCCGCTTTTCTATTACGCCTTAGCGGGCGTGCCGGGCCTGATGGCCTACAAAATGGTGAACACCCTCGACTCGATGGTAGGCTACCGCAGCCCACGCTACGAGCAGTTTGGCAAGCTAGCCGCCCGCCTCGACGACGTAGCGAACTTACTACCGGCCCGCCTCACAGCTGTGCTGCTAGCAGCGCTTGGCGGCAGCGGGCGAGGCTTTCGGTTTATCTTGCGTTTTGGTAATCAACACAAAAGCCCCAATGCTGGCTACCCGGAAGCGGCGCTAGCGGGCGTGCTCAACTGCCGCTTCGGTGGACCAAACTATTACCATGGTGAGCTGGTGCCCAAGCCCTACATCGGCGACAATCCTCGGCCTATAGAACCCCAGGAAATCGAGCGGGTAGCTAGGCTCAACCATGCCGTTTGCGCCGTAGTAGTGGCGGGCATTATGGGACTACTGTGGTGGCGCAGTCGGCGCTAAAGCACTGACTAGTAACTGGTCGATAAACGTCCGGTCTTCGCCCCAGTACAAGTGCACGTAAGATGCCCATACGTTGCCGTGACGATATACCTGTACTGGAACCGGTGCTTCTTTTGCGTTGGTAAGGTGCATGGCCGTTGGTGTTAGTCCCTGATCCTCAAGAGTAGAATAGTGAAACTCATGCCCTCTGATGGTCAGATCGTTCCATTGTATAGTCCGGTAACCTAGGGTAAGTTTAGCCTCTTGCATAGAGGTGGTGCAGGGCAGTACCGCCGCCATCGGGAAGGTATGGCCCTGGGCGTTGGTGATCGTGCGACCTAGGTACATCAGGCCACCGCATTCGGCGTAGGTGGCGCCCCCAGCTGCGCAATAGGCGGCAATGCTGGCGCGCATGCCGGTGTTGGCGCTGAGCGCGTCGGCGAATAGCTCAGGATAGCCGCCGGGCAAGTACAGGAAGTTGGTACCAGCAGGCAAGGCGGCGTCAGTTAGGGGGCTGAAGTACGTCACTTCGCCTAGCTCATGTAGCGCATCTAGGTTTTGAAGGTAAGTGAAGGTAAAAGCCTCATCGCGGGCGACGGCAATGCGGCGTGATTGGGAGCTTACAGCGGGTGGCACAGTAGGTGCCCACGTCGGAGCAACGGTGCTCGTCACGGCCAGCAGGCAGTCGAGGTTGATGGTGTGGGGGAGGGCGTCGGCCAGGGCTTCCACAATGGCTTCGTACTGCACTTCCGCGTCAATCGACAAACCTAGGTGGCGCGACGGAATAGCAAAGGCCGGATTATTAGGTAGATAGCCTAGGGCCTCGACACCTACATCCTCGCAAGCTTCGCGCAGAAACTGGAAGTGCGAAGCGGTATTTACGAAGTTGAAAATAGCGCCCACCAGCCGAATGCCAGGGTAAAAGTTCTTAAACCCAAACAGCAGCGGCGCTACCGAGTAGGCCATAGCCTTGGCATTGACCACCAAAATGACTGGAATACCAAGCTGCTCGGCTACGTCGGCGGCACTGCCCTGCATGCGGGTGGCTCCGTCGAAGAGGCCCATCACGCCTTCCACCACGGCCACGTCGGCGGCCTGGGTGTAACCGGCGTAGGTGCTTTGCGCGTGTTCCACCGATGCCATGTACAAGTCGAGGTTGAGGCTAGGTCGGCCGGCGGCTTGGGTGTGGTGGTGCGTGTCGAGGTAATCGGGGCCGCACTTGAAGGGCTGCACCCGCAGGCCACGCCGCGCCAACGCCCGCAGCAGCCCAAGCGTGAGCGTAGTTTTGCCGCTGCCGCTGCTCGGGGCAGCAATCAAAAATTGGGGCTTCAGAGAGGAATTGGACACGGTTGTATTTTTGAGCGTTCAACTACGAATAAAAATGCCGCTTTACGTGATTTCGGGCGGCCCAGGGGCTGGCAAAACAACGCTGCTAACGGCCTTGCAGCAGGCTGGGTTCGGCGCCGCTGAGGAGGTGTCGCGCCAACTCATCCGGGAGCAGGTCGCGCTGGGCACCGACCAAGTACCGTGGCGCGACCTAGCTGGTTTCGCAGAGCTAGCTATGGCCCGAATGGTGGTTCAGCACCAAGCCGCCAGCCAATCCAGCCGCACCATCTTTTTTGACCGGGGTATTCCGGATGTTATTGGTTACATGCGAGTTGCGGGGCTAGCGGTGCCGCCAGCTTATTATACCACGGCGGCAGCGTACTCGTACGCCTCGCCGGTATTGCTGGCGCCGCCGTGGGCGGAAATCTACGTGAACGATGCCGAGCGCTGGCAGACCTTCGCCGAGGCTCAGGCGCTCTACCACACCTTACGCCGCACGTACCAAGACCTAG
Organism: Hymenobacter crusticola; assembly: GCF_002154225.1. GTDB lineage: Bacteria > Bacteroidota > Bacteroidia > Cytophagales > Hymenobacteraceae > Hymenobacter > Hymenobacter crusticola. Next base: position 824,065 of record NZ_MTSE01000001.1, read on the forward strand.
GTTTTACGGTACTCGATTTGCCCAAAGTGTCCGTCGATGAGCGTGTTGCTTTTGTGCGCAAGGTAGTCGCAACCTAGCTATTGGGCGAGGTAACTACTCGACGGCAATATTTTTTATCTACTTTTGCCCCAGCAATTGGTAATCGTTTCCGCGGTGCGGGACGATTTTAAAAGGGAATCCGGTGTGAATCCGGAACAGTCTCCGCTGCTGTAACCC
>NZ_MTSE01000010.1 GCF_002154225.1 Hymenobacter crusticola
ACACCTTCGGCCGGAACGTATCGTTGATACCGTCCCCGTTTGGCGTGAAGATATTCGGCAACACAAACAGCTGGCAGTTGTCGGCGCACACCTCCGCACTGAGCGCACTGCGCTGCCCGCGCACATCCACCGCCTGCACTTGGTAGCACACAGCTTGCGACAGCAACCCTTTGTCATCGTAGCTGGTCACGCCGGGGGTGCGGGTAGAGTCGCGCAAACTCATTTGCGTTTCGTTAGCGGCCCGCGAGAAAATGCGGTAGTAGGCAATATCTGTAACGCAGCCCGCAGGCGCATTTGTGTCCAAAGTCCAGCGCAAGAAATTGGTGTACGTCTCCCCTGGGCGCGGGAACACCCCGGAGCGGCTGCTCACTACTGCGTTCAGGCTGTCGCAATTGTTCACCAAGCGTAACACTGGCGGGCACGGTATGGCCGCTAGCACGACACACTGCTGCTGGCTCAAGTTGATTAGCGTATTCAGGTAGGAGTTGCCAGGCAAACCATAGCCGCCTTCCGTCTGCACGTAGTAGCAGTAGGTCTCCCCTTTCTGCAACGGCGCTGTTGCCGAACCCTGATCCACGTAGCTACCGCCAGTAGCCCCGCCTGTTACACTAGCAATCTGCACAAAGGTATTGCTGCCTGGGTTGCGACGGAAGACTAGTGTAGGACGCCCCGCATTAGTCCACGGCACCGCGTACGTCCAGGTTAGGTTCACCTGCGTGGCGGTTTGGTTGGCTACCGCGGTCAGGCGCACACTCGATGCTGGTTGAGTAGACTCGCTTTGCACGCCTGCTTGCCCAGGTATGCCACCTACAAAGAACTCTAGGCGATAGGTATACGCGTTCGACTGGGTGTTCAGCCCTGTGTCCACGTAGCTAGTATCGGCTAGGTTGCTAGTTGTGAATACGGATGTAAAGTTGGTAGTACCCTGCCCTACGGCCCGCGAGAGGCGATAGCTATTCGGAGTTGGAAAGCCACCTGGGATGTTGGGGCCCGTTTTAGGCGCCGTCCAACGCACCGTGATAGCGCCGGCTGTAGTGCTGGTCTGGTCTACCGTTACGTTCTTGAGTAGAGCGCTCTTGCCTTGTATTGGCACGCAAACCTCTTGCGAGGCTAAGCTAGCTCCACCACCAGGCAGTGGGAACGTTGCGTAGATGCGGTACGAATAGGACTTGCCTCGCTCTAAACCTTGCGTATCGGTGAACTGCTGGGTGTCTTTAGCGACAGAACCCACCTGCACATAGCCTAATGAAGCAGGTAAGCCAGTTTCGCAGGCAGATGGGGTGAAGTTAGTGCAACCTTCCTTACGGAAAATCAAAAGTTGAATGCCATCACGGCCCACACAATCGGCTAGGTACCGGTTCCAGCGTAGCGTCACGGAGGGTGGAATCGTTGCGTTCTGCTGAGCAGTTAGCCCCGTTGGAGCCGGCCCAATCACCGTAATTCGCCATCCTCGCTCGTCGATCAGTGGCGAACCGGAAGTGGGAGTATCTTGCGCCTTGAACACAATTTGCGTTGGCTCGCTCGCGATGTTGTTGCAGTTAGGCGTCCATGTGAAAGTTCCACGCGCTGTGGGTGGCCCTGCTGCTGTTTGCCGGAAGGTAGCCGGCGGAATGATCCCGCTATACGCAAAAATGGTAACCGGATTCCGATCAGGGTCGGTAGCGGTGATAGTACGTGTTACCGTGGTGCCGGCCACTACGCAAGTGTCATTGGGTATTTTGAGGAGGGGCCGCAGGTTCTCGTTGTTTTCTACGATGATCTGCATATCCCGAATTACTTGACCGATGCGCCGAGCCGGTGCTCCGGCTACGCGTCGCCACTCACTTACCACGAAGGCAGCATTGTAATAACCTAGCCTAAACGGCGCATTCCACACGATTTGGCCGGTTCGCACGTCCTGCGAAAACCGTACAGCATTCCCACCCGGGTCGCTGGGGGGCCCATTGTAAAGGACACTGGTACCACCAAAAGCAGGATCGTCGGGAAAAGTATAGCCAGGGCAAACCTGGTTGTTAGGCCGGTTATTGCCTGTAGGGGAAGCCGTACCTTCTATACCTTCGGGCACATACTGGCAGCGCACCAGCTGAAAGCTCAAGGAATCGCCATCTGCATCAAAAGCAGCGGGGTTGTGCAAAAACACTTGGTTGCGACCAGCACGGTCGATAGCAGGTGCCGTTAAGATGGGCGCACGGTTAAAGCCCAGCGCCGGATCAATGACAATCGTGGTGGAGATGTAGAACGACCGGTTAAATGAATCAGGAATGTTCAGAATATCCCGGTTGCGGTTTTCTCCGATAAAGCTGACCGTGTAGGTCCCGACCGCATTGTAGGTGTGCTCAAAGTAGTAGATATTGAGGTCGGTGGTATTCGACACGCGTATCGGATCAGCCGTAGAGCGCTTAATAGCATCCACTCCGCTGCTAGTACCGTCGCCAAAGAAGATTGTAGCGGTTGGTTGCCGGACGCTTGATGGAGCGTTGTCCGTGTACAAGATCATCTTGAAGAAGATGCGGCGTGGGTTGCGACCCGCCGTTGTGTCCACTTTGGCTTGAATGTCGCCGGCACGTAAGTGGGAAGCTTGGGTGTTGCGCGCTAAAAGCAGCAAACAGGATAAGCCTATCCACAATGCCAGTAGCAACCGCCTATTAGCAGCAGGTAGCGAAAGAATCATAGAAGATCAGGTTGTGTGCAGAGGGATGAAAAAGAGCAAAAAAGCCGCTGAGAAATCTAACAAAAAAGTACGGGGCTAGGTTAGAAGAAAGCTAGTATGCTCTAACGACGGAGGTTCGAGATTGATTCATGTACTAGCCAAACGAATAATTTGGATTGTTTCGTACATAATCGGCTCCTACCTTTGACCACTACAACTAACGTTTCTTTACCTACTAGTAGCTCCTATGAGTTGGATTAGTAATACATTTTCCAGCAGTATTGGCCGTAAGGTCATAGTGGCCATCACGGGCTTGTTTCTTTGCTCGTTTTTGGTAGTCCACCTGATTGGCAACTTTCAGCTGTTCAAGGATGATGGCGGAGCCGCCTTCAACATTTATTCACACTTCATGGGCACCAACCCAGTGATTCGCACTGTTGAGTGGGGATTACTATTGGGTTTCGTTTTCCACATTTACGAGTCGTATACGCTAGCCGTCCGAAATCGGGCAGCTCGTTCGGTCGCTTATGTGGATAGCCGTCCTAGCCAGAACAGTCCTTGGTACTCGCGCAGCATGGCGCTGCTCGGCACCATCATCCTGCTTTTCTTGCTGGTACACATGTACAACTTCTTTTATCGGGCCCGTTTCGGCGATTTGGACCCCGATATCAACAACAACGCGGACCTCTACACTTTGGTGTACAGTTCCTTTAAGCAATGGTGGTATGTACTGCTTTATGTGGCGGCCCAAGTGGCTTTGTGTTACCACCTAATCCACGGTTTCCGTAGCGGTTTCCAAACGCTAGGCTTGAACCATCGCAAGTACACTCCCCTTGTTCGGATTATCGGCTACGCTTTCGCCATCATTGTGTGCGCTGGTTTTGCCGCGATGCCGCTGTATTTCTTCTTCTTCAAACCAGAACTCGCTCATTAAGATGCTACCGGATTCCAAAATTCCCGAGGGCCCATTGGCCGAGAAATGGGAGAAGCATAAGTTCAACGTCAAGCTCGTAAACCCAGCCAACAAACGTAAATACGACGTTATCATCGTCGGTACGGGCTTGGCAGGTGCATCGGCGGCAGCTTCGCTAGCGGAGCTAGGCTACAACGTAAAAGCTTTCACCTATCACGATTCGCCACGCCGCGCCCACTCCATTGCGGCGCAGGGTGGCATCAACGCTGCTAAGAACTATCAAAACGACGGTGACTCTGTGTTCCGTTTGTTTTATGATACTATCAAAGGTGGTGACTATCGTGCCCGCGAAGCCAACGTGTACCGATTGGCTCAGGTATCGGTAAACATCATCGACCAGTGCGTAGCACAAGGTGTACCTTTCGCCCGCGAATACGGTGGATTGCTCGCTAACCGTTCCTTTGGTGGCGCGCAGGTAAGCCGCACTTTCTATGCTCGCGGTCAAACGGGTCAGCAGCTATTGTTAGGTGCTTATTCGGCTTTAAGTCGCCAAGTGGCTTACGGAAAGGTGAAGCTCTACACCCGTTCCGAAATGCTGGATTTGGTAGTAGTAGATGGCAAAGCCCGCGGTATCGTAACGCGTAACCTCATCACTGGCGAGATCCAAACGCACTCGGCGCACGCTGTCATTCTAGCTACGGGTGGTTACGGTAACGTATTCTATCTGAGTACGAACGCCAAGTACTGCAACGTAACGGCTCCATGGCGCGCCCACAAGAAGGGTGCTTTCTTTGCCAACCCCTGCTTCACCCAGATTCACCCAACCTGCATCCCGGTATCGGGCGATTACCAGTCGAAGCTGACGCTGATGTCGGAGTCGCTGCGTAATGACGGCCGGGTGTGGGTGCCAAAAGCCAAGGGCGACAAGCGTGACCCACGTCAGATTCCAGAAGAGGAGCGCGACTACTTCTTGGAGCGTAAATACCCTGCTTTCGGTAACCTAGTACCTCGCGACGTGGCTTCACGTAATGCCAAGCAGGCTTGCGACGAAGGACGCGGCGTAGGAACGACAGGCCTAGCCGTATACCTCGACTTTGCCGACGTTATCAAGCGTGAAGGCGCCGACAAGGTGAGCCAGAAATATGGCAACTTGTTCGAGATGTACGAGAAGATCACCGGCGAAAACCCTTATGAGTTGCCGATGCGCATCTACCCAGCTGTGCATTACACCATGGGTGGCCTCTGGGTTGATTATAACTTGCAAACCACTATTCCGGGCTTGTATGCTACCGGTGAGTGCAATTTCTCTGACCACGGAGCTAACCGCCTAGGTGCTTCGGCCCTGATGCAAGGTTTGGCTGATGGTTACTTCGTTATTCCTTATACGATTGGTGACTACCTAGCTCAAACGGCGCCCACGCCCGTCACGACGCAGCACCCTGCTTTCGCGCAGGCAGAAGCTGAGGTACGGGAGCGGATCAACAAGCTGATTAGCATCAAAGGCAACCGGACGCCAACAGAGTTCCACAAGGCTCTTGGCCACATTATGTGGGAATACTGCGGCATGGCACGTAATGCAGAGGGTTTGCGCCATGCCAAGGCAGAGATTCAGAAGCTTCGTAAGGAGTTCTGGAGCGACCTGAAACTGGTTGGCACCAACGAAGAGTTGAATCAAGCCCTGGAGAATGCGGGCCGCGTAGCTGACTTCATTGAGCTAGGTGAGCTTATGGTAGACGATGCTCTGCACCGGAACGAAAGTTGTGGTGGTCACTTCCGCGAGGAATACCAGACGCCTGAGAACGAAGCATTGCGCGATGACGAAAACTTCGCTTACGTGGCTGCTTGGGAATTTGCCGGCGAAGGCAAGCCCGAAATCCTGAATAAGGAAGAACTGCAGTTCGAAAACGTGAAGCTCACGCAGCGCAGCTATAAGTAATGTTGAATTTTGAATGTTGAATTTTGAATAGCTGCTAGGTAGTAGAATGCTAAGCAGCTATTCATTGTTCATTCCTTAGCTCATTCAACATTTAAAACTCAAAATTCAAATTTTTATAAAATGGCTGGTAGTAACCCGAATGCCAAACCCATGAATCTCACCCTAAAGGTATGGCGGCAAAAGAACCGCAACGCTGAGGGCCAGATTGTGGAATATCAAGTAAAAGATATCTCCCCGGAAATGTCTTTTCTGGAGATGCTGGACGTACTGAACGAGGACCTGCTGCATAAAGGAGAGGAACCGGTTGCCTTTGACCACGATTGCCGCGAAGGAATCTGTGGTTCGTGTAACTTGTTCATCAACGGCCGCGCGCACGGACCAGAAAAAGGTACGACGACTTGTCAGCTTCACATGCGTAAGTTCAGCGATGGCGACACCATCACGATTGAACCCTGGCGTGCCAACGCTTTCCCGGTAAACCGTGACCTAAGCGTGGATCGTTCGGCCTTCGACCGTATCATTCAGGCCGGTGGCTACGTGAGCGTAAACACTGGTGGTGCTCCGGACGGCAACGAGATTCCAATTCCGAAGCCCGTTGCTGACCGTGCTTTCGAAGCGGCTACTTGCATTGCATGTGGCGCTTGCGTGGCGGCTTGTAAGAACGCTTCGGCTATGCTTTTCGTGTCGGCAAAAATATCGCAGCTAGCTTTGTTGCCACAAGGCCAAGTAGAACGCAAGACCCGCGTGGAAAACATGATTGCCCAGATGGACAAGGAAGGTTTCGGCGCTTGCACCAACATCGGTCAGTGCGCCGCTGAGTGCCCGGTAGGTATTTCGCTGGAAAATATTGCCCTTATGAACCGTGAGTTTATTTCGGCAAAAGCTACTTCTAACAACCTAGCTTAAGGCTTGATTTAAACATAATAAAAAAGCGAACCAGCACTGGTTCGCTTTTTTATTGTCCTGTACCCAAGCTTACAAACTGAAAGTTGAGACTTTTCGCACTAGCTACTGGCATTATATAGCCAAACTGCGCACTTAACTGTTATGGGTTAACTTCTCTTTATTACACACGCTGAATGATTACTATCATCGCGGGCACCAACCGACCCAATTCACGCGCACTTCGCATTGCACACTTGTATGCTAGCTTATTAGCACAACGCGGAGCAGCTCACCAATTGCTTGACTTAGCAGCGCTGCCTGCTGATTTTATCACCAATGCGCTTTACGATAACGTAGGCCAGCACCCAGAATTCAATCAACTCGTCAAGCTAGCCAGCGAAGCAGATAAACTCGTCTTCGTAGTGCCTGAGTATAACTGCTCCTATCCAGGCGTGCTCAAAATGTTTATTGATGGCCTCCCCTATCCAGGGGGTATTCGGGGCAAGAAAGCGGCACTTGTTGGCCTAGGTACCGGTAGCCAAGGAGGTCTGTTAGCCTTGAGCCACATGACCGACATTCTGATGTACCTAGGTACGGCAGTACTTCCCACCCGCGTTCGGCTACCATTCCTCGACCAGCACCTGACGGCTGATGGGGAGCTCACGAATGCCTTATACCAGCAATTGCTCGCCGAGCAGACCGACCAACTCATCGCTTTCTGATCTGAATTGTCTGGCGAACAAATCTTGCGCTCAAGATTTGCATCCTGGACCTAGCCCCTATCTTTGCCATCTCACTTACCTGCTTTTGCAGCATGACGCGCGCTTTTGCTTGGTTTCTATCCGCACTTATCCTGCTCCAGACGTTCAGTCAGGAGTTGATGGTGCTGGATTACCAAGTGCACAAGGAGCGAATCACGGAGCTTTTCTGCGTGAATAAAGCGAAGCCTCAACTTCACTGTAATGGTAAGTGTCATTTGGCTAAGCAGCTTCGCAAGGCAGCCGATGCAGAAAGCAAAGCACCCGTAGGTTTTGCGAAAGTAAAATACGAAGCAGTAGCGCCGCTTGCTTCGCTCGTTAGTGCGCCCATTTGGTGGCCCTCCGTGTCGCCGCAGTATGCGCTGCCTGTGGCAGCCGCCTACGCATTTACGCCCGCACACAGCATTTTTCATCCTCCTTCCCTTCAGGTCTGAACTCCGCTTTTGGGGCGAACCGCTGACACTTTCTGGAAGATAGTGCCAGCACATACGCCTGCGTTTCAGTTTTACCCGAAGACTTTCACAAATGCTGTTTTCTAAACTTTCCTCGCTTTGGTTAGCGCTGGCCTTTACCGCTATTACCTTCACCAGCTGCGACAAAGACGATACAACTCCCGCCGATAGTGTCGGAGGAGTGGACATCGAATTTGACAATGTAGTAGGCAACTCCCCACTAGCTCTTAACACCGGCAACTACACAACAGCCGCCGGCGACCAGTTTACGGTTACGACCTTCAATTACTACATCTCAAACATCCGCCTGACGAAAGCAGATGGCACTGCGTACGTGCAGCCCGATAGCTATTACTTGGTTAGCCAAGCCGATGATGCCTCCAAGCATCTTTCCCTCAAAGACGTACCGGTAGGAGACTATACCGGCATCACCTTCACGATTGGTGTCGATAGTACGCGCAATGTATCTGGCGCGCAAACAGGAGCGCTCGACCCAAGCAACAACATGTTTTGGACGTGGAATTCAGGCTACATCTTCATGAAGCTAGAGGGCACCTCGCCACAGGCGAGCAGAGGTGGGCTCCTATTTCATATTGGTGGTTTTCAACATCCTTACAACACGATCCGTACGATTTCACCTAGCTTCAACGGCACCACCCTTATGGTGCGCACAGATCATAGCCCGGAGATTCATATGCAGGCCGACGTGCTGAAGATGTTTGCTAGTCCAAATCAGATTCGCTTCGCGAACCTTTCCAATAGCATGGGCGGTGCTACCTCCGTGCAGGTTGCCGATAACTACAGTAAAAGCGGCATGTTCACGGTGGCGCATATTCACGCCAACTAACTCGTGATGAAAAGCATGTTGCTAGTCCTGCCAGCCTTTGGGCTGGCAGGACTGCTCACGAGCAGTTGCCACCCCGACGCCGATGTGCAGCCTACGGTAACAGTGCCTGGCTCTGTGTTGCCCGCCAACTTTCCGGTACCGACTTACGCGTTGGAAACCAATCCTCCGACGCAGCAAGCCTTTGAGCTAGGTCGCACGCTATTCTACGATCCTCAGCTTTCTCGGACCGGCGAGGTATCGTGCGGAAGTTGCCACCAGCAGTTTGTTGCTTTTGCCAATGCTGATCATCGCGTGAGTCATGGCGTGGCAAACCGGCTAGGTACGCGCAACGCACCGGCGTTGCAAAACCTGCGATGGAAATCTAATTTTTTCTGGGACGGCGGACCTAAAAACTTGGAGACATTACCGCTGGCACCGCTCACCAACCCGGTCGAGATGGACGAGACCTTGGAGAACGTACTGCGTAAGCTCAACGCTGACCCCGATTATCCACGTCGTTTTACCGCGGTGTACGGTACCTCCCCCATCGACTCGTATCAGCTGTTGCGGGCGCTAGCCCAGTTCACGGCGTCGCTGACTTCGGCCAATTCTCGCTACGACCATTATGTTCGGCAAGAAGCTGGTGGTACCCTCAGCGCGAGCGAGCTAAGTGGCAAAGCGCTGTTTGCCACCAAGTGCGCCACTTGCCACAGCACCGATCTGTTTACCGATGGTTCGTTTCGCAACAATGGCCTAGACCGCTCTTTCGCCGCTGACTCGGGGCGGGCACACATCACGCGCGTGGCTAGCGACCTAGGTCTTTTCAAAGTGCCTTCACTGCGCAATGTTGCCCGCACGGCGCCTTACATGCACGATGGCCGCTTTCAGACACTGGTGCAAGTGCTCGACCACTACGACCAGGGTGTGGTGGATTCTCCCACGCTCGATCCGCTGTTGCGCCAACCTAGCAGCCAGTTCGGCATTGCGCTTTCGGCCCAAGAGAAAAGTGACTTACTGGCCTTCTTGGCCACACTTACCGACGAGCAATTCATCAAAGACAAGCGCCTAGCCGAGCGCCAGCCCTAGTAATAAGCTGCGCGACGACCAATTTATTTCTACACGACTTTGTAGACACTAAGCTAGCTTCATGAAAAAATTCTTTCTTTCTATTTCCCTGCTCCTAGCATTCAGCGCCACGGGCTACGCCTGCGATATTTGCGGTTGCTTCATGGGCATTACTCCCTACGATAACCAAAGTGGCGTCTCACTGATGCACCGTTACCGTATCTTCAACGGCTACCGTCAGCTAGGGCAAACTCCGCAGTTTTTCCCGAATGGCGTGCGACCGTTTTTTCCCGCGCACTTCAACAACGACACCGGCTACGAGCACTCCCACCACGGCGACCCCGACGACTACGAAGCCTTTCGGGTGATCGAGCTGCGCGGTAAGTACTTCCTCTCACAACGCGTGGAGCTGAATGCGTTTGTGCCTTACGTAATGAACACTTCGCAGATTAACGGCAAGCAGTTAAACGCCTCCGGTCTCGGCGACGTAACGGTTTTTGCCGGCTATCATCTGATCCGCAACATCGAGACGGCCGGCGTGCAGAGCCGCTTGATTGTGGGCGGCGGGGTGAAGCTTCCAACGGGTAATTTCCAACGCGTAAACCATGACGGCCGACGCTATCCGCTGCTAAATCAAGTCGGCACGGGCACCACTGATGGCTTCGTGTATGCCAACTATATCGGCAGCTGGCACAGCCTAGGGCTAAGTGTGAACAGTAGCTACCGCGTGGCCTCACGCAACCGCTTCGAGAACAGCATTGCACCTAGCACCACTACCTTCGCTAGCCTGTTTTATCGCCTCCCTCTAGGCACCAACTGGCAGGTATACCCTTCTGCCCAATTCTTTTATGAAAAGACTGACGGCGAAGAACTGGAAGGACACCTCACCGGTGAGCACGAAATGAACAACGCGCTACTCGGCCCCGGGCTGGACGTGTACTATAAGAATTTCTCGCTGAACTCCAGTGTGCAGTTGCCCGTGTACACGGCCTTGACCGACCACCCCGCCAGCGCGGGCCGTTTTGTCGTGGCTGTGGGTTATAGCTTCAAGCAAACCAAGTACTTACTAAAAAGAAAGCAAGAATAACGTAAGCGACAATCTTGCGCTTGAAAGTGCGTTCAGAATACGTTCTGTACGCGTGAAACCCGTCTGTAGCCAGCGGTGTTATGAGCGCGAATATGTATCTTGAAGAATACTCCTGCCCTGCCTATGCTACCTAGCCTTCCGCGTATTTCTTCTTGGCTCTGGACTGCGGCTTTCGTTTTCTTTTTGCTGGCAGCGTGCGGCAAAACGGACCCGGAGCAGGAATCGGACGAGGATACACCGGTCGTGACCACGCCCTATAGTTTAGCGCTGCCCAGCAAATTTCCGCAGAGCGTCACGGTTCCTGCCGATAACCCCTTAACGGAAGAGGGCGTGAAGCTAGGTCGGTTCTTGTTTTACGAAACCAAACTGTCGCGCGACAATACCATGTCGTGTGGCAGTTGCCACCAGCAGCGCAAGGCATTCACCGATGGTCGGGCGCGCGCGTTGGGCGTCGATGGGCAGGAGCATCCGCGCGGGGCTATGTCGCTAGCCAACGTGCTCTGGGAAACTAGCTTGAATTGGGACGGTGCCGTTGCGACGCTGGAGCAGCAAGCACGTATTCCTATCGAAAACCCGGTGGAGCTGCATCAGTCACTGACTGATGGGGTAGCCAAGCTCCAGCAAACTGACTTATATCCTCCTCTATTCCGGCAAGCATTCGGCTCCAAAGTCATTACGGAAGAAAACGTGCTGAAGGCCTTGGCACAATTCGAACGCACGTTGATTTCGGCTAACTCCCGTTTTGACAAGTACAACAACGGCGACCGAACGGCACTGAACCAGACAGAGTTGCAGGGCCTGAACTTGTTCAATACCCACCCCATAGCGGTGTCGTTGCCGGGTGCTAACTGCTTTCATTGCCACGGCGCCCCCTTGTTTACGGCCCGCGACTTCTTCAACAACGGCCTCGACGCTACGTTCACAGACCTAGGTCGGGGCGGCGTTACCAAGCAGAGCTACGACAATGGTAAGTTCAAAGCACCATCGCTGCGCAACATTGCCCTGACGGCACCTTACATGCACGACGGACGCTTCCAAACGCTTGAGCAAGTACTCGACCACTACAGCGACCATGTGCAGCTTGCTAGCCCCAATATCGACCCGAACCTGCTGGATGCTACCAATTCCGCTTTCAGCAACCAACTGGTTCTTACAACAACTCAAAAGAAGCAGCTTATTGCGTTTCTGAATACGCTTACGGACTCAACCTTTATTCAGGACGCGCGCTTTTCGGACCCGTTCAAACCCTAGGAGCTAGATAGGGCGCTTATTTTGCGGTTGTATTCTTCCGCCATGCCTATTCTTCTCCCGCGACCTAGCGCTGCACAGGTCAATACGCTTTCGACCACTTACCTACCAGCCCTCACGGGAATACGAGCAGTAGCCGCCTATTTGGTTTTTCTGCACCATTTCAATCCGTTCCAGCCGGAAGGAGCTACTCAGCTATTAAGCCGAATCGTATTGGAGTTTCACATCGGTGTGTCCATCTTTTTCGTGCTGAGCGGCTTCTTAATCACGTTGCGTTACTATGGTACTGAGCAACGGGACAGTCGCTGGTGGGGCACTTACTTGCGTAATCGCATGGCGAGAATTTATCCCATGTATTTTCTGCTTACCACCGCATTCTTTCTGCTGCGTTTTCAGACAGAAAGAATATTTGCCTTGCGTACCTGGTTATTCAACGTACTGTTTCTGCGCGGCTTCTTCGATGAGATGAAGTTCTCGGGTATAGCGCAGGGCTGGACGCTCACAGTAGAGGAATGCTTTTATCTGTTTGCACCTATAGCTTTCATACTGATGCACAAGCAGATAAAGTTATGGATTCAACCTTTTCTATTGTTAGCATTTGGCTGTCTACTAGTTCTTACGGTAGGCCAATTGCACCACCATGGCTTGTTCGGCGATTTCAAATTTGTACTACTGTACACCTTTTTCGGGCGGTGCTTTGAGTTCTATGCGGGGATGCAACTCGCTATTTGGTACAGGCAAGGACGCTTGCGACGCTACTCTTTTTCTGGCTTCCTTACCTACTTAGGTGTACTTATAATGGCAGCTGCACTAGGCGGCATGGTCTGGGTAAAAGGTGGCTATAACTACGGGCAAGAACATCCCTTCGGCACTACACTCAATAACGTGGTGCTTCCCAGTGGTATTATCACGTTTTTTGCTGGATTGCTCACCGAGCAGACTTGGATTCGTCGCCTTCTGGCTTCTCCACCATTACAACTACTAGGTAAAAGCTCTTACGTTTTTTACCTTATTCACATGGGTTTCATACAGGCTTGGTTAGCAAGGAATTGGACTGAAAATTCAGGCAAGCTTTTTGTTGTTCTAAATATTCTAGCTATTGTACTTTATTATATAGTAGAGCAGCCTCTCAACCGCCTACTACGCAGTACTTGATTCTTTTCTAACCACCCTTTCTCCTCGCTGATTTGCATGAACTTTACTCGTTTGCTCTGTCTTTCACTGCTAACGCTTCTGACAGCATGTTCGGTAGCGTCGCACCCCCTGACCACTTCCGCTGATCCGGAAAGAGCTGATCCGATCAATATGAACCACGCCCAACTTACAGACTCTGCTACCAAAACGCAGCGCTAATGATACGCTTATCAAGAAGCTAGGCCCACCGAAGAATCTTCGGTGGGCCTAGCTTTTTGTGCTTTATGCTTGGCAACTAATCGACGTTGTCGTGCAAGAAACGGTTGTCACCAAGGAGTTCGTTATCGTCAGATAGGTTAAAGCGTGAAATATTACGCTCGCCTGACGGCACAACGTTTTCCAGCTTCACTTGCCGACGCAGATAAGCAGGTGTTTCCAACTGATCCTTGATGGCATCATTGGTGAGACCGTTGCTTAATTCCTGCAAGCGGCGGCGGCGTTCTTCAGCCCGCGCATCCAAGGAAGGCCGTGCGGAAGGTACCGGCGCGGGGGCTGGTTGGGGCTGAGGTTGGGGGGCTGCCTGATATACCACTGGCTCTGGAGCCGGCGACGAGGGTGCTGCTACAGGCGGTACAGGTGCGGAGTACGGCGAAGTCTCCAGATCAAACGTCACTTTCGGCGGCTCAGGGGTAGCAGCTACGGGCGCCGGTGCAGGTGCTGGCGTGCTAAACGTCGGTACAACCGGCGCCGGGGCTTCCTGCCGATCCTTGTCGAACAGATTGATCTGTGCGTCTGGGCCCGACTCGGCTCGCGTACCTAGGCCCTGAATGCTGATGTTGTGCGTTTCGCGGGCGAAGCCGGTAGCAATAACCGTCACGCGGATGCTCTGACCTAAGGTCGAGTCGATACCGTGACCGAAAATTACCTCAGCGTCCTGGCCGGCTTTGTCTTGGATGTACTCCGTGATTTCGGTGAGTTCGTCCATTTCCAGCTCAGCCTGGTCGCCCGACATGATGCTGAGCAGGATCTTCTGCGCACCATGAATGTCGGTGTTGTTGAGCAACGGCGAAGCCAAAGCCTCCTCAGCCGCACGATGAGCGCGGTTTTCGCCCTCCGTGATGCTGCTACCCATTACGGCAGCGCCGCTGTCCTTCATGACCGTTTTCACGTCTTCAAAGTCCACGTTCACCTCGGCCGTTACCGTGATGATTTCCGCGATACTCTTAGCCGCCGTGCTCAACACGTTGTCCGCCTTAGCGAAAGCAGCGCGAATGGGCAGGTTGCCAAAAATCTCGCGGAGCTTATCGTTGAGAATTACCAGCACCGTGTCGCAGTTCTCGCTCAGTTCTTTGATACCGTGCTCGGCCTGTTGACGCTTCTTCTTGCCTTCGAACATGAAAGGCGCCGTCACGATACCTACCGTGAGGACACCTAGCTCCTTCGCTACTTTGGCAATGACGGGCGCGGCGCCCGTGCCCGTACCACCGCCCATACCAGCCGTGATAAAGACCATCTTGGTACCGTTACTGAGCAACTCGCGGATTTGCTCGCGGCTTTCAATGGCCGCTTGCTTGCCTCGCTCAGGGTTGGCGCCGGCACCTAGCCCTTCGGTCAGGTCGACGCCAATCTGGAGTTTATTGGGTACGGTGCTGCTTTGCAGCGCCTGTTTGTCGGTGTTGCAAATGACGAACTCAACGTCTTTGATACCTTGGCTGAACATGTGGTTGACGGCATTAGAGCCGCCCCCACCCACGCCAATCACCTTGATGATGGAGTCGGATTGCGCCGGGATGTCGAATTTATAATTCATTGTTGACAGGTCAGATGATAGGTGGCGAATGACTGAATCGGCCGAATTGTTAACAGATGTTTGTAAAGGGTGTTAGACGACGACCATTTACCAATTCAGCTATTTAGCCATTTGACAATTTAGCCTTTAAACTAATACTGTTTATCGTCAAAATCGTCAATCAGCAGTCCTTTCGTGCGGCTGATGATGTCCATGAAGAACTTGCCAGCACCCGAAGTTTTCTTCGGCGGGGCAGGTTGCTCGGGCTGTTGTTGCTGCTGCGTAGGCGCGGGCGGTGGCGTAGGCCGAACCTCGGGGGCCGGACGGTACGCAGGCAGCTGCGGCTCCTCTTCGTAGCTGCGGGTCACGCGCTCATCGATAGAGCGGTAGCCCGACAGCACGAGCCCAACGGTAGTAGCGTACATCGGCGACTTCACCGCCTCAATCTTGCTCTTCCCTAGGTGCTCGTTGGGGTAGCCGATACGAGTATCCATACCGGTGATATACTCCGTTAGCTGCACGAGGTTCTGCAACTGCGAGCCGCCACCGGTCAGCACGATGCCAGCCGCTAGCTTGTCGCCGTGGCCAGTGCGCTGAATTTCAGCGTATACCAACTCAATAATTTCCTCCATCCGCGCCTCAATAATATGAGCGAGGTTTTTGAGGGAAATCTCCTTGGGAGCCCGGTCGCGCAGGCCAGGGATGCTCACGATTTCGTAGTCGCTAGCTTCCTCGGCAATGGCTTTCCCGAACTTCACCTTCAGCTGCTCGGCCTGATTCTGCATCACCAAGCAGCCTTGCTTGATGTCAGACGTCACGATGTTGCCACCAAAGGGTAGCACCGCCGCGTGGCGGATGATGCCGTCCTTGAAGATAGCGAGGTCGGTGGTGCCACCGCCAATGTCGATCAGGGCTACACCGGCCTCTTTCTCCTCTTCGCTCAGCACCGACATGCTCGACGACAGGGGCTCCAGGATCA
Source organism: Hymenobacter crusticola (assembly GCF_002154225.1). GTDB lineage: Bacteria > Bacteroidota > Bacteroidia > Cytophagales > Hymenobacteraceae > Hymenobacter > Hymenobacter crusticola. The sequence goes on from NZ_MTSE01000010.1 coordinate 15,723, forward strand.
GGTTATCGATTTCTAACCCGGCCTTCGTCACGCACTTATTGATGTTGTTGATAGCCGTGCTCTGAGCCGTGATGATGTGGAAGTTGCCCTCCAAGCGCACGCCCGACATGCCCACGGGGTCCAGGATGCCTTCCTCGTAATCCACCTTGTAGTCTTGGGGCATTACGTGGATGATTTCCGAGCCGGGCGGGGTCACCAGGCGGTACATGTCGTTGGTCAGGCGGTTCACGTCTTCCACGGTAATTTCATTGTCCATGGAAGCGCGCGTGATGCTGCCGTTGTGCTGCAAGCTCTTGATGTGCTGCCCAGCAATACCCACGTTGACTACGCCAATGTTGATACCTGATTGTTCTTCGGCCTGACGGATGGCTTTTTTAATGGCATCAACGGTCTTATCAATGTTCGACACGATGCCACGCACGACGCCTTCCGACACCGCTTTGCCCATGCCGAGGATTTCAAGTTTGCCAAACTCGTTCTTTCGCCCAACTAGGGCGCAAATTTTAGTGGTGCCAATGTCGAGGCCGACTACAATCTTATCGTTTTGCATGGGTAGAGACGGGCGAGAGAGAGTGATAATTTAGTTGCAAGAGGTTGTTCTTCGAAAACGCATAGCTGCGCGTCGTAGCGTAGAGGTCAGTTATTCGCAAATGATCTGGTCCTTGAATTCGACATTGACACGGTGGTACGTGTCCCAACCCAGGGCCGGCGGAATTTGCCGGTAAAATACCATTAGTTTCGCGAATTTTTCTGAAATATTATCAGGAGAGCCAAATTCGATACGTTGGTCTCCTACTTGTTGGGTGAAAGAAACCTTCCCGTTGGGCGCAATAAACACCTCCGCTACCTGGGCGCGCCAGAACGGATGTTCATCAATATAGCGCAGAAACTCCAAGTAACGCTGGCCGGTAGAGTCCCGAAAAAATCCAGGCTGCAAGGGCGGCCCGCTCACCCGCGACACGGGCACTACGCGGGCCGTAAACAAAGGCGAAAGCGGCAGCAACTGCCCTTCGGTATCGAGGTAAGTGTCGAGGCGGGTATCGTTGTGGGTGAGGCGCACGATGGGGCGGCTCTGGCGCACGTCGGCGTGCAGGTTGCCGGCTAGGTCGCGGTACACTTGAGCCTCCTTTACGAAGCTATGCGCCCGCAAGCGCGCCTCCAGCGCTTTCAAATCCAGCTCGCTAGGGTCAGCACCAATAAGCGGCTGCTGACCGTTGCGGGTGAGCAATGCCGTGACTTCTTTTTCGCTGATGAAATAGTTGTTGAACTCGTTGCTGATGTTCACGATAACATTGCTCACGGGTCGGCTGGCTTGCCGCACGCCGGCAAACACCGCTAATCCCGTGAGCAGCACTAAGCACACAGTAGCGAAAATCAGATTATTGGCTCTACGCTTCAGCTCCATTCCAGCGCTCCGTTAGGATTGTTCGTAAGTGGGGTACTAGTTGGTCAATATCACCCGCGCCGACAGTGGCCAGCACGTCAAAATCGGTATCAGTTTTGGCAGTTGCCAACACCTGTTCTTTGGTTTGCAAGGTTTTGCGCGGGGCCGTTACCTGCGAAAGAATCATATCCGACGTCACCCCCGCAATGGGCAGCTCCCGGGCCGGATAGATATCCAGCATCACCACCTCGTCGGCTAGGCTCAGGCTTTCGGCGAAGCCCGGCGCAAAGTCGCGGGTACGGGTGAACAAATGGGGCTGAAACACGACGCGAAGGCGCTGCTCAGGATAGAGCGCCCGCAGAGAACGTAAGAACGCCTCGATTTCGCGCGGGTGGTGAGCATAGTCATCTACATATACTTTCCGGCCCGCTGTTACGATAAATTCGAATCTACGTTTCACGCCTTTGTAGGCTGCTACGGCTGCTTTCAGCTTATCCGCCTGAACACCTTCTAATTGCGCCACGCAAGAAGCGGCCAACATATTTTCCACATTGTGGTAACCGGGCACTGCTAGCTCCAAATCGGCTACTTCGCCGAAGGGTCCGTGCAGGTTGAAGCGGAACTGATGGCCGTGCGCCGTGATGTTGGTTGCGTAGAGGTCGGCGGCTTGCGCGGCTTCCAATCCGTAGCGCACCACACGCACGCCAGCCGGCACCGCTTCGGCTAGGCTAGGGTCAGCCGTGTGATTGAGCAGCAGCAAGCCACCGGGCTTGATTTGGCTCACGAACTTGCGAAACGACTCTACCAACGCGTCCTTATCCCCATAAATATCGAGGTGGTCGGCATCGGTGCTGGTGACAATGGCCACGTCGGGGAACAGCGTGAGGAAGCTGCGGTCGTATTCGTCGGCTTCGACAACTACTGGAACGTTGGTCGACTGATCACCTTCCGTTTTGGGTGGTAACAACAAGTTGGAACCTAGGTTCACGGCAATACCGCCCAAAAACGCCGCACACGGCACGCCCGCGTGGTGGAGCAGGTGCGCTACCATCGAGGAGGTAGTCGTCTTGCCATGGGTGCCAGCTACCGCAATGGTGTGCTGCCCAGCTGTGAGCAGCCCTAGCACTTGGCTCCGTTTGCGGATGTCGTAGCCGTTTTCGCGCAGCCAGGCCCATTCTTGGTGGTTGGCCGGAATGGCAGGCGTGAGTACGACAAGCGTTTGCTCCTTCTTATTTCGTACCTCAACCGGGATGTTCTCCACGGCATCCTCGTAGTGCACCGCAATGCCTTCCGCCGATAGCGCTTCGGTAAGGGGCGTGCTGGTTTTGTCGTAGCCGCTGACCTGATGTCCGTTGGCTTGAAACCAACGGGCCAGCGCCGACATACCGATGCCGCCGATACCCAAGAAATAGACGTAAGGAAAAGCTGCTACCGGGTTCATGCGCGGTCCATCAGAGCTAGGAGTTCGTCCACAATAGCCGTTGTGGCATCGGGGTGCGCAAGGCAGCGCACATTTTGACTGAGTTGTTGCTGTTGGCTGGGGTCTGCGAGTAAGGCGAGGGCTTGGTCGTAGAGTTTCGTAGGCGCCTCGGCATCCGTCACCAACAGGGCGGCGTTACGCTGGACCAGCGCCAGCGCGTTTTTGGTTTGGTGGTCTTCGGCCACGTTAGGCGAGGGCACCAGAATGCTCGGCTTGCCCGTAAGGCACAGCTCCGACACGGACAGCGCACCGGCGCGAGATATTACCACATCGGCGGCGGCGTAGGCTAGGTCCATGCGCTTCACGAACTCCAGCGCTTTCAGTCCAGCTTCCGCGTAGCTAGCGGCTTGTTGTTGGGCTTCGGGATAATACAATTTACCCGTCTGCCAGATGAGCTGCACGCCAGCCTCTTGCAAGCGCGACAGTGCGGCGGCAGTAGCCTGGTTGAGCGTGCGGGCACCTAGGCTCCCGCCCACTACCAACAGCGTTTTCTTCTCCGGCGAAAGCCCAAAAAATTGTAACGCCTCGGTTCTGCTGCCGCCCGCAATTTCGGTCCGCACGGGGTTGCCGGTCAGCACGAGCTTGGTGGCGGGGAAGAACTTTTCCATGCCTTCGTAAGCCACACAGATACGGTCGACGCGGCGGCTGAGCAGCTTGTTGACGAGCCCCGCGTAGGAGTTTTGCTCCTGAATAAGGGCCGGAATGCCACGCGAAGTAGCTGCTATTAGCACCGGGGCTGAGGCGTACCCGCCTACCCCAACCACGGCATCGGGCCGGAAGCTCTCCAGCAGCTTGCCCGCCTTGCGCACCGAGCGAAACACTCGCACCGGGAACAGCAAGTTTTGCGGCGTCAGGCGGCGCTGCAAGCCGCTAATATCAAGGCCTACAATCTCATAGCCGGCTTCAGGCACGCGGGTCATTTCCATGCGGCCGTTGGCTCCTACAAACAAAATCTCGGCCTCGGGCTGCCGACGGCGCAGCTCGTTAGCAATAGCCACGGCCGGAAAAATGTGCCCGCCCGTGCCCCCGCCGCTGATGATAACGCGGTAGGGCGTGGGAGACATTTTGGTAGGCTTAGGATTGAATCCTGACTCGGGCATGGGTGGGGTGGTGACGGTGGGTGCGGCGCTTTGCATGTTGAATGGGTGGTTTCAACTGGTTCAGACTAATGCTACCCTCTAGTTAACTAAAGCGAAGGAAAAAAAGCTACCTGTTGTTCGTTCATCTTTTAAAATTCGACGCCGGCTATTTTGCTACGCATAAGCGGCTTTCTTGGGGATGCGTGGCGTGTCACTGGGCTGGTCGTTCATGGGGCGCACTTCCATCTCGCCGCGGCTCACGCTTAGAATAATACCGATGCTGATACCAGTGAAGATCAGCGACGTACCGCCCATGCTCAGCAGCGGCAGCGGCAGACCCGTAATCGGACCTAGGCCCACGGCCACCCCCATGTTCACCATCGCCTGCAAGACCAGACTGAAGCTCAGCCCCGCCGAGAGCAACCCCCCAAAGGCGCCCGCACTGTTCATCACCGTCTTCAGCCCTCGATAGAGAAAAGCTAGGTACAGGAACAGCACAAAAGCGCCGCCCGCCATACCGTATTCTTCGATGATAACCGCGTAGATAAAGTCGGAGTACGGGTGCGGCAGAATATTGCGCTCCGTGCTCTTACCTGGCCCCTTGCCCGTCACGCCGCCCGTTGCAATGGCAATATAGCTATGTTCCAGCTGAAACGGAACGGGCTTCGACTTATCAGTGAAGCTTGAGATACGGCTCACCACCGTTTTGTAGCGCTGTCCCGAAGCTAGGCCTACCCCGCCTACCACTAGCCCAATGGCCACCATCACCACCATTTGCTTGAGCGGCACGCGCCCAATGAACATCAACAGCAGGCACGTCACGAACAGCAGCAGCGCCGTGGAAGCGTTACTCATAATGATGATACCACAGATCAAACCAACCCACAGCATTACGGGCAGCAGCGTGGTTTTGAAGTCCTGCACGTGCTGCTGACGGCGGCTCAACATGCTGGCTAGATGCGCAATGAGGGCTAGCTTGGCTAGGTCGGAGGGTTGAAATGTCTGGTTGATGATGGGGATAGTCAGCCAGCGCGAAGCGTCATTAAGCGTGGTGCCACCGAAGAAAAACGTGAACAACAGCAGCGGCACCGACAGCAGCAGCGCGTACAGCGACAGGCGCGAGTAGTAGCGGTAGTCGATGCGGTGGGCACCCCACATGAACACCAGGCCCACCAGGATCAGGCCGGTGTGCTTGATGAGAAAGTACTCCGTGTTGCCGCCCATCTTCTTATACGCCAGCGTGCCCGTGGCTGAGTACACCACCGCAATGCTGATGAAGGAAAACAGGATAACAATGCCCCACAAAACGGGGTCACCTTTGAGGTTGCGTTGCAGCCAGAGCTTAATGGGTTCCATAGAAGAATAACTGAGTGGCGGATTAAGAAGGAGTGACGAACTGAAACCTAGGCAGAGTGACTAACCTCACTACTTCGCTCCTTGGTTATCTTTTCCACGGCGGCCGCAAACTGCCGGCCGCGGTCTTCGTAATTTTTGAATAGGTCGAAGCTGGCGCAAGCGGGCGAGAGCAGCACGACGTCGCCGGGCTGGGCTAGCTCGACGGCCCGGCGCACAGCGGTTTCCACGCTTTGGGTTTCCTCTAGGTGCGGCACCACCTCGCCGAACGAGGCCTTAAGCTTTCCATTATCAACGCCGAGGCAAATCAGCGCCTTCACGCGCGATTTGGCCAGCGGAATCAGCGTGGTGTAGTCGTTGCCTTTGTCGGTGCCGCCAGCAATCCAGATGATGGGCTGACGAATACCATCGAGGGCGTACCAGGCGGCTTCCACGTTGGTGGCCTTCGAGTCGTTGATGAAGCGGGCGCCGTTGATTTCGCCCACGGGTTGCAGGCGGTGGTCGGCGTTGCGGAAGGTACCTAGAGCAACTTCTATCATCACAGGCTCTACGCCAGCGGCGCGCGCGGCTAGCACAGCGGCTAGGGTATTCTGGCGGTTGTGCTGGCCGATAAGCGGCGAGGCGGCTGTGCTCAGGTGCACGTCGTCGTCGGTGCGCACGGCCGACATGGGCAAGCACACCTCCTGCTCGGCGCAGTAGTAGCCCGAGAGCTGAAAGTCGGGGCGCTTGTGCAGGCTGAAGGGCAGCAGCGTCGCCTCGCAGAAAACCGATTGGAATTGCTTCTGCGTTACGGCGTCATCAGCGTTGTAAATGAAGAAGTCGCTGCCTTTCAAGTTTTTCGCAATGCGCAGCTTGGCTTGGGCGTACGTTTCGAGCGAGTAGCCGTAGCGGTCGAGGTGGTCGGGGGTGATGTTGAGCAGCACCGCAATCCAGGGGTGGAACTCGTGGGTGTCGTCGAGCTGGAAGCTGCTGAGCTCCACCACGTAGTACTCGTACTTGTCTTCGATAATTTGCTCGGCCAAGGAGTAGCCCACGTTGCCGGCTAGGCCCACGTTGTAGCCCGCTTCTTTGAGCAGGTGGTAGGTGAGCAGCGTAGTGGTCGTCTTGCCGTTGGTGCCGGTGATGCAGATGCACTTCGCCTTGGTGTAGCGGCCGGCTAACTCGATTTCGGAAATGACCGGAATCTGCTTTTCGCGCAGCGCCTGAATGACGGGCGCCTTCTCCGGAATGCCGGGGCTCTTGACCACTTCTTCAGCCGTCAGAATCTCGTCGAGGGTGTGCGTGTTTTCCTCGAAGCGGATGCCCGCCTTCGTCAGCTTCTCCTTATATATAGGTTGAATCGGGCTGCGGTCGGATACGAACACGTCGAAGCCTTTGGCCTGAGCTAGGAGCGCGGCTCCTACTCCACTTTCAGCTGCACCGAGGATGACGATTTTTTGAGACATGAGAAGAAAAGCGTAGAACTGAGAAGTAAGGGAAAGACAAGAGCCTAGCTCTTACGTCGAGGTCCTGAGGGGTTAGCGAAGCTTTAAGGTTACGAGCGTAAGTACGGCCAGCATAATACCCACAATCCAGAAGCGCGACACGATTTTGGATTCGTGGTAACCTAGCTTTTGGTAGTGGTGGTGCAAGGGCGACATGCGCAGCAGGCGTCGGCCTTCGCCGTACTTGCGCTTGGTGTATTTGAAGTAGCTCACCTGCACCATCACCGAGAGGTTTTCGATCAGGAAAACGCCGCAGAGAATCGGAATCAGCAGCTCTTTGCGCACGATGAGAGCTAGCACCGCAATGATGCCCCCGATAGCCAAAGAACCCGTGTCGCCCATGAAGACCTGGGCCGGGTAGCTGTTGTACCACAGGAAGCCCACGCACGCCCCCACGAAAGCCGTACAGAAGATTACCAGCTCCCCCGAGTTGGGGATGTACATAATATCCAGGTAATCAGCCAGAATAGAGTTTCCGCTCACAAAAGCGAAGATGGCTAGGGTGATACCGATGATAGCCGAAGTGCCAGCCGCGAGGCCGTCGAGGCCGTCGGTGATGTTGGCGCCGTTGCTTACCGCCGTGATGATGAGGATGACAATGGGAATGTAGAGGAAGCTGTAGAGCCCGTTGAAGTACGGCCCCGCGTACTGGAACAAGTTGCCGTAGTTCAGCTCGTTGTTCTTGGCGAAGGGAATGGTCGTAATCATCAGCTTCACATCCTGGTACACCGAGCTAGCATCTACGGCCGAAAGCTGGCCGTTAGGCAGCAAGTATTGGCGCACGGTTACGTCGTTGCTGAAGAACAGCACCCACCCCACCGTGATACCTAGGCCCACCTGACCTAGCACCTTAAAGCGCCCCGCGAGGCCTTCTTTGTCCTTCTTTACTACTTTAATATAATCGTCGAGGAAGCCAATCAGACCAAGCCAAATAGTGCTCAACAGCATCAGCACGATGTAGATGTTGTCGAGTTTGGCAAACAGCAGCACCGGTACCAGAATAGCCAGCAAGATGATCAGGCCGCCCATCGTAGGGGTACCTTTCTTTTCCATCTGGCCCTGCAACCCTAGGTCGCGGATACTCTCGCCAACTTGCTTGCGTTGGAGAATGCGAATTAGATTTTTGCCGAAAACCTGCGCAATGAGCAGCGAGGTAATCACCGCCATAGCTGCCCGAAACGAAATGAACTGGAACACACCCGCGCCCGGCAGGTGATAATGTTTGTAGAGGTACGTGAAAAGGTAATAAAGCATGGGCGCAGAGGTCAGCGAGTGGCAGTTGAGATTATTCCAAGCTGCAAAGATTTCGTTTTTTGGTTTGCGGTCAACTGTTGTCTTTTTGCGGGTTTTTGGCTAGGTCAGTGGCTTACTTTCCCAACAAGTCAAACATTTCTTGCAAAACCTGTTTGTCATCGAAGCTCGTCCGTACGCCTTTTATCTCCTGGTACGTTTCGTGGCCCTTGCCCGCTACCAGCACAATGTCGCCGGGCTGGGCCAAAGCACACGCCGTTTTGATGGCTTCGCGCCGATCCGGAATGGTCAGCACCTTGCCTTGCTCCTGGGGCGGCACGCCGGCCTGCATCTGCGCCAAAATGTCGTTGGGGTCCTCGAAGCGCGGGTTGTCGGACGTGAGCACGACGCGGTTGGAGCCCTTCACGGCGAGGTCGGCCATGATGGGGCGCTTCGCGGCGTCGCGGTTGCCGCCGCAGCCCACCACCGTAATTACCTGCTGACTCGGTTGCCGAATTTGGGCGATGGTGCTGAGCACGTTTTCCAGCGCGTCGGGCGTGTGGGCGTAGTCCACAATGCCAGTCACGCGCGTTTTCGCCGAGACTGTCGGCTCGAAGCGGCCGGGCGCTGACGTTAGGCCCGAGAGGATGGTGAGCACCTCGGTTGCATCTTCGCTCAGCAGCACAGCAGCGCCATACACGGCCAAAAGGTTATAGGCATTGAACACACCAATGAGGCGGAACTGCACGTCGCGCCCGTCAATCTCTAGGTGCAGCCCGTGCACGGCGTTTTCCACCAGTCGGGCGCGGAAGGTAGCTAGGTTACGCAGCGAGTACGTTTCGCGGCGAGCGGCGGTGTTTTGCAGCATCACCATGCCGCGCTTGTCGTCGGCATTGGTGAGGGCAAACGCCGTTTTGCGCAGGCCATCGAAGAAGCCTTTCTTGGCTTTCAGGTATTCGTCGAACGTGCCGTGGTAGTCGAGGTGGTCGTGGGTGAGGTTGGTGAAGATGCCGCCCGCAAACTGCAAGCCCGTGACGCGGTGCTGCACCACGGCGTGCGAGCTAACCTCCATAAAGGTGTGGGTGCAACCGGCCTGCACCATTTGCGCCAGCAACGCATTCAGCCGAATAGCATCGGGCGTGGTGTGGGTGGCGGGTATTACTTCTTCGTCAATCTGATTCTGCACCGTGCTCAGCAAGCCCACGTGGTATCCTAGCTCCCGAAACAGCTTGTGCAGCAGCGTAGCGCAGGTGGTTTTGCCGTTCGTGCCCGTCACGCCCACCAATTTTAGCTTCTTGGAAGGATGGTCGTAGAACGCCGCCGCCATGTGCGCCATGGCTTCGGCGCTGTCGGGCACCTGCACGTAGGTAGTAGCGGGGTTCAGCTCCGCGGGCAACTCTTGGCACACCACGACGGCCGTCCCCTGCTCTACCGCTTTGGCAATAAACTGGTGCCCATCGGTTTGGGCTCCGCGCAAGGCGAAAAAAGCTAGCTCCGGCGCCGCCTGCCGCGAGTCGAGCGTGAGGCCGCTGACGCGCACGTCTGCGGGCCCGTGCTGCGCCTGCACCGTGACGGCCGTCAGCAGATCCGTAAGCGAATGGGTGGTGGGTGGTAGGATTGACATTCTGAAGCAGTGTGTTTTTGCTGGTAGCTTCTGGTAAAAGGGCTGTTCCCTGGGCCAATGGCCTAGGTAGCTAGCAGCGGTGTTCTAAGCTTTCGACTTTGACGCCGTTTTGGCCTCCGTCTTAGCTCCCTCGTTTTCGGGGTGGGTTGATGATTTCATATCGGCTAGTGGGGCGTTAGCCGGTGGCGCAACGGGCGTAATAATCGTAGGCGTTGCCCCAATAGGAGCTAGCTCTAGGGTGATGAGCGAACCGCGCCGGGCCGGACTGCCCGCCGCAATCGACTGGCGGCTTACGCGCCCGCTGCCGAGCGTGCGCACGCGCAGGCCCCGGTTTTCGAGCAGGAACAACGCGTCGCGTAACGTTAGGCCTTGCACGTTGGGCACCCGGCCGGGCCGCACGGCCGCCGACTGCCACGTGAGCGACTTCGTGCCTGAGTCAGTGGAGGTGGTAGCGCGCACCCAGTCGTCGCCCTCGGCGCGGGAGTGGGTGCTTACCCCTAGCTGCTGGCATACTTCCATCAGTTCATCCTGCATGCCGGCTTTCACCAGCGGCACATACGACTTGTTCACCGGCGCGCGCGCCAGGAGCGGCCGTTGGCTGGCAGCGTCGCGGGCCATGGCTTTATCGGCCACCTCGCGGAAGATTGGCGCGGCCACCTGCGCCCCCGACCAGTTGCCCCGCTTGGGCGAGTCGACCACCACAATGCAGCTGTACTTGGGCTTATTGGCCGGGAAGTAGCCGCAGAAGCTAGTCGAGTACATCTTGGTGTATTGACCGTTTTTGAACTTCCAGGCCGTACCGGTTTTGCCCGCAATGGAGTAGTCGGGCGTGCGGATGGCGCGGGCGGTGCCTTCCACCACCACGCCTTCCAGCATAGCACGCAGCTTCGCTAGGGTCTCGTCGGAGCAGATTTTCGGAATCAGCACTTTCGGCTCGTAGTGCTCCAGCACTTGGCCGTTCTGCTTGATTTCTTTCACGATCATCGGCTGCACCTTCGCTCCGTTATTAGCAATGGAGTTGTAGAAGGCCAGCGTTTGGAGCGGAGCTAGCTTCAGCTCGTAGCCGATGCACATCGTCGTGAGCGAGGTGCGGCTCCACGAGCGGTCCGTAGGGTCTTTGATGTAGGGCCTAGCTTCACCCGACATCTGGAAACCGAGGGGTTTGTTCAGGCCAAACTTCTTGAGGTGCTCGGCGTAGCGCTCGGGTTTCTTGTTGAACTCTCGGTCGATGAGCACCGCCACGCCAATGTTCGACGACACCTCGATTACGTGCTTCACCGACACCTTGCCGTAGGCGTGCGTGTCCGTTTTCACGGCCCCACCAATGCGCATGGAGCCCGAACGGCCCGTGTTCACCGTGTCGTCGAGCGAGATGTTGGGGTTTTCTTCAAACAGCGCCATCATGGAAGCTAGCTTGAAGGTAGAGCCCGGCTCGGTGCGGCCTTGGTCGGCGAAGGCGTAGTTGTAATCCTCGCGGTACACGCCCTCGGCCACTTTACCGAGGTTGGCCACCGCCTTGATTTCGCCAGTTTGCACCTCCATCAGAATCACGCAGCCGTATTGGGCGTCATTCTGAATAAGAGATTTGTACAGCGCATTTTCAGCGACGTCTTGCAAGTTGATGTCGAGCGTCGTCTGGATGTCGTAGCCGGGCTGGGGCTTTACTTCGGTGCCGTCGTAGATGGGCTTGTTGCCACCGGGCAGGCGCTCAAACAACGCTTCGCCGTCTTTGCCGGCTAGGTAGCGGTTGTAGGTAAACTCTAGGCCCGCACCGTTCTTGTCTTCGTTCAGGAAGCCCACGGTGCGCTGCGCCAGCCCACCAAACGGCCGGAAACGCTTATCAACCTTCTCGAAAATAACGCCGCCCTTGTTCTTACCAGCGCGGAAAACCGGCCACGAGGAAAGCAGTTTCTTCTCCTGATAGTTGATCTGCCGTGAGTTGAGGCGCACATAGCGCACCCCAGCGTTCTTGGCGTTTTTCAGACGACGCTTGTATTCCTGCGACGAACGGTCGCCGAAGAAACGTGACAGTAATATCGCCAGTGAATCAACTCCACTCTTAAAAGTTTCCTTGTCGACCACGCTAGGGTCCCAGGCTACCCGGTAAAAAGGCAGCGAGGTCGCCATCATGCTCTTGCCATCACTAGCCAGGATGTTGCCGCGCGTGGCAAACACCGGCTGGTACACCACCCGGCGCTCTTGCTCCAGCGCACGCCACTTCTCCCCTTCTTTAAACTGAATGCGCGACACCTTCCAGATGATGGCCGCCGAAAACAAGCATACGCCTAGGAATGCTAGCCGTACGCGCGTTACTATCGCCTTCTTAACGTTGCCTTTCATTGCGGTGCTATTCGTAATGATTGGATGAGCGCGGAGTATCTTCGATTTCTGCGGGCAAGTCGGTCGTCGGGGCGGGCGGACCGGCCTCGGTGATATTGGCCTCGGCGGGCGGGGCGGCCGTAGCTAGTGAATCAATCCTAGCTCGTGCGGCAATCGAATCGGCCGTCAGCAGCGGCACCATGTCCAGCGAAGCTTCATCGAGGTGGCCCGCTGGCACGTTGATGCGAAAGGGCGGCGAGGAGCTTTCGACTAAGCCGTAGGCGGCCACTTTGCGCGCTACCTCGCTTTGCTTGCTAGCCTCCATGTAGTCGGCGGAGAGCGTAGTGTAGTCGGCGCGCAAGTCTTCGGTTTCGAGCTTCAGCTTCTGAATGTTGCGGTTCATGCGGTACGCGTAGTGCGTGTTGCCGATGTACAGCAGCGTCAGAAACATGATGAACAGCACGTGCGGCAGGAAGCGCACGGGCAACCCCTCCCGAAAGAGCCCATCCATGCGAATGGCGCGGTCGAGCACCGTGAACACGCTCCACGAGCTGCGCGGCCCAGCTTCCACTTCTTCTGGCTCGGGGGCGGCTTTGGCTTTCGGCTTAGGGGTTGGGGCTAGCTCCGGCATCGGCTGGCTTACCGGCTCCGGCACAACGGCTACTACCTCGCGCGGCACATTGGCGCGGGGTTTTGTAACGGGTGGTTTTATTGTATTCAATGCCATATTTCAAGCGTCGATTAACTGTTTGTCCGTTCTGCCACGCGCAGCTTGGCACTGCGGGCGCGGCTGTTTTCGGCTATTTCCGCGGCCGACGCCTCAACGGGCTTGCGCGTGAGCACCTCGTAAGGCGTGTGCGTGTGGCCGTAGAAATCCTTTTCCACTTCGCCGAAGAACTTGCCTTTGGCCATGAAGTTCTTCACCAACCGGTCTTCCAGCGAGTGGTAGCTCATCACCACCAAGCGGCCACCGGGGCGCAGCACTTGGGCCGTTTGCTGGAGCATTTCCTGCAACGCGGCCATCTCATCGTTCACCTCTATGCGTAAGGCTTGAAATACCTGGGCTAGGTATTTGTTTTCCTTGCCCCGCGGCATGCAGCTCGCAATGGCCTGCTTCAGTTCGCCAATGGTCGTGAGCTGCCGTCCGCGCCGGCCCGTTACGACGGCTTTGGCGAGGGTGCGGGCATTCGTGACTTCCCCGTACATGCCGAAGATGCGGTGCAGGGCGGCCTCGTCGTAGTCGTTGATAATGTCGGCAGCAGTCCGGTCACCCTCCGGGTCCATGCGCATATCCAAGGGCCCATCGAAGCGGGTGCTGAAGCCGCGCTCCGGCGTGTCAAACTGGTGCGACGAAACACCTAGATCGGCCAGCAACCCGTCAACGGGCAGCGCACCGAGGCGGGCTAGCTCTTGGTGCAAGTCGCGGAAGTTGGCGCGGATGAAGGTGAACTGCGGCCGGGTTAGCTTGGCGGCTTCGCGCTCGGCGTCGGCATCCTGGTCGAAGCTGTAGAGGTGGCCGGTGGTAAGGCGCTCCAAGAGCCGGGCCGAGTGGCCGCCGCCGCCGAAAGTCACGTCTACGTAACGGCCCTCCGGCTGCAAGGCTAGCCCTTCCAGGCACTCGGCCAGCATTACGGGCCGGTGGTAGGCAGTATCGTTTTGGTAGGTGCTCATGCGGCTGCGGAGCCGCCGAGCGGCATATCAGTTGACAAAAACTTTTGGGCCAGCTGCGAGAAGCTTTTCTGGTCTTTGATCAGGAAAGCATCATAGCGCTCCGGGTCCCAGATTTCGCAGCGGTTGCCCATCCCCACAATGATGGCTTCCTTCTCGATGCCCGCATAACGCAGCATGGTGCGCGGCAGCATAAAGCGCCCAATGTTGTCGAGCTCCACTTCCGTCATGCCGCGGAAGAAATTGCGCTGAAACTGGCGGTATTCTTCATTGAACTCATCCAGCGCCATCACCTTGTCGTGGATCACGCGCCAAGAAGAGCTCGGGTATAAAACCAAGCACGGCTCGAAGCCACGCACGAGTACAAGTTGGTTTCCAGTCTCCTGCGGCAGGCTCCCCTTCACCTTGGCGGGTAGCACCAAGCGCCCTTTCGGGTCCAGCTTGCACTCATATTCGCCAGAGAGAAGATTCATGCCGGGTGGGCTCAGGTGAGGGATAATAGCAAAAGTACTCATTGCCCCCGAAAAGCCCACCACGATTTACCATTTTCTACCACCACCTGAAAACGCCGTTTTGAAGCGCTCAAATGCGTTTTAGGCTAGATACTGGTACTAGTGAAATAAAAAAGTGGGAGATGGTGGAGAAGACGTTACGAAATTATCAGCGTCAGTACTTATCTAGAAATAATAAAACTGTGCTTATGGGAAGTGCAATAAACAACGCACCATGTACCCTAACGACGCAGTTTATAAACTATTATGTACTAAGATTAACTACATGAAGCAGATCATTAGCCTGTTACTCTTCAGCTTATCTAGCTGCTTAGCCGTCGTTGCGCAACGGAAACAGCAGGTTTTCTTCACCGATGTCAACAACTTCTGGGTGGCTTACGACAGCATCCGTAGCACGACTGACAGCCTCAAGCAGATCCAGTACATCAAGAAACTATACATCGACAAAGGTACTCCTGGCTTGCGGGCCTTCATGGAAGTTCGGGCGTATACCCCGCAAGAGTGGGTAAGCTCCATCCGGCAGCACCCTAGGTTTTGGGATTCTATTCGCCCGAATACTTGGCGCGCAAAAGCCGCCGTGCGCCAGATCGAGCCGGCTCTGAAGAAGCTGAAAAAGTTGTATCCTGCTTTGCGCCCCGCCAGCATCTACTTCACTATCGGAGCGCTCCGCTCCGGTGGCACCGTCAAGGATAGCTTGGTACTCATTGGCACTGAGCTAGCTATTGGGACGGCCACGACGGACGTTTCTGAATTTTCGAAAAACAAGAGTGCTTTTCTTACCAGGCACTACAAATCCGAGCCCTCCCAGAACATTGTCCCGCTCAACATCCACGAATACGTGCACACCCAGGAGAAAGCCTCCGGGAGCACCCTGCTGGGGCAAGCGCTGAATGAGGGCGTCTGCGATTTTGTAACGGAATGTGTGACGGGCAAAACCATGCCGCTGCCTTACATGACGTATGGCCCCAAGCACGAGCAGGAGCTAAAGGAGAAATTTAAAGCGCAGCTATTTTCGCCTTACTACGGCAATTGGTTCTACAACCAAGAGTCCGACGACCCGAACCACGTGCCCGACCTAGGGTACTACATGGGTTACGCCATTTGCAAGACTTATTACCAGCAGGCCAAAAATAAACAGCAGGCCATCAAGGAGCTCATCGAGCTAGACTTCGCCAACAGCGACGCCACGGAAGCGTTCCTAACCAAGACCCACTACTACGTCGAGCCCATCAACAAAGCGCAGCTTCTGCAAGCCTACGAGAGCAACCGCCCCGTGGTCAGCAGCATCACGCCGGCCATTCCCAGCGACGGATATCTGGACGCAAATGTGAAGGAAATTCGGGTGGAGTTTTCGCGCCCGATGGGGCCAAGCCGCAGCTTGGACCTAGGCCCTGATGCGGGCGGAAAAACGCCCGTTGTGGGTAGTACTCCCTTTTCAGCGGACAAGAAGTCATTCGCCTACAAGGTCAATCTGAAGCCCGGCCAGACGTACGATTTGATCCTGATGGGATTCATGGAGGACGGCGGTTTTCGTTCGCTCGACGGTTATCCACTAAAACCTTACCGCCTGACCTTCAAGACCAAGTAGGTAAGCCTAGCCCAGATTCCGCACCCACCAACGCGTTATTCTACACAAGGTATTGCCCGTAAGTGCGTATCTTTGGGGTGTGAAACGTCCGCTTGCTCATCGGCTGTTCAGTGGCTTTTTGGCCCTGCTGGTCCTCACCGCTTCGGTGGGGCTCACGGTGCTGCGCCATACCTGCAACCAGAGCGGACACACCACGACGGCCGTCATTTTCTCGACGCCGCACCACGGCTGCCCTAGTGCCAAGCCGGCGCCGGAGCGCCACTCGGTTAGTGCCCACCTCAAAGGCGCTTGCTGCGACTTCAAAGCGCACTTTCACAAGCTCGACGCCTCCTCGGCGGCAGCGGGCCTGCTGAAAAGCTTGGTGCCGGAGTTTGTAGCAGCTTGGCTCCCGACGGCCGTTTGGCCGGGAGTGCCAACAGCACCGCAACTGGTGCAAGCTGCCGCCTGGCACGCGTCCGATAGCTCGCCGCCGTTACGGGCTGGCCGGACATTGCTGACGTTCGTCTGCACCCTGGTCGTTTAGCAATTGTTTTCCGAACCGCTCCCCACGGAGCGGCAGCGGTTTCGTGTGCGCACGAGGCTGCTCTGCTTTTCGTCGAAAACGTTGCTAACTCCCTGCTACCATGACTTCTTTTTCTGGGCGCTTGGTGGTGCCAATGCTTAGCTTGTGGCTGGGCAGCACCCACCTAGCCCTTGCCCAATCGGATGCCCTAGCCCCCGTGCGCGGGCAGGTGACCGATGCCGCTTCGTCGGCCCCCCTACCCGGCGCTGTGGTGCGCTGGCTCGGCTCGGCCGATGGCGTCACGACCACCGACGCCGCTGGCACCTTCAGCCTCGTACGGCCGGCGCGTGCCACCAACCAACTCATTATCAACTCACTGAGCTACCTGCCGGATACCATCACGCTCAGCGACAATGCCTACGTACGGGTGGCCTTGCGGCGCAACACCGAGCTAGGCGAAGTGAAAGTAGAAGGTCGCACCCAAAGCTACTCGGCCCTCACGCCCACTAACACACAAGTCATTACCAGCCGCGACCTGACCAAATCGGCGTGCTGCAACCTAGCCGAGAGCTTTGAAACCAACGCCTCCGTGGAGGTTTCAACCACCGATGCCGTATCGGGTGCCAAGCAGATCCAACTGCTCGGTTTGGATGGGGCCTATTCGCTGATGACGGTCGATAACTTGCCGGCCTTGCGCGGCCTGTCGACACCCTACCGCTTAGGCTACTTGTCAGGCACTTGGATTGATGGCATCGACATCATCAAGGGCATGGGCTCGGTGGTAAGCGGCTACGAAAGCATCTCGGGGCAGGTAAACGTGCGCCTGAAGGAGCCCGAGAAGTCTGAACGGCTGCTGTTCAACGCCTATGCCAACGACCTCGGCAAGTTCGACTTGAACCTGAACGTGTCGGCCCAGCCGTCGGAGAAGCTGAGCACGGCCCTGCTGTTGCACACCGACCACCTCGGCAACCGCGTCGACCGCAACAAGGATGGCTTCCTGGATCTGCCCCTGGCCACGCAGTACAACTTGTTCAACAAGTGGAAGTACAAGTCGGGCAAGGGCATTGTGAGCGAGCTAGGCCTAGGTGCCTTGCGCGAAACCCGTCAGGGTGGCCAGATGGGCTTTCGGGAAAACAACCCTGGTACGTACTACGGCACCACGCTCACCACCGACCGCTATACCGGCTACAGCAAAACCAGCTACACCTGGCCGGGCCGCCCCTACCAGAGCATCGGCCTGATGCTCACGGGCACGAGCCACGCTTTCGACTCGCGGTATGGCCTGCGTACTTACGACGGCACCCAGCGCACTGGCCTGGGCACCCTGATGTTTCAGAGCATCATTGGCACGACAGCCCACACGTACCGCTTAGGCGTGAGCTATCTGCACGATGACTACCGCGAGGTATTACGCCAGGGCTTTACGTATGTGAACGAAACGCCGGCACAGCAGTATGCGCGTGAGCACCGCAACCGCTTCGAGCGGGTGCCGGGTGCTTTTGCCGAGTACACGTATCAAAACGCGCGCAACCTCACGCTGGTGGGTGGCCTGCGCGTGGATCGGCACAACCTGTACGGCTGGGTGCTCACGCCGCGCCTCAATGCGAAGTACGACGTGACGCCTAGCACCATCTTGCGCGGAGCAGCAGGTCGGGGCTTCCGGGTGGCTAACCCCATTGCTGAGAATGCCGGTATGCTGGTTAGCTCGCGTACGTTTGTTATCGACCAAAATTTGCGGCCGGAGCGGGCTTGGAACGTGGGCGGTAGCTTCACACAGTACTTCACCTTGGCCGGGCGGCAGGCTACCTTCGTGACGGACTACTACTATACTTGGTTCCAAAACCAAGTCGTGGCCGACTCCTACACCGACCCCAGCCAGCTTATCCTGACCAACCTAGCTCCGGGGGGCCGCTCGTTCTCGCGCAGTTTCCAGGCCGAAGTACAAGTAGAGCCCGTTAAGGGCTTGCAAGCCAAAGCCGCTTACAAGTACCTCGACGTGCGCACCGACTACAGTGGCGTGCTGCTGCCCCGGCCGCTCACCGTGCCGCATCGTGCGTTCGTAAACCTAGGGTACGCTTCCGCCTTCGATAAGTGGCGCGGCGACTTCACGGTGCAGTGGTACGGGCAGCGCCCCTTAGCCCCGCATCCGGGCGCACACCATGGTGGCCTTGCCGAGAGCGACTTACCTCTGGCGCCGCGCTTTGCCTTACTCAATGCGCAGCTTACGCGAGCATTCAAACGATTTGAGCTGTATGCCGGCGTTGAGAACCTAACTAACTACCGCCAGCCCAATCCTATTGCAGGCGCAGCCCAACCTTTCGGCCCCAACTTTGACGCCGCGATGGTGTGGGGGCCAACTTACGGCCGCCTCACGTACGCGGGCTTGCGCTTCAAAATCGAGTAGTCATTGCCGACTCTTTTTACCGCATCTGTTGTTTAACCTTCGCTAGGCACCTGATCAACCTAGGTCTACCTAGTTTTTTAACTCTCTTCCCATGAAAACGATTTCATCTTTCCTGCTGGCCGCAACCATGTTCTTCACCGTGTCGGCAGCTCAGGCTCAAGAAGTCGCCAAGACAAAAGCCAAAGGTGGCGCCGAGCAAGTACAGTTCAAAACGTCGGCGGTGTGCGACATGTGCAAAGCCCGCCTAGAGAAATCGATGGCCTACGAAAAAGGTGTGCAGGCTGCTAACCTCGACGTGCAAAGCAAGCTGCTCACGGTAACCTACCGCCCCGATAAAACCACACCCGAAGCCCTGCGCACCGCTGTGCAACGCACTGGCTACGACGCCGATGGCCAAACCGCCGACGCGCGCGCCTACGACCGCCTCCCCGATTGCTGCAAGAAAAACAACAGCACTCATTCGGATAAACACTAGGCGAACAGCACCTAGCAACCACGAAGGCCCCACCCCTAGCTAGGGGTGGGGCCTTCGTGATTATACTCCTAGCCCGATCAGTAGCTTGGTCCTTACTCGACTGTGAACTCTAGCATCACCTGCACAGATAGGGGCCGGGTGAGGCGCCGGCGGTGGGCGCCAGATATTTCCAGCGTGAAGCTTTCGGTACGCAGATAATCCAGCAGATTGGGCCGATGAGATACTTCTAGAAGAATGCGCTCGGGCTCCAACTCCTGGTTGGAGAAAGCAGCAATAGCAACTTTCCGGTTGTTGGCCGACAAAAAGCAGTTGCCGGTAGCTAGGTTGGCAAGGGAAGATGTGGGCCGCCGCCCCTCCTTGTTATGCGGCAGCACGCACTCGAGGTACCCGGTGCGCAGGGTGACGATCGTAATGCCCGGCTGCTCCAGCACAGCCAAGCAAGGCAACGAGCCGGGCAGAGTGGTTTCCGATAGATAAAGCAAATCCATGTCTGGATCGAGCCGCGCGTTTATGGCCTGGGTACTCAGGCCAAAGTTGGTGCGCAACGAGCGGCGCAAGCCTTGGTTATGATCAACAGTCAGAACAGTGGCAAGGATGATGGGTGGCGGCACTACGGGCACCATAAGCAACGGTTTCATATGCTGGCAAATAGGTAGGTCAGCACCCGATCAGAAGCCTCCGGGCTTCGTCCGAAGTTGGTCAGTGGCGCTGCATGCAGAACAGGTTACTCCATTAACGAATCTTTGCCCCCTAAGTTGCTTAACGCGAACAACATGCATCAAAAACATATTACTATCTGCATAAAGCTTGTGTAGGCAGTATTATTGGGCAAAATGTAGCGCGTGTGGGTACGATTGCTTATCATAGCGCTTACTGGCTACGTACGTCCTTTATGAAAATTACCTGCGCGCTGCTCGATGACGATCCGCTAACCTTGGATTTGCTCAGCAGCTACATTGCTCTAACAAATGTGCTCGATCTGAAAGCGACCTTCAGTGATCCGCTGGCCGCGCACGCTTTTCTGACGCAGGAGCGCGTGCAGGTTCTTTTCCTTGATGTAGCAATGCCGCAGCTAAGCGGTCTGGAGCTAGTACGCACTCTGCGCCAACCGCCCCTAGTGGTCCTCCTGACGGCTTATCCGCAATACGCCCTCGAGGCTTTCGATTTGGATGTGGTTGATTATCTGCTCAAACCCATCACGATGGAGCGCTTTCTGCGGGCCGTCACTAAGGTTAGCGACCTAGCTCGGGGGCAGGAAATAACCGCCGACGATGCCTTCTTCATCCGGGCTGATGCGCAATACATCCGCCTTTGCTACCATCAGATCCTGTTTATCGAAGCCCTGAAAGACTTCACCAAGCTCCACACCACCGACGGCCGAACGCATCTAACGCTGGTCAATCTTAAGAACTTAGAAGAACAGCTACCCGCCGCCTTATTCGTGCGCACGCATCGCTCTTACCTTATCAATACCCAGCACATCGAGGCCATCAATAGCCTAGAAGTACGCCTAGGTGGCTATACGCTACCGCTGGGCCAAACGTACCGGGAGCAGGTAACAGAGCGCCTGGTCAACCGTGCGCTTATTCGGCGGCAGCCCTAGGGTGGTCTGGTGCTAGCTCGGGGGCATAGTCGGCGACTGTCACAGCCGCCCGCGGAATGGTGAAGCAGAAGGTGGTACCTAGCGCTGGGGTAGTCTGAAAGCTGAGCTGCCCACCGTTGCGCTCCACAAATTCTTTGCAAAGCCGCAAGCCTAGGCCGGCACCGCGCTCATCAGCAGTACCGCTGGTACTGTGCACGCTGGTGTCGCTGAAGATACGAGGCTGATCTGCATCAGTGATGCCTACGCCGGTGTCCGTTACCGCTACTTCCCAAAAGGCCCCTTTCAGCTCGGCCGTAATTCTGACTGTGCCAGCTTCGGGCGTAAACTTAATTGCGTTACTCAGCAGATTACGCAAGACCATCCGGGTCATATCGGGGTCGGCTAAGCAGGCACACGGCTGGGCTAGCTCATCTCGCAGACTGATTTGTTTGTGCGCTGCTTCCATCTTTACTAAAGCAAGCGTTTCTGCTACCAAGTCATTCAACACTAGCGTTCTGGGGCGCGGGCGGATATCTTGTACGTGTGCCGCCGACCATTGAAGCAAGCCATCAAGCAGTTGCAGTGTAGTGCCTAGGGTATGCGTAAGTTGCTCCTTATGCGCCGTTAGTCGTTCGATCGGAATAGTACCTAGGTCGAGCAAGGTGAGCAAGGAGTAGAGCGAACTTAACGGGCTGCGCACATCGTGCGCCAGAGCACAGAACAGCAGGCTCTTGGTTTCGCTAAGCTTCGCTAGTTCTTCCTGCTGCCGGCGCAACGCAGCTTGTTCGTGCCGCAGTGCACGGTTCTGTTGACGCTGCCGACGCAATGCCCATGCAAGGACGAGTGCCGCCAGCATCAGTAGCAAATCGCTCATCCCCAACCCACTGCGCATCAACGGCCATGGAGTCATTTGGAAGAGCGAAACGAGTAGCATAGGCTATTTAGTTTGCCAGAGCCGCCACCAAGGAAGGTAGGGCTGATCGTGGTGCTCGTAATGATACCCAAAAAAGTAACAGCTCAAAAAAGCCCACAGGTGGTGCCGCAATTGCGTACGCGATTTATGCGGATTATCGGGCGCGTGCTCGCCACGGTGGGGCAGGTAGGTACCAAAGAAAAACAACTGCACCGTAGCTAGCACCGCAGGTATCATCCAGAAAGCAATAACATTTGCCATCGGAAAAAATAGCTTCAGCACGTTGTAGGTAATGGCCATGAGCACTACTTGCCACCAGGTCACGTAGTTCCAGGCAAATCGTACCAGCCACGGCAAAAACCCAGGATGCTTGCCGTCGTGGAAATCAGGGTCCTCTTCGGTAGCGACGTGGCGGTGGTGCTGGTGGTGCTTAGGCAGCATTCTAGGAAACCAATTGTAGGCAAACAGCAGCGCTGTAATGGTTCCGATGGTGTTATTCACACGCTTGTTGCTACTTACCACCCCATGCATTGCATCGTGGGCAGTGATGAACAGGCCAGTGTACAGGTGCGTTTGCACCAAAGCTAGCAAATAGGGCCAGGGCGTTGCCCAATCGGGTTGGTAGGAAGCGAGCAGAAACGAGAGCAATGTTGCCCACAGCCCAAGAACCAGCACCGCCACGCCCACTCCTTTCCCCTTGAGGGGCTCAGGCTTCACGCGTTGGGCGGTTGTGGTAGGCTGGGTGGCTAGCATTAGTCAGAGCAAGGATTCCTGTAGTAACAAACAAGATACGCCGCTACAGCTGTAGCAGGGCATCGCGCACGTTTTCCATAAGCCACATGGGCGTACTAGTGGCTCCGCAGATGCCCACCGATTGGCCGGGCTGAAACCACTCGGTCTGAATCTCATCTACCTTGGAGATAAAGTGCGTGTTTGGATTAGTGTCTTTGCACACTTGGTAGAGCACTTTCCCGTTGCTACTTTTTGTGCCAGACACAAACACCACCTGATCGAACTGCGCCGAAAAGCGCCGCAGGTCTTTGTCGCGGTTGCTTACTTGGCGGCAGATGGTATCGTTGGCTGCTACGGAGTAGCCACGTTGTTCCAGCTCGTCCTTGATGCGGTAAAAGGAGTCGGTACTTTTCGTCGTTTGGCTGTAGAGCGTTACGTTGCTAGGTAACTCGTGGCGCAATAGCTCATCTAAGTTCTCAAACACCACCGCGTTGCCGCTCGTCTGCCCAAGTAAGCCGCGCACTTCGGCGTGGCCATGCTTGCCATAGATAAAGATCTGCTCTTTTTTGTCGTAGCTGGTCTTGATCCGGTTTTGCAGCTTTAGCACCACCGGGCACGACGCATCAATGAGCGTCAGATTGTTCTCCAGCGCTGTTTGATAGGTGCTAGGTGGCTCCCCATGGGCCCGGATCAGTACGGCTTCGTTGCGCAGTTGCGCAAACGTGTCATAATCGATGATACGCAGGCCTTGCTTCTCAAGACGCTCTACTTCTTCATCATTGTGTACGATATCGCCAAGGCAGTATAAATAGCCCTGTTCTTGCAGAATATCTTCGGCCATCTGAATGGCATAAATGACGCCGAAGCAGAAGCCGGAATTGGGGTCGATACGGACGCTCAGTTGGTGCGGCATAGCTTCCTAACCGCAAAACCTAGCAGAAGGTTGTGGGTGTTAGGCTAGAAGTGATAAGTTTATACACGAGCTAGCTAAAGTCCAGCTTAGGCATCGTTAAAAACGCTCAAATCAACTGCTAACGTCTCCCTGCCACCGCGCTTTTACCGGCCAGTTTTACACTGGCAAAGCCAAACAGTTAAGCCGCTGACAGAGGATATATAACCTCGTCGGCTGCACCCTACACCCTAGCTTGTTTAATGTTTGATGTTATCCAGTTTCTGAGCTTCCTCAGGGCTTATTTTCCCGTGCGTCCGCAAGTACGTGCGGATGGTCGCGAAGCCGTCGGCATCTAGGCCAGAGCTAGGATGGTTTAGGACGCTGGTGAGCATGACGTGCCGATCTTCATCGATGTGGGTGCTCAGGCCCAAAAAGCTCGGCAGGTTGGTTTCCACGCTGAAGCGTAGGAAGCGAATTTCGGCGCTTTTCGGGTTCAGCGCTACAGCTTGCTCGAAGGTCTGGGTAGCGGCTTGCACATAACGAAGCTTGTCGAGCAAGGAGGCATCGCGGGCTTTGATGGCTTCGGCGGCGCCTTTGTACCCTAGCACCACCGGGTCGCGCTGGTCGTAGCCAGCCATGAGCTGGTAGAATTTCTCGCCGGCTACCTTGTCGGCGGCTGCCTGTTGGTAATGCTGCCGAAGCGCGGCAAGGTGATAGGGCGAAGAAGCAACCACAGGGTTAGAAAGACAAACAGGAGTACTGAGAAAAGGGGCGGGCAAGCTAGGTGCTCGAAAAGAGCAAAGGAGGAGCGCAATAGGAACAGATAGCAGCTTCACGCGGTAGCAGTTTCGTTGTCAGATGGCCCGTAGGCGATACCGAAAGTACGAACCCATGAGCAATAACAGCTTCGTATTGTCGGGTACGCGCACCCGTTCTCCCAAAATTCGGGCCGCGGGCAGCTGTCGTATTTTGTGAAAAAGCTTCAAATAATACACGTAGGCGAGGTAAACGCCCAAGCGGGCGGCGCGCGGCAGCTGTATGATGCCCGCATAAGCCGCGTCGAAATCGGCCCGGATATCGGCTTCGATTTCACGCTTAACGACGTCGTCAAACCGTTCGTACGCGACACCGGGGAAGTAAACTCGACCCCGCTCTTCGTAATCGGAGCGAATGTCGCGCAGGAAGTTCACCTTTTGAAACGCCGACCCTAGCCGCCGCGCCGGCTCGCGCAAACGCTCAAACATGGCCTGGTCGCCCTCGCAGAAGATGCGCAGACACATAAGGCCTACTACTTCCGCCGAGCCATAAATATATTCCTCGTACAGCGACTGGTTGTAGTGGTTGTCTTCCAGGTCCATCTCCATGCTTCGCAAAAAAGCATCAATGAATTCCCGATCGATGCCATAGCGGTGCACCATCAGCTGAAACGCGTGCAGTACCGGGCTCAAGCTAAAGCGCATGGCCAGCGCTTCATCAGTTTGCCGCTTGAAGTCGGCGAACAAGGCGGCCTTATCATGGTCGTGAAAGGTATCCACGATTTCGTCGGCCCAGCGTACAAAGCCATAAACCGCGTACACCGGTAGGTGAAAGCGCCGATCGAGCGTCCGGATGCCCAAGGTAAACGACGTGCTATAGCGGGCAGTAATCAGCTTGCTGCACGCTAGGCTGGTGTCATTAAAGAGGGCAACGTGGTCCACGGAAGTGTTGGGTGTTGAGGTCTGAATGGTGAATTACCTAGTAAATTCTCGAGTTCGTTAATACGAAGAAGCGGCTACCCTAGGTTCGCGACTAACGTACACTGTACTCCTTTTCTACTTCTTTCGCTACCACTTGCCCAGAGATAAGCGAGGGCGGCACGCCAGGACCCGGCACAGTAAGCTGGCCCGTAAAGTAAAGATTCTTCACCTTATTGCTTTTGAGCGCGGGCTTCAGGATGGCCGTTTGTCGGAGCGTGTTAGCTAGCCCGTAGGCGTTGCCTTTGTAGCTGTGATAATCGGCAATGAAGTCCTGGTGAGCGTAGCTGCGCTTAAATACCACCGCGTCGCGGATACTCTGCCCGCAATGCTTCTCCAGCCGGTCCATCAGCAAATGGTAATAACGCTCCCGCGTCTCTTCCGTGTCTGGCAAGCCAGGAGCCACGGGCATAAGCAGGAAGAGATTTTCGCAACCGTCGGGAGCTACGCTCGGGTCCGTTTTGGAAGGTGCCGACGCGTAAAACAACGGTTTGCTCGGCCACTGTGGCGCTTCGTAGATCTCGCGGGCATGCCCTTCGAAATCTTCGTCGAAAAATAAGTTGTGATGCTCCAGCCGGTCGAGCCGCTTGTTGATACCTAGGTAGAAAAGCAGCGACGACGGTGCCATCGTCCGCGAATTCCAGTAGGCTTCATCGTAATGGCGGTACTCGGGGCGGAGCAGCTGCTGCTCGGCGTGGTGGTAGTCAGCACCCGCCACTATGATGTCGGCGGGGCGGAAGCCAGCCGCCGTTAGCACGCCCGTCGCGTGGCCATTTTCCACCTTAATTTCTTGCACCTCCTGGTTGTACTCCAGTGCTACACCTTGCTCGCGGGCTAGCTTTACCATCCCCTCTACAATCTTGTGCATGCCGCCCATGGGGTACCATGTCCCAAGAGCTAGGTCGGCGTAGTTCATGAGCGAGTACAGGGCCGGCGTGTTTTGGGGCGTAGCGCCCAAAAACAGCACTGGGAACTCCATTAGCTTGATAAGCTTTTCGTGCTTGAAAAACTTACGTACGTGCTTGCTCATACTCTGTAGCACATCGAGGCGCATAGCATCCACCAGCAGGCGCGGATCGGCAAACTCCAGCAATGACCGCCCCGGCATGTGCACAAACTTATTGATGCCAACTTCATATTTGTAGGCCGCTTGCCGCAGAAATTCGTCGAGCCGAGTAGCGCTGCCGGGCTCAATGCGTTCAAACAACTGACGTAGCGCCGGCATTTGGGCTGGGATATTCACGCAATCGTTACCAGCAAACACAACCTGGTAGGAAGGGTCAAGGCGCACCAAGTCGTAATAGTCGGCTACGCGGTGCCCGAACCGGCTGAAGTACTGCTCAAACACATCGGGCATCCAGTACCAGCTGGGCCCCATATCGTAGGTAAAACCCTCAGCCTGGAACATCCGGGCCCGACCGCCAGGCCCACTATTTTTTTCTAGAACTGTAACGCGGTAGCCTCGTTGGGCTAGGGTGGTTGCGGCGGCCAGACCAGCAAAGCCAGATCCAATAACAAGAACTTGTTTGGGTTGTGAGGAGCTCAAGCGCGAAGAATAAATGAGGTGGTTGCAAGCTACAAAGCCGAGCCTTACTTTGTTTTGCACACCTAGGTCTGTTGCAAAGCACTTAGGTACTCTGCGAAAACAAAGCAGCTCGCATCAGCTTGGTCTTATACCAAGTTGATGCGAGCTGTGAAAAAACAACGGACCGCAAGCGACGGGGCTTAAAGCCAATGTCACCTACGGCCCGCGATACGCCCAGGCGGCAGTTGTACTCTCTCCCTATTCCCTACACGCCCGGGGCGTATACCGTCAGCGCCTGTTTCAGTTCCTTGCGGGCAATGTGAATTCTATTCTTCACCGTACCAATCGGAATTTGCAGCTTTTCCGCAATTTCCAGGTACTTATACCCGATATAGTACATCATAAACGGCGTTCGATAGTCAGCACTTAGGTTGGCAATAGCTTCGTTGATATCTGTTACTACGAAGTCACTGGTGGCACCGTTGTGTGTAATATAGTTCTCATCCGTATTAAAGTACTGGAAGTACTCCGTACTGTCGATGTTACTATTGCGCTTAGTAATCTTGTTGTAGTTGTTAATGAAGGTGTTGCGCATGATGGTATACAACCACGCCTTCAAATTGGTGCCCGCTTTAAACTTATCTTTATTAAGCAGCGCCTTCAACAACGTCTCTTGCACTAAATCTTTAGCATCGTCAGCGTCGCGGGTCAGGTTCATCGCCACGGGCTTTAGAGAGTAAGAAATCTTTTGTACCTGATCTGTGAATTCCAAAGAGGTCATACTGTCTAGCTTTTTATGGCAAAAGGTTAAACAAATATACGGGGTTGTTAAGAAGCGGTCTAAACTAGACTAAAATATTTTTCACGAAGACTGGTAGAATAAAGCACGTTGACAACGTACGAAGTGACTGATAATCAGTTGGATTATTTGTGTTATTTTTCTGCAATGTCACGCAACCAATCGTTAAAATACACTTTTCGGCCGTTCAACAAGCTTATAGCACGACAAAATTCGTGTAGCTACTTGTATACTGTCGAGCTAGGTTTTGCACCTTAAAAGGAGGATTGCTTAGCTAGTAGAAAGCAAATTTATTTTCGATGCAGCTACCACAGCTAGCAAACGGTAAGCTAGCAGCTATGCTCAGGGGGTAAACGCTAAAAGGCTACCAACTATTGGTAGCCTTTGCCTAGCAGATGCTATAATTATTAGCGTACCGATATGTGCTCGTACTGGAGCCGGTCGTTGCAAACTAACTTAGCGTCATCGGCCAACGCTAAAAAATCCGTCATCAAGGCCGGGCGGATGATGTTCTTCGGCTTTTCCAAGCAGAGCTGTTGGGCAAGCGGGCCGTATAAGACCAGTAACGTGTCGGGGCAGGTCTCGACCAGGTTCCGAACGTAATCTGACACTCGGTCGCGTTCGGGCACTGCCGTCAGCACCGTACAAAGGGCATACGGGCTGTAGGTAGCGCATATGTTTTTGAGCTCGCTGCTTGGCAAGTTCTGTCCTAGGTATAATACATGATGGCCTCGGGCCCGTAACGCGTAGTTCATGAAGAGCAACGCTAGTTCATGCAGCTCGCCCTCCGGCAAGAATAGCACCCAGCGACGGGCCTCAGCAGGCTGCACAGGCGCTAGCGCATCCGTGGCGGCCATAATTTTCTGTCGTAGCAGGTGCGTGACTAGGTGCTCTTGAGAGGGATTTACAGTGCCAGTTTGCCATAGTACCCCCACTCGTTGCAGAAAGGGATAGGCCACGTGCATGATGGCTTTCTCAAAACCCAACTGCTGTATGGCATTCCTAAGTAAACTATCCAAGCGAAGCTCGTCCATCTCGAGCATAGCAGCTAGCAGAGCATTTACCTGGCGCTCATAATCGCAGGAGGCATCGCAGCAGGCAAGTACGGCTTGGGCTAGCTCTGCATCACTAAGTCGCGCAACGTGCGAAATGCGCTGGCCGCGGCCACACAGCGTTGCTACGTTCAGGAGGCGGCGCAAATCATTGTCGCAGTAGGTCCGGATATTGGTGGCGGTGCGCACGGGTCGCAGAATTCCGTACCGCTGCTCCCACATGCGGATGGTGTGCGCCCGGATACCCGAAAGCTGCTCTAAATCGCTGATTGAGAAATGTCCCACGGTGCCTGCTCCTACTACGTCTTAATTGGCCGACTCCCTGAGTCGGCGACTCTCTCGATCAGGCGCGGGCTTGCGGCGCGCCAAAGAAAAATAGCGGGGTGATACCCACAACAAGCCAAATTCTTCGGAGCCATCGCGCCCCGTGGTTTTGTGATGCATTTTGTGGGCCATATTTAGTGCCCGCAAATAGGTATTGCGTGATTTGCGCCAAAACCGCAGCCGACCATGGATCAACACATCATGCACAAAGAAGTACAGGGTGCCATACGCCGCAATACCCGACCCGACCCAGAAGCGCCAGTCTTTGTCAGCGGAGCCGTAGATGATGAATAACATCGACAGCGAACCATAAAACAAAAAGAAGAAGTCGTTGCGCTCGAAGCGGTGCGGGTGGCGCACGTGATGCGAGCGGTGCAGAAACCAGAGTGGCCCATGCAGCACAAATCGGTGCATGAACCACGCAACAAACTCCATTCCCAGAAAAGTGGCCGTGACAACGGCAGCTGCTGCTAGGGGTGTCATAAGGTGCTAACCAGCACAGGACTGAGGATGTTTAAAGCGTTTTGGCGAAAGTGAAGTTTTAGCAGCCGCGCCACGCGCCTCCTTCGCAGTAGCTGCCAGAGCAAGTACTGGAGGCGGCGCGTGGCGCGGCTACACTCCAATATCCGTTGGGCACCTAGCTAGTCCCAGGCGATTTTTTCTTTGTTCAGGAAAGCCTCTACTCCCCGGCGGCAGTCGTTGGAGCTGCGAGCCTCCGCATTTAGCTGAGCGGCGTAGCGCAAGCTGTCTTCCAGCGCCATGTCGGGAAGCCGTGCGAGCATCTCCTTCGTGATTTCCATGCTCTGGCCAGAATTCTCTACGCACAAGCGGCGCGCAAACCGATAGACGTTGTCTGCTAGCTCTTCCTTGGGCACCAAGAAGTTAACCAAACCAAAGTCGGCAGCTAGCTGGGCCGAAATAACGTCACCCGTTAGTAACAACTGTTTCGTGCGGGCCTCCCCTATTTTGCGCACTAAGAATACGCTCACGATGGCCGGCAACAACCCTAGCTTCACTTCGGTGTAGCCAAACTGCGCATCAGGTACGGTGAACGCAAAATCGCAGATGGTGGCTAGGCCGCAGCCGCCCGCCAGCGCGTGCCCCTGCACCTGCCCAATGACGATCTTCTTGAGGGTATAGATCTGATGAAAAAGCTGCATGAGGTGAGCCGAATCCGACAGATGATCGGGGTACCCTACGCCTTGCAGTGCCTGCTCCTGAATGGAAGCTAGGTCGGTGCCGGCGCAAAACACGTCGCCCACGGCCCGCAGCACAATTACTTTGCAGTGCTCATCGTCTTCGGCGACCTCGAAAGCCTGCTTGAGCTCGGCTACCACATCGTAGCTCAAGGCGTTGCGTTTGTCAGGACGATTCAGCGTGATGTAGCCAATCGCATCCTGTGATTCGTAGCTGATGTAGCGCAGCTCTTCCAGCTCCTGAGTAGGCATATTTTCCATGGTCGTGCAAGACTAGGCGTTGAAAAATCGGCACCACTGCGAGCGTGAACTAGGCCGCAGCCGGTGATTTATTTGAGGGGCATGGTAATCAAACCTAACGAAAATGACGCTCTTATAAAACTATATACTGCCTTGCTAGGGTTCTCGGTTTCGCCTCGGCGCATTCCCTCCCTTGCCTAAGAGCGCGGCTGTATGCTATAAAACCCTTGCGTCGTTACATCATACGTCTGCATACCAAGCTGTTGCAGCTCGGGGGCCATTCGCTGAACGTACCAAGAACGGCAGGAAGAGTCAAAAACAATCCTAATATCTTTCCCAAATACAGCAGCTAGGTCGGCCGCTTTTACCCGGGCATTGCGCCGCAACACGACCAACGACACAGGTTTTGGTTGCCGGGCCGAGCTGAGTGGCTGCGAGACAAACGCTACCGTCAAGCCGCGCCATGCCATGAGCACCAGCCCGCTATCGGGTGCGCACTGAGTGGCAGGCACAGCGGCCCCACGCCACCCCATATGGTACTGCACCCGCTGCGCTTCGCGGGCAATAAGGCCCGGCACAATACGGTACGTACGCTCAGGGTCGGAGAGCGGCAAGGAATCGACCATTACAATATCGGCGGAGGCCCCTTGCCAGAAGCCGCACACGGAGCGACGCGGAATGCTGTAAATGATGAGTCGCTCGTCAGTTTTGAGTTGGTGAGCGGCCCATACTTGATTGCCAGCAAACGCGCCCAATAGCGAGCACGCTAGCCCGAGCCACACCAAGCGGCGGGCAGCAAAGAAGGTGAGTAGCGTCAAGATAACGCCGAAAACTAGCCATGTTTGTGGGGCCGTCACATGAATACCGCTGATGAGCGCGCCGGGCATCAGGCGCCCAATTCGGAAGATATACTCGTTGAACAGCCAGATCATCAGCTCAAATACTCCCGCCACCAACCTAGGTATCCAGTCGAGCCCGGTGGCCAGCGCGGGTGCAACCAAGCCAAGAGAAGCTATTGCTCCCTTCAGCAGCAACAGTATTAATCCGACGTACACCGCCCCCGAGGATATAGGCACCGCCACGAGGTTAGAAGCAAGGAAGCTAAGAGGAAACTGATGAAAATAGAATAATCCTAGCGGGAAGGTAGCCACTTGCGCCGCCAGCGATAGAGCCGTGGCTTGCCAAATACTATTCATCAGCCAACTCGTCCACTGCCAGAGCTTCTGCACCACCTTAGGTTGCCAGGGGCGCTGTCGGGCCACAAAATAGCCTTTTACGTCCAGCCAGGTCATAATGCGCGGCTGCACGTACACAATGCTGAGCACCGCTAGAAACGACAGTTGGAAACCTACATCTACTAGCAAATACGGATCGTAGCAGAGCAGGCCGAACGCAGCCACGGCCAGCGTGTTGTACATCGTACTCTGGCGGCCGGTAGCCCGCGCCACGATGATGAAACTAAACATCACCGCTGCCCGCAGCACCGACGCCGACAAGCCCGTGACAAAGGCATACGTCCAGATAACGGCTAGGCCCAGCACGGCGGTCATAGCCCGGAAGAACGGGCCGCGCCGCCCAGGTACTTGACTCAACAGCCACATAGTTGCTCCAAACAATAGTCCTACCTGCAACCCCGACACGGCCATGATGTGCGTGGTACCCGTGTTGGCGTAAGCTTGCTTGGTCTCCTGATCGACGTCGTCTTTGATGCCAAGCACCAAGGCTGAAGCGAGGGCATACTCGCGCTTCGCATGCACATACTGCCGAAACACGCCATCGAGCGTGCGTGCCGCACGCATACTTACTGCCCGCAAATAGCTAGGTGGCTGCGCGGCGATCATGCGGTATTGATCTGGGTGGATGAACTGCTGGTGATACACCTGATGGTAGGCGAGGTAGCGACGGTAGTCGAACTCACCAGGATTGAGCGGGGGCTTGCTCGGGGTGGGGGCACCGCGCACGAGCCACACGTCGCCGTACTGCGGAGCAGCTACTACTGCGCTGTTTTCTTGCCTTGGAATGGACACCCGGATGCCACCCGTTGCCGGCTGCCAATGCCCGTGCACCCGCACCGCTAATACGCGCACTGTGGTAGCGTACGTAGCCGGGCGTACCACCGTATAGTCATTCACCACAGCCCGATAGAACTCGATTTGGCTCCCAAAGCGGTAAAGATGATCAGCGCGGCGCGACTCGGTAGCTTGCTGGGTAAGGGTGAGGCCAGTGCCATAGATGGTAAGCAGCGCCAGCAAGCCGGCGGCGTTGGTCAGGCCTAGGTTTGCACTGCGCGTCGACCAAACTTGCACGCCCAAAAACAGCACAGTTATCACCAACACGGCCCCTCGCATGTCCGGTAGCGCGTTGCCTAGGTAGAAGTAAGTAAGAATACCCGCAGCAAGCGCCAGGGTAAGGCGCACAAAGGCATAAGGAGCCCAACGGATCATAGCAACTAGAATAAACCGGCTAACGATAGATTACCCTACGCACGGCCAATATCCATACCAGCACCACCTTTTCGCCCACAGGCCCAATAAAAAAGCCGCTTACTCCTAGAAGCAAGCGGCTACTACAAATCAGATCAGGGCATTCAACTAGTTGCGAACTCAGTTCGTTGCCGAATCATTTTTAAAAGGCTCGATGTCGCATGACAAAGCAGCATCCAAGCCAAGCAAGCAGTTCCGTGTTAGGTTGCTGAGAAAGGGTATAAAAAATGCGGGACTGACCTAGGCCAATCCCGCAAGTACGAAACGTTACAGTTGCTGTTCGTGGTTGACGGGCAACGAAGCCGTACCGTTGTTTTCTGGCCGCGCATCGGGGTGCCGATCTGGGCGGTCGTTGTTTTTCTGGTACGGGCGGTACTCGCGCACAGGCCGGTTGGCTTGCTCTTTTTGTTGGGTGGCATCAAACCGGTCGTAGGCGTACACGATTTCCTTCACCAAACGGTGACGCACCACGTCTTCGGCGCTCATCTCCACGAAGCCGATGCCGCGTACATCCTTCAGAATGTCCAGCGCCTGCAACAGGCCCGACTTCTGCTTGGTGGGCAAGTCAATCTGGCTCCGGTCGCCGTTTACCATCACTTTCGCTGAGGGCCCCATGCGGGTCAAGAACATCTTGAGCTGCGAGGGCGTGGTATTCTGGGCCTCGTCGAGCAGCACAAAGGCATTGTTGAGCGTCCGGCCCCGCATGTACGCCAGCGGCGCGATTTCGATGATCTTGTTGTCCTGGTAGAATTTCAGCTTTTCGGCCGGAATCATATCTTCCAAAGCATCATAAATCGGGCGTAGGTACGGATCGACCTTTTCTTTCATGTCGCCGGGCAAGAAACCTAGGCTCTCGCCTGCTTCTACCACCGGGCGCGAAATGATGATTTTCTTGACCTCCTTGTTTTTGAGCGCCCGCACGGCCAGCGCCACCGAAATGTAGGTCTTGCCCGTACCGGCCGGACCAAGGGCAAAGGTCAGGTCGTTTTTGAGCACCGAATCGACGAGGCGCTGCTGGTTGGGGGTCTTAGCCTTGATCACACCGCCCTTTGCACCGAACACAATAACATCGGCCGGCGAAGAGGTGGCAATGATGCGCTCCTGCTGCTCATCATCGGCAGCCGATACGTACTCGCTCACCACTTTATCCGTGATTTGGCCATACTGGTGGTAGTGCTCAATGAGGGAAGACAGAATTTCGTTGATACGCGCAATGACGGGCGTTTGGCCCTGAATTTTAATTTCGTTGCCGCGAGAAATTATTTTACTACCTGGGAAGGCGGCGGCTAGTTGGCGAATGTTTTGGTTGTCGGGTCCGAGGAAGTCGACGAGGGAAACATTTTCGAGGGTGATGATTTTCTCGACCAATCTGTGGGTGCTTTTTAGCGAATGAATTAGGGAAATGACCCGGCAATAGCGGCGTAAGTTCAGCTTAGTTCGCCTAAAACGCCTACTTTTGCCGCCCCCGCATCGGGTTAAACAATAGTACGAAGAATCTCTATTTCCGGCATGGGGCTGATTACGTTTCTGTCCGATTTTGGCTACCGCGACCATTATGTAGCTGCCGTGAAGGCACGACTGCTTCAGTTGGCGCCTACGCAACCCGTTCTGGACATCACCCATGCCATCGAACCCTTCAACATCGCTCACGCTCTATACGTTCTCAATGCGGTGTTTAGAGATTTTCCGCCCGGCACGGTACACTTGCTCGGCGTGAACGATTATGGCGGCCCGCAGCCCCGCTGGCACGCCGCCTTGCACGAGGGCCACTATTTTGTAGCCGCCGATAATGGCTTAATTGCCTTGCTCACCGACAGTTCTCCCGAAGAGTTGGTGCGCTTACCGGCTCTGCCCACGCCCTCCCCTACCCGAGATGTGCTGGCGCCTGCGGCCGTGCACCTTGCTCAAGGCGGCTTACTAGCCGATCTAGGTCCGGCTACCACTGAGCTCAATCAGAAAGTCAATCGGCAGCTCCGGCTTCAAGACAACCGCATTACGGGGCATGTGGTGCACATCGACCACTACGGCAACCTCATTACCAATATCAGCCGCACGGCCGTGGAAGTTATTGGCCGGGGCCGCGTGGGGTCAGTGCACTTTGCCCGCGAAACAATCCGCGACATTCTTCCCCACTTTCAAGCCGCCGACCCCGGCGACGCGGTGTGCATTTTCAACAGCCAAGATATCCTCTGCATCGGCATCAACCAGGGAAACGCCGCCGAGCTACTAGGCCTTTACTTCGACTCTCAAGTTGATGTGCGCTTTCCAGTAGAGGTGGAGGTCAGTGCCAAAAGCTAGCTCTACTCTCTTCGCAAATCGTTATAAAACAATTGGTTGTATTTGTTTTTATATTATGTTAAGTAAAATGAGACACAGTGTCATACTTTATGAGCTCTACCTTTTGCTCAACGCTACTGCGTTAAGTCAATGATAATAAGAATTGTGCGAATGAGCTTTCGGCCTGATGCTATAGCCGATTTCTTGCAGCTATTCAGCGCTTCAGAAAATAAAATTCGCCAAGTACCCGGGTGTCATCACCTGGAGCTATGGCAAGATGTTGATCAGCCACACACGTATTGTACTTACAGCCATTGGGAGTCCGTGGCCACACTGGATAGCTACCGACGCTCAGCGTTATTTGGCGAGGTATGGCCCGCCACAAAAAAACTGTTTGCGGCGCCAGCGCAGGCTTTCTCGGTGCAACAAGCAGTTCGAGGCTTTCCAGCAATAGCCTAGCTTCGGCAGTAACTAGGTTCTGACATCATCAGCGCGCACTCGCCTGAGTCAACTTCGCACCTCTCTGCGGATGAAAAAACGCTTTTCGTCAAAGGCCAAACTTTTTATAATACTTGGAGCCGCAACTGTGAAGAAGACAATAAAGCGGTATACGCACTTGAAAACCCCAACTATAATCGGCCAGAGCGGTATTGCTAACTATGGACACCAACTACTTTGACTTTTATAGTCTTCCTGAAACCTTCCAGCCTGATGAGGCAGCTCTAAAGCGACAGTACTACACGCTGAGCCGGCAGTATCACCCCGACTTTCATGCCACTGAAGGCCCAGAACGGCAACAGGAAATCTTGCACCTCGCTACGCTCAACACCAACGCTTACCGTACCCTCTCCGACCCTGATCTGCGTATGGCCTACATTTTGGGCTTGCACGGGCTGCTGGAAGAAGGAAAACAGGAGCTTCCACCAGATTTTTTAATGGAAGTAATGGAGCTTAATGAACAACTGATGGAACTGGAGTTTGAGCCTGATGCCGAAGTAGTCCAACGTATTGAGAATGAAGTCAACACCTTGTCTGAGACTCTGGATGCAGGCATTGAACCCGTGCTGGCTGGCTACCCCGGTTTGCCCGTCGATGTGCGCCCACAAGCCCTACAACAAGTCCGCACTTATTATTTGAAACGACGCTACCTCTTGCGAATTCAAGAAAGTCTCTCTAAGTTTGCCACCCGTTCCTGAGTCGTAGGAACGAGACAAGCCCAGATGGCGGAATCGGTAGACGCGTTGGTCTCAAACACCAATATCGCAAGATGTGCCGGTTCGACCCCGGCTCTGGGTACTTTTTAGCCACACGTGGCACTAAAAGGCCAGAAATCAGTTCTTCTAGCAATGCTAGGAAAATTGATTTCTGGCCTTTTTCGCGTTTTCAGCGCTTTACAATCTTCTGTTTCGCCAAGATCAAGCTACACCGCCCTGCTCGTCAGGATGGCTCCCACAATTATTCAACGAGAAGAATACGAAGCTCTAGTTAGAATTTAACCTCTAAATCAAGTATTGCTGGGAAAATAAACATCACACAAGACAGCCCGAAAACTTGCGCTTTCGGGCTGTCTTATGCTACAAATCCAGTAACTCGGAGCGCCTAGCTCACCTCCTGGTTCTACTAGCTAGGCTGCTTGTAGCTCGGCTTCGAAGTAACAGTCCCAGAAGCCATTGTTGAGTCTGTAGACGTTGACGCGGTAGAGTAGCCCCGTGCGGGGGTGGCGCTCTTTCACCTGCCCACGCCAAATAATGGTGTAGGGTTGGGAATTGTGAGTTGGTTGCACAGGCTGACCGATGGCGTAGGCAAAACGGGAAGGCGTTAAGCTAGGGCTAGGATCAGTATCAAGGCTGGGCACAGGTTCTTCCGGCGTAACGGCGAGAGGTGGTGGCGCACTGCACGCTTCATCATGCCACACTAGCGGCTCGCCACAGTTTGGACACAAAGAAGCATCGGCCTCTTCAGAAAACGCAGAGGAGGTATTCTCGTCGGCATAATCCTGCGTTTCAAATTCATCAAATTCCCCAGCTAAAGAGGAGTCAAGAACGACGGTTTGCGGGTTATTTCTTCTAGCAGCCATTCCTAAATAGCTTATGATTTCAAGCTAAATTAAATAGCACTAATTGCTTTAGCAAATAAGCTAGCTTTCTTTAGCTCACATCACTTAGGTGTAACTGCTTGGTTTTTATATCTATACACAAAGCATAGTACCAACATTACTTTTCGTTTTGTTTACTCAAAACTGCCTGTTGACGATTGAGGCTAGGTTTGCGGGAGTATGAGATCATCTAGTTGTGGGCTGCTAGGTTACCACTCACGGTTACGGATAAAGCGTATATTTTTTCCGCATGACCTTGTAGGCAGTTAGCTGCGGTTCCCAGCTTTTGCGAATCTCCGTCTCGCTCTTAGCCATCGTAATTTGCTCTTTGAAGAGCGTAGTACCCGCCAGAGCCTCAATTCGTCCTATCTGCTTGCTTAGGCTTCGATCAAAAAACTTTTCTTTAGCTGGATACGCCTTGTACAGATCCATCATCCACTGAATGTTAATCTTGCCCGCTTTGCGCAGTTTGGCGGTGTCGTATTTTCGCAGGTCAAGACCGTAACAAACCTGATCTTGGTGCAAAGGCGTTTCCGACTTACCTGGTAAGCTCACGGGCGTAAACGAGAACGAGTAAATGCCTTTTAGATCGGGGCTACCTAGCACGGTGAATGGCATCCGTGTGCCCCTACCCTGGCTTACAATGGTTCCCTCAAACAAACACAAGGAAGGGTAAAGCAGAACTGCCTGTTGCGTGTTGAGATTAGGCGACGGACTCACGGGTAGGGTGTATTCCATCGCATGGGCATAGTTCTGTACGGGCACAATTTTGAGCTTACACTGCATTTTATTCGGCAGCCAGCCCTCCCCGTTGATCATTTGGGCAAACTCCCCAATGGTCATGCCGTGGGTGATGGGAACGGGAAACTTACCGATGCCCGACTTAAGCTTCATGTCGAGCACAGGCCCATCCACGTAGCCATTCGGATTGGGACGGTCCAGAATGACGAGCTCTTTACCTGTTTCCGCGCACGCCTCCATGATATCACTTAGCGTGTTGATGGTAGTGTAGAAACGGCAACCGACATCCTGCAAATCAAATAGCATCACATCGACATCGGCTAGGTCGGTTGCGGAAGGCTTGTGCTTGGCTCCGTAGAGCGAGACAATGGGGATACCCGTGGCGCGGTCCACTTCGTCTTGCACGTGGGCGCCGTTGCTCGCGTTGCCACGGAAGCCGTGTTCTGGGCCAAACACCTTGACAATGGTTATACCTCGCGTTTTCAGGCTATCAACTAGGTGCTTTTTACCAAGAATGGTGGTTTGATTCCCTAGTATCGCAACACGTTTGCCTTGCAGATAAGGCATATACTGTTCCGTCTGCTCCGCCCCCGTCCTGATTGCGGACTTGGCTGGCATCGGCCGAAGGTCGGCTGATAAAGCGGCTGCGTGGTAAAATCCACTACACACCACGGTGAGTAATACGGAAGCTAAAAAAGCAGGGAGCTTGCTCATCGTCATTGCTTTAGTGATGAAGCAATAAACGCAAATTGGCGAAGTTCGCCGCTTACCTGCTGGCTAGAAATAAACCACCACTCCGTCGGGCAACAGTTTTACGAATCAGCAGCCTAGGTTCTCGTACCTAGCTGTAGTCGCTGATGCGCGTAAACTTACCGTCTCGCCACTCGAACACGCTCACGCCCCTGAGTTTCAGTTGCTCTCCAGCTTTCAGACCGTTGGGCAGGTCCTGCGCGAGCGTTGCTTGGTAGTCAATTTCGACGGCCGCTGCACCAGCACCCATCACTGCAAATCGGACGATCTGCCTGCGTTCTGCGAAATAGTCTACCGACTGCCTAGCTAGTGCCGCAAACTCTTGCTTGGTTGAGGTGGTGATGACACCAGATGTATTCGAAACATTCTCGAACACTATTTGCTCATCGAGCAGGGCCAGCATCGCCGGAATATCTTTTGCGTTGTAGGCTGCCAGGTATGCTTCAATCGTTGCTTGCATTGGCTAGTATAGTGAGTTAGTGAATTACCGGCTAAGATATTACAAGACCTAGCTTTGGGCTACTAGGCTCAGCTGTGAACACTAGGATTGCACCCCTATTTGATACCGCCTAAGCTTGCTCAATAGCGCTTCTACGCAGCCCCACCGCCTTACCCTCAGTGAGCAGCGCTTGTATAAGAGTAGCGCAAGTGCTAGGGCATATTTACTTCCACCGACACGATGGAACCTAGGTACACGACGGGCGCCACAGCTGCTAGGTTTAGCACTTCCTGGATGGCCTGTTCACGCTCACTCATGGTGCAGTAAGTGGCACCATGCGCAATTGTTTCGCCCATGTCATCGTGCATCCGAAAGCTATAACTGGAACGCTCGTCATTGCGCGTGATATACTGCGACCGGCAATACGCACGCACATTCATAATACCGATGTAGCAACCAGGCTTGAAAAAGTACGGATGCCCAGTTAGCAAGACATCGGCGTGTTGGTTCCGTAAATGGAAATGGTAAAGGGTATCAGTTCCCCGAAAAATTTCAAAGTGAGACTCAAGCATACAAAGAATAGAAGTAACAAAGCAGCATAAACAGAACTGTAACCAATGCGAGAAACTACATCTTTATATTAAAATTTTACTATATAACATGACATTAAAAAACCTTGCTCCTGAAAATGAGAGAAGCAAGGAGAAGACTATTGCCTGAAACTTGGCAGTAGTTGGGGGTAGGTACGAAGTAGTGTGCTATTCGGTTTTTCTATTTACAAAAAAATTTCTTGGCTCAACTCTTAACATTTTTGAGGGTAGAAATGCTTGGCCTAAAAGCCAAAAAGGGGCTAGCTACCTAGCCTAGCTTCTTTCTAGCAAAGTTAGATGGTTACCTCTACGACTACGGCCGTAGAGCCGCCAGCGTCGTCATCGGTCACGAGCAATAGCTCGTACTGGCCGGGCCGCATCACATGGCGCACGGCTACACTTTCTACTTTGCCGCGGTAGGGGTTGCCGTTAGGTAGTACCAATTGGGTGAGCGGCAGATTTATGGGAGCCGTCCGGCTGGCTGATTCAGTAGAGGGCAATATGCCAATGAAACTACCTAGCACCGTGCCATCGGCGACGGCATCGCCCGTGTCTTCGACGGAGGCCGTGATAAACAAGGTATCCTGAAACACCGTAGCGCCAGAAAAGCCTGCTGGCTTGCCCTCAATAGCTGGTAATAAGTAGAATTGCGTTTGTACTGGTGGCACTTGCGTTTGTCGGTGCCGCAGGTACTCTAGGGTAGGCAAAAGTGGCAAGTGAAACACTAGGTTGCCAGCTGTAGAGCCTACGGTGCGCTGGAATAATAATAGTTCGGTTTGGGTAGCAGCAGCTGCTTCCAAGTTGAGGGTGATGCCCGCTGGCAAAGCCGCCCGCAGCGCAGCATACAACCCCGCCAGCGACACCGGATACACCGTGGCAGCCGCCCTCCCATCGGCAGTCAATTCAACCCAAAAGCCATTTTCCCGCGCCGAAGTAGCGCCGGACCCGAACAGCAGCAGGTTCGTTTCGCCATTGGAACCAGGCACTACGGTCATGCTTTCCAGATCTAGCTTCAGGTCTTTGGGAATACGGCCGGTGCTAAAGTGAGCGGTTTCAAACAACGTAACCGGTGCGCCGGCCGCAAAAGAATGCACATCGAGGCAGTATAGGAAAGGCGAATCATCGCCGATGATGTAGGCCCGGTCGCCTACTACCTCCACCCCCGAAGCCGACGGTAAGTTGGGCAGTTCTAATTGACGTAGAATGGTAGCTCGCATAAACGAAAAGTAAAAAGGCCATCGTGCAGCTAGGTAACTGCACGACGGCCTTTTCGAAAAGCTCCTGCCGAACCTAGCTACTGCTTGGTAATAGTGAATTCTACGCGCCGATTGAGCCGGCGGGTTTCCTCTTTTTCGTTACTGGTGCGCGGCTTGGTACCGCCGTAGCCAATCACACTGATTCGGCTCTCGGCAATGCCGCGCGTGATGAGGTAGCGCCGCACTTCGGCCACACGGTCTTCCGAGAGCTTCTGGTTGAGCGCTGGGTTGCCCTGGTTGTCGGTGTGGCCCTCGAGGCGAATGTTCACCGTGGGGTTGTCGGTGAGCGTGCGAGCCAGACGATTCAACTCAGCGTACGAGTCGGGCAGCAGTGCGTACTTACCCTGGGCAAAAATAAGGGTAGGCAACTCCAGCCGCGAGCCAACGCTAGCTGGCACTAATAGCAAATCACGGTTGAGCGAGCCAACCATGGTGACGGTATCGGTGGCCGTGAGATAACCGCTGCTGGTGGCGGCCAGGCGGTATTGCCCCGGCGGCAAGGAAAACTGAAAGGCGCCCCCCGACGCGCCAGTGCGGGCGGTGGCGTTGAAAGCTAGGTCGCTGCTGAGGCGGGTTACCTTTACTTCTGCCACAACGGGCTGCCGCGTTTTAGCATCGAGCGTCCGGCCCGTGAGCAGTGTGCGGGCCGCTACTTCTGGAGCCACTGCCGGGGCAGGTGCTACCGTATCGACGGGGGGTATACCCGCAACGGCGCGGAACAGGTCGGCCGGCGTATTAGCCGTGCGACCCGAAGCGAGGTAGGCCTGCTTGCCGTCGGGCGTGAGACTGAGGTAGGCATCGAAACCAGGGCCATTGAGCGGCGCCCCTAGGTTGCGAGGTTCCGTCCAGTTCGTCCAGGTGTCGTCGAGGCGGGTGCTCACGAAGATATCGGCGCCGCCGTAGCCCGCGTGACCGTACGACGAGAAATACAAGGTTTTGCCATCGGGTGCCAGCCAGGGCGCAAACTCAAAACCTGGCGAGTTTAGCACCCGACCTAGGTTTAGCGGTTCCGACCAAGCCCCGCCAGCGCCCGCCCGGCTCACGTACAAATCATTATTGCCGTAGGTATCGGAGCGCTCCAACGAGAGCAGCAGAATCTTCTCGTCGGGCGTTTCGAAGAAGTCGGTGGCAATATTTGTGGAGTAGTAGTTGGCAATGGCTAAGCGCTGGGGGCGTACGCCCTTCGTCAGGTTGCGGGCCACTTTCGAAACGCCTTCGTCGCGGAAGCTGCCGTCGCGCTCATAGGTGCCGCGCACCAGCAGCGAGCTGCCGTTACCCGTGATGGCCATCACGCCGTTGTGCTGCGGCGTGTTCAGTGCATCTAAGCGCGTGGCGGCTGCCCAAGCCCGCCCATCCGCCGACGTACTCAGCCAGCTATCGCCCGATTCGGTGTTGCCCTCCGTATTGCCGTCGTACTTGGTGCGTACCAAGTACAATGTCTTCCCATCGGGCGCCAGCACAGGCTTCAGCTCGTTGCCGGGCGTGTTCAGAGAAGTTAGCGGCTCGGGCGTGCCGAAGCCGGGTTGCTTGGGGTCGAGGTTCAGGTGCAGCTTAAACAAGCGCCACTGCTGGGTAGCTCGGTTCTGGGCCTGCTGTGCCACCACAGGCGTGCCGTTGGCTTTGTCGGCCGCGGCCAGCGATGCACAACGCTCGGTGCCGCGGTTAAGCAGTTGAATACTTCCGATTGGTCCGCCGGATGTGAGGGCCCACTGTTGGTAGAAGCTACCCGACCAGGGCCGCTGCACAAGCGGCGAGTTTTCTTCGTTCTTTTCCACGGTTAGGCACGCTCCACTGTGCTTGGCCTCGATGCGGAAATACACGCTGCCCGGCGACACCCGTACGAAGCGCCACTGCTGACTCGGCGCTTGCGTAAATTCCCACTGCACTGTAGCAGCTCCTGGCTCGGCGGAGGCATTCACCACGTCGAGCGAACGACCACTGCTGCGGGCTATTACCCCGTAGTACGAGTTTTCATCGGGCAAAAAAGCAGGCTGCTGCGCCCGGAGTGGCTCGGAAGCTAGCCCCAGCCCTACTAATAGGAGAAATAAAAAACGAAACGACAGATCCTTCATGCAGGCAAAACGACTAGACTGGGCCGCAAGTTAGCCGAAATCCGGCCTTGGCCCGTTCCACTGGTGTGGCACATAAAAATGCCGCGCTTCCTTCGAGCGAAGAAAGCGCGGCGCTGGTCAGTAAACAGGTGTAGAAGCTAAGGCAATACTATGAGCGGCTAGCGTTACTGATGTATTTGAAGCGGACAAACCGTTCGTTCTCGTAGATAGCCGTAAAATGGCCACCTTCTACTTGCTTGTTTTCGTTGTTTTTGCGGTCAGCTGCTCTCGCAGGCGCCGGTGAGGTAGGTACAGAAGGATAAGCTCCGGGCATCACTCCGGGCATATGGCAGATGAAGGAGAGGATTTTCGACGCCATGGGTTAAAAGTTTGTTTTTAATAAATAGGTGAGTGCAGGGACTGGACCATCGCAAGCCTCGTTATGGCCGGAATGGCAGGCACTTATGCTTGAATAATCCAATCTTTTATAAGACGAATCAAATGTAAGAATATAATTATTGGTTTGGATGATAGGAAGGTGAAAATTTTATCAAAAGAGAGTAAAATACGTATAAACGCGTACTATTTATCCGTGTCGCGGCTCGAACAAACGGCTGATTACGAGATTAATAACTAATCATATTTTGTTACATCGTAGGGCAAGTGCTGCCTGCTAGCCTCCGCCCCTTCCCACCTATTATTCCCTCCGTTATATATCTAGCTGAGTATACCTACTTTTTGCTTGGCTACTCTTTTTCTCCTCATCTCACTTTTTATGCGCAAAGGCACCACCGTCAGTTGGAAATATGGTACCGGTACGGCCACCGGCAAGATCGAAGAAACCCACAAAGAGCTGGTAACGCGCAAGCTGAAAGGCCACGCCGTTACGCGCCACGGCACAGCCGATAATCCGGCCTTTGTTATTGTTCAAGCGAACGGCGACCGGGTACTCAAGCTCAAAAGCGAAGTACAGGTTGTAGCCAGTTAAAAAGAAAGCCTTACCCGCAGTGGGTAAGGCTTTCTTTCTTAGCTAGGTGAGCAGAATACCCTGCCGATTAAGCATTATGCTTGTCGGGTTTGATAAAGGCTTCCTCATCCATCTCGGTAGGCACTACCACAATGCCTTTTTGCAGCATTGAGTTGCGCTTGCCATACAGGAAGTAGACAACAAAGCCAAGCAGCATCCAAGCAAAAGCTACTTTCAGCGTAAATTCATCGAGGCCGGCAATAAGAGCCACGCACACAATAGCACCCATGAATGGTACCAGCGGGAAGCTCGGCGAAGAAAGTGGCGCCAAGAAAGGGCGAGGCTGTGCGGGATCA
Source organism: Hymenobacter crusticola (assembly GCF_002154225.1). GTDB lineage: Bacteria > Bacteroidota > Bacteroidia > Cytophagales > Hymenobacteraceae > Hymenobacter > Hymenobacter crusticola. The sequence continues at coordinate 59,818 of NZ_MTSE01000010.1, forward strand.
GACTTACGCATAATCCATACCCCTATGCTTACTAGCACGAAAGCTAGCAGGGTGCCAAAGGAGGTAAGGTCGCCGGCCAGTGACCCAGGCACGAAGGCCGCGAACAAGCCTACAAATACCATCAGCATGAGGTTAGACTTGTAGGGCGTGTTAAACTTGGGGTGCAGCTCCGAGAAAGCCTTAGGCATCAGCCCGTCCTTCGCCATTGAGAAGAACACGCGGCTCTGTCCCATGAGCATCACCAGGATAACGGAGGTAAAACCGAGTAGAATACCAACCGTGACGGCCGTAGCCAGCCAGCCGTAGCCGGGCATGTGCGCCCGGATGGCGTAGGCCACTGAAGCTTCGCCGCCCAAAGCCGGGTCAGCGAATTCGCGCCAGTTGGCCACGCCCGTGAGTACGTGCCCAAACAGGATGTACAATACCGTGCAAATAGCCAGCGAACCTAGGATGCCGATGGGCATGTCGCGCTTGGGGTTTTTAGCTTCTTGTGCGGCCGTGCTTACAGCGTCAAAACCGATGAAAGCGAAGAACACAATGCCGGCGCCCCCGAGGATGCCGCCCAGGCCGTGCTTGTTCCACCCTTCGTAGGTGCGTACTACTTCGCCAGCGGCGTTTTTCACCACGGCATCGGCCGGAATGAGGTAAGGTGTGTGGTTAGCGGGGTTTACAAACTGCCAGCCGACAGCAATGAAAACCAGCACGATGAGCGTTTTCAGGATTACCACAACGGCGTTGAACAGCGCCGACTCTTGCGTACCTTTTACGAGCAACAAGCTCAGCGCCACGATAATGAGCAGGGCGGGCAGGTTGACAATTCCTTGCTGCGTTACGCCATTGACCACGGCGTGCTCGAAGGGCGAGTGGCTGAGACTATACGGTATACTGGTGCCAAAGACCTCCAAGAGCTTATTCAGGTATTCGCTCCAGGCAATGGACACGGTAGCCGCGCCCAGCGCATATTCCATGATAAGCGCCCAGCCGATAACCCAGGCTACAAATTCGCCCATGGTAGTATAGGCGTAGGTATAGGCTGAGCCAGCAATCGGAATCATAGCCGCAAACTCGGCGTAACACAGACCGGCAAACACGCAGCCGAACGCCGCTAGCACGAAGGCCAGCGTCACGCCCGGGCCCGAGGCCTGGGCTGCGGCATTGGCCGTGCGCACGAACAGACCCGCGCCGATAATAGCGCCCACGCCTAGCGCTACAAGGTTGCCCGCCCCCAACGTTCGCTGCAGCGAGCCGTGCCCCGAAGAGTTGGCTTCACCCAGTAGTTGCGCTAGGGGTTTCTTGGCGAAAATATTTGCCATAGACAGAGTAGAAAATGAGAAAGTGAAAGAAGGTGTAGAAGCTACAATGCAACAAAAAACCGCATTTCGGCTGGCCCGAATATAACTTTTTATCCGGTTATGGTGGCGGAGGCTAGTGGAAGCGCAAACTTTCCCGGGTGTGGGTTAAACCTAGCTCCTGTCCTGCCATCCAACCGGCAGTAAGTACCCAAACAGACACACCCCCTATGAAAAAGTTGCTCATTCTCCTCGCGGCTTTCGCTTTGTCCACGGGCGTCGCCTCCGCCCAAACCGATGATCTGTCTACTGCTGGCGGTACGGCCCGCGGTGGTATGGGTCGGGGCATGCAACGCTCGCCCGAGCAAATGGCCGAGGCCCGCGCCAAACAGCTTACTACCCAGCTAGGTCTGAACGCCGACCAAACCGAAAAAGTACGCCAGCTTACACTCACCCAAGCCCAGCAAATGCAGGAAAAGCGCGCCAGCGCCATGGCCAGCGGCGACCGGACTACTATGCGCAACGACATGCAAGCTGCCCGCGAGCAATACGAAACCCAGCTCAAAGGCATCCTGACGCCCGAGCAGTACACTAAGTACGCCACCATGCGCGAAGACCGGATGGAAGGGCGTAAAGAAGGCAAGGCCAAAATGAAGGACGATAAAGTCAAGCTGAAAAGCTAGGCTAGGTTCCTTCTTGGTTCTCCGCGAAAAGCCCCGGCCACTCGGTCGGGGCTTTTTTATTGATTATCTATTTCTCTGATCTTGACGACTGCTCACCCTCCTCGTTACCTTATCTTTTTTTGAACGCTCAAGCATAAACCCTTTAGGTAGAACCATGTATCTTAAGGTCGTAGACGCAGGTATCACCTTGAACAGCTTAGCCCAGCAGGGGTTCTTCTGCTTTGAGACTGCTCGTCCTACGTGAGCTTACGTATATTTGAAGTAGTCACGCCTGCTTCCGCGTAAGTAGTCGTGCCTCCCACCACAACCAACCACCATGAGTCCTCTGCCGAGTAGTAGTACCTCCGTTCAGATTCAGCAATTTTATGACAAGGGCCTAGCGCATGCCAGCTACGCCATCCGCTGCGGCCGCCAAGTGGCGCTCATCGACCCAGGCCGCGACCCTCAACCTTATTATGATTTCGCCGATGAACACGACGCGCGCATCGTGGCAGTCATCGAAACCCATACCCACGCCGACTTCGTCTCCAGCCATTTAGAAATAGCGGAGGAAGCCGGCGCTACTATTTACTGCAGCAAATATTCGAAAGCTCTTTACCCGCACGATACGTTCGACGACGGCGACCGAATCAACCTAGGTACCATGGAGCTGCACGCCATCAATACGCCCGGCCACTCGCCCGACAGCATCTCAGTACTGCTCATGGACGATAGCGCCCAGACCCGGGCCGTGTTTACCGGCGACACGCTTTTTGTGGGCGACGTAGGCCGCCCCGATCTGCGCGAAGATGCAGCCCTCGGCAGCCACCAGCGCGAAGAACTTGCCGCGCAACTTTACCGCAGCACCCGCCAGCGGCTGATGTCGCTGCCGCCCGCTACGCGCGTGTACCCAGCGCACGGCCCCGGCTCCTTATGCGGCAAAGTAACCAGCCCCGACCTCGATAGCACCATCGGCAAGGAGTTGAAAACCAACTACGCCCTACAGCCCATGCCGGAGCAGGAGTTCGTGCGCGTATTGTTGGAGGACCAGCCATTTGTGCCGAAGTATTTTCCTTACGATGTCGCGCTCAACAAGCTAGGTGCCCAGCCCTTTGAAGACAGCGTGCGCGCAGTGCCGCGCTTGCAGTCAGATGCGCTGCTAGCAAACGACGTTCTGGTGGTTGATACCCGGCCAGCGGCTTCGTTCCGCGCTAGTCACTTGCCGGGCGCCATCAACCTGATGGACGGTGGCAAGTTTGAAACCTGGCTAGGCTCAGTTGTGGGCCCGAAAGAGTCTTTCTATTTGATTGCTGATTCGCAGATTGCCCTCGACACGGTTATCCGCAAAACGGCCAAAATTGGCTACGAAACCAACATTCGCGGCGCGTTGCTCACGCCCCCTGTGCTGCCGGTTACCAGTCCTGAGCTCGACCTAGAACACGTGCGCCAACGTCCCGAGGATTTTACCATCGTTGATATCCGCAACACAACGGAAAGTAAGCAATCGATTTTTCCGAATGCGCTACACATTCCCTTGCCCGAATTGCGCGACCGCGCGGGCGAGGTGCCAATCAACAAACCTATTTTGGTGCATTGCGCGGGTGGGTACCGCTCGGCGGCGGGTGCTAGCATTTTGCAGGCCGCCCTCCCCGGCGCCACCGTGTACGACCTAGGGGAAGCCATTACGGAGTTTGAGAAGCAGCCCGTGCACTAGGCATCACCTTTCTCAATGTACTCGCCTCGGCTGCGCGGCTTTCCTTCGGAGGTAGCGCGGCCGGGGCTTTTTGCGTCGGCATAGGCAAAGCACCTAGGTTACTCTAGCGCCAAACATACCATGCGCCGCACGCCGCCGACGCTTCCCGCAACAGGACCATTCTAGCTTCCTCACCGAAAATCAGCTATTTTCGAAGTTGATTTCTTTGCTTTTCCTCTCCTATGCGAATTCTTCACACGGCTGATTGGCACCTAGGTCAGCGCTTTATTGGCGGCCACGAGCGTACCGAAGAACACCGGCATTTCCTTACCTGGCTGGTTCAGACGGTACGCGAACAAGCCGTAGAAGTGCTCGTGGTGGCGGGTGACGTGTTTGATACCGGTTCGCCGTCGAATGCCGCGCTGGAGCTGTACTATAACTTTCTGCTGCAAATGCAGGCCACCGACTGCCGCGATATTGTGATAGTGGGCGGCAACCACGATTCGCCTGCCACACTCAATGCCCCGGCTCGCTTGCTACGCCACTTGCGCGTGCACGTGGTAGGCTGCGTGCCCGAGTGCTTTGACGAACAAGTACTTGTGCTAGACGATGCCCTCGGCAAACCTGGACTGGTAGTGTGCGCCATCCCCTTCTTGCGCGACCGGGATGTGCGCCTGTCGGTGCCGGGCGAATCGGCGGAGGAGCGCGAAACCCGCATCCGCCAGGGCATTGCCGACCACTACGCTCGCGCCGCCGAGGTCGAGTTGGTGTGGCAGCTCAAAGAGGCAGGCGTGCCGGTACTAGCCACCGGTCACCTGTACGCCGCCGGGGGGGCTGCCTCCGATTCGGAGCGTACCATTCACGTCGGCAACCTAGGTCAGGTGTCGGCCGAGCACTTCCCAACGGTATTCGATTACGTGGCCCTCGGGCACTTGCACCGGCCGCAGCGCGTGGGGGGCCGCGAGCATATCCGCTACTCCGGCTCGCCCATTCCCCTCTCCTTCTCCGAAATCGACCACGGCAAAGAGGTGGTCCTACTGAATTTCGCTTTAGGCAGCGTAACAATCGAACCCCTCGCCGTGCCCGGCAGCCGACGGCTAGCCCGCTTCCATGGCAGCCTGGAAGAAGTGCTCAGCAAGCTCACCACGTACGACAACACAGGCTACTCGCTGCCCGCCTGGATCGACCTGGAAGTGCGCTCCGAGCTCGGACAAACCGAAGTTGCCGAGCAGCTCCTGAAGGTCCTTGCAACGCTCGATCGTACCCAGCTTGAAGTTCTAAATCGTCGTCACCTGCGCCTCGTGGCTTTGCGCCCGCTCGATGAGCCCGAGCCTCTTACCCGCAGCCTCCACGACTTCACGGAGCGCGAAGTGTTTGAGCGTCGCCTGGAAAGCGAGCCGGAAGAAGCACGCCAAGACCTACTGCGCACCTTCGACGAACTCCTAGAATTGATGCGGGAGGCGTAGCGCGCACTATCTATAACATTCTCTGCCTTCGCCTGTATGTCTTGTTACGCTTCGTAACAATATAATTGGGCGCAATCTCAGTTTCTAACAGCAGATTTTAATGGCGACAAAGCCCACCACCCCTAATACCCTAGCTTCAGAACCGGCTACCATCGTGCTAGCTGGCTCTACTGGCGCCCTAGGTTTATTGATTGCCCATCATCTTCGGCGGCGAGGAGCCACAGTGCGGGCACTGGTGCGCCCGGGCAAGGGCAACACTGCCGAAGCCGCTTCGCTGCGCTTGCAAGGGTGTGAGCTAATAGAAATTGACTATACTAACGCCGAAGAGCTAACAAAAGCCTGCGCTGGCGCAACGTGCGTGGTATCAGCGCTGTCGGGGCTGCGCGAGGTGATTGTGGAGGCGCAAACGCGCTTGCTCGACGCGGCCGTAGCCGCGGGGGTGCCGCGCTTTATCCCCTCTGATTACTCAGCCGATTTTACCCGTTTGCCAGAGGGCTCAAACCGCAACTTCGACCTGCGCCGGGAGTTTCAGCGCCGAGTTGATCAAGCACCCATTCAAGCCACGTCTATTCTCAACGGCATGTTCATGGACCTGCTCAAGGGTCAGGCGCCGGTTGTGTTGCAAGGTCCGCGCCGAGTGGTGTACTGGGGCGACGCCGATCAGCCGCTGGATTTTACCACCATGGTCGACACCGCCAACTTCACCGCCGCCGCCGCCCTCGACCCAAGCACCCCTAGGTACTTGCGCGTGGCCGGTGAAGTAGCCAGCATCCGCGAGTTGCAGGCCGACGCCAGCAAAGCCACGGGAAAGCCCTATAAGTTGTTCCGGGTTGGAAGCCTAGGTTTTTTGAAAGGCATGATCAACGTGACGCGCACCCTGATGCCAGCCAAAGACGAAGTATTCCCACCTTGGCAGGGTATGCAGTATTTGCACAACATGTTCACGGGCCTAGCGAAATTAGAGGAGCCGCTAGACAACGACCGTTACCCGGATATTCAATGGACCAAAGTGCCAGACGTACTGACAGCAAAACGTTAGTTTCTAACAAGACACTTGACACTAAAAGCAACGCCACCTAGGTTACCTAGGTGGCGTTGTTGGTTTAGCGTTTCCACTGCGTTTTGCGAAACCGCTTCCAACTTCGCTGCCGATTTAGAATGGTAGCGTTCGAAGTTTCAACTCCGTGCGGAAAGCAAAATGGACATTCATTCTTGCAGTGGGTTACCCGCGCAACTTGCACATTTGAAATCTTGGTGGGCAGAGCAGCAAATGGTCTTTCTGCAAGGATGCCAAAGGATTTTATGAGTTGTTTGACTCGTTTCATAAAGCTTTAGGTTGGTACCTAAAGCGGGCTTCCCTTAGCGAATGTGGGCATAAGAATCATAGCAGCTGAAAGATTATAGCGGCGTTTTTACTTGCCTCCGCAGCACAAGTATAGGTATCTTCGTGGTCTTACAAGTTTGTAGTGACGGCATTTTGCGGCTCTTCTCTTAGCTGCCCTCACGTCACTTAGCACGACAGTCTCTTAGCTCTACCCGGTTCTTTCTTTCGCCGGCTTCCACCTATGAAAATTCTCCGCGTCCGCTTCTTCAACCTGAACTCACTGCGCGGGCAGCACGAAGTCGATTTTGCCAACTCGCCGCTCGTTGATGCCGGCTTGTTTGCCATTACCGGCGCTACTGGCGCGGGCAAAACCACTATTCTCGACGCCATTACCCTAGCCCTCTACGGCCAAGTGCCGCGCCACGACGGCAGCGGCCCCGAGCAGGTGATGAGCCATGGCACGGGCGAAAGTTGGGCGGAAGTGGAGTTTGCCGTGAATGGCAACTGGTACCGCGCCAAGTGGGGCCAGCACCGCGCCCGCAAGCGCCCTGATGGCCCCCTGCAAGATTCGCGCATGGAGCTGAGCGAACGGCGCGTGATAGGGGGCGAAGAAACCTGGCCTTTTCTGGAGACCTACAAGTCGAAGGTCCCGAGTAAAGTGGCGGAGCTGAGCGGCCTAGAATACCGGCAGTTTTTGCGCTCGGTGTTGCTGGCGCAGGGTGAGTTTACGCGGTTTCTGAAGTCGAGTCCCGGTGAGCGGGCACAGTTGCTGGAGAAGATTACGGATACGCGTAAGTACTCAGATATTTCCGTGTTTGCCTTCCGTAAGGCGAAGGAAGAGGCTCAGCACGTAGACGTATTGCGCGCCGGGCTGGCTGGCGTCACGCTGCTTTCCGCCGCGGAAGTGCTGGAGCTAGAAGCGGAAGTACAGAACCTGCAAAGCCAAGTAACCATTGCTACTAAGGAGCAACAGCGTCTGACGGAAGCACAAAACTGGCTCAACCGCTTGATTGAGCTTACCACGCAGCAGCACCGCGGCCAACAGCAGCTTACGGAGCTCACGGCCAAAGCTGAAACGCTAGTTCCCGCCCAGCAACGCCTCGATAAGCACGCCCAAGCCCTACCCTTCCGCACGCCGTGGGCGTTGCTACAGCGCGCGGAAGAAGACATTCAGAAGCTCCGGCGCAGTGCAGACGATTTGCGCCAGCAGCTTCCCCAGCTCCAACAGCAGCTAGCTGCTGCCACCCAAGTACGCACTGCTGCTGCCGAAGCTAGAACGGCAGCTCTGGCAACTCAGCAGGAGCAGGAACCTCGCTTGCGCGCCGCTGAGCAGCTCGATTTGCTAGTGCAGCGCGACGAAGATCTGCTCCTACAAGCTAGGCAGCTCTACGACCAAAGAAACGAGCAGTGCAAACGCCAGAAAGCGGAGCTAGACCAACTGGCGGCGCAGGCGCGCGCCTTCCAGCAACAAGTAACCGAGCTAGTAGCGTGGCTCAACCAACACCGGCCTCTAGCCGAGCTAGCCGACACTCTACCAGAACTCACAGCTCACCTGCAGGACTGGGACCATCTGCGCAGCGAGCTAGGCCAGCTACGGCAACGCCAACAAGGGCTTCAGCAACGGCAGCGGCAAGCAGCAGAGGCTGTTACGAAGCACCAGCAGCAGGCTAGCTTCGCCCAGCAGCAGCTCACCGACCTAGGCGCGCAGTTGCAAGTTGCCGCCACTCACCGCGACCAGTGGCTGCGGCGGTTGCACCATCACCGGGCGCAGCTAGAGCGCGATTATCAGGCGCAGCAGCAGCACTGGGACGACCTGCGCCGCTCCATGCAGCTCCAGCAGCTTATTCTTTCGCACACCGAAACGCGCGAACTGCTCACGCCGGGGCAGCCGTGCCCGGTGTGTGGTGCCCTTGAGCACCCTTTTGCTGCTGGTCTGCTAGGCATCAGCGAAGAGTCGTTGGAGCGCGACAAAAACCGGGAAGAGGAGCTTAGCCAGAAGGTACGCGCGCTGAACACGCGCCTGAACCGCACGTCGACTTACGTGAACATGCTGGAGCAAGCCGGCGGACAGCTTACTGCCGCCCTGCCGGGTACCTTGTCTTTGCTGTTGGAAGCCGACGAAAAGACAGCTGCCGACGAAGTAAAGGCGGTGGTGCAGCAGCTACGCACCCTAGAGCAACAACGACCGGCAGCCGAAGTAGCGTTAGCGCAAGCGCTTAGCCAGCAGGAAAGTGCACAGCGCCAGCAGCAGGAATACCAGCAAGACCTAGCCACGGTAACCGCCGCGCTTCACGACGCGGAAGAGCGCGTACCGCTAGTGAAGCAGCAGATCAGCAGTTTGCTGAGCAGCTTTGGATTGAGCTTCAATGAGGAAAATGGGCGGGAGCTAATTGCTCGGTGTCGGCAGCTCAGCGCGGAGTTTGAGCAGAAGAAAGAGGCATTGGCTTCGCTGGAAAAGCAGAGCGAAACCAGCCAAGCTAGGTTGAATGAACTCGGCAAAAATCACACGGAAACCCATCAGTGGCTGCGCGAAAACAAGCAGGACTTGGTCGATAAGTATGCCGCCATTCAGCAGCAGAAAGCGCAACGCCAGGCCCTTTTTGCAGGCCCTGACATAGCCGTGGCTCGCCAGCAGTTTGCCGATGAAGTGCAGCGCCGTACCGCGGAGCTGGAGCGCCTCACGCAAACGCTGCACGAACAGCAAACCCGTTTCACCCGCGCTGAAGATCAGCTTCGGCAGCGTGAGCAGGATGCGGAGCACCAGCACCAAGAGCGCCAGCACCAGCATGCTGCCCTCGTTGCTAGCCTAGCGGCTGCGGGACTCCCCCACGACCCTGCGGCGCTGACCAGCTTGCTCTTACCCGATACAGAAGCACGCCGCCTCACCGATGAGCTACAAAGCCATGAGCGCGCCGTGGCCGCTATCCAGCAGCGCCTCGCCGAAGCCGCCCAACAGCTTCAGGTAGAACAAGCGCGGGCCCTGACCGATGAGCCTTCCGAAACGATTCGTGAGAAAGTCAAAGCTCTTAATGAAAACCTAGCCCTGCTCAACCAGCAGCTAGGGCAACGGCAGCAGCGCCTCGCCGATCATCACCGCGGCCTAGAGCGGCATGCCAAGCTAGCCGTTGAGCTAGAGCAGCAGCAGCAAGAAGCTCGCCGCTGGCGCGGCCTCGCCGACCTCATTGGCGCAGCCGACGGGAAGAAGTTCAGCGAGTTTGCTCAAGGCCTAACCCTGGCCCGCCTGACGGAGCTAGCCAACCGCCACCTGCACCGCCTCAACGACCGCTACCGCATCACACGGAACCCCGACGAGCACCTTGACCTGCTCATCGTCGATCATTACCAAGCCGATAGCACGCGCTCCATGAATTCGCTATCAGGTGGCGAAAGCTTTCTGGTGAGTCTAGCGCTAGCCCTAGGTCTGTCAGAATTAGCAGGCCGCAAAACGCAGATCGACACGCTATTTATTGACGAAGGCTTCGGTACACTCGACCCTGACACGCTAGATGTGGCGCTTTCTGCATTAGAAACGTTGCAGGGCTCCGGCAAAATGATTGGCGTCATCTCGCACGTAGATGCCTTGAAGGAGCGCGTCACCACGCAGATTCACGTGCGTAAGGGCGCCGGAGGAGTAAGCTCCCTACGCGTAGTAGGGTTTGGCGAAACTAGCTAGGCGTTATGTTTCAGCTTACGAGGCCATTGCCTTAGCGCCCACTTCCCGAATTTCCGTCCAGCTCCAGTACCGCCTGGGCGTAATGGCCGCGTAATGCTGCTGGAAGAACGTGACTATCTCGTGCTCCATCACTTCTGGGGGCATCGAAGACGTGTAGATTGGACGCTGATCGGGGTCGGCGTAGCGCTGCGCTTTGGTAAGGCCTTTGCCCGCAAGACGCAACAACGGCCCCGTGTCGGTCACGGGGTCGAAGGTCCAGCGGCGGGCGCTGGTTTCCAGGGCGTTCAGGCGAGTAGCTAGGTTATCGAGTGGCAAACGGGGCAGCGTCGGCCGCGACTCTAGGTCGATCCACGTGGTGTATTTGTATTCAAATTCATACCGTTGCCCACCGTAGCAGCTTAGCACCATATCAAAGCCCGCCGTCGGCCCAAACAAGGCGTAGTACGGCAGCGGCTCCGGCGTGTGCACCACCAGCAGCCCAATTTCTGGGTAGCGCGTGAGGTATGTAGCAGAGCTTTGCATAACGGCACTAGCCTCGTGTACGCGCACAAACTCCGGCTCCCAAGCTCCACGGCCGACCTCCGGATTTTCCAGTATTTCGCCGAAGGCGGGCAGAAACCACGCAAATTTGTCAGCGGAAGCTTCATCCTCGCGACGCCGAACGGCTGGTGCCCCAAAAGGCGGGTAAAACAGTGCTTTTTCTTTGGCGTTAAGCCAACACACCAGCTTTAAGGCGTGGTCAGCTAGTGGGTTGTTCCAATCTAGCTCCCGAAAATCGCCGAGGGTGGCCGTGAGCCGCAGCAGCGCTTCGTGGCGCAGAGCGGCCTCAGGATACAGCAAGCTCCACACCCCCACAAACCCATCTACATCAAAATGATTGGCCGACACAGCTGCTGCAGCGAAGCCAGGCACAGTAGGCGCGCGCAAAGCACGCAACACAGAGCCAGCGCTGGTATCATCGCGCAACGACTCCGGAGTAGCGGCGCCGCGCCAATGGGCGAGCACCAGCGCGGCACCTAGGCCAGTACTATCTACTAGAATAGTAGGCTGTTGACGCAATTGGGCGAAGGGAACAAAATAGTGTTGCATGAATCGTAATGAGAAACGGCTCAGCCAGCGCGCTTCAGCCCGCCGCCGGAAAGCTCGAAGATAAGACCAGTGCCTTCTAGGGGTATGCTGCTGACGGAAACGATACGAGCTTTTGTGCGCGAAGAAAGCATGTGCCACCCCTAGTTCCAGCGCCGACGCCGATTGGAAATGTGCTCTACCCGGCTGCGCCGAATCCAGTGCAGATACTTCTGCAACTCTTCTGCTTCTCGTAGCGCTTCAATGGTACCGTACTTCCGGGCTAGCTCTCGGTTGCTCAACAGCAAATGAACGGTGCTGTGGCAGGGCTGGCACAGATCCGCGACTGGCCCGTAGCGCCCTCCTTCTTCTCGTGGCACTAAGTGGTGGCGCGTCACGTGCCGAACGTATCGCAAGCACAACTGGCACTGCGGCTCGCCGCTGGTTCGGCGCTCTGTTTCGAGAAATTGATCTGAATGAACCGTACGACGACGTGGCATACTTCTTATTGATTCAACAATAATCACACGCAAACACGCATGCTTTTGCAAAGAATAACCCTTGGTGCTATCAACTTGATAAATTTTCAAGTACAGCTATAGTTCAATTTTAGTTGATTGGCTAGCATTTTGCTTTTCTACTTCTTAGATGATTCCCAGCGTCCTACGGGGCTTACTGCGGTATCAACCATACTTGTCTTGCTTGTCATTTCTCTTCCTTCTATGCGTAACGCTACTCCCGCTTCTACCTCCTCTTTTGCGCATGTTTGCCGGGCCTTTGGCTTGCTTCTAGTGCTATTTTTTCTTGCTCCAACAACCTCCTACGCTCAAACGTGGCTGGTGTCGACTGATCCTTACGTGAAGCTGGGCGTGGTGGATAAATTTGGACAAATCGGCACCTATACCGCCAAGTTTGTCGTCACCAACCAATCTACGGGCAAGGAATATATCCTTTCCAAGCAGGTTGACTCACCCCAAAAAGGGATTGACGTGGTATTTCCGTCGGAGCCGTCGGAGGCGGAATATTTCGCTACGAGTGCCGGCGAAGCAGCCAAAGCAACGCCGGGCAAGTACGTTTGGGAATGCCAAGTAGCCGGAAAGCGTGTGGTGAGTGGCCGCTTCACGCTGGCACCCGCCGCCAACGACATCACCGTAATCGAGAAATAAAGCAACCTAGCTTTTGGAAAGAGCCCGGCGCACTTGCGCCGGGCTTTTCTCTTTTGCACTATTCCTTTTGCCAGCAAGTTTCGTAGTAAAGCCGAAGCGCTTGTTGTTGTGGCTAGCGCTTCCCAATTTGTGTACTTAACGAAGCTTGATCATGCCTAAGAAGTCTTTTGCCGAACTTATTAATAGTCCCGGAATGCCGGTTCTGGTCGATTTTTACGCTGACTGGTGTGGCCCCTGCAAAACCATGGCGCCTATTCTGGAGCAAGTAGCCGCGCAACACCAAGGAAAAGTAAAAGTGATTAAAATTGATGTCGACCGTAACCAAGCGGCGGCCCAGCAATTCCGGGTTCAGAGCATTCCCACGCTGATTTTATTCCACAAAGGACAGCCAGTATGGCGGCAGGCGGGCGTGGTATCAGCGCCGCAGCTTACCCAGACGTTGCAATCCTACGTGCAATAGCGTACTTGCGAGTAGTGCTACTAACACAGCGCAAAAGTTATATCGTATTGAAAACACGATAAATAACGGAGAGCCGACGTTAGGGAAGCGCATCTTTTTACCTTTGTGCTTTCCTGCTGTCGTAATGCGTTTTAGACTTTTACTGTTCGTTTCCCTTCTCGGATTATTGGTAGTTAGCGCGCCTCTGCCTGCTTGGGCACAGGCGCGCTTTACGTTGAGCGGTTACGTACGTGCCGATTCAAAAGAGGCCTTGCCGGGCGCTACGGTGGCGGCTCCCGCCCTCGGCACGGGTGTCACAGCCGATTCCACGGGCTTCTACTCGGTGTCGTTGCCGGCGGGCACGCAGGACCTTGTGATTTCCTTTATTGGCTATCAAACCCTGACGCGCACTATCAACCTGACCAAAAACCAGCGGCTCTCCTTCAGCCTAGCTTCGGCCAACAACGAGCTCGGTGAAGTGGTGGTGCAAGGCTCGGGTACCTTGGAGCAGAAGCTACGGGCCCCGCAAATGAGCGTCGAGCGCCTCACGGCTCGCGAAGCCAAACTTCTGCCGGCGCTTTTTGGCGAGGTCGATATTCTGAAAACCTTACAGCTCAAGCCCGGCGTGCAAAACGGCGGCGAGGGCACCAGTGGCCTCTTCGTACGGGGCGGCTCCGCCGACCAGAACTTGTTCTTGCTAGACGATGCCGTCGTGTATAATCCGTCGCACTTGTTCGGGCTGTTTTCGGTATTCAACTCAGATGCCGTGCAGAGCGTGGATCTGTACAAGGGTGGCTTTCCGGCGCAGTACGGCGGGCGCTTGTCGTCGGTGGTAGATGTGAAGCTACGGCAAGGCAACCCGGAGAAGATCGGGGTAAGCGGCGGCATTGGGCTTATTTCTTCGCGCCTAACGGTGGAAGGGCCCGTTAAGAAAGGCAAGGGCTCGTTTCTCGTGTCGGGCCGGCGGACGTACTTCGACATTTTCACCCGCCAGATCAACAAGCTCAACGAAGGGTCTCCGGACTACAACCCCATCCCGGATTATTACTTTTACGACTTCAACTTCAAGGCCAATTACAAGCTAGGCGACAATGACCAGGTGTTCCTGACGGGCTACCTAGGTCGTGATATTTTTGGCTTCAACAGCACCAATGGTTTCAATATCAGCTTCAACTGGGGCAACACGGTAGGCTCCCTGCGCTGGAACCACGTCTTTTCGCCCAAGTTGTACGTGAACACCACTGTCTCGGGTACCGACTATAAATACCAGATTGGTAACCAGCTCGACCAGTTTGGCTTCGGTATCTCGTCGAATATCCGCGACCAGGCCATCCGTACCGATTTTGACTATGCGCTCAGCAAACGACATGCCCTGAAGTTTGGCGCCACGGTTACCAACCACCAATTTGGGGTAGGGCGCCTGAATGCCAATAGTGGCGACGGTACGCTCAACATCAACTCCGATGTGCATTACACGGGGCAGGAAGCTGGGGTATACATCTCTGATAATTTCCGCGTCAACAAAAACTTGCAGCTAGACTACGGGTTGCGCCTCACCGGCTTCCAGTCCGGCTCCGACCACTTTGGCGGCATCGAGCCACGCTTCGCCGGTCGGTATTCAATTTCGCCTAAGACCTCGCTGAAGCTGAGCTACGCCCAGATGTACCAGTATGTGCACTTGGTGACAAACTCCGGCGCTACGCTCCCAACGGATATTTGGTATCCATCGCGCCTGAATGTGAAGCCCCAACGCTCGCAGCAAGTAGCGACGGGCGTGAGCTTTCTGCTAGGCAATGGCAAGTTTTTGCTGACGGATGAAGTGTACTACAAGTGGGCGCATCACCAGGTGGATTTCCGTGACGGAGCGCAGCTTTTTGCCAACTCCGATTTGGATGCCGAGTTTTTGTTTGGCAACGGCTGGGCCTACGGCAATGAGCTGTACCTGGAGAAAAAGCAAGGCCGCACCACGGGTTGGATTGGCTACACCCTAGCTTGGACCAAGCGCAAGTTTCCACCCCAACGAGGCACGACGGGTATCAACAACGGCGAAACCTTCTATCCAACTTATGATCGCCGCCACAACCTGACGGCAGTGGTGCTGCACCAGCTTTCCACCCGGTTCAACCTCACGGGCTCCTTCGTCTTTTCGTCGGGCAACCCAACCACGCTACCACAGAGCCGCTTCATTTACCAAGATATCTATGGCGCTAATTACAACGTGGTGCCTGTGTACCCCGAACGCAACAGCTACCGCCTCGCTTCCTACCACCGGCTCGACCTAGGGGTGGTGTATAAATTCCGGCCGCGCCACGGCGAACAAGACTTGACGCTGAGCATTTATAATGCTTACAATCACCGCAACCCGTACTTCATCTACTTCGATCAGGTTAAAGACGAGCAGACGAACCTAGTAATTGGTTACCGGGCTCGGCAAGTGTCGCTGTTCCCAGTTATCCCGGCGCTTACCTACAATTTCAAGTTCTAAGTTCTGATTCAGTAGCCTTGCTTTCCGTTCCTTTTGTCGCCCTATGAACTTCCGTCCCACCTCGTTGCGCCTGCTCCATACGTTACCTGTTTTCTTGCTAGCCAACTGCGGCTTGCAGAAAGACATTGATATCGAGTTACCTTCTGGTCCGGCTCAACTCGTGGCGGAATGCTACCTGGAAGACGGCATCACGCCGCGCCTCACGGTGACGGAAACCGTGCCTTACCTCTCAACGACCGAAACCATCACGCTGCCCGAGGTAACGGTGGTCCTTACCTTACCCAACGGCACTCACGACACGCTCCAATACGCACCCGGCCTGGACCGGCGCACGCGCAAGACGTACACGCACATCAGCAAGCGGCGCCTTACAGCCCGCCCCGGCAATACCTTCCAGCTGGATATTACGGATAAGCAAGGCCGCCACCTAACGGGCACGGCCACCATGCCCACGACTATTCCCATCGAATCGGTGGAATGGAAGTTTAATGACAAGCCCGAAGGAGAACGTCAGGCGTATGTGCTAGCCCGGTTCCAAGACCCCGCCAACACGACCGACTTCTACCGCTTCCAGATCCACAAAAACTTCGTCAATAAGGACACGGAGAGCGATTACAACGTCGATGACCGGCTAACCAACGGACAGCTCGTTACCCTAGGTACCAGCTACCGGTTCAATCCACAGGATACGCTCGTCATTAGCTTGTATCACATCGATCAGCCGTACTACCAGTTTATGCAATCGACGGATGATGCGCGCAGCGCGAACGGTAACCCCTTCGCCCAACCATCGGCTATCCGATCGACAGTACAAGGCGGCGTAGGCGTGTTCACGGTGCTGAACTACCAGCGCAAGACGGTTATTCTGAAATAATTATCTTTTCTAGCTAGCTCTTATGCAACGTTTGGAGGCTAATAGGTCTCCTCTACATATCCTTTATACCTAATTCTTTCCTATATGCTTCGTACAGTTACTACCTATCTAAAATTTCTGAGCCTCGGCGCCTTCTTGGTGAGCTGTAATGCCGCGGGGATAGAGCCGGGGAAATGTGGGTGCACGCCTCCCCCCCTAGAGCCCGTGACCATGGCGCAGGTCGTACACACGTGGCAGCTAGAGCAGATAATGGCTGGTAGCCAATACACCGATGGCCCAAATATTAAAGACCGATATCGTATCCAGTTTATGGCCGATGGTCGTTACGCCCAAACGTTGCTAGCTGATAGCACGGGCTACATCGGAACTTGGAAGCTAGCCGGTGATGGCAATCATACGCTACAGCTCACCGACCATAAAGGAGTAGCCCAAGAATACACAATCAATGGTGTTAATACCCAGAGATTACTTTACGGCCGTGGAAATAAAGAGAACAAGTACGAGCTCTATACTTTCACACTAGTACGCTAAGCTAGGCTTGGGGCTTACGCCTATGCTGGCTTGCAACAAGCTAGCTGTCAAGCCTACGGTCTAACACTTAACTCGCCTTTCTGCCGCTGTTTGTACCCGTCGTGGTACGAGCAGCAGCAGAAAGGCGAGTTTGTTTATGTAAGCTGTTGACTGCTAAAAATATTTTTCGGGGTACCCTGTACAAGCAATAGAAGCAATAAGTATGTTTATGGTGTATTACATCAATAGTACACCATAACAGTAATAAACATGATAAAGGTTGAGAATTTGAGCTTCGGCTATCCTGGCCGTCCTCTGTTATTAGAAGACTTGTGCCTAACCTTGGAGCAAGGGCATATCTATGGGCTGTTGGGCAGAAACGGCGCGGGCAAAAGCACGCTGCTCAAGAACTTGGTGGGGCTAGCTTTTCCGCGGGCAGGTCAGTGCTTGCTCAATGGCCAGTCGACTGCAAAGCGTTTACCCTCCATGCTGGAGAAGGTGTACTTCCTGCCCGAGGAAGTGTATGTGCCGGCCCTCTCGGGTGGGCAGTTTGTTGCGCGCACCGCTAGCTTTTACCCGCAGTTTGATGGAGCTAGCTTTCAGCGCTACCTGCACGAATTTGATGTGCCACTACACGCTGTGCTAAGCCAGTTGTCCTTTGGGCAGCAGAAGAAATTCATGATTGCCTTTGGCCTGGCTACCAACACCAACCTGCTGGTGCTGGATGAGCCCACTAACGGCCTGGATATTCCTTCGAAAGCGCAATTCCGCCGATTGATTGCCTCGACCCTCACGCCGGAGCGCTGCGTTATCATCTCCACCCACCAGGTACGCGACCTAGATAACCTCATCGATACGGTAGTGGTGCTGCATCAACAGCGCATTGTCCTGAACGAAGACCTCGAGCAGCTAGCGGAGCACCTCACTTTTGCGACGGTAAGTCCCGCTCACGCGCACGAAGCGCTTTACGCCGAAGACTCGATGCGGGGCCAGCAGGCGATTTTGCCTAATCTCACCGGCAGGCCCAGCAAGATTGATTTAGAGTTATTGTTCAATGCCATTACGGCGCCTAATCAGGCGCTCACTTCCTACCTCAACCAACCTAGCTATGTACAATCTGTTTAGTCTGCCGCGCTTTAGCCGGCTGTTTCAGAAGCACACCGCCGAACACTGGAAAAGCTACTTGATGGGTGCTGGCGTGCTAGCGGGCGCTCTGCTGCTGGTGCTAGGTTTTCTGAGCTATCTGAACGGCGGCGCACCCAACACCAGAGCCCAGGCTGTGTTTTTTGGGATGTTCATGCTAGGCGGCGGCTTTCTGTTCACCAGTAATATTTTCGCCGATTTTAGCGGTAAGGCGCGGGCCATTGCAGCCCTGAGCTTGCCCGCCTCACACCTCGAAAAGTACGTGGTAGCGTGGCTGTACTCTTTCTTGTTCTTCCTGCTTGTCTACATCGGGGTCTTCTACGCCGTCGATAGCGTAGTTATAACGCTTGCGAAATACGGAACCCAGCAGAAGCCAGTGTTGAACCTATTTGCGCGGGAGGAAAAAGCCTATTATTCATTTCTGCTGTTTGCCGCCGTGCACAGCCTAGCCTTATGGGGAAGTTTGTTTTTCGAGAAGCTCGCTTTTATCAAAACAGCCGTAGCCTTTTTTGCCCTCCTGATGCTGGTGAGCGTGCTCAACTACAGCTTTTTGAAGTCAACCCTGGGCGTTGATTTGCGCTTTAGCCTTCCTTTTTTGAGCGCCGATTTCATTGAGAATGAGCGTGCGTACTATCGCCTCACGCCCACGGGCACTCAACAGTATTTGCCGGAGCTTATGCTGCTGGTTCTTTCCGCTCTTTTCTGGCTGGCCGCCTACGCGCGGTTGCGCGAAAAGCAACTTTAAGCCGCGAGGCTCTACCCATGGAATTCAAAGATAATGAAGCCATTTACCTGCAAATAGCGGCCTACGTGAGCGACCAAATCTTGCTGGGCACGTGGCCCGAAGAGCATCGCCTGCCCTCGGTGCGCGAGCTAGCCGGCGACTTGCAAGTGAACCCCAACACGGTGATGCGCACCTACGACTTTTTGCAGCAGCAGCAAGTGATTTACAACAAGCGCGGCATCGGCTTTTTTGTGGCTCCCGCCAGCGACGACAAAATCAAGGTATATCGCCGCGAACGGTTTGTGCAGCAAGAGTTGCCCGAATTCTTCCGCACCATTTTCCTGCTCGGCATCAGCCTCGATGAAGTGCAGCAACGCTATGCTACCTACACAGCCACGCATTTTCCTACGTCTCCTCTCCCTTCCGTTTCCCATGAAAACCAGCAATAAATTAGTTTTGGCGGCGCTGGCGGTGCTGCTTGTGGCTCTTGGCCTTTATAATAACGCGCTCCGGGCCGAATACCGTGCCGGCTCTTTCCGCGACCCACTCCGGGATTTCGTGACGCTGCCGCTCCGCGATTTCAACGCGCTGCATCTGGAGGCGGCTAGCCTAACCAGTGTGCGTATTCAGCCAGGCCCGTACAGCGTGCGGGTTTCTAAGTCCCTAAACGACGTACTGCACGTGCAGCGGCGCGGACGCGAACTGACCCTAGGGGTCCACTTTCCCAGCGAATTCCGCCCCCTTTTCCTGGGCAACCGAGAAGCAACGATTATCATCACGTGCCCAAGCCTTGCCGCGTTGCGCACCGATGCCACCTACACCGTGAAGGGCAAGACCCAGACGGACCTAGCCCAACCCTGGGACAACTGCCGGGTGTTGGTGAAAGGCTTTGCGCAGGATAGCTTGCTAATCCAGGCCGACAATGGCAGTTTGGTTGAGCTACGCGATAATACGCTCCACCGGCTGCGGGTAATAGCTGGGCATGCCACTGGTGGCCCTGTTGTGCGCTTTCAGACCGGCAACCACATTCAGCAGGCCCAGCTCACGATGAGTGGCAAAAGCAAGTTGGTGTTCGAGGAACTCGCTATTCCGGATCTGCGCTACCAGTTTGCCGATAGTGCTACCACTACCCTACCCGGCCGCAGTCTAAGTGCTTTGCTGCCGCGCAATGACCGCTTTAAATAAAGCGGTTAGACGCGGTTCCGCGTCGGCGGCGGCGCGCAAGATGTCGGCTAGCTCCACGGGCTTCAGCTTGCCGGGCGCGCACAAGTCGGTGATAACCGACACGGCCAGCACTGGCAGGCCGGCGTGGCGGGCGGCAATAACCTCGGGCACCGTACTCATGCCCACGCCATCGGCGCCGATGGTGCGCAGGTAGCGATACTCGGCGGGTGTTTCGAGCATAGGCCCAGGCAAGCTAGCGTACACGCCTCGCCGCACCTTGTCGGCAAAACCTAGCTCGCGGGCGGCGGCCTCGGCTTGCATCAGCAAACCTAGGTCGTAAGGCTCATACATATCGGGGAAGCGCGGACCTAGCTCATCCAGGTTTTTGCCCACTAGCGGGTTGCTGGGCTGCAAGTTGATATGATCCTCAATCAGCATCAGGTCGCTGTAGTTCATCTCAGGGTCGAGGCCACCGCCGGCGTTGCTCACAAATAGCTTCTTGATGCCGAGCAGCTTCATCACGCGCACCGGAAACACCACCTGCTCCATCGAGTAGCCCTCGTAATAATGGAAGCGCCCCTGCATCACCAGCACCCGCCGGCCCGCCAATGTGCCCGCCAGCAAGTTGCCGGAGTGGCTTTCCACCGTCGACACGGGGAAGTGCGGAATGTCGGCGTAAGGCAAAGTGTGCTCGATGGTTACGTCTTTCACCAAAGCACCTAGGCCAGTCCCGAGGATAATGCCGAATTCGGGTTGGAAGTCGCCAATTTGCTGGCGGATGTAAGCGGTAGCGTCGCGGAGTTGTTGCATAGAGAAAAGAGCCAGAGGCTACAAGTATACGCATTGTAACTTCTGACAGGAGCTATTCCTTACTTCTACACTCATTATAGGCTCGTAGCAGCCTAGCAGTAATGCATCGTGCAGATAGTCACGGTGCTTTTATGCTTTAGCATATTTATTGATGTATATACTTATTTTATAAAATAATAAAGCTGCGATTCATTAATCATGAAGCTTCCTTTACTACTCTTAGCATCTGCTATTGTATTAGCCTCTTGCGAAGACAATGAAATTCAACCTGATACCGAGTTTGCTACGGCCTTCGACTTGCCAGAGAACGGTGAATCGGCAACTACCATAGTTATCCAGAACAAGTCCAAGAATGGGCTGCGGTACATGTGGAACTTTGGCGATGGCACTACTTCACAAGCAGAAAATCCTTCGCATATCTACGAATCACCGGGCGTGTATTCAGTTAAGCTTAAAGCATTAGGTTTCGGAAAAAGTGACTCCGTAACCAAAACGATCAAAATTGCGCCTTTCAATCTTTTCAACCGCATAGATCTGCCATTTTCCGGAACCTACCTCTGCAAAGTCGTTTATGAGTACAGCGCTTACCAATCACCTACTACTAGAACGCGCTTGCCTGACCAAGAAGTAGTTATTGCGGCAACCGGTGCAAGTAGCGTGCAATGGGGCGATGCGCTGCTTAACTATTACCCTAGCGTGCCGGGCGCACCTCAGCTTCCGCATGGCACTGCCTATAATTTTTATAGCTTGAATACGTCAGCCGCGCCACGTGTAATCGCCAACGCCACTTTCTACACTGCTGGCGATAGTGCCGTTTTTAGCGTTGCCAAGCGAACAGGCGCCAGCAACGGTACGGGCACCACCATTTACCACGGCATCCGACGGCCGTAGTGTACCTACCATTGTAGGAAAACAAAACGCCTCGTCTGCGACGAGGCGTTTTGTTTTCCTACCTGAGCAGCCTTTACTTAAAAGGTAAAGCAGGTCAATAATCAAGCTTCTGACTACTGAGCAGATAGGTACTACACTTGCTCAATGTCCATTTGCCGCAGCAAGCCGTCTTCGACGGTGTACAGGTGCTTCACCAGACCCTCAAAAATTAGTTTTCCCTGCATATCCTTCACTAGCTGCTGCACCGTTACTTCTAGTCTCCCATCGGGTAGTTCCCGGATAGTGGTAGGCTCAACGTGTGGGTCCAGTTCTTGCCATTGCCGCTGCCAATACGTTCGCACTTCGTCGTGGCCGGTAGCATAGTCGCCCTCCCAGGCCCGCGACCAGCGCACCTGGGGGTGGAGCGTGGCAAGGACCGTCGGGATGTCGCGTGCGTTGAATGCAGCGTATGCTTGCCGAATGAGCGTTTGGGGAGTATCCATGAGTTGTGGTAATATATAGAGTACACTACTTAATCTCATTTGGGCGCAACGATCACCATTGCTACCAAAAAACAGCTGCTTAAAAAGGTAACCGGCACCCAGGCGAGTACTCCGTTGAGTTCAGCCTGGGTGCCGGTTACCTTTTTAAGCAGCTAGCTATTGAATACTCAGCTCAAACGGCAACCTAGCTTGCACGCCTTGCATCTGGGTGAGCTTCTTGTATTGCTCGTACATGGGGTACATGGGGCCCATTTCCTGCTTGATCATTCGCAAGCGAGCTTCCTCGCCAAAGCTATTGAATAGCGCTAAAAACGGGTTGGCGTCTTGCTTGGGCAAGTACTGCACTTTGTATTCGTCAGTTTTCAGGTTGGCCCGACGAGCGGCAATACGCATGGCATCATCGAAGGAGCCGAGCACATCGACGAGGCCGCGGGCTTTGGCTTCTTCCCCCGACCATACCCGCCCCGAGGCCAGGCGGCGCAAGCGCTCTACCGGCATGTGGCGACCTTGCGCGGCTTTGGTGGTGAAGTCGGCGTAAATACGATCCACTTCTTTCTGGAGCTGTTGCTTTTCGAAAGCCGTGAGCGGGCGCGTGATGGTGGGCAAATCAGAGAACTTACCGGTGGTCACGCGGTCGGTGGTCACGCCTAGCTTGTCGCGCAGCAGCGGCTGGATGTTAGGCAATACGCCAAACACCCCGATGCTGCCCGTAATCGTGTTTGGGTGCGCCACAATGGTGTCGCAGGCCATGGCGATGAAGTAGCCACCCGAAGCCGCCACGTCCGACATAGAGCAGATAACGGGCTTCACTTTCTTTGTGAGGGCTACTTCGCGGTAGATAATATCCGACGCCAGCGACGAGCCACCAGGGGAGTTTACGCGCAGCACCACCGCCTTCACCTTATCATCTAACCTAGCTTTGCGAATAGCTTCCGCGAAGCGCGTGCTGCCAATATTGTCATCGCCACCTTTGCCCGTCACGATGTCGCCTTCGGCGTATACAACAGCTATGCGGTTGCCACTGGCGTCGCCTTCTTCATCCTGCGACTTCGCGTAGCGGTCGAGGCTGATCATACTCAGCTTCTTGTCTTTAGCCACGCCCACTTTACCCTTCATATAGTCGAGGGCTTGGTCGTAATACCCTAGGTCCGTCACGAGGCCGAGCTGCTTGGCGTCGTCGGCATTATGAACCAGCATCGAGTCGCTGATGATCTTGATGCGGTTCGGGGCAATACCCCGCGCCGTGGCTACGTGGCCGAGCATGAAGTTATTGAGTGAGTTTAGGAACGACGTTGTTTGCAGCCGTGCCGAGTCCGACATGCTTTCGCGGAAGTAGGGTTCCACTGCGCTCTTGAACGAACCTACGCGGAAGATATATGGCTCGATGCCAGCCTTTTCGAATAGATTCTTGTAATAGTACGTTTCCGAGCTGAGGCCGTTGAACTCCAGCGTGCCCTGCGGATTCAGGTAGATTTTGTTGGCGACTGAAGCGAGGTAGTAGCTCTTTTCGGAAGCTAGGTCATTGTACGCCACAACAAATTTGCCTGACTTTTTGAAGTCCAACAGCGCGTCGCGCACCTCTTCTAGCGTGGCCATACCAGCTTGCACGAGCTCCACATTCAAGAAGATGCCCTTGATATCGTCGTCGGTTTTGGCGCGGCGAATTGCGTCTTTGAGCTGGTCAAGGCCCGTGCTTTGGGCGTTGTCGCCGGTGATGTAAGCGGCAAAAGAACCCGGATTTTCGCGTTCCGAAATAGGCTTATCTAGCTTCAGCTCCAGCACAGAGTTGGTGGCTACTACCACGTCTTTTTCAGAGCGGGAGGCGCTGTAGGCTAGCCCGATCAGCACCACCACGCCGATTACGGCGAAAAGTACGAGGCCTACCAGGGTAGCCAGCACGTACTTAAGAAATTGTCTCATGTAGATTGAAAAATAGGTAGATGGTAGCCTAACAAATGTAGAAGGCTTTGGGTGCTTTTCCGCGTGGCGTAGCGCTGACTTTGAAGTCCGCGTTTGTCTCATAGCACGTTGGCCGCTGCTACTGGCAAGTGCGGATCACGAAGGCCGCGCTACGTTAATATTTGTACTTCTCGCCCCACCACTGTCGTAGCCGCTCGCGGAGCTTGGCTTCGCTGGCATTTTGGCCGGGCTCGTAGAAAACAGTACCGCTGAGCGCCTCGGGCAAGAATTCTTGGTAGGCGAAGCTGCCTTCGTAGTCGTGCGAATACATGTACTCGTTTCCGTAACCTAGCTGCTTCATCAGCCGGGTAGGCGCGTTGCGTAGCGGAATAGGCACCGCCTGCACGCCTTGTTGCCGTACGAGCGAGCGAGCTTGCTTGATGGCAAGGTACGAGGCGTTGCTTTTGACGCTGGTAGCCAGATACACCACCGTTTGCGACAGAATAATCTCACTTTCAGGCATCCCGATCACGGTTACAGCTTGAAAGCAACTCTGCGCCAGCATCAACGCATTGGGGTTGGCGTTGCCCACATCTTCGGAGGCAAGGATGAGCAAGCGGCGGGCAATGAACTTCGGATCTTCGCCGCCTTCCAGCATCACAGCCAGCCAGTACACCGCCGCGTTGGGGTCGGAGCCGCGGATGCTTTTGATGAAGGCCGAAATAACGTCGTAGTGCATTTCGCCGCCTTTATCATAGCGAGCTAGGTGCTGCTGCGCTAGCTTTTGCACCACGTCATCCGTAATGACAATTTCGCCCGTGGCCGGGTCGGGGCGGCTAGCTTCCACTACAATTTCGAGCAGGTTGAGCAGTTTGCGCGCATCGCCCCCCGAGATGGTGAGCAGGGCGCCGTACTCAGCCATGCGCACGTTGCGTTGCTTCAAGATTTCATCTTCCGCCAGCGCCTTATCCACAATGCTGATGAGCACA
Organism: Hymenobacter crusticola; assembly: GCF_002154225.1. Taxonomy (GTDB): domain Bacteria; phylum Bacteroidota; class Bacteroidia; order Cytophagales; family Hymenobacteraceae; genus Hymenobacter; species Hymenobacter crusticola. Next base: position 84,566 of record NZ_MTSE01000010.1, read on the forward strand.
TCTTTGTCGAGCGGCTCTAGCACGTACACCTGCGCCCGGCTCAGCAAGGCCGGAATGACTTCAAAGGAGGGATTCTCCGTGGTGGCTCCGATGAGCGTAACCACGCCCTGCTCCACCGCCCCGAGCAGCGCATCTTGCTGCGACTTGCTAAAGCGGTGAATCTCATCAATAAACAAAATGGTATTACGCTGCTTTTTGGCCCGGTCAATCACCTCGCGCACGTCCTTCACGCCCGCGTTGATGGCGCTCAAGGCCGAAAAAGGCAGCTTCAACTCGTCGGCCAGTAGGTGCGCTAGGGTGGTTTTGCCTACGCCGGGTGGTCCCCACAGGATGAGGCTAGGCAAGCGCCCCGCGTTTAGGTAACGCCGCAGCACGCCCTCCGGGCCTACCAAGTGTTGCTGGCCAGCATAGTCGGCGAGGGTGTGGGGGCGGCGCCGCTCGGCCAGCGGGGCGCCGGGCCGCGCCGCCGTAGTAGCCGAATGAGCGGAAGAAGCAGAAGCGTCAGAGTCGAACAGGGAACCGGTAGCCATATAACCTAGGTGAGGCGCAAAAGTAGGCGGTTGGGATGTTGCCTGCGTACCTTTGCCTTGAAATGAAAAATCCTATACGCGTCCACGCCGCCTTGTTTACAGCGGCTTTCATTTACGCAGCCAACTACAGCCTGTCGAAAGATGTAATGCCGCATTTTGCCCGGCCGTTTGGGTTGGTCACGCTGCGCGTTATCGGCGCAGCATTGTTTTTTGGTATTCTGAGCCGCTTGGTTACGCAAGACCGCATTACCGGCCGCGCCGATAACGTTCGCGCCGTTCTTTGCGGCCTGATTGGCATTGCTTCTAATCAACTGCTTTTTTTCTCGGGCCTAGAGCTTACTACGCCTATTAACGCGTCGCTGGTTCAAACAGTGTCGCCAATTGTGGTTGTACTCGCGTCGGCCGTCCTGCTCGGGGAAAAGATTACCCGTGCGCGGGCCGCGGGGATTGTGCTGGCGGGCGTAGGTGCTGCCCTCATCATCCTAGGTCGTAAAACCGGTGCTACTCCGGGCCAGGATACGCCGCTGGGCAACTTATACATTTTGCTCAATGCCACGGCGTTCGGCGTGTACCTGGTTATTGTCACCCCACTGATGCGCAAGTATCATCCGTTCACGGTTCTGGCCCGCATTTTTCTGGTGGGCGCCTTGGCGGTAGTGCCTTTCGGCTGGCGGCAGGCGGTAGCTATCGACTATGCTCACCTGCCGCTGCTCATCTGGTCCGAGATTCTGTACATGGTCATCTGCCTCACGATTCTCGCGTATTTGCTTAACAACTGGGCCCTTAAGTACGCCAGCCCCGCCCTGACGGGCGTGTACATTTACTTGCAGCCGGTACTGGCCGTTATTATTGCCGTTGGGCTCGGCAAAGACACTTTTACGCTGGAGAAAGCCTTGCAAGCGTCGCTGATTTTTCTGGGCGTATTCTTGGTAAGTCGCAAACCGAAACCTAGCCTTGCGCCCGCCAAGCCACTGGTAGCGTCGTCGCAGGACTAAGTGAACGGGCTGCTGCCGTTTGACAACAAGCGAAAAGCCGCAGCCAGAAGCAAACGTCAGCTCGTCTATTTCGTTATATAGGCAAAAGCACAACGCTCAGCCATCCTAGGTGCGGGAGCGGCGCAGTGGTCTTGCCGGGCGACGCTCTTTGCGCTGTTGGTTTTGGACTAGCTGCTTGTGGCTGTTTTTTTTGTAGTCTTCCCTTTATGTCCCGTTTATACTGGCTTTTCTTCGCGCTTTCCGGCTTGCTTTTCACGGCTTGCTCGTCGCAAGAGCACTCGCCTGCTGCCGAATCGTCGGCCCAGACGACTACACTACGGGTTGCCGCGGCCGCCGATTTGCGGTACGCCATGGATTCGCTCGTGGCGGTATTCGCGGCCCAGCACCCTAGCGTGCGCGTCGACGTGACGTATGGGTCGTCGGGCAAGTTTTACGAGCAGATTCGCCACGGCGCTCCGTTTGAGCTGTTTTTCTCCGCCGATAGCGACTATCCGCGGCAGCTGCAAGCGCAAGGTTTCGCGGCAGCGGCACCCGTGCTCTACGCCCAAGGGCAACTGGTGCTGTGGAGCAAAACGCTGGACCCAGCGCTCCGGGGTGAGCAAACGCTGCTCGACGCGCGGGTAAGAAAAATTGCCATTGCGAACCCCACACACGCGCCCTACGGCAAAAAGGCAGTGGAAATTCTACGCCATTACCAGCTCTACGACCGGGTGCAACCGCGCTTGGTGTTCGGAGAAAATATTGCCCAAGCGGCCAACTACGCCGCCACGGGTGCCGCCGATGTGGGTATACTCGCTCTGGCCCTAGCTCTTAGCCCTGCTTTGAAAGCACAAGGGCGCTATTACCTAATTCCGCAGCAAGCCTACGCGCCGCTGGAGCAGCGCTTTGTGGTGCTGAAAAGCGGGGCACAACACCCAGCTATTACCCAGTTTGTCGATTTTGTAGCCAGCGCTCCGGCTCGCTCAGTGCTGCGCACGTACGGTTTTACTCTTCCCCGCTAGCCCCTTCTCCCCTTGCAAGATTACTGGCAAACGCTGGCACTGACGTTGCGCTTGGCCACCCTCACGACCTTGCTGCTGCTGGGCATCGGCACGGCACTGGCTTACTGGCTGGCCTACACCCGCAGCCGCATCAAGCCACTGGCGGAAGTGCTCGTAGGCCTGCCGCTGGTGCTGCCGCCTACGGTGCTAGGCTTCTATTTGCTATTGGCTTTCAGTCCCGACACTGGGCTAGGGCGGTTTTTGCAGCACACGCTAGGTCTGCGACTCAACTTTACGTTCACGGGTATTCTTATTGGCTCGCTGTTGTATAGTTTGCCGTTTATGGTGCAGCCCTTGCAAGCAGGCTTCGAGCGCCTGCCTCCTTCCCTGGCTGAAGCCGCCGCCACCTTGGGCAAATCGCGCCTGACTACACTGTGGCGGGTGTTGCTACCCAACTGCAAGCCGGCGCTGCTTAGTGGCATTGTGCTCACCTTCGCGCACACCATCGGCGAGTTTGGGGTGGTGCTGATGATCGGGGGCAATATTGCCGGTCAAACCCGCGTGGCTTCCATCGCCATTTATGACGCCGTAGAAAGCCAGCATTATGCGCAAGCAAACGCCTACTCCCTCGTGCTGGTGGGCCTGGCGCTGCTGCTGCTGCTGCTGTTGTCTTGGCTTACCAAACGTCGGTCTAACTACTCCGCTTGATGCTCGATTTTCACCTGATCAAAGCGCTTCACTCGGCGGCCGGACCTGCTACACTGGACGTGCACCTAGCTATTCGGCCGGGTGAGTTTGTGGCGCTGTATGGCCCCTCGGGCGCTGGCAAAACCACGCTGCTACGCCTGCTCGCCGGCCTGACGCGCCCCGAGGCCGGCTACTTGCGGGCGGGTGAGCAGGTATGGTACGACGATAAACGCCGGGTGTGGCTTCCGCCGGCCCACCGCTCTATTGGCTTTGTGTTTCAGGATTATGCGCTGTTTCCGAACATGACGGTGCAGCAGAACTTAGCGTTTGCCTTACCGAGGCAACAGAACCAAGCAATTGTGCCGGAACTGCTCACACTAACGGGGCTTGAAGCGTTGGCGCACCGCTACCCATCACAACTTTCGGGCGGGCAGCAGCAACGCGTGGCCTTGGCGCGGGCTCTGGCGCGACGTCCGCGCCTGCTGCTGCTGGATGAGCCCCTCGCCGCCGTCGACTACCCCACGCGTCAACACCTGCAACAAGCGCTACGCCATGCCCACCATGAATTTAACCTAACCACTATTTTGGTTAGCCACGATCCGGCGGAAGTGCACGCTTTAGCCGACCGGGTTATTGAGCTAGACCTAGGTCGGGTGCGCCAAGATGGCCCACCAACGCTTCTCCCAACGCCAACTTCTATCTCGATTACTCAGGCTACAATTGTGAAAATACTGCCGGGCAACCAAGCCCGAGTGCGCCTAGCTTCCGACGGCTCTACTCTGCTAATCACCTTGCCCAACGATGGCTACCCCTACCAACCCGGCCAGTTGCTCACGCTGCGTCCTTCGGCTTGGGAGGTTTGTCCGCCTGTTGATAACAAGTTATAAGAACGCAACCTAGCAAAACGGGCGTCTTGCTTGCGGCAGCTGCACCAAAGCCAATCGGCGGGGTGCATTCACTTCGCTTTTAAAGCTGCGCTAGCTCTTTCCTAGTCCTTTTGCATACCGATACACCATCATAATCATGGCGATGGCCTGAATAGCTAGCCCAGCCAGCGCAAACAAGCCAGCGCCGCCCACGTTTTGCCGCTTCAGCAAGCCGCCAACTACGACCAAAGCAATACCAGCCAGCAGGAATAAGAACAAACGCTGGTAGGAAGGAAATTTTTCCATGGTTTAAGAGATGTCTTGTCTTCAACGAAAAGCCCTAGCATCCGGCAGCGGATGCTAGGGCTTTTTACTTGATCAAATAGCCGGAACAGACTACAAGTGAATTACTTCACCATAAGCCGCCGCCGCCGCTTCCATAATCGCTTCCGACATGGTGGGGTGCGGGTGCACAGCCTTGATGATTTCGTGGCCGGTAGTTTCGAGCTTGCGCGCTACGACTACCTCGGCAATCATCTCGGTTACGTTCGAGCCGATCATGTGGGCTCCTAGCCACTCGCCATACTTCTTATCGAAGATAACTTTCACGAAGCCGTCTTTCACGCCGCCAGCGCTGGCTTTGCCCGAGGCAGAGAAGGGGAACTTGCCCACTAGCACGTCGTAGCCTTGCTTTTTGGCTTCGGCTTCGGTGAGGCCCACCGAGGCAATTTCCGGCGACGCGTACGTGCAGCCTGGGATGTTCTGGTAGTTGAGCGGCTCGGGGTGGTGGCCGGTGATGGCTTCCACGCAAATAATACCTTCGGCCGAAGCAACGTGTGCCAATGCCGGACCGGGAATAATATCGCCAATAGCGTAGATACCGGGCACGTTGGTGCGGTAAAAGTCGTCCACAATTACGCGGCCACGCTCCGTTTTGATACCTAGCTCTTCGAGGCCAATGTTCTCGATGTTGGTTACTACACCGGCAGCCGATAGCACCACGTCACACTCAATTTGCTGGTCGCCTTGGGCAGTTTTCACCGTCACTTTGCAGCCAGGGCCGCTGGTGTCCACCTTGGTCACTTCGGCGCTGGTCATCACCTTGATCCCCATCTTGGTGAAGGATTTCTCCATTTGCTTGGAAACTTCCTCGTCTTCTACGGGTGTGATGCGGGGCAGGAATTCTACTACCGTCACTTCCGAGCCCATGGAGCGGTAGAAGTACGCAAACTCAACGCCGATGGCGCCCGAGCCTACCACCACCAAGCGCTTGGGCATTTGCTCTAGCGTCATGGCCTTGCGGTAGCCGATGATTTTCTTGTCGTCAATCGGCATAGCGGGCAGCTCGCGCGAGCGGGCGCCGGTGGCCAAGATGATGTGCTTGGCTTCCACGGTTTCTTTGCTGCCGTCGGCCTTCGTCACCTCCACTTTGCCCGGGGCGAGCAGCTTGCCCACGCCCGATACCGTTTCGATTTTATTCTTTTTGAACAGGAAGTTGATGCCTTTGCTCATGCCATCGGCCACACCGCGGCTGCGCTTGATTACTGCCCCAAAATCGTAGCTCGCGCCCTCGACCTTCAGACCGTAGTCGGCTGCATGGTTCATGTATTCAAATACTTGAGCACTCTTGAGCAGCGCTTTCGTCGGGATGCAGCCCCAGTTGAGACAGATACCGCCGAGCGACTCCCGCTCTATCACGCCTACTTTCAGCCCGAGCTGCGAGGCCCGAATAGCCGCTACGTAGCCGCCGGGGCCGCTGCCGATAACGACCAGGTCGTATTGCAATGCCATGTTACTTGTCTTGAAGAGAACAGATTAGAAAAGAAAACCGCGCCGGGCCAGGGCCGGGAGGCGCGACAAAGATAACCAGGGTTTGCTACCCACCATAACCTAGGGTTGGCGGCTATTGTTAAGGACTTGGCAAAGTAGAAATGCGAAATACTTACCCCCTTCAAACAACCGCGCTACGTAGAAAGTGCAACCCGGCTACCGGTGCCCCTTCCTGACCATACCACAATGAAACACTCTTTACTTACGCTACTTTTTGGGCTTGCTACCTTGCTGCTCACTACGCAGTGCGCCACCACCATCGAAACCGAAAAACCTAGCTTAGAGGCTCGGCGTGCCCTTCTTTCGGAAAAGCAAGAGCCCCGCGTCCGCGACTCCGTTGGTATCGACACCACCGGCGCCTCTGCTACCGCCCCAGATGCGAAGGTTTCGGCTACCGAGCAGCCGTAGCTTCTAATAACTTCTCGCTACAGCTTACCGCCAAACAGCAGCTTCAAGTAAAAGCTAGGTTGGCGCAGCCGCTCGCGCAAATCGAGGTCGACGAACATGCTTGACAGCGTCGCGGCCAAAGTGGGGTTGTTGGTGGCCCGATTCGCGATGAAATTGAATAGCCAAGGATAGTTCAGGAGCCGCTGCATGGCGTGGCTCAGGCGCAGCTCCTGCCCGAGCCGGCGGTATACGGCCGCATCATACTGGCGCAAGAAGCTAGGGGCGACATTATTTGCCGCTAGCGCTTGCGCTGCCCAATCGGCCGCGTGCCGCCCGCTGACCATCGCGTGGCTGATGCCCTCGCCGGTGAACGGATCGATGAGGGAGCCTGCGTCACCCAGGAGCATATACCCCTCGCCCGACAGTGCCCGCCGCTTCGAGCCGAGCGGCAACCCAAAACCGCGCACCGGACCTAGCCGCTCAGCCGTGGCAAAACGGTCTTTCAGCGCGGGGTGCGTGGCGAGTATTTCATGGAGCCGCTCGCGCAGATTTATTTTCTTGCTCGATACGGCCGCCGTTAGCATGCCCACCCCGACGTTGGCTTGGCCGTTAGGCAAAGGGAAAATCCAGAGGTAGCCGGGCAAAAATTCTTCGAGAAAGTGTAGTTCGATGAAGCTCGCCGGATTCAGGCCCGTTACGCCCTGGTAGTAGGTGCGCAGGCCAGCGCAGTGGTGCGCCGGCTCCAGCGCGTGCCCCGCCACCTGACGCACAAACGCCGACTGCGCACCGTTGGCAACCAGCAACAGCTTAGCCGAAATTTCTACGGCGCCATCGGTCGAAGCTAGGTTCCAACGGCCGGCAGCGGTACGCTCGTGACGCGTGATATCGACGCCTTCTAGCAGCTCAATTTCGGGGCGGCGACGCACCTCTTCAAGTAGAAAGTTGTCGAAGTCGAGGCGCTTGGCTACGTGGCCTACTACGTCGGTGCTGCCGCCGGTGGGCTTAAACGGGATACTAAGTCGGCGGCCATTGGGGGCAAAGAAGTCGATGCCCCAGGCGGGCACTTGCATGGGCGAGGCAGCTAGCTTGCCAGGCAAATCGGCGCCGATGCGGCGTAGCTCCATCACTACTTTGCCACTGAGGGCATCGCCGCAGATCTTATCCCGCGGAAAAGTGGCGCGGTCTACGAGCAGGCAACGCTGGCCGGCGTTGGCGAGGTGTAGGGCGGCCGTGGCGCCACCTGGCCCGGCCCCCAGAATGCAGATGTCGACTTCACGCATGAGTAAGAGCTGTTAGCCGGTAGCCATTAGCGGCTAGCTTCTCAAACAAAACAGCGCTGCAAGCTACGCACTTGATTGCTTTGCCCAGACTTTAGGCGAAAGCCAGCGCTAATGGCTATCGGCTAACAACTCCATTTACTACCTTCGCCGCATGACAAAACTGCTCGACGGAAAAACCGCCCTCGTCACGGGCGCTTCCAAAGGAATTGGCCGCGCAATTGCGGCGCATTTCGCTCAGCTAGGTGCCAACGTGGCGTTCACTTACCTTTCCAGCGTGGAAAAAGGCCAGCAGCTCGAACAGGAACTGGCGGCGCACGGCACTAAAATCAAGGGCTTCCGCTCCGACGCTTCCGACTACGCCCAGGCCGAAAAGCTGGTCGACGACGTGGTGGCCGAGTTTGGCAAGCTGGATATTCTGGTAAACAACGCCGGTATCACGCAAGACGGCCTGCTCATGCGCATGAGCGAGCAGCAGTGGGACCAGGTGCTGAACGTAAACCTCAAATCGGTGTTCAACCTCACCAAGGCTGCTACCAAGCCGATGATGCGCGCCAAAGCTGGCAGCATCATCAACATGACCTCGGTGGTGGGCATCAAAGGCAACGCGGGGCAGGCCAACTATGCCGCCTCGAAAGCGGGCATCATCGGCTTCACCAAGTCGGTGGCGCTGGAGCTAGGTTCGCGCAACATTCGCTGCAATGCTATTGCGCCTGGCTTCATCGAAACCGAAATGACGGGTATCCTCGACCCCAAGCAAGTGGACGAGTGGCGCAAAGCCATTCCGCTGAAGCGTGGCGGCTCGCCGGAAGACGTGGCCAAGGCTACCGCTTTCCTAGCTTCCGACGATTCGGCCTACATTACGGGCCAGGTGTTGCAGGTTGATGGCGGCATGCTGACCTAGGTTTTCTTTTTTATTTCTGAACAAGAATGCAACGTGTCGGGTTGTTAGGCCTTGGTTAAGAGGGCCTGACGGCCCGACACTTCCTTTATACAGTAGCGCGAAGCGCTGCCTCGCGCTACCGTTGAATAGGTACGCTTGCAACAACCTAGGTGCAAGTTGTTCAACGATCCGCGAGGCAGCGCTTTGCGCTACATCCCGCTACGGCTATAATCAATTTGCTTTCATGAACTCCAAACGCTCCCTCATTCCCCTCACGCTAGGCGGACTCGGCATCGGTATGACCGAATTTGTCATGATGGGTATTCTGCCGGATATCGCCCACGCCATGCACATTTCCATTCCGACGGCGGGGCACTTCATTTCGGCTTATGCCTTGGGTGTGGTGGTAGGGGCGCCGCTGCTGGTAGCTCTCACGGGCAAGCTGCCGCCCAAGCAGATCCTGGCCCTGCTGATGGGGCTGTTTGCGCTGGGAAATGCGTTATCAGTGCTGGCACCTAGCTATCATATCATGCTGCTGACGCGGTTTATTTCTGGTTTGCCGCACGGTGCATTCTTTGGTGTGGGCGCCGTAGTAGCGGGGCGCTTGGCAGCGCCGGGCAAAGAAGCGCAGGCCGTCTCCATTATGTTTGCGGGCCTTACCATTGCCAACATCATCGGCGTCCCGATTGGCACCTACCTAGGTCATAACTTCAGCTGGCGAATTCCGTTCGTGCTAATCGTGGTGGTGGCCTTACTCACGGTGGTGAGTGTGCGCCGCTTGCTCCCCGATTTGCCGGCCAAGAACACGCGCCTGCAAGATGAGTTTCACGCCTTTACTAAGCTGGAACCCTGGATGATTATTGCCATTACGGTGCTCGGCAATGGTGGCTTTTTCGCGTGGTTTAGCTACATCGTGCCGCTGTTCACGGAGGTGACGGGCTTCAGCAACAATGCCGTTACCTTCCTCATGGTGCTGGCCGGCGTCGGTATGGCACTGGGCAACTTCCTAGGTGGCTGGCTCACCGACCGCATGTCGCCGCTACGGGCTACCACGTGGCTGCTCATGGCCATGACGACGGCGCTCCTCGCTATTCCTTTAGCGGCTCATTACCAAATTCCTACTGTCCTGATGACCATCCTGACCGGTGGCCTAGCTTTCTCCACGGCAGCGCCTATCCAAATGCTCATGATCCGGGCGGCGAAGGGTTCCGAGATGCTGGCTTCCTCGCTGAGCCAATCGGGTTTCAACACCGGCAATGCCCTCGGCGCCTACCTAGGTGGTCTGCCGATTGCGGCGGGCCTAGGGTACACGTCGCCGGAGTGGGTCGGGGCGGTGATGGTAGCGGGCGGCATTCTGTTTTGCATAGCGCTGGTTCTTCGGCGGCGGAAGCAGGTGCAGCAGCCGGAGTTGGTGGCAGCCTAAGTTCCAACAAAGGCAGGAGGCTGTTTCAAGGATTCACCAAAAACAGCTTCCGCTTTGTTGATTGGTATCTCTCTACTCCGGCTTCACTTCTTTGAAACCCATCTGCTTTACTTCCTCGCTCGACAAGTTCTTCACTTCCGAAATCACGGATATATCTGATTTCTGCACCAGGTTGGTGGCTTTACTCTCAGTTGCTGCGGGTTGCGCTTGCGCAGAGGCCGTTACCTGAGAAGCTCTGGTTTGAACCTCGACGGTTTCGGCTTGCAGGCGCGTGACTTTCTTCTGCGCCGTCATTAGCTCATCTTTGAGGTTATTTACCTGCGCCCGGTACTCGTCGGCTACTACGCGCTGACTTCTTAGCATTTCCTGCATTTCGGCCACGCGATTTTTCAGCTCGTTGGCTTCGGCGCGGGCCGCGTTCAATTCGCTTTCGCGCATGCGGCGCTCCTGCTCAGCTCTGTCTACCACCATCTTCTCCTGCTGCACCTGCTGGCGCACAGCTAGCTCGCTGTTGCTGATCAGGTTGTCGCAGTTCTTGGTCATGAGCAAGTTGGTGAGGCTCACTAAGTCCACCGACACGACGTAATCCGTCTTGAACTGATCGGAGGAGTTGTACACCTTGCCGCCCGCGCTGAATACAGTGCCGCTAATGCCGGCCTCTGTATTAATTTCTTGGTAAGTGCGGCTATGCACGCTCGTTACTTTCGCCGACCGGATATAGTAGATTTTCTTCTTAATCTCCTTATCAACGTTCTTGGCGGCTCGGCAAATATCTAGGTACGGAATCGAGGTTTCGGGCACCAACACGCCGTTCACGTCCGTCAGAATGACCTCCACAATGGACGCGGTAGACGCCGCCACCGAGGCCACCATATAGCTGCCGTTCATGGCCGAAGCCGAGCTGATTTTGGAGTTGTACAGCACATCCGACAGCGTAGAACTGCGCAAAGGCGGCTCCCCCGACTTAATGTATTGCCCGATGATGCTCGCCTTGTCCTTGTCTTCTAGTAAGATAAGGCAACCCACCAAGTCTTCAATCTTGTTGCGGTACATGGCCAACCCCTTGATAAAGGTTCGGTCGGTGTAGTCGCGGGGGAAATGTGCGTTTAGCGTGGAGCCCCCATCGCTGAGCTTTACCCGCACGATGCGTTGCGCACGGGCTGGATTGTGGGCGAAAATGAAACCTAGGGTTGCTAACAGAATAAATAATACTTTTTTCATGCGCTAACTATCGGAGCCGCCTTGACCTTGGGTTCTTTGCACTAAGCAAGTTCCTGTCTACAGACAAAAATACGCAATACAAAAGCAGTTCCATAAGCCATTTGGCGGCCACCATACCCGGTTAGGAATCGCTCAATTTTCTCAATACGCTTACTAGCGAAGTTCGGAATCAAAGCGCCAGAGCCGAACCTGGCTCATTGCTATAGATTATCTTCCAAACAGCCGTTTGCGTAGCACCTCAAATCCACTAAATGAGTCATGGACATCCCAGTAAGTGACTTGCAAATCATCTCTCCGCGCTTTTTTAACCTGATAGTGGTTGCCCGCATTGCTCATCGTCATGCCATTGTCTTTAAGGTTCTCCAACAAAAGCGCTTGTATGTACTGCTTAATACTAGTTTCCTCCTCCATCTGAAGCAGCCGTTGCTTTTTAAAGACAAGCTTTACCCTAGGTTGAGGACATTGGGTACTATCCACAAACCACGCGGCGGTGAGCGGCAGCGATTCCCAATCAGGAGAGTTGCGCAGTTGTACTCGCTCCTGCTCTTGCATATACACCTTAATTATTTCATGGTGACCACCAAACTCACCGCATTCCGAATAATCAGCAGCTAGCAAGAGCGTATCGTAGCGAAGATTACCAAGCAAATGCTTGGGCGGACTGCTTGGTTTGCGTTGAGAGATGCACCTGTTTGGCAACAGTGCGCACAGACTAAGCGTTGCTAATAATAGCCTAAAACCTAGCTTCCACATACAGACAAAGACGTTAGCACTACGTTGATCCATTCATTATAATAGCACTTCAGCCCAAGATAACGACCTAGCTTTCTACACTCGCTTCGCCCGCAACTTCCTACCTTCGCCGGGGCTCCTTTGCCTGCAAGCAACTATGCAGGGCCAACTGGGGTTCTTATCGCTCTAGCTATCCAACTCGCCTTTGATTTCTGTTTCTGCTTCTCCCTGGTTTATTCTGCTGTGCCTGGCGGCGGGGGCAGGCTATGCGGCCCTGCTTTACTCGGCTAAGGCGCCGTGGAGCAAGCCCCTAAACTACGGCCTGGCGTTGCTACGCTTCTTGGTCGTCAGCTTCTTATGCTTTCTGCTGCTGTCACCTTTCGTGAAGTCGACTAGCACGACGACGGAAAAGCCCACAGTGGTGCTGGCCGTCGATAACTCGCAGTCGGTGGGGCTGTTCACGCCGCCCGCTGTGCTTAGCCAGGCCAGTACCGGTCTGCAACAGCTAGCAACCACCTTGCGCGGCCGGGGCTTCAACGTGGAAACCCGCACTCTCGACCCGAACGCCCGCACCTCCCGGCCCGATTCGCTACGCTTTCAGGTGCCGGCTACGGACTTGAACGGCCTGCTCTCGGGCGTGCAGGAAGCTTATGATGGGCGCAACCTCGCTGGCGTAGTGCTGGTGTCAGATGGCATTGTGAACCAGGGCCAGTCGCCGGTATATTCGCAGTTCAACTTCCCGATCTATAGTGTAGCCGTAGGCGACACCGTGCCTAAAAAGGACCTGAGTTTGCCAGCGCTTACCTACAACCGCGTAGCCTTCAGCGGCAACCGCTTCCCGATTGAAGCTGAAATTGGCTATGATGGTTTTAGCGGTGGGGTGGCCACGGTACAGTTGCGGGAGAAGGGCCGCGTGCTCGAAACCAAGCGCGTGACCCTAGCTCCGAATCAGCGGCGCCAAAAAACAACCTTTTTAATTACGGCGCCCGCGCCCGGTAAGCGCCGCTACGAGGTGGTGATTGAGAAGCAGCCTGGCGAGTTTACAACGCTTAACAACAGCAAGTTTGCCTACGTAGAAGTAGTGAAAGGTAAACTCCGGGTGCTCTTAGCCGGCGCTGCTCCCCATCCCGATTTGAAGGCGCTGCGGGCCGCTATCCTGCAAAACGACAACTTCGACCTAGTTTCGTATTTGCCGGGCATTGCGCCGCTCAAAGCGCAGGACTACGACGTAGCCATCTTGCACCAGATTCCGGCGCGTGGTGGCGCGGGCGCCGAAGTGCTGGCCCAAATTCGCACCAAGCGTACTCCGGCCTTTTACATCCTAGGTGCGCAGTCGGACCTGAACGCGTACAACACCCTAGGTTCGGGCCTCACCATCACGCCCCGCGGCACCCAGACCGACGACGTGACGCCCGTACCGAATCCTGCGTTTTCGCGCTTCACGTTCGAAGAAGAGGCCCTACGGCGCTTTGCCGCATACCCGCCCGCAGCCGTACCCTTCGGCGACCTGCGCCTAGGGGGCGGTGCCGAAGCCGCGCTGTTTCAGCAAGTGGGTAAGGTAAGCACGCAGAAGCCCTTGCTGGTTCTTGGTGGCCTACCAACGCAAAAGCAGGCAACGCTGCTCACCGATGGCAGCTGGCAGTGGCGTCTGCAAGAAGCCGCTGACCACGACGACCGCCCCGAAGCGTATGACCGCATGATCATTCGCACGCTGCAACTGTTGACCCAAAATGCCAACAAGAAGCGCCTCGACGTCTATCCCACCCAGGATGCCTTCACCACTGCCGACGACGTGACGTTCGGGGCCGAAACCTACAACGCCATTTTTGAGCGCATCTACGGCCAGCAGATCAGCCTCACGCTTACCGACGAAAAAAACAAGACCCGCACCTTCAGCTACACCACCGGCGAAGATGGTGCTCCGCTGCACCTAGGTTCGCTGCCCGGTGGCCTCTACCGCTACCAAGCTCGCGCCACGCTCGGCGGCCAAGCCCAGCAAGATCGGGGCGAGCTGCTGGTCCAGGAACAGCAACTCGAAGCCCTCGATGCCCGTGCCAACCACAACCTGCTCTACCAGCTCAGTCGTCGCAACAATTCGCGGCTGTATTATCCGAGCCAATTTGCCCAGCTCACGCAGGATATTCAAAAAGCCGACTACAAGCCGGTGCTTTACAGCCAAGAAGACCTGAAGGATCTTATCAACCTCAAATGGTTGTTCTTCCTCCTGCTGGCGCTGATAACCACCGAATGGGCCACCCGGAAGTATTCAGGCGGCATCTGATCAATTCTTTGGCTGCTATTTTTGCGTGGTACGCGCTAAGCCATGCTTACCAGCATTGCATGGTGGCGCGCTTTTACATTCGCTGCCTCGGCTCTACTCTTAGTTTATTGCACACCATGAAATTTGCTCCGCTCTTCCTGCTGCTTGGGTCTACCCTATTGACTAGCTGTAATTCATCGGAGCGGCAATCGAAAGCTGCTGTTTCTGAATACGTCAGCAGCGGCCTAGGTGAACCCGGCTACTATCGACCCGAGAAGTTTACCTTTCGCCCCTTCAGCCGCAAAGACTCCGTCGCTTACGCAGCCAAACTCGCGGAACTCACGGCTGCCGCCGATACAGTAACGTTTCGCGATGAGGCGGGCCACATACTACCCCACACAGCCACTGTTGCTTCCCGCCAAGCGCAACCCTCGGAAAAGCTAGCCACCGACACAACGCACATTGCCACCTACGTGTACCATACTTACCGCGAGCAAAGCAAAACGGGTCGTACCACGCGCGATAGTGGCGAGTTTATCGTGTACCCGAATGGCAACGTGGTATCGGCAGTACCGCGCCGCGTCCTTGAAGTTCGCCTAAAGCAACTACAAGCGCGAAAGCAGTAACATTAGGCAAACGTAGAAGTGAGCGGCTAGAACGCGTGGAGTGCGTTCTATGTATGTTGAGCGCCGAAATCCAAGCTCCCACAGCGCAAATGGCAGGTCAGCTGACTCCTGTTGACTTGTTCCTCTCCGTTCTTAGTTTTTACCTCTAATTTCTAAATCAATGCGCTACGTTCTCGTCAACAAACCGTTTGAAGTTCTTACCCAATTCACCGACGAGAATGGCCGGACCACCCTCAAGGAATTTGTAGCAGTGCCCGGCATTTACCCCGTTGGCCGCTTGGATTACGACAGCGAAGGCCTCGTACTGCTCACCGACGACAAGCCCTTGCAGCACCGGCTGTCGGAGCCGCGTTTTAAGGTGCCCAAAACGTACCTAGCTCAGGTAGAAGGCGAGCCGACGGAAGAAGCGCTGGAAAAGCTACGTCGCGGCGTGCAAATCAAAGACGGCTTCACGACACCCGCGCAAGTGGAACTGCTGGCCGAAGCGCCCACTCTTTGGGAGCGGAGCAAACCCATTCGCTTTCGGGCCAACATCCCAACCTCTTGGCTGAGCATTACCATTTCGCAGGGCATGAACCGGCAAGTGCGCAAAATGACGGCGGCGGTAGGCTTCCCCACCCTGCGGCTCGTGCGCAGCCAGATTGCACACCTAGGTATCGAAAACTTGGCACCCGGCCAGTGGCGCGAACTCACGGCGGAAGAAGTAAAAAAGCTAAAAGCAGCTTTTTCGGCTACTAAAATGCCAGATCAGCGGCCTGCACTCACGAAAAAGGGCGCAGCTGACGTTCCTTCCGCTGAGCAGCCTGCCGCCCGCAAACCAGTTGGAGGACGCCCAACAAGTCCCAAAACTTCCGGCAGCCAACCCGGTTCTGGTAATCGGCCGCCGCGTGGCAACCCCACTGCTCGCCGACCTCGATGAAATTACGTTTTCCGCTTACCGCTGGTGCTCTTTTCCTGTTTGCCTCCGCCAATGTGCTCGCTTTTTGCCATGCCTGGAACTTCACGCATTTTTCCACTGAGCTAAAGCCGCGCACCGATCAGCCCGAGGAGTTGTCCCGCTTCGACCGGCTGAAAGTATTGCTCACGGGCGTCGAGAACCCCAAGCCGGTAAACCAGATTTACCCCGCGTTTCCGTACGAAACCATCGAGCTAGCTAGCCCCAATGGTCGTCTGGAAGCGTGGTACAGTGCATTGCCCGAGGCCAAGGGCTGCGTGGCGTTGTTCCACGGCTACACGGGCAACAAGGACAAGCTACTGACCGAAGCCGACAACTTCCGCCAGCTAGGTTACTCGGTTCTGCTCGTTGATTTTGCGGGCAATGGTGGCTCCGATGGCAACCAGTGCACCGTGGGCTACCGCGAAGCCTTCGACGTGGCGGCGGCCTTTCACTTCTTGCACCAGCAAACGCCCACCACGCCGGTGTGCCTTTATGGCATTTCGATGGGCGCAGTAGCCATTCTGCGGGCCCAAAGCGAACTGGGTATCAAGCCAACGGCCAGCATCATTGAGTGCCCTTACGGCAGCCTGCTCGAAACCACGCAGATCCGTTTTCATTCTATGGGCGTGCCTGACTTTCCCCTGGCCAACCTGCTGGTGTTCTGGGGGGGCGTACAGAATGGTTTTTGGCCCTTCAAGATGAATTCGCGGGAGTTTGCCCGGCGCGTTACGGCTCCTACCCTGCTCCTTTACGGCCTCGACGATGCCCGCGTGACGCGCCAAGAAACAGACGAAATCTTCGACGCCCTAGGCGGCCCGAAGGATCGGCATTACTTCGTGGGAGTTGGCCACGAGCCGTATCATGTTCTCTACCCGAAGGTTTGGCGTGATAGGATTAACGGGTTTTTGGGGCAGTATGCCACGTTGTAGTGCCAAGCTCCTGCTTGACGCTACAGGAGGGCATCCCACAACCGAGGAAGTCTGGAGTATCATGCCCGGTTGGCAACACGGGCTTCGCTCTACCTTCTTAATTAAAAGAAGTCCTAAATTCTAGCGGTGACAGTTTCGTTTTGGCTTTGAATAGCTTGCTGAACGACTGTAAGTGTTCAAAACCTAGCTCGTACGCAATTTCGCTCACGGTGAGGCTCGTCGTCGATAATCTTTCCTTGGCCTTTTCGATCAGCTTGGCGTGAATGTGCTGCTGGGTGTTCTGCCCGGTCAATACGCGCAGCAGGCTGCTCAGATACTTAGGCGAGAGGTGCAAGTGTTCGGCAACGTAACGCACGGTTGGTAAGCCTTTCTCCACCAAGTCTTGGCTGTTGAAATATGCGTGGAGCAGAGTTTCTACCCGTTCGAGCACCTGATGATTGGTTTTTTCCCGGGTAATAAATTGGCGGTGATAAAACCGGTCGGCATAATTCAGCAAGCTTTCGATCTGCGAAACGATAATAGGCTTGCTGAACTTATCAATATTGGCCTCATACTCCTCCTGAATAGCGAGGACAATAGCCATGATGGTGGCCTCTTCCTTGGCAGAAAGGAATAATGATTCGTTGAGCGCGTAATCCCAGAAATCGTACTGCTTGATGGTTGTAGCCAGCGGCGTATTCCAGATAAAATCAGGGTGGATGTAGAGCACCCACCCTGATTTTTCTATATCCTCGTCTTGATTGACCGCCGCGATGCTGAATACCTGCCGGGGCGCCATAAAGGACATGATGCCTGCATCGAAGTCGAACGGCTGCTGCCCGTACGTGGCCTTGACGTTGCGCATTCGTTTGACCGAAAGTGTGTAAAAGTCTAAGAGCAAATTGGTTGGCTCTTCGGCGTGCAGGGGTCCTACCGTCCCAACATTCACCACGCTAAGCAACGGGTGCTGGGGCTTCGGCAAGCCGCGGTAGGCATGGAAGTCGCTTATCGTCTTGAAATGCCTCATGCTTGCTCGGCTTCTTTTCGAATTTCCAGTATCAACTTGCCCCGCACGTGCCGGGTTTCGCTTTCGCGGTGAGCATCGGCCACCTGCTCCAGCGGATATACCCGGCTAACGACTACCTGTACCTGGCCTGCATCAATTAGCTGGGCCATTTCGGTTAGCCACTCCTGCCGGGGCTGGTTATTCGACAGTTTACCGGTAGCGTGCTTGGCGGCCAGGGCGGCTTGCACTGCCTCATTAAACGGAAAATCCAGATTGACGCTAACAAAGATACCGCCTTCCTTCAGCACGGCCACCGTGCGCAGGCGCTCCGCGTTGTCGCGCAGCGGCGAGGCTTCCAGCACCATATCTACACTCTGAGCTAGCTCCGTCATTTGCTGATTCCGGTAGTCCAGCGCTTCATCAGCACCTAACTGTCGGAGGTATTCTAGGTTGCTGGCCGAGGCCGTGCCGATGACATAGGCGCCTTTAGCTTTGGCAAACTGCACGGCCAAGCTACCTACCCCACCCGCGGCGCCTTGAATGAGGACGCGTTGCCCAGCCTGCAGTTGGCCATCTTCGAAGAGAGCCGTCCAGGCCGTGAGGCCGGCCAGCGGCACGCCCGCCGCTTCGTTGAAGCTGATGCTTTTGGGCTTATGGGCAAACTGGTTGGCTTTGGCTGCGCAATATTCCGCGTAGCTACCAGCGCTGGGGAAACTAGGTTCGCCGTACACCGCGTCCCCTTTTTGAAACTCCGTTACCGCGCTACCCACTTCCTCCACAATGCCGGCCGCATCCCAACCTAGGATCATGGGCAACGTCAGGTAGGGCCGCAGCACGTCGTTGCCACCCTCCCGTACTACCCAGTCGGCTGGGTTTACGCCACTGGCATATACCTTAACTAAGATTTCATCAGCTGCCGGCACTGGGCGCGCTACGTTCTCTTCTACTTGCAAAACTTCCGGGCCGCCAAAGGCATGAATTCTTACCGCTTTCATAAAGAGCTATTTCGGTTGGTTGATGATGCAAAGGTCACCGCTGCTGGGAAGGCAGATTGAGCCGAAATGCCCTTTGTGTTAGCCAAAACGGCTAAGCCTACTAGTTGCTCTATGTGGCGTGCTCAGCATCTGCGCGGCGCGGCCGGATTTGCAATCAGGTTGCGGGGAGGTGGGGATTTGTAATCCCCACCTCCCCGCAACGTGGGCAGCTACGTTTGAATGACAACTCTAACGGCGCGCACGGGCGGATTGCAAATCCGCAGCTCCAACGACCGGATTGCAAATCCGGCCGTGCGCTGATAAGCCGAGTTAAAAATCGTGCTGGATGGCAACGAGCAACAGCGCCAGTGTCGTGCAACGATGTGCTATACCTAGGCTTAGCGCTACAGTACAGGTCATAATTAAGCCGTCTTGGCAGTTATCCTTGGGCAGTTTTCCCTCGTAAAAGTCAGTCCGACCGAAAAAGTAACTGGCAGCGGATCGTTATTGACAATCTGTCACGAAAAAAGCCTAAAAACGGCCCTGGTACGCTGCTTGTCATTATCCCAGCGTGCGTGATTCGCACACTTTGAAACTGACATTTCCTCTCTAATTATAAACTGTAACCATTCACATGGGAAAGATAATCGGTATTGACCTCGGCACCACCAACTCGTGCGTCGCCGTTATGGAAGGCAACGAGCCAGTGGTGATTCCGAATAGCGAAGGTCGTCGCACGACTCCCTCGATTGTGGCGTTCCTCGATAATGGTAAAGGCGAACGTAAAGTCGGTGACCCGGCAAAGCGTCAGGCCATTACCAACCCTACGAATACAATCCAGTCGATTAAGCGCTTCATGGGCCGTAGCTTCGGCGAAGTGGGCGAAGAAACCAAGCACGTGTCGTACGATGTGGTGCGCGGTTCCAACAACACCGTAGCGGTTCAAATCGGCGACCGTCAATATACGCCTCAAGAGATTTCAGCTATGGTGCTTCAGAAAATGAAGCAAACCGCTGAAGACTACCTAGGTACTACTGTAACCGAAGCCGTTATTACGGTTCCGGCTTACTTCAACGATGCCCAGCGCCAAGCTACCAAAGAAGCTGGTGCTATTGCGGGCCTCGACGTGAAGCGTATCATCAACGAGCCTACTGCTGCTGCCCTAGCCTACGGCTTAGATAAGCAGCACAAAGATCAGAAAATCGCCGTGTACGACCTAGGTGGTGGTACCTTCGATATCTCGATTCTGGAGCTAGGTGATGGCGTGTTTGAAGTACTGAGCACCAACGGTGACACGCACCTAGGTGGCGACGACTTCGACCAAGTGATCATCAACTTCCTGGCGGAGACATTCTCTTCGGAAAACGAAGGCCTCGACCTGCGCAAAGACCCTATGGCCCTACAGCGCTTGAAAGAAGCTGCTGAAAAGGCTAAAGTGGAGCTTTCTAGCTCGAACGAGACGGAAATCAACCTGCCCTACGTGACGGCTACCGCTTCGGGTCCGAAGCACTTGGTGGTAAAACTGAGCCGTGCTAAGTTCGAGCAACTTGCTGACAACCTAGTTCGTCGCTCGATGGAGCCCTGCAAAAAGGCGCTGCAAGACGCTGGCCTAAGCACGTCGGATATCGACGAAGTAATCTTGGTAGGTGGTTCGACGCGTATCCCCCGCATCCAGGAAGAAGTAGAAAAGTTCTTCGGCAAGAAGCCTTCGAAAGGTGTAAACCCTGACGAAGTAGTTGCCGTGGGTGCTGCCATCCAAGGTGGTGTACTGACTGGTGAAGTAAAAGACGTTCTGCTGCTCGACGTGACCCCGCTTTCGCTGGGTATCGAAACGATGGGCGGCGTGATGACTAAGCTCATCGAGTCGAACACGACGATTCCAACCAAGAAATCGGAGACGTTCTCGACGGCTTCCGACAACCAGCCTTCGGTAGAGATTCACGTGTTGCAAGGCGAGCGTCCGTTGGCTAGCCAGAACCGCACGATTGGCCGCTTCCACTTGTCGGACATTCCACCAGCACCCCGTGGCGTTCCGCAAATCGAAGTAACCTTCGACATCGACGCCAACGGTATCCTGCACGTATCGGCCAAAGACAAAGGCACGGGCAAAGAGCAAAAGATCCGGATCGAAGCTTCGTCGGGCTTGTCTGATGCTGACATCGAGCGGATGCGCAACGAGGCGAAAGCCAACGAGCAAGCTGACAAAGAGGAAAAAGAGCGCATTGAGAAAGTAAACGCTGCCGACTCGATGATCTTCCAAACCGAGAAGCAGCTGAAAGAGTACGGCGACAAGCTGAGCGCTGGCAACAAAACCGCCATCGAAAATGCCCTTGCTGACTTGCGCAAAGCGCACGAAAGCAAAGATCTAGGTCAGATCAGCACGGCCATGGATGCTATCAACGCAGCTTGGCAGACGGCTTCGACCGAGATGTACAACGCTACCCAAGGTGGTGCCGAAGGCCAGCCTGGTGCTGACGGCTTCGGTGGTCAGCCTGGTGGTGCCGGCAACGGCCAGCAAGGCCAGCCCGCCGGCCACGACAACGTGACCGACGTTGATTACGAAGAAGTAGGCAAATAATTGCTGCTTAGCATACTAAAAAGGCCCGGAAGCTAGCTTCCGGGCCTTTTTGTGTTTTCTATCCAATCGAACGTCATTGCTGCCGCTGGTCGAGATGACGTTCGTCTCTGCTCTATTTCCACACTTCATCTGGATTGAACCCTTCCAAGTAGCGCTTCGACGCCTTCACACTATGGCGCGTCTTTTTGACTTGATCCTGATCAATTCTCCCCTCCGACACCTCCTGTGTGCCAGTGAGCAAGTTGGTGCTAGTAGTGCTGATATCTCCGTTGGCGCGGTCAACCACCACTTCATCCACGCCGATGAGCCGCATTCGATTTGTGCTAGGCTCGTAGCGGAAGCGCGTGGTCGTGTTCCAAGCTTGGCGCGAGCCGCCTTCCTGGTAAATAACGACCACACCTTTCTTCACATTGACGTCGGGGAAGCCTCCTGCGGGGCCACTCAGCGCGCCGTAACAACTTTTGCAGTAAACAACCTTATTGGAAGCACCCACTCGTTTCCAAGTGCCATCGGGTTGTGCCAAAAGCACTACCAAAGCACGTTCGTCGCCGGAATTTTCCTGCTGAGCAACTTTCTTTTCATTCAACATTAATACCCTGTCTGGGCGCTGGTCAGCATTGAGGTCTGCCGTGAGTTGCTTCTCTACTAGCCAGCCACTAGGCACAAAGCTCGTTGGCAGCGGGCCGGTTATAGGAATGCGTTGCAAGTTGAGGGCGCGAGGCGCGTCTGGGTCCTGTGGCGCATGCAAAAGCATAGCAGCTAGGAGAATGGGGAATGATAGCATAGCACGAAGTTGTTGCTAAAGTTACAGCACTCTTTAGTTCTCCTCTATGCACTTTCTCATTATCGGCGCGGGCATCAATGGGCTTACCACGGCGCGGGCACTGCTCAACCTAGGTCATACAGTGCAGGTGTTCGAGGCGGCCCGCGAGCTGCGCGAAATTGGGGCTGGTGTGGTGCTGGGCGCCAACGCCATGCGGGCACTTCAGCAGCTAGGTTTATACGAAACAGTGCAAGCGTACACGCAGCCGGTTAAGGGCTTGCGCCTGCTCGACCACCAAGGCCGCGCATTGCAAACAGCCGATACAGAGCCATTTACCCGCAAGCTAGGTTTCGATAACGTTGGCATCCACCGCGCCGATTTACAGAAGGCGCTACTCAGTGAACTGCCATCTACCATTGTGCACCTAGGGAAGCCGTTTGTGCGCTTCGAAGAAAAAGACCACCAAGTCACGGCGCACTTTGCCGACGGCTCCACCGCTACCGGCGATGCCCTGCTGGCGGCCGATGGTATCCGCTCGCGGGTGCGTTTGCAGCTGCTCCCGCAAAGCCAGCCGCGCTACGCGGGCTACACCTGTTGGCGGGCCGTGGTCGATGCTGCTAGCTTAGGCTTGCCGCCTGGCAACTCCACCGAAATCTGGGGGACGCGCGGCCGGCGTTTCGGCTACGTGCCGCTGGTAGACGGACGCGTGTATTGGTTTGCTTGCGTCAACACGCCCACTCCGAATGATCCGGTTTTCAAAAACCTACACAAGCCTGAAGTAGAGCAACTCTTTGCCGACCTCCCCTATCCCGCACCCGCGCTACTGGCCCATACGCCCGCCGATGCCTACTTGTGGGGCGATATTCTGGATATCAAACCCATTCGCCGCTTTGCCTACGGGCGTGTGCTACTGCTCGGCGACGCGGCCCACGCTACGACGCCGAACCTAGGTCAGGGCGCGGGCCAAGCAGTGGAGGATGCAGCTATCCTGGCTAGGTGCTTGGAGCAAAACGCAGAGCTGCCTGCTGCATTCCGCGAGTTTGAGCGGCGACGAAGGCCTCGGACTACCCGCATTGTGCAAACCTCCTGGTTTTTAGGCTGGGCTTCACAGATCAAGAATCCGTTCATCTATCAGCTTCGCAACACTGTGATGCGTTTGTTGCCAGCGGCAGTGGCCCAGTGGCAGATGGCCTTTCTGTACGAAGCCGACGACTAAGTATTATTCCTGGTATTATGCAGAAGCGGCCCTAGCTATCTAAGTAGCTAGGGCCGCTTCTGCATAATACCAGGAATGGCAGATGTTACTCTACTCACTTGGTGCTTTTTGTAGACGTAATACCTTGATTTGCAGACTTTTGCTGCTCACGCTCTTCTTCGGCTTCTTCCTCAAAGCCACTGGCAATTTTCTCTTCCACTTCTTCCTCATCAGCTGCATCGGGCTTTTCGGCATTCAACGATTGCTTGGCCTTGGCTTGCGGTTCGTAGCTGAGACGGATGAAGATGGGAAAGTGGTCGGAGCCAATGTAGGGCAGCCGCTGAATATCTTTCACTTTGAAATGCGCCGAGTGAAAAATATGGTCGAGCGGCCAGCGCAATAGGCTGTATTCGGCGTGGAAAGTAGGCAGCAAGCCACGGCCAATGCGCGGATCTAAGAGCCCACTGATGCGCCGAAACAGTTCCGAAGTGTGCGACCACGCCACGTCGTTCATGTCGCCAGCCACAATGGTGGGCTCGTCGGAATATTCAATCTCACGGCCGACGAGTAGCAATTCGGCGTCGCGGCGGGTACTCGTTTTGCTTTCGGCGGGTGCGGGTGGCTTCGGGTGCAGGCAGTGCAGGCGCACCAGTTCGCCCGAGGGCAGCACGACACGACTATGGAACGACGGAATATCATCGTCGATTAAGAAGCGAACCTGCGGCTCTACAAGCTCCAACCGCGAAAAAACCAGCAGCCCGTAGGTGTTCGGCAAGGGTCTTAGGGCAGTGTATGGATAGCGAGCTTTCAATACTTCCAGCTGATCTAGCCACCACTGATCGGTTTCGACGGCTAACACGATGTCGGGGTCGTAATCCTGAATGACGCGCAAGCAGCGGCCCGCGTCGCGGTTGGTCATCAGCACATTCGTTACCAGAATACTGATTTCCCGTTGTCGCGCGGCCTTGCTGCCGTCGAGCTTGCTATCTTCCACTTGTTTCGGCCGCAGCGGCGTGTACGGCAGGATACGGAAGAGCTGGTAGCCAGAGGCTATCACTAGCAATGCGAGCAATACGACGCCTGCTGGCCAGTGGTGAACACCTAGCAGCCAGGCAGCTAGGGCACTGCCCAGGGATACGCCCACAATTTGTAGGCGAGGAAAATCGAACACGCGGATCCACCACGCTTGTTGGCGAAGCAGAGGCAATAAGGTAGCCACTAGTGCCATTACGCCGACGAGCAGCGTTAAGCACCGGGCTAGCAATAGCCAGGTGAAGTCAAGTTTGGACACAGATCAAGGAACGTGTAGGGTCAGGGAGAGAAGAGGAGAGTATAGCTTTGTACGTAGCAGCTCCTTCCGCAGTTAAGCTGCAAACATAGTATTTTCCAGTTCTGCCGACGGGCAATCCTTGTACCTTTGGGACGTCGTTTGCTCGCGCTCCATGGAAATTCTGCTTGCCACCTTCACCACTTTGTTTTCGGTCGTTAATCCCTTCAGCGCCATGCCCGTCTTCCTGACGCTGACGGAATCGGACTCGCCCGCCGCCCGCCGCCAGACGGGTTTGCGGGCCTGCATATACATGGTGGGCGTATTAGCCGTATCCTTTTTCGCGGGTCAATACGTGCTTAACTTCTTCGGTATCAACATTCATCACTTGCGCATTGCGGGTGGTATTCTGCTGATGCGCTCGGCCTTCGACCTGCTCACCCCTGGTGGCAACCGCGACCGGGTGTCGCCGGCAGCCCTCGAAGAAAGCATGCAGAAAGATGACATCTCCTTTACGCCGTTGGCCATGCCCATGCTCTCGGGGCCGGGCTCTATTGCGGTCTGTATTGGTTTGTTCACCAAGCACCTGACCTATGCCGATATGGGGTTAATTGTATTTGGCTTTGTGCTGGTAGCGCTGGCAAGCTATATCATTCTGATGTCGTCGCTACGGCTCACGCGCTACCTAGGGCGGCCGGGTATGTCGGCGCTAGCTCGGATTATGGGCTTTATTACCCTAGCTATTGGGGTGAATTTTATGGCTACGGCGATTAAGGCGCTGTTTCAGGAGTAACGCTTCACTTCCCGAAGATTCCGCAGAATCCTAGCCTAGCTTCTGCGTACAACTGCGTTTTTCGGCTTCCTTCCACCGTGGGAAGAAGCACCTGCACGAAATAACGCCCGCGCCGCCGTAACTTGCGGCCGATTTCACCACCCCTGTTATGCTCAAAAACGACCTGCTGCTCCGTGCCGCCCGCGGCGAAGAAACCGAACGTACGCCCGTATGGCTCATGCGCCAAGCCGGTCGCATTCTGCCTGAATACCGCGAGCTGCGTGCCCGCCTGAGCGGTTTCAAAGAACTGGTCGAAACGCCGGAGCTAGCGGCGGAGGTTACCATTCAGCCCGTAGATGCGCTGGACGTGGACGCAGCCATCATCTTCTCCGACATCTTGGTGGTACCCGAGGCCATGGGCCTCACCTACGAGATGCTGGAAGCCCGCGGCCCGCTGTTCCCAGAAACTATCAAATCGGCGCGGGACGTGGAAAACCTGCGCGTGGCCGACCCCGAGGAGCACCTAGGGTATGTGCTCGAAGCTATTCGTGTGACCAAAAAGGCGCTCAATGGCCGCGTGCCGCTCATCGGTTTTGCCGGCGCCCCTTGGACGATCTTGGCGTATATGGTGGAGGGCCACGGCTCCAAGACCTTCTCCAAAGCCCGGCGGATGCTGTACGCCGAGCCGGAGCTAGCCCACAAGCTGCTGCGCAAAATCACGGATACGACCATTGCTTACCTGCAAGCCCAAGTAGCAGCCGGCGCCAACCTCGTGCAGGTGTTCGACTCGTGGGCGGGCATCCTGCCGCCACACCAGTACCAGGAGTTTAGCACGCGCTACATTGCCGAAATCTGCCGCGCCATTCCAGATGTGCCCGTCACGGTGTTCGCCAAAGGTGCTTTCTTTGCCGTAGCCGATTTCGCCCAGCTCCCCTGCCGCACCATTGGCCTCGACTGGAACCAAGACCCTAGCTTGGTGCGGCCGCTTGTTGGCGACAAAACCCTGCAAGGTAACCTCGACCCCTGCGCCCTGTACGGCACGCGCGAACAGGTGCGCCAGGCCACCATCGAGATGCTGCGGCAGTTTGGACCACACCGCCACATTGCCAACCTAGGCCACGGCGTGTACCCCGACACCGACGCCGACAACGTGCGCGTCTTTATCGAGACCGTGAAAGAGTACAGCCCGCAGATGCGCTAAATTATTCTGTTTATCCTTCCCCAGCCTAGCTTTGATGGTGCGATGAATGGCTTCGTTCATCGCACTTTTCTTTTTGATTACGCATGAAACGCCGCGCTGCTTCTCGCAAACCCAGTAGCTTTCCGCCCGAAAACGTCTTTGAACGCTGGACGCGTGAGCAGTTGCAGCCTTACCAGGAAGTAGAGCAGTGTCATTTTATCAACTGTGACTTCTCCAACGCTGATCTTTCCAACAAGCGGTTCATTGATTGTCTGTTTGAGCGCTGCAACCTGTCGTTGGTAGCTTTAGCCGGTGCGGGCCTGCAAAACATTGCGTTTCAAGAGTGTAAGCTAGCAGGCGTTCAATTCACCGCCTGCCGGGATATGCTGTTCGAAGTGCACTTCGATGGCTGTCAGCTGTCGTATGCCTCGTTCTATGGCAAGCGTATGCTGAGTACCCGCTTTGTTAACTGCGCCCTGACGGACGTCGATTTCACCAGTGCTGACCTTACCAATTCCGTCTTTCAGGACTGTACGCTGACGGGCGCTATTTTCCACCAGACGCAACTAAGCGGCGCTGACTTTCGCACGGCCACTGGGTTCATCATCGACCCCGATAGTAATCCACTTCAAAAAGCACGGTTTGCGCTTGAAGGGTTGCCGGGGCTGGTCAATAAGTATGGGGTAATCGTTGAGTGACCTAGGTCTACTTGCTAGCCTAGCACTCGCGCCGCTACAGCTTCTTTCAGTAGTCGTTGCTTTTCAATCGGTACCACGCCTACCTGCTCGCACACCAGGCCACCACCTAGGTTGGCCAGTGCCGCAGTGGCAGGTGCCGTGAGCCCCAACGCGATGCACAGGGCCGCAATACTGATTACGGTGTCGCCGGCGCCGGAGACGTCAGAGATACTGCGAATGTGCGCCGGAATGTAGGTGCGCCCTGTCGCATCCGATTCGCTGAATACACCCCGCTCGGAGAGCGTTACTAGCACAATTTCGGGCGTAAGTAGCTCTCGGAGCTGTGTCACGGCTGCCTCAAATTTTGGCCGGTCGGCGTCGGTGTCGTTGAATTCTAGCTTCAGACCTTCGCGTAGCTCTTTCAAGTTAGGCTTGAATAAGGTGCAATGCCGGTAGGCCAGAAAGTTCTTCTTTTTCGGATCAACCACCGTCGGGATGCCACGCTGACGAGCTAGGTCGATGAAGTGCTGAATGCTGTTTTCGTGCAGTACCCCTTTATCGTAATCTTCAAAAATAACGACATCAGCCCGGGCTAGTAGCGCCTCGTAGCGCGCGATAAGCTGCGCGTTTTCCTCCGCGTTCAAATCCGTTTCCACTTCTGAATCGATGCGTAGCAAATGCTGGTCGGAAGCGAGGATACGTTGCTTCACGGTGGTAGGCCGGAAAGCGCTCCGTACAATACCCTCGGCGGAAAGGTGCTTTTCTGCCAACAAATGCAACAACTGGTCGCCGCCGGTATCCTGCCCTACCACGGCGCAAAGCAACGGCGTGGCCCCAAGAGCCTGCACATTCAGCGCCACATTGGCCGCGCCCCCGAGCCGCTGCTCGGTGCGACTCACGCTTACCACCGGCACGGGCGCTTCGGGCGAGAGGCGGCTAGCTTTGCCCCACACGTAAGCGTCTATCATGACGTCGCCCACAATAAGGGCAGTCAAATTGGTGAAAGCGTCGAATAAAGTAGGGAGCGTGGCGGACGGCGTAAGCGCAGGCATTGTGATGTTTTGAAAAGAAAGCGCAAAGGTAAGGCAGAACGGCAAGTAGCGCGAAGCTCCGGCTACGCGCGCAAGCGAAGCAAGTTCCTGCGCGTTTGTTCACCTTGCGCGGCTTTCAGAAACTTGCTCTGTTTGTGCGCGTAGCCGGAGCTTCGCATTACTCGTTCTACTGCTTATTTCAGCTTTTCAAGGCTAGCTTTGATGCGCGTAAACGCTTCCTTCAGCTTTTCATCGGCTGCCGCCGTGCTGAAGCGAATGCAGCTTGGCGCCCCAAACGCTTCACCGTCCACCGATGATACGTGGGCGTCGTTGAGCAGGTACAGTGCTAGGTCGTTGGCGTTAGCAATGGTCGAGCCGTCAGGAGCCGTTTTGCCGAAGTAGCCGCTCACGTCGGGGAAAACGTAGAACGCGCCGTTTGGCTTCGGCATGATGAAGCCGGGAATATCTTTCGCCATTTCCAGCACCAGGTCGCGGCGACGCTTGTAAGCCGTCACCATTTCATCGGCCGAGCTTCGCCCGCCTTTTAGTGCGGCGAGGGCCGCGCGCTGCGCGATGGAGCAAGTACCCGACGTAATCTGGCTTTGCAGCTTGTCACAGGCCGTTGCAATATCTTTGTGCGCAGCTAGGTAGCCCACGCGCCAGCCCGTCATGGCATAGCCCTTTGAGAAACCATTCACGGTAATTACCCGGTCTTTTATTTCGTCGAACTGGGCTAGGCTCACGTGCTCACCCGTGAAGTTGATGTACTCATAAATCTCGTCGGCCAGCACGTGCACGTGCGGGTGGCGAGCCACTACCTCGGCAATAGCGGCAAACTCCTCGCGCGTAAACACGGAGCCTGTTGGGTTGCAGGGCGACGAGTACATGATGAGCTTGGTACGCGGCGTGATGGCTGCGTCTAGCTGCTCGGCCGTTACTTTATACTCATTTTCCAGCGTGCCCACCAGTTCCACTGGATTGCCTTCGGCCAGCTTCACCATCTCCGAGTAGCTCACCCAGTACGGCGCGAAGATGATTACCTCGTCGCCAGGATTTACCATGCTCAGCAGCACGTTCGCCAACGATTGCTTGGCGCCGGTGCTTACCACAATGTTTTCGGGCTTGTAGTCCAGCTGGTTGTCGCGCTTAAACTTCTCAACAATCGCTTGGCGCAGATCGAGGTAGCCAGGCACGGGCGTGTAGAAGGTGAAGCCTTCGTCGAGGGCCTGCTTGGCCGCATCTTTAATGTACTGCGGCGTTTGGAAGTCCGGCTCGCCGAAACTCAGGTTAATAACGTCATGACCCTGGGCCGCTAGCTCGCGCGACTTTTTGGCCATGGCAATGGTTTGCGATTCCTGCATCGTCGTGACACGGTCCGACAAGAAAGAGGAAGCAACGGTAGCAACGGGGTTGGACATGAGACAGTAACGAAATGGAGAATGCGCAAAAGTAAGAATTTAACGCACGTACGTTACGCTAACTTTACTCCTGGCCTAGCCAGCGAAACCGCCGAAACAAAATACTCAAATCGGTGCTAGGCACGTAGTTCCGGGCGTAGAGCAGCTCCAGGCGCCGCCGGGTAGAATCGGTCAGAGGGGCGCCGTGCTCGGCTACGTCGGCCGGCGACAAAATAGCGCGGGCGGTACGCCGGGGCCCTGCCGAATGCCGCAACCCTACCCAGGTGCGCGTACCGGCCAACACTCGCAAACAGTTGCGCAGGAAGCCGGCCTTGCGCTTTTCAAACCAGATAAACAGCGGCGTGCCCAACAAGAAACCTAGGCTGGTGAGCACGTCGAGCAGGCGCTTATTGCGCATTTGCTGGGGCTGGTAAAGGCTCAGCCCAATGTTCAGAGCATAATAGTCGCCGGGCGAATCTTTGGAAGAGCTACCAATAATGTATTCACTATCCTCCGGCAGAATCTTGTAGTCGATGGAAATCTGCTGTGAGAGCCGCACCATCAGGGCAATAAACTGACTGGCGGGCAAATCCTTTCCGCAGAAGATCAACTCATCTAGCTCATAAATACGAATGATTTCCTCCATCTGCCGCAGCTCGCCCAGCGAGTCGTCGTTGGCATCCTCAGGGCTACCGGCGGGGTTTACGTGCCCAATAATGCGCGCTTGCACCCCAGCTGCTTCCAAGAGCTGCCGGACCCGGCGGCTGCCCGTAGCGGTGCCGACTACCGCAATATTCTTGGGGCGTCGTTCATTCAAACTCAGATAGCCATACTGCAAGAAATGCACTGCCAGCCGCCTGCCCACGAGGGCCGCCACGCTCCAAGTACCACCTAGGATAATCAGGGCCTTGGAAAAGCGGTAGGCATCCAGAAAGTTGGAAATGGCCGAAATCAGGATAGTGCCCACAAACACGCCCCACACAATGCGCGATGCGCGCGTGGCTTTATCGTAGGCTCCGCTGAAATAGGCCGTCGTGAGCCACACAACAATGTAAGCCGGCACCGCTGCCACCATAAATGCGGGCGGATACGGCTCAGGGGCGTACTTGTGGTTGACTTCCCAGTACTTCTTTAGAAAGTACATACCACCATAAATCAACCCGGCATCGAGCAGCACCGGGGCCACCCGCGCTAGCAGGCGCTCAGCCATGGCTGCTCCGGCCCGTAGCCAGATAGCTAGGTTGATAAGTAAGGAAAAAGCGCCGGCCCGGCCTGGTGCAAAGTGCTTGCGGGCGAAAATGACCATGGCTTGGTAGAAGATGAACACGTAATTGATGCTCGTCCGCTTCGTGCTTTCGCCCTTGTAGTGAATAATGCGGGTTTCGGGGAAGTAGTAATTCTTCCACCCACCTTGCATCAAGCGATACGACAAATCAATGTCCTCGCCATACATGAAGTAATCCTCATCCAGCAGCCCTACCTTGTCTAGGGCCTTGCGCCGTAGCCACATAAAGGCTCCGCTGAGCACTTCCACCTCGTGCGTCTGATCCTTGTCGAGGTAGCCCAGGTGGTAGCGGCCAAATAGGCGCGACTTCGGAAACAACTTAGCTAGGCCAAATACTTTGTGAAAGGCCACCCAGGGCGTGGGCAGGCCGCGTTTGCTCTCGGGTAGGAACTTACCTTGTCCATCCAGCATCTTCACCCCTAGCCCCCCACCCTCGGGGTGCTGGTCCATAAAGTTGGCGCAGGCTTGCAGAGTGTCTTCCTCTACGACGGTGTCGGGGTTAAGCAACAGAATGTACTCCCCGCAGGCGCGCCGAATAGCTTGGTTATTGGCTTTGGAGAAACCTGGGTTGTCTTTGTTTTCGATCAGAACAACTTCTGGGAAGCGCGTCCGCACCATGGCCACAGAACCGTCCACGGAGTTGTTATCGACCACAAATATCTCAGTTGGCGCACCCCACTTCTCCACCGCTCGCCGGACCGATAACAGGGTCTGCTCCAGAAAATAGCTAACATTGTAATTAACAATAACGATAGAAAGCTTCACGGGACGGAGGACAGGGACGCGTGAGGAAGTCTTACAAGATACGCAAAGGGTGGCCGTCTATAGTCCTCTCAAAAACGAGGTGGGCCCCAACCAAAGCTGCACTACACAATGGTACAACTTCGGCCGGAGCCCACCGCATGTTAGCTTGCTTTTCTTTTAAAAAAACAGCGTTTTGTTCAACGCAATAATAGCGTTGCGAAAATCTCCCCGGGCGACCAGAAATTGAATGTTGACTTTGCGCAGCGCAAAGCCTGCACTCATAATGTTGACGCCGTCGTTGGCTAGGGCCCCCGCTGCTTTGGCCAACAAGCCCGGCTGGTCGATGTTGGAGCCGATAATGCAGACCATGGCTGCTTTCTCGACGGTCACCTTCTCGTACTTGGCCTGCAAGTCCTGCACCAGCTTCTTGTGGCAATCCTTCTCCCAGATTACGACTGAGATGCTGTTGGCACTCGTGGCCTTGAAGCTGTAGCTGATACCTAGGTCGTAGAAGGTCTGCATAATATCGAGGTCGTAGCCGGCCGCGCCTACCATGAGTGGATCGTAGACATCGATTATTACTACCTTCTCCGTGCCGGTAATTACTTCCACGCGCTTCTGAGGCGAAATGTAATCTTCGGTGATAAGCGTACCGGGGTGCTCGGGCTCGAACGTATTCTTGATCCGCAGATTGATCTTATTGATCTCCAGCGGCTTCGAGGCTTTCGGGTGAATAGCCTCCATCCCGACGTCCGCTAGCTGGTCGGCCACGTCGTAGTTGGTGAATCCTACGGGGAAGCAGTTCTCCACCCCAACCATAGTAGGGTCGGCGGTGCACAAGTGGTACTCTTTATGGATAATGGCTTCCTGCGGCTTCACCGCCACCGCTATCTTGCTGAAGGTCACTTCCGAGTAACCGCGGTCGAACTCGCGCATGATACCTTCGGTACCCTTCGCGTAGCCCGTGGCAATGCAAATAGTTTCGGCGAAATTAATCTTCTTGAACGCGTGCCGAATGCGCTGATCGATGGTGTACGACTTATGGTCGTGGAAACCGCTTAGGTCTACCAGCGTGGCGTTGATGCCGCGATTCTGAAGGATGTTCACGGCATTGAAGGCCGAGTGCGTTTCGCCGATAGACGCCAGGATTTCGCGAGCGGCTTGCAAGATATTCTCGCTACTCACGTAGCCCGAAGCGAGAATGTTGGTTAGGCTATTCAGATAAGTCTGCGCGTCCTGAATGCGTTGCTCAATAAAGGCATCGGCAGCGGCTATATCCAGGCCCAGCGACTCGTATTTCTTGTTGAGTGCCTTCAGCTTCACGGCCACTTCCTTGAGTGACTGATGAAACTTCTTATGCTCGGTGATGCGGTGATACACACCTGGTTCACCTGTTTTCTTGTTCTCCAGCAGCCAGTTGGTTACCCCCGCGTACGCCGACACGACGAAAATACGGTTGTAAAGCTCCGCGCCGGTTCGGTTATACAGGATGATGTTGTTCAGCACATCGCCGAACGCACTCATGGAGGTGCCACCGATTTTTTCTACTGTGAGCATTGGCTTATTGCAAAATGAATGGGGCGGCAAAAGTAAGATATCTGACGTTAGCTATTTCAGCTAGCCCCTAGTTTCCGCTTTTGCGCCCTCGTACTAGTTGGCAATAGCCTTGCAAAAAGAAGCCGGTGGCCAGCTCCACACGCTGACCACCGGCTCAAAGAACGAACGGCGCCTAGCTTACCGCACTTGCCGCTGCCGATCTACGATGCTACGACCAAGCGTAATTTCGTCGGCATATTCCAACTCTCCGCCCATCGGAATGCCGCGCGCAATGGTGCTGATGTGCACACCCTCAAAGTCGCGCAACTTGCGCGACAAGTAGAAAGCAGTGGTATCACCCTCCATGGTAGGGCTGATAGCGAGAATAACTTCCTTGATTTCTGAGTCCGGAATGCGGGCTAATAGGGAGTCAATAGTTAGATCCGACGGGCCAACTCCCTCGATGGGCGAAATAACGCCGCCGAGCACGTGGTACACGCCTTGGTACTGCGCCGTATTTTCGATGGCAATGACATCCCGAATATCCGACACCACGCAGACGGTGCTGTGGTCACGCAGCTTGTTGGCACAAATCGAGCACTCTTCAGCGTCGGAGATGCTGTGGCAAGTCTGACAATAGGTAATTTCGAAGCGCATCTTTGCTAGCGCTTCGGCTAGGGAAGCCGTGGTATCCGTCTCGGCCTTGAGTAGGTGCAAGGCCAACCGCAAGGCCGTTTTTTTTCCGATGCCTGGCAGCTTCGACAGCTCCCCAACGGCATTTTCAATCAGCTTGGAAGGAAACTCCATCTAGTTTAATCGTCAAATGGCTGGATAGTTAGTGGTTAAATGACTGATGGTTCTAAAACCTAGGCCCGAACGACCAACCATTTAATCATTTAGCCATTTAACCATCTAAAGTATGTCCGCCGAAATACCCCGGTCGTGGATGGCGGTACACATACCAGCTAGCTCATCGTAGGCGCCGTGCTTCACAGTGCACTGGCCTTTATAATGAATTAGCAGGGTGCACTGCTCCGCCTGCTCGGGCTCGTGGCCGCACACGTCAATAAGCGTTTTGATAACGTGTTCGAAAGTGTTCACGTCGTCATTGTACACGATCAGGTCGCGCACGTCGATAGTTTCTTCGAGTAACAGTACGTCCTCTTCGTAATCGATTTGCGGGTTCGTTTTCATGACGCAAAAGTACGGTATATCAGGCACAAAAGGTAGGTCCGACTAGGTATTGCGGTCATATATAACCCCATTGGCGGCCAAATCGTTTCGTGAAAACAGAGGTAGTTTTCGTCTGTTACGCCAGCCGATGCACTAGCTTGCAAAATCTTTTGCCAGCTCATCTCTCTCTTCGTTTCTCTCCTAGCTAGCTTTCCGCGTTTGTTCTATGCCCGTTCCTTCCAGTGAGTTCAAGAAAGCCCTTAAACATCTCTCCGACAAAGAGAAAGAAGCGTTGCTATTGCGTGCCGTGCGCCGCGACGCCGAGTTGTACGAGACCCTAGCTTTCGAGCTGCTGCCCGAAGTGACGGTGGAGCAGGTATTTGCCGAAACCTCTGACCGCATCCATGAGCTATTCAACGTAGCCGTGACGGGCCGCCTGCTCAACCGTAGCCTCACCAAAGCCCTGAGCAAAGCCACTAAGGAAACTGCCCGCGCCCGTCGCATCACCAAAGATAAGCGCCTAGAAGTTGACCTGAACCTGTATACGTTGCGGCTGATCTTCGATAACTATACCGGCCAATTCGACTCGCCCTACAATGGTTTTTACGTGGGCACCGCCCGCCTGACCACCCGCACCGCGCAGTTGGTCCTGACGAACCTACACGAGGACCTCTGGCTGGAATACAAGCCCGAGCTAGACGATTTTCTCACCCAGCTGCATAACCGCAGCAAGAGTCGTAACCTGCGGTTTGAGCTGCCGCGGGAGCTAGCTATTCCTTTATGACTTCCGATGGTGAACCCACTTCATCAACCTCCAAAAGAAAGCACATAACAAAACAACTAAATATTTATATTTAACTTATTATATAGTAAGTAATTTATAAACAACCAGGCAGTAGGTATGCCCTTTGTGAGGAAACTGTCGGAGCCTATTCCAACTTTATCCTTCCAACTTATCTGCTTTATGCCGAAAAATTTTACCTGCTTCGTGGCCGGTGCAACTCTATTAGCCGCAACAGGCTGTGCTGGTAGCTACCATGCCATTCAGCCCGACCGTATCAGTACTTACCAATCAAACAGCCGCTCCAACGAACCCCTGGAGTTTAGCTACCAATATAGCGCTCTTCAGCAGCACGGTGGCAATAAGAAGTACACTAAGAAAGAGCACAAACGAGGCTACCAAGTAGTAGCGATACGTTTAAAGAACAATACTAGCACTGACCTAGATTTCTCCCGTGACCTGGAGCTCTCCTTTGGGGACCGTCCCATTATGCCGGTTCCGCCCGTACAAGCTGCGCACGATTTAAAGCAGGGCGTGGCCATTTACGCGCTATATACTCTCCTCAATTTCAACGTCGGGGGCACTACCACAACCAATCAGTATACCGGGCAAACGACTACAACCGGCGGCACTTTCTTACCCACCGGGCCATTTATCGCAGCTGGCAACATGATCGGGGCTGGCACAGCTAATGCAAACTTGCGCAGAGAGTTTGTGCGCTACGATATGGCTAATAAGGTTATCCACCCGGGCGAAACGGTTTATGGCATCATTAGCCTGCGCGAGACGAACGTGGCTCCGCTACGTTTATCGTTGCGTAATAACAGCGTTACCATTCAGCCTAATCAAGCGGCACCTAGCTCAATGCCGGCCCAATCTCTGCCAAATGGCGGAGGCTATTAGGTACTTCTAGTAGCACCAGCTAGTCAACAAAAAAGCCCGCTACAACAGCGGGCTTTTTTGTTGACTAGCTGGTGCTAGCTTTACGAGCTTACTTCTTGGCAATTACGTTGAAGCTCAGCGTAAAGTCATCATAGATAGCTTTGTCGCCGATGCCTTCAAAGAACGACTTCGAGCCGTACTTGATATCGTACTTCGTGCGGTTTACAGTAGCAACGCCTGAAGCAGCAGCTACTCCGTTTTTCACGCCAGCTTTCGCGGGGAAAGTCACCGAGTTAGTGATGCCCTTGATGGTCAGGTCGCCGGTGATGTTTACGTTGTTTGCATCGGCAGCAGCCCCTTTAATAGGCGTTACGCTCTTAATTTTGAACGTAGCCGTTGGGTTTTTAGCGGTGCTGAAGAAGTCATCGGAGTTGATGTGGCCCATGAACTTAGCATTGTTCTCGGCATCGGTGATGTCGGTAGCCTTCAGCGTCTTCATGTCAACGGTCACAGTGCCGCCTACAATTTGGTTGCCACGCACCAGGATTTCACCACCCGTGAAATCAGCAGTGCCATTGTGACCGTGCGTTACAGCTTTGCCTTCCCAACCTAGCTTGCTGAGTTGAGGCTGTACTTTATAAGCTGCGTCGGCAGGCTTGGCGGTGCTAGCGGTAGCTTTATTAGCAACAGGGTTGCCAGCGAAAGCCGGAGCGGTAAACAGGCTAGCTACAACCAAAGCGGACAGAGCAATTTTTTTCATGATTGAAAAGGGAAAGAGAAAGACTGAGAGCCGTCAGTCGCGGATTTTATCAAGTAATCTATTGAGTTCGGTAGCTTCTTCCTGACTGAGATTTTGCAAGCCCGTCCGCTCGATAGCCCCTTCTTGGTCAATGCGTTGCAGCAAACCTAGGCCTGCCTCCGTGATACAGATGTCCACGGCCCGCCGGTTATTCGGGCAAACTGTACGCGTCACCAAATGCTTCGCTTCCAGCTTATCGACGATGCGAGAAGCATTACTGGTTTTATCCAGCATGCGCTCAATGAGCAGGTTCACCGTTGCGGGCTTCGGATGCTGCCCCCGCAAAATGCGCAGGATGTTGTACTGCGGGCCGGTAACCCCATACTCCCGAAAGGACGCGGCCTGCCGCAAGCCTAACCAACCAGCGGTGTACATCAGGTTGATGTAGCTTTTCTGGTAGTCGTCTTTGAACACAGGCTGTTTGATTTCGTCTTCGATTTTCATGAGCGGCTGGAAAACATTGCAAATATATGTACATACATTATATGTTGCAACACTATTCGAGAAAAATTTACGATTTGCTATAAGCTCTCTAGCCTTCTGGACGGGCGAGGCTAGCGAAGAGCCAAATTCTTGTATCAAACAAAAAATTCATTTCACCTAGCTATTCTCAATGGCTAGGTGCTATAAGCTAGCGTGATTGCTGGTGAGCACCTAAATCAACGGTGTAAGCGCCGCAGTTAGTAGCCCCTTTTCCTCCTGTACTAAGCCGAACGGTTCATCCTGTACAACCAGGAACCCATCTAGGTCGCACACCTGCGCGAGGCTGCTAACTTGTAGCGCCGACCAGATACCTAGCGTGGTTTCCACCATGCAACCAATCATCGTCTGGAGACCATGCGCTTGGGTTTGGCGCAGCAAATGGATGCCATTCTGGTAGCCACCAGCCTTCATTAGTTTCATATTCACGCCGTGAAACTGCTGAGCTATGTCGGCAAAGTCAGCGGTATCCGTTACCGACTCGTCGGCGAATACCGGATACGGGCTCAGCGGCCGCAAATAACGGTAGTGGTCGGCGCAAGCGGCCGGCAAAGGCTGCTCCAGTAGGCGCACTCGCAAGCCTGGCAGCGTCTTGATCTGCTCCAAAAACTGCAACAAGCTATCAGCGTCGGCCCACGCCTCATTGCCATCAATAATAAGTAGCCGATTTGGTAGCGCGCGGGTTATTTCGCGTAGCAGATCGTAACCACTTTCCTGGTTTACCTTAATCTTTAGCAGCTCAAAACGCCCCATCTGCTGCCCCTGCACAAAAGCAGCTACCACACCGGGCTCCATGATAGGCAGCGTAAATGCCGTTGGTACCGCGGCGGCTGGCACCGCCAGGCCAAGCACGTGCGCTACCGGCTGCCCCGTTTGGCTGGCCAGCAGATGCACATACGCCGATTCAAGCCCAAACCGCAGAGCGTGAGCGGGGGCTTGTGCATCAAGCAGGCTACTTAGCTCAGCCAACGAACCGACCTTATCGAGCCCCTTGGTTAGCAGCTGTTCAAATTCGACCTGCAAACCGGTCGGTGTTTCGCCGTAGCGGATATTTGGGGCTACCTCCCCCCACCCGATAGCACCGCCCGCAGAACTTACGCGCACCAGCAGGTTGGTTTTGGAAGTAGAAGCGCTCCGGGATATTTTCCAAATGTAGCGCAAGGGCAATTCACGCGTTTCGAGCGTCCAGGTGAGCATGGTAGGCCAATGATGATGGGCAGAAAAAAGAAGCAAGTGTTTGCGCCTGCAAATTGGGCATTTATGGCAGATTCAACATGCCCGAGCCTGTGTTAAAGATAACTGAATAGTACAAATAGCATCATTCAGTAATGCAACTCGCCAACGAAAATCTTCCTTTCAGTTCCTAGCTGCTATCTGTCAGCTACTAACGACTAGCAGAGCCTAGCAGGTTACCCTACGTCTTTCCGCTTTTTGAGCAGCTAGGTCGTTACTCAATTACCGGATAACATGCTACATAGCGGCCGGCACCTTTAGCAAATAGGCAATTCCACAAAGTTTTCTTGGCTCATCCGTAGCGCACCTAAGGCGGCGTAAGGTGTGCGGGCCTAGCTTTTTAGCGTACGAGCAAGCTCAACAGGGAATGGTTTTTATTGTTCGAGAAAAATAATTACTGAATTACTCAATGCGTAAATTATTAACATTCAAATAAATAAATATATTACTTATTTTTAACTAGAGAAAATACCATACTATTTACTGTAATCGTCATCTTTTCCAGGCCCACTATCGTATTATCCTTATATGACCTTCCTCTGCCTCTCCCGTCTTTTTTCTCGAGTCCATGAAAGCTTTTTCCACCCGTTCTCTTCTGTTCAAACTCACCGTTTTTATAAGTAGCTGTTCGTTTTTTGCCTTCCGCACCCACCCTGCGCAGGCGCAAGAAACAAACGATGCCGTTGGCCTTCGTGCGGACTATTACAAAGGTTATTTCTACGACGACCTAGTATTCTTTCAGACTCATACACCTGCTATCACCGACCGCATTATTGACAATTTACAATTCGAAGAAGCGGAAAACGACAACTTTACCATTGGTCCCGTAGCAACTTACTATGCGCCCAACAGACCCGATGAGTTTAGTGCTCGCTTTCGGGGTAAACTGTACATCACAACGCCTGGCACGTACACATTCTACCTCGGTTCGGACGATGGCGCTTCCCTGTGGTTCGATAACGACTCGAAACCAGTAGCCAGCAACCTAGGCGACAAAACCAGCTACCGAGAAGTAACGGCTACGAAAGTACTTAGTGCTGGCTTGCATGATGTCGTGGTGTATTATGGAGAG
This sequence comes from Hymenobacter crusticola, assembly GCF_002154225.1. Taxonomy (GTDB): domain Bacteria; phylum Bacteroidota; class Bacteroidia; order Cytophagales; family Hymenobacteraceae; genus Hymenobacter; species Hymenobacter crusticola. The sequence goes on from NZ_MTSE01000010.1 coordinate 123,933, forward strand.
CACGGCGGCAGTCAGGGACTAGTACTAGAATACGCTAATAAGGATAATAACCTAGTGCGACAAGTTGTGCCCAACGGGGTATTTTACCCGGTCGTTGGCGCTTTTACCACACCCGTGTTAACTGATTTTGCCGTAGCCGCGCGCTATCAGTCGGTTACGCTGGACTGGCACACGCAGACTGAGCGCAATAGCCGGCGCTTTGTCGTGGAACGGTCAGTAGACGGAAAAAACTTTCAGGAACTGCTCTATCAAGCTGGTGCTGGCACCAGCGCCGACCCACACGTCTACCAAGCCAAAGACCCCGAAGCGCCCGTCGGCCTAGTTTACTACCGACTCCGGCAAGAACTTGCCAACGACAAGCGTGTGTATTCTCCTATCAAAGCTGTTACCATCGAGCAGGTACCACCAGCTAGCTTTACGGTGTACCCCAACCCGAACGCCGGCAAGTTCTACCTACAGCTCCAGCAATATGTAGCTCAGTCAGCTACGCTAGAGTTACTTGATATGAGCGGCCGGCAACAATTTCAGCAGGAATTGCTAGCTAACAACGGGGAAGCTTACCACGTGACGCCGCAGGTAGCAACCGGCATGTACATCCTACGGGTGAAAACCAGTACTGGTACCTTGACGCAAAAAGTGGTTGTTGCTAAGTAACGCTTGTGCTTCGCAGCGCAGCTGGCCATAGGCTAGGCTCCCTTCGCAGAAAGGCCACTTTGTGGCCTTTTTTCGTTGAGGCGCTTGCCTAGGAAAGAGGCACCTGCTTACAAGCGCAAAAACTTATCTTTGCTGAGTTTCCGCCGATTCACCCCTGACTTTCCTGCATGAAGTTTTCGCGTCTTGTCCCGCTAGTTCTTGTTCTTTTCTTACTGGCTGCGGCCCTCACCGCGCTGACTGCTTACCAAGTAGTTGCGCTGCCGGCAGCTGTTCCCGTTGCAGTGCGGTGGATATTCTTGGCGGCTCTCGCGCTCTACGCTGCGCAGCGCCGTTCGCTCACGTTCTGGATTGTCGTGAGCATGTTTGTGGGGGCCGAACTAGGGCACGATTCCCCGGAGGTAGCCATGAAGCTAAAAGTGCTGAGCGACGTTTTTTTGCGCTTGGTAAAGACCATTATTGCCCCACTCGTGTTTGCTACGCTAGTAGTTGGTATTGCCGGACATGCCAACCTGAAGCAGGTTGGTAAGATGGGGCTTAAGGCGCTGGTTTACTTTGAGATTATCACCACGTTTGCCCTCTTCATCGGCCTAGCTGCTATCAACCTAACGAAGGCTGGCGTCGGGGTTTCGCAGAGCGGCGTAGCAGCCGACGCCGAAAAGCTGCAGCCCGTCGAGCAAACCACGGCCGACATCATCTTGCATATTTTCCCCGAAAATATTGCCAAGTCGATAGCAGAAGGGCAAGTATTACAAGTAGTTATCTTCGCCATCATCTTCGCCATTGGCCTAGCCATGGTGCACGAGCAGCACCGCCGTCCGATGCTCCGCTTCGCCGAGAGCTTATCAGAAGTGATGTTCAAGTTTACGAATGTAGTCATGTTCTTTGCGCCGTTGGGCGTGGGCGGTGCCCTCGCTTACACCGTTGGCAAAATGGGCTTTGCACCGCTACTGAATGCTTTTCAGTTGCTCCTTACGCTCTACGGAGCCCTCATTGCCTTTTTGCTGCTGGTGCTATTGCCGGTGGCCTTGCTCATGCGTATTCCAGTGAAGCGCTTTGTGCAAGCTATTGCCGAGCCGGTTAGTATTGCCTTCGCCACAACTAGCTCAGAAGCAGCATTGCCTCGTGCGATGGAGGCCATGGAGAGCATTGGGGTGCCACGCCGTATTGTGGCCTTTGTGATGCCAACGGGCTACTCGTTCAACCTCGATGGCACTACCCTCTATCTATCGCTGGCCGCGGTTTTTGTCGCGCAGGCCGCCGGGATAGAGCTTTCGTTTGGTCAACAGTTGGTCATGGTGTTCACCCTCATGCTCACCAGCAAAGGTGTAGCTGGGGTGCCCCGCGCCTCGCTAGTTATTCTGTTGGCAACGGTAGCTTCGTTTAACCTACCCTCCTGGCCAGTATTCATCATCCTTGGTATCGATGCTCTCATGGATATGGCTCGTACGGCCGTCAATGTGATTGGCAACTGCTTAGCAACTGCCGTAGTTGCGCGCTGGGAAGGTGAGTTTGTTGATAACTACTATGCCCCCGACGTCACGGCTTTGGCTGAACCCGATAGCGAGCTAGCCCATCAGGCTCATTAGGATTTTACGTTCATAGTAAATTATGTATTTTCCTTAGGCTAGCCTGTAAGCAAAAGAAGCAAAATCATACTGTTTCTTCAAAAAAAGCCTGTCATAGACAGGCTTTTTTTGTTTATTCAAGTATTTATATTAATTATTATATAATTGTATTACCCCAGGAAGAAATAGTGTGACAGTTGTTTATTTTTGTATTCTATTTACGCCCTCCTGACCTATTTGCTGCCTATCTACATGAACTCTCTGCTGCGTTACTCGCTGCTTTGCTTGTCCTGTTTCCCCCTTTTGGTTAGCTGCGTTTCAGTTGATCGGGTGATTTTCAGGCCCCACTCGGCCGCGTTCGAGAATCGCCTGCCCAACCTAGAGCTAGCTATCGACCATAGCACGCTGGACAACACCGACAGCCTGCTAGCAGATGCACCGCAGCAGCTGTTTCAGCACGAAGTAACCCAGAACATTGTCGACCCCACTGACAATATAAAATTCGGCTGTCTGAAGCTTACCATCACTTCCGTAGTGAATGAGCGCAAAGGCAAAGGGTTTCAGGTCTTGCAGATGGCTACGCTCATGGCACCTAGCTTACTTGGAGTACCCCTAGAATATTACCGGAGCAGCGTGCGCGCGCAAGTGCAGGTCATCAATTCGCACGGCAAGGTACTCGGTTGCTACCGGGGCGTTGGCTACTCAACGGTACAAGTCGCGCTCTACCACGGCTATTCGCAAACTAACGCGAGCCGCCTAGCCGACATCGACGCTCTGCGTCACGCGCTTAGCCAGATTCGGCCGCAAATCGAAGGTGTGTCGGATTCGTTGCGAACCAAGCTGCTAGCTGGCGGCCCAATGGGCCCCTTATCGGGCGCTACTGCCCTGGATCGATAATACCAATATAGCTGCACCAGCAGCTAGCTTACTCACGCGAGGCACTGGAGCCGCTCAAAAGATTGAGCGGTTTTTTTGCGTCCTCATTAAACGCTTCACGGCAGTCATGATCTATTGGGAGAAATCGGGTTTAGCAACTTTATCTTTCTCCTATCATGAGAGTCACTTCCTTCAAAGCTTTTCTTCTCTTTCTGCTTGTGCTTCTCTTGACCACGGGCTACCTCGGCGCTTTTGCCCAGGGTCCGGCTCGTGGGGCCGACAAACCAGCCCGCCAAGAGCTCCGGGCCTACTACGCGGAAAACGTGTTGCCCACAGTGCGCCAGCAGCGTCAAAAGCTAGAAGTGCAGCTATCGGCCGAAGATAAAGCCGCACTGACCACCTACCGCGCACAGCTACAAGCCAGCCGCCGCCAGGGCCAAGCTTTGCGCCAAAGTCTACGGCTTACTGCTGCCGGTGGTCAGTCTGGGCCTGCGCGCTTAGAGTTAACGGAAGCCCAACGCCAGCAATTCCAGCAACAGCGGACCGAAATGCGCGCCATTATGCTGAAGGTAGGACAGCTAGCCCAAAAGTACAGCGCCAACATCAAGCAGCTCGCCACAGAGATTGAGCCGCAACGGGAAAAATGGATGGCCGACACCAAGGCTATCGTAGCAAAATACGCTACTACAGAGCAGCAGACAACAGCACGTTTTGCAGGTGGACGCCACAGACGCGGCGGTACGGGCCTAGGTCATTACTTCCGCCCAAGTGTGTTTCTGCTAATGGATCCTAACTCCGCCGAGAAGCTGGGCACTGCGGCTAACAACCTAGGTACCACGGTATTTCCAAACCCAAGTACGGCTACTACCCAGCTAGAGTACGCTGTTTCGAAAGCTGGTCCCGTAACGATAGAATTGCTAGACGGCCGAGGTACTACTTTGCGGACGCTGATCAGCCAACAAAACAAAGAAAAAGGTCCCCAGGTGCTCATCACGAACGTGGATGATCTGCCTAGCGGCACTTACTACTACAAAATCACAACGCGTACCGGCACCGAAACCAAACGCTTCCTAAAGCAATAACTTAGGCCCGAATTACGTACAAAAGCCAGTCCGCGCAGGGCTGGCTTTTTTATTGAAGCTGCTGCGGACGCCTCACGTATCTTTGCGCTCTATGCTACGCACCTTGTTTTCCTGGCTCCTGACCGGCGGAGCTGCCTTTGCTTTAGCCGCTTGTTGCGGCAGTGTTGCCTGCGATAAGCAGGACGATTACGCCGATGCTCTGTTCTTCAAATTCAATTTAGACACAGCTAGCACACAGGGTTTTGCTCGGAAAGACATCGATACGGTGTATCTGAAGCGCTACACCAAACCCACCAATCCGGCAGTTAAAAAAGCCGTCGAAACTATACAGTTTCTCCGCACTCAAAGACAAGACAGCCTGGCTATCGTGCTCAATAACAATACGCCGTTCACAACCGCCAACAACTTGAAACTGGACGGTTATGAGTACGCCCTATTTGTTGTGCACCGTGTGATTGGTTCTAAACCAGATACTGTACGCTACACTATTAACAACATTCAGCTCAAGGGTAGCTATCAAGGTGACGGTTGCTGTACCTACTGGGTAAATCAAAACAAAAGTGCCCAGATTAGCCAGACGAAAACGTACGGTGTTCCGACGAACACGATCACCTTTGAATTCAGACCAAACGGGCAAACCCAGCGACGGGTCTACACGCTGAACCGGTACTAAGGCTAGCTACGTATACAAATACTAGGCAAAGCTAGGTAGGCTTTCGATTATCGCTCTCCCCCTCAACTTATTAGCGCCTTCATCTGTTTTGCCTCCACTATGCTGACCGAACTCACCGCCCGTCCGACTGTTTTGGGGTTTCCCTTCAAATCGACGCTAAGCTTAGAGCCGCTTATTGCCTATTGGAAGTCGCGCGAACAAGACAGTAATCCTGGCATTTCGCTGCTGGCCCATGCCATCGGAGAGCAGGTAGCGGCCCACGATTGGTGCCGTGGCCCGATTACCGATATGAGCGTGCTGGAATGCAACTGCGACCTAGTTGAAACGCTTATGATTGCGCTGTTTCCGCCGGCCGCCCGCGAAACGGATATCAGTGGCGCTATTCCCCCGTTTCAATTTTATAGTTTCTACCAAACGCCGCTCTTTGAGCAAGTGTTGCTCAATGGCAACAGGACCATTAAGCAGCCGCTTAATATTGATGCGCGTACCATGAGCATTCACACCACGCGCATGGTGTATCAGCTCATCCTAGAGAACGTTTACGGCGTAACGCTCCCAACGACGAGCTCCATCATTTTCACCGTGCCCGATTACAACATTGGCTTGTATCGGCATTACAGCGTTACGTTCGATTCGTCGTTCCTGAACGTGCACGTAATCGGCGAGCGGCCGGAGCTGACGGAAGAGCAGATCGACCTGCTCACCCGCAATTTTCACCGCACTGATTTGTGGCAAGAATACTTGCCGGCCGAAAAGTTTGAGCTAGAAGGATTCAACATCCTTCACCTGGTAGATGTCACGGATCAGGAAATCTTGTCGGAGCTGAAGTACGACCTTTTGGAGCGCGACGTACTGCAAGCTTCGGACCGCCTCGAGCAGATTCAGGAAAAGCTGCGCGTACTGTTTGGCCGACCTTTTCTTCAGCTAGGTATTGCTGCCTACGACGAAAAGAAACAGGCATTCGTTGATTTTGGCCGTAAGATCAACCATAGCTTTCTGACCAAGCAGCTCACGAACCAGGATGCTACCAGCGGATTCCGCCTGATCTATAATCAGCTTTGGCAAGACCGCCAGCCGCTGGTACTTGAAGATGTGGCCAAAGCCGACATCCCCGAGGACCTACGTCAGCAGATTATGAGCCTGGGTATTAACTCGGCCATCCTGGCGCTGCTCCCCTACGGCGACGACACGGTGGGCTTGCTGGAGCTAGGTTCCCCTAACGTAGGCGACCTAGACGAATTTTGCCTGGAGAAGGTAACACAGTTTGTGCCGCTGTTTGCCGTGGCGGTGAAGCGCAATGCGGAAGAGTTGCAAACGCGCGTCCAATCTATTATTCGGGAGAAATTTACGGCCATTCACCCGACTATGGAATGGCGCTTCACGGATGCGGCCCTGCACCTGCTAGAGCAGTTTGAGGCTGGCAACAAAAACGCGGAGATGGAAGGCATTGTCTTCCACGATGTGTACCCGTTGCACGGCTCTTCCGACATTCGCAGCAGCAGCACGGCTCGCAACGAAGCCATTCAAGCCGACTTGATTGAGCACCTCACGCTAGCCAATAAAGTCCTTAAGAAAGCTTCAGAATACCAGGAGCTGCCCATCTTGGACGAGCTTAAGTTTTACGTAAACAAGAACTTACGCCGGCTTCGCCAGGGCATCCTGACGGGCGATGAGGTCAGCATCTTCGAGTCGCTGAAGACGGAAGTAGAGCCGCTATTTGACTACTTAGCGGAGAATGCCCCCGATGTGCGCCCAGTCATCGCTGATTATTGGGCTAACATGGACGCCAACCTAGGTATTCTCTACAAACGCCGGAAAGCCTTCGAGCAGAGCGTGATGTTGCTCAACGACACCATCAGCGACTACCTCGACGAGGAGGAAGAAAAAGCGCAGCAAATGTACCCCCACTATTTCCAACGGTTTAAGACCGATGGGGTGGAATATAATATCTACATGGGCGCTTCTTTGGTCGAGAACAAGCCCTTTGACTTGGTTTTCCTCAAGAACCTGCGTTTGTGGCAGTTGCTGGTTACCATTGAGATTACGCGGCGCACCCAGGCGCTGAAACCTAGCTTGCCTGTACCGCTCGACACTACCCAGCTCATCTTGGTACACAGCCAGCCGCTGAGCATCCGCTTCCGACAAGATGAGCGTCAGTTTGACGTGGACGGCGCTTATAACATTCGCTACGAAATCATTAAAAAGCGCATCGACAAGGCCACGGTGCTTGGCACTGGCGAACGGCTCACGCAACCGGGCACCATTGCACTGGTGTATTCCCAGTCCCGGGAGGCCGACGAGTACCTCGAGTACATCGACTATCTCCAAGACCGCGAGCTTCTAGAGCCCGGCGTGGAGGAGTTAGAGCTGGAAGAACTCCAGGGTGTCAAAGGTCTGTTGGCGCTGCGCGTACGTGTAAAGCTTACCTAGCTATGCCTGAGGAGCCAGGAAACCTGTACCTGTACAGTTTCACAGCTCCTCAGGTATCGTTACCTGCTGCTGCTCCCGCCACCATAGGCGCAAGGCAGTACGTAACAGCACCAGCCACACAATGCCCGCAGCAAAGCCAGCGAGCACATCGGTGGCGTAGTGCACGTGCAGGTAGATGCGGCTCAGGCCAACAACAAGCGCCCACCCAAGCAGCAGCGCCGACCAGAAAGGGTGCCGACCATGACGCCACAGCAGCCACGCCGCACAGCCGTACAGCGCCACCCCAATCATGGCGTGGCCGCTTGGGAAGCTCAAGCCGGGCTGGGGAAACAAAGCGGTTTCGGGGCGCGAGCGGTGAAAGTGGCTTTTCAGAAACTGGTTTAGAAGAGTTGAACCTAGCACTGCCAAGAACAACTCTAGTGCTTCACGGCGGCGCTTCAGCCAAGCTAGTAGGCTAGGTAGTACAATGCCCGCGCCCGTCAGAAAGGGTGCCGAGGCAAAAAAAGTAATGCGCCTAACCCAAGCAGTTAAGCTTGGCTCGGCGGCGCGCAGCTCGTCCATCTGCCGAAAGGCGAAGTTATCGAGCGTCGTGGAATGCTCTACGAATACCACGCGGGTTAGGTAGAAGAATAGCCCAAAGGCACCGAGGAACACAACGCCCGCGAGTGCTAACTCGGCCGTCAGCAAGCCTAGCAAGGCCAGAAAACGTTCTGTGAGCTTCTTCATAAGCGAGCGTTATGTACCAGTGATAGCGCAATGGTGGCTAAAACAGAGACAGCCAAAACAAAAAAAGCCGGCCCATCGGGGCCGGCTTTCTGTGCGCTCGGAGAGACTCGAACTCTCACACCTTTCGGAACTGCCGCCTGAAGACAGCGCGTCTACCAATTTCGCCACAAGCGCGGGTGGTGCAAAGAACATCTCTTATGCTAGAGGTGCCTTTTGACGGTGCAAAGATACAGGCAGTAGGCAATGTTTCGCCAAAACCAAGAAAATATTTTCCTAAAAAAAGTTGTTTTCTACGCTATTGAGCCTGTTTTTCAGCTGCTTGCATAGTAGACTTAAACCGTTTTTTGGTCTCTTTTTCAATGCGTTTAAGCAACGGAATTGCTAGCAGAAGCCACACGCCGCCAGCCATAAAGCCGGCCAGCACGTCGGAGGTATAGTGCACGCGCAGGTACACTCGGGTGAGGCCAATGAGTAAAATTAGGAACATCAGCCCTAGGATTAGCAGACGCCGTATCCAGCGTAATGTAGGACTGCGCATATGCGTTTGCACTAAATAAATCAGCAAACCGTAAAAAGACGCCGCAATCATGGCGTGGCCGCTAGGAAAGCTCAGTCCTTCGGCGGCTACTAACGGCATGGCTGGTCGTGGCCGTTGGTAAGCGTTTTTCAGCGTTAGGTTTAGTACGATGCTCCCAATGGCCACCACCGGCACCAGCAGCGTGTACCATCGGTGGCGGCGGCGCAGCAAGAAGTAGCCGATCAGCAGCGAGGCAGCGACGATAATAAAGTTGGCCGAAGCTAAGAACGTCACGCTGCGCACCCAGCCTAACTGGTTGGGGCCTAGCAACGCACGGACCCAGGTTGTTGCTTGCTCATCAAAGGCAGTTACTTGTTGATTAAGCACTTCGCGCCCTAAAAACAGAAAGATGAGAACTCCTAGAATGCCAACCAGCAGGGTGACGGTGAACTCGGCCACAAACAGCGTAAGGCCAGCTAGCAAACGGCGCAAATGATTCGTCATACGTTGCCTAACACAAAAAATACTCCAGGGGTCCCCAAGCGACTGGCTTTCCCCTGCGCCTGCGCTACCATAATGTTTTACGCGCTAACGCCGCTACCAGATTCCCATACAACGTTCTTACCTTGAACGGCGTAGGGTGCAAGCCAGTGCTTACATTCCTTTATGACGACTCCGGATTCGGGCTTCGACCGAGTAGCAGGCTTTTATGACTTCCTAGCTAGGCTAGTCTTTGGCCGAGCGCTGCGGCGAGCTCAACAGGCAGCCTTGGTCGGCTTGCCACCGGGTGCCCCCAAAATACTGATTATTGGTGGTGGCACGGGTTGGGTACTGGGCGAAGTGTTCCGCCGGTGTCCACAGGCGCAGGTGCTTTACCTAGAAGCCTCTACCGCTATGTTGCGCAAGTCGCAGCAGGCCCTGCGCGGCACGGGAGCTAGGTACCTGGCGCAAGTAGAGTTTCGCCTTGGCACCGAAGCTTCGCTAGCTACGCACGAGACTTTTGACGCGATTGTCACCTTTTTCTTTTTAGACTTATTTGCCCCCGCCCGACTGCAAGCCGTTATGCAGCAGCTCAATGCGGCGCGGCAACCTGGCGGCGTGTGGCTGCTGGCCGACTTTTGTCAGCCGCCGCTGGGGTGGCAACGGGCCTTGCTGGCTGTGATGTATAAATTCTTCCGGATTACGACTGGTATTAGTGCCCGGCAGCTACCAGCGCTCCATGCTGAATTGAATAAGCTAGGGCTACGGGCACAAAACCGGCGAACTTTTTACGCGGGCATGATTGAAGCCACCGTTTTTGAGGAACCAGCAGAAGCGTGAACCAACGTTGTTTTCTCAACTTGGCTCTTAATTTTAGGCGCTTTCTACTCTTCACAACCACTTCCCTATGCGGAATCTTGCCGCTACTATCTTGCTCGCGATGGCCCTGCCTAGCGCGGCACTGGCGCAAACAACGCCAGTACAGTATACCGTTGCTTTCCCTAATGCCGCACACCACGAAGCCAACATCACGGTGGTTTTTACGGAGCTAAAGCCGGGCACCTTGCAAGTGCGCATGGCCCGCAGCTCACCGGGGCGCTACGCTTTGCACGAGTTTGCCAAAAACGTGTATGCCGTGCAAGCCACTGACTCTAAAGGAAAAGCATTAAAAATAAACCAGTCCGATCCGTATGGGTGGGACGTAAGCGGCCACGATGGTACGGTGCGCTTCACCTACACGCTCTACGGCGACCGGACCGATGGTACTTACGCCGGCATCGATCAGATCCACGCTCACTTGAACATGCCGGCTACCCTAGCTTTCGCTCATGGCCAGGAGCAGCGACCGGCCGAAGTAAAGTTTGAGCTCCCAACGGGCTGGCAAGTAGCTACGCAGCTCAAGCCAGATCCGGCAAAAGGCACTTACTACGCGCCTCACCTGCAGTATCTTATGGACAGCCCAACATCCCTCGGGCCGCAGAAGGTGCGCACTTGGCAGGAACAAGGCAAGACCATAGAGCTAGCCGTGGTGCACACGGGCACCGATGCGGAACTAGACACGTACGCGGAGCTAACTAAAAAAGTAGTGCGCGAAGCAGCAGCTATTTTCGGCGAGCTGCCTAGCTACGATTTCGGCCGTTACACGTTCGTTGCTAACTACTTGCCCCAGACCAGCGGCGATGGCATGGAACACCGCAACTCCACCAGTATCACGAGCAGCAGTCCGTTGCGTGGCCCCGGCGTGTTGCGAAACCTAGGTACGGTATCGCACGAGTTTTTCCACTCGTGGAATGTGGAGCGCATTCGCCCTAAGTCCTTGGAACCGTTCGATTTTGAGCGCGCTAACATGAGTGAGGCTCTGTGGTTTGCGGAAGGCTTCACCCAATACTATGGCGACCTGATCTTGCGGCGGTCTGGTGCATTTACCGAAGATCAATACCTAGAAGATGTGACCGGCGTGGTAAATGCCATGCTCAATTCGCCGGGGGCCAGCCGCTATTCGCCCGTGGAGATGAGCCAGCAGGCACCCTTCGTGGATGCCGCCGTCAGCATTGATCCCAACAACCGCGGTAACACCTATCTATCTTACTACATTATTGGGGCAGGCAATGCACTAGCGTTGGACATGATGCTGCGCCAGAACTACAAGACTGACCTAGATGCTTTTATGCGGGCTGTGTGGCAGCAACATGGCAAGCCGCAGCGCGATTACGCCCCCGAGCGCCCTTATACCTTGGCTGATCTGCAACGCGTACTCGGTCAGGTCAGCCGCGATACGGCCTTTGCTGGTCGCTTCTTTCGCGAGCATATCACGGGGCATCAACTCCCCAACTATGAGCAGTTGCTCGCGCCTGCAGGCCTGGTGGTACGCCGGGCCAAGCCGGGCCAAGCTAGCCTAGGGCTAACGCGCCTAGCCTTTGCCGATAGTATCATTGCCGTGGGCGGCAACACGCTCGTGGGCAGCCCGCTCTACCAAGCTGGCCTCGACCGCGATGACCAAATCACCAAACTCGACGGCAAGTCGCCGCGCAACCAGGCAGAGCTCACCCAACTGTTAGCGCAACACAAGCCCGGCGACGCCATCCCCGTGACCTTTCGCTCGCGTGGGCAGGAACGCACAGCGCAAGTGACGTTGGTTGAGAGCCCGCTACTGGAAGTTGTCCCGAATGAGAAAGCGGGTCGCCCCGTAACCAAGCAGATGCAGAAGTACCGGGCGGCTTGGCTAGGTAGCAAGGCGAAGTAGAAAGCGGCTATTGTTTTTATTTCCGAAAAGCCGTCCAGTAGTAGGACGGCTTTTTTGCTTGTTAGCCGTACGTACGGGCATGTTCCAAGACCGCCGCCTTTATCTGATTTATGCTATCATTCTGCTCGATGTCATTGTAGGGTCGGCGGTAGGCCCAATCATGCCCGAATTTGTGCGCGGATTGCCGCAGCCGCAGGTATGGCTTTCGGTGGGCACTGCGCTATTTTTGGGGGTACAGCTTTTTTCGGCCCCGTTGCTAGGTCGCCTCTCCGACGGCTACGGGCGGCGTCCAATCCTGATTATCTCGGCGGTGGGCACGCTGGCGGCCAACTGCTTGCTGTTGCCCGTGCGCGCGGGCTACTACCTCACCAATCGGCTTAGTGATGGACTCACCAATGGCATGTACGCTACCGTGCGCTCGGCCATCACCGATATTTCTCCCAAGGAGCGGCTGTTTCAGAACCTAGGTATTGAAGGCGCTATTGTATCGCTGGGCTTCGTACTGGGCCCTATGGCCGCCGGCTTGGTCCTAACGCTGTTTGCCGTGCCATTGCCAGAGCAGGCGCACGCTGTAGCCAGCTTAGCCGTTGGGTTATCGGGTTTGAATGTCTTGCTGAGTCTAGGGTTCAGCGAAACTCAACTTCAGCGCTCGGCGGTGCGTGGCGCAGAGCTATGGACCGAAGTAGGCCGCGCGACCAACGTGCTGACGCTCTGGGCACGCCTTCGGGCGCACGACCTAGCGGCGCCGGGCTTGCGCCGCGTGGTCCTCACCCAAGTCGCACTTACGCTCAGCACAGGCTACTACTTCTACTTTGTTGCTTACGCTAGCCTAGGCGAATTGCAGCTCACCGCGCGCGGCTTGTCGTACTACTTCATCTTCTTCGGCGGACTCAGCATTGTTATCAACTATTTATTTTACACCTACCTAGCGGGCCGTTTGCCACCGCGCCGCACCATTTTTTGGCTAGCCTTGCTTGGTGCCCCTACCCTAGCCGGTTATGGGCTGGTAGGTCACTCCATCACGGCACTCACTATTCTTACCATCGTCGATTGTCTTACCCTGTCGCTGATTCAGGGCTTGCTGGAAGGCTTGCTTGCCCAACGAACAACGGCTGCCAACCGAGGCGAAATCTTTGGCTTAAACCAAGCCATGCAGGGGTTAGCTAGTATTGCAACCACCTTGGTTTTCGGCGCGTTATCGTTAGTAGACTTACGGCTCCCTTTTGCCTGGTTTGCGTTGTGCCTCGGCGGTGTTGTGTGGCTAACGCGCCCCACCCGTCATCCATAATGCCTTGTTCCTTTTTCAACCAATACAAAAGTGGCCCGCTCACTTCTTCTGTAAAGCCTAGGTTTTGCGTATCTTGAACTTGATTTCGGCTGGTTTCTGTCTTTAGCACTGCCTCCTATGCGTTTCTCCTTCTCTATTTTGCTTCTTGGTGCTAGCCTGTGTTGGGCGGGTACAGCTGCCGCGCAGACCCCAAGAGCTCCTGAGCCTGCATCGAAGCTTGGTTTGATACGCTCCCGAGTATCGTACAACCTAGACGCGGGTATGCAGTTCGCTGGTCGCTATGGCACCATGTCTTACATCAGCCCAACAGCTACGTACCAAGTTTCCAATCGCTTCCGGGTTTTCGCGGGTACTACCTTTCTGCGCACGCAATCGTACCTAGGCAATCGTTACACAAGCGAGACGAACCAACCTCTAACGCCAAACTTCAACACTGCCAACAATGTGCTCGTACAGGCTGGCGGTACTTATTTAGTAAGCCCCCGGCTGGCTCTCACCGGCATGGCGTGGAAAGATCTCTCCACTCAGCCATTTGCCCCTAGAGTGAATCCGTACGCTGGGTTTGGCAGTATGGGCTCGGGCGTGAACATTCGCGCCGACTACCAATTGACAGAAAATATTTCGGTGTCGGGTGGGGTGCGCGTATCGCAAGGTGCTAGCCCAGGATATGGGTACGGTGGCATGTACGGCTCGCCCATGATGCCATATGGGTATTAGCCGCTGCGCTATAACCTGTTTTTTCGCTTTTGCGCAACAAGCCCTGGGAAGTTTCCGGGGCTTTGTTGTTTGTAAGAGTCTACTGCACACGGCTTGTTGTGCCGTGCTAGGCTAGATAAAGGGCGCTTCTCTTGGCAAAGAACAGAACGTACACCTGTTTCTTCCCTAGCTTGGCTCCCAAACGAATCCTCGCTCCTAACCCCTCCTTCATGGCCGCCCGCATTAGCTACGCCAACAACCCGCAGTTGACGACGATACGTCGTAATTACCCCGGCAATAAGCTTTTCGGGAATGAATTTGCCAATGGCGACACGCTGTACGAACCTAGCTTCAGCACTGTTTTCCGTTGGAAGGTTATGACCAAAAACAAACAGAAGGCCGAGAAGGAAGCCGATACGTGGGCTCCAGCTGTGGTGCCGTGCGCCGACGTTTTTGAGTCGAAGGAAGACATGCTGGTGTGGCTAGGGCACGCGTGCTTTCTGCTGCGGGCAGGCGGCCGCACACTCCTCTTCGACCCCGTGCTATTTTCCTCCCTGGGCTTGCGCCACCGCCATGCGCTGCCTTGCCGCCCCGAGGACATTCGCAACATCGACTACCTGCTGCTCAGCCACGGGCACCGCGACCACCTCGATGAGCGTTCCATCAAGCTGCTCGTTAGCCAAAATCCGCAGATGCAAGCCTTGGCGCCTTTGCGCATGACGCCGCTCCTGCGCGGCATGGGGCGGCAACTGCCGGTGCAAGAAGCTGGCTGGTGGCAGCAGTACGACCTAGGTCCCGATAGCCCTTTGGAAATCACTTACTTGCCCGCCTCGCACTGGCACCGCCGTGGCCTCAACGATCTGAACCGTGTGCTTTGGGGCAGCTTCATGATTCGGGTGGCGGATAAGCTTCTCTACTTTGCCGGCGACTCTTCCTACGCCCCCCACTTCGAGCAGATCGAGGAGCAATTTGGCCCCATCGACATTACTTTGATGCCGATTGGGGCCTACAAACCCTCGTTTATGATGCACCTGAGCCACATGGACCCGCACGAGGCCGCCAAAGCCGCCAACGTGCTGCGCGCCGGCCATGTGGTGCCCATGCACTACGGTACCTTCGACCTCTCCGATGAGCCCGCCTCCGAGCCGCTACGCACCCTGGAAGAAGTAGCGCACGGCGGCATGCTTCGCGGTGAGCTACACGCGCCAGCCGTAGGCGAAGTGATGCGCTGGCAAGATTGGGAATAGAACACAGCCTATAGAAATACGAAAGCCCAGCCAGCTTCCGCTGACTGGGCTTTCGTGTAGAGATCTAGCTACTTATTGTCGGACGACTTGCTTCACGATGGCTCCTTCTTTCGTCTGTATCCGCAAGGTATAAACGCCAGCCTTCAGTTGACTTAGATCTAGCTCTTGGTTGACAGTTCCTTGTTGCAGCTTGAGCGTGAATTGCTGTACTACCTGACCTAGGGTATTAAGCAATTGACCCTGTAGTACACCTTGGCCTTGCGGTAAACCAGCTAGCTGCAACGTCGCCTTGCCAGCAGTAGGATTAGGGTACACTTGGGTAGCAGCTGTCAGAGCCGCGGCACGTTGATTTGCTAGCGTGATTGTTTGGTAATTACCATAAGTATATAGTTTAGTATTGATGTACTTTTCGTCAGCGGTACTATATTCTTGGTCGACTCTGCGCTTGATGTTCCCTGCCGCATCGTAGTTCAGCACCAAACGCCGACCATAGAAGATCTTCCAGGAATTGCCATTCCAAGTCTCACTCTTATTTTCCAAAAAGACACCTTCTTCCTGATTGATATCGCTATAACGAAGACTATTAGTCCATTCACCATTCACGTACTTCTCTATTAATTGCTCATAGGAGCCATTTGCTTGGTACGAAATGGTAGTACGCTCTTCATCTTGCCAAATAGTGCTGTACCAACGTTGTGATTCATAGCGAGTCAACCGTCCTTCTGCATCACGAATAGGATTAATAGTGCGCCAGGCGTTCACATAAGTGCCGTTTTGCCATACTTGGAGTACATATTCTGACCATGGCTGCGCAGCTACTACGGTATATATATAGCGCCTAGAAGGCACGAAGCTGTTAGTTACAATGTTCCAGTCTTCGCCTACTTCTTCTATTCTCCCACCAGCAGCGTTGTAAATGTATGAGTAGCGGTATGTTAGGATAAAATCGTTACGATTTTTGTCCCAACTCTCGCTTATTTGTTGAGTTATAGCTCCATTAGCGTTATAGGTAAAGGAGGTTCGGTAGCCATAAACTATCATATTCCCATCCCACTCTTGGTAGACATCACCCGTGTACCGGCCTTGGGTATTGAAGAAATAAGCCAATCGCGACTTATTTTGCCAAACACCATTCACCCAATCTTGTCTCAGCAATTCTGTTTCCAGGCTGCTATAGTTGCTGATATCACGAGACTCATTTTCCCAGGCGCCATTCACCCACTTTTGTCTTAACCACTCGGTTTCGTAGCCACGGCTGTCATAGCTAAAAACACTGCGTGAGGCATTCCTCCAGGCTGTTCCTGTCCAGGTTTCTTCTAGATAGGTAGATGCTGAGCCATTGGAGTTATAAGAATAAGAATAACGAGATGCGGGCTGCGTCGCAGATGAGTCCGCAATTATTTCTTGTTGCAAACTGCCTTTGCTATCGTAGATATACTTGTGTAACGTTGGGGGTAGCACCCACTTACTAGTGCTCGTTGACCAAATGTAGGCCATCATACTACTAGGTACTATTGTACTAGTAGTCCCCTTTTTTGCGGGAGCTTGGGCAATAGTTGCTTTAGACAACTCAGCCTGAATCGGGTCTTGTGGTTGCTTGCGCTCGGGACGAATTTCGCGACTGGGACGCGTTAGTTGCGCCATACTTGCACTGGCACTTAGCAGGCTAGCGATACAGAGTAAATAAAATTTCATGCAATGATGTTATAGATGAACGCGTAAGAGAACTGCCTTATCGGCTCACGAACTCCATCAAATAGCATGCAGATAAATATTAAATAAATTAGATATAAACAATTTATGTACACTACCCTGCACACGTGGTCATCTCTTCAGCTGTTAGAGTGGCACTTACGGCTGATGCTTTGAAATACAAAAGCCCGTTCCATCATATGAAACGGGCTTTTGTAAAGCTTTACGCGTGGCGATTAGAAGGCAACCTAGGTTACTCCACCACTAGCTTCTTCGACTGTGTGCTCTGCCCATCCGACAACTCCACGATGTAAAGGCCTGGCGCCACGTTAAGCTTTACGTCTATAGCAGGCTGCTTGGCAACTTGCACAGCGTATACCTGCTTACCGCTCAGGTCGAGCACGCGGATGCGGCTGAGCTTTTCGGTGCCTTGCAGGGTGAACTGCCCCCCAGCGGCTGGGTTCGGATACGCATTAACGGCAAACCGCTCAGCGGTTTTAGTGGCTAGCACCGTCTCTTTTACATAACTCCGCAACCAAGCGAGGGCCGGGCGTTCGGTTTCATCGGAGTTCACTAGGTACGCGCCTTGCGTGGTGCGCCAGTGTCCAATGCGGTAGCCCCACAGCGTAATTCCTTTTACCCCCGGATTCGTCCAGAATAATGGAAATACGCGCTGGTATTCCGCTAATTGAATCTGATCGTCCAATTGTCCTTGCGCATTGACGCCGTCGATATCCAGCTCCGTGATGTATACGGGCAGCCCCGTCTGGGCGAACGAGGTGATAGTGGTGGTCAGGGTGGAGGCGGGCGTGTTCCGGGTGGAGAAGGCGTGGCCTTGCACCCCAATGCCGTCAATCAGGCCCCGGCTTTTGAGCAAATTTATGATAACCAAATAGTTCTGCGCACTGGTAATTGTATTTTCCACGCTGTAATCGTTGAGCCACAGCTTGGCTTGCGGAAAATATTGACGCGCCAACTGAAACGAAGTAATCACCCAGTCCCAACCGGTAGTGCCACTACCACCTAGGGCATTGGCGTAGTTGCCGGCATCTCCGTTGGTACCGGGCGAGGTAGGCGGGGCGTGCAACGGCTCATTCACTACTTCAATGATGTCGATGTTTGGGTAGCGCTGGGCCACCAACATATACCATTCCTTGATTTCGGCCAACTGCTCGGCCGGAGGAAGACTGGCAATCCAGGTAGGCTGCTGTGCACCCCAGATAAGCGTATGCATTTTGAACGGGAGGCCGTTGTCCTTCGCTAGCTTATAAGCCGCGTCGAGCTCTGCCCAGTTCATCACGTTCCTGGTAGATTCGACGGAGCCCCACTTACCGGCGTTTTCGGGGGTTACCTGGTTCCAGTATGCCGTGAAGTTAGGTGCTTGTGCGTTGCTGTAGATACCACCTAGGAACTTCGACTTGCCTGCGGCAATGGGCGGTCCAGTGGGCGTAGGTGGCGGCGTGGGCGGATTGACTGAGCCCTGCTGCCCGTTATCTAGGTTATTGACGGTGAAGTACAACCCTGTTGTGCCAAAGACCACCTTGTCAATATCGAGTCCGTTTTCACGGCCGCCAATCTGGAAGGTTTGCGTTAGGTTATTGGCCGCCACAACGAAGGTTACGGGCGCCTCGCCCCCGTTGAACTTGGAAAGGTTGAGCCACTTCCACACGCCTGTTTGAGCCGCCGTGCCACCACCATCTACTGCCAAGGCGCCACCCGTGTAACCCACCCCGTACAGGTTGTTACAGATGGTCCAATCGTCACTGTTGGTTGGGTCCTTGACGCCGAAACCATTGCCATAGTAGAAGCTGTCGTCGTTGGCGGCACCCGAGCCCACCCGCACGCGCACGTAAAGGTCGTAGGAGCCGGGTCCTGGAAATGTGACGGTGTAGCTTGCCACCTTCGTAGCGTTACCCGGGTTTTGGGAAGCGGCCACATCGGTGGCGGAGGTGATATACGTCGTGCCCGTCGCCGTGAGTGTATTCCAATCGCTACCAAGTGCGCCCGATTCCATCTGCTGCGTTACTGGCGCATTTTGGGCGTAGAGGCTTGCTGAGGTTAGCAATGCTAAAGAAAGAAAGCTGAGTCTATGTGTTATCATAGTGGTGTTGGGAATGTGGATGAGATAGAACCTTCATGAGGCGGCGCCCATGTTCCGTATTCAGAAGGGATGTAGTTGCGGACAACGTGCCTCTAGTGCATGCCATTTAGCTAGCAGATTACCAGATTGTTAGTGGCTGACCCTGGCTAGCCGTAGCGCTGGTAGATGAGGAGACGAAGGCCTGGGCATGAACACCAGTGGCCAGTAAAACAGCCAGCACAAAAGCCAGGAGCGTCAGGATCCGACCAATGAGAGCGTAGAGTTTTGTTTTCATAAATGGCGTTAAGTGAAACAATGGCAGAGAACGTGAATGAGCTAGGTCATAAACAGATTTATGTTGGTAAAAGAAGTTGACATATAGTCGATTGAAGAGGTAGAGCGACACACACCGCAAACGTTTCAGTTAAAAAATGCAATTGAACCAACCATGAGGACAGCAGTACTACCTGCTACTCCTACTATGCCTAAATCCACCATTTTGGGCGCTTATCTTTGAAGATAACGGGTCACGTAGACCAACCTAGGCACTTAGATGACTTAGCTAAAAGGAAAGGATCACAATCGTTTCCGGAAACGATTGTGAGATGTGGTACGCACCCGGCCTCAATTCGTTCAACCTAGCTTCTTTCTTTACCTAAAAGGTTACCTGTACCCTAGCGCCAAAGCTAAAAAATCTTCGAATAGATCAATTTGTAGCTAACACCAGATCAGCTACCTACCTCTATTACCAGGGTGCACTATCTAGCCTCTCCCCGATGATGCTGATTTGGTTGTGACAGCTTACTATATCTTTACGCTTATTTCCCTGTCTGCATGTCTCCTACTCTGGTCCTCAGCCTCATTGCCGGCTACTTTACCGTCCTGATTATTATCTCCTTGCTTACCTCGCGCAAGGCTACCAGTGAGAGCTTCTTCATTGCGAACCGTAATGCGCCATGGTATATGGTAGCCTTTGCGATGATTGGCACCTCGCTCTCGGGGGTCACGTTCATTTCGGTGCCAGGTATGGTTATGGGGCAAGCCTGGAGCTATATGGCGGTAGTATTTGGCTATATTATTGGCTATCTGGTTATTGGTACGGTGCTCATGCCACTGTACTATCGGCTACAACTCGTCTCAATTTATACTTACCTGGAGCAACGGTTTGGCTTCTGGAGCTATAAGACGGGCGCATTTTTCTTCCTGCTGTCGCGGGCCATTGGTGCGGCATTTCGCTTGTTTCTGGTAGCTGGGGTATTGCAATTCGCCGTATTTGATGCCATGGGCGTGCCATTCGCCGTGACGGTTTCGGTTAGCATCCTGTTGATCTACCTGTATACGTTTCGTGGCGGCCTCAAAACCATTTTGTGGACGGATGCCTTCCAAACGCTGGCCATGCTCACCTGCGTAGGGGTGAGCATTTACCTGATTTCTTCAGAGTTAAACCTAGGTTTCAAGCAGATGGTACAGACCGTGCGCGATAGTGACATGTCGCGCATTTACTTCTCTGACCTGAAAGACGACAAGTTCTTCTGGAAGCAGTTTGCTTCGGGTGCCTTCATCACGATTGTGATGACGGGCCTCGATCAGGACTTGATGCAGAAGAACTTAAGCTGCCGCAACTTGCAGGAAGCACAGAAAAATATGTTCTGGTTCACAATTTCTATTGTGCTGGTCAATGTGTTTTTCCTGTCATTAGGAGTGTTGCTCTACAAGTTTGCCGCCGCGAAAGGCATTCAGCTTCCTACTAACTCAGCAACTGGCAAAATCATCGGCGACAACGTATTTCCACTGCTAGCCACTGAGCACTTCACACTGTTTGCGGGTATTGTGTTCATCCTCGGCATCATCGCCGTGACATACGCCTCGGCTGATTCGGCCCTCACGGCGCTCACTACCTCTTTCTGCGTCGATTTTCTGGATATCAAGCGCTTCCCTGAGCAGCAGCAGGCTCGTTATCGCAAGCTAGCCCACCTAGCTTTTTCCGTTATTCTTATTCTCATCATCCTGATTTTCAAGGCCATTAACGACCAAAGCGTCATTACGGCGGTGTTTAAAGCCGCGGGTTACACGTACGGGCCGTTGCTAGGCTTGTACTCGTTCGGACTGTTTTCGCGCCGGGCTCTCAACGACAAGCTCGTGCCTTACATTTGCGTGGCCTGCCCTATCCTGACTTTTATCATTAACGCCAACTCCAAAGCATGGTTTGGTGGTTATGAGTTTGGATTTGAGATCTTGATAGTCAATGGTTTAATGACTTTCCTAGGCCTTCTGGCAATTTCACGGCCCGCCTCTCTTCCGGTGAACTCTGCTCGCTAGCCGTTGTTTAGGAAGAGCGTCTGGTGCCACTTCTATACTTGGTAGCGCGGAAGCCGTTCCGCGCTACTTTTTTATTCTTCATGAAACATCTTTTCTTCATCTTCCTGCTCGTAAGTTTGAGGGTTTCGGCGCAGGTCCAGCCAACTCCGGCACCAGCGAAGCAGCCCATTGAGTTGCAGGCAAATCACATGCAAGCCCAGCAAAATCCGGCTGCTAACCGGCCCGACGTAGCGCCGCAGTTTCCGGGTGGGCAACCTGCCCTAAACAAATTTTTTCAGCAGCAAGTGAAGTATCCGGAGGCGGCCCGCGTCAAGCAGATTACTGGCAACGTGGTGGTAACGGGCATAGTAGAAACCGATGGAGACTTGACCACGTTGGTCGTCACCAAGGGCCTAAGCCCCGAGTGCGACGCAGAAGCCTTGCGCGTCCTCAGGGTAATGCCCCCGTGGAAGGCCGCCACCCGAAAGGGAGAGGCAGTCCCGGTACAGGTTCAGCTGCTTGTTCCGTTTGGCAACTCAGCTACTTTAGAAGTAGAGCAGCCGAAAGGCAAGGTAAAGTTTGAATAATCTTTTGATAGAACTTAGAAGGAAGAGCTTAGAACCTAGATCCATAGCTAGTATGTGCTTACTGCTTTGTCACCTGCTTCTACCTCAGCGCTGTCTTCTAAGCTCTAATTTCTATACAAATGGCTAGAAGTGGATTGAACACCAGCGGCGAGCTAGGTAGCGAAGCGCCAAAGGTGAAACTGAACAAAGAATCGTTCCGGCGCGGCCTGCGGATTTTTCGCTACGTGCTGCCCTACCGGGGCACGTTCAGCGTGGGCATGGTGCTGCTGGTGCTTAGTAGCCTCAGTACCATGTCGTTTCCTTGGATAGCGGGCAAGCTGGTGAACGTGGCCACCGGTGAGCCGTTGGTGCTGCCGGGAGGCCTAGCCCTCGACATCAACCGCGTGGCAATCGGGCTGTTTGTGGTGACGGTTCTGCAGGGTATTTTTTCCTTTGGGCGCATTTGGTTTTTCACTCAGGTGAGCGAATTCACGGTGCGTGACATTCGGCAGGCTCTGTACGCCAAGTTCATGCAGCTGCCTATTCCCTTCTTCGAGCAAAACCGGGTGGGCGCCATCACGTCGCGCATTACCTCCGACGTAGGCCAGATTCAGGACTCATTTTCACTGACCTTGGCAGAGCTATTTCGGCAGGTATTTACGCTGGTGGGCGGCATTGCCTTTATCATGGTTGTGTCGTGGAAGCTGTCGTTGTTTATGCTGCTTACTTTCCCACCGATCGTGTTGGCGGCGGGGCTATTTGGTCGTAAAATCCGCACCCTAGCGCGCACCGTGCAGCAGGAGCTAGCTCACACTAATACTATCGTTGAGGAGACCCTGCAAGCTATTACGTCGGTGAAGGCCTTCACCAATGAGCAGTTTGAGATTGGGCGCTATAACTCTTCCTTGGGCAAGGTGGTGCGGGCCGCTTTGCAAAGCAATTTGTACCGGGGCGGTTTTGTGTCGTTCGTGATTATTGGTTTGTTTGGCGGCATTATTCTGGTACTCTGGCGCGGCGCTACGCTGGTACACACGCCCGTCACCGATCCTAACCACCTACAAATCGGCGACCTGACGGCCTTTATTATCTACACGGCCTTTATTGGTGCTTCGGTAGCTGGCTTGGGCGAACTGTACGGCAAAGTGCAGAGTACCCTAGGTGCTTCCGAGCGTATTCTGGAGATACTAGACGAAGAAGGCGAGCCAACGTACCAGCAAGCGGATGCGGCTCAGTTGCAAATACACGGCGATATTCGCTACGAACACGTGGTGTTCAGCTACCCAACTCGCCCCGATGTGCCGGTGCTACAAGACATTGACTTTTGCATTGCAGCGGGCGAGAAAATCGCTCTTGTAGGCCCCAGCGGCGCAGGCAAAAGTACCATTGCCGGCCTGCTGATGCAGTTCTACCCGCTCAGCGGGGGGCATATTCTAGTCGATGGCCGCGACGTACGCCAGTACGATCTTACGGCGCTACGACGTCATATTGGTATCGTGCCGCAGGAAACGCTGCTGTTTGGTGGCACCATTCGCGAAAACATCGCCTACGGCAAAACCGACGCGACTGACGCGGAAATCCAGGCGGCCGCTCGCAAAGCCAACGCGTGGCAGTTTATTCAAAGCTTCCCTGAAGGCTTCGATACCATAGTGGGTGAGCGAGGCATTAAGCTTTCGGGCGGTCAGCGCCAGCGCATTGCCATTGCCCGCGCCATCCTGAAAAATCCTGCCATCCTCATCCTCGACGAAGCTACTTCTTCCCTCGACTCGGAGTCGGAAAAGCTGGTGCAAGGAGCCATGGACGAGCTAATGAAGGACCGCACCAGCATTATCATTGCCCACCGCCTCAGCACTATCCGCAAGGTGGATAAGATCCTGGTGATTGACGGCGGCCGCATTGTGGAGCAAGGCACCCACGAGGAGCTCGCCGACAATGAGAACGGGCTTTACGCGAATCTACTGAAGCTACAGTTTGAGTTGACCTAGGTTTTTCAAACCACCATACAAAAAGAAAGGCGGAGCAATGCTTCGCCTTTCTTTTTGTATAGTAACACAGTTCTATTTTTTAGCTGACTCTTAGGTAAAGAAGCTTTTGCATGAATACGGTGTTCACTACCTGAGCCTAATTGTTAATCAACCGAATTAACATATTCTTGTCAAGACGCTAACTAGGCGCAAGCTAAAGTATCTTTGCGCGCAGCACTGAGCAAACTCAGCCCTAAACCTAGCCCTATTGCCTAGCTTCCCGCTTCCCATCGAAGCTCGCCACGTTACCATGACTGCCGATGAATATGTGGCCGTCAACTACCAACTCTGGGGGCAGCAGCCGCGCACTCGCCGTGTTACGTGGCTCCTGTACGTGTCCATTCTGCTGCTGACCATTAGTTTTGGGCTAGGTATCTGGCAATGGGTGCGCCACCCAACAACAGAAGTTTTCTGGGGCTTCTTGCCAGCTTGGGGCATAGCGTTGGTGTATGCGTGGTGGCGGCAGTGGCGCGTGAAGCGGGAGCTACGAAAGGGCTACGCCACGAATACGGCGCTCCAGCAACCAATTAGTTATCAGTTCAACGCCGATAGCATAACCAGCCGGAGCACAGCCGGCGAGTTTCTAATTCACTGGAAGAAGCTACGTTATGCCGTGCACATCGGCGATTGGCTTCTGCTCTACCCTCAGCAAATGGCGTGTTACTACGTAGACCTGCGGCGCCTAGTCGCGCCGGCTACACCAGCAGCTCTGGAAGAGTTGCTGGACGAAAAAGAGGTGGCCGTGTATTAAGAGCTCATTGAACGTTATTTCTCCCATTGGTCGAAGTGATGTTCAATAGGACAGACACAGGCACTAAGCATCCGTGTAGCAGCAAACCTGCCGCCGCCTACCGCAACACGGAGCTAGCTTCCGCAGCCTGGATGTACTTTTGCGCGTCTTCTGCTAACAGAAATCGTTGCTGCACAAGCTCTTTAGTTGCCTTTGTCACGGCTGCTACATAGCCGGCATGTGTACGGTAGCGCTCTTGCACCGACCGCCGCGGGTCATGGGTAGCGGCGCGGTCGGCAGGCGTTAAGGGAAAAGGCAAATATTGACCGGCAGCTTCGCAGCCCTCGTTTTCCCCGAAGCTCGCCCGGCGCAAAGCCCAGCCGGTGGTTGTGGCCAAGGGTGCTGCCACAATCGGCAGACGGATGCCCGCTACTTCGTTGCCATCCGCATCTACTTTCGATACAAAGCTGGGGTACACCGGCCGGCCCGTTACGGTGGGCGGGTACTTCGTGATAAGGCCTTGGCTTAGCCCAGGACCAAAATCCAGCGCGTAGCGCGTGCTGATGAGGCCCGTGTACGTTACGCCAGGGATGGATGGCCACCCTAGGTCTGCCGCTGGTACGCTGCCCGTCAGGGAGCCGGGTTGCGCCACGGCCAGCGCGGCCGTGCCCTCCGAGCGCCTAGGTACCTGGCTCTTAGGTGGTGCGCTGCCTTGAGTCACCCACCGATCGAGGGCAACAAACAAAGCACGCAAAGCGGGCTCCGCATTGGTTGGGTTCTGGCCCTGCTGGCACACACCGCGGTTATTGGCGTCGCCGGTACCGTGCTGGGCGCCGGAAATCAGGAAGAACCGCACATTTGCCGGATCGGGCAAATCATTGCCTTGCAAATCAGTGTGTAAGAGTGACGCAGCCTTTACCCAATACTCATTAGCAGAGTTTATCTCAAACACTTTGGGGCAGGTACCCGCCGCTGCGCAACGAGCGGAACGCCCGGCGGTTTGGCCCGTCAGCGGATCGGTGAGCACCGGGTAAGCGAAGGGAAACAGCGCTTCCGGGTAAAGGTGATTCTGCCGGTTGCGCTCGGTGCGGGACGGCTGAGCAAACCGGAAGTTGAGCCCGATGCCACTGCCACCGCCTAGCCAGTTTTCCATGCCATCTAGCACGCGACGGCCCTGCTCATCGGTATTAAAACCTAGGGTCTGAAAATCGTTCAGGTAGCGGGCGGGCTGCGAAAGGGCGTAGGAAAAGGTATAGCGTACGTCACTGGCGAGCGGGTTTGGATTGCCAAAATCATCGCCCTTGGCGTAACGCAGAAACGCGACAAAGTCGCGGGTAGCGGCAAAACCTAGGCCTGCCACCACGGGGTTCTTGGCCGTGTACGCCAGCTCATAAATGGCACTCTGCTGGAAGGCCGTGCCGGCAGGCAGCAGCCGGATGGTGCGTTCACTCGCGTACTCCCAACCGCTAGCTGGCACCGGCGTGGGTGCATCATTAAGCCGCTGGCGGACGGTGAGCGTGGCCCGCGCTGGGTCCAGCGTGGCGGCTGGATAAGCGAGGTTGAACGTCTGCGTCGTGGTGTTTTCGAAGCTGATGTATTCGTACGCGGGCCCGGTAATCGGCGAGCCATCCGGATGGTGGGCAACAGGCACACTGATGGTCAAGTTATTATTGCCCGCCGCAGCCGACGTGTCCCAGCCGTTCCAGGCTAGGGTGTAGCCTTGGTTCATCAGAAATCCTTCGCCCGCCTGCGCCGCCGTGCTAGGGTCGTTGCCGCCGCTGCTGTTGTTGAGGCCCCCAAAGAGCTTCGAGCCCCGGTTATTCACTTCCAAAAACAGCTTATGATTGCCCTGGCGCAGGTTGAGCGGCTTGAGCAGGTAGATATCCATCGAGTACTCCACCATGCCGCGGGCATTGCGCGGCGCCAATGCCAGATCCGTGATAAGGGCATTTTGCGGCAAGCTAGGGTCTACTTCCCCGTAGGCCTTGCCTCGCAATTTTTCGTATGCGCCCACCTTCCCGAAAGCCTTTCCCTCAAACGTGGGCGACTGCACGCTGGTAATTTCGATGCGCACAATGCGCGCCTGCGCGGCCGCTACCGTGAGCACGGAAGTTAGCAGGGCAACGATTATTTGCCTTAGCCACTTCCCCTTCGCTATTGCTGCTTTCAACTGGTGGCGAACTGAGCAGCAACGGGTTGCCGACGCGTTTTGCAGATTCATTGGGTGTGCTTTGTTCTCGCTACAAGGATAGTTGAACGGCGCGTAAGTAACGCAGACTTTGTGGCCTGTGCGTGGGAATGATGCAATGCGAACGGCAAAGTCCGCGCTACTTGAGATTCGTGGCAAACAAAAAGCCTACGCCCGCTGCGGTTTTGCTAATTTTAGGTCGCTAATCAACTAATTCACCCCTTTTCATGACCACTTTGTCTATTTCTCCCCGCGCCGGGTTTGCGGCTCTTGCCCTCACCGGCATGCTCCTAGCTGGTCGCGCCGAAGCGCAGATTACCACCCCACAACCTAGCCCCAAAAGCACCGTTACGCAGCGCGTTGGTCTCACCGACATCACCATCACCTATTCGCGGCCTAGCCTGAAAGGGCGCACTGCTTTCGGAGTAGCATCTCCTCTCGCTCCACTTGGCAAGCGCTGGCGCACGGGCGCCAACGCCACCACCACCATCAAGTTCTCCGACGAAGTAATCATGGAGGGCAAGAAAATTCCGGCCGGCGAGTATGGCCTCTACAGCATTCCGAACAAGGACGCATGGGCCATGGTACTGAACAAGAACACGAAGCTAGGAGCCAACGTCGATGGCTTCAAGGACGAGGACAACGTGGCTACCTTCACGGCCAAAACCTACAAGCTGCCCAGCAAGGTGGAGACGTTCACAATGAACTTCAGCGACCTGACGCCGGCCACCGCCAACGTAGATATGCAGTGGGAAAACACTGGCGCTAAATTCCGCATCACCACGGAAGTAGACGCCAAGGTGATGGCCCAAATCAACGAGAAAGTGGTGAACGGTGGTGCCGCCGTGACGCCCGATAACTACGCTGCCGCCGCCGTTTATTACTACGACAACAACAAAGATCTGAAACAGGCTCTTACCTGGATTCAGAAGGCCAACGAGAAAGACCCCAAGTTCTGGAACGTGCAGACGGAAGCGAAGATCCGCCTCAAGATGAAGGATTACAAAGGCGCCATCACGGCCGCTGAGCAGTCGAAAAAGCTAGCTACCGAAGCGAAAAACAACGACTACGTAAAAATGAACGACGACCTGATTGCCGAAGCTAAGAAAGGCACGGCCGGTAAGTAAGACTCATTTACCTAGCATTGAAAAGCCCCGGCGTTCTGCAACGCCGGGGCTTTTTTGTAGCGTGAGCTTTGTAGTCTGCGCTACAGGCGGGCTAGCTTCTGCCCTATTGCCGCGAATAGCATCACCAGAAAGCAGCCAATAATGTTGTACCAGAGGTAAGCAATATCGGTTTGCCAGAACAGCAACAACACCAGCACTTGCCCAAGCACAGCGGCCCAAAACACTGCCCTGCCTTTGATCAGTGGCATGAAGAAAGCCACTACAAAAATTCCCAGAATAGGTCCGTAAAACAACGACCCTAGAATGTTGACGGCCTGAATCAAGTTCTCTAGCTTCGCTGCAAACAACGCAAACCCAATACCTAGCACCCCCCACCCCGCCGTAGCCCAGCGCGACACCAGTACGTAGTGCTGCTGATCGGCGGCTGGGCGAGCTAGCCGGTACCAGTCGATGACGGTGGTGGAAGCGAGGGCATTGAGGCCAGCGGCTGAGCTGCTCATGGCCGCGCTGAGCACCACGGCAATCAGCAACCCAATGAAGCCGTGCGGCATGTAATCGAGCACGAAGGAAAGGAAGATGTAGTCTGTGTCTTTCGCTTCGGCCGTGGGCGCACCTTGCTTCAGGAGCGACTTCAAATCGGCACGTAAGCCCTGGGTGGCCGCATCCGTTACCTGCAAATGGGTTTGGGCCCTAGCTAACTGCCCGGCATCATTGGCATGCAATGCGTTGACCAACTCGGCGTTAGCCGCTTGCTTGGCAGCGGCAATGGTGGCTTGGCGTTGCTCCAATTGGCGAAGCGCCGGTGCGTACTGCGCATTGGTGGCTAGCTGTTCGCGTACTGGGCGGTTGAACGTAAGCGGCGGGGCATTGAACTGATAAAACACAAACAACAGCACGCCAATCAGCAGAATGCCGAATTGCATGGGCACCTTGACTAGCCCATTAAACAACAGGCCCAAACGACTTTCGCTGATGCTGCGGCCGGCTAGGTAGCGCTGCACTTGGCTTTGATCGGTACCGAAGTAAGATAGCGCCAGAAACAAGCCCCCCGTCATGCCCGACCAGAAATTGTAGCGGTCTTTGGGGTCGAAGTGGAAGTCGACGAGGTTGAGCTTGCCTTGATGACCGGCCACGCGCAACGCATCCCCGAACCCTACATTGGCAGGCAGATAATGCACTAGCAAGTAACCCGCCACCACCATGCCGGTGAAGATAACGGCGACCTGCCACTGCTGCGTAACCGCTACGGCGCGCGTGCCTCCCACTACGGTATAGCCAATCATAAGCCCGCCGATCAGCCACACGGTAAGGCTAG
The DNA here is from genome assembly GCF_002154225.1 of Hymenobacter crusticola. GTDB lineage: Bacteria > Bacteroidota > Bacteroidia > Cytophagales > Hymenobacteraceae > Hymenobacter > Hymenobacter crusticola. The sequence continues at coordinate 152,927 of NZ_MTSE01000010.1, forward strand.
TATTCCACCCTAGGATGGCTGACAGCACCAGCGCCGGCGCGTACAGAGAGAGGCCGTTGCTAAGGCCCCGTTGGAGCAGAAATAAGCCAGCGGCCAAAGTGCGCGTGGGTCGGTCGAAGCGCGTTTCGAGGTATTCGTAGGCCGTAAATACGTGCAAGCGGTGGTAAATCGGGACGGCCACGGCGGCAATGAGAACCATCGCGAGGGGCAGGCCGAAGTAAAACTGAATGAAGCGCATGCCGTCGTCGTAGGCTTGGCCGGGCACACTCAGGAAGGTGATGGCGCTGGCCTGCGTAGCCACAATGCTCAGCCCGATGCCCCACCACTGCGCCTCCCGGTTGCCAAGCAGGTACGAGTTCAGGTCGCGGCTGCCGCGGGTGCGCCAGGTGCCGTAGCCCACAATGAAGAACAACGTCGCACCGAGGACCAGCCAGTCGAGCAGGCTCACGCGAAGTAGCGGGTTAGAAGCGTGAAGCCAACGATTTCGGCGGCTAAAGCGGCGAGTACCAAGAGGTACCATGCGCGCCAGCTTGTTAAGAGTGGTGGGTTGTCGGGGTGGTTCATAGGGTAGGAACTTACCTGCTAGCTTCTCATCTTCTAACAGTTTGGGAGGTTAAGCTAAACGGCGTCGTTTCTCTATTCGTCTGTTTTTGTCGGCTGATACCGGCGCAAGCGAAAGGGCGTGCGCGGCGTAATGAACGGCAGCCGGCTAAACAGCCAAGTGAGCACGCCCACCAGACCAACAGAAGCTAGCACATCGCCTAGGAAGTGTAGCTCCAGCACAAGCCGTCCCACGGTGATCAGCATGGGCAACACTAGCAGCGGCCACCGGTACCGCGGAAACTGCCAAGCCAACGGAAATAATAAGCTGAAGTAAAGCGTGGCGTGACTGGAGGGAAATGAATAGTCGCGGGTGGTAGCCTGCCAGAAGCCCGTGCCCGCCATGCCGTGCAGTAGAAAAGCATCGGGCCGTGGGCGCTGGAAGTAGATTTTGAGCAGATTGGTGGCAACTCCGCTGTTGAGTAGTACCAACCCGATCAGCAAAAACACGCCTGGGTTCGGAGCATGCAGCACAAAACGCCCCAACAGAAACAGTACGAACAGCGCCACAAAGCCAATGGGCACACCACCTAGGTCGGCGGAGTAAAACAACGTCATGTACACTTTATCCACGGCGTTGGTAAGCGCCTCGAAAAAGGGCTGTAGCTCGCGGGTGTACTCGTGCAGCCACAGAGCCAGCGGCTTATCCAGTACCCACAAAGCAATCGGGCACAGCACGCAGCAGCCTAGGATAAAGTATCGAAGTTCGCGCCGTTGCGGCACTGTCGTGTTCATGTAGTTACTTACCGAGCGAAATCATGTTGGTGAGCAACCGGTAGGCCCCAGGCACGCCCGCCGGCAACTCCCGGAAGAACGACAGCCCTGTGTAGATGTAGTGCCCTTTGCCGTAATCGGCCACGAGAATAGCGCTTTCCTTAGGCTTCTCGTTCGGGTCGTGGCTGCTGATGATGGTTTGATACTGCGCGTCCCATTGGCTCGGGTAATACAAGCCTTGCTCTTGCACCCAGCCCTGAAAATCCTTGTTGCTGATCTTGTTGGGCGCGTTCAGCAGGGGGTGTTGGGGCTTGAGAAATGTAACGTCGGCGTTTTCTACCGTCACGCGGTCGGTAGAAAGCATGAAGGGGTACGGCCCAATTTGCGGCATTACGGTGCCGCGGTTCACCACGTACTGCACCACGAGGTTGCCGCCATCCTTCACGTAGTCGAGTAGGGTGGGCTGGAGCACCTTCAGGCGGTCGAGCACGTTGTAGGCGCGCACGCCAAGCAGCACGGCATCAAAGCGCCGCAAATTTTCGGGCGTGATGTCAGTTTCCTTCAACAGCGTGACGGTATAGCCCACTTGGCGCAAGGCATCGGGCACTTCGTCGCCGGCGCCCATGAGGTAGCCGATTTGCTGACCTTTGCGCTTCAGGTCCACTTTCACGAGCGGCGCTACAGCTTCGGGGAAAAGCGTTTGGGTTGGAATGTGGTTGTACTCAATGGTCTGGATACCACGCGCATATTGTTGTCCATCCACGGTAACTACGGCGCGAAGCTGGCCCACGCTTTCTTGGTTGCCCGTTGGCTGCACCTGAAACTGAATGGTTCGCTCTTGGTCTTTCGAAGCTAGGTCGAAGCTAGCCGACGCGGGCTCTGATTTCCAGCCCGCCGGCAATGCTAAAGCTAGGGTGCCCCGCACGCCATCACGCCCCGCGCGCACGGTTACAGGAACGGTTTTCGGCTGGTTTTCGGAGAAGACGTAGGCTTTGCCGCCGATGTTTACCGCCACTGTTGGCACTACGGCCAGGGGTTGATACAGCTCGCCTTGGACGGGGTCAGTGTGCTTGTATTGAACGGGAACGGTAAAAAGAAGTGATGCTCCATTAATGGTGCAAGAGAAGAAGGCAGAAGCTACAGGAGCATTTTCGGGCGTACCACGTAGCTGCTCCTTCACCGTGCCTTGTGGATTAGGCTCCGTAAACTTGTACATTCCGACTGATCCTTCTTCACGAAGCCAATAGGGCTGTGAAACCAAAGAGTTGGTGAATGCACTGACTGTTAGCTTTCCGTTCACTCGTTTGTTTGGTACAAGTTCAGCAGCTTGCTTAGAATCTACTCGCGGAGCGTCTAACGTAACTGTTACCGGATCATTAGGAGAATAAACTTTGCTGATTGTAACCTTATCCAGTTTTGCTGTCAGCACAGACCGATTTACAATTTCGTAATCTATTGTGAGCTCTGAACCGGTTGCGATACTTGACTCATTTGCCACTGCTTCTGCGTAAATTCCTGAGCAAGCTTGTAGTAAAGCAGAAGTAGCGCTAATCTTCTCATCCAGCCAGAAAGCGTCCTTGTTACTCATCCGTAAGCGGAACAAGGACTCATATACCTTGGCTAACCCCGCCACACTAGCCGACGGATTGCTAGGGTCGTACTTCTTAATCACTTCATCAATCAGCTTCCCCACAGCTGCTCCGCCTTTCACGCGGTTCCACGTCATATCCACACCTTCAAACGGGTCTTTGGCCGCCTTCTCCCCTTTCACCGGCTGAAAATACTCCAGGGCTTCTCCCCGCGTAGCAGCCGATCCAAAACCTTGGCTTTTGTGATTGGAGCGACTAGTTGCCGCAATTTCGCCGTAGCTCTGACCTAGGAAGGCATTATAGCCGCCCGCATCCACGCTGATATAGCCAGCCATCGACTCGCCGGGTTTCACGAAGAAGCTGCCCGTGTTCCAGAGCAAGCGCTTAGGCTGCCAAGCTTGCACGTACTTCAGTTGCTCAGGGAAGCGCTTAGGGTCGCCAGCCGCATCAAAAGCCTCGGCAGCGAGGATAGCGGACGCCGTGTGGTGGCCGTGGCCAGCGCGGGCATCCGGTGGGAAGCGGGTAATGAGCACGTCGGGGCGGCGCTGGCGAATCACCCACACCATATCGGCGAGCACCTGCTCTTTGTCCCAAATGGTAAAGGTTTCTTCGGCCGTTTTAGAGAAGCCGAAATCGTTGGCGCGGGTGAAAAACTGCCGGCCACCATCGGTGCGGCGAGCCGCCAGCAACTCCTGCGTCCGGATGACACCTAGCTGCTCCCGGATTTCGGGCCCAATGAGGTTTTGTCCACCGTCGCCGCGGGTACATGCTAGGTAGCCAGTTTCGAGCAGACGGCCGTTAGCCATGTAGGCAATCAGGCGCGTGTTTTCGTCGTCGGGGTGAGCTGCGATGTAGAGCACTGAGCCCAGCACATTGAGTTTGCGCAGACCTAGGGCAATATCGGCAGAGGTGTAATGTTTAGGCGTTTGGGCGTGGGCTAGCAGCGGCAGCAACAGCAGAAGTACCGCGGCACGAAGATTAGAAAGACGCATTCGGACAGGAACAATAGAACGAGGTAAAGATACACGACGCGCCTAGAGGTTGCCGCACTCTTTCACTTTGTAGCATTTTACACAGCTAATAACTGCGCAACAGTCCTCTTGCAAGGTAGCTTTATGCCGTTATGCCTTTGCCCAAGTCCTTGCCTAGCTTTTGTTATCTTTGCCAAACGAAGTCCAATCGAGTCGGCTGTGCGGTAGTTAGTTCAGCTAACACTTTCGATACTAGAGCCATTAACTTAAATTATTTGCCCAGTACATCCGTTTTTAATGGTGTATGGTTGATAAGGCCCTACTTAACAGGTTATTCAACACAAGATCATCTACCTTATACCTAATTGCTAACTAAGTAGACCCCAGACTTAACAATATTTATCTATTCGCTACACATTTACATCCAACTAGTTAATATTTATATCCAGACCGCTGTCGTATGACTGATGCCGGCTTGCCTTCGTCGTCTTCCGTGCTCGAACAATTTGCGCAACGCATTGCTACTCGCGACGAAACGCCACCCATCTTGGTTACCCCCGAAGCCATTCAGGAGCGACTAGGCGCGGCACTCGGGGCACGCCTAGGCACCAAAGATCCGCGCCGCCGTCGCACGCTAGCGCGTATTGCTTATGCGCTCATGGCTGAACGCTGGCAGACCAACGTTCAACTGGGAGCTGCCGCAGGCCTTACGGCGCAAGCTGCTCAGCGCGTGGCCGATGCGCTCGTTCGGGAAGGCCTGCTGGAAGTATACCGCGACAAAAATACGCGGGTGCAATGTCTAAGTCGGGCCGGCGAAGATTGGCTGTTGCCTCACGCACAAGGTACGGCTGTGTAATGCGTCTTCCCCTCAAATTCAGCGTCTTTGGCCTAATCACTACTTTCTTTATTCGTCGTTGCACCCCTAGCTTCGGTTTTGTGTTGGGCAGCGTATACTTCGCTTTCTTGCTTGCATCTCACTAATGTCTTTTTCCTTGTCTTCTTCCCTCAAGCCTTTGCTACTGGCGCTATTGGTGCCGGCTGCTACTTTTGCCCAAACCCCAGCAGCGCCGCCCGCTCCTCCCACTCGTGCCGAAGCGCAAGCCCAACAGTGGTTTCACCTTGATGCACAAACCGATGGTGGCGTTGTGGGCGTGAGCACCAACCGTGCTTACCAAGAGCTACTAAAGAGCCGTAAGTCTACGCCTGTTATCGTGGCGGTGATTGATGGGGGTGTGGATACCGCCCACCAAGATCTGCGGCGCGTGCTGTGGAAGAACCCCAAAGAAATTGCGGGCAATGGGCAAGACGACGACCACAACGGCTTTATCGACGACGTGTACGGCTGGAATTTCCTAGGTGCCAAGGATGGCCGCAACGTCGACATCGACACCTACGAAGACACCCGCCTGATGGCCAAGCTGCAACCGTTGTACGAAGGCAAAACTCGTACGTCGGTGCCGGCAGCCAAACGCGACGAGTTTGACTTGTACACTCAGGTAAAGAAAACCTACCAGGAGAAGCTCACCGAGAGCACCCAACAAGCGCAGCAAATTGGCCAGCTCTATGAGCAAACCAGCGAAGTAGTAACGCAGGTGAAGAAGGCGCTAAATGTGTCCCGTCTCGATACGGCCACCTTGCACCACCCACCCACGACTAACCCGGCTTTGCTCGACGTCACCACGCAGCTTTACCGAGGCATCACTACGATGGGCTTTGCCGACGCCGAAACGGTAGTAGCCGAAATGCAAAAGGCCGCCGAGCACGGTAAAACCGGACTGGATTACTCGCTCAACCTCAAGTATAACCCGCGCGAAATTGTAGGTGACAACCCTGATAACACCAAGGACCACGCTTACGGCAACAAAGACGTGACCGGACCCGACCCCGAACACGGCACGCACGTGGCAGGCATTATCGGTGCCGACCGTACCAACAACCTAGGGGTGCAAGGCGTAGCCGACAACATTCGCATCATGGCGGTGCGGGCGGTGCCCAATGGCGACGAGCATGACAAGGACGTGGCCAATGCCATCCGATACGCCGTCGACAACGGTGCTCAGATTATCAATATGAGCTTCGGCAAGTACTACTCGCCCCAGCGCCCTGCCGTGGAAGAAGCTATCCGGTACGCGGGCAGCAAGGGCGTGCTGCTAGTGCACTCCGCCGGCAACGAAAACAAGGACCTCGATGTGGAAACGCAATATCCTTCGCCGCGCTTCCTGGATGGCAAAACCATTCCGAACATGATTACGGTAGGAGCCTCGGCCCGCCAAGACGATGAGAAGCTAGCTGCCGAATTCTCTAACTACGGCAAGCGCACTGTAGATGTGTTTGCGCCCGGCGTAAACATCTATTCGACGCTGCCCGGCAGCAAATACGGCAACGAAAGCGGCACCAGTATGGCCGGCCCCGTAGTGTCAGGAATTGCCGCGGTATTGAAGTCGTACTTTCCCAAGCTGACGCCCACTGATCTGAAGCGCATTATCCAGCAGTCGGCGGTGCCCTACCACACGCAGGTATTGAAGCCCGGCACGCAGACGAAAGTACCTTTCGATCAGCTCTCTAACACAGGCGGCGTGGTGAACCTGTACCGCGCCGTGGAAATAGCCCAACAGCAGCCCTAAGCGCTACAAATGAAGTAAACACAAGCAGAGACGCGCACTAGTGCGCGTCTCTGCTTGTGTTTAGGGCCTACTTATTCTTCGGCCTTTGACAGCCTAGGCCAGAACCTAGCTTTGTACCTTTGCCCGCATGTCTGCGCCTCTTACCCTCTCCGACCTCTACATTTATCCTGTTAAATCCCTTGGCGGTATTCGACTGACCGAAGCTGATATTGAACTAAGAGGCTTACGCCACGACCGCCGTTGGCTGATTGTGAACGAGCGCAACCAGTTCATGACCCAGCGTCAGCACGCCGAAATGGCGCTGCTTGATGTTCATCCTGCCTACAACGGTTTCCTGCTCACGCACCGGCAACGCCCGGAGCTGCTGCCGCTCTACGTTCCCTTCGAAGCTAGCCCCGAGCGCACCTTGTTCGTCACGATTTGGGACGACATGGTGTTTGCTTGCCGCGCCGACAAAGCCGTCGACGAGTGGCTCAGCATAGCGCTAAACCAGCCCTGTAAGCTGGTATATATGTCGGATATGGTGCGCCGCGATGTAGAGCCGGAACTGAACCCCAAAAACACGCTAGTGAGTTTTGCGGATGATTACCCCTACCTGATCATTGGGCAATCGGCTTTAGATGAGCTAAATACCCGCCTCGATCAGCCCGTACTAATGAATCGGTTTCGGCCCAACCTCGTATTTTCAGGCGGCGCCCCCTACGCCGAAGACACGTGGAATGAATTCCAGATTGGCGACCTCGCTTTTCGGGCGGTACGCGCCTGCAGCCGGTGCGTCATGACAACTATAGATCAGCAAACGGCAGAGAAAAGTAGTCATGGCGAGCCGCTACGCACCCTAGCTACTTACCGCACCATCAATAAGAAAGTCATGTTTGGCCAGAACGTTACGGGTCCTAAGCAAGGAACGCTACGCGTAGGCGACGCCCTAACGGTGCTGACGTACAAGTAGCTTTCTGCCAGCTGCCAAATCTATTTCTTGCCGGGCAGGTTGTAGTGAACAGCCCGCCTTTCTTCTGTTACGCATGGACCTCCCCTTTCTGCTCAAATTCCTGAACAACCTAGCTGCCAACAACAATAAAGCCTGGATGGATGCCAACCGTGCCGACTATCATCGGGCGCGGGCCACGTTCACGGCCCTAGTGCAGGAGCTGCTGCACGGCTTGCAGCGCTTCGACCCCGATTTGCAAGGCATCACACCTTCCGATTCGATGTTCCGTATCAACAAAAACGACCGCTTTCAGCAGAGCGACGAGCCCTACAAAAACCGGATGGGAGCCGGCATGGGCCGCGGCGGGCGCCACTCACCGTGGGCTGGCTATTTTATTGCGGTGGAAGCTAACGGCCAAACGTGGGTAGGCGCCGGCAAATGGCGCCCAGAGCCAGCGAGCTTAGCTCGTATCCGCCAGGAAATTCACTACAACGGCGCCGAGTTTCATGAGCTGCGCCAAGCCCCGAAGATGCAACAGCACTTCCCAGATGGTTTCGAGGGCGAACGGCTCCAACGTCCACCGAAAGGATACGACAAGAACGACCCCGATATTGAGTGGCTCAAACTGAAAGATTTCTTTGTGTCGCAATCGTTCACCGATGCCGAGCTGCTGGCGCCCGATTTTGTGCCGCGTGTGCTAGCTAGCTTTCAAGCGGCACAGCCGCTCGTGCAATTCTTGAATCGAGCGTTGGAGGGAGAATAAAGCGCATATCCAACAGCAAACCGGTAGAAATGGCCCCCGGCGCATTCAGGCTTTGCCGTAACTATAACGACCTGCTAGGTTTCGCACAGCCCTAGAGGCCAAGCGCACGGTGGGGCGTTCGGCCTCTAGGGCTGTGATTAAAACAGCCCAAACAAGGTACTGTTGATGCGGTCGATGATGGTACCTAGGTCCTCAGGGTTCTGTACGTAGTCGAGGTGGTTTACATCCACGATCAGCAGCTTACCATGCTTATAGCTGCTGATCCACTTTTCGTAGTGGTCGTTAAGATTGCGCAAGTACTCAATCTTGATATTGTTTTCGTAGTCGCGGTTGCGCTTCTCAATCTGCTGAATCAGCTTCGGCAAATCGGCGCGTAGGTACAGCAGCAGGTCGGGCGGCTCTACCATGCTAATCATCGACTCAAACAGATTTAGGTAGTTCTGGTAGTCGCGCTCCGTCATAAGGCTAGACTCGTGCAAGTTAGCCGCGAAGATGTGGGCATCTTCGTAGATGGTGCGGTCCTGGATTACGCCTTTACCAGCGCTTTGCAACGTCTTAATTCGTTGCGTTTGACGAAAACGGCTATTTAGAAAATATACCTGCAAGTGAAACGCCCACCGGGGCATGTCGTCGTAGAAATCTTTGAGATACGGATTGTGATCTACGTCTTCCAAAAACACTTCCCAGTGGAAGTGGTGGGCCAATTTATTAGCTAGCGTGGTTTTGCCGGCGCCAATATTTCCGACGATTGCAATATGCATGACCTAGGGGCGGAACGAAAAGTGAGCCGCAAAAATAACGCATCGGGTCAGAACCACGGCCAATTACTTAGCATAGTGGCAGCGCCACAGCATAGTACATAAATTCCTCCTTTATGTTATATTAGATACGTGTCTTATCGTTTCCCCTATCGTTCTTCCTTATCGTCCGATGCCTACCCAACCGCGCTTACTATCGACCGTGTCGGATACGCACGGCCACCGGCTTATTGAGTTCTGGCATTACGAAGCCGAACAAGTGTTATATGCCCGCTGGTACGGCAACCTGACGGCGATTGAAGTTATCAAAGGTGCCCAGCAAGCAACGGCGCTCCAAAGCTGGCTACACTGCCCCTTACTACTCAACGACAAGCACCAATCAACTGGCGACTGGAGCGAGGCCATGAGTTGGCTTGAGTACGAGTGGTTACCTCGCGCTTTGAAGGATGGCCTGCGAGCGGTAGCCTACGTTTTCGCGACTGACGTCAGCAACCAGATTGTTAGCACGGAGTTCGCCAAGCGCGTGCAGCCTCACCTTGCCATCAAGTTGTTCTACAGCGTCCCGGCGGCATGGGGCTGGCTACGACGCCAGCCCCTACCTAGGCAACGAGTTTAGAGGCCATTAAAGATGTCTTTCACATCTTTGGCTTTCTCCAGCGTCCGAAATTCACCTTGTAACGAGCGGATACGCACTTTTTCGTCGATATCCAGCTGGTCACGCACTTGGTCATAGCGGCCATTCAGCTTAGCGAGCACCACCCCTGCGGCAGTCCAGTCGGTAGCAGTCCAGCTGCGGCGCTGTGCCCGCGTCGACTCTAAGAAGCGACCGTACAAATCGGGTAACTCGGCGGCGCGAGTCTTACTGATAGTTACATTTTCGCCCAGCAGTTTATTTTGGATGGCTGTGGCTTTGGCTGGGTCGCTCTGCACGCTAGCTTCTAGCTGCTGCTGCTCCGCCGACCACGCCTTGTAGCGTGCTTTCTGGGCTACGTATTTCTGCTTCGATTGCACAGAGAGGCTATCCACGGCGCGGTCGAGGCGGGCGCTCTGCCGGTCGTAGTCAGCCATAAGCTTAGGCCATTTGCGGTGCGCCCCAGCCGAAGCACTATCAATCTTTTGATCGACCCAGGCGCTGAAGGTGCGCAAGTCCCGTTCTACTGCTGAAGGAGTAGCCGCCGTCGTTTTTTGTTGGGCCTGGGTAGCAAGCGGCGTCAGTATCGTCGTCAGAAGGGCAAGCGGCAGCAAGAGTCGTTTCATTGTATGCAATAAGGTGAATGTTGTATACGAACGACTACCAAGCATCGTTCGTATTTTAGAAGCCAGGAATTTCGGGCCTAAAAGGGCGATACAAGCGAAATGGGTTCGGTTCTTCGCCAGAAAATGACGTTTTTGCAGCCTATGTTAGCAAATTCTGCCGCCGTTGTTGTTCAGCCTGCCACCCTGGCCGACATCCCCACCATTGTCAGCCTTGCCGAAGCTACCTGGGAGCCGACGTATCGTTTTATCATCTCCAAGGATCAACTGGAATACATGTACCGCGTCATTTACACGCCTGCCTCGTTGCAGCGGCAGATGCGGGAGCAAGGTCAACAGTTTTTGATTTTATACTGTGAAGGCCACCCGAGCGGCTTTGCGTCATATTCGGCTAAGGAGCAAGGCATTTACCACCTCAACAAGATCTACTTATTACCTTCCCACCAAGGTCAAGGGCTAGGTCAGCAGTTGATCAAGGCAGTAGAAGATATTGCGCGGTCTTCTGGTGGCACCGCTCTGGAGCTGAACGTTAACCGCTATAATCCGGCTATTGCGTTTTATGAGCGTCAGGGCTTTCAGCACTACCGTGAGGAAGATATTCCGATTGGCCCGTTTTGGATGAACGACTACGTGATGCGCAAGGAACTATTGTAAGCACTGCTTTTCTTGGCTTAACTCGTCCAAAACATTAGCATTACAAGAAGAGGGGCCGCACGAAGATTCGTGTGGCCCCTCTTCTTGTTACTTCACCTGATCATCGTCGGAAATGTAGTATGCGGTAGACGCATCACAGTTTATTACTATTTATTCACAAATTATGCGAATGACCCTTCCCGCATCTCTGCGTTAATTCTTTTTATCTAAAAGCTCAAAATATTTTAAAATCATTAAAAGGAAGACAAACGCATTAATATTCCATTAAAAACTACAGTATTTTTTTACAGATCTTGTTTTTACGATAAGTAGTGTTTTTCTTGGAAGGATGCGAGCAAAAGGCTCTTTACCACACATCTATTTTTAAAGGCTCTAGCATGAGAAAAACTCTACTTACGATTCCCGTTCTTACTGTTGCTTTAATGCAACAAGTGGCGGCCCAAAACCGAAGCATTTCTGGACAAGTTCTCGACCAAACTACGGGCAGTGGGCTACCCGGCACAACCATCCTACTGAAAGGCACCTCCAACGGTGTGTCGACCAATGCAGATGGTACTTTTACCCTTAGTGTACCTGAAGGAAATAGTACGCTGGTTATTAGCTCCGTTGGCTACTTAACCAAGGAGTTACCTGTAGGGAACGAAACAAAGTTTAGCATTCGCCTAGCGGAGGACACCAAGCAACTTAGCGAAGTAGTTGTCACGGCATTCGGCGTGGAGCAACAGCGCAAGGCCCTAGGTTATTCAGTTTCGGAAATCAAAAATGAAGAACTGACTCAGGCCCGGCAAACGAACGTCGTTAACTCCTTGACGGGGAAGGTTGCTGGTGTGCGCATTCAAGGCTCTAGCGGCATGGTAGGCTCCTCGGCCAGCATTTTTATTCGAGGCCAAACGACGTTCACGGGTAGCAACCAACCGCTGTTCATAGTAGATGGTATTCCAATCGATAACGGCGGTGGCGCCACTGGCACAGGCAACGCCTTACAATCTGGCGTTTCAAACTCCAACCGTGCTATCGACATCAACCAAGATGACATTGAATCAGTATCGGTGCTGAAAGGACCTGCAGCGGCAGTGCTGTATGGCTCGCGTGCAGCAGCCGGTGCGGTGATTATTACTACAAAGAAAGGCTCTTCTCAAAACTCGAAGAAGCAGACCGTAACGCTCCTGTCGAACTACAATATCGTGCAGGTATCGCGCATGCCTGATTACCAGAACATCTATGGGCAGGGCAACCGCGGCGTATTTAATCCGCTAAGCAATACGTCTTGGGGGCCACTGGTAACGGGACAAACCGTAACCAACTTCCGCGGAGAGCAGGAGCAGCTTTCCATCAACCCCGACAACGTAAAGGATCTGTTTAAAACAGGCTCCAACTTCCAGAACAATGTTTCGCTTTCGGGTGCCACTGAGCGTACGCGCTATTATGCTTCCTACGGTAACCTGCACGAGGTAGGTATTCTGGACAACAACGACCTGAAGCGAAACACGGTGACCTTCAATGGTAGCGCCAACCTCACGCCGAAGCTGCGCACCTCTATTAGTACGATCTTCACCAATAACGTTTCGCAACGGACGCAGCAGGGCAACCAACTCGCTAACCCCTTCTTCCGCTCGTGGTTTTTGCCGCGTAGCTACGACCTCAGCCGCTACCCTTACGAGCTGCCTACCGGTGGCCAACAGGTTCCGGCTGACGTGACGACTACCAACGGACGCCTTGCTGCGAACAACACGTGGTACAGCACCGACGACAACCCCTTGTGGACGATCAAGTACAACACCTATAACGATGAGCTCAACCGTATTGTGGGCAACATCAGCCTAGGGTATGACTTCACGGATTGGTTGTCGGTAGACTACAAGCTAGGTACTGACACGTATGCCCAAACCATCAAGCGGGTAAACGCTCGTGACGGGAAAGGCGCTTCAGCCGTAAGCGGCGTAGGTGCTATTGAAGATGAAACCTTCACACGGCGCGAGCTAAGCTCTTACTTGTTTCTAAATGCGCACCGCGATTTGAATGACAAGTTTGGGGTTCGTGTTCTGTTAGGCAACGAAATCAACCAGCGCCGCACGACCGACATCGGCGTGGTAGGCAACAACATTCAGGTACGAGGTTACAACAACATTACCAATACGCTCAACTTCACTCCTTACGGACTGCAAACTGAGCGTCGATTGATTGGAGCCTTCGGCGAAGTAGGGTTTGATTTCCGCAAGGCTGCCTTCATTACGCTACGCGGCCGGAATGACTGGTCTTCTACTTTCGGCAAAAACAACCGTTCTTATTTCTATCCTGGCGTTTCGACTAGTGTAGTTCTAACGGAGCTGATTCCTAGCCTGAAAGACAATCGTTTCTTGAGCTCTGCTTCTATTCGGGGAGCGGCGGCCCAGGTAGGCCGCGAAGCGGACGAATACCGGACCGAGACGTACTACGCCTCTACCAACAACCCTTCCGACGGTTTTGGCCCTGCCCTTGCTTTCCCTTTCCGAGGACAATCAGGCCAATCGTATGGCAACGCTGCGGGCAACGCGAACCTAGGTCCAGAATTTACGACCAGCTATGAAGTAGGCACCGACCTGAGCTTCTTCGGCGGACGCCTCGGGTTGGAGGCTACCGTGTACAATCAGCAAAGCAAAGACATCATTTTTGCAGTACCAGTGGCGGGCGCCTCAGGCTTCACCAGTTCGTACCAGAATATTGGGCGCTCGGAAGCGAAAGGAATTGAATTGCTGGTTACTTCCACTCCAGTTAAGACCACTAACTTCACGTACAGCAACTCCATCAACTGGACGCACGTTCAGACGAAGGTACTGGAGCTAGCTCCTGGTGTCGATCAGATTACCCTTGGAGGCTTCACAACCCCTAGCACTCGCCTGATTGCGGGCCAGCCTTATGGTGTTATTTTCGGTAGTGTTTTCCAACATGCCCCTGATGGCCAGTTGTTGCTCAATGCGAATGGCCGGACGGCTACAGCCGCTACGAACCAGATCGTAGGCAACCCAAACCCACAGTGGACGGGCGGCATGACGAACACGTTCTCGTGGAAGGGCCTAACGTTGAATACGCTGCTTGATGTTCGCTACGGCGGCGACATCTACGGCCGCAACATCACCGACTTGCGGCGCTCAGGCTCGGTTAAAGAAACTCAAGACCGCAACCGGACTTACGTACACAAGGGCGTAGTAGCTAATGGTGATGGCACTTACTCGCCCAACACCACGCAGATTACGGCCGAAGATTACTTCACCGACCTCTACGGCGCCAGCGTGGCCGAGTACATCATCTTTGATGCTTCATGGATCCGTCTGCGGGAAGTAGCACTTACTTACGTGCTGCCAAAAGCCCTGACTAACCGCACCTTCCTAGGCTCTGTAGAGCTAGGTCTTAACGCCCGTAACGTGTTTTTATACGCCCCAAACGTGCCGCACATCGACCCAGAGGTAAATGCCCAGGGCGCGAGCAACTCACAAGGGTTGGAGTATAACGCGTTGCCTCAGACCCGCACATATGGCGGCTCTATCCGGCTTACTTTCTAACGGCTTTACCTCCTGCAAGCATGCAACTTTCTCGCTTTACTAAATACGTAGCGTTTACCGCAGCGCTGGGGCTACTCAGCGCGTGCGACGACTTTTTGGACGTAAATAATAGCCCTAATGCCGTACTAGTTGCGCCACCCAACAACGTGTTGGTGGGCGCCGAGTCGCACCTAGGTTTTTTAATGGGCTCGGACCTGCACCGCTACACAGCCTTGTTTGTGCAACAGTTTGCGGGCCAAGGAGGCGCCGGTGTACAACCTGTCGATTACGACCGTTACAACATTACGCCGACGGACATGAACAACGTGTGGCGCACGGCTATTTACGGTAGCGCCCAGGCTGATTTGCAGAAGCTCATTGAGCAGACGCAGACTTCTAGCCCCGTTTACGCAGGCGTTAGCAAGCTGATGCAAGCGTTTTTGTTCTCCATAACGGCTGACTCTTTTGGCGATATTCCTTTCACGGAAGCCTTGAAGTTTGCAGATAACCCGCAACCTGCCTACACGTCATCACAGGATGTGTACACGGGCCTCATTACCCTAATCGACGCTGGCGTGGCCGATTTGGACAAAACCTCTACGCTACGTCCCAGTGCCGACGACTTGATCTACGGTGGTGACATAGTGAAGTGGAAGAAGTTTGCCAACACGCTTAAGCTGCGGCTTTACCTGCACTACTACCCCAAGCTTTCCGCAACGGCTAATTCCAACTTGGCTACGCTGCTAAGCCAACCCGCTAGTGCCTTCATGACGAGCAACGCGGATAACTTCCAGCTAGCTTTTGAAGCCGTAGCCGGCAAGACGAATCCAATCAACCAGTTTGAGACGAGCCGGGCCAACCAGTTCTTCCCCAGCACTACGCTGGTGAACATAATGAATACCAAGAATGACCCACGCCGTCCGTTCTACTTCACGGAATCTCCAGCGGGGCAATATACTGGTGCGGGTAATGGTACTGGCTACCTAGGCGTAAACACTAACTTCTCCCGAATTGGTACATTTTTGCGTGGTGCCAAAACGGGCTCAGGTGCACAGGAATACGCTGGTGATGCGCCTATCCGGATGCTCACGTACTCGGAGTATAACTTCATTCTGGCCGAGTATTACTTGCGTAGTGGCAATGTAGCGCTAGCCCAAACCAAACTCAACGACGCCATCACCGCTTCTATGCAGATGGCCGGCGTGACTACTGCTGCGATCAACACCTACATCGCGAGTCGGCCTGCGCTGGCAACGGCGGCTACACCACTCCAAAACATCATAGAGGAAAAGTTTGTAGCCAACTATGGCGTTGCTGTCGAGCCGTGGTCTGACTGGCGTCGTACTGGTTTCCCGAGCCTCACACCGGTATCGATCAACCCCGTACTGACGCAGATTCCGCGTGTGCTGCCCTACTCCGACGTGGAGCGGACAGCCAACCCACAGAATACGCCTGCTCGCACGGACCTTACTGCACCAACCGTTTTCTGGGACCCAGGCCGCTAGGAATTAGGGAACCTAGCTTCACAGGAAAGCCATTGGCCTTCCTCCATTTTCACGAAAGACAACTATGAGAAGATATTTACACCACTTGTTGCTTCTTTGCCTGGTGGCGCTCAGCTTGGCTAGCTGTAAAAAAGATGACGTTCTGGACGAGATGATCGTCCCCAAAACGTCCATCACCTTCAACGACAACATCGAGACGATTACTGCTGACTACAACAGAAACAGCACCCTGACGCTCAAGATCAGCGGTGTGAGTGCGGCCAGCAACGTGCAGGTTACAAGCACTTACTCGGTAAGCGGTACGGCGAAGGCCAAGGACCTAGGTACCCTCCCCGTTGCGGATGGCGTGGCGACTTTAAGCGTACCTGCTAATGCTCTCCGCAACACCGCTGATGGCGCCGTAGTGGGTGCCACAGCTACCGGCACGAATGCGATGTCGCGGGCAAACAACACCTATGTGTTGCAAGTAAATGCGCTGTTGCCGGATGGTACCAGCGAACGGCGCTTGTTTACGGCAGTGCTCACGCAGTAAGGTTGCTTTGCTACTTCGTTAGCTAATTGACTGGCTTTCCTAACGCCCCGTTCTTAATCGATCGGGGCGTTTTGTTGTATCTTGCCCGACACGTTTAGTATGCACGTATTCCGCAACGCATACTTCGCTTTATTTTACCTAATCTCTTCTTCATGGCAACCAAACTTACCGTTCTGTCTAATGGCTCTCTGCGCGTAGAGGGTGACTTCGAAATTGTAGATGCGCAAGGCCAGCCCTATGGCCTAGGCGGGCGCGAGCGGGTCAGCATCTGCCGGTGCGGCCTTTCCAGCAACAAGCCCTTCTGTGATGGTTCGCACAAAGGCCACTTCGAGCATAACGCCGTCGCCTTCGACCTACCCGCTCCGAAAGTCTAAACCACGGATTCGAGCGGATTTTTCGGATTCCTCGGATTTTGTGGACGATTAGCAAAGCGAAGAGGCATCCTAGATGGGATGCCTCTTTCTTTTGAAATTGTAGTTATATTCTTAAAAGCTAGCTATAAAATTCGCTTGAGCTTGAGAACCTTGCCTAAAGCGGTGCCTTCCTTAGGCAGAGGCGAACAGGGAGTTTACCAGTTCCACATATTCGCGGCGGGCCGCTTCTTTGCTTTTACCCGTGAGGCTAGCCCACGCATCATACTTGGCAATGCCCTTGAAATCAAACCCACCAGGACGCGAACCGGTTACGTCGCCTTCGGTGGCTTGTTTGTAGAGCGAATAAAGTTCTAGTAAAACTGTGTTGGAAGGTTTCGTGGGGAGTTGCTGGGCGCGCTGAGCCGCGGTTTCGAATTCGTCGTGGGTAGCCATTAAGGAAAAAGGTAGGTTGGAAAAGAAGTGAACAACGCCGAACAAGGTAGGCATTTCGACCAGATACCGCTACATGCAGCATAGTTCTAATGCCTACCTTAATGCTGTTTCCTAACCGTTCTTCTATGCTCACACGACCTCTACCCCTCCTCCTCAGCGGCTTACTACTATCGGCGTTTACTGCACACGCCCAGAAAACCTACTTGCAATGTGGCCGTTTGCTCGACGTCCGTTCCGGTCGGGCGCAAACGCAGATGACCCTCGTGGTAGAAAATGGCCGCGTGGCATCCGTGCAGCAAGGTTACACCACCGGTAGCGCGGCCGATAAGGTGATTGATTTGAAGAACAAAACCGTGTTGCCCGGTCTCATCGACTGCCACGTACATATCGAGACGCAGCCCGGCCGAAACAACTTCAGCGAGCAGTTCATCCTCAATCCCGCCGACCTAGCGTACCGTGCCCTTGACAACGCGCGCAAAACACTCATGGCCGGTTTTACCACCGTGCGCGACCTAGGTGGCTCGGGCGTGAACGTATCGCTGCGCAACGCTGTGAACCGCGGCCAAGTGGTTGGCCCGCGCATCTTCACAGCCGGCAATGCCATTTCGGCCACGGGTGGCCACATGGATGATACGAATGGCCTCTCACGCGAACTGATGGACAAGCTAGGTCAGCCATCGAGTGTAGCCAATGGGCCCGACCAATGCCGCCAAGCGGTACGCGAGCAGTTCAAGCGCGGCGCCGACGTCATCAAGATTGCCTCTACCGGCGGTGTGCTCGACTTATCGAAAGATGGCAGCGGTCCGCAGTATAGCGAGGAAGAAATTAAAGCCGTAGTCGAAACGGCCCGCGACCTAGGTATGAAAGTGGCCTGCCACGCACACGGCGCGGAAGGCATCAAGCGGGCTATACGCGCCGGCGTGACCAGCATTGAACACGGGACCCTCATGGACGAAGACGGCATGAAGCTCGCCAAAAAGTACAACACCTACTACGTGCCCACCATCATTGCCGGCAAGTCAGTGGCTGATTCGGCTAAAATCGTGGGCTACTTCCCGGCAGCGGTGCAGCCCAAGGCGCTTAGTATTGGCCCTTTGCTGCAAGGTACCTTCGGCAAAGCCTACAAAGCCGGCGTGAAAATCGCCTTTGGCACGGATGCTGGCGTGTATCGCCATGGCGTGAATGCCCTGGAGTTTCAATACATGACCGAAGCGGGCATGCCCAACTTGGAAGCCTTGCGCGCCGCCACCCTCAACGCCGCCGATCTGCTGGGCGAAACCACCAACCTAGGTACGCTAGAGCCCGGCAAGCTAGCCGACGTAGTCGCCGTCGACGGCGACCCTTTGCAGGACATCAAAACCTTGCAGCGAGTGTCTTTTGTGATGAAGCAGGGCGTGGTGTACAAACAGGAGTAAGTTCGCGAGCATCAACCAAAACGAAAGCGCCTAGCCACGTCTTTATGTTAAGACGCGGCTAGGCGCTTTTTTTCAAACTTAATACACGACAATGCGCGTGGCCTGCGTAGTGCCTGCGCTCGTCAAGCGCACCAGGTAAACGCCTGCGCGCAGTGCTGGCGCTGGCAGTGCCCCCGTTGCCGCCGATACCGACCACTGCGCTACTCGCTGCCCCGTCGCCGTGTATAGCTCTATCAGAGCTTCTTTTCCTAGCTGTTCTTCAACAGCATAACGCAACGACTGCCCTGTGCTGACAAGCGTTGGAAACACCCGGAAGCTAGCTTTCTGCGCTTCCAACTGCTTTTCCCGCACAGGCAACACCCAACCCGATGACAGACGCGCTAAAAAGCCTGTGCTATAATGAGTCCCTCC
Organism: Hymenobacter crusticola; assembly: GCF_002154225.1. GTDB lineage: Bacteria > Bacteroidota > Bacteroidia > Cytophagales > Hymenobacteraceae > Hymenobacter > Hymenobacter crusticola. The sequence goes on from NZ_MTSE01000010.1 coordinate 171,972, forward strand.
ATTCAAGGTCTTCAAGGATCCAAACGCCGGTTCACTGCTCATATAATTTCCTGACACATATAACCGGTTCTGACTACCTAGCACGAGGTCAGCGCCCTGGTCCTGCCCAGTGCCTCCAACGGTAGCTACTTGTTGCCACGCGCCGGTGGCAGTACTAAGTTGGGCCACAAACCCATCGTTATCACCATAAGTAGTAGGCGTTAGCAAAGAAGCTCCCGTGGCAGGTACTGCATTAAAGACAGGCGTACCATATGTAGAGTTACTATACAGCGTACCTACCACATAAACGTGTCCAGCCTTATCTACTTCGATGTTATCGCCCGAGACGGCGCCTGCTTTGCTGCTCACGGCCCAGCGCCATGTGCCAGTAGCGCCATCGAGGCGCGCCACGAAAGCGCTCGTCTGATCACCGCCCGGGTTTAGCGCGCTCGAACCAAACACGGCATCTTTGGTAAAGTTGCCCGTTACATAAGGGTCACCACTAGCATCAACCGCAATACCACGTCCCAGGCACACTCCCTGTGAGAGTCGATCGGTGGTTCCTGCCTTCGCAACCCACTGCCAGTTGCCTGTTGCGGCGTCGAGCCGGGCTACTACTGCTTGCGTACCGTTCACAAAGCCAGATGACGTAAGCTGAGTACCCGTGGGGCTATCGAAAGTGCTACTACCAATATAACAGCCCGTGACGAATACGTGCCCGCTGGCATCAGTTGCAATACCATAGATTACGTCGTTGCTGGGGCCACCCCCACGTACCACCCAGCGCCAGGTACCATCCGCAGGGTTTAGGCGCCCCACATACATTTCGCTATAAACGGGCTCTGCGGTGAGCGTAAATTCGCCGCCACCACTTTTAGCGAAAGTGGCTTTCTCTTGAAAAATACCTCCTACATAGGGGTTATCGTCGGCATCTATGGCCAGACAAAACCCACCACTGCTGTTGACTGGATCAGTTCCCGCTGGTACTGCCCACTGCCACGTACCCGAAGAAGCTTCTAAACGCCCAACGAAGGTTCGGACACGGTTGTAACCTATTTGTGGTGACGTTTGTGGTAAGGTCAGGGCCACGCTACCCGTCGTCGCATTGTAAAAAGTAGCGCTATTCATAACCCCACCGGTAATGTATACGTGCCCGCTAGCATCGGCGGCAATATCAAAGCCCTGCCGCCGAATATCGAATAGGTACGGGTTATTATTGGCGTACAAAGCAGTGCCGACTATCCGCACCGCCCACTGGTAGGCACCTGCCGGGTTTAGCTTGGCAATAAATACCGCCAGGTCACTACCAGAACCCTCAGAACCCTCGTACGTCCCTTCACTTGTCAATGTCGTATTCCCAAACACGATAGTTCCTCGGAAAACTCCTGCCACATAGACGTTGCCTGCTGCATCGGAAGTCGTACTGACTACTTGCTTCATGCCACCTGCTTCCGCACTCACCACCCATTGCACCGCTCCCGCAGTGGCATCTTGCCGGGCTATAAAAACATTTTGCAAGTGAGAACCTAGGACGGTCGTTGCGGGCGAATCGCCGAACTTTGCATTGCCTATGACAAAGCCCGTCTGAAAGACGTGTCCGTTACCATCCAAGGCGGAGCCGTAGCTAGTTGAGCCATTGGGAGCAGCAACCGATGTTACTTGTTGCCATGCGCCCGTAGCAGCATCTAATCGTGCCAGAAAACCATTGTTAGCTCTAAGCCCAGTCAAGTTGATGGGACTACCCGAACTGGTCGGAGTAAACGAGGCGCCTGATCCAAAATATCCCGTTATACTAGGTGTACCAGTGGCATCTACCACAATGCTAGTTCCCGAATTCGTATAGCCACCGCCACCTCGCACGATCCACTGCCAATTGCCCGTTGTGGCGTCGAGTCGGGCCACAAAGATGTCGTGTAGCGCACTAGGGGTACCCGTGAGGGTAAGTTGCGCGGCACTAGGGCTATCGAATGTCGCGGGCGCGACCGGAATCGGTGGATAAGAATTCACGGTGCCGCCACCTTTGAATTTTCCCGTAACAAATACGTGCCCGCTCGCATCCGTGGCAATGCTTGTTCCAGCATCCGCTTCGGTACTGCCCCCCCGCACGGCCCACTGCCAAGTCCCGGAGTTTTCGTCGAGCTTAGCCACGACAATATCGCTGGAGCCACCCGGGCTGGTTAGGGTGAGTGCACTAGTACCCGCTGCCGGGCTGAAGGAAGCAGGACTGGCTGCGGTACCCTGGAAAGAGCCCGTAAGGTACACACTCCCACTAGCATCGACGGTCAGGCTCGTACCTAGGTCGGAGCCGGCACCGCCCCCATGCACCGCCCACTGCCAGGCACCCGTGGTTGCGGCCAATCGAGCTACAAAAATGTCACTGGTACTCCCCGTGCTTGTCAGGGTAAGCTGCGGAGTAGCGGCAGGTCCGTAGAAAGTAGTTGATTTGCTGAAGCCTCCCGTAACGTATACATGACCCGTAGCATCCACGCTAATGTCGGTTCCCTGTTGCGTGTTGTCTACATTATCTGCGTTGCCTGCTCGCACAGCCCACTCCCACGCCCCAGTTGTTCCATTCAGGCGCGCCACCATTATATCAGCGCCGGTTCTGCTGGCAGCCTGTAAGACCGTAGATCCGAAAGCAAAGCTTCCTAGTAATGGTCCCGTGACGTAAACATTCCCGGCCCCGTCTACTGTTAAGTTTGGCGCACTGCTAAAGGAGCTTTGCGAGCTGGTGTTGCCACCACGTACGGCCCACACCCAACTCCCATTCCCATCTAGCTTCGCTACAAACTGAGCATCGGCGCCCACACTTGTTAGCGTGGTAGACCCGAGTACAAGACGCCCCTGAAATGTTCCTGTGACGTAGACGTTACCAGCAGCGTCGGTTGCCAAGTTGTATCCCACTGCGGTGCCGTTGCCTAGCCTGGCATCAATGGCCGTTACCTGATCAAATGTCTGCGCGCTGGCAACATCTGATAGCAGCACCAGAGCAAATAGCATAATCAAGCCTTGCCAACGCAGGCAGAATAATAGACATGTAAACATTACTTGAGTGGTAAAGGTGAACGTATAAACTGACTGATCTATTGGTAATCAACCCTAGCTACAGCAGCCTACTTTTCTTCACCAACAAGTCACTTCACGCTCATCCTCTAGGTGCTGTTTAGTTGACTGAAATAACCACTCAAAAGTTGCTTTATTCAACGCTTTATATACATTAATTTAAGATTAAAGCGTTTTGATTCTCATGTCGTATTTTCCTAACTAATTCGTGCTCCATTGGCACTTACTGCGTGGCTATTTCCGCGTAGTTGATTGCTCTTTCCTAGGCGCTAGAGGAGCTTGTGGGATAACCGTTTCTATATGACCGGCTTATCCAATCAGGCGTCCTAAAAGGCTACGTTCCAATGGTTCAGCTAAGCGCTAGAGTATGCTGCTTGTACAGTTGAGCTAGCTAAGAGCCGGGCAATAAAAGCCGCTGTTTGTTGCCAACCCAGAACCGATTGCGAAAGTATATGCAGCCCTACGCTCTATGTACTTTCGCAATGGAAACACCCGAAATAGATAACCTCGTCAAGAAATTTCTGCAATTCAAGCTCACCATTGCCTTTGCTGAAAGCTGCACGGCGGGTCTGCTAGCATCCGAGTTTTCCAAAGGTGTTGGCAGCTCCGAAGTATTGCTCGGCAGCGTCGTTACGTACCATCCGCTGGCTAAGCACAAGCTGCTGGGAGTAAGCCAAGATTCCTTGAGTTTGTACACGGCCGAGTCGCAGCAGGTGACAAACGAGATGGTGATGGGCCTGCACAAGAAACTGCCCGCTGATGTGTGCGTCGCCATCACGGGCTTATGCGGGGCCGGTGCTTCCGAAGCCGACATCAAGCCGGTGGGCACTATGTTTTTTACCTTCCTGCACCAAAATCACGCAACAGAAGTACGCCAAGAATTTGAAGGCGACTGTGTTTCGGTTCGGGAGCAAGCTGTGGACTTCATCTTCACGCGCCTAGGGGAGCTGCTAGAACGCTATTCGGAGCGGTATGCTGCTGAGGCAGTAGAAACCCGCACGAAGAAAAGCTAGGTAGCATACCGGCATCATAGCAAGGTGAGCGGAGCATAGCTAGCGTAGGCTACTATGCTCCGCTCACCTTTTTTTTCCGAGAAGCATAATCTGCAGGTTCAACCGCACAACGTCGCCCATGGAGCGGCAACGATCAAACAGCTCGGTACGGTGGTGGCGGTTTAGCTCGGCTTTCAGCTCGAGTACTTTTTCGGGCGTCGACACTTCATCGGCGCGCATGCAGTCGATCAGATCTTTGAGACGGTAACGCGCGGTACGCACCCGCCGGGCCATGAGCGAGCGTTCCTCTGTTTGGTACTGCCGCACGCTTTCGGCCGTGAGCAATTCGCCGCACATCTGCACAATAGCTAGGTTGTCTTTGAAGAACTGCGGCAAGTACATCGTTTTGCGCCCCTCGTAGCTCTGTTGGTCGAAGTCGATGGCCCGCACGCGGTACTGCTCATCTTCGAAGTCGGGCGTCACGTCGATAACGTAGTTGTAGGCGCGCATGTCGCCGAGCAGCCGGGCAAAGCACCGTTCATTGAACTTCACAAACTCTTTGGCAATGCGCACCTGGTTGAGGTGGGGCCGGTTGAGGTGGTGCCGAATAAAGTCGTCGCCGGGGATACCCGCAATGTGTTCCTCAATCAGCGAATCGCGGTAAACGAGGTAGTTGATGCGATTAGGCGACAAGATGTGTTCTAGCTCCAGGCCGTACACCCGCGAGGCATCCGCCCGCTTCACGTAGAAGTAGTCGTAGTTGTCGTTGTATTGGTTGACGATGCGCACCCGAAACGGATTGCTATTCCCGAAGCGGCAGTAATCAATCCGGTCCGCAATAAGGTGCTCCGAAAACGACAGGTCGCCGTCGGTTTTCAGCAGCGCATACACCTCCGACAGCCCCGTAGACAGCTCGCGCAGGCTGCTCGGCTCGTAAAATACCGTCTGCCAGAGCGTGTCACGCCCGGCACGGTCGAGGCGCGGGAAGGAGCCCGTGAAGTGCTGCAAATCGGCGTAGGTGACGGGCAGCTTAGTTTCGCGGTCGTAGTCGTGCAGGTATTTACGCAGCGGCGGGTTGATGTCGTAATTTATTTTCTTCCTAGAAATATTCATGGCAGGACCTAGGGCTTGAGGGCGAGGCAGTAGAAGATAGAAGCTGGTGGGCGCAAGATTGTCTTAATTGGCAACTTTTACCTTCTACTAGCTAGCTCCTATCTCCTCCGAATATCCCGGCATTATCCAAAACTTATAAGAAAATTCCGACCTTCGTATTGCCGTACGCTTGGCGGTTTATTTTCCTTATCCGTTATGAGAAAGACATTACTTGTGCTGGCCCTGGTGCTCCTGCTACCAGCCTTATCCCCTGGCTGGGGCTTTTTTGCCCACCGCACCATCGGGCAGGTTGCCATCTACGCCTTGCCTAGCGCTATGCAAGGCTTTTATTTTCGGCACCTCTCCGAAATTGTACGGCTAATAACGGCGCCCGATGAGCGCCGCGAAGCCGACCCTGCCGAAGCCCCCAAACATTACATCGACATGGACCATTACGGCGACAACCCGTTTGGCGACATGCCCAAAGCCTGGGACAAAGCCAGCGCCAAGTACTCCACCGATACGCTACGCAAATACGGCACGGTGCCGTGGACGGTGATGGAAGTAAAGGATCAGCTCACCGAAGCGTTTAAGCAGCGTGACACTACCGCTATCATTCGCCTTTCCGCCGATCTAGGTCACTACGTCTCGGACGCTTTTGTGCCGCTGCACACCACCGAAAACTACGACGGCCAGCTGACTAACCAGGCCGGTTTGCACAGCTTGTGGGAAAGCAAGTTACCTGAGCGCCACATTGCGGAGTACAAGCTCGACAGCGACCCGGGCCATTACTTGAAGGATCCACAGGGCGCTATCTGGCAAGTAGTGCAAGAGTCATACGGCTTCTTAGGTGCTACATTCGACCTGGAGGAAAAGGTGACGCGCGACTTCACGCCCGAAACCAAATACACTTATTCACACAAATTTGGCAAAACGCGTCGCTCCTATTCTGATGCCTTCGCCGATGCCTACCACAAGGAAGTAGGCGGGCAGGTAGCCTACCGGCTCAAGGGTGCCCCCACAATGGTGGCTTCGATGTGGATGACTGCCTGGAAAGATGCCGGCAGCCCCGACCTAGATGCCTTGCTGCCGAAAAAGCAAACCAAGGCCGAAAAGGCCGAGCTAGCCGCTCAAATCAAAACCTGGAACAAGAATGAGCTGGTGCCCCAGGAAAAATTGCTCGCCTTACAGAAAGAAAAAGCCATAGAGCGCCCCGACGAGATTAAGTCGGCGGAAGAAGCTCCGGCCACGCCTGCTACCTACGAAGCCGCAACGCCCGCCGCAGCTCCAGCGGCTCCCGCAACGCCCTCAGCTACGCCTGAGAAGATAAAAGTAAAGACGAAGGGTGGCGAAGCTCCTAAGCAGAAGCAGAAAATAAAGCCCCAAAAGAAGGTAGACGACGGCTGGAACTAGGTCGCGGGGCGCTCCGCATTTGCTGTTGAGCTCCAATATATTATACCAACCCCAGGTAAGTAACCGCGTACGATGAGTCTACGGCACGGGGAGCTGATACACTCGGCTCCCCGCGCCGTAGACTCATTTTCGTTTCACCCTTACCTGCCTACAATGATCTTACGCTATGACCGGCTGGCCGTTGAACTGCCCAAGCCCAAGAATCCTTCGCCCAATGATGCGGCCGCCATTCAGGAGTTGCTAGGTGGTAAATACGGGGAAATGTCGACCCTAATGAACTACACGTTCCAGTCGTTCAACTTCCGCGGACGTAACCGTTTGCGCCCTTTTTATGATCTGACTTGTAGCATTGCAGCCGAAGAATATAGCCACATTGAGGCGGTATCGTACGCCATCAACTTGCTTTTGACGGGCCAAACCGTTCGGGGCAAAGATCCAAAGCCAGGTCCCTTGAAAGAGGTAGTTGACGCGCGCAACTCGTACCACTTCCTCTCCAGCGCCCAAGCGGCCTTGCCCTACGACTCGATGGGCAACCCTTGGACAGGCCAATATGTGCACAGCAGCGGCAACCTAAAGCTTGATTTGCTTCATAATTTCTTCCTGGAGTGCGGAGCGCGGGCCAACAAGATGCGCGTGTATGAAATGGTAACCGATCCGTGCGCCCGCACGATGGTAGGCTACTTGCTGGTACGCGGTGGCTTACACGTGGTAGCCTACGCAAAAGCCTTGGAGAAGCTAACTGGCGTGGAAGTAAGCAAGCTAGTGCCCGTACCGGAGCTTAGCAATGATGCTTTCCCTGAAGCGAAAAAGCTGCAAGAAGAGCAGAAGCTCCACTTGAAACTTTATACGTTCAGCCCCGACGACTACAAGCAAGCGGGCATCATCTGGAACGGTTCGCACCCCGAAGACGGCCAACCCCTGGAAGTAATCCAAGGTGGCTTTATGGGCGTGCCGTACCCCGAGCTAGAGGAAGAGCCCCAGCTCAACTCGCCCGGCGCTGATGACTACGATCCGGAAATGTTCAAGGACATTGCCAAAAAGATGGGCATCAAGCTGTAAGCTAGCCCCGGTCTTTTCCGCATATTCTAGTTACTTTGAGTTGCTGTCGCCTTTGGGCGGCAGCAACTTTTTTTGTGCCTTATGTGGCCTAGCCTCTTGCTTTTCAAGCTGTTTGCCTAGGTTATACGTCAGCTAGCAGCCCGTTTATTCGGATAGCGCCGTTTGAGGCGCTGCACTTTTCTCTTTTCCGCTCCTATGTTTTCTCTCCGTTCTGTGCTCGTTGGCTGGTCGAAAGTAGTAGGGTTAGGCGTTGCTCTATTGTTTGCTACGGCGTGCGGCCAGGCAGACCAGCCCACCGAAGCTCCTGCTGCGAAACCTGCTCCACCCTCCGCGCCGGGCCCCGACCTCACAACGCTCACCGACAGCAACGCGGCGCCCCTGCTCCTTGCCTATTTGAAGCAGTACCCGGCCTCCGAAGTTATTCTTCACACGCGGTTAGGGAATATGCGCATCAAACTCTACGACGATACCCCCATCCACAAAGCCAATTTTTTGCTGCTGTCCCGCAAAGGCGTGTTCGATGAAACGGTTTTCAACCGTGTGGTGAAAGACCTCGTGATACAGGGTGGCCGCTCCGACCACCGCACCATCCGCATTACGAAGTACCACCTGCCCCCCGAAGTGCGACCCGCTCACTTTCACAAGCACGGTGCCCTAGGCATGGCCCGCTACGACGACGAGCAGAACCCAGGCCGCCTCTCCTCTAACAACGATTTCTACATCGTGCACGGCAAAAAGATGGCTCCTGCTATGGCCCAAGCCATGTCGGGTCGCAAGCTCACGCCCGCCCAACTCAAAGCGTACCAGACGGATGGTGGCGTTCCGGCCCTCGATGGCAAATACACGGTCTTCGGCGAAGTAGTCGAGGGCTTAGAGGTTATCGACAAAATAGCCAACGAGCCAGTCGATGCTTACAGCTGGCCAAAGAAGGATGTCGACATCAAGGTGGAGGTCGTGAAGTAGTTAGAAACTAGGAGCTCCCCTCCTTTTTTCAAGGAGAGGTTGGGGGTGGTTAAAGGTCGTTGAACGACAAGCTAGGTCTAGTTTCCTAGTTCTAGCCAGACCACCCCCAACCCCTCCTTGAAAAAAGGAG
>NZ_MTSE01000100.1 GCF_002154225.1 Hymenobacter crusticola
CGCGCAGGTAAGCATCACGGTGAACACCGCTGCCAACCAAGCCCCAGTAGCGAATGCCGGTGCTAGCAAGAGCATCACCCTACCCACCAGCAGTGTGACCCTAGCTGGCAGCGGTACAGATGCCGACGGAACGATTGCCTCTTACGCTTGGAACCAGGTGAGCGGCCCCAACACGGCTACTTTCACTAACAAGACGGTCGCCCAACCCGTGGTAAGCGGCCTAGCCGCCGGCACGTATGTGTTCAGCTTGATCGTGACCGACAACCTAGGCCTAGCTAGCGCTGCGGCTCAAACGACGGTGACCGTCAATGCAGCGAGCAACAGCAACTTGCGTACGCCAGAAAACCCAGCCAATGCAGTAGCCGGCTTGGATTACAAGTACTACGAAGGCTATTGGAATGCGCTGCCGACTTTCAGTACGCTCACTCCTACTCGCACTGGCACCGTAACGACCCCAACCCTGACGGCTGCTTTGCGTGACAATGGCTATGCCTTCCAATACACAGGCTACGTAACAGTACCCACCGACGGCCAGTACACCTTCTATACGACCTCCGATGACGGCTCCAAGCTCTATATCGGCTCGACACAAGTGGTGAACAACGATGGTCTGCACGGAGATGTGGAACAAGCGGGTACGATCGGCTTGCAAGCCGGTACGCACGCCATCACCATCGCCTTCTTCGAAAACGACGGTGGCCAGAACCTGCAAGTAAACTACGCCGGACCTAGCCTCGCAAAGCAAGCTATTCCGGCTGCTGCCTATAAGCGCGTAGCCACCACTTCCAATCAAGCACCAGTTGCTAACGCAGGTGCTAACCAAACCCTAACCCTCCCCACGAACACGGCTACCCTGAATAGCACGGCTTCTACGGACGTGGATGGTACTATCAGCTCGTATAGCTGGACGCAGGTGAGCGGACCTAGCAATGCAAGCTTCAGCAGCACCACCGCCGCTTCCACAACTGTAAGCAATCTGGTTGCTGGCACGTATGTGTTCAGCTTGGTAGTTGCCGATAACCAAGGAGCTCTCAGCAACCCAGCGCAGGTTAGCATTACCGTAAACCAAAACGGAGCCCTGCGCACGCCGGAGAACCCCGCGAACACCGTGGCGGGGTTAAACTACAAGTACTACGAAGGCTTCTGGGATGCGGTGCCAAACTACAGCACGCTCACGCCGCTGAAAACGGGTACCACCACCGCCTTCGAGCTGACGGCGCAACAGCGGGACTACGCCTTTTCCATCCAGTTCACGGGTTACGTGACCGTGCCCACCGATGGGCAGTATACCTTCTACTCCAACTCCGACGATGGCTCCTTGCTCTACATCGGCTCGACGCTGCTCGTCAACAACGACGGCTCGCACGACAGCCGCGAGGTAAGCGGCACCATCGGCCTGAAAGCCGGTACCCACGCCTTCACTGTCTCCTACCTACAAGGCTACGGCAGCCAGAATCTGCAAGTGAGCTACGCTGGTCCGAACTTCGCCA
>NZ_MTSE01000101.1 GCF_002154225.1 Hymenobacter crusticola
GCCGTGCTGCCATTATTGACGGCGGTTGCAGTAAGCGTTGCCGCGCCAGCTGCCGAAAGGAAAAGATTCGCATTCTGAGCAACGGCGACAGGTAATGCGCAGGTAGTTACGGGAATGCTGACTGAATAAGCCCCTTGCCCCGTAACAGAAGTTTTATCGGCCCGCACCCGGTAATAATAGGTGCTTCCAGGTGTTAATCCCGTGATGCTCCGCGTAGTAGTGCCCGCCGTAATCGTGAATGGGGAACCGCTGATGGGCGAGGTAAACGCAGCGGAGGTAGACACGTCCAATAAATAATTGGTAATGGTTCCTACCGCTGGTGTTGTCCAGTTGGCCGTGAAATCCGTGCTGGTTACACCAGTAGCAGCCGTAGCCGTGGGCACCACCAGCGCGTAGCTTTCTACCCAGTTGGAGGAAGAATTACCGCTGGCCAAGGCGAAGCTCGTGAGCGTACCCGCGTAGTTGCTGGCTAGGTCATACACCGTGGTCAGACCCGTGTTAGCCTCCCCGGGTGTGCCTTGGTCAAAGTTCAGATAGAGCTTTAAGTTACTGGGCGTCGCCGAAACGGTGCTGAGCATATCGGCCTGAAGGTTAGCAGGCGTCAAGGCGGCGTTGTAGATCCGCACCTCGTCTAGCCGACCAGTTAGTAAGTTTGTGTAGATGGTCGACTTCCCTACTGTTAAGTTCTCGCTACCGCTCACGGTGCCCGTTGTGGTGGCGCCAGTTCCGTCGGCGACCCCGTTTACGTACAGTTGCAGGGTAGTCGCGGCTTTCGTCCAGACGGCGGCGACGTGCACCCAGCGGTTCGCCGGCAGCACCAGATTGCCGTCGGCTTTTCGCCAAGCCGTGTTCCCAACTCCATTGGGCCAAACCTCCGCGTGCAGCGTGTTGCCGTTCAGATAGAGGTTGTAGTCGCCCGTCTTGCGAATAATGGACTGTGCGCCCGTACCGCCAGTGTAATATACCCAGGCTTCAAGCGTGAAATCCCCCGTACCAAGGCCTGTGACGGCCGGCGTACTGCCAAAGGCCACGTAGTCGTCGGTGCCGTCGAACGCGAGGGCATTACCCGGGGCTGCCATTACGGTAAAGGCGGTACTCGTAGCAAAGCCGTTTGGTGTCGTAACGGTTGTCGAGCCCGTAAGCGGGGTCGTTACGGGCACGCGGAACGTGAGGCTGGTAGCCGTATTATTGGTAATACTAGCGGTGGCATTTACGCCGTTTACTAAAAGCGAAGTAACCCCCGTCAGGTTCGTGCCCGTAAGCGTTACCAGCTGACCTAGCCCGCCCGCGGCCGGCGCAAAAGACGTGATAGTAGGGGGCGTTGCCACAAGCGTCAGCGTGCCATTGGCGGCCGACGGAGCGGTGCTGTAGCTAATGTTGCTGCTACC
>NZ_MTSE01000102.1 GCF_002154225.1 Hymenobacter crusticola
GGGTGCGCAAATGTGGGTCTTGCACGTACTGTTCGATCAGCGACGCGTTATGGCTCGGGTGCTCCAGGCTGGTTAGAACCCAGTGAAACTCGCCTTCGTCGGCGGTCACAAAGCCCATCTGCCAATCCGCAAAGAAGCGTTGGGCCCCTTGGGCGGTACTCAGGGTAGTCACTTGCTGGTGGCGGGGGTCGCGCTGGATACGGGCATAAAGTAAGTCCACGGGGTGTGCCTTGCCTTCCAGCAACTGCACAAACTGGCGGTCACTGTAGCACAACAGCCCCGTGATGCCGTGCTGCTCGTTCCAGGCGCGTGAGGTCTCCAGTAGCTCGCTGATCTGCTCCTCCGTGAAGGCTTGCGTGGCCCGGCTGCGGTAGAGCACGTGCTTGACACGCTCATCAAGCAGTCGCAGGACTTGTTCCAAGGTAAGGGCGCCCACGGCATACTCATCCAGCAGGGCTTGTTCGTAGGCTTGTGGTTCCAGGGGCGTATTGGCTGCCAGGGCGGTGGCCCAGGCAATGGCACGGCGTCGGGCCGCTTCCGTCGAAAGATCATCCATTTTCGGTTCTACGGCCGAAAAAAAGCGGCTACTACGGACGGCGCCCGCATAACTACGGATTTACTATCCGGGTAACTACGGAATAACGGACGAAAAGCGGGGTCTTGCGTATTCTCTCGGCTTTCGCTCAGTAGCAGTGGCGAATGGAGCGGTATAGTTTTCATCAGCCCGTCGGTTGACTGGGGCACTGGTTCAGGTGCCCGTCTGGACTAGTAAACGCCTTGCCTCGTTGAGCAGGGCCTTGCTCGTCTACGGGAGAAGCTAACGAATCGTATCCAAGGCTCGCAGCAGCACGCTCAGAATCTGGCGCTGGCCCACGCGGTGTTTTTCCTCGGGGTACGCNCTGGCGCTGGCCCACGCGGTGTTTTTCCTCGGGGTACGCTTGCAGGTAGGCCGCGCATAAGGCTTGCCCATACTCCAGTGCCCCTTGGTGGTGTAAGCGCTTCCGATCAAGCGCTACAGACCACCACGCTTTTTGCAGGTGGTAGGTGGGGCTCAGCCACAAGTGATCCTTTTCCACAAAGGCAAATAAGATATCACCGAGCGCAGTATGCATACCCCAAGATAAAAAATATTCTCATAGAACCTTGTGCAGCAAGCGCTTATCCTCTAGGCTTAAGCCACAGCGTCCCGAATTCCAGCGACGGGCCTACATCCGCGAGTACACGTTCCCTCGGCTGCAACGGCCTCAGCAGGCCAGTGAGCACGGCGCTCCCACATAGGCATTGATGGCAGCGCCTTGTAGTGCGTAATATGAGTAGA
>NZ_MTSE01000103.1 GCF_002154225.1 Hymenobacter crusticola
ACATTTTCCAAACGGACGTGGCTGTTGCAGAACTCGCGGCCCGTTCAAGCTAGCTAGGTTTTGCGGCGCTTTCGGGCGGTCACGCCGAGTGCGTCGTCCACAGCGCAGCATGAGTGGTGGTCCAGGTGGTAGGGGTAGCACCAAGGCCATTTCCTGCTGCCGCTTAGACGGATAACGCAAGAGCTTTTTTAGATTATAGGCACTGGCGGCTAGTAACATCGACTTGTGCGCACCCGCTCGGCCGCGTACGTTGATGCGCCGTAAGCCGTAATGATGGAGCAAGTTGCCGAAAACGGGTTCAATGGTGCGCTGTCGCACCCGGCGCATGTGCTGCCCTCGTAGACTGCGCTGGCGGTGCCAGGCCCGACGGTAGGCCGCATCAAAAGCCGAGCGCACGAGTTGCTTGTAATCGGCGTAGGGCACACAGTTCCCTTTATGGGCACACTGCTGGCAGTCCTGGTACGCCGCTCGGTAGTGCTTGACCCAGGCGCCGTCCGCCTTGGTGCTGTACTTGCGAAAGGGCAGCGGCTTGTCGGCCCCGCAGCGATACTCGTCCGCGGCGGCGTGGTAGGAGAAACCGGCGGCTTCGGGTTTGTATTGCCCAAAAACGGGAATCCACGGCGTGACCCCCTGGTGTTCGAGCAGCGCATAGTTGAAGCCGTTGGAGGAGCCCGTGTCGGCCACCAGGTCGCGCAACTGCAGCTCATGGGCTTGCAGTCGTTGCTGTAACCGTTGCACAAGACCGGGTAGGTGCAAACTGTCGCGCGAGTCGGCTAGGTCCGCTTGCACATGACTGATCACGCCCTTGGCGGTATCCACGGCCAAGCTGCAGAGGTAGTTCAGGGCGCGCCCTTTGCCGGGCTTGATGGAGATACGCGCCTCCGGATCGGTGGGACTGTAATGCGTTTTGTTGCTAAGTAAGCGCGCTTTAGGGCGGGTAGCGCCTAGGGAAGCGGGTTCTCGCTGTCGTTTAGCCTGGCGCGTGGCTTCGTAGCGCAGCTGGTGAGCCGGCGCGGAGCGAATCGAGGCCGGGTGCGGCGGAGCCGGTGTTTTCGGCGAGCTCCCGACAACGGTCAAGGTCGGCTGCACCGCGTGCACCGGCTGCTTTTCGCAGAGGCTGTCGAGCGAGGCATTCGCTTTCACTGGGGCCGAATCTACCGTCTGCGTGTCACCAGCGACTAACCCTTGTTGCACGCAGAGGCTAAAGATACGGTCGAAGAGCGGCTCGAATAGTGCCGCCGGATAGAGCTGGCGGGTGCGGCTCACCGTGGAGTGCCAGGGCAGGGCTTCGTCGAGCTCGT
>NZ_MTSE01000104.1 GCF_002154225.1 Hymenobacter crusticola
AGAAACCAACTCGTATCCGCCGCGGAGAAGGGCCCCAAGCGGCGTTGATCAATCAGCACCTTGTGTCCCTTGACGGGTTGCAACTGGCACAAGAGCGCGTTGAAGGCCGCACGCAGGGCCGCAGAGGAATGTGCGCCCGGCAACCAGACCAAGTGCACAAAGCCTAGGGGATGCTGATGAATGCGCGCTGCCGCATTCGCAAAACAGCAGGAAGTCCTTNTGGCCGCAAGTACTACAGAATTTCACTAAGCTCTGCTATGACTTGCCCGTTATCTGAACATGACCAAGTAGCATGTCACCAAGGACTGTGCTGTGGCAGGCTCTTTGCCCAAGCGTTGATCATGCGACACGCTGCTACTTCCCCTCCGCCCTTTCGGTACCGTGCCGCCGGCGTGATCCTGCTAGGCGGACTGGTGCTCTTGCTGCAACAGTGCGGCAGCCTGCAGCCCTAACGTACCGTTCAGGCAAGAAGCTATTAGGGTAACCGCTTTTGTCGAGTTCTAGTGCTGCTCCTGTTTGGGCGGTAGATACTCGTCCGTAAAATGCACCACCTGCTTAGGCTGGGCGAACTTCTCCGCGTGATAGTGCGCAGAGGTTCCGCGTGGGATGGACAAGGACGCCCACTGGCCATTGAGCGCCATTTTACCCAGGAACACAATCTGCCCGACATGATAGGGGTAGTGCGCCAGTTGGCGATTGATCGCTTCCGTGACGGAATGCCCCTGGTTGCGAATGTAGACCGTTGTATCCCACGTATTAGGAGTCAACGTGTCCAGCGCAGTGAACAGGCACTGCCAGCCTTCTTCCCACTGGGCGAACAGTTCCGCGCGGGAGTGAATACGGAGTTCGAACTCGGCCTCGCGCTACTAGTGCAAAGGGGATGCTGAAGTGGACCAAAGTCAGTGATATTGCTGCTGTCATCGTCATCCTTGCCCCTATCCTCTTTTTCGTTATCCAACGAGTCAATAGTGATGCTACGGATGATAAAGTAAAGGCCCTAGAACAGCGGCTACAGGCGCTGGAAAAACGATTGAACACACAACCGCAATGACCAGCCGCTTTCGCCTCAACAAAGAAGCCACTCCCGACTGGAAGTGGCTTCTTTGCTTGCATTATGTTGGACGTGATACTATTCCACTACTAAGCGAGAAGTTAACCTGCCTTGGCTCGTGCTCAGTTGCACTGTGTAAACTCCCGGCGAGTTCCAGGCCGAGATCTTTGCTTCCCTGAGCCAAGCGTTACATAACCTCGTTATTCCCTTTCCACCGGCCATGC
>NZ_MTSE01000105.1 GCF_002154225.1 Hymenobacter crusticola
AGACGAGCAGTTGGTGCAGAATGTGCGCGCGTTGCGGCGGCGTTTGGGCAGCGGGTCCGAACTTGCTATTGTAGGCCATACCAGAAGAAGAAAAGGTTTCCTAAAAGTACCGGCCCCGGTGAGGGAACGCGCCCGTATAAACGCGGGAATACGCTTGCAGTAAATACGGGATTCCAGGACCGCATATCGCGCAGTCATCTTAGTTGTCTGTTGCTGAGACGTTTAGCTACCTATTCCAACGTGACGGTTCCTGCGCTCCCTTGCTGGCTACCGCTGCTGCCGCACGAACGGCTGCAACAAGCCGCGGAGACTGGGCCGCGGCGCTTCCCTTGCCATCCCGTCTCCTGGTAGGGGCGGAATAAACTGCTCAAGCCGGGTAAACACGCCCACCGGTACGAGACTCAGGCCCATGCCCCAGTATGGAAACTCGCGCCGCCGCACCATCTCCTCCCGCCGTACCTGTACCTGGTGGTGGCGCGGATCGCGCTGAATCTTAGCGAAGAGCGCCTTGACTGCGGTCTGCTCGCCTTCCAGCACCTGCAGAAACTGTCCCTCACTGTAAAACAGCACCCCCGTCAGGTGGTGAGATGCGTTGTAAACCCGCGCCCTTTCCACTAACCCTTGTACGTCGGCCGCGCCGAACCGCGTGGTTGCCTGACTTGTATACACCAGTGAGTAGAGCATCCTAGTAGAATCTTGTCGCCGAGCCATCTTCTCGCAATCGCCGCCTAGCATCCGGCGCGAGACGACCATCTGCTACCAATCCGAAGATAGGACTCTACAGGACCGCCACCCGTTCGCGACTGCCTACGGGCAGCGGCACGGGTAAACTACTGACTGCAAAGTAACTAGAAACGGATTTACCCGGACTAGTTCTCCGTACTTGCCGGCCTAGCATACGTAGTTGTCCGTCCCTTGTTGCCCTGGGTGCTTGCGCAAGTCGCTCCTGCCATTGCGCTCGCGTGATGGCTGTCAGCTCGATACGGCAACCAGTACCTCCGATTTCGACACGTAGCGACTCCCTTTCCACGCTTCTCGCCCTTCTCACGCAAGCGAACCCGACACCAGGTACTCGGCAGCCTACCACCGCATGCGTCCGTGATTTAGTCGGCGTTATTGAGCTCCTCTTATAGCCACCGGCCTTCTAGGCAATGGTTGAGTGTGCGGGGAGTACCTTGTTCAACGGCGTAGCGGTATAAGGCCTTAAAACGCCTATCTACTCATATTACGCACTACAAGGCGCTGC
>NZ_MTSE01000106.1 GCF_002154225.1 Hymenobacter crusticola
GACTCGTTTTCTCTAGCTCCAGCGCCCGAACTGCTTCGATGATGGAGTCTGCGTAATTCCCAACGTTGCGGTAGGACTGGCCGATGGATTTATCCGCTGCTTTTAACTGAGAGTCTAGCTTGCCAATCCGTTCCTGTAGTTCTTGAACTCTGGGATTGGCTGAGCTGAATCCTTTGCCCGCGTCGTCCAGTCCACCGCCAATAGCGCGTAGTTCAGCCCGTAGCTTGGCTAGTTCCGCGGCGGCCGCGTTGTAGCTGCCCTTAGCATTGGTAAACTCCGAGGACGTACCCCGCACGGCCCGGCTGAGCTGTTCGGAGTCCTGTTTGAGCGCTTGAATGTTTAGGGCCGCTCGTTTCAGCCCGTCCAGATCACCCATGTTGAAGGCTTGCTTCAGGGCGGTTTGCTGCGCTTTGAGCTCGCGCACATACAGACTGGTGGTGTCCGTCAGCTGCTTTTGAGTCGCAATGCGGTCCCGGTCCTGCTGTTTTTGCTCCTGCTTGGCTTGCGCCAGCGTCCGCAGTTGCCGATCTAGTTCGAGGAGCTGCTGCTTATCCGCTTCGGTGCTGAAAGTCAAGCCCCCAGCTTTCTGACTGATCGCCTCGATGGAAGTGCGGATCCGCTGGAAGTTGCTCTCAATGCGTTTGCCGTCCTCTTCCAGCCCTTTGGCTAGTTGCGCGACGGCGCTCTTGAGACCCCGCACGGCTTTGGCGGCTTCCAGCACACCGGCCTCGCCGGAGATGTACTTGGAGAGATCAATTTCGATCATTTGTAACTATTTGAATGCTAGGTAAAGATACTATTTTACTTCAAGTAATACTTTAACTAAATTGCCTAAGTATTTAACCGATAGACCGATGAAGTATTCCCCGGAAATCGTCGAGACGATCTGCCACAAGCTCGCCACCGGTGATCACCGCATCAGCGATGTGTGTCAGCAGGTCGGTATCACCGAGCAAACCTTCTACCGGTGGAAGGAGGAGAAAAGTGAGTTTAGTGAGGCCCTTAAAAAGGCTGAACAGGATCGCTTGGCCGCCTTTGCCACGATGGCCCGCTCGGGGCTAGCCAAACTGCTGGACGTCTACGAGTATGAGGAAGTGACTACAGAGTACACTGATCAAGGCGGTGAGCCAGTGATCAAAAGCCGCAAGGTCACCACCAAGCGCGTGATGCCCAACGCCACGGCCGTGATCTTTGCCCTGAAGAACCGCGAGCCGGAGGAGTGGAAGGACA
>NZ_MTSE01000107.1 GCF_002154225.1 Hymenobacter crusticola
GAGCAGGAGTACTTCCTGGTGGACAAAGCCCTCTACGATGCCCGCCCGGACCTGGTGATGACCTCGCGCACGCTGTTTGGCCACGCCCCGGCCAAAGGCCAGCAGCTGGAGGATCACTACTTTGGCTCCATCCCCAGCCGGGTGCACGCGTTCATGGTCGAGTTCGAGGAGGAAGGCACCAAGCTGGGCATCCCCTTGCGCACGCGCCACAACGAGGTAGCCCCCAACCAGTTCGAGTGCGCCCCCACCTTCGAGGATGCCAACCTGGCGGTAGACCACAACCAGCTCTTGATGGATTTGATGGACCGCGTGGCCGAGCGTCACCACTTCAAGGTGCTGCTGCACGAGAAGCCCTTTGCCGGGGTGAACGGCTCGGGCAAGCACAACAACTGGGCGATGAGCACGGACACGGGCGTGAACCTATTCGCCCCGGGCAAGCGCCCGAAGGAGAACCTGCAGTTCCTGACCTTCTTCATCGCTACCATCAAGGCCGTGCACACCTACGGGGACTTGCTGCGCGCCAGCATTGCCTCGGCCTCGAATGATCACCGCCTGGGCGCCAACGAAGCCCCGCCGGCGATTATGTCGGTGTTCGTGGGCTCGATGCTGGACAACGTCTTGAACGAGCTGGAGCGCACGGCCAAGCTGCCGCTAGACAAGGGCGACAACATCTACCTCAAGCTAGGCATCGACAAGATCCCGGCCATTCTGCTGGACAACACCGACCGCAACCGCACCTCCCCGTTTGCCTTCACCGGCAACAAGTTCGAGCTGCGGGCGGTGGGTTCCTCGGCCAACTCCTCCTCGGCCATGACCGTGCTCAACGCCATTGTGGCCGAGCAGCTGATTGCCTTCAAGCAGGCGGTGGATGCGCAGCTCGAGCAAGGCAAGAAGAAGGAAGTGGCCATTGTGGACGTGCTGCGCGAGTACGTGATCAGCTCCAAGAACGTACGCTTCGAGGGCAACGGCTACAGCGAGGAGTGGAAAGAAGAAGCGGCCCGGCGCGGGCTGGCCAACGTGGCCACCACGCCGCACGCTTTGGATGCGCTGGTCACGCCGGCGGCGGAGGCCTTGTTTGCCAAGCACGGCATCTTCTCGCCGGTGGAGCTGCACGCCCGCCACGAGATTTTGCTGGAGGATTACCTGAAGAAGATCCAGATTGAG
>NZ_MTSE01000108.1 GCF_002154225.1 Hymenobacter crusticola
GGGCCGCTAAAACGGCCGTTTTCTGAGACGACTCGCTGGGCATTAGGCGGCATGCTAATCCGACCAAAAAGTTTTATGTGAGTCTAGGTGCTCCTTGCCAAATGCTTGGACACTTTCCTGGGCTCCTTTATAAAATGTCCAACCACCGTGGAACATTCACCAAAAGCACGAAGCCCGCCCCTAGGAACAAGGGTGGGCTTCGGCCTAAAAGAGGTACTCTGGTCTCACTGCAGCGCAGTAGGAGGCTTTGACACGCCCACCGCGTGGCCGCTCGTTTATTCTTGGTACCAAACTTTTAACCAAGGCCAAACGCCATCAGGGCTGCTAAGGGCTGCCCGCCAAGGCGTAAGCAGACGCGGCCTTTAGGTGGTAACTCCTTGCAGTCCGCTGCCGCTGCCCGTTCGGACTAGCTGCTTAAGGGAGGCATTCCGACTCTGACATTTAGTACTTTTCCTTGATTTTGGGTGAAAAAATAACTAACTAATTGTCAGTGCTTTACAACGTTCGCTGCGGCGTAAGACGTGCCACCAAAAATGTAGTCGATACTGGCACTATTCCGGGGGCTCGTTTCCGGCTGGAAACGAGCCCCCGGAATAGGCACTGGCCCTTCTTTATTCGCCCGAGGAGGCCACCAAAATAGTAGTTGATGGACACCAAAACGGTAGTCGAATCACGTGCTTAAATTGTGTTAATTGCCTTTAAATCAATAGTTTAAAATCTATTACCCCTAGTGACGGGCGGCGCCCCCCCCCGGTGGAGCTACTTCTGACGACGGCACTTCCCCTCTCCTGATCCTACTCCTTTAAATGCAAAAAAGAAAACGACAAGAAACTAGCTGTTTAGAAAGATTATTTTCTTTTAAAGTAGTTTACGCGCCTCGCAACGAGTTGTTTTACAATTAGTTGCGAGGGTAATCGACTACTGTTTTGGTGTCTATTGCCTACCAAATTGGTGTGAATCGCCTACAAGATTGGTGTCAATCGCCTACTGTTTTGGTGCGAAAGGGTGCGGAGACGACTACGAAATTGGTGTGCATCGACTCATCTGTAAGAAAGTTGTAGTCGATCCCTCTTTTCTGTCTATCTTTGAGGGAGACCTCACTCTGACCAGCTTTCCGATGGCCACTCCCAGCGCTCGAACGCGACA
>NZ_MTSE01000109.1 GCF_002154225.1 Hymenobacter crusticola
CTGTTCCGCTCCAGCACCGGCACTACGGGCCCCTGGCAACCCATCGCGTCTAGTGGCCGCAACGCCACCGCGAACACGGTCACGGCAACAGGCGTGAACCACTTCTCGGTGTGGACACTTGGCCAGCAAAACAACCCCTTGCCCGTGGAGCTCACTAGCTTCACGGCCCAGGCGCAGGGCCCGGACGCGCTGCTGCGCTGGACCACGGCCGCGGAAAAGAACAGCGCCTACTTCGCGCTGGAAAGCAGCCCGGATGGCGTGCAGTTTCAGCACATCGGTCAGGTAGCGGCGCAGGGTACTACCACAAGCGCGCATGCCTATCAGTGGCGAGACCTGCATATTACGCGTTACCAACGCCCCGTCCTGTACTACCGCCTGCGNTACCAACGCCCCGTCCTGTACTACCGCCTGCGGCAAGTCGACCAAGATAGCAGTGTGCAGTATTCCTCCGTACAGGCCGTGCACCTGGAGGCGCAAGCGCCCCAGCTGCTTGTCTATCCCACGCAGGTAACGGACCAAACGCTGCGGTATTCCTTCACGGCGCCGCTCGGAGCGGAAGCACTGCTGGCCGTATATAATAGCACGGGCCAGGTAGTACTCCGAGAACACGGCCCGCAGCTAGCGGGCGGAGAATTGCGCTTACCGAACCTGCCCATGGGTTGGTACGTGGTGCAACTGCTGGTGAATCACAAGTCCTATTCGGCCCGGTTCTACCGGCCTTAAAGGTATCCTATAGTTGGTACGTCAACAGAGGCCGCCTACTGGGTGGCCTCTGTTGCTTTCTCCCATCTACTGGGCAGTTGGGTAGTGATAGTGCCTAAGTAGGTTTCTGCTCCGTCCGCGTTAGTAACCGTTGCACGCCCATGGGATGGAAGAGTTTTCCTCTGCGGGTGCGATACCCGGACTCGTTCAGGCGCTGGGCAATGGCGCGCAGCGTTAGGCCCGTGGCATGTAGCAAGGTCGCTAGTTGCGCGGCTTGCCGGTTGGCCAGATGATCCCGGGCGTTCTGTTGGCGCACGGCGAATCCCCGTTCCGTAGCGTCAGCCGTGAGATTGGCGGGCGTCCCTAAAACGTGGCCGCGGGCTTTCTTGGCCGCGAGCGCATCGCGGGTGCGGGTGGCAATGGCGGTGGCTTCCTT
>NZ_MTSE01000011.1 GCF_002154225.1 Hymenobacter crusticola
TTGCGCTCGACCGCGCTTACCCCTAGGTAGACGAGCGGCAGCTCCACGTTCTCTACCACCGTTAGTTCGTCAATCAGGTTGAAGCTCTGAAAGACGAAACCTAGGTCCCGCTTGCGCAGCTCGGCCCGCTTGCGTTCGGTGTAGTGCGCGATTTCAGTGCCGGCAAACTGCAAGCTGCCGCCATCTGGCTCGTCTAGCAAGCCAATGATGTTCAGCAAAGTAGACTTGCCGCATCCCGAAGGCCCCATGATGGCGACAAACTCGCCCTCGCTCACGTGCAGCGAAACCTTGTTTAGGGCTTTGGTCTCGACCTCTTCCGTGCGGTACACTTTTTCCAGGTTTTCGATCTTAATCATGTGGCTCATTATTTCGGGTGTTGGTTAGGTAGGATAAATTATTCCGACTTGTTTTTGAGCACGAGCTCGCCCATGTCGTCGTAACCTTCGTAGCTGGAGGTGACTACTTTATCGCCGGGTTTCAAGCCTTCCAGCACTTCGTAGTACTCCGGGTTTTGGCGCCCGAGACGAATGTCGGCTTTGTAGGCTTTGGTGCCGCTTTCGTTTACCTTGAAAATCCAGTTGCCGCCGGTTTTCTGGTTGAAGCCGCCTTTGGGCACCAGCACGGCCTGGGTTTGGTCGCTCAGAGCAAGGCGTACTTGCAAGGTTTGTCCGCGGCGAATGTCGGCCGGTGGCGTCCCCACAAACTCCATATCTACTTGTAAGCCCTTGGCTACCTGGGTATAGATCTTTTTCACGCTGAGCGCGTAGCGTTTATCGTTGAGCACAAACTCGCCTTGCTGCCCCGGGAAGATGCGCGAGATATAGTACTCGTCAATGTTGGCGCGTACCTTCAGGCCGTTGAGCATATCGAGTTGCCCGATGCGTTGCCCGCGGGCTTTCGACTCCCCAATTTCGGCGTTCAGGGAGGTAAGGCGCCCGGCCACCGGCGCCTTCATGGTGAGGTCGTCCATCTTCTTGCGCATTAGGGCTAGGTTGCTCTGCATGCGCGCCACCGACTGCTGCATCTGGTTGATTTGCTGGCGTGTAGCAAGCGAATCCTGGCGCAGGGTTTGGCGGGTGAGTTGCTGCTTGCGCACTTGGTGCTGGTAGGTGTTCTGACTCTGGTTGAAATCCTGACGCGAAATAACCTTCTGCTCGTAGAGCGTTTTGTTGAGTTCGTAGATGCGCTTGGCTTCCTTCAGCTGGTAGTCGACGTCGGCTAGCTGGTTGAGCTGTTGGATCCGGTTTTGCTGCATCAGGTTGCGCGTGTTTTGCAGGTTATTCATCAGGTCGAACACGGCCGTTTCGCGGTTCACCATTTCCAGCTGCAAGTCGCTGTTCACTAGCTGCAAAATGGGCTGACCGGGCACTAGCGCGGCGCCGTCTTCCACCAAAATACTTTTCACCGTGCCGCCCTCGGTAGCATCCAGGTAAATAGTTTTGATGGGCATCACGGTGCCATCGATGGGAATAAACTCCTGAAACGCGCCTTTGGTGACCTCGCTGATGGTAATGCGCTCAGGGTCAACGTTCAGCTTGGTTGGGCCAGCCGTGGAGAAGAAGCTAGCCGCCACGAGCCCCGCCACGAGCACCACACCTGCCAGGAGCAGTAGCTTGCGGGTGGTCCAGGTTTTCTGTTGAATTATTACGTCCATGTCGCTCCCCGCTCGTTGCTTACCTTGCCAACCGCGGTTATCTGACCCGCCGTAAGGATTATGCCACTCGTACAAATACTTGAAAATAAACTACTTACAACTAAATATATCTTAAGAGGCAGTAAAACTGTTCGTTTTCGATACACTGCACCGTCCGGTCCTGATACACATTGGTCTGTGCTCAGCGCAGAAACCTGTCTAGCACGCCAGAATCGGCCTTTTTGTAAATTAGTATAGTTTGTGGTTGGCATTCGAATGCATAGTACCTAGGTTTCCGACTGGCTCTTTCTTCTTCTATTTTCAATAGTTCAATGACTTTCCGTAAGGCGCGCGTGCTGATAGTTGATGACGACAGCGATGTGCTGTTTGCCGTGAAGATGTTGCTCAAAACCGAGGTGCAGGAAGTCGTGACCGAGAAGAACCCGGAGAACCTACTTCCGCTCTTAAGTCGGCAGTCGTTCGACGCTATCTTCTTGGATATGAACTTCAAGAGCACCCTAGGTACCGGCAACGAAGGCCTCTACTGGCTCGGCCGCATCCTGGAGCGCGACCAGCAGGCCACCGTGATTATGATTACCGCACACGGCGAAATCAGCACGGCCGTGCGGTCGTTGAAGGCCGGTGCCACCGATTTTATCGTTAAGCCTTGGCACAACGAGAAGTTTCTGGAAACGCTGAACGCCGCCTTGCAGCAGAAAGCGCGGAAAGCTAGCCCCGCCAATAGCCAGCCCAAGCGCCCCACGTCCTTCGCCGCCGATGCTATTCTGGGCAATTCAGAGCCGATGCAGGAGCTGTTTCACAAAATAGAGAAGGTAGCGCCTACCGAAGCCAACGTACTGCTGCTCGGCGAGAATGGCACGGGCAAAGAGCTTGTTGCCAAAGCGTTGCACCAACGTTCTTTTCGCGCCAACAAGCCCTTCGTGACGGCCGACCTAGCCGCCATGAGCGAGGGAATCTTCGAAAGCGAGCTTTTTGGACACAAAAAAGGCTCCTTTACCGATGCCAAAGACGACCGAATCGGGCGGTTTGAAGCGGCCTCCACGGGCACGCTGTTTCTGGATGAGATTGGCAACATCTCGCTGCCGCAACAGGCCAAATTGCTCACAGCCCTGCAAAACCGACAGATAATTCCGGTGGGCAGCAATACGCCCGTACCCGTCGATATTCGACTTATTTCGGCCACCAATGCCCCGCTCTACGAGCTTGCGGCCACCCAGCAGTTTCGGAAAGACCTGATTTATCGCATCAATACCGTTGAAATCACCTTACCGCCCCTCCGGGAGCGGGGCGACGACGTGCTGCTGCTAGCTCGCCATTTTGCGGCGTTGTACGCAACCCGCAACCACAAGCCCACTCCCGAGTTTGAGCTGGCTACGCTCAAAAAGCTCAAGCAGCATAGTTGGCCCGGCAACATTCGGGAGCTACAGCACGCCGTGGAGCGGGCCGTTATCCTGGCCGACGGTAACGTGCTACGTCCCCAGGACTTTACATTTTCGGCCATGGAAACGCCACAGCCTGCGCCAAGCCTGCTGGCGTACCCAACGGGGCCTTTGCAGTTGCAGGAAGTGGAAAAAAACACAATCCTGCGCGTCATTGAGCGGCACAACGGCAACATCACTAAGGCCGCCAAGGAGCTAGGTATTACGCGCACTGCCCTCTACCGTCGCCTCGAAAAACATGATCTTTAAGCGGTTCGACGTTGGTATTTTGATTCGACTGCTGGGGCTGTTTGCCTTGTTGTACGCAGCCGTGCATTACGCGCACCAAAGCGCCTACATGCCCGCGTTGTTCCTGGGTTTTCTGATTGTAGGGCTAGGGTTGGAGCTAGCCCGCTACGTCACGCGCAGCAACCAGGAGCTAGCGAGCTTTCTGCTGGCCGTAAAATACCGCGACTTTTCCCAGCACTTCAATGAAGCGCATACCGACCCGGCCCTAAAACAGCTTCACACCGCTTTCAACCAGCTAAACGGCACCTTTCGCCAGCTGAGCGCCGAGAAGGAAGCGCAGTTTACGTACCTGCAAACCATCTTGGCACTGATCGACACGGGTATTATCTCCTACGACTCAAACGGGCAGGTGGAGTGGGTAAACGAGTCGTTTAAGCAGATCTTGGAGCTGCCGTATCTGCGCAACATGCACGCTTTGCAGAAGCGCCATCCGGTGTTGCACGAGGCCATTCAGCAGCTACAAGTCGGCGTCCCGGCAGTAGTGAAGCTGACTGTTGGGCAAAAAACGATGCAGCTCTTACTGTCGGCAACCTCCTTTAAGATCCACCAGCGCAGCTTCACATTAGTTGCCTTCAAAAACGTAAGCCATACCTTGGAGGAAACCCAGACCGAGGCGTGGCAGAAGCTGCTGCGCGTGATGACCCACGAGATTATGAACTCGGTAGCACCAATTGCCTCACTGGCTGACACATTGCGTCGCCACGTGCACCTGGAAAAGGCAAAAGCCGCCGTGTCGCTCGGCACCGACTCCGACTTGCTCGACGATGTGGAAGAGGGCATCCGCATCATTCAGCACCGCAGCGAGGGGCTGCTGAACTTTGCCCAAGTGTACCGCAATTTCAGCAAAATCACGACGCCCCTGCTCACCACTATCTACGTGCAGGAGCTGTTTCAGAGCATTCGTGCGTTGCTAGCGCGCCAGCTCGCCGAACAGCACATTGAGTTAGTCCTTTCCGTTCAACCGGCCGATTTGCTTCTGCAAGCCGATAGCCAACTCATGGAGCAAGTGCTGATCAACTTGGTGCTTAACGCAGCACATGCCGTAGCGGAATGCTCGCAGCCGCGAATTCAGCTAATAGGCAAAAGCACAGCCGACGGGCGGGTCGTGCTCGAAGTGCTGGATAATGGCAGCGGCATTCCGACTGACCTGCTGGACAGTATTTTTATTCCCTTTTTCACCACGCGTCCGAATGGGTCGGGAATTGGACTTAGTCTAGCCCGGCAGATCATGCACCTGCACAAAGGCAGCATCCAGGTGCAGTCGGTGGAAGGCGCGGGCAGCGTGTTTCGGCTGGCCTTCTGATAAGCTAGCAGCGTATGCTAGCCAGCTAGCATGAGGATCACCCCCACCAGCAGCAGAATAAATGCTATAGGTAAGCTAATAAAAAACAAGCCGACAGGCAAAAGGCTCAGGAGCAATAAGATGCCTGCAGCAATTATTAAACTTAGCCCAACTTTGCTGCGTTGGCCTATGCTTTTGGTGGCTGTTTTCTCCTCGGTAGGTGCATCTGAGGTTGCTTCTGGCGCTGCCGTAGGAGAAATAAGCGCTCTTCTGGCAGCTCTGCGTTCTTCGCGCAAACGGCGCAGTCGGCCGTTTTTCCCTTGAAAAAACAGTAGAGCCACGCCAGCTATCATCAGCATCAACCCTAGGAAGCCCCCCATAGCCTTTGCCAGGCCCGGCCATTCTCCGCCAGTGTCAGCGTTGGCGCTAGCAATTACAACTGCTAGGCCCCCGGCGGTCAGGACCCCACCTACCACATTTACCCCGGTAGTAGCGGGGTCGGGCTTGCTGCTTGGCGTTGGTAACAGCACTTTCTTCAAGGTGTCGGCGGGAGCTTCCAAGGGCTTGATTTCCGCCATGGTCGGCACCGGGGCCTGTGGCCGGTCGATTGTCTGCGCTGCGGGAGCTTCATTCGACACTGCGGCCGGTAGCACGGGTTCCGCTTGCTCAGCGGAGGCTACCAGCAGTGGGGCTGTTGAGCGTGGGCCATACTCGCGTACCGCAGGGAAGTGGGCAATTCCTTTTGTACTTTGACAACTAGCAACGGTAACTCCGAGGACCACCGCCATCAGCAGAAGTGCGTGACGCATAAAGCACGTGATAATAGATTAAAAGAATAATTCCGAAAAAACTAATCACCTCACGAGAGCCAAGCTCGTCAATAGACACTCCTAAAGCAAATAGGATAATTCTCCAGCACTTTCGCTTCTATTCTGCTTATTTATTTTTACCACGCCTTGCCCACTGCTGACAGGGCGGCCTTTTGGAGAAGGGCAACTTTGCCCCACCTAGGTGGGCGAACATCCTCTTAGTAAGGCGTTGTTTATTGAACAACCCACCCGCCGCCGATTGTTGTATCGGTGCACGTGCTGGCTTCCGCGCGCGTGCTGTACCTTCGCGCCGTGGAATTCTCTCGTTTTACCCTCTTACTTGCAGCCTGGTCCCTTCTGACGGTGCTGCCCGCCTGCCTCTCGCTGGAAAGTGAGGAGCAAAAAGCTGAAACCGCCGAAAAAGCTGTGCTAGGCAAGCACGACGAGCTGATGGGCAAGATGGACCAGCTCTACGACCTGCGGCAGCAGCTTCAGAAAGCTAGCCTGCCTGATACGGTAGAAGCGGGCCAACGCCGCCGGTCTTTGCTGGCAGCCGATGCAGCTATGATGAGTTGGATGCACCAGTATCACAAGCCCGCTGCTTCGGTGGCAGCCGATCAGCAGCTGGCTTACTTTCAAAAACAGCAACAGTTCATTGATTCCGTCGGGGTACTGATGGAACATAGTATTGATTCGGCGCAGCGTGTGCTTAAGCACGCCCAACCGGCTTCCCAACCTTCCGCCCAATGATTTCTTCCGTTTTTCGTCGTGCCGTGCACGTGAGTTTGCTGGCCCTGACCGGCACCATCCTGTTTCCTGCTTGCTCTTCTAAGAACGCCCCTTCTGAAACGGCCACGCACCTGCCCTACTATGGCGACCGGGCCATGCAGCCCGAGCCGATTAGTGGGCCGGCCGACACTATTTTTACGGTACCTAGCTTCACGCTCACCAATCAGGACCGCAAAACCATTACCAACGATACCTTCAAGGGCAAGATCTACGTGACAGACTTTTTCTTCGCGACTTGTCCTAGCATTTGCCCCAAGATGCAGAGCGAGCTGCTGCGCGTGTACGAGAAGTTTCAGGGCGACCCACGGGTGCTGTTTCTCTCCCACACCATCGACCCGGCGCACGACTCTATTCCGGTGCTGCGCGACTATGCCGAGCGTCTCGGGATCAAGGATGCTAGCCGCTGGCACTTTGCCACCGCCCCGCACGACACAATTTTTAGCCTAGCCCGCGCCTATATGACGGGTGCCATGGAAGATGCAACCGTGAAAGGCGGCTTTGCACACAGCGGCACCTTCGCGCTGGTCGATCCACAGCGCCACATTCGCGGGGTGTACGACGGCATGGAGCCCAGCCAGGTAAACAAACTGATGCAGGATATTCCGGTGCTGCTGAAGGAGATAGAAGCCGAAAAGCAAACTGCCGCCCGATGAAGCTAGGTCCACTGCAATGGGTGCGGGCCGCGGCCGTGCTAGTGGCCATACTGCTGCTCGCCGGCTGCTTTACCAAGCGGAAAGACGAAGGTGCCCGCCTCTACGCTCAGCGGTGTGCCAGCTGCCACGGCGAACAAGGGGAAGGCTTGCGCCGCCTTATCCCGCCTCTAGCTGGCTCCGATTACCTAGCCCAGCACCGCAGCAGCCTCCCTTGCCAGCTACGCAAAGGCTTGGCCGGCGAAATTGTAGTGAACGGCGTGAAATACAATCAGTTGATGCCCGGCAACGAAAGCCTCACCGATTCGGAAATCACTAATTTGCTGAACTTCGTCCAAACCTCTTGGGGAAATAAAGGCGAAGTCTGGACAATTCGGGAGGTGGCCGACGAGCTGCAGTACTGTGGCGGGGCGCGCGGGCTGTAGGCCTAGGCTAGGTATTGTAGTTGCCTAGGTATTAGTTTTGCCTAATCCTATCTTCAAAAATCTATAGTGCGAGCAGGTTAAGTTTTTCCTCAATCCTCAGTAGCTTGCCAGTCCAAATCATTTATACCTATGGGTCTCTTCGACTTTCTAAAATCTAAAAAGCCTACCGACGCCCCTGCTACGCCAGCACCGGCCGATTCCTCTGCTGCTCCGACCACGACTCCTGGGGCCGCGGGTCCACGTTATAAAGGCTCTAACTACACAGCGCCAGCTCCCGCAGCACCACCGGCGCCAGTGATTCCGCCTATGCCCCCAATGCCGCAACCGCCGGCCTTCCAGCCCACCAACATCTTGGAAGAGCTGCTGATGCGCGCCGCCACCGAGCCACAAGTACGCCCCGGCTTCTACCAGGCGCTGCTGCAAGAAGAGGTTATCGTGATTACGGCGCCCAAAGAAGGGGTACCAGCCGGCGAAGTAACGGTGGAAGCGGGCAGCGAAATTCAGCTGCAAGTACTGCACGACGGTAAGATTCCGGTGTTTACCTCGAAAGATCGAATTTTTGACGGGGAGAACGTACCAGAGCCGCTGTCCTACCTGCGTTTGCGCGGCTTCGATCTATTCAACATGGTGCAGGGCGCCGACTGCGCGTTGAACCCCTTCTCGGTGGTGGGCAAATTGCTGCCCGCTGCTGAAATAGCCGATTTGTTGTCGGGTAATCTTTTCCAAGGCGCTGGCGCGCCGCCAGAAGGTGCCCAAATGCTCATCGGCCCGCCCGCCGAGGAGCCAACGGCGCTGATAGAAGCGCTAAGAGCTTACTGCGCCGAACACCCATTTATCGAAGTTGCGCACCTAGCTGAACTGCGATTGGAAAACAGCGAGGAGCCGCCGCGCTTGCTACTGGCCTTCCAGACGGAAACCAACGACCCAGCCTTCCTGCAAGAGCTAGGCCCCGTTATCCAGGGTAATTTGTCGAGCACGCACCAGTTTGTGGATATGATGCTGATTGACCCAAGCTCCGACGAGCCGCTGAACCAATATTTCCAGCAAGTCGAGCCGACCTACCAGCGCGCCTAAGCTACTTGTCTGGTTTTTTCCGAGAGAGTTACCCAGAGCGTCAGGCCCCAGATTCGGAGCTTGACGCTCTGTCGTTTATGCCGCCTGCCGCGCAATAATTCGCTTGAATACCGGCCGCAGGCCTAGGTACAACAGCCCCGCCAGCACCACCGACCCCAGCGCCCACAGCAGTAGAGCCCCCAGCTCAGCACGCCACAGCAGACTAAACGCTCCCCCTAGGTCGTGCTCCAGCAAGTGGCGGAGCTTAGCCATTGTCAGGTCGGGTGCAGGACCTTGGCCAAACAGGCGCGCACCCAAGCGCAATAATGGGATGATGAGCAGCAATTGCACCGGGCTGAGCAAGTGGCTCACGAGCAGCATAGCCGCTACGTTCAGTCGCAGGCGCACGGCCGTGATGGTGACGAGAAAAGTGGTACCGCCCAGGAAAGGCACTAGGCCAAACACCACCCCCAAAGCAACAGTAAGGGCCAACTGGCTCGGCGACAATCCCTGCTTGAGTAAGTGCAGCAGCGGATCGACCACGCGGCGACGCAGCCAGGCGACAGGACCAGAAGAAGAAGCGGGCGACGCGGGTGGCAGAGACAAAGCAGTCGTAGTTTTTGAGCAACAAATTTTGGTGCGGTGGGCGTTAGTCCATTCAAGCGCGGGGCAGTACCTTCGTTTCTGCTCCGCGTGGCCTCGCGCCCACGGATTGTACGCGAGTTAATGACAAAAGTACGCCAACCGGGTCAGCCCCGGCCGAAAGTCTGGACGGATTTCTTTCTGCTGCTGCGGCGGGCCGCCCGTGAGTTAGCCGCCAACGATCCGCTACGCCTGGGGGCAGCCACGGCATTCTTCACCACGTTTGCCCTGCCGCCCATTCTGATCATCCTGATTCAGCTGCTTGGTTCGCTTTACTCCCGCTCGGCCGTGCGGGGGCTATTGCTCACCAAGCTCTCGGCCCTGCTAGGCACGGCGGCGGCGGGACTGGTTCAGCAGATCCTGCAAAACGTGACCAACATCGAGCGCAGCCGCCTCGTGACGTGGCTCGGGTTTGGCTTTTTGCTGTTCATTGCCACCACGCTGTTTGTGGTGATTCAGAATTCTTTGAATCAGCTCTGGCAGATCCGGCCACGACGGGCGAGCGGGCGTTTCACCAAGATCGTGAAAGAGCGGGCCCGGTCGCTGGGGCTGCTCCTTGCCACCGGCATGCTGTCGATGCTCGCTTTCCTGATTGATGCTGCCCTGAGCTTCTTCACGGCTTACCTGCACAGCTTCGACGTCAACATTAGCCACTTTCTGTTCCAGGTACTGAATGTTATCACGTCGCTGCTGATTCTGGCGGCTTGGTTTGCAGCCACTTTTCGTACCCTGAACAGCGCTAAAGTGCCCTGGCGAGCTGTGCTGCGCGGAGCCGCTCTTACCGCGGTGCTCATTGAGCTAGGAGAGAATGTGCTTGGCTTTCTGCTCGTGCCGCGCAACCTAGGTCCGATTTACGGGCCGGCGTCCAGCATCGTGCTGGTGCTGCTCTTCGTGTTTTATTGCGCTATCATTTTCTACTTCGGCGCTTGCTTTACCAAGGTTTATGCCCACTACGTCGGGATGGACATCCGGCCCAAGAAGTCGGCCGTGCGCTACCGACTGGTAGAGCTAGACGATGACCACCACGGCTCAGAGCCAAAGCGTTAGGCTACCGGCCCTGGTTCCGCAGAACGCCCGTAGAACCGGTTAGCGAGGAAGGCCATTAGCACGAAAAACAGTCCTACGGCACACACGCCGTGCCAGCGGTAGGCAGTCCAAGCGGCGCCGCCCACCACCGAGCCCACCGAGCCCCCGATGAAATAAGCCGTCATGTACACGGTATTCAGGCGGCTGCGGGCCTCCGGCAACAGGGCAAAAATGCGGGACTGGTTGGAAATGTGCGCGCCCTGCACGCCCACGTCCAGCAAAATAATGCCTAGCACTAGTCCCACTAGGTATTGGCCACTGACTCCTAGGATTATAAACGCCGCTAGCGACGCTAAGATACCTAGGCCAATAGCGTAGTCGGCGCCGCGCTTATCGGCCATTTTACCGGCAATAGGCGCCGCCAGCGCACCACACGCCCCGATCAGGCCAAAGAAGCCAACGACATCGCTCTTGTAGAAGTAAGGACTACCTTCCAAGAAGAAGACTAGTGTTGTCCAGAAGACGCTGAAGCAAGCAAACAGGAAGCCGCCCACCAGCGCCGCGCGCCGCAACGGCACAAACTTGCGCGTGAGCGTTACCAATGATTTCATTAGGCTACCATACGTGCCCTCAAACACTGGCTGGTCTTTGGGTAGCTTTAGGGCCAGCACCGCTACCAGCAGCAGCATGGCCAAGCCACCCGCCCCGAACACTGTACGCCAGCCAAAATGCGCCCCTACGTATCCGCTGATGGTGCGCGAGAGCAGAATGCCTACCAATAATCCACTCATTACTTTTCCCACAATTTTGCCGCGTTCCGCGCTGCTGGCGAGGTTGGCCGCCATAGGAATCAGCAGCTGGGGCACTGCCGAGAAAATGCCAATCCACACGCTTGCTACCAGCAGGATGGTGAAAGAGGGCGCCCAGGCCGCTACGCCCATCACGACGGCTGCGAGCACCAGCTCTAGCAAGATCAGACGCTTACGTTCTAGCTTATCGCCCAGCGGCACCACAAACAGCAACCCTAGGGTGTAGCCGATCTGGGTGGCGGTAGCTACCAAACTCACGTGGCTGTCGGACAAGCCGAAAGTGCGGCCTATTTCCGCTAACAGGGGCTGGTTGTAATAAATATTGGCGACCACCAAGCCGCAGGAAATGGCCATGAGCCACACCAGGGAGTTGCTCATGGGGGTCACTGGCGCCGTTTGCGCTTCCGAGGCGGGCACGCGCGCGGTCAGTACGTTGTTGTTACTCATTAGTAGGGTACGCTCTTTTCAATGTAAAGGCAGATCACGCGGGAATGCACCGTGGGGCGCTCCCGCTAATTTTCTTCAACCACTACGTATGCAGCGAGGTTCTGGCCGTCGTAAAAAGAGAAACGACGAGTAGCCGCTGATACCTTCCTACCTTTGCCCTAGCATTCTTTGTTTCTTATGACCACATTCGCCGACCTAGGTCTCGCCCCCACCCTGCTCCAAGCCCTCACCGAGCTCAACTTTACCACGCCGACGCCCGTGCAGGAGCAAGTAGTGCCCATGGCACTCGCCGGGCAAGACGTAGCCGGACAGGCGCCAACGGGCTCGGGCAAAACCGCTGCTTACGGTCTTTCTGTGCTGCAACACGTGGATGTGACGCAGGATGCGATGCAGGTGCTGGTGCTGGTACCCGCCCGCGAGCTAGCCTTGCAGGTGCGCGACGCGCTCAAAAAGCTAGGTAAATACCTCCCCAACCTGCGAGTGGCGGCGTTCTACGGCGGCCATGCCATGCGCGACGAAACCTCGTCCCTCAAGCAAGCCCCGCACATCGTGGTAGCCACACCCGGCCGCCTGCTCGACCACTTGGAGCGCCGCACCATCGTCCCGAATCAGCTCAAGACCCTCGTGCTCGACGAGGCCGACAAGCTGCTGGAGCTAGGTTTCCAAGACGAGCTGGTGGAAATTGTGAAGCGCCTGCCGCGCCGCCGCCAAACCCTGCTGTTTTCGGCCACGATGTCGGAGAAAGTGCTGAACTTGATTCGGGCCAATCTTACCCGGCCGCGGGTGGTGAACCTAGGTGAAGAGGAAGGCCGCATCCCCGAAAATCTGACGCTGCTTGGCCACGTTGGGTCGGTGGAGCAGAAGCCAGCGGCATTGTATCACCTGTTGCAGCAGCCCGATGCGGGTCGCGTGCTGGTGTTCTGCAACACGCGCGAAAAGTGCCAGGAGGTAGCACGCTTCCTGGTTGGGCGCGGCGTGGCGGCAGAGGTGTTGCACGGCAAAATGCCCCAGCCCGAGCGCGACAAAGCCCTGATGAAGCTGCGCAACGGCTCCAGCCAAGTGCTGGTAGCTACCGACGTAGCCGCCCGCGGCCTCGACGTGACGGCCCTGGACACGGTGGTTCAGTATGAGTCGCCAGATAAGGCGGATGCCTTCCAGCACCGGGCCGGGCGCACCGCCCGCGCGGGCGCCGAAGGCACTGCCCACCTGCTTGCCACGCCCGCTGAGCAAAGCCACGTGCAGAAGTGGCCCGTGGCCGAGACAATACAGTGGAAAGCTATGCACGCGCCGAAGCTGCCCCCTGCGGCTCCCAAAACACCGAAACCGGTCAGCACGACCTTGCACGTTTCGGCAGGCCGCAAGGACAAAGTGAGTGCCCACGATCTGGTAGGCACCTTCGTGGCGCACGGCGGCTTGGAGCGCGACGCTGTAGGGCACATCGAGGTGTTTGACCACTACAGCTACGTGGCTGTACCGCGTCAGCAAGCTCAGGAAGTGGCCGAGCGCGTGACGGGTGCCAAGATCAAAGGCCGCAAGATTCGGGTGTCGTTGGTGGAATAAGTGGCTCTAGGCTCGGCACAGCATCCCCTAGCTAAACTACCCCGGCCACGTGTAGAGACGCGATATTTCGCGTCTCTACTTGGCGACGTCCTGGGGCGCGTAGTCCTGGATAATTTGCGCTACTATATTTTGCGGGCTCTGCTCGTTACTCAATTCGATACGCACGCCGTAACCCGGTTTTTCCAGCGTTTCCAACTGCGAATCAAGCATATCGGCTTTCATGTAGTGGTCTGTGCGGTGCTCTAAGCGGCTGCGCAGGAGTTCGCGCGAACCATCCAAAAAGACCCAGTGAATCGGCTGCTCGGCGCCACCTTGCAAGGTTTGGCGGTACGTTTCCTTCAGGGCAGAGCAGGCTAGCACGGCGCCACCGGTTTTCTCCCACTCGCTGATGCCGGCGGCCATTTGCGCAAGCCAATCGCGGCGGTCATCGTCGGTGAGCGGAATGCCGTTGCCCATCTTCGCCTTGTTAGCCGCCGAGTGAAAATCGTCGGCGTCGTGAAAGGGAATTGCTAGCTCTTTCGCTAGTAGTTCGCCTATCGTCGTCTTGCCGCTCCCCGATACGCCCATTACAATGAAAATACTACCACTTGCCATGCTCGATTGCGTTGAAATTGATGTTTTGGCCTTATACGTATAAGTATAAGCTCAAGCATGTAAGTTAGTTTTTGTCGCTGCCTTGGTAAGTTCGACGCTAGTCCTTGCTAAAATCCCTAAGCAGTGGTTACTGTCCGCTATTCTGAGTTCGGGCTTCCGTACTTACCGCTAAGGGCTGTAGCGTAACCGGACCTAGCAAGCCAGAAGGCTGCAACGGCCAGCTGGATGCATCGAATGGCTTGTAATACAAATCCACAAAGTTGATTTCGTGATACTTACGCCATTCCACTTTGCGCTTGTCTAGGTCGATGATGCGGTTCGCCATCAGGTTGGCAATTTCTAGCTTTAACGTGTTTTTGCCTTTCTTCAAGTAGGCACCCACTTTCTTTTCGTACGGATGACTCCAGATGTAGCCAGCGTCTTGCCCGTTGATCCACACGTGGGCGCTTTCGCGCACGTCGCCGAGCTTCAGTAGGTAGTCGGCGCCGGTTTTGGCGGGCATGGTGAACGTGACGGTGTACTCGGCCGTGCCAGCGAAGCGCTTGGCATTGTCGTCGGCTAGGTCGGTCCAGGAGGTGAGCTTAGTTAGCGTTTGGTCTTTGGGCAGTTCGGGGCCGCCGCTGGTGAAGTGCAGCTTCCAGTCGCCAGCGACGGCGACGGGTGTGCCGGTCGGGGCTAGGTATTGCCAGGGCTGCCCGGCTACTTCCGCCTGCTCCGCTGCTTTCAGAATCAACGACTCACCCGGCTTGATTTGCAGGCGCACTTTGGTTTGGCCGCCCTCGGCGGTCGTGCTGGCGAGCCCAGCGCGCCCATCTTGGGGGTCCAGAATCGTCACAGCCTTTGCGCTGGTGTTCAACGGTACCCACGAATCGACGGTATTGGCTGTGTGGTTGACGAGGTAGTAGTAGCGCGTGCCCTTGTCGTTGCGACGCACAAACTGCAAGCCCGTATCGGTGAGCGTTTCGCGGTTGATCTTACTGTACGCCAACGCTTGCTGCACGTCGGCGGCTAGTACGATCTGGCCGCTGCCGACCTTAGTGACTTGCACGCCAGTGCCGGCTGCTGCGAAGCTCAGCCCCGCCGTAAGGGCCTTCAACTGCTGCCGCCGACCCTCGAGGTCGTGGAAGCCGGGAACATCTTTGGGCAGTTCCTGCAAAATAACGGTGGCACCCTGCTGAGCTAGCTTCACCGCATTGGCCAGCGTCTCGACGGGCATGTAGCCGGTAGCCGGGATAATCAGCGCCTTGTAGCTAGGTCCTTGCGCCGCCACCCGCAGGCTGGTGCCAGTGGCTTGCGCCTGCCGAATCATAGCATCCGACACGAAATCGACGGCGTAACCGGTTTTGGCGAGTTGCACCGCGTTTTTGTAGAACGCCGTGGGATACAGCCACTCCTCGATGGTGTGGATGCTGATCATCATGTCGAGCTTGGGCGGGGCGTTGTGCCGCACGTCGTACACGGGCCAGTACATCAGCACGTCGTTGTCGGCCTGGCCGGCTTGCAGCACCGATTGGCAGCGCGTGATGTACTCGTTGAGCCCTTTCAGGTGAGGCCACCAGCTATTAGAGGGCGCAAAGTTGGTGGATGCGTAGAACAGCCAGCCCGGCCAGTTGGCCTGCTCCGGCGAGTAGGTAGTGCCGTGGTAAAAAATATGGTTGACGCCCGTCAGGAAAGCGAGCTCGGCCTGGGGCTTGCAGTGCGCCAGCGG
The DNA here is from genome assembly GCF_002154225.1 of Hymenobacter crusticola. Lineage (GTDB taxonomy): Bacteria > Bacteroidota > Bacteroidia > Cytophagales > Hymenobacteraceae > Hymenobacter > Hymenobacter crusticola. The sequence goes on from NZ_MTSE01000011.1 coordinate 15,176, forward strand.
CACCTTGAAATGCTCCCCGAGCCAGGTAAAGGTTTCCGAAGAAGTTAGGGCCCGGCCCATCACGTTGGCCCCGGAGGAAGCAAACTTCATCATCACCGGATCGGGCGGCACGTTCTTCGTATCGACGGTATAGTAGCGCATGTCCGGAATGGGAAACTTGGTCAGGCCAAAGGTTTCACACTCGGGAATATCTACGCTGGCGTACAGATCGAGCACGTTGCCGGGCGCCCCGTGCGCTTGGTTTCTGGAAACGGCTTTCTGTCCGTGAATCCAATTCGTCCAAGGCTTGGTGAAATTTTGCTGCACCATTTCAGCCACTGTCTCGCGGTAATCGTCGCGGATGCGGGCTACTTGGTCGTTATTTTCTTTACTCACCAGCTCGCGCAAATACAGTCGCAAGTCATAGCCGCGACGCTGCTGAAATTCCTCGAACAACCTAGGCGAAAAATCGGCGTCGTACACCTCGTAGCTGTCGTTAAAAAACGACCGGATGCCCGCGGGCTTCCCTCCGAACGCCGTATCAAAGCGGCGCAGGTACGTGTTCAGTGCCTGCTCCGATAAGTGGTCCATCGTAAGACCAGCCCCGCCGGGCGCGGCCCGCTTCACCATCTGCCCGGTGTGCCCGCCAAAGGCGGCATAAACCTGCCAGGTGCCGGCCGTTGGGCGCCAATCGAGCAGGCCGCTGGCGTCCACTTTCGCCAGTAAGTCAAGTCGTTCGCCTTTGGGGCCGTAGGCTACTACAGCCTTGAGCGGGGCACCTAGCTTTTGCTGCTTGGGATCTTGCGCCACCAATTTTTCGGCGAGGCGCTGTCCGGCCTTCACCTCGTAGGTTTGTACCACAAGCTTGCCGGCGGCACTTTCCGGCGTAATCTGCGGGCCACCATAGGGCCAGCCGGTACCGAGGTTCATATCCACACCCATCCCAAGGGTGTGGGCTTGTTGCACCGTGGCACCGAGCATGCGCATCCAGGTGGGCGAGAGATAATCGATATACGACTGCTCGTAGCCGACGGCCCCGTAGATGGGCGTTATCTCCACGCCTCCTAGCCCAGCCTCGGCGTAGAGCTTTAAGTTGCGGGTAAGGTTGGCTTCGTCCACGGCATTGCCCATCCACCACCAGCGCGTCCAGGGTCGATTTTCCGCTTTCACGGTGGGCCAAGCTGCTGAAAGTGAGGTGGTAGTAGTTGACGGCGGCGCCGTATTGGAGGCGGTAATCTGTTGCTGGCAGGCAGCAAAAGCCAAGGCGCACAGCGCAGTAGCCAGGAGTTTTTTAGGGTCGAGTGGCAACATTGGGAGGTTTTGGGACGGAAACAAAGCGCCACGAAGGAGCAAGGAGCGCCGATTATTTCAGGAACGAGAAAAGAAAAGTGAGGTGGTGTACAAGCTCTTGTAGTGGCTAGGTAGCCCACCAGCGCAGCCTGTAGCAGAGCAAATAAACGCGCATTTGTGGTGCGCACTCACCTGAAGTCTGCTGGTCGGCAAGCAGGTTGTGGTCTGACGACCTCGCCTTCGATAGCGAAGCAGGAAATTGCCTTCGTATTTTTGCGCCGATCAGCCCACCAGTCACTTTGCCGCACCTCTCCCCCGACGCTCGCCAGCTTCTCTTTATTTGCAGTCAGAACCGCTGGCGCAGCCTCACCGCCGAGCACCTGTTCGACCAGCACCCGCACTACGTGGCGCGCTCGGCCGGTACCGAGCCGGGCGCCCGGGTGCGCGTCACAGCTGGGCACCTAGGTTGGGCCGATATTATCTTCGTCATGGAGCGCAAACACGCTGATATTCTGCGCGAAAAGTTTGCCCCGGAGCTAGCCGGCAAGCCCGTTATCTGCCTGCGCATCCCCGATAAGTTTCAGTTCCTCGACCACGTATTGCAAGAACTGCTGCGCGAGCGGCTGCAAGAGCACCTAACGCACTTTTGAATTGGTGTCTGTCCGGTACGACGCCAGCTATGCGGCCGGAGAAGCATCGCAACCTGCTTTATGGGAGAAAAAAGCGCCGAAACCTAGCCATTCGGCGCGTTGGTGCGTACACGGGCGCTGTTGCATTTTCCTCCCATGAACTACATCATCTGGCTAGCAGTGCTGGCCGCCGTCATTTTTGCTTTTTACCGCTACGTGACCCGCGAAAGTCGCGTGCGCGCCGCAGCGCTAGCGCAAGATTTTCCCGCCGGTTGGCGCCAGATCCTAGCCGAGCGCGTGGCCTTTTATCTGGCGTTGTCAAAAAATGAAAAGCAGCGCTTCGAGCGGGCCGTGCAGATCTTTCTGGCTGAAACGCGCATCACCGGGGTGCAGGTCGAGGTAGATGATTCCACGCGCGTGCTGGTGGCGGCATCAGCCATCATCCCGGTTTTTGGCTTCCCCGACTGGCAATATGGCAACCTAGGAGAAGTGCTCATCGTGCCCGACGCCTGGAAGATGGACAAAGACCCGAACAAAGAGGTAGCACCGCTGGAAGGCACGCTATTAGGCAGCGTGCAAAACTTCCAAAACCAGCACTATATGCGTCTCTCCAAGGCTTCTTTGGAGCAAGGCTTCCGCGACGCCATGGACAAGCAAAATGTGGGCATCCACGAATTTGCTCACCTCCTCGACCAAGCCGACGGTGTCATCGACGGCGTGCCGAAGCTAGCCTTGCCGCCCGAGTTGCTCCAACCCTGGGCCGAGGTAATGCAGCGCGAAATTCAAGCCATTCGGGATGGCAAATCCGAAATTAACCCCTACGGCGCCACCAACGAAGCCGAGTTCTTCGCCGTCGTCACGGAGTACTTTTTCGAGAAGCCCGAGAAGCTCCAGGAAAACCATCCCGAGCTGTACCAACTCCTGAGCCGTGCCCTACGCCAGAACCCCAAGAAGCGCTTCCTGCGCTTCAGCGTTGATCCTAGGGAGTGGCTAAAGACCCTGCGCAGCAAGCGCAAGTTCGGGCGCAATGACCCGTGTCCGTGTGGCAGTGGTAAGAAGTATAAAGATTGCCACTTGTTGCAGCAAGAGAAACAGGCTGCTTAATAAATGAGAAGCCGTCGAATAAATAAATAATACCGGTTATCGCTATTTATTTTTTAATTCGGAGCAATAATTCATTTGAATGGAAAGCTCCTTTAATACATTCACCACCATACCAATTCCAGTAATGGCTGTTTATCCTATACAAACCTGGCTCTAATTTAGACTTTCCGTGCCATAAATAACCTTTCAGGTTTATTGTCCGGCGATATGATTGATTTTTTGGAATTTCAATATAAGTAGTTTCTCCGGGAGCTTCTACGAACTCAAATTTTGGAGGGCCTGGTTTAACAGCAACAATCCTCCCTCTTTCGTTTTGAACAAGAACAGAGGTAAAATATAATATTTTCATCTGTTTGTAATTAAATTCCGGTAGTCTAATCGTCTTATTACTCGTATTTTTGAATTCGAGCGTAATGAATAGACAATCATTCGAAAACTCCTTTTCAGCACTTTTTACAACTAAGCTCATTTTATCAGTATCCTGCTTGACTTGACTGCTTGTCATGCCAAAGGATAAATAATAGAGTACCAACAAAAGCGCAATTCTCTGCATGGTGCACTCTTCAAAGTATGCATTCAAAGACTAGTTTTACAGAGTAAATAGCTTGAACCTAGGCTAGCTATTTACCGCTGCTTCCAGATCAACAGTTCGCCTTTCCCGAGCGGCACCAGCGACGTTTCTATTCCTGCTTCAGTTTCCAACAAGGCCAAGAAATCAACGAGCTCGTGCTGGTGCGACACGGCATTATCTACCACCATCAGGCCGCCCGGCCGTAGGATACGGTGCAACAGCGGCCACCACACACAATACTGCGTCCGGTCCGAATCCAAGAAGATAAAGTCGAAGGAGGCGCTAGCGATAGTAGGCAGGAGGCTTTCGGCTGGAGTTACTTTGAGCGTAATCGTATCGGCTAAGGCTGCTTGCTGAAAGTTATGGTGCGCCTGCGCAGCCCTCGCTTTGTTCACTTCCACGGTTGTCACGTGGCCGTCGGTGGTTTGTGCCGCATCGGCCAGCCAAATGGTAGAATACCCGTTTGATGTCCCGATTTCCAGCACAGCTCGCGCTTGCATCGCTTTGATGAGCAGGGCCAGAAACGGCCCGGTATCCGGCGTAATGTTGAGCAGCCGTTCCTCCCGCCGCGTGGCCTGCTGGTCATTCTCCTGTCCAAACTCAGCTAACTGCCGGAGCAGGTCCGCGCGCATTTGATTCATAAGGCGAACTGTTAGGTAGGGATGAAGCTAGGTAGTACCTAGGCTTTTACGCTGCTTTCTTCGCCACTTTTTGCACCTTCTTGCCTTCCGTTACGGCTTCAAACCGCTCTTCATACTTGGCGTGGTTGGTACTCATAAGGCGGTCCCACACATTGAAGTACAAGCCATAGTTACCTTTCACGTACTGATGGTGCATGTTGTGGTGGGTGCTGGTGTTGTGCAGGCGGCCAAATCGTGTCCGCAGGAAACCAGCAGGATACGGCTCGTACCCTAGGTGACCTAGCACGTTCATGCCCATCATATACATCATAAACACAGCAATGGCGAGCGGATGCATCGGCATAAGGCACACCATGAGCGGCACAATGCCGGCTTCGATGACGGCCTCTAGGGGATGAAAGGAGAACGCCGCCCACGGGGAGGGATTGTGCGACAGGTGATGCACCCGGTGCACGTACTTGAACACCTGCGGCAAGTGCATAAAGCGGTGGGTCCAGTAAAAATAGGCGTCGTGGGCTACGATCGTAGCTAGAATGCTGAACGTGAAGTACGCCCAACTGTGATCGGCTAGGTTGGTGTAGATGCGCGTGTAGCCAGCCTGCCGGGCAACGAAGATGCCGACGCCAACGGCCGCGAAAATAAGGCAGGTAAGTAGTGAGTATTTTACTTCCGTGTGCAGGTGCTTGTCATCGGGAAACTTCTGCTGCACGCGCCGCGACTGCCACCGGTCTTTGCGCCAACGCCAGAAGATGAAATAGGCTACGCCGGCAAACAGCCCATAACGGGCGAGGGTGAACAGAAAGTGACCAGCATACAGTGCACTGGCCTGAGCAAGCGTGGTGGACGCAGACATAAACTACGGAAGAGAAAGAAAAACAGAATCGAAGATAGCCAGCAAAAGAACGCATGAATACGACTAACTCCGCGCCAGCCTTTGAACAGCACTGCTCGCTTTTGCGTTTCGGCTGATTCGCGCGGCATTGTGTATTTTCGAGACTTGCTGACGAGCACCTGCATTTTGTCCTAGCTTCGTCTTCTTTTCTGTTTTTACCATGAACAAATCTTATCTCAGCGGCCTAGCTCTCGCAACCTTGGGCACGGCGCTATGGTCGTGTGCACCCGCGACCAAAGCCCCTGCCGTTAGTACCACTGCCACGCCAGCCGCGACGCCACCTCTTACCTACCAGCCCAGTGCTACCGATTGGCGCACCCAGGCCGAAGCCTTCCTCAAACAATACTCCGCTGAATACCAACGGCTCTATACTCAGTCGAGCGAAGCAGAATGGCGTTCCAATACCCACATCGTGCCGGGCGACACCACTAACTCAGGGGCTACGGCCCGCGCTAACGAGCGGGCCGCTGCCTTTGCGGGTAGCGCCGAGAACATTCAACGGCTGCGTCAATTCCTGGAGCACAAAGAGCAGCTCTCCGAAATTCAGGTAAAGGAGCTGCAAACGGCCCTCTACAACGCTGCCAACTCGCCCCAAACCGTAGCAGATGTAGTGAAGCGTCGCATTAAAGCCGAAGCCGCTCAGACGGAAAAGCTCTACGGCTTCGACTATAAATACAACGGTAAGTCCGTCACCACGAATGATATAGACGAACTACTGCGCACGGAAAGGAACCCGCAGAAGCGCCAGGCCGTCTGGGAAGCTAGCAAAGCCATCGGCCCAACCCTGAAGGAGGGCTTGCTGAATCTACGCGGCCTGCGCAACCAGACGGTGCAAGCCCTTGGCTACACCGACTTTTTCTCTTATCAAGCCTCCGACTACGGCATGAGCCGGGAGGAGATGATGGCTTTGGTGCGCAAAATCAACGAGGAGCTACGGCCGCTCTACCGCGAGTTGCACACCTACGCCCGCTACGAGCTAGCCAAAAAATACGGCGTGAAGCAAGTGCCCGACTACCTGCCCGCCTCTTGGCTCCCGAACCGCTGGGGCCAGGATTGGAGCGCCATGGTGGACGTGAAAGGCGTGAACCTCGATGCGACGCTCGCCAAGAAAGGCCCCGAGTGGCAAGTAAAGCAGGCCGAGCGCTTCTACCAAAGCCTAGGTTTTCAGGCGCTGCCCGCCGTTTTCTGGGAGAAAAGTAGCTTGTACCCCCTGCCCGCCGGCGCTACCTATAAGAAAAACAACCACGCCTCGGCCTGGCACATGGACCTGGAGCACGACGTGCGCAGCCTGATGAGCGTAGAGGCCAACACCGAGTGGTACGAAACCACCCACCACGAGCTAGGCCATATCTACTACTACCTCACCTACACCAACCCCGAGGTGCCGCCGCTGCTGCGCCAAGGTGCCAACCGCGCCTACCACGAAGCCATGGGCAGCCTCATGGGCTTAGCCGCCAGCCAAAAGCCGTTCCTAGTCGGCTTGCAGCTGATGGACCCAAAAACGCAGACGGACCAGACGCAAACCTTGCTCAAAGAAGCCCTCAACTACGTGACGTTCATCCCCTTCTCTTCAGGCGTGATGAGCGAGTGGGAAAATAGCTTCTACGCCGACAATTTGCCCGCCGACCAGCTCAACACCAAGTGGTGGGAGCTGGTGAAGAAGTACCAGGGCATCGTGCCGCCCACGCCGCGTGGGGAGCAGTACCTCGACCCCGCCACCAAAACGCACATCAACGACGACCCCGCGCAGTACTACGACTACGCCCTGAGCTACGTCATCCTGTTTCAGCTCCACGACCACATCGCCAAGCAGATCCTGCACCAAGACCCGCATGCTACTAACTACTACGGCAGCAAGGAAGTGGGCAACTTCCTGCGCGACATCATGCGTCCCGGCTCCAGCAAAGATTGGCGCGCCGTATTGAAAGAAAAAACCGGCGAAGACCTCTCCGCCCGCGCCATGGTCGATTACTTCCAGCCGCTGATGGCGTATTTGAAGCAGCAGAACAAAGGCCGTACGTACACAATGTAAGGCTAGCCCCGTCAGCAAACAGCCCCGCCACACGTCGTGTGGCGGGGCTGTTTCTTTATAGTCCAACCCTAGCTCTAGCTAGCTTTTACGCTGCCAGTCGTCTGTTCAGCACTTTTGCCACGTTTTCTAAGCGGTGTAGAATGGGCTGGGCCACTTCGTCGTCATCGAGGTCGATGCGCTGGTTGCGGGTGATCAGGTAGCGGGCTAGGGCGGCGTTGTCGTCGAGGGTAGCAGCTAGCTCGCGCTGGGCATCTTCCCACTCGTCGGCCTCTTGGTTGATCACCAGGTAGCGAAAACGTAGCTCAATCGTTTGGCCCACTAGGCCAGCCAGCCGGCTCAGTACGGCAGCTTCCGCGTCGGAGAGCGTGCGCTCTTCTTTGTCGATAACGGCTAGCATGCCAATGCGGGCACCATCGGGCATTTGCAGGGCGGAGCCCGCATAAAAATTCAATCCGTTAGCTTGAGCAACGTCGGGCTTGATCAGCTCGCAGCTGCTCGGTTTGTAGTCGGACGTTACTACTACTTTATCTTGTAGAATGGCGGCCGAGCACATGCTTTCGGTTCGGTCGAGCTGCTGAATGCCCTCTACGCCCGTCACGGCCTTGAACCACACGTGGTCCTCATCGACAAACGAAATCAGCGCAATGGGCGTGTTGAATAGTTGCGCGGCCCACGCTACGTACTCGTCAAATACGGGCTCGGGCGTGGTATTAACAATCTGGTAGAGATGCAGCGTACGCAAGCGTACTACATCATCGGTCGGAATCAGCGAATCGAGAAGAAATGTACTCACGTAGAGAAATGAAGGTGCGGTAGTAGCAGAACGGCAAGTGATAAAAGAGAAGTCAACCCCCTAGCTTACTGAATATAGCCAAGATTTAGTTGCATTTTAGTATCAAGCAAAACCGTATCCAAACTCCTCGAAAATAGCCCGTCCGCTAAAATATTCTGCTCCGCTTCCTGGCTGAAAGTTGGGTGCAGTTCGTACCGACTAGCCTGACCAGCAGACTACAGGACGGCGGAGGTTAAGCCAAGGGTGTTATTCGAGGCATGTGAGGTATTTCGCTCGACCTTGCTGGTTCCTAAATGCCTTTCATGAAACGCCTACCTCTTTCGTACACCCTGTTGCTAGGGTTGGCTTGTGCCAATAGCGCCGCCGCTCAATCTGCCAAAACGTCTTACAAATTTGACTTTGGGAGCGGCAACGTGGCGCCCGGTTATACGCAGGTGCTTCCAACGGCCGCTTACTCTCCTAGCACCGGCTACGGCTTCGATTTCAACACCACGGCTACGGCCGTAAACCGCGGCGGCAAGGATGCACTGAAGGGCGACTTCGTGACCAGCGACAAGCCGTTTTACTTCTCCGTGAAGCTGCCCGAGGGCAACTACAACGTGACCGTGACCCTAGGTGACCTCCAGGGAACGTCGTCGACGTCGTTGAAGGCAGAGTCGCGGCGCTTGCTGCTAGAGCAAACCGAAACCGCTCCCGGCAAATTCACGACCCAGACGTTTACCATCAACCTCAAAGACCAAAAGATTTCGACCGGCGGCGAGGTGAGCCTGAAACCGAGGGAGAAGGGCAAATTCGACTGGGACGATAAGCTGACGCTGGAATTTAACGGCTCAAAAACCTGCCTCACCGCTCTGGAAATTACGCCCGCGAAAAACGCCGTGACCGTGTACCTAGCCGGCAACTCCACCGTGGTGAACCAAGACGACGAACCGTGGGCCGCCTGGGGTCAGATGATCCCGCGCTTCTTCAAGCCCGGCGTCGCCGTTGCCAACCACGCCGAATCGGGCCTGACCCTAGGTAGCTTCATGGGTTCCAAGCGCCTGGAGAAGGTACTGAGCGTGATCAAGCCCGGCGACTACCTTTTTATTGAGTTTGGTCACAACGACCAGAAAGAGAAAGGCCCCAACGATGGCGCCTACAAAAGCTACACTGAGCGGCTGAAGCTGTTCGTAAGCGAAGCCAAGAAGAAAGGTGCCACGCCGGTGATTCTGACCTCCACCGCCCGCCGCAACTTCGATGAGGCCACGGGCAAAAACGTGAACAGCCTAGGTGACTACCCTGATGCGGCCCGCAAAGTAGCCAAGGAGGAAAACGTCGCGCTCATCGACCTCAACCAAATGACCACCCAGCTCTACGAAGCCCTGGGTGTGGAAGACTCGAAGAAGGCGCTAGTGCACTACCCCGCCAACACGTACCCCGGCCAAACCCAAGCGCTAGCCGATAACACGCACTTCAACCCCTATGGCGCCTACGAAATTGCTAAGTGCGTGGTAGAAGGCATCAAGGCCAACAAGCTAGGCCTGGCCAAATACCTCCGCAACGACACGCCTTCCTTCGACCCCAGCCACCCCGATGCGCTAGCCAGTTGGCACTGGGCCAACAGCCCCAAAAACGACGTGGTGAAGCCAGATGGCAACTAAGCTGTGTCTGAAAAACCGTAGAACGTCATTCCGGACCGAATGAGCCGTTTGGCGTGCCTTCCCAGAACGTCATGCCGACCAACGGAGCCATCTCGCGTGCGGTGATAACTACCAGTCACCAAGGTTAGTAGTGCAACATCTGCACGCGAGATTCCTCCCGCCACTTAATGCGCCAGCTAGTGAATGACCGTCTGCAAACACACGCGAATTGCGACGGGCTCAATAGGGCGCTCTATAGTATCTCCTGATTTAATCTCCCACCTCTTTCTCCGCTCTATGAAAAGAACACGTCTACCGTACCTAGGTCTGCTACTGCTAGGTTCCGTTGCTGCTTCGGCCCAGACTGCCCCACCCAAAGCCAACGACACCACCACGCCCCTGCACCTGTTGCAGCCCGACTATCCAGTGCCTTACGGCAAAACCAAGCCCGAGGAAGTAAAGCAGGTACTGGATCGGGTGTACAACTACCTGGACAAGGCTACGCCCGCGGAACTCGTTGATAAAAAGACTAATGCCGCCGTTAATACCCGAGGCAAGTTCAACCCCGAGGCCATCATCAAGCCCGGCGACTTCCGCCTGACCAGCTACGAATGGGGCGTGACGTATTCGGGCATGCTGCTGGCCGGCGAAGTAACCGGCGACAAGAAATACACCGACTACACCTTCACGCGTCTGAAGTTTCTGGCGGAGCTAGCCCCCTACTACCGCGCCTACCAAACGGCCAACCCGCAGGCGCCTACGCCCATGCGCGGCTTCATGAACCCGCACGCACTGGACGACGGCGGCGCCCTCACGGCCTCCATGATCAAAGCGCAGCGGGCCGGCCTCTCCGCCGACTTACGCCCCCTGATCGACAGCTTTACCAACTACATCATGACCAAGGAGTTTCGGCTGTCAGATGGCACCCTAGCTCGCAACCGCCCCCAGCCCAACTCACTCTGGCTCGATGACATGTATATGGGCCTGCCGGCGCTGGCGCAGATGGGCAAGCTCACCGGCGAGCGGCGCTACTACGACGAGGTGGTGAAGCAGTTCACGCAGTTTTCGCAGCGCATGTTCGACAAGCAAAAAGGCCTGTACATGCACGGCTGGGTGCAGGATATGGCCGTACACCCCGAGTTTCACTGGGCCCGTGCCAACGGCTGGGCATTGCTGACGAAAGTCGAAATTCTGGACGTGCTGCCCGAAGATCATCCGGGCCGGGCGGCCATTCTCGCTCAACTGCGCGCCCACACCGACGGCCTCGCCACGCGCCAGGCAGGCAGCGGGTTCTGGCACCAACTGCTCGACCGCAACGATTCGTACCTAGAAACGTCGGCCACCGCCATTTACGCTTACGCCATTGCCCACGCCATCAACAAAGGCTGGCTCGACCCCAAAGCCTACGGACCGATGGCTTTGCTTGCCTGGAACGCCGTGAGCACCAAGGTAAACGCCAATGGTCAAGTAGAGGGTACCTGCGTCGGCACCGGCATGGGCTTCGACCCAGCTTTCTACTACTACCGCCCCGTGAATGTGTACGCGGCACACGGCTATGGTCCGGTGATTTTGGCCGGCGCCGAAATCATCCGCCTGCTCAAAAATCACCCATTTGACATCAACGACAGCTCGGTACAAATAACCAAGTAGGCCAACCTAGCCCCCAACAGCGGCGATAAACGCCCGAAGCTTTGCCACGAAAAGCCCCTGACCGATTTGGTTTGGGGCTTTTTTATGCGGATAATAAACCTTTCTTCTGCCAAAAAGGCCCTCTCCCGTGTTCGTAGTCGGGAGAAAAGCAGCTCATGCCTAGTCTGCACGAGCCAGCACAGAATACGACGTAGCCAGCCAACGTTCTTACTCTGGCTTGCTGCGCGCTACGCGCGTTCTTTTTGCTTGGCCCTATACGATCAACGCTTAAAAGCGTATTTTTCACGTGATGAATCTCCGTCTGCCCACGTTTTCTTCGGTTTTACTTATGGCGGCCGCTCCTGGCCAGCAAGAGCACTTAGTGCCGCTGCTCATTGTCTTTGCCGTATCGACGTTCTTGGTAGTGGTGGTGGCTGTTTTCACGCTCATTCGGCTCCGTAAAGACGTCAACCGGCGCCTGAATGAGTTTACCCGCCGCGGCACCCGGCAAAGAACGGCCCGTCGCACTGCCCCCACCGATCCGGAGCAGTGGCAACCATTTTCGCTGCCGGTTCTTCCCTTTTGGCAGCAGCTAGCGTTAGGAGCCGCCACGCTACTTTCTTGTGCCGTAGGGGTTTGCGAGTTGCTGGCGGGCGCCACAATTTCCCAGACCCTAGCGCCAGTTGTGCTGCCGCTGCTGCTGCTACGCCCCGCCCCCAAGTCGACCATTCAGCGGAGCCTGTGGGCGGTCATTGTCGGCTGCTTCGCGGCGGCGATTGTTCTGCTCGGGGTTCTTTCGTTGCGATTGGTGCTGCGCCAAGGCTAGCTTTTTGTGGTCGGTTCGGGCCGCACTTGCCCGCTAGAATAGCAGCTAACCACCACCAGCCTATCAATACCGTAGGCACCGGGTAGCTGAGCAGGAAGCTGTACCTTGCAGCCACAAAATGTCTTTTGTTTTTACAACTAATCCACCATCCGTTTTCATGAAATTTTCAGCTTCTCCCTTGCGTACGCCCGCTTCCTTTCCTGTACGGACGCACTACTTCTTGGCGGGGCTAGCAAGCGTGCTTATGAGCTGCCAACAAGCCAAACCCGTGGCTACGGATGCGCCCCAGACGGCGGCGGCCCCCACGGAAGCTACCGCCCCAACCCAAGCGGCGCTAACGGAAGCGGCGGCCCGCGAGGCCATAACCCGCTACTTAAAAGGTCAGTCGAATGCTAACCTCTACGTGGTCGACTCGGCAAGCGTCGTCGACGTGGACAACCACTGGCAAGTGCTTGTGCCACGCACCGATTGGGCGGGTCGAATGCCCAACCGTGCTGCGTTCGAAGTAGATAAACAGACTGGCACCGTGCGGACGCTGATGGTGAAATAACCCACGCGCTGCGTCGTCAAAACGCAACCCGCGGAACATAGTTGAGGGCTCTGAAGCTACTGAATGCGTCAGTAGCTCCAGAGCCCTCAACTATGTTCCGCGGGTTATGCGCGTCTGCTAGGCAACCAAAGGCACATCGAGCAACAGCACTTCGGCTGAGCTATGTGTCTGAATTTGAAGCGAATCTTCACCCCAACTACCTAGGCCATCGTATGGCCCCAACGGCTGCCCATTGATCGTCATTGCGCCGCGCAGCACAAAGGCATACACGCCATTGCCATTCCTTTTCACCTGGTATTCGGTGGCAAAACCAGCCTCGAGTGCCCCTAGGTGCAACCAAGCTTGCTGGCGCAGCCACACGCCAGCTTCGTCGGGGTTTGGTGAGGCTACCTGCACAAGCTGATTGCGCCGGCTTTCAAGTGCAAAAGCCTGCTGATCGTAGCGCGGGGCGGCGTTGGGCTGGTTCGTACTAATCCAGATTTGTAGAAAGTGCACTGGCTGCTGTGTACTGTGGTTCTTTTCGCTGTGGGCGATGCCTGAGCCGGCGCTCATTACCTGCACTTCACCTGCCCGGATAACGGCCTGATGTCCAAGCGAATCTTGGTGCTCTAGGGCGCCGGCCAGCGGAATCGTAATAATTTCCATGTTCTGGTGTGGGTGGGTGCCAAAGCCGCGGCCGGCCGCAACGGTATCATCATTAAGAATCTGTAAAGCACCAAAAGCTTGGCGTGCCGGGTCAGCAGTTTGCCCGAAGCTGCGGTAAGCATTAAGCCAGCCGTAGTCGGCGTGGTAACGCGTGTTTGCCGCGTGAAAAATCGTGTTTGACATAGTCGGAAAGCATAAAAGCTAGTAACACCTTTGGCAGACAGCTTAACCTAGGATTGGTAGCTATCCAACCGGCCCAACTCTCCTGTTGGACGGTACAAAGGTGCAGCCTAGCCCTTGTTTCTTCCTTTGATATTTGTCAATAAAATGCGTTGACTTATATCAACATAGTTCAATTATTCTTTCATGCTGTCGGTAGCAGGAAGCAGTGTACTTTACAAGCAAATACTCCCCTACAGGAAGCTGGCTTTCAATAATTATACAGTTTTGACAACACTGAAACACCATCAAAAGCTTGTCTTACTTCTAACACACCGACAAATAGCAACGCGCCTTTTTGACTTATATCAAAGGATCTGAGTTAGGGCAACTTCACCTTTATATTATTGATACGACACATTTGACAAGGCCTAACCTAACCTCACAACTCAGAAAAAATACAAAGGTTCTATCCTTGATCATCCGCGCATATTTGGGCTAGCTGATGACCAACACGTTGGCCGCTGCTGGCCGCTTGGCGCTAGAACTTCGAAAACGGTCTTTCTATCTCTTCCACCTACGACCATGAACCTATACGCCATAACGGGCGGCGTATTTTGCAGGCACCTGCTCATCGAAGCGTCGCACAATGTTGCGCGCCGGAACCGGCAATTAGGCTCCGAAATTAAGCCCGCTGCCACTAGCTAGAGCACCACCAACCACCACGATGCCCCACGGCGCCCAAAACTCTTACCTCTTCCTCGACTGAGTACTGCAGCAACTCACAAAATGAATCTAACGACTACGTTTCTGCGGCTGTTATTGGGGAACGAATCACTAATTCTTTCGCCTCTAATGGACTCTTGGTTATTCGCCTAGTTGGTGGCGCTAGTCTTGTGCTGCATAGTTTGCCTAAGCTGGCAGCACCAGCTGGCTAGGGCATGGCGTCCCCGCATTTCTTCAGTTCCTGGCGGTTTTCAGTGAAGTAGGCGGTGGTGTGGCGCTAATGCTGAGCTTGGTTATGCCATTCGCGTCACTGGGCATTGCTAGCACCATGCTTGTGGGCATTATGCTAGGCCACGTGGCCACGAGCGCCCCTTTGTACCGCATCACGGTGAGCCCAACGAATGAAGGACTGGGCACCGCTTTCTTCCAATTCCCTCTTTGGCTGGCGAGGGCCAGTGGGCACAGCCCCAGTGGTTCTGGCTCAGCCGAGCTAGCCCTGCTTTACTTGGTCATCACCGCTGGGTTGTTCTTCACCGGCGCCGGGCGCTACTCGCTCGATCAGCTGTTCTTGCAGCGAAAGAAGGCAACTTCTCCACCCTTCGACCAACCTGCAAGCCGTTTGAGCTAGGTATACGCTTCCGTGAGCAAACGAGAAGTGCGGTAGGATAGCGCAAAAGCCATTTATTTGCGCGTTCTTCCTCCCGCTTTCCCGCTTATGTTTGACGTATTCGCAAAGTATCTCCAAAGCAAGGCCGACTTCACGCCGGCCGAAATCGAGCAAATAAGAGTAGCGAGCGTGCTCAAAACGTTACGCAAGCGCCACTACTTGCTACAAGCCGGCGACATCTGGACGTACAATGCTTTTGTGACCTCCGGCTGCCTACGCACTTATTCCGTGGATGCGAAAGGAGCTGAGCACATTATCTCTTTCGCCGTGGAGAATTGGTGGACCGGTGACCAAGAAAGCCTCACCTCGGGCCAGCCGTCACGCTATACCATTGAAGCCGTCGAAGACGCCGAAGTTCTCCTGATCAAGAAGGATGATTTCGACCAATTGCGCCGCGATATTCCGACGCTCGATGGCGTGATTAACACCATCTTTCACCGCAGCTTCATAGCAGCCCAGAGCCGCATTCACTCGGCTATCAGCTATTCGGCCGAGGAGAAGTACCGCGAATTCTTGCAGAAATACCCTGGCTTTGCCTTGCGCATTCCCCAGCACATGATTGCCTCCTACCTAGGAGTGACAACGGAAACACTAAGCCGCATCCGGCGCCACCTTACCTAGCTGCCCTGGTACTTGGCAGTTAGGCGCCTACGTGCCACAAGCAAAAAAAGAACGCCATACTTCGCGCAGGCGCCGTATGACGTTTTTTTCCATATACTTACTTATAGTCAACCATTTAGAAAGAGCTTCTGGCAGAGCTGAAAGCTGCTCAAATCTTGCTCAAGCGCGCCAACCTAGCTTTACACCGGGAAGTTCAAGCGGCTAATCGGCTGATAGTGGGTGAACTCTAGCTCGGGCGCCAGGTAGCCGGCGCGCACGGGTTCTTCCTTGAGCAAATCGGTGCTGAGATATTTCTTGTTGCTGTCGCACAGCAGCGTCACGACGGTAGCATCGGGGCCGAGCGCCGCGGCTTGCCGGATGGCACCAATCACATTCGCGCCCGACGAAATTCCGACGGCCAAACCTAGCTCGGTGGCTAGCTTTTGCGCGACCAGGATAGCGTCACCGTCGTTGGCCTGCACGACTTCATTGAGTTCATCGAGCTTCACAATAGCGGGAATAAACTCGTCGGAAATGCCCTGGATACGGTGCGAACCTACTTTGTAGCCGGTGGTCAGCGTGGGCGACTCGGCGGGCTCCAGCGGGTGAATGCGCACGTTTGGGTTTTGGCTGCGCAGGTAGCTGCCCACGCCCATCACGGTGCCGCCCGTGCCCACGCCGGCCACAAACGCATCGGGCACCCGACCTAGCTTTTTCAGCTGCGCGCAGATTTCTACGCCCGTCGTTTGGGTGTGGGCTTTGGCATTGAAGCTGTTTTCAAACTGCCGGGGCAAGAATACGTCGGAGCGGGAAGCGGCGATTTCTTCGGCCAGGGCAATGCTGCCCAAAAAGCCGCCTTGCGCTTTGCTAATCAGCGTAATCTCGGCACCTAGGCTCTTGATAATATTGACCCGCTCGGCGCTGAGCCAGTCGGGCATGATGATTTGCACGGGGTGCCCCAGGGCCCGGCCAATGGCCGCGAAGGCAATACCGGTGTTACCGCTGGTAGCCTCGATGATGGTGTCGCCGGGCTTAATCTCGCCGTTTTTGTACGCCTCTTGCAGGATGAAAAGGGCCATGCGGTCCTTGAGGCTGCCGGTCAGGTTGTAGTGCTCGCACTTTACGTAGATGCGGCCGGGCTGACCCTGGTAGCGGTAGTGCAGCTCCAGCATAGGCGTGTTGCCGACAAGGTGCCAGAGGTGGTTGAATTTTTCTTCCAACTCTGGCGAAAGACAACAAGCACTTTTCAGCGCTGGCGCTGCCACCTGCTCTAGGCTAGCCGCGTGCGCTACCTTGGAGAGCACAGCAACAGAGCGGCGAGTGGCACGGGCACCAGTCAAAAAAGAAGAGGATACGAAGCGCGGAGAGCAAGTAGCAACGGACATGGCAGCGGAATGCGAGGGGTTTACACGTTTGACAAACGCCTCTCTTTTCCCGTATGCACTTGATCAAGAAAGCTTACCGCAAGGGCATAAAAAAAGCCCTTCCGATAAGTCAGAAGAGCAACACCGCGTGATGAGCATCTTACAACTTATCTTCTTCTAAGTCGGCCGCGGCCTTCTCAGAACAGGATTTAGCACCTGGTATTGCTACTGGTTGCTAAGGCTTCACAGGGCCTGTCCCTCCGCCTTTCTTGATAAGTGCTCCGGTAAAGGAGCGCGTTGCAAATATAGAGGTCAATACGCACCATGCAAGTCAATCTTGCAAGAAATCAGTGCTTTTGCCAAGATTATGTTATTTTTAACCCCCCTATGCTGAACAGTTCGTAGGAACGTGTCACGGTGCGTTTGGTCCTTGAATGACTTAGCAAGGGTTTATTTGCCTAAAAAAATCAGGGGCAAGTGGGCGCCAAATACGCCGTGGCATCCGCCAAATAAAATTTCACAAATAATTATTTGGAATTCTCAGCGCCGCAATTCTACCTTTGGCGCAATCAATGCCTTCATAACGAAGGCTGGTTTTTATACAGAGGCGTGGAGAGACAGGCTCGACGAAACGCCGACAACCCCCGGAATTTCCGGAACGGTGCCAAATCCTGACCATATAAAAACAAGTTGCCGTGGATCACTCCAAACAACTCAGCACTCAATCTTCCCTGCTCGTTGCTTCGCAACGTGGCTGTTGTGGTATGTCCGCAGCAGCTGTCTGTATGAGCGTGGTTGGTTGTATGGGTTGTTGTTGAGGCTGATCACCCCCCTCTTTCTCTCTTTTTGCTGTCACTTTCGCAGGAGTATTGTTCTCCGCTAGGGCGTATTGCATCCTAACAAGCGCTGTTAGGGCTAGCTACACTACGCCTTCCCCTTAGATAGTCCTTGGTGCCTGTCTAGGTAAAGTGAAAACGTAGCCTAAAAAGTCCAAGCTAATTTCTTTTCTGCTTTCAACGGTGGCTTGACGAGGCCATACCTAATGCCCGTTTGTTCGGCACAACAGCAAAAGAAATTTTGGGCGTAGGGAAAGTACAAAACCCTTACTGTGCGCAGATTAGCTAGGGCATTTTCTCCCTCGCATAGTTAAAGTTTGACCGCTTGAGCTAAGCTATTGCTCCGGTTAAACGCCACTTCTACGTGGCTCAGGGCTAGCTATGCCTAGCCTACTCCAGCGTTCAGCCTAACATCCTTATGCTGAGCGCCTTCCTACATCACTAGCACTGGGGCACAACGCGGTCTGCCGCCCCGAAAAGCCGCTGCCAAGCGAGCGACTTGCTGGTGTATCCACTCCTCCCTTCCAAGCTATATCAACTGTCATGAATCAGTTCTTGAATGAAGTTTTAGCGGCTAGTGAATCGCTGCTTGATGCTCCCAACAACACCCTGAAGGCTACCACGCCGCAAGCGAATTCAGCAAACCGTTTTCCTTATGCGGAAGCAATCCTAGCTAGTATTCACCGCGCCGAATTGCTAGACAACCTAGCCCCTGAGCTGCCCAGCGACGCGCAAATAGGGCAGTTTACCCGTTGGCTGCGCCAGCGTGGCACTCGCTCACTTGAAAGCTAACCTATCAAATTATATTACTGATTATCAATTATTTATATCCCTCAGAATCAGCTATTACCTACTTCACAATTCTGGCTAAAATCTCCCCAGCCTGCACACCGAACGGCTGGGGAGACGGGCCAGCCCACACCAGCCTAGACATCCGTCAGGAAACTCCCAGCATCATGAAATCACCAGTACGCCTTATTTTACTGGCCCTTGGGCTGCCTACGCTAGCTCACGGCGCGGCGGCTCCCTCCTACACCTACCATTACTTGGCCGCGGCAGGCCCCGTCACCGGTAAGGTGTTGGACGAAACCGGCGCGGCCTTGCCCGGAGTGACGGTGCGGGTAAAAGGCACCACAGAAGGCACTACCACCAGCCCGGACGGCACGTTTACGCTGCCTACACTGCCGGAAAACGCAACGCTGATTCTTTCCTTCGTCGGGTATAAGTCGCAGGAGGTCAAGGCGGGGCGCGACGGCACTCTCACCGTGCGGCTCGCGCCCGACCAAGGACAGCTCAACGAAGTGGTAGTGGTGGGCTACGGCACCCAGCAGCGCAAAAACCTAACGGGCTCCATCGTGAAAGTGGACCCGGCGGATACCAAAGACATTCCAGTCGGCAGCTTCGATGCCCAGTTGCAAGGCAAGGTGTCGGGCGTGCAGATTTCCTCGAACAGCGGCGTGCCGGGCCAGGCCACGAACGTGCGGGTGCGCGGCGCCACCACCATCAACGGCTCCAATACGCCGCTGTACGTGGTGGATGGCGTGTTTATGAACAACAACAGCCTGCAAACCATCAGCACCGGCGGCAAAGCTAGCTCGCCCATTGCCGACCTGAACCCGGCTGATATTGAGAACATTGAGGTGCTAAAAGACGCCGACGCCACGGCGCTCTACGGCGCCCGCGGTGCCAACGGTGTTATCCTCGTGACGACCAAGCGCGGCAACTTCAATCAGAAGCCAAAGATCAGCCTGAATGCGTCGGAAGGTTGGGCGAAGGCAGCCAAACTGTGGGACCTAGCTACCGGCCCGGAGCACGCGACGCTCGTGAACGAGAACTGGTTGAACACCACCGGCACTACACCGCACACGAATGAAAACCGTCCCTATCGGCCTGTTTCGCAGGGCGGGCGCGGATTGCCGGAGGAGCAGCCCACCTACGACCGCCTAGGGCAGGTGTTCCGCACGGCGCGGTTGCAGAACTACGATTTGTCGGTGTCGGGCGGTAGCGCTAGCACGCGCTACTACATCGGGGGTGGCTACACGAAGCAGGAGTCGATTCTGCGGCCGATTGATTTTCAGCGGGCTAGCTTCAAGGTCAACCTCGATCAGCAGATTTCGGACAAGGTGCAGATTGGGGTGAGCAACTCGTTTTCGCGCACCTACCGCAACGAAGGCCGGGCGGGCGATGGGCCGGCGGGCGGCTTGCTGCAAGCGGCCCTGCACACGCCTACGCTGCTTTCGCCTTACGACGCCAATGGGCAACTCGTGGGCCGGGCTAGCTTCGACAACGTGCAGTTGCTCATTGATAACTACGACGTTAACTCGACCAGCCTGCGCTACATCGGCAACCTGTACGGCGACGTGCAGCTGCTGCCCAACCTGAAGTTTCGCACCAGCTTCGGCGTCGATTACAACAACTACGATGAGTCGGAATACTGGAATACGTTCCTGATTGCGGGCGCTGGCGTGGGTGGGCTAGCCACGTCCAGCGTCACGCAATACACTTCCTTGCTCAACGAAAACACGCTGACCTACCGGCAGCAATTTGGCAAGCACGGCCTAGGTATTGTGGTCGGTAACGGCTTGCAGAGCGACACCAACGGCCGCACGTTTGCCCAGGGCACGGGCTTCCCGAACAACTCCTTCAAGGAAATTTCGGCGGCTTCGGTCACGAGCAGCACGCAGAACTGGTCGGGGTACCGGCTGGCTTCCTTCTTCGGGCGGGCCGACTACAACTTCAACGACCGGTACCTGCTGAACGTGAGCTTCCGCACCGATGGCTCTTCCCGCTTCGGCAAATCCAACCAATGGGGCTACTTCCCGAGTGTGGGCGCGGCCTGGCGCATCAAGCAGGAAAATTTCTTGCAAAGCGTGCATGTGCTCAGCGACTTGAAGCTACGCGCCAGCTACGGCCTCACCGGCAACCAGAACGGCATCGGCAACTTCGCGGCCCGCGGCCTGTGGAATGGCGGCTCGAACTACCTAGGTTCGGCCGGCATTGCGCCCCAGCAGCTCGCCAACGCTGACTTGAAATGGGAGCAAACCTCGCAGGCGAACATTGGCTTAGACGTGGCTTTCTTCGACGGCAGGCTAGCTTTGGAGTTCAACGCCTACCGCAAATACACCAAGAACGGCTTGATTCAGCTGACGGAGCCAGCCACGACGGGCTTTAGCTCCTACTGGGCCAACGCGGTGGAGGTCAGCAACAAAGGGCTGGAGTTTGCGCTGAACTCGGTGAACATTCGCAAGGAGCAGTTCACCTGGAACACCAACTTCAACATTGCCAGCAACGTCAACAACATTGAAAAGCTCGCTACCCCGACCAAGTTCGGCAGCCGCGACCTGATCTTGCAGCAGCAAGGCTACCCGCTCTATTCGTTCTGGCTCTACAAGCAGCTGTACGTGGACCCGCAAACCGGCAACGCCGTGTACCGCGACGTAGATAGCGACGGCAAAATCACGGCTGCCGACCGCCACATTGTGGGTAATATCTGGCCCAAGTTCTTCGGCGGCCTGACCAACTCTATTACCTACAAAGGCTTTGATGCCAATGTGTTGCTTTCTTTCCAGTACGGCAACAAGGTGTACAACCACAACCGCTTCTTCGGCGAGGGCGGCGGGGCCCGGGATGAGGCGCGCGTCATTTTTGCCAGCAACCTGAAGCGCTGGCAGAAGCCCGGCGACGT
The DNA here is from genome assembly GCF_002154225.1 of Hymenobacter crusticola. Lineage (GTDB taxonomy): Bacteria > Bacteroidota > Bacteroidia > Cytophagales > Hymenobacteraceae > Hymenobacter > Hymenobacter crusticola. The sequence continues at coordinate 36,413 of NZ_MTSE01000011.1, forward strand.
CACCGACGTGCCAAGGCCCGACGGCATCAACGTGAACAACTACCTCGACGGCGGCAGCCGCTGGCTCGAAGACGGCTCCTTCCTGCGCCTGCGCAGCCTGAGCCTCGGCTACACCATCCCCGAACGCCTAACCAAGCGCCTGCTCGGCGGCTCGGTGCGGGTGTACGCCCAAGGCACGAACCTCTTTTTGCTGACCAAATACACCGGCCTCGACCCCGAATCGGCTTCGAGCAGCGACGCCAACCAACAAGGCATCGACCTAGGTACGCCGCCCCAGCCCCGCAGTCTGCAAGTGGGCATCAACGCCACGTTTTAATGAAATGTTGAGTGTTAAGTCTTGAGTATTAAATGACTGATATCAAGCATTTAATATACAAAACGCAACACTCAGTCACTCAGCTACTCAGTCACTCCTATGTCTCTCACTTACCTAAAAATAGCCTCGCTTTTTTCCACCGTCGCCTTGGTTTTGAGCCTGAGTGCGTGCGAGCAGTTCTTGGACGTGGCACCCCGCGAATCCATTGCCGACGACCAGACGATTGTGGACCAGAAATCGGCTAGCACGGCGCTCAATGGCGTGTACAGCGCGTTGGCGAGCGGCGGCTACTACGGCACTAGCTTTCAATCGATTGGCTACCTAGGTGGCGGCGATATTCAGTGGACCGGCACCCAGTCGCAGGTGCAGGAGTTTGTCACCCACAACGTGCGCGGCGACAACTCGACGATCAGCACCGTGTGGTCGGCGATTTACGTGACCATCAACCGGGCGAACCACGTCATTGCCAACGTGCCCAAAGTAACCGACCCGCTGCTGACGGATGCACTGCGCAATCAGTACCTCGGCGAAGCGTATTTCATCCGGGCCCTGGCCTACTTCGACCTAGCTCGCACCTTCGGCGGGGTGCCGATTATCACGCAGCCCACGCTCACGGCCACTTCCAACCAAGGCATTCCGCGTGCTACCCAGGCCGAAATCTACGCTCAGGCGCTCAGCGACTTAGACACCGCCGAGCCGCTGTTGCCCAACCCCACCACCGTGCAAACCAATGACCGCTACCGCGCTACCCGCAAAGCCGCGTGGGCGCTGAAAGCTAGGTTGTATCTGTACCAAAGCAACTGGGCCGCGGCCGAAGACTACGCCACCCGCCTCATCAGCGACAACACCAACTACCAGTTGGTAGCGCCTTTCAACGCATGGTTCGCCAATAATGCCCGCGGCACCCGCGAGTCGGTGTTTGAGCTTTTCTACAACGGCACCACGGAGGTAAACGGGCACCGCGGGCAATGGCAGCCTACGGCCAACGGCGGCACCCGGCAATGGGCCCCAAACAATGAGTTGGTGAGCCTGCTGACTACGGCGCCCAACAATACCCTGAACGGTCGTAACACGCTCATCGCCAGTGCAAACCCTACTACGTGGTACGGCAACCTCTACTACCGCAGCCCCGGCTCCGACCCTAGCTACATCTTCCGCATCGCCGAGCTGTACCTGATTCGGGCGGAAGCGCGGGCCCAGCAAAACAAGCTTTCCGGTGCGCTGGCCGACTTGAACGCTGTGCGAGCCCGCGCTGGCCTAGCTGCCAGCACCGCCACTTCGCAGAGCGACATTCTGCTGGCCATTGAAAACGAACGCCGCCTAGAGTTTGCCCTGGAACCGCACCGCTGGTTCGACCTAGCCCGCACGGGCCGCGCCACCACCGTCTTCAAAGACCCACTGAACAACACGGCCGCCCTGCCCTCCTTCCGCCTGCTGCTCCCCATTCCGATCAGCCAGATCCAAGTCGATGCCGCGCTGACGCAAAACGCTGGGTACTAACGTAGCGCGGACGCTGTAGTCCGCGCCTGGCTCGTTCACGGCGCGGACTACAGCGTCCGCGCTACAGCATATCTGCTCCAAATACGATCCATCCACCACCTTTCTAAGCCAGCCGCCATGCTTCTTCCTGATAATGACGCACTCGTGAATGCATTGCGCCAGCTCCAGCACGACGGGCCTGGCTTTCCTTCCACTCATTCTTTCGAACCCATGAGCACCACTTTGTCTTTCCAAACCACGCCGGTGCAGGAGCGTTCAGCGGCGCCGACAGCCCCCACGCCGACGCATACGCCCGATCGGTGGTCTAGCTTCGAGAAAGGGCTGTTCCGCTTCGCTTTCCTGTACTTCTTCCTGCAAATCGTGCCACTCGACTGGAAGTATTACCGCGACGTGGTCAGCAATTGGGCGGGCTTCTCCTTCGGCGACATTTTTCGGCTGGCGCACTACTCGCCCCGCTTCTTCGACGGGCCCGATTCCTTTGTCAACTGGGCCATCCTTGCCGGTATTGCTGCCGTTGGGGCGGCCGTGTGGGGCCTGCGCGACCAAACCCGCACAAACTACGACACCTTATACTATTGGCTGCGGGTGCTGGCGCGCTACCGCTTGGCGGCGGGGCTGCTGGCCTACGGTTTCCTGAAGTTCTTCCCGATGCAGTCGCCGCTGCCCTCGCTCAGCCACCTGAACACGCGCTACGGCGACCTCAGCGACTGGAAAATCTTCTCCTTGAGCCTAGGTATTGTGCCTTCGTACGAGTCGTTTTTGGGGCTGGTAGAGATTCTGGGGGCCTTGCTGCTGCTCAACCGGCGCACGGCGAGCGTCGGGGCGTTTATCGTGCTGTCGTTTTTGGGCAACGTGTTCCTCTCGAACCTAGCCTACGAGGGCGGCGAGTACGTGTACAGCTTCTACCTGATTACCCTAGGTTTGCTGGTGCTCTGGTACGACCTGCGCCGCCTCAACAACCTGCTCACCCTGGAGCAACCTACCCAACCGAACCGCTTCCGCCTGGTGCTGCCCGCGGGGTGGCCGCGCACGGCTAAGCTGGCACTGAAGGCGGCATTCGTGCTCTTCTTCGTAGGAATCTATGGCGCCAAAACTTACGCGGCGTATCACGCGGGGCCTTACCACTACCCCACCGCGGCGGGCTTGCCAAATGCTGCCGGCCTCTACAACGTGCGCGAATTTCGCCTGAACGGCCAAGTGCATCCCTACTCCGCCACCGACCCGGTGCGCTGGCAAGATGTGGTGTTTGAAAAATGGGCCACGTTAAGCATTCGTTCCAACCGCCCCGTCGTGCTCGACCAAGGCAACACGGAAGCCATCCACCCCGACGACCTAGCCCGCAACTACGAGTTTGCCGGCGCCGCCGGCCGCCACTACTACGGCTACACGCTCAGCGCCGATGGCCAGACGCTCAACCTTCAAAACCGCAACCATCTGGAAGGCCCCGATAAGCTAACGCTGCGCCTCACCCGCCCAGATGCCAGCACCATCGTGCTCAGCGGCACCGATGCGCAAGGCCAAAATCTGTACGTGGTACTCGAAAAGCGCAACAAGAAATACCTGCTCGAAGAAGCCAGCAAAACCGGCCGCGGCGCGGGCCTGAAGCTGTGATGCACTGATAAAAAGAACGTCATGCTTCATCTGGCGTCCGCTGGTCGAAGCATCTCTCCCGCCTCGTTGAACGAAGCTAGGTCAATGTAGAGACGCGACACTTCGCGTCTCCTCGTTGAACGATTCACCCCGAACGACCTAGGTAAACAACATCAGCAACGAGGAGACGCAAAGTGTTGCGTCTCTACATCGGGCAACGAAGCGGGAGAGATACTTCGACCAGCGGACGCCAGATGAAGCATGACCCGATAGTAATAGCAAATCTGATTAGACTCTTCTCCTCATGGCTCCTACTTCCCTCACTGCGCCGCTGCCAACTACCGCGGCACCTGCCACTGACGCCTCGGTGCGCCGTCCTTGGAAGCCGTACCAGCGCATCCTGTTCCGCATTGCCTTTCCGTTTTTCGTGCTGATGTCCCTCCCCAGTGACTTCGGGTGGTACAAGAATCTGTTCACGATTGACTGGCTGCACGGACACTACCGCGACGTGTACGACATTGCCCGCTTCTCGCCCACGTTCTTCCTGCCGGGCGGCGCGGAGGGTGGCGCCCCGGCCCTGCTCGGCTACGATAAGTGGTTTGTGGCCCTAGGTATTGCGCTGGTTATCGGGATAATCTGGACGCTGGTTGACCGCAAGCGCGAGGAGTACGAGGTGCTGTACTACTGGCTGCGCGTGATTGTACGCTTCCGGGCCGGTATCGGCATCATCGGGTTTGGCTTCACGAAGGTGTTCCCGACGCAGATGCCGTATCCTTCTATCGGCTTGCTCAACAGCGACTTTGGCGACATGACGGCCCAGAAAATCTTCTGGCTCCAGATCGGAATTGTGCCATGGTACCAGGTGTTTACGGGGCTGGTGGAGACGCTGGCCGGCGTGCTGCTGTTCTTCCGCCGCACGACCTTCCTAGGAGCAGCCTTGCTGCTTGGTGCCCTCGGGGACATTGTGTTCGTCAACTTCGCTTACGATGGCGGCGTGCACGTTTACAGTTCCTACTTCGTGCTGCTGGCGGCATTTCTGATGATTCAGGACATTCCGAATTTGTATAATCTGCTCATCAAAGAGCAGTACACGGTGCCGCATCACTATTACCCTAGGTTCCGCGAGGCGTGGCTGCGCTACACCAGGCTAGGTCTGAAAACCGCAACCATCGGCATTTTCCTGGTGTACCTGACCTACCTTGAATACGAGAACTTCACCTACGACCCTTACAAGCAGCCCGCCCAAAAAGGCGTCGCGGCCTTGCGCGGCCTCTACAACGTAACTGAATTTCGCCTCAACGGCCAGACCATCCCCTACTCACCCCTCGACAGTGTGCGGTGGCAGCAGGCCACGTTTGAGAAGTGGACTACGCTGACCTACAAGGTAAACCGTCCCCTGAAGCTCGACCTCTCAAACGGCGGCGGCTCGCCCATGCGCGACATCAATCGCACCTTCGAAACGACAGGCCTGGCCGGTGGGCAGCGCGTATTTTATTACGATGCCGACACCATCGACCACACGCTGTATCTGCAAAGTAAAATCCGCACCGGCAACGACCGGCGTGGTCGGCGCAACCGAGATGAAGCTGTTGCCCAGAAGCGCGTGCCGAAAGGCAGCAGCATTGCCGCCGCCCACACCAACGGCTACGGCGGCGACTTTGGCGGCAGCTACCTAGGTGGCAACGACGCCGAGCGCCAAGCGAAATACCAAGCCTCCCTGGCCGAGTGGATCAGCCCCACGGCCCTCGCCCACATCGGCGACGAAACCGCCAAAATCAACCCCAGCGCCTATAGCACGCGCCGCGTGCGCGGCGTCAAGGCCGAGCAGCGCCCCGAAAAGCGCGACCATATGATCCTCACCTATCAGGCCACCGACGACGGCAAGCACGTCGTTTTGCGCGGCCTTAATGAGAAAAAAGACTCGCTCTACGTAGTCCTCGACCGAGTTGACCGTAAGTACACCTTATCGGAGTCGACGTTGTCGGCCGGGCAGTACTAGCGTGCACCGGTCCGACGCCCTAGGCGTCCGACTGGTATCGTTGAACGAACTTCGGGCTGATGTTGCGGCTGCCTTGTTTATAGGACGCGAACATTCGCAACGACAACCGGTCGGACGCCTAGGGCGTCGGACCGGGACGTTCAACTCTCTCACTTACAAGCGCTGCGCTGAAAATCAGCCGCGGAGCTTCTTCATCACTCCATGGATAATTTTGATTATGATGCCGTTGTCGTTGGTTCGGGGCCGAATGGGCTGGCCGCTGCCATTGTGTTGCAGCAAGCCGGCTTGTCGGTGTTGCTAATTGAAGGCAAGAAGGACCTAGGGGGCGGCCTGCGCACGGCCGAGCTGACGCTGCCGGGCTTTCACCACGACATTTGCTCCGCCATTCACCCGCTGGCGGCGGCTTCGCCTTACTTCCAAACGCTGCCGCTTGCGCAGTATGGCTTGGAATATATTACGCCGCCCGTTGCGGCGGCGCACCCGTTTGATGACGGCACAGCGGCTACCGTGCTTAATTCGTTGGCCGAAACCGCCCGCCGCCTAGGTCCGGATGAGCAAGCGTACCGCGACTTAATGGAGCCGCTGGTCGCTAATTGGCCAAGCATTGCCAACGACGTGCTGGCGCCGCTCCACATTCCGAAGCACCCCATCAACATGGCGCAGTTTGGCTTATCGGCCCTGCTGCCGGCGACTACGCTCACCAACCGCTTCAAGACCAAAGAAGCCAAGGGCCTGTTCGCGGGCATGGCGGCCCACTCCATTCAGCCGCTCGAAAATATCACCACGTCGGCCATCGGCTTGGTGCTACTGACGGCGGCGCACCGCAAAGGCTGGCCACTGCCAAAAGGCGGCTCCCAGCGCATTGCCGATGCGCTGGTGGCGCACTTCGTAGCCCTAGGTGGCAAGGTGGAAACGGGTACGTTCGTCCGCTCGTTGGCGCAACTGCCGAAAGCCCGCGCCGTGTTGCTCGACGTGACGCCGGCCCAACTGCTTCAGATTGCGGGGCATAGCCTTTCCACCATTTACCAGTGGCAGCTGCGGCGCTACCGCTACGGCATGGGCGTGTATAAGGTCGATTGGGCCTTGGATGGGCCGATTCCGTTCACGGCGCCCGAGTGCCACCAAGCCGGCACGGTGCATCTGGGTAACACGCTGGCCGAAATTGCCACCAGCGAGAAAGTCGCCGCCAGCGGTCAGCACCCTAGCAAGCCCTTTGTGCTGCTGGCCCAGCAAAGCCTCTTCGACGACACCCGCGCGCCCGCCGGCAAGCACACGGCCTGGGCCTATTGCCACGTCCCGAACGGCTCCCGCGTCAACATGACCGATATTATCGAGCGGCAAGTGGAGCGCTTCGCCCCCGGGTTCCGCGAGCGGATCATCGGCCGCCACACCTTCGACACGGCCCAAATCGAGGAGCACAACCCCAACTACGTGGGCGGCGACATCAACGGCGGCTTGCTCAATGCGACCCAGCTGTACACGCGGCCGGCGTTGCGGGCGTCACCGTATCGCACCTCAAAGTCAGGGCTTTACATTTGCTCTTCGGCCACGCCGCCCGGTGGCGGCGTGCACGGCATGTGCGGCTACCACGCCGCCAATCGCGCGCTGAAGGACGTGTTTAACCTCAAAGCCCCGCCGCTTTACCAAGACTAGCTTTCCCATCTTACTATTCTTTCCTCTATGTCCACCACTGTTTCCCCCGTTCTCACCCGCAGAGCCTTTACCCTCCACGAAGATTGGGTGGTCGTCGTCCTCGGCGGGCTGCTCATTGGGCTTTCGCTGCTAGGTTTGCCGTTTGCGGTGCCCGTGTTCAACTGGAACAGCACGGCCGAGCTTACCGGCAAAGTTTTCAGCGCCGCCAACCTACAACTCATTCTGACGCAGTTCGTTTACCTGGCCGCCGTCGCTGGCATTGGGGCGCGGCTTACGGGTAAGTCGGTGCGCAACTTCGCCCTGGGTTTTCCGCTGGTGTATCTGCTCACGCTACTGGCCCTGATTGTGGCTGGTAGTCCGCAGGCGCGTGGGCTAGGGTTGGAAGCAGTTATTTTCAGCTTGTTGGCGGGCTTAATCGTCAGCAACGTATTCGGGTTGCCCGATTGGCTGCGGGCCACGCTCACTACGGAGCTATTTGTGAAGATCGGGCTGGTGCTGCTGGGCACCAGCGTCATTTTCGGTGACATTCTCAAGGCCGGTTCACTCGGGCTGGTGCAGGCGCTGGTGGTGGTGCTGTCGGTGTGGTACTTCGCCTTCTGGACGTGCCGCAAGCTAAAAGTCGACGACGAGCTAACCATGATGATTGCCAGCGGCGTATCCATCTGCGGTGTGTCGGCGGCCATTGCCACGGCGGGCGCCATCAAAGGCGACCCCAAGAAGCTCTCTTACGTCATTTCGCTCGTACTCATCACAGCCATCCCGATGATGATTTTTATGCCCTACGCGGCGCACTGGCTCGGTTTGTCGCAGGAAGTAACCGGCGCCTGGCTCGGCGGTAGCATCGACACGACCGGCGCCGTAGTAGCCTCGGGCACGCTGGTGGGCGAAACCGCCTTGAAAATCAGCACTATCGTGAAATTCTCCCAAAACGTGCTGCTTGGCCTAGCTGCCTTCGCCATCTCGCTGTACTGGACGTACACCAACCACCCAAACGCCGCCGAGCCCGAAGGCAAGCCGACCCTCGGTGTGATTTGGGAGCGGTTTCCGAAGTTCGTGCTGGGCTTCATTGCCGCCTCGCTGCTGTTCTCCTTCTTCCTAGCCCCCGAAACAACGGACGGCCTGAAAGCTGGTTTGAAGAGCGCACAAGGTTGGTGGTTTGCCCTGGCTTTCACCAGCATCGGCCTGGAAACCAACTTCAACGACCTGTTCAAGCAGGAAAACAAGAAGCCGCTCTACGCTTTCCTGATCGCTCAAACCTTCAATATTTTCGTGACCCTAGGTATTGCCTATCTGCTGTTTCGGTAGAAAAAACCCCGGTTCAAGCAGCTCGAATTCTGTAGTCCGGGCGACCCGTTTACTTCTACAAACAAAAGCCTCGGCGCACGCTGAGGCTTTTGTTTTGGGTATCTCTCTGTTCAGCCAACGGACCAGGTGCGTTTTGCATCTAGCTTGCATCACCTACTGATCCGTTTTTCATGAAAGCTTTTTTACTCTTATTCCTTTGGACCACGGCGCTGGTTGGGGCGGCTCAATCCCCGCATCGGGCGGCGCCTGGTGACAAGGCCACAAAGCAAGCACAACTAGAGGCGTTGCTGAAACAAGAAAAAGTGCCCGGCATGCAGCTGGTTTACAGTCAGAAAGCCACTGCCACTGTCTACAACCTAGGTTTGCGCAAAAGCGGTAGTGCTGAAGCTGTTGAGGCGGGCACCACGTTTCAAGCGGCCTCGCTCGGCAAAGTGGTTTTGGCTTACCTCACGCTGCGCTTGTGCGACCAAGGCGTACTGAAGCTGGATACGCCGCTGCTGACGTACTACGCGTATCCGCGGCTGCAACAGGAGCCACGCGCCGCCAACATCACGGCGCGCATGGTGCTGGCGCACACTACCGGCTTGCCCAACTGGGCGGAAAACCCTTTGAGTGCTAGTTGGAGCACCACGCCTTTGCACTTGCGCTACGCGCCCGATAGCTGCTGGAATTACTCCGGCGAGGCCTATGTATTTCTGCAAAAAACGCTGGAGCATCTGACCGGAAAACCCTTCAACACGTTGGCGCAGCAGGAAGTATTTGCCCCCTTGCAGATGGCGCACAGCAGCTTCGTCTGGCGCGATGCTTTTACCACTAATGCCTCTTTCGGCCATGATGCCGCGGGCAAACCCACCCAGCAGCTGCACTTTACCGCGCCCTACGGGGCTTTCACCTTGCTCTCCACGGCCAGCGACTACAACCGTTTTTTGCAAGCCGTACTAACGGGCAAAGGCCTAGCTCCTGCCACAGCTAAGCTCCTGCTTACGCCAGCCAACCCGGCCAACCGCTGCCGCGTGCCCCCTACTTCTACCGATGCCGCTATTGCGTGGGCTTACGGGGTTGGCCTAGCTACTACTAGCCACGGCCCGGCCATTTGGCAGTGGGGCGACAACGGCGACTTTCAGGGCTTTTTCATGGCCTTCCCCGGCAAGCAGGAAAGTATTGTTTTCCTGACCAACAGCGCTAATGGCTTGAAAATGACGGATAAAATCTTGCAGCTTTTTCTAGGTTCGGGCCAGTATCAAACGATGCAGTGGCTAGCCGAGGATAGGTAGCGTACTGCTTACATACGCTCGACAGGTTGGTGCTTGCTAGGCTAGGTTCGTGGGGCCCTTTCGGATAATCGAAGGTGTTTAGCAAAGCTGAATAATCTGCTTTGGCCGTCCTGCTGAGCCTGTCGAAGTTACCGCTTCGCCTACCGATTGTAGAGACGCAACACTTTGCGTCTCCTCGTTGCGGCTGTTGTTTACCTAGGTCGCTCCAGGTAGATCGTTCAAGGAGGAGACGCGAAGTGTCGCGTCTCTACATCGTTTCGGCTTCAGCAGCGAAGCTTGGCTTGCGCCTTCCTTCGGTTCGACCAGCTCAGTAGGACGTTCTTTTTTGGCTTTTGACTACTTTCTAAGCAGCGCCGTAAGCACCTCGACCATAACCAGACCACCGATTGTCCGGTTATGGCTAGGTTCTCCTTCCAACCAAAACAACTTATGGAATACAGACAGCTAGGGGCCTCGGGCCTGTACGTGCCCGTCTTGAGCTTCGGCACCGCGACTTTCGGCGGAGGCAACGAGTTCTTCAAAGCCTGGGGCAGCACCGACGTGGCGGAAGCACGCCGCCTGATCGACATTTGCCTGGAAGCGGGCGTCAATTTCTTCGACACGGCCAACGTGTACTCGAACGGCATGGCCGAGGAAATCTTCGCTCAGGCGCTCGGCGACCGGCGCCAACAGGTTCTGATTGGCACCAAGGCCACCTTCTCGATGGGCGAAGGCCCGAACGACTTTGGCTCTTCGCGCCTGCACTTGGTGAAAGCTTGCGAGGATAGTTTGAAGCGCCTAGGCACCGATTACATCGACGTGTATTACATGCACGGCTTCGACTCGCGCACCCCCGTGCAGGAGACGCTGCGCGCGCTGGATGACCTCGTGCAGAGCGGCAAAGTACGCTACATCGCCTGCTCCAATTTCTCGGGCTGGCACCTGATGAAGTCGCTGTCGGTGTCGGAGAAGTACGGGTGGTCGCGCTACATCGGCAACCAGGTGTATTACTCCCTCATCAACCGCGAATACGAGTGGGAACTGATGCCGCTAGGGCTGGATCAGGGCGTGGGTGCCATTGTGTGGTCGCCGCTGGCAAGTGGGCGCCTCAGTGGCAAAGTACGTCGTGGTCAGCCGATTCCGGAGAGCAGCCGCTTGCAGCAAGGCGGCGGCCAGGGCCCCGACGTACCCGATGAGTTGCAATTCGCCATCGTGGACGTGCTGGACGAGCTAGCCGGAGAAACCGGCAAAACCGTCGCTCAGGTTGCCCTCAACTGGCTCTTGCAGCGCCCGACGATTACCAGTGTTATTTTCGGGGCTCGCAACGAAGAGCAGCTGCGCCAGAACCTAGGCTCCGTGGGCTGGAACCTGACGCCCGAGCAAGTAACCCGCCTGGACAAGGTCAGCGACACGCCGCCGGTTTACCCTTACTGGCACCAGCGCCAGCGCCCAGAGCTTAACCCGCCACCCGTGCAGATTTTCTAGGGTCACAGCTAAGCTATAAAAGACCGTCATGCTTGGCTCGCGCCTTCCTTCGGTTCGGCAAGCTCAGCATGACGGTCTTTTCATATAGTTCAGTAGCTTCTTTTTATAAAAGCCAGCAGTGCAGTTTTGAACAGCTCGATTTCCTGATCGGTATTATACGGAGCTAGGCCCAGCCGAATCCAGCCGCCTTGCGCCATGATACCTAGCTTTTCTGCCAGCGTGGAAGCGTAGAAGTGGCCGTCGGCGATGTTCATGTTGTAGTTCTCGAAAAACCAGGCGCAGACCTCCCGCGAGTTGACGCCTTCCAGCGTGAAGGCAACGGTAGGTGTTTTACGCGTGCCGGCCGGGGCTCGGTACAGGCGCACGTGCGGCAGCGTTTGCAAGAAGGCTTCGAGCTCCTGCGCCTGCCGTTGTTCCTGTTCTTCAACGGTTTGCATAGCCGTGCGCAGTCGCTCTTGGCGGGTGTTGCCTTCACCTAGGCTCTCGATGAACGCCAAAGCACCGAGCAAGCCGGCAATGCCTTCGTGGTTCTGCGTACCGGTTTCGAGCTTATCGGGAATGTAGGTGGGCGCCGGTGCCAGCTTATACACAGGCAATTTTTCAAACAGCCCCGCCGACACCACCGCAATACCTAGGTGCGGGCCGAAAAACTTGTACGCCGAGCAAAACAGCACATCAGCACCTAGCTTCTGAAAATCAATAGGATAGTGCGGCGTGGCGTGCACGGCATCCAGTACCATCAACGCGCCCACGGCTTTTGCGCGTTGAATGATCTGCTCTACCGGCGGCACCGTCCCCACTACGTTCGACGACATCGTGACGGCCACCAGCTTGGTTTTGGCCGTAATCAGCTCGTCGAGGTGGTCGAGTTCTAGGGTGTAGGTTTCGGGGTTCACGGGGATGAACTTCACCACGGCGCCGCGGTCTTGGGCGAGCGTCACCCAGGGGTCCACGTTGGCGCGGTGGTCGAGCTCCGTCACCACGATTTCGTCGCCGGCTTGGATGAAAGAACCTAGGCTGCGCGCAATGGTGAAGGCCAGCGAGGTCATGTTTTGCCCGAAGGCCACTTCCTGCGGTTGGCAATTCAGAAAATCGGCCATGCCGCGGCGGCCGGCTTCCAATAACTCGTCGGTGGCGCGGCTAGTCGCGAACGTGCCGTGCAAGTTCGCCATGCCGCCGGTGATGTAGCCGAGCAAACCGTCGATGGTTTGCTGCGCCATTTGGGTGCCGCCGGGGCCATCGAAAAAGATAAACGGTTTATGGTCAGCGCGTTCTTGTAAAGCAGGAAAGCAAGCCCGAATGGACTCAGAAGAAAAAGGCATGAGGGGATTCAGATTACAGTAAGATTGCCAAACAAATAAACGTCATATCGACCAGCGGGAGACATCTCGCGTGCTGTTGTTGTAAAGCTAAACCGAGCCATTGAAGTTAGCACTGCCTGCGAGAGGTCTCCCGCTGGTCGATATGATTACCGTTGAGATAGTTGGTGAACGAGGTAGAGACGCAACAATTTGCGTCTTGTCGCATCAGCGGCTGGTTTTCCATGCTGAATACCTGTAGCGCGGACTTTGTAGTCCGCGCTTGTCGGTCTGCTCCTCCAACTGTAGCGTTTACGTTCATTACCCGTACTCGCGGACTACAAAGTCCGCGCTACACGCATTCCGCCGTACTTTGCGGCCGGTTTTTCCACCAACCATTCTCCCCATGCCTACCGGCACCCTGCTGCTCATCGACGATGAGCCTAGCTTACGCCAACTGCTGAGCCAAATTTTAGAGCTTGAAGGCTACACCGTGCTCCAAGCGGCCACCGCCTACCGCGGCCTAGAGCTTTTGCAGGAACACGTCGATGAAATCCTCGTCATTCTCTCCGACGTGAAGCTGCCCGACGGCAACGGCCTAGCCTTACTGCCTCGTTATCAGGAAAAAGCGCCCTTGGCCGAGGTTATCTTGATGACGGCCTACGGCACCATCCCCGACGTGGTGCAGGCCATGAAGCAAGGCGCCTTCGACTACTTGACCAAAGGCGACTCCGACCGCCAGCTCGTGGCCGTGGTGAGTCGCGCCGTCGATAAAGCGCAGCTCAAGCGTCGCGTAGCCGAGCTGGAAAAGCGCGTGGCCCTGCCCTACACCTTCGACGCCATGGTTGGGCACTCGACGGCGCTCAATCAAGCCAAAAGCCTAGCGCAACGCGTGGCGCAAACCGATAGCACCGTGCTGCTGGAAGGCCCGACGGGCAGCGGCAAGGAGCTGTTTGCCCAGGCCATCCACGAGGCTAGTCCGCGCCGTACGAAGCCGTTTGTGGCCGTCAATTGCAGCGCGTTTCCGAAGGATTTGCTTGAGTCGGAGCTATTTGGCTACAAGAAAGGCGCGTTTACGGGTGCCCTCACTGATAAGAAAGGCTTGCTGGAAGAAGCTAACACGGGCACGCTGTTTCTGGACGAAATCGGGGAATTGCCGCTAGAGCTTCAGGCCAAGCTACTGCGGGTGCTGGAAACGCAGCAATTCACCAAAATTGGCGCGACCAAACCTAGCTCCGCCGACGTGCGCATTGTGGCCGCCACCAACCGCAACCTGCGCCAGGAAGCCGACGCAGGCCACTTCCGCCCCGATTTATACTACCGCCTGGCCGTGTTCACGGTGGCCGTGCCGCCGCTCAATGCCCGCCGCGAAGATATTGAGCCGCTGGCCAACCACTTTCTGCGCCTCTACGCCGCCAAGCTCCGCAAGCGTCTGCGCGGCATGGACGCTGATTTTCTGCGTCACCTCACCCACTACAATTGGCGCGGCAACGTGCGCGAGCTCAAAAACGTGCTAGAGCGCGCCGTCATCCTAGCCGACGGCGACGTGCTGACGCCCGAGTACCTGCCCGCCGAGTTCGACCAGCCCCAACCGTCCGCCGAGGCTCCTAGCCTGGTCGACGACGAGCGCACGCTACGGAGCGCAGAGAAAAGTCACATTCGTCGCATCCTGCTCGAAACGCACGGCAACAAAACCGAAACGGCCCGCATCCTAGGTATTGCCCTGACGACCCTGTACCGCAAGCTGCAAGAGTACGAGCTCTAATTACTTGGCTACCAGAACCTAGGTCGACAAATCACCATTGAACTCACCGTGCGCTTCCCACAAGTCGAAAGCAGCAACCGACAAGTGGGTTCGCATAAACTCGCGCATCAAGTAGCCGCGCCACTCCAAACAGTGGCGCTGAAACGCGCGCCGCGTGCACGCAATAGCAAACCCATCTGCCACCATTTGCTCGCGCTCAACCATCGGCAATGCCTGTAGCCAATCTCGAAAATCGATTTCGGTGCAGCTAATTCGTTGGAGCTGTTGGTAGTACGCTCGCGCAGCGTGCGTTATTTCGGCAAGTAGATCAGGCATAGGTGGCGTGATGAGGCTTTGGGTTCGTGGAAATAGTAGGTGAGCTAGCCTCACGCAGTATCTCCCCGCCATTTAGGTGCCACTGCCCTCTCCAGTGGATTTCCGCCCTGTAAGCGCCACTTGCCCCGGCACCCCGCCTTTCATTTTGCTAGGGTGGGCCGATGGCCAGTAAAATCAAGGAACATCAGTAGAGAACGTCATGTCGACCAGCGGGAGACATCTCGCGTGCTGCCGGTGCAGTGGTAGCAGTTGCTAGGTCTGCTCGTCTTGCTCGGTCTTGCTCGGTCTTGCTCGGCCGGATTTGTAATCCGGCTGTTAGGAGCTGGGGATTTGTAATCCCCGCCCGCAAAGCGGGCAGTTGCGCCTGCACGAAAACACCTAGCGGCGCGGCCGGGCGGATTGCAAATCCGCAGCTCCGAACGACCGGATTATAAATCCGGCCGAGCAAGGCCTATACCTAGCAATATTACCAGCAGCCGAAGCTAAAATCTCATTTAGAGCTATGCAAAAGCGTAGAGCACCTGTAGCGAAACGACAGGGGGCATCACGCTTTTTGGCGACCTTACGGCCGCATCCTTTTACGATTATTATCTCATTAACAACTATTTACAAACAGAAGAATCAAGTATCCAGCGCCTGGCACCTGCCTTGACAACTTTCTGGCACATGCAGTTGCTTGCTTGGCAGCAACCGCGCAGTCAGTCTGTTTCACTGTCCTTTTTTGCTGGCTATGATGGCTTCCTCTCAACTTTCAGCGCTGCTGGTGCAGCACATTCCGGCCCTCGAACATGAGCTGCCGGGCTGCAACCAGCCCGCCGCCCTCCCCGACCTGCTGGCGGCCTTTGCGGCCTACACGCGCCACGTGGCCCTTACCGGGCGCCTGCCGCAACTACGCGCCTGCCTGGTGCTGGCCAATCAGCTGCTGCAACTCAACGACCCGGCCCTGACGGCGGCCGTTCTGCACGGCTACCTGCCCGCGCTGCACCTAGCCGAACTCCCCCAAGATCCGCAGTTGCTGGAGCAGTTCATGCCCCGCCCGTTGTCGCAGGCTTGCGCCCGCCGCTAGGTTTTTGCTTCCCCTACCATTGCTTCCATGAAATATACCCTTGGTTTTTTGCTGCTGCTCTGGCTAGCTATTGAGCTGATTATCTGATTAGTTCTGCCCGCGCCTTTCGCTTCCGCCTTGTCAATGCTTACGATTATGCTTACCCCCAACGAAACCATCCAACTGCTCATTTCCAACTTTCCCGATCTGGCGCTGAAGCTTCAGCCCGTTCCGCGCTGCGGCGGCTTTTACCGCCCGCTGGGTCAGTTTGCACTCTATACCCACCAGGCCATTCTGGCCAACCAGCTCACCCGCTTGCGCCAGTGCTTTGCCGTGGCCGAGGAGCTCTTGCGCCGCGGCAATGCCTACCTCGCCGCGGCCATGGAAACCATTTACCTCCCCGACCTGCACCTCGACGACACGCCCGAAGGCGTGGCCCTAGCCCGCCAACTTATGCCCACCCGCCTCTTCCAAGCCTATGAACACCAGCGTGCCGACATCCTAGCCTAAGCCTGTTTCACTGCCACTAACCGCCAAACGCGGCTTCTCAGGTTGAGAAGCCGCGTTTGACTTTTCGGCCCTTTGTGCTCCGTGTGGCTTCCTACTCTAGCAACGCCACAGGCGGCCCTAGGTAGCGCGCGGCCCTAGCATTCTGGTAAAGCGACCCTAGCGAAACGCTAGTACCCCCTGGTTTTTCGGTCAGCGCAAAGTCGATTTTCAGCAATACAACGCACTGTATATCAATGATAAATAGAATAACCGAGCAGAACAATGCCGGTTGGGCTGACTTTCGCAAGCTACCTGGCATATCCAATCATTCACTACACCACTTTGCCCCATGGCGCCCGCTCTCATGATTCCGTTGCTCACTGCCGCTGGCCTCGCTGGCTTCTGGCTCTTCTATAAATCCGTGGAATACTTCGACCACATCTAACGCCCGTTGCGCCATGATGATTGCCCTTTTTCTGTTGTCGCTGGCCGTGTTTGGCTACCTGATCTACGTGCTGCTGAAGCCCGAGCGCTTCTAGTCGCCTTCTGCCTTTTCCCTTCTACTTCTCTCGTGTTATGAATCAAGATTTGCTAGGTGTCCTCGTCATGTTTGGCCTCGCGCTGGGGCTGGCGCTGCCGCTCGGACGCTTTTTGGCGAACGTATTCCGCGGCGACAAAAATGCGCTGGACTTCCTCGCGCCCGTCGAGCGCGGCATTTTCCGCCTTTCGGGCATCGACGCCAACCGCGAAATGACGTGGCAGCAGCACCTAGTGGCGCTGCTCACCATCAACCTTGTATGGTTTGTGCTGGCCATGGCCGTGCTCTGCACCCAAGGCGTGCTGCCCCTCAACCCCGACCACAACCCCAGCATGTCACCGGACCTAGCCTTCAACACGGCTATTTCCTTTCTGGTGAACTGCAACTTGCAGCACTACTCCGGCGAGTCGGGCCTGTCGTATCTGTCGCAGATTGTGGTGATTACCTTCTTGCAGTTTGTGTCGGCCGCCACCGGTATTGCCGCCGCGGTGGTCATCTTCAACGCCCTACAAGCTCGCACCACCGACAAGCTCGGCAACTTCTACAACTACTTTCTCAAGAGCCTGACGCGCTTGCTGTTGCCTTTGTCGCTGGTCATTGCGCTCATCCTAGCCTTCAACGGCACGCCCATGACCATGGCTGGCAAGCAAGAGCTTGTTACGCTGCAAGGCGACTCAGTGGCCGTGAGCCGCGGCCCGGTGGCCGCCATGGTGGCTATCAAGGAGCTGGGTACCAACGGCGGCGGCTTCTACGGTGCCAACTCGGCGCACCCGCTCGAAAACCCCAACTTCGTCACCAACGTGGTCGAGAACGTGGCCCTGACGCTGATTCCGCTGGCCATGATCTTCGCCCTGGGCTTCTACCTCAAGCGTAAGCGCCTGGCCTGGATGATCTTTGGGGTGATGACCGTAGGCTTCGTGGCCCTGCTCGCCCCCACCATCTACTACGAAATGCACGGCAACCCCGCCATTTCCCAGATGGGCATCAACCAGAGTCTAGGGGCGCTGGAGGGCAAGGAAATGCGGTTTGGGGCGGCGGCTTCAGCCTACTGGTCCATCACCAACACCGTGATTTCCTGCGGCTCCATCAACTCCATGCACGACTCGTTTATGCCGCTGTCGGGCCTGTGTCAGATGCTAGGCATGATGACCAACGCCTTCTACGGGGGCTGCGGCGTGGGTCTGCTCAACTTCTTCGCCTATCTGATTATCGCCGTGTTCATTGCGGGCCTGATGGTGGGCCGCACGCCGGAGTTCCTGGGCAAAAAGATTGAAGCCCGCGAGATGAAAATTGCCGTTATCGTGACGCTGCTGCACCCGCTGCTCATCCTGGCTGGCACCGCCATGACGGCTCACCTCTACGCCGGCAACCCCACCGAATACGCGGGCTGGCTCGCCAACCCCGGCTACCACGGCTTCTCGGAAATGCTCTACGAGTTCACCTCCGCCTCCGCCAACAACGGTTCCGGCTTCGAGGGCCTCGGCGACAACACGCCGTGGTGGAACATCTCGACGGGCGTGGTGCTGCTGCTCTCGCGCTTCCTGCCCATCATCGGCCCGGTCGCCATTGCCGGCCTGCTCGCCCGCAAGAAAGTCGTGCCCGAATCGGCCGGCACGCTCCCCGCCGACACAGCCACCTTCGGCGTGATGGTGCTGGCGGTTATCGTCATCATCGCCGCCCTGGCCTTCTTCCCAGCCCTGGCCCTAGGCCCTATTGCTGAGCATTTTAGCCTGTATTAGGCGCCACACGGGCGCCTCACTCCCTAGCCCCCTCTCCGAAAAGGAGAAGGGGAACTAGCCTAGCTTTTTAGCCTTAGTAACTCATTGCCATATCCTACTAGAACTAGCATTCTAGAAAACTAGAGCTAGTTTCCCCTCTTCGGAGAGGGGGCTAGGGGGTGAGGCGCCTGTCAGAACGACAATCTCATGTCTCCCAAATCCCAATCCCTATTTCAGCCCCAGCTCGTGAAGGAAGCGCTCAAGCAATCCTTCGTGAAGCTCGACCCGCGGCTGATGTACCGCAACCCGGTGATGTTCACCGTGGAGCTCGGCACGGTGGTCATGCTCTTCGTGACCCTAGGTCTGCTGGTGAACCCCGACCCGGCGCAGGGCTCGTTTGCCTACAACTTCGTGGTCTTCCTGGTGCTGCTGCTCACCTTGCTATTTGCCAACTTCGCCGAGGCCATTGCCGAAGCTCGCGGCAAGGCCCAAGCCGAAAGCCTGCGCAAAACCCGCGAGGAAACACCTGCCCGCGTCATCGACGAAAAAGGCAACATTTCGTCGGTTAGCTCCTCCCAGCTCCAGAAAGGCCAGATGTTCGTGGTGGAAGCCGGCGAAATCATCCCCACCGACGGCGAAATCATTGAGGGCCTAGCCACCATCGACGAATCGGCCATTACGGGCGAATCGGCGCCGGTAATTCGCGAAGCTGGCGGCGATAAATCCAGCGTCACGGGTGGTACCAAGGTGTTATCCGACCGCATCAAGGTAGTCGTGACTACGGCGCCCGGCGAGTCGTTTCTCGATAAAATGATTGCCCTCGTGGAAGGCGCCGCCCGGCAGAAAACGCCGAACGAAATTGCCCTCACCATCTTGCTGGCGGGCTTCACGCTGGTGTTCGTGATTGTGTGCGTTACGCTGCAACCCTTCGCCGTGTACTCCAAAACGCCGATTGCCATTGCCTCGTTTATTGCGCTGTTTGTGTGCTTGATTCCGACCACCATTGGCGGCCTGCTCTCGGCCATCGGCATTGCGGGCATGGACCGCGCGCTGCGGGCCAACGTCATCACCAAGTCGGGTAAAGCCGTGGAAACGGCCGGCGACATCGACGTGCTGCTGCTCGACAAAACCGGCACCATCACCATCGGCAACCGCAAAGCCACCCACTTCTGGCCCGCCCCCGGCGTCGACGAACGCCAGCTTATCGAGCTAGCCACCACCGCCTCCCTCAGCGACGAAACGCCCGAGGGCAAGAGCATCGTAGAGCTAGCCCGCGAGCAAAACGTAGACCCGCAACAGCTGCAAGCCCACTTGCAAGGCGCTGAACTGATCAAGTTTACCGCCGAAACCCGCTCTTCCGGCGTGACGCTTGCCAACGGTACCCGCATCCGCAAAGGTGCTTCCGACGCCATCCGTCAGCTCGCCAACAAGGCCAACCAGCCTTTCCCGCAGGAAGTAACACAGCGCGCCGAAGCCGTGGCTTCAAACGGTGGTACGCCGCTGGTCGTGAGCGAAAATGACCGCGTGATGGGCGTGGTGGAGCTGCAAGACATCATCAAGCCCGGCATTCAGGAGCGTTTCGAGCGGTTGCGCAAAATGGGCATCAAAACGGTGATGGTAACCGGCGACAACCCCCTAACGGCGAAGTTCATCGCTGAGAAATCGGGCGTCGACGACTTCATTGCCGAAGCCAAGCCCGAGGACAAAATGACCTACATCCGCACTGAGCAGCAAAGCGGCAAGCTCGTCGCCATGATGGGTGACGGCACCAACGACGCTCCCGCCCTCGCCCAAGCCGACGTGGGGGTGGCCATGAACTCGGGCACCCAAGCCGCCAAAGAAGCCGGCAACATGGTCGACCTCGACAACGACCCCACCAAGCTCATCGAAGTGGTGGAAATCGGCAAGCAGCTGCTCATGACCCGCGGCACGCTCACCACGTTCAGCATCGCCAACGACGTGGCCAAGTATTTCGCCATCGTGCCGGCCTTGTTCATGGTCGCCATTCCGAGCCTAGGTGCGTTGAACATCATGCACTTAGAGTCGCCCCAGTCGGCCATTCTGAGCGCGGTTATCTTCAACGCCATCATCATCCCGGCGCTGGTGCCGCTGGCCCTGCGCGGGGTGGCCTACAAGCCCATCGGCGCCTCGGCGCTGCTCCGCCGCAACCTGCTCGTGTACGGCCTAGGTGGCGTAATCGTGCCCTTCATCGGCATCAAGCTGATTGACTTGCTGGTGGGCGTGTTTATGTAATTGATTGAATGACAGCTGCCCTCCTCAGATGAGGAGGGGACGCGGCGCCGAAGGCGCCGCTGGGGTGGTTGACCGTCGTTGCTGATGTTGTTTACTAAAAACAGCCAAGCTAAAACGACCAAACGCAAGTCGTTCACCGAGGAATCACCCCGCCCCCCTCCTTGAAAAAAGGAGGGGAACTAGCTCTAACCCTAGCTTTTTACTTTCTCTTAAAATGAAAAATCAACTGCTTCCAGCCATCCGCCTCACCTTGGTTCTGCTGGTGGTGTGCTGCCTTATTTACCCGGCCCTGGTGTGGGCGGGGGCACAACTCGCACCGGGCCAAGGCCTAGGTGAAACGGTAAGCAAAAACGGCCGCGTGGTCGGCTACGACAACGTAGGGCAGAAATTCGACCGGCCCGAGTACTTCAGCTCCCGCCCCTCGGCGGTGGATTACAACGCCGCCGGTTCGGCTGGCTCCAACAAAGGCCCTTCCAACCCCGAGTACCTAGGTACCGTGAAGGCCCGGCTTGATACCTTTCTGCTGCAAAACCCCGGTGTAACGAAAGACCAAGTGCCCGCCGAGCTGATTACCGCGTCGGGCTCAGGGCTCGATCCGCACTTGTCGGCGCAGGGCGCTTACGTGCAGGTGGCCCGCATTGCTAAGGCCCGCAACATCGACTCCAACACCATTAAAAGCTTAATTAACAACAACCTAGAAAAAGGCGTCATCAACCCCGACCGGGTCAACGTACTGCGCCTCA
Organism: Hymenobacter crusticola; assembly: GCF_002154225.1. Taxonomy (GTDB): domain Bacteria; phylum Bacteroidota; class Bacteroidia; order Cytophagales; family Hymenobacteraceae; genus Hymenobacter; species Hymenobacter crusticola. Next base: position 57,678 of record NZ_MTSE01000011.1, read on the forward strand.
ACCTAGCCCTCGATAACCTAGCTTCGGCTAGCCGCTAACCGCCCCATGAAAAATTCTTTGCTGCTCGCCCTTGGTTTCACGCTGCCCGTTTTCGCCGCCGTAGCTCAGGAGCAGCCTTCCGCCGCTGATTCGATCAAAGCCCCCAGTGCCAGTCCTCTCACCTTTTACGGCTTCGTCGATGGCTACTATGGCTATGACTTCAAGCACGCCAACACCCACGACCGCCCCGGCTTCCTCTACTCCCACGACCGCCAAAACGAGTTTACCATCAACAACGGCATCGTGGGGGTGCGCTACCAGGATGAGAAGGTGCGCGGTGCTTTCGCCCTACATGCGGGTACGTACGTAGCGGCCAACTACGCCGCTGAAGATCAGGTTTTCAAGCACATCTACGAGGGCTACGCCGGTTTTCGGCCGTTCCAGAAAGCGTGGCTCGACCTAGGTATTTTCACCTCGCACATCGGCTTTGAGTCGGCCATCAGCAAGGACAACTGGACGCTGACCCGCTCGCTCATGGCCGAAAACTCGCCCTACTACGAGGCCGGCGCCCGCTTCACCTACGAAGTCGACCCCAAGCTGACCTTGACCGCGCTGGCGCTGAATGGCTGGCAGAACATTCGCGAGAACAACCAAGGCAAAGCCCTCGGTACCCAGATTCAGTGGAAACCTACCGAGAAGCTGCTCATCAACTCCAGCACCTTCTATGGCAACGAGCAGCCCTCCGACTCGCTGAAGCGCCGCCGCTACTTCCACGATTTCTACGTGAGCTACACGGCCACCGAGCGCCTGAGCCTAGCCGTGGTGTTCGACGTGGGCAAGCAGGAAAAAGCCCAGGATGGCACCAAAGCCGACACGTGGCACACCGGCGCCGCCTTTGTGCGCTACAAGCTAGCCGATAAGTGGACCGCCGCCGCCCGCGTCGAGTACTACAACGCTGATCATGGGGTGATTATCAACTCCATCATGCCCGCCGCCACCGATGCTGATGTGAAGCTCAAAGGCGGTTCGCTCAACCTCGATTATGCCCCCACCAGCAACGTCGTCTTCCGCGTGGAGGGCCGCCTGCTGGACGCGAAGAGCAACATCTTCCAGCAGAAAGACGGCCGCACCTCCGACAGTTACGGCAACCTAACGTCGAGCATTGCGCTGTCCTTCTAATGCACTCCGCTACCCTAGCCGCGCCACTTTGGCGCGGCTAGGCCCGGTTCGCTACCGGCTGCTACCTAGCTACTTGCACGCTGTTCGTTCTGTTTTCTGCTTTCACCCATGGCACGTACCCTCAAATCGAAGCTCACGCTGGGGCTGGGCTTTTTGTTCGTCATTATCCTGCTGCTGAGTGGCGTCGGCGGCTACTTCCTGTACCGGCTGTCGCGCAGCACCGAAGCTACGTTGCAGGATAACTACCGCTCGGTGGCTTACTCCCGCTTCATGGCCGACGCGCTGGCCGACATGCGCCAGGCGCGCACCACCCCTAGCCCGCAAGTTGCGGCGCCCTCTTACGCGCTGGCTCGCCAAACGTTTGAGCGTCACCTAGCTGCCGAGCAGCGCAACATCACCGAGCCCGGCGAGCGGGAGCTAGTCGATTCGCTGACGACCTCTTTCCGGCAGTACGCCGGCACGGCGGCCGAGCAAGCCCCACTGTACGCACAGGTACGTGCCCAAGTAAGCCGCGTGGCAACCATCAATCTGCAAGCCATTGAGCACCAAGCATCCAGCACCCGCCAGATTGCAAACCGCACCATCGGCACGCTCGGGCTGCTGGCGGCGGTGGGCATCCTAGCCACGTTCTCGTTTATCTTCAGCTTCCCCGATTACCTCACCCGTCCCGTGGAGGAGCTGACCGTCGGCATTCGTCGGGTAGCCGAAGGTCACTACGACCAGCCCCTGCCCGTGCGTGCCAACGACGAGTTTTCGCCCGTCGCTGTGGCCTTCAACGACCTAGCCCACCGCCTCGAAACCTACGAAACCGCCGACGGCACCCCGCGCCTCGACGCCAGCGGCCCCCTGGAGCGGGTAACCACCCACCACCGCCCTGGCACCGCACCTATGCCTTCTCTGCCCCAAGAAGGCGCGCAGCGTCAGCTAGTAGAGCAGTTGCGTCAGCAAGCCCGCCAGCTTCAACGCACCGCCGACGCGCTGCTCAAGGAGTAGAGCGTACAGAACGTAATCATCAGGTCGTCATGCTGAGCTTGCCGAAGCATCTTGCCCGCAGTAGTATTTGATTACCATTGCGGGCAAGATGCTTCGGCAAGCTCAGCATGACGGCCCAGCATAAATAATTAAGCACTCACCAATCACCACCTCACCATTTCACCATTCCCTATGCCCCCAGCCGAAGATGAACTGCGCGACCAATCTGCCGAGCGTTTTTTGCGCTTGGTGCAGCAGAAGCGCCGGGGCCGGCTGAAGGTATACCTAGGGTTGGCAGCGGGCGTGGGCAAAACGTACCGCATGCTGCTGGAAGCCCACGATCTGCACCAACATAGCGTAGATGTGGTGCTAGCTTACGTGGAAACGCACGGCCGCCCCGGCACCGTGGCGCAGCTGCGCGACTTGCCCCTGATACCGCGCAAGACGCTGTATTACAAGGGTCGGGCGCTGGAAGAGATGGACCTAGCCGCTGTGTTGCAGCGCCGCCCGCAAGTGGTGATTGTCGATGAGCTAGCCCACACCAACGTGCCCGGCTCCAAGAACGAGAAGCGCTGGCAGGACGTGGAAGACATTGTGCGGGCCGGCATTTCGGTCATTACGGCCGTGAACGTGCAGCACCTAGAAAGCCTGCACGACCAAGTGCTGAAAATCACCGGCACCGACGTGACCGAGCGCGTGCCCGACCAGGTGCTGAAGCAAGCCGACGAGGTAGTAAACGTCGACTTGACGGTGGACGAGCTGCGGGCGCGCCTGGAGGAAGGCAAGATCTACGATCCGCAGAAAGTGCCGGCCGCCCTGCGCAACTTCTTCCAGCCCGAAAACCTCTTGCAGTTGCGCGAGCTAGCCTTGCGCGAAGTAGCCAACCAGCTTGGCCGTCAGATTGATACAGGCGCGGCGGCCGTGCAGCCCCAGCGCCGCAACGCTGACCGTCTGCTGGCCTGCGTGAACACCAACGCCGAAGCCGCCAAGGAAATCATCCGCAAAACCTCGCGCCTGGCCGACCGGCTCGGCGGGGCTAGGTGGGCGGTGCTCTACGTACAAACGCCTGCCGAATCGGCCGACCGCATCGGGTTGGCCGCCCAACGGCACCTCATCAACAACCTCCAGCTCGCCACAGAGCTAGGCGGCCAGATTCTGCGGGTAAAAGGCACCGACGTGGTGGCCGAAGTACTGCGCGTAGCCGCCGAACAGCACGTGTCGCTGTTGATTTGTGGCGTCACGGGCGAGAAAAATTGGTGGAATAAGCTAGCCCGGCGCAGCGTAACGGCCGAGCTTGTTCGGCGCGTCGCCGATTGGGACCGGGACGTAGATATTTACTTGGTAACGTATTGATTATGCTATTGGTAGAACGGTCATGTCGACCAGCCGAAGATATCTCGCGCGCTGATGTTAGGATGGTAGACCCCAGGATTGGAGTTAGTATGGCACGCGAGATGTCTTCGGCTGATCGACATGACTGTTCTACCAACAGCCCGCGAAATTTCTCGCTAGGCGCGAAATGACGTCCTGCTAGTTGTTCTTGGCTCTTTCACTCCCTTATCGCCATTTATCTTTCGCCTGCTCAGCAGCATGAACTTAAAAAATAAAATTACGCTCGGCTTTTTGGCGGTTCTGGCCATGCTCATTGGGGTGAGTGCTTACGCGTTGTACTCCGTGAAGCGCTTAGAACGCTCCTCGTCGATGGTGTTGCAAGACAATTTCTACTCGGTGCAGCTCGGGCAGCAGATGTTCGCGGCGTTGGACGCGTTGGCGCCTCTTGAGCAGCAACGCTACCTAGGGGGCACCGCCCCCCCCGAGTACACGGCCTCCCTGCAAAATGGGCTGCAACGCTTCCGCCAAAGCCTAACCCGCGAAGCCGGCAACATCACGGAAGTAGGTGAGCGCCAAGTAGTAGACAGCCTCACACGCCTCTTCGCCGACTACCAGCTCTTGCTCGATCCGCAGTCGGCTAACGCGCCCACATCGGCGTTTTATCTGCAACAAATTTTGCCCCGTCACCAACTCCTGCGGGCGCAAACGGCACGCATGGTGCAGCTCAACATGCAGGCCTTGATGCGCAAGAACAAAGTCGCTCAGCAAACCGCTACGAAGGCCAACCGCTACACTGTAGCTCTGCTGACCTTCAGTGTGTTATTTACGATGCTGTTCATCTTCAGCGTGCCTGAGGCCACGGTAGCCCCGCTGCGCCAGCTCACGGCCAGCCTCGCCAATGCCGCCCGCCACGACTTCACCGCCTCCATTCCCGAAGAAGGCAACGACGAATTCACCCAAGTGGCGCGCTCCTTCAACCAGATGCTGCTGCAGCTCCGCGACTACCGCACCTCCACCCTCGCCGAGCTGATTACCGAACGAAACCGCGTGGTCAGCATCGTGAACAGCCTCGACGAGGGACTGCTGCTGATCGACCAAAACCGCCGCGTGATTGTGGCGAACCCCGTGGTGAGCAACCTGCTAGGCATTCCGTTGGAGCAGCTCGAAAACCGCGTGGCTGATGAAGTAGCGAAGGAAAATGATCTGCTGCGCGAGATGCTGAACCGCCTGGACCTGCCGCCGAACCGCCGCGAAGCCGACCCGCCCCTGCTCACCCTAGCCCAAGCCGGCGAGGAAGCCTACTACCGCCTCATCGTGCACGACGTGGTTTCCTACAACGAGGCGCTGGAGAAGAAGGCGTTTGTGGGCTCCATCCTGCTGCTGCGCAACGTGTCGGATTTTAAAAAGCTAGACCAAGCCAAGTCGAACTTCCTGGCCACCGTGTCGCACGAGTTGAAGACGCCACTGTCGAGCATCAACTTCAGCCTCATGCTGTTGCAAGATCAGCGCGTGGGTCCGATCAACGAGGCACAGCAGAAGCTACTCGCCACCCTGAACCGCGAAAACCAGCGCTTGCTGAAGCTCGTGGGCGAGCTGATCGACGTATCGCGGCTGGAGTCGGGCAACATTCAGCTCAACTTCCAGCCCAGCCGCATCCACGACATCGTGCAGTTTGGCGCCGACACCATCCAGCTTCAGCTTCAGCCCAAACAGCTCACCCTCAATATCGAAGTGCCGGAAACCCTGCCGCCGGTGCGCGCCGATATCGAAAAAACCACGTGGGTGCTGCTTAACCTACTTGCCAACGCCATCCGCTACTCGCCGGAGCAAGAAGCCATTCACATCCGCGCCGACCTAGCCCCCGACGGGCAGCAGGTGCAAGTGCGCGTGCGCGACCACGGCCCCGGCATCGCGCCGCAGTACCAGGAGAAAATCTTCCAGCGCTTCGTGCAAATTCCCGACAAAAACGGCTACAAAGGCGGCTCCGGCTTAGGGCTGAGCATCGCCCGCGAGTTTATCACGAGCCAAGGCGGGCGGCTGTGGGTAGAAAGCGAGCTAGGGTCGGGCAGCACATTCGTGTTTAGCTTGCCCGTAGTAGCGCAAGGTGAGGTAAGCTAGGGTTACATTCTGGTCCGCCACCTTATGTGTCCGATCAATTACTAGCTGCCTGCATTTCTCCAGGGGTTCAACTTGCTTTATGCGCACAAATCAATAGTAGCCAGTTGACTTGATTTGCATAACTTTGGCCGGTGAACTCACCCGAAACTATCTTTGAGTACGCTCAGCAATACGGCAGGGAATGGCCGGCGGCTGGGCAAGTCAGTGCCTACCGCATCGAAGATGTTGCGTCTCCCAGCGCCTTTCCGCATATCCGGCGTGACTTCTACAAAGTGAAGTTGCTTTGCGGCGCAGAAGGCGTACTGGCGTACGCCGATCAGCGCGTCGTGGTGCAAGATTGCGCGTTGGTTTTCGTGAACCCTCTGATTCCGTATTCCTGGCAGCGACTTAGTGGGCGCGAAACGGGCTTTGTCTGTTTGTTCACGGAGGAGTTTATTACCCCGCACTTACGCACGGCCAGTGTGGCGGGCTCGCCGCTGTTTCGGGTCGGAGGCACACCGGTGTTGTTTCCGCCTCCCGAAATAGCCCGCCTGTTGCGCGCTCTTTTTGAACAGTTACTGGCGGAGTTGCACTCCCCGTACGCGCACAAGTATGATCTGATGCGCAACTACTTACAGATCATTTTGCATGAGTCGCTCAAAATAGCGCCTGCCCCGCCCTGCTACCAGCCAGGGACGTCGGCGGCCCGCCTGAGCACTTTATTTTTGGATTTGCTAGGGCGTCAGTTCCCGCTTGCCTCGCCACAGCATACCCTAGGTTTCAAAAATGCGAATGAGTTTGCCCGGCAGTTAGCAGTTCATCCCAACCACCTAAACAAAGCGCTGAAAGCAACCACGGGCAAAACCACGACCCAGCACATTGCCGAAAAGCTGATTGACGAAGCGAAAGCCTTACTACGACACAGCAACTGGAGCGTGGCCGACATAAGCTACTGCCTAGGGTTCGAGCACGCGTCCAATTTCAACAGCTTTTTCAAGAAGCACACCGGCCAGCCGCCCAACGCCTACCGTAAGCTGCCGGTTGTGCTTTCATAAGTTTTGGCTTGATTTGCATAATTCAACCTAGCCTAGTGCCTCGATCTTTGTGCGGTTTCATCAACACACATAAGATGCTATGGAGAATATCACAGGCAAGGTAGTCGCTATTACGGGTGCCAGTAGCGGCATTGGGGAGGCCACGGCGCTGTTGCTGGCTGAGCGCGGGGCAACTGTTGTACTCGGCGCCCGCCGAGCGGCGCGCTTGGAAGCGTTGGCGGAGCGCATTACGGCCACAGGTGGCCAGGTGGCGTACATACCGACTGACGTGACCCAGCGCGCGGACGTCGCCAACCTCGTGCAACTCGCCCTCGACCAATACGGCCAACTGGACGTACTGGTTAATAATGCCGGTATTGGCTTGATTTCCGCCCTCGATGACCTGCGCGTTGAGGACTGGGAGCAGATGATTGACGTCAACCTCAAAGGCACGCTGTACGGCATTGCGGCGGCGCTGCCGATCTTCCGTCGGCAGGGTTTTGGCCAGTTTGTCAATGTCGTTTCTACTGCTGGGCTTAAGGTTGTTCCACTCCAATCAGTTTATGCAGGCACCAAAAACGCCGTGCGCACCATTTCCGAAGGCCTGCGCCAGGAAGCGGGTGCAAAGCTGCGGGTCACGCTCATTTCGCCGGGCTTCATCCACACCGACTTTGCGGAAGCCATGACCAACCCCGAGGTTAAGGCGCAGATCCTCAGCACGAGAGACCAGCTAGCTATTTCACCAGAGGCCATTGCCCGCGCAATTGTCTTTGCCATTGAGCAGCCGGCTGATGTAGATGTGAATGAAGTCGTAGTTCGCCCTACCGCGCAGGGCTAGCTTTCTTGCAGAACGATACTACCTACCTAGCGTTTCAGGCGGCTACTTGTGCTCCGTCTGCGGGAACCCTGGCAAAGCCGCCGAACGAAACCGGCGCCTTTGCCAGGGTTTTCACTTTATCTGGCGAGGAAAACAAGAACGCTCGGATGGTAGAAGAGTAGCCAGCTTTTTGCGCTGTTGGCAGTTTAATACCAAATGGTATATTTACACCGATTTTGTTAAGCCTCATGTCCAAAGCCGAACGTACGCGCCAGTTCATCATCGAGCAAACGGCCTCCATTTTCAACAAACAGGGGTACGCCGGCACGTCCTTGAATGACCTCACTGCGGCAACGGGCTTAACGAAAGGCGCTATTTACGGCAACTTTGAGAACAAGGAAGAAGTGGCGCTGGCCGCTTTCGACTACAACCTAGGTCTGGTCCGGGAAGGAATGCGGGCCGGCGCAGAAAGCAGTGCTCCTGCCCGCGAAAGGTTGCTGGCCATGCCTCGCTTCTACCGGAAAGCCTTTTTGGAGTTGCGAGGTGTAGGGGGCTGCCCCATTCTCAACGCCGCCGTGGAAGTTGATGATGCCCCACCAGCGGCCCTGCGCCAGCGCGTGCAAGAGAGTTTGCGGGGCTGGCGAGGTAACATCGTCCAGATTATTAAAGCAGGGCAACAGGTAGGTGACTTACGGCCCGAAGCCGAAGCGGACCGCTACGCCACGCTCTTTATTGCGCTGGTAGAAGGCGGCATCTTGGTTGCCAAAGCCACCAGCGACGCTAGCGCACTGTTCACCACCCTCGACCACATCGAGCACCTGATCAACACGGAATTAGCCGTCTGACTTTTTTCTCTAAAAATATACCAAACGGTATAAACATCCTTCCCATGCGTGTTTTGCCTCTCTTTCTGCTGTGTGCCACGGTCATTGCGGCGGCCGTGATGGAGTTGATTGATACCAGCATCGTGAACGTGGCACTGTCGCACCTGAGCGGCAACCTAGGTGCGACGCTCGCTGACACCTCGTGGGTTATCACCTCGTACGCCATCGCCAACATCATTGTCATTCCCATCACGAGCTTCCTGGCTGCCCGGCTCGGACGGCGGCGCTACTTTATCGGCTCGATTATTCTGTTTACCATCGCTTCGGCGCTGTGCGGCACCGCGAGCAACATCTGGACCTTGGTGGCCTTCCGCTTCGTGCAGGGCCTAGGAGGCGGTGCGCTGCTTTCAACTTCGCAGACGATTGTTTTTGAGGCGTTTCCGCCGGAGAAGCGCGGGGTGGCGAGTGCGCTGTTTGGTATCGGCGTATTCACTGGCCCGACTATCGGGCCGACCCTAGGCGGCTACATTCTGGACGTGAGCACCTGGCATTGGATCTTCTTAGTCAACGTGCCGATTGGCATAGTGGTCACCATCGCGGCGTTTTTGCTGGTGCCAGAGCCAGCGGCTGCCAACCGTGCCACCCTGCGCATGGATTGGCTAGGTTTGCTGCTGCTCATTGTGGGTGTGGGCGCCTTGCAAGTGGTGCTAGAGCGCGGGCAAGAGGAAGACTGGTTTGCCACGCCTTATATCACGCAGCTCAGTGTAGCGGCGGTGGTAGGCCTCGTGGCCTTTATCTGGTGGGAGCTTACCACCAACTACCCCATCGTGGACCTACGCGTGCTGAAAAGCCGGACGCTCGCCGTGGCAGCCCTGCTCACCTTCGTGACGGGCATGGGGCTGTTTACCTCGGTGTATCTCACGCCCGTATTTGCCCAGCGCCTGCTGCACTTTCCGGTGCTCGATACCGGCTTGCTCTTGCTGCCGGGCGCTGTGCTGGCCATTTTTTGCCTAATGCTCACGGCCCGTGCCCTGCAAAAAGGCGTACCTATTCCGGTGGTCATTGCGCTGGGCTTCGTGCTGTTTTTCGCTTTTAGCTGGCGCATGGCTGGGCTAAACGGAGCAGCGGGCAAGGACGATTTTTACTTTCCCTTGATTTTGCGCGGAGCAGGCCTAGCGCTGCTCACGGTGCCACTCACGGCGCTGGCTGTGTCGGGACTGGCCCTGAAGGACATTGCCCAGGGCGCGGCCCTGAATAACATGATGCGTCAACTCGGCGGCTCGTTCGGCATTGCCATCGTGAATACCTACCTCGCTACGCGCTTCGCCGAGCACCGCCAATCGTTGGTAACGCACCTGAGCGCGGTAGATTTGCCCGTGCCAGAGCGGCTAGCCAGCGGTACGCAGCTGGTAATTGCTCGGCTGGGGCAGCCGGTACTAGAGGCCCAGCACCGCGCCTATCAACTGCTCGATTCGACGGTGAACCAACAGGCGGGTATTCAAAGCTATAACGACGCTTTTTTGTTAGTTGGGGTGTTCTTTTTGGCAGCCATGCCGCTCCTGCTGCTCGTGCTGCGTCGCCCGCAAAGCAGTGGGCCGGTGCAAGTCAGCTTGTCGGATCACTAATAGCTTATCCTAATAAGTTGTCATTTCGACTAGCGGGAGAAATCTCGCGTACTGGCGCCAGGCAGGCATTACCAATCCAGGCGAGATTTCTCCCGCTGGTCGAAATGACGTTCGCTTTCCCGTCGCGCCTTGGCTGGCTAGGCCCTACTTACCGATTCCTTTCTTTCTTCTACTAGTACATATATGCCTGATTTAAAACGTGTAGTCGTGACGGGTGTGGGGGCGCTGACGCCTATTGGCAACGACGCAGCTGGCTTTGGCCGTGCCCTCGTGGCGGGGGTGAGCGGGGCCGCACCCATCACGCGCTTTGATGCGGCCAAGTTCAAGACCCGCTTTGCCTGCGAGCTAAAAGGCTTCGATCCGCTCGGTCATTTTGAGCGCTCCGAAATCCGCAAATATGATCCGTTCACGCAGTACGCCTTGGTGGCAGCGGATGAAGCTATTCGCCACGCCGAGTTGAATTTTGACCACCTGAATCGCAACCGCATCGGCGTGATCTGGGGCTCAGGAGCGGGTGGGTTGCTGACGTTGCAAGAGCAGATAAGCGAGTTTGCCCAAGGCGATGGCACGCCGCGCTTCAATCCCTTCTTCGGCGCTAAGATGATTGTGGATATTGCCGCAGGCGTGATTTCTATTAAGTATGGGCTGCGGGGGTTGAACTACGCCACCGTGTCGGCCTGCGCCACTTCTACCACGGCCCTGCTTGACGCCTTCAACTACATCCGCTGGGGCAAGGCCGAGGTGCTGATTTCCGGCGGCTCGGAGGCGCCAATCAACGAAACTGGCATTGGCAGCTACAACGCCCTGCGCGCCCTCTCCACCCGCAACGAAACGCCAGCTACCGCCTCACGCCCCTTCGACGTCAGCCGCGACGGGTTCGTGGTGGGCGAAGGCGCCGGGGCACTGGTGCTGGAAGAGTACGAGCACGCCCGCCGGCGGGGCACCCCCATCTTGGCAGAAGTGGTAGGTGGCGGCATGGCCGCCGATGCCTATCATCTCACGGGCACGCACCCGGAAGGCGAAGGTGCTTACCTCAGTATGCAGGCCGCCCTCGATGATGCGAGCCTGCACGCCGCGCAAATCGACTATTTGAATGCTCACGCCACCTCCACGGGCCTAGGTGACGCCAGCGAGCTGCGGGCCATTGAACGGGTGTTTGGCCCAGCGCCCCACCTACACATCAGCGCCACCAAATCGATGACTGGGCACTTGCTAGGAGCGGCAGGCGCCGTGGAAGCCATTGCTTGCGTGCTGGCTGTGCAGCAAGACGTAATACCACCCACCATCAATACGACGCAGACGGATGCAGGCTTTGCCAGCCAGCTCCACCTGACCCTAGGTCGACCGGCCTACCGCCCCGTGGAATACGCCATGAGCAACTCGTTCGGCTTCGGCGGCCACACAGCTACCTTGATACTCAAGAAGTTCGTTGCGTAGGGAGAGGTCATATGATAGCTTCTGGCCCGGAAGGTAGCTCTGCGCAACATTTCTCCTATTCCCGTGCAATACGATTCCCTAGCTCTCCAACGAACCTAGCTCATCGCACGCAATAGCAGCTAGCTATCAAGGCTTTAGCAAGGGCCACGTGAAGCTGATGCCTTTAGCCTGTTCGGTGCGGATGTCGAATTTCTGGCCTTTAAGGTCTTCTGGCTTGGGTTGTGCGTAGGGCTGCAAGGAGCCATTGGCCTTAACTATTGCGATATCGTGGTAGGAGATAAACAAGGTAATACGGTCGCCTGGCTGACAATACTTCATCCATTGGGCTAGGTTCACGTTGGATTGATTCACGATCGAGGAGGGAATAACGGGACGACCGCGGCGCACCAATGTCATCAGGGCGTTGCGGAAGCGGTAGTGTACCTGCTCCGAACAATCGTCGGGCGAAGTCACGCGCAAGGTGATCTGGGGCGTTAAGACACTGCCGGTAGCTGGTATTTCCTGGTTGTTGCTCAACACTTTGAGTATGGGCGCCGAACAATCGATTTGGGCAACGGCTTCTTCGGCAGCGGCCAGCAGCACAACCAGCCCGAACGCCCGCATGGCTAATAGAGTAGATCTTGACATCGTAAAGAGCAGCCTAGCAAAATAAGAAGGAACGCAACGCCCGAGCCGCTCTGCGTCAACGCATAAAGAACGGTTAGCCTTATTAAGAGAACGATAAAGCAAAAAAAACTGCCTGCCGCAAACCACTACAAGACGGGTATGCGGCAGGCAGTTGTTGCTAAAATAGCCACTTCCTATACTTCCACCAACGAAGAGGTAGCGGCTAGATCAATGCTGGCTAGCGCTTTCTCCAGCGCCGTATCCTGAACGCCGGGGATGGCAGTACCTTCTACCCGTACTGCGGTTACGTCCGTCATTCCGAGGGTACCGAGCACGGTTTTCAGGTAAGGCACTACAAAATCGTGGCCGACCATAGGCCCTTCGGAGTAGATACCGCCGCTAGAAGCAGCTAGGTACACTTTTTTGCCTTGCACCAAACCGACGGGGCCGTGCTCGCTGTAACGGAACGTGACGCGAGCCCGCACGATGTGGTCGAGCCAAGCTTTCAAGGTCGACGAAATGCCGAAGTTGTACATGGGCGCGCCAATAACGAGAACATCGGCGGCTTGGAGGGCAGCAATGGCCTCGTCGGAGTGGCGCACCGCCGCTTGCTGGGCAGACGTGTGTTCTTCGGCGGGCGTATTGATGGCTTGCAGGTACACCTCTTCCATATGAGGGTACGACTTGTTGGTAAGGTCGTACACCTGCACCGTGCTGCCCGGATTAGCAGCCACAAGTTTATCCACCAGGGCATTGCCTAGCTGAACACTGAATGCCGCACTACCGCGCGGACTGGAAATTATATGCAGAATGTGCATGATCGAAGAGAAATAAAGAGAAGTAAATGCAACGTGTCGGTGTAGCCGGGCTAGGTCAGCTACCTAGGTTGCTACTAGCCAAAAATCAACGCCAACCATCAGCTTCAAGCTTGGCAGGCCCTGCGCGCAACAGGCTTGCCCAACGTGACAACTCGCAGTGGTTTGGTGCGGGCAAAGGTGGAGGCTAGGTGGTTTATTTTGGCTAGTGGTTTACCAAAGGATACCGGTATCCTGTAGGATACAAACCTGATTTTGAGCGACCTTTAGGGCATGCAACAGCCCTATCCTCGACCTACTAGTGCGCAGGAATGCACCGGCGCCATGCGCTCCGTACGCGACGCCCTCGATTTGCTCGGCGGCAAGTGGAAGCTTCCCATCATCGTCGGCCTCATCGACGGGCCGAAGCGGTTCAAACAGCTGCAACGCGACGTGACCGGCATCACCGCCAAGATGCTCAGCAAGGAGCTAAAAGAGCTGGAAGTGAACGGCTTGCTCACCCGCCACGTCGAGGCCGACACGGCGCCGGTGGCCGTCACCTACACAATGGCGCCCTACGGCGAGAACTTGTTTCCGGTGATTGAGGCCCTGCGCATGTGGGGGCAGCTGCACCGCACGCACATCATGCACCCGTCGGTGGCTGATGAGTCGGAATCAGTGTTGCAGCTAGCGCCCGAGCAGCCTAGCGCCAGCGAAGAAGTGAAGCAAGCCGGCTAACGCAAAGTATTCTAGGCCAATTCGGTATACTAAAGAACATCGGTATACTGCGGGAAACCGCTAGCCGAAATAAACCAAGTAAACGCCATCTTTACTCCTAATCTAAAGGGCCGTTTGTCGGCCGGGGCAATCGTTCTTTTTTCACGTTTATTTCTGTCGTTATGTCTTCTTCCACTCGCAACATCATTGCCTGGATTCTGCAAGGCCTACTGGCCCTAGCTTTCATTGCGTCCGGATTTAAAAAACTCTCCGACTTACCTGCCACCGTCGGCATGTTCGGCAGCATGGGGCTGCCCGGCGCCCTCGCTTACGTGGTAGGGGCGGCCGAACTGCTGGGCGGCATTGGCTTGCTGGTGCCGCGCTTCACACGTTTGGCGGCTATCGGCCTGATCATCATTATGGTTGGCGCGGTAATAATGCACGCCACTAAAATCCCGGGGGGATTAGCGGGCGGCATGCCGGCGCTGGTGCTGCTGGCGCTCTTAGCCCTCGTGCTGTGGTTGCGCCGGCCAGGGGCATCGGTGGCGTAAGCTAGCCTAGCCGGATCGTGCTGTCTGGCAGCTCGGCCAGATCTACAATCTGGCCGAGCGATATACGCTGAACTATACGAAGTAGCGCGAAGCCTGCGCTTCGCGTGTCGTTGAATGATGTGGGCTAGGGTCACACCTAGCTTTCATCGTTCTTCGACACGCGAAGCGCAGGCTTCGCGCTGCTTCGGTTTTAGCCATTTTCGGAAAAAGTTTTCGGCTGGCTGTAACCTTACTGCTTAGCCGCAGTGTCCACATCAAAATCACCTCCACCAAACCTTCGCTCTCGGTTGGATACGCTTACTGACAACGCGCTCATGCTCCGGGTGAAAGCCGGTGATGTCGACCGAATGGGCCTGCTCTTCGAGCGCTACCACCGGAAGCTGTTCGGCTTTCTTTACCACATGCTCGGTCAGGCCGAAGCCAGCGAGGACCTGGTACAAACCGTGTTTTACCGGATGCTGAAATATCGCCATACCTACACGGGGGAGGGCGAGTTTCGCACCTGGATGTACCACCTAGCTCGCAACGTGCTGGCCGACCACGTGAAGAAGAACCGCCACAGCGTCCGCCACACCGACGTGGCCGAGTGGAGCGAGAAAATTGGTGGGGGAGCGGGTGCCGATGAGAAGTTGCAGCGCGAGCAGGAAGTAGCTACCCTGCACCGGGCCCTGGCGCACCTCTCCGAGGATTACCGAGAAGTACTGGTACTGAGCCGTTTTCAGGAGCTGAAGTATGAGGAGATTGCCCGGGTGCTAAACACAACCGAGGGCGCCGTGAAAGTGCGGGTGCACCGGGCCATGAACGAGCTGAAGACCATTTACCTACGAATTGAAAACTGACGATAGATAATGAATTGTGAACACGCCAAAGAGCAGCTCCTCGATTACCTGAACCACGAACTTCCCGAGGCTGAGCGCCCCCTTGTGGCCGCCCACCTCGAGGAGTGCACCGAGTGCCGCGAGGAGCTACTGGCCCTACAAAGAGTGTGGGGTACGATGAGCGCCATACCAGTGCCAGAACCTAGCGAAAATGTGCGGCCGGCCTTCTACGCCATGCTTTCGGCTTACAAGGAAGAGACACAAGCCAAACCTAGCTCTTGGGCGGCCGTGTGGCAGTGGCTGCAAGCCGTCTTCACGCCGCAGCAAGCCCTGCGCTTAGCCTACAGCCTAGCATTGGTCGGCGTTGGGGTGGCCGTTGGGTTTTGGCTGAACAAGCAGCCCGCACAAACCGCTGACAACCAGCAGCTGGCCACCCTCACCAAGCAGGTTGCCGACATGCGCCAAGTGATGCTGCTCTCCCTTATCGACAACCCCTCGGCCACCGAGCGGCTACGGGCGGTGAGCTACACCAAGGAGCTGAACAACGCCAACCCTAGGGTAGTCGAGGCCTTGCTGAGCACGCTGAACCACGACGAAAACGTGAACGTGCGCTTAGCCACCCTCGAAGCCCTAGCCCAGCTCGCCCACGAGCCCGCCGTGCGCCAAGGCCTGGTGCAATCGTTGGCGAAGCAAGAGTCGCCGCTAGTGCAGTCGGCGCTGGCCGATGTGATGGTGCAGCTCCAGGAAAAGCGCTCCGTGAAACCCTTGCGTCGCTTGCTGAATGACCCGGCGCTGAACGAAGCCGTGCGGGGCAAAATCAAAGAGAGCATCCAGTCCTTATCGAATGGCCAAGCGGCCCCTTCCACTTCCAACAAACCCTACGATGAAACCTTCCATCCTACCCCATCTGACGGGGCTGCTGGTACTGCTGTCTAGCTGCCAAGCCCAGGCCCAAGGCCGCGAAGCCACGGAGAAAATCAGCAAGGAATTCACCATCGCTTCCGACGCCAGCCGCAACGTGCTAGCCCTTTATAACATCGACGGCGCGGTGACGGTGCAAGGCTACGACGGCAACAAAGTAGTGATTGAAGCCACCAAGATCATTTCCGCTGATGACCCGCAAACCCTGGAGCTAGGCAAGAAAGAAGCGCAGCTAGGCTTTCTGCAGCGCGGCGACAGCATCGTCGCCTACACCGCCGCCCCCTACGACTCGCGCCCCCATAATGGCCGTGGCAACTGGAACCACAAGGAAATTGACTACCACTACACCTTCAACTACGTGGTAAAAGTGCCGCGCCAGCTGAATCTGCACGTGTCGACGGTGAATAACGGCAAGCTCACGATTCAAGATGTGACCGGGAAGCTCGAGGCTTACAACGTGAACGGCGCCATTGCGCTTACCAATGTGCGCGGCACGACCAAGGCCCACACCGTGAACGGCAACGTGGAAGCGTCCTACGTGGCTAGCCCCAACGGCGCTTCGTCCTACCACACCATCAACGGGCAGATCATCGTGAGCTACCCGAAAGATGTATCGGCCGACGTGCATTTCAAAAGCATGCACGGCGAGCTGTTCACCGATTTTCCCAACGTGGAGACGCTGCCCGCGCAGGTCACGCAAAACAAACAAAACAGCGGCAACGGTACCCGCTACAAACTCAACAAGGATACGGCCATGCGGCTCGGCAAAGGCGGCAAAGACTTCCGCTTCGAGACCCTCAACGGCGACGTAACCATCAAACAGCAAACCAAGTGAAAACGACCTTCCTTCCTACCGCTACCCGCCATTTGCTCCGCGCTAGCTTGCTCACGGCACTCGTAAGCGCCACGCTTCCCACCCTAGCCCAATCGGGCGATAAAGATCAGCTGGTGGTACCGCTCAGCTCACCGGGCAAACCCGGCATGCTGCGCGTGAAGCTCGTCAACGGCTCCATCAACGTGGTTGGCTACTCGGGTAAAGACGTTGTGATTGACGCGGCTTCTCGGGATAGCAAGCGCACCGCTTCGCGCCACCTCCCTGCTACTGCCAATGGCCTGCGCCGCATTGATAATGACTCGGGCGTGGAGCTTACCGTGGACGAGAACGACAACCGCGTAAATGTGAAAACGGACTCCTACCGGCATCCCGTTCAGCTCACCATCAAGGTGCCGCAAAACTTCTCGCTGCAAGTCAGCACCGTGCAGGATGGCAACATTGTGGTAGAAAACGTGACAGGTGAGCTGGAAGTCGGCAACGTGAATGGGGGAATTCAGCTCAAAGACGTGGGCGGCTCGGCGGTAGCAAACACCGTGAATGGCGCCGTAACTGCCACGTTCCGGAGCGTATCGAATGGCGCGCCTATGGCCTTCTCTAGCGTCAACGGCGCAGTAGATGTCTCATTCCCTAATAGTACAAAAGCTGCTTTTAAGCTCAAGACTGATCATGGCGAGATTTACAGCGACTTCGACCTCGTGACGGAACGTAGCGCACCCAAGGTAAATCGGAGTAATGAAGGCGGCACCTACCGCGTCAACGTCGACAACTGGACGTACGGTAAGATCAACGGCGGCGGGGCAGAAGTGATGATGAAGACCTTGAACGGAAATATCTATATCCGTAAGGCCAAATAGATTTGCTAACACCAGCACAACCTATTGATAACTCCGAAATCTACCCTAGTATCTGGATAAGCACCACCTTTGCTACGCATTTAGCCAAGCAGCAAAATTTAAGCACCAAATATTATTATCAATATAAATTATTGATTACTAGTTATATATAATCAAAAAACCACTTTTCAATCAACCTATCTACTAATACTAAGAAAAAATATTTCCAAGGTACCTTGCGTCACATAGTACCTTCTACTACATTTGTATCACTACTTCGAACCACCGCTAGGTAAATGTAGCCGCCCAACCGGGGCGACACCCGCCCAGCGCCAACGCCACCAGAAGCAGGTAAGTCGGTCCGCATTTTTTTGCAACGCCAGACAACCTTCCATCACCTGCCGGCATCTATCAGGGCGTTGCACCGATGCTCAACAACTGAGCCTCCTCCACAGTTGAACACTTCCCCTCTTGGGGGTAACCAGCGGAACCGCGGCCGCCTGGAACAGCCTCCTCTTGCCGAAAAAGTTCAATTTCTCTCTACTCCGATGGCACCCTAGCTTTCCCCGCTCTATTCCTTTCCTGTAGTTCTGCTCTCCTCCTGCTGAACCTTCCTCAGCTACTCCACGCTCCGCTTTTCACTCTTCCTTTCCTTTTCCTTTCTACTCCTTCCTAGCCTTTCCAAGCCATGAAAACTAAAGTTCTGTTGCTCGCCTTCCTGTTCATCAGCTTCGCTTCCGTTTCCTTTGCTCAGCGCCTCACGGCCAAAACCAAGTACCAGATAGCCCGCATCGAGGAAACCATCAACGGTTACTTGCTCACTTCTGAGGCGGGTGGAGCTAGCCAGGCCTACTTACCCGCCGCTCAGGTGATGCAAGTGCAAGGCGGCACGCTGATGGCCCAGAACGCCACTGAGCAAACTTCTGCTAAAACTGCTGAAGCCCTGCGCCCTGGCCATATCGTCTACGTTGATTTGCAAGGCACAGCTGCCGTGGCCCGCGTAGAAAGACCATCGGCTAAAGGCTCAGTGACCGACTTCCTAAACCTACTGCAAATTGATGGCGAGTGGAAGGTCGTCAACCAGATCCGCTCCGTCTCGGATGAGCAGCCTGCCTTCACGCTCAAGTAAGCTGTAGCGTACCGAAATTCTTCCGCCGCCGTGTTGCGCCTAGCGTAGCACGGCGGATTTGTGTTATGCACTGTATAAGATTTTAGCCACCCCCTTTTCTACAGAACAGCTTAACAGAACCAACATGCTGTTTATCAGTAATTTACAAACAAGCAGCTCAACTTAGCGTAACGTTGAGCTCAAGTTGGATTCATTCCAGTTAACTTTTCACTTAATGCCGAGTTTGATTATTGCTCTCTTCCCCTCAAGGTGGCAGTAGCTTTCTATGACCGGTATTATTTCTACGCTCACTCCCACCTCAAGCACCTATTTTGCTCCCCGTAGCGCTTGCAGCTGGCCTATTTCCTGGCTTCGCTAATGCAACGAGACTCGTCTTCTCTGGTCGATACGCTGACCAGCTCGGTGGAAATACCTGCTACCCTAGCTATTGAAACGCCGCCTGCCCCGCAGCTGCTGGCTTGCGTGGTGGTACCGGCCAAAAACGAAGCGGCACGCCTACCCCAGACGCTGGCGGCCCTGGCCGCGCAGGTCGACTTTGCGGGTCAGCCCCTAGACCCGCGCAGCTTTGAGGTTATTGTCCTGGCAAATAACTGCGATGATGCCACGGCGGCTACGGCTCGGCGCTTCGCCCAGGCGCGCCCTTGGCTAGCGATACACGTAGTAGAAATAACGTTGCCAGCGGCGGAAGCGCACGTTGGCCGGGCGCGTCGCTTGCTCATGGATGAAGCTTGCCGCCGCCTCGAACACACTGGCAACGCCAATACCTTCTTGGCCAGCACCGACGCCGACACGCACGTGGCCCCCACTTGGCTGGCAGCTATTCGGGCGGAGCTAGGGGCCGGCAACGATGCCGTAGGCGGCCGCATTTTAACCAACACCCGCCGGACCGCGCGGTGCGCAGTTCATCATCAACATCTGCGCGACGCCACTTACCGCATTCTGCGGGCCCGCCTAGAAAGCTTGGTTGACCCCGACCCCGCAGACCCTTGGCCCCGTCATCATCAGCACTTTGGGGCCAGCCTAGCCCTCACGCCACAAGCCTACCGCCATGTGGGCGGCTTGCCCGTGGTTCCGTATTTAGAAGACGAAGCCCTGTACCAAGCCCTGCGCCGCCACGATCTGCGCGTGCGTCATAGCCCGATCGTTCAGGTTACTACCTCCGACCGCCAAACGGGCCGGGTGGCCGTGGGCTTGTCGTGGCAGCTGCGGCAGTGGGCGCTGTTGCACCAGCAGCGGCAAGAGCCCTGCGTTGAGTGCCCCCAGGGGCTACAGGTAGAGTGGCTGGCGCGGCGTCAGTTGCGGGTTATTTGGCAACAACAGCAGCACAACTCCGTTAGGGTGTCCACCTTGGCGTTGCGGCAGCTAGCTAACACGCTCGGCGTACCGACAAGGTCCTTGGCCAAAGAGTTGAGCATTGCGGCCACCTTTGGCGCGCTCTGGCACTGGGTCGAGCAAACTCGCCATTCAGTTGGTCAATGGCCGCTGCGGTGGCCCCCCGTTCCGCTCGGCCAAGCCCTAACCGAGGTACGACAACTGCTTCGGCAGCACAGCTAGCCGCCTGCCCGGCCGTTGCGTATCGGCAAGAGAATAAAGAGCTAGCGTTTTTCTAGCAAATCGAGGCGGTACTGCTCGTGCCGCTCGCCGTGCAGGTGGTGCAGGGGGCCATCGGCCGCAGCTCGGCTCAGAAAGAACTCGTGCACTTCGTCGCCGGTCAAGGGATAATCGTGCACTTCGGGGGTCCAGTGCACCAGCAGCAGGTGGGCGCCGGGCACCATCCGTTCCAGCAGCCCATCCGCCACCCGGCCTAGGTCGGGGAGATTCCAATAGTACCCTACTTCCGACAGCACCACCAAATCGAAGTCGTGTTGGGTGGGGAACTCCTGGGGCAAGAACATCTGCTGAAACGTGACTTGTGGCAAGTGGGCGCACCTAGCTTTGGCCCGCGCCAGCGGCTCTAGGGCTACATCAATCGCCAGGAGGTGCGTGCAACGAGCCGCTAGCTTTTCGGTGAGCACCCCGAGCGAGCAGCCCACCTCAAAGGCCTGGGCGTAGCTAGGGCGGGGCAACGCGGCCAGCGTGGTAGCATATTTTGCGTGCTCGTAAGGGCTCGTTTCAAACTGCCACGGATCGGCGTTGGCTTGGTATACTTGCTCGAAATAGTTGGGTGGCAGCGTGTTCGGTTGGTTCTGGTTCATCGCTTAGGTGGTAGCAGTGGTGAGAGGCAGCGCTTCCAGATACACTTCGTAGGGGCGGGCGAAGTGCACTAGCATCTGCGGGGCGAGCTGAAAGCCTGCGGGGTCGTCGTCGATAACGCCCTCGATCTGGGAACGGTGCGCGGCAATGGCTTGCTGCTTTTGGGCAGTAACAGCGCTGATATCAAGGCGCCAGCCGGTCACTTCGTCGAGGCGGGGCAAATCAGCGGGGGCAGCGCGTTCCCAGGCCCACACCAGGTACTCCAGCACCCGCGGCGGGTTCGGGAGCCTAGCTACTGCCGCGTGCACCAGCCGGCTCGTGGTGCGGTGGTCGGGGTGCGGGTCGCGGCGCCACGGCACCACAATGGTCGCCGGCTTCCACTCGGTCAGATACCTAACCAAGCTAGCTACTGCGGCCTCCACTGCCTCCGGACCTAGGTTTGATGTAGCCCCGTCGGGCAAGCGCAGGAGCAAGCTAGCCGTCGGCTCAACCCCTAGGATACGCAAGGCGTCAGCAAACTCGGCTTCTCGCAGGGCACGGCGGGCGGCGGGCGGAAACTTCTGCGAGTTGGGGTGCGACATGGTGCCGTCGGTGACGAGTACGGCCGCCACGGGCACCTGCGCCGCGCGCAGCAACGCCATAAGTCCCCCGCACCCCAACGACTCATCATCGGGGTGGGGCGCAATAACGACGGTGCGCCCCAATGAGTTGGCCATCGTTGCGGGCTGAATTGGCAACGTGTCTAAGGGTAAAATCGTCGATTCATGCATGCCACAAAGTGTGCGCCGGGTTGGAGGCGTTGGCCAACACAAACCGACCCGCGTCGGCGAGGGCGGCATCGGGAGCGGGCTGGCGCAGGTAGTGCGTCAGGTCGCGGTGCAGGCGCTCGAAGGGCTCGGGGCGCAACAGGCCGCGGGCCCCCACGCAGCGCTCGGCCAGCTGGAGCGTTTGCAGGCAGATTCCCTCAATGGCGGTGCGTACCATATTGGCGTAAGCTACCGTGGCCTCTGCCTCTGTATCGGCGCCAGGCCGGGTAGCGTGCGTGGCCGCGCCGTGCAGCCACTGATTACCGCTTTCGATGAGCACCGCTAGCTCGCCGAGGCGCATACGCTGATAAGGGTCTTCGGTGCGACCCGTTTTACTTAAGAAATGGCGCGTTTCGTTGAAAACAGCCTCAGCGCCGCCCAGCTGCACGGCCGCAAATCGGATAGCCCCGCCACTAAAACCAGGCTGCTGGTAGTAGTCGCCGGGTTGGCCCAACAAGTCATCGACACCTAGCTCCAGGCCCGTAAAATCAGCACGGAAGCTAGCAGAAGCGCGCATCCCGAGGGGGCGCCAAAACGACTTGTCGAGCGCAGGAACTTGCTGATCGGCGGGCAGAATGAGCATCTGCCAGCCCCCGTCGGGCAGCGCCGCCGTGAGCAGGGGCCGTGTGACGTAGCCCGAGCCCGAGGCAAACGTTTTGCTGCCGCGCAGCCGATAGCGGCCATCGGGCAGCGGCTCTAGGTGCACGCCGTCGTGGGCCTCGGTGTTCCACACTCCAAACAAGTGCCCAGCAGCGGCATCAGCGGCCCAGCCAGCAACCTGCGCCGGAAGCCCAAATCGTTGCAGCAGTTGCAGGGCGTTGACGTGGCCTTCGTACACCCGCCCAACAGCTAGGTTGCCGCGGCCGATGTGTTTCAGGGTTTTTAGTTGCGCTTCTAGCTGCGCAGCCGCCGATACCTGAGAATCAGCCCACTGCGCTTGCAGGGGTGCGCTCAGCAAACCCGCTTCGCGCAGCCAGTCGAT
Organism: Hymenobacter crusticola; assembly: GCF_002154225.1. Lineage (GTDB taxonomy): Bacteria > Bacteroidota > Bacteroidia > Cytophagales > Hymenobacteraceae > Hymenobacter > Hymenobacter crusticola. The sequence continues at coordinate 80,159 of NZ_MTSE01000011.1, forward strand.
TTCGTCGGCGGGGAAGCCGCCCTCGTAGTCGGACTGGGCAGCGTGCGCCGCTAGGCGCGGCGCGAGGTCAGCGGCCGCTTGTTCGGGTGGTTGGCCAGTAGATAACGGCGGAGCAGGTGTTTGTTCGAGGGCAGTAGAAGACAGCATACCCCCCTTTAACCTGCACAGTGCGCCAGTTGTTGCTGGTTATGGGTAACTCGGCGGTACAGGATTATGATTTCAGAACCCATTAGCTAGCTGACCCTAGCTTTAGGCGAGCCCTCGGGCGGGAGGATAATGTCGGCTGGCTTGCTTACTTTCGTTGGTCGCACTGCCGCCAGCTGATAAGGAATCTGGCGGTAACGTGCGGTCTGCTTCCCCGCCTCTTCTTTCCTCCGTGCTATGAAAACAGTTGCTGCCATTTGGGAGAGCAAGCTTTTCTTCCTGACGCAGTGCATCTGGTTGCTGGTGCTGGCAGGAGTTGGCGCGTGTACTTCCTCCGCTCCGCCCCGGCACTACCGCATTGGCTTTTCGCAGTGCACCAACGGCGACGCCTGGCGCCAGGCCATGCTAGCGGGCATGACCAAGGAGCTCAGCTTCTACCCGGAGGTCAACTTTGAGATTAAGGATGCGAAGTACAGCAGCGCCTTGCAGGAGCAACAGATCAAGGAGTTTCTAAAGGAAGGCATTGATCTGCTGATCGTTTCGGCTAATGAAACCGAGCCGGTGACGCCCATCGTGGAGGAAGTGTATAACCGCGGCATTCCGGTGGTTATCCTCGACCGCCGCACCACTTCTAAACTCTATACGGCCTACGTGGGCGGCAATAATGAGGAAGTAGGCCAAACGGCTGGGAACTACGCGGCTAGCTTGCTGGGGCAGAAAGGCGAAATACTGGAAGTGCTCGGCGCGCCCGGCAGTTCGCCGGCTATCGACCGGCACCGCGGGTTTGTGCAAGCCCTAGCCGCCTATCCGAACCTGAAGCTAACGGCCCAAGTCAACAGCAACTGGGAACGGCCTTCGGTGCTGGAGCGGCTGCCCGCCGTGCTGCGCGCTCACCCCACCATTGACCTGATCTTTGCCCACAACGACCGCCTCGCCCTGGGCGCCTACCAAGTGTGCAAGCAGCTAGGGCTGGACCACCGCGTTAAGATTGTGGGGGTCGATGGCTTGCCCGGTGCCCACGGTGGCATTCAGCTCGTGCAAGATGGCATCCTGAAGGCCACGCTGCTTTACTCAACGGGCGGCGAGGAAGCTATCCGGGTGGCCATGAAAATCTTGCGTAAACAGCCCTACGACAAGGAAAACACGCTCAGCACCATGGTCATCGACTCGACCAACGTGCTGACGATAAAGCTGCAAACCGAAAAGCTAGCCAGCCAGCAGCAGGATATCCAGCGGCAGCAGCGCTTGCTGCAGGCCCAGCTCGCCACCTACACCAGCCAGCAAACGGTGCTCTATATCTTGGCGGCCGCGTTGCTGGGTGCGATGGTACTCGGGATAATTGTGTGGCGGGCGTTTCGCGTGAACCGCCGTATCACGCAGCAGCTCGCGCAGCAAAACCAGGAAATCCTTTCGCAGCGCAATCAGATTCAGGCCTTTGCCGACCGCGCCAAGGTGGAAACGGAAGCCAAGCTGCGCTTCTTCACCAATTTCTCGCACGAGCTGCGCACCCCGCTCACCCTCATCATGGGGCCGGTGGAAGAGCTGCTCACCAACGGCGCCGACCTCTCCGCTGCCCAGCGCCACGACCTAGCTTTGGTGCGCCGCAACACCCAGCGCCTGTTGCAGCTGGTAAATCAGCTCATGGATTTCCGCAAGATTGACGTGGGCAAAATGCCCGTGCGCGCCACCGAGGGCAACTTGGTGGCCTTCGTACGGGAGATTATGGACGTGTTTGAGAGGCCCGCCCGGCAGCGGGGCATCAACCTGCGGTTCTTGCCCGCCGAACCTAGCCTGCGCCTGTGGTTCGACGTGAATATCCTCGACAAAGTCTTTTTTAATCTGCTTTCTAACGCTCTGAAATTCACCCCTGAGCGCGGGCAAATCACCGTCAGTATTCAGCTGGTTCCTGGTGAGCGTAGCGTGCGGGTGAGCGTGGAGGACACCGGCTCCGGCATCAGCGAACAAGACCAGGCCCACATCTTCGAGTGGTTCTACCAAGGCAACCAAGAAGTAGCCAAAGGCTCGGGCATGGGCCTGGCCCTGGCTATGGGCTTGGTGCGCTTGCACCAGGGCGAACTAGCTTTCACCAGCCAGCCGGGCAAAGGCAGCACGTTCACCGTGACGCTGCCGCTGGAGTTGCCGGCCGAGCTGCGCAGCATCACCGCCCTGCCCGCCCCGACCTTCGCCCTCGCCGAAGAAATCAGCGCGCCACCGCTTCTTGAGGAAGTGGTCCCGGTGCTGAGCGCGGGCAAAGACAGCGAGGCGCTGGTGCTGGTTATTGAAGACAATGCTGAGGTAAATGCCTTCGTGGCGCAGAAGCTACGCACTCATTTTCAAGTTAAAACGGCCACCGACGGGGCGTCGGGCCTGCGCCTAGCCGCCGAAACTATCCCGGACCTGATTGTGTGCGACGTGATGCTGCCCGAAATCAGCGGCCTGGAAGTGGTGGCGCAACTCAAGGCTGACTGGCGCACTTCGCACATTCCGGTGGTGCTGCTCACGGCCCGCAACGCGCCCGAGCAGCAAGTAGAAGGCGTGCAAGCCGGCGCCGACCTCTACCTGACCAAGCCCTTCAACCCCACCTTCTTGCTCGAAAACCTACGCACCCTGCTCAACAACCGCGAGCGGCAGCGCGAGCATTTCCGCCGTGAACTGTCGGTCGATACGGCCACCGTGGCGCCCCAGCGCGTCGATCAAAAGTTCCTGGCCGACCTTACCGCCATCGTGGAGGCGAACCTAGCTACCTCCGAGCTGAGCGTGGAGGACGTCGCCCGCAGCCTCGGTATTTCGCGGGTGCAGCTCTACCGCAAAGTAAAAGCCCTGCTCGGCACCGGCGTCACGGAGTTTATTCAGGGCATCCGCCTCACGAAAGCTCGGCAGCAGCTGCTCGACACTGAGCTTACCATTGCCGAAGTGGCTTACCGCCTAGGCTTCTCCTCCCCCTCTTATTTCTCGGCGAGCTTCAAAGCCAAGTACCAAATCTCGCCCTCCGAGTTCCGGGCGCTTCATACCACGCCGAGTATATAGAAGTCGCCGGCCAGTCCGGTGCCGAGGGTGTCTGACCAGTTGTCGATACACAAGCCGCAAGAACAACTCGCGCCTGCCGGTCGGACGCCCTATGTTTCCGACCGGTTGTTGACGGCGAACGTCTGCAAAAGCTAGGTGCCCGTTCTTCGATAACCCTGACCGGGGCTTTAAGCTTTGTCAGGGTTGCAACGACCACACAAAGCTTGTTCTGGCGACAACCGGTCGGACGCCTAGGGAGTCCGACCGGTTGTCGCCAGGTTCTAACTGTCCATGTAACGATGTCCAGCCAGCCGGCTGCTAAGCGCTGTCGAACCCACTGTCTTTACTAGATCGGCTCCTCTCACTAGGCCTACGACTTTCGCGTCGTAGGCCTTTTGTCGTTCTCAGCCGAGCTGTGTGCCTGGGCTCGCCTTAGGTCGTCTGACGCCTTTGGCACTCTGCACATATTCTATATAAGATAATTGGTGAATCATTTTTTATAGTGGCGTATCATTATTGATAACTACTGTAGCAATAAATTCTACAAACCATTCAACAATACATTGAATTACAAGCAATTATATAAACTATCCAGCTTGTTCAATTTCTTATAGCATTTGAATTAATCGAGCTAGCCTACCGAGGTGCTTTCCGCTCAACTTTGAGCCATGAATCAGCTGCACCTGCTCTGCTCCTCTCCTGCTTTTCGCTCGCTAGCCTCTTTACTACCTACTAGCTGCAATCGTTTTCGGGCGGCTGGTGCGGGTGCTTGCACCGGCCTTTTGAGCTAGCTCTACGGCGGGTACATATTCCCTGATACATCCATACCCTCACTTTCCTTTCTCCAATTCCCATGCAAAAAAGTGTACTCTTAGCGCGTCGGCTTTTGCTGCCAACGCTGCTAGCTACCACGCCCATATTAGTGGCCGCGCATCCTGCCGAGGCACGAGCTGCGCTGACAAACGCTGGTACTGCAAACGATTTCTGGGCTGATATTAAAGTGACTGGCCAGGTCACGGACGAGAAGGGCGCGGGCCTACCGGGGGTAACAGTTGTGGTGAAGGGCACCACCAACGGCGCCTCCACCGACGGCGACGGCAAATTCACCTTGACGATGGCCGACAATGCCACGCTAGTGGTTTCCTCCGTGGGTTACCTGAGCCAAGAAGTAGCCGTGGCGGGGCGCACCACCATCACCGTTTCGCTGGCTCCCGACACGAAAGCACTAGACGAAGTAGTCGTGACCGGCTACCAAACCCAGCGCAAAGCCGACCTGACTGGTTCCGTGGCCGTGGTCGATGTGAACCAGATCAAAGACATGCCGGCGGCTAACCCCGTCAGCAACTTGCAAGGCCGGGTGCCGGGTGTAAGTATCACTAATACCGGCTCACCTGCCAGCACCCCTACAGTTCGCATCCGCGGTATTGGTACCCTCGGCAACAACGATCCGCTCTACGTCATCGACGGCATCCCGACGCGGGAGGGCATCAACCAGATCAACCAGAACGACATCGAGTCGATTCAGGTGCTAAAGGACGCTTCGGCGGCCAGCATCTACGGCTCGCGGGCTGGTAACGGCGTGATTATCATCACGACGAAGAAAGCCAAGAAGGGCTTCAGCCGGGTTGATTTCTCGACGTTCTTCACCGCGCAAAAGCCCGGCAAGAACCTGAAAATGCTGAACACCCAAGACTACGGCCGGGTGTATTGGCAGGCAGCGGTGAATGATGGCAACCTCAACCCGACCAGTCAGTTCTACTCCTTCCAGCAACGCCTAGGTCCCGACGGACGGCCCGTGCTCGATCAAGTCGTTGTCCCGGAATTTATAGATGCGGCCAAAACTCAGCGCTCTGCTGATACTGACTGGTTCAAGGAAACGCAGCAAACGGCCCTGATCCAGTCCTACAACCTCAGCCTGAGCAACGGCGGTGAGCGGGGTAGCATGTTGCTGTCAGTCAACTACTACGACAACGTAGGCACGCTGAAATACACGGGCTTCAACCGTATCACGGCCCGCCTCAACTCCGACTATAACTTCTTCAACAACAAGCTGAAAATCGGCGAAAACTTCACGCTGGTGAAGTCTCGGCAGTCGGAAGTAGCCATTGATTTCGTGCGCGACCGGTCGAGCCAGCTGCCGTCTATCGTGCCGGTGCACACCGTGGACGGCGTGGGCTGGGGCGGCCCCGTGGCGGGCATGAGCGACCGGGACAACCCATTACGGGTGCTGAACGACAACAAGCAAAACCGCTCCAACACCGGCCGGGCCTTCGGTAACGTGTTTGCCGACCTGGAATTGATCAAAGGCTTGCACTTGCGCAGCAGCTTCGGCATCGACTACTCGCTGTTCAAGTACCGCAACATCTACAAAACCTACACCTCGGGCTTCCTCTCGGAGGCCAATAACCGCCTGACGGAAACCAATAGCTTCTACGGTAACTGGGTGTTGCAGAACACCTTGAACTACGACCTAACCCTAGGCACCAAGCACCAGCTGAGCTTCCTGGCCGGCAACGAGCGCATCAGCTACTACTCCGAAAGCTCCTACGCCTCGCGCACCAACTTCGCCAGCGAAGACCCCAACTACATGTACCTCGATGCCGGCGCGGCCAACAAGGACAATGGCGGTTCCGCCACGGCGTACAAGCTGGCGTCCCTCTTCGGCAAAGTCAACTACTCCTTCGCGGACAAATACCTGATATCGGGAACGTTGCGCCGCGACGGTTCCTCCCGCTTCGGGGCCGATAACCGCTTTGGGGTGTTCCCGGCCGTGTCGGCTGGCTGGCGCTTGAGCGAGGAAAACTTCTTGAAGACGACTGTGCCCGCCGTTACGGACTTCAAGCTTCGCGCTGGCTGGGGACAGACTGGTAACCAAGAGATTAACAACTTCGCCTCGCGTGGCCTGTATCAGTCGCTGCTCGGTACGCTCGACCCGAACTTCAACTACGACCAGGGCACGGCCTACGACATTTACGGCAACGACACCGGCTTGCCTTCCGGCTACCGCCGCATTCAGCAGCCCAACCCCAACCTGAAGTGGGAAACTACAACCCAGACCAACTTAGGTGCGGATTTCGGCTTCCTCCAGAACAAGATTACGGGCTCGGTTGATTACTTCGTGAAGAACTCCAAGGACATCTTGGTGAACCTGCCCTACCTAGGTGCGGTGGGCGAAGGCGGCGACAAGTACGTGAACGGCGCTTCGATTCAAAACAAAGGCTGGGAATTCCTGCTGAGCTACCAGAACGAGCTGAGCAACAAGTTTGCCTACAACATCACGGGCAACATTTCCACCTACCGCAACAAGCTCACCTACCTGCCCGATGAGGTAATTAACGCCTACGGCGGCAACGGTCAGGACGTCACGCGCTTAGGCCACTCGATCAACGCCGTGTACGGCTACGTAGCCGATGGTATCTACCAGAATGAAGGCGAAGTAGCTAGCCACGCCACGCAAGTGGGCGCCGCCCCTGGCCGCATCCGCTACAAGGACCTGAACGGCGACGGCAAAGTCGACAACTTCGACCAAACCTGGATTACGGAAGGCGTGCCGAACTTCACCTACGGCCTGAACCTAGGTGCCAGCTACAAAGGCTTTGACCTGCAAGTATTTCTGCAAGGCGTGCAGGGCCTGGATGTGTACAACAACGTCAAGTTCCGCACCGACTTCGCCTCCATTGCCTCGGGCGAAAACTGGGGCCAGCGCACCCTCGACGCCTGGTCGCCGACCAACACTAGCTCCTCTATTCCGGCCGTCACGCTCATCAACAGCAACAACGAAGCCCGCGCCTCCAGCTACTTCGTCGAGAACGGCTCTTACCTGAAGCTGCGCAACATTCAACTCGGCTACACGCTGCCCACCGATCTGATTGGGAAAGCCAAGCTTCAAGCCGTGCGGATCTACGTGCAGGGACAGAACCTGTTCACCGCCAAGAGCAAGTCGTTCAGCGGCCCCGACCCTGAGCTGACCAACTATTACCAGTACCCCATTCCGGTCATTTTCACCACGGGCCTCAACGTTTCCTTCTAATTCCCAGCTAGCCTAACTCCCATGAAAACGATAAAAACCGGCGTGCTGGCGCTTTCGCTCCTAACGCTTTCCTTCGGTTGCTCTGATAAGAAATTCCTGGAGGTGGACCCCAAAGGCAGCCTCACGAATGAGGACCTGAACACGCCTGCCAACATTGATAAACAAGTAATTGCGGCTTATTCGCAGCTCGGCAACGACGTCTACACGGCTCCTTACACGTCGATGTGGCCCTACGGAAACGTGCGCGGCGGCGACGCCTACAAGGGCGGCAACGGCACGGCCGACGTAGATGCCTTCCACTTCTACGAAACCTTCTCCTTCAACCGCGTCGACATCGGCAATACGGACCAGGTGTGGTTCCTGCTCTTCATCGGGATTTCCCGCGCCAACGATGCCCTGCGCCGCCTCGATGCCGTGAACGAAACGGCCATGCCGACGAAAGTCATTCGGCAGGCGGAAGCCCGCTTCCTCCGCGGACACTTTTACTTCTTGCTGAAGGAGCTATTTAAGCAAGTCCCTTACATCGACGAAACAGTGCCCACCGACCAGTACAACACTGTTTCGAACGTGGCCCTGACCAGCGACCAGCTGTGGGATAAGATTGCCGATGACTTCCGCTTCGGGGTTGCCAACCTGCCCGCTACGCAGCCCGAAATCGGCCGCGCTACGAAGTCGGCGGCGCAGGCGTACCTAGCCAAGACGCTGCTGTTCCAAGCCTACAAGCAGAGCGACAACAACACTGTGACGGGCACCGACCCAGCCAAGCTCCAAGAGGTGGTGACGCTCACGGATGCGGTTATTGCCTCGGGCAAGTACTCGCTGCACCCCGATTTTGCCACCAACTTCCTCACCGCCGGCGACAATGGTGTGGAATCGGTGTTCGCCATTCAGTTCTCGCGCAACGATGGTACGCCCAAGGGCCGCACCGACCGCGGCAACCAGCTGAACTACCCCATGAACCCCGAGTACGGCTGCTGCGGCTTCCACCAACCCAGCCAGAACCTGGTCAACTCCTTCAAGACCGATGCCCAGGGCCTGCCGCTGTTCACCACCTTCAACAACTCCGACCTGAGCGCCGCCGCTGATTTCCAGACGAATACCGTCGATCCGCGCCTCGACCACTCGGTGGGCATCCCCGCGCACCCCTACAAGTACGACCCCGCGTTCATCTTCCAAACCTCGTGGCTGCGCGACCGGAACACCTACGGCGTGTTCATGTCGATGAAGGAAAACGTGCTGCCCTCCGACCCTAGCTTCCAGAAGACGCCCCCTTTCATGAGCACCTCAAAGAACTGGACGATCATCCGCTTCGCTGATGTGCTGCTGTGGAAGGCCGAAGCGCTCATTGAGCTAGGTCGCCAGAACGAGGCGCTGCCTATCATCAACCAGATTCGGCAGCGTGCCCAGAACAGTACGGCCCGCCTGAAAACCACCAGTGGCCAACCTATTTCCAACTACAAAATCGGCCTCTACAACGCCGGGCAGTGGAACCAACAGTACGCCCGCGAAGCCCTGCGCTTCGAGCGCCGCCTAGAGTTTGCCCTGGAAGGCTACCGCTTCTTCGACCTAGTGCGCTGGGGCATCGCTGGCGACTACCTGAACACCTATTTCGACAAAGAAAAAGTGAAGCGCCCACACCTCAAAGACGCCCGCTTCACTAAAGGCCGCGACGAGTACCTCCCCATCCCGCTGAACCAAATCAACTTCAGCAAAGGCGTTTACAAGCAGAACCCTGGGTGGTAAATCTCTTACGTTCAGCTGCTAATAGCTACTCAAATCAGAAAGCTAGGGTATAAAACCTAGCTCCCCTCCTCAGCTGAGGAGGGGGTTGGGGGTGGTTGAAAGGCTAGAGCTATCAACCTAGCGCTACTTGTCGTTCAACGATTGATCAACCACCCCCAGCCCCTCCTCAGTTGAGGAGGGGAGCTAGCCTAGCTTCCAAAGCAATACTTCAGATTTCCTTTTACAATGAAAAACCGCAACGTCTTCTTCTGGTCTATCGTCGTCGCGCTGGGCGGCTTCTTGTTTGGCTTCGACACGGCCGTTATTTCCGGGGCCGAGAAAGCCATTCAGCAGCTCTGGGGCCTGAGTTTGCTGGAGCACGGTTTTACCATTGCCGTTGCGCTGATCGGGACGGTGTTTGGCGCCATGTTCGGCGGCATCCCCTCCGACAAGCTAGGTCGGCGGCAGACCCTGATCTGGATTGCCGTATTCTACTTGGTGTCGGCCCTGGGGGCCGCCTTTACGTCCAACTGGTACGCTTTCATGGCTTTCCGCTTCTTGGGCGGCCTGGGCGTGGGCGCTTCGTCGGTGACGGCGCCGGTGTATATTTCGGAAGTGGCACCCGCCGCCAACCGAGGACGCATGGTGGGCATGTTCCAGTTTAATGTGGTGTTCGGTATCCTCATTGCCTACCTCTCTAACTACTTGCTGGTCAATCTTGGTGACAATGCTTGGCGCTGGATGCTTGGCGTGCAAGCTGCGCCTGCCCTCGCTTTTTTCCTGCTCCTATTTAAAGTGCCCGAAAGCCCCCGTTGGCTCCTGAGCCAGGGCCGCGTGGAGGAAGGCCGCGACGTGCTGCGCCGTATCGACCCCACCACCGCCGACCAAGACGTGACGACCATCTTGACCTCCAACGCCAACGACAAAGCCGACGGCGGCGGCGAATCATTGCTGGCGGGCTCCTACCGCAAGCCCATGATGCTGGCCGTGCTGTTTGCGGTGTTCAACCAGGTGTCGGGCATCAACGCCATCATCTACTTCGCCCCGCGCATTTTTGAAATGACGGGCCTAGGTAAGGATTCGGCGCTGCTGTCGTCGGCGGGCGTGGGGTTAGTCAACCTGATCTTCACCATGCTGGGCGTCAACATCATCGATAAATTCGGGCGGCGCAAGCTCATGCTGGTGGGTTCCTTCGGGCTCATTGCTACCCTCGGTTTGGTGGCGCGGGCGTTCTATTTGAAGGAGTTTGGCGAGTTTGGCGGCATGCTGGTACCGGTGCTGCTGTTCGTGTACATTGGGTTCTTCGCCTTCTCGCAAGGTGCTGTTATCTGGGTGTTTATCTCCGAGATTTTCCCCAATGCCGTGCGCGCCAAGGGCCAAGCCCTCGGTTCTTCCACGCACTGGGTCATGGCCGCCATCATCACGTTTACCTTCCCCTACTTTGCCGAAAAGCTAGGTGGCGGCAACACCTTCGCCTTTTTCGGCGCCATGATGGTGCTTCAGCTGCTGTTCGTGTGGCGCATCATGCCCGAAACAAAAGGCACCAGCTTAGAGCAATTAGAAAAAACCTTGGTTATTCACTAAGAAAAATCACTTGAAGGGTCATGCGGAGCTGGCCGAAGCATCTCTACTGCAATGGTAATCATCTATTTTGGCGGTAGAGATGCTTCGACCAGCTCAGCATGACGCTCCTTTCTAAAAACGAAGATCTTATGCCTAATACCATCGTCTGTTTCGGCGAAACTCTCTGGGACGTACTGCCCACCGGCAAGCAGCCCGGCGGCGCACCTTTCAACGTAGCCATTCACTTGCACCAGCTGGGCCAGTCGGTGGAGATTATCAGCCGCATCGGCGACGACGACCTAGGAAAGGAACTGGTGGATTTTCTGCACGAGCGCGGCCTGCACACCAACTTCATGCAGCAAGGCCACACCCACCTTACGGGCGTGGTAAAAGCTAACGTCGACGACCGCAACGAAGTGGTGTACAAGATTGTACAGCCCGTGGCCTGGGACTACATCCAGTACGACGACACGCTCAGCGAGCTGGTCAGCGAGGCCGATATGTTCGTGTTTGGCAGCCTAGCCGCTCGCACGCCCGCCACGCGCGAAACCCTGTACCGCTTGCTCCAACAGGCCAAGTTTAAGGTGTTCGACGTGAACATGCGCCCGCCGCACTACACCCGCGAGGTGGTGCAGTACCTATTGGAGCACTGCGACTTAGTGAAGATGAACCACCACGAGCTAGCCGAAATTCTGGAGTGGTTTGGCAAGAGTGCCGAAGATGACTCGGCCTTGGAATGGCTAGCGACGCGCTTCAACTTGCAAGCCGTTTGCGTGACCCTAGGGGCCGACGGCGCCCAGCTGTGGACCAACGGACAACTGTACCGCAGCTCAGGCTTCTCCGTCGAGGTGCGCGACACCATCGGCAGCGGCGACGCCTTTTTGGCGGCGTTGCTCACGGGCTGGCAATCCGGGCTGGCGCCAGAAGAATGCTTGCGTCGTGCCTGCGCCACGGGTGCGCTAGTTGCCACTCACCAGGGGGCCACGCCCGTTATCAGCGAAGCCGATGTTGCCGAGCTGCTAGACGCCCGAGCCGTCTGACCTCCTGCCCCGATTCTGGTAGTTCCACCTTCGCACTCTCCCGCCCGATGAAAAGAACGCTCTTGCTGGGTCTGGCTTTCGCCGCCCAGGCCCACCTCAGCCTAGCCCAAACGGCCACCCCGCCTGCTACGCCGCAGTACCGGCCGGCCTACCACTTCACCCCGGCCGCGCACTGGATGAACGACCCCAACGGGCTGGTGTACTACCAGGGCACTTATCACCTGTTTTTCCAACACTACCCCGAAGCCATGGTGTGGGGCCCCATGCACTGGGGCCACGCCACCAGCGCCGACTTGGTGCATTGGCGCGAGCAGCCCATTGCCCTTTTTCCCGATAGCCTCGGCTATATCTTTTCGGGTAGCGCCGTGGTAGACAGCAAGAATACCAGCGGCTTTGGCAAAAACGGCCAAACGCCGCTGGTGGCCATCTTCACCCACCACGACCCCAAAGGCGACAAAGCCGGCACTTCCACGTTTCAAAATCAGAGCCTAGCGTATAGCCTCGACGCGGGCAAGACCTGGACCAAGTACGCTGGCAACCCGGTGCTCAAGAATCCTGGTATCCGTGACTTCCGCGACCCGAAGGTGAGTTGGAACGAGGCGACGAAGAAGTGGGTAATGACCCTCGCGACCAAAGACCGCATCACGTTTTTTTCGTCCCCGAACCTGAGAACCTGGACGAAGGAAAGTGAATTCGGCGAGAAGCTAGGCGCCCACGGTGGTGTGTGGGAGTGCCCCGACTTGTTCCCGCTCACCTTCAACGGCAAAACCCACTGGGTGCTGCTGGTGAGCGTGGGCTCGGGCGGGCTTCATGGCGGCTCCGGCATTCAGTATTTCGTGGGTCAGTTCGACGGCCACACGTTTACCCCGAGCTCTACCCAAACCCGGTGGGTGGATCAGGGCAAGGACAACTACGCCGGCGTGACGTGGGCCAACACCGGGGCGCGGCGCATTTTCCAAGGGTGGATGACTAACCTAGAGTACTCGGGGCAGGTGCCTACTTCGCCCTGGCGCAGCGCCCTCACGATACCGCGGGAGCTAGCCCTGCGCCAAGTCGGCCAGGACGTTTGGCTGGCGGCGCAGCCGGTGGCGGAAGTCAACAAGCTGTTGCAGCCCGGCAGCACGACCCTGCAAAACCTACCTGTAACTAAAGAACTCGACTTGAGCAGCCGCCTGCCAGGCTTGGCAGGTGCCGGCAACCGATTTCAGCTCAAGCTCAGCACCAAGCAGCTAGCAGGCTTCTCCCTTGTGCTCGCCAATAGCCGCGGCGAGGAATTGGTGATTGGCTACGACCAGCCGACCAACGCCTACTACGTAGACCGCCAGAAGGCAGGCAAGGCCGATTTCAACGACAAATTTGCCGGCCGCTACACCGCGCCGCGCCGGGCCACCATCCCCGCCGCTGACCTAACGCTGCTGTTCGATGCTAGCTCAGTAGAAGTCTTCGCCGACAATGGCCTGACCGTCATGACGGAATTGTTCTTCCCAACCGAACCCTTCAGCACCATCAAGCTACGCTCCGACGCGGGCCTGGTCGTCAGTGACCTAGCCTACGCCAAACTAGTTGCCGACGCGAAGTAACACGCGCCTTTCCCTGGCGCACCTAGGCTGCTGACACCTAGCCAGCATTACAATATCTATTCTGTTGAGCGGCTAGGCTGCCTCGCTCTCGGAAGCGCACACAGCGGCCCCCGCCCCAAAACCACCGCGACGACGCAGCCCTTGCATCTGCTTTTCTACTCTGTTTATGAAAAAATCCCTCCTTCTGACGCTTTCCTTATTCGGCGCAGCACAATTGGCCCTAGGTCAAACACCTACCCCGCCTGCTACGCCACAATACCGGCCGGCCTACCATTTCAGCCCCGCCGCCCACTGGATGAATGACCCCAACGGCATGGTGTTCTACCAGGGTACCTACCACTTGTTTTTTCAGTATTACCCCAAGGCAAGCGTGTGGGGCCCCATGCACTGGGGTCACGCCACCAGCACCGATCTAGTGAAATGGCAGGAACAGCCCATTGCCCTTTTTCCCGATAGTCTAGGGTACATTTTCTCCGGCAGCGCCGTGGTAGACAGCAAGAATACCAGCGGCTTTGGCAAAAACGGCCAAACGCCGCTGGTGGCCATCTTCACCCACCACGACCCCAAAGAGGAAAAGAAAGGCACCAACAAGCACCAGAACCAGAGCCTCGCTTACAGCCTCGACGCGGGCAAGACCTGGACGAAGTACACCGGCAACCCGGTGCTGAAAAACCCCGGCATTCAGGACTTTCGCGACCCAAAGGTGAGCTGGCACGAAGCCAGCAAGAAGTGGGTAATGACCCTCGCGACCAAAGACCGTATCACGTTTTTTTCGTCCCCGAACCTGAAAGACTGGACCAAGCTCAGCGAGTTTGGCGAGAAGCTAGGCGCCCACGGCGGCGTGTGGGAGTGCCCCGACTTGTTTCCGCTCACCCTCAACGGCAAAACCCACTGGGTGCTGATTGTCAACCTGAACCCTGGCGGCCCGAACGGCGGCTCGGCCACGCAGTACTTCGTGGGCAACTTCGACGGCAGGACGTTCACCCCGAGCAGCACCAAAACCAAATGGGCCGACTACGGCCCCGACGACTACGCGGGCGTGACCTGGAACAACACCGGCAACCGCCGCATCTTCCTGGGTTGGATGAGCAACTGGGACTACGCCAACCAAGTGCCCACTTCGCCCTGGCGCAACGCCACCACCGTGCCCCGCGAGCTAGCCCTACGGCAAGTAGGCCAGGATATTTACTTAGCGTCGCAGCCCGTGAAGGAGCTCAGCAAGCTAGCCCAGCCGGCCGTCGTGCTGAAGGACGTGGCCGTAAACAAAGAATACGACCTAGCATCGATGATCAAGAACCCTGGCGACAAGTTTCAGTTGAAGCTCAGTGCCAAGCAGCTAGCTAGTTTTTCGTTGGTGTTGTCGAACAGCAAAGGCGAAGAGCTGGTCATCGGCTACGACAAGGCCAAGAACCAGTACTTCATCGACCGCACGAAGGCTGGGCAATCAGGCTTCAGCAATAAGTTCGCGGGCCGCCATGTGGCCCCGCGCTTGGCCACCACGTCCGGCACCGACCTCACTCTCTTCTTCGATGCTAGCTCAGTGGAGCTGTTTGCCGACCAGGGCCTGACGGTGATGAGTGAGCTGTTTTTCCCCTCTGAGGTACTGTCTACGCTGAAATTAAAATCGGATAGTGCCTTTGCAGTGCAAGAGCTAGCCTATTCGAGCATGACGCCGCCGATGAAGTAGCCGCCGATTTCTTTCTATTTTCGCCCCATTGTTCCCAAACTCCAAGCTCAAGAAGCATTGGAAAGGGAGCGATGGGGCGTTGGTTTTCATTCAAGGCTGTCTCGCGCAAATTACGCATTAAAAAATTATAAAGTATTTAAACTATATTTATATGTTTGCGTACTATTCCCAGTTGGCAACATCCCGTTATTGTGCGTATATCCTTTATATAAATAGCTCAAGTGTAAAATAATCACCTCAGAAGATAAATGCCTGATTTTTGTGGGTATGCATTACAACTGAGGTAAAAACCTATTCTGAGCGTATCAACTACGTGTCCTCTAATCAAAATACTTACATTATCTTGTCGTTAAGTGACAATAGTTGCCTTCCTCGTTCGTACATAAGTGTTGGTTCTTCTTTTGATTTTTCCGACCTGATCATTTCTCCACCTACTACTTTATGAAGCTTCTGCTCCCTTCTCTTGTTTTTTGCGCGCTGCTAGGTGCTTGCTCCAAAAAGAACAATGATCCTAAAATTGATCCTACCTGGTACACTACGCCTACCAATCGTTTGCAGCTAGTAGTGCCTTCTAAATATGGCCCTGCTCAAGACTCCGTAGCCGTAATTTTCCGCAATCCTGATGCCGTGAAAGTACGCTACCACTTCTTGCTGCGGCGATATACCGGCGTTAACTACGTCCAAATTGCTGATGATTATACCCGGCTCCTGAATCCCAAAGAGAACCAACAAATTAACTACTCGACCCTGCCAACCGGCCAGTATGTATACGGGCAGGATGCTATCCGGCTAGTACTGGAAAACGCTGACACAAAGGAAGTGTACGGCGACTTTAAGCTTACTACTGACTAATCTAGCCCCTCGCTAGCCTTCTGTTAAAGCACAAAAAGCCCCCGCTTCTAGCTAGAAGCGGGGGCTTTTGCTTAGCTCTATCCGAGTGTATACCTAGTGTTTCTATAAGTGGTCGACAGCCGTATGCTGCGGGGCATTTTTTTCGCCAGATGGCTTAGCCGGTGCTACCGCCTGCAGGTACACGCGGAACGTAGTGCCCTCCCCTACCCTGCTATCTACTTCAATATGGCCATTTTGCGACTGCACCAAGCGGTTGACGAGAAACAGGCCCACGCCCGTACCCGAGCTAGCCTGCGGATGAAAGCGCCGGAACAGTTGAAACAGCTCTTTGCCGTGCACCTGCATATTCATACCTAGGCCATTGTCGCTTACCTCCAGCACGGGTTGGCCGGCAGCCAGGTAGGTGCATACCTGCACGCGCGCCGGCCGCTCGGGGTGCCGATACTTCAGGGAGTTGGCCAGCAGGTTGAGCAGAATTGTGCGCAGGTTGCTGCGTACATACGTCAGTTCGGGCAAGGCGCTAAAGTCGGTTTGTACGTCAGCTTGCGCGGCTTGCAGCTGCGGACGCAGGGTTTGCAACACTTGGTTGGCGAGTTCGGCTACTCGCACGGGCTCGGCTATTAGCGTCCCCGATTGACGCGCCACCTGTACCACATCCGACAAATCGGTGATGGTAGTAGTGAGGGCACGCAACGAGTCGTCCAGCAACTGCCAGATTTGCGCCGCATCTGGGTCGTTGACGGTAGCCGTGCGGTGCAGTTCCTCGAACAGACCGCGCAGGTTATGCACTGGCTGCCGCAGGTCGTGGGAGGCCGCGTACACAAAGTTGTCGAGGTCAGCGTTGGTACGGGCTAGCTCTTGGTTGGTCGTGGCCAGCTCCTGGTTGGTAAGCGTAAGCAGCTTGTTCTGGTGGTTGATTTGCTGCCGCGCCTCCGTCAGGCTTTCCACGGAAGCACGCAGCTGCTGGTTTACTTCTTGCAGCTCCTGATGATGGCGCGCCACGCCCTGGCGCCATTCATTTTTCTCGATGGCGTGCATTACAGTTTTACACAACAACTCCTTGTCAAACTGTTGCTTCACCAAATAATCTAAAGCACCACCGTTCAGCGCGTTAACCGCGAGCCGTTCGTTACCGCCGCCAGTAATCATCACAACGCATAGGCTGTCGGCCGGCGCTAGGTCCCGTAGTTCTTTCAGCAGCGTGAGGCCGTCGGTATCCAGTAGGTTGTAATCGAGCAATACGCAGTCAGGACGCAGGGCCTGGAATTGGGCAAGAGCCTCTTCGCCAGAGCCGGCTTCGTACGTTTGAAAGGTCGCACAATCTGCATGTTTGCTCAAGTACCGCTTATAGAGCATGCGGTCCTGCTCGCTGTCGTCAACGAGTAAAATCTTTTTCACCAAGCAAGCTAATTCACCGACGGCAACTCCGCCGTGTCCAACCAATAATGAATTGTCAATCGAATTTTCTCCTCCAACGCGGCATACTCAATCGGCTTAGTCAAGTAGCTGTTGGCACCTAGCTGATAGCAATCCTCGATGTCGCGAATGCTGGAAGAAGTGCTAAAAATAATAACCGGGATAGAATGTAGCCGCGGATCTTGCTTGAGCACGCTGAGCACAGCCCGCCCGTCGGTGCCGGGCAGGTTCAGGTCAAGCAGCACAATGGCGGGTAGCGTTTGTGGCCAGCCAATAGCCTTACCATAACCTTGTAGGTACTCCAAAGCTTGGTCACCATCTTCGCAACGCAGCACGGGGTTCCGGAGTGCATGTTTGCGGAAAGCGCGGCCCAACGCCGTGAAGTCCTCGGCACTGTCCTCTACTACTAGAACGGGTTTGAGGAGCGAAGAAGCCATGTATTTATAGGTGTTTGGATACTGAAAAGTAAAATGTGGCACCTTGCCCCAAGGCAGATTCCACCCATAGGGTGCCGCCGTGTTTTTCAACCATTTTTTTGGCAATAGCTAACCCCGCGCCCGTACCTCCGCCGTATTTATCTTGGCCATGTAGCCGTTTAAATAACTTGAAAATACTCTCGTGGTGCTTGGGGTCAATGCCAATGCCATTGTCACGTACGTAAAACACGTGAAAATCATCATGGTTCACAAGCCTTTTCTGTTCAGCTTCGTTTTCAGAAATTGTTCCGATGACGACCTGCTTCTCAAGTTCGTTGCTATAACGCATGGCATTGGTTAACAAGTTATTGAAAACCTCCTGCATTCTTACCCGGTCACAGCGCACGGTGGGCAATGGCCGAATTATATCTACCGTGGTCAGGGTTTGCTCAAGACGCGGTGCAAGCAGCTCCAGTACGCCAGTCAGCAACTCATTTATATCTGTTTCTTCTACCACTAGTTCCAGGCGGCCCACGCGAGAAAGCTGGAGCAGCGACTCAATCAGCCCTTCCATACGCTGGCTCAGCCGCACCAGCGTTTGCAGCTTGGACACGCCGTCTTCGTCGAGCTTATCTGCGTAATCTTCGAGCAGGAACAGCGAGTAGTTGTGAATGCCCCGAAGCGGCTCTTTGAGGTCGTGGGAAGCTACGTAGGCAAAGGAATCGAGCTCGTCATTGCTGCGCTCCAGTTCCGCATTGAGGCGGCCTAGGCTAGCTGCCCGGGTTTGCAGCTCATTAAATACCTTTAGGCGCACGTCGGAAATATGCAGGCGAATCTCGTTGGCGGCGTCAATCTCGACTTGCTTCCACGGCGTTGCCGCGTTTTCTACCAGTTGCTTCCAGGCTTCAAACGACTGCCGCGGCGACAGGAAGACTTGGCCATCACTGAGGGTTTCCACTTTTTGATGCTGCCCAGCCCAGGTCACCGACTGAATAACTTCGGGCCGGAACCAAATGATATAGTTACCTGGGGCATCGGCTAGCGAAATAGCAAGGATACCACTGGCCGTAGCCCGAATCGATAAGCCTGCCGGATTCTGCTGAACGTAGGAATTCGTGTAAAAAAGATCCGTCGATGCATTCTCCTGCAACCAGTCGAGTAGGTCCTGAACCTGACTTTTCGTGGGCGTATTACCGAGGGTAATAATCTCGTCATCAAAGCAGATGGCCGCGCCGCCGCAGTCGAATACGTGTAGCAGGTTGGTTTCGTGCTTGTAGAGCCCTTCGACAAAGTTGGCGTTGCTGGATACATGCTCGAGTAGGTGCACTTGGCTCTCGCGGATGCGCAGCTGGTACTCCTGCTGGTCGTGCTGCTCCTTGGTTTTGATAAGGGCCGAGAACGTCTTGCCAATAAACTGGCACAAATCGCGAATCTCGTAGCTCACCAGCTTGGGCGTGCGATGATGGCAGGTGATCATGCCCCACAGCTGCCCATCTTTCACGAGCGAAATGGTCATAGTGGCAGCCGAGCCCATGTTGTGCAGGTACTGCAGGTGAATCGGCGACACGCTACGCAGCACCGAGTACGTCATATCGGGGGGCCGATTGGTACGCGGGTTGTTCACTGGCACGAGCCGCGCCGGCTTGTAGGAAGCATCCGGAATAAAACGCAGCCAGTTTTTTAGGTACATGGCCCTAGCCTGCTTCGGAATATCGGTGGCGGGGTAATGCAGCCCTAACCACGTATCGAGGTCTTCATGCTTGGCTTCGGCAATGATTTCGCCGCTTTCGTCTTCGGCAAAGCGGTAGATGGCCACCCGGTCGAAGTTGGTGAGGCCCCGCACTTGCTCCACCGTATACTGGCAGAAGGTGAGCACCTTATCGGCGGCCAGCATCTTTCCCAGCGCCTCGTTCAGCATCGACAAGTCGACTCCGCTTGCTGGGCTCTCTACCACCGGCTCAAACTCCAGCCACAGCAGCTTGTCGTGGCGGTGTAGAATAATCTTGTAAAAGGGATGCTCAGCCACGTGTTCGAGGCGCGCGCCCAGCAGCTTCGCATTTTCCGTAAGGCCTGCTTGCAACTGCTGAATTTCGGCCACGCACGCTGGTCCTAGCAGCCGGTCGAGGCCGGCCCCGACCAGTTCTTCGGCAGGAATACCGAGGAGGGCCAACGTATTTTCACTTGCCTGCACAATGCGCAAGGTTTGCTCGTGCAAGCACAGCAAGAAACCATACGGCTGGATAGCACCCGGAATATGAATAGGCTCCCGGTCGCAGTTTGTTAAGTTGATCTCAGCGTTCAGCAGGCGCTCGTCGGTATGATTCATGGTTGCTGGAGCCAGGCTTCTAAGTGTTGAAACGTGCGACTGGCCGATTGCACAATCTCGTCGTGGTTGGTTTCGGTGGCAGCCTGCGTCAGTAAAGAACAGAAAGACTTCCACATCGGGCCGGTTTGCTCGCCGTACCCCTTGAAGTAGGTACGGGTCGGAATGCCGGCTTTGGCTAGCTGCCGGGCAATTACCTGTCCGCCGAGCGTAGAGCCCTCCAGTACGTACATGGCCCCGAGTAGTTGAGGCCACGTTTGCAACGGTGGCATAGCAGGGCAGCGCGGCAAGCTAGCGGCAGGCACTTGCAAATCTTGCAGGATCAGATGCGCACGGGAGCGGCGCTCTATCTCCCAAGCTTCCGGCAACGCATGTTGCCAAAGCTGCTCCTCATAGGGTTGCAGAAACCCGTACAGCTTTCTCAGGAAGTGTTCCGTTGCCTCCCGCGATGGGACGCCCGCCGTCAATTCTTGATTGAAGCTATTCTGCTCCAACGCATCGTGGTACGGACGCGTTTCGGAGCGCAGACGTTGAAGAATTTCGGGTACGCTAGAAGAAGAAAGCATGCAAAGAATAAACGAAGCCAAGCAAAGGCCCGGCAGAAAAAGCAGCCAAGAGAGAAACCGCAAATTTACCAGCTGCGCGTGACAACACCCTAACATGTTTGGCCGGTTTGAGTTTCACTTCTACCCTGCCAAGCAAGCAACTTTCACCTGCAAAGGAGAAACCACTTTTGACAAGCTCATCTGTGACCTGGCAGCAGAAAAGAAACCTAGGCTGCCAGGAAAAGACGACGGCTATGCAGAGATGAAGGAAGCGACTTGTACACTTACCAGCTTGTCATCCAGGATAAGTATTACTACGGATAACGAAAAGGCCTTCCGCAGCTGCGGAAGGCCTTTTGTATGGTATAGGAAGTCAGCTTGGAAAGCTATGTGTACCCATCTGTTCGCTAGGAACCTACTTACTAGCTAAACGCCCCACTCTACCACGTGTAAAGCAGGGCGCTAGCCTACGTGATGTTTAGCGATGAACCTAGGTGCTTTGGCTTATGAAAGCACGTCCGCCTATGCGTTAATTACAAATAGCCTGGATTCTGGGGTAGTTTCCAACTCTGAGCGTCATTCAGCGAGATAGGTAGCAGGGGCATCGGGTTTACCGAGGTTTCGGTTGCAACGTGCGATGCAGCCCGAGCCCGTACATCAGCTGGCAGGGTGCTCAGGTAGCGGCCCGTGCGAACCAGGTCCCAAAAACGAAGCGACTCCTCGCCAAACTCGACCCGGCGCTCGTGCCAGATGGCGTTGAGCAGGGCCGAACCCGACAGGCTAGGTGAGAGGTCGGGCAAGGCATTAGCGGGCGTGTTAGCGGGCTCATAGGCCAGTGAACCAATCGTGGTGCCCGGAGGACGAGTGGATTTTTTGGCGCGTTGCCGCACTTGGTTTACTAAGCCAATAGCTTCACCGCTCTTATTAAGCTGCGCGGCCGCTTCGGCTTTCATCAGCAGGATGTCGGCGTAGCGAATTTTACGGATGTTCTGGGGGCCCGACTCCGGGGCGTTGGGGGCGATAATGGCCGCCTTGCGGTTGAAGTAGCCAGTAGCATTCTGCGTGATATCAACGGGGTTGAGGATACCCAGCACAATGTCGTTGTTTTTGATAATCGTGACTTCCTTGCGCGGGTCGTTAGGCTCAAACTCGTCTACCAAGCTCTGCGTGGGGTTATTAAATCCGTAGCCAAACGTCTTGCGGTTATTCTGAAAAATATTGTTAGTCGTACCTACCGAGATAGGGCCGTAGCCGTCGTTGGAGGTCGCGAACTGAATCTCGAACAGCGACTCGCTGCTATTCTCGCCAATCTCCTGGTGAATGGCCGCGTAATTGGCCAGCAGGCTGTACTGACCCGACGAGATGATGGTGCTCGTGATGTCGTACACTTCCTGCCAGGTGTGGTTGTTGCCATTCACGGTGCCCAGCTGGTACATGATGGCGCGGGCTAGGTAGCCGTTGGCGGCGCCCTTGGTGGCCCGGCCTAGGTCGGCGCCCGCGTAGGCGCTCTTCTCGGGCAGCAGGGTAGCAGCGGCCTTCAGGTCCTTCTCGATGAAAGCGTAGGTCTCGGCAATGGTAGCGCGGCTTACGTTGGACGCCTCGGCGGGCGTCACGGTCTTCTCAAATAGCGGCACGCCGCCGAAGCCTTTCACCAAGTTGAAGTAGAAATACGCCCGCAGAAACAAGGCTTCGCCCTTCAAGCGCGATTTCAGCCCCGCGTCAATAGTACCAGCATCGATGTTGTTAATGACCGTATTAGCCCGCGCAATACCCGTAAAGCTGTGTACCCACAGCGTGGTAACGGTCTGGTTGGACGGCGGAATGTTCCAGGTTTTGAGTTCGATGAGGGGCAGAAAGTCGCTGGCCGAGCTGCCTCCTTTTTCGGAATCATCGGTCATCAGGTCCCCAAACATCCATTCGTAAGTCTGAGCTACGTACTGGCCGCTCGGGTCGCCCCACTTGGGCCCCTGGTCCCAGGCGGTCACGTCGTACACGGCGTTGATGGCCTGTACGGCATTGGTGGGGTCTTTGAAGAGATTATCCTGGGTAGTGGTACCTAGGGGCTCTTTGTCCAGAAAGTCTTTGCAGCCCGGAGCAAGAGCAGTAGTGAGCAGTAGGCCGAGCAATATGGCGGCGCGAGTGGGTTTCATATAAAGCGGGAAGGAAAAAGCTGATTAAAACTGCACGTTGAAGCCCAAGCGGTAGGTGCGCGCCTGCGGGTAGTTACCGTAGTCCACGCCGTACGACAGGGGGTTGTTGTAGTTAGCTACGGTCGATATTTCGGGGTCGTAGCCCGTGTACTTGGTGAGGGTGAACACGTTATCAACCGAGGCAAACACCCGGGCACCTTTCACCTGAACCTTGTCTAGCAGTGCCTTAGGCAGCGTGTAGCCTAGCTCCATGTTGCGGGCGCGTAGGTAGCTCGCGTCCTCCACGTAGCGGCTGCTAAAGCGGTCGTTGCCGTTGGTGTCGGTCGAGGTCACGCGGGGCTGGTTACTGTTGGGGTTGCTGGGCGTCCAGCGGTCCATGCGGTTCGCGTAGAAATTGCTCCACACACCCACAAAGTCGGCCGATTTCGACAGGTTGAAGGCCCCGCCGTTGATAACTTCGGCGCCCTGCACGCCGTAGAGCAACATCCGGAAGTCGAAGCCCGAGTAGTTCAGGTTCAGCGAGGCGCCATAGCTGAAGTTAGGCGTGCCGCTGCCTAGGTACGTGTTGTCGGAAGCCGTGATGGTGCCGTCGCCGTTCGTATCCTGGTAGCGCACATCGCCGGGCTTGGCCCCGGGCTGCACCAGCCCACCAGCGGCATTTTTGTACGCGTCAATTTCGCCCTGATTGTGAAACACGCCCTGGGCTTTCAAGCCGTAGTAGAAGGCTATTTCGCGGCCTACGTCGGTAAGGGTAGTATTGCCGATTTGCGGGAGCACATTGCCAGCAGCAATGGCATTACCGCCCCCTAGGCTGGTTACTTCGTTGTTGATTTTAGTGAAGTTAACCCCTACGTTGTACTGCAGCTTGCCAATGGCATTACGGTAGCTCAGCGCCAGCTCTAGGCCACGGTTGCGCAGCGAACCTACGTTGGCAGGAGCAGGAGCCTGCCCCACGTAATCGGGCACCGGCGACAAGGCAATCATGTCCTTGGTGCGGCGCTCAAAATAGTCGGCCGTAAGCGTCAGCTTGCTATTAAAAAACTCGGCATCAAGGCCCACGTCGGTGGTGATGGCCGTTTCCCACTTCAGGTCCGGGTTGTTAATTTGGCTGATGGCCAAGCCGGGAGCGGCCACTCCGTTGAAGGAGTAGATCTGGTTGTTACGCGCTACCGAGGCGTAGCCGTAGTTGGGGGCAGCGTTCTGGTTGCCTACCTCGCCGTAGCTAGTCCGTAGCTTCAGCACTGATAAGTAGCTTACATCCTTGAGGAACTGCTCATTGGAGATGTTCCAGGCCGCCCCTACCGACGGGAACGTGCCGGTACGCACTGGCCCGAGGAATTTCGACGTCTGGTCGAAGCGCAACGTACCCGTCACGAGGTAACGGTCGCGGAAGTTATAGTTAGCCCGGCCGAAGTAAGAGGATAAGCTACCATCGTACTGGCTGCTGCGCACCACATTGCCGGTGCTGCGCGAGGCCGAAGCGTATTGCAGCGAAGCATCAAGTGGCACGTTGTAAGCCGTGATGGAGATGCCGTTGCCGTAGCCGCGTTGCGCCTCCTGGCCTAGGGTAAAGGAGAGGTTACTGTTATCAGCAAACGTTTTGTTGTAGTTGAAGTAGTTCGACCACACCCAGCTCACGTTTTCGTTGCGCGTTTCGATGAGCGCGCTCTGGGCCCGCTGGTCTACTGGGCCAATGTAGTACTGCGGCTGGTATACTTTGGGGTGGTTGTTGAAGTAGTTAATGCCGAACGTGGAGCGGAACGACAACCCCTTGAACAGCGAAATATCGAGGTAGCTGCTGGTGAATAGGTTGTTGTTCTGAAGCTTGTTATACTTCTGCTCGTCGAGGAGACGCGGCACGTTCAGCGCGTTGCGCGTGATAACGTCGTCGTTGTAAGTCCCATTGGGGCCGAACGGGTTGAGAACCGGGTTTATTTGCTGCGCATATTGCAGTATCGTGTAGGGCTGCGAGCCCCCCTGGCCATCGCCGCTGCCCGTCTGGTTGTTGTTGGTAAACGTAGCCGCCACGCCCGCCTTGATGCGCTTGGTGAGCACCACGTCGTCATTCACCCGAATCACGAACTTCTTAAAGCCCGAATTCTTAATAATGCCGTTTTGCTGAAAGTAGCTGCCGCTCACGAGGTAGCGGTTTTGCTCGGAGCCGCCTGAGGCCGATAAACTGTAGTTGGTAATCAAGCCCTTCTGGGTTACCAAATCTTGGTAATCAACCCCTTCAGCATTAGTAGCAATGGCGTCTTGCAACCGTGCGCCGTAGTCGGGCAGCGGCTTCCCGGCGTTGGTGAAGGCCTCCGTCACGAGCGTCGAGTACTGGGCGGCGTTGGTGAGGGGCAACGTGTGCCGGATTTGCTGAAAGCCGGTGTAGCCAGAAAAGTTGAACTGCGTGGCGCCCGCCTTGCCGTGCTTGGTGGTGATCAGTACCACGCCGTTGGCCCCGCGCGAGCCGTAGATAGCTGTGGCCGAAGCATCTTTCAAAATCTCGGTCGACTCGATGTCGGCGGGCAGCAAAAAGCCGATGTCGCTGGTCTGGATGCCGTCCACTACGTACAGCGGGTCGCTGTTGTTAATAGTGCCCACGCCCCGCACCCGAATGCGGGTGCCCGAGCCCGGCTGGCCGCTGTTGGAAGTCACTTCTACGCCGGCCACGCGGCCTTGCAGCGCCTGCACAGGGTCGGAGGTAGCTACTTGCGTGAGCTGCGCGCTGGTAACCGAGGCTACAGCGCCCGTAAGGTCACTTTTGCGGGCGGTGCCGTAGCCAATTACTACTACTTCGTTCAGGGCCTGCGTGTCTTCGGCCAGCGTCACGGTCAGGTTGCTGGTGGCGCCTGTTACGGGTACTTCTTTGCGTGTGAAGCCGACGAAGCTGAATACGAGTACGCTATTCTCGGGTGCTTGTAGGGTAAAGCTGCCGTCGGGGCCAGTGCCCGCGCCGATTGAAGTTCCCTTCACCACGACCGTTACGCCGGGCAAGCCTGCGCCTTTCGCGTCTACTACTCGGCCTGCAACCGTTACATCTTGCCTACCGGAAACGTTTGCGGGAGCAGAACTGGCTAAAGGTATTTTAGTGATTACATAATAATTGGCACGCAGCTGCTTAAACTGTAAGTCAGCTTGAGCTAGCACTGCTTGCAGTTTTTCTTCCAGCTTTTCTGGCCCCTCTTGGGGTATTACGCGCTTGTCTTCTACCACATCACTGTCGTAGGCAATGGTGCTTTTGTACTGCTTTTCCCATTGCCGGAGCAATCGAGACAGAGGTACCGCTTGGGTTAATGGATTGGCGCCGGGGGCTGCCTGCTGCCGTGCAGAAGCTAGGACTTGTGCCACGACGGCAGAGCCAGAAGCATCTAGCAGCAGCATACCAGTTGCAACGCAAGCGGAGCAAAACAGGTATCTGTTTGTTCGGGTACGAGGTAAATTCATGTGAGAAAGAGGTGGGATAAGGTGTTAATTAGATAAGATGATACTGTTCTGGTGATGCTCAGCCCGCAGATGGAACGTTTCCTCTAGGGTTTCGCAGAGCAGGTCTAGGTCACTGAGTGGGATGGTACCCGTGAGTTTGCGCTGGTTCAGCTCCGTGTTTTTCACGGTCACTTTTACCCCGTAGGTGTCGCGCAGCCGCATAACGAGTTCGGCCAGAGGCGTTTTGTTGAAGACCATTTTGTCGTTGCGCCAGGCGGCGTAAGCATCGGTCTGCACGGCTTGGTGCAGAAGGCGCTGCGGTTGCTTATCAGAGGTTTGGAGTAACTCGCCGGGCTTCAAAATGATGGGCTTGCGCTTGCTGCTGTCGGCGAAAGCCACACGTACTTTACCCGAGAGAAGTACAACGCGCGCCTGCTCTTGCCGCCGGTACACCGTGAACTTAGTGCCTAATACTTCTACGTTGAAGCCAGCTGTAGTGTGCACAATAAAGCGCTGGTTTTCAGACAAATGCTTGACAGCAAAATAGGCTTCGCCATCTAGCCACACTTCCCGGGCTGCTTTGTTGTTCCAGGTGTCGGTGTAGCGCAACGTCGAGTGCGCGTTCAGCGTCACGTCCGAACCGTCGGGTAAGTGCACGAGGCGGGTTTGTGCGTAAGCAGTGCTGTACTGCACAGGCAGCGGGGCCACCTGCTGTTGCTGATAAAGCCACCAGCCACTAGCGCCGGCCATGCCGGCCGTCAAGACGGCTGCTGCAGCCCAGCGGTACCAGGTCCGGCCGGCGGCGGTGGTTTCTAGCTCTGGCGAGACAACGTCCAAGCCGATGCGAGTCCGCAAATCGGCCAACATGTTATCGTAGTCGTGCGCCTGCGCTAGCTGTTTGTCCTCCTGATTCTCCGCCATGCTGGCGTAGGTACTCATCCAGTACTGCGCCACCAGCTCGTTGGAAGGCTGCATGAGCCACGCACGCACGGCCTTCGCTTCTTCCAGCGAGGCTTCGCCGCGCACGTAACGCAAGTAGGCTTCAAAGTTAACTTCTGTCATTTCCGCAAACGATTAAGGCGCCTCTTGTAGTAAAGTCCACGAACTTGCTGCTACCCTGAAGCGCGTTGTAATTTTTTTTGAAAAAAGTTTGTGAGAAGGTTACAACGGGCCAGCCGACTGCCCTTGCAAGGCAGCGCAAGCAAACAGGAATGGCTAGCCTCAAAACCTAGGAGTAGGTAATTGACTTACAGAGTAACAGAGGATGAATCAACGCTGCAAGCAGCATAAGCTAGGCGCATGCGTGAGAGGCATTATATATAGCTTAGCCTCTGTTTATCTGTACTTTGCTTGTAGTAGCAAATCGTAATTGGTGTTGTATATTTAAAGCCTTCGAATCCACTCTGTATCATTCATCCTGCTGTTGAAAGCTGCGCGCACGTTTTCCGATTACGTTTGCTTGACCCAATTGCGGGCAAACGACAGCCAAGCATTCGACGTGCTTTTTCATCAGTTCGCGCCCGGGCTCTGTCGATTTGCTACTAGTCACCTAAAGTCCGCTGCTGATGCGGAGGAGGTGGTGCAGGATTGCTTTTTGAAGTTGTGGGAGAAGCGGCACGAGCTAACGGACGATGTCGTCTTCAAAACCTACCTCTACACGTCTGCCTACCACGCTATTCTCAAACAACTCCGCCGGCAGCAGTATTGGGTTTTTGAAGATTGCCACGAGGAAATTCTAATAGAAGAGAATTTCCTAAGCAGCCAAGCCGAATTTCATGAGCTGGAGCAATTGTACCAAGCCGCTCTCGCGCAATTGCCCCCGAGGCGCCGGGAGATATTCACGTTAAGCCGGCAAAGAGGCCTGTCTTACGCCAACATCGCGCAGGAGCTGAATATCTCGGTGAAGAGCGTCGAAACCCAGATGACGCATGCCCTGAAGTTTCTCCGTATTTACTTTCGGGCGCATGGTATCTCCTTGATCTTGCTACTGGCCCTACTATCGGCTGTGGAATAAAAGGCATGCTACGCGCACGAGAAGCAGTGCTTAGGATAAAGGCTGAGGCGGCGGTGACGACGAAGCTGGGCGCGAACGATCCGAGGGCAAGGGCACAAATTCGGCGTTGTCGGTGGGTGGCAGAGCAATGCGGCCGGCTTGCCAGTCGGCTTTGGCCTGCTCTATACGCTCGCGCCGCGACGACACAAAGTTCCACCAGATGTACCGCTCACCGAGGGGCTCCCCTCCTAGCAGCATCAGCGTGCTAGCTTCGCGGGCCACCAGCACGGGGTCGATGCCCGGTGTGAACACCAGCAGCTGACCAGCGGTGTAGGCACGACCATTTACTTCCACGCTGCCCTTGGCCACGTAGGCGCCGCGCTCGGGGTAGCCCCGTGGCAAACCGAAACGGGCACCGGGCTGCAACACTACGTGCAGGTAAAACAGTGGTGAGTGCGTTTTCACTTCATTGCGCAAACCAAAAGCGTCGCCGGCAATCAAGCGCATCCACACGCCCGCGTCGGTGAAGACAGGCAGCTCGTGCGGTTGGTAGTTGGCGAAGCTAGGTGCATTTTCTTCGTCGGCTTCGGGCAGAGCGACCCAGCTCTGCACCATTTCGAGGGCACCACCGGCCAGGGCCGCTGGGTCTTCGAAGCGCTCGGAGTGGGCGATGCCGCTGCCGGCCGTCATCCAGTTCACCTCTCCCGGCCGAATCACTTGCTCCACGCCTAAGCTGTCGCGGTGCATCACCTGCCCGCCAAACAAGTAGCTGACGGTGGAAAGCCCGATGTGCGGGTGCGGCAGCACGTCGAGGGCGGGCATCTGCTCGGGCGCCACGTGCACCGGGCCGGCATGATCGAGGAAGATGAACGGACCTAGCATCCGCTTCAGGCGGTACGGGAGAATGCGCCGGACGCCGAACCCATTACCTAGGTCGGCGGGGCGAGCGTCGATGATTAGATCTAGCATGGCAGTGGCCGTTGTGAGTAGGCAAGGTACACAACGCGCACTTGGCAGGCAGCACGCGCCGCCTAGCTTTCTGTGCGTAGTTTTGGTGCCGCGCTGCCCGCGGCCAAGAGCGTCATTTTTGTGCTACGCTGCCTGCGCCACCCCCTTGGTCGTGCGCAGGCCATTACCTTGAGGTGGCCGGGTTGTTGTTCCACGCACTTACTCCAACGTTGTATTGCACTAAGTGCACTCAGCAAGCTTACGTATTGATGCTTCCGTTTTCTTCCCCTAGCTCCTTGCTCTCTCAGCGGCTTCCCCTTCCCTGTGCTTACAGGGTATCTCTTCTTTTAACTCGCCGTGGGCAGCTACTGATTAAGCAGTTGTGGCTGGTCATACTGTGTGTCTGGTTGTTGGCGCCGCTTCACGCGCTAGCCCAAGATGCTGCAAAAACCACCCCTGGAGCCCCGCCGCCACTGGCACCCGCCGTAACACAAGATGCTGCGCACCGCGTGGAACAGGCTTACCTGAAGCTAGGTCGTATTAGTGGGGCCGTACGCCGCGGCGTGGATACGGAGGAGCTTGCCGAAGAGCTGCCCGAGGTGGAAGCCAACCTGAAGACTATCCGGCAAAATTTAACGCAGTACAGCAGCGTCATTAACCTGAAGCAGGTTCACTTATTTCAAATCCTGCTCACCGATATGCAGGCGCAGCTAGGCACGTGGCGTACGGCCCTGGCCACGCAAGGGCAACAACTGACGCGCATGCAAGGCCAGCTCGACTCGCTGGGGCGGTACGCCATTACCAAACAGCCTGATACCACCACGGCCCTCGGCCGGACCACCGCCCGCCTGCAACGCAAGCAACGCCGCGCCAACTTGCTCATCCAACGCAATCAGCGGACCGTTACGCAACTGCAAACGCGCGTGTCGGATTGCTACATTCAGGCGCTGGAGCTCCAGGATGAAACGCGCGAACAGCTGCGGCGCTTCAACCGGCGCACGCTGGACCCTAGCAACCCGCCACTGTGGCGCGCGGCGGCCGTTGATGCAAACCGCCAAGCTGCCGCTGGGCAGCTCGTGCGTGAGTCGTACACGAGCCAACGACGCTTGCTAGGCTACTACTTCAGCGAGAATTGGTACTTCGGAATTTGGATGGTGCTGCTCGGTGCCGTTTTCTTCGCCTGGGTATTCCGCAACTTCCGTGTCGTGAATGCGGCAACCAATGCGGCGAAGCAGCCTTTCCGCTACCTGCGCCCGCTGCCGCTGGCTGGCACGCTGGTGGTCGTGTTCAGCATGGCTCCTTTCTTCGATCTAAATCCGCCGGCCGCCTACACCGATTTGCTGGAACTGTTGCTGCTGCTTACGCTCAGCGTGATGCTGGGCCGCAGCTGGCCGCGTCGCCAGTTTCTGTACTGGCTCAGCATCGTGGGGCTGTTTTTTGGGCTTACGTTCGTGTATGCCGCCAACGAACCTAGCCCCGGCTTGCGCTGGGCTATGCTGCTACTCAACTTGATAGCTATTGCAGTAGGTATCGGGTTTCGGCGTGAGCTACAACGCGGCCCTCGGCTAGCGGCTTTCGTACCACCGGTGCTCGTGCTGTTTATGCTGCTGAATGGGCTGGCCGTTCTTTGCAACCTGACCGGTCGTCTCAGCCTCGCCAAAGTCTGCAGCAGCAGCGGCATCCTAGGTCTCACCCAAATTATTTCGCTGTCGGCTTTCGTGCGCCTACTCACGGAGGCGTTTCACCTGCAAATGCAGCGCAGTCGCTTGGCAGGCGGCGTGGCAGCGCACTTCAACTTTCGCAAGATTGAGCAAGGCTTGCGCCTAGGGCTTTCTATTGTGGTGTGCGGGCTGTGGCTGATGACCTTTACCTCCAACCTGAATATCTTCCGGCCTCTCTACGGGGTGCTCGATCATCTGCTTAGCACGCCGCACCACATGGGCACCTTCACCTTTACGGTGGGCAATATCGTGGCGTTCTTCTCCATCGTCTATCTATCGGTTCTCCTCCAACGCTACGTCGGCTACTTCTTCGGCGAAACCGACGACGAGTTCAACAGCGACCCGGACCGCCGCGGCTCCTGGCTGGTGGCCATCCGGCTGGTGCTGCTGGCCGCGGGCTTCCTGCTAGCCACCATGGCCTCCGGCTTGCCGCTCGACAAGATTACTATTGTGCTAGGCGCCTTAGGCGTCGGCGTGGGCCTAGGCTTGCAAAACATCATTAACAATCTTGTTTCGGGCATCATCCTGATTTTCGAGCGCCCCTTTCAGGTAGGCGACTTCATCGAGGTAACGGGCAAAACGGGGCGCGTGAAAGACATCGGCATTCGCGCTAGCAAACTCATTTCGCTGTCAGGCTCCGAAATCATTGTGCCCAACGGCGACTTGCTCTCCGGTCACGTAATCAACTGGACGCTGAGCAACAACCACATCCGCGTTGAGCTAGGCCTGAAGCTAGGCCCCGACACCGACCTCGACCGCGCCAAAGAGGTAATCAGTCAAGAAATTCAGGAAAACCCCAACACCCTGCACAAAGTAGCGCCCGAAATCCTACTCAGCGGCATCAACGGCCAAGTGTACGACCTGAAAGTGTTGTTCTGGATCAACAACATCCGCCAAGAACAGGCGCTGAAAAGCGAGATTCTGGCTGGCATTCACCGCCGCTTCACTCAAGAAGGCATTAGCCTGACCTAGGTGACACGGCCTACATCTTAGCTTAGAGTGCCTATATGGTATTCTGAGCCAATGAGCGTGCTAGCTCCTAGCAATCAGTTGGGAAAAATGCCCGGGAACTGGTAGTGGTACACGGCTACTACAGCCCGGCCCTCGTAGCGGCTTTCCATCGCAGGCGACTCGTGAATGATCAGGATGTGGTGCGCCATTTCGCTGTGCACGGGCTTGTAATAAGGCAATACTACGGCGTCTACCCGCGTGATGCGTTCAATGGTGCCACCGAGAGGAGTTTGATGTGATAATCTCATTGTTTCGCTATTATGAAAATTTCACTAATATAAAGTTATCATTGCTTAATCTATGCCAAAAACACACGTTTATGTGCGTTATTAATAATATCAATGATTATTAGTAATAGTTGATGCAAGTGAGTATATTAGTTGAATTTGACCAAGAAAGGCGAATTCACTTAGTAGCTAAGACCGCAGCACAGAATCATCTTTCGTACTTGATAAATACAAAAAGAAGCCGGCACTCAACTATGAGTGCCGGCTTCTTTTTGTATTTACACAAACAGCGCTTCACGCGCTACCTTAAAGCGGACTATTGCTTTGCCCCTAGGTCCCGAATCCAGATGTTACGGAAGCTGAGCGGTTCGCTCTTGTCACCGTGCGATTGCAGCTTGATGGGCGCCGCGCCATGGCTCTGCTGGTAGCTTGCCTTACCGATGTACTGCGTAGGCCCCAGAAGCTCCGTATTGTTTTGCACTACTACGCCGTTAAAAATGACCGTGACGCGAGCCGGCGTTTGCACCGTACCGTCGGCTTTGAACGTGGGCGCCGTCCAGAGCACGTCGTATGACTGCCACTCGCCGGGCTTACGCGTAGGGTTGGCCAGCGGGATAAACTGCTTGTAGATGCTGCCAGCCATCCCGTTAACGTAGGTTTTGTTATTGTACGAATCCAGCACCTGCAACTCGTAGCCTAGGTCGCCTTTGCCCAGCGAAGCTAGGAAGATACCACTGTTGCCGCGGGCCTGGCCAGTGCCAGTGATGTTGGCCGGCACGCGCCACTCGATATGCAACTGGTAGTTGGTGAAGCTACGCTTGGTTTCGATGTTGCCTGAGCTTTTATCCACGGTCATGAGGCCGCCAGCTACCTTCCACTTGGCGGGCGTGTTGCGGTCCTCGGTCATCACCCACTGGCTCAGGTCGCGGCCGTCGAACAGTACAATCGCGTCGGAGGGCGGTGCGGTGGTGAGGGCCGTGGCCGTTACCACCTTGGGTACCGGCTCCCACACTTCAGTATCTTCGGGTTTGCCAGCTTGCTGGGCGGTAGCGAGTGAGGTCATTCCCAGCCCCAATAGCGTGGAAAGAAGCGCAGTTTTCATCATCATAAGAAGCG
The DNA here is from genome assembly GCF_002154225.1 of Hymenobacter crusticola. GTDB lineage: Bacteria > Bacteroidota > Bacteroidia > Cytophagales > Hymenobacteraceae > Hymenobacter > Hymenobacter crusticola. Next base: position 113,066 of record NZ_MTSE01000011.1, read on the forward strand.
TACTAACCTTGAATTCAATAAGGTGAAAGAATGAAGCGCTATACGTTGCACAAGTTCACGGCTTGGCGCAGCGAAGCTAGCTTGTCGGACTGGGTAGGAATAAATTCCTGGGCCACGTAGCCTTTGAAGCCGGTGGCTTTGATGGCCCGCATGATGGCCGGATAATTCAGCTCCTGTTTGTCGTCGAGCTCGTGGCGACCGGGCACACCCGCCGTGTGGTAGTGCGCGATGTAGGCGTGGTGGTCGGTGATGTTGCGGATCACATCGCCCTCGTCAATCTGCATGTGGTAGATGTCGTAGAGCAGCTTAAAATTCTCCGAACCTAGCTTTTTGGCCAGTGCCACGCCCCAGCTGGTTCGGTCGCACTGATAATCCTTGTGATCAATCTTGCTGTTGAGCAACTCCATCACCAGCACTACTTTGTGTTTCGCGGCTAGGTCCATCAGCGGTTGCAGGCCGCGCACAGCATTTTCTAAGCCTTGCTCATCCGACATGCCCCGGCGGCTGCCGCTGAAGCAAATCAGGTTGGTATAGCCGGCCTGGCCCACTTTCGGAATCATTTCCTTATAGCGCGCCTGCAGTTGGGCGTGAAACTTCGGATCGTTGAAGCCGTCGGTCAGGTTGATTTCGGCGCCGTTGCACATGGGCGAATCAAGGCCGTGCTTCTTAAGCGTGGGCCAGTCGGCGGGGCCTACCAGGTCAATACCCTTGATTCCCATGCCCTTGGCCGCAACGCACAAGTCTTCTAAAGCCATACTCTGGAAGCACCAGCGGCAAACCGATTGTTTGATGCTGCCATCAGCAGGGGGAGCTACAGGTTGATCAGCGGCCATAATATGGGGGGCACTTAGGGCTACTGTACTAGTTAACAACCCTTTGAGGGCAGCACGTCGGGAGTGAGAAGCAGCCATGTAGTGTAAGCTGTTGAGTTTTTAAGAAACAAACCTTTACCGGGTTCCTGCGGAGGACGCCAGGGGTTGCGCAGAAGGCGCTAAGCGCAGGACCAACAGCGATTCACTAACCTGCTTCGGCCAGCGAGGGCGCTGAGCCGTAGGCCACTTCTGTGGGGACGGTAGCGGTATTTCGTTCGCGGAAGAAAAGCAGGAATACAATCAGCACTACGGCGGCAATGGCGGCCGGAATCAGCCAGATCATGCGCCAATCGTGGGTGCCACCGGTGAGCTGATACGAATCGAAAATACGGCCCGACAGCAACGTGCCTACTAACATACCCACGCCGTAGGTGGCCAAGGTGATGAAGCCCTGCGCCGAGCTTTTGAACTGCTCGCCAGCTAGGTTGTCGGTGTAAATTTGGCCCGTCACGAAGAAGAAATCGTAGCACACGCCGTGCAGCACAATACCGAGGATGAGCATCCAATAATTGCCCATTCCGTCGCCGTAGGCAAAGAACAAGTAGCGCAGTACCCACGCGGCCATGCCGATGGCTAGCATCTTCTTCACGCCCAACCGTTTGAAAAACAGCGGAATAGCTAGCATAAACAATAGCTCCGATACCTGACCGAGGCTCTGCACACCTGCTGCGCCTTTCATGCCCACTTCGTTCAGGAAGGGATTGGTGAAGCCGTAGTAAAACGCTAGCGGCACGCAAATGGCAATAGACGCCAGGAAGAAGATCAGGTACGAACGGTTTTTTAGCAAGCCAATGGCATCGAGGCCTAGCATTTGCCCCAGCGAGCTAGACTGACCGCGCTTGATGGGAGGCGTGGCTGGCAGCGTAAAGCTGAACACCCCTAGCAATGCCGAGGCACCCGCGGCCATCACGAAAGTGGCTTGTAGGCTGTTGCTTTGTTCCCAGTTAAGCCAGCCAATAGTCAGGCCCGCAATGATCCAGCCGAGGGTACCAAGCACCCGAATCGGGGCAAACTCCTTCTGCGGATCTTGCATCTGTCGGAACGCAATGGAATTAACCAACGCCAGCGTGGGCATATAGGCCACCATATACGCCAAGATGTTTGGGTAGAAGCTGTCGAAATCGGGAGCTTTGCTTGCACGCCATAATAAAAAAGCGCCCACTAAGTGCAACACTCCCAGAATCTTCTGGGCTGAAAAGAAGCGGTCGGCAATCAGCCCAATGATAAACGGGGCCACAATGGCACCGATGGATTGGGTGAGGAAGGCCACCCCGACTTGCGTGCCCGAGGCATTTAGGTTGCGCAGCAAGTACGTGCCTAGGGTTACAAACCACGCGCCCCAGATGAAAAACTCCAGGAACATCATAAAGGAGAGCTTAACTCGGGTAGTAGCAGTCATGGGCAGGAAAGGTTAAGGTTAGCGAAGGGCCAGCGGAGCCTAGCAAAAGAATAGATAGCCTTGGCCGTTCCGGGCAGGGCAAAGAGGCGCCGTTGAAGGTCAGGCACACTCCTCGCTCCTACCCAGAACGACCAAGGGTTTGGCAGAAAGAACCTAGGTTATTTCAGGCTCAGAATGTAGGTTACCATTTCCTTGGCATCGGCTTCTTTCAGGTCGGGGTGAGGCGTCATGGCGATTTCGCCCCAGTTGCCTTTACCGCCGGTGATAACCTTCTTGGCCAGCATGTCAATGTTGGCTTTTGTATCAGGGTATTTCTCGGCTACTGCTACGTAGGCTGGGCCGAGCAGCTTTTCCCCTTCGCGGTGGCAACCACCGCAGTCCGACGCGGCGATGAGCTTACCGCCCTTTCCGCCGACGGGCACGCCCGTGGGCTCCGTCCCGATGTCGTTGACGCTGGTGTTCACCTGCGGCTGGTGGGCGGTGGCTGATACATCGGCTCCTACTGCGCTGTCAGGGTTTAGCGCGGCTTGGGGTTGCTCTTCAGCCGAACCTTCCGTTGCTAGGGTGTTTTCAGTTGGTTGCGAGGAAGTTTCCGTTGACTGTGAGGACGTTTGTTCCGTGTTGGAAGAGCATGCCAGCAAAGCTGCGCTAAAGCTCAACAAGACAAAAGCTTTTTTCATAGGGTCAATCAGTGGTGAGTTGGTAAAAGGTGGCTGCTACGCTGAAGCAGGCAACGGCCGCGGTTAAATAAATGGTCAGCGCTAGGTACTAAAGGCCTAGCAGCTGTTTGTTCTTGGCCTCGTCGGTACCGGCCGCGGCGAAATCGTCGAAAGCGCGGTCGGTGACGCGGATGATGTGGTCTTTGATAAACTGCGCACCTTCGCGGGCGCCATCTTCGGGGTGCTTAAGAGCGCACTCCCACTCTAGCACCGCCCAGCCCGCGTAGTCATACTGGGCTAGCTTGCTGAAGATGGCTTTAAAATCAACTTGCCCGTCGCCGAGCGAGCGGAACCGCCCCGCCCGGTCGATCCAGTTTTGGTAACCGCCGTACACGCCCTGCCGCCCCGTAGGGTTAAACTCGGCATCTTTGACGTGGAAAGCCCGAATCCGCTCGTGGTAAATGTCGATGTACTCCAGATAATCCAGGCATTGCAGGATGAAGTGCGAGGGATCATACAGCAAGCAGGCCCGCGGGTGATTATCCACGTGCTCCAGGAACATCTCGTAGGTTGTGCCGTCGTGCAGGTCTTCGCCAGCGTGAATCTCGTAGCACAAGTCCACGCCATTGCGGTCAAACTCGTCGAGGATGGGGCGCCAGCGCCGAGCTAGCTCCTCAAAGCCCGTCTCGACCAGCCCCGCTGAGCGCTGGGGCCACGGATACACGTACGGCCAGAGCAACGCCCCGCTAAAGGTGGCGTGTGCCGTCAGGCCTAGGCGCTGCGAGGCTTGGGCGGCGTACTTCAGTTGCTGCACGGCCCACGCCTGGCGAGCCGAGGGGTTGCCACGCACTTCTTCTGGCGCAAAGGCATCGAATAACGTGTCGTATGCTGGATTTACCGCCACCAACTGGCCTTGCAAGTGCGTTGAAAGCTCGGTGATTTCCAGGCCTGCGGCCCGCGCAGTACCCACTAGCTCATCGGCGTAGGTTTGGCTTTCGGCAGCTCGCTTCAAGTCAATGAAACGTGGGTCGGTGGTGGGTAGCTGTACCCCTTTGTAACCGAGACCTTTGGCCCACTCACACATAGCCGCTAGGCCATTGAACGGCGCTTCCTCGCCAATAAACTGCGCCAGGAAAATACCGGGTCCTTTAAGTGTTTTCATGCAGTAGAACTTAGGTCTGAAAGCTTAAAACGTAACGCGAAGAGCTATACCGTTTAGATGAGCTTCGGTGAAAGTCTCACCGCTGGTTTCGCAGTCTTAAGTTGTATCTTCTAGATAGACGGAAACTCGGTCCACTTCTGGTCGGAGCGGCCCGAGGCAATAACGGTTTCGACGAAGGCCATACCACGCAGACCGTCGGCAATGCTAGGGTAATCTAGCGCTTCGGGCGAAGCGGTTTCGCCCGCTTGCTCGGCTTGCAGGTGCAGAGCGAAGTTGCGATAAATATTGGCAAACGCTTCCAGATAGCCCTCCGGGTGGCCGGCCGGCACGCGCGCATTGTGGCGGGCGGCGGCACTGAGGTAAGAAGCGCCGGTCCGGTGAATCTCCGCCGGGCGGTCGAGCCACTTTACCAGCAGCGTGTTGTTGTCGGCTTGCTGCCACTCTAGGCCACCTTGGTCGCCGTACACGCGCAGGCGTAGGTTATTCTCCTCGCCCGCTGCCACTTGGGTAGCTACCAGCACGCCACTTGCGCCGGAGCTTAGCCGCAACAGCACCGCGCCATCGTCGTCGAGCTGGCGACCGGGCACCACCACGTTGATATCGGCGCACAGCTTCTCGACTTGCAGGCCGGTCACGTATTCAAGCAAGTTGAAGGCGTGAGTACCAATGTCGCCCATGGCGCCGGCAATGCCGCTGCGGGCAGGATCGGTGCGCCACGCGGCCTGTTTGTTGTCGGCGCTGCCTTCAGCGAAGGAGCTCAGCCACCCCTGCGGGTACTCCACGTATGCCTTGCGAATGGTGCCAAGTACACCCGAAGCTACCAGATGGCGGGCTTCCTTCACCATGGGGTAACCGGTGTAGGTGTGCGTGAGGCACAGATGACGCCCCGTCGCTTTTAATACATCAGCCAGCTCCTGAGCTTCGGCTAATGAGAACGTTATTGGCTTGTCAATCACCACATCAAAGCCACTTTCCAAAGCTAGCTTAGCCGGCGCGAAGTGCAAGTGATTCGGCGTGACAATGCTAATGACTTGTACCCGCTCGGCCGCGAGCCTAGCTTTTTCCTGTTCTATTAACTCTTGGTACGAGCCATATACCCGATCAGGTGCTAAGCCCAGGGCTTGTCCGGTGGCCCGTGATGTATCGGGGTTGCTGCTGAACGCGCCGGCTACTAAGTCATACTGGCTATCGAGAGCCGATGCGATGCGGTGCACAGCGCCGATAAAAGCGCCTTGCCCGCCACCAATCATTCCAAGTCGTAATTTCATTCAGTTGCTTTATTAGCTGGATCTGTTTAAAAAGTCCCGAAAAATAGCCTAGGCCGTCATGCTACGCTGGTCGAAGCAGCTCTACCCCAGTAGCAAGTAAGTTACTTTGGCGGTAGAGAATGCTCCGACCAGCGCAACGTGATCGAAAACGGACTTCTTAAACAGCTTCGCTGCTAGCCAATGACTGTTCGCTTCCTCCTAAGCGGTAGCTAAGCCAATAGCTAGCAGCTGAGCGTTTTAAGTGGTAGCCCAAGCCCGGTCGCCTTTCTTGTACGGCACGTTGCCGTCGTACTTACCGGGCACGGGAAGGTAGCGCAACGCCTTGGTTGCCCCTACTTCCGACGAAAAATAACCGAGCAAGGTCAGCTCTTTCATCATCCGGAAATAGTGGTTGGGCGCCTCAATCGACTTGGTTTTGCTGTATTGCTTCTGCTCCGCGTCGAGGGCTCGGAGCAGGGCTGTGCGCTGCTCCGGCGTGCTTTCCAGAAAGCCCTTGCTGTTCTGCTTTTTGCTAACTTCTTCCAGCTGATCAAGTCCCTTCACGAAGGCTTCCTGGTCGGTGGGCGTGTAGCAGTCGCGCACCATCACCGCCATGAAGCCTCCCACGTTGGCGGCTTTGGCGCCCGGCGTGGCGGTGGTAGGCAAAATCGTTTCACCCACTTCGTTCAGGTACGCCACCTGTTTGGCATCGAGCACATCAGCCAGTTTGCCATTGGTCTGGGCTTGCCCTTTTCCTTTATCAGCAGTTTTATCGGTGCTGGCCGGGCCGCAGCCGGTCAGCAGGTAGTCGCCCCCGATGAGGGTACCGCCCATAATCAGGGCTACTCGGGCGACGGCATCACGTCTGTTCATAACCTTATCAGTGAGAGAATTAGATATTCTGCTTTTTCATCTCCCCCACCGCGTGATCTACGGCACGGGCCGTGAGCGCTAGGTAGGTGAGCGACGGGTTCTGGCACGCCGCCGACGTCATGCAGGCGCCATCAGTCACGTACACGTTGGGAGCATCCCACACCTGGTTGTGCTGGTTGAGCACCGAGGTTTTGGGGTCGCGACCCATGCGCGCCGTGCCCATTTCGTGAATGCCGCCGCCCATGGCGTAGTCGTTGTTGTAGGTATTCACGTTTTGCAGGCCGGCTGCTTCCAGCATTTCTTTTGCGTCCTGCATCATGTCGACGCGCATTTTCCGCTCGTTCTCCCGAATGGTTGCGTCCATGGACAGCACCGGCAGGCCCCACTTATCCTTCTTGTCTTTGTCGAGGAAGATGCGGTTGTCGTGGTACGGCAAAATCTCGCCAAAGCCCGTGATGCCCATGGTCCAGGCACCTGGTTCCGACAGTGCATCTTTCAGGTCGCCACCAATGTTCATCTCGGCAATGTCGCGGCTCCAGCCTTCGCGACTAGCGCTACCCTGGTAGCCGAAGCCCCGGATGTAATCACGCTTGTCGCCGAACAGGTTACGGAAGCGCGGCACGTAAATACCGTTGGCTCGCCGGCCAAACACGTACTTGTCTTCGTAGCCTGGCATCGTGCCGTGGGCACCAGCCCGGAAGTGGTGGTCCATTACGTTGTGCCCTAGCTCGCCGCTGCTGCTACCTAGGCCCTCAGGCCATATATCGGTAGCCGAGTTCATTAGCACCCACGCCGAGTTCAGCGCCGAAGCATTCAAGAAGATGACTTTGGCGTAGTACTCGTAGGTCTTGTTCGTTTCGGCATCCAGTACCTCTACTCCTTTCGCCTTCTTGGTGTCCTTATCGTAGAGAATTTTAGTAACGATGGAAAAGGGCCGCAGCGTAAGGTTACCGGTAGCCACAGCGGCTGGTAGTGTGGCCGATTGGGTGCTGAAATACGCCCCAAACGGACAGCCTAACCAGCACTTGTTACGGTATTGGCAGTTTACGCGATTGTGGTGCGGCTTGGTGATGTTAGCCGTGCGGCCAATGACCATGTGCCGGTTCTTGAACTTAGCTTTGATGCGCGCAGCCACGTCTTTCTCCACTACGTTCATTTCCATGGGGGGCATGAAGTCGCCGTCGGGTAGCTGGGGAAGGCCGTCGCGGTTGCCGCTGATGCCTGCAAACTTCTCAGCGTGGCTATACCAAGGAGCTAGGTCTTTGTAGCGAATGGGCCAGTCCACGGCAATGCCATCTTTGGCGTTGGCTTCAAAGTCGTAGTCGCTCCAGCGGTACGACTGCCGGCCCCACATCAGGGAGCGGCCGCCTACGTGGTAGCCCCGAAACCAGTCGAAGGGTTTCACCTCTGTATAGGGGCTCTCCTTCTCATTCACCCAGTATTCAAGGTTACTCTCGTTGAGCGTATAGTCGCGGCCTAGCACGGGATAGTCCTTGATCATCTGCTGGGTTTTGCCCCCGCGGTGCGGAAGTTCCCAAGGCGCTTTGTTGGCGTTCACATAGTCCTTGATGTGTTCGATGTTACGCCCGCGCTCCAACATAAGCGTTTTCAAGCCCTTCTCAGTCAGCTCCTTAGCAGCCATGCCGCCCGAAATACCGGAACCGATGACAATAGCGTCATAGGTATTTTGTGCCATAAAAAACGAAGTGAAAATAAAATGAGGTAAATGCCGCTGGTGAGCGACTTACAGCAGCGAGCTTTTGATGTAAGTGATGCTGCTGCGGATGCTGTCGAAGGGCGAAGCGGGCGTGCGGTCCTGCTCCACGAAGAAGTATTGGAGACCTGCTAGCTTGCGCTGAGCGAATATCTTCTTGAAGTCAATAGAGCCGTTGCCAACCTCCGTGAAGTCGCGTTTTTCGGTTTTGTCCATGTCCTTCACGTGCCACAGTGGGAAGCGACCAGGATGCTGTTGGAATAAGGTCACGGGGTCGTGCCCGGCTTTGGTGGCCCAATACAGGTCGAGCTCCATTTTGAGTAGCTCTTTGTCGGTTTCCTTCAGCAGGATGTTGTAAGGTAATTGGCCATTCTGGGCCGCAAATTCAAAGTCGTGGTTGTGGTAACAGAGCTGGATGCCGGCTTTCTTGCACCGCTGACCAGCCTTGTTCAGCGTTTCGGCGAGGCGCTTATACTGGTCGATGTTACCGCGTTCCGATTCCTGCAGGTAAGCGCACACCATGTACTTGATGCCCACCTGGGCCGCGTCGTCCACGGCTTTATCCCAGCCGTGCAGGATGGTGCCCTGCACAGGCTTACCTTGATTTTCGGCCATACCAAGCACGTAGTGGCTGCTAGGCATGATCAAATTGAGTTGCTTTAACGTTTTAGCGAAAGCAGCAGGTTCCATTCCGTAGAATTTCTGCGTGCCCGTGTAGGTAGCACCCTCCACCGAGTTGTAGCCAAGCTGGGCCACTTTTGCGAGCGTACCCGTGGGGTCCTGCTGCATTGCATCGCGCACGGTATACAGCTGTAGACCGATGTACTGAGTAGGAGCAGCAAGCAAGGCAGGGCTCACCAACGCCCCGGCTGAAAGCAGGGCGGCAGATTTGAAGAATGTGCGGCGGGAAGTCACAGAAATAGTTTGGTGGAAAAGGATGAAAAGAACGAAGCAACTAGTGGCGCTGAACCTAGGTAGCCGACAGTAAAAAACTCCTTATCAGCTGTTTAAGAGACCAAGCAAAGCGCCACAGTCGAGGTCACGGTAGCCAATATAGGGGAATGTATGCGTATTATGTACAAGTAGACACCACAATTGTGCAAACGTTGCAGCTAGAGCTTTACAACGTTTGCACAATCGGTCCGCGTATTTAGTAGCCTGGGTTCTGAGTGAGATTGGAGTTCACCGCAACCTGCTGGTTCGGAATCGGGAAAATGAGGTAAGTAGGAGAACTACTCGTAGGCCCTTCCTGAATAGGACCTAGGAACTTGCCGAAGCGGATCATATCCTGCCGGCGCCATTCTTCTAGGTACAGTTCCCGGCCTCGCTCGTCGAGCAATATGTCGAGGGTCAAGCTAGAGAGCGCCCCAGCGTTGCGCGATGGGTGCGTGCGAATAGAGTTTACCAGTGCCAGTGGTGTATTGCCGTAAGAACCAGCCGACGTAGCCGTGCCACCCCGCAAAATAGCTTCTGCCTTCATCAGCAATACGTCGGGCAGACGCAGGTGCACCATGTCGTTGTCGGTCGTACCGGCCGAGTTGTTCGTAAAATCCGGTGGGTATTTCATGGGCCGAATACCGGTGCGCTCTAGTGTTTTGGCATCGGTTTCAATAATGCTCACCTCTCGCGTGAAAGCGAGGGGTGCGCCGCTACGGTCTGTCAGGGGCGCATCCGTGTTCAGGTTATACTGTTGCCCAACCAAGAAGCCCACGTTCTGGCGTTTGCCGGGGTTGAGCGGCCCGTTGGTATAGCTGTACACAGTACCCCGCCGAATGTCGTTTGCGCCAAACTTGTCGTAGAAGTCAGACAACGCCGTGGGGCCGTTGTAGCCGCTGGGCACCATGTTGTAGTGCGAGATAAAACGCCACAAGTCGTATTGCGCACCGCTGCTCACACCGCCTTGGTTAAGCTCCGTGAAGATGTTCTCCGTGCCGATGTTGGTGTTATCGGGGGCGAAGTTATCGAAGTAGTTGGTCGCAAACTTGTACCGCCCCGTGTTGATGATCTGGTCGGCGAGGCTGATAACTTGGTTCATGTCGGCCGGGGCAAACGTAGGCGCCGCACGATTGGTGTATACACCCCGGTTGAGGTAGCACTTCATGAGCAAGCCGCGGGCCGCGTCCTTGTTGGCGCGGTAGGCTGGTGCATCGGGCAGGTTGGGCAGCACCTCGTTCACCTCACTGATGACGTAGTCGAGCGCCTCAATACCCTTTCGCACGCGGGCTAGCTGCGTCACGGGCTCCCCTGGGTCGCGGTAGGGTGCTTGGTCGAAAAGGTCGAGAATCCAATATGTGGCCCAAGCGCGCAGGAAGCGCGCTTCCGCTTGCTGTTGCTGCGTGGGATTGTAGCGCAGCAGGTCCGTTGCGGCAAATACAACGGCGTTCAGGTTATTAAAACTGTTGCGTATTTCTATATGGTTGGCGTCCCAGTTGTGCAGGTGCAGCTGGCGCCACTTGCCGTTATCATCCCAGTCGCCTCCACGCGTGGGCATCAGGCGTTCGTCGGTGGTTACTTCTGAAAGGGCAAATACTTGACCTGCTCCTTGGAAAGGACTGCGCATGGCCGTGTATACACCATCGAGCAAGGACGACGTATTAGAAGAACCGCTGCCACCTATTTGATCAGTAGTCAGAGAACCTTGAAACTCTTCGTTGATCTCGCAGCTATTGACCAGCTGGAGTAGGGCCAGCAAGACCGCTGCACTGAATACCTTTTTCATACAATACTAGTTGCTGAGTGGGTTACAGGGAAAAGTTGGCGCCGAACGTGAATGTGCGAGCCGTCGGATAACCGGTGTAGTCGATACCTACTGAGGGCACTCCGTTCACCGACTTGTTGGTGTTGATCTCAGGATCGAAGCCCTTGTACTTCGTGATGAGGAAGAGATTCTGGCCAGTGACGTAAATGCTAGTGCCTTTGAACACCCGACCTAGGTCACCAAAGGCGTAGTTCAATGTCAGGTTGGAGAGCTTCACGTAGTTACCACTTTCCAAGAAGCGAGAAGAAGGCGCGAGGCGGTTGCTGAGCGCTTCCTTAACGGGCGACTTATAGAATTCACGCGCAATGTTTTTGCCGCCCTGTATCTGGCTCACGTTGAGCACGCTGTTGAAAGTGTTGTTGTAAATCTTATTGCCAAACACGCCGTTGAAGTTGGCCGTTAGGGAAAATTTCAAGAAGCGTACATTGGCGCTCAGCCCCGCTATGGCTGTCGGATTTGGATTACCTAGGTAGCGGAATGCACCATTATCGGCATAAGTAGATTGGCCCGAGCCAGCCTCTATTCCTTGGAATTGCTGCGTATAGAAAGCATTGATTGGCAAGCCGCTTTGGATTACCTCCACCGTCACGTCCGACAAGCCTTGGCCGTTGAGTGCGCCTGTCTGGATTACGCCTCTCACGTCCGACACTCTGTTTTTGATGAACGTAGCGTTAGCATTGAAGCTCAAGCCAATCCGTGGATTATCAATGGCCGTGATGCCAGTAGCTAGCTCCACTCCCTTGTTGACAATCACACCATCGAGGTTGCTCCAGGTCACGAGCGACACTCCGTTTGCGGCTGGTGCAGCGGGCTGAATGGGCGCGCTAGGATACAGCAGGTCCGTGGTACGCTTATAGAAGTAATCGGCCGTCAGGGTCAGGCGATTGTTGAACAAGGCTATATCGAGGCCCGCATCATACTGCTCATCTGATTGCCATTTCAGATCAGGGTTGGGGTTATTGGTTTGGCCTAGGCCGCCGTTGTCAGGTAGGAAGGCGTACCGTCCTCGGGCTGAGCCAGCCGGAAACTCTTGGTTACCGGTGCGGCCGTAGCCTACCCGCGCTTTCAACTGGTTGATGCTTTCTACAGCAAAGAAATCTTCCTGACTAATATCCCAGGCAGCTGACAACGACGGGAAGTAGCCGTACTTGTTGTTGTCGCCGAACTTGGTGCTACCATCAGCGCGCAAAGTAGCCGTTAAGAGGTAACGCTCCTTATAGTTAAGAATGGCACGCCCAAAGTACGATTGCAGCTCCGACACAGGGTCTACAAAGGCTGTAATCTTGCGGCCCGAAGGGTTGGAAAATTGTAGGTAGTTCGTGTAATCCAACCCATACGTACCAAAGCCTACCGGATTGCCCGTCTGCGTGTTTACTGGTCCTAAGCCACTTAAGCCCGTACCCGAGTTGCCAAATTTTTGGTATTCGTAGCCTAGCAGTGCATTCAAATTAAAGTTGCCGCCAAGCTTTTTATTGAAATTCAACGTGTGGGTCATCTGCTGGGTAAGCAGCTCGTTGTTGCTGACAGCCGCATACCCTAGCCGTTGGTACTGCTCAACGTTGAGGCGCTGATCGATAGAAGTGCGACGAACGCCCGTGCTGTAGTTAGCCGAAACTAGCGCGCGATATTCCAGCCAATCTGTGAATTTGTAGTAGGGCGAGATGGAAGCTAGGGCTGTGGTTACACGTGAGTTATCGTTGTAGTACTGCTGCATGGCCACGGGATTAATCGTGGAGGTACCTAGCCTCGATACTGGAAGTCCCTTGGCGTTGTATAACGAGTCAGTAGGGTTCCACTGCAAAGCCTGGCCGATAAGGCTGCCCCGGTAGTCGCCGTTGTTGGTAACGGGCGCTAGCTGCTCACGAAACTGGCTGGCGGTGATACTAATATCCGCTCCTAGGCGCTTGCTTTCCAGGAACTTCATGTTGGTGGAGAAGTTGGCGCTGTACTTCTGGAAGCCGGTCTTTTTGATAATTCCTTGCTGATCAAGATAGCCGAGCGACAAACGGTAGCGGGCGTTTTCGTTGCCACCGCTGATAGCGGCATTGTAGTTCTGTACCGAAGCCGTACGCAGGATTGCTCCGAGGGCATCGTTGCTCAAGCCTCTATCGTTACTGGCCGAAGCCCCGTAGTACGTTAGCGCTTGCCGGAATTCATTGGCGTCGAGTACATCAATGCGGCGCAGAATTTTTGAGAAGCCACCCGACACGCTCACATCGAGTCTGGGCTCGCCTGATTTACCTTTTTTCGTAGTTATAATGACTACTCCGTAGGCCGCACGCGAACCATAAATAGCCGTAGCCGAAGCGTCCTTCAAAATATCAATCGACTCAATATCATTGGGATTCAAGAAGTTGAGCGGGTTGCTGTCTGGACTATCACCGAAGGTGGTATTCAAGCCGGGGCGGGCCGAACGACCATCGAGCGGTACTCCGTCAATTACGTACAGAGGTTGACCAGTACCCGTTACGGCAGCGTTGCCGCGGATGCGAATGGTGTTGGCACCTCCGGGCTGACCGCTGTTCTGCGTCACCTGCACCCCTGAGGCTCGTCCTTGAATGAGTTGGTCGGGCGAGGTGAAAGTGCCTTTGTTGAAGTCCTTGGGGTTCAAAGCACTGACCGCTCCCGTCAAGTCATTTTTCTTCACAGTGCCGTAGCCTACCACGACTACATCGGCCAAGGCTTGGGTATCCTCGCGCATCGTTACTTGCACCGTTGCTTGATCCGTGATTTTGACCTGCTGGGCGGCATATCCAACATATGAGAAGGACAAAGTGGTAGCCGTAGCGGGCACGTCTACTCGGAAGCTGCCATCGGCGCCAGTGCTAGTTCCTACTGTAGTGCCTGGCACTACTACCGTCACACCGGGCAAGCCATTGGATTGCGCATCTACTACTTTGCCCGTGATGGTCCGTGTGTTCTGCGCCTGACTTACCAAGGAGACCAGGATGATTAGCAAGCAAAGCGCCCACGCTTTCAGCAGCGGCGGAGTACTAGTAGCTTGCGTGGCTACTGACTGTTCAGACGTACTGTGTCGCTTGTACCAGTTGTTACGCATAAGAGGATGGATAAAGAGTGGGAAATAAACTACACCTAGCTTCCTAGCGAGGCACCGCAAACGTTTTAAAGCAGGGGCAAACGTTTTCGAAAACGATGCTTCATAGCTCAATGGCTGGGTGGCACTAAAGGGAAAACGGAGTCGCTCTAGGTTACTACTTCCACCGAATATGCTTTTCGGCTTTGCTTGGACGGACACTCCCTAAGCCTTGCTCAGGGTATAAGCACCTAACTCTGTTACATCAGCCAACGGAGGTCTGATAAGTTCTTCCATAGTATACTAAGAGCACAAACTACCGTCGAGCCTACTTCTAAGCAGTGTCGTGCTCTTTTTAAGTTTACTTCAAAAGCTGCTTCGAGCTGTCTACCTAGGTTCTCAAACAGGTGCAGTGAGTATTTCTTGGTCTACAACTTTGTGAAGCTTTATCAGTATCATGACCGCAGACTGCCTCCTATAGTCGTTGTATTATTTTGCTCAGTCTTCAATCCGTAGTTAATGCGTCGAGCAGAAGCACTTAGTGGGTAGTCAAGTTTATACAAGCCCAACAGCATCTTCTAACAAGCTGAAGAAGCGCTTATACCGCAAACGATTGCAGTAGCTATCTAAGACAAGTTTGACAAAAGAATTTGCTCTAGTGCTTATCTAAAAATGTGTACAAACAATGTATCAAAAATTATAATTACCTTTCAGTGATAAGATCCTTTATATCAGCACATTATAAAAAATATGCTAGAAAATTATATAAACTTTTTATTAGACCAATATAGCTCATGATGCCTCTTTTTAGGCGTTATAGTCTACTAGGCTGCGAGTCTTCGTTATGGGTTTAGCTCTCTACGCTTCCTGTTCGAAAGACCTTTCTTCTTTAGCATTGCTATTGTGCGAAGAGTCTTACTATCTTACCGTGCCTAGCTAGCTAAGATCCGCGAATTTCTTAGTAGCGCTTGCCCTTCAGTAGCTGTATTAGCTTAGGATTTCATTCCTAAATCAGCCTGATTTAGTAGCTCCATTAGCCGCTCTTTGTGCTAGGGCCGAACTGCCTCAAGATGTTTGAGCTTGTCCTAGTTACCAACAGTTTAAGGGATTGTCAATCGGCTGTCCCTGCCGCGAGTCACACCTTATCTGCGCAACATCCCTCCGATCTTTCACTATGCATCCCACTCCTGCCCGTGTCACAACCTCTTACCCTGTTACTTGCGTGGCTCATCGGTCTATGTCCCTTGCTATTACAACCCATAGCAAGCTTTGCCAACGACAGGCAAACAGATAGCCTCCTCCAAACGCTTGACTACACCTTAGCCAACCAGACGAATTACGACAAACAGCGGCTCAACCGATTAGCGGCACTTAAGGCAGAGCTTCACTCAGGCAAAGCCGATCTTGATGCTAGCTTCGACCTAGTACTTTTGATCTGCAATGAATACCAGGTATTTAAGTATGATTCGGCGTTTGCTTACAGCTTGAAGCTAGGGAAGCTAGCCCGTACCTTACGAAACCCCACTAAAATTCAGACGGCCCGTACAAAGCTAGCTTTTACATTACGCTCGGGTGGCTTGTATAAGGACGCATTTGACACCTTAAGGGCCATAAACCGCCGTTTGCTAGCGCCTCAGTACCGCGCCGAATTCTACTCAACGTACAGTCTTGTTTATACCGAGCTAGCGGAATACAACCAAGATTCTTACTATAGCCCTTTTTACACAGCCAAATCCTACGCCTACGCTGATACATCGGCGCGGTATGGCCAGCCTGGTTCTTATCTCGATTTATCGCAACAGCTATTTAGGGCCAAGCAGCAAAATGACTTGGCGGCGGGCAAAAACATCTACCGCCAGCTTCGGCGTTTGCCACTAACGGCGCATCAGTTAGCCATTAGTTCGAGCGACTTAGCTAAGCTCTACGAATATGCCGGGCAATGTGACCTAGCTCTCCACTACATGACCCTAGCGGCCATCAACGATATCAAGTCGTCGACGAAGGAAGGTATTGCCCTCTTCAACGTATCTGATTACTGCTACCAGCGGGGCGACTTGCAACGTGCCTACCGCTACATCAAGGAAGCTCGCCACAGTGCCACTTTTTACTCGGCTCGCCAACGGCTGGTGCAGATGTCGCCTATCTCCTCTCTAATTGATGGCCAGAAGATTACAATTGTTGAGAAGCAGCGCCGAGAAGCCAAAAGGTACGCCCTTGCGATTGGCGTACTAGCCTCTCTTCTGCTAGGCACTGCTTTCGTTATTTACTTTCAGTTGCGGCGGTTGCAGTCAACGGGACGTTTGTTGGCTATTACTAACCAAGAACTGAACGAAAACAACACCAAATTGCACGTGCTCAACGACAAGCAGCATGAGTTGAACAAAAAGCTCCGGGAGTTGAACCAGGGACTCAACGAAGCCAATCATTTAAAGGAAGAATACATTGGTTACTATTTTAATAACACTTCCCGCTACATTGATAAGCTAGAGGTGTTGCAGAAAAAGCTAAACACCCTGCTCTCAACGAAGCAAGTAGCAGCGGCGCAACAGCTGGTAAAAGATATTGATATCAAATCGGAGCGAACTGCCCTCTTCAAAGGATTTGATACCGCCTTTATTCACCTCTTCCCTAACTTCGTCGCCGAGTTCAATGCGCTGTTCACGGAAGCCGACCGCATCCAGCTGGCCGAAAACAGTTTGCTTACGACTGAACTGCGCATTTTTGCGCTTATTCGCCTAGGCATCAATGATAACGAGCAGATCAGCCGCATTTTAGGCTACTCCATTCATACCGTATACGCCTACAAAACGCGGGTCAAGAACCGTTCTTTTCTGCCAAACGAAGCGTTTGAAGCACGCGTCTTGGCTATCCAGGCAACGTAGCCCGCTCTGCTCGCTAAGTTGGTGCCGTGCCACTTGGCTGATGCTTTATGTTACCTAGCTACCTGTAGCGTGTCGTAAAAGCTAGCCCCCTCCTCCCCCGTATGGCAGCACGGGTTGATGTGGCTCTTGTGCCGTTCGCTGCTGCTATGTTTCCCACTCTTTACCGTACCGTTCCGCCCGTGAAAGTTTATTTCTACGCTTGGCTGCTTCTACTAGCTGCGCACCTGCCGCTTGCTGCGCAAACGCCTGATCCGTGGCGCATCACCGCCGATAAGATTGACCCTACTAATTACTACGGCATCACCGTGGCCAACGGCGTGCTGGGTATTGTTTCCTCGCCCGTGCCTTTTCAGGTGAAGAATGTGGTGCTAGCCGGCACGTACGACCAATACGGCCGCGGGCGGGTCAGCAACTTTCTCAATGGCTTCAATCTGTTGAACATGTACTTGGAAGTAGATGGGCACCGCCTAAACGCGCAGGACGCCACCAACTTCCGTCAGCAGCTCGACATGCAACGGGCGGCCTTCACTACCACGTTCGATTACGCGGACAAGGCAACCATCAGCTACACCTACTATGCCTTGCGCCATCTGCCTTTCACGGCGCTGCTCGACGTCGCTATCACGGCCAAAAAGGACCTAGCCCTCACGGCCGCTAGCGTGCTCGAAGCCCCCGACGCCCTGCGCGAAGCGCAGAACTATTACAACGAAATCGACCGGCCACATGCTACGCTAAGTTTGCTAACTTCCGCGGCTAAGAGCCCAACCGGTAAGCTACAATTATGCGCCAGCACCAGCTTTCTGTTTGAGGAGCCGCACGAACAAGAGCCCCGCATTATTCATGAGATGTGGGACAGCAACATGCACCTCATGAAGTTTGGCAAAACACTAAAGGCAGGCCAACGCTACACCTATGCCGTGGCTGGCTCCACCATCACCTCTGCTCACGACCCCGATCCGCTCAACCAAGCCGAGCGCCTCACCATTTTTGCTCGTCTCGAGGGCAAAGCACGCTTGCTAGCTTTTCACACCAAAGCGTGGCAAGACCTGTGGCAGAGCGACATCCAGATAACGGGCGACGCCCAGGCCCAGCAAGATGTGCACAGCATGCTTTACCACCTCTACAGCTTCTCGCGGGCTGGCACCGACTACTCGCCTTCGCCGATGGGTCTTTCGGGCCTAGGGTACAACGGACACGTGTTCTGGGATACGGACCTGTGGATGTTCCCGGTATTAGCAGTGCTGCACCCAGAAATTGCCAAGTCGTTGGTAGAGTACCGCTTCCGACGCTTGGAGGCAGCGAAGCGCAATGCTTTTTCGCATGGCTACCAAGGAGCTATGTTTCCGTGGGAAAGCGCCGATACGGGCGTGGAAGAAACCCCCGTGTGGGCTCTGAGCGGACCATTTGAACACCACATCTCGGCCGACGTAGCGCTGGCCGCCTGGCAGTATTACTGCGTAACGCAAGATAAGGCGTGGCTGCGTTCAACTGGCTGGCCCATCTTGTCAGCCACGGCCGACTTCTGGACGAGCCGGGTGGAGCGCAACGGCCCCGGCCACTACGATATCAAAAATGTGGTGGCCGCCGATGAGTGGGCCGAAAACGTCGATAACAACGCCTTCACCAACGCCGCCGCCCAAGTCAACCTGCGCAATGCTACCGCTGCTGCCAAGTTGCTCGGCTTACCAGCCAATCCCGATTGGCAACACGTCGCGCAGAATATTCCGCTGCTCCACTTCCCCGACGGCGTAACCCAGGAGCACGCCAGCTACCACGGCGAAGGCATCAAGCAGGGCGACGTAAACTTGCTGGCCTACCCTTTAGGCGTGGTAAAGGAACCCGCCCAAATCCGCAAGGACCTAGCTTACTACGAAACCCGCGTGCCCAATGAAGGCACCCCCGCCATGACCCAGGCTATCTTTGCGCTGCTCTATGCGCGGCTAGGCGATGGTGATAAGGCACAGCACTTTTTCCAGGACGCCTACGCGCCTAATCTGCTAGCTCCCTTCCGGGTCATTGCCGAGACGAAGGGAGGTACCAATCCCTACTTTGCCACTGGAGCGGGCGGGGTACTCCAGGCCGTGCTCATGGGCTTCGGCGGGCTTGATATTGCCCCTACGGGTGTCGTACAGCGCAAAACAACGCTACCGACGGGCTGGCAAGCCGTGAAAATCACAGGCGTCGGCCCGCAACACAAAACGTATTCTGTCACGCGTTGAGCACCTAGGCCATCGGCGCAGGAGAGTAACCTTTTCCGGCTAGCGAACAAGCAATTCTCTTCTGTTGATAGAATGTAGGAATTTTCTGGCAGGGCGTACTATTTTGCTTGTGTGGGAGGAGCTAAAGCAGAAATATGGCGCGATTTTGATTTAGAAGCGCTCAGAACTGCTTTATATGCTACCCATCAATGTCAGAAGAGTACAATCACCCTATTGCTAGATTTCACGTAGGCCAAGCCATCATCTGTGTAGATGCCAAATGGCCTGCTCTAGTTGCTTCCTCCAATTTACAAGTACCAGCTTCCGGACCAGTGTATCACGTTCGGGACATCGAGCCAAAACCCTGGGGCTTCGGCGTACTGCTCACCGAAATCAGCAACCCCGTTATGAAGCTGAGCAGCGGCCGCGTGGCCGAGCCTAGCTTCGACGAAGACCGCTTTATGCCTGCTTAAATAACAAGCCTAGCTCCCATTTTACTCTTTTCACCCTTTACAAGTGGCTCAACTGCTATGCACGAAAGCGCTGCTTTGTGTTGGCTACCGAGTGATCGTAGCGTTGTGCTGTAGGAAGATCAGTTATACGAAGCCTGTTCCCAATTATACTCCCCGCCGCAAGTAGCTTAGTGGCAACTACTAACCGCTTCATTCAGTACAAGTGCGGTAAGTTCTGTTAGTACCCGGTGAGTTATAGTCAGCTACGCTTCTATACGATTCCGCTAGAGGCAGGCACAGGCCGGCTCAATGATGCTATATGAACTACGCTGTTCGGCCAGCCAATTTGCCGTTTCTCAACTTCTTCTCCAGCAGCTGAAATACCGTTTACCCGTTTAATCGCCTCTTAGCGGCAAGCTTCTGCTCCTCGTATAACCAGGTTTGCGCAATGACGATGTTGTCGAACATGCGCATTTGGAATCGGTCACTGATGCCCTTGTACATAGCATCAGCTGATTGAGCCGCAAACGACTCTGGACTAACCACTTGGGCGAAGTGAGTAAGCCCCTGCGCAACGGCACGCGGGGCCCAATCGGTGACGAGCCATTGTACGGCATGGTCCCACGGACCGAGCACTTGGCGGTTGTCGTTGAGCAGGTAAGAACACTGATTTTCTAGCAGCGGATATAAGCACTCATCGGCCCCGCGGATGATCCCCACATAGGTTTGATAGCCAACCCAGTTGTTGTACACCCACTGGTTAGCAGGATCGTATTCGATGGTGAGGTAGACTTTGCCGAACCCGTTAACTAGTTCTGTGGGCATGAGAAAAGAGAAAAAGATTAAGTAGACGGTAGGTTACTTCTGCAGCTGCATCTCTAGCAGCTGAATGATGCGCTCCTTGTCATGGAGCTGGCTACGGAGAAGCTCGATGGTATTGTTGGCAGCAGTTAGCTCGCGTCGGCAGTCATCAACGGTGTTGAAGTTCATTAGGGCGCTGCCATTGTCGGTGTTAATGGCTTGGCTTTTATGCTTACCTGCGTGCTTTGATTGTAACGACTTCGTCTCATTGAGAAGCATTTCTCCTCGCCCGGTCAGCAGCCACGTTGAATTGACATGTTCAAAATGGTTAATCAACTTTTCCAAAAAATCAGAACTAGGCTTAGACCCACGCTCTATGTAATTACGAACGTTGGTTTCACTTACCCCTAAGGTTCTACTGAAAGGACCTAATTTCAAATCTAGTGCATCAATCAGGAGTTTGAGTCTCTGACTTATGGTTGTACTCGCCATATTGATAAATCAATTGATATTGCATTTATATCAATTGAAACTTCTTTTGATTCAACTAGTTTATGTTTATGCAATTTTGCCACCAAGTAAAAGCGCTTCCGACGAAACCGTACAAACACGATGGCAGCGGCAGCTAGCTTCATTAGGAAGTCAGCTGCCGCTGCCATAGGTAATGCAGCATCCCCAAGCCTTCTAGCACCAACTCTCGCTCCTCTTCCCAGCGCAAATGAATGTGCGGCGAAGGAGCTAGCTCTTCCAGCAGATCATCCGCTCGATAAGGCAGGCTAGGCTCCTGGGGTAAGTGCGTGAGCAGAAATTCGCGAGCTTGGTGTAATGGGCTACTACTCCCTACATCCCCGGTATCAGTGGCCTCTTCCAATGCTTGGCCAAGGGCCCGTAAACGTGTGAGTAAAGCTTGAGCAGCCATCAGCAAGGACATACATACGACCTCCAAATCTAGTCTTTTTCCCCATTCTCCATGACGGGAAGCAGAAATTCGGTGCCCTTTGAGTGCTCATTTGCAAAGATTGCAACTCATCATCGGTACGGCGCAGGTCATCATTAAAACGCTGCTTATTATGCCGCTGAGCATTGCCACCGGCACGCTAGGTGCGCCACGTACGGTTAGGAGCGCTGCCACGCTGGTTCTAGAGTTTAGCCCATCACTACCCATCACGGTGGCAGCAGAACGAGTTTTGCAACAAGAGGTTAAGCTCAGGAAGTGCTTGGTAGAGTAACCACCGGCGACTACGTCATGGCGAAGCCGCCAATGCTTAATCATCAACAGTGGTGGTGTGGATGAGAGGATAGCCTGCTTCTTGCAGGGCTAGCTTAATAGCTGGCCAATCCGGATCTGAGCTCGTGGCCGAAGCGACTAACGCCTCCCCGGGTACCACGCGGTCGACGACCAAGTGGTGATCCATGAGCAAGGTTCGCACGGTGGCTAGGCTAGCCGGGTCGACCATTGCAGGTAGCTGGAGGCTGTAGCGGACAATCTGCGAGAGATGGGCAGCGGGATCAGGAGTAGGCGTGGTCATGGCGGAAAGAGAAAGTGAATAGAGGTGTTACGCAAGGCAGCCGATTCCTATCGTAACAGCTAGCTATATTTCTCAGGAGCTACGCGCGGCTATGTTCAGCTCTGCCAATAGTACCTACAATAAAAAAGCCCCTTATACAAGGGGCTTTCGAAGCACTAGTTGTCGTCTGTAGATTACGAATTGATAGCTCAATACACCGCAGACGCTAGCCAGAACAGCAACTATTAGAGCTGAAGCTTCTGTTTCATCTGATGAAATTCCTCCTCTGTGATGAAGCCCAGCGTTTTCAAGTGATCTAGCTTGGCCAGTTCATCCGTCAGCCCGCTATTCGTGTGGCCGTCCCCCGGCGCCGACGTATGGGTATCCGCTTGTTCGTGAAAGACGGCTAGGTACTCCTGGATTTCGCTGACCATTTGTTCGGAGGCCAGCGTCTTAGGCACGGGAATCAACTGGTTCTGTAGCGTGGCGATCAGGCGCAGGAAGCCGCCCGCTTCGTAATTGGCACCACTTACACTTGGCAGCGGATACGAACCAGCTTGCCCGCTTGCTGCCTTCCAGGTTAGCTGATTATTCTCGATAGCGATGCTGGCGTGGCCGCTAAAGTCCCAGTGCTTTTTTTCTTCCATGCGTTCAGTTCCGAATAGTCGTTCAGCTTCGGTTGGGTAATATACGCCTGTTACCTACTTTCTATCCTCCTTCTGCCGACATTCTTTCAGCTAGGTTTGCCGTGCGCTAGCTGTTTCTCACTTGTGCAGCCGTGAGGTTGCTATCCAGTTGGCGCAGCCTCGCCTCAGCGGCAGCGGTTTCCTCAAAAGAAGTGGTACGTCAGGGCAGCTGCCTTGGCCTCATGCATAACCTGACTAACGAACAAGCGGGCAAATACGTCGGGGGTAAGGGTAGCGGCGCGTAAGAACGAGCCAGTTGGTTTGGGGCGCGGCGTAACTGCTTTAATAGGGTGACGACAGCGTTTGCCCCGGATAGCTAGCTGGCCAGGAGCTCGTGCCGGTAAGGGGCTGATACCTGCGCGCCCAATCGGGTCACGGCTACGGCGGCCGCCTGGCAGGCAAAATGCGCGGCCCTCTCCCAGTCTAGGTTTTGCGTCAGCGCCACCGCCAGCGCGCCGGTAAAGACGTCGCCGGCAGCAGTGGTGTCTACCGCTTCCACATGTGGTGCCGGTACCAGGCCCGTGTAGGTGGCTGTATGCAAGAAAGCGCCTTGCGCTCCTAGGGTCACCACCACGTTCCGCACGCCCCGCTCGCGCAGGACCTGCGCTGCCGCCCGTGCCGAATCGGCATCCCGCACGGGGACGCCCGTCAGCGCTTCGGCTTCCGTTTCATTGGGGGTTAGCAGAAATAAGTCGTGGTACACGTCGTCGGGTAAGGGTAGGGCCGGCGCGGGGTTCAGCACTACGCGCTTGCCCCGGCGGCGGGCCCACGCCACCAAGTAGAGCACCGTGGGCAGCGGAATTTCGAGTTGCACCACCAGGTAAGCCGCTTGCTCGAGCAGAGTAACAGCCTGGTCTAGGTCGGCGGGTAGCAGCTCGTGGTTGGCGCCGGGGGCCACGACAATCGTGTTCTGTCCCTGAGCATTGACCGTAATTATGGCCACACCGGTGGCCGCCTCTGGGTGCTGGTACACGTGAGTCGTGTCTAACCCTTCCTGCTGCAAGTTGGCCAGCGCACGTTGCCCAAAGTCGTCGCGCCCGACTTTGCCCACCAGCGCGACGCGGGCACCTAGCCGGGCGGCCGCAACCGCTTGGTTGGCGCCCTTGCCGCCGCAGGAGAGCTGAAATGCACTGCCCAGGCGGGTTTCGCCCGGCACAGGAAATTGCGGCGTGTGCACGACCAAATCGGTATTAGCGCTGCCTACGATCACCAATAAGGGGCGTTCCGTGTTCATGCTCTTGTTTCGTAGTAGGGATTGATGCCAGCCCAATGCGTTATCCGGTCCATCGCTTCCCCCGACCGTGTCGCCGTCGGGCACCTCACCTAGTCGAGCGGTTCGCGGGCGGGTGCATTCGCGCATCTAGGAAGACGGTGGCAAGCCCTGCCAAGATACAACTCCGTGTACTACTAGGAAGCCTTATACGTAGCACGACAGACACCCTAGGTTTCAGGCCCACTTATTATCCGCACGCAAACACGAGCAAACAATCTAGGTAGCTAGGCAGTCGCGCATTTTCCAGCAGGGCTAGGTACAAGGGAGTTATCGAGCGAAGGTCAGCAGAACCACCCCTGGCTATTAGCCCCAGCGTATTCTACAATAAACACCTGTTAGACACAAGCATTCACGTTCATCTTTTCAAAAACGACTAGCAAATCCTAGCTATTGACTGCCGCCTATGGCTTCGGAAACTACTCCCGCGTTTCTACTACCAATTACCCAACAAGAGGAGCACGATCAGTAAGTCTTTCAATGACAGCTTAAGGTGATGCAAGGCGGCGGTAATTTGATTCTCAACGGTGCGCTTGGAGATTCCGAGCCGCGCGGCAATTTCGTCGCCCGACAGCTGCTCGCGCCGACTGAGCCAGAAGATTTCCTGGCAACGCTTGGGCAGCTGCGCTAAATGAGCCGCTACGCGCTGCTCCAACTCGTGGCTGTGCAGGTACTCTTCCCCCGCATTGCGACTGGTAGTAGTCATGGCTAGATCGTCAGAATACTGCAGCGGAATTTGGCGTGCCGTGCGGCCGTGGCGGTAGGCATGGTAGCGTGTGGCGGCCATGAGGTAGCGCGGAAAGAAATCTACTGCGAGCTGGTGACGCTTCAACCACAAGTTCAGGAAAATGTCGTGGATGAGGCTGGCACAAACTTCTGGATCCTTGTGCAGCGCGAGCCGCCTGGTAAAATACCAAAAATGTTTTGCCGGGCTGCCTTCTATATTGCCACCTACGTCCAAAGCCTAGGCGGGCAGCGCACAGAAGGTTGTGAAAGTTAATACCAAAGGCCCGGGGGCAGTGGTGAGTCTAGGGAGGCAAGCCCTTCCAAAGGACGGCGCCTAGGCCCACAAGGTGCAGGAACTCATTAAAATCGCCAAAGCCTCTGGCCTAAGCGCCTTTTTTCGGCTGGCTACGAAATGGCTTTGCTTTTTGCGAAGAACATGCAAAGAACAAACAATACAATGCTTAAATGATACAATGCACGGCTTCTAAATACTTCAACCTTTAGGATGGCTAGCCACCCTTCCTGCTGCGCAGCTAGGTAGTGCCCAAATCTGGCTATGGCCTAGCCTCTCCCCTTGCTCTGCTCTTCTAATTCCTACCCATGAAACACTTCTTTACGCTATGGCAGCACGTTGGCGCAACTTGGCTACTTATGCTGGTAACACTAGCCGCTCACGCTCAATCTTATGAAGTAGTTGTGGCCAAAGACGGCACCGGCAACTTTACTACCGTGCAGGCCGCTATCAACGCCGCCCCGACGGGCCGCACCACGCCCTACACCATTTACATCAAGAATGGCAAGTACAAGGAGAAAGTCACCGTACCGGCAACCAAGCCGTTTTTGCAGCTCATTGGTCAGAGCGTGGCAGGCGTTGTGCTCACCGGCGACGACTACAACGGGAAACCCAACCCCGCCGGCGGCACCTTCAGCGCCACCACATCGGCCACGGTGACCATCAGCGGCCCCGACTTCTCGGCCCTAAACATCACTTTCGAGAATACCACCGGCGACTCGCCCCAGGCGCTGGCCATGCGCATCACCGCCGACCGCGTGGCGTTTAAGAACTGTCGCTTCCTGGGTGGGCAGGACACGGTGTACACCAATACCAACAACGCCCGCAACTACTTCAAGGACTGCTATATCGATGGCACCGTCGACTTCATTTATGGGGGTGCCCGGGGGCTATTTGAGGGTTGCGTGATCTATCCCAAAACCCGGCGCGACGGTGGCAGCGGCGGCTACATCACGGCGGCCAATACCCCGCAGAACCAAGCATATGGCTACGTGTTCCGCAAGTGCTACATTCCGGCCAACCGCGGCACCACCACCTACACCCTAGGTCGGCCATGGGGCAATGACGCTAGTAATACGAACGCCAACCGCGCCCACAACAAAGTGGTGTGGCTCAGCACCGTAATAGGCCCCAACGTTGTCAAACCAGAAGGCTGGAGCAGCTGGGATGCCGGCACCAACACCAGTGTTATCACTTACGCCGAGTACAAAAGTCGGGACACCAACGGTAACCTGCTCGACGTGAGCCAGCGCGTGCCGTGGTCGATTCAGCTCACCGACGCCGACACGGCGACCTACACGCGCGCTGCCATGCTGGGCACCTGGGACCCGTGCGCGGTATACCCGAACTTCTGCCCTAGCAAGGCGCCTGAAATTGCCATCACGAATTTCATGGCCGTAAAGGGAACCAGCACCACGCCGTCGGCTTTCACCTGGAACGCGAGCTGGCCTATTGCGGGTGTGCAATATCAGGTATTTCGTAGCGCGACGCGCAACGGCGCGTACACGCCGCTGTACACCACCACAGCCGCCAACGCCATCGACGTCAACTTTGCCACGACGGATGCTGTTCCGGCGGCAGGTGTCTCACTTTTCTACTACGTACGGGCTAGCAAAGCGGGCCTGCTCACGCACCTCAGCGACACGCTGCAAATTTCCCGTCCTACCACAATCACCACCACGGGCGCGTTCCAGCCCTTTTTGCAAGGCTTGGGGCAGCCGTCGACCCAACAAAGCGTGCTGGTAGCAGGCGAGAACCTAACTGCCGGCCTCGTTATCACCCCGCCCGCAGGCTACCAGGTTTCCAACAATGGCACCACCTGGTACACAACTACGGCGCCGCTTACCCTGCCTGCAACCGACAACACAGTAGCTAGCACGATCCTTAGGGTGCGACTGAACGCCTCAGCGACAGGAACCTACAGCGGCAATCTGACGCTAGCCAGCACCGGCGCCACGACCATCACGCTGTCCATTAACGGCATAACACAAGCCGCGCCCTTGCCACAATCCGGCGTCGTGCAGTGGTGGCCCATGACGCGCAACAATCAGGACAGCAGCGCCGTGCGCGCGGCGGTGCAAGCTAGTACCCCTACCTTCCGCAAGTTTGTGCTCTCCAATGGCTCGGCTACGGCTGGCGTTCCGCCTTACTCCGCCCAATACGGGCAAGCCTTTGCTCCTCTCGCGGAGGGTTCGTGGCTAACTTCAGCCGGCGGCAACGGCAGCAACCTGAACCGCACCTACTACGAGCAGTTTCAGGTAGTACCCACGGGTGGCATTACCATGCGGGTTGATTCGCTGCTGCTGACCTCCTACGTGACTGGCTCGACCAGCAGCACGAAGCTAGCAGTAGCTTGGTCGAGAACCGGATTCTCGGCTGATTCGGCTGATGTGAGCGGAGGTTGGGGGCCGACTGGCTCGCTGCTGAGCACCGCCAATGGTGGGTTCGCGACGCCTATTCTGCTAGGTAGCCAAAGCACGTACCGCCTGGCGTTTGCTGGCACCAGTGGCGTTACCCTGCAACCCGATCAGCGCCTGACTTTCCGCCTGTACTACAGCTGTGGTTCGGGTTCCACGTCGGCGCGCTTTGCCACTTTGCGCAACGTGGTGGTGAAAGGCGGGACGACCATCATTACGGCCACTCGTTCGGCGACGGCCACCCTCGTGCAGCTTTACCCCAACCCTGTAACCAACCAGGCTACGTTGGTGCACCCCGCCGCCGCTCACAGTATCGTGCGCATCTACTCCGCGCTTGGGCAATGCGTCGCCACTATTGCGTGCACAGCTGGCAGTCAGCAAACAACATTGCACCTGCAGGCCCTAGCTAGCGGCCACTACCTAGTGCGCTACACCGATGGCAAGCAGCACTTTTCGGCTACGCTCCAGAAGCAGTAGTGGCCCGCGAACCTAGGTATGGCGGCTTTTTCCTTCGTCAAGCGTTCTGTGGCACGTGCTAAAGCGCTTGAAACTAAGGCAGTGAAGTGCGCTAACAAACGGTTTCTTCTTTCTCAATACGTGCTTTTATACCTCTTTTTCTTACCTAAAACCCATCATCTTTATGCATTCCTTTCCTACTTTCTTACGCCCACTGACCCGTGGCAAGCGGTTTACAACGGGTCTCATTGCCGTGTGTGCGCTAGCTGCTCTGCCGGCTCATGCGCAGCTAGTCGCATTTCCGGGAGCGGAGGGCTTTGGGCGCTTTGCCACCGGCGGTCGGGGCGGCCAAGTGGTAGAGGTTACTAACCTAAACGACGCGGGCGCGGGCAGCTTCCGCGACGCCTTTAACCAGTTTCCGGGCCAGCCCCTTACCATTGTGTTTCGGGTGGGTGGCATTATCGAGCTAAAGACGGCGCTCCGCCCCAGCCGCTCGAACGTGACCATTGCCGGCCAGACAGCGCCCGGCGATGGTATCTGCCTGAAGCGTAGCACCTTTAAGCTTTTCGGCAACAACATCATCGTGCGTTACATTCGCTCCCGGCCCGGCGACGTTCAAGGCTCAAACAGCCCCGCGGTGTACGGCATGAACATGGAGAACTGCAAGAACTTCATCGTGGACCACTGCTCGCTGAGTTGGGCCATTGAGGAAGTCGGCACCTTCTACGACAACAAGTTTTCGACGGTGCAATGGTCCATTTTCAGTGAGAGCCTGAACTCGTCTTTCAACGGCAAGGGCGACCACGGCTACGCCGGCGTGTGGGGCGGGCAATATTCCTCCTACCACCACAACCTGATTGCCCACCATCACAGCCGCACCATTCGCTTCAACGGCTCCCGGGCCCACGATACCACAGCCATTGTGGATTACCGCAACAACGTGATTTATAACTGGGGCAATAACAACGCCGCCTACGGCAACGAGGTGGAGATCAACGGAGGCTCGGGACAGCTGAACCTCGTGAACAACTATTACAAAGCGGGACCTGCCACGCCCGCCTCGCGCGCCAAACTTATCTTCGACAACACCAACGCCTACGATGCCGCCAATCCGAACAAGCCATTTGCCACGGTGTATGCCAATGGCAACTACGTAAATAACTATCCCGCCGTGACGGCGGACAACTGGAACGGCGGCATTGTGGCGCGCTATTACCCGGCTGCAGCTCTGCCCCAGTTCAAGCAAAACGCGCCCACGCCAGGTCTAGCCCCCATCACCACCCAATCGGCGGAGGATGCCTACCTCGCCGTGCTGGCCAATGCGGGCGCCTCGCTCCCAAAGCGCGACGTGGTGGACGCGCGCATCGTGAACGAAACGCGCACGGGCACTGCCACCGGCAGCAGTCCCGAAGGCAGCACCACCTACGGCCTGAACCAAGGCATCATCGATACGCAAGAAGCTGTGGGTGGCTGGCCCGTGTACAACACCGGTACGGCCCCAACGGACACGGACCACGACGGTATGCCCGACACGTGGGAGCTTAACAACGGCCTGAACCCCAATGACCCCACCGACCGCAACACCCTGAGCAGCACTGGCTACACCATGGTAGAAACCTACCTCAATAGCTTGGTGCCCACTGTTATACTAGGCAACCGCCAGCAGAGCGAGAAGCTCGGGGTGCACATCTACCCGAATCCGACGCAGAAGAGCCTGACCATCACGCACCCCACGTTTAAGGAGAAGGCTAGCATCACGCTCTACACGTTTGAGGGACGGCAGGTAGCGACCATGGCCGCGCAGGCGGGCACCACCAGCACCCAGCTAACGCTTCCTACCCTAGCGGCTGGCCATTACTTGGTGCGCATTACCAGCGGCCAAGAAACGCTCACCACAACGTTTGTGAAGCAATAACACCCAGTGCGCCCCCTAGCTTTTGGTTTCAACTAACTGGGTTGAAGCTAAAGCTAGGGGGCGCTTTCATGTAAGTAGTATTAGTACAATATTTTACGCCGCTTTGCTTCTATGTTCAGAGTTCGTCTTTCTCACCTGCTGACGCTAACTAGCTTTTGCTTACTTAGCGTACTGGCCCAAGCGCAATCCGGCAGTGGCCGCGTGGTGCAGGATTTGTCCCAGCAGGAGTGGCGGCTGTGGCTCGACCCCGCCGCGCCCTGGGTGCACGACCGCCTCTACGCCCCGCCCGTGAACCTAGCGAAGCTGCCCATAAATTCCCCGACCGGCGGCTGGGCGGCCTTGCAAAATACCTCTGCCCAGGTAGTGCACTTGCCCGCCACGGTGGAGCAGTACTTCTGGGGGCAAAACGGCAATGCGTTTGGGTTGAGTGGCAACTACCTAGGAGTATCGTGGTTTAGCACGAAGCTGGCGGTTCCCGCGACCATGCAGGGCAAGCGGGTGACGCTGCGCTTCGAGAGCGTGCGGCTACGGGCGGAAGTGTTTGTTAATCAGCAGCTCGTTGGCTACGACTTAGTCAACAGCACGCCGTTTGAAATCGACATCAGCAAGTTTGTACGCTACGGCCAAGACAACGCGGTGGCCGTGCGCATCACCGACCCCAACGGCAACTTCGACTGGCGCGACTCGCAGACCTTTATGTGGGGCAACTACCGGATTCAGCCCACGCACGGCTTTGGTGGCATCACGGGTAAGGTCGAGCTGGTCGCCACTGATCCGGTATACGTGCAGGATGTGTTCGTGAAAAACAAACCTAGGCTCGATGAGGTGGAGGTGCAGGTAACCACCGACAACCAAAGCCCGCAACCAACCAGCGGCACCCTGCACCTAGAAGTAAAAGAGCTCAGCGGCGCCCAACGAACCGTATTTGCGCAAGATTACTCGCAAACGCAAGTGCCCGCTGGCCAAAGCCTGAAAACCATGACAGTGCGGGTGAAAAATGCCGCGCTCTGGAGTATCGAACGTCCTAATCTATACGTGCTAACCGCTACCTGGAAGGGCGCCGACCGCACCCAGGACCGCTACCAGCAGCGGTTTGGCTTTCGTTGGTTTGAAGTGCGCGACGTGGCTGGCGGCGACCGGCAGTTTTTCCTAAACGGCAAACGCATCGTACTGCGCACGTCTATTTCCTGGGGATTTTGGCCCGTGAACGGCATCATGCCCTCCGACGCGCTGGCCCGCAAGCAGGTAGAAACGGCGAAGGCCTTGGGGCTGAACATGCTCAACTTCCACCGCACCATTGGCCAAACCAACGTGCTCGACTACGCCGACGAGCTAGGGTTGCTCTACTTTGAGGAACCGGGCGGCAATCAGTACCCCGCCAACGGCTTTAACCCCACCGATTCGCTCGGCAAGCAGCAGGCCGATTTCTATTTTGCGGCCCGCACGGAGAAGGTGATGCGCATGATTCGGCGCGACCGAAACCACCCGTCCCTGGTCATCTACAACCTGCACAACGAGCGGGGCGCGCCGCCCCAAGCTAAGGACAGTGCCGAAATGTGCGCGGCTCACCAGCTCGACCCCACGCGCCTGCTGACCTATAACTCCTCCAACGGCGACCCGACGCTCAAGCCCAATCCTAGGTTCAAGCTGCACCTGCGGCCCTACGACAACACGTTTCGCGCCTACGGCTGGTTCGACCAGCACCACGCGGGCGGCCCCGGCGTGTACCACGACAACCTGTATAGCGGCCCCAAAAAGTATCTGCGCTACACCGACCATCAAGACGAAATCATCTACTACGGCGAGGAGGGCGCCATCGGCACGCCCCCGCGCTTGCAATTGATTCGAGAAGAGATTCTGAAAACCGGCAAAAACATCGGCTGGGAAACGGCTTCTTACCTAGCTTGGTACGACGCCTACGACCAGTTTCTGACCAACACGCCCGGCTTTCGGCAACTCTTCCCAACCGTCGACGCCCTGACGACGGCCATGGGCAACACGGCCTACTACTACCAAGGCCGCGCCATCGAGAATATTCGTCTGAATAACATTGTCGATGGCTACGCCGTGAACGGCTGGGAAAGCATGATGCTGGAAAACCACTCCGGCATCGTGGACAACTACCGCAACCCCAAGGGCGACGTGCAGCTGATTGCCCGCTACAACCGCCCCGTATACGTGGCCGTGAAGCTGACCCGCAAGGTGCTGGGCGTCGGCGACACCTCCCGGGTAGATTTTCACCTCATCAATGAAGTTAATCTGAAAGGCAGCTACCGCCTGCGCGTGCAGGCCACCGACGAGCAGGGGCGCACCGTGCTCAGCAAAACGCTGCCCGTGCGCGTGACGGGCGGCACCCGGTACGGCGAATTGCTGTCGGCGGGCTTGCCCCTGATTCCGGCCAGCGCGGGCTATACCACCGTCAAAGCCGAGCTGCTGCGCGGGAGCAACGTCGTGGCTTCCGGCGACGATAAACTATTCGCCGTGAAGCTGAACGCCGCCGGTTTGCCCGCGGCCGGCATGGTGGCTGACACCAGCGGCGTGCTCGCCAATTACCTGCGGGCGGTGGGCGTGAATTCGTTCAAGGAGTTCAAATTGGGCAGGCCGCGGGGCAAGTATCTGCTGGTGGGCGCCTTCACCCCCCAGCAAACCGGTAATCCCCTTGTGACCGACATTCTGGAATGGGTGAACGAGGGCAACACGCTCATCGTGGTCAATAACATCGACAAATGGGCCACCCACCTAGGTCGGAAAGAGGTGGTAGATTACCGCGGCCTGAAAGAGCTAGGTACATCGTGGTACGGCGGCAACTTCTTCGCGAAAAAGCACCCGCTGTTCACTGGGCTGCCGCCGGCCGGCGTGTTCAACTGGGAGTACCAGTGCTTTGCCACCTACGACCGCAACCGCCTAGGTCTGCGCCTGTTCAACGGCGAAACCGTCGTGGCCTGCGTGTCAGACCACAAGAAGGAGGTGTACTCAGCGCTGAGCATCGTGCCGCACGGCCGGGGCCGTATCGTGCTCTGCGCCCTCGATATTTTCTCCACGCTCCGCGGCGTAAAAGCCACTACCAAAGCCGAAGGCGACGGCGAAAATGCGGCGCTGGCGTCCCTGAATACCTCCGGCAGCAACAAAGCCAACATCGTGGGCCAGCAACTCCTGCTGAATATGCTCCGCTGGGCTGGCGAGCAGCCCTAGCCCACATGGCAAAGCTAGGTTGAAGCCAAGTAAGCCCAGAGCCTTTTGCTAGCGAAGAGATATACGACCAAATAAAAGCCCCCAGCAAACTAGCTTGCTGGGGGCTTTTATTTGGTCGTAGGCGCACAAGTTGCTTTGGCAATGGACCAGCAACCAAGGCACGCTTGGCTAGCTAGCACCTTACTCGGCCTTGTCAGTCAAGGCGTTGCTTGCCGTCAGTTGAAGCTAGGGAGCATAGACTAGCTACGCGCCTTACTTCTCCCACCATACTTTGATATTAATGTTATCGCCCCCCATGGCTTCCACGGCCTTTTGGTAGTTGGCGCCATTACTGATTTGGACTGTGGTAGGATAGCGAAAGCGCACCGGCATCACGCCACCATTGCGTAAGTCCTGGCCTTTGGGCAAGGCGGGCAGTCCGGTACGGCGGTACTCAAACCACTGCTGATAATCGTTGAAAAACAGCGCGTAGTACTTCTGCAGCATAATGCGGGCGAGGGTGCCATCGTACGCCGCCGCCGCGTTCTGAAAGTACGTAGCCGGTAGCGTGGCGCCCCACTGCTCCACAGCGGCTTTTACGCCTTTCTCATAAGCGGTTTTGGCATCGCCCTTGGTAATACCTTGCTGCGCCGCCTCGGCTTTGATGAATTCCACTTCCGCATAAGTCATGATCACGCAAACCATGGGCGCCGTTATTAACGCGACGTTCAGGTTAGAAGGCACGTACTTGAACTGCGCATCACTGCCCGTGTAAGCACTCGGGATGCCTTTATAGCCAATGATGGTTTTGCCATCACTGGCCCGCGCTTGACTAGCAAACTTAGGCAGGCGCGGGTCATTGAGCGTGTTCAGATTCTCCACGAAGAACTCGGCCGCGGCGCGCCCCGTGGTAAAGTCAATGGCACGGCCCCAGGGCGACAAGTTGGGCGCTACGCCCGTGACCTTCAGCAGCGCCGCTTCACTGTTTTGGGTGAAGACGGGGTACTTCGTGGGATTGTTAATGATTTCGGCCAGCTTCGTGGCAGCATTCATCTCCGTGCGCTTCGCTACGCGCAACAAAAGCCTCATATGCAGCGAATTGCAGAACTTCTGCCAGCTGGCTACGTTGTTGCCGTACAGCAGATCCGTGCCGTATGCCATGGACTTAGCCGGGGCGAACAGGCCATTGGCGGTTTCTAGGTCCTCCAGAATCTGCGCATAAATCTCCCGCTGCGAATTAAAAGCTGGATAAAACAAGCCCTCGTCCCCGCGGGCGGCCTCCGTCATGGGCACATCCCCGAAGCAGTCTGTCAGCAGGGAATAGGTCCACGCGTTCAGCGTAAGGGCAATGGCTTGGTAGTTAGGATCTCCCGCTGCCTCGGCCGCCACGCGCATCTCTTTGAGGTTGGCCAGCCAGCGGTAATAGGTCGTCCAAGTGGAGTTGCCGGCACTCTCGCTCACGTCGTAGCGGTGGATGCCCCCGCTGACGCTGGGGTACGGCAGCGACACTTGCATCAGGTCAAAGGTGAAGCCCGCACTGCGGTCGGTGTTAAAGCTAGCCATCTCGTAGAGAATGGGATTTAACAGCGTACCAGGACTTATCTTTTCAATCCGCGTCGGGTCCGTGTTGAGTTCTTCAAACTCATCGGTGCACGAAACCATGCTGCCGCTCAAGGCCAGCAGCAATAAAACTTTCTTAATCATAAGGTTGGAGAGACTAAGCGGGATTAGAAGTTCAGCGTCACGTTCACGCCCATGGTGCGCATCGAGGGCAGCTGACCAATTTCGACGCCGGGCAGCAGGGTCCCCCCGTTCAGGGCGGCCGTCTCGGGGTCAAACATGGGAAAGCGCGTCAGCATGGCCAGGTCGCGGCCGTAGAGGCCAATGGTGGCGCCGGTAAGGGCTTTCGTTCTAGCCAGCAGTTGCTTGGAAAAAGTGAAGTCCAAGCGCATTTCCCGCAGCTTCAGGTAAGAGGCGTCGAAGGAGTTGGATTCCACATTGGCCCGCCGGTAGTAGTCGCCGTAATAGGTAGCCGGAATCACTTGCGTGGTGTTGGGTGCGTAGGTGCCGTCCGCGTTAGCCACCACGCCTTCCCCGATAATGTACCCTTCTTCCCGGCCTTTCAGCGTGTGCTTCAGCTTGCCTTGCTCCGTCATTTTGTGGTGGGTCTGGGAGTAAATGATGCCTCCGTACTGCCCATCAAGCAAAAAGCTGAAGCGGACGTTCTTGTAGGAAAACTCATTTAGGAACCCACCTTTCCACTTCGCATAGGCGTTGCCGATGTACTGAATATCAGCCGGGCGGGCCGGCAGACCGTCTTTGTTGTAAATGATCTGCCCATCGGGGGCCCGCAGAAAACCAAAGCCGTAGAGGTCGCCGGTTGTGCCACCCACTTTGGCAATGATGGTGGCGTTGCCGCCCGCGCCAATCACCTGCTGGTCGTCTACGCCATCGGCCAGCTCAAGCACCTTGTTTTTGTTTCGTGACCAGGTGAGCGTGTTCTTCCAGCGAAAGTTGGCTAGCTCCACGGGAGTGGTGTTCAGCACGACTTCGATCCCGCGGTTGCGTACTGCCCCGGCGTTCAGCACGGCGCGGCTGTAGCCGGTGGTCTGGTCCAGGGGCACGTCCAAGATCTGGTTGCGCGTCACGTTCTGGTACACCGTCACGTCGAGCGCGAGCCGGCCCTGAAACAGAATGTGTTCTAAGCCCGCCTCGTAGCTAGTCGTGATTTCGGGCTTGAAGTTGGCGTTGTGCAAAGTGGTTGGCACTGAGCCCGAGCCAGGAAAGTCGCTCTGCCCGTAGTACTTGCGCGTCCGGTACGGGTCGGTATCGTTGCCGACCTGAGCCGCAGACAAGCGCAGCTTGGAGAGTGAGATCTGGCGCGGCAGAGGCAGCAACTCGCTCAGGATAAAGCTAGAGCTGATAGAAGGATAGAAGAACGAATTGTTCTGCATCGGCAGCGTGCTCGACCAGTCGTTACGGCCCGTCAGGTCCACGAAAATCTTCTCGTCGAAGGCCAACGTGGTGAAAGCGTAGAGGCTGTTGATCTTTTTATTGCTGATGCTGGTCAGCAGCAAGGGGCTGCTGGCGCCGTTGGTCAGCTTATACACGCCCGGAATCACCAGGCCCACCACCGACGCGTCGGTGCTGCGGTAGCGGCGGCTCATGGCATTACCGCCCACCGAGGCTCGCCACTCCAGTTTGCTGCTAAGCTTCTGGTGATAGGTAAGTAGGAAATCGGTATTGGACTCCGAGTTGGCAATGTTCTGCTGCTTGTAGTAGCCGCGTTGGAAGTTGGCCGTGCTGTAAGGGCGACGCTGCTCGCGCTCTTCCTGGCCCATCGTGAGGCCGGAGCGCAGCAGCAGATCGAACTTGGGCGAAATTTGGTAGGTGGCCGCTAGGTTGCCCACCGTATTGCGCGCATCCACGGAGTTGGTCATCTCATAGGCAATCAGGTAAGGATTGTCGATGAAGGAGCTGAACGGGTGGATCTGGTCGAGTTGCTCCTGTCCCTTTTTCCAGATGCCCCGGTACGCGTCCAGACTCACGTTGGGGTTCTGAAAAATCATGAAGTAAGACATCGACTGGTTGTTGTACCCCGTGGCCGGTAAGTTGTCGCTCTTGCGGTTGGTGTACGTCGCTTTCGCCGTGAGCTTGAGCTTCTTGGAAATGTTGTGCTGCACGCTCAGGGCCGCCGCCATGCGCTCGTAGCCCGTGTTGGGCATGATCCACTGGTTCTTGGAGTGGGTAATGGAGGCCCTGGCCGAGCTGGTTTCGTTACCGCCTTCCAACGCGACGCTATTGGTAATCGTGGAGCCAGTGCGCCAGAAACCCTTGATGTTATCCTTGTAGGGCACCCACGGCACAGGGTCGGTAGATTGCGTCTGCGTAGCCGGATCGTACTGGTAGTAGTGCTGGCCGTTGAACCTAGGTCCGAAGGCGCTGCTGGTACCGCCCGTGCCGGCCCCGTCCGGCGAAGCGGCGTAAGAGTAGTAAGGCTCGCCCGCCGCGTTGAAGGAGCGCCCAGTGCCCTGGCCGTATTCATACTGATAGTCCGGCCATTTTAGCACCGTGTTCACGCTGAAGTTACTGTTAACCGACACCCCAATCCCTTTCGTGGCGCGAGCCCCCGACTTGGTGGTGATGATCAGCGCACCATTGGCCGCACGGCTGCCGTAAAGCGCCGTGGCACTGGCCCCCTTCAGCACCGTGATGCTAGCAATATCATCGGGGTTGATGTCGGCAATGCCGTTGCCAAAGTCGACGGGAACGTCGTTGCCCGAACCCGCTCCGTAGGCACTCCCCACGCCGGAGCTGGTCAGGCCGCTGTTCATGGGCACGCCGTCGAGCACGATCAGCGCATTGTTGCCATTGGGGTTCAGGGAATTATCGCCGCGCAGCGAAACCCGCGTCGAATTAACAGGGCCTGAGCCCGACGACAGCAGGTTCAGCCCGGCTACTTTGCCCGACAGCGCCTGGACGAAGTTGTTTGGCCGGGCTTGCACCAAGCTTTCCCCGCTTACCGTCTGCGTGGCATACCCGAGTTCTTTCTGTTCGCGGTTGATGTTCAAGGCCGTCACCACGACCTCGCTGAGTTGCTTGGCATCGGGCACCAAGCGAATGTTCACGGTGGTTTGGGCGCCGACGGGAACTTCCTGGGTAACGAAGCCAATGTAAGTGACCAGCAGCACGGTGTTACTCTTCACCGGCAGGGAGTAGTTGCCACTAGCATCGGTCGACGTGCCCGTCGTGGAGCCTTTGATTACGACAGTTGCCCCCGGCAAGGCCTGGCCCTTCTCATCAGTCACAACTCCTGTTACCGTCGGGGCTTGGGCAAAGGCCGTGTGGCTGAGCAAAACGACCGAAGCAGCCGCCACACAAGGTTTGCTTAAAAAGTTTAAGTAATTGAATGCCATGCATTTGCGTTTTGGTTGTAGCCCGCAAAGCTATTGGCGCAGCATTATGAGAGTGTTACGGTAACACTATGAAACTATTTAGTTTGCGTAGCAGCACTTCTCGTCAAGAGCGCGCAACCCAAGATTGGTAGCAATAAGTAAAATTGTCTTTTGTCTATTGTCAAAAAGAAGCTCGATAAGGTCTACTTATAGTGTGCTAGTAGCTGCGTCAATGGGTTGCCACCGGTAGCCGGTTTTTGCCACCTCAATCCGCCCGATGCCAGGAAACGGCGCATGGGCAGCTGCCAGCCAATAACCTGCCGCGCTAGCTTCGGCTAGGGCCAGCTGCCGCGAGTGGATGGCCTGTGCCGGGTCTACATCGTAAACCAGCGCTATAGTCGGGTCAGCCAGTTGCAGCGGAACGAAGTGAGCAAGGTCGGCGCAGAATACAAGGCGGGTGCCTAGCTCTTCCAAGATATAATACGTGTGGCCAGGCGTATGGCCCGGGCGACCAAGAGTAGCTATGCCTGGTAGCAAAGCGCTACCCGCTGTGAACGGCCGTAGCTTGCCAGCTGCTTGGTAAGGCAATAGCTTACGCCGGGCATTCTCGAAACTGCGCTGGCGGGCGGCCGGGGCCTGTCGCATCTGCGTCTCGCTAAGCCAGTAAGCCGTATCCAATTCGTTAACATATACCACGGCATTCGGAAAAGCTAGGCTCTCGCCGCTTAGCAGCCCGCCGGAGTGGTCGCCGTGGATGTGCGTGAGCAGCACGGCGTCAATCTGGTCGGGCTGGTAGCCAGCCTGCGCCAGGCTAGCAATTAGGTGGCCCGCCGTGCCGCCCATCAAGCCGCCCGCCCCCGTATCCAGCAGGAAGCGTTGCCGACCGTTGTCCAGCAAGTAGGCGTTAATAGAAATAGTAACTGGGTTCGTAAGGCCCGCTGCATCGAGTAGCGGCATTACGGCTTGTACCTCTCGGTCTAGCAGCACTTGGGTTAAATCGACCGTGGTCGTGCCATCAGCTAGGGCAATTATTTGCCAATCATTCAGCGTAAAGTGCTGCCACACAGAAGCAGCTGGAGGAAAAGTGGGCATAGAAGGCTAGTAAACTCCTAGGACAAAACCTCTGAGTGGGAGGCAGCGGCAGCAAAGGCATACCCCGTTGGCTTTGCCACACAAAAAGAACAAAACCATCCAAGTACTCTGCTTAAATCAGAAGTGCACTTGAATGGTTTTCGTTTCTTACTCGCCTGACGTTCGCCGGCGGTCAGTAGTAATATATGAACAGGGATTCAACCATAGTTTTGGAGAAGCGCAGGAGCAGCACGGGTAAGCTATCTAGTTTACTCAAGGGCAGGCGCTGCAGTTTGGGGAGCAGCTGGCTCCGTTTCCGGTAATTGTTCCAGCAACAGCGCCGCAAGCAGCAAGCAGCCCATATCCAGCGCCAAACCATAGCGAAAGGCACGCACGTAGCTTGCGGCCTGCCCGGCGTGCCACAGCGAGAAGAACACGCCTCCAATCATCGTGACGCCAAGCGCCGAGGCTACCTGTTGAAACGTGGCGTACACCCCCGCAGCCCCACCAGCTAGGTAGCCCGGCAGTCCGCGCAGGGCGACGTTCAGCAACGATGGCATGACCAAGCCACTCCCTAGGCCATAGAGTAACAACAGGCCTTTTAAGCCAGTGAGAGAAGCCGCGAAGGTGGGCGCCCAAGCGACTTGTCCGGCCAAGGCAAGCAGCATCAGGAGCAAACCAAACTGCAACAAGCGCCGCCCGAACCGGGCGATGTAACGAATAGAGAGATACGACGAAAGCAGAAATCCACCGCCGAAAAAAACGAAGGTGGTGCCCGCGGCTTGTGCCTTCACCGCCAGCCCACTTTGCAAATACACCGTGCTAATCAGCAGAAAGGAGTTGTGCACGCTAAAAAAGAAAACGAGCGTGCCCAAACCTAGGTTAAAAGAAGGGTAACGAAATAACCCCACGTCGAGCAGCGGATTGCCGCCCTGCCGCCGCAACGCACCTTGCTGCCGCCAAAACCAGCTCATCAGCCCGACCCCAACCAGCATCATACCTAGGCTCCACGTCGGCCAGCCTAGCTCGCGCCCCACGCTCAGTGGGTAGAGCAGAGCCCCTAGGCCCGTCGTGAGCAACACCACACCGCCCACATCGAAGCGCTGGCCTTGGTTGCGGGCGGTTTCCGGCAACAGGCGCAGCGCCGCACCGATGGCTACTAGCCCAATGGGTAGGTTGACCAGAAACGTAAGCCGCCAGCCCGCTACGCCCCATTCGGTGCTGACTAAGTAGCCGCCCAACAGTTGCCCTAGCATCGAGGCCAGGCCCAGCGTGATGCCGTAGTAGCCAAATGCCCGGTTACGCGCCTCCGACTCGGCAAAACTTACCTGGATGAGCGCAATAGTCTGCGGCAGCATGGCCGCCGCGCTCACGCCCTGCAGAAAGCGGTAGCCAATGAGTTGCCCAATGCTAGGCGCCACCCCACACAGGCAGGAAGTGAGCGTAAACAGGGCTAGCCCCAGAATAAACAATCGGCGCCGGCCGTATTGGTCGCCGGCTCGGCCGCCGGTGATCAGAAAGGAAGAAAAGCCTAGCAGATACCCCGCAATAACCAGCTCTAAGTCGGCGCCAGTAGCGCCTAGATCGGAGCGGATAGCCGGAATTGCCATGTTCACAATGAACACATCGAGCACGGAGAGCAGCGGCGCCGTCAGAATTACCAGGAGCAGTCCCCACGGGTGAGCGGGGGCAACCGATGTGCGGCGGTCGATAAAGGAATGTGGGTTCTGCTTCATACTTCCTGGTTACTTGAAAGCCCCGCCGCTGCGTCTGGCTGAGCGTTGCCCGCCGACATGATAAATCCGCTTATATCTGCGCTACTCCCCCATCCACGAACAACTCAATACCAGCAATGTAGCTGCTGTCGTCGGAGGCCAGGAACACCACGGCTTTGCCGATTTCGTCGGGGTCGCCTAGGCGGCCCAACGGCACCTGGCTAGCTAGCGATTCAAAAATTTGGGCCGTTTGCTCGGGCGTCTGGCCAAACGCGCTCAGGCCGGGCGTGTTAATGGAGCCGGGGCTCACGGCATTGACGCGGATTTTGCGGTCCTTCAGCTCGGCCGTCCAGGTGCGGGCAAACGAGCGGATGGCCGCCTTGGTGGCGCTGTAGACGCTCAAGTTGGCTGGCCCTTGCGAGCCCACGGTGGAAGAGGTAAGGATAACAGCGCCCCCGTCGCGCAGGAGGGGTAGGGCTTTCTGCACCGTAAAGAACGTACCCTTCACGTTGATATCGAAGTGCTTATCGAAGTGCGCTTCCGTGGCATCGGCGAGCGGCGCCAAGTCCGCGACCCCGGCGTTAGCAAATACGATGTCGAGGTATCCTTTTTGCTCTTTAATTGCGGCAAAGAGATGATCAAGGTCGCTTAAGCTAGCCACGTCGCCCCGAATACCGCTGGCATTTGCACCTAGCTCCTGCACAGCGGCTTCTAGCTCAGCCGGTCGCCGGCCGGTGATAAAGACGTAAGCACCCTCAGCGACGAAACGCTTCGCGGTAGCTAGGCCAATGCCCAGCGTACCGCCCGTAATCAAAGCCACTTTGCCGGCTAACTTCTGTGCGTTTTCCATTGATGATGTATGGTCTTATCCTAAGTTAGCAACCTAGCCTTGGTTCATGGCCGCAAAGGCCTCGGCTGGGGAAGCGCGGTGAAACTCGTATAGCTGAGCGGTTTGGCCAACCATAATTTCCTGCACATCCTGCTCAAGGCCCGCGACTAGCTCCGTGGCTACCTGCTGCGGCGGAATACCATTCTCCCCCCCTATTTCGGTTGAAAAGTCGGTGTTTACCAACGGCGGCAACAGCTCAAATACTTTCACCTTCGTTGTTTTGGCCAGGGTGTGGCGTAGCGCCTGGGTGTAGGAGCGCAAGGCTGCTTTGCTGGCCGAATAAGTGGGGATGGAAGCGCTCGGCGCAAACACCACAATCGACGTCACATTCACGATGGTCGCCTCGGGCTGGCGGCTCAGCAGGGGTAGCAACTGCTCGGTTAGCCGGATGACGGCCAGATAATTAGTGGTGATTTCCTCGCCGGCTTTGGTGAAAGCGTCGGCTCCGGTCGCTAGTTGGTAAGCATAGGCCTGGCCGGCGTTGTTGATGAGCACGCTCAAGTCGCTGAACTCGGCTTCGAGCCGGCTTACCAACGAAGCGACGGACGCCGCATCGGTCAGGTCGGAAGCAATGGCCGTCACCCCGGGCAGCTGCGCTAGGGCCTGCTGCAAGCGCACCTCGCTGCGGCCGGTGATGATGAGACGGTTGCCTTTCTCGAGCAGGAGTTGCGCCGTGGCTAGGCCGATGCCGGAGCCGCCCCCGGTGATGAGGATGGTTTTATTGGAAATGTTCATGGTGGTTGAAAAAAAGGTGAAGGGTAAAATGAATAAAAAAGACTTTTTAGTCTATTTTTAGAGACAATTTTGGCTGCCCAGAGGCCAATACTTTAATTTAATAAAAGACCAAATGGTCTATTTTCAAAGCTAAAAAAGCCTACTCGAGCGAGTAGGATTCTAGCTCATCCTTAAGCGTTTTGACTAGCCGGTGCATAGGCTGGCTGCTGGCGAGCACCCGGCAAATGACGGTAGCGCCCTCCACCGCGGAGAACATTTTAAAGGCAAAATCCGCGGCATTCAGGCGCGGTGCCAACTCTCCCTGGGCAATGCCTTCTTGCAGAATGGCAACGAACCTCTCCTGGGCCGCCTCCAACACGGCCCCTACCTTTTGCTTCACGGCGGGGTTGTTGTCGTCGGCCTCCACGGCCAGGTTGAAGATGGGGCAACCGCCCACCACAGTCGTATCCAGCGGGTTTTTGCAATAGTCGAGGTAGGCGAAGATGCGGCCTTTGGCCGATGTCGCGTGGCTCATGGCTTCCTGGATGCGGCCCGTAATCTTAGCCAGCAGGAAGTCGGCCGTTTGGGCCGAAAGGTCGTCTTTGTTCTCGAAGTGGCTGTATAAGCAGCCTTTCGCGACTTTAGCCGCCTGCAACACGTCATCAATGGTTGTGCCCGCAATACCCTTTTGGTTGAATAAAGGGGCTGCTTGCTCGATGATGGTTTGCTTGGTTCGCTCGGCTTTGCGCATGACGGTGGCGGGATGACGATGCAAATATAGACCAAAAAGTCTTTTTTTAAGAAATTACTAGCACAATATTTTTCGGTCTTTCAGTAGCCCATTAGGTTCTACTGCTTAGCCTTCGGCTAACGAATCCTGACTGGTGATTGGAAAACGCAACGAAGCTAAAAGCGCTACTTTGCCATCTTGGAAAAAAGCTTTTTATTCTAACGGCCTCACCCTCGGCGAAGGGCAGAGGCTGCTTCTCTTTACGTTGAAGTTGCATGCAAACAGGTGAAAAGGCTCGGGAGAATCCTCTTGCGTTCAAGCGCTCGGCGGGCAGCTGGTGGGCTGGTGGGTGGAGGAAGTGGCTGGCGCTGGGCCTAGGTTTGGCTAGCCTAGGAGGGCGAGCACCAAGCCGCCAGCCGGATTTTCAAGTCATTGCTTTCTTCACGGGGAAACACGATTTGGCCCACATCAGCTTTGTGCGCGAGGCCAACCAATGGTTTCCCCGCATGGCGGCGCAGCACCATTTCACCTACGATACCACGTCTAACTGGCAGAATATGAATGCCGAGTTCTTGAAGCGCTACCAAGTGGTGGTGTTTTTGGATACGCGGCCGGAAACGGCAGCGCAGCGGGCAGCTTTTCAGCAATACATGGAGCGCGGTGGGGCGTGGCTGGGCTTTCACTTCGCGGCGTTTGCTCTCTCGCCCTCCACCTACGCGCAGAATTGGGACTGGTACCACGAACGATTTCTGGGGTCCGGGCAGTACGTAGGCAATACTTGGCGGCCCACCGCGGCCGTGCTGCAAGTAGCTGACCAGCACCACCCAACTACCCGGCACCTGCCGGCCACTTTCACCTCGGCCCCCAATGAATGGTATAAATGGGAACATGACCTGCGTCAAAACCCCGACATCGACGTGCTGCTGGCCATCGACCCGAGCAGCTTTCCGCTCGGCACTGGCCCCAAGCCTCACGAAATCTGGCACGCGGGCTACTACCCGGTAGCCTGGACCAACCGGCGCTACCGCATGGTATACGCCAACATGGGTCACAACGACATGGACTACGAGCACGGCACCAACCAGTCCTTATCAGCCACGTTCAGCAGCCCGGCACAGAGCCGATTTATCCTCAATAGTTTGCGGTGGCTAGGCCGGCATTAATGGCGTGCTATGAGTGGGCCATTTCAATAGACATCTAAAAAACTTAAAACAAATTAACCTACCTACAGATAGGTAGGTTATCTTTGCCGCACCAAACCAGAGCCACTACTATGAAAGCCCTTCGCCCACTCAGCAACACCCGGGAAAAAATTGTCGGTTTGGCCCAGAACTATATCCAGGGCATTGGCTACCATTCGTTCAACTACCGGCAGATTGCGGCGGACTTGTCCATTAAGAACGCCAGCATTCACCACTACTTCCCGGCCAAGGACGACCTAGGGCTAGCCGTGATTGAGCAAGCCAAGGCGGACTTCGCGGCGGCAACCGAAAGCTGGGCTTCCAAGTCGCCTACTGCCCGCGTAGAGGCGCTGCTGGGCATCTACCGGCACTACCTCGAAGACGGGCGCAAGCTGTGCATCGTGGGGAGTTTTGGGGCTTGCTACCAGGATATTTCGCCGGCATTGCAAAAGGCCATCGATTCCCACGTCGAG
This sequence comes from Hymenobacter crusticola, assembly GCF_002154225.1. Taxonomy (GTDB): domain Bacteria; phylum Bacteroidota; class Bacteroidia; order Cytophagales; family Hymenobacteraceae; genus Hymenobacter; species Hymenobacter crusticola. The sequence continues at coordinate 157,226 of NZ_MTSE01000011.1, forward strand.
CAGATTGCGACCTGGCTGACCGCCACCTTTGCTGAGGGCCTGCGCACCGGGGAATTCAAGTTTGCGGGCACGGCCGAGGCCATGACCTCGGGCTGGACGAGTACGCTGGTGGGGTCGCTGAGTATTGGCCGGACGCACGGGGCGAAGCACTTCGAACAGGCGCTGGATTATTTGCGCCAAAGCATTCGCTAAAAAAAATTTACCTGTGCTACCTACCTGCATGTAGGTAGATTAGCTTTTCACTTCACCGGCCAGGCCTTTTACCTGCCGTTTATTTTTCACCCCTACCCCTTCGCAAGCATGTCATTGCTGAAATCATTCCAGTGGCGCTACGCCACCAAAAAGTACGACGCCACCAAAAAGCTGACCTCAGCCCAATTGGAGGACTTGCTCGAAACGGTGCGCTTGTCGCCCTCGTCGTATGGCTTGCAGCCCTACAAGTTATTTTTGGTCAACGACCTAGCTACCCGCGAGCAGATAAGCCAGGCCGCCATGGGCCAGCCGCAAATCCTGGGTGGGTCGCACTTGCTTGTATTTGCCACCGAGACTAATCTGAACGAGCAGTCGGTCGCCAACTACATCGACGCGGCCGCCGTGGCCCGCAAAGCGCCGCGCGAGGCCCTCGCGCCCCGCGAAGCCCAAATCAATGCCGCCATCAACAAGCTGTCGGCCGGGCAGCGCATCGAGTGGGGCAAGCGCCAGACGTACCTGGCCCTAGGAGTGCTTATCAGCGCCGCTGCCGAGTCGGGCGTCGACGCCTCGCCCATGGAAGGCTTCGACCCGGCGCAAGTGAATGCCATTTTGGGTTTGACCGAGCAAAACCTAACGGCGACGGTGCTCACCGTGCTCGGCTTCCGGGCGCCCGACGACGAGTTTGCCACCTTCGCCAAAGTCCGCAAAGACGAGGCAACCATCATCGCCACGCGCTAACGCCAACCCCGTATGGAAACGCAAACGTTTATGCTGCTGGCCGAAGTGACGGTATTGCCCGAGCATCTGGCCGAAATCACGGCGCTGGCCAAGGCTACCCTCATCCCCACCCTACGCGAACCGGGCTGCGAAATCTTTGTGCAAACGGCCAAGCAGGACGACCCGAATACACTGATTTTCTTCGAGGTTTTCTCGTCCGAAGCAGCTAACCAACTGCACCTAGATGCGCCGTACACGCAGGCATTCTTCGCCGGAGTGCAAGGAAAGTTGGCCCAAAAGCCCACCATGACCTTGCTGCACCACCTGTGAGTTGATCCACGAGCTCGGATGATTATCTAACCTTTCGTCAGCAAGTTTGAACGAACAGTGCGGATTTCAAATGTTCGCTGGCAGCACCATTTGCACTGAGTCCCATTTTGCTCGTTACCAAGGTAAGATCTCGCCAAAACGATCCATATAGCGCAAACCAGGCTTGCCCTCGTTTTGCGTCACCACATCTACTACCCGCGGAATACTCTCCGAAACGTCGAGCACCGCATCGGCCGTCCCCATATCGGTGCGTACCCACCCTGGGGCAATGAGTAGTAACGCGCGCGGGTCGTGCGGATGGCGGGCGGCAAAGGCCTTCATCAGCATATTCAGTGCTGCCTTGCTAGAACTGTACAATTCCCAAAACCCGGTTGACTGGGTAATGCTTCCGAGTTCGGAAGACATCACGGCAATGACGCCCTGCTGCGTTACTTGGGCGTGAAACAATTCGATCACGCGCATCGGACTTAAGGCATTAGTCAGCAGCATCTCCCAATAATCTTGTTCCTCTACTTGTAGAGGGGTTTGTTCCGTTGCCCGGCTGATACCAGCATTGACAAATAGAACATCTAGGGTCCGCGCGTGTAGCCGTTGCTGCAAGGAACGCACCTCGTGTAGTTGGACTATATCGACGTTGTCTTCAATTTCCAACGTACCTGGATAGGCCTGCTGTAAACGGATCAGCGCCTCAGAGGGCTTTCTGACGGTGGCAATTACCTGATAACCGCGCCGGCAGTACTCTTCGGCCAGCGCAAGCCCCAGCCCGCGCGAAGCACCGATAACCAGGACTGTTTTAGTCATTTCCATGCTGTGCATTTAAGGTACAAGAAGGAATGTTTTTTCTGCCTGTGCAGGAAGGTGGTCACCTTCCTGCACAGGCAGGCGAGGCCTCGAAGGAACCTCAGAAACAATTGTCGAAAAGTAGTGGCCAGTATACGCGCCATTTGCCCTAAGATCATTGCATCATGGACGGAGCGATGCCAAAGTGTTTTTTAAAAGCCACAAAAAAATGCGCGTAGTCTTTGAAGCCTACCTCTAAGTATACTTCCGTAGACTTACGCTTTTTCTCCTTTAATAGATAATGTGCGTCTTCCAGCCGTTTTTGTACTAGCCACCGGCTGGGCGTTGTGTGGTATAGTTTGCCGAAGTCGCGTTTAAAGGTGGAAAGGCTTCGACCAGTCAGGTAAGCGAAGTGCTCCAAAGTGCTGTTGCAGTGGTAATGCTCCTCCATGTACGCCTGCAAATCGATTTTGCCGGGTTCGTTGAAATCGAAAAGCAACGCTTTCAGATGGGGATTTGCCGCCAGGAAAATCAATACCGCTTCTTTTACTTTAACCCTGACCAATGAGGCCTCTAGCTGGTGGTTATGTTCTACATACGGCAGCAAGGAGTCGATGTAGTTGTTGAATAGAGGGTTGGGTTTTAAGACAAACACGTTGTCGTAGGCCGCAGCGTCCGCTCCATCGGATTGGAATTGACTTTTCAATTCCAGTAAAGTGGTTTGGTCGATGCAAATGGAAAGGGAGCGGTATTCTCCACCTTGTGGCGGCTGCTTCACAAACTTGCTGAGGCGGTTACGGGCAGCGAAGCGAAAGTCGCCGGCTTGAAACAGATGCGACTGGCCGCCAAAAGAAACTTCGGATGTGCCGGCGATGATGTAGTCGACCACATGCTGCCGAATGAAGAGCTCACCTTCGACAACTCTTTTTGAAACGCAGGAATACACAAGCTGAGGTACGTGCGGATCGGTCGTATTGGCCATAGGATGCAATTACTTAAAGCAAACCAGACGACCTAGCGAAGCCGGCCAGTCTGCCGAACGTTATTACCCCAGAAACAAGCTAGCCATTTCTTTGATAGCGGCTTCTGCCCCAATTTCTACCCGGCGCTCATACAGGCTTGTGCAGTCTGCGCCAGCCCTGTAATGGACTTGGCTTTTGCCATCGGTTGCCGCCTCATAAACTAGTGCGGCTACTTCTTCCGCCGTCGAACCGCTGGTCGTGGGGTCCATCATGCTGTTGACCACGTGCAAGTACTGATCGAGTTGCTGCTGGTAAGGCTCGGAGGTAGTTACCACCATATTGGCCCCAAACGCGGTGCGGATGAAGCCGGGCGCAACGGTTTTAACCCCCACCCCAAAGGAGGCTAGCTCATAGCTTAGTCCTTCACTCCAGCCATGCAGCCCCCACTTTACGGCATGATAGATACTATCAAACGGGAAGGTCACGAGGCCGGCAACGGACGTGATAGTGATAAACAAACCACTTCTCTTTTCCCGCATATGCGGAATAAAGGCCTGGGTGACGCGAATGGCGCCCAGCAGGTTCGTGTCTATCTGTGTAGCGAGCTGCTCTGGGCTCACACTTTCCAGCGGACCGATAGCGCCATACGCCGCATTGTTCAGGACGACATCTATGGGGCCCGACGCAATTGCGGTTCGGACAGTGGTAGCTATCTGCTCCGGCTTAGTAATGTCCAGCGGCAAGACCGTTACGTTTTCCAGTAAGTCAAAGCCCCCCGCTTTGGTGGTATCGCGCATGGTGGCAATGACCTTCCACCCTTTCTGATGGAACAGCTGAACGGCTGCCTTACCCAAGCCACTGGAGGTGCCGGTAATGAATATTGTTTTCATCTTTCGTGCGTGTGTTTGCTCTGCAAAGGAAGATAAAAGGCCCGGTGGGCGTATTGTTGAAACGGTCAAATTACCTTGTTGTGAGGGTCACAAAAGAATGCTGCTGATACTCCCGTAGAAGCAGCGTAGGTGCGTTTATATCTTATCGTCATCATCTTGCTTGCCTGTATCTTGGGCGTACTGCCGCTGGTAGTTGCTTCCGGTGCTGGCACCCAAGCCGCCAGACGGTTGGCTGGCCCGTACTAGGAGGATGCTCCTGCTACCTTTGCTGACGACCTTTAGTGTGCCCGTTTTGTATGCGCTCATCACCTAGGTCGGCTATGGCCAGTAGAACTCATTGAACCCTCGTTTAGAGTAGGTGTGTGCCGCAAGCGCATGTACCGTTTGACTTCCTATTAGAATGCGTAAACGCTTCAAGACTTTCCTGATGACCATCAGCGGACTTACTGGGACCCTGTTACTGGCCGCCGTGGCCTTCAACTTTCTGAGCCCCGAGCTCGGCGGCAAGCCTACGAAGGCCGAGCGCGTCGCCTTCGTCCAAACCGGCCACTACCGCGACGGCGAATTTCAAAATCTGCAACCCACTGCGGTAATGACGGGCGGGAGCACCATCAGCACGATGTGGAAGTTTCTGACCCAAACCGCACCGCATGCCGACCCACCCGGTCCGCTCCCCTGGCAAAAGCTAGATTCGCTGACTATCACCCAAAAAACGCCCGACCTGGTGCGCGTAACGTGGTTTGGCCACTCGGCGAGCCTGGTGGAAATAGCTGGCCAGAACCTGCTGCTCGACCCCATGCTGAGCATCGGCATGGGCCCAGCGCGCTGGGCGACGCCCAAGCGCTACAACCCCGAGCTAGCCATTCGCCCCGAACAGCTGCCCCCTATTGCCGCCGTGCTTATTTCCCACGACCACTACGACCACCTCGATTATCAGACGGTGCAGAAAATCAAGGATAAAGTCGGCCTGTTCTGCGTACCCCTAGGTATTGGCGCGCATCTGCGGGCCTGGGGCGTGGCGCCCGAGCACATTCGGGAAGTGAGTTGGGGCGACAGTGTGCGCCTACCGGGCCTCACGTTGATCAGTACACCTAGCCGGCACTTTTCGGGGCGCGGCCTCGGGAACCGCAACACGACGCTGTGGACTTCGTGGGTGATGCAGGCCCCCAACAAGCGGCTCTTTTACACCGGAGACGGAGGCTACGGCACGCACTTCGCCGCCATCGGTCGCCAGTATGGGCCCTTCGACCTAGCCTTGGTAGAATGCGGACAATACAATGCCGACTGGGCTCAGATTCATATGGAGCCTGAGCAAAGCGTACAAGCGGCCCTGGATGTGCGCGCCCGCGTAATGCTGCCCGTGCACTGGGGCGCCTTCACGGAGGCACGCCACCCGTGGAACGAGCCGGTGCGACGCGCCTTAGCCGCTGCCGCCGCCCATCCCGACTTGCTACTCACTACCCCTCGCCTAGGTCAGCCTGTGGTGCTTGGGAACCCCTTACCACAGGAGCGGTGGTGGGAAGAGTTATCGAGTAAGAGCAACCCGTAATGCCATAGCTAGCACCTTGTTGCGTGTTACGTCAGGCCAAGACCGAGGCGCTGCTGTTTCAAAGCGTTGCTGAAACAACTGCTTGGAGTACTCGACCGGGTTTCGCTAGGGTACATGGCTTTGTAGCTAGGTATCAAGGGGCATTGCTGAACCGAATTCGGGCTCAAGTGAGCAAGGCTAGCCGGTGATCATTCGGCGACACCAATACCTGTTTTCAAGCAGCAACCGATTGACTCATGTGCCAGTTGTCATCCTAAACGGCGTGAATTTCTACTGTTTCTGTCGCTGGCGTGTCGCAAGCCGAACGCCCCATTAGGCTATCATTGAGCAAACATTGAGCAAACGGCGGCCGGCTGCAATCGGCAGGGCTAGGCAGGCACGTTCCGGCAAGCTCTACCAGAGAATCCGTTCCGGCCTAGGCCAGCACAAGGATAACTACTAGCTGCAAGAGGTTGGCCATCAGACAGACAGCGAGCGTATATGGCCCTCCTGCTCTGTAAAATTTAGGTATAATCCGCAGCGCCATTCTCGTATTATCCGTAGCGCATTGCGATTTTTCAAACCGCACCTTTGGGGCAGCGTACCACGGCGCTCCTTTTCGGTTCTTTGTATGGCATACGATGCACGCTTTGGCCCCAACGCCCAAACTCCCGCACAGCGGGCTTGGGTATTAGCTCAGATGCAGGACGTTATTCCTGGCTTGAAAACCAAGGTCACGCCTGCTGACCGACAGCTCTACGCCCGCTACGTAGCCGGCGAGCTAAGCTGGACCGACATGCGCCAGGCCATCCACGTTCTTCCCTAGCCTAGGTCGGCCCGTTCTCTCGGTCTCGGCTACTCACCCTTTACAAACAAGTCATTAACCTGAAAACGGACCAGCCCCCCGGCAGGGGCTAGGTTCCCTTTACAAGGTTCTAGGTCTCACGCACTCTAGCTTTTAGCTAAAATGGAAGCTCCTGCGTAAGTCTCTTAGAAAGGCAACAATTACTCCTGGTTGCCAGCTGTCGATGCATGCGTAAAACTAACCCTCGTGCTACTCCCTCGGCGGACCCCGCCGTCCCCCCAGAACCCGTCGGTGCTGCCGACGGGGCCGGGACGGAGGTGGACTCTTTGTTCCAAACGCTGCCGTGGGGCGTGGTAGTGTTAGATGCGCAGGGCACGGTGCTGCACCTCAACCAGCAAGCGGCGCACTGGTGGGGCATATCGGGGCAGGCTTTGCAAGGAAAACAGCTAGGCCCGGACACCGCCGGCACGTTGCCCCCCAACTTACAGCAGGCGCTACGATTGGTGGTGAGCGGGCAGTTAATACCTAGCACGTTCTTTCTGCCCCAACACCAGCAGTGGATCAGCATGACCACCGCCCGGCAAGCTGACCACTGGGTGGTGTACTGGCAAGACGTTACGGCGCAGAAGCAGGAGGAACGGCAGCAGCAAGCCCAGCAGCTTGCCAGTGACAACCTGCTCCGGCGCACCGAAGCCGTGGCCCGCACCGGCAGCTACGAGCTGGAACTGGCTACGGGCCACCTACATTTTTCCGACGGTTTGTTTCGCTTGTTTGGGGAGGAGCCCGGCGCCTTTATCCCTAGTGTGGCGCTCATTGATTCCCGCTCCCACCCCGAGGACCCAGGGCGTGTCGAGCAGATACTCGCTCGTGCCGTAGCGGACCAGCAACCGTACGCCTATCAACGCCGCATCTACCGCTCCGACGGCCAACTGCGCACGCTGGAAGCCCACGGCCGGGTGGAATGCGACGCTGCGGGCCAGCCCGTGAAGCTGCTGGGCCTGCTGCAAGACGTGACCGAGCGCGAGCAAGCGGCCCAGGAAATGCTGCGCGTGAAAGACGAGCTAGCCCAGCGCGCCGTCGCTAACTACACGGTGCTCTACAACTCCATGGACGAAGGCTTCTGCATTGTGGAGGTTCTATTTGACGCGGCGCAGCAGCCCTTTGATTATCGCTTTCTCGACGTCAACCCAGCATTCAAAAAGCATACGGGGCTGAGCCCCGCCCTAGGCCAGACCATGAGCGAGCTGGTACCTGCCAGCGAGTTGGTACCTACCAGGGAGCCGTTCTCGGCCACCATCTACGGCCAGGTAGCCCGCACGGGGGAGCCGGCGCGCTTCGACGGGTACGCCGAGTCCGTTGGCCGTTGGTTTGATGTGAATGCCTTTGCCGTGGGCTCCCCGCCTGATCGGCACGTCGCCGTTCTCTTCAGCGACATCACTGCCCGTAAGCAAACCGAACAGGCCCTGCGCGAATCGGAAGACCGCCTGCGGCAGGCCGTGGAGCTAGCCCACCTCGGTATTTGCCACTGGGACTACCAACAGGATACGATGTGGGGCAACGAAGAGCGGTTTCGGATGCTGGGGCTCGACCCCGCGCAGGGCCTGCTGACGCTGGTGCAAGCCATGGCCCTGACGCACCCCGACGACCGCGAAACGTGGGCGAGCATCCGCCAGCAGGTGGAAGCCCACGGCGAGTTTCGGGCGAGCTACCGGATTGTGCGTCCTGGCGATGGGGCCGTGCGCTGGATTGCCGAAGTGGGGCGGGTAGTGGAGCGGCAGCAAGAAAAGCCCGCGCACGTCAGCAGCGTGCTGCTCGATGTGACGGCGGACCACGAAGCGGCCGAAGCCCTGCGCCAATCCGAGGAGCAGTTTCGGTTGCTCGTTACCGCCACCTCCGATACCGTGTACCGGATGGACGCCGACTGGACGCAGATGGAGCAACTGATCGGCAAAGATTTTCTGGCCGACGCTTCGGGCCCGACCCGCGCCTGGGTGGAGGAGTACATTCCGGCCGAGGACTTGCCCCAGGTGCAAGCCGTCATTGCCGAGGCCATCCGCGAAAAGCGCCCGTTTGATCTAGAGCACCGCGTGCGGCGGGCCGATGGCACCGTGGGCTGGGCGCATTCGCGCGCTATTCCAGTGCTCGGTGCCCAAGATGAGCTTACCGGGTGGCTAGGAACGGCCCGCGACGTGAGTACCCGCAAGCAAGCCGAAGCGCAGCTCCTGGAATTTAATGCCCAGCTGGAACGGCAGGTAGCCGAGCGCACGCAAGCCCTGGGCGAAAGCCAAGCTAGGTTGCAATCGGTGTTCGACCTGACCACCAACGCCGTAACTCTGCTGCGCAGCGTGCGCGACGACGCCGGCCTCCTCCTCGATTTTGAGTACGTACTGGCCAACCCCGTCGCGCAGGCGTACTACAGCGGCCAGCCGTTGATCGGTCAGCACTATCGCACCCTGCACCCGGCGGGCACGGGCTCCCTGGTGTTTGAGCAGCTCGCGCGAGTGGTCGAAACCGGCCGCCGCGCCGACTTTGAGGTGCTGGACGATCAGCAAGGGCACAACCATTGGCTGCGGCTGGTAGCCGTGAAGCTAGCCGACGGGCTGCTGTACACAGCCGAGGACATCACGGCGCGCAAGCTGCTGGAGCAAGCCAAAATCCAGAGCCTAGCGCTTCTCCAAGAGTCGGAAGCAGTGGCTGGCATGGGTAGCTGGAACTACGATCTGGTTACCAAAAAACTTATCTGGTCTGACGGCTTGTATCACCTCCTAGGTCGGGCAGTAGGTAGCCCGGTCAAGCCCCAATTTTTTCTCGATGCCGTGCTGGACGACGACCGGCCGCTCGCTGCGCGCCTGGTACGCACCCTGGCCGCCGGCACCGATACGTTTGACGAATCGCTGCGCCTGCGCGTGGGCGACGCGGTCAAAACGGTACGCTGCAAGGCCGTGCCGCTCCCCCACTCGCCGGGCCCCCCGGTGCGGGTGCTGGGCGTGTGCTTGGATGTGAGCGACCTAGGCCGCTTGGAAGCCGAAAACCTAGCCCTGAAGCTGGACCGCCACAAGGAGCTGCTGCTGGCCATTTTGCAAGCCCAAGAAAACGAGCGGGAACGCCTGGGCGAAGTGCTGCACAACAGCCTAGGCCAAGTGCTGTACGCCACCAAGCTGCGCCTCGATCAGCTAGATACCCCCGCCCTGCAAGAGTTGCCCGCCCTGGCCTCCCTGCACGAGCAAACCGCTCGCCTGCTGGCTGAAGCCATGCGCCAGACCCGCACCCTGGCGCATGAGCTGGTGCCCACCTCCCTCGCCAAGTTTGGCCTCGCCGTGGCCGTCCGCGACGTATGCCGCGATTTATCCACGCCGCAGCTGCGCATCGAGTGTCAGGTGTGGAGTGAGGAACAACAACTACCACAACCCGTGCAAGTTACCCTCTTCCGCCTAGCCCAAGAGCTGGCCCATAACATCGTGCGGCACGCCGGGGCCACGCGGGCTCTGCTGGAACTAGAAACGCTACCCAACTGGGTCAGTTTGCGGGCCGAAGACAACGGCCGCGGCTTCGACCCGCAGACCGTGGCCGAAGGCCTAGGTCTGCGCACCGTGCGCGACGCCGTGGCCCTGCTGGGCGGTACCGTCGCCATCGACTCCTCGCCCGAATTCGGCACGCATATTCGTTTGCGTATTCCCCTTCCTCTTTTCTCATAGCCATGATTCGCGTATTTATCGTTGACGACCACGTCCTAATCCGCGAAGGCCTGCGTACCCTGCTCGCCGGCAACCCGTTGTTCGACGTGGTAGGCGAAGCCAGTAACGGGCAGCTGCTGCTCGACCAATTGTCCACCATCGCCCCCGACGTGGTGCTGCTCGACCTGAACATGCCCGGGCTCGACGGCCTCGCCACCACGCACCGGCTGCGGGCCGAGTACCCGCACCTGCGCATCCTGCTACTCTCGATGATGACCCACGAGCATACCATTGGGGAAGCACTGGCGGCGGGCGCCCACGGCTACGTGCTCAAAAATGCGGCGAAGCACGAAGTGGTTGCGGCCTTGCAGAGCGTTGCCGCCGGCCAGCGGTTTCTCTGTTCGGAAATTGGCTTGGGCCTATTGGAAAAAGTCCTCCGCCTTGAGTCGGGCCAGCCAAGCACGACCCTAGGCGCCGGGGTTAAAGTAACGCTGACGCACCGGGAGCGGGAAATTTTGCAGCTGGTTGCCACGGGGCTCACGAATCAACAAATTGCAGATAAGCTCTTTACCAGTCGGCGTACGGTCGAGTCGCACCGCCAGAACCTGCTGGAGAAAACCGGCGCCAGCAACACGCCGGCCTTGGTAAAATATGCCATGGAGCAAGGCTGGTTTTAGCCCGGTAGTGGCTAGGCAACCTAGCCGTACTGCGTATTCATACGGAGCCATAATCAGGTAGCCACCCCAAGCGAATCCCGTAAATCTGCGGGGCTGGCGCGGCATAGGAAGCCGTTCCTTTGTAGTGTTGTCGGACGGCTGCGTTTCCCGCAGACCAACACGAGCGCCGTATTGGTAGGCTCGTTTTCCAAGCGGCTTTTTAGCTGCGCCTCGCTGTTGCAAGCGCCCCCTCGTGCCGCGCTTTGGTGGTTCACTCACTTTTTCCTCTTTCCGTGTATGCAAGTTTCTACTGCTGTTATGCTGAATGATTCGACTACCGCTGCGCTCACGCCCGTTGTCTTAGCTAGCTTGAATGCAAAGCAACTGGCGGAGCTGCTGGTAGCGCCCCTGCCGCAGCTCCTGATCGACTGCGGCGAGCTAGGTATTCCGCACCCACTGGGCGTGTGCCACTTTGTGTCGCAGCTGTTGTGCTTGCGGCGGCGCGGGACGCGCGTCTGGTTGTGCAACGTGCCGCTCGTATTGCACCACAGCCTGTCCCAATTGGGATTAGGAACCTTGTTTCCGGTAGTGGGGAACGACAACCGGCCGCTTCTTCCTGACCTAGGCCCGGCAGCCATTTCTTCTTCTCTTGCAATGAGTGCCTGAAGCAGTTGCCCTAGCTTGCCCGCTTAGCCGTATCCATGAAGGAGGCGGTGCGCACCTTGAGAGGCGCTAGGTCTAGTGTCCTTCGCACCAAGCCTCGGTAAGTAACCTAGCCCTAAAAAACGCCATGACCACATCCCCACCCGCAAAAAGCCGGAAGCCCTACCGGGATATTGTCGTCATTGGCGCCTCCGCGGGCGGTACGGCGGCCCTGATGGCCCTCGTGCAAGCCCTGCCGGCCGATTTTCCGGCTCCCATTTTCGTGGTTTTGCACGTAGCGGCTGATTCGCCCAGCATCGTGCCCCAGCTACTCAGCTCGGTTTCGGCCCTGCCGGTTCGGCACCCCCAAAACGAGGAAACGGTGGAGCCAGGCGTCATCTACGTGGCCCCCGCTGACCACCACATACTACTGGAAGCCGACCGGGTGCTGGTCACGCGAGGGCCCAAGGAGAACCGCTTCCGGCCTTCCATCGACGCCCTATTCCGGTCGGCGGCCTACACGTATGGTCCCCGGGTGATTGGCGTCGTGCTGACTGGCTACCTCGATGATGGCACCTCGGGCCTGTGGTCGGTGCAGCGCATGGGCGGGCGGGCCATCGTGCAAGACCCCCAAGATGCCGAGCAGCCCTCCATGCCGACCAACGCCCTAGAATTTGTAGCGGCCGATTACGTCGTGCCGCTGGCCCAGCTAGGTGCCCTGCTAGGTCGTCTGACCCAAGAGCGCGCGCCCGCCAAAACCCGCCTGCCCGCCGCCGAGCTAGATCTACTCAAAATCGAACTGACCATTGCCAAGCAGGGAGGCGGCTTCGAGCTAGGCATCATCGACAAAGGTCGGCCCACACCCTTGACTTGCCCCGACTGCCACGGGGCGCTAACGCAACTCATTGAAGGCAAGCTTATTCGCTACCGCTGCCACACGGGCCACGCGTACACCGTCAGCGCCTTGCTCAGCGAGGTTACCCAGTCGGTAGAAAGTATGCTCTACCAATCTATGCGCGGGCTGGAAGAAACCAAGATGCTGCTGCAAAACCTAGGTCGCCACTTTGCCGACGACCTACAAGAAGCGGTGGCGCAACTGTTTTTCCGCAAAGCCGACGAAACCGGCCAGCAGGCCCGCATCGTGCACGACTCAATCCTGAAGCACGAAGCCCTCAGCGGCGACCTACAGTTTGAACGAAAGAAGTTGGGCTAGCCTAGCGCGGCTATTCGTGTGAGGCCCTTCGGCGAGAAGTCTATTTCTTTCGAGAATTACTCGCTCTAGAAGAAGCAAAAGGATGCTTCTCCCTCCCTATCCGTTATAGACTCGTAGACAGCGCTACCTAGGGTGTATCTTCACTCCCTAGGTAGCTCTTCCATGCCTGTTGCTGCCTCCTTTCAGTACCCCGATGTGTTCCCTTGCGAATCGTTGCTCACGACGGTGCTCGACGTTTCGTCCAGCGGCCTAGTGCTCTGTACGCCGGTGTACGATTCGGCAGGCACCTTGCAGGACCTAGCCTTCGCCTTTCTCAACCCCGTTGCGCAACAAATGCTAGGCTTGCCGGCCCAACCATCGACTGCGTATGTGCAACAGTTTCCTAACTGCCGAACCGATGAGAGCTGGGCCGCGCTACTCGACGCGTTTCTTTCAAACGAACGGCGCAGCTTCCAACTGACCGCCACGCTCAATGACCAGCTGGGCCGCTGGCAGGTAGAAAGCCAGCGCGTGGGTGGCGGGCTGCTGTTGAGCCTCACGACGGAGGCTGCTCAACCAGAAGCGGCGGCCTTGGCTGCGGAGCCAAAACGCCGGCAGGCCGAAGAAGCCTTGCGGCAAACCCAAGAGCAGCAGGCCTTTCTGCTCCACCTCAGCGACCGACTGCGCCCCTTAGCCGATCCAGCCGGCATTCAGTATGAGGCCGCCTGCGCCCTAGGTCAATATGTGGGAGCCAGCCGCGTGGGCTACGCCGAAGACCAGGGCGACAACGCGCACATCGTCGTGACGCGCAACTACACCCAAGCGGGCGTGGCCAGCCTCGAAGGCTATTACCACTACGACGACTACGGCCCGGAGCTGTTGCGCGCCTTTAAGCAGGGCCGCTCCGTCGTACGGCCGGATATTGCCCACGACCCGGAGCTGAGCGAGCAGGAAAAAGCCGCCCACGCGGTGCTACAGCTTGGGGCCACCATCAACGTGCCCCTGCTCAAGGACGGGCAGCTCATCGCCGTGCTCTTCATGCACTACCCGCAGGCGCACGCCTGGCGCGATGAGGAGCTAGCTTTGCTGGAGGAAACGGCCGAGCGCACCTGGTCGGCTGTGATGCGCGCCCGCAGCGAGGCAGCGCTGCGCGCGTCGGAAAAGCGGTTTCGAACCATGGCTGATGCTGTGCCGCAGATCATCTGGATCACGGATGGGGAAGGCCGCACGGAGTTCTTCAACCGGCAGTGGAGCCGCTACACCGGCGTAGCCTTTGAGCCAAGCACGGCCGCCGCGGTGGCTGGTGGGTTTGTGCACCCAGCCGATGGAGCCCGCACAATGGAGGTTTTCGAGCAAGCCCGGCGCACTGGCACCGTCTTCGAAGTAGAACACCGCATTCGGGCTGCCGATGGCACGTACCGCTGGTTTTTAGTGCGCGCCGAGCCGTTTCGCGACCCGGCCAGTGGCCAGATCATTCGCTGGTATGGCTCTTCCGCCGACATCGACGACCGCAAGCAGGCCGAAGAAACGTTGCGCGCGCGGGAGCAGCAGCTAACGTTCCTGCTTCAGCTCAGCGATACGCTGCGCCCGCTCACCGACTCGGTCGCCGTACAGGTCACCGCCGCCCGATTGCTCGGCGAGCACCTAGCAGTGGACCGCGCCTACTACATCGACATTGATGAAACCGCCCAGCAGTTCGTGGTGGCTCACGATTGGCACCGGCCCGGTGCCCCAAGCCACGCGCGACGCTACCCGCTTGGCGACTGGGCCATGCCCTGGCTGCTAGACGGCCAAACCTGGGTCTGCCGCGACGTCGACACTGACCCCGTGCTGCCCAACGAGCAACGGGCCGCCTACCGAGGCAACGATATTCGCGCGGCCGTAGTGGTGCCCTTACTGAAACAAGGGCGACTAGTAGCCACCTTTGTTGCCAACCAAACTACGCCCCGGGCCTGGACGGCGCAAGAGGTAGCGCTGGTCGAAGAGGTTGCCGAACGCATCTGGGGACCCGTGGAACGCGTCCGCGTTCAGGAAGCCTTGCGAGCCAGCGAAGAGAAACTTGCCGTGGTGTTTGCCGCCTTGCCCGTTGGCGTCGGCGTTGTAGATATTCGGGGCAACGTCGTGCTAGCCAATAGTAGCATGCAACAGTATCTGTCGACCGGCGTCATCCCCGCGCGCGACGCCCGGCGCGGGCGCTGGCGCGCCTACCACCCGGATGGCCACTTGCTCGACCGCACCGAGTTTCCCGGCGCCCGGGCGTTGCGGGGCGAGGAGGTGGTGCCCGGCGTCGAGATGGTTTACACGAAGGAGGATGGCACGCAGGTCTGGACGCGGGTGAGCGCTGTACCGCTCCTAAATGGTCAGAGTCAAGTAAGCGGCCACGTCATGGTCGTTATCGATATCACGGCGGCCAAAGAGGCCGAGCAAGCGTTGCGGCAGTCGCAACAACAGCTACAACACTCGAATGCGCAGCTCACCCACACCAATATCGATCTGGACAACTTCATCTATACAGCTTCCCATGATCTGAAAGCACCTATTACGAACATCGAAGGCCTCGTGTCCTTGGTGCAGGAGCAGTTGCCGCCCGAGTTGCCACTCACCCGCGAGCTACAGCCGATCCTCGATATGATGCAGGACGCGGTGACGCGTTTTAAGCGCACCCTCGACCACCTGAGTGATGTTGTGAAGTTGCAGAAGGAGCACACGGCACCTGTTACGGCGGTGCTGCTACAGCCCGTTATTGAGGAAGTGCGCCAGGACCTGCAGCCGTTGCTGGCCGCAACCGGAGCGCAGGTCGTAGTGGACGTAGCCGCCTGCCCCGGCGTGTGGTTCTCCCCGAAGAATCTGCGCTCGGTAGTCTACAACTTGCTCAGCAACGCGGTGAAGTTCCGCCACCCTGACCGGGTACCGCAGGTGCGTATTTTCTGCCAGCTAGACCCAGCAGGCCAGTATCTCGTGTTGCGCGTTCAGGACAACGGATTGGGTATTGCGAAAAGCCAGTACCAAGAACTCTTCACTATGTTCCGGCGCTTGCATACGCACGTAGAGGGTTCTGGCTTGGGCCTATACATGGTTAAGCGTATCGTTGAGAACGAAGGCGGGCGCGTGGAAGTCCAGAGCCAACTACAGGTAGGTACCACCTTCTCGGTCTATCTACCCTACCGACCTTTTCCCACCGCTACAACGTCCGCTCCCGCCTAGAAACGTAGAGCTAGCACCAACTCAACCTGTAGGGGAGTGAGGGGCTTGGCTACGTAAGCGGCGGCGGGAAACTAATTCGTCCGTAGCTAGTCGCGTGAACGCACGACCGTAGTGAGCACCACTACAACGGCCGGTCGTTGGCCTGGTGCCCGCCGCTGGCAAACACCTAAAAATACACTACCTCCAACGGGACGTAAGGGTAGCTAGGTGGCGGTACAGGCCATCCGTAGCAGACGAGTGTAATGTGCTACCTTAGAACGCTTTTACTATCTGCTACCCTTACTATCTACTATCTATGCATTCTTCCCCAGCCGGCTTCCCGGCCGACCTCGCCGCTAACCACGAGCTGCTGCATTCCCTGCTGGAGGTTTCGCTGACGGGGATTATTCTGTTTCGTCCCGTGTACGCGGCCGGAGAAAGCGGTGAACTCG
>NZ_MTSE01000110.1 GCF_002154225.1 Hymenobacter crusticola
AAGCAATTCGAAGCAGCCCAGATTCAACAGTTCACCACGCTGGGCAATGGTCTCTTCGCCACCTTGCAAAAGCTGGGCTTATCCGCCCCCGAAGTGCGCCGGGTGATGCAGTTACCCACGCCAGCGCCACCGGTAGCTCCTACGGCACCCAGTCCGGACGTTCCGCTTGCGGCGACTACTGCAGCGGCGGAGAAGGTGCCGCCACGGGAAGAAGCGTAAGGATAAGAAGCCGAGGTGATTAGGGAGTGTTAATGGCTTACTTTCCAGTGCGTTTAGCTGTGAAGTAGGCTTCCTAAGAGATGGGGTATGCATTAAGGAGGAACCCCCTTAGAACGTAACTTTGCCTCAATGGCTACCAACTACTAAACAGGTCGTGCATCCTATGTTATTTTGGGAACGCTAGCCGAGCCGAATACAACTGCCGCCATCTGGTCGGCAGTTGAGCGAGAACGTCTCTTTTCTAGCTACCATCCCCCCATTGCTTGCGCCGTGATTGACACAGAATAACGATGACCTTAGATGCTCTTCTTCACACCTGGCGCCAACAAGCCATTAAGCTGAACGC
Source organism: Hymenobacter crusticola (assembly GCF_002154225.1). Lineage (GTDB taxonomy): Bacteria > Bacteroidota > Bacteroidia > Cytophagales > Hymenobacteraceae > Hymenobacter > Hymenobacter crusticola. Next base: position 566 of record NZ_MTSE01000110.1, read on the forward strand.
TGGGGCTACGCCCGCACTGCTAGCAGCAGCGGAGGCCGAGCTGCACTTCCACTTCCCGGACGATTTCAAGCGCCTTTATGCCGTGGCCAATGGTTTTCGAGACGCTGATTGCACGGAAGGACTGATGAGTCTCTGGCCGCTGGAAATGATCTGTGTGGAGTATCAGCGGAGCACCACACCGGAGTTCATCAGCTTCTGCGATTACTCCATTCACTGCCACTACATCGGCTTTTTACGGCATAGCGCAGGCGTCTACAAACAGTACCAAACGCCTGTGTTCCTCTGTCACTCCTTTTGGCAAGCCATCGACTGGATTACCCGCGCTCACCCAGCCATTTACTAACCCGGTGGCTTTCTTCTGCTGCGTTACGGGAGGAAAGGTAATGCTTTATAGGTTCTGGCTGAGGCTCGCGCACTGCGATCAGCGAGGCTATTGTTGGACTTAACGCTTAGGTAATAAGCCTGACTAGTGCTACGATTACTTCGCTAGTTAGC
>NZ_MTSE01000111.1 GCF_002154225.1 Hymenobacter crusticola
ATTTCTCTGCCTGTCACGTCCTTTTATTTTGAGCGGTTGCCGATGGTACTCTTGCGCAACAGCTCAGCCGCTAGCCGCTTTCCCGTCGGTTAGCCGCGGCACTCGTGTAGGTGCCCGAATGGACCAGTGAATTGAGTAGAGCCTTTCTCGCCTAGGGGGAAGCTAGTGGATCGTATCCAAGGCCCGCATGAGTACGGTGAGAATCTGTGCCTTGCCTACTCGGTGTTCTTGTTGCGGGTACACCTGCAAATAGGCCGCGCACAACGCTTGCCCATATTCCAGCGCCCCTTGGTGGTGTAAGCGCTTCCGATCGAGCACCACGGACCACCACTGCTTNATGGGTGGGACTTAGTCACAACTGGCCGTCGTCGATAAAGGCAAACGCGTAGTCGTTGGGGTAGTGTAGTATAGGCGGTTGGTACCCCGAACAAAAAAGGCCCGGCTAGTAGCTGGGCCTTTTTGTTGGAAAACTACTTTATTCTTTGATAAGCTAGCTTACTCGAATAACGGGCGATTGTTACATTGCGTCTCTTTCTCTTCTTACAGGACAAGCCTACGCTAAGGCTGCAGGCTACCACATTGTTGCAACAAAAGCACTAGTCCCCCTAGCAGGATCACCCCGGCGGCACGGTACCAGCAGGGCGGAGGGGAAGTAGGAGAAGGTCGCACAATCAATGCCTAGGCAAGGAACCTGCCACAGCTGCTGACCACTGTGGATAAGTACGGCTGTTGCGGTAGGCCCCTGGCAGTGCACACAAGGTGAAGAACTTCTACGCCGTGCAGCAGCGCATTCCCACAGAGGTAATAGCCCGCTTTGTTCGGCGCTATGCACGCCACGAGCGGAGCACTTCTAGCCAAAGATAGAAAGCGTGCTTTCCCCACAACGAGAAGAGAACACCGGCTGATCAGCCAGGAGCGGAAAGCTGGCCGCTATTTCATACCTTCCGTTGCTATAACGTTTTAGCAACCCCCGTCAGTACTAGCTAGGTTGCTGCCTGCCTAGGTTGCAACTCGTCCGTTTTCTTCTTGCTCGCTATGCGCCACCGC
>NZ_MTSE01000112.1 GCF_002154225.1 Hymenobacter crusticola
TGTCCTTCCACTCCTCCGGCTCGCGGTTCTTTAGGGCAAAGATCACGGCCGTGGCGTTCGGCATCACACGCTTGGTGGTGACCTTGCGGCTTTTAATCTTAGGCACGCTCTTACCCTCTTTGTCCTTGCTGTCAACGTACTCGGTGGTGACTTCCTCGTACTCGTAGACGTCCAAGAGCTTGGCTAGCCCCGAGCGGGCCATCGTGGCAAANTAAACGGTCCTGCTCGGCCTTTTTAAGGGATTCAGAAAATTCAGGTTTCGCCGGGTCTTTTTTCCATTGGATAAAGGTCTCCTGCGAGATGCCCACCTGCTTGCACACATCCGCCGCGGTGTGATCGCCGGTCGCAAACAAGGCACAGATACGCTCAACGATTTCGGGGGAGTACTTCATGACAGCGATAAAGTAAGCGTAGCTCCTGCGTACTTCTGGGCTAGCAATTGCTGGATATCCGCTTGCGCCTGTTGCGCGTGCTCCACGCAGGAAAAGATAATCGTAAGGCTTGACGCAGATGTGGCTAGGCTTTCGGACGTTCCCTCCTCTTGGGATTCGGCTCCCCACGAGCGGGGAACGTCAAGCCATTCCTGCAAGGGCAAGTCGCTCCATTCATTGGCAAGTACATCCCAGTCCCACTCTCCGAAGGAGGCGTTGTCCTTGAGGATGAATTCACGCTTCTGCTGCTCGGTGAGCCCTAGCGCTACCACAACGGGCACTTCGGTGTAACGCAGCTGCAAGAGGGCTTGCAAGCGCATGTTTCCGCCCAGCACAACGTACGCTTCATCGACTACCAGCGGGCGCAGGGTGAGCATTTCGGGAAAGTCTACTAGGGATTTCTTCAGAGCTTGGAATCGGGCGTCCTGGATCAGGCGGGGGTTGGCGTCGTTCAGCCGAACCTGTTCAATCGGCAGATGCTGTAGCGAAAAGGTTTGTTGATGGGTCATAACTGATAACTAAATACTTAGGCAATTTAATTAAAGTATTACTTGAAGTAAAATAGTATCT
>NZ_MTSE01000113.1 GCF_002154225.1 Hymenobacter crusticola
GGGTAGGCTTTTCCCACCGGGGCAATCGTTGCGCTTCCCACCTGTTTGCTACCTTGCCGCATGCGCCTCCTCTCAGTCAATACCGCCCTGCCGCAGGAAGTTACCTGGAAAGGGCAACGCGTCCGCACGAGTATCTGCAAGCAACCGGTGGTGGGACCGGTGCCCGTATACGCTGACCATCTCGCCGGCGATGGCCAGGCAGACTTACGTGTCCACGGGGGCCGTGATAAAGCCGTGTACGCGTATGGACAAGAGCATTATGCCTACTGGCAGCCTCAACTCGCGATTCGGTTGGAAGCCGGCGCGTTCGGCGAAAACCTGACCACCGACGGCCTGCTGGAACAGCAGGTGCGAGTAGGCGACTACTTTCAAGTGGGTTCGGCCATCCTGATGGCCACCCAACCGCGCCAACCCTGCTTCAAACTTGGCCTCCGCCTGCAAGAAGAGGCCATGGTGGGGCGCTTTCTAGCGGCGGGCCGCAGCGGCATCTATTTTCGCGTCCACCAAGAAGGGACGCTGCAGGCCGGCGACGCCATCACGTTCGTGCAAGCCTCGCCGTATGCGGTTACCATTCACGACATGGCCCAGTTGTATACTTCCACTCCTCCGAACCTAGCTACGCTCCAAGCCCTGCAAGAAGTGCCGTTTTTATCGCCTAGCTGGCGCGAGCGCGTGGCGCGGCTGGTACGCACCGCGGGCAAGGGCTGAGCCGCCGCCCCTAGCCTGTCGCGGAAGGCAACGGTACGAGCGACAGGCCAGAGCCGTTCGCACGCGATAGATCAGGAAGCAGGAAGCGGGTCTGGTAGCCCGAAAGGGGGCCACGTACAACTGACCACGACGGGGTACCAGACCCGCAGAGAACCGGCGCACGTGGTTGGGCTTCCTACCAAGGGGGATGGAGAAGCGATCCCGCCATCTGCTCCTCTTCTAGCCGTTTTCTGCCCAACTGCCC
>NZ_MTSE01000114.1 GCF_002154225.1 Hymenobacter crusticola
AAGTAACAGTAAATATTTAGTAGTAGCAAAATATACTACTAAATACTTCGCCGCAGGATTTTCGTTCTTTGCCCAATAGCAGGGCCATGCGTAAGGACAAGGAATTATTAATCGAATTAGGGCTGAATGATTTGGAAGCCGAGGTATATGGCTTCCTGTTGCAGCACCCCGAAGCCTGGACGGGATATAAAATCGGCAAGAAACTGGGCAAGCCGACGGCGAACGTGTACAAAGCCCTGGATAGCTTAGCTAAGAAGGGTGCCATCCTCATGGAGGATCAAGCCAGCCGGCAGGGTAAGGCAGTCCCCATTGACGAGTTCTGCGCGTTGGTGGAGGCTAGCATTCGGCGCAAGAGTGCGGCCGCCCGCCACGTCTTTACGCAGCCAAAAAGCGCAACTTACGACGAGCGGAGCTACCAGCTGCACTCGGTGGAGCTGGTGCTGGAGAAAGCCCGGCAGATGCTTGCTAGCTGCCAAGCGGTTGTGATGCTGGACGTTTTCCCCCAAGTAGCGACCTTGCTCACCGCGGAAGTAGCCGCGGTGGTTGCCCGGGGCATCCAGGTCTACTTACAGGTGTATGAGCCGCTGACGATGCCCGGCGCGGAGGTGGTATTGATTGACTTGCAGCCGCAGGTGAATGTACTCAGCTACTGGCGCAGTCAGCAGCTGAACCTAATTGTAGACGGCAAGGAGCATCTGCTAGCCTTGCTGAGTGATCGGTTGGGGGAGGTCTACCAGGCGAGTTGGAGCAAGAACCTGTATCTATCGAGTATGCTGCACATGGGCTTCAGCAATCACTATACGGTGGCTCGCCTTCGGCAACTGCCCGGCGGCGCGGAGTATGCCCAGCAGGTACAAGCCATCCTGCAGCAGCAAAGTATCTTGAGCAGCGGGGCCGTTCCGGGAGTGAGTGAAATGCTTACGCGCTACGGGTTGCAGTGA
>NZ_MTSE01000115.1 GCF_002154225.1 Hymenobacter crusticola
CCAGCGCCAATAACTCTTCTAGTCAAGCCTACAACATTTATCAAACGTTCTATTGGAAGACGTTATACAGAGGGGCTACTAGGCGGATCGCCATTAGTCCCTCTCCTACACCACTGAGTTGTTTGCAATAGCCACGTTCGTTGTGGCTTGGCTCACGTACGGGTACATGCTATTGCTTTCGAAGAGTTAGCTGCCGGGTGGGTCCATGGGATGATAGGCCATGAAGAAGAATCCGACGATTGCCACCAATATACAGAAGCCGATGACTAACACGCCCCCGAGTAGGAGTGCCTGTCCAATGCGGAGTGAGCGTTGGCGCTGTAAGCGGTAGCATAGCAGCAAGCTACCTACGATATAGAGCCCAATAGGCGTCACAAAGAAGAATAGGAAGTCTCGTTCCAGCATGGGCCATGTAAAGTAGTAAGTCCCGGCTAGGCAAGTATGATGCGAAGATCTTTCCTGCACTCCTGCTACCAGCTGTAAAGCGCCTGCTTAGAACGCTATCTGCTTTCCGCTTGGACATTTTTCAAACAGTCCCGTAAAGTGTCCAAGTCCCAACCTGAATTTTTCCCTTTTACTAATTGCAAGTAGGTATCCGGGACGCTCAGTGAGTGTGACTTTTCCTAGGCAAATAACCTTTTTTCAAAAGTGCCGCGGAATTGCGTAAGATTACATAAAGAGCAGTTTCTTAACTGGTCTGTTGAGTGAGATTAGCACATAAAAAAGCGCGGTAGCTATCAGCTACCGCGCTTTTTTATGTGTTAGCTTTTATTGGCTAGGCTCCGCTAGCTTCCTCCGTAGCCATGCTACCGAAGGTACCGGCTGTGCCTGCGCTACCTAGGCAGC
>NZ_MTSE01000116.1 GCF_002154225.1 Hymenobacter crusticola
GGCCAAAGCCGAATTGGCGCACACGGACCTGGCCTTCACCTATTCCACCCGGAGCAAAGGGCGGCAGGTCACCCACATTGCGTTCGAGTTTAAGCCCGTCGGTTCGGCCGGCTCGCCCCGGGCCTTGCCCAGTGCGCCGGTGGAAGCGTGGGAAGCCGCGGTGCTGGCGGCGGGCGTTTCAGGTAAGAGTTTGCCCCAGATCCGAGAACAACTGCAGGCCGGCACCTACGACCTAGGCTATGTTCGCTACGTGCTCGACACGGTGAGCGCGCAAGCCAAAACCGGCAAAGTCCAGAAGCAAGGCGGGGCCGTCTTCAAAGCGCTGACGAAGGGTTACCTGCTGGAAGACTACCAGCGAACGCAGCAAGCGCCGGCCCGGGTGCAGCGTACGGCCAACGCGGCCCGGGAACAGCAGCGGCGGAAGGTAAGCGGGGAACTGGAGGATGCCCGAAAAAGCTTAGCGTTTATTCAGACCGCGGATTATTACAACGCGGAGAACCGACCCGGTGCTATCGTGGAGGTCGAGGCCAAAATTGCGAAGCTAGCCGAACAACTGCACCAGCTGTCCGGCTAGCCCGTTTGCCCGCGGCAATGCCCGTACGGGTTCTTGGTTTGTTGCCTGCTAGTGCCCTGCCAGCGCCTGCTCAGGCCGCTCTCTTTCCTGCCTGCCGCCGCCTGGCGGCCCTAGCTATCAGCTTATGTCTTTCTCCCCTGAGTCTGCTACCCCCACCGCCGCGGCAGATCGTCGACAGGCCTTACAGGACCAGGTGCTGGATCAGCTCCAGGGCCGGCAGCTGGCGGGTGTGGCCCTGACCATGGGCCTGGGCAAGACGCTGGTGGGCCTGC
>NZ_MTSE01000117.1 GCF_002154225.1 Hymenobacter crusticola
GCCCTCGCTTACCGAGCAGATCCTGCGGCGCAATAACGTGCGCGTGCTCGGGGCGGGCCCGGACAAGCCCACGCTGCTGCTCTGCCATGGCTTCGGCTGCAACCAACACATCTGGGGCTACTTAGTTCCCACGCTCATCACGCGCTATCAGCTCGTGTTGTTCGATCACGTCGGAGCCGGTGAGTCCGACACGCAGGCCTATGAACCCGCCAAGTANCACCCTGGACGGCTATGCCCAGGATATCGTGGAGATCTGCCAGGCGTTGCAGCTGCGGCAGGTCGTGGCCCTGGGGCACTCGGTGGGGGCGATGATCGCCATGCTGGCGGCCGTGCAGGCCCCAGCCTACTTTGCCAAGCTCATTATGCTGGCTCCCTCGCCTTGTTATGTGAACGAGCCCGACTACTACGGCGGCTTTGAACGCGAGGACGTGCAACAACTGCTTGAACTCATGCGCACGGACTATTACGGCTGGGCGTCAATGTTTGCGGGGCTGTTGATGGGGCCCGCCAATCCGTCCTCCTTAGGCGAGGAGCTGGCCCAGTATTTCTGCCAGATGGATGCGGGACTGGCCCAGGAGTTTGCCCGGGTGACGCTCCTAGCCGACAGCCGCGCAGCCTTGGCCCACGTGTCGGTGCCGGTGCTGCTGGTGCAGTGCGCGCAGGACGCCGTTGCCCCGGCGGAGGTAGGCGCTTACCTGTTGGCGCACCTGCCCCAGGCGACGCTAGTGACCCTGGAAGCCACCGGACACTGTCCCCACCTGAGCGCGCCCCTGGAGACGCTCACCGCCATTGAGGACTTCCTGGCCG
>NZ_MTSE01000118.1 GCF_002154225.1 Hymenobacter crusticola
AAGGAAGCCACCGCCATTGCCACCCGCACCCGCGATGCGCTCGCGGCCAAGAAAGCCCGCGGCCACGTTTTAGGGACGCCCGCCAATCTCACGGCTGACGCTACGGAACGGGGATTCGCCGTGCGCCAACAGAACGCCCGGGATCATCTGGCCAACCGGCAAGCCGCGCAACTAGCGACCTTGCTACATGCCACGGGCCTAACGCTGCGCGCCATTGCCCAGCGCCTGAACGAGTCCGGGTATCGCACCCGCAGAGGAAAACTCTTCCATCCCATGGGCGTGCAACGGTTACTAACGCGGACGGAGCAGAAACCTACTTAGGCACTATCACTACCCAACTGCCCAGTAGATGGGAGAAAGCAACAGAGGCCACCCAGTAGGCGGCCTCTGTTGACGTACCAACTATAGGATACCTTTAAGGCCGGTAGAACCGGGCCGAATAGGACTTGTGATTCACCAGCAGTTGCACCACGTACCAACCCATGGGCAGGTTCGGTAAGCGCAATTCTCCGCCCGCTAGCTGCGGGCCGTGTTCTCGGAGTACTACCTGGCCCGTGCTATTATATACGGCCAGCAGTGCTTCCGCTCCGAGCGGCGCCGTGAAGGAATACCGCAGCGTTTGGTCCGTTACCTGCGTGGGATAGACAAGCAGCTGGGGCGCTTGCGCCTCCAGGTGCACGGCCTGTACGGAGGAATACTGCACACTGCTATCTTGGTCGACTTGCCGCAGGCGGTAGTACAGGACGGGGCGTTGGTAACGCGTAATATGCAGGTCTCGCCACTGATAGGCATGCGCGCTTG
>NZ_MTSE01000119.1 GCF_002154225.1 Hymenobacter crusticola
CTGGGCCCTTGTTTTTTCCCCTCCTACACTCACTCTATGAAGCAACCGCTACGATTATTTATTGCTTGGGCTTTCTTATGGTTATTGCTGCCTATTAGGGCCTTGCTCGCGCAGACTACTACCTTTTCCTACACGGGCGCTCCGCAGCAGTATACGGTACCCGCTGGTGTAACACGCCTCCAAGTCACGGCGTCTGGCGCGGGTGGTGGACGCTTTGGCAACAGCACCACGGCGGCAATAACAGGAGGCCAGGTTCAAGCAATCCTAACGGTTACACCGGGCGAAACACTTACGGTTGTCGTAGGAGGACAAGGCAAAGCGGATGCCGTAACGAACGAGGGTGGCTACAACGGCGGCGGTAAAGGCAATGGCAGCGCTGGTGCCGGTGGCGGCGCTACCGAGCTACGTCGTGCGACCTCCGTAGGCTCTACCGGCGATTATCTTACGGCCCGTAACGCCCTCATCGTAGCCGGTGGTGCCGGTGGCAACGACCAGAATGCTATTGGCGGGGCGGGCGGTAATCCCACGGGCAAGAACGGCACAGTAGCAGCCGGTGACTCACAACCGGGCCTAGGTGCTACGCAGACGGCACCGGGCAATGGAGCAGTAGCCGCCACCACGAACCAAGGTGGCGAGGGTTCATTCGCCGGCGGTGGCGGCGGTGGCTACTATGCTGGTGGCGGCGGTGTTGCTGGCTCGGGTGCCGGTGGCGGCGGCGGCTCTTCGTGGGTGATGCCAACGGGTAGCAGCAACATTAGCTACAGCACCGCTC
>NZ_MTSE01000012.1 GCF_002154225.1 Hymenobacter crusticola
AGTGGGTGTAGTGGGTGGCGCCTTTAGCCATCGCCCACGTCTTCATGGCCGAGGCCACCGCGTCGGCCACCGACCGCTCCACTGGCGCGCCTTCTTTGATAGATGCTTCCAGCTTTTTCAAATAGCTACCCGACATGGTAGCCCGCATGGCCTCCAGGTTGAAGACGTTTTTACCGAAGGTCGCGGACCGGCTTTCGTTAGTTGTTACTACGGGTACTGGTTCGCGCCGATCGACTAATTCGAGGGCTTTGAAGCGCAAAATGGACATGCGAGAACTAAAAAGGTAAGAGGATTGAAAGGGGTGTGCGTCACTGCGGGCGGCCGCAATAATTGGTTTGGCAGACACTGGAAAGCTAGCTCACTTCCTTACTGAACTTCTCCTAGCTTTCCAGCGCCGCGGAGCAGGCAGCCTGGTGCAGATACTACTTAGTGGCGCTCGGCTACCAGTTCTTTGCGGGTGCTTTCGTATTCTTCGTCCACGTTGTAGGTCGACTCTTCGTGCTGACTCAGGTCGAGACCTAGCTCTTCGTCGGCGGCTTTCACGCGCAGCCCGAAGATCATGTCGGTTATCTTTAACAGAATCCAGGAGCCCACGAAGGCGTAGCCAACCACAATGACGAGGGCAAGGAGATGGTAGCCAAACAGCGTGGCAGAACCGTGCACGAGGCCTACTTTATCGGCAAACACACCCGTCAGGATCATGCCCACGATACCACCAAGGCCGTGGCAAGGAAACACATCGAGCGTGTCGTCGATGTTGGTGCGGCTGTTTTTCCAATGCACCCCAGCAAAGCTGATGAGCGACGCTACCACCCCGATCAGAATGCTCTGGCCGTAGTTTACAAAGCCAGCGGCGGGCGTGATGGCCACCAAGCCAACAACGGCCCCGATGCATGCACCCACGGCTGTGGGTTTGCCACCACGGGCCACCTCTACCAACATCCACGCGATTAGTGCCGCCGCCGAAGCTAGGTTGGTGTTAGCGAAAGCAAGAGTGGCCTGCTCGTTAGCCCCTAGCGACGAACCAGCATTGAAACCAAACCAACCAAACCACAGCAACCCGGTGCCGAGTAGCACGAAAGGCACGTTGGGCGTCGAGAAGGAAGTCTGCTGCTTCATGCGGCGCGGCCCCATCACGATGGCGCCAGCCAGCGCTGCCACCCCAGCCGAAATGTGCACCACTGTGCCACCGGCAAAATCGAGCACGCCCCACTTGTGCAGAAAGCCTTCGGGATGCCAGGTCCAGTGTGCTAGTGGGCAGTAGATGAATAGGCAAAACAGCACCATAAAGGCTAGGTAGCCCTTGAAATTGACGCGCTCAGCGAAAGAACCCGTGATGAGGGCCGGTGTGATAATGGCAAACTTCAGCTGAAAAGCGAAGTAAAGAATGAACGGGATGGCAGCCGAGAAAGCGGGGTTGGGCGCAGTGCCTACGTTGCGGAGCAACGCAAAGGTGAGTGGATTGCCAATCAGGCCGTGCCAGCTGTCGCCGTAAGCCAGCGAGAAGCCCACAAAGTAAAACACCAGCGTGATTACGCCCATTGCCACGAAGCTTTGCAGCATCGTCGAAATTAGGTTTTTGGGCCGCACCATGCCGCCGTAAAAGAACGACAGGCCAGGCGTCATCAATAACACCAACGCCGTGGCTGTCAACATCCAAGCTACATCGGCGGCGTTGAGCGTGCTGGTAGCACCCGCCGCGGGATGGTCAACGGGTACAAAGGCGGCTACTCCACTCAGCGCCAGTAGCACCAAGAGCATAAAGGAGCCCGAAGCAGATTTGGGAGGAGAAGTTTCCATACGAAGTAAATTGATGACTTGAAAGTTGAATTTAAAAGTGATTTACCTACTGCGTGGCTAAGTAATATTAGGCAAATCGCCAGAGTATTTAGTAACCGATTTGTTCGCTCAGCAAATAATTTTTAAGCAAGAAATACACATTTGCCTTTTTTAAACATGTACGGAATAATGTATGCAGCAAAAGACAAATACAATTTTAGTTTCTCTTCTACTCGTTAAAATTTATAGACAGCAGCAATCAATAAACTTTGCGTTGATTTTTTAGCTACTCCAGCCCTATTTACAAATAACCTAGGATCTCGATTTCCACTATCCAATCGCAGCTCAGGAATAATCGTCAAATTATCAACTCGAATATTTGAAGAGAGAGTTGTTTCAAATACTCCGCCGTTAAACCCAATTAATGCTTTCTTATCGCCAACATATTCACTACGAAGTGTCAAGCCAAACCACGAAGTAGGATCTACGTTTGCGTAGAGTGCAGAGCCCCACCACGTATTAGTATCACTCCAGCTGCTTTCGCTTTTACTTTGCCGCGTTTGAACGGTTCCGTTATAAGAAAGACTAAACTTAGATGATGCTGCAAACGTCACAACTGCATCAACTTGATGTAATCGCAATGAATCATTCGGATTACCTCCTTGATAATTCAAGTACGCTTTTATTTTGTCGTCTTTCGTACCCGTAGCGAGCTGGGCAATACCCATTTTTGGTAAGCCACTCGCACTTTTTAAATCAGTTGGGTTGGCCACCCCTACCATAAGGGTTGTCTTGTTACCGAGGGTGAAATCGGCTTTGACACCAGTATGAAAAAAGGGTCCGTACGAGAACATATAGCTCATACTGTAATTCCGATTCAGGTACGGATCGACCGATTCATACCCAATATGCGTGGCCCAGCTTCCTGCTGTCAACTTAACTTTTGCCGACGGTGAATAGGTGATAAACAGCTGCTTAATTGCAAAACGCGTATTTGAATCGTTGTATGAAAATTCCTCCGCACGACGCCCGAAACCAAGGTCAGCCACCATTCCTACTTTGCCAATTGTATGTTCCGCTTTTGCGGAAATCATACCTAGCTCGAAAGAATTATGCGTATTGGTAAAGCTAGTATAATTATTAAATGAAGCCTCTCGTGGGTTTTGCAAATTATAGCGGTAATACGCATCTGCAGACCCCGATAATTTAAACGGCAGCGTTGTACGAGTTGAATCATCCGCGCTACCCATACTAGTGGCAAGCAACGACAATGTTGTTGTAAGGATGAGCATGTAGGCAATCTATGTGGTGGAAAATAAAAGACATCGTGTTGTGGGACTCGTATTTTCTGCCTTGACCTACTTCACATTTGTACCATTCTATGGGTACAAATTATCTTTATCTCCTTGGCATGGGTATGCGTATTTTATTTTTTACAAAGCATAGTTTATCCGTTCTGTATTAAACAATACAAAATTTCGATTACTACGCAGTTTCAGTAATGTCTTGCTAAATGGTATTACCAGATCAGACGCAGGATCTGCTAGCACCACAGGTGCACTCTATACTATAAGTGCATCAAGTTCTACCTAAATATGCTGGACATTTCTCTCGTGACGTACGGGTGTTTCAACCGTCAAAGACAAGCTTTCTTTCATGTTGAACGTCGCTACCTAAATAGAAAAATACAGGGAATAAGCAGAAGCCAATGCCTTAAACGAAAGTAATCGGCATCGTGAGGAGGGGTATGTTGTAAATCTGAAGCCAATCTACGCTTAAACCAAGTATAAATTCAAATAATACCTTCTATTTTTACCTTATTTTTATAAAAAACGCTTCTTTATAGCAAATACACCCTCGCAATTAGGGGTACTTCGATAATATCTTGTTTTCAATTCCGATTTTGCCACTGCTCGGCAAACCTGTGCTGAGGTAAGCTACTTTTGGCAGGTTAGTAGCGCAACATGGTTCTTCCCCCTAGTGCTTTATAGCCAGGCCTGTGTCTTAGCAGCTCAATTACACGGGCAGGACGGCGCCGCCTCTTGCTAAGACACAGGAGCCAGTCAGGTGGTAGGTCGTTGAAAAGCACAGGAAGCCCCGCTAATTCGCTGATGTGCGAACGGCGTGCAGCCAAGGAGCCGCCGGGGGGCTGTACTTTAGGCTTTTAGGCGAATAAGATGTTAGGCTACCGGCCTAGCTTGGCTGTTTTGCCTGCTTGCACCTGCGTGCTGAGCTTCTTTGTTTCGGGAATGGCGCTGTAGTGTGGCTGTAACCCACCTAGGTCGACGGTAATGCGGTCGAGCACGACACCTGGGTCAAGCAGGTAGATTCTTATTGTGTGGCGGCCGGGGGTGATAGCAGCGGCTTGTATTTGCCGTTGGGCATTGTTGCGCAGCACGTTTTGCTTCCATTCTTCCGAGCGGCCCATGGTGCGGAAGTCCACGATTTGCATGGGCTGGTCGTCGAGGGCGACGCCGTAGCGCATGCCGGTGCGGCTGGTGAGTTCGTGCGTAGGCAAGGTAAAAACGGTGATGATAGGCGCCGAAGCAGCGGAAAGTGCATAGAAGTCATACTCAGCTACAGCGGCTTGCTCCAGGGCACTAGCGGGCGTAGTGAGCGAAGCAGCTTGAAGGGGCTGGGCTTGCAAAGCGCTTCCGACGGAACCTAGGTTCGGCACTTTCGCCCACTGACTCGCCACTTTATCTGTTTTACGCGTGTAATTCCCGGCTCCCATTGATACGTAGCCGTTGCTCTCCACAAAGCCAGTATAATTTTTCACTTCGGGTTCAAGGCCGGCTACGGGAACCCACACGGTAATTTTTTGGCCCGCGGCAATGAAGGTTATTTGCCCGGGAGTTTTAGGGCGCTTGGGTGCTTTGGCCCAATCGATAGTTACTTGCAGGCGCTGCTCCCGCCGACCTAGGAGTGGGAGCAGTTGCCCTTGCGAGGCCGATACGTTAATCCACTTGGAGGTCTTTACCTTCCACGTCGCCGCTTGCTGCCGGGTAAGAAACAGATCGATGAAGTGCTGCTGCGGCCCCCACGGGTAGAAGGTCGGCAGGACCAACCCTAGCTTGCTTGTGGGTAGCAGCGACGAATCTGGGCTCACCCAGCCTTCGGGTGCGACACCCCATACCTGACTAGTATCTAGCTGAATGGGCTTTAACGCTGGCGCCTGGTACACGGGCAAGTTGCGCGGCTTCATCGACATTATGCCCTGCCACTTGCCCCCGGCTAGCTGGCGGTTGAAATAGTCGGTTTCTTGCTCAATCTGCTGGTAGGCTTGCTGGGCCAAGGTGGCGTAGTCGCGGGCGCTGGCGCGGTTTTGCTTGGCGTACAGCTCGCTTTTGTCGCGGTACAGAAACTTCTGGTTCATAAGGGCCGCTCCTACTACAGGATAATACACCAACTCATAGAAAGCATCGGCTTTATCGGGGCTGATTTGGGGGCGCAGCTGCTGCACTTTCTCGACCAAGGCCGCGTAGCGGTCGAGGCGGCGCTGGGCTTCGTCGCCGTAGTAGAAGTGGTTGTACTCGGTGCGGGTGGTGGGCGTGGTGGGCTCGGTGCGACTCCAGCCCATAAACTCGGGCCTGCGCTCAAAAGCTAGGTTGGAGTATTCCCACAGCACGTCACGGATAGCTGCCGCATGCACCGCACCAAATGCCTCCTGCGACCAGTTCTGCAAGTGCGTCGGCACGTAACTGCTTTGCTCAAAAGGCGTTGCATCGTAGGCCATATCCAAAAAGAGCTGCGTATTGTATTCAAGGGGCTTCAAGTCGCCCACATTCATCACCCACAGGCCGTCGGCTTGCAAGGCATAGGCCTTCATCATCTCCTCCCGAATCAGGGCCGGGTGCGTCGAGCTGAGCCACAGGTAGTCGTGGGGGCGCCCCCAGTACGAGGCGTGGTAGTACACGCCCGAGCGGCCAGGACGGCGCTGCTCTTCGGCATTGCTCAGGCGGCTGATGTAGCCGTAGTTGTCGTCGGGCCACACCAGGGTCACGTCGTCGGGCAGCTTCAGGCCTTGGTCGTACACATCGAGCACCTCCTTATATAAGGTGAATACCTGCGGAATGCGCGTTACATCTTTGGCCACATTGCGGCGCAGAATCTGGCGCTGATCGGCTAGCACGTTGCCGAGCATCTGGGCGGCTTCTTTGGGCGTTTTGGCCCCTTCCATGCCGCTGTCGTGCACGCCGCGCATGCCCAGCGAGTAGATGGCCTCCATTGACCTAGCTTCCTTCGCGCGCTGATTCCAATAGTCGTACACGGCGGGCTTGTTGCGGAAGTAGTCGAAGGGGCCCATCGTTTTCTCCTGCCACTCATCCACGTTGTTGCGTAGCATGGGCTCGGCGTGCGAGGTGCCCACCAGTATGGCGTAGCGTTCGGCCACTTGGGGGTTGCCGGGGTAATGAAAGAATGCCTTGGTGCTCGGGTGCATGGCCGGCCAAATCAGGTTGGCCTTCAGGCGCAGCAGCAATTCAAATAGGCGGGCGTAGGTATTGGGGCCAATGTCCTTGATATCCTTGTCCAGATTCTGCGCGGCCCAGGGCTGCAAGCCCCAGTCTTCGTCGTTGAGGAAAATGCCCCGGTATTTCACCGAAGGCGGCACGCTCTGGTAGGCGCCGGCCGTGAGGTACAGGTTGTCGTGGTGCGGGGGCGGCACGTCGGCCCACCAGTACCACGGCGACACTCCTAGCCGCCGCGCCAGTTCAAACACCCCGTACGCCGTACCCCGCCGGTCGCTGCCGACAACCACCAAGGCTTTGCCTGGTTTGCCCAGCGGCTGCTCTACCACCTGCAAGCGAAACGTTTCCCACTGGCCCTGAAGGCTTTTCAGATCGAGCTGCTTGCTCGCCACGAGCTGATCGATCAACCGGGAGTGACCTAGGGTTCCGATCAACACCGGGTATTCGGCTAGGGGCTCGGTGGCGGCGCGCAACGCAGGCGTCACGCCCGTGATGCGATTAATGTCGTTGGCCAACGCTTCCGCCGCTACGCGCACCACCTCCGCATCCGGCGCATCGACGTAGAGCGCAGCGGCCGTCCGTTGGTGCACGAGCGGAAACACGGAGGAACCGTAAGTAGCCGCCGGCACGATGGGCGCAGCTAGGTTCTGCTGCGCCGCAACGGGGCGGCACAGGCTACTTAGCAAAAAGGCAAGAACGTAGGCAAACCGCTTTTTCATGGAATAAACGAGCAGGATAGGGTAGCGTAGGTAATTGCCTGACCGCAACGCTAGGTGGTGAAGCGATATACAGAAAAGAAAGGCAACGAACTGTCCTGCCCGTTCCTGGCCGAGTTTGCGCTACTGCGTCTTTGTTGGCCTAGGTAGCATTTGCCCTAGCAGCATCCGGCTTCCGCCGAAGATGTTGTATACTACTGCTGGTTTGATTCTTCCCTCATCTTTTCCGCGTATGTCCTTTTCTATTTCGCGCCTTCTGGCCCTTAGTAGTGCGTTGTGCCTGAGCGTGCCCATGTCGAGCCAAGCCCAACAGTTCACGGCGCAAGTCCAGGAGTTTATCAGCGTAAATGCGCCCACCGTGGCTCTCACCGACGCCAAAGTGATAGACGGTACCGGCAAACCGGCCCTGCTCCACCAAACGGTGCTCCTGCAAAAAGGCCGCATTGTGCAGGTAGGGCCCACGAAAAAGGTGAAGGTGCCCGCCGATGCCAAGGTGATCAACTGCGCGGGCAAAACCCTGATTCCGGGCCTCGTGATGCTGCACGAACACCTGTACTACACCATGCCGGTGGGCAGCTACTTCAACATTGCCCAGATGCCCTACTCCTTCCCGCGGCTGTACCTAGCCGGCGGCGCCACCACCATCCGCACGGCGGGCAGCATCGAGCCCCAAACCGACCTAGCTATCAAGCGCATGATCGGGGAAGGCAAGCTCATCGGCCCCGACATGGATGTGACGGCGCCCTACATGGAGGAACCGAGCATGGACATTCCGGCCCTGAACACCATTAAAGGCCCCGAGGACGCCGCGGCTACGACCATCTTTTGGGCTAATAAAGGCTGTACGTCTTTCAAAATGTACATGCACGCCACCCGCGCCGACCTAGCCGCCGTGGTGCGCGAGTCCCACGCCCGCCACCTGAAAGTAACCGGCCACCTCTGCTCCATCACCTACCGCGAAGCCGCCGACCTCGGCATCGACAACCTGGAGCACGGCTTCATGGCTAGCTCCGATTTTGAGCAAGGTAAGCCCGTCGACGTGTGCGACTATCCCAACGGCCGCACAGCGCTGCTGAAGCTGCCGGTGAATAGCCCCGAGATGAAAAACCTCATCAGCTACTTGATCAGCAAGAAGGTTGCCCTCACCTCTACCCTGCCGGTGTTCGAACCCTACACGGGCCGGGAAGTGGTGCTCGGCGGCGGTTTGGAAGCGTTGGTGCCCCAACTCCAAGAACGCGAAAAGGCCACTTGGCAACAGAATCAGCAGAAGGACACTGCCAGCACGCGCCTGTTTAAGAAGGAGCTAGCCTGGGAAAAGCAGTTTTACCAAGCGGGCGGGCTGCTCGTGGCCGGCACCGACCCCACCGGCGCGGGCCGCACCATTGCCGGCTACGCCAACCGCCGCCAGATTGAGCTGCTGGTAGAAGCCGGTTTCACACCCGTCGAAGCCATCAAGATCAGCACCCTGAACGGGGCCACCTACCTAGGTCGGGAAAAGGAAATCGGCACCATTGAGGCAGGCAAGCAGGCCGACTTGATCCTGATCAACGGCGACCCGGAAAAAGATATCCAGCAAGTGCGCCAGATGGAGACGGTCTTCAAACAAGGGGTAGGCTTCGACTCGGCCAAGCTGTTTGAGTCGATGAAGGGAAAAGTGGGGCTGAACTAACGATCAGCAGCAAAAGCGGCCTGGGAGCAACCGGACGCAGAAGAAAGGCAAATGAAATCGATTGAAGCTTTACGAAAGTTTACGAAATTATTATCATCGTCTATTTTAATCATAATAAAAGAATAACTTAGGCCAATACCGATAGGCGGTAGCTTTGCCGATAGATATGCCGTTCGCGATTAGCTCCTCAGATCACCATTATTTGCAGGCCCTCGCGCTGAGCGATGAGGCGGCTTTTGATGCGCTTTTCACCCGCCATTATTCCGGAATGGTGCGGTACGCCAAGAGCCTGCTGCCCTACCCCTCCGACGCCGCCGAAGACGTGACAGCCGACGTGTTTTGCACCCTCTGGACTGGCCGGGCGCACTTGGCGGTGCAGGGTTCGTTGGCGAGCTACCTCTACACCGCCGTGAAGCACCGCGTCTACGACCGGCTTCGTCAGCAACGGCGCACGCCCCTGCGCTTCGACGAAGACGAGGCATCGGCCCTGCAACCCGAGTTTTCGTACTTGGAGCCCGACCATTTGTTGAGCTTTCAAGAGCTCAACCAGCAGGTGCTCCACCTTATCGATAAGCTCCCCGACCGCACGCGCACCGTGTTTCAGCTGCACCGCGAAGGCAACCTCACCTACGAGGAAATTGCTACGCTGCTAGCTATTTCCATCAACTCCGTAAAAACACACATGTTCAGGGCCTTGCGCTTTCTGAAATCGGCGCTGCACGTTTCCGGCGTTTTGTAAAAGCTAGGTGCGTTGCTGGCCAAAACGCTGCCCAGCCACGGCCAACGTGATTCGGGAGCTAGGCGGTTGCGTGGTTTTATCCCGTGGCCTAGGTCAATCAACCAAAACGATACCCCGGTCACTACTGCCACCAACCAGGCGCCTCCTAGCCAGGGAAGTGCCGTGCGTGAGGTAACATGCTGTTTCGATAGCGCCTGATTTGATAACTTGGCTACATGCCTAAGCCCGAAAGTCTGCCCGAGTTTTACCAGCAACACTTCAAAGAGCTGCCCGCTGCCTCATTCTCCGATTGGGGACAGGCGCACGTGTTTCGGTTGGAAGATGTGCTCGCCCCTACGAGCACACCCGTTCAATACAGCCGCCGAGATTTTTACAAGGTGACGCTCATCCGCGGCCACAACGTATACCACTACGCCGACAAAAGCCTGGAGGTGAACGGGCCGACGCTACTGTTCTTCAATCCTAAGGTGCCCTACACGTGGGAGCCCTTATCGGGCGATACCACCGGCTTCTTCTGCATTTTCCGCGAGGCATTCTTCCGCGGACTCAGCCCTGGCCTCATCGATTTGCCGTTGTTCCAGCCCGGCGGCAAACCGGCCTACGCCCTCACGACCGCGCAAGATGCGGAGCTAAGCACGTTGTTTGAGAAGATGCTGGCCGAAGCCCACTCCGACTACTCGCTCAAGTATGATTTGTTGCGCACGTACGTGTCCGAAATCATGCACTATGCTCTTAAGCTGCGGCCGGCCGAGGCACACTATCAGCACCCCGATGCTAAAGCGCGGCTAACGGCCGTGTTTATGGAGCTCCTCGACCAGCAATTTCCCATCGACTCTATTACTCGCCGCCTCACGCTGCGTTCTGCGCGTGATTTTGCCCAGCGCCTGGCCGTGCACGTCAACCATCTTAACCGCTGCATCCGCCACACCACCGGCAAAACCACCACCGACCACATTGCCGAGCGCCTAGCCAGCGAAGCCAAGGCCCTGCTCCGGCACATGGACTGGAACATTGCCGAAATAGGTTACAGCTTAGGCTTCGACGAACCGGCCCATTTCACGTATTTTTTCAAAAAGCAAACCGGCCTACCGCCATCCGCTTTTCGGCGTGTTTGAATTTGGTAAGTATAGGTTTGCATTCGGTAAACCCCTGCCTGGCTGCTTGCTTGACCTTTGCCCTATCAAAACAAAGTCAAGCAAACAACCTCATGAACGACCAACAAAACGCAGGCACACAACAGGTTTGGTTTATTACGGGTGCTTCCAAGGGCTTCGGCCTGGAGCTGGTTCAGCAATTGCTGCGGCAAGGCCACCGGGTAGCGGCAACCTCCCGCAACGTGACGGAGCTGCGCCAGGCAGTGGGCCACGAATCGCCTGATTTTCTACCGCTAGCCGTTGAGCTCACCAGCGAAACCAGCGTAGGCGAAGCTATTCAGGCCACCGTGCAGCAATTCAGCCGCCTTGATGTAGTGGTCAACAACGCGGGCTACGGGCAGTTGGGCAGCCTAGAAGAGCTAACCGACGAAGAAGCCCGCGCCAACTTTGAGGTCAACGTGTTCGGCACGCTGAACGTCATTCGCCAGGCGATGCCGCAGTTGCGCAAGCAGCAGAGCGGTCATATTCTCAACATCTCGTCTATTGCCGGCGTGCTTGGCACTTTCCCCGGGTGGGGCATCTACTGCGCTACCAAGTTTGCGGTTGAAGGGCTGTCCGAGGCGCTTTCGGCTGAAGTAGCTCAGTTCGGAATTAAGGTAACCATCGTGGAGCCAGGTTACTTCCGCACCAATTTCCTGAAGTCGGGTTCCTTGCGGTTGGCCGAACACCAGCTACCAGAATACACACAGGTGCGGGAGTCGGAAGCCTACCACGACCAACTGCAACGCGCTGACAGCCAGCCCGGCGACCCGGCGAAAGCCGCCGCTGCTATTATTCAGGTTGCCGCCGAGGCCAACCCACCGCTGCACCTATTGCTAGGTCAGGATGCGTATGATATGGCGAACATGAAAATCAAGGCGCTGCAAAACGATATGACGCAGTGGCAAGCCCTCACGGTATCTACGGGTTTTGCCGAATCGACTACGGCGTAATGGCTCTGAAGCAAGGCGAGGTAAGTTCTTGCTGAGCCACGCCTACTAGTGACAGGCAATAGCAAGACAGCATGTGTAAAAAGCCTTTCGGGTAGCTCCGAAAGGCTTTTTTGTTGGCTGCTCCACTGCGACCTGCTAGGTTGTTGGCTGTACTTGTACAGCTCATTCGAATGCCGATTACGCGGCTGCCGGCTGCGCCGTAGCCTAGCGCTGCATATTACCTTACTATTAAGGCTATTACCCTTCTGTTAAGACTGCTTCTCCTTGTCACGAGGTCGGGCGCCGCGAGCGTCTTTAGGGAAGAAGGCTGCTAATCGGCCTTTGCCCCGCCGCCTTGGAACAGGACGAACTTTATTTGCTCATTACCCGCTACCTAGCCCGCCAAACGTCGGCGGAGGAAAACGAGTGGCTCGCTACTTGGGTGGCAGAGTCGCCGGACCACGAGCGGGTGTTTGAGCAGCTAAAGCTTGTGTGGGAAATCAGCAAAGCCCCAGCCGCCAACGATGCTACGGCTGCGGCCCTGCGCAACGTGAAAGCTAGGCTAGGCGCGCGCGCCGCTACCCCCGCGCCTCGTCGGCCGGCCCGCCGACCTAAGTACTGGCTGGCGGCGCTGGCCCTGCTGGTGCTAATCGTTGCAGGAGTTGGATGGTACCTGGCGGCGCCCCCTAGCCCGCCGCCCTACGCGCTACGCCAGACGCCGGCCGGCCAGCAGCAGACGATCCGTCTGGCCGACGGCTCCCGCGTGACCCTCGCCCCGCAGAGCCGCCTCCGGTACCCGGCCGCCTTCGACGGCGCTTACCGCGACGTGTACCTCGAAGGCGAAGCTTTCTTTGAGGTGAGCAAGGATGCCCGCCATCCGTTTCGGGTGCACAGCGGCCCGTTGACCACGCAAGTGCTCGGCACGAAGTTCAACGTCAGTGCGCGCGGCCAGGGGCAATACACAACGGTGTCGCTGGTGGAAGGTAAAGTGCAGGTGATGGATAAGCAGAACAGCTACCTGCTCGCGCCCGGTCAGCAGCTCCGCGCCAACCCCGCGACGGGCCGCATCTACCGGCAGAAGTTTGACGCGGAACAAGTGACAGGCTGGCGCCGCAACAAACTGATTTTCAAGAACGAAAAGCTTGCCGAGGCAGCCAGCCAGATCGAACGGCTTTACGATGTGAAGCTGGTGTTTACGGACTCGGCCACAGCCGACGTGCGCCTCTGGGCCACCTTCGACAACGAGCCCCTGCCCGCCGTGCTCGATGCCCTGCAACTCGCCGGCTCCCTGACCTACCGCCGCGAAGGCCACGTGATTTACCTGCACCAACAGGCGCCGCAAGCGCCCCCAAAACGGTGATTTTTCTTGAACAGAAAGGCCGCGTGTCAGAACACGCCGCCCCCGGTAAGATAACTGGCATTCCACCCATGCCGGCTAGCTAGAGGTTCTCAACGCTTGTGTCATATAAGAAACGTTCACACCCAAACGTATGAAAAGAAAGAGGTACCCGCGAAAGAAAACCAGCTGGCTGGGGGCCGTGTGTGGGCTCGGCTTAGCCGTATCGGGCCCAGCACCTAGCTACGCGGCAGCGCCTGCGGCAACTGTGCTGGCGCAGGGCCTAGAGGCCGTGCCGTGCGCACTCACTGTGAAGCAGCAGCCACTTGCTGAGGTATTTGCCAGCATTGAGCAGCAGACCGGCTACCACTTCCTGTACGTAGATCAGGCCGACGTGCTCGGGCGTAAGATCAGCGTGGAAGCGCCGCACAGCAACCTAGAATCTGTGCTGCAACTCATTGCCAAGCAAGCCCACGTGCAGTTTACGCCGCAGCAGAAGCGCATTGTGGTGAAGGCCGTGGCCACCAGCGTGGCGCCCGTGCCGATTAAGGGGCGCGTGGCCGATGCGAAGGGCACGGCGCTGCCGGGTGTTACGGTGCGGGTGAAAGACAGCACGGTGGGCACCACCACCGACGCCAATGGGGCCTACCAGCTTAGCGCTGAGCCCGGTAGCACGCTCGTATTTTCCTTTATTGGCTTTGAGGTGGAGCAGGTGAAGGTGGGCGACCAAAGCACCTACAACGTGGTGCTGCGCGAAGACGCCACCAGCCTCGACGAGGTCGTTGTGACGGCGCTCGGCATCAAGCGGGAGGAAAAAGCCCTAGGTTACTCCGTAACGCAGTTGCAAAACGAAGCCCTTACCGAAGCCAAATCCAACAACTGGACGGATGCCTTGTCGGGCAAAGTGGCCGGCCTAAACCTAGTGAAATCGGGTGGCGGACCAGCCGGCTCCAACAAGATCATTCTGCGGGGTGAAAGCTCGCTGGCCGGTGATAATGAGGCCCTGATTGTGGTGGATGGCGTGGTGCTCGGGGGCAGCAACCGGCGCACCGGCAACGGCAGCTCGGCCTACCTGCAAAGCGAGTCGCCGGTGGACTTTGGCACCAGCCTAAACGACATCAACCCCGAAGACATCGAATCGGTGTCGGTGCTGAAGGGCCCGGCAGCCACGGCGCTGTACGGCGCGCGGGGCGGCAATGGGGCCGTGATTATCACGACCAAATCGGGGAAAGCGCGCAAGAAAGGTATTGGCATCACCTTCAACTCTAATAGCGCCATCGAGACCATTTCGCGCTGGCCTGATTTCCAGTACGAATACGGCCAAGGCTCGGCGGGCGAAAACTATTACTCCTATAATAACACCGTCGATGGACCTAGCACGCGCAGCACTAGCTCGGCGTGGGGGCCGAAGTTTGAGGGCCAATCCTACTTTCAGTACGACCCGGCTACCAACACCACCGGCACGGAGCGCACACCCTGGGTGCCCTACAAAAACAACCGCAAAGACTTCTTCCAAACCGGCAAGACGTTTACCAACACCATTGCCATTGATGGTGGCACCGACCGCACCGCCGTGCGCCTGTCGCTGACCAACCTCAAGAACACCTGGATTATCCCGAACACGGGCTACGACCGCAACACCGTGGCGCTGTCGGCGAGCCAGAAGATTACCGACAAGCTCCAGGTATCGACCAAGGTAAACTACACAAACCGCTACAGCAACAACCTGCCGTCGACGGGCTATAACAACCAGACAATCATGTACTGGACCATGTTTCAGGTGCCCAATGCCAACCTGGACTGGATCAAGAGCTACTGGTTGCCGGGCTCGGAAGGGGTGTTGCAACGCTATCCTTTTAGCAGCCTCGTCGATAATCCCTACCTGATTACCCACGAGATGCTGAACAAAGCCAACCGCAATCAGCTGACGGGCAATGTGCAGATCAACTACAAGTTTACGAAGCACCTAAGCCTGATGCTGCGCTCGGCCATCGACTACTCCTACGAGGCCCGCTCGCAGCAGCGCCCCAAGGATACGGAGCGCTATAAGGAGGGCATGTACCGCACCCAGAACATCTTCTCCCAGGAAATCAACAACGACTTCCTGCTTCAATACAATCAGAAGTTTGGGGCGTTTGAAACCACGTTTTCGGCCGGGGGCAGCCGTTTGCGCAACCGCTACAACAAGGACGAGTTGCGCGCCGAACGCCTACTGTATCCGCAGATTTTCTCCTTTGCCAACAGCCGCGACTTACCCATTGCGCTCCCCTACCGGGCTGAGTACGCGGTGAATAGCCTCTACGGCCTCGCGACGCTAGGATACAAAAACTTCCTGTACCTCGACCTGACCGCTCGCCAGGACTGGACCAGTACCCTAGCTACCAGCACCTCTACCAAAAACACGGGCTTCTTCTACCCGTCAGCTAGCCTGAGCACGATTCTGTCGGAGCTGCTGCCGCTGCCGGAAGTGGTGTCGTTTGCGAAGCTGCGGGCCTCGTGGGCGCAGGTAGGTAGCGGCACCACCACGCCTTACCAAACGGCTTACACCTACGCAATAGCCACCGGCTTCCCATCGGGCCTAAGCAACCCCAGCGCCATTGCCAACGAGGGCCTGCGGCCCCGGCGCACCGAAAGCGTGGAGCTAGGTGCCGACCTGCGCTTCTTCCGCAACCGCGTGGGCGTCGACGTCTCGGTGTACCGCAATAACACCTACGACCAGATCCTGAACGTGCCCATCGACCGGTCGTCGGGCTACGAGTACGCCGTGCTGAACGCCGGCCTGGTACGCAACCAAGGTCTTGAAATCCAAGCCAATGCCGTGCTGCTCGCGCGCCCCACGGGCTTCAACTGGAAAATGTACGGCACCTACACCGCCAACCGCAACAAGGTGGTGTCGTTGGCGGATAGCGTGCTGACGTACCAGCTTCAGCGCGGCCCCGGCGGCCGGGGTACGGTGGAAGCTAGGCCCGGTGGCACGATGGGCGCCATCTACGGCCGCGGCTATGAGCGGGCCCCCGACGGCCAGATCATCTATGCGAACGGCAACCCGGTGCTAGGTGACCAAGTCAAATACCTAGGCAATGCCTTGCCGAAGTTCAAAGCTAGCATCGGCAACGAGTTCAGCTACAAGCGGGTGCGCCTCAACGTGCTGTTCGACAGCCAATTTGGCGCCAAAGCTTACTCCATGACAAACGCCGTACTGGCGGAGCAAGGCAAGTCGAAGCTCACGCTGCCGGGGCGCTACAACGGCATCATCGGCAATGGCGTGATTCGCAACGAAGATGGGTCATTCCGCCCCAATGACGTGGTGGCCGAGAACCTTCCGAGCTACTACAACGCCCACTACGGCCGCGACAACGTGGAGGCCAACCTCTTCCGCACCGACTTTATCAAGCTGCGCGAGATGCGCCTCGACTACAGCCTGCCCACCGGCTTGCTCCAAAAGCTCAAGCTCACGCAAGCCTCCATCGGGGTATATGGTCGCGACCTGTTCATCATCACCAAGTGGCCCGCCTTCGACCCCGAATTCGGCACCCTCAACGACGGCACCATCGACCTAGGGTATGAGCTCGGCCAGTTCCCCTCTACCCGCACGATGGGCATTAACCTGACGCTGGGAATTTGATTCAGGCAGTAGCGCGGACTTTGTAGTCCGTGCACGAGCGTAGCGAGTGACTACGTGCAAACGACTCCCCACGCCACCGCTCGCTACACCCACACGCGGACTACAAAGTCCGCGCTACCTGAAAACGCAACTGCTAACCACCATGAAAAAGATAAAACTACTCGCTTGGTTGCTGCTGGCTACCACGAGCTTAGGGGCCGTTTCGGCCTGCACCGATGGGTTTGAAGAACTTAACGTCAACCCGAACCAGAACCCCAACGTCATTCCGGAAACGCTGCTCGCCCCAGCCCTCACCGACCTGGTGAAGCGCAACATGGACCGCGCCATGCGCATCACCAACGAGTTGATGCAGGTGCACGTGACGCGCCAAGAAAACGACGAAATCCACCGTTACGTCATTCGCACGGCCGAGGCCGACTACATGTGGAACAGCTGGTACACCCAGCTCACCGACTTCCGCGACATGTACCGCAGCGCCCAGGCCACCAAGAGCAACACCTTCATGGCCATTGCCCGTATCTGCGAAGTCTGGACGGTGTCGCTGCTGACCGATACGTTCGGCGACGTGCCCTATTCGGATGCCAACGCGGGGCGGGCAGGCATCCTGCAACCTAGGTTCGACCGCCAAGAAAACATCTACCAGGATCTTTTTCTGAAGCTGGAAGAAGCCAACGAGCTGCTGAAAACCAACACCAACCTAACCGCCGACCAGGCCCAGCTTGATCCTTTGTACCAGGGCAACGCCTTGAAATGGCGCAAGTTCGGCAACTCCCTGTACCTGCGACTACTGATGCGGGTATCGCGCAAAACCGACGCCATTGCCAACGGGATGTCGCCGCAGGCCAAGATGCGCGACATGGTAAACACCAACGCGGCCGACTACCCGCTTATGGCCAACAACAGCGAATCGGCTATTATGCGTTGGACGGGCACGGCGCCGTATCAGTCGCCCTTCCAAACCTGGCGCACCGCCGATTTCAACACCACGAGCTCCATGAGCGAGTTCTTCGTGAACAACTTGACCGAGTGGAACGACCCGCGCATTAGCAAGTGGGCCACCCTCTACAATGGTAAGTACGAAGGGGTGCAGAGCGGCTTCGAGCCCAACAAAGTACCGGCGGGCAAGTCAACCTACCCCACGGCCCTCATGACGGAGCCGCTGCTGGGCAACATCCTGAACTACCCCGAGGTGCAGTTGCTTTTGGCCGAAGCGGCCGTGCGCGGCTGGATATCCGGCGACGCCAAAACCTACTACGAAGCCGGCGCCACCAACGGCATCCTGCTTTGGAACCTAACGGTGCCCACGGGCTACCTCAACGGCAGCGACGTGAAATGGGAAGCAGGCAGCAACACCGAAACCAAGCTCGACCAGATTCACCTACAAAAGTACTACGCCCTCTTTTTCACCGACTTCCAGCAATGGTTTGAATACCGTCGCTCGGGCCACCCGGTGCTGCCCCTAGGTCCGGGGCTGAAGAACGACCGTCAGATGCCCGCCCGCCTGAACTACCCCGTGTACGTGCAGTCGCTGAACCAGCAGAATTACCAGGCCGCCGTGGCCGACCAGGGCGCCGATAACATCAACACGAAGGTGTGGTGGCAGGAATAGGTAAGCCTCAATCAAGCAACATGAAAACCAAGATCCTTGCATCGTTCGCGCTTTTGTCGAGCGCCTTTGCCTTCACGGGCTGCCTGGAAGACAACCCCGACTATGCGGCCGGCATACCTAGCCCCATCATCTCGCTGGAAGATGTGCGCCGCCTCTACCAAGGCAGCGACGTGGTGCTGGAAGCCAACAAGCTAGCCGGTGCCCACCAAGTAGTAGGCGTGGTTATTTCGAACCCCAGCGGCCAGAACGTGCCCGGCGGCCCCAACACCGTCGTGATTCAGAACAAGCGTCGCGGGGTCATTCGGGGCATCATCCTACCCCTGAACGATACGCCCAACCTAGCTGCCGGCGACTCGGTGGTGGTGGATATTGCCGGGACAACGCTCTCGAAAACCAGTGGCACATTGCGCATTGAAGGCCTCTCGGCCGCCAACGTTGAGAAGGTAGCCAGTGGCAAAACGGTACAGCCGCAGGAGGTGAACATCCAAACGCTGCTGACCAACCTAGATATGTACGAAGGCACGCTGGTGCGCATCACCGGGGGTAGCATCACGCCCGTGCCCGTGTCGGGCGACACCTACAAGGGCGACAAAACCCTGGCCGACGGCTCCAACAACAGCGTACTGCTGCATACCGAGGCGGCGGCAACCTTCGCGACGCGCCGAGTGCCGGCCAGCGCAACGTTCGTGGGCATTCCGATGGGCACTGAAGCCGCCACGCAGCTCTGGATGCGCACCGAGGCCGATGCGCTCGACCCCAGCGGCCCCATCTACGCCAAGTTCCCCGAGAGCTTCGACGCAGTGCCCGCCGCCATCAAAGGCAGCTATAACATGAACACCGCCGCCGTGCCCGACAATACCGTGACCTTCGGCACTGGGCCCTGGAAACTCTATCAATCCATCCTAGGCAACACCTCCGGGCGCGACCGGTACACCGGCGCCCAAGGCATCCGGATGCAGCAGAACCTCACCGAATCGGGGTACGTGGAAATGAAGTTCGACGTGCCGAACGGCGCTACCAAAGTCACGCTGGTGTACGGGGCCTACTACACCGATGCGTCTAGCTCTTGGAAACTAGAGTACTCGCAGGACCAGGGCAAAACGTGGAAGCAATCCGGCCAAACCATCACCGACGCCAGCAATTGGCAGCGCTCCATCACCTTCCTGATGAACATCAGCGGGCCGGTGCGCTTCCGCATCAACAAGCTAGGCCTGGGCCCAAGCAACCCGCCCGCCGTTTCGAACGGTCGCTTGGGGCTGGATGACATTGCCATTTACGAGAACTAAGCTGTGTACGTCTTCCAATCGGGTGCCTCCGGCGTCTGACTGACACACAATTTTTAAGCGCTTCAAACTAACTGTATCATGTTCAGAAGAAAGTTCTTGCAAAGCCTAGGTACCCTGGGGCTGACGGCTAGCCTACCACTAGCGCCAGCGGTGCTTGCCGAGGAGAAAGCGCCGGCAGCCGAGGCCGGGCACAAGCTCAACCTCGCGCCTATTACCATCAAGGGCAAAGTGCACCAGAAGGGCGCCGGCATTGCGGGCGTGCCCGTCACGGATGGCTACAACATCGTGCTGACCGACAAAGCCGGCCGGTACACGCTGGAAAGCAACGCCACCGCCGAGTTCGTGTACATCACGGTGCCGCGCGGCTACGCCATTCCGCACGAGAAAGGCATTGCCAAGTTTTACCAACCGCTGAAGGCCAGCGGCTCGGGCATGACGGCCGACTTTGCCCTGCAAAAGCTAGCTACCGACGACACCAAACATACCTTCGCGGTGTGGGCCGATCCGCAGATGATCGACAAGAAGGACACGAACCAGCTCATCACCGTATCGGCGCCCGACCTGAGGGAGCTGGCCACGCAGTACGACCAGAATATGTTTGCCATCGGCTGCGGCGACTTGGTGTGGGACCATTTTGAGTTGTTTGAAGACTACAAAAAGGCGGTGGAAGTTACGGGGTTGCCCTTTTACCAGGTCATCGGCAACCACGACATGAACATCACCGCCCGCTCCGACGACGGCTCGGCCCAAACGTTCAAAAGCCTCTTCGGCCCTACCTATTACTCCTTCAACCGGGGTGAGATTCACTATGTCATCCTCGACGACGTGTTCTTCATCGGGCCACCCAAGAAGTACATTGGCTACCTCACGGAGAAGCAGTTGCAGTGGCTGGAGCAAGACCTAGCCCACGTGAAGCCCGGCAGCACGGTGGTCGTGGCCCTGCACATTCCGGTGGATAGCGGCGACAAGCGGCGCAACAAGCTCAAGGAAGAATCGTTGGGCGGCGTGGTGTCGAACCGGGCCGAGCTGTACCGCATCCTGAAGCCTTATAAAACGCACATCATGTCGGGCCATACCCACATATGCGAGAAGGTAATCGGAGAAAATACCATCGAGCACATTCACGGGGCCGTGTGCGGCGCCTGGTGGACGGGGCCCATCTGCACCGACGGCACGCCCAGCGGCTACGGCGTGTATGAAGTGAACGGCCCTGAGCTGAAGTGGTACTACAAATCATTCGGCAAAGACCGCAAGCACCAGTTCCGCGCCTACCCCAAAGGCGCCGTACCTGAGCGCCCCGACGACATCGTGGTGAACGTGTGGAACTGGGACCCCGAGTGGAAAGTGACCTGGTTTGAAAACGGCACCCGCCAGGGCGAAATGCATCAGCAAACTGCCCTCGACCCGATGGCCGTGCAGCTCCAAGCCGGCGAGAAGCTCCCCGCCAAGCACAAGTGGGTCGACCCCACCCTCACCGACCACCTGTTCTTCGCCAAGCCTTCCAAAAACGCCAAGGAAATTCGCATCGAAGTGACCGACCGGTTTGGGCAGGTGTACAGCGACGTGATGCCAGCTTAGCGATTATTCCAACAGGTAAAAGAACGGTCATGCTGAGCTTGTCGAAGCATCTCTACTGCAATACTAACCCCTCCTGATGGGAGAACGAAGCGGTGGAGATGCTTCGACAAGCTCAGCATGACCGTTCCAATTGCATTTTTATGGAGCTAGGCTCCAGCGCTTACATGATATCTTAACACCACCTTCTCACCCAACTTTCGGACCTTGCCGTCCGAAGGTTGGGTTTACGTTTAACTTCTGTACCCGTGCAACGTCCGCTGTTCTTCCTACTGCTTCTGAGTTCCATGAGCGCCGCCGCGCAACGCTCGCTCGACGTGCAAGGCCACCGGGGCTGCCGCGGCTTGATGCCCGAAAACACCATCCCGGCCATGCGCAAAGCCCAGGACCTCGGGGTGACGACCCTGGAAATGGACATTGCCATCAGCCAGGACAAGCAGCCGCTCCTCTCCCACGACCCATTCCTGAACGCCGACTTCGTGTACCGCCCCGACGGCAGCGCTATTCCGAAGGCGGAGGAGAAGAGCTACCGCATCTACAACATGCCCTACCGCGAGGTTCGGCGCTACGACGTGGGCAGCCACGGCAACCCAAAATTTCCCCGGCAGCAAAAGCTTAAGACGTACAAGCCACTGCTAGCCGAAGTTATCGACTCGGCGGAGGCGTACGCTCGGCGCAAGCACCTAGCGTTGCCGCGCTACAACATCGAAACGAAAGTTTCGCCCGAAGGCGACAACCTATTTCACCCCGCTCCGGAGGAGTTTGTGCAGTTGCTTATGCCAGTGCTGGTGGCCAAGAAGGTACTGGACCGGGTCACGATTCAGTCGTTCGACCCGCGCACGTTGGAGGTGGTGCACCGTCTGTACCCCGCTGTGCAAACCGCTTTATTGGTCGAAAACATCAAGGGGCTGGAGTATAACTTGAAGCGCCTGACCTTCAAACCGAGCATCTACAGCCCTGCTTACAAGCTAGTTACACCCGACCTAGTGCAGAGTTGCCACCAACAAGGCGTGAAAGTCATTCCCTGGACGGTAAACTCAGCCGCCGAAATCAATAAGCTGATCGAGCAGCAGGTTGACGGGGTTATCACCGATTATCCTGATTTGCTCAGCGCTAAATAGCAATCGTAAAGACACATACTTGTGTCTTTTACTTGAACGACTTGGCGTTGAGCAAGCTAGGTAAGTAACATCAACAACGACGAGACACAAGTATGTGCCTCTACACTATTACCCTCATGCGTACCGCCTCTAAAACTGCCCTTTGGGTTTCGCTGCTCGCCGCGCTGCACGGACTGCCGACCCTAGCCCAGCAGCCTATTAACAACCCGAAAGCCGACCGCATTCTGCTGCCCAATGGCTGGTCGTTGAGTCCGGTGGGCACGTCGCTGCAACTCGGCGACTTACCCCTGAACATGCAGCTCACCAAGAACGGCAAGCTGCTGGCCGTGACCAACAACGGGCAGGGCAAACAAAGCCTTCAGCTGATTGACCCCAAAACCGAGAAGCTGCTCGATGAGAAGCCAATTGCTAAATCGTGGTACGGCCTGAAATTCAGCGCCAACGGCAAGCAGCTGTACGCTTCGGGCGGCAACGACAATGTTATTCTCGTTTACAACATCGTTGAGAGCAAGCTGAACCTAGCCGACACGTTGCGCCTGGGCAGAACCTGGCCGAAAGACAAGATCAGCCCCACCGGCATTGAGGTAGACGACGCCCAAAACCGACTCTACACCGTCACGAAAGAGGACAACTCCTTGTACGTGTTCGACCTCAAAACGAAGGCTATCCTCAAGAAGGTAAACCTAGGGCATGAGGCCTACAGTTGCTTGCTTTCGCCCGACAAAAAGACGCTGTACATCTCCCTCTGGGGCGGGGATAAGGTGGCGTTATACGATACCCAAACTGGCCAGCTCGCGGGCGAAATTGTCACCGAAAACCACCCCAACGAGCTGCTCCAAACCAAGAACGGCCGCTACTTATTCGTGGCCAATGCCAACGACAACTCGGTGTCGATTATCGACACGCGCAGCCGCAAGGTGCTAGAGGTGATTGCCACAGCCTTGTACCCCACCAAGCTTACCGGCTCTACCACCAACGGCCTCGCCCTTTCGCCCGACGAAAAGACGCTCTACATCGCCAATGCCGACAACAACTGCCTGGCCGTATTCGACGTGAAGACGCCGGGCAAAAGCGCGGCCCGTGGCTTCATCCCGACCGGCTGGTACCCGACGAGCGTGAAGACCCTAGGCTCGAAAATATTGGTAGCCAATGGCAAAGGCTTTTCTTCCTTGGCCAACCCGGCTGGGCCGTCGCCGGTGAAGAAAACCGATAACAGCGGCTCCCACGTGGGCGTGACGGGCCAACAGGAGGTGCAGTATATCGGCAGCCTGTTCAAGGGCACTTTGTCGTTCATCAAGCAACCTAGCCCCGAGCAGCTGACCACTTACTCGAAGCAGGTGTATGCCAATACGCCCTTCACGGGTGAGGCGCAGGCCCACGGCAAGCGCGAGGCCGGCAACCCCGTGCCGAGCAAGGCCGGCGAGAAGTCGCCGATCAAGTACGTGTTCTACGTCATTAAGGAAAACCGCACCTACGACCAGGTGCTCGGCGACATGCCCGAGGGCAACGGCGACTCCACACTGTGCGTGTTTCCGGAGAAGGTGACGCCCAACCACCACGCCCTTGCTCGTGAGTTTGGGCTGCTCGACAACTTTTATGTGAATGCCGAAGTAAGCGCCGACGGCCATAACTGGAGCATGGCCGCTTACGCCACCGACTACACCGAGAAAACCTGGCCCATCAGCTACGGCGGCCGCGGCGGCACCTACGACTACGAAGGCACCCGCAAAATTGCCTACCCACGCGACGGCTACATCTGGGACTACTGCCAGCGCGCCGGCCTGAGCTACCGCAGCTACGGCGAATTTGCCGACAACGGCAAAGCCAACCTGAAGTCGTTGGAAGGCCATATCTGCCCCAAAGCGCCCGGCTTCAACATGGATATTCAGGATATTGAGCGGGTGCGCATCTGGAAGCAGGATTTCGACTCGTTGCTGGCTAAAAGCGCCGTGCCGCAGTTCAGCACCATCCGCCTCAGCAACGACCACACCAGCGGGCAACGTAAAGGCAAGTACACGCCCATCGCCGCCGTGGCCGACAACGACCTAGCCCTAGGTCAGTTGGTAGAGCACATTTCGCAAAGCCCCATCTGGAAGGAGTCAGCCATTTTCGTGCTGGAAGACGACGCCCAGAACGGCCCCGACCACGTAGACGCGCACCGCACGCCGGCCTTCGTGATTAGTCCCTACACCCGCAAAGGCGCCGCCAACCACACGATGTACTCCACCTCCGGCGCCCTGCGCACGATGGAGCTGATCCTAGGGTTGCCGCCCATGAGCCAGTACGACGCGGCCGCCCTGCCGATGTACGACTGCTTCACGACTACGCCCAACCTAGCCCCCTACCAGGCCCGCGCCGCCCGCGTGAACCTCAATGCGCGCAACGTGGCGTGGAACAAGAGCGCCGAAAAATCGGAGCGCTTCAACCTAGCCAGCGAGGACGCCATTCCGGACCTGGAGCTCACCGAAGTGATGTGGAAAGCCATCAAAGGCGAAGATGCCGTAGTGCCCGCCCCACGTCGGGGAGCCTTCCTGAAGTTCGAGCAAAAGCGCCGCGACGATGACGACGATGATTGAGCTATAACCTAGCCCCTGTAGCGCGAAGCCTGCGCTTCGCGTGTCGCAGAACGACTTGCTTGGAAGTACAACCAACGATTACCGTTCAACGACACGCGAAGCGCAGGCTTCGCGCTACAGGGGACTATTGCTTGCCGCGCCCAGCCTCTCCCCGTTCGGCCGAGCGGTCCGGCATCCGTTCGGCCTAGCTTTGGTCACCTAACGATGCCCGAAACGCAAGCTTCGCGCTACATGGGCTAATCCTTTCTACTTTTGGGTTTAGCTCACGTTCTATGCATTTGTTTCGAATGCCGGCCCCGGTACGGCGTCTCTTTTCCGACTGCCTCTGGACGATGCCCGCCACCAGCCAGACGCTGTACCTCACCTTCGACGACGGCCCCATCCCCGAAGAAACGCCTTTCGTGCTCGAAACGCTGGCCGCCTACCAAGCCAAAGCCACGTTCTTCTGCGTGGGCGACAATGTGGTGCGCCACCCCGCCGTAGCTCGTCAGGTGCTAGCTGCCGGACATCGCCTTGCCAACCACACCTTTCACCACGTCAGCGGCTGGTCGCGCAGCCGGGCGAGTTACCTGGCCGAAGTAGATGAGTGCCAGCAAGCCCTGGATGCACTTCGCCCCGCCCCCGACGTGCGCCCGCTGATGCGGCCGCCCTACGGCCGCATCACCCGCCCCCTCGTGCGAGAGCTGAAACCTAGCTATCAGGTGGTGATGTGGGACACGCTGACCTGCGACTACGACCGCACTTTTGCTCCCGAAGAGTGCCTGCGCGCCGCTTTTCACTACACCCGCCCAGGCTCCATCGTCGTGTTTCACGACAGCTTGAAGGCGAGCCGCAACATGCGCTATGTGTTGCCCCGCTACCTCGCGCATTACGCCAGGCTAGGGTATCAGTTTGCCTCACTCTAGCGCCCTATGCTGACTTTCTTGACGGGTTACTTCATTCTGTGGTTTTTGGTATTGGGTGCGTGTACTGTGCTTTTTGCCGTGCAGCAGCGGCGGCGCCAACGCACCCAGTTGCCCTCACCCCTACCCCGCGTGAGCATACTGATTGCCGCCCGCAACGAGGAAGCCGCCATCGGGCGCTGCCTAGCTAGCCTCCGCCAGCTCGATTACCCACCCGAGTTAGTAGAAGTTCTCCTCGGTGATGATGCCTCCACCGACGCCACCCGCGCCGTGGCAGAGGCCGCTATGCAAGGCTACGCTGGACATTTCCGCTGTCTTACCATTACCGACGTCTTGGGCACCGCCCACGGCAAAAGCAACGTGCTAGCCCACCTAGCTCACCAAGCCACCACCGACTATTTCTTTATTACCGACGCCGATATTGCCGTGCCCCGCACCTGGATTCAGGGGTTGCTAGCCCACGCGCAGCCGGGCGTCGGCACCGTAACGGGCATCACGCTGGTGCACGGACCTAGGTTGTTTCACCGGCTCCAAGGGCTCGATTGGTTGCTCTCGCTCGGTTTGGTGCAGGTGGTATCGGATACGGGGGCGCCCGTTACGGCCATGGGCAACAACATGCTCGTGACGCGCGAAGCCTACGAGGCCACCGGTGGCTACGAGCGCCTGCCGCCTTCCATCACCGAAGACTACGAACTGTTCCGGGCTACCCTGCGCCACGGCTTCAGCTTCCGCAACATCTTCCGCCCTGAAGTGCTGGCCGAGTCGCTGCCCATTCCTACGTTTCGGCGCCTGCTCCACCAGCGCCGCCGCTGGATGCGCGGCGTGGAGCAGCTGCCGTGGTGGCTGAAAATGGGCCTCGCTTTCTACGGCAGCTTCTACCTAGCCGTAGCCCTGCTGGCCTGGGTTGCCGGACCGCTGGCAGTTGCCATCATACTAGGTATCAAAATGGTGCAGCAAGGCATCCTGGCTACCCTGTGTTTCCGCCGCGTGGGTCGCTGGCCACCGCTGGAGCTACTGCCCATATTCGAAGCATACACCTTGCTACTGACCGTCAGCCTGACGTTGTTTCGCCTCCTGCCGCTGTCGTTCGACTGGAAAGGTCGGCGGTATTCGTGAAAGAGTGATTTAACTCAGACTTCCAAACCAGTGTAGAGACGCATATTTGCGTCTTAGTCGTCGCTGCTATTGTTTAGTCTGCGCCGTTCTGGTTGTTCGATGACGCGAAGTGTCGCGTCTCTACACCGATTCAGGGGCTCGAAAAACTAAACTTAGACGGCTTCTCTTTGCTATTTCCTACTAATTCAATAGTTATCCTTCAAAACCCAACATTTGTAAGATACCTTCGCCTGCCATGTACTTAATCGATTCGCACGCCCACGTTTACTCCGAACAGTTCAAAGACGACCGCGACGCCATGCTGGAGCGCGCACTGGAAGCCGGCGTGAGCACCATCCTGATGCCTAACATCGACCACACCAGCATCGATGTCATGCTGGAAACGGAGGCGCGGCACCCCGAACAGTGCATTGCCATGATGGGTTTACACCCGTGTTCGGTAGGCAAGCACGTGGAGCGCGAGCTGTACCTAGTAGAAGAGTGGCTAGGTCGACGCAAGTTTGCCGCTGTAGGCGAATGCGGCATCGATCTGTTTTGGGACAAAACCTTCTTCCCGCAGCAGCAGGAAGCCTTGCGCGTGCAAATCGACCTCGCCAAAAAGCATAACCTGCCCCTGGTCCTGCACACCCGCGAAGCCTTCCAAGAGTCAGCCGACCTCATCGAGGCCGCCCAAGACGGCAGCTTGCGGGGTGTATTTCACTGCTTTTCCGGCACCAAAGAAGAAGCCGAACGGGTCATTAAGCTAGGTTTCTACCTAGGCATCGGCGGGGTAGCCACCTTCAAAAACGGCGGCCTCGACAAAGTACTCCCCGGCATCGACCTCAAGCACCTGCTGCTCGAAACCGACTGCCCCTACCTAGCTCCCGTGCCTTACCGCGGCAAGCGCAACGAGCCTGCTTACTTGCCCCTCATCAACCGCCGCGTGGCTGAGCTACTTCGCACCGACGAAGCAGCTGTGGCCGAAGCTACGGCTCAGAACGCCAAGGCCCTGTTCAACCTCTAGCCTATTCGCCTTTGCCTCGCATCGTTATCATTCAAACAGCTGCCTCCCCCACCGACCAAACCGTTGCGTCTATTCTCGTCATCTACACGGGCGGCACTGTGGGTATGGCCTATAACCAGGAGGGGCTGCTGGCACCCATGCGCTTCAGCGAAGTGACCCGGCTCATGCCCGAGCTGCGCGATGTACGCATGCGGGTGTCGGTGCTGAGCATGCCGCAGCCCATTGATTCCTCCAACGTTTCCCCGGCCGACTGGATCACGCTTGCGGGCCTTATTGGCGAATTTTACTCTTACTACGACGGTTTTGTGGTGCTGCACGGCACCGATACCATGTCGCATTCGGCTTCGGCTTTGAGCTATATGCTCGAAAACCTAGCCAAGCCCATTGTGTTCACCGGGGCCCAGGTGCCCGCAGGCCGGGTGCGCACCGATGCCCGTCGCAACTTCATTACAGCCCTGGAAATTGCCGCAGCCCGCCACCCCGATGGCAGCGCCCGCGTGCCGGAAGTCAGCCTGTTTTTCAATACCATGCTGATGCGCGGCAACCGCACCAAAAAGGTGGAAAGTCAGCATTTTGGGGCTTTCCGCAGCGACAACCTGCCGCCCCTAGCCCAAGCAGGCATCCGCCTCACCTACAATGATGCTCTGATTCGTCCTCTGCCCACGGCGTCCTTGCGCATCCACACCCAACTCAACGACAACGTCACCATCTTGAAGCTATTCCCCGGCATCACCCAGCGAGTAGTAAACAGCATCCTGAGCGTGGAAGGCCTGCGCGGCTGCGTTCTGGAAACGTTTGGCTCGGGCAATGCTTCTACCCAACCGTGGTTTCTGAACGCTCTAAAGGAAGCTAACGACCGCGGCGTGCACCTTCTAAACGTGAGCCAGTGCGATGAAGGCCGCGTGGAGCAAGGCCGCTACGAAACCAGCGCCTCTCTACCGGCCGCTGGCGTACTCAGCGGCGACGATATTACTACGGAGGCCGCCATCACAAAGCTCATGTTTGTGCTAGGCCTGCAAAAAAGCCACGCCGAAACTGCTCAATTGCTCGTACAAGACCTTCGCGGCGAGATTACCCCACTGTAACAAGGCTACCGGTTTGCGTTTCCGGAAAAATGCCCGTTACTTTGCCCGCAGATTACCGACCCAGAGAGGTGTCCGAGTGGTCGAAGGAGCACGCCTGGAAAGTGTGTATGGCCCAAAAGGTCATCGTGGGTTCGAATCCCATCCTCTCTGCATAAAAGCCCGTTTCTAAATCAGAAACGGGCTTTTTACTTATCAGGGGTACGGCTAGGGTATGATCAGACTGTTGACAGGTTGTTAAGCAGATAATCACAAGATGGCTACCCGTCAAAAAACAAGAGTAGGTTTTCTTGCTAGGCACTTCTACTATATACTGCTCATCTTACTCACTGGGGTGGCGTGTTAGCTCATCAAGACAAATGATAACACGCCAGCCGCATATCTCCGTTTATAGAGTACTTAGCTGATAGCTTACCTGCGCTTGCAGGCTGCTGTTGTGTATCCCCTGGGTTCGGTTGGTTGGAGTAGTCGTATCATCGCCGAGCGGCCGGCGTACCGGCGTGAAACCGGATGCATAGCGCACCTCAACGCCTAGGCGGGCTGTTGGTTGGTAGCCCACCCCTACCGCGCAACCTAGTTCCCAACGGTAGTAGCCATCCGTACCCCGTACGCTAGTTCCCTCACGAAAAAAGAGTGCAGGATCCAGTAGACCATTGCTAGATTCAAAGGAGGTAGAGCCCCGCCGCCGAGCCGCCACTAAGTAGCTCAGCTGCGGACCAGCTACGGCAAACCATTTCGCCCCGCTTAGGCGCACCAGAACTGGTAGGCTGACGTAATGCAGCAAGCTTCGTTCCCGATAGATCGACCGTGCACTGGTAGTCCCTCCCAAAAGGTAGCTCGTGTAGGAGGTGCGGGCACCTCGCTGCTCACACAGAAGCTCCGGTTGTAAGTCTAAACGTGTGCTCAGTGGCAAGCGCACGAACGCGCCAGCGGCAGGCCCGAGTCGAAAGCGTGGATTCGATACCTCTCCGCCGCGGTAGGTACTAACATTCAGCCCAGCTTTGACGCCAAAGCGAATGTCTTGCGCGTGTAAGGTACTGGTGGCCTGTAAGCCTAGGAGTAAAAGTATAGAGGTGCGGAGCATAGGGCTGATATAGTAGTGGATGCAAGGAAGAGGCTTCTGGCTCACAGAAGGTTGTCAACTCGTTGAAGTAAAGAAGATCTTGTTTTTAGTAGTGTACCACGTGCCCTATTTGCCTTACTGATATGTCCTAACAACTTGGGAACGTAGCCTCATTCACGAACGATAGCTTTCCCGGAGAGAGCTGCTCGAAGGATGCGTAGGAAGGGCTACCGATGGCAATCGACGAGTCGGTAAGTGCCCTGGCAATCCAATTGATGCAACCTTTTACTTAGAAGCAGTCTCCTACGGGAGAACTTTTCACTTCTTACGATGCGTCGTCTTTTCTCCTACACTCTCTTTCTTAGCGTCGTCCTAGCCAGTGCAACCGCTTGCACCAAAGAGGAAGCAGCGCCGCCAGCAGAACCCTTCTTTTCCGTAAACCAAGACGGAAAAGCCTGGGAGCCCGCCACAACAACGACCTACAAGTCGGGGAACGCCTTTTATCTGGTAAGCAACAAGGCTGCGGAGGCCAACCAGCGCCAGGAACTGTACCTAGGTTTTACGGTGACGAACCTGCGCAAGCCTTCGGTCAGGCTTTTCTCCACGGTATGGACCCACTACGCTGCTGGAAAAACCGTGCGTGATCAATACGTTAATACGGATGACCTCAGTGCCTCCAGTCTGCAGATTACGCGCCTGGATACTGTACAAAAAGTAATTGAGGGGCGCTTCGACGCGACCATACAACGCAGTACGGTGTATTCACAACAAAAAGAGCGAATGCAGTTGACCGAGGGGTCGTTTCGGGTTAGCTACCGCGATACGCTCTTGCCGGCGTACACGAATGGTCGGTAAGGCTGGGACGTTACGCGAGCAGCGTCTATTGGCTACCTAGTGGTACTACGCCTACTCACACTACTAAAACAAGAGCCCTGGCTAGGTCGGGGCTTTTGTTTTATGCAGGCTATGATCTGCCACCGGCAACTGCAGTGAAGCGGCAGGACGCCAAACCAGCGCGTCTTATAGCTGCAAGAATTTTAGTTGCTGGAAGTATAACAGAGCCACCAATAGCTAAGCTGAATTGCTCGGGTATTTGTTTGACAAGATGGCTTTAGCGGTTAAGCGTTCATCAAAAAGCCCATCGTTGCGCGGTAGCTTGAAGTTTTCAGGTAGTTGGCTTACAGCCACGCAACGACTGTAGTAAATGCTGGGCTCATGCCTTCAGTTGGTTTTATTTATCTAACAGCTCCGCTAGTTTCTTCGATAGTTCCTCGCCCCGCAGGTTAACGGCCAAAATGCGGCCTTGAGGATCGAGCAGAAAGTTTTGGGGAATGGCATTTACCCCGTAGGTCAAGGCTACCGGGTTGGGCTTGGTCAGAGAGCTTACTTGCGGCCACGGCAGGCTGTCCTGATCAATTGCTTTCAGCCACGCCGCCCGCTGCTGGGCATTATCGAGCGATACTCCGAGTACGGTAAAGCCCTTGGCTTTGTAGGCATTATACAGCTTAACCAAGTTGGGATTCTCCTGCCGGCAGGGAGCGCACCAGGAAGCCCAAAAGTCGATTAACACGTACTCACCACGCAGAGCTGAGAGTTTGAGCTGCTTGCCGTCGGGGTTAGCCTGGCTGAAATCCGGCGCTACTGCCCCTATGGCTACGCGCTGCAACTGCTCGATGCGCTGCTGCATCACCTTCCCATAAGGTGAACTGCGGACGCTAGGATCTAAAGCCCCGAACAGCGCCGCGTAGGAGCTAGCCTGGGGCATGGGTCCAACGTAGCTCTCCAGCACATACAAGCTGTAAGGATTAGCTGGATGCGCCTTTAAGTAAGCCGCGTACACTTGCTGACGCTTTTCATACACGGCATTAGCTTCCTGGTCTAGCTTGGCTTCGGCCGCGGGAGTAGCACGTTCGGCCGCAGGTAGGGCTTCGTAGGCCGCGTACAAGGCATCGAGCTGCTTCCGAAAGGATTGAACTTGCGCAGCTAGGTTTGTGC
Source organism: Hymenobacter crusticola (assembly GCF_002154225.1). GTDB lineage: Bacteria > Bacteroidota > Bacteroidia > Cytophagales > Hymenobacteraceae > Hymenobacter > Hymenobacter crusticola. Next base: position 31,727 of record NZ_MTSE01000012.1, read on the forward strand.
TTTCGTGATTGAGCGGTGTACCCTCGGCGGCGGCATACATAACTCGGTCGGTACCAGCCACCGTAATGGTACCCTTCTCCAGGTAAATAGGCAGCCGCTCCGGTGAGCGGTCGGCCGGGATACCGGGGGCGGGTAAGACGAGCGTGGCCTGGGGCAACGCCGGCACTGCCCCCTTGAATTGAAAGCGCCCGTTGTGCACAGCGGCAGAATCAACGATTGATTGCGTGTCTTTTTTGTAGTACAAATAACCCATGCGGGCCTTTGTTGCCGGCAAGCTGCCTTGCACTAGAAAGGCAGCGGGCGGCACTGGCTTTGACTGAGCCGTGGCACCCAGCGGAACAAGGACGAACAGGAAGTGTAGGTAGCGGCGCATAAAGCAGCAGTAGTAAAGTAGCGGAATGGGTGAGCTGATTGAGAATGGCTAACCGCCCAGTTGATGACCGCCACAAAGGTGGAGGCCTGCCTACTTCCTGAACCTTGATAAAAATCAAGAATTACCACTGGCCTGCCCTGAAGAATTTGGCCCTGCACCGCAATTTTGCTTGACAAAAGTCAAGACCGGCGGGCCACCCCGCTCTGTACTTTTGCCGATACGGAGTAGGCCAGACAAGCAAGTCGTGGCTGTCCGGCTGAAAAACCAACTAGAAACTGCTCACAGACTGGTAACTTAGAATGCTGGTGCTCCCGCAGTTTGCCGTCTTTACGCCTAGCCTCTCATCCTGTGAAATACCTGTTGGCGCTCCTCCTGCTGGGGCTTGTCCTTACCAGCCAGGCGGAGCCTTATTACCCTATCCTGAGCAAGACCGAGGTTGACAACCTGCGCAGCCAGCTACGGCGCAGCGCGCCCGATACCAACCGCGTGAAGCTGCTGGTGCAGTTAAGCAACGATTTGACCTCTCGCTACTATTACATGCAGAAGCCGGACTCGATAGTGGCGTACATTCACCAGGCGCAAGCCCTGAGCAAGGCGTTACACTATGTTGGCGGCCAAATAGATAGTGATTACGCACTAGGGTATTTGCTGCGCAAAGACCCCGGCGGCCGGGAGGTTGTGTTACAGGCCTTGGCGCGCAGCCAGCAGCGGCACGACCGGCGCCGGGAAGCCATCGGCTGGTACCTGCTATGTGAAACATATGAGAAATCTATGGCGCTTCATCCACAGCGGATTAAGTATCTGGAGCAGGCTGTCCGGCTATTTGGGGCCGTGCACGACCAAGTGCAGGAAGCCCGGGTACTGCGAGAGCTGGCTGACGCTTACTTGATGCAGGGCAAGCCGGCGCGGGCCCGGGAAGAGTTGCTGCGCAGCCTAGCCCTGTATCGAGCGGCCGGCTACCGCAAGCAGCATTCTTCCCTCGACCTGCTAGCTGCTACCGACGATGCGCTGGGCAATTACAAAGAGGCCCTCCAGTACGCGCTGGCGGCCGTGGCAAGTGCCAAGCGCAGCCAGGATACCCTGCTGCTGTGCACGTACTACATGCGGGTGGGCGCCGTGTACCAGCAATTCGACCAGCGCGATAAAATAATTCAGTACTATCGGCTGGCTATGCGCAGTGCGGAAGCCAATAACTATACCGATACGGCGCTAGGTCTGGCTTCTACCATTGCCCGCGTCTTATTAGCTGAAAACCGGCCGCAGGAGGCCCTGGCGCTCATACTTGAAAAAAGCAAGGCGTATCCACCACAGGATGATTTCTCCCGAATGAAGGTAGCCCAGGGGCTTATTAGCTGCTACTTGCGCACTAAGCAGTATGCCTTGGCCTCGGCCTATTGCCGGCAAATGGAAGCCTACCTGACTAGCAAGCAGGCCACCACTGATTACCGCGTGCTGCACGGGGCGTACCTGACCGTTGGGGCCTGCTGCCTGGCTACCAAGCAGTACGCCAAAGCGCGGACCTACCTTACCAAATCCCTGGCGGCGGGCCAAGTTGTGCTTACTCGTAGCAGCATGGCCCACGCGTGCTTGCTGCTGTATAAAGTTGATTCGGCCCAGGGGAATCTGCCGTCCGCCATTGCCTACTACAAGCGTTATAAGGCTATCAATGACAGCATATTCAGTGAGAAAAACAGCAAGCAGATGGCCGCCTTGCAGGTTCAATTTGACACCGAAAAGCGCGAACAAAGCATTGCCCTTCTCACCAAGCAAAATCTGGTGCAGCAGTTGGCTATTCGGCAGCGCGAGTTGCAGCGCAACGCCGTGCTAGGGGGCGCGGCCTTGCTGGTGTTGGTGCTAGGCCTGGGCTACAACCGCTACCGCCTCAAGCAGCGCAGCGCCCGCCTGTTAGAGCAGAAGCAACACGCCCTGGAAGCGCAGCAGGCGGAAATCAACCGCAAGAACGAGGCGCTGGAGCAGGTGCTAGGTGAGAAAGACAAGTTGCTGGAAGAGCGGCAAGGGCTGCTGGTGGAAAAGGATTGGATGCTCAAGGAAATCCACCACCGGGTGAAGAACAACCTGCAAGTGGTGAGCAGCTTGCTCTCGACCCAGTCGCGCCACTTACACGACCCGCAGGCGGTGGCTGCCATTCGCGAGAGCCAGAACCGGGTGCAAGTTATGGCCTTGCTGCATGAGAAACTCTACCAAGCCGACAACATCGGCCGGGTGAACATGGCTGACTACGGCCGCGAAATCGTGACCTACTTGGTGCAGTCCTTCGACCGCCAGCAGTCGGTGCAAACGAAGCTGGAACTGGCGCCCATCGAGCTGGAAACCACGTTGGCGACGCCCCTAGGGCTCATTATCAACGAGGCCGTGACCAATGCGCTCAAGCACGCCTTCCCGCCGCCGCGGCGCGGCACGCTCACGGTCGGGTTGGTTTGCCTGGCGTCGCAGCAATACGAGCTTACCATCACCGACGACGGGGTGGGCTTGCCGCCCGGCTTTGACTTGAAGCGCAGCCGTAGCTTGGGCATGGTCATTATCAAAGGCTTGAGCCGCCAGATTGATGGCCAATTGGCGGTGAGCACGGCCGATGGCGTGTGCATCAACCTGCAATTTGACACCCGCAAGAAGCCCGTTTATGCCGATGCCGAAGCAGTGGCCTAGGCCACTGCTACTCGGTGCGAGTTTCTTTGCGCGAGGGGATGCCGAGCTTTTTCATGCGGGCTTCCAGCGTAGTGGCTTTCACGCCGAGCAGCACGGCGGCCCCACGCGGCCCTCTGATGCGGTAGTTGGTTTGGGTGAGGGCAGTCAGGATGCTGTCGCGCATGGTGTCCTGCATGGGCTTCACTTCCGGGCGGGCGGGTGCGCTGGGCGTTAGGGGCGCGGCGAGCTGCAAGGTCGGGGGCGCGGACAAAATGGCGGCGCGCTCCAGCACGTTTTCCAGCTCCCGGATATTGCCCGGCCAGGCGTAGTGCTGGATTTGCTGCAAAGAGGCGTTGGCAATGCTGGTGAAGGGCTTGCCGAGCTTCTGGCTGAGCTTGCGCAGAAAATAGGTGGCCAGCGGCAGCAGGTCGTCGGGCCGGGTGCGGAGCGGGGGTAGTTCCAGCGGAAACACGTTGAGCCGGTAGTAGAGGTCGGCGCGGAAGCGACCGGCGGCCACCTCTGCGGCCAGTTCTCGGTTGGTGGCGGCGATGATGCGCACATTCACCCGGAGCGGGCCTTTGCCGCCGATGCGCTCAACCTCTTTTTCCTGGAGCACGCGCAGCAGCTTGGCTTGCAGCTCCAGGGGTAGCTCACCGATTTCATCCAGAAACAAAGTGCTGCCGTGGGCTAGCTCAAACTTGCCGATGCGCCGCTCGGTGGCGCCGGTGTAGCTGCCTTTTTCGTGGCCGAACAGCTCCGACTCCATGAGCTGCGGGGGCAGCGCGGCGCAGTTTACTTTCACCATCGTGCGGGCGCTGCGCGGCGAGCGGTTGTGCACGGCGCGGGCAATCAACTCCTTGCCGGTGCCGGTTTCGCCCAGCAGCAGCACAGTAGCATCGGTGGGCGCTACCTGGCCTACTCCCCGCAGCACGGCTAGCAGCGCCGGACTGGTGCCAATGATTTCCTCGAAGTTGTGGCTGGTTTTCAGCTCCTCGCTGAGGTAGGTTTTCTCCTGCTCTAGCTGCTCGCTCAGCAGGCGGATGCGCTCGTAGGCCAGCAGGTTGTCCAGGGCCACGGCGAGCTGTTCAGCCAGCTCTTGCAGGAGCTGTAAGTCTTTGGCCGTGTACGCGTAAGCGGCCTTGCTAGCGACGATGAGCACGATGGCAGGCTGGTCCTTGAGCCGGATGGGCACCGACATAGAGGACTTGAGCTGGAGCAAGTTGCCGTAGTAGCGCGTTACTGGGTTGAGCTCGCGCGCTTGGGCAGCGGCTTCCCCGACGTTGAGCAAGGGGCGTTGTAACCAAGAATCCAGCCCGTCTAGGAGGCGTGCGGCCTCTTCGGTGCTTTCGGGCTGGGGAATGACTTCAAGTGGCAGAAGCTGAAAGCGGCCGCCTAGGTTGCCGACGGTGGCATCCATGGCGCTGGGGTGACGCAATACGCGCCCAACTCGGTAGAAACTAAGCAAATCAAGAGGTAGTAGCTCGCTGATGGCGGCCGCTACCTGGGGCGCTATTTCGGCGATGTCGCGGCCGTTGCGAAAGGCGCTAGCCACGGATAGTTCGGTGGCTTTCACTTGCCGGCGGCTCTCCAACTCTTCGTAGGCCAGTAGGTTATCTAGGGCCAGCGCTATCTGGGGGATGATGAGGCTGATGGCGGCGTAGTCATCGGCCGTAAACCCGGCGGCGGCCGTGGTGCCCAGTTGCAGGCTGGTGAAGGTGCGCTGCTGCAACACCACCGGAAAAAACGCCATCGACTGAATGCCGAAGGTCTCGCCGATGGCCCGGGCCATGCTGAATTCCTGGCTCAGAGTCTCGAAGGCCGCCCCGCTGAAAATGCCTTGTCGCTCGCCCAACTCAACGGCCGTGGGGTGCGCGAGCATGCTCAGCCGCTCGGCGGGCGTATCGGGGCCTAGGAGTTCGGGCAGGCGCACCCGCTCAAAGGTGCCCTGGGGCGTGCGGCGCAGCAGCATCCAGTAAAAAATCTGCTCTTCGGGCTGGCTCAGGCACAGGTTGAGCACGTTGATGGGCACGAACTGGTTGACCTGCGTGGCAATGGCGCGGCACAGTTGCTCGCGGTCGTGCAGCGTGGCAATGGCCTCATTCACGGCCATTTGAGTCTGCTGCTGCTGGCGCAGTTTGGCTTCCTGGCTGTGGGCGTGGCGGTAGCGGGCAATTTCGAGGGCCGCCAGCACGTCCCGCTCGCGGAAGGGCTTGTTGAGGAAGCCGTAGGGCTCAGTCACTTTCGCCGCGGCCAACACGTCGTCGGTGAGGTTGGCCGATAGGAACACGAAGGGAATGCGCTGCTGATTTAGCCAGTGCGCTAGCTCGATACCGGTTTCCGCACCTTTCAGAAAGATGTCCAGCAAGACCACGCTGGGCCGCGCTTCGGCCACTATGGCCCGCGCCTCGGCACCCGACTCGGCCAGCCCGAGCACCTGGTAGCCCGCCGCTTCCAGAATATCGCCTAGGTCATTAGCAATCAAGAACTCATCTTCTACGATGAGCACAAGGGCGGCGGATTCGGCGGGTGCGCGCATGAGCGTTTGGGCAGGGGTAGCAGCTGACGGCAAGCGACCGGGGTGTTTAAAATGTGTGGTGCCCAGGGTTTCTTCTTCAGGGGCCTAGGCAGTGAAGGGTAGGCCGTAAAGCTGCCGCTCGGAGAACATTTATCCAAAAAAATCTCCAATATATTGGATAACCCAACGCGCTGGAGATTTTCATACCCTATCAAATATTGCATTTTTCTGGTAGTAAATAGCTGTTTAGCAAGTGGTTTTATTGTAGTAAAGCTGCTATAGGGGGCGCTTGGCACCCATTTGGCAACCCGCCAGGTGACTACCGATTTTCTGCTTTTTCGCCCACGCTATGCAGGTTCTCCGCGACTACATCGACCAGCAAACCCGCTCCACTATTTCCGACGCCGATTTTGCCCTGGTTATGACCGAGCTGTTGCCTTATAGACTTCAAAGAAAGCAATACCTGTTGCAAGCGGGCGAAGTATGTCAATATCAAGCCTTTGTGATGCAGGGTGCGCTGCGCCTGTACTCGGTAGATGCGCGTGGCAACAAGCACATCCACGTGCTGGGGGTAGAAAGTAGGTGGATAGGCGACCGGGAAAGCTGGTCGCAACTCACCCCCTCGCCCTACTACATCGATGCCGTGGAAGATTCGGAGCTGCTGCTCATCAACTGCCCGCAGGCGCAGGGACTCGTGCGCACCGTGCCGCTGGTGGCCGAGCTGGTGCGTATCCAGGACGAGCGCAACGCAATTGCCACCCAAAAGCGCCTGCACGATGCCATTTCGTGCTCGGCCGAGGAGCGCTACGCCGCCTTCATCGCCCAGCATCCTACTTATGTGCAGCGGTTTTCGCAGCTCATGATTGCCTCTTACCTAGGCATTTCGCCCGAAACCCTGAGCCGCATCCGCGCCAAGCTGCCACCTGTTTCGGCGGCCGTAGTTGGCAGGCCTGGGGGCTGAGGCATTCTGATGTGGAGTTGGAGTCAGCTTATGGGGCGCCTCACCCCCGGCCCCTCTCCGAAAAGGAGAGGGGAGCCAGACGAATTTTAACAATTGCTGCCGCTTACTAGCACTCGGCTCCCCTCTCCTTTTCGGAGAGGGGCCGGGGGTGAGGCGCCCCGTGAGGCTAGCCTATACAGTGACTGCTAACGCAATAAATAACAGCACTATGCAAGATTTTCGCACCTATATCGACGCTGGTAGCACTACCCCCGTTTCCGACGCGGACTTTGCGCGTATCTGCGCCGCGTTTGGGTTGAAAAAGCTGAAGAAAAGGGCGTTTTTGCTGCGGGCCGGCGAGGTCAGTAAGCACTTTGCCTTCGTGCTGATGGGTGCGGTGCGCCTGTACAGTGTGGACGACCGGGGCAACGAGCACGTGCTTGGCCTAGGGGTCGAAAACTGCTGGGTAGGCGACCGGGAAAGTTGGGTGCTGCTCACGCCGTCGCGCTTTTACCTGGAGGCACTGGAAGACAGCAGCTTGCTGCTGATAACGTACGCGCAGATGCAGGAGCTACTCCGCACGGTGCCGGCCTGGGCCGAGCTGATGCGGGGCGTGGACCGCCGCCACGAGATTGCCGCCCAAAAGCGACTGCAAGCGGCCATTTCCAGCACGGCTGAGGAGCGCTACCTCGCCTTTTTGGCGCAGCACCCTAGCTACGAGCACCGTTTTTCGCAGCACCTGATTGCGTCCTACCTCGGCATTTTGCCCGAAACGCTGAGCCGCATTCGCACCAAGCTGCTGGCCGCCAAGGCCCAACCGGCCGCAGTGCTTTCTTGATATAAGTCAAGGAAACCCCCTGGCCTACCTAGCCACCTTTGCACCAGCAGCGCCCCAAGGAAGGCCCTGCAAACTAGCACGCACGCCATGGCCAAATCCATCATTGCGCAGGTAGGGGGCACCAACGCCCGAGTGGGCAAACTGCTCGTCAACCGGCTGCTACCCAGCCGCATGGTAGCCGCCGTGGGCCCGTTCGTTTTTTTGGACCACGTGTACCCTACCCGGTTCGAGCCCCAGGTGCCCAAGGCACCTACCGGCGAAACAGCCCACCCCCACCGGGGCATTGCCACTTTCACCTACGTGCTGAGCGGCGCCCTTGAGCACTACGACAGCGCCGGCCACCACGGCGTGGTAGCGGCCGGCGGCGCGCAGTGGATGAAGGCCGGCCGGGGCGTGCTGCACGACGAAAACCTGAGCCTGGATTTTCAGGCCAAAGGCGGCGTGCTGCACGCGCTGCAATTCTGGCTAAACCTGCCGGCCCGCCACAAAGCCGAAGCCCCCGACTACCTGGCCCTGCACTCGACGGCGGTGCCCGAAGTGCTGCTGCCCGAGGCGGCCGGTAGCCTGCGCGTGCTGCTTGGGGCGCTGGGCGATGCCGCGTCGCCGGTGCCTGCCAGCAGCCCGCAGTTTCTGTATCACATGCTGCTCAGCCCCAAAGCCACCTTTACCCTCGCCACCAAAGTAGACCTCGACTACGCCGCCTTCGTGCCGGCCGAGCCAGTGCGGCTCAACGGCGAGCCGCACGGTCAGAGCGAATTGGTGCTGTTTGGGGCCGAGGTCGGCCCCATCACCTTCACCAATCCCAGCATCGAGCCGGTGAGCGTGCTGGTGTTTGGCGGCGAGCCGATACCCGAGCCAGTGGTGGCCCAGGGGCCTTTCGTGATGAACAGCCACGCGGAAATAGCCACGGCCTACGAAGATTTTTTTGCCGGCGAGTACGGGCAGATTACCTACGAAGTCGTCACGTCGCCGCAGGATTTATCCACCCGCATCACCCTGCTATGAACCCCGCATACCAAGCCCTCCCCCTCCTCGACAACACCTACGACCAGCAATTTGAGCTGGAAGTGGCGGACGCTACGGCGCTGGTGCAGTACCAGCTGCACCACCAGTACCTCAGCCTGATACACACCGAAGTGCCCGCTGCCCTGCAAGGCCAAGGGGTAGGCAGCGCCCTCGTGGAAAAGGTGCTGCGCCAAGCCGACGAGCGCCACCTAACTCTCATTCCGCTGTGCCCCTTTGTGGCACGCTACCTCCACCAGCACCCCGAGTGGTACCGGCTGGTGGCCCCGGGCTACCGGCCCGCCAATGCTTAGCAAATAATTCGCTCCTAACTGCTTACTCACATTCTACCTCAACCGAAACGTATGAAAATAGGAACCATTGGTGCGGGCAATATTGCCCAGGCGTTTGTGCGCCACGCGGCCAAAGCCGGCTTTGAGATTGTCATTAGTAGTAAATCGGGGCCGCCCTCACCGAGCTGGCGGCTACCCTAGGGCCGGGCGTGCGGGCGGGCACGGTCGAAGAAGCCGTGCAGGCCGACCTCGTGCTGCTGTCGGTGCCGTGGGATGCCGTGGCCGACGTGCTGGCCCACGTGCCCGCCTGGCAAAACCAGGTGGTCGTGGACACGACCAACGCCATTCATTTCCCCGACTTCACAGCGCTGGACCTAGGCCCGAAAACCTCATCCGAAATCGTGGCTGAGCAAGCCCCCGGCGCCCGGGTAGTGAAGGGCTTTAATGCAATGGGCGCGGCCATTTTGGCCCTCGACCCGCACGAGGGGGCAGGCAAGCGGGTCATCTTTATTTCCGGCGATGATGCCTCGACTAAGGCGGAAGTCCTGCACCTGCTCGATGCTATGGGCTTTGCCGGCATCGACCTAGGCGGGCTGGCTACGGGCGGCCGCTTCCAGCAATTTCCCGGCCCGCTATCTGGCACTAACCTAGTCCAGTTTCCGGTGTAGCGGCGGGCCGCCTGCCGCACTATTTCTTTTTCACCTTGCACCACCACGTGCGCAACCCACAATTTAACAAGCCTATGCAAGCTCCTCCTTTTGCCACCGACCAACACATTGACCCGCAGGTAATCGAGTTTCTCAAAGCCCTGAACACCGGCGGGCCCGGCCTCGAAACCCTGCCTGTGCCCGACGCCCGCCAGGTGCTGGTCGGCGCCCAAGCCTCGGCTAAAGTGAACCTCTCAGGCGTGGAAACCACGCAACGCACCATCGAGCAAGACGGCTACACGGTGCCGCTGCATATCGTGCGCCCCACCGGCACCGCCGACACGGTGCTACCCGTGTTCATCTTCATCCACGGCGGCGGCTGGGTGCTCGGCGACTTCCCCACCCACCAGCGCATGGTGCGCGACCTGGTAGTAGAATCAGGTTACGTAGCCGTGTTTGTGGACTACACGCCCAGCCCCGATGCGCAGTATCCACAGGCCATCAACGAAATCTACGCCGCCACCAAGTGGGTAGCCGAGAATGGCGCCGAAATCAACGTAGATGGTAAGAGCCTAGCTATCGTCGGCAACAGCGTAGGCGGTAACATGACGACCGTGACGTGCCTGCAAGCCAAGGAGAAAGGCGGCCCGCACATCAAGTTACAAATCCTGATGTGGCCCGTGACCAGCGCGGCCTTCAGCACCGAGTCGTTCGAGCTGTATGGCCAGGACCGCTTCCTCACCGCGCCGCTCATGAAGTGGATGTGGAGCACCTACACCACTGACCCCGCCCAGCGCCGGGAAATCTACACGTCGCCCCTCAACGCGACTTCGGAGCAGTTGGCTGGCCTACCGCCCGCCCTGATTCAGGTAGCTGAGAACGACATTTTGCGCGACGAGGGCGAAGCCTACGGCCGCAAGCTCAGCGAAGCCGGCGTGCCCGCCACCACCATCCGCTACAACGGCATGATTCACGACTTCGGCCTGCTTAACGCCCTAGCCGAGGTGCCTGCGGTCAGGTCGCTATTCGTGCACGCCGCGGCCGAACTCAAGAAGCACCTCGGCTAGGCATGCCGCGTTGCGTTCGATTCGCTCAGCCCCTGCTTTTTGCCCGAGTGAGGGTGAAAGGCAGGGGCTGTTGAATAAGGGGCAGCTACGCAGTGCGCCAGTTCGCGGCACTCTTTCCTACAATCCATCAGCCCCAACTTATGAACCAGTCTTTCTGGCTATTAGGCACCCTCACACGCATTCTAGCCGACCATGAAACCACCGAAGGCCGCTACGACCTCATTGAGGGCACTTTCCAGCCCGGGGTAGCCACGCCGATGCACCGCCACACCACGTATTCCGAGCACTTATTTGTGCTGGAAGGCGAGTTTACTGTGCACACTGAAGCCAAGGTAGTCGTGGTGAAACCAGGCGAAAACTTCTTTATTCCGCGCGGCACTGTGCATGCCGTAGTAAGTGGCCTGGCACTAGCGCGCGGGCTAGTAGTAGCTTCGCCTAGTGGCTTTGCCCGGCTCATCAAAGCGGCGGGCACCGTGGCCGACTCGACGGACCTACCCCCTACTACGCCACCCGACATGGAGGCGTTTGCCCGAGCTTCGGCCGAAGTGGGCGATGAAGTAGTTGGACCACCTCCATCAATTGGGAGCCGATAAGGTAGCTATCGTGCTATTCACCTAGGGGTACCGCCTGCAAATAGCTCATTGTCTACCCCTCTTACCCTCCTTGCTTATGCCTCTCACCACAAGAAACTTGCTTCTGCTTTCGCTTTTAGCTACTGCACCCTTGCTAGCCGCCCATGCCCAGACGCACGACCACCACGGCATGTCGGCCCCAAAAAGCAGCGCACCGCACGCCATGCATTTGATGGCAGATATGACACCGGCTGCCTTAGCACCGAGTTCACCCGCGGCGGCTTTTCACCAGCAGATGGATTCGGTGATGACAGTCATGGACATTGGCATGAAGCAGATGGGCGGCGTGCCGCCCACTGATATCGACGCCAGCTTTGCGGCCATGATGGTACCTCACCACCAGGGCGCCGTGGATATGGCCCGCCTGCAACTGCTCTACGGCAAAGACCCCGAGCTGCGCCGGTTAGCTCAGAGTATTATCGCGGAGCAACAAATTGAGATTCAGCAGATGAATGCCTGGCTGCGCAAGCATGGAGCTGCGGCGGCTACCTCACCTGCCGCCGCGCAACACTGACTTTTCCTTCTAGCTCTTTCCTATGAAATACCTGCTTTTAGCGCCGCTCTTGGTGGGGGCGCTGCCGAGCTACGCCCAGACCGTAAGCCACCGCGACCGGGTGTACACCGCCGACCAGATTTCGAATACTGTTTCGGTGATTGACCCAATGGACAACAAGCTGCTGGGCCAGATTATTCTAGGCAAGCCCCAGCCCGACGTACTGACGCCGCTTTATCGGGGGCAGGCGCTGGTGCACGGCCTAGGCATGGCGCCCAACCACAAGACCCTGGCCGTAGTATCCATCGGCTCCAACAACGTCACCTTCATTGAGCCGGCCACCAACACCATCAAGGGTAGCGTGTACGTGGGGCGCGCCCCGCACGAGCCTACCTTCCGGCCCGACGGCAAAGAGGTGTGGGTGACCGTGCGCGGCGAGGACTACCTCTCGGTTATTGACGTGGCTACCATGCGTGAAACCCGCCGCATTCAGGTGGCTAATGGGCCGGGCATGGTGGCGTTCAGCCCCGACAACAAGCTGGCATTCGTGTGCTCTAGCTTCTCGCCCGAGTTGGCGGTAATCGATGCGGCCACGTACAAAATCATCAAGCGTATTCCGGTCGTCAGCCCGTTTTCGCCCAACATCTTTGCCAGCAAAGACGGCCAGCAAGTCTGGTTCACACACAAAGACGTGGGCAAGGTGTCGGTGCTTGATGTGAAGACGCTTAGCATCACCAAAGTACTCGACACCGGCCCCATCACCAACCACGTCACGACCCTCGAAACGGGCCTAGGCAAAGTCGCCTACGTGACGGTGGGCGGCGAAAACGTGGTGAAAGTATACTCTCGCGAACCGGGTTTTAAGCAGCTAGCCACCATTCCGGTAGGGGCCCTGCCGCACGGCCTCTGGGCCTCGGGCGATGCCAGCCGCGTGTACCTAGACCTGGAAAATGCGGACTCCGTGGTAGCTATCAACACGGCCACCAACCGAGTAATCGGTAAAGTCAGAATTGGCCAGGCGCCAATGGCACTGGTCTACGTGCCGGATGCCGTGCCCGCGGGAGCCACGGGTAGCAGCAACCTAGGTCGGCAGCTCGTCGACCAGCCCGCCATGGTGCGCCAACTAAAGCCCACGCAAGCTGGGGCCGCCGCAGGCTCCCTGGTCACGCGCTCCGAAGGCCTGGTTGACCTCGTATCCTTTTCGCTGGCTCACCTCCAGCCCGATACCGAGTACGATGTCTACCTCAGCCGCGCCACGCAGGCCCCGTACTCCCGCGACTACCCCCTGCTCACGGTGCGCACCGATGCCAAGGGCGGCGCCATGAGCCAGACCCTAGGCCCCGTGCAAGCCGTGCAAAATGGGGACCTAGCCATCGTAGGCAAAGCTTACCAGCGGGTAGTAGTAGCTCCCAAAGCAGCTGGCAGCGCCCCGGTGCTGCTCAGCGAGTAACCCCCTTCGCGAAAGGTACCACAGCTAAACAGCTCTACCCTGCTCAACTCTCTGCTATGCAACACTTCTTAGACGTTTCGTACCGGCCGCAGGAGCACGTGCTAGTGGCCCGCTGGATACAACAGATGCGCACCGATACCGACTTCGAAGCGGGCTACCACTACCTGCTGCAAAAGGCCCGGCAGTACAATTGCCCCTTCTGGCTGCTCGATGTGCGGCGCTGCCCGCCCAATTGCGCCCGGCAGGCCCGCTGGCTACTGGACGAGTTCTGCCCACTCGTGGCCTCGGCCTTCAGCTCATCAGAACCCATTTACAGCGCGCACCTGGTTTTCCCGTCCCATTTGGTGCATTACACCGACATCGTGCTGCCCATTCTGGCCCATCCAAATAATCGCTATTATCAGGCTGCGGCGTTTATCGATGAAGGGCCTACCATTTCCTGGCTGCACGGCCAGCAGCCTGCTTAGCTGACTTGCTTTTTCTACTGGGGGTAGGCGCCACCACCTAGCGCGGGCCAGGTTTTGACCTTGACAATTATCAACGTGTTTTCTTGATAATTGTCAACGAAGGCGGCGGAGGAGTAAGGGGACCTTTGTCATGTCGAAACAGCCTGAATAAACAGGGCCGACACAACCTCAATCCGCAGCAAGTCAGATAATACACTTGCTGCAACTACCCTCTTGTTTTATGAATCGTTTGACCGATAAAATCGCTTTTGTAACTGGTGGCAGCCGCGGTATTGGCGCCGGCATTGTGCGCCGCTTGGCTGCGGAAGGGGCCGATGTGGCCTTCACATACACCCACGCCGCTGCCCAAGCCGAAGCCTTGGTGACCGAGCTAGCCAGTACGGGCCGCCGGGCGATGGCTATTCGGGCCGACAGTGGCGATACGGTCGCCATTCGGGCGGCCGTGGCCGATACGGTAGCGCAGTTCGGGCGCATTGATGTGCTGGTGAACAATGCGGGCTTGTTCATCACGGGTACCGTCGATGATGCCGGCGCTGACCTAGCGGCCTTTGACCGGCAACTGGCCGTGAACGTGGCGGGCGTGGCCGCCACCGTGCGGGCCGCCGTGCCCTTCATGGAGGAGGGTGGGCGCATTATCTCCATTGGGTCTACGGGCGGCAGTCGGGCACCCTTCCCCGGCATTGCCGACTACGTAGCCACCAAAGCTGCCGTGGCCGCCTACACCCGCGGCTGGGCCCGCGACCTAGGGCCCAAAGGCATCACGGTGAACGTAATACAGCCCGGCAACATCGACACAGAGATGAACCCGGCCACGAGCGATTTTGCCCCGGCGCAAGCTGCCGGCACGGCGCTAGGCCGCTACGGGCGGGTTGAGGAAATTGCTGCCACGGTGGCCTTCTTAGCCAGCGCCGAAGCCTCCTACATCACCGGGGCTACCATCAATGTGGATGGCGGGCAAAGCGCTTAGCCGGCACACAAGGCAGGTCTTACGCTTCTTCCACTAGCTAACTATGGAACCATATTTGTCAACCGTGCCCACCGGCGTCGTGTATATGCAAGCGCCCGGGCCGCCTTCGGTCCTGGTATATGGCCAGGAAAAAGTCGGGGTGCCCGGGCCGGGGCAGGTACGGGTGCGCCAAGCGGCCATCGGCGTCAACTTCGTTGATACCTACTTCCGCAACGGCAGCTTCGCGGTTAACTCCTTTCCCTTTGTGCCCGGCGTCGAAGCGGCCGGTACCATTGAGGCCGTCGGCTCGGACATTACCGGGTTCCGGGTAGGCGACCGGGTGGCGTACCACTTCGTGGTGGGAGCCTACGCCGAAGTTCGCCTGATGCCCACCAACGGCCTGGTGCACCTGCCAGATGAAATCACCTTGGCCGAGGCAGCGGCCGTGACTACCAAGGGCTTGATGGCGTGGGCCTTGCTCCGCCGCATTTACCTGGTGCAGGCCGACAGCGTAGTGCTGGTGCACGCCGCAGGCGGCGGCGTGGGCTCGCTAACGGCGCGCTGGGCCCGGGCGCTGGGGGCCACGGTTATCGGCACGGTAGGAACGACCGCGAAGCTAGCTGTGGTGCAGCCTTACCTCGACTATGCCATTGCCACCGACGAGGAGGACTTTGCGGCGCGCGTGCTGGAAATTACCAACGGGCAAGGCGTTGATGTCGTATATGATGGGGTAGGGCAAGCGACGTTTGCCGCCTCCGTGCCTGTGGTAAAGCCCGGCGGCACCCTCGTGCTCTACGGCTCATCGTCGGGACGGCCTCAACCGGTGGCACCTGCCGTGCTCGCGCAGCGGCAACTCACTGTGGTGTCGCCCGTGCTGGGCACCTACCTACCCACTCAAGCCACGCTAGCGCAAGCCGCTGCAGAAGTGTACGCCGCCCTCCAACAAGGCTGGTTTGGGGAGCTGACGACGCAGACCTACCCCTTAGCCGAAGCCGCCCAAGCCCACGCGGACTTGGAAGCCCGGCGCACCACGGGCTCGGTGCTACTGCTGCCTTAGCTACACGCAGCAATCTTCTTTGACGGTGTGCCCTAGGTGGCACCTAGGTAGGCTGCTATTTGATAAACACGGTCGGGGGCTAGGATGATACCAAGCAAAAAGTCTTTTCTTTTGCGCTTGGTACCATCCTAGCCCCCGTTCATTTTTGCTGTGTTTGAGCAGTATTTGCAGAGTAAAGCGTCTTTCACCCCGGCCGAAATCGAGCAAATAAAAGCGGCGAGCGTCGTGCGCACGCTGCGCAAGCGGCAGTACCTGCTCCAAGCCGGCGACGTGTGGCAGTCCAATGCCTTCGTGGCCAGTGGCTGCCTGCGCACCTACTCCGTCGATGCCAAAGGTCTGGAGCACATCATCGGGTTTGCCGTGGAAAACTGGTGGGCCACCGACCAGGAAAGCCTACTTTCTGGCCAGCCGTCGCGCTACAACATCGAGGCCACGGAGGATACGACGGTGGTAGTGCTTAAAAACGACGACTTTGAGCAGTTGCGTCGCGAAGTGCCGGCCTTTGATAAGGTAGTTAACGCATTGGTGCTCCGCACCTTTATGGCTGCGCAAAGTCGGGTGCACTCGGCTATCAGCTATTCGGCCGAGGAGAAGTACCGTGAGTTCCTGCAAAAGTATCCGGGCTTGGTTCAGCGCATTCCGCAGCATATGGTGGCCTCCTACCTGGGCCTCACGGCCGAAACGCTCAGCCGCATCCGCCGCCAACTGTAGATGCTACCCCTAGGGTACCGTTAGGGCATCTCGACAGGGACACTTTGGTAATCACCACCGCAAAAGCCGTTTCCCGGCGGGTCAATCCGTATCGCTAGGTGAAAGCGCCAGCAGTCCTCAAGCAGCTTGAGGAGTAGCTTTTCTTGATAAAAGTCAATGCCTAGGGGGTAGGGATGCTGGCACCTTTGTCGGGTGCCTGGCAGCTCTTGCCTGAGCCTTTTACTACTTGACTTTTAATGCTTTTGTGATGGCTTCTCTCTGTTCTCACCTCTCTGCGCTCGACCCGGCGCATCTGAAAACCGCCCCGCAGCACGTCTGCCCCGAGTGTGTAGCCCTAGGCGACACCTGGGTGCACTTGCGCACGTGCCAGGAGTGCGGCCACGTGGGCTGCTGCGACCAGTCTAAGAACACGCACGCGACCAAGCACTTCCACGCCACCCAGCACCCGGTGGTGTCGTCGGCCGAGCGCGGCGAGCGGTGGGTGTATTGCTACCCTGACCAGGAGTTCGCGGAGTACTAGGCTAATTCTTAGGCGTTTCGTTCGCACGCGCATGGCTCAGCTATTGCCTCCCGACCCTACTGCCCTCGACCACATCACCGCCTTTCGCGGCCTACCCCCCGAGGTGCTGGCCTGGCTGCGGCAAGCGGGCGAGCTACACCAGTACGCCGACGGCGAAACCGTGGTGCTGGCCGGTGCCCCCGCCGACAAGCTGCTGGCCGTGGTGCGGGGCGGCACCCACACCCAGCTGCCGGGCGATGCCAGCGCCCGCGGGTTCCGGCTGGCGCCCGGCGACGTGGGCGGCTTGCTGCCATATTCCCGGCTTCAGTTCTTCCCGGCGCAGGGCGTAGCCGTGGGCGAAACAGTGCTGTATGAGCTGCCTAGCCGCCATTTTCCGGCCCTAGAGCAGGTAAGCCCCGAGCTGGTGCAGCGCCTGGTGGGCATCATGAACGACCGGGCCCGCGACCTGGTGCGCACGCAGGAGCGCGACGACAAGCTGCGGGCCCTGGGCAAGCTCTCGGCTGGCCTCTCGCACGAATTGAACAACCCGGCCGCGGCCATCAGCCGAGCTGCGGCTTCGCTCACTACTGCTTTGCAGGTAATTCCGAACCAATTAATTGAGCTTCTGGCCAGCTGTCCGTCTGCCGAAACGGTGGCGGCCATCACGGCGCTGGCCGTGCTGCCTACGGAGCTACCCCCGCCCTTGTCGGCCCTGCAAGCCGCCGACCGCGAAGACGAGCTAGCTACCTGGCTCGAAGACCACGGCTGCCCCGATGGCTATGCGCTGGCCGCGGGCTTGCTCGATGCTGGCTTGGGTGTAGCAGCCCTCGCTCCGCTGGCGGCCCAGTTGCCGGCCCGCGCCCGGCCCGCTGCCTTTGCCTGGCTCAGCGGCCACCTGACGGCCGCGCGCCTCACCCGCGACATCAGCGAGGCCGCCCAGCGCATCAGCACGCTGGTGGGCGACGTGAAAACCTACTCGCACATGGACCGCGCCCTAGGCCCCGAAAAGCTAGCCGTAACCGCCGGGCTCGACAGTACGCTCCATCTATTTGCGCACGCGCTACGAGAGAAAAACGTGCACCTCACCCGCGCCTACGCCCCCAACCTGCCGCTGATAACGGGCCAAGCTGCCAGCCTCAACCAAGTCTGGACTAATCTGATTGATAACGCCTTGGATGCACTGCCCGCCACGGGCGGAGAACTGATGGTACGCGTCGAGCCGTGCGAAAACTGCCTGGTAGTCGGCGTGCAGGACAATGGCACAGGCATCAGCGCCGAGGTGCTGGCGCACTTGTTCGAGCCCTTTTACACCACCAAGCCCCTAGGCGAGGGCACGGGCCTAGGGCTCGACATTGCCCGGCGCATCGTGCAAGAGCACGGCGGGCGGCTGGAAGTTTCCTCTGAGCCGGGGCGGACAGAATTCACTGCTTGGCTGCCTATCAGCTAGCTTTTCTACCCCCACAAACACCCCCATTTTACTGGTCATCAAACTTGCCAGCGAGCTACTCGCCGCCATACGAGTCCTTGGCCCTTCCGCAGCAGATGCCGAGGCCAGCAACTGAAATTGAGTTACTCATCAGCTACTTATTTCTGCTTTTCTCTATGTCAGATTCCGCCGCTGGTTATCAGCCGACCCCGCAGCAACCCCTAGACTCAGGCTTTACCGCTGCTAGCACTGCCACTGATGTTATCCAGGGGGCAGACCTCACGGGCAAGGTAGCCCTCGTAACCGGGGGCTACGCCGGCCTCGGCCTAGAAACCGTGCGGGTTTTGCACAGCGCCGGCGCCCACGTTATCGTGCCGGCCCGCGACCCCGCCCGGGCGGCGCAGGCTGTGCAAGACCTAGCCGGCGTCGAGCTGGAAACGCTGGATTTGCTCGACCCTACTTCGATTGATGCCCTGGCCGCCCGGTTTTTGGCTAGTGGCCGGCCGCTGCACTTGCTAGTGCTGAGTGCCGGCATCATGGCCAACCCCCTTGCGCGCGATGCCCGCGGGTACGAGTCGCAGTTGGCGACCAATCACCTCGGGCACTTTCAACTAACCGGCCGCCTCTGGCCGGCGCTGGTGCAAGCGCGGGGGGCGCGGGTAGTGGCGGTGTCCTCCCGAGGGCATCGCCTCTCACCGGTTCTGTTCGACGACCCCAATTTCGAGCGCCACGTCTACGACCCCTGGATTGCCTACGGCCAGTCGAAAACAGCCAATGTGCTCTTTGCGCGGGCACTGGACCAGCGCGGCCAAGCGGCGGGCATTCGGGCTTTCTCGCTGCACCCTGGCAGTATCGCGGGCACGGGGCTGAGCAAGCACGTCACGCCGGAACAGCTACGGCAAATGGGCGCCGTGGATGAGGCAGGCAACATCGTGCTGGACCCCGCTCGAGGTTTGAAAACCGTGGCCCAAGGCGCATCCACCAGCGTGTGGTGCGCCACCAGCCCGCAGCTGGCCGGCCTGGGCGGAGTGTATTGCGAAGACAACAACATTGCCACCATCTACACCCCCGACAGCTCCGCTACCCCCCGCCCGATGACGGGGGTAATGCCCTACGCGGTGGAGGAAGCGAATGCCAACCGCCTGTGGACCCTAAGCGAGCAACTCACGGGCACTACCTACCCTCGCTAGGTCACTCAGCAGCTCTACCAGAAGACAAACTCTTAGCCCTTACATGAATCATGAAAAAGCCTGCCATCCTGGTAGTTGACGACGACCCGCAGGTACTCGCGGCCATCACCCGCGACCTGCGCCAGGAGTTTCGGAGCGACTACCGCATTCTGCCCGTAGCCTCGGGCCCAGAGGCCTTAACTACCCTCAACGAACTGCGAACCCGCTCCGAGCCCCTAGCCCTGGTGCTAGCCGACCAACGCATGCCAGAGGTCGAAGGCGTGGAAGTACTCGCGCATGCCCTGTCGCTTTTTCCCGACACCAAGCGCGCGCTACTGACGGCCTACGCCGATACCACCGCCGCTATTCGGGCCATCAATTCTGCCCAACTCGATTACTATCTGCTCAAGCCCTGGGACCCACCCGAGCAACTGCTCTACCCCGTGTTGCGCGACTTGCTGGCCAGTTGGCAGGCCACCTACCGGCCCACTTTCGCAGGCGTGCGGCTGATTGGGTTTCAGTGGTCGCCGCTCTCGCACGAGCTCAAGGATTTTTTCAGCGGCTACCTAGTGGGCTACCAGTGGCTGGATATCGAGAAGGATGCCGAGGCAGCCACGCTGCTGGCGACCACCAAGTTCACCGTCGATGACCTGCCGGTGGTGGTCTGCCCCGACGGACAAGTTGTTTCCCGCCCCAACAAAGCCGACCTAGGCCGGCACCTAGGTTTGCTGGTGGCGGCCCAGCACGAGCTGTACGACGTCGTGATTATTGGGGCCGGTCCGGCCGGGCTGGCGGCGGCCGTGTACGGCGCCTCGGAGGGCTTAAAAACCTTGCTTATCGAACGGCAGACGCCGGGCGGGCAAGCCGGGGCTTCGTCGCGCATCGAAAACTACCTAGGCTTTCCTACTGGCCTGAGCGGCAGCGAGCTGGCGCACCGTGCCTGGTCGCAGGCTACCCGCCTCGGGGCCGAGTTTATGGCGCCGCAGGAGGTGGTGAACCTGCACGTGCAGGACGGCTACAAGGTGTTGACCCTGCGCGACCAGTCAATTATTCGCACCAAAGCCGTGGTGCTAACCACCGGGGTTAGCTACCGCACGCTCGACGCACCCGGCCTGGAGCGCCTGAGCGGAGCGGGCGTGTACTACGGGGCCGCTCGCACCGAGGCGCGCAGTTGCAGCAACCACCCGGTGTACATCATTGGCGGGGGCAACTCGGCGGGGCAGGCAGCCATGTTTTTATCTTCGTACGCCTCGCGGGTGTTCATCGTCATTCGCGGCGAGCACCTAGCAGCTAGCATGTCGGCCTACCTCATCACGCAAATCGAGCAGACGCCGAACATCGAGATTCTGCCCCGCACCCAGCTGCGCGAAGCCTGTGGCGCCAACTCGCTCGAAGCCGTGGTAGTGCAGCGCGACGGGCAGGAGCCGGAGAAGCGGCCGGCGCGGGCGCTGTTCATCTTCATTGGCGCCAAGCCTAGCACCGAATGGATCTGTGAGCTAGCCATCTGCGACCCCAAAGGCTACCTGCTCACCGGCCGCGACTTGGTGACCGACCCGCGCTACGCCGCCGCCTGGAAACTTTCGCGCGAGCCGTACCTGCTCGAAACCTGCGTGCCGGGCTTGTTTGCGGCCGGTGACGGCCGCGCGGGTGCCATGGCCCGGGTAGCTTCGGCCGTGGGCGAAGGCAGTATGGCCATCAAGTTCGTGCACCAATACCTAGCCGAGTGAGGACGATAGAGTAAAGACTTGTTCCTGCATAAGTAACCCTGCTCCAGAAGAATGTCATGCTGAGCTTGTCGAAGCCTCTCTCCCGCTTCGTATCGTTCGGGAGAGAGGCTTCGACAAGCTCAGCATGACAGTTTACCTGTTTTGCAGACCACTAAACAATTAAGTGACCTAGCTTTTCTCCAGCAGTTCCTTGAGCTTACCCATTTCCTGCTCAATCAACTCCACGGCTTTATAAAAGGGCTCGTCGGGCATGGCGGTGGGCTTGGTGAAGGTCATCATAAAGTGGGCGCCTTCGCTGCCGGCTACTACCCGGCACGGCACCAGCCAGTTGCCTTCCACGGGGTCGTTAAACTCCTGATCTAGAATGCCGAACTCTTGGTTGGACAGCATTTTTACGTGCTGCGTACCCCGCGGGCCTTCCATGTTCCAGTACCCGTTTTCGCCGGGCGTGGCGCTGAACACGTTATGTATGGCCCACTGCGGCCAGTTGGCTAGGTTGTTAAGAAACTCCCACACCCGCTCGGGGCTCGCCTGAATGTTGATGGTTTTGGTGATGGTGCTGGCCATAAAAGTGGTTGCGGTTGCCTGCTCGAAGCAGCGCGACTAAGTGAAAAGGAAAAAGCCTAGGCGTCAGGACCGGAGCAAGGGGGCGACGCGCGTACCCAGCAGCTCAATGGCACGCAGCAGTTTAGCGTGCGGCAGGGTGGCGACGTCCAGCTGAAACGTCACCCGCGAAATGCCCCCTAGGGCCTCTCCGTGGCGAATAATCTTGGCGGCCACTTCCTCGGGGTTGCCCACCAGCAGCGCCCCCAGCGGCCCGAGCTGCGCGTCGAATTGCCCCCGGGTTATGGGCGGGCCGCCCCGCTCCCGCGACCGGTTGGTGAACGTGCGGGCGTAGCCCGGATAAAATTCCTCTACCGCTTCTTCGGTCGTGTCGGCCACGTAGCCCAGCGAGTGCAGGCCTACTTGCAGCTGCTCGGGCGCGTGCCCGGCCCGCTGACCTGCCTCCCGGTAGAGGTCGACCAGCGGCCGAAAGTGGTGCGTATCGCCGCCGATAACGGCCACCATCAAGGGCAAGCCCAGCGTGCCGGCCCGCACAAACGACTGCGGCGTGCCACCGACCCCTAGCCAAATGGGCAGCACCGGCTGCATGGGCCGCGGGTAAATGCCCTGCCCCCGCAGCGCGGGCCGGAATTTGCCTTTCCAGTGCAACTGCTCGGTGCCCCGAATGGCGAGCAGCAAGTCTAGCTTTTCCCTGAACAGGGCGTCGTAGTCATTGAGGTCGAACCCGAACAGCGGAAAGGCCTCGATAGACGAGCCTCGCCCCACCACCATTTCGGCCCGGCCCTGCGAGATCAAGTCGAGGGTGGCAAACTCCTGAAATACGCGCACTGGATCGGCCGCGCTGAGCACCGTTACGGCGCTAGTCAGGCGAATGCGCTGGGTGCGAGCCGCGGCGGCCGCCAAAATCACGGCGGGGGCCGAATCCAGAAATTCCGCTTTGTGGTGCTCGCCGATGCCGAACACGTCCAGCCCTACTTGGTCGGCCAGCACGATGCGGTCGAGCAGTTGCCCCATCGCCTCCGCGCCGCTGGGCGTGCGGCCCGTGCCGTTGTCGAGCAGCGCCGCGGCGAAGCTATCGATTCCGATTTGCATAAAAACCTTGCCTTGTTATGAAGTATCTACCTTGGCGAACTGTCTCCGGTTAGCCCATACCGCCCACTTGTGGCTAAGGCGGCCACGCAAAGGTGTAGCCTAGTAGGAAGTGTTTTCCTTGACATTAGTCAAGAAACGCATCGACTTGCCTACGGGACTTGCTTTACTTTATTACGCTGAGGCTTCCTTCGGCTTTGGGCGAGATCATGAAGCAAAGGAATGGCGTGCTTTCCGCTCAAGACTTGCTGCTACGCTACCTTGATAATCGACAAGCAAATGGATGACCTAGCCCGCCTTTTGAGCTAGGTTGCGTATCATGCGGGCGCAAATAAGCAGCACGTGAATCATGCTTATTGGTTAAGCTAAACGACTAGAAATAATGTCTCTACCTAGGTTCGTGCTGTTGCTGAGCGCCCTGCTCCTGTCACGGCTAACACATGCGCAGCACCTCACCGATAGCATTCGCGTGAACCAAGTGGGCTTCTATCCCGCCGCGCCCAAGATCGCCGTGGTGGTGGGAGCGGCGGCTGGTCCGTTCTACATCACCACACCCGATCGGGCGACGGTCGTCTTCACGGGGCAGCTGAGTGAAGCCCGCGAGGCGAAGCTAGCGCAGCAGCAAGCCCGCATAGCGGATTTCACGACGCTTACGCAGCAGGGCACGTTCGTGGTGTGGATTCCCACGGTGGGCTTCTCCTACCCGTTTCGCATTCAACCTAACGTGCACGAGGGGGTAGCGCAAGCGGCCTTGAAGGGCTACTATTACCAACGGGCCTCCACGGCGCTGCCGCCGGCCTATGCGACGCGTTGGAGCCGGGCGCTGGGCCACCCCGATACGCGGGTGCTGGTGCATAGCTCAGCCGCCAGTGCCACCCGCCCGGCTGGTACGGTGCTGTCCTCGCCGCGCGGCTGGTACGATGCCGGTGACTATAACAAGTACATCGTCAACTCAGGTATCACTGTGGCTACGCTGCTTTCGCTGTACGAAGCATTTCCGGCCTATTGCGCCCAGCTCAAAACGGGTATTCCGGAAAGCCCAAATGCTTTGCCCGATGTGCTGGACGAAGTTCTCTGGAATCTGCGGTGGATGCTCACCATGCAAGATCCAAACGACGGCGGCGTATACCACAAGCTAACCAACGCTTCGTTTGACGGCATGGTACTACCCGATCAGGCTACCGCCCCGCGCTACGTAGTACAGAAGAGCGCCGCCGCTACGCTCGACTTTGCGGCCGTATTAGCGCAAGCGAGCCGGGTGCTGCGGCGGTTTGATCGGCCACTGCCAGGCCTAGCCGACTCATGCTTGCGGGCGTCGCGGCAAGCGTGGGACTGGGCACGGGCGCACCCGGCCGTGCTCTACCGACAGGACGAGATGAACAAGCAATTTCAGCCCGCTATCGTTACGGGCGCCTACGGCGACGACGCTGTGCAGGATGAGTTTATCTGGGCGGCAGCGGAATTGTATATCACCACGAAAGAAGACCGCTACTATTCGGCCGTGCCCTTGTTTCCGGATGCGCACGTGCCGCTACCCACTTGGAATCAAGTGCGGACACTGGCTTATTACTCACTGGTTCGCCACAAAGCTAGCTTGACACCGGCCGCCCGCCAGGATATGCCGAAGCTGGAAGCGCGGCTGCGCGCCGCCGCCGATGCGCTGCAACAGAACTATAAAGCCCAAGCGTACCAAACCGTGATGGGCAAAGCTGCCGCCGACTATAGCTGGGGTGGCAATGCTACGGCGGCCAACCAAGGCATTGCGCTCATCCAGGCCTACCACCTCACCAGCGACCCAACGTATTTGCAAGCAGCGCTTTCCAACCTCGACTATCTGCTAGGACGCAATGCAACGGGCTACTGCTTTCTTACGGGTAGCGGCACCAAGTCGCCGCAGCACCCGCACCACCGCCCCTCAGAAGGCGACGGCGTAGTGGAGCCGGTACCAGGTTTGCTAGTAGGTGGCCCTAACCCAGGCCGTCAGGATAAGTGTGCTTACCCGTCGGCACTACCTGCCCTAGCCTACTCCGATAGCGTGTGCTCCTACGCATCCAACGAAATCGCTATTAACTGGAATGCCCCTTTGGTTTACTTAGCAGCGGCACTAGAAGCATTACAGAATAAGCTAGGCAGTAAGAGCCCAACCAAGTAACTAGGAAAAGGCCTCTTCTTACGCCGCTTAAAGCAAAGCAAATTGAGCAGGATTTTGCTCCGCGGCCCTAGCCTGCCTTGCTACACCGCACAGCCACGGGACTACTGAAAGAGCTGCCAGGCGACCCCAAGCAGAGCGGCCATGGCGACCGTGAGCGCCCCAGCCCGCAAGCCAATCACGCTGTCCCAGCGGTCTTGCAGGGCACGGACATCGGCGGGCGTCTGCTTTTGACGCGCCGCGGCCGTTTGGCGCTTGTTGACGGGCTGAGCCACGAGTACATACGCCGCCAGCTGCGTCAGCAACCCGGCCAGCGCCAGCAGAGCGAGGCAGCCAGCCAGCGTCGCCCACCCACCAGCAACCCAACAGAGTACCCCCGTACTGAGCAGAGCCGTCGCTCCAAAGAGGGGCATCCGGGCATCAGCTACGGCGTGCAGGTGGCCTAGCACCTGCGTCAGACTGGCGTCGTCGACCCGCCGCAGGGCCGGGCGAGCGATGAGGGCAAAGAAGACGTCGACGCCATACACAACGCCGCCGCTGAGCAGGGCCAGGGCGACCAGCCCAAAAGACCAAGCCGGGCTCATGACCGTTGCCGGGTGAGCTGTTCCGGGCGCTGAACGCCTACCGGGGAAGCCGGGTGGGCCGTGGTGAATAAGGAGGCCGCCAAGGGCAACAGCAAGCCAATAGCAATCAGGTGCGGCAGTTCCAGGGCTAGCGAGGCGGTGGGCTGGGCCCGCACAATGGCTAGGTCCACGCTGGGAATCAGGGCGCCCAGCAACAGCACCCAGGCCAGGGGCCGGTCGTAACCTAGCCCGGCGAACAGCGCCAGCAGCAGCCCCGAAAATACGTCCCGGATGCCTTTGGCGTAGTGAAAGGCATACTGCGTGTCTGTGGGCGGCAAGAATATACCGAAGCCTTCGGCCCCCAGGCGCGGGGCTAGCAGGAAGCGCAGGCCGATGAAGATCATGCCTAGGCCAATAAGCAAACTCAGGCTGCGAGAGAGGGTGCGACGCATAACTTATGAGATGATTGGTACGACACAAAGGTGCAGCCGGGCCCGCCTCTGAGTCATTCACCCAAGTGCATAAATGCGCCGCGTGCTACGAAACCGCACGGCCCCGAATCCGGCTCAGCGACTGCGGCTTCACGCCTACGTAGGAGGCAATATAATACTGCGGAGTACGCTGTTGTAGGTCGGGGTAGGTGCGCACAAAGCGGGCGTAGCGCTGCTCGGGGCTTTCCTCATAGAAGGAGGTGAGCTGGCGCAGCACGTCCACAAACAGGGCCTCGGCCATGAGGCGACCAAACCGCTCACCTTGGCCCACCTCCCGGTAAAACTGCTGCAGATGATCGTGGGTGATGGTCAGCAGGCGAGCCTCTTCTAGAGCCTGGATGCCGTGCGTGGCCGGCTGGGCCGGCAAGAAGCTCTCGTAGTCGCCGATGAATTCCTGCTCGCGGCCAAAGTAATAGGTTAGGTCCTGCCCGTCGCGGTTCTGAAAGTTGTGAAATACCCCTTGTAGTATGAAAGCTACTTTACGGCTCACCTCCCCAGGCCGCAGGAAGAAGCCGCCCTTAGGCAAGGCTTCGGGCACGAACAACTGCCGGATCAGGTCTTCCTCAGCTGGGGTCACGGAAATGAAGTGGCGGATGGTCATCAGCAGCGAGTCGTGCATGGGCCCTTTGTTGGTTGCTTTTTGATAAGGCTTCTCGTTAAATAAAAGCAAGAAACGCACTTACCTTTTAGCTTGTCTGAGCCCCAGGAAAAAGTTTATAGGCCTAGGTTTTAAAGCACAGGATAGCAATTAAAAATCAATACCTTACAGCAGCCTGAATCCTTTTCTCAACCCGCTCTGGTTATGAAAACAACACTACTTATCATAGGTGGTAGCCTTTGCCTAGCCGGGAGCGTACAGGCGCAAGTGGGGGTAACGGCAGGCCTCACCTATACCCAGTTCACTACCGCCACCCGCCGCCACCCGCAAACCTTCAACTCTGGGGGCAAAGTCGGCTACCAGGTGGGCGCTTTCTACGAACGAAAAATAAGTGAGCGCCTTTCGCTAGTGCCCGAAGTGCAGTTCAGCCAACAGCGAGCTAGCTTGAATATCCAGGATTTTGAGGAAGGCTATCAAGTCGCTTATCAGGCTCGGCTCACGTACGTGAGCGTGCCGCTGGCGCTGCGAGCCTACCTAGGGAAGGTGTACTTGGACTTGGGCTCTCAGGTGGGCGCCTTGCTGCAAGCACACGAAAAAGGAACCCTAGATACGCGTTCTGTCTTCGACCGCTCCCCTACCGCGGTTCGCGCGTTCACGCAGTCTGCGCCGGACAGCTACCAGCGGCTTCAACTTGCCTCGCTGGTGGGCCTAGGGCTGAAACTGCCAGCCGGTTGGGCCGGCCACGTGCGCGTAACAAACAACTGGGGCAATATGAAGCGTAACAACCAGCCGTATCGTTATACCGGCTCCTTAGGAAACGTGACGTGCCAAGCTTCGTTGAGCTACCAATGGCCGGGCAAGCCCTAGCCCCGCTTTCATCAGCGGGCACGCGTGCACCTTCTTGAGCTAGCTTTAGAACAGCGTGTCTTACTTCTTTGCTCATACCTACCAAGAGGCCTCTGCGCTTCTGAAAAGGCGCCCGGCTCTCCCGATTATACCAGAGTAATAGACAAGCCGCGCCGCCCGGTTGCTTCAACGGTGATTATCCCAGGCGAAACGGTTGCGGCGGGCGCACGGCCAAGCTGCCGCTCAATGCGCACGCTTCGGTATATACACCTGAAACGTGGATCCAACGCCCAGCTCACTTTGCACCTCGACCCGGCCACCTAGGTTTTCCACAATTTTCTTGACGGTATAGAGCCCTAGGCCCGAGCCTTCGACATGATTGTGAAACCGCCGAAACAAAGTAAACAAGGCGACCTGCTGGTCGGATGTCAAGCCTAGGCCATTGTCTTGTACACACAAGCACCACCACCCTTCCTGGTCCTGGCAGCTCAGGCACACGAGCGGTTGCCGCTCGGGATGGTGGTATTTCAGGGCATTACTGATCAGGTTGTAGAGCACCGAGCGCAGGCTCTTGGCCGGAATAGCTACGATGGGGCAGGCGGCGACATCCACTGCTAATTGCCCCCCGGTTTGCTGCAAGGCGGGCAGCAAATCTTGGCGCACGTCCGCTACCATAGCGGCCAACTCTATAGAATTGGCGGGGTTCGGAGCCTGGTGAAGTCGCAGCACCTCGCTGAGTTGCCCTAGGGTCCGCTGAAAGCGCGTCACGGCCTCCTCCATCATTCCGAGCAGCGGCCGGGCAGCCGTATCGGGCTGGTCGGCTAGTGTTTCCCCTAGCGCTTGCACGAGCCCTTCCAAGTTGTTGATGGGCGCCTTCAGGTCGTGGGTGGCCATATAAACGAAGCTGTCGAGGTCGGCATTCACACGCGTGAGTTGCTGGTTCAGCGCCTGCACCTGCTGGCGCGCCAGCACTTGCTCGCTTACATCAAAGGCAAACACGAACACGCCGTCTACTTGCTGCTGCGCATTGTAGCGCGCCTGAAACGTATGATTGAAGTACCGTTGTGCCGGCTCGCTATCTGCCATACGCGTCAAAGTCACAGGCATTTCCTGATCCTGGTGGGTTTTGCCGGTGCGGTACACCTGTTGCAGACGCTCCCACACGACACTGCCCTGAAACTCGGGTACTGCTTCTAGCAACGGCTTACCAAGCAGCGCCCGATCCGGGAACAGCTGCTGGTAACTGGGGTTAACGAGTTCATACACAAGCGTGGGCCCCTGCAGCAAGCACATGGCCGCCGGTGCTTGCAACACGAGCTGACTGAGCCGCAGCCGTTCCTGCTCGGCTACGAGCAATGCC
Organism: Hymenobacter crusticola; assembly: GCF_002154225.1. Taxonomy (GTDB): domain Bacteria; phylum Bacteroidota; class Bacteroidia; order Cytophagales; family Hymenobacteraceae; genus Hymenobacter; species Hymenobacter crusticola. The sequence goes on from NZ_MTSE01000012.1 coordinate 60,285, forward strand.
TCCTGCTCCCGGCCCTGTGACTGTTGCAGGGCCCGCTGCGCCTGCACCTCCTGCGTGACGTTGACGGAGCTGTGAATAATATACTGCAACTGGCCCTGGGCATCAAACACGGGCGTATTGCGCGGCAACCAGTGGCGTTCCACAAAGTGCCCTGGTCGTTCGGGGTCGAGTACATCGTAGTGTTGCAGCGCCATCTGGTGGGGCTGGCCCGTGGCGATAACGTGCTCCAGGGAGGTGCGCCAGTTGCGCACGGCATGGGCTTGAGGAGCGGCCGGGTTGTCAGGAAAAGCGTCGAACAAATAGCGCCCCACCAACTCGTCGCGTCGTTTCAGCGTGTCGGCTAAGTAGGCGTTGCTAGCCGTGAGAATCACTAGCTCGGGCGAGACCACAATGTACGAATCGGGGACGGTTTCCAGCGCGCGTAGTTGCTGAGCAAGGGAGGCGCTAGGGTCGGTAGCAGACATAAGGAAGGAAAACAAAGCCCGTGAGAAAGAGACTAGCCAACGCCCAACTCGGACCACCTTTAGGCGTTTGGCAGGCCTAGTAATGGTCAGGTTTCCAAGACCTAGCTTGTTAAGCTAGGTCTTGGGGCGCCCGTTGTTGCCGAGTAGCAGCACAGGCTAGCGCGCAAAGTGCTGCGTCAGCAAATCCGTCACCTTTTCCTTGGTCAGGGGCTTGTTGAGAAAGCCGGCAATGGGTAGCTCCTGCGCCCGGGCCAAGTCGATGGGGTGCAGGGAGGTAGTGAGCATCACAATGACAATGGCCGACTGCTGGGCCAGCGGCATTTGCACGTATGCTTCCAGGAAAGCCAGCCCGTTGAGCACGGGCATATTCATATCCAGCAAAATGAGCCGGGGGCAGGTCGAATCAGTGTTATGACAGGTTTGGGCGAGCGTACGCAGGGCCTGCTCGCCATTTTCGGCTATAAGTACCTGCTCGGTCACCCCCATGCGCTGAAGCAAGAGCTTGTTGAGAAAATTGGTGGTGGGGTCGTCATCGACCAGCAACACACTTGCTAAGGCAGACATATAGCGGGGATAAGTACTTAGATAGGAAAGGTAACGGTGAAGGTGGTACCTACGTTCGGCTGGCTGGCCACGGCGATGGTGCCGCCGCCATTCTCCAGCAGCCGCTTGGTGATGTACAGGCCGACGCCGGTGCCCTCCACGTGGGTATGCAGGCGCTGAAACAGGCCGAAGAGCTGGCGCTGTTGCAGCACGCTCATGCCCAGGCCATTATCTTGCACTGTGAACACTACTGCCGTGGGCCCTGGCTCCGCCCGCACCTGCACCACAGAGGGACGGTCCAGGGCGCGGTATTTCACGGCGTTGCTGAGCAAATTATAGACGATGCTGCGCAGATTGGCCGGCGAGAAAGAAACCACCAGGTCGGGGGCTACCTCGACCGTCAGCTGGGTGCCTGCCTCGGCAAGCACCGGGGCTAGGTCGAGGCGAATGTTCTCCACCACCGCCGCGAGAACTACCGGCTCGGCGGGCCCCGCGTGGGCTAGTTGCAGGCGCGAAATGTCGGTGAGCTGGCCGATGGTGAAACGGAAGCGGGCCACCGTGGTGTCAAATAAACCGAGCAAGTGGGTTACTAGCGCGTCTTGCTGCACCGCCGCGGGCAGCGTGTCGCGCAGAGCTAGGCCAATGCTTTCGATGTTGGTGATGGGAGCTTTTAGGTCGTGGGAGGCCGTGTACACGAACGTGTCCAGGTCCACGTTGGTGCGCGTGAGTTGGGTGTTGCTCTCGTTCAGATCTTCGTTGGTAGCCGTGAGTTCTTCGTTGATGGCGGCTAGCTCCTCGTTTAGGGTTTGTACCTGCTGGCGGGCCTGTACCTGTTCGGTTACTTCCATCACAAACGCCAGAATGCCGTTGATACCGCCCTGCTCGTCGCGCCGGGCCTGGTAGACGATGGTAAAGTAGCGGTCCTCCAGCTCGGCACTGCCGTCGGCGCGGGCCACGGGGACGAGCAGCTCTTGCTCCTGCTGCGTTTCGCCCGTTTTGTACACGTGGCGGAGCAGGGTTTCCACGTTGGTAGCGGCCATTTCGGGAAACACGTCAAAAAAGCGCCGTCCGACCAACTGCCGGTCAGGTACCATCCACTGGTAGCTGGCGTTGTGAAACTCATACACGAAGTCAGGTCCGGACTGGATGGCGATGCCGATGGGCGCCTGCTCAAACACGTTTGTGAGCAACCGCTGCTGCGCTTCGCGCTCCTGCCGGGCCAGCACCTGCTCCGTGACGTCGAAGGCAAAAATAGAGATGCCCGCTATTTGGCCGGCCTCGCGGTAGGCTTGGAAGGTGAAGTTGAAATAGATCGTACGCGGTAGCTGACCCACGGCCGGCGTCGGCGTAAACGGCAGCTCGTCACCGAAAAACGTTTCGCCAGTCTGGTACACCTGGTCGAGCAACTTGTCAAAGCCTTGCGCCACCGCCTCGGGTAAGGCCGTAACATAGTCTAGGCCCACCAAGGGACGGCCTGCGAAGAGCTGTTGGTAGGCGGGGTTGACATACTCGAAGCGGTGCCCCGGGGAACGGAGCAGCGCCACGGCGGCGGGGGCTTGCTCAAACACTTCATAAAAAGCCTCGCGCTCAGCTACTTGACGCTGAGCGGCAGCTAGCATGTCGGCTTGCAGAGCAAGGGCGGCCTGCGTGCGCTCGGCCACACGCTCTTCTAGTTCTTGGTTGAGTTGCCGCAGTTGCTGCTGCGTCTCGCCGAGCGTGGCGTTGGCCGTTAGGTATTCCTCGTTGCTGACATACAATTCTTCGTTGATGGCCGCGAGTTCCTCGTTGAGTGCCTGCACCTGCTGGCGCGCGCGCACCTGGTCGGTTACTTCAATTGCCGAGGCGATGAGGCCCGTAATGTGACCTAGCTCATCGTAGGCAGGCTGGTAGCTGATGTTGAAGTAGCCCTGATAAGGCTGGTGGGCCTGCTCGATGTGGACGAGCAGCTCCCGGAAATAATACGGCTCTCCCGTTTGCAGCACGCCCGCAAACACGGCTTCAAAGCCCTGACCTACTAAGTCGGGTAAGGCCTCGAAGTGCGGGCGCCCTATAATCTGGTCGAGGGGGCGACCCCAAATCTGCCCCATGCGAGTATTGGCCAACTCTACCACGAACGCGGGGCCGCGCAAGCGAGCGAGGGCGATAGGCGCTTGGGCGAAAATACGCTGCAGCTCTGCGCGCTGCGCTTCGGCCTCGGCACGGGCGGCTTGCTCGCGGGCTTGACTCCTGCGCAAAGCCTCCGCCGCCACAGATTGTTGCTCGGCCGTGTCGGAGAAACTTACCAGCAACAGCTCGCCGCTGCGCTGGGCCGAGAGCAGAAAGAAGTTGTCGAGCCCGTCGTAAGAGTAGTTTACTTCATATTGCCCAGGCTGGTCCGACAGAAACGTATCGCGATAGAAAGCAAAGATGCCCGTATCCAACGAGTTAGGATACAAGGTGCGAAACGTCTCGACGGGTTGAGCGGGCAAGCGGAGCATGCGCTGCGCCGCGGGGTTGAGCTGCACATAAGCGAGGTCCACGAGTTCACCGCTTTCTCCGGCCGCGTACACCGGGCGAAACAGAATAATCCCCGTCAGCGAAACCGCGAGCAGGGAGTGCAGCAGCTCGTGGCTAGCGACGAGGTCGGCCGGAAAGCCGACGGAGGAAGGAGACATAGGAAGCAAACAATATGGATGACCTAAGGTACCACATTAAGCTTGCCTCCTGCAGATCGCCCTTACCACCTCTCCCCTTACACCACGCTGGCGGAGTAGTTTCAACCGCCACAGTAGCTACTACAAGTTGTCTGTACCTAGGTGCCGCCGTGTCTTCCTAAAGGGTACGCGTGAAGTCAGATGGTCCACTAGAAATAGCCTGTTTACGATCCTGCTTAGCGTCAAGAAGGCACACCTGTGGAAATTGATCTAGTTAAGTAGCTGAGGGCAAGGGGATGTACTAGCTTCCCATAGCAGGCTGGCCAGCTTGCCCTTTCGTTGACCACCCGCGTTAGCGTCGGCCGGCACAGCCTGACAGGAGACGCCTACTTCGGCCACCATCGTTGCCGTTTGGTGTTCCTCGCGCTGCGTCGCGACTTTGCCAAAAATACTTTCGGTGACAGCCACCCGCACCATGCGTAATTCTGTGGCGAGCACCCACGACTCAAGGTCGTGTTGGGGCTAAGGTTGCGCTTCGCAAGTAGCCCTTATGTGCCGCACATTCCTCACCCTAGGGGCGGCCTGACGTAGGATGGCTCAACGCAAATCAGCACAGCTTTTTACAAAGCAATAAAGTCCGTTTTACTAGCGAAAGAGCACCATTACTCCCTAGGTATACCTTCTTTCTGTTCGGCGCGAAATTGCCTTCTTTCAGGTGTTCACCTAGGCCCTAGCCTACGCCGTTCGGGCCGTCTAGCCGTCTGCAGGAACCACGCGCTAGCACAGGGGCAGCGCAGCTGCACCCTTTCACTCGGCCTGCCGATAGACAACTCTGCCCCTGCTCAGGCTCATGCAATAGTACACGACGCAGCACCGACCGCTCGTAAAAGGCAAGCTGTGTTAGCCAACGACCCTGACTTAGTTGAACTACCGTAACTCCTTATTGATTAAACTGCCACCAGTCAAATCTAAACGTGTTGCTCTCTGTGCCTTTGAAGACAAAGTATACATCGTGCACTCCACCTTGTTTGCTGACTTTGCAGGACTGAACCACCCAATTTTCAAGCCCTCCGGTACGCTTGCCTTTCAATGAACCTAGCAAAGTACCCGTAGGGCTATCTAGGTGTAGCTCGATTACGGGAGTGAGTGCCGTGCTGGCCACAGAAGCCATAAATTCCTTCGCTCCCTTTTCAAAATCAACTCCCTTGACTTTGATATAATCGCCGCTATCTATGTCCGTTACGTACATGCCATTCACGCCTTTACTGGTTTTCAGGCCCTGGCTCCAGGCAATTGTTTCGGCCTCGGTACGCTTGTACGGGTTTACTACCGCTAGGCGGTCTACGCCGGCTTCTGACCAAAACGGAAGCTTCTGGATGGTACCATCACTATTGTACGTCAGCTTCGCCAGGCAAACAGAACGCCGCTCCGTATGCTTAGCCGATTTGGCTTTGGAAATAGCATAATTAAAACCAAACACGTAGGAATTTCCTTTGTAGTCGATAATACCCGGATGATTTCCGTTGGACCTAGGGTCCCGGTCCATGATCGTTCCGGTATAATTCCAGGGTCCCGTTGGGTTATTGCTCATGGCATATCCTATTCCCTCCGGACAGCAGGTTGAAGCGTATGCCAAATAATATTTATTATTCCGCTTATAAAACCACGGCCCTTCTTGATAATTATCAGGTTTAGTAGGTGATTTCATAATCTCTCCGGAATAAGAAATCATATCCTTATTTAATTTGACGTAATAAATATTGGGGTTTCTCCAATACAAATAGGCTTGTCCATCGTCGTCGATGTATACTGTAGGGTCAATATCTTCGATACTGTTCTTAATCAAGGGCTTCCCTAATGGGTCGGTGAACGGGCCGTACGGGCTATCCGACACCAAAACCCCAATTCCCTTCACGTGGATAGGGCAATACAAATAGAACTTACCATTGCGTTCTATACACTGCGGAGCCCATGCTCCATTTTGCGGAGACCAACTAAAACTCTTTGTAGAAGCGACAGCCCCGTGGTCTGTCCAATTTACCATATCCGTGGAGGTATACAGCATCCAGTTATACATTTTGAAGCCTTCTGCATCGTCTTCATCATGACTGGTATAAAGAAATACGGTGTCTTTATAAACTAATGGTGCTGGGTCCGCAGTGTACTTAGTTTGAATAATTGGATTTTGTGCGCCACTTATATAAACTGTCGATATAAATAATGATAGAATCAGAAAGCTGATTTTTATTTTCATGTCTTTGTAATAGAATTTTATGGAAGCAATTTCTTCTGCTGAGCACTAGAATAACGCCTCCCTAGCTCAAGGTAGCGCGGGTAACTACGAAGCTCTTGGGTAGCCAGTAAGGCACGTACCCCGTTGGAAAGGAAGCAGCTGGTTTGCCTATAAACTAGGCAATTTTGGAAGACAAAATTTGTCTAGTTGCAAGTGGGCTTGCGCCTCAAAAAGCCCTCTATAGCTACCTCCTAAAGGTACCTGTTCGCGAAAAGCTGCTAGCACAGATTTCACCACATTCTTACAACAAATGTTGAGTAAGTCCACGCTGCGAGGATTTGCAGAAACATGAGCACAAAGCTTAACAACTCATTTTCAAAAGCTTAGCATTTAGTACCTTTTACCCCTCGTGCACCGGCTACAAAGCACAGCAGCTACATTCAGCTGGCTGCTTGCTTCCGTCCTGGTGGCCTGGTGGCCCAGCAGCGCGCACCTGCTTCTGCATCGTCGCGGTTGCGAAAACGGCTGTGGCTGCGGGCCTGCTGCACCGCAAAAACGAGGCGCACAAAATCGCCCGCGCCACCCCTAGGTAGCCACTACCGCCGTGTGTGTAGTGCACCGGTAGAACATACTAGTAGCAGCGACATGGCCTCAACCTTATCTACAACGCCACAATCCCTGGCGGGCGCAGAACGGCCTTTGTTGGATGAAACAGTAAGTGCTGTTTTAATGGCCCTTGTAAGCGTTGCTCAACTAGCTGCATTAGTTGACGGCATCAGCGTAGCAGAGGCTTCCGCCAGCTTACAATGGATGTGGGCGCCAGCGTGCATGGTATCGGCCTGCAACACCGCCGTAAAGCTGCGGATGGCCTCGGCCCATTGCCCCAACCCTAGGTGGCCTAAGCCAATAAGGTAGCGGCAGTGCCGTGCATTGCGCTGGCTCAGATCGTCCTCGAAGATGAGCAGGTCGGGCAGGGAAACGGCGAAGTAGTCGAGCTTCACAGCATCGTTGAGGTGTTGCTCGCCGTAGTGAAGCAGATTGCGGAAGATGTGCTGCGCCTGTGCTGTATGGCCAAGCTTCCCCCATGCTAGGCCCTGGTACAAGATCTTATCGGGCTGCTGGTCGTTGTAGAACATGGCCGCAGCGGGCTCACTGTTGCCTGCGCTAGCCCGCTGCCAAGCCTGCTGCGCCTGCTCAGGTTGGTTGAGTTGCTGGTAAGCCCAGCCCAACCAGTAGAAAATATCATTTTCCTGTGCCCCATAAAGCTTGCCTTCACCTAGGGTATGAGGGTAGCTCGGGGCGTGCGCTTGCTCTAGGCGAGCCACTGCATTCGCAGCTCGCCCTGCCTGCAGATCGGCTTTGGCCAGCTCAACCAAACTAAGCAAGTATTGGCCTGACACTTTGCCTTCGCCACCCTCCCATGGGTGAAATTGCCGGGCCATCAGCAGCTCATAAGCCCTGGCTGGCTGCTCCAGCTGGTTGTAGAGGGCGACACGCTCCAAATACAGATCGTCGCGGAACTCCACCAGGGGCAAGTGCGCCTCTAAGAAGGCCAACCGCTCGGCAGGTTCCCGGTTCAGACGCTTGTAGAGCTGGTCCAGCTCCAACAGCACGCGAGCATCGGTTGGGTTAAGGGCAAAGGCTTTTTCGAAGCAGGCCAAGGCCCGCTCGTGCTCCGCACGCTTGTTGAAGTAGGCAATACCTAGGTTGCGGAACACGGTCGGGAAAGCCGGGTCGCGCTCGGCGGCTAGCTCCCACTGCGCGATGGCCTCGTCATACTGGCGCTTATCGTACCAGAGGTTACCTAGCAAGTAAGGCGCGTGCGCGTCGGCGGGGTTCAGGCTCGCCACAAACTCAAGCGCGGCCATGTCCTCCAAGCGGTTAGGAAAGTACAGCGCGGCGGGCGTAAGGGCACCCTGGTGGGCGTGCGCTACAGCCTGCACCGAGTCGCCGGCTTGCTGGCAGAGATACGCCCAGTGGTAGTGTACCAGCGGATCCGGCGCGGCGCCTTGCGCGGCCAAGGTCAGCAGCTCAATGCCTTCGGCGTACCGGCTCATGGCGCCATAATCCAGGGCGTATTCGATGTAGGTATTCGCTTCGCCGCGAGCCAGGGCTTGCAGCTGCGCTAGGCTTTGCGCACCTAATTCTAGTTGGTGCATAGCCCGATACGCCAATACTTGCTCAAACAGAACCCCTAGGTTAAACCCGTCGCGACGGAGGGCTTCGGCGCAGGTCGCTAGCGCCTCTTCCGGGCGGCTGAGTAAGCGCTGGGCCGCGGCTTTCACTACGTAGGCCTTGCTGTTGCGGGCGTTGCGGTCCAGCGACCAACTGATATGCTTGAGCGCCAACGCATAGTGGCCCCGGCTTACGTCGAGTTGAGCCACGGAGAAGTAGGCACTGTCTTGCCAGGCGCTGCTCCAAGTGGCTTTGAAGAAGGCGTTGTAGGCTTCCGCGGGCCGGCCCAAATACTTCAGGCTCAGACCTAGGTTGTAGTACGGCTCGCTGTCGTACGGATTGGGGTTGCGCTGCGTGAGGGTGTCGATGGCGCGGCGGAAATACGGCTCACTCCGGGCAAATTGGCCGCGACGCAAGTACCAGGCACCGAGGGCATTGTTGCTGCGCGCATCCTGCGGGTCGCGGCGCAGAGCTTCCTCGTAGTACGGCACGGGGCTGTAGGTGGCATGGCGGTATTGCTCCAAGTGCTGGGCCGTCAGGAAGAGCTGCTCGTTGTTCTCCACATCCTGCGGCTCAAAAGCGGGTTTGGCGGGTTGGGGCATCTCGTTTTGCTTGTTCGTGGCAGGCTCGTAGCGTAGCAGCTCCAGGCCGTCGGCATCGCAGATGGTGAGCAGCAACTGCGCTTCTAGCGTACCAGCGGCCACGGCTACGCGCTGCTCGTATACTTGCTCAGGAGCTAGGTCGCGGGTTTCCTGGAGCACCGTTTCGCCGCCTACCGCCAGCCTGATCTGGCGGGCCGGCTGCGCAGACGTGACGTACGCTTTCACAAGTGCTTCGTTACCAGTAATTTCTACACCCGCCAGCACGTCCTTGCTAGCGTTTTTTACGATACCTAGCGCCTGGTAAGGCAGGAAGTACTGCGTAAACGACTTCTCCTCGTAGGGCATCAGCCAACTAAAATCGGGCTGATTATCCGTGAACATACCCGTCATCAATTCGATGTAGGGCCCGTCCTCGTCGGTCAGGTTTCGGTCCCAGGCCCGGCCAAAGTCGCTGTGGCCCCAAGTCCACTGCTTCTTGCCCGGCGACACGTGGTGGTCGGCCACGTGCAGCAGCCCGGCCTGCGTATCGTGCTCATACCCCCCCACAAAGTCGTACTCGGAGTTGATGGCCATGTAGGACGTGGGCACCGGAATGTTCTTGTAGCGCGAGATGTCGGTGCCAGGCGAATAATCGACCTTGTAGTAGGTGCCCGTAGCAATGGGGAAGGTCGACACGTCACGCTTGCCATGGTCGAATACGGCATTCACGTCGGGCGGAAAGACCGACTGGTAGTCGTCGTTGACGCGCACCGCAGGGTTGGCCCACCACAGAAACGTCTGGGGCAGCGGCGTGCGGTTATACAACTGGGCCTTAACTTCTAGGTAGGCGCGGTCGGGGTATAAGGTGAAGCCGGTCAGGCCCTTGGTGCGAAACATGCGCTCTAGCTCGTTGATCCACACCGTTTTGCTACCATCGGCGTGTTCTTCCAATCGAAAGTCCACCGGCTCGAAGGTGCTAGGCCGGTGGTGCTGGGGCCAGTTGAACTCGATGCCCCCCGAAATCCAAGGGCCCGTTAGGCCCACCAGGGCAGGCTTAATAACTTGATTGTAGTAAATAAAATGCCGCTGCTTCAGCTTGTCGTAGGCCATTTGCACGCGCCCACCTAGCTCCGGCAAAATCATGATTTTCAAGTACTTGTTTTCCAAGAACAAACCGATGTACTGCTGATCGGTCTTCTCGTCGTAGATCTTGTCGACCACGGGGTGCGGATACACCACGCCGCTGCTGCCCTGGTACACGCGCTTCTCGAAGAACATGGGGTTCTTGTCGGGCTTTCCAATACCGTAGGTTGGAATCGTAACCGTTTCCTGCCACACCTTGACGGTGGATGCGAGTGAGTGGTCCATAATGCGTGCGTTGTAAGTCAAATAATAAAGAAGAGCAGGCTGTTAAGGAAAAAGCTGAAGCTATCGTTCGGCCTTGGCGCGTGCGTCAACGATGGCAGCATTGGCAATGGACCCACGGCTGGTTCTGCAACCAGAGGTACTACCTAGGCCTGCGTATACTGCTGCTCTAGTTGTTCCAGCGTCTGCCCTTTGGTTTCTTTTACACGGGCCCGTACGAAGAAGAAGCCGACCAGGCAAATGCCCGCGTACAGGTAAAAAGGCCCGTAGGTACCAATGGCTTCCGCCAGGATAGGAAAGGTGAATACCAGCACGAAATAGGCGCCCCACAAGGCCACTGTAGCTACTGAAGCAGCCACACCGCGAATCTGGTTGGGGAAGATTTCGGAGATGAGCACCCACGTGACCGGCGCCAGTGACAAGCCATAAGTGCCGATGGCCAGCAGCACAAACACCGACACCAGTCCTGGCGCGGCGTGGCGCTGCAACAGCGCCGCCAGCACGAGGTAGAGTACGGCCAAACCCAGCGAGCCAAACAGCATGAGCGGCCGCCGACCGAGCCGGTCTACTAGCGCCATGGCTACCAGCGTAAACAGCAGATTCACCAGGCCAATACCCACGGTTTCAAGCAGCTGCCGATTCAAGTCGGCGCCGACGGAAGCGAAGATGGTGGAGGTGTAGTTGAACACCACATTGATGCCGCACAGCTGCTGAAAGACAGCTAGCCCCACACCTACTACGACGGCCGGGCGCACGCGGCGGGCAAAGACCTCGCGCAGCGTTGAGGCGGGGCCTGTGTGCCGGGAAGCGGCCAGATCGTGCAGCGTAGCCTCCACAAAGGGCGCGTTGCCGAGCTTGCCGAGCACCGCGCGGGCGCGTTCTAGCTGCCCGACGGTTGCCAGCCAGCGTGGGCTTTCCGGCAACCAGAGCACCCCGAGCAAAAACAGCCCCGCCGGTACGGCTCCTAGCCCGAACATCCAGCGCCAGGCCTCTGGGCCATTATCCGCCAGGGCGTAATTGACCAGATTCGTCACCAGAATACCTAGCACAATCGTGAGCTGATTGATGGCCACGTTGCGCCCCCGCACGTCGGCCGGCGACACTTCGGCGATGTACAGCGGGCTGAGCATCGACGCCATTCCCACCCCGATACCGGCCACAAAGCGCATCCCCACAAACAGACCTAGCCCTGGGGCGAAGGCCATGCCTAATGACGAGCCCGCGAACAAGGCCGCTGCCAGCATCAGGCCGGGGCGGCGCCCATACCGGTCGGCGAGTCGGCCCGCCACCAGGCACCCTGCCATGCAGCCCAAGGCCAATGAGCCAGTCAGAAAGCCCTCCCACCAAGCAGTTAGCCCAAACGCGGGACGCAGAAACGGTAAGGCCCCGGAAATCACGGCGAAGTCGAAGCCAAACAAGTAACCGCCCAGCGCCGAGATAAACGCAATGCCCACGATGTAGGTGGTGTTGAACGCAGCGCCTGCTCCGACCGGAGTAGGTGCCGCTGCGGAGCTAAAGGAAACGGCCATGGGAACTAGAATTAGCAGGTGGGAAGTGGCGCGGGCATGCTAGCATCTATTTGCGTAGCGGCTTCAGCTCGTCGGGAGTGCTCTTAGTGTAGGTGCGAAATTGCTCGCGGGAAGGAGTCTCGAATAGGTCTTGCACCACATTTAAAGCGACACTCGCCCCTGGCTGAAACTGCGCCGACTGCGCGTAACGCATCAGGCTATAGTACAGCTGCCGGGCGGCAGGACGGCGGGCATCGTCGGTGGGAGAAAGATTGGCGCTGGTGACGAGCAGGCGCCCCGCCCCCACGCGTGCCTCGAACACCAGGGCCAAGCGGCGGTTGAGAAACCACGTGTCGATGGGCTGCACAATCGGCCGGAAACCGGCCGGAAAGTCCTCTAGGTGCATCACCTGCGCCTGGTTCACAATTTCCCACCATTGCAAGTCGCTGTGCGCCTCCGTGGGAAAGTCGGCCAAGGCAGGATGCACGGGGTTCACCACGAAGCCCGTCACATGGGGCGGCTGCATCTTAAACCAGGAAGTATTCCAGAAGACGGGCGTAAAATTCATCACGACCTCCTTGCCTTTTATCACTTGGCCGGCCGCATTCAGCAGCACGCGGCCGCCTTTGGCCAGCACTTGCCGGGCGTGGGCATCTAGGTGTGTGCAGTAGTAAACATCCTTTGTCGGCAGGCTAGGCAACTGCGCCGGGTACACCCAAAAGTTCCAATCGTTAGCTACCGTCGTGCCGGGCACAGCAATTTGCAGCGTCAACTGCGTGGCTTTGCTAACGCGGTCTAACGGCACGCGAATGGAACCTAGGGGGGTGTTGGTACCCGTGGGTATGGCCGTCGCGGCAAAGCTCCCCTGCCCTACCAAGGCGCCGCTAGCATCTTTGATGGTCCACGTGAGTGCCGTGGGTGGCAAGGCTTGGGGGCCGTAGTGGTAGAGCTCGGCGGTGGCCTCGAAGGTTTCGTCGCTGGTAAAAACGAACTTTGGCAAGCGAGCTAGCGGCACCGTAGGCTGGCAGAAGCGGCGGTACTGCTGAGCCGTCACGTAGGCTTTCTCCCGAAAAAACGGATTTAGTACGCCCACGAGCGCCGTGCCCTGCCCGGGAAAGTCCTGCACGCCTAGCAGCTGAAACCCAGCCAGATTGGGCGTGCGCAGGGTAGCCTCGATTTCGTTTTTGTAGCACAGCAGCTGCAGTTTGCCTGAGGCCATCAGGAAGGTTTCTGCTTGGTCGGCCATGCCATGGTCAGCTAGGTCTTCGCGAAACAGCTCTAGGTTGCGGGCTTTGTACACGCCAGTATACTGGTCGATTTCCTTGAAGTCCGGAAATACGCACCACTGCCCCATCTCGTGCGTAACGTAGGGCACCTTAAATGGCTCAATGGCCGCGCGGTAGTCAAACGTGCTGTTGGGGCGCTCTTTCTTCCAGGGCAGCCCGCGCGCACCCGACTTAATCATGTACTCGTTTTCGGGCACCAGTGGCCAACTCATGGCCACCGAAGCGCCAGTGTACAGGCGGCGCGGGTCTTGTCCCTGCCAATGCTTTACAAAATCGGCTAGGTACTTGGCTTGGTTGCGGCCCGCGGGCTCATTGCCCGCCGACAACATGCAGTAGGAGGCATGATTACCATAGGCCTCGGCCATGCGGGTTGTCTCGTCGTAGATAAACTGGTCGATGGGTTTGCCGTCGCCGAGTGAGGTGCCGTGGTTGGGCCAGCTAGGTCCTTCGGGCTGTAAGTAAAAGCCCATTTCGTCTGCCGCCACAAACGCCGCCTCGGGCGGGCACCACGAGTGAAAGCGAAGGTGGTTGAAGCCGTAGTCCTTGAGCACGGCCAGCACCCGCTTCCACGCGGGCACGTCCATGGCAGGATAGCCCGTGAGCGGAAACTCGCCGTTATGCAAGTCGCCGCGCAGAAACACCGGCCGGCCATTGACCACCAGCCGGTTGCCGACCGCCTTGATGTCGCGCATGCCAAAAGAAACCTGTTGCTCATCGCCTGAGCCGTTCTTTGGCCGGAGTGCCGCTGTGAGCCGGTAGAGCGCCGGGTGAAACTCATCCCACAGCTGCACGGCGTCGCCCATGGCTAGCGTAAGCTCAACGGTTGTTTCGCCAGGCTTGGCAACGAATGCCGCCAGTGCGGGCGCGACCTGGTGGGCACTGGTCGTGTTATAGGCCTGCGCGCCTACCTGCACGGTACCCTTCACGGACTTAGCCGTGGTATTCTTCACCCGCAGCCTAACCCTAGCCACCCGCCGCTGCACGTCGGGGTACACCTGCACGCTTTGCAAAAACACAGGCGGCCCAGCTTGCAGCTCCAATCGGCCAATCAGCCCGTTCCAGTTGCCCTGAATATGGTCGGAGACGCTGTGCGAGTCAGGCCCCACATTCAAGGTAGCTAGGCGGTTGTCAACCCGCACCGTGAGTGTGTGCGGGCCAGGCGCAGCTAAGGCGGTGGTAAGCTCGTAGGTGTGCGGCGCTACCAGCGACACTTGCTGCCCAACTTCGGTGTCATCAACCCACACGCGGGTAGCATAGTGAGCCCGCTCCAGAAACAGCACGAAGCGCCGCCCACGCCACTGCGCCGGTAGATCAATAACCTTTTGGTACCACGCTGGTCCCACGTAGTACGCGGCGGGTGTGAGCCAGAAAGGAATTTTAAAGTTATCGGGCTGGCGGTACTTGGCGAAACGCGGGTTGAAAAACCAGGAGCTATCGTAAATGGTCGCCGTCCAGTGGGTTTGCAGCGAGATGGGGTCTCCCTTGCCATTCTCGGCCAGCGAGCCCGGCAGGCGCACAGTTTCAGCCAAACGGGTGGCAAACCAGCGCGCAGTGATGCCCGCGTCCTGCGGGTCGAGTTGGCAGCGCCACTCGCCGGCCAGCGGCAGCACATCGGTGGCCCACAGCGGCTCGGCAAGCAAGCTGAGCCAGAACAAGAAGCTAAATCGGAACAGCAGACGCATAAGCCAGCGAGTTTAGTGGGTGGTGTCTACGGCAAGACGATAGCGCGCCGTAGCTTCTACTTGCCGCAGTTCGCTCACCTGCCCCGTGGCCGGGAACGAGGGCCGACGCCCCTCCTCTAGGTAAATGGGCGCATCTTGGCGCAGGGGCAGAATACTTAGCTGCAACGGCTTGCGCAAACCATCCGCTACGAGGTTGCGGTAGCTGATCCGCCAAGGAGCTCCGTTGTAGAAATCATCGGTCAGCAGCTTGTCGCCGGCGCTCAGGCGAATAGCGTCGCCGGCGTACGTGACCCGTAGGATGATGTCATCCAAACCCGTCAGCTTGGCACCCGTCAGCGCGAGGCGCCACTGCGCGGCCTGCTGATAGGTTGTGTCGCTGGGCTCCATGGCGCCTTTGCTAGGTCCGCCGAAGCGGATGGGCGGCACCGTTCCGGCAGGCTTCAGCAGGTGTGTTTCTACCTTGATCGTTCGGGTCGGCACCGCCGCCGAGTAGGTGAAAAATACGCCATCGGGCGTGCCCGGCTTCAGGGCGCCGCCGATGGCTTTCGGTGCGTGAGGCAGGGCCGGGAAAATACCAAATTGAAATTCCGGCTTGCCTTCGCTTTGCAACTGAATCTGGTCGTGGTCGAAGTAGATTTCCTGCGGCGTCAGCACCAAGTGCTCCGTGCCGTGTAGAGAGGCTTTCCAGGTTTGAAGGGCTTGTTGCTCACTCAGCACCAGTACGCGCACCGCGGGCCCAGTGCGTGGTTGCACCGTAAGCGTGAGCCCCGTGCTAGGTACCACCCCAGTCACACGAAACTGCCCGTTGTTGGCTGCTACGGCACCGCTTGGAGTCACAACAGATTGCACCGTAGCAGCATCAAAGACCATTTCGGCCGGAATACCAGGCTGCGCAAAGAAGACGTAGTACGGCTCTTGATTGACCGTCAGCCGCGTAAATAGCTGCGCCGTGGCGTATTTGAGGCGGGCCCCACCTAGGTCGAGGTTGAAGGGCCAGATAAAGTAGCTGCCCGCGGGCACCGTAACCGGCTGTTGGGGGAAGGTGAGCACTTCGCCCGGCAACTGCACCGTGAACTGCACGCCCTCTTGCACGGGCATGGCATAGTTGCGCACATAGTTGTTGAAGAATAGAAAGCCGCTTCGCCCCTGCGTGCGCACAGCCCAGCGCGGCGTGCGTAAGTCACTGGCGCTAGGAGGCTGCACGGTTGGCGCATGCGGGGTCATGGGAGCTAGCAGGCTGCCAAAATCATTGAGGAAGTAGTGCACCAGCTTCAGGCGGGCAAATAATGGGCTTTCCGCGCCAGTTTCGCCCAAGGGCGCTTGAAAGTCGTAGCCAATGCGCGGCAAATCGTTGTAGCTGTTTGTGCGAGTGGACTCTTGCAGCCAGGTGCGCTTACCTTGCGGGTTGCGGCCACCGTGGAACATGTAGTAGCCATACAGATTTACGCCTGAGCCCAACTGCACGGGCAGCATGGCGGCCACATCGTGGGGAGTAAGTAGCGGCCGGCGCCGGTACATTACGGGCACGCCGCCGCCAAACTCGGCTCCCAGGAACGGATAATGCGCCAGCTGCTCGGGGGTGTTGCGCACGGCTGTTTCCCCGCCCTGAATACCTAGGTTGCCGCCTTCCCGGCTGCGAAAGCGAAAGTTGTACACCTCCACCGGCGGCATTTTGGTTGGCCCGCGCCCCCAGGGCTCGTCGGGGTAGCCGCCGAACACGGGCAGCACCTCCTGCTCGGGATAACGGGCACCTTGCCAACCCGTAACGGTGTACAGGGGCACGTCAAAGCCTTGCGCTAACGCTAGCTTTTTCAGCTCGACAATATGGACCGCGCCTTGTCCGGCCTTGTTGCGGTTGTACTCGTTTTCAAGCTGAACGCCGATGATGGGGCCACCTTCCTTCCAAAGCAATCCTCGCGTTTGCTGGCGCAGTTGCTGCCAGTAGGTGCGCACGGCAGCTAGGTACGCCGGATCGTTGCTGCGCAAGGCACTGGCTGGCAGCTGCTGCACCAGCCAGTCGGGAAAGCCGCCGTTGCGCAGCTCCGCATGGTTCCACGGCCCGATACGGACCACCACGTACAAGCCGTGCTTGGCACAGAGCTCGACGAAAGCGCGCAGGTCCCGGTCGCCGCGGAAGTCGAACGCACCTTGCTCCTCCTCGTGGAAAATCCAGAACACGTAGGTTGCCACAATCTGTACGCCTCCAGCTTTCATTTTTAGTAGCTGCTCTTCCCAACGGGCGCGGGGGAAACGGGCAAAGTGAAACTCGCCCATCACCGGTAGCCAAGGCTGCTCATCGCGCAACAGGTACTGACTATTCACGTCTAGGGTATGGCCATTAGGCGCGGTGCGGGTGCCTAGGCGCAGGTAGCCGCTTTCGGGCGGTGACGAAGAGCTGGCGGCATCTACCGACAGAGCAAGCTTCTGCGCACGAGCAGCGGGCACGCCCGACCACAGAAGCAGAAGCAGAAAGACCAGGAACTTGGGGAGTGGGCAGGCGGGAAGCACTAGTAGGCGGTGGGTAGGTATGAGCAAATATTCGATTCCTTCGACGTGGCAACAATGGCTTTTTCACCGAAAAGATGGACTATTCAACTGCGCGGTTGATTCGCTATTTTTATTGCGATGAAAGAAGGATTCCAAGGGCAGCGTGCCTATAGCTTGCCCGTACCGCTCCTCGATGAAGCGGCTAGCCACCCGCTGTGTCAAAACTTGTACGTCACGGATATCGGCTTTTATCCCGTTGCGCGGGCGCACAAACGCTCCCGGCGCCTAGGCAGCGCCCAATATATTCTGCTCTACTGCGTGCAGGGCACCGGTTGGTACCAGCTCCGGCAAGAAACCAAACAGCCCCTGCGGGCGAATCAATGGATCATTTTACCCGCGCAGGTGCCGCACAAGTACGGGGCCGATGAAGCCACACCCTGGACAATTTACTGGCTGCACTTCACCGGAGCGCACGCCGGGGTGCTGCATGCGCATCTGCAAGAACAAGAACTACAGCCCCCCGTTACCATCGTCCCTTCGGAGGAACGGATTGAGTTGTTTGAGGCCATTTTTGGGTATCTCACGCTGGTTCCTTCCCTGGCGGGCATCGTGCAGGCCAGCGCCCGACTGTTGCACTTTCTGCTGACGCTACTGCCTGCCGGCAACCCACTCGTGTCACCACTCACGACCGACAGCATTGGCCAGTCCATCCACTTTATGCGCGAGCACCTTGGCCAAAGCCTTACCGTGCAGGAGCTAGCTACGCAAGCCGGCTTGTCGATATCGCATTATTCGGCCTTATTCCGGAAACATACCGGCCGTTCGCCCATCCTGTTTTTCAACTTCCTGAAAGTGCAGGAAGCCTGCCAGCGGCTGACGCAGAACCACCTGCGCGTCAATGAAATTGCCCGTGAGTTGGGCTTTGAGGATGTCTATTACTTCTCTCGATTGTTTACCAAGCTCATGGGCGTATCGCCACGCAAGTTCCGACAGGCGGACCGGGCGTACTAAAGCTAGGTGCTATCGCAAGTCAGCACTTTAGTTAAAAGCCGGCTTCTTTCTCCTGCCTATTTAGTACTTCATATCAGTTACGTTCAACCCTGGTCTTGCCGAACAAAACAAGCGAACAAGGCCGCTAGGTGATGTCGGCGACCTAGACCTGATTCCGTCGTCAACTTGTACGCTGTGGCTAGCAACGGGAACAAGGCATCTTGGTGAATACTCTTTTACAGAGTAGCCAGAAACTGCAAAACAGCCTGCGTAAAGGCGGCCGGATTGTCGAGGTTGGCGACGTGGCCGGCGTTGGGCACTACGGCCACTTGCGCGCCGGGCACGAGCTTCTTCAGGGTTTCATTATCCTGCTGACGGGCGGCTGATTCACGTGCACCAGCCAGCAGCAGCAGCGGCACCTGCACTGGGTGGGCCTGGAGCCGGGGCACGAGCGAGTGGCCGAGCAACACCCTAGGCTCCACGTGCAGCGGCTGCCACATCGACCAGTCCTGCACCATTTGGCGCAGCAACGGCGCCGACCGAACCGAATCCGGCCCGCTTGATTTCAGCAACGACTTCAGCCACTGGCTTTTGAAAGCGGCGGTACCGCGCGCTTGCAGCTGTGCGATTTCGGTGCGGCGGCGCGCAATTTCGGCTTCCGTAATAGGTTCCTCGGGGCCCGGCCTAGGGTAAATACTGCCGCTGCACGACACCACCGACAGCACGTTTTCGGGGTGCAGGGCCATGAAGTCGACCGCCACAAAGCCGCCGAGCGAGACACCCACCAAGTGGGCTTTGGAAATATGCAGGGCTTGGAGCAACTGGTACAGGTCGTCGGCGTGCAGGAACTGCTGGCCTTCCACGGGCACCGACGACAGCCCGTAGCCGCGCATGTCGTAGCGAATCACCCGGTAGTGCCGCGCCAGCTCCACCACTTGCGGGTCCCACATGCGCCGGTCGAAAGAATGCCCGTGCAGTAGCACTACCGGGGCACCGCGCCCGGTTTCCTCGTAGTACAGCTGCGCACCAGGAATGGCGATTTTGCCTTTCTTGCTGGCTAACGCGGCCGTGGTTGGGTGGGCTAGCTTTTTGGGCTGCCCAGCCGATGCCTGAGCGCAGGCCAAGCTAGGTAGCAGCGCCAACACCGTGCAAGAAAGCATGAGCCGGAACCAGCG
The DNA here is from genome assembly GCF_002154225.1 of Hymenobacter crusticola. Lineage (GTDB taxonomy): Bacteria > Bacteroidota > Bacteroidia > Cytophagales > Hymenobacteraceae > Hymenobacter > Hymenobacter crusticola. The sequence goes on from NZ_MTSE01000012.1 coordinate 79,407, forward strand.
TTGTAAGCGTGAAACTGAAGACATAAATTGACTGATAGGTCGACTTCTAAGAAGTTGTTTGAGTTAGTAAGAAAGGCCGTCAGAACCGTGTAGAGACGCGACACTTCGCGTCTCGGCGTTGAACGATTTGGGCTTGAACAACCTAAGTAAACAACATCAGCAACGACAAGACGCGAAGTGTCGCGTCTCTACATCGTTCTAACGACTCTCGTTTACTTAACTCAGCCATTTTCTTAAAGACTACCGCTTGAAAACCTTGCTTAAAAAGGCCGTGGTGTAGTCTAGCGTTGTTGCAAACCACGGCGTAAACAGGGGAAAAGTATGCGGCGTATTGGGGAGCGTGTGTACCTCGTGGTAGATCCGAAAGGTATCTAGCTTTTTGAGCATGTCTTCCCGGCCGGCGTGCATCCAATCAACAGAGCTGTTGATGAACAGAATAGGCGGCGTGTGGGCGGTTACGTGGTTGAGACTGGAAGCTTGCTGCCACAGCTCCGGCTTTGTCGCGGTGGAAGCCCCAAACCACTGGGTGCCCGCCGAGAGGCTTTTGCTATCGTCGCCCTCGCGCGACTCGGGGTGAATAAAGGCCAGCACCCCATCCACATCCACGATGGCCTGCACGCTGCTGGAATGGCTGGTGTTACAAGCGTCTCCCTCGAATTGCTTATCGCCATTGGTGGTCCCGACGAGCGCCGCGAGCTGCCCGCCAGCCGAAAAGCCCCAAACCGCAATTTTAGTAGTGTCGATGGGGTACTGCTTGGCATTAGCGCGCAGCCAGCGGATGGCCGCTTTCAAATCGTGAACAGCCGCTGGGTACAGAGCCTCGGTAGAAAGGCGGTACTCGGCCGTGACAGTCACGTAGCCTTTGGCGGCGAGCTGCTGGGCCATGGGCACGTGCTGCGACCGGTCGCCGGAGCGCCAGCCGCCCCCGTGAATGAACAGTACCGCCGGATAGCCTTTCTTGGTTTTGGCCTTGGGGTAGAAAATATCCAGCTGCAAGTTGCGCACGCCTAGGGTGCAGTACGTAACGTTGGTTTGCGCCCGGATGGTGGCCGGCATAGCGGGCCGGGCAATGCGAGCCTCAGGATAAGTTTTCTGGATGTAGCGAAAGGCGCTATGCACCGTAAAGGAGGTGTCGCGCGGGGCCGGAAGCTGCTGCGCCAGCGCAACGCCTGCCAGCAGCGCCTGGCCGAGCAGTAGCAACCCAGCTAGCCGGAACAAGAAACGGGGAGAGTACATAAACAACGAAAACAATAAAATCAATGAGGTTGACGCCGCCCACACGCTAGGCGGGCCGGTTACCTACTCGGGGGTGGCGGTTAGGAGTAGTAGCCAATTCCGTGGGGTCGGTTTTTGGATAGCATACCCCGTTTGTAGCTTTCTGATCGGGCCAGCCAGCAGTAAGCTTTCCGTGAGCGGGTCGTACCAGATGCCGGTGTACGTGGCGTTTGAAACGGGCTGAGAAAAGACTATTTCGGGGCCGGAAAGCGAATAGAGCAGCACCGTTGAATGGCTTGCTTCCGTGAGGCACCAAGTCTGGGCGCTGTCTTTTAGGAAAGAATTGTCCGGCTTCAGGTGCATCAACCTAGGTGCTAGGTGTTGCTGCACGAAGGAGGCGAAAGTAAGATGCCCGTTGCCCCTGTCCTTGGCGCTACCCATGATAACCTGCGCGCCGCCAGCCATAAAGCTCGAAATGGGGCTGATATCGTTGGCAATGGACACCACGGCTTTGTTGGGAAATCGGTCAGTGTACTCGCGCACCTGGCGGTACGTCAGCTCTTGCGTGGTGGGCAAAGGATAGTCGCTGGCTTGCAGAAAGGCCTCGCTTACCATTTCCCGGAACGAGCTGTTTTGCCCGCCCGGCGGCGCCCACAGGGCATCCCCGTTGGAAAAGAGCCCGTCGGGGCGGTATTGCCAGTAGCGGGTGTCAATCACATCGACCTGTTTGGCGAGGTCGGCATCGGCTAGGATGGCATCGGTAATGTCCTTGGTGGTGTTCAGGACCACCCGCACCTTACGGTTGTTTTTACTTTCCCATTCGCTGATGGTCTGCAAGAAAAACTGCTGGAACGCCAGCGGGCCGGAGAACTGAAAACCTAGGTTGAAGATGATGTTCTGGCTGCCTCCTAGCTCATCCAGCGTATGAACTATATACGCGCGGTGCAGGTCGCGCAACGAGGCATTGCTAGGGTCATAGAACTCGTTGCCGAGGTGCAGCCGCGCCCACGGCTTGGCCGGCAGCGGCTCGGGCAGCTTGGTTTGGTTGATGTTGTTGGTCGGCCGCCAGGGGTAGTCTACCCAATGCGTCACGTACTCTAGCAGGTTGTGGGTGTCGTAGAGACTGTAGTATAGCACCAGCCCATTTTCGTCGCACAAGCGGGCGAACTCCTTGACGCGGCCGAAAAACCAAGGGTTGTAGGTGGTGAGGTCGAATTTGCTGAGTCCGTCCCAGGCCTTGCCTTGTCCGCTGCGGGCCCAGGGCATCTCGTAGAAGGGAGCCCACACGTTTCCGTCGGGACGGGCCAGCACGGCGTGGTCGTCGCGGCGACGGTCGTACCACAGGCCGGTGAGACTTTGGTAGAAGCGGTTGTCCTGTTGGCGCAGGGTTTTAGCGAGGTCCGGCAAAATCTCCGTCAAGCCGGGGCCTTCCTTGCCGGGCACGTAACGCGTCAGACTGACCCCGGAATTCAACTCCCCGCCCGGAAAAGTCTGCCCCCGCCAGAATTGGTCGCCGGTCGTGCCACTCCACACCGCTTTGCCGTCTATCACAAACCGTCCATTCACCAGCTCAAGCGGATGCACGGCCGGGCTAGCGGCGGCGGATGCGGTGCCACTATTCTGAAAAGTGAACTCCCGGATGGCGCCGGCTGGCAGCTTGTATAAAGCCGTAGCTTTTTCCGCTGCTAATCGGTTTTTTCCTAATCGGCTTGCTAGCTGCGTTTGGTACAAGGAGTAGGGAGCCGTCACCACCTGGTTTTGGTAGTGCGCGGGACCTTGCGCTTCCAGGACCCTCGCTTTGCAGTTCCAGAGAAGGGAGTTGGCCGCCGTCCAGCCGCCCGCCTGGGTGCGGTCCATGTCGTAGGTTAGTTGCAGGCCGGCTTTGTCTACTACTACGTTTTCGTACAGCACCCCGGAGGCCCAGCTTTCGAAAGAGCCGCTAGCCCCGAGGGCGTTGGTGGCTTTGCAGTTCAGAAACACGTTGGGCCCGGCGGCACAGAAGCCAATGGCAAAATCATTGAGCCCGGAGTCGGCGGTGCAGTTGCCTACCAACACCTGCTGTCCTTCCACTAGAAAACTCATTCGGCGGTAGCCTCCAATTTCGGAAACGGGTTGCTCACTTCGGCAGCGCAGAACGCTTACCTGGCGGGCCTGCGGCCCTACTCTCACCGCGGAGCTTACAAAGTGCCGGGCCGTGATGTCGCGCACCCAAACGTCCTGGACGTGGTCTATCTGAATGCCAATCCAAGCATGTTCCTCGTCTAGCAGCTTGGCTTTATCGTAGCTGCTTTCGATGGCAAAGCCTTCCAGTCCGATGCTGTGGGCTAGGTTTTGGGAGTTCACCTTTTGGACGGTGCCGCCACCATACTGGGGTTCGAGGGCGGTGGTAAGGGGAGCATCGAGGGTAAGCTGGTTGGTCTGCGGATTTACGGCCGTGATGTGGCGGCGCCAGGTAAGGTCGCGTGAGCCGGTGGGCCACCGCAGGCCCCGCACGGCCGCAAACATGCCTTCGGCTTTGTTCATACCTAGGTCGGCAATCCAGGCGGCGGTGCTAGGTCGCACGATGAGGATCTGGTCGCCTGCCTGCAAGCCGGTTGTCTGGTCTAGGGTCAGCATCCGCCCGCCAGTACGCACCGTGTTCCGCACTTGCCGAACCTCAGGCAGTACCGCGGCAGCATCCTCTTGCCCTATCCTAATCAAAGCCCGGCGGCTATTGCCAGTTGCGACGATGACGGTCTTCGCCTGGTTTGCCCCTCTCAGCACTACGCCGGCTTTAGCCAGTTTTAGCTGCCCCGCCACCAGGTAGCGCCCTTGCCCTAGCTGAATTGCTCCTCTGAATCCGCCCTTTTGTAGCGGGAGGGCGCCTACATAGTCGATGGCAGCTTGGAGCAGTTGGGTATCGTCTTTCCCGCTGGGCTTTACGCGCACTACTGCCGCCACTTTGGGCGGCACCGCATTACGCCCCTGGTACCCAACGTAGGAAAAGTCAATTCGGGCGGCAAGCGAGTCGAGCCTAGGTGCTTTCTGCGCGAAGGATTCGAGGGCTAAGAAATAGAACGCAGCACTAAAACAAAGGGTCCAAAAAGTATTCTTGCTCATCTACTTCTACTTGTTTACAGCCTTTTCTCGCTTCCCGCTCAAAGCATGATTTCACTTTGGGCGCTGCTGTTTGATCCTCGTGGCAAGTTCAAGCTTTTGGGACTTCACTTCGGCCAAAACAAGCAGGGCCATTTTTCTGGCACCGAACTCACTGAAGTGGGTGTTGTCTTTTATGCCCTCGGGGTAGTTGGGATGTTCGCCGGGCTCTAGCTGATTGAACAAATCCTTGGCGTACTCCGGCCCCCTCTTCTGAACCACTTCCAGACTCAGCCGATCTAAGTCAATAACCGGGGTGCTGGTTTGCCGGGCAATTTCCTTCACGGCCTGGGAGTATTCTTCGTGCGTTTCCAGCGCTTTCCCGGTCGCGTCGAACTTCATCCTGGTCACGGGAGTGATTAAAATCGGAATTGCTTTTTTGCTTTTAGTCTCCGTTATGAACTTGAGCAGGTTTTTTCGGTAGTCGGGCACCGGCGTGTAGCGGGCAGCATATTGCGGCTCCTTTGCCTCATCATTGTGCCCAAACTGCATGAAAACGTAGTCGCCGGCTTTGAGGCTATCAGAAATGGGTTGCCAAAGCCCTTCCGACAAGAAGGTTCTGGTGCTTCTGCCTCCTCTGGCTTTGTTCATTACGGTTACCGTGGAGTCGAAAAAGTAGGAGAAAGGCATTCCCCATCCTTGCATGGGATATCTGCTTGGTTCATAGTGCGCCACCGTCGAATCCCCGATGAGGTATACCTTGATCTTGTTTGGGGGCTTAACCAGCGAAAATGAGGCAAAAACAAGCAGGCACAAAAGCCAGCTGTAGCTGAACGTGCTTTTCATCGTTGTTCCGATACGTCAGGTAAATACTTCATTCTTAGCAGTGAAATGCTTTAAAAAAGCAAACGGCGAAGAACAGGGCGCACTGCCGCTCCTTATTCTTCGCCGTTTGCGGCACTGCTAGTAGTTGGGGTTTTGCTTCAGGTTCGGGTTGGCGGTAAGCTGCTCGGCCGGAATCGGGTAGATGCCCCGCCACGTAGGGGTTTGGGTGGTTTTGAAGGTCCAGGTGCCGGTGAAATACGTCCCGAACCGGATCATATCCCGCCGCCGGTGGCCTTCCCAGATAAACTCCCTAGCCCGCTCATCCTCAATGTTTTTCAGAGTAAGACTGGTGAGCGTGGAGGCGTTGCTGCGGGTTCTTATTTGGTTTACTAAGGGCAAGGCCGCTCCCACGTTGCCGTTGCGGAACAGTGCCTCGGCTTTCATGAGCAGAATGTCGGAGTAGCGCAGCAGCACGAGGTCGTTGTCGGCGTTGAAGCCCGACCAGCTCACGCCCTCGGGTACGTATTTCAGCACCCGGTAGCCCTCGTTGTCTTGGGCGCTGATGTAGTCCTTCACCGGCACCAGATTCAGCTGCACGCCCCGGCTATCTACCAGCGGTTGGCCGTTGGCGTAGGTTTGCGGGCCGAACTGTAACAGGCTACGGCGGCGGTCGGCGGTTTCGTACCGATCGAGAGCTTCCTGGTAGGTGCTGTAGCCGTTGGCCGGCGTGAAGGGCAGGTTGTAGCGCTGCTTGTCGAGGGCCGGCTGCGCGTAGAGCATAAACTGATTAGCCCCCGCGTTCCGAGTCGGATTCACCGAAAAAGCGAAGATGATTTCCTTGGAATTCACCTCGTTGGTGGCTTTGAAGTTGTCTACCGTGTTAGCCTCTAAGAAGTAAGCCCCCGAGCTGATTACCTTGTCGGTCATGGCAATGGTTTCCGTCCACTTGGGCGTACCGGTGTACACGCCGGCATTTAAATACAGCGTGGCGAGGGCCGCGTACACCGCTTCTTTGGTGAGCCTAGGGTAATAGGAGGCGGATACGTTTTTGACGGATGGCAGATCGTTCACAGCCGCGAGCATCTCCTTTTCTACGAAGGCAAATACCTCGGCCCGGGTGTTATTGGTGGGCAGGTTTTTGGGGTCTACTCGGGCCTGCGTGAAAATGGGCACGTTGCCCCAAAGGTCCATGGCGTAGAAGTAGCCATAGGCCCGCAGCGCCCTCGCCTCGGCAATTACCCCCGGAAAGTTCGCCTTGTTGGGGGAGCTTTCCAGGCTTTCAATCACGGCGTTGGCCGTGCCTATTTCCTGGAAAATAAAGCCCCAGGCGCGGCCCGTCGTTGCATTCGTGGGTTTCACCTGGTGCAACATGATGTCGATGTTGTTTTGGTCGAACCAGCCGCCGCTGGCCCGGCCCGGCACCAGAAACTCATCAGTCCCAAATTCCGAAATCCGGAACGGGTCGCCGATGTCGACTACGTACGACAGCTGCTGGTACACGCCCACCACCGACGATAAGGCCTCCGTTTCTGTTTTGTAGTAGCCAGCCGGCGACAAGCTGCCGAATTGTTCTTCATCGAGGTCGGTACAACCCGCCAGCACGACGGCGGCCCCTACCAATATTTTTGCGATACTATTTTTCATCTGCTTAGCTCAAAAGGGGGGTTCAACTCAATTAGAACGACACGCTGGCACCTAGGCTCACGGTTTTTGCCCGCGGATAAGCGAGGTAGTCGATGCCCAGCGGCGCCACCCCGGTGCCGGAAACTTCGGCGTTCACTTCAGGGTCGAGGCCCGAGTAGCCCGTAATCAAGAACAAGTTCTGACCAGTCACGAAGATGCGGGCGTTGGACAGCGGCGTGTTCTTCACGTTGATGGTGTAGCCGAAGGTGATGTTGTCGAGGCGGGCGAACGAGCCGTCCTCGATCCAGCGCGACGAATACTGCTTGGGCTGTTCCCGGCCCACCCCGTCTTTCAGCGCCACGGCCAGAATATTGCGGCCCGGCAGGTTATTTTCATACGCCATGTTGTTGGCAGTCAGGTTGAACACATCGTTGCCCACCGTACCCCTGACGTTGAAGGATAGGCTAAAAGCTTTGTACTGGAAGGAGTTGCTAAAGCCGTAAGTGAACTTTGGCTGGGCGCTGCCAATAACCTGGTTGCCTGGCTCAAACTGCTCGACCCCATTCTCCACCCCGATGAATTTCCGGCCGTAGAAAGTACCCAGGGGCTGACCGGGCGTAATGAGCTGCGCGTAGATTCCGGCTAGCCCGGCTCCTTGCAGCGGCGCTATCTGGATGTTGTCACCTTTGTAGAGGTCGTTGGAGAGGCTAAGCACCTTGTTCCGGTTCCGGCTGAAGTTCACGTCGGCATTCCAGTCGAAGTCACCTTTGCTGATGATGTTGGCACCTAGCTCTAGCTCAATGCCTTTATTCTCCACGCTTCCCACGTTGGCCAGCTGGGTGGTCACCACGGAGGGCGAGGGCACGGCAATGCGCAACAGCAAGTCGGTGGTTTTCTTGTGGTAGTAGTCGAAGGTGCCGTGGATGCGGTTTTTGAACAAGCCAAAGTCCAACCCGACGTCCACCTGGGCAGTTTGCTCCCACTTCAAGCTAGGGTTGGCGTATTGCTGGGGCAACACAATGGTGATGCGCTGGCCGCCCACCAAGTAGCCGCGGGTGCTGGCGCCTAGGGTCGTGAGCGAGTTCAGGTTGCCAATTTCCTGGTTGCCAGTCACGCCGTAGCTTACCCGCGCTTTCAAGTCCGACACGGGGTTGGCGGGGAAGAACTTCTCCTGCGAAATGCGCCAGGCCACGGAGCCGGACGGAAACCAGCCCCACTTATTGCCCGACCCAAATCGGCTGGACCCGTCGCGCCGAACAGTGGCCGTAGCCAGGAACCGCCCGTCGAAATCGTAGTTCACCCGACTGTACATGGAAATCAGCGTGTTGCTTTCCTGGAAGCTGCTGATGCCGCCTACCGTGCTAGCGGCTTGTAGGCTATACCATTTAAAGGAGTCCGACAAGAACCCAGAGGCCGTAGTGCGGTTGCCTTCACCCAGGAAATACTGGTAGGAATAGCCCGCAATGGCATCGAAGGAGTGACGGCCAAAAGTCTTGTTGAACCGCAGCACCGTTTCCAGCAACTTGCTGTAGTCGGCTAGCTTTTGGGTGCTGGCGTAGCCGCCGAAGCCCTCGCCCAGCGGGTTCGATTTCTGAATGAAAGAGTTGCGGTCGATTTCCTGGCGGGTGTACCCTAGGCTCACGTTGAGGCTCAGCGGGTCCAGAATTTTGTAGGTGGTGGAAAGGTTACCGAGCAGGCGCCGCGCGGTTCGTTGGTCGGTTACGTCACTCCCGAAAGACACGGGGTTGATCCGGAAAGGCCCCACGTGGTAATAGGCACCGTTGGGGTCGTATACCGGATAAGTAGGGTTGAACACCAGCGCTTCGTAGTTCATGCTGGTACCCGCCTCGCTGCCCACCGTATTCGACACTGGCGCCGCATTCGACTTGGTTTGGCCGTAGTTGACGATCAGGTCAAACTTCAGCTTGTCTTGCAGCGCGGCGTGGTTGATATTGATGGAGGCATTGGCCCTGGTGAGCTTAGAGCCAATCATGATGCCTTGCTGGTCGCCGTACCCCAAAGACGCACGGTATAACGTTTTGTCGTTGCCACCCGTCAGGGACAGGCTGTGGTCCTGGGTTTTGGCCGTCCGGTAGATTTGATCTTGCCAGTTGGTGTTGGCGCCTTTATCATCCAGGGGCAAGCCTAGGTCGGTCACTACCGCCCGGTATTGGTCGGCGGAGAGTACATCCAGCGTGTTGGCCACTTTGGATACGCCGCCCATCACGTTGTAGGTCACCTGGGCTTTGCCGGCCTTGCCTTTTTTGGTGGTAATCACAATCACGCCGTTCGCGCCCCGCGAGCCGTAGATGGCCGTGGCCGAGGCATCCTTCAGCACTGTCACCGACTCAATGTCGTTCGGGTTCAGCGTCATCAGGGGGTTGGTGGGCTCCTGGTCGAACACGTCGGTGCCGTTGCCGCGGATGTTGGCCTGGCTAACGCCGCTGGAGGTAGAAATCGGCACCCCATCAATCACATACAGCGGGTCATTGGAGCCCGTGAGCGAAGTACCCCCTCTGATGCGGATCGTGTTGGAAGCGCCCGGCTTGCCGCTGTTCTGGGAAATGTTCACGCCCGCCAATTTGCCCTGAATCAGTTGCTGCGGGCTGAGCTGCGGGCCTACGTTGAAGTCCTCGGAAGAAATGGAGCTTACCGACCCGGTCAGGTCGCTTTTCTTCTGGGTGCCGTAACCTACTACTACTACCTCGTCCAACGACTTGGTATCTTCTACCATGTTTACGGTCAGGTTGCTGGTGGCCGCCGCCACGGTTACTTCCTTGCGCATGAAGCCCACAAAGCTGAAAACCAACGTGCTATTAGCAGGCACGTTGAGCGAAAAGCCGCCATCCGGCCCCGTGCCCGTACCAATCGTGGAGCCCTTCACCACCACCGTAACGCCGGGCAGGCCTTCCCCTTTCGCATCCACCACCTTCCCCGAAACCGCAATATCCTGAGTACCGGAATCGTTTGCGTTAGCGGCACGAGAAACAGTGGAGGCTGGTACTACCACATAACGGTTTGCGCTCAGCTTCTCGAACCGCAGGTTCACCTGCGACAAGACCGTAGCTAGGTTTTCCTCCAAGCTGCCTTGGGCCACCTGGAGCGATACGCGCTTGTCGCGCACCAAGTCGCTGGCGTAGCCGATGGTGCTGCCGTGCTGTTTTTCCCATTGGGCAAGCACCTTCTTCAGGGGCACCAAAGCCGGCTGCGCTGCGCTGGTCGACACCTGCTGACTGGAAGCGTATTGTGCTAAAGCAGAAGAGTTTGCGGCGCATAAACAGAGGGCACAAACCGTCAGCGAAGCGGCGCGCGTCCTCCTTCCGCCTGCGGCGTGAGTAGGAGTTGGTTTCATAAAGGGGTTGGGAATTTTGAAGAATCTATTCGGAAAGGACTATCTGATTCTGTTGGCGCTCCACCGTTAGCTTGAAGCTTTTCTCCAAGACCTGCAGGACCGTGTTCAACTCCCCAGCGGGAAACGTACCCGTGACGGTGCGTTGGTTAAGGGCCGGCGTTGCCACAATGACCTTCACGCCGTAGGTATCGCTGAGCCGGGTAGCTACCTCAGCGACAGGGGTTTCATCAAAGACGAGCTTATCGTCTTTCCACGCCGCGTACGTATCCACGTGCACGGGCTTGTGCACTACTTTCTGCGGTTGGGCATCGCGCGTTTCCAGCAGCTCGCCGGGTTTCAGAATGACGGGTTTGCGCTTGCTGCTATCGGCAAAGGCCACCCGCACCTTGCCTGAAAGTAACACTACCCTAGCTTGCGCGTGCCGCCGAAACACGGTGAATTTGGTACCCAGCACCTCCACGTTCAGACCCGCCGTGGTGTGCACAATAAACCGCCGGCTGTCGGGCAAGTGCTTGATGGAGAAGTAGCCCTCGCCGTCGAGCCATACTTCACGGGCTTTGCCGTCGAGCAGGTTATCAGCATAGCGCAGCGTCGAATGGCTGTTCAGCTTCACCTCCGACCCATCGGGCAAATACACCGTGCTGGTTTCGCCATACGCGGTGGCATAATACTTTTCGGCCGCCCCTGAAGCTTGCCCCTGCTGGTGCTGCCACAGCCAGCCCCCGCCGGCGGCCAGTACGAGCACGGCAGCCGCGGCGGCCCACCGACGCCACAAGGGCCGCGCCGTACTTTCTGGCTCCGGTAGCTCAAGAGACCTAGGCTGTTCCGGTTCGAAACCTAGCTGGTGAAACAGCCTGCTCTCCAGCCGCTCGGTAGAGGGCAGCTCACTGGCTGAGACCTCTTCCTGCTCCAGCATTTCCACAAACTTGCTCATCCAATGCTGAGCGAGCAAGCCGTTGGCTGGTTGCGCAAGCCATTGACGTACCGCCCGTGCTTCCTCCGGCGAAGATTTCCCCCGTGAGTACCGTAAATAAGCCTCGAAATCGACCGGAATAAGCATAGGTAGTGGAATAAGCTCCCTACTCCATACAACACTTCACCTGGACGCTACCCTAGGTCGACCCTTCCATTTTGTTGTAATTATTTTTCACTCGGGCTTTTACAATATTATAATTATCTAACATTCAGTACTTTATATAAAATAAAAAATATTAGCAACTGTTCTGTCGTATAAGCGGAAAGCATAACGCTCATAGTAGATCTATAAGCAAAGCATTAGCTAGGTAGCGACACGTATTATGTGTCGCCGTTGAACAAAGACATCGTTGCACCGGCGCGGACGACGAGACGCGAATACGCGTCTCCACACCGTTTCTGCTTCCGCTGTACTTACCTGTGTTTGTGGTAGCTAGCTGCTATAGTGGCAGCGTGCATGTGCTTCCTCCTGCTAGTAAGCCTATCAAAAGATTAATTATTAGGCGCTTAGTTATTATTCCTGTATTTCTGTAGGTTTAACGAAACATTGTTTTCCCATTACCTGCACCATCTTGGAAATTACAAGGGATTTTTCGGAAGAGGCTTTTTCCGCTCGCTCGGGTGAGGAATACCTATTTTTCAAGACGCTTTTCAAGCAACATGCCGCCGGCTTGCTTCGGTTGGCCATGAGCCAGTTGAAATCACAAGCGGAAGCTGAAGAAGTCGTGCAGGAGTGCTTTCTGAAATTTTGGGAACAGCGCCGGGAGCTAGGCAACGATTTAACCGCGGCCAAGGGCTATTTATATACGTCGGCGTACCGCACCATTCTGAATCAGCTGCGGCGGCAGCATTATTGGATCTACCAAGAATGCACGGAAGACACGCTCACGGAACTCGAGCCGCAAAACACAGAGCTAGAATACGAAGAGCTAGAGCATCTGTATAAAGTTGCCTTAGAGCAACTTCCGCCCAAACGCCGGCAAGTCTTTCTCATGAGTCGGCAGCAAGGCCTCTCCTACGCGACTATTGCCCAGGAATTAAACGTATCGGTAAAGGCAGTGGAAGAACACATGCGCCTCGCGCTGAAGTTTTTGCGGGTGTACTTTCGGGCGCACGGAATCACGTTGAGTTTGTTACTCATGTCAGCCGTGACAAACCAGGGCGCCTCACTCTTAGCTGTTGATCTGCTTTTCTAGGTGGATAAGAGGTAGAAAAATATCCACTGCGTGGCCGTTGTTGCTTCACCGTGGCCACATACCACCCAGCCTGCGGGAGATTATCAAACCACACGCACGATACCTAGCTTTCTGCGCCGTTGCTAATTGCGCTGCTTCCTTGTCTGCCCACCAGCGGTGTACGGCGAACCGGCGCTTTTTAGTCGCGACCTAGCTTCTGCTTATCGGCTTATTCCATAAAGAGAAGTGAAGTGGACAACAAACTTTGGTGGAAGAAATCGAACCCAACTTAGCGAACTCACATAGTCACGACCTCGCATGACTTCGCGCCTTCTTTTTACGCAAAGAAGCCGGCTCGTGTGAGCCGGCTTCTGTACATAGACCTGTTTTGCGCTTCACCTACTACACCTGCGCGGCGCCGCCATCCACAAATAACTCGGTGCCTGCAACAAAGCTGCTGTCATCGGAGGCTAAGAATACCAGAGCTTTGCCTACTTCATCGGGTGAACCTAGGCGGCCCAGCGGCACGGTGCTCGCTAAGTAGTTCTTGATTTGCTCGGCCTGGGCTTCATCGGCTGCCAAGCCACTTAAGCCGGGCGTATCAATGGGCCCCGGGCTGATGGCGTTGACCCGGATTTTACGGTCTTTCAGGTCGGCCGTCCAGGTGCGAGCAAACGAGCGTACGGCGGCTTTGGAGGCACTGTACACGCTGAAGTTGGCGCCCCCTTGCGAGCCTGCCGTGGACGACATCAGGATAACGGAGGCGCCGTCGCGCAGCACGGGTAGTGCCTTCTGCACCGTAAAGAGCGTCGCTTTCACGTTCAGGTCAAAGGTGTTGTCGAAGTGCGCTTCCGTGATGCCGCCCAGCGGGGCAAACTCGCCGCCGCCCGCATTGGTGAACAACACATCGAGGTGGCCTTTTTCCGCCTGGATGGTGGCGAAGAGCTGATCGAGGTCAGCCTGGCTGGTTACGTCGCTGCGGATGCCGCGGGCGTTAGCGCCCAACTGCTGCACGGCTGCATCTAGCTCCGCTTGCCGACGACCGGTGATGAAGACGTAGGCGCCTTCGGCTACAAAACGCAAAGCCGCACCTAGGCCAATGCCCGCAGTACCACCCGTAACGAGGGCTACTTTGCCCGCTAATTTTTGTGAAGTATTCATACTTAAAAGAGAAAAAAGAGAGTTGCGTAAATGAGGTAGCGAAATGCGCTACGCGTGACAAGATAGAGCCCAGTGTGGCCTAGGTAGCGGCGGATGCGTGGGCAGCACTGCACTCACTTACTTAGCCTCAGTGGACCATACAAAGGTCTTACCCTGCTCGTCAGGCTCCTTTGATGTTTGTCAAAAAAGCGCGTTGACAAATGTCAACTACGCTTGCGCCGGGGGCTGCGGGTGGCTAGCTCGTGCCCAGTCCTCTACGCATTAGCGTACCTGCGCTGACGCTGAAAAATGCTCGGCCTATTCGGAACACGCTCCTGCAAGAAGCTGAGATGTAAGAGCAAGCCCGCTAGGGCACCGACGCAAACATTTTGCTTGTCGGGCGGTCTTCTTGTGTGCGGCTGCACGTAGCGGCCACGTAGCAATTCTTACTTGCTTACACGATGAACATTGGAATAATTGGTGCTGGCTACATTGGCAGTACGCTCGCCGGTCGGCTCACTGCCCTAGGTCATACGGTTGTCATTGCCAACTCCCGCGGCCCCGAAACGCTGCAAGCCGTGGCCGAAAAAACTGGCGCTACGCCCGTTACGGCCCACGAAGCCGCCCGTAGTGGGGAAATCGTTATTGTAACCATCCCCCTGAAAAACATCCCCGAGTTGCCCAACGACTTGTTTGAAGGCGTGAGCGACGATGTGGTGGTAATTGACACGAGCAATTACTACCCTCTGCTGCGCGACGGCCACATGGCGGAGTTCGACGGCGACCTAACCGAAAGTGAATGGGTGCAGCAGCACCTAGGCCGGCCTGTCGTTAAAGTCTTCAACAATATCTCGTTTACGAGCCTCGGAAGTGCCGGCAAGCCTGCCGGTGCACCCGGCCGCATCGGGCTGCCTGTATCCGGCGACAACGCCGCGAGTAAGCAGAAGGTGATGCAATTGGTGGATGAGTTAGGCTTCGATGCCGTGGATGGCGGTAGCCTGCACGAGTCGTGGCGGCAGCAGCCCGGTAGCCCCATTTACGGCACCGATTCACCGGCCGCCGAAATTCAGAAGCAGTTTGCTAGCCTCGGCACCGAGCGCACCGCCGCCCAGCGCGAGCAGTTTGCGGCCAACCATGCCGAGTTGGAAAAGAAAATGATGGCGCAATCGTAACCTGCTGCTGCCTAAGCTAGTGCGTACGGGGCCGTAAGCCGAAAAGCGAGCTAGTCCTCAGCTTCTTGCAAGCTGGTTTTTCCTCGTGCGCAGATGAAGGACGTACAAATGCAACCTTCCCCGTGAAAGAACGACTTTGCGTTATTGTTGCTACTGCCGTTTCCTAGCTATGAAAACACTATCCCTTTGTGAGCGATGATGTAATTAGTCGCGTTGCTACAAAACCGCGTTTCTGCCTCAGGAACGCGGTTTTCTTTTTTAGGCAGCCTCCCTATTTGCATAGGTGCCAAGCCCTAGTACGTTAAAGGCTCCCCCTAGCTAGATTGTGCGGGCTAACAGACCTAGGTTCCTTTCTGCCGGCTTTGCCCAGAAAACGAAGAAAGCACCTGCTAATAGCGGATGCCTTCCCCGGATTCTCCAAAACCAAACTAGGAGAAGATGTCAATATGCGGTGCGCCTTGCGGCTAATTCAATCATGTAAAAGCAAAACGCTGGTGCCGTATCCTTGTGGGCGCTACCAGCATATTGCTGTGCCCTTCGAGGAGGCGGTAGCTGTAGTAAAGCTAATACAGCATGACAGTAAACTTACGTAAATGCATCAATGTTTCAAATACAGAGCATCCTGTGATCTAGCTAGCACGTTTACTTCTTTATATATCAGGATGAGACGAATCGCTAAGAGCTATTGAAACCAGCTATATTACAGCAAGCTTTCTATCCTGAAGCTAACAAGGCTACTGGGGAACTGCATTTTGGTACAACTATGTTGCATACGTATGGGTTTAGTATTGTCGTTGATGAGACGCTGGCCCCAACGTATATTTACGCTTTGTAGCGAGTTGTTCTTCGCTTAGTTCTCTGTCTATGTCTACTGCCCCCGACCGTTACGTGCAACTTCTTGCCCAGCATAGCCTCCGCAACACGGCAATGCGCCGCGCTGTGCTAGAGCTTCTTTCGCGCACACCCTTCGCTTTATCGAGCCACGATATTGAACAGGAGCTCGGGCCGGGCGTCGACCGTATCACGCTGTACCGCACCCTGAAGTCGTTTGAGGAGAAAGGGCTGATTCACCGGGTTCCCGAAAACTCGGACGTATCCAAGTACGCGGCGTGCTCCATTGAGTGCTCCCAGCACGCCCACTTTGATAATCACGTTCACTTCAAGTGCACCAACTGCCAGCACGTGTACTGCCTAAACCAGGTGTCCATTCCGGTCGTGACGCTCCCCGCAAAGTTTGAAGCCATAACCCGCGATTATCTGCTAGCAGGTGTGTGCCGCGAATGCCAGCCTGCCTAACCTAGCTTTTACCCACGAGGCCGTTACGCCGCTCCGACCTTAGGTGTACGGAGCGGCTTTTTTGGCACCTAGCCAGCAGCGGGCAAGCTAGCGCATTAGCGCCGCCTGTGGTGTTTTTAGCTAGCCAGCCTCGTTTTCTAGGTGGAGTGAAGTACCTGGTAGCGTAGCAGGTTCTTCCTCAACTGGTAGCAGCAACACCGGAATTGTACTGTGCCGCGTCACTTCCGCCGTAACGCTGTGGTGGAAAAGAGCACTCAAGAAGCTGCGCGGCCGGGCAATGAGCAGCAGCACATCAGCTTGGGCGGCAGCAGCGGCCCGCAGGATGCCCGCGGCGCAAGACGGATCTTGCACGTGGTAGCCATGATCGGCTTCGAGGGGCACCAACCCGCTGGTGCGCACCACCTTCAGCGCCTGCGACATATCGCAGTCGATACCGGCCTCCGGCTCGCTCACGTGCGCCACGGTGAAAGTAGCCTTCCAACTCGTTAGCACAGGACGCAAGGCTTTAGCCGCTTCCGTCAGGTGAATGGGCTCTGTATCAGCCGCCAGCAACACTTTGAGCGGCATGGCGGGCAATGGCGTTGCAGTCGCAGGGACCAGCAGCAGCGGCAAACGCGTCGCGCGCAGCACTGGCAGCGTTTGGTTTTGCATGAGCCGATCTAGCCAGGCGTGTTCTTCCTGCACGCCCACCACAAACAGCCGCGGCTGATAGCGCCCCCGAATCTGGTGCAGAGCCTCTGCGAGAGCACCTTGGTAACTTTCCACGGTAGTTGGCACGGGCAGTTGCTGAGCGAGCTGGGTGAGGGTTTCGGTCAGGTCTGGCACCTGGCTTAGGTACTCTGCCGGGCTCATCAGCATGCCATACGTGGGCTCTAAGAGAGGAATGGCGTGCACATGGAGCAGCACCAGCTCAGCGCCGGCTGGCTTGGCTAGCTGGGCCGCGAAAGCAGCTATTCGCGGGGCGTCTGCCACAACGTCGATGAGTACTACAAAGACAGTTTTCATAGGACAAATAGGCTAGGTGTACCGCTGATCGAAATACGGAGATTTCACCCTGGGCCAACGTGTCTTGGGTCATCTCCGCCGCTGATTTAGGTCAGCTTTTTATCGTACTAATACGAATGAACAGATCTTTTTGGTATAACCTAGGGTGCACCCCAAAACGATGTCGCCCCGATCTTGCTGTTACTCAACCGTATACTATCGGCAGTGCGTAGTCCTATTTGTGGCTAGGGTTCGAGCCAAGGATAGCACGTGCCGATTAAGCCTCCGGCTAGCTATTTTTGTGGAATGAATCCGCCATTATTCCACATCGGGCAGCAGGTAATCTGCACTAACGATGACTTTACCCTTCTGCTCGTCCAGAACCCAAACATCCAAACGCCGAAGCGTGGACCCATCTACACCGTGCGCGGCATCTACGATACGCACCGTGGCTACGGCATCACACTGGCAGAAATCGACAACTCACATGTCGCGCCGGGCTTCCCAGAAGCTAATTTCCACGAGTCGCGGTTTGCACCGCTGCCTCCACTCGAAGAGATAGAGCTGGAGCTAGCCGAAGTGATGGAGACGAGCGTGCCGGCCTAGGGTAGTACGCTCTTTCATTTCGAACGGCGCGCGAAATCTGGGTTGAAAACTAGACTGTTCAGGGCATTAGCAAGAACAACCCGGCTTGGTCGCTGGTTTACAGCACTAGTACCACAGTACTGTCTACCATGCCTAAGAATCTCGCCGAGCTATCCATCTCCATTCTGGATTTGGCAGCCATTCGCAGCGGTTATACCGCCGCCGATACATTTCACAACAGCCTAGACCTAGCCCAACACGCCGAGCGCTGGGGCTACAAACGCTTCTGGCTAGCCGAGCACCACAACATGGCCAGCATTGCCAGCTCGGCTACGTCGGTGCTGATTGGCCACATTGCGGGCGGTACGTCTACCATTCGGGTGGGCTCGGGGGGCGTAATGCTGCCCAACCACGCACCGCTGGTGATAGCCGAGCAGTTTGGCACCCTGGCTACGCTCTACCCCGGTCGCATCGACCTAGGGCTGGGTCGCGCGCCCGGCACCGACCAGCTCACCGCCCACGCCCTGCGGCGCGACTTGCGGGGCTCCGTAGACGATTTTCCTCAGAACGTACAGGAGCTACTTCAGTATTTGTCCGCCGAAAATAGCACGAACCGGGTGCGTGCTATTCCGGGCGAAGGGCTCGATGTTCCGGTGTGGCTGCTCGGCTCCAGCACCTACAGCGCTCAGCTAGCTGGCTACCTCGGGTTGCCTTTTGCCTTTGCCAGCCACTTCGCCCCGGCCCAGTTGCAAGCAGCCCTGACCTTGTATCGCGCCAACTTCCGGCCCTCGCAATACCTCGCCGAGCCATACGCCGCAGCCTGCGTCAATGTTATCGCGGCCGACACCGATGCCGAAGCCGACCGGTTGGCTACCTCATTCTATCAGCTTGCCCTCGGCATCATCCGGGGCACCAGCAAACCCATGCAGCCGCCCATCGACAGTATGCGGGGAGTATGGAGCGACATGGAGCAGGCAGCAGTTGGGCAAATGATGGCTTACTCCTTCATCGGGGGGCCCGCTCGCGTGCAACAGCAGGTGCAGCA
Organism: Hymenobacter crusticola; assembly: GCF_002154225.1. Lineage (GTDB taxonomy): Bacteria > Bacteroidota > Bacteroidia > Cytophagales > Hymenobacteraceae > Hymenobacter > Hymenobacter crusticola. The sequence continues at coordinate 97,869 of NZ_MTSE01000012.1, forward strand.
ATTCGTGGACACTACCCAGATCAACGAGCTGCTAGCCGTAGCCCACATCTACGAGCCCGCGGCCCGGCTCCGCTCCTACGAGTTGCTAGCGAGCTTCGGCAAATCGGCCTCTAGCCTACCCGCCTCCGACTACGCCGCTGAGCTGCGCTAAGCGCCCAAAGCTAGGTCTTACCAAAACGCCCCGGTGCCCCTTAACGAACGATGTTTCGTGAGGAGCGCCGGGGCGTTGTTCGTGGTAGCGAGAGAGGCGTAACTCGTCTGGCTAGCTCCTTGCTAGTACCTTTCCTGTTCACCTTCCGCCTGTTCCCGATGCTATCCGACCAGCTTCTTGCCGACTTACAGGCGCGTGGCTTACTGCCACCTGCTCAGGCCAATGCCATCGGCGACTACGAACGCGCGCGCCCGTTTTCCTTGCACTACGAGCTGCGGACGCTGCTCTACCTAGGTATCGTGCTGCTGAGCGGCGGGCTGGGCGTGTTGCTCTACCAGCACCTCGATGACCTTAGTCACAGTGTTATCGTGGCGGGCATCAGCCTCCTGATGACGGCTTGTTTTGCCTATGCAGTGCAACAACGGACACCGTTTACGTGGGGCCACCCTCAGCCAGCCGGCCTGCTCCCCGACTACGCGTTGCTGCTAGGCTGCCTGCTGTTCCTGACGTTGGAAGGCTACCTTCAAGCCCAATACCAGTTCTTCGGCACTCGCTACGGCTTGGCGCTGGCGCTGCCCGCCGTGCTGTTCTTCGGGCTTGCTTACCGCTTCGACCACCGCGGCGTGCTGTCGATGGCCATTACGGCGCTGGCTTCGTGGATGGGCGTGGCCGTGGCGCCGGTGGCGGCTATCACCCAACACTACACGGCCGACCCGCGCCTCACCGGAGCGGCCGTGGAGCTAGGGTTGCTGCTCGTGGCGGCCGGCCTGTGGTCTGAGTTTCAGAATCGAAAGCGCCACTTTGCCTTTACGTACCTGTCGTTGGGCAGCAACTTGGCGCTTATTGCGGCTACGGCGGCGCTATTTTCTTACTCCAGCGCACCAGCGTGGCTACCGGCGCCGGTGGCTGTCGTTGTTATTCTGCTGCTGAGCGCTTTTCTAATCTGGTATGCCCGCCGCACCTACTCTTATGTGTTTTTGCTGCTAGGTGTGCTTTATGGCTATACTGTTGTTACGTACCTAGTTTTTGAGTTGATAGACCGGTTACATACCAACAGCTCATTTGGCAGCGCACTCAGCGAGTTCGTCTTTATGGTCTACATCATGTCGACCACGGTAGGCATCGTGGCCTTCTTTGTCAACATCAAGAAGTTTCTGCGCCCATCATGATCGGCAAAGCTTACAACCCAGCCTGGGCCTATGCCGAGGCCATGCACGCCGCTACTGCTCGGTGGAGCAAGCTAGGTTTACTGACCCCAAAACAGCGCGAAGTCATTGAGGCTGATTATCCTCTTGACTACCATCGGCCGCATATGCTTCTGCGTATTGGCCAATTCATTTTTACTGTCATCGCAGGCTCGATGGCAACTGGTATTGCGGCCCTTTGGTTTTTTAGCGTGCTAGAGCAACACTTAAAAATCAGCGTAGGCATTCAGCTTATGAGCTTGATAGGTGCCACTGCGTCCTTTTTGGTACTGGAGGGCAGTATCAAAAGCGCCCGTTTGTACCATTCGGGGTCAGATAACGCTTTGCTTTACATGGGGCTAGGTTGGGTAACTCTTTTGCTAGGGTATCTGCTAGACAGTGCTTTTCCGAATGCTTTTGGCTCCAGCTTTTCCCTGGCAAACCCCTTTCTGCTGCTCCTGCTCCTGCCGATGCTGGCCGTGCTGCTGGTCGCCACCATCCGCTACGCCGACTGGCTCGTGGCTGTGGTGGCCTACTTCACCTACTTGCTACTGATTGCCAACGTACTGCTGCAATTCAGCATTGGGCGGCTATTGCTCCCGTTTGCCCTAATGGGCGCGGCGTTCGTGGCGTATACTCTCTTGCGCAAGCTCGCGCGCCGCACCGATTATCTGTATTACAAGCGGTGCTTTGGCTGGCTGAAGGCCTCGACCTTGACCACCTTCTACCTAGGTGGCAATTACCTCGTGGTGCGCGAAGGCAATGCGACGCTGGCGGGCTTATTCACTTCCGTCCAGATCCCCTTTGCGCCGCTGTTCTATATTCTCACGGCCGTTATTCCGCTGGTGTACCTTGTGGTAGGCTTGCGGCGCCCCGACCGGATTTGGCTGTGGGTGGGACTGTTGGCCGTTGGGTTTTCCTGCTACACACTGCGCTATTACCGGTCTTTGCTGCCGCCCGAAGTAGCCGCTACCCTAGCCGGCGTGGTGCTCGTTACGCTATCTGCGGGCGCTATTCGCTATTTGCGCACCCCACGCCACGGCCTCACCGCTGCCGCCGACGAAGAAACCCCGCCCCTGCTAAATTTAGAATCGTTGATCGTTGCCCAGACAGCCTCGGTGGCGCCACCCCCGGCACCTGGCTTCCAGTTTGGGGGCGGCAACTCAGGCGGAGGCGGCGCCACGGGCAACTTCTAAAACGACTGGCTAGCCTAGGTTCGGTAGCCAGACTGCTCGTGCTTTCTGCTTGCGCTAACTTTCCAACAGCGTATCCCTAAGTTCTAGGCCGCCTAGCTACAGCCGTAGGCCTCAGCGGCCAGAAACGAGCAGCATTGCGCCTTTTTAGCAGGTAATGGCTGCGAGTAATAACGGGGCAGCGGATCAGTTGCCTACGCTCCATAGTGCAATTGTGCGCACCCTCCCATCCAGGGTTTTCCGGCTCAGCCTCACCCGATTATGTGATTGCGGGGTGCGGGAGCTAGCTACTACTTTTGTACCGTAGCGCAGCCCCTCTGGCCTCTTGTCTACAAGCATGCCGCTTAGCTGCCCCGAGCCTAGTGCCGCAAGCGAAAACCCGACCTTCTCCCTACCCTTACCAGCTATGCTAACTTCTAACCAACAGCGCATTACGCATTCCTCTGGCACCTAGTACTCATTGAAGCGAAGCACCTAGGCCCAGCTGTAGGCAACTTGCCCCTACGCTGTATAGCCTTCCTACTAGTTGCTCATCGTCGCTTCCACTAGCTTTAGCAACAGCATCCCGGCTCGCTAACTGCCTCCACTCTTCCTTTCTGAATCTTGCTCTATTGGGTCGTTTTCAAACGACTCCTGGCGCTCCTTTATCCACGCTTTTTACTATTCCTTTCTGGTGAAACCCTCTTTACGCCCCTGGCAACTTGTGGCTGTTGTGGCCGCTACGTGCACACTCGGCGCTGCCCAAGCGCAAACTCCAACCAAAGCGTTTAAATCGGCTAAGCGCGACGCGGCGCCGGTAGAACGCCCCCACGCGCAAATCGTGATTGATGGTAGCGCAGCGGCGGCGCGCACTCCGCAGGCCCTTCCTGTCACGCCGCACCTCCAGACACTAGCGCGCCCCGTAGCCACGGGTACTTCCTCGCGTGTTGTGCAAGCTACCCGCGCCCAGGATTCGGGCTTGCCGGTGATGCTGAAAGCTAACACAAAGACCAGCAGCCGCGCCGCTAAGCCCACTACGCCCGAAGCCGCTAGCTTCACCTTCTTGCAAGAAGTGCGGCAGGAGCTGGGGGTACAACAGCCCGCGCAGGAGTTTCGGGTGGTAGAAGCCTCGCGCGACAACCTAGGTCAGACCCACGTACGCTTAACCCAAACGTGGAAAGGCTTGCCCGTATACGGCTCCGAAATCGTGGTCCACCTGGATGCGCAAGGGCAAGCCAACTTGCTCAGCGGACGATACTTCCGCTCGCCGAGTCAGCTCACCAACACAACGCCAGCGCTGCCCGCCGCTACTGCTGCCTCCCAAGCCGAAACCCAGTTGCGCACCAAAACCAAAGTGCAAACGCTCTCGGCCGACGCCAAACGCCTGCTGCATTACGCGGGACCTAGCTCGGAGTTGGTGATCTTCCACGCGACGCCGGGCAGCGCGCCAGTGCTGGCCTGGCACGTTACCACGCGGCCGTCGCTCGTGCAGCGCTGGGAGTCGTTTGTGGATGCCCGCACCGGCGCCGTGCTGCAACAATATGAGTCGTCGTGCACGACCGACGGCCCCCGCACGGCCACGGGCGTTGATCTCAACGGCAAAACGCAAAGCCTGCACACCTACGAGTACAGCAGCAAGTTTTACCTGCTAGATGGCTCGCAGGCGATGTTCAACCTAGGGCAATCGAAGCTGCCCGACGAGCCGGTGGGGGGCCTGCTCACCATCGACGCCAACAATACCTACGGCGATAAGGCCGTCATTACCCACGTCAACAGCGCCAATAATACTTGGGCAGCTGGTCAGAAATCGGCTATTTCGGCGCACTACAACGCGGGCATTGCCTACAGCTATTACCGCAACACGCATAGTCGCAACTCTTTGGATGGCCAGGGCGGCACGATGATTTCGATGGTGCGCGTGGCCGACGATGATGGCACCGGCCTCGACAATGCGTACTGGAACGGGCGCTTTATTTCCTACGGCGAAGGCAACGTAGGTTTCTCACCCCTCGCCGGCGGCCTTGATGTGGCGGGGCACGAAATGACCCACGGCGTGGTAGAAAAAACCGCTAACCTCGAATACAAAGGCCAAAGCGGCGCCCTCAACGAGAGCTTCGCCGACGTGTTTGGCGCCATGATGGACCGCGACGATTGGAATATTGGCGAAGACGTGGTGAAGCGCAGCTCCTTTCCGAGCGGGACTTTGCGCTCGTTATCAGACCCGCACAACGGCGGTGGCAGCCTCAACGACCGGGGTTTCCAGCCGCGCACTATGAGCGAGCTATACACCGGCTCGCAAGACAATGGCGGCGTACACATCAACAGCGGCATTCCGAACTGGGCCTTCTATAAGTTTGCCACCGCCATCGGAAAGGAACACGCCGAGCAGGTATGGTACCGCACCCTCACCACTTACCTCACGCGTTCTTCGCAGTTTCTCGACTTGCGCCTAGGGGTCATTCAGGCTGCTACCGACCTTTACGGAGCTAGCTCTACCGAAGTAAACGCCGCCCGCGCCGCCTTCGATGCTGTTGGCATCTTGAACGGCACTTCCCAACCAACGCCTGGCCACAATCTACCCATCAACCCCGGCCAGGATTACATACTCTCCTACGATACCGACGCCAGCACCCAGGGTACGTGGTTCATTTCCAACACAGAAGCCTCTAATTTTAGCCGGCTCTCCAATACGGAAGCTATTTCAAAACCGAGCATCACCGACCAAGGCAATGTGGCCGTGTTCGTGGATGCGACCCACCGCATCCGGGCGCTTCAACTCAGCAACTCGCCCACCGAATCAATCGTGCAGAATCAGCCCATCTGGAGCAACGCCGTGATTTCAAAAGACGGCTCGAAGCTAGCTGCCGTAACGATGGCTAAAGACACGTCGATTTACGTCTTCAATCTGAAAACCAACCAGATGGCACGCTACAAGCTGTACTTGCCAACTACTGCCGGCGGCCGCGCCACGGGCGTCATGTACGCCGACGCGCTAGAATGGGACTATTCGGGCGAATACTTGATCTACGACTCCTTCAACGCCATCCGCAACGCGCAGGGCACTGCGCTCAGCTACTGGGATATTGGCTTCCTGCGGGTGTGGAACAATGCTCAGAACACCTGGGGCGACGGCCGCATTGAGAAACTGGTGCAAAACCTGCCCGACGGCATCAGCATCGGCAACCCCGTGCTAGCCAAGAACTCGCGCAACATCATGGCCTTCGACCTGCTCGATGAAAACGGCGGCGCCTACCCCTTCTACGTGATGGCCGCCAACCTGGAAACTAACGACATCAAGCCCATTTATGAGGAAAGCGAAGTGGCCGGTACGCCGTCGTTCAGCAAAAACGACGATAAGATGCTCTTCACGGCTCTTACTATGGATGGCGACACGGTAGTGGCCGTAACGAGCCTGCAAACCAGCAAGATCGAACCCAGCGGCAATCCGGCGGTGCTCATCAGCGAGGCGAAATGGGGCGTGTGGTTTACCCAAGGGCAGCGCGTACTGGCCACGGCACCTAAAACGCTAGAACTCGCCGGCTTTGCCGCTTACCCCAACCCAACCCGCAACGAGCTCCATCTCGAAGCCGACTTAGCTGCCGAAGCCACCCTCTACGACTTGATGGGTCGCCCCATACGCACCGGGTTGAAAATCACGCCCGGCCAGCGCAGTACCATTGATATCAGCACCCTAGCTTCGGGCACATACTTGCTGCGCGCCACCAACGGCCAGCGTACAGCAACTCGCCAGATTATCAAGGAGTAAAGCAAACAACCCAGACAGTAAAACACCCCGAGTCAACCGCTGACTCGGGGTGTTTGTGTTTGATTCCCTTAGGAGCTAGAGCTAGCCTAGCTTTTGGCCTCTTGGTGCTCAACTGGAGACTAGCTTCCGCTCAGCAGGAGACTACAGGAGGCAATAGCCCTCGTTTTGCTGCTACCTTCCGCTACAATACTTCCTTCTTTCATTTTCGTGTACGGGCGCAGTTTTGCCGATCGTTGCAAGCGCGGTGCCCAGCCCTTTCCCCTCCCCTCCCATGCAAAAACCTTCTTTCCGGCGTCGTCTTGGATCTTCCCTCCCAGTGGTGACGCTGCTTGTGCTCTTGGGTTTGCTGGCCGCTTTCCAGAAGCCAAAGCGCCCGACGCTCTACCTCATCGGCGACTCGACGGTGCGCAACACCAATGCGCCGCAGATGGGCTGGGGTAGTAAAATAGCTAGTTTCTTCGATACTACCCGTTTGGCCGTCGTGAACCGGGCCATGGCCGGGCGCAGCACCCGCACGTTTATTTCGGAGAAGCGCTGGACCAAAGTGGATTCTATGCTCAAGCCTGGCGACTTCGTCATCATGCAGTTTGGCCACAACGAAGGCAGCGCGCCCGATACGACTAAGGCTGGTCGGCGCGGCGTGCTGAAAGGCACCGGTGAGGAAACCAAGCAACTCACCTGGCCCGATGGCCACCCGGAAACGGTGCATACCTACGGCTACTACCTGCGCAAGTTTGTGCGCGAAACCAAAGCCAAAGGCGCCACGCCCATCATTGCGTCCATGATTCCGCGCAACGAGTGGAAGGACGGCAAAGTGCAGCGCGCCAGCAACGACTACGGCAAGTGGGCCGCGGAAGTAGCTCAGCAGGAAGGCGTGGCCTTCATCGACCTCAATGGCATCACGGCCGACAAGTACGACAAGCTAGGTCCGGACGAGGTGAAGAAGTTCTTCCCCGGCGACCACACCCACACCAACGAAGCCGGTGCCCAAGTCAATGCCGCCTCAGTGGTGGATGGCATCAAGGCCAACAAGAAAATTGCGCTCAATAAATACTTGGCGAAACGCTAGCCTACCGACTAATATATGCCCGAGAAAACCACCTTCCCCCTAGCCTCTTATGAACAGCTAGGTGGCACTACGCCCCGGCTGAGTGCTACTGCCAAGCTAGTTGCCCTGATCGGCACGGCGGTGAGCATGCTGTTGCTCACGCTGTTGATCTGCTCCTTCACACTTCCTAAGGCTACTCCCAAACCGACCCTTTACCTAATCGGCGACTCCACCGTGAAGAACGGCAAAGGCAAGGGCGACGGCGGCCTCTGGGGCTGGGGCAACTACATCGGCGCCTACTTCGACACGACGCGTATTCATGTCGAGAATGATGCCCTCGGAGGAACCAGCAGCCGTACTTTCCAAACTCAAGGCCACTGGGAAAAGGTGCTGACCAAAATTAAGCCCGGCGACTTCGTCATCATGCAATTTGGCCACAATGACAACGGCCCCCTAGCCGACACGGCGCGGGCACGCGGCACCATCAAAGGTGTGGGCGAGGAAAGCCAGGACGTGTACAACCCAATCACCAAGAAGCAGGAAGTGGTGCACTCCTACGGCTGGTACATGCGCAAATTCATCAGCGAAGCCAAGGGCAAAGGGGCTACGACGGTGGTCTGCTCGCCCATTCCGCGCAACGGCTGGACCGCGGGCAAGGTGAACCGCGCTAGCACCGACTACGGCCAGTGGGCCGGCGAAGCGGCCAAGCAAGGCGGCGCTTTCTTCATTGACCTTAACAAGATCATTGCCGACAAGTACGACAAGGAAGGCGAGGAGAAAGTGAAAGCCACGTACTTCAACACCACCGACCATACCCACACCATCGAGGCCGGCGCTAGAATGAACGCCACCGCCGTAGTGGAAGGCTTGCGCGAGCTCAAGAAGTGCCCGCTCACCAAGTACTTAGCGAAGAAATAGTCGCTACCTAGCTTACTGACCACTGCTGCGGTTAGACTACACAGAAAACGAAAGAAGCCACCTAGCTAGGTGGCTTCTTTCGTTTTGGGCGTGGTAAGGGCTAGGGTCGGCCACCTGGTCGGCCGCCTGGTCGGGCACCGCCTTGTGGTGCGGCAGGCGCTGGCGTGGCTTGCTGGCCACCGCCTTCGCTGCCGCCGTTGTCGCCGTCGCCCTTCACGTCATCGTTCTCGATGGAGCGGCGGCGGCGGCGGGGTTGCTGCTGATCTACCCCGATCTTACCGATGCGGTAGCTGAAGTTGATGCGCACGCCCGCGTTGTAGAAGCTGGTTTTCGTCTTCTGACTCAGGATGGGCGACGTGAGCTCGGAGCGCACCACGAAGGGGAAGTTCGCAAAGTTCTCACCTGAGAGGCCGATGCTACCGCGCTTCTCGTTGAATTGCTTGCGGATACCTAGGTTGTAGAATGCAAACGTACCCTGGTAGCCTTGCAGCTGCACCTGGCGGCCCCGGGCCCCACCAAACGCCTGAATGGTCCAGTCGTTCGGGAGCGTCAGGCTGCTGTTCAAACGGCCCGAAATTACCCAACCCGAGTTAGAAGCCCGGTAGATGGAGTTGGCCACGTTGTTGGTCAGGTCGGCGTAGTAGAGGTCGATGCCGCCCCCAATCTGCCACTTCGAGAAGAAGGTAGCGTTGGTGAACAGGTTAATCCCGTAGTTATCCTCGCGGCCGATGTTCTGGTAGCTTGTCCGGATGCCTTGCTGCAACACGGGGTTCACGGGGTCGTTCGAGCGGACGCTGAACGTGTCGCGCACGCTGGTAATGGAGTTGTTGGTGCGCCGCCCAAACACCGAGGCGTTGATATAGAACGCCTTCAACTGGGTGCTGAAACCTAGCTCCACGTTGTCGGTGAGTTCGGGTGCTAGGTACGGGTTACCCGTCGTAATGTTGGTGGGGTTAGCGAAGTTGGTGTTGGGGTTGAGGAACTGAATGCCCGGCCGCTGGAGGCGACGGTTATACGCAAGCTTGAGGGTCTGCCCCTTCTCGAAGCTTTTCGACAGGTTGACGCTCGGAATCAGCTTGCCATAGTTTGGAATGGTACCGAGCGACCCTTCGGAGTTGTTGCTGAAGCGGGCGTCGATAAAGGTGTACTCGTAGCGCGCACCAGCCTTCAGCGTGTACTTGGTCTTGCTGGTGTAGGTGTAAGTCAGGTAACCAGCCGTGATGTTTTGGTCGTAGTTCAGCGAGTTGCTGAGGCGGCTAGCATCTACCTGCTCAATGCCGGTGGCGCGCTGGGTCTGGTAGTAATTGTAGTCGCTATTTACCTGCCGGAAGATGCCCTTGCCCCCGAATTCCAGCAACTGATTTTTCTGCAGCGGCGTCGAATAGTCGATCTGAATCGTGGATTCTTGGTTGTAGCTCTCGTTGTTGTTGCGCTGCCCACTCAGAATGTCGTTGGTCAGCAGGTCGGCCACGAAGTTGTTCGTGCGGTTGTTGCGGCTGTACAAGCCCAGAATGCTGAGTTCTTTTTGTGGCGCGTAGGTGTAGGTATAGGTCAGGTTCGCATCGACCGTGCCCGAGAGGTCCTTCGTTTGCACGTCGCGGATGTTTCCGCTCTGGTACGTGTTCGTAGGCAGCAAAAACGTTTTGGTAATCAGGTTATCCTGATTCGTGATGTTGTTGCGCACCCCGTAGCGGATGTTGGCCGTCAACGACGACTTCTCCGTGATGTCGTAGTCCCAGCCGAGCTGATAGTTGCCAAACAGGCCTCGGTTGCGCGTGTCCGCCGTCTGAATTGTGTTCAGGCTGTTGGTGTTGGTGGTGCCTGCCGTGGTTTGGTCGTTACTGAACGAGCCGCGCACATTGTATTGGCTCCGGCCGAAGCCCCCTAGGTTGAAGCCCATTTTGCCCTTGCGGTAGTTACCGTTCAGGTTCAGGCTCGCGCCCCGGTTGCCGGCACCCACGTCCACGTTCAGGGTTTTGCCGGCTAGGGTGTTCTTCTTGGTCACGATGTTGATAATACCCGCGGAGCCTTCGGCATCGTACTTGGCCGAGGGCGAGGTAATTACTTCCACCGTCTGGATCAGGTCGGCCGGAATCTGCTTGAGGGCATCAGCCACCGAGCTAGCCACGATGGTGCTGGGCTTATTATTAATGAGCACCGTCACGTTGGAGGAGCCGCGCAGCGTCACGTTGCCATCGAGGTCCACAGCCAGCAGTGGCACTTTCCGCATGATGTCGGTTGCGTCGCCGCCCTTGGCCGTCACGTCTTGGTCGGCGTTGTAAATCAGGCGGTCTACTTTCTCTTCAATCAGCTGCTTCTGACCCTGCACCACTACCTCGCCGAGCTGCTGCGTAGTAGCACCTAGCTCGATGGTGCCCTGGTTCAGCGTGCCCCCCCGCTCCGTCACGACCACCGGGCCACGCTCTACGGTTTTGTAGCCCAAAAAGCTTACCTGGAGCTGGTAGGTGCCAGCGGCTACTTGACTGATGTTGAACTTGCCATTATCGTCGCAGGAAGCGCCATCGACGGGTTTGCCCGTGGCCGTATTGATTAGGGCTACGGTAGCAAACGGCACCGGCTTCTTGGTCGCAGCGTCCACCACGGTACCCGTGATTTTGCCGCTACCAGCCGCCGTCGACGTACCCGACAGCACCGCCTGAGCGGGCTGTGGCGGCGTGCCACTGGCCCCGCCCGCCGGCCCTTGTGCCAGGGCAGAGTAGCTAGCTAATGTTAAAACAGATAAAATCTTTTTCATAGGTTACTTAACCAGCCAAAACGGTGGGCTTAACGTGAAGGGGAATTATGAATGCGTGCTGGAAGTTGCGAGCCATACGACGGCGTAGTGCAGGTAACCGTTGCAGCCAGAGGCTTGCGGAAGCGTATTTATTTATGCGCTACGTACGGCAAAACAACGGCGCGGATGCAGGCCGCTAAGCTGAAGTAGACCGCGCGGTCGGGAATGCCGATGGAGGCCGCCTTTCCACCGTTGTAGCCACTGTCGGCTCGGGCTGGTGGGAGTACCTGCCTGAGTCCTACGATTTTGCTTACGTGTTCCCGTAGCTTTTTGACGTGCTTGATTTTAGCCTAACCATAAAATGCTCCCGCTGGTCGGTGGAATCGGGCTTGTGGCCGGTCGGCTCGTTGCTTATGCGCGGCAGCACGTAAGTTTACTTACTCATTCTGCGTGCCGTATCTGTTTCTTCCCTCAAAATGGCTTTTTCGTCCATGCGGCGCTATGTTTCGCCGCTGACTCACGTGCTGGTCTGGATTGTGCTGGGGTTGGCGTTGGTTCTTTTGCAGCCCCGCTGGCACCCCTTGCCGCCCCAATTCTGGGTGAAGCAAGCGAGCTTATTTTTTATCTGGATTGGCTTGTTTTACCTGAACTCGCTGGTGTGGGTACCTAGGTTGTTGTTTCGCGAGCGTACCCTTTGGTTTATTCTCGTAGGACTGCTCGCCACGGCGGCGGTTTGCTTTTTCAGCTACCAGCTAGAGCACTGGTTGCGCTTGCCGGAGCTGTTTCAGAAGCTGACGCGCCCAAACGGCCCGCCCCGTCCGCCCCGCGTTGTCGACCTAGGCACCTTGCTCATCACCTTGCTGGTGCTCGGCATCAGCACCAGCACCACGGTCGTGCAGAAATGGCAGCACGATGCCCAGCTACGCCAAGAGCTAGAGCAGCAGCGCACCACAACTGAGCTATCGTTTTTGAAGGCGCAGATCAATCCGCACTTCTTCTTCAACACGCTTAATAACATCTACGCCCTCACGGCCATCAACGTGGAACTGGCCCGCCAGGCCCTGCATACCCTGTCGCGCATGATGCGCTACGTGCTCTACGAAACCCAAGCTAGCACCACGTTACTAAGTCAGGAAATTGCGTTTTTGCAGGATTACATGGCCCTAATGCAGCTACGACTGACGGATAAAGTCACCGTCACGTTCAACAAGCCCGAGCCCCTGCGCGACGTGCCCGTAGCGCCCATGCTGCTGCTGCCCTTCGTAGAAAATGCCTTCAAGCACGGCGTGAGTGCCACCCAACCTAGCCAGATTCACGTGAGCGTGCAGCAGTGCGGTACCGAGCTAGCGTTGGAAGTACGCAACACGCTTTTCCCCAAAAAAGCCCTCAGCTTCGACATGGGCAGCGGTATTGGCCTCACCAACACCCGCCGCCGCCTCGACCTGCTCTATCCTGAGCGCTACCATCTAACCACCACCGAGTCGACCAGCGACCATGAGTATCAAGTGGTTCTCACCTTGCAGGTGCAGTAGTACCAAGCCAAAGCTTCAGCTATTGCCTTTCGCCCTACTCAGCTACTCTACTACTCCATTACTTTTCTATGACCTTAAATTGTATTGCCGTCGACGATGAGCCGCTAGCCCTAGGGATGGTTTGCGCTTTTATTGAGCAAACGCCCTTTTTGCACTTGGTGGGCCGCTACAGCAGCGCCGTGGAAGCCCTGCGCGGGCTGCAAGAGCAAGCCGTCGACCTGATTTTCCTAGACATCCAAATGCCTGACCTCACGGGCATCGAGCTGGCGCGGGTGCTCGATAAAGGCAAGCCGGGCCTAGGTCCGCGCATTATTTTCACTACGGCCTTTCACCAGTTTGCCCTCGATGGCTACAAGGTTGATGCCCTAGATTATTTGGTGAAGCCCTTCAACTACGAGGAGTTTTTGCGCGCCGCCACCAAGGCGCAGTCGTACGCCGAAGTGCTGCAATTGCCTAGCGCCGCCCCTGCCCTGCCCGCGCCGGCCGCGCCAGAGCCCGAGGAAGAGTACTTGTTCTTGAAAGTAGAGTACCAACTGGTGCGCGTTGCCTTCCGAGAGATTCTGTACATCGAAGGCCTAAAGGACTACGTGAAGGTGCACCTGGCCGACGGCTCGAAGCCCTTGCTGTCGCTCACGAGCCTGAAAGCGCTGGAAGACAAGCTCCCCGCTCGCTACTTCATGCGTATTCACCGCTCTTTTATCGTGGCGCTGGATAAGATCCGGGCCGTGACGCGCAACACTGTGCAGATTGGCTCCGCCACCATCTCCGTCGGCGACCAATACAAGGAGCCCTTTAACCAGTTCCTGAGCCGCTGGACGTAAGCCTAGGCTGCACCTGGTCAGACGTCTTAAGCATTGGACCCGCATCATTGCTCGGCTCACACCTGCTGGTCCGACGGGTTGTCGGCTGCAGTCAGCTACAAAAGCTAGGCGGGCGATTATCGTTCTAGCAACAACCGGTCGGACGCCTAGGGCGTCGGACCGGCAGGCGTGAGTCGGGCAACAACGAACGCGCCGTGGCGCGTGCCTACAGTTCTATCCGAAACTGCGTCCGGCCAGTTGGTTTCGTTTCTAGGCTGAAGTGGAAATTGTGTTGCAGGAGAATATCCCGAATCAGCGTCAGGCCAATGCCTTGACCGTCGCGCTTGGTGCTGAAAAAAGGCGTGAACAGGCGCGGCGCTACTTCGGGCGGAATACCGGGCCCGTCGTTTTCGATAACGATGCCTGCGGGCTGGGCCGTGGTGCTCACCCAAAGGTTGCCGTCGTGGCCAATGGCTTCGAGAGCGTTCTTGCAAATATTGAGCAGGGCTTGCTCCATCTGCTGGGCATCTAGGTTCACGAACAGCGGTCCAGAAGCTAGGTCCCAGTGCCACTTGATGTTGCGCTTTTCACTTTGCACTTGCAAGAGCCGGCAAGTGGATTTTAGCAGCTCGTGCACATCGGTGGGGCGCGGCGTGGGCGCAGGCAGGCGCACCAGGTTGGCGAAGCCGGCAATGAAGTTAGCTAGGTGCGTGTTGCGGTTGATGGATACATCCAGGGCCTCCGTGAAATCGGGTTGGTCGTCGGTGCTGAGCTGCGGGGCGTAGTAGTGGAACGATTGCAGAATGGAGTTGACGGCGCCGATGGAGTTGTTGATTTCGTGCGACATCATCCGGATCAGCTTCTCATACGCCTGCTTTTCCTGCCGAATCAACTCCTGGGTCAGTTCTTCGAGCAAGATGAAGTAGCGCGTGAAGCCCCGATCCAGAAAGTGCGACGAGCTAGCCCGGTAGGTCTGTAACCCCGACAGCTGCACCAGCTGCGGTTGCCCCGGCTGCAATGCTCCCAAGGCCCGCCCCCACTCTCCGGGCAGTTCGGCGGGCTTCTTTCCAACTAGTTCGACCGGAGCTAGGCGCAGACATTGTTCTGCTGCCGGGTTCAAGCCCTCAATATTGCCATCGAAGCTGAGTAGCAAAATGCCGGCGGGCGAAGCGGCAATGAGGCGTTCGAGCAGGAAGCTCTTTTCTTGCTGAGTTACGCGCTCATGCCGCAGCTCGTCGATCATGGTGTTATAAGTATCAATGAGTTGGTCCATCTCGGTCTGGCCGACCGGAAGAAACTTCATGGTAAAATCTCGGTCGCGGATGGCTTCGGTGCCAGCGGCAATCAGGTTCAGTGGCCGCACAAACCCCCGGTACAGCTGCACGCTGACATACGCCGTGCCTAGCAATAACACCTCCGTGGCCATAAACAGCCACATATTGGACTCCCGAAACTGAAAAGCTAGCCCCGCAATAGCCGCGTGAATGAGTACGACGAACAGAATATACTTGGTGCGGAGGGTCATGCCGTAAAGAACGGTGTAGCGACGCAATATTTTGCGGCGGTCAATTGAATGGCTCGGTCTGCACCTAACCTCAGCAACCAGGAGACGTAAAAGCTTGCGTCGCTACTGCGCAGCATCGTACGGAATGTTAAATTTCTCCAAACGCCGGTACAGCGCCCCGCGGCTCAACCCTAGCGCTTTGGCCACGCGCGAGAGGTTGCCCGAATAAAAATCCACGGTTTTGCGGATCATCTGGGCTTCCATCTCGTCGAGGGTCATGAGGCCGACGGCGGGCAGTTCGCCGGGCTCGGGGGCTTTGGCGACGCTACGTTGGGCTTGAGCCTGAAAGTCTTCGGGGCCTAGCTCATCTTTGCCGCTCACGAGCACGGCGCGCTCCACTAAGTTCTTCAGCTCCCGGATGTTGCCCGGCAGCTGTTGCTCGCGCAACCAGTGCAAGGCGCGGGTATTTACTTTCAGGGCGGGCCGGTTGTAGGTGGTGCGCAGGTTGTTGATGAAGTGCTGGGCGAGCAGCGGAATATCGTCGGGCCGCTCGCGCAGGCCAGGCAGGCGCACCGTAATGAGGTTGATGCGGTAAAATAAATCTTCCCGAAAACGGCCTTCGCGCACTTCCTGGGCTAGGTCGCGGTTGGTGGCGCAAATCACGCGGATGTCGAGGGAGCGGCTACGCGAGTCGCCGAGCACTTCGTAGGTGCGGTCTTGCAGCACGCGCAGCAGCTTCACCTGACTACCGAGGTCGAGCTCCCCGATTTCATCGAGGAAGATGGTGCCGCCGTTGGCCATTTCAAAGCGCCCCTGGCGGTCGGCTTTGGCGTCGGTGAAGGCCCCGCGGCGGTGCCCAAACATTTCACTCTCAAACAATGACGCCGAAATACCCCCTAGGTTTACCTTCACAAAAGGCTTCTGGCGGCGCTGCGAGTTTTGGTGAATGGCCTCCGCAATCAGCTCCTTGCCCGTCCCCGACTCGCCTTCGATGAGCACCGAGGCATCGGTGGCGGCTACCTGGCCCACATTGCGCAACACGTGCAGCAGTTGCGCATCCTGCCCCACGATGTTCTTGAAATTGAACTGCTTATCGAGTTGGCGCCGACCTAGGCTAGCTTCATCCGCTGCGGGCGCTTGGGCGCTAGCTTCGGCCAGGCTCAGGCTGGTGCGGATGGTTTGGAGCAGAGCTTCGTTGTTCCACGGCTTGGTCACGAACTCGGCCGCCCCAGCCTTCATGCCCTCCACAGCCAAGCTGATTGAACCCCAACCTGTGATGAGAATGACCGGCACCTTGGGGGAAATTTCCTTCACCTGCCCGAGCAGCCGCAAACCATCTTGGCCTGAAGTATCGAGCGAGTAATTCATATCCATGAGCACGAGTTGCGGCGCTACTTCGCGCACAAGAAGCAACGCTTCTTCGGGCGTGGCTACTGCCTTGGTGGCGTAGCCAGCTTGCTTCAGTAACAGGCCCAGCGAGGTACGCACGGCAATATCATCGTCGATAATGAGGATCATGGCGGAAAGGAAGGTATGCGAAGGACGGAATTTGCAGCGGCAAAGGAAAGTGCCACAGTAGGTACTTCTGCGGGCTCGTTTTTGAAAGAACTTGCCCGGCGGAGCACTTATTCTTCGCGCAGCGACACGGCGGGCTGAATACCGGCTGCAATACGGCTAGGTTGGAAGGCGCATATCGCCGTCAGGGTATAAATCAGGAGGGCGGCCAGGACGATGGCCATTATATACACCGGCGTTTCGACGCCGAATGCGCCCAGCAGCGGAAACTGCGCGGCTAGTAGCACTCCACCAAGCACCCCAAGGGTCGTCACGACCAGCATTTCGCCCAAGAACTGCGCGCTGATACCCGACCCAGTAGCCCCCATGGCCCGCCGCAAACCGATTTCGGCCTTGCGCTGGTTGATGTTGTACCAGAGCACGCCAAATAGCCCGAGCGCCACGTTGATGATCAGGAATAGCGCCACCACTCCGAGGGCTATTAGCGGCGTCAGCATGATTTTGAGTTTGTCGTGGCGGTTTTCTTGCAGAGTGTTCACTTTCGCTATCCAGCCCTTCGAGATGTCCTTGATGTCCTTCACCACTTGCTGCTCCAGCACGGCACCGCTGCCGGGTTGCACCCGCACCAGCAGCACGGGCATTTCGTAAGCACCGAGCACGGCCGAATCCTGTAAGATGCGGCGGTCGAATATGGCGGGGTCGTTGCTGGCAAAGTCGCTGCCCGAACGGAAGGTCTCTACCACGCCGACTATCTGCCATTCCTCTTTGCCGTCGCTCGTAACGAGCACCTTGCCCACTGGCGACTCTTGCCCGAAGAGCTTTTCAACAAATTTCTGGTTCACCACCACGGGCGGGCGGGTAGCGGCGGCGTCGCGGCGGTCGAACCAGCGGCCAGCCACCACCTTTGGGCGCAGTACTTTCACCATGTCGTCGTCGGCATCGTAGCGCTCGGTCAGCGGACCACCTTTCCCCTTATAAGTGTATTGGGTGGTGTTCATGGTACTGAACGAGAAAGGCGTGTTGGAGCTGGTGCTCGTGACGGCTACCACGCCGGGCGTGCTCTGCAAGCGGCGCATTATCTGGCTCACCTTTTCGGTGCGGTTGAGGGTGTCCTGCCCGGGGTTCACGCTCAGCTCCCACACGTTTTCGTACTCAAAGCCTAGGGGTTGCTGGTAGTTGTAGTAGTTGCTCACCAGCAGCACGCTCACCGCGAAGAGCACGAAAAACGACAGAAGAATCTCACTCATCAGCAAGAAGTTGGACCGCTTGCGATTCCAGATCAAAGTAAACAGATGGCGTATCATGAGAGTAAATCGAGTGATTGAGTGGCTGAGTGACGGAGTGCTAGGGTAACTGAATAGTCGAGTAGTGTCGTTTTAACCTTCACTCAACTACCCTAGCACACCGTCACTCGATATTACTTTCCGCTGCCTTTGAGGGCTTGCACTGGCTGTAGGCGCGACATCTTGAAGGCTGGGTACACGCCCGATACCACACCGAAAATCAGCGTCACGAGCAAGGCCCACCCGAAAATGCGCCAGTTCAGCTCGAAATGCGCATAGGCTAGGATGTCGGAGCCGCTGATGAGTTGCAGGACCACATAGGCAAGCCCTAAGCCTACCAGTCCTCCAAGGGTAGTGAGGAAGATGTTCTCGACCAAGAACTGCCCTACCAGCGTACCGCCGGTGGCGCCGAAAGCCTTGCGCACCCCTATTTCGGAGGAGCGTTCCATGATGCGGCTCACATTAATATTCACCAAGTTCAAGGCCGGCAACAGCATGAACAGCAGGGCCACGCCTCCCAGGATGGAGTAGAACATGCCGAGCCCATCGGTCTGGGTGTCGCCGGCTGTAAGCTGCCGAAACAGTTGCCGCGTGACAACGGCAGCCAGCAACGGGTCGGCGTAGAAGTTCAGGCGCTTCATGTTCTTCGGGTCGGGCAACGGAATGGTACGCACAGCGCGCTGAAACTCAGCTTGCACATTGGGCAGATCAGCCGCACTTTTGGCCGTGATGATAGCGAGGTAGTCGCCGTTGAGGCCTACGTGCTGCAAGTCGTCGGGGCCGGTTGTGATGGGCACCCAGACGTCGGCGTAGGAAATGAAGCGCATGGCGGGCACGTCTTCCACCACCCCCTGCACTCGGTAGCCGATTTGGTTTATCTCAATGGTGCGCCCTATCACACCCTGGTCGGTGCCAAAGTATTGCCGGGCGGTAGTCTGGTTGATAACCGCCACGCGAGCAGCCCCTTTCACCTCCCCATCGCTGAACGCCTTGCCCTGTAGGAAAGTAAAATCGAGCGCCTTCCAAAACATAGCGTCGGTGTAGCGCAGGTCGAGGTCGAGTTTGCGGTTGCCAACGTAGCTAGGGGTAGCATGGAAATTGGAGGCAATGGCTACACTTTCCGGCGTACGCAGGGTACGCACATATTTATTGAGAACGTAGTAGCTCGGCGGCGTATTCATGTTGCCGTCGTTCTTGAACTTGACGTGCAAAAACTGCGCGAACAGCATGCGGTCGAGGTTCGTTTCGGGGGCGTGGGCACCGAAGGTGTGGTCGAACATGGCCACCACTACCAGCAGCACCATCAGCGTGAAGCTGATACCAAATAAACTAATGAAGGTGAAGAACTTGCGCCGCAAGAGCACCTTCCAGGCGAGTTTCAGATAGCTAAGAAGCATGGGAGTTTATCTACTAGTGGTCGTTCTGCTGAGCTTGGCGCAGCAGAACGCCTTCGTTACCTATTAATGGACCTAGCTAACTTGACTGCCGTCGAAGAAGCGAATGAGCCGCTCAGTTTTGTGAGCCATGTTCTCGTCGTGCGTCACCATCACAATGGTAGTGCCCTCTACCCGGTTCAGCCCGAGCAGGAGGTCCATAATCTCGTCGCCCATCACCGAGTCGAGGTTGCCAGTAGGTTCGTCGGCCAAGATGATTTCCGGGGCGCCGGCTAGGGCCCGCGCAATAGCAACGCGCTGGCGTTGGCCACCGGAGAGTTGGCTGGGGAAGTGACGGGTGCGGGCGCTCAGGCCTACTTTATCGAGGGCGGCGTGGGCGCGCTGCCGACGCTCTTTGCCGCTCAGGCCAGCACGGTAGAGCAAGGGCAGCTCCACATTGTCGAGCACCGAGAGGTCGTTGATGAGGTGAAAGCTCTGGAAGATGAAGCCAATTTTGTGGTTGCGCAAGCGGGCTAGCTCCCGGTCGGAGTAGCTCGTTACTGATCGGCCGTCGATTTCGATGGTGCCGCCGGTAGGCTCGTCGAGCAGCCCCATCAAACTCAGCAGCGTCGATTTGCCGCACCCCGACGGGCCCATCACCGACACAAACTCGCCCTTGTTGATGGTCAGGTTCACGCGGTTCAGGGCCACCGTTTCAATGGTGTCGGTTTGGTACACTTTCTCAATGTCGAGGAGCTTGATCATGGGCGTGTTCTTTAGCGAGATAGAAGCGGCAGCATCCGGGAGCAGGGCGCTTTTGGTCAGGGTTGGTTCCATGGGGCGTGCGGTTTGTTTTCGAAGCTAGGGTTTGGAAAGGCACCTTCGTGTTGGCGAGCAAAAGCTAGGGATTGTCCGCTTTTAAGCTACACCAAAGCACTTACCTGTAAGAATAGCCAAGTCGCGTACCACAATTTTAATTATCTACAAATCAACACTTTAACCACACCTAAGCAAGAATGCCGCCCTAAAATATTGTCCATAACCGGACAAGGTGTTCGTTCTTGACGTGCACGCCTGCACGATTTCTGTTCGCCGCGCAGCAGAAAGCAAAAAAGCTAGCTTCTCTCCTCACATGGGGAGAGAAGCTAGCTTTCTTCTAGTAGCGTCCAGACAATAAAAAACCAGCTGCCCGATTCCGAGCAGCTGGTTTTTATGGGTCTGCGCTTTAGCAGCGCCGTTAATTCTTTTTACTAGCGAGTAGTACCGCCGGTGGTAGTGCCGGTGGTCGTAGTGCCAGCAGTGGTACCGGTCGTGGTGCTACCAGCCGTAGTGCCGGTGGTCGTAGAACCAGCAGTTGTACCGGTCGTGGTGCTACCAGCCGTAGTACCGGTCGTGGTGGTACCCGTAGTGGTCGTACCGTCGGTGGTGCCTGTGGTGGTCGTGCCAGCCGTAGTACCCGTAGTGGTGGTACCTGTGGTAGAAGCATCTGTAGTGCTACCGCTTGAGGTAGTACCGGTTGCATCCGACGTAGTTGAGCCGCTGGTCGTGCCGCTATCCGTTGGCGTCTCAGTGCTAGTGGTCGTGCAAGAAGTGAGAGCCGTGCCAGCGCTAAGAGCGAGAGCCATAGTCCAAACCGTCCAAGATGCAGCTTTTGTACGTTTCATAAGGTTTTGGTGTAAGTGGTGAAAGAACAGGGTACTCTTATTTGCACTAATGAGGTGCTAATACGCCAAACGTACTAAATTAGTTCAATAGATCAGCTATATAGCTCTTTATTCACTAACATATTATGGTGTTTTTTGAGTAACTTACAAAATTGGCGAGTATGGCAATTCCGATACAGCTCAACCGTAACTTACCGTGCATACGACCTACTCAACTAAACTTTGCCTTAAGCTCAGATAAGCACGCAAAGCCCTGGTACAAGCCTCTCTTGTAGCGCAGACTACCCAATCGGATACCTTCTGTAGCCTTATATAGGTGCGGCAGACAAGACTTTACAGAAAGCTAGCTTATTCCAAGAAGACACGTAATATTTCTTTGCCTTGTATTTTAGCTAGCTCTATAGCGCGGAAAGCGTCAGAATAATGTTCTATTATTTCTTGACGATGTGTAAAACGACGCTCGACATTTGGTCATTATGTAGCCCTATCTCGCTTTGCTTATCTAAATGGGTGCTTTCGAAACGTCACCTTACTCATCACGTCTTTCTCGTAAGACGCCAAACAGTGGCGGTTGAAGGTTGGGGCGAAGTGCGGCGGCGTTGCCTGCAGCGTAGTCGGGGCCTGCTGACCTTTGGCAAAGAAGTACACCTTGGTGGTACCGTACTTGGTATACGGCATCAGGTTGCCGTACTGCTCCATTTCCTGCCAGCGCGTCGTGTCGCCAACCGTCACGCTGTAGATGCGCACGATGGGGCCCGTGTTATTCTCGTTGCGGAACATGCCCACTTCCTCAAAATCACCGGGCAGATCTTGCGGGCTAGGCTGCGACACCGCATCCACGATAAACCAAACTAGTAACGCGGCTAGCGCCAACCCGAAGAGGTACTTCTTATTCATAACAGGGTAAGTAGAACAACGAATCCTATAACAGCTAGGATGGCAACAGTTCTTTTGTGAAACCAACTAGCGGTTTCGTGCACGAAGTAGCCCAGAAGTATAGAAAGCTACCTCGAAAGGGCTGCACCTAGCTTCCTGGCAACCTCAAACCATAGACAAACAGGCACCTAGCCTTGCCCCTGGCAGGAGCTTGTGCGTCACAAAAAAGAGTTTGTGCGGGTGTAGTGGCTAGGAGGCACTAGCCGGCCGGCCATCCTAGCACTACTTTCTGCGGGGAAAAGCCAGCTTCTGCTCGCAGAAATTATTCGCTTGAGCGTGTAACGTAGTGGCTCGGCGCCTGGTACTCCTGCCACTTCGCGATGACACTCGGCCTGCGGGCTTTTCCTTCTTCCCCACACTCCTTTCTATTCTATGCGCCACTTCATTGCCCGGCTAGCCTTTGTCGTTTTTCTGTTGTTCTGTTTCCGGCCTTGTTCTGCTCAGAGTTCAAGCGCTACTAGTCAGGCAGTGGATGCTTTCGTTGCCGAGAAGATGAAGGCGCTTGGCATTCCCGGCCTAGCGGTGGCCGTCGTTCAGAAAGGCGAAGTACGTAAAGTTGCTACCTACGGCCTCGCCAATGTTGAATGGAAAGCGCCCGTCACTGCTCACACCAACTTTCAGATTGCTTCCTGTACCAAGCTGCTTACCTCAACGCTGGTGTTGAAAACGGTTTACGCAGGCAAGCTGCGCCTCGACGACCCGATCGGCAACTACCTAGATTCGATTCCGACCCAGTGGCAGCCCATCCGGGTGAAACATCTACTGACTCACGCAAGCGGCATACGCGACTTTCACGGCAACTTATATCTTTCTACCGCGGCCGTGGTGCGGGCCCTGCGCGACTCCACCCTTGCCTACCCGCCTGGCAGCAAGCAGCAGTACGCCCAGGCCGATTTCATGCTGCTGGGCTACATTCTGGAAAAAATCTACGGCAAACCTTTCCCACAACTCTTGCAGGAAGAAGTAGCGCAGCCCTTGCACATGCTAGACGGCTCCTACGACATGGAACAACAGGTTGGCCCCTTTCTTCGCACCAATTTAATTTCACAAAAAGCCACTACCTACTACGATTGGCAAGGCCAACTGCGCGCCTATAAGTATCTCTACCCCGCGTACACTTACACCGCGGGCGGTTACTTTGCCTCCTTGCACGACCTAGTCCAGTGGGCTATCGGCCTCGACAAGGAAGTCTTGTTTCCGGAAGCTTTTGCGGCTCCGCTCCTGTATGGCTGCGACAGTCTGCCCCAAGGCAATGCCGAGTTTACCAGGGCCGGCTGGGCGCTGGGCACGGAGAAAGGCATCGTGAGTGCCGGACATAGCGGCGGCCCAGGCCTAGGTGACGTCTGGCGTTTCCCCCAGGAAGGATACACCGTGATTGTGCTGTCGAATGACGGCGAACTGCTACCGGGCCTAGCCAGCGCCATCGCCGCGTTCTACATGAAAGACCTAGACCGCAACACGCCCATTAAAAAGTACGAGCGTTAGCAGTTTGCCGCTGGAAACCCGGCATATCGCTCACAACAAGTGCCCTTCTTATGCCCAGCAGGCGTTGGCGAGCAGCCCAACTTAGCTTCGACTGTCAAAAGCTAGGTCGGGCGGCTCGCCAACGCCTGCTGGGCTTTCACCTAGCTATAATGGCCCGCAGATTTATTCTCATGGTCGGGCCGGCACATTTCGCTAAATAATTCAACTACAGAACTATAACGCCCTGGATATATTCTCAACTGGCTACCTCTCTTATCAGAGGCAGTGAGTAAAATTGCTTTTGCAGGGGCACACGAAAGCTGATCAATTCGCCTCGTGGCAGAGCTAGGTCCTATTCAATAGCGAGAAGATAGGCTTTATGCGTGGGCAAGCTTTGTTTCCGAAGCACAGACCTATTCGCAGACGAAATGTAACTATTTCATACATGCAAACTAGGCTATACAAAGAGCCTGCTTGTCGAAATAGTACAACTCATAAATTCATGTAGCACCGGCTACTGTAGCCGGCGCAGCATTGATGAGCAACCTTGTGCTCACAGTATACTCATCCCACTCGGCGTATTTAGCAAAGCTCAACTGCTCAGCAGACTTATCAGGGCACATTTGAGGGGCTATCATCGGCGGTATAGGCCGCAAAAAAGGTCACACGCCTTCTTGCTTACGGAGTACTTTTTAGGTGTGTTTAGTCAATTCCTTCATATCGTCTTCATGTCGATGTGAGTGTTTTGTACTACCAAGCACACGATATCAGCCATGCAGCATCTGCACTTTTCCTTGATTTTGCTCACACAACGTTGGAATTCATCCAATTCTTCTGCCAGTGCCCTGCGGCCTACCGTGGCGTGAGCAAACTGCTTGTAAAGCCTGCCTGAACACTCATTAGCCTCTTTTGCCTGGTCGCTCAGCCCTGCATTGAATCATCGCAGTAATCATATTACCAATGCTTTAGCTGCAATAAGAAGCTTGCTCTGCTACTGGTTGCAAGCTCCAACGCCTTCCTAAATCATTCACCACCTTTTGCACGCTTCTCCCCAACAACGTCTCCTAGGATTGTCAATCACCTGTTTATGATACTTAAGGTTTTTATGAAAAGAACGCTCATGCTCATGGGCTTGTACAGCGTGGTTTGTTTTACAAGCTGCACAGAAAAGACAGAAGCGAAGGAAGAGAAAGTGAAGTTTCTAGTTACTAGCCCTTTGCAAAAGGACACGACGCTGGTTAAAGAATACGTAGCCCAAATCCACTCTATCCAGCACATCGAGCTGCGGGCGCTGGAAAAAGGTTACCTGCAAAAGATCTTTGTCGACGAGGGTCAGTCCGTGAAGAAAGGGCAGCTCATGTTTCAGATCATGCCCATGATTTATCAGGCAGAACTGAAAAAGTCGCAGGCTGAGGCAAACTACGTGAACCTGGAGTACCAGAACACGAAGCGGCTGGCCGACAACAACGTGGTGTCTAAGAATGAGTTGGCGCTGGCTGAGGCCAAGTATGACAAGGCCAAAGCCGAAGTATCCTTGGCCCAAACGCACTTGCAATTCACCACCATCAAAGCGCCTTTCGACGGCATCATGGACCACTTCCAGGGCCGGCTAGGTAGCTTGGTCGACGAAGGGGACTTGCTGACGACACTGTCGGACAATAGCAAAATGTGGGTGTACTTCAACGTACCCGAAGCCGAATACCTAGCTTATAAAGCACACGCCAAAAGCGACAGCGGCATCCATGTGAAGCTGCTGATGGCGAACAATGAGGTATTTCAGCAGCCTGGCATTGTACAAACCATTGAGGCTGACTTCAATAACGAAACGGGCAACATCGCCTTCCGCGCCACCTTCCCCAACCCCAAAGGGCTGTTGCGCAACGGGGAAACGGGCAGCGTGCTGATGACCACGCCCATGAAGAACGCCCTGATTGTGCCGCAGAAAGCCACCTTCGAGGTGCTGGAGAAGAAGTTCGTGTACGTGGTGGACAAGAACAACGTGGTGCACCAGCGCGAAGTGACCGTCTCGGCTGAAATGCCTGACCTATACATCGTTAAAGGCCTAGGTGCCGGCGATAAAATTATGCTAGAAGGGATTCGGAAAGTGAAAGACGGAGATAAGATCGAATTCGCTTACCAAGATCCGAAGACGGTAATCTCCCACTTGAAAGTGTACTCCGAGTAGGGTCGGTACGCCAAAACAGAGCAGATATGTTTAGTAGATTCCTTCGTCGGCCAGTGTTTGCCATCGTGATATCGGTGGTAATCATGTTCCTGGGCATCCTGGCCATCAATACCCTGCCCAACTCCCAGTTCCCGGAGATTTCGCCGCCCATGGTCATGGTGAGCACGGCATATCCGGGCGCCAGCGCTAAGGTGCTCACCGAATCGGTGCTCATCCCACTGGAGCAGGCAATCAACGGTGTGCCCGGCATGAAGTACATGACCTCCGACGCCGTGTCTGCTGGTGAGGCCAACATTCAGATCGTGTTCAACCTAGGCACGAACCCCGAGCAGGCCGTAGTAAACGTTAACACGCGTATTGCGCAGATCCTGAACCGCTTGCCGGTGCTGGTACAGCGCGAAGGCGTAGTGGTAAACCGCGTGGTGCCGAACATGCTGATGTATGTGAACCTCTACAGCAAGGACAAGAATACCGACATGCGGTACTTGTTCAACTACGCTGGGGTAAACATGCTGCCCGAAATTCAGCGGATTGACGGTATTGGCCGCGCCAGCATCCTAGGCAGCCGCCAGTACGCCATGCGCGTGTGGCTGAAGCCAGATCGCATGCGGGCCTACAACCTCTCCGTGGATGACGTGATGGAAGCCCTGAACGACCAGAGCGTTATCGGTTCGCCGGGTCGTATCGGCCGCTCCGATGGCAAAGAAGCCTCGGCGCTGGAATATGTATTGACGTACCAGGGCCGCTTCAGCGACGTGGAGCAGTACAAAAACGTCATCATCAAGGCTAACGCCAACGGTGAAACGCTGCGCCTCAAAGACGTGGCCAACGTGGAGCTAGGTTCGGAATTCTACGACATCTACTCCAACCTCGATGGTTACCCTTCGGCGGCTATCATGCTGAAGCAAACCTACGGCTCAAACGCTAGTGATGTAATCAAGAGCGTGAAAGCCAAGCTAGAAGAGCTGAAGAAGACCATGCCCCCCGGCATGGATTACAAGATCAGCTACGACGTATCGAGCTTCCTCGACGCTTCGACGGAGAACGTAATTCATACCCTGCGCGACGCCTTTATCCTGGTGGCCATTGTGGTGTTCCTGTTCCTCGGCGACTGGCGCTCGACCCTCATTCCGATTATCGCCGTGCCGGTGTCACTAGTGGGTGCCTTCATTGCCATGCAGGCCTTCGGGATGACCATCAACATGATTACGCTGTTTGCCCTGGTACTCGCCATTGGTATTGTGGTCGACGATGCCATTGTGGTGGTGGAAGCGGTGCACGCCAAGATGGAGGAAAAGCACCTCTCTCCCTATGGCGCGGTGCGTGAGGTAGTAGGCGAAATCAGCGGCGCTATCATCGCCATCACCATCCTGATGACGGCCGTATTCGTGCCGGTAGCCTTCATGAGTGGTCCGGTGGGTATCTTCTACCGCCAGTTCTCTATCACGATGGCTTCGTCTATCGTCATCTCGGGTATTGTGGCCTTGACCCTGACGCCGGTACTGTGCGCCATGATTCTGAAAAATAATCACGGCCAAGCCCGGAAGAAGACGCCAATCAACCGCTTCATCGACTGGTTCAACCGCGGCTTCGAGCGTCTGACAGGTCGCTACACTAACTTCTTGGAAAAGGTAGTTGACCGTCGCATCCTCACCTTCGCTATTCTGATAGCCTTCGGCCTAGGCATCTTCGGAATTTCCTCCACGCTGCCTTCCGGCTTCATCCCCGCCGAAGACCAGGGCATGCTCTACGCCATTATCCAGACGCCTCCCGGCTCGACGCTGGAACGCACCAACGCCCTCTCGCAACAGCTCTCCAAGCTGTCGGAGAAAGTACCTGGTATCGAAAGCATTTCGTCGCTGGCAGGTTATGAGGTACTCACGGAAGGTCGCGGCTCGAACGCCGGTACCCTGCTGATCAGCCTCAAGCCGTGGTCAGAGCGGAAAGAATCGGTGCACGACATCATCATGAGTCTGGAGGAAAAAGCCAAGGAAATTCCCGGCGCGACCATCGAATTCTTCGAGCCACCGGCAGTACCGGGCTACGGCGCGGCAGGTGGTTTCCAGCTCCAGTTGCTCGACAAAACCGCTACCGGCGACTACAAAGCGCTGGAAAAGGTAAACGAGGATTTCATGGCAGAACTGAAGAAGCGCAAAGAACTAGCAGGTCTGTTCACCTTCTTCTCGGCCAACTATCCGCAGTACGAATTGCAGATCGATAACCAGCTGGCCATGCAAAAAGGTGTGAGCATCGGCAACGCCATGAACACGCTGAGCATCATGATTGGCTCGACCTACGAGCTAGGTTTCATCAAGTTCCAACGCTTCTTCAAGGTGTTCGTGCAGGCTTCGCCGGAGTACCGCCGCTTGCCCAAGGACGTGCTGGATATGTGGGTGAAGAACGACAAGGGCGAAATGGTGCCGTTCTCGGCCTTCATGAAGATTGTGAAGAGCCAAGGCGCCAACGAAATCAACCGATACAACATGTACCCCACGGCTTCCATCCGCGGCGACGCGGCTCAGGGCTTCAGCTCGGGTGAGGCTATTAAGGCCGTGCAAGAAGTAGCAGCCAAGACTCTGCCCCGCGGCTACGACATCGACTGGGGTGGCTTGTCGAAAGACGAAGTAGGCCGCGGCAACGAAGCCGTGTATATCTTCCTCGTGGTGCTCGCCTTCGTGTACCTGGTGCTCGCCGCGCAGTACGAAAGCTTCCTGCTACCACTGGCCGTAATCCTCTCGCTGCCCGCCGGTGTGTTCGGCTCGTTCCTGCTCATTAAGACGATGGGCCTAGCTAACAACATCTACGCCCAGGTCGGCTTGGTGATGCTGGTGGGTCTGCTGGGTAAAAACGCGGTACTGATCGTAGAATTCGCCGTGCAGAAGCACGAAGAGGGAATGACGGTCCGCGAGGCGGCTATCGAGGGTGCTAAGGTGCGTTTCCGCCCGATCCTGATGACCTCTTTCGCCTTCATCGCCGGTCTGATTCCGCTGGTAATTGCCCACGGCGCCGGCGCTATCGGCAACCGCACCATCGGTACGTCGGCCCTCGGCGGCATGCTGTTCGGTACCATTTTCGGGGTCATCATCGTGCCAGGCTTGTACTACATCTTCGGTACCCTAGCCTCGGGCCGCAAGCTGATTGGGGACGAAAATGTACACCCCTTGTCCGAGTTTGAGCCTCATGTTTTAGTTGAAGAAGTTGAGACGCATGCTTAAGAGACGCATTTATCAATACCTAGGCGCAGCCTGTCTGTCGCTATCCGTTGGGGCTTGTAAAATGCCGGAGCTGGTGGTGAAAAACGAGAACCGACGCGTTCCGGCCAGCTACAACAACGCCGCCGCTCAAGATACAGCCAGTGCAGGTCGGGTTCGGTGGAAGCAGTTCTTCACCGACCCGAACCTCGCTGCCCTCATCGACACTGCGCTCCTAAATAACCAGGAGCTTAACATTGCGCAGCAAGAAATCCAGATTGCCCGCAATGAAGTGCAGATCCGCAAGGGCGAGTACCTGCCCTTCGTGGGCCTAGGTGCCAAGGCCGATGCCGCACGCCCAGGGCGGTACACGCTCCAGGGTGCTACGGAGGAAGAAATCAACATCAAGCCCGAGCACCGCAACCCCGAGCCGCTACAGAACTACCAAATCGGTGCTTTTGCCAGCTGGGAAGTGGACATCTGGCACAAGCTGCGCAATGCTCGCAAGTCGGCGGCCCTGCGCTACCTAGCTACTGTCGAGGGTCGGAACTTCACGGTGACGAACCTGATTGCCGAAATTGCCAACTCGTATTACGAGCTTCTGGCGCTCGACAACCAGCTGGCCCTTACCCGGCAGAACATTGAAATTCAAAGCAACGCGCTAGAACTCGTACGGCTCCAAAAAGAATCGGCACGGGTGACGGAGCTAGCAGTACAGCGTTTTGAGGCGCAGGTGCACAACACCCGCAGCTTGCAGTACAACATTCAGCAGCGCATCACCGAAACCGAGAACCGCATCAACTTCCTGACGGGTCGGTATCCGCGCCCCATCACCCGGAACGACGCGTCCTTCAACGACCTAGTACCCACTACTATCCAGGCGGGTGTGCCCTCGCAGCTGATGCTCAACCGGCCGGACATCCGGCAGGCGGAGCAGAACCTAGCAGCGGCAAAGCTAGACGTGCAGATTGCCCGCGCCAACTTCTACCCGGCGCTGCGCATTACCGGTTCGGCAGGTTTTGAGGCGTTCAAACCCGGCTTGCTGTTTACCACGCCCGAATCGATGCTGTATTCGCTGGCCGGTGATTTGGTGGCTCCGTTGGTGAACCGGAACGGTATCAAAGCCGTGTATGGCAACGCCAACGCCCTACAAACCCAAGCCGCTTACAATTACGAGCGGACGGTGCTGAACGCCTACATTGAGGTAGCTAATCAAGTCGCCAACATCAGCAACCTGGAGAAAAGTTATGGCGAGAAAGCCCTGGCCGTGCAGGCGCTCAACCAGTCGAGCACGATTTCAAACAGCCTCTTCCGCTCAGCCCGGGCCGACTACACGGAAGTGCTCTTCACCCAACGGGAAGCGCTGGAGTCGAAATTCGACCTGATTGAAACCAAGATGCAGCAGCTCAATGCCACTGTCAACGTGTACCGGGCTTTGGGCGGCGGCTGGCAGTAACCTAGCTGCCTAACACCAGACAAATAGGCTAGCCCACCCCCGCAAAAGCCGCTCGACTAGTTCAGCAAATGGAATCCGAAGCAGTAAGTAACTGCCGGAGTCCGCTGAACTAGTCGAGCGGCTTTTTGCGGGGGTGGGCTTTCCCGTTTTAAAGCGGTTGAGCAAAATATCTATTGCGCCGCTACCAATAAGGGTTGCCGCCGCTCGAAATCGTACAAGGTGAGCGTGCGCAGTTGATAATAGGCCACCCAGCTTGCTCGTAGCGCCGCAATATAGGCGCGCTTGGCGCGGTCTTTTTCGCTCTGGGCAATGTTGAGGTCGGTGAGGGAAATGCGGCCCACTTGGTAGGTGGCGCGGGCAATATCGTAGCGGCGCTGCGACAACGAATCGGCGCGGGAGGTAAGGGCAAGCTGCTGATCCAGAGAACCTAGCTGCGCGGCTTGGCTCAGCACCGTTTGCTCGAAGGTCATCTGTTCCTGCTCCACAGTACGCTGCACCTGCTGCCGGTTGATTTCAGCCGTCTTTACCACGGCGCGCGTCTTGCCCCAGTCCACAATGGGCATGGCGAAACCTAGGCGGAGCTGCTGCTGGTCATTGGGGTTGATGTAGCTGGTGCGAAATTGGTCGCCGCTGCTGGCCAGGCCGAAAGAGGCCGTGAGGCTCGCTTGGAAGCCCGTGGTGCCTTTGGCCTGGGCCACGTTGCGGTCGGCTTCGAGCAAGCGGCGCTGGTACATCAGGGCTTCACGACGATATTGCCGGGCTTGGGCTAGGGCTGCTTCGGGCGTTACGGCCAGCTTGGGAGTAGCGGCCGGCACGTTCAGGGCGGTGCTGGGGTCAATCGTTAGGCCGGTGTACCCCTTGAAGTCAACGGCAGCATTTTGGGCGTCGATGTTGGCTTGCACCTCGGCCTGCTGGGCATTGAGCAGGTTTAGTTCTAGCAGCAGCAGGTCGTTTTCGGAGAGGCGACCTAGGCGGTGCCGCTCCCGGCCCATGCGCAACATTTCTTCGCTGGCGTGCAGGTTTTGGCGGGCCACCTTGGCATTCACTTGTTGCAGCAGCACGTCGAAGTAGTACTCCGTCACGCGGCGGGCAATGACTTCGCGGTCCTCCACGTATTGGCGCTGCGATTCGCCATAGCGCAGAGGCTCAATGCGTTTATTCCAGCTCAATGAGTTGAAGCCAGCGATGGGCTGGGAGATGCCAATGGCGACGGGGTTGCTGTTGTAGAGGCGCTGGTTGCCCTCGAAGTTGTCGAAGCGCTGCAAGTTGGAGCCAATGGAAATTTTGCCGCCCGTCAGCCCGATGCCTTGCGTGAGGGTGGAAGCTAGGTAGGAATTGTTGATGCGCACGTACCGAAAATTGGTGGTGCCGTCGGGTTGGGTGACGGGCGTGATGGTGCGGCTGTAATTGGGCAACGTTCCTTCCAAGGCGAGCTGTGGCTTGTAGTCGGCCCGAAACGAGCGGTATTGCCAGTAGCTAGTTTCACGGTCGGTCACGGCTTGTTTTGCCACCGATGATTGCAGGAGGGCTAGGTCAATGGCCTGGGGCAGCGTCAGGGTGCTAGGTTGCGCTGGCGTTGTTGGCTGCGCAACCGCTACGGAAGCAAACAGCAGCACCACCAACAGGCTCACACCCAGCAACATCATTAGCCAGAGGCCTAGCACATCTAGCAGGAAGGACGAACGCTTGATCGCAGCAAAAGGTATACGTTTCATAGCTCGGAAAGGCGGTCGGGTGAAGTGCTATTTGATAGTCAGCTCGGAGGCTTGCTCGTAGTTTTTCATGTCGCTGATGAGCAACTCATCGCCGGCTTGCAAACCACTGATTACCTGCACGTAGTCGAAGTTGGAGTCGCCGAAGCGCACGGTACGGCGCGTGGCTACGCCGTCGCGCACCACGAACACGGTTTGCTCGTGGCCCCCTTGGTAAAAAGGCCCATTTTTCACCCGTAGCGCGTTGCGGTGGGCGCGCGTCACCACGTACACGTCGGCCCGCAGATTGGCCCGCAAGGCCGGGTGGTTGTTCTGGTCGAGCTGGGCGTAGAAGGTCATCACGCCCTTGTCGGCGGCCGGACTAATGGAGCTGATGGTGCCGCGCAAATCGGTGCCGTTGAGGCGCACCAGCACAGCGTCGCCCACGTGGAGCGAATCGGCGTAGGTGTCGGCAATGGTGCCGCGCACCCGGAAGGAGCTCAGGTCGGCGATGCGCGCTACCACTTGGCCCTGGTTCACGGTGGAGCCAATGTCTTCGTTCACCCACGTCAGCACGCCGGCTTGGCCCGCGCTGATGTTAGCATTGCGCAGCTTCTGCGCTAGCTCCGAGATGTTGCGGTCCTGAATTTGGCGAGTGTACACCAGGCCTAGCTCGTCGGCTTGGTTGGACCGGCGCTGGTTCTGAATCTGCCGGCGCACACGTTGCAACTCCAGGTCGGCAATCTTCAGGTTGAGCTCCGCCTGGCGCACATCTTCCGGCGTACCCGAGCCGATGCTGAGCAGGTTTTGCTCGTCGCGCAACGTAGATTGCAGGCTGCGTACCTTCTCCTGCTGCACCTTCTCCTGCGACTGTAAGTCGTTGAGGCTGCGCTCCAAGGAAAGGGCTAGTACATTGCTTTTATTGCGATTTTGTAATTGCTCGTCTTGCAGCTTCGCTAGCTCGCTACCAGTCAGATCTTTATCTAGCTCTAGGATGGTTTGCCCAGGTTTTACCTTCGCCCCGGCCGTGAGTAACACCTGGCGAATGGTCGACTGAATAGGGCTGGTTACGACGGCTTCGTGGGCCGGAATTATCAGCCCGCTTGCGGTGAGCGAGGCTTCTACGTCGCCGTTTTCGACGGTAGCCATCAGGATGTCTTCGCGCTTAACGCTCGGTTTCATCACGCCGCGAAACGCCCACAACCCAACAGCTACCACAACAAGCGTAGCGAGCACCAGCAGCCAGCGCCGCTGCCGACGCTTGGCTTGAATGACGGGGGAAATAGCTCTGTCCATTTCTAAGCAGGAGGAAGGTGAATTCCTATCTACTTAGCCAAGGCCAATGCCATGTTTTCAACTGCTTGTATTTCAGATTATTACAAGCATATAAACACACTACACGCTTGTAAATAGTGTCCACTTTTGGACAAGGTGTACGGAAATGTTGGGGCCCCGCTCAACCGGATTTATAATCTTCTATGAGCGCCACTTGGATGACCGTTCGAGCGTAGCTACCCGCTTTGCGGGCAGGAATTACGAATCCTCAGCTCCTTACAGCCAGATTATAAATCCGGGAGAGCTAGGTCAAATTACAAATTCGGTCATGCTAACCCGTAGCGCGAAGCTAGCGCTACGCGTATCGTTGCACCACTAATCGTGCATTAACCTAGGTACCGGTCGTTGAACGGTACGCGCCAGCTTCGCGCTACAGATTCCGTATACGTATGCTCTAATCTTCTCCTTATGCGCCTTCGCTCGTTTCACTTATTTCTTTTTGCTTTTCTTAGCCTGGCCGCTACGCCAAACAAGCTCATTGTACCGGGCCACAGCCTCGGCAATATCGCTTTGGGTGCTAGCCCCGAAACACTAGAGCAGCTAGGCAAGCCTGCTACCAGCGACGCGGCCATGCAAAAAGCGTGGGCCACATGGTATGGCAAGCCCACCGCCTCTCATCTGCCGCCCACGCAGCTCGATGTGTACACCGCCGCCACGGGTCCTGATATGCGCAAAACCATTCAGATGGTGCGCGCCACCTCTTCGTGGTTTCGCACAAGTACGGGGCTGCACAACGGCTCTACCCTAGCCAGCATTCGTCACGCGTATAGCTCACTTAGCCTAACAACCTCCTACGCTCCTACCCCAAAAGCTAGCCCACACTACATCTACGACAACGCCAAAGCCGGTATTGCCTTCGAAATGGATGGCAAGGCGGCTACCAGTCATTGCGTGGCAATCATCCTGCATCTGCCGGGCAAAGCCACGGCGAGCACCTACATGGCGATGACGCAGTACTTACAACTCATCAACCAGCGGGCTGCTAAATAGCCTCTTTGCCAGAAGAACGCTATAGAGAGGCATTCTTCTGACAACCCGTTACTTGCGCCGTAGCGTAGGGGCATTACGCCACGCGGCTATGTCCGAGGCGTAGATTTCTGCTTTGTCGGCATCTTTACCTATGCCAATGAGCACCGCAAAATTCTGCTGACGGGGGGTAGTTGGCAGAAATTCGTAGGCACCGTAGGCAGTTTGCGTTTTGGTATCGACGGGCACTTCGGCGGCGGTGTAGAAGCTAGGGTTCAGGTCGGCGGTGCCTGTGGTGCGGGCCAACGACTTACTGGCCTGCTTTACTTCGGCGGTGTAGCGGATGGTGGAATAGTTCTGGCGCGTCACCGTCAGTTGGTAAGTGCGGCCCTGAGCCGCGCCAGTGTAGGTAATGGGCTGTTGCTCGGGCAAGTCAGCGGGAAAGGCAATAGAATCTGTATCACTCAGAATCAGCCACTTGCCGCGCACGGCATACGATTCGCGCTGGATACTTTCCTTTAACCCCCGAATGAAGCTAGGGGAGAAATGCGCCGTGTCGAGCGCCGCCAGGCGGTAGGTTGGCTTGCGCGCCGCGGGTGCCGCAGCCGGCGCCACGACTTCCTGATTGATCTTCTCGGCGCTAGGCTGCGCTTGCTCCTGTTCGAGACTTTTGTTGCTGGTGCAGGCGGTAGCCAGCAGCCCTAGCAACAGGGCACTGGTAAAGAGAGAATTGAAGTTCATGCAGGACGGTAACGCAAGTAGCCCAGGGCTGGTTAGGATGCGGGTAAAGGTAAGTCCAAAATGGACGCTCACGGCCCCAGTGCCTTGGTCGCTCAAACAGCGGTAGTCAGAACCAGGCACCAGGGCGATAACGCTCGACCTAGGCTGGCCGGCTAGTTAAGTGCGGCTGCACCGGACAATGATACTTATACCAGCATTCTACACAAACTTTACCCAGTAAGAATCGTACGTTCTTAACTGTCGAGCCTAGGCGCAGTCAATTGCTATATAGGTCTGCTAATCTGACAATTAAGAATGAGTCTAAGTTAAGCGTCACGCTAAACAAGTCGACTTCTGGTGCTGTTGGTTTTTATAAGGTTGGTGCGCGTAGCAGCTAAAGAAGTTGCCTAGCAGCCCTCCTCCCCTTTTGTCCTCTCTTTTTCAAGCGGTTACTTTCATGTCAGATAATTTCCCACCCGACCAGCGCGGCCCCGCGCCCGAGGATGGCACCCGGCGCAGCTTTATGAAGCAAGCGGGTGGCATTCTGGGCCTAGCTTTGGCGCCGCCTTTTATCAGCAAAGCCGAACGGCTTACGGCCCTTTCCCGCAAAGTGGAAGGCGTATCGGAAATGCAGCTAAAGGTGAACGGCACTGTGCGCACCATCCGCGCCGAGCCCCGCGTAACGCTGCTCGATGCCTTGCGCGAACACCTCGACCTCACGGGTAGCAAGAAAGGCTGCGACCTAGGTCAGTGCGGGGCCTGCACGGTGCTGATTGATGGCCGCCGGGTTAATTCCTGCCTTACCCTGGCCGTGATGGCGCAGGGCAAAGAAGTCACGACCATCGAAGGCCTGGCGAAAAATGACGAACTGCACCCGCTGCAAACGGCCTTCATCAAGCACGACGGCTTCCAGTGCGGCTACTGTACCTCCGGGCAAATTATGTCCGGCGTGGCCTGCATTAACGAAGGCCATGCCAGTTCCGACGACCAATGCCGCGAATGGATGAGCGGCAACTTGTGCCGCTGCGGCGCTTACCCCAACATCGTAGCCGCCGTGCGTGAAGTTGCCGGCAATAAGAGCTGAGCAGTGAGAACCAAGAGCTTATAGCGGTCCAACTAACACCGTGCTAAGCCTTTTCTGCAAGCTGAGTTCTCCCTTCTAAGCGCTAATCAAATGAACAATTTCGCCTACCAACAGGTCGACAAGCCGAAGGACGCCACGGCCATCCTGCGCGACGACAAGCAAGCGGCTTTCATTGCGGGCGGCACCACGCTCCTCGATCTAATGAAATCCAACATCGAGCAGCACTCGCAGCTCGTGGATATTAACCTGCTGCCCTTCAAAGGCATCGAGCAAACCAGCGACGGCCTACGCATTGGCGCCTTGGAGCGCATGAGCGACGTGGGCGAAAGCCGCTTGATCGTGGAGCAGTACCCGGCTATTTCGGAGTCGCTGCTGCTGGCGGCCTCGCCACAACTGCGGAACATGGCCAGCATCGGCGGCAATTTGTTGCAGCGCACGCGCTGCGGCTACTTCCGCGACCCCGCATTTCCGTGCAACAAGCGCGTGCCCGGCTCGGGCTGCCCCGCCCAGACCGGCGACAACCACAACCTAGCTATCCTAGGGGTGAGTGACAGCTGCATTGCCAACAGCAACCCCGGCGACCTAGCCGTAGCCCTGATTGCGCTCGATGCGGTTCTGACCTTAGAGAATGCCAAGGGCAAACAGCGCCGCGTGCCCCTGAACAGTTTCTATCTATTGCCTGGCAAAACGCCGCACAAGGAAAATGTGCTGGAGCCCGGCGAGCTGATTGTGGCCGTGACGGTACCTGCGGCCGCGCACGCCCGTCGTTCCACCTACCTAAAAGTGCGCGAACGAACCAGCTACGCGTATGCCCTGGCTTCGGCTGCGGTAGGCCTTGATGTGCAGGGCGGCACGATCCGTTCGGCGCGCGTGGCACTCGGCAGCGTGGGCGCCCAGCCCTGGCGCTCTCCCGAAGCCGAAAAAGTGCTGACCGGCGCGCCAGCGACGGAAGCTACTTTCCGGGCCGCTGCGGCCGCGGCTTTGCGCGGTGCTCAGCCGCGCGAGCACAACCGCTACAAGGTAGAGCTAGCGCAGAACACGCTGGTGCGCGCCCTTACCAATTTAACGAGTGCTTAGTAGTTGGTAGGTAAGCGCTGCGCTTTGGGCAAAACCAGAAGAGTGAAGCTCATTGCTAAAGCGCTAGAAGCCAATACCAATAACTAGGCACCAAGCACGAAGCACTAAAAATGGATATCGAACCTACTTTCTTTGATTCGCCGGGCGCCGGTGGCATTGTGGGCCAGCCCCTCGACCGCGTAGATGGTCGCGACAAGGTGACTGGCAAAGCCCGCTATGCGGCCGAGTTTCCCTTGCCGGGGCTCGTCTATGGGGTGTTGCGCACCAGCGAGATTGCCAAAGGCAAGATCACGCGCATCGACACGGCGGCTGCCGTTAAGGAGCCGGGCGTTATTGCCATTTTCACCCACGAGAACCTGCCTAAGCTCGCCAAGACGCCTAACACGCCTGAGGGCAAAAAGGCCATTGGGGCGCCTATGGGCTTTCTGCCGCTCACCGGCAACGAGATTCACTACGCCAATCAGCCGGTAGCAGTGGTCGTGGCCGATACGTTTGAGCGCGCCACCCACGCGGCGTCGCTGGTCAAGGTAAGCTACGAGCAGGCGCAACCTATTGCCTCTTTCCTTGACCCCAAAGCCGAAATCTTTGACCCGCAAAAGGTGCAGGATGGCAAAACGGACGGCCACACCCGGCGCGGCAACCCCAAGTCGGCGCTGGCGGCGTCGCCCATCCAGTTGAAGGCCACTTATACCCACGCCATCAACAACCATAACCCCATGGAGCCGGGCTCCACGACGGCTCATTGGGAAGCGGCCGACCGCGTTACGGTGTACGAATCGACGCAGGGGGTGACCCGCACGCAACAAGCTTTATCAGAAATGCTAGGCTTGCCCCGCGACCAGGTGCGCGTGATTACCAAGTATATCGGTGGCGGCTTCGGCTGCAAAGGCTCTTGCTGGCCGCACACCCCCCTCACGGTGCTGGCGGCTAAGGCCATCGGGCGGCCAGTGAAGCTGGTGCTCACGCGCCCGCAGATGTTCACCAGCATGGGCCACCGCGAAGATCAAACCCAAACGCTGACCCTAGGTGCCACGAAAGAAGGCAAGCTCACGGCGCTTATTCACGAAAAGACGTCGACCACGTCGCCCTGGGATAACTACGCCGAGTCCAACAGCAAGATTATTGATTTGCTCTACGAGTGCCCCAACTTTGAGGCCACGTATCAGCTTGCTCGCGCTAATGTGATGACCTCCACGTTTATGCGCGCGCCGGGTGAGGCGCCGGGCTCTTTTGCCATTGAGTGCAGTATGGACGACCTAGCCGCCCAACTCGGCATGGACCCCATCCAGCTGCGGCTGCTTAATTACGCTGAGAAAGACCCTAGTACCGGCAAGCCCTGGAGCAGCAAGAGCTTAAAACAATGCTACGCGCGTGGTGCAGAGCTGTTTGGCTGGAGCAAGCGCAACCCCAAAGCCGGCGCCACCCGCGACGGCAAGTATCTGGTGGGTATGGGGATGGCCACGGCCTCCTACCCTGTGCATAACTCCCAGGGCACGGCGCGGGTGCGTCTCTACGCCGACGGCCACGCCGTGGTGCAGAGCGGCGCCACCGACCTAGGTACCGGCACCTACACCGTCATGACGCAGGTAGCGGCCGATTCGCTGGGCCTGACGGTGGACAAAGTGCGCTTCGAGCTAGGTGATACGCGCCTGCCTACGGCACCCAACTCGGGTGGTTCGGTGGCGGCGGGCACAGTGTCGTCGTCTATCTACATGGCTGCGCAAGATGTGTGGCAGAAGCTCACCAAGCTTGCTGTGCAAGACAAACGTTCGCCTCTCTACCGCGCTAAGCCCGAGGAGGTAACGAATGAGAAAGGGCGCCTCATCTTGAAAAACGACAAGAGCAAGGGCGAAGACTTTGCCGCGCTGATGAAACGCCTAGAGCTGACCGACATCGAAGGCACTGGCAACGGCAAGTACGGCGCCGGCTACGAATCGGGTATGGCCGCTAGTGCCGCCGACTCAGGCCACAAGGACGATGCTGGGCAGCACTCCATGCACTCGTTCGGCACCCACTTCTGCGAGGTGCGCGTCGATCCGGAGCTAGGTACCGTGCGGGTATCGCGCTGGGTGAGCGTGCACGCGGCAGGTCGCATCCTGAATGCCAAAACGGCGCGCAGCCAAATCATTGGCGGCAGCATCTTTGGCATCGGTTCGGCGCTGATGGAGCAGACGGTCCGCGACGACCACTTTGCTCGCTACACCAACGCCTCGCTGGCCGACTACCACATTCCCGTCAACGCCGATATTCCGGAAATGACCGTGGAATTCATCGACGAGCACGACCCATACATCAATGCGATGGGCGTGAAAGGTATCGGTGAAATATCGATGGTAGGCGTAGCAGCAGCCGTGGCAAATGCCGTTTTCCACGCCACAGGCAAGCGCATCCGCAGCCTGCCCATCACGCCGGAGAAGGTATTGAACGCGGGCATCGCCTCCTAGATACAACGTAGGGCGGGCTTTGTAGTTGATGCTTACGACTATGGAGAAAGCATCAACTACAAAGCCCGCCCTACAGCCTAGCGCCTTACGCAATCTTGAAACTCTCTTAACCTAGCCTTCCGTTTTGCGGTAAAAGCTAGGTATCCGTATTACAGAACCCAATGACAGAACTTCAGCACTTGCTTGCGGCTTACGATGCCCACCGCGCCGCCGGTCATGCTTGCGCGCTGGCGACGGTGGTGCACGTGGAGGGCTCCGCGTACCGCAGCCCCGGTGCCCGCATGCTTGTGACCGAGGATGGTCAGCTAACGGGCGCCATCAGTGGCGGCTGCCTGGAAGGCGATGCGCGCCGCCGGGCATACCAAGCCATTCAGCGCCGCCGCCCCACGGTGGTTATTTATGATACGACCGACGAAGATGACCTACGCCACGGCATGGGGCAAGGCTGCCAAGGCATCATCCATATCTTGCTCGAACCGCTGGACTTCAGGGACCTAGCCAACCCGCTGGAGCTCCTGCGTACTTGCGCCGATCAGCACCAGCCCAGCGTGCTGGCCACGGTGTTCAGCCTCCCTACCACCGACCAAGCCAAGCTAGGTGCCCGCCTGTTGTTTACGAGCCAAGGCGACGCGCAAGGTGCCTTGCCTGTCGCGCCAGAGTTAGCAGCAGCCATTCAAGCTGATGCGCACGAAGCGTTGCGCACGGGCGAAAGCAAAACCTTAGACTACCAGGACAACCTAGGCTCCATCCGGGTCTTTCTGGAAGTGCTGAAGCCTGCCTTGCGCCTCACTATCTACGGGGCCGGCAACGAT
This sequence comes from Hymenobacter crusticola, assembly GCF_002154225.1. Taxonomy (GTDB): domain Bacteria; phylum Bacteroidota; class Bacteroidia; order Cytophagales; family Hymenobacteraceae; genus Hymenobacter; species Hymenobacter crusticola. The sequence continues at coordinate 137,874 of NZ_MTSE01000012.1, forward strand.
GTGCAGCCGCTTGTGCGGCTGGCGGCTAGCCTAGGGTGGCGGGTACGCGTGGTAGATGGGCGTCCGGCCCAAGCCGCCGCGGCGCGTTTCCCAGAAGCGCAAAGTGTGCACGTGGTGCCCCTAGCCGATGTAACACATGAGCCCACGCCCCCCGATTATGTGCTGCTCATGACGCACAACTACTTTTACGACCTTGCGGCACTCCGGCGGCTACTCCCAGAGTCCACTGCTTACATTGGGTTGTTGGGTCCGCGCAAGAAAGCCGATAAGCTGCTGGAAGAGTTGCGCGCAGAAGGTTTCACCTTCGACGACACCTTAAGCGGACGACTATACAGTCCGGTCGGGCTGAACCTAGGTGCCGAAACCGCCGAGGAAATAGCTTTATCAATTGTTGCCGAGATTCAAGCGGTGCAGGCGAAACGCTCCGCTGGCTTTCTTCGTGATACCTCGGGCTCCATTCACAACCGGCCGGCCCTGGGTGCTTCCACTCCTTCCTTCGGCACCATCGTGGGTGATGCTGTTTGTGCCATCAGCAATGCCTAACTCAGATACAACAATTGGCTTAATCGTGCTGGCCGCCGGCGCCTCTACGCGCCTTGGTCAGCCTAAGCAGCTTCTTCCTTACCTAGGCCGGACGCTGCTGCGTCATGCGGCTGAAACCGCCGTGGCAACTGGTTGCCGTCCTATTATTGTCGTGACCGGCGCCTTGCACGAGGAGCTAGCCGCGGAAGTTGCGGGCTTGCCCGTACAGATTGTGCGCAACACGGCGTGGGCGACGGGCATGGGCTCGTCCATCCAGGTTGGCCTGAACTTTATGGAAAGTATAAGCCAGCCGCTACAAGCTGTTATTGTCACGCTCAGCGACCAGCCGCTGGTAACGCCCGAGTTGCTGACCGAGCTGATTCACCGCTACCAAGCCACGCAGGCCCCTATTGTTGCGGCGGAGTACAAGGATGCTCACGGCGTGCCGGCGCTGTTTGCCGCGGCCGTTTTCCCGGCTTTGCGCGAGCTAGCCGGTGCTACCGGTGCGCGCCAGGTTATCGAGGCGCAAGACCAACAGGTGGAGCTCGTTAGCTTCCCCGATGGCGCCGTCGACGTGGATACGCGCGAGCAGTACGAAGCGCTGCTGCGCATGGGTGGCGCCGAAGATGGGTTTTAGCGGAGGCACTTCTTGCTAGGTGGCAGCAGCGTCATTGGGCTACTCTTGCGTGGGTAAAAACTCACTATCTTGCCTGGCCTCACTGCTGACTTTTCGGTTCTATGACCAACCCTGCTGCCGCTGCGCCTGCCGTGGCCACCACTCCCAAAAACGATAAGCGCATCACCAACGGCTGGGCCATGTACGACTGGGCCAACTCGGTGTACCCGCTCGTGATTACCTCCAGCATTTTCCCCATTTACTGGAGCAGCGTCGTCAAAACGGCCACCGGTACCGATAGCGGCAAGAGCCCCGTTGACTTCCTAGGTTTTCAGGTGCCAGGCTCGTCGCTGCTCACGTACGCCATTTCTGCGGCCTTCCTCATCATTGCCATCATCAGCCCCTTTCTTACCTCACTGGCTGATTTCTCGGGGCGTAAAAAGGCCTTTTTGCAGTTCTTCTGCTACTTAGGCGCCGCGAGTTGCGCGGGGTTGTATTTCTTTGACGCTAACACGTTTACGGCCTCGACGTTCGTCTTTATTGCCGCTACGGTAGGTTTCTCGGGCTCTATTGTGTTCTACAATTCTTACCTGCCCGATATTTCCACCGAAGACCAATACGACCGGCTCTCGGCCCGCGGCTTCTCGATGGGCTACGTGGGTTCCGTTATTCTGCTAATCATTTGCCTCGTTATCAACCAGTTTCACGAGCAAGTTGGTATATCGGGCACCAAGGCGGCACAACTATCCTTCTTGCTCACCGGCTTTTGGTGGGCAGGTTTTGCGCAAATCCCCTTTGCTAGGTTGCCCAAAGATCCAGGTCGTGCTGCCAGCGCCGGCGCCGACAACAGTGGCTGGCTCCTCAACGGCTTTCGGGAGCTAGGCAAGGTGTGGCGCGAGCTAGCGTACCAGCCCAATTTGAAGCGGTTTTTGCTTGCCTACTTCACCTACAACATGGGCGTGCAAACGGTGATGTACGTGGCCACCATATTCGGCACCGACGAGCTGCACCTGGAAGACTCAGCGCTCATTATCACTATCTTACTACTGCAAATTGTAGCTATCCTAGGGGCTTACTTGTTTGCGCGCTTGTCGGAAGCTATTGGCAATACGCGGGCGCTAAGCTGGTCGGTAGTTATCTGGGCGCTGATCTGTATTGCGGGCTACTATGTGCAGGCAGGCTGGTCGTTCTACGCCCTAGCCTCCGTCATCGGCCTCACCATGGGCGGCATCCAGAGCCTTTCGCGCAGCACCTATTCCAAAATTATTCCGGAGAACACCCCCAACACGGCCGCCTATTTCAGCTTTTTCGACGTGACGGAGAAGCTCAGCATTGTCATTGGCACCGCCACGTGGGGCATTATCAGTCAGCAGTTTGGCTCGATGCGCTACAGCATCCTAGCCCTCATTGTATTCTTTATCCTAGGTCTGATTTTTCTGCTAACCTTGCGCGGCAAGAAGCTACGCGAAGACTCCAGGGACGATACTTTCTTACCCCCGCCGCCGGCCTCCGCCCCCGCTGAGCTAGGTCGCCCGCAGCTTCGGTAAGCGGCTGGTGCGCGCCAAAGGCTTACTTTGCGCGCGTTTCTACCCTAAGTTTCCCCTTACGCTATGTACACTTCCTCGCTTCAGCAGAACTTCCTGGCCGAACTCCACGTCGAGCTAGCCAATACGCGCAGGGTGCTCGAACGAGCGCCCTTCGAGCAGGCCGACTACAAGCCGCACCCCAAAAGCATGACCCTGTGGCAATTAGCAACGCACGTAGTAGACTTGCTGGCTTTCAAAACACTCTTCCTGCAGGCGGACGCCCGCGACTTTCTCGACCCGAACGCGCCTAAGCCCGGCCCCAAGCCCACCAGTAAGGAGGGGCTGCTCGCCCGCTTCGACCAATACAGCGCCACTCTTAAGCAAGCGCTTCAGGCCTCGGACGACGAACAGTTGACCCACAATTTCAAGCTTCACCGCGGCGAGCAGGTCATTTTCGAACGCCCCAAAGGCACGGCCATCCGCATCATGGGCCTCAACCACAGCATTCATCACCGCGGCCAGCTCACGGTTTACTTGCGCCTCCTCGACATCCCAATTCCCGGCCTTTACGGCCCTAGCGCCGACGAGAAAGGCTGATTGAGCGTCTTTTAAGACAAACAAACACCTGTCATCCTGACGAAAGAAGGACCTTATTCCACCAGAACAATGATTCGTTCTAACGGAGTAAGGTCCTTCTTTCGTCAGGATGACAGGTGTTTATCTACTGGCGCTGTTCTACTTGCTAGGATACACTTTCTCCCCCGCAATCCAGGTTTGCAGCACTTTCGCGCCGCGCAGCTCGGGAGCGGGTGCTTTCAGTAGGTCTTTGTCGAGCAGCACAAAGTCGGCGGCCATACCGGGCTGAATGCGGCCTTTCTGCTTTTCCTCGAAAGCCGCGTGTGCGGCCCAGGTAGTCATGCCCCGAAGCGCGTCGGGGCGCGAAAGGGCATTTTCGGGTTGGAAGCCGCCTGCGGGGTAATTTTTGGCATCTTGGCGAGCCACGGCGCTATGGAAACCATAGAGCGGGTTGATATCTTCCACGGGAAAGTCGCTCCCTAGGGCTACTTGGCCGTACTGCTTGCGCAGTTCCTCGTACGCATACGCCGTTTTGAGACGCTTCGCTCCTAGCCGCTCGCCAGCCCAGTACATATCGGAGGTGGCGTGCGTGGGCTGCACCGAGGGCACAACGCCGAACTGCCCGAACTTGGGCATGTCGGCCGGCGTGATAACCTGCGCGTGCTCAATGCGCCAGCGCCGGTCCTTCTGCCCTTTCAGCGCTTCGCCGTAGATGTTCAGGATAATCCGGTTGGCTGAGTCACCAATGGCGTGCGTATTCATCTGGAACTTACTAGCCGCTAGCTCCTTGGCCAAAGCGCGGTATTCTTTCTCGGTTGAAAGCAAGAACCCCGTTTCCTTCGGCCGATCGGCGTACGGCTCTACTAGGCACGCGCCGCGCGAGCCTAGGGCCCCATCGGCGTATACCTTAAAGGAAGCCACCGTGAGTCGGTCGTTGAACACGGGACCTTTCGGCAGGTAGTAGGCTTTGTTTTCCTTCGTCGGATTGAGCATCGTATAGAGACGCAGCTTCAGCTTGCCTTGCTTTTGCAAACGCTCCATTTGGTCGACATCGGCTTTGTTTAGGCCGGCGTCGGCGAGGCTGGTAAGACCCACGGCCACACAGTTTTGCTGCCCTTGCAGGAGTGCAGCCTCTGCTTCGGCAGGTGTGGGCTCTGGAATTTTACTGGAAACCAGCCTCACCGCATTATCGACCAAGAGCCCCGTAAGCTTGCCTTGCGCATTGCGGGTGATGGTGCCGCCGTTGATGGGCGTAGCGGCTGTCACGCCAGCTAGGTCCAGGGCTTTCTGATTTGCCAAAGCAGCGTGGCCATCCACGCGGGCTATCAGCACGGGTACGTCGGGGAAGAGCTTATCTAAGGTGTCTTTGGTTGGAAACTGCTTGGTGGGCCAGTCGTTCTGATCCCAGCCGCGGCCCGTAACCCACGCGGCTTGCGGGTACTGCTGGCGCTGCGCCGTGAGCTTAGCTACTACTTCGGGCCACGAGGCAGTACCTACCAAGTTGGCATCACGCAACCCTAGGGCGTACCGATAGAAGTGGCAGTGCGCATCGTAGAAGCCCGGGTAAATAAACTTTCCCTGCCCATCTATCTCCTGCGTGCCTTTGTAGCGGCGGCGGATATCGTCTGTGCTGCCCACCGCCACAAACTTGCCATCTTTGATAGCAAAAGCTTGGGCCTGCGTGAAAGTAGAATCGACGGTGTAAACGGTGGCATTGTACACCACCACATCAGCCGAGTCGGAAGAAGTTGATTGGCAGCTCATCTGGCATGCGAGCAGAGGCAACAGCAAGTAGCGGAAGCGTAGGGTTGAATTCATGGGAGCAAGATAAAAGCTAGCGCGAGAACCACGCAGCCCCTGATCGTGCTGAGCATAAGCTCAACCGTCGTAATACGGCGAAAATCAACTAGCTTTGCCCGATATGCAGACCGCCGGGGTTCGGCTGCGTCTGCGGAAGTTGGTTATTTTTTCCTGCATGTCATCGCGAACCTATTCTCTCATGGGGCTTCTGCCCATTATTAATCGGTGGAAAAACTTAGTGCTCGCGGCGGTTGGATTAGCCTTTCTCCTGAGCTTGCTCGTCGCCTTTCTGCTACCTAATATATACCAGTCTACCGCGGTATTTTACCCTACCAACCCTGAAACTACTGACCCCGACCGTATCGTGAGCGAGGGCGGTAAGTTACAGCTAGGAGGCCGGGCCGAAGACCTAGACCGCGTCATCACCATCGGCGAATCGCAGCCGGTAGCCGAGCTGATGATCAAGCGCTTCGACCTCTACAAGCATTATAACGTTGGCTCGCCCGGCGACGAGAAAGCCGAACAAGATGCCCTCGAAGCCTTCGACAAAAAACTCAACATCGTTCACAACGACCGTGATGCTATTGAGCTAACCGTTGAGGATAATGACAAGGTACTAGCTGCCCGTATGGCCAACACCTTGGTACAGGTCATCGACTCTATCAACCAGCAGCTTACCTTCGAAAACCGCCGTAGCATTATCGAGTTGTACCGGGATCGAGCCTCTTTCCTGGAGAAAGAATTCGTGCAGGCCCACGACAGCTTGCTGGCAGCGCGGCGCCGGTACGGCGTCTACGGCATGGACCGCGAATCGCGCTACATCGCCAAGGAAATCATCGAGACCGAATCTGCCTTGCGCCGGGCTGAAGGCGAAGGCAACAGCGGCAAAGCCGCTGGGCTGCGGCGCGCTTTGAAAGGACTCACGCAAGCGGATGGCGGCAACGTTTACAACCTGGAAAGCTATACCAAAGGGCTCGACCTTATCACTGGCTTATACAGCCGTTTCAACGACGTACAAACGCGCCTGCAAGAGGCCCGCGGCGCCTACGAGACGGCCCGCTTAACCATTAGCAGCCGTATTTCATCGATCTACGTTGTTCAGAAAGCCTTCCCGGCTACGAAAAAGGCGAAGCCCGTTCGCTCGCTGATTGTCATTTCTTCGGTATTGATTACGCTGGTATTGTCCATCATCTTTATCACGCTGCTAGAGCTATATCGCGGCAACCTAGGTTTGAGCAGCCTGCGCCGAGTGGAGTAGACAGGTGAGGTAGAAGCGCAGCGGCTGCCACCTTTTTTGTGGCCAGTCGTGCGGTAAAAGGCAGCAACGTGTAATGGAAATCACGCCAAATAGAGCAGCAACGTTTTTAGCTAGTCTGCACCCCCGCAACAACGCCCAGCGCTTGTTCATGGTGTTTATTGGGGTGTTAATGGTGAGTGGCGCTGGAGTCATCCTTACCAACTCCCTGGCGTGGCTAGGTGTGCCCGCGGTCCTGCTCGGCATTATTGTGCTGCTAGCCGACTGGCGCTGGGTGTATTATCTACTCCTGCTGACCCTAGCTTTCACGCGCGAGATTTCGCTACCCGGCGGCTTGAGCATGGACGTGCCGTCCGAGCCGCTCATGCTTATTCTACTTGGCTGCTTCGGCGTGAATGTTCTGCTAGGACGCAGCGGCATTGCGGCTCGCTATTGGGCGCATCCGCTGGTCATCATCCTGGGCTTGATGCTGCTGTGGGCCAGCGTGTCGGCATTTTCGTCGGTCGATTCTACCAAATCCATCAAATACCTGCTGGCTAAGACGTGGTACATCGGCCCGTTCGTGTTTGTTACCTTGAACATCGTGCGCCGCCCGGCTGACGTGTGGCGCTTAGTGGCCTTTTACGTGGTTGGTGCCTGCTTTACAGTAGTATACACCGCCATCCGCCATGCTGGCCACGGTTTTGCCTTCGATGCCATCAACCCTTCTATTCAACCCTTCTACCTCAACCACGTAATCTACGCGGCGGTGCTGGCGCTGCTGCTTCCGTACACGTTCTATGCGGCTCGCTCCACGCCATCCGCTCTAAAACGCACCGTTTGGAAAGCAGCGCAGTGGCTGTTGTTGTTTGGGGTGCTGCTCTCCTACACGCGCGCCTCTATTATGGCCGTGCCGCTGGCGGGCTTTTTCTACCTAGCTATTCGGTGGCGGCTGACGGCGTTCGTGCTGATCGGGGCGGCGGTGGCGGCGATCAGTGGCGCGCTCTACTTCGTGCACCAAAACAACTACATGCTGTACGCGCCCGACTATGAGAAGACGGTCTTCTACGGGAAAGACTTTGAGAAGCACTTAGAGGCTACTTATAAGCTCGAAGACCTTTCCGGCATGGAGCGCCTCTACCGCTGGGTGGCGGCCGCGCGTATGATCAGTGAAAAGCCCATTACCGGCAGTGGCCCGGCTACCTTCTACCCTGAGTATAAACGCTATACGGTAAAGAGCTTCCGTACTTACGTCAGCGACAACCCAGAGCACTCCACGACGCACAATTACTTCTTGCTGCAGCTAGCAGAGCAAGGGCTACCGGGTTTTCTGCTCTTTGCCACGCTGATGTGCACCGCCTTGCTGATGGTACAACGCCTGTATCACCGCAGTCACTCGCTCGAAAACCGGCGCGTGGTGCTAGCAGCAGGTCTGTCGCTGTTTATCATCATCTTTCACCTGCTGCTGAACGAGGTTATTGAAGTGGACAAGATCGGCTCGTTCTTCTTCATCGGCCTCGCCATCCTGATGCGCGCCGAAGAATGGATTGAACATGAGGCTGAGTCATTAGCTCCTAACGATTCGGTGCGCATCGGATAACTCACCCATGACCTAGGCGCTACGCTCCTATTTAAACCGGCAGCTCAGGATCGTAATGTCGTCGGAGAAACTGGCGCCTTTCGTGTTAAACTCTTTGATTGCGTTTAGCAGCTCGCGGTGCAGGACGGGCAACGGCAAGTACTTGTTCTGCCGCAGAAAAGCTAGCACACCTTCTTCGCCAAACTCGCCTTCCGCTTCATCGAATACTTCTGTTAGGCCATCGGTGTAGGTAAGCAGTAATGAGCGCAGGGGCACCTGCACCCGGTGCGTGTGCAGGAAGGGCAACTCTTCAAAAATACCGAGCATAGTGGTGCCTTCCGACAGCAGCTGGTGCTCATTATCGTCGGAGAGCAGGATGGCAGAATTGTGGCCTGCATTCACATACTCTAGCTCGCGCGTGGCGCGGTTGTACACCCCGAAGAAAGCGGTGATAAACTTCTCCGACACGGCGTTGCGGTAAATCAGGTTGTTCAGCTCACTCACCACCGTACCTAGCTCAGCTTGCTGCCGCAGCAAGGTGCGCAGTCCGGCCTGGAAGTTCGACATCAGCAAAGAAGCTGGAACGCCCTTGCCAGATACGTCGGCGACGCAAAACAGAAACCGTTGGGCATCAATAGGAACCACGTCGTAGTAGTCGCCCCCGATGGCGGTGTGCGGCACGTAGCTGGCATGCACGGCCACGTGGCTGTCATTGGGCAAGTTGCGAGGGAAGAGCATGGTCTGCACTTCCTGCGCAATTTCAATTTCCTTCCGAATGGCCGCTGCTTCTACCCGTTGCCGGGCCAAGCGCCGGTTCTCAATGGCCCCGATCAGGATGTTGCTGAGCGTTTCCAGGAACTTGGTTGCTTCCTCGTTCACGTAGTCCTCGTGCACATTGCCAATGAGTACGTAGGCAAGCACTTCCCCATTGGTTACCACCGGAATCACCATTTCCAGCTTCTCCCATTCCCGGCTCAACTTCAGGCTAGCTACCGCGCACGGACTGCCGGTACAGCTTTGCTCTACTACTTCTGGTAACGGGATGCGCCGAAAATCCGGCAGCCCAGCCCCAAACGAAACCACGCAATGCCAGTTGTTTTCCTCTTTCACGTACAGCACCAACCGGCGAATATTGAGCTGCCCTAGCAAGGTGAATTGAAAGATTTTATACAGCGAATCCTCGGTCGGATCGAGGTTGATGGCTTGGGTGATTTCCAACAAAGCATTCAACTCTCTTTCTTTTAAGAACAGCCTCTTTTCGGGTGACACAGCGTGCGGAGTAGACATAGGGAGAATCGGCCGTAGCGTTAGGGAATAGCTAGATCTGCTATCCAATAACCAACTTTTTAAACGATAAAGAACAATCCTGCTGGGTGATGCGTGCCTACGTGCGGCAAGTTAGCAAGCTAGTTAACGCTTGCGGGCAGGCGGCGTTTACTCGCTGAGCAGGGTTTTCGGATCATACGCATCCCGCAATCCATTGCCGAGCAGATTGAAGCTCAACACCAGCAGGCTGATAGCAAGCCCTGGCAGCAGCGTAAGCCACAAGCCGGCTTCCGTCCCGAGCAGCTGAAACCCTTCGTTGACCATCAGTCCCCAAGAGGGCGCGGGTGGCTGCACGCCGAGGCCTAGGAAGCTCAAGCCTGCTTCTAACAAAATGGCCGCCGCAAAGTTGCTGGTTGCAATTACGATGAGCGGGCCCGTCATGTTGGGCAATAAGTGCCGAACAATAAGCCGCGTTTGCGATAAGCCAAGCACACGTCCAGCTTCAACAAAGGTCGCCGCACGCAAACTCAACATCTGCCCCCGTACCACACGCGCCACATCGACCCACATGGTGAGGCCCACGGCCACGAAAGAAGTCCAGACGCCTTTGCTGTCCAGCGCCAGCGAAATGGCAATAACCAGCATGATGCCCGGAATGCTCCACACCACCGTCATCACCCCAAGCAGCAAGCTATCGACCCACCCACCCACGTAGCCCGCCAGTGCCCCCACGGCCATGCCTAGCACCACGGAAATCAGCACCGCCACTAGGCCAATTCCCAAGGAAATTCGAGTTCCTAACAGCAAACGGCTCAGCTCATCGCGGCCCGCTTTGTCGGTACCGAGCCAGTAGGTGCGCTTGCTGATGCGCTCCTCCGCAATGGTGCGCATCAGCGCGGCCCGCGGTCCGGCATGGCCGACGAGCTGCGCCAACGCATACTTTCGGGGCTGATCAGCCAATGCGCTATGATTTCGATAAGGCGCCACCTCCACCGAATCGCCGCGAAACTGGTAGCTGCTAATGGGCAGCTCTTGGAAGCGCGACTCGCGGCCGCGCCACCAGATAACGAACGGGTTGTCGGCGGTGGCTGTGCGCGTGGAGTCGGCCAGCGGCAGCCGCAGGATTGTAGCCGTAAAGCCCGGCGCCTGCTTTTGCAGCTGCACTATGCCGTTGTTGGCTTCCGGCGAGTTATCGGGCAGAATCCAGTAGCCGGCTAGCGCGACTAGCGTACACAATACAATAAACGCCAGCCCGGCCATCGCGGGCCGGTTCTGCAGTAGCCGTTGCCGGATGTAATAGCTCGGCGGCCGGGCCGGCGGCAGCACGGGCGCGGCCGCCGGCCTAGGAGCAGAAACGACGGTGCTCATAGCTAGCGAGAGTTGTGCTCTAGCAAGCCGGCCTTCGTTGCCAAAAAGTAGCAGTCGCGGACGATGGCACCGAAAGAGGTCGATTCGTACGCTTGCTCGGTATCCGGATCGGGGTAGAAGCACTTCACATAGCCTTGCTCTAGCAGCTCGCGCAGATGCTGTTCTAAAGCGGTTGGTGAGAGCTTGGTACGCTGAACTAGGTCACGAAACGGAGTGACAAAGTATAATTCATCAAGAATATCGAATTCGGGGTCGGTCACGGTGGTAGGTAGTCGGCGGAACTAGACAAATGTAGCGCGGGGCGGCGGGATTTACGAACAGGAGCGTCGCAGGCAACCGTTAGTAAGCGATAACGCCAGTCGTAGCAACGGAGACAGACGTGCGGCTTTCCACTTCCAGATACTTCAGGATGTTTTTGATTTCTGCATCTGAAAGCTGAAAGCTAGGCATTTGTTGCTGTTGGTATTGATTGAACAGCTTTACGGCGTATTCATCACCGCTGGCTACCACTTTGCTGGAGTTCTTTACCCACGGAACAAGCCAGGCGACGGGACGACGCTTGGTGATATCGTGCAGAGCAGGCCCTACTACTACGTCGTTTACCGCGTGGCATTGGGCGCAGTTGCCTTTGAATAGTGCGTTTCCGGCCGTTACCGCAGCTAGGTCTTCTTGCGATAAGGTATCCGACACCGCAACCACGTGAGCTTGCTGAGACAGCGAGTCGTTTGCCATTGCCGTGGTATCGAGTACTACCGCCTCACTAAACGGGGTTTCCTGCGTGTCGAGCAACCCCGTACCCGCCAGCACCACCACCCCTACTAAACAGACCAGTAATACAAGCAAAAAGGACAGCATTCCGAGGGCAAATTTTGACATAGCAGTAGGAGGTTTGGGTGTGTGGGCTGATACCAGAAAAGTACCAACCGCCCATCACAAGCTCAACGATCTGCACGAATTTATTTTACCCTTCTTCCCTTCCACTCGTAGCCCCCACGCAACCCTAATAGCCCAGTCGCCAACGCGTATGGCGCGTAGGCTAGCTGCAACACGGGCAGCCAGCGCAGCCACGGCTGTCGCCGGAAGAATCCTAGTACGGGCAGCAGAAACCATACGTCGGCACCTAGCTTCACACCCCACGCCGCTAGGACAAGCGGCCAACCGTGCGGTAACCAAAACAAGCTAACCAGCCCCGCAAACAGCCCGACATTAGCCAGTAGTACCAGCACAGCTAAGCGGCGCGGCGCAGCTTGCTCGTAGTGTTGCCACTTGCTGGCCCAGCGCACCCGCTGCCTAAGCAACGCCCGGAGCGTAGGCTGGGCACTCGTGCGCACAATGGCCGCAGCTTCTTTCAAGAAGTGAATCCCGGTCGGATACGCCGCGTGCAGCTTGTGCAGCAGAAACTCATCATCGCCGCTGGGCACGTGGGCATTGCCAGCAAAGCCGTGCACGGTGTAGAAGGCCGCTCGGCGGTAGCTCAGGTTGGCGCCGTTGCACATGGTGGGCCGACCTAGCCCGATACCAGCTGCCCCAACCCCGACCAGCGCCGCCAGCTCGACGCCTTGTAGTGCCGCCAGCATCCCCTGCCCAGTGAGCAGCACCGGCCCGCTGGCAAACTGCGCCGTATGGTCGGCTGCTACGGCGGCATGCGCTTCCAGCCACCCCGGCGCAACCCGGCAATCGGCGTCGGTGAGGACTACCCAGGGCGCCCGGGCAGCCGCCACGGCGGCTTGTACGGCCGCTTTTTTGCCGGTTGGTTGTTGCGGCAAACTAGCTAGCTGCACCAAGCGAAGAGCAAAAGGGCTAGCCAACGCAGCTTGTTGTACGATAGCTGGCGTAGCGTCCGTAGAATGGTCGTCTACAATGATCACCTCCGCGCTGCCTCCATCCATTAGGTAGGTTTGCTGACTTAGGTCGGCGAGCAGGCACGGCAGGTTGGCGGCCTCGTTGCGGGCGGCAACAATCACGGTCAGCGCAAAGCCATCCGACTTATGCACCTGCCTTGCCGGGGCTGGCTGTAGCGCCGGGAGCTGTTGCCAGGCCCGGCAGAACCGCACCATGGCAGCTGCATACACCGCCGCCGGCCCTAGCACTGCGGCACCCAAAAGTGCAAGTGCCACGCTCATGCTACCATGCGTGGCTTCGCCGCTTTTTTCTTGCGAAATATTTTTAAACGCAAAACAAACAGCAACCCCGCTGCACTTGGCAGCGCAATATTCAGCACCCACAAGCTTAAGCTAGCACTCAACACAGGCAGCGCCGATTGTCCAAGTAAGCCAAATAAGTGCGTAGCCGACAGTTCTCGCACACCTACGTCGGCCAAAGCATTGAGTGAGGGCACCAACGATTTCAGCAAAAAGGTGCCAGCAATAGCCGCGGCGCCCGGTCCAACCGGTGCCTGTGCTCCATAAGCGAGCAGCAACAGCCCAAACTGCCCCCCGAATACCGCGTAGCGCAACGCCGACAACAGCAGCACCGCGTGCAGCGCCCGCGCCGAATACGTCGGCATCACGGCTAGGTAAGACCGGAAACGGCGCAGAGGCCGCACCAACGTCAGAACGGCGAGCAGCAGCTGGCTCCGGTAGAGCGGCAACAACACGGCCGCGTTGAGCGCCAGCGCGGCCACCGTCACACCTAGCCCCGAAGCCGGGTAACCCCGCAAGTAAAAGGTCAGCAAGAAGTACAGCAACCCCCAAGAGCCCGCCAGTACCGTTACGACCAGTTGGCAGTAGCGCCCCAAGAAAACGGCACCTAGGGCATCAAGCCGACGACTTTTCAGCTCGATAATACGCCCGGCATAATCACCCACGCGGTTGGGGGTTATAAACCCAAGGGTTAGCCCAACGAGCACGGCCCGAAAGCTCCGCTGAAACGAAACCGGCTCTAGGTGCCGCGCCAGACGCCACCACTTCCACGCCTCCAGGCCCCAGTTGACGGGCACCAGCGCCAAGGCCAGCAGCACGGGGCCACGACCCGCGCCGCTCAGGGCAGAGGCCAACAGCGCCCGCCAAGCGGCGGCCGTATCGGGGGCGGCAAACACGGAGTGGTAGAGCAGCCCGAGCGTGAGCCCCGTCACGAGCAGCTTGCCCGCCACCACAAGCAGCCGCCGGCGCGAGGTCAGTTCCAAGTTTCGTGTGTAGATTTGTAGTAAATGGCTGTTTATCCCGCGTCTCCGCTTGACCTTCCAAAACTCATTATGGGTGTCGACCCCGGCACTCAAATAATGGGCTACGCCATTATCGAGGTCACCGGCTCCAAGGTCGAAGTGCTGCGCTACGACGTGATTAACATGAAGGCGCTGGGCACAAATCACGCCGTAAAGCTAAAGAAGATCTTCGATCGGATGATTGAGCTAATCGAGGAGTTTCTGCCCGATGAGCTCGCCATCGAAGCGCCTTTCTACGGTACTAACGTGCAGAGTATGCTCAAGCTAGGTCGGGCGCAGGGGGTGGCCATTGCGGCTTGCCTTTCCCGCCAGATTCCGTACGTAGAATACGCCCCCACCAAAGTAAAGCAATCCGTAACAGGCTCGGGGTCTGCTAGTAAAGAGCAGGTTGCACACATGCTACGCCAGACGCTGAAGCTGCCGCCGCTCGAAGAAGCACCCAAGTTTCTGGATGCTACCGATGCCCTAGCCGTTGCCCTGTGTCACCACTATCAGAAAGGCAACAACCTCAAGGCCGGCGGTAAGAGTTGGGGCAAGTTTCTGGCCGACAACCCCGAACGCCTGGCCAGCGCCACCACTGCCAAAAAGCCGACAAAGGCAAAATAATCTAAAAGCTAGGTTCTCCCAGCCATTGCATTGACCACTTGAGCACGCAAAGTGCAAAACTGGTTGGACTATTGCGTGGTAGCCGTTTCACCGACTTACAGTTTTTGTAAGTCGAACCTAGCTTTTTATGAAACGCCAACTCGTCCGTTCTACCTCCCTCAAAGCTGTTGGCTACGATGCCACGGCCCAATTACTAGAAATCGAATACCGCAACGGCCGCCTGATCCGCTATGTGGGCGTTGCGGAGCCCGTGTACCAAGCGTTAGTAGCGCTGCCTGGCAAGGCGCTTTTCGTGGAGCAAGTACTGGAAAAGAACAACTACGAACGCGAGCAAGTGCGGTAATGCAGGGAGTATTACTGCACTTCAAAAATTCCTCTATCGACTTGCAACTTTCTGCCGATTAGCGGGCTCTGAGGTAGAGACGCGTTGTGTGTAGCACCCTACGCAGCGCGTCTTTATCTCCCTCCACCTTATGCTAGTTGTCCTATGAAAAGAGTCGTTACGTATCTGTTTGGTTGGGCTTTGCTGCTGGGCATGACGGCCTGTGCCGAGTCGGACGAATCCGAGCCCAACCCTAGCCCCAGCTTTGTCCGGAGCTCTTACTACGGGGAGTATAGCTACTGCCCATCGCTGGTATCGCGCACGACATTAGAACAATCAGTTGCTTCGATACCAGCCCGTGCGATGCACAACACGGGTAAGATCTATCTGCTGGGCAACTATTTATTTATCAATGAGCGCTACGAGGGGATTCACGTTATTGATAATCAGGACCCCAAACACCCAAGAGCTATTAGCTTCTTGCGTATTCCCGGTAACATCGATATGGCGGTCAAGGGCAATTTGCTCTACGCCGACAACGGGCCTGACTTAGTTACCATCGACATTAGCAACCCGCAGGACGTGCGCCTGGCAAGCCGCGTGCGCAATGCATTTCCGGAGCTGCCCATGCCCGCGGACTATTACCTCAATTCAGCTTGCGCAGAGTACAACCGCCCGGCGAATACGATTGTTGTAGGCTGGCAGAAAATCAAAAACAACGCCTCAACGGCGAGTTCTGGCCCAATCTGGTTATTCGATTCCAGAAACATCTTCACCTTAAATTCAGCCTCTGGCGCAGCTTATAATTCGGCGCCCAACCCAACAGGTAAAGGCGGTTCGATGGCGCGTTTTGCGGTGCTAGGCCAGAGTCTCTATACCGTCGACAACAACAGCCTGCGCCTGTTTGACTTGACCGACCCCGCTCACCCGGCTGCCGGAGTAAAAATCCCGTTGTCGTTTGGCGTTGAAACGATCTACCCCAAAGATCACTATCTGTTCCTAGGTAGCCAGCGTGGCATGTACATCTTCGATGTTGCCACGCCCCAGGCGCCCAAGCAACTCTCATACATTCAGCACTTCATGAGCTGTGACCCGGTAGTAGTCGACGACCGCTACGCTTACGTGACGCTACGAAGCGGGCGGGCCTGCGGCGGGGCCACCATCAACGAGCTGCAAGTAATTGATCTTGCCAACCTAAGCCAACCGCGTATCGCCCGCACCTACCCCATGACGGGCCCGCAAGGTCTCGGCGTCGACAACAACCTGCTATTTGTATGCGACTCCGACGGGTTGAAAATCTTTGATACTAGCCAGTCTCCCATGCTCACTCAGAAGCAGCAGTTTTCAGTCAACGTCGTGGATGTAATTCCAAACCAAGGGGTTCTGATGGCGATTGGCGCCGATGGCTTGTACCAATACAGCTATACCGGCACCGAGCTTAAGCAACTGAGCAAGCTATCTATCTCACGCGCCGACTAATGAGTAGCAGCCAACGAAAGGCTTCGGCACGCCGGGGCGCGCGGCTGTTGCCTTTATTGCTAGGCGTAAGCTGGCTGGCCAAAAGCCAAAGCCTAGTTCCTAGCAACTCTCTGGTTATCAAAGTAGTGCCGCAACATCTAGTGATGAGCGGCTACTGGGTGGAAGTTGAGCAACGCCGCAACCAGCATCCACGGCAAAGCTTCACGCTCACGCCTCAGCTGTACCTAGGGCCTCTTGGCCACCCCGATAGGCCGCGCTACTATGCTGTTACCTATTGGCCCTCAATAGAAGCGCCGCGGGAAAACGAAAAAGTACGCGGATTTGGCTTGCAAGGTCAGCACCGTTTTTACCTAAACCCTTCTCAGAAAGCGTCTTACCCCTCGGGTCTGTACGTGAGTTATGGGCCTCACCTTCAGATTTTTCAAATCGTTTATGACAAGCGGGAGTGGCACGAAGTACAGAAGCCTAACGGCCTCACGTACCAAGAATACGTATTAAAAAAGCACAGCGCGACTATCAGCCGCTACGGGGCAAGCGTGCAAGTGGGCTATCAAGCCCCTTTAGTACCGGGGCGTGTCTCCCTGGATTTCTACGCGGGGGTGGGGCTACGCCAGAGCAATAGCCACGACTCCAAGACGGATAGCCAGTACCGCACCGGCCGCTCCGATTATGCTCACCGGGGCTGGTATTTTCCAGGTGGCGTGAAGGTTGGGGTCGCCTTGCGCTAACCTTGGTCGCAGAAAAGCTAGCCTCTCCCGTGGGAGAGGCTAGCTTTTTATTTGCTAATCATTTAACTCGATTTCTCCTTTCAAGTACGTCACGGCGTGGCCACTGATCAGTACCCGGTCGCCGCGCAGCTCGCACCACAGGTCGCCGCCACGGGACGACACCTGCCGGGCGAAGAGTTCTGTTTTGCCGAGCCGCTCGGCCCAATACGGAATGAGGGTAGTATGCGCAGAACCCGTCACTGGGTCTTCGGGCACACCTACGCGCGGCCCGAAAAAGCGCGATACAAAATCTACCCCGTTGCTGCCGGGCGCCGTCACAATCACGGCTCGGTATTCTACCTTCACCAAGTGCAGCTGGTTGGGTTGGATAGCGCGCACTTCTTCTTCGGTGTTAAACACGGCTACCAAATCGGGCCCAGCCAATAGGGAAACGGGGATAGCACCTAGGCCATCGAGCAAGCCTTCGGGATGCTCCGTGAGCGGCTTCGGGGGGCGGCTTGGGAAGTTCAACGTCAGGCGGCCATCGGCCTGCCGCACACGCAAGGGGCCACTTTTCGAGTGAAATACAATCTCTTCGCCCTTAAAATTGAGGTGCCGCAACAGCACGTGCGCCGATGCCAGTGTGGCATGTCCGCACAGCTCGACCTCAACGGCGGGCGTAAACCACCGCAAGTCGTACTCGTTGCCCCCGCGGGGCACGAAAAAGGCTGTTTCGGCAAGGTTGTTTTCGGCGGCAATGGCCTGCATCGTTTCGGCGGGCAGCCACTCGGTGAGGGGGCACACCGCCGCCGGATTACCGGCAAAAACCCGGTCGGTGAAGGCATCTACTTGATAGAGTGGAAGAAACATAAACTAAGATTAGTAGGGTGGAAAACGTGACGATACAGCACCGGTTGGCACATACCTAGGGGATAGGAGCATCGGCCGGGCGCCTGGCCGAAAGTACGGACGGCATTACAAAAGGCATTCTGCTTATATTCGTCGCGAAGCGAAATAATTATTTGCGGCCCGGCGCAACCCCTTCCAGCGTAGCTTGGTCATGGGTGCGGAAGGCTTTTGCTCCTAACTCCTACTTCCGTCGCTTCCGTTGCCTGATGCCGCCAGCACTCGACGCTATTCTGGAAGGTTGCCGACGGGGTGAGCCGGCGGCCCAACGCGCCCTATACGACGCGCTGGCTTACCGGCTCATGGGGGTGTGTTTGCGCTACTGTCCCTCGCGGGTAGAAGCGGAAGATGCGTTGCAAAATACTTTCGTGAAGCTTTTTACCCACCTCGACCAATACCGAGGCCAAGGCCCGTTTGAGGCCTGGGCCCGGCGCGTCGCCGTCAATACCGCCCTGACTACCTACCACCAATCCCGGCAGCGTGGCCTGCAAGTAGAGTGCGACGAAGCCTTGGAAGTGCCCGACACGGAAGGCTCATCCTTGGACCAACTCGCCGCTGACGATGTGTTGCGCCTGCTGCATTCCTTACCCCTTGGCTACCGCACCGTGCTCAACCTTTACGCCATCGAAGGCTACACCCACGCCGAAATTGGGGAGTTGCTTGGCATTTCGGAAGGCACTTCCAAATCGCAGTTGTCGCGGGCCCGGCGTTTGCTGGAAGAACGACTCTTGGCTAACGACAAGTTTGAACTGAAATGATGGACCCCAACTCCGACGAACTCTACGAAGAGCTGCGGCGCAAGCTAGCCGACTACGGCAGCCAGCCCTCGGAAGAGGTGTGGGCGGCCATTCGGCAACGGGTGCCCGCAGCACCCACGCCGGCGCTGCAGGTACGGCGCCGGGTGCGACGGAGGACGGTAGCAGCCAGCTTGCTTTTTCTGCTACTCAGTGGGGTGTTGGTAGCCCGCTATTATTACCAGGTCAAGTGGTTTACTCAGGACCTATCCCCTACTGCACAGGGCCCAATGGCGACAACTACACGTGGTTCGAAAGTACCACGGCCGTCGGCGGCACTGCCGGGCGGCGCAGCTCCGGTAGCCACTACACCGCCTGCCGATCGAGCCATTGCCTTGAACGTGCAAAGGAATGGCTCACCTCAGCGCGAAGCTAGCTCGGCGGCGCTCCAGAATAGCTCACAGACCAACCCAGAACCCCACAGTGATCTTCGAGCCAGCCAAGACCTAGGTACTGCGCAGCCAACAAGGCGGGCACTCGATGCAACTGCGCCGGGCGTAGCGCTGGCAAAATCAAAGCAAAAGCAGGCAGCTAGAGCTGCTTCTGGCAAACAAACAAGTTCTTCAGAAACAGCCGCGCAGCTGCGTAGTTCAGTGGCTGATGCCAGCCAGACGCCGGCGCTTGAGCGTTCGGGCGAAGCTGCCCGCACAACGTCGTCAGCCCCTTTGCTTCCCGACCGAACAGCAAATGCCCAAGTGGGTGCTTCGGAGTCAGAACTTGCACTGCTTCAGTCGCTGGCCGTGTCGTTGGCGTTGCCGGCGGTACAAACGCCCCTCGTGATGCCGGTGCCGAGCCCGCCCACTTTGCCCCCACCACCTGCGCCCGTAGGTTCCCGTTTGGCCGTGCAGTTGCTGGCCGGGCCGGCGCTATCGTACCGGTACCTAGGTCGGCCGGGCAGCGATACACTTACCAACGCAGTAGAAAAGCTGGAGCGGCCGGCTGAAAGCTATTCGGCGGAGCTAGGGGTGACGTATACCCTTACGCCACGCCTCACCTTGCTCACTGGCCTAGGGTACACGGAATATGCCACGCGCCTCGATCTTACCGTGAAGCAACCGGTGGTAGTATACGCTAGCTTCCAACGGCCTGTGTTTCAGTATACCAATGGCAGCTTCAACACGCTCTATGTGCCTGATTCGGTTGCTAGTGGTGACACTGAAGCGGAGCAGCACGTACGTCACCGCGACGTTTACCGCTTCGTATCTGTGCCGGTGCAGGTACAATATCAGCTGGGCACGGCGGGGCGCTTTGGTTACGGCCTGCTACTTGGGGCGTCGGCCAATCTGTACCTAGGTGGGCGCACCACCCAAGCAAGCGGCTGTGGCTGCGAGCAAGACAACTGGCACTCTAGCGGCAGCCCTTTCCGCTTGGTCAGCGTAGGGCTTACAGCGGGCACCACGATCAGCTATCGTTTGGCCGAACGCTGGCGCCTGAATTTGCAACCGACCTTCAACTACTTACTCACCCCACTTGCCCAGGATCAAACCCGTTCGGCGCGCCACTTGCTCTCGGCAGGTATGCGCACCGGAGTATCGTTTGATCTGCGGTAAACTTATTCCCACCCTATTCGCCTTGCCTTTTTCTCTCCCCATGAAGCAGTACTTGCATTGGCCCTCTCGCATGGTAGGCGGATTGCTGCTGCTCGCAGCTTGCAAAAAGGATTCGGACCTACTCGTCGTTGGTTCTAGGCTAACAGACCAAAATACCCTAGCTACATTCGTGGCGGTGCACGGGGCGCCGAAGCAGCTCTTCACGCTCACTGCTGCGGCCGATAGCTTTCAGTTCAAAACGGTGCAAGGCAATACGCTGGCCTTGCCGGCCAATGCCTTTGTGCTTCCCAGCGGCATGCGCCCCAGCACGACTCCCATCAGCATTGAGTACCGAGAAATTACCAGCAAATCGGATATGGTGCTAAGCGCGCTGCCTACTACGGCGGGCGAACAGCTGCTAGAATCGGCCGGCGAATTTTACTTGAAGGCCAAACAAGGCACCACCGTGCTGCATCTCAATCCGGCCGCCCAACTTCGCTTGTCTTTCCAAAATCCACGGCTTTCGGGCGGCTCTACGCTGCGACTATTCTACGGCACTACCATCAAAACGCTGTTTAACTGGTTGCCCCAGTCCAACGCCGATTTCGCTTCAACGGTAAGCCAAGACAGTGTACCTGGCCGGCCGCGCTCCTACCACATTCGCCTGAATAATGACAGCCTAGGGTGGGTAAATTGCGGACGCGTGATTACTCGCACGCCTCAAACAACGGTGAAAATAGCCGTGACGGGTGAAGAGGTGCAAGACACGAACACAATGGTATTCCTGGTCTTTAAAACCCTAAATTCAGTAGTGCGCGCCTACGCCCTGGGCGATAATACCTTTGCAGCCCCCAACGTTCCGGAAGGATTACAAGCCACTGCCGTCGTGCTCCGCAACGTAAACGGAACGTACTACCTAGGTCAGCAAACTGCTTCAATCGGCGCTAATCAGGTTTTTAATCCAAATATCTCAGCCGTGAGTGAAGCAACAGCAGTGGCAGCTATCAAAGCCCTGTAAAAACCAAGAGCCGCTTCGGGGAAGCGGCTCTTGGTTAAGAAAACCTAGGTCCAGTACTGAATAGGTGCCTGGGGGAAGCGCCGCTGCCACTCCTCGTAGAAGAACTGCTTCATGGAGCGCATGTCTTCGGGTTGGTACACGAACTTGGTGCCACCAAACTTATTGCGCTTCACCGCGCGCTTGGCCTCGTCGAAGTCGAGGCTGGTATTGGGGTACCACTCCATCAGCACATCTTTGGAGCCCGGCGTGAAGCGGTGCGTGATGAACTCCACCGTCAGGTCGCACGGGAAGTCGATGACCTCGGCAATGCGGTCGAGCAGCGCTAGGTAATGCTCGCGCCAGTTCGGAATCTGCATGATGGGAGCCAGGATGATACCTACGGGGTAGCCGCCACCCCCTAGCTCATGCGGCAGCGCCAACTTGCGCAACGCCTGCAACCGTGCTTCTACCGATGCCGTGCCGCCTTCCATGCGCCGGGCAATCTGCTCGGCGTTCAGGCTGATACGGGCGCGGGTGCGGCCATGGTGCGGCAGGTCGAGCAGCGAATCTACTTGGTTATACTTGCTCACAAAGCGCAGCTGAGCACCTTCGCGCGTGCCGTAGTAGCGAATACACTCCTCTAAGCTACCCGTCAGGTGCTCAATGCCGAGCACGTCGGTGTAGCAGCTCACCTCGAAGCTCGTCACGCGGCCGGGCTGCTCATACTGGGCTGTATTGCGCAGCAGCTCGGGCAGGTTAGCATAAGCCCGCACTACCGGCGGCCCTTGCAGGCTACCCGCTAGGTAACAGTATTGGCAGTGCGCAGGGCAGCCCTCAGCTAGGTTCATCTGCCAGTCGGCGGAGGGCGGTGTGGGCTGCAGGCGGAAGTTGCTCGGCGGCGCTTTTACCACCGCAAGTGTGTTCTTGGCGTTACGGTAAGTTTCGCGCTCATCGGCGCCACGCAAACCGGTAATACGGTTGCTCTTCAGCACCTCTACTGGCAAGCCCTGAGCCGTGATCCGCTCGTACATCTGCTGGCCAAACTCCTCGGTCAGCGCGTCGGGGGTGAACAGCACACGCTTCGGCAACCACACCCGTGCGGAGTGAGTTAGCGGCTGCGGCGCGGGGGCCACGGCGGGGCTAGGAGTCAGAACAGGTAACTCTTCAAAAAGGGATGTTTGGAGCATCGGAAGGCGTTTTTCGGCTGTGTATAGGTAACACAGCGGGTGCACGAATAGGTCCTTTGCGAGCGACTTTTGCGGTATTTTATACCATTTATTCTTGTTCATTATCAATCACTTACGCTCTTGCATATTCGTGCATAAGACCTAGGTAGCTGTTTTGATTTATGCGTTAAAAGGCTAGCTTGAGCAGCTACATAACACACCTATTTAGGAGTAGCTTTTACCTATTTACTTCCGCTTCTGGGCGGTACTCCACGCCACGCAATTATCTTGCGGACACCCGTGCAGCTTGCTTTTCGCGTAGAGCTGTTTTCACAACCGCCTTACGCTTACGGCTGAGCGGGGTACCTAGCCTCGTGTGTACTCTACCGTTCTTCTTTTCATGAAAGCTCTCCTTCTCATCGACGTTCAGAATGATTTCGTGCCCGGTGGCGCCCTAGCCGTGCCCGAAGGCGATCAAATCATTCCGCTGCTTAACCAGCTACAACCTAGCTTCGACTTGGTGGTAGCAACCCAGGACTGGCACCCACAAGCGCACAAAAGCTTTGCTTCCAATCACGAGGGCCAGCAAGTATTCAATAAGATTGAGCTGCACGGTCTGGAGCAGGTGCTGTGGCCCAACCATTGCGTGCAAGGCACGTCCGGCGCCGAGCTGCACCCTGCCCTAGATACCAGCCGCGTCGAGGCCATCTTCCGCAAAGGTACCAACCCCGAAATCGACAGCTACAGCGGCTTCTACGACAACGGCCACCAAAAATCTACCGGCTTAATAGACTACTTGCGCGGCAAAGGTGTGACGCAGGTGTATGTGGCCGGCCTAGCTGGCGACTACTGCGTGTACTTTTCCGCCAAAGATGCCGTGCAGGCCGGCTTCGATACCTTTTTGATCGAAGATGCTAGTCGTCCGATTTCGCCGGAAGGTTTCGAGCAGGCCAAGCAAGACTTGCACCACCTAGGTGGCCACGTGGTGCAAAGCAACGCAGTGCTAGGAGCCTAGCTTTCTTTTTTGCCCCTCGCCATTATGCTCGACCCACAGGTACCGCTGATTCTCACCCTAGCTCTCGACGAGCAAGCCACAACCTTTTTCAACGACTTGCGCCGGCAGCACTTCCCGGCCAACCGCAACTACCTGGATGCCCACCTGACGCTATTTCACCACTTACCCGGTGCCCGCTTCGAGGAACTAGCGCAACAACTTACGGCGCGCAGCCACGTACAGTCTCCCTTGCAGCTGCACGTAGCTGGCGTGCAGTTTCTGGGCCAAGGCGTGGCCTACTCGGTGCAAAGCCCTGAGCTAGAAGCCCTGCACCGGGAGCTGCAAGCCTTGTGGCTTCCCGACCTAACGCCCCAGGACCGGCAACGGCGCCGGCCGCACGTAACGGTGCAAAACAAAGTACGGCCCGATGCGGCCCGCGCTCTGCACGAGCAGCTTACGGCGGAATTTGTACCCTTCGAGGCGGTCGGTACGGGCTTGCAACTATGGGCGTACCGGGGTGGCCCCTGGGAATGGCTCCGCACGTTTGCCTTCACCGCCGAAGCTCAACCTACCAGCTAAGCGTCCTCAGCACAGGCAGTAGTGCTGGCGCTGAAGGCTAGGTTGGGCGGGGCTTTCTACTCCCAAGATTACTTTCTACATATGCTTCCCGACCTTTTGGACTTACCAGTGCCACTTGAGCAAGGCCTGTACGTATCAGGCACCTTAGTCAGTGGTTTGCTAGGTGGTTTGGTGCTCAAATGGATAGTGTTTGCGGCGCTACGCGCTTATAACCGGCGCACCGATGCGCCCCTGGCGACCCACTCCTTCGCACACCACTTGAGCCGTCCCAGCGCCTTTTTCCTTCCCGTTTTGGTGCTGTCGTTTGTGCTGCCACTGGTGCCGTTGGAGCCAAAGCCCCTCGAAGTGTTACGCCGTTTCGTAGAAACAACCCTCATTGCCACGTTTGCTTGGGTACTGATTCGCGCCGTCGATGTCATTGAGGCCTTAGTACGGCAGCATTATCAACTGGCCGAAGGCAACAACCTGCGGGTACGTAAGCTATTCACGCAGTTACAGTTCGTGAAGAAGCTAGCTGTCACGCTGATTGCCATTCTGGCGGTGGGGCTTATCCTGATGAGCTTCGCGACGGTGCGCCGCATCGGGACGGGCTTGCTCACATCGGCGGGTATTGCCAGCGTTATCATTGGTTTTGCAGCCCAGCGTTCTTTGAGCAACTTACTGGCCGGCTTTCAAATTGCTTTTACGCAGCCCATCCGGCTAGATGACGTGCTGGTTGTGGAAGGCGAGTGGGGCCGAGTAGAAGAAATCACGCTAACCTACGTGGTCGTGCGCATCTGGGACGAACGGCGCTTGGTGCTACCACTCAACTATTTCATTGAGAAGCCTTTCCAGAACTGGACGCGCACTACGTCGCAGCTGCTGGGCACGGTATTTCTGTACACTGACTACACGCTGCCGGTGGAAGCAGTGCGCGCGGAACTCAAGCGCCTTGTGGAGCAAGAACCGTTATGGGACCGGCGCGTGTGCGTGCTACAAGTAACGGACTCGAAGGAACGGACCATGGAGCTGCGCGCGCTCGTCAGCGCTTCCGACTCCAGTCGTACGTTCGACTTGCGCTGCATCGTGCGCGAGAAGTTGGTAGCCTTTATTCAGCAGCATTACCCCGAAAGCTTGCCCAAAACTCGCTCCCTGGTGGCCGCCGCCGATCAGCCGTTCACGCTCGCCAACCTAGCTTCGGATGAAAGCTAGGTGCAACGCCGTGCTAGCCTAGGTCCGGACTTTTGCCTCCTGGTCGGCCACAAACTGCTGTAGCAACGACCGCAGCTCGTCGGATGCATTGTGAGCCCGCGGCAGCAGAAAATTTCGCTTGCTAGGGTCAACATAGCCCGCGATGTACACGAACTCCGACATACTCACGGGCACGAAGCCCATGCTCCAGTCTGGGAACACGCGGCGCTCCACGGCCCCATCTACCAGCGTGGCAACGGCCGTGTGCCTAGGGTCCCGCCGGATTTTTTCGTATAGATCCCGGACGGCACCCTCCTCCCCTTCCAGCACCTGCAAAATCATCCCCTCGCTGTAGAGCAGGATGCCCGTTATTCGAAGGTCATGGTTCGTTGCGCGGGCTTGTAGCAAGATGCTTTTCAACTGTTCATCGCTCATGGCACTAGTTGCCAAGCTTGTATACAGAATCTGATGTACCGTCATTTTTAGAAACAGGAAGCATGCGAACAGACGGGTTAGTTATAATCTGCGCGCAAACACATCCGCAAACTACCCAGGCAATTTACGTGTACCCCAAACCGCCGAGTTTGTTTCCTTTTACGCCGAAAATCTGCAAGCCAGCCTTTTCAGCTTTTAAGTAAGCTGTATTCAATAAAAGCACGTAAAACCAACTTATCTCACAAGATAACCACCTGGCAATTAGCAATTATGCAAGAAACTTTGCTTTTAGATAGATGCACATTGAAGATTGCAACGTAGTTTGGCAGGTTGAAAGGCCATCTGTTAGCTTCCACCGTTCTGACCAGCCTAGGACGAAGCCTGTATTTGCGTACGTTTTTTCCGAACAAGATTCTCCTTTTTGATGTTCAACGTACTTATTTGGAGTCACACTAAAGCGCATGAGCACCAGCGATAATTCTTCCACTTCACGTCCTGATGTAGTCCTGATCGGGGCGGGCATTATGAGTGCTACCTTGGGCGTTATGCTCAAGGAGTTACAACCTGAGTTAACCATCGCCGTTTTCGAGCGGCTCGACGTAGCCGCCGCCGAAAGCTCCGACGCTTGGAACAACGCCGGCACCGGTCACTCAGCTTTTTGCGAGCTGAACTATACCCCGGAAAAGGCCGATGGCTCCATCGATATTTCGAAAGCCATCGGCATCGCCGAATCCTTTGAAGTATCGAAGCAATTCTGGTCTTACCTGGTCCAGAAGATCGACTTCAAAACCCCGCAGAACTTCATCAACAGCATTCCGCACATGAGCTTTGTGTGGGGCGATGCCAACGTGAACTACCTCAAGAAGCGTCGTGAGGCGCTAGTGAAGTCGCCCCTATTCAAGGGGATGGAGTACAGCGAAGACCACCAGTTGCTACAGCAGTGGATGCCGCTGGTAATGGAAGGCCGTAACCCAGCCGAGAGCGTAGCCGCCACGCGTATGGAAATTGGTACCGACGTAAACTTCGGTGCCCTTACCCGTGGCTTGTTCAACATGCTCAAGGAGCAACCCGGGGTAAGCTTCCATTTCAACCACGAGGTAACCAAGCTGCGCCGCGACCCAGATGGTGCTTGGTACGTGAAAGCCAAAGACCTAGGTACCGGCGAGAAGGTTCGGGTGCACAGCAAGTTTGTTTTCATCGGGGCCGGGGGCGGTTCACTGCCCTTGCTCATCAAGTCGGATATTCCGGAGGGCAAAGGCTTCGGCGGCTTCCCCGTGAGCGGGCAGTGGCTGAAATGTACTAACCCCGACGTTATTGAGCGGCACCAAGCCAAGGTGTATGGCAAGGCTAGCGTAGGCTCGCCGCCCATGTCGGTGCCCCACTTGGATACGCGCATGATCAACGGCAAGCGCGAGCTGCTGTTCGGGCCCTACGCGGGCTTCAGCACCAAGTTCCTGAAGCAAGGCTCTTTCCTAGACCTACCTTCTTCGATCAAAACGGGCAACTTGCGGCCCATGCTTATTGCGGGCATCAAGAACATCCCGCTGACGCGCTACCTGATCAACCAAGTACGGCAGTCACCCGCCGACCGCCTAGCCGCGTTGCGTGAGTACATGCCCAATGCCAACGGAAAAGACTGGGAGCTGGAAGTTGCCGGCCAGCGCGTGCAGGTAATCAAAAAGGACCCCGTGCAGGGCGGTGTGCTAGAGTTTGGCACCGAGGTGGTGAGCGCCTCCGACGGTTCTATTGCAGCCTTGCTAGGTGCCTCACCGGGCGCTTCCACAGCCGTGAGTATCATGGTTAGCCTGATCCAGCGCTGCTTCAAAGACCGGGCTACTTCACCCGAGTGGCAAGCCAAGTTCAAGCAGATGATTCCGTCATTTGGGCAGAAGCTAAACGATAACCCGCAGCTGTGCGAGCAGATTCGCAACAACACCAGCGAGGTGCTAGGCCTGAATGTGAATGAGCCGGTATAACAACGCTTGATTTGCTCAACTATTCCCAAGTAAGAACGGCCCCGAGAACGATGTTTTCGGGGCCGTTCTTACTTGGGAATAGTTGAGCAAACAAGGTTCACTGAATGATTATCAGCCCCACCTTGAAAACCTTGGCTAAGCTAGGGAGATGCCCCAGATGGCTGTAAAGCGCTTGCGTAGATCTGCGTGGCACAAAGCATCACGCAGGCCGCGGGTTTGAGCAGCCTAGCGCTAGGTGAGTGCTGAGCGGCGACTTTCACTACTATTCGGCCTTGGCCTTGCATAAACCTGGCTGGCAGTGTGTAGATTTACTAAAACTGGCTGGTAGCGCTTTTCAGCAAAAGCTAGCCATTATACTCCTTTCTTTAAGGGCAGCGAAAGTACTTTTCCTCCTGAGCATTCGTTTACTGCTTGCCCACTTACCCGCTCCACTATGCCCCCAGCGCTACCCCATTCTACCCTATTTATTACCTCTATTCTCTCCCAACCTATTGCGAAGCCTAGCCCGCCTCCTAGCAACTGGTATTTAGCTAGATGGGCACGACCGGCCACTGGCTGGTTGCTGGTGCTCCTCTTGCTGCTGAACAGCAGCATCACGCAGGTCCTCGCGCAAACGGCACCGCCCGACTGTAGCCAGGATGAGAAGTTCATCAACACCTGGTATTTCGGCTACAAGGCGGGATTAAATTTCAGCCAAGCCACCGATTCCATTCCGCCCGCGGTACTGCCCGATAGCAGGATGTCGGCACCCGCCGGCTCCGGGATAATGTCGGATGGCACGGGTAACCTGCTCTTCTACAGCAACGGCGATACCATCTGGAACCGGGACCACACCATCATGGCCAACGGCACTGGCCTAGGTGGTAATCGCCTTGCCACCGATGGCCCCTTGGCCGTTAAGCAGCCGACGCCGCTTTCAACGCCTACTGGCGGACCGACTCGCTACATTCTTTTTACGCAGGATGCGCAGGGCGGCCCCAAAGGCTTGAGCTACTCCGTCATTGAGATTCCCACTGGTGGGGGGGCCGGCACGATCATTACCAAGAATGTTCCCCTCGCCCGCGGCACCACGGAGAAGATGACGGCTGTGTTTGACAAAAACGGCTGCGACATTTGGGTTATCGTGCACGGCTGGGGTGCTGCGACCTCGGGCAATGACAACCGAGGCGACGCTTTTCTGGCGTACCACGTGACGGAAAACGGCGTTGTGGCCAACCCCGTGATTTCGGCCGTTGGGTCTTTGCACGCGCCGAGCGTGGCGGCCCAGGGCTACCGCGGTCAAATGAAAGTATCGCCCAACGGTGAGCAGTTGGCCGTGGCCCGCTTCAGCGAAACCGTGGGCGACAACAGCAGCAGCGTCGAGCTGTTTGCTTTCAATGCCGGTACGGGCGTGGTTAGTGGCGCTCGGACTATCGACAGCGGAGACGGTGGGTACTACGGCGTTGAGTTTTCGCCTAGTCGCAGTCGGCTCTATGCTACCGTGCTAAGCCAGCCCCCTCTAGCACCTCAGCCTCAACTACTACAGTATGATTTGACGGCCGCTACGCCGAGTAAGTTGCTTATTCTGCTCAAGCAAACTACTCCCGTCAACCTAGGCTCCCTACAGGCCGCCCCCGACGGCAAGATTTACGTGGCCCGCGAAAACCAGCCGGCCCTAGGCTTCATTCCCTACCCCGACTCGTTGGGCGCCAGCGTAGGCTACGCCGACGACAGCTTAGCACTGGGTGGCCGCCGCAGTGGCCTAGGTTTGCCCAACTTCAACCAAAGCTCGTTGCTGCGAGCTGGCTTTGGAGGGCAGTCCACGGGTTGCCAGGAAATAACGTTTACTGCTTTCTCTCCCGTTCGCAAACCGCAATCTTACGCTTGGAACTTTGGTGACCCTACCTCCACTAACAACACCTCATCGGACTCCATTCCTAAGCACGTTTTCACGTCGCCCGGTAACTACGTAGTTACGCTACGCATCACCAATTTTTGCTTTTGCCGTGAAGTCCAACTTCTGGTTCCAGTACCTGGTGCGCCTACGCCGGGCAGCATTGCCGCTAATCAGACGATTTGCGCCGGCTCCGCGCCGGCGCCGATCACCAGCACGGCTTCGGCTGGGGCTGGCACTGGGCAATATACCTACCAATGGCAATCGTCGCCGGATAATACCCCCTCCTCCACCTGGACCAACATCCCGGGCAGCGGCACCTTGGATTTTGCGCCGGGGCCGCTGTTTACCCCAACCTACTTCAGGCGTTTGGTAACGTCAGGTTTCTGTGGTCCGGATACCCCCACAGAGCCCGTCTTTATTAACGTTCTTCCGGCACTGAAAGCGGGCGCTATCGCCGCTGACCAGGAAATTTGTTTGGGTAATACCCCTAGCCGGCTCACCAGCACAGCTGAC
>NZ_MTSE01000120.1 GCF_002154225.1 Hymenobacter crusticola
TCACTTGGTCAAGCAGGTGCGGGAGGCCGAATTTGTGGGCTTCCTGGGACCAACTGGCGAGGATAGCCTGGGTGGGGGCCGCCACCAGCAGGGGCTGGCCGGCCGGCTGGCGGGCCATGTCGCGCAGGCCCACCAGCGTCTTGCCCAGGCCCATCGTCAGGGCCACGCCCGCCAGCGGCCGGCCCTGGAGCTGGTCCAGCACCTGGTCCTGTAAGGCCGGTCGACGATCCGCCGCGGCGGTGGGGGTGGCGGACTCGGAGGGAAAAGACATGAGCGGACAGCTAGGGCCGCCAGGCGGCGGCAGCAAGGAAAGAGAGAGCGGCCTGAGCAGGCGCTGGCGGGGCACTAGCAGGCAACGAACCAAGAACCCATACGGGCCAGGCCGCGGGGTAAACGGGCTAAGAGGACAGTTGGTGCAGTTGTGCTGCTAGCTTCGCCATCTTGGCCTCGACCTCCACGATAGCACCGGGTCGGTTCTCCGCGGTGTAGCAATCCGCGGTCTGAACAAAGGCTAAGCTTTTTCGGGCATCCTCCAGCTCTTCAGTTAACTTTTTCCGCTGGTGATCCCGGGTAGTGCTGGACGTACGCTTCCCCTGGGCGGGCGCTTGTAGCGTTTGCTGATATTCCTCTAGCAAGTAGCCCTCGGTCAGCGCTTTGAACACGGCCCCGCCTTTCTTCTTGACTTGGCCGGTTTTGGCTTGCGCGCTCACCGTGGTGAGCACGTAGCGAACATAGCCCAGATCGTAGGTGCCGGCCTGCAGTTGTTCTCGGA
>NZ_MTSE01000121.1 GCF_002154225.1 Hymenobacter crusticola
CTGGGCCCTTGTTTTTTCCCCTCCTACACTCGCTCTATGAAGCAACCGCTACGATTACTTATCGCTTGGGCTATCTTATGGTTATCAGTACCTGCTGGGACTTTGCGCGCTCAAACGACTACTTTTTCCTACTCTGGGGCTCCGCAGCAGTATACAGTTCCCGCTGGCGTAACACGCATCCAAGTCACGGCTGATGGCGGAGCAGGCGGCGTCGCGGCTAATCTGGGTTTGAGTAACTATGGCCTAGGGGCACGGGTCACGGCTATGCTCACAGTAATCCCGGGCGAGGTACTCACCATACGTGTCGGTGGCCGCGGCGGAAATGTTGGTAGCGCGGGCGGCTATAATGGGGGAGGCAAAGCAGTTGAATACGGTAGTGGGGGTGGCGCAACTGACCTACGTCGAGCTACCACGAACGGAACCACGGGGGATTATGATGCTGCTCGCAACGCCTTGCTCGTAGCTGGCGGTGCCGGTGGTTCTGATGAAGAGCAAAATGCTACGGGCGGTGCAGGTGGTACTCCCGTTGGAGGAAATGGAGGCGGGAACGGTGGTAAAGGAGCTACCCAGACGGCTGCTGGTACTGGAAACGGTACTAACACAAATGGGTCAGGTAGCACAGGTGGTAATGGTGTTTGGGCCGGCGGTGGTGGCGGGTACTATGGCGGTGGAGCGAATAGTGGACCCGTTGCTGGTGCTGGCGGCGGCTCTTCGTGGGTGACGCTGACTGGTAGCAGCAACATTAGCTACAGCACCGCTC
>NZ_MTSE01000122.1 GCF_002154225.1 Hymenobacter crusticola
CCCCACCAGAGTACCCGTTGCAGGCGGCGCACGTGTCGGACGGCGCGTTCATGAGGATAATGCTGCGGGCCCGTGAGCCAAGCCAGAAAACGCGTGGCTTGATCAAAAGAGCAGTCGTCCGCGGCTAGGGTAACCGTTTGCTGCTGTTCCAAGAAGAGCCGCACTTTAGCCTGGTGGCGTTCTACTTGCCGCAGCCGCTTGTGCGGGATGGTACCGCGGCGCTCCCAGCCGCGGTACATGGTCACGTAGCCTTCGTACAAGGCCAGTAAGGATAAGGACTTCCTCACGCGCGCTGGGGTAGATCAAGGGGGACCAATACCGGAGATACTTGCAACCGTGTCAGTTCCAGATAGCACTGCTCAGCCCGCTCGCGCCGCTGCGTGGCATCAAGTAGCAGTTCGTGCACGACGGCAAAGCTGATGGTCTTGGCGACGGTAATGGTCATCTGCTCCGTGCCGGTGCGCAGCGTGATTTCAATGGCGGGGGTCTTGAGCAGACTTTCCAACGCCTCTTCTTCGGCTTGGATAACCAGTAGCTGCTGCTTGGCTTCAAACAGGGTGAGGGAAGGGCGCACAACGAGGGCACGAGAACGGGAGGAAGTGGAACGAATGGGCATGGTTAGGCAGCATGTTGGTGAGTGGAAGCAGTAGACACCGCGTTGGCGGTGAGGCGCCGCTGCACGTCTTGCGCGGTGCGTTGGTCTTCGGGCAAAGCCAGAAAGGCCACTTGCACCCGGCTTTTGAGCGTGGC
>NZ_MTSE01000123.1 GCF_002154225.1 Hymenobacter crusticola
TCGCACCAAAACGGCGGTCGGCAAGCCCGATGACTCGATTGACTTCCTGCTGTATCCTACCAATGGGGTCGGTACGATTACCTATACGGCGCAGCTCACGGGCATACCCGGCGGCTATGGCACCGAGGCACTGGATGAAGGGGCCAATGGGTTTCAGGGCACCAAGGCCTTCGCGCATAGCCTGCGCACCAATGGCGTAGGACAGCTCACCATTACGGCCCGCGACGCGAACGGCGCGCAAGCCTCGGCGACGAAGGCAATCACGGTTAGCGGCTGGGAAAATGGTTAGTTCCTTTAAGCTTGGGCGCCATGCCAAGGCCGTGCGNCGGGCGCAATGCCAAGGCTGTGAGCCTCGGCATTGCAACGGCGCTGCTGCCGATGATTTTTCAGGCCACGCCGTCGGCCATGCCGGGGCAGGCGCTCAACCTCACCGGCGAGTTTGGCCCGAATGCCAAGGTGTTCCTGCGCACGTTCAGCAACCCGCTGCCGGTGCGCCTACCCGCAGCCAGCAATGGCACGGTGACGGTGCAGATGAACCGCAACGTCACCGTGCGCATTCCGTCCGGGCTGCCGATGGACGTGTACCAGGTGTGGGTCGAGGATGGCGACAAGGTCAGCCAGCCCGTGCTCATCAACCAGGCGTGGGGCCGCTACCTCAACTGCGACGTGGCCACCAAGGGCGCCACCGTGCAGCTGGTGGGGCGCAACCTGCAACCTACGCGGGGCCTGGT
>NZ_MTSE01000124.1 GCF_002154225.1 Hymenobacter crusticola
ACCACCCCGGCTACGGAACTCGCGGCCCTGGTGCGCGACGTGCGCAAAGCCCCCGACCTCACCGCACGCGGCATCGACGTGCGGTCAGCCGACTACCTAGACTACCCCGCCCTGGTGCACGCCTTCCAGGGCATCGAGAAGGTGCTGCTCGTGTCCGCCGTGGCCTTCACCGACCGCGTGCGCCAGCACCGCCACGTCATCGACGCGGCCAAAGAAGCCGGGGTCAAGCACCTGTTCTACACCAGCATCCAGCGCAGCTCGGACTTTGTCATGCCCGAGGTCACGGAAAGCGACCTAGCCACGGAAGCCTACCTGCAAGCCTCCGGGCTGATCTACACCATTCTGCGCAACGGCTACTACTTCGAAGGCCTAGCCTACCTGGTTGGCAGCCAGGTGCCGCAGGCGGAAATCCGTTTCCCGGCCGGCGAAGGCCGGATCGCCTTCGTCAAGCGGAGCGAGCTGGCCGCCGCCACAGCGGCCTTGCTCACCAGCGCCGGCCACGAGAACCAGGCCTATACCCTGACCGGGAGCACAGCCTACTCGTTCCACGACGTCGCCCGGGAACTCTCCCAGCTAGCGGGCCGGCCCATCACGTATCACAGCAGCGAGCCGGCGCCCTACATCGCCCAGCAAGTAGCGGCCGGCTTCCCCGAGCCTGTCGCCAAGTTCTTCGCCCAGTGGGGGGCCGCCGCCGCCCACGGCCTGCTGGCGGGCACGGACG
>NZ_MTSE01000125.1 GCF_002154225.1 Hymenobacter crusticola
CAGGTCCGTGTGCGCCAATTCGGCTTTGGCCCGCTCCAACACCCGCGCGCGGAAGTTGTTGAAGCGGTCGTACTCCTGCGAGAGCCCTAAGATGGCCTTTAACTCGTCTAGCGCGATGGTGCGTTTGCCGAAGGCGGCGTACTCGCGCAGCAGCCAGTAAATGCGGGAGGACGCCGCACTTTTCAGCTTCATGAGCTCCGCCAGTTGGGCCTGAGTGAAGTGGCGTTGGAGCTGCAACAAATAGTCTTGCAGCTCATCGTTGAAGCGCAGGATCAGCAGGCCTTCCCCCTCCACGTAATCCGCCCGCGCCAGCAAGGGGATGGCCGAGTACGTGCGCTGCGTCATGATGCGCTGGCCATCGGCGCCCAGCGTCTCCAGGGTGATTAGGCGGCTAGCAAAGTTTTCCACGACTTTGCGGATGTGGCCATAATTCTGGCTGGCGGCAGGGTCCAAGAGCTCCTGCACGCGGAGTTCGCATTTCACAAAGGAGGTATCGNGCAAAGGAGGTGTCGTCGCGCTGGATCTGGGCGAGCATCGCCAGAAACAGGCGCGTCTCGGTGGTGTTCA
This sequence comes from Hymenobacter crusticola, assembly GCF_002154225.1. Taxonomy (GTDB): domain Bacteria; phylum Bacteroidota; class Bacteroidia; order Cytophagales; family Hymenobacteraceae; genus Hymenobacter; species Hymenobacter crusticola. Next base: position 568 of record NZ_MTSE01000125.1, read on the forward strand.
AATCAAAGCGGCCGTTGATCAGGGCATTATGCTGCACGACCAGGGGCTGTCGCGTTCGAGCGCTGGGAGTGGCCATCGAGGGCTGGTCAGAGTGAGGTCTCCCTCAAAGGTAGGCAGAAAAGAGGGATCGACTACAACTTTCTTA
>NZ_MTSE01000126.1 GCF_002154225.1 Hymenobacter crusticola
TGGCTACCAAGTCAGCTGCTGCTCCAGCCAAGCGATGGCGCTGGCCTCCTCCGGGAAATACCGGTACGTGAGCTCTAAGGCTTGCGCGTGTAGGCGCACCGTATCCATGGCTAGTCGGGCAAAGGCATCCTGCGCCTGCACAACGGCGCCGTAGCGGTAGCCCCCTTCGACGATGGCTTGCGGTAGCCACTGCTCAATCAGCCAAGCTTGCTCGGACAAGGAAAAAGCGCTCATATGACGCTGGTCCACCAGCAATAAGCCGCTACGCTGCCGCGCCAGCAAGTGCTTGGTATGCTGCAGCAGCCCCTGCCAGACCGCCATCTCGCGCCGGCCCGCCGCATACGTTAGGCGGACAAACCCCAAGGCGTCTTCCCCCACGCGGCCGGCGGCATTTTCAAAGTAAAGACGAGAAGCGAGTTCAGCCATGCGCCACTAAACGAGAGAAAACCAGCCAACCAATAAGCTGGTACGCTCGTGGCACAAAAAGCGTGCACAATAAACCGTTGCGTGCCGTCCCTACTTTATAATACTTTCCGATAGCCCACCTGCTCGCCTCCCCGGACGTAGACTAGGCCAGAGCAGGAAGGTACCTCCGGCGGTGGTGCTGCACTAGTGGCGCCTTGCTCAGGTCGCAGCGCTTGGTAAAACTTAGGCGCCGAGCGTGCTACGCTGCTGGCAGCTCCGCAGCCACTCTTC
>NZ_MTSE01000127.1 GCF_002154225.1 Hymenobacter crusticola
TTTCACGGCGGCCACCACGTTCAGCCCCGGCAGCCGGTACGTAGTTCCCGACAGGTACTGGCGCAAAGTAGGATACTTAGCCTGCCGCTCGGGAGTAGCCTCTACGAGCGTCGTTTGTCGTAAATCCGCAATGGTCTTGGGCTCGGCCGCGTCGGCAAAGATCAGGGCTCCTACTGCCCCCCCTGTGCTCAAATACTCCAGCTTGATCTCTGCGTTACTTAAACCCTTAGCGTAGATCAGTTCATCGAGGCACACGCGGTGTTTGTGCTGGTAGACTTTCACCAGCGCCGTTGGATCGTTGGTAAATCCAAAGTCCAGTCCGTAGTACGGCGCCACGTGACGCAGGCCCTCGGGGACGTCCGGAACCTGCGTCCACATCGGGTACACCAACGCTTCCACCGAGGGTTTAGGATCCTGCTGGTAGAGCGAGTTAAAGCCAATCGGATTTGACTGTTTGACGCCTAAGAGCTTCTCCAAACTATGCCGCTCGGGAAACAGCGCTTCTCCCGCTCGGCGTGGGTCTAAGACAGTCGGCGGCCCGGTTTTGATGCCTTCGAACTTCAGCACGACCCACCCATTCGGGTTGGTTTCCGAGTACTCCCCGTCCCTTGCCAGTAAACGCCCGGCCACGTCGTACTCGTCCCAGCGCGTGTTGCAGAGCAGTTGCTGGCTCTCGTTGTGAA
>NZ_MTSE01000128.1 GCF_002154225.1 Hymenobacter crusticola
CTTCACGGCGGCCACCACGTTCAGACCCGGCAGCCGGTACGTGCTTCCCGACAGGTACTGGCGCAAGTTCGGGTACTTCGCTTGCCGCTCCGCCGTCGCCTCGACCAACGTGAGTTGGCGCAAATCGGCGATGGTCTTGGGCTCGGCCGCGTCGGCGAAGATCAACGCCCCCACGAGTCCCCCCTGACTTAGATACGCCAGCTTGATCTCCGCATTACTCAGCCCTGTGGCGTAGAGCAGTTCATCCAAGCACACTTTGCTGTTGTGCTGGTAGACTTTCACCAGCGCCGTCGGATCGTTGGTAAACCCAAAGTCTAATCCGTAGTAGGGTACCGTGTGACGCAGGTTCTCGGGTACAGTAGGGACTTGCTGCCACATGGGGTACACCAACGCTTCCACCGAGGGTCTAGGGTCCTGCTGGTAGAGCGAGTTAAACCCAATCGGGTTGGCTTGCTTGACTCCGAGAAGCTTCTGCAGACTGTGACGTTCGGGGAATAACGCCTCGCCGGCCTGCCGGGGATCCAGTAAAGAAGGTGAACCCGTCTTAATGCCTTCGAACTTCAAGACTACCCAGCCGTTGAGATTCGTCTCGGAGTACTCCCCGTCCCGGGCGAGTAGTCTACCCGCCACGTCGTACTCATCCCAGCGCGTATTGCAGAGCAGTTGCTGGCTCTCGTTGTGAA
>NZ_MTSE01000129.1 GCF_002154225.1 Hymenobacter crusticola
GACTCGTTTTCTCTAGCTCCAGCGCCCGAACCGCTTCGATGATGGAGTCCGCATAATTCCCGACGTTGCGATACGACTGGCCGATGGATTTATCCGCTGCCTTTAACTGAGAATCCAGCTTGCCAATCCGCTCCTGCAACTCCTGAACTCTGGGATTGGCTGAGCTGAATCCTTTGCCCGCATCATCCAGCCCACCGCCAATAGCACGTAATTCCGCCCGTAGTTTCGCCAGCTCCGCGGCGGCTGCATTGTAGCTGCCCTTAGCATTGGTGAACTCCGAGGACGTACCCCGCACGGCCCGGCTGAGCTGTTCCGAGTCCTGTTTAAGCGCTTGAATGTTTAGAGCCGCCCGTTTCAGCCCGTCCAGATCGCCCACGTTGAAGGCCTGCTTCAAGGCGGTCTGCTGCGCTTTGAGTTCGCGCACATACAAACTGGTGGTGTCCGTCAACTGCTTTTGGGTAGCAATGCGGTCTCGGTCCTGCTGTTTCTGCTCCTGCTTAGCTTGCGCCAGCGTCCGCAGTTGCCGATCTAATTCGAGGAGTTGCTGCTTGTCGGCTTCGGTGCTGAAAGTCAGCCCGCCCGCTTTTTGGCTAATGGCCTCAATCCCGGCTCGAATGCGCTGGAAGTTGCCCTCAATGCGTTTGCCGTCCTCTTCCAGCCCT
>NZ_MTSE01000013.1 GCF_002154225.1 Hymenobacter crusticola
GTACCGCGTTCCGGTTTGGGAGTGCAAAAGTAGTGATTATAGATTCAGATGCAAACTACAGCTTGTTTTTTTACTCGTTTGAGCTTGTTAACTTATTTAACTATTAAGTAAGAATGCCCGAGCCGGTGAGGTAGACCCACCGGCTCGGGCATTCTTAGTGATCCAACTAGTTTAAGTGTAACGTACTGGCCCGATCTGGTCCCACACTCACTATTCTGATTGGTACTTCGAGTTGCTCCTCCAAAAATTTGATATAGGATTGTAGCTCGATCGGTAAGGCTGATGCATTATTAAGATTTTGCAGCTCGCTACGCCATCCAGGTAATGTAACGTAGACGGGAGTAGCTCCCTGCAGGCCATCGCCATCTAAAAAATGAGTTGTTTGCTGCCCATCAGGGGTGGCATAGTGTGTACACACTTTAATTTCATCGAACTCATCGAGTACGTCGGCCTTCATCAGATGTAGTTCAGTAACGCCATTCAACATGATACTGTACCGCAGGGAAGGAAGATCTATCCACCCACAGCGCCGAGGACGTCCTGTGGTAGAACCGAACTCGCGTCCTGCTTGCCGAATCCTTTCTCCTACTTCATCTGATAACTCGGTAGGGAAAGGCCCACTTCCTACGCGTGTACAGTAGGCTTTGCTGATTCCATACACCTTATCTATATGCCGTGGTGCTATACCTAGGCCGGTGCATGCACCCGCGACGATAGTATTAGAAGAAGTTACAAATGGATAGGTACCGAAGTCAATATCCAATAAAGCTCCTTGAGCCCCTTCTGCCAATATTCGCTTACCCTGCTGCAACATGTCATTGAGCAGGTATTCCGTATCAGTGAGTTGAAGCCTGCGTAGCGATTCAATGGCAGCGAAAAACTCTTCCTCCGCTGACTCTATTGCTAATTCGCGCTCATAAAAAGCAGCAAGCTTCGCGTGGCGTGCTACCACTTCCGCATAGCGTTCCGAGAAACTAGGCAGTAATATATCTCCTACTCGGAGGCCATTACGCCCAATTTTATCTTGATACGTGGGTCCAATACCTTTTAGGGTAGAGCCTATCTTGCCTCCACCTCGGGATTCTTCTGAAATCCGATCTAGCGCACGGTGCGAAGGAAGAATTAATTGAGCTTTTTTAGAAACAAAGAGATTCTGCGCCCAATCAACGCCGCGGTCAGTAAGTTTTTGTAACTCACCTAGGAATATAACAGGATCTAACACAACCCCATTACCAACCACATTAATAATATGTGGATGAAAAATACCTGACGGTACTTGATGCAGCACGTGCTTCATGCCGCCAAAGGTCAATGTATGGCCTGCATTAGGTCCGCCCTGAAAGCGCGCTACTACATCATACGTTGGAGCTAGCACGTCAACAATTTTCCCTTTACCCTCGTCCCCCCATTGCAATCCAACTAGTACGTCAACTGGCATTAGCTTACGGTTTTTAATTGTTCAACAGCAGCTGCGTCGTCATCCACAATTGTGAAGATGGCATTGAGCTTCGTTATGGCTAGCATCTTGCGTGGATGTTCAGCAGGGCTGATTAGAATCAGCTCACCACCACGGCTACGATATTTAGTGAGTAAAGACACCAAGACGCCTATTCCGGTGCTGTTGATGTAACGAACATTCGATAAGTCAATCGCGCAATTGAGAATTGAATCACCTAGGTGACTATTGACTGTATCAAGAATTTGCTGGGAATCGGGGCTGCCTAGTAGGTCGCCGGAAAAGCGGACGAAGAGAATACCGTCTTGGACGGTGGAATCAGTTTTCATTCAAAGAATGGGCAATGGCCTTGGCGCGGCAGTCGCCGCATACGCCGTAAAGGTTTAAAGAGTGGTGCAAGATATGGAAATTCAAAAGGTCGCCGACCATTGTTTGAATACCATGAATGCGCGGGTCACAGAACTCCACTACTTTATGGCATTCCGTGCAGATCACGTGGTCGTGTTGCCGATAGCCATATGACTTTTCGTATTGGGCTAGGTTGCGGCCAAACTGGTGTTTGCTTACCAAACCATGCTCGACTAATAGGTCCAGTGTATTATAGACTGTCGCGCGGCTTACCTGTAGCCCTTGAACTTTCATACCAGCGTACAGCTCCTCTACGTCGAAGTGACCACCTCGTGAGTAAATCTCCTCCAGGATGGCATACCGCTCCGAAGTTTTACGCAATCCTTTGTTTTCAAGGTAGGCAGTAAAGATCTTCTTTACTTCCTCAAACTTTTCTTTATCAAGCATTTTGCGACCTATACTATAAGGAGTGGCAAAGGTAAGTAACATTGCTGTGGTGCAGTACAAGTGAGACTTTTGTACTACCTAGGCCTCTATTAAACTCCGAAGAACTTTACGTATCAAAACGCTCGACCAACAGTACTCCGTTCACTTTTAGAAGACGCTGAATTAGCTTATTTAAGTGAGCTGTATCATGCACAAACACCATAATCTGCCCTTCAAACATACCATCATTTGAATCAACAGTTATGGAGCGCATATTCACTTTAAGGCTATTGGAGATAATGCGCGTTACGTCGTTGACAAGACCAACACGGTCAGAACCTTTGATGCGAATACCAGCTAAGAAAGCTAGCTCTAGCTGATCGGTCCATTTTGCACGCACAATACGATTGCCGTAGTTCGACATCAGTTCGACTGCTTTCGGACAAGATGTGCGATGAATTACAATACCTTCATCGGTTTCGAAGCCAAACACATCATCACCAGGAATGGGGTTACAACAAGGCGCAATAGTATAGTCAAACTTGTCTGTCTTCTCCCCTACCAGCAACATGTTCGAATTGATTCCGCGAATCTTTTGCACTTCATGATCGAAGCTTTTTGGCTCTAACGGCGAAGGCAAGCGCGGCGCAGGCGTAGCAGGGTCAAATAGATGTTCTCTAATTTCACGTCCGTCGATCTGCCCGATAGCCAACCGGTAAAAGAAATCTTGCAAGTTGTAGATATTGAAGTGCGCAAGCAACCGGTTCAGGTTATCCTGATTATACTCGACACCGAGAAGCTGCAAGCGTTTCTCTACCAAGAAGCGGCCGTCTTCTGCTTTGCTGCGCTTATCATCGCGCAAGAACTCTTTGATCTTGGAACGTGCCTTTGAACTGATAACATAGTTCAACCACTCCTCAGTTGGACGTTGCCGTTGAGAAGTAATGATCTCCACTTGGTCGCCGTTTCGAAGCTGGTAACTCAGCGGCTCTAATTTCTGATTCACTTTTGCACCTAGGCATTGTAAACCTATATGCGTATGAATTTCGAAGGCAAAGTCTAACGCTGTGGAGCGCTCGGGTAGAATAATGAGTTTGCCTTTTGGCGTGAAGACGTAAACCTCTTTAACAAACAAGTTTTGTCGGAACTCGTCCATAAATTCCAACGCACTGGAATTATTGGTTTCGAGCATCTCACGCACCTTCGCAATCCAAGCCTCTAGCCCCGATTCTGGCTGTGGCACGCCGGTATCTTTGTACTTCCAATGGGCGGCGTAGCCTTTTTCGGCAATGTCATCCATACGGCGCGAACGAATTTGCACTTCTACCCATTGCCCGGTGCGTGACATGACGGTGGTGTGCAAACTCTCGTACCCGTTGGCTTTGGGCGTGCTTACCCAATCGCGCAAACGGTCGGGATTGGGCTGATAGAAGTCTGTGACGATGGAGTACACTTGCCAACAAGCTGCTTTCTCTTGCTCTGGTGGCACATCTAAAATGACCCGAATAGCAAACAGGTCGTAAACTTCATCGAAAGTCACATTCTGCTTGCGCATTTTGCGCAGAATGGAATAAATCGACTTGGGTCGACCTTTTATTTCGTAATGAAATCCTTGAACCTGTAACTCCTCATCTATTGGAGTCACAAAATCCTTGATAAAGCGATTTCGAGCACTACGGCTCTGGCGTACTTTATTTACCAGCTCTTGGTACACTTCGGTATCCGTGTACTTCAAGTAAAGATCTTCTAGCTCCGTTTTGATAGCATAAAGACCTAAGCGGTGTGCTAGCGGGGCGTATAGGTAAATGGTCTCTGAAGCAATTTTAAGCTGCTTATGACGCGGCATCGAGTCGAGCGTGCGCATGTTGTGCAAGCGGTCAGCTAGCTTAATTAAAATAACACGCACATCTTCCGAGAGCGTAAGCAGCATCTTGCGAAAGTTTTCTGCCTGTTCGGAAGTGCCATATTCGAATACTCCCGAGATTTTGGTGAGCCCATCAATGATGCGGGCGACCTTAGGGCCAAATTCACGTTCTACATCTGCAATTTCCCATGTGGTATCCTCTACTACATCGTGCAAAAGAGCAGACACAATGCTGGTAGTACCTAGGCCTATCTCTTCCACCGCTATCTGAGCAACAGCCAGGGGATGCAGGATATAAGGTTCTCCCGATTTTCGGCGCATTTCTTTGTGCGCTTCTAGCGAGGTATTAAACGCTTTTTTAATCAGTTTGGCGTCATTACCAGATAGGTAAGGCTTAGCCGTACGGAGTAAGCGACGGTACTGCCGCAAAATCTCGTTGCGTTCTACTTCAGGATCAATTAGGGTAGGCATAAACAGACGGAGCAAAGCCAGCACATCACAAACAGCATCTATTCGCTAAAGTACAAAGCGTGGAGAGCTTTTGCAGGCAGTAATCACGTTATAACACCTAGCTAGCAACAAAAGGTTTGTCTTCTTTTTACCTTCTGCCTTGCAATAGAAAGTATTCTCAAACTAAATCTTCTTATACAATTTACTCAACATCAATACTTTGCAAATTATTTACACTTAATAATGTAGGTATACCTACCAGCACGTTTGGAATTTAAAAGTCGTTTTGTAGTTTTGCGGCCCCGAGGCAGTTGGCTTCGTACGCGGATGTGGCGAAATTGGTAGACGTGCCAGACTTAGGATCTGGTGCCGCAAGGCGTGTGGGTTCGAGTCCCTCCATCCGCACTTATTATTTTCTCTGGTACTTAGTACTAAAAAATGAATTAGCCCTCAACCCAACCGTTGGGGGTTTCTTTTTAGCCCATAGTCTGCTTTTGGCGTAGCGACCCGCCCTAGGTCAATTGCACACTTCTTCCATCTACCCTTAACCGACCACTCGTTTTGGACATTACTCTCGATAAAAACGAAGATCAACTTAATGCCATCCTGACAGTACACCTGACGGAAGCTGACTATTCAGCTGCTGTTGAGGGCAAGTTGAAGGAGTACAGCAAAAAGGCTCAAATCAAAGGATTTCGGCCTGGCAAAGTGCCTGTAACGTTGGTGCGCAAAATGTACGGCAAGGGGATTCTGGCGGACGAAATTAACAGCTTACTTGGCAAGGCTGTGGACGGGTATATCAAGGAGAATAATATTAAGATCCTAGGTGAACCACTGCCGCTGGAAACGCAAGTCGATTTTGATACCCAGAAAGACTTCGATTTTAAGTTTGAGCTAGGTCTATTGCCCGACTTTGAACTTCCCGCTGATCAGTCGATTACTGTTGACCGTCAACAAGTAACGGTAGATGAAAAGACTTTAGAAGAAACGCACGACCAAATTACACGTCAGTTTGGTGAAAGCACTAACCCTGACGAATCGGAAACTGGCGATTACCTCTATGGTAAGCTCAAGAAGGTAGGCGAAGAAGGGGAAGGCCGTGTTGTGTTGCTACCTACCAATAAGGTAAAGAATGGCGCCGATAAGTTCATCGGTGTGAAGCCTGGCGACGAGATTACGTTCGACCTAAAAGATGCTTTCGCTGGTGATGCTTCGGATATCGCCAACTTCTCGGGCTTATCGAAGGAAGAGGCAGCAAGTGCAGAGGGCGATTATGTGCTGGCTGTTGAGAAAATCAACCGTACAACTACGCCTGAAGTCAACCAAGAGCTGTTCGACAAAGTGTTCGGAAAAGACGTTGTGACGTCAAAAGAAGACTTTGATGAGAAGGTTCGCACCACGATTCAGGAGAACTACGATCGTGAGGCAGAAGGCCTGATGAACCGTCAGATCGTGGATCAGATGGTGAATAACACGACCATCACGGTTCCGAAAGAGTTTTTCAAGAAGTGGTTGGTACGTGCCAACGAAGGTAAACTAACTGCGGAGCAAGTAGATGAGCACTACGATGATTACGAGCGCGAGTTGAAGTGGTCAATGATCCGCAATAAAGTAGTTGAGGAGCAAGGCCTAAAAGTATCGAACGACGAAATCGTAGATCGTACGATGCAGAAGATTTTAGGTCAGTTCAACATGGAAATGACCGATGAACTGCGCGAGTCAATGCGGAGCTTTGCTGACAATTATCTGCGTCAGGAGAACGGCAAGAACTACGTAAACGAGTATGAAGCCATTCTGGCAGAAAAGGTAATCGAAAACCTGCGCGGCAAAGTTGTTGTTAATGATAAGCCAGTTTCGGCTGAGGATTTCCGGAGTCAGGCTGCCAGCTAATCGCTGATCGCTTGGTTTTGTAACCCACAAAAAAGCCCTTACTTGCCGCAAGGGCTTTTTTGTTGCCCGGAGGTTTTGCTCTTAACAATTCTCCCATCTTTTCTGTCATGCTGAATAAACAAGAATTCCGCAAGTTTGCCGTCAAAGGCCAGGGTCTTAGCGGACTGGGCGTGGACCAGTATTTGAACCACGTTGAAGGCCAAGTTCGTTCGGGTATGATGTTGCCAACGGGGATGACGCGTTCGGTAATTGAGGAGCGCCCTACGCGTTTTGCTGAGATTGACGTATTCTCTCGCCTAATCATGGACCGTATTGTATTCCTAGGTACGGCCGTTGACGACTACATTGCGAACATCATTACAGCCCAGTTGCTCTTCCTTGAGTCAGCTGATGCTAAGAAAGATATCCTGTTGTACATCAACTCGCCCGGTGGCTCGGTGTACGCTGGCCTAGGTATCTATGATACCATGCAGTATGTGAACCCAGACGTAGCGACAATCTGCACGGGTCTGGCTGCTTCGATGGGTGCTGTATTGCTCGCTGGCGGTGCCAAAGACAAGCGCTCGGCACTTCCCCACGCCCGTGTGATGATTCACCAGCCTTCGGGTGGCGCACAAGGTCAATCGACGGACATTGAAATCACCGCTCGTGAGATCTTAAAATTAAAGAAAGAACTGTACGACATCTTGGCCAAGCACTCGGGCAAGACCTATCAGGAAATCTACGATAACTCGGAGCGTGACTACTGGATGCGCGCCGACGAAGCGAAAGAATATGGCCTGATCGATGAAGTCCTGGAGCGTAAGATTGTAAGCTAGGTTGAATTAAAAAGTAAGGCCCTAGGTTCATTTAGAACTTCGTAGTGAAAAGCTCCTCGTTGGTTTTGGTAACCAACGAGGAGCTTTTTCGCTTTTAAGTAGAAGCTACCTTGGCTGGCAACCTTTTTGCCTACCTAAGGCGTTTGCGTTTTCGTACCTTTGAGGCTGCTTAACTTATTGAGAGCGGCTCCCCTACCCTATCCAGAGAGATACCTAGCAATGGCAGATATCACGTGCTCCTTCTGCGGCAAGAGCAAAAAAGACGTCTCGGTCATGATTTCCGGCATCAACGCGCACATTTGTGAGCGTTGCGTCGGTCAGGCCCAGCAAATATTAAACGAGGAGAACAAGATTCGCTCGAACACCAAGGCGCCCAAGTTCAACCTCGTGAAGCCCCGCGAGATGAAGGAGTATCTCGACCAATATGTGGTAGGGCAAGACGAAGCCAAAAAGGTAATGTCGGTGGCGGTTTATAACCACTACAAGCGCCTGATGCAAAAACCTACAAAGGATGATGTAGTAATCGAGAAATCGAACATCATTATGGTAGGCGAAACAGGCACTGGCAAAACCTTTCTGACCCGTATGCTAGCCAATATTCTGCAAGTTCCTTTCTGCATTGCAGATGCTACGGTGCTTACCGAAGCCGGCTATGTAGGCGAGGACGTAGAAAGCATCCTAGCTCGTCTGCTACAAGCGGCTGACTATAACGTGGAAGCAGCAGAGCGCGGCATCGTGTATATCGACGAGATTGATAAGATAGCCCGCAAGAGCGATAACCCCAGCATCACGCGCGACGTGAGTGGCGAAGGTGTGCAGCAAGCCATGCTGAAGCTACTAGAAGGCACCGTGGTGAACGTACCACCAAATGGTGGGCGCAAGCACCCCGAGCAAAAGATGATTGCGGTAAACACCGAAAACATCCTATTTATCTGCGGCGGCGCTTTTGTCGGCATCGACCGGATTATTAAGAGCCGTTTGAACACGAAGCCTATGGGCTTTGCCAAGACGATGCTTGAGGATCAGATTGACACTAAGAACTTCTTGCGCTACGTTACGGCTCAGGACATGAAAGCGTTTGGCTTGATTCCGGAGCTCATTGGTCGTTTGCCTGTCTTAACGCATCTGAACCCGCTAGACCATGCTACATTGCGCAAGATTCTGACGGAACCCAAAAACTCTATCGTGAAGCAATATCAGCGGCTGTTTGAGATGGAAGGCATCGATCTTTCCTTCACAGAATCGGCTCTGGAATACATCGTTCTTAAGGCTGATGAGTATCGATTGGGCGCCCGTGGCTTACGCTCTATCTGCGAAAGCATCATGACAGATGCCATGTTTGAGATGCCCTCGGAAGCTGGCGTTAAAGAGTTTGCAATAGACCTAGCTTATGCTCAGAGCAAATTCGAGAAGTCCCCATTGAAGCAATTACGCGCAGCGTAAGCATACCGCAACTATAAAAGCAACGGGCTGGTAGATCATTCTACCAGCCCGTTGCTTTTTAGGAAACTCAGCTAAGCGTTCAGGTATTCGACCATCAACTTCGCAGCTTTCTCAGCGGCGTTGTGCCGACCTAACTTCTCACGCAGTTCAACGTAGCCAGCTTTTTGCTGAGCAATGAACTCTTCATCAGTTGTTACTTTCTTCAATTCCTTCACCAAGTTGCGGGAGTTGAACTCGCCTTGAATCAACTCTTTTACCACTTCTCGCCCTACAATAAGATTGACCAATGAAATGTAGGGCACTTTGATAACAGCCTTTCCGATGGCGTACGTGATGGCACTGGTGCGGTAACACACAACTTGCGGCACGCCAAACAGGGCCGTTTCTAACGTTGCAGTACCACTTGTAACGAGAGCAGCCTTGGCGTGCTGAAGTAGGTCAAACGTCTGCCCAAAAATAATCCGGACGTTATTGCGCTCGAAGTGCGCGTAATAATTAGGGTCGAGATTATCGACGCCGGCCACCACAAACTGATAGTCTAGAAACGGCGGTAGAATGGACAACATCACGTAAAGCATGGCTTCGATTTCCTGCTTACGGCTGCCAGGCAACACAGCGATAATAGGCTTATCGGTAGCTAGCTTATTGCGAGCATAGAAATCGGAACTAGCCGGGTGTTCAGCTACAGCATCGGCGGTTGGGTTACCGATGTAATCGACCTCGTAACCAAAGCGCTGATAAAACTCCGACTCAAACGGCAGAATCACGAACATACGATCCACCAAAGCTTTTACCTTGTGTACCCGCCCTTGATTCCAAGCCCATATTTTGGGCGAGATGTAGTAAAAAACCTTAATGCCATGTTGCTTGGCAAATTTTGCCACGCGTAGGTTGAAACCTGCGTAATCAACCAAGATAAGTACATCAGGCCGATACGCGAGCAGATCGTGCTGACACTCTTTCAGGTAACGCCGAAACTTCAGAATACTCGTTGCGGCTTCTAAAAAGCCCATGATGGCCATTTCCTGATAATGGTGCACCAACTCTCCTCCTTCGGCAGCCATCATATCGCCGCCCCAGCACCGAAATTCAGCGGCAGCGTCCTGGTGGCGCAATGCGCGCATCAAGTGCGACGCATGGAAGTCGCCGGAACGCTCTCCCGCAATCAAGTAATACTTCATTTTATCACTTATCAATTAACACTTATCATTTATCAGATCACTTTCAACAGCATTCCTACATGGTGAGTTGAGAAGCTAGTGGATGTTAATTGATAAATGATCAATGATTTACTCACCATAATATTCTACGAAGTTGCGGGGCGTCTCGTAAAGTTTAATGCAGTGAAGCTCCGCCGCAGAGATGCTCGGTAGCTCACGTTGTAGAATCTGCCAGAAGGCAACGGCTAGGTTCTCGGTGCTAGCAAGTTTGTCTTGCATAAACGGCACATCCAGATTGAGATTTTTGTGGTCAACCTGCTCAATGATGTGCTTCCGAATAATTTGACTGAGTTGTTTCAGATCAACAACAAAGCCGGTATCCGGATCGGGCTGGCCTTTTACGGTCACAATTAGTTCGTAATTGTGTCCGTGCCAGTTCACATTAGCACAAGGTCCGAAAACTTCGCGGTTGCGTTCATCAGACCAGGTAGGGTTGTATAGCTTGTGAGCGGCATTGAAGTGCTCCTGCCGACTAACGTAGATCATTGCTGAGGTGTTGATTGGTGGACTTGTAGATGCGTTGGTTAGCGAGGGTAGGCTGATTGGTACCTAGCAAGCGCTGGCACATCAATCATCTAGTTGCTTACTTCCAACAAGGCACAAACCTATCCGTTCTTTTTTCGCCGCAAATATACGAAGAAGCGTGCGCCGCACCGGTTCATGGGCAAGTCTTAACGTAGAGACGCATTGCCTCCGTTGAAGTACCTTTGAACAAAAACTAGCGTTGCCCTATGATCGTTGTCACTGGAGCAGCCGGCTTTATTGCTAGCTGCCTCGTTACCCGCCTCAATGCCGCCAACTTCAACGATATCGTTGTGGTGGATAATTTCGCCGTAGAGCGCAAGCTCGTTAACTTGAAAGGCAAGCGTTTGCGTGCTTACGTTGACCGCAACGAGTTTTTCGATTGGTTAGCGGAGCATCACGAGGAAGTTGAATTTATCTTCCACCTAGGTGCCCGTACGGACACGACCGAGCAAAGCCGCGAAGTATTTGATTTGCTTAACCTGAATTATTCGAAGCAAATGTGGCAAGCGTGCTGCCAGTACCAACTACCACTGGTGTACGCTTCTTCCGCAGCTACGTATGGCTCAGGCACGCTCGGGTATTCCGACGATGATGTCTTACTGCCTCTGCTACGCCCCCTCAACCCATATGGCGAGTCAAAAAACGACTTCGACAACTGGGCTGTTACCCAAGCCGAGAAGCCTTTCTTTTGGGCTGGCCTCAAGTTTTTCAATGTCTATGGCCCGAACGAATACCACAAGGGACGTATGGCCTCGGTTATTTTTCACGCTTTCGAGCAAATTCGCAATACGAGTTCCATGACCCTGTTTCGCTCCCACAATCCTGACTATGCAGATGGCGAGCAGAAACGGGACTTTGTGTACGTGAAAGATGTAGTGGAAGTATGCTACTTCCTGATGCATCATCGCCAGCATTCTGGCATTTACAACCTAGGTACCGGCGAAGCACGCACATTCTTAGATTTGACCTTGAATACATTCGATGCTCTAGGCCGCACGGCGGATATCCATTTCAAAGACACCCCAGAGGATATTCGTGACACTTACCAATACTTCACACAAGCCGATATGAGCAAGCTGCGCAGTATTGGCTACGATCGGCCCTTTACTCGATTAGAAGACGGTATTCAAGATTACGTACAAAATTACTTAGTGCCAGGCGCTTATATGTAAGCACCTCCTTATAACTGTCTGAACGTAACAGCCCGTCCAACTACTCTTTCGATGTAGTTGGACGGGCTGTTACGTTCAGACAGTTATTTATGCTTGCAGCGAGCTAAGCAAGGGAGTCGCCATCAAAGCGCTACAACGCGCATTACTTGTGAGAAGCCATTTCCAACTAGCTGCACGTAGTAGATGCCCGCTGGCAGTGAGTTTCGCTGCCACGTGAACCGGTGCCAGCCAACTTTAACTGTTCCCTGGTGCAACGCGGCTACTTCCTGCCCTAGGGTATTTAAAATCCGTAATTGCACCGCCATTTGAGTGGGTACCGAAAACTCGATCATAGCCTCCTCCTGGAAAGGATTGGGGCCGACTGGATATAGCTTCGGTGTTGTGCTGAGCGGGCGATGCAACACATACGTGTCGATCAATACATGCTTACGGGTGTAGAATTGCAACGCCAAGCTGTCGGGATTAGCATTGATAAGCATAGCACCATAATCACCATTGAAGGTAGTTCTGCTTTCTGGTATAGGCTGCGGCTGAACTCTATAAATGCTACGCCCACCTAGCCCATTAACAAAATAAGGCAACCCATCAGCCATTAGGCGTTCATAGTGGTGATCGTGGCCGGCTAATACTACAGAAGCTCCCCACTCTCGGAAAGGCCATTGAAGCTCTTCAGTATTGCCATGCGCACCAGACGAATACGGAGCATGATGTAGGTATACTACTTTCCAACGCGCAGTAGATGCCGCTAGCTTTGTCCGGAGCCACTGGGCTTGCACCGACTTGACATCAACGCCATCCGGCTCAGCAGGGTCGCTGTCGAGTGCAAAGAAGTGAATATCGCCTCGCACAAAATCATAGTAACGGCCATTGCCTGGCAGCGTGAAATAATCCCGGTACGGCTCCCCATTACGTGTGTAGTAATCATGATTGCCAAGCGAAGGAAAGAAGCGGTTCGACGAGGCACTAGGACCATAGCGCCCGCGGTACTTATAGATATACTTGTGGTAGTACTGACCAATATTCTGATCAATAGTCGTGGAGTCGCCTAGGTTATAGTTGTTGTCACCGAGCGTAATTATGAAGTCTGGTTCCCAAGCCTTTACCATGTCTGCCACGTCCTTCTCAGGCTGCCCGGCGTAGCCGTAATCACCAATAGCAGCAAAACGCTGTGCATAGTTTACAGAAGGTAAGGTGCATAGCAAGCTTATAAGAAGCAGACAGCGGAAAGCAAGTAGAAAGGCAAGCCTCATTAGATTATCCTTACGATTAATTATAAGTATTTAAGAATATTATAAAATGTTAATAAACATAAGATTTTAGACACGTTATTTGCAACCGATTTACAAGATTAGTCCTATTTAACAATCATACTATCACGACTAAATCCTACCGACACATCATCAATTATAGATGTGTCTGCGATTAGTAGGCCCAACAACAAACAACTTTGCGGCCATTTTTCACGCGCCGACAGCTCATCGTTGAAGAAGGCTAGCTAGCATAGTCCGTCACGAAATATATGCTGTGTTATAAGCATATATTATCCAACATATTTAGAGCGCGCCTACTATTTCCTTTTACATAAGCAATTACCTAACACAATAAAAATACTACAAATAAGTAATTATGTTTGCTCACTTTTTTACTACTCGTTTAACAGCTCTAGCGACTACTTTTTTTTGCGTAGCCACGCAGGCATTCGCGGGAAATACAATCACCATTTCTCCTAACTTCTACCATATCGACAACAAGCAGCACATCATCGTAATCAATAAAAAGGTTGAGGATGTTAATGCAGACGCCGATGAATTAAGAACTCATCTTGTCCTCGACAAAGATTATATATTTGTTGAACCACCTCTACTAGTAAATACGGCTTCATCGTATCAAGTGAAGTTCCAAAATATAACTTATACAACCTATTTCACCCAGCTTCCTATCGTTCACGTTGATACAGACAACGAGATAGTAGATTCTCCTAGCGTGCTTGCTAAGTTTTTAATGTCAGAGGCAAGTGGAACAATAACAGAATCTAACCTAGGTATAGAAATACGAGGCAGTTATTCGCAAACCCTACCTAAAAAATCATATGAGCTAAGCTTCTGGACTGACACGAAAGGGGACGACAGCAGAGATGTACGCTTGTTGAATATGCGCACTGACAATAAGTGGAATTTACAAGCGCTTTACAACGAGCCACTTCGTGTCAACAGCAAGGTAGCTAATACATTGTGGCAAAATATTCATCAGATATATTATAAGGATAAAGAACCAGAGGCTAAGAACGGAATTGATATGGCCTATGTGGAATTATTCTTAAATAATGAGTATAAAGGACTTTATGCACTTAGCGAAAGGATTGATCGTAAGCAGCTGAAATTAAAAAAATATAATAACGGCATAGTTGGAGAACTCTATAAAGCAAGTAACTGGGGCCCAGCTATTCTTTTCACCGGGCTCCCTGCTTTCGATAATAGTAGCCTAACTTGGGGAGGTTTTGAATACAAACACCCAGAGGAGAAAATAGACTGGACTAATTTATACAACTTTATAGATTTTGTTGAAAATAGTTCTGATCAATTTTTTTATAGTCAATACAAAGCAAAATTCAACCTTAAAAATGCTGTCGACTATTATATATTTTTAAATCTAATCAGAGCAGTAGATAACACAGAGAAGAACCTTTACATAGCTAAGTACAAAACCAACGAACCGTATTATTATATTCCGTGGGATTTGGATGGCACATTTGGCAATAATTGGTTCGGATCTAAGGATAATATCACGAATGATATCCGAACTAACGAATTTTACAAACGTTTAACCAAAGACAACTCACCTTCAGGATTCAACGAAACACTGTATAAAAGATGGGAGGAACTGAGAGCCACGGTTATCACTGAAAAGTATATATTAGATAAGTTCAAAGAACAACAAGACTACCTTTTAAATAATAATATCTATCAACGAGAGCACCTTGTCTGGGACAGCTTCACGTATGACGATACATACGCAGAGTATACAGCTACGTGGCTTAGGAGCAGACTAGCCTACCTTGATGGTGCTTTTAGCAAAACTTCCACGGTACTAAAGAGTAGTGTTGGCAAGCAAAGCGCTACGGTAAGCATTTATCCTAATCCGGCAAACGACTTTCTGTTCATTGAAACTGAAGGGCTACCATACGAAGTACTTATCCAGGACATGAACGGCAGAATGCTCTTGAAAACTACATTAAATGGTACGCTCAATAAAGTTGCCCTTAACAGCTTAGCAAGAGGGCTATACGTAGTGACTGTGAAAAACAGCAGAACCCTTAAAACGGAGAAACTTATCATTAACTAATCTACCAGCTAGCTTGCTAAACACAAATGGCCCACTACTGTAGTGGGCCATTTGTGTTTAGCAAGCTATGATATTGTTCGGCAAATAGCCTTCGCAACAGTAAAGTTTAGGCACCATGAATTAAGCAGCTAGGTCCGGATAAAGCGGCCGGACCGTCGCCTCAGAAAGAGTTGTTTGCATAGGAACAACGGTTGTTTCGTCAGTATGACGACGCAGTGCTCGCATCAGCAAGTATTTGTATTTTTCTGCGTCAGCCAAGGCTGTTTCTATTGCTTTCACTGCATCAGCATATGTTACTACTGGCTGCAGGTCGCGCCGCGGGCGTCGAGCTTCAAAAACTTGCCCTTCTAAGTATTCAACTGGGTTTTTCATCGGTTGGCAGAGATGAATTGTGTAGTTATAAACTTATCTGTTATAGAAACAGATGATATAGCTTTTAGATTCATTTTTAGCTGCCTATTATATAATCTAACTCATTTACACATTGACACGTAGCACGAGCTTACCGAATTGCTCGCTATTATCCATCCGGCGCATCGCTACCTCACCGTCAGCGAAGGGGAATACTTCATCAATGACGGGAATGAGTTGCTTAGCTTTCACAAAGGTTACCATGTCGGCAAAATCTTGTGTGGTACCCATGGAAGAGCCTAGCACCGAAAGCTGTTTCCAGAAAATTTTGCGCGCTACTACATCCGGAATATTACCTTGCGTAGCCCCGTAGAACACAAGGCGCCCACCAGGTGCAGCTACATCCAATAGCATAGAAAACCCTGCCCCAGCGGCACTGTCTACAATTACGTCGAAGGGTCCACCTGCTTGTTTTAGCAGGTCAGTGGCCCAATTTTCTGCCATGTAGTTTATGCCACCACGAGCACCTAACTGCTGAGCACGAGCTAGCTTGTCGGACGAGCTGGAAGTAACCCACACCTCTGCACCCGAAGCTACCGCCATTTGCAAGCCGAGCAGTGCTACTCCGCCGCCGATGCCTGTAATGAGCACTCGCTCGCCAGCTTGCAGTCTAGCGCGTGTAAAAATTGCACGGTATGCCGTTACTCCACCTAGGGGCAAAGCCGCAGCCTGCTCGAAGGTAAGGTGAGCTGGCAGCGGGCAAACTTGAGCGACAGGCACAGCTACGTACTCAGCGAAAGTTCCTTGTTCAGGCAGACCTAGGATAGTAAAGTCCTTGCTTTGTGCATACGGATTATTGCCCCAGTTCTGTCCTGGGTTGATGAGCACTGCCTGCTGCAGGAGCGCTGCGTCAACGCCCTCCCCCACTTTGGTAATTGTACCGGCCCCGTCGGAGCCTAGGATGCACGGAAAGCGCAGGCCAGCATATTGTCCCTTCTGAATCCAGACATCACGATGATTAAGAGCAGCAGCTTTGAGTTGAACTAAGACTTGGCTAGGACCCGGAATGGGTGTAGGAACCTCTTGTAAAACCAGAGGCTGTTGAATGCCATCTAAACGGAGAGCTTTCATGAATTAAGGGTAAAATAAGCCAATATACACTCAGGGTCAAATAGTTAAACAGGCTTTGCATTTAGTAATCATACTTACTATAAATATGATTACTATAACCATGGATACTAACTTTCAGTAAGATCTATCAGTTCTTATTGGCTGACTCCGATGCCATTCTAGCCTTTGTCTTACTTTTCAAACTTGTCGCACTGTGCTACTTCGTTTTTCTGCGTCTCGAAAGTAAATATTCGGGCGGCACTTCGTAAACAAAACGTTATTTATTGAGGAGCCTGTTATCACCTGTCGCTTTGCTCTATGCCGCCTACGAACTCCCTCTTTGCCTTCGAAAGCCCGGATGATAATCCTGGCTTTCTGTTGTGGCAAGTAACAAATCTTTGGCAACGTGAACTCAAAAAAGCGCTGGAACGCTTCGACCTCACCCACGCTCAATTTGTCGTGTTAGCATCGGCTCACCAACTAGGCCAGCATGCTACGCCAGTGACGCAGATTGCGCTAGCCGAACATGCGCGGATTGATAAAATGATGGCTAGCAAATTATTGCGCACGCTGGAGGAGAAGGGTTTGCTGGTGCGCGCCGAACACAAGCAGGATACCCGCGCTAAAGCTGTAGCTCTTACTCCTATTGGTACCAAAACCCTGGTGCAAGCCGCCTGGGCGGTAGAAGAATTTGATAATGGCTTCTTTGGCGTATTAGGCACTCAGCAAGAGAGCTTGATCCGACCGCTACGTGCCTTACTCGGTGCGTACCACACGCCTAGTGAAAGCTCGAAAAGCTAGCTTACTTAGCCGCTCACAACTTCCTCCGTTAGTAAGACCCTAACCTTACAAGAACCGTTGAGCTAGCTCTGGAGTAGGCATCATACAGGCCTCTTCGCGACCAAACCAACGATAGCGGTTGCGCGCCACAAACCGATAGGCGGCATCACGCAGGAAGCGCGGCAACAAGATGCCGGCGTACAACAGCCTCCAAACGCCACCTAGCCTCCGCAAAATGTGCAGCACAGCCGCGGAGTGTGAGTACACTTTATCGTTGACTATTAACAACACGCTTTCGGGGTCGGTCGTGACGATGGATATACCGCGTGCTGCGAGCAGTTGCTGTGCCACCTCCGACTGTAACGAAGCAAATCGAAATCGCCCGGCTGAATCATGTTTAATGATGAACTGCACGAATCCATTGCAAAGATTACATACACCATCAAAAAGAATAGTAGCAGGCAAATACGACATAGCAGCAGGTGACAATAATAGCCTTCAAGCGGATGCGGATCCTGATCGATCTGCTAAACGGCTGAGTTCATCTGCATACGCAATTGAACCTAAAGCTGTTGGCTTCTTTACGGTTAACAAAATATTGGCATATCTCTGTGCCGCTCAATATAATTATGTTCATACCATATTTATATGAACAGATATAATTCTTCTCTTAACTGTACTATCTACCAATTACTTGCAATATACACTCTAAGTAAAATTACGGATTAAATCCGTATTAAAACAGAATTAATCCAATAAATACCTAGCAGTTCACAGATTGCACAGAGTCGTATAGGCAAGGACAATAACCACTACCTAACCTTTCCTTGCTATGAAAAAGAAATGGCTCTTGGCCATACCGGCTACTTTGTTGTGCTTGTCAATTGGCGTGACATCCTGTGACGACGATGACGACAACAACACCCCAAGTACTACCAGCGGTACTACTTCTGGTACCACAAGCGGAACTACCTCTGGCACAACCAGCGGCACTACCGGCACGACCACCTCTGGTACAACGAGTGGAACAACCTCCGGTACCACTACAAGCGGCACTACTTCTGGTACGACCTCTGGCACTACAAGCGGCTCAACAACCAGCACGACCGCAGGCACCACTTCAGGATCGACAACTTCGGGAACGACTACTTCAGGCTCAACAACCAGCGGTAGTACTACCGGAAACACAACAAGCGGTAGCACGACAAGTAGTACTACAACAGGCGGCAGCACCACTTCTGGGACAACGACAGGCGGCAGTACAACAAGTGGTACTACCAGCGGCAGCACCACTAGCGGTGGTACTACTAGCGGTGGTACCACTACTGGCGGTGGTACTACTAGCGGTAGCACCACCAGTGGTGGTACTACTGGCGGCGGTACTACTGGTGGTGGCAGCACCGGCGGCAGCACTACCTAGGTTGTGCGCATAGCTTATGCACTAAGTTAAAATCATAAGACCTGCCCGGCAGTATGCTCTCCTATTAGGGCACTGCCGGGCAGTTTTAGTTGACCAAGCTCTTCGGTATTTGTAGCTCAACCTTAACTCGCAGTAACATAGTTACGTAAGGCTGTGAAGTTTCTATTTCTTCTCTTACCCAATCCACCAAGTTCTTTCACTTTACTTCTTTTATGAAAAAGATTCCATTCATGATGCTAGCTGCTTCAATGCTGGCTACTTCACTTACTTTGAGCAGCTGCGGCGGTAGCAATAGTGGCGCAGAAAGTGGCACTACTAGTGGCACCACTAGCGAATCATCTGATGCTAGCAGCACGATGTCATCTGATTCTTCGAGCATGTCTGGCTCTTCTGATATGTCTTCCACGGGTGGTAGCACCGAGGGCACAACCGCAGGTGGCGGCAGCATGAGCGGCACCACAGCTGCCGATGCCTCGACAACGGGCAGCGTGGGCTCGGGCGCTACTTCAGGCGCTACTACGGGAAGCACCACTGGCGGTGGTTCTACGGCTGGCGGCTCTACGGCTGGTGGCACAACAGGCGGCGCCACAACCGGTTCTACGGCTGGCTCGACCACGGGCGGCAGCACTACCTAATACCCTCCCGAACAAGGAGTAATCCTGTGCTTAAAACGGCCTGAACTGCACTTTTCTATGTGCTGTTTAGGCCGTTTTGGCGGGCGCAACGTGTAGCGTAAGTGTATGTTGCTAGGTTCTAAAACAAAAGCATACCTCTTGCTTTCAGGGCCATTTTTACTACCAAATCTTGAATCTGTCGTACAAGCACCTTGCGCGTACTGCGCGGTCTGAGTTTTCACCAACCTCAATTGTTATGAAAAAGACACGTCTTGTAATAGGATCATTTGCTTTAACTGCCTTCTTGTTTAGTGCTGGTTCGAGCGTTGCTCAAACCACTTCGGGCACCACAGGTAGCACCGTAGGCGGCACCACATCGGGTACTACTACGGTCGGCTCGACGACTGGCTACGGCACAACAGTTGGCACCACGGCTGGTACGACAGCAGGCGCTGTAACCTCTGGTACTACCGTAGGCAGCACCACAGGCCTAGGTTCGACAGCGGGCACTACCACGGCTGGAACAACCGTAGGAACGACTGCGGGCACTACCGTAGGCACTACGGCTGGTACCACCATAGGCACGACTGCTGGCGCAACGACTGGCACAACCGTAGGTACTACGGCCGGCACAACAGTAGGTACTACTGCGGGCGGCATGGGCACTACCACCGGCGCAACCCGCAGCACTCGTACAACCCGCTCTACGCGTACCACAACGACTAGCGGCAGCCGCACG
The DNA here is from genome assembly GCF_002154225.1 of Hymenobacter crusticola. Lineage (GTDB taxonomy): Bacteria > Bacteroidota > Bacteroidia > Cytophagales > Hymenobacteraceae > Hymenobacter > Hymenobacter crusticola. The sequence goes on from NZ_MTSE01000013.1 coordinate 19,969, forward strand.
GGTTCTACTACCTCGGGTAGCACCAGTGGTGGTACAACCCGCTAAGCCTCGTCCGGCTAACGTTTCTTACCAACGCATCTGTCTGAGGGCGGAAAGGCCGGTCATTCCTACGGGGTGACTTGTTTTTCCGCCTTTTTCTTTGTTCACGAACTTCTACCGCGGCGTGTATGCCCCGAATTTTAGCTTTTCTGCGTCGACCATTTGTGCTCGATTTACGAGCAATGGCTTTAATGCGTATCGCAGTAGCCGCTGTTATTCTCACCGATTTAATTATCCGCAGCACTGATCTAGAAGCGCACTATGCCAACCTAGGTGTATTGCCGCTCAATGTGCTGTACCAGTATAACTGGAACCCGTACCAGTTTTCCTTGCACGCCATTACGGGGCTCTGGCAAGGCGAAGCACTGCTGTTCTTGCTGGCCGCAGCGGCCGCAATAGCGTTGCTGGTAGGTTACAAAACCCGGCTCATGACCGTTATTTCATGGCTGCTGCTAGTCTCCCTGCAAAACCGTAACCCACTCATTGGGCAGGGCGGCGACGATTTGTTGCGCATGCTTCTTTTCTGGGGCATTTTCTTGCCTTGGGGGCGCCTATATTCCCTCGACGCCCGCAGCAAAGTAGCTCCCACCACTTACACGTATTTCAGCGCCGCGACAGTAGCTTACATTGTGCAGTTAGCCCTAGTGTATTGGTGCACAGCGCTGCTCAAGAATGCACCAGAATGGTCGAAAGATGGCACAGCCATTTACTACGCGCTTAGCCTCGATCAGCTGCTGATGCCGGGCGGGCGCTTGCTTTATCAGCATTATGACCTGATGCGCTGGCTTACCTTCGCCACGTATTACACCGAGATGCTACTGCCTTTCATGCTATTTATCCCGTTTGGGGTAACGTGGTGGCGGCTGTTGTTCGTGGGCGTGCTCTACTCCTTCCACCTAGGTATCAGCCTCACGCTGTTTGTAGGGCTGTTTTACCTCATCAATATGGCGTCGGTGATTGGTCTGCTCCCGCCCTGGACGATGAACTGGCTGGACCGGCACATCCGAACGCGGGCCCAGCGGCTGGGGCCACACCTAGCACGGTGGCAACCTAGCTTGGAGCAATGGCGTCGGCTACCGTTTCGGCTGCGGGTGGAGGCTAGCTGGCAACGTTCAAGCGGTACTAACCGCCTCTTGCGTGCAATGCGCGAAACGGTTGTGACGCTCCTGCTCGTGTATGTATGCTGGTGGAACATGGACAGCATTGCTAGGCCTGAGTGGTACATGCGAGACCCATTGCGGTGGTTTGGGTACTTGTTCCGCACCGATCAGCACTGGGGCATGTTTGCACCGGCCGTGTTCAAAGATGATGGCTGGTACATCTTGGATGCTACTACCAAAAACGGCCAACACATTGACCTGAACCGCAAAGGGCGCCCACTCACGTACAATAAGCCGTACTCAGTAATGGCACTCTTCAAAAACGACCGGTGGCGCAAATACTCGGAGAATTATCTGTTTGTCTCCAATGCCTACATGCGGCCTTACTACTGCAACTATTGGTTGCGCATCTGGCACGAGCAGCACCCGAGCCAACCCATCCGTCGCCTCGATGTGATCTATATGAAGGAAGTGTCCTTGCCTAACTACAAGGCGTCGACACCCACCCGCGAGGTGCTGTGCAGCTGCGAAACGGAGCCTGTGCAACCGGCCGAGCAGCCCTAAAGTGACTACTCACCGTCTTGCAAACCAAAAGCTCGACAATACCTTTTTCGGCGGGCTTCAGTACAAGTAGCAGAGATTTTCGTCGGCAGGCTCCCTTAGAGGAACACCTAGCACGACGATAACAGACATCAACTTCTCATAATCTTCTTCATTATGGCTGAGCAAAACCACGCTACGCGCGGCACCACTCCCGCTTTGCAACATGTCGTGCCCGGCGTATGGGCGCTGCGCAATGTGTTTGTAAACCTATTCTACGTGCGCGACCCCGAGGCACCCGCTGGCCCATGGGCGCTGGTTGATGCGGGGCTGCCCGGCTCCGCCCCGAAGGTGCTCGATAAAGCCGAGTTTTTGTTTGGCGAAGACAACCCACCGGCGGCTATTCTGCTCACGCACGGCCACTTCGACCACATTGGGGCTTTGCACACGTTAGTGGAGCGGTGGCCCGATGTGCCCGTGTACGCACACCCGTTGGAGCTGCCGTACCTAACGGGCCGCTCGTCGTATCCGCCGCCCGACCCAAGCGTGGGAGGTGGGGCCATGGCGTCCTTATCGTTTCTGTATCCCAAAAAACCCATCGACCTAGGTGACCGGGTGAAGCCCTTGCCCGAAGATGGCACCGTTCCCGGCCTGCCAGGCTGGCGTTGGCTCGCGACGCCGGGGCACTCGCCGGGGCACGTGTCGTTCTTCCGCGAGTCGGACCGTACCTTGCTGGCCGGCGATGCTTTCGTGACGACGAAGCAGGAATCAGCTATGGCCGTGTGGCAGCAAAAGCAGGAAGTACACGGTCCGCCCGCGTATTTCACTTGTGATTGGGAACAAGCCCGCGCTTCTGTGCAAGCCCTCGTTGCGCTGCAGCCAGAAGTAGCTGCTACCGGTCATGGCATTGCGATGCGCGGCCAGGAGCTACGCGACCAGCTTACGCAACTCGCCCAGCACTTCGATCAGGCAGCGAAGCCAGCGCAAGGCCGCTACGTACCCCAGCCTGCCCTCGCCGACGAAACGGGGGTAATTGCTGTGCCACCGCCCGTACCTAACCCGCTCCCCAACCTACTCCTAGGTATTGGGTTGGTAGGCATTGCCGCCTATGTACTAGCCTCCCAAGACAAACCCGCGCCGCAACGCCAGAAGTAGGCATGTAGAACAGCTAGAACGAAAAAGCTCCCCTCTTTGAAAAAGGAGGGGAGCTTTTTCGTTCTAGCTCTCTAGTTATAGCACTAATGGCCTGACCGCATCAGATTTTCTCCAGAATGTAGTGTGCAGCTTTGGGCAATACATAGCTTGCTGCTGATGCGCTTCTTTTCCTTACTGCTGTTTGGGTTGCTGGTAAGTACTGCCGGTTTTGCCCAAAATATCTTCCGCGCCGTGGTGCTCGATAGCACAACGCGTGAGCCGCTGATTGGGGTGAGTGCCGTCGTGCACGGCACCACCAACGGCGGAGCCACTGACAACCGGGGCCGCTTAGCGTTACCTAATCTCAATGGTGAAACGGCCCAAATTGACTTTTCCTACCTAGGCTACCAACCCCGCAGCGTGCGGGTGACGCTTCCCCAAACCGCTCCGCTGACGCTGCTGCTGCCCCCTGATGCCGAACAGCTAGGCGAGGTAATCGTGACCAGCACGCGCACCAACTCCCGCCTCGAAGACCTGCCCACGCGCGTGGAAGTGCTAGGCGAGGAAGAGGTACAGGAGGAAAATGGCATCAAGCCCGGCAACATTGCCTCGCTACTAGGCGACATCGCCGGCACTCAAATTCAGCCCACCTCCCCTACCACCGGCAACGCCGACTTGCGCATTCAGGGCTTGCAGGGCCGCTACTCGCAAATTCTGCGCGATGGCCTGCCCCTGCTCGGGGGGTATGCTGGCGGCTTTGGCATTCTGCAGATTCCACCTCTCGACCTACGGCAGATTGAGCTGATTAAAGGCTCATCGAGTACGCTGTACGGCGGCGGGGCTATTGCGGGCCTGGTGAACTTGGTGAGCAAAACCCCAAGACTTGGCGACCCGCAGTACACCGTCACCCTCAATCAGAGCACGTTGCGCGAGAGCAACCTCAATGGCTTCGCGAGCGGCCGCAACCAAAAGCTAGGGTACACGCTTTATGGCGGCCTCACGCGCCAGCAAGACGTGGACGTAGACGGCGACAACTTTGTAGATGTGCCTAGGTTGCGCAACCTGACGGTACACCCACGCTTGTTTTGGTACCCGAACGTGCACGGCCAACTAGCTGTTGGCTACACTGGCACCTTCGAGTCGCGGCGGGGCGGCGACCAGCGCCGCTTGCGCGACGGCCGCGACGTACCTGGGCACGAATACTTCGTTACGAACCTTTTGCAGCGCCACACCTTCGATGCCATTTACACCCAGGACAGCGTAGCCGGCGGCAACCTCACGCTGAAAGGCACCGTGAGTAGCTTCAACCGCGAGGTAACAACGAACACGGTTGCGTTTGCGGCGCGCCAGCTGTCGTACTACTCTGAAGCAAGCTACCTGCACCGGCTCGGACGGCACACGGTAGTTGGGGGCCTAAACTTCAACGGGGAGGCCTTGCGCCCTGACCTAGCTAGCCTAACGCCACTACTCAACCGCTACACGTATTCCACCGTAGGTGCTTTTGCCCAGGACGATTGGCAGGTGGTGCGGCCGCTCACGGTGCAGCTAGGCTTGCGCGTAGACCACCAAAACCAATACGGCAACTTTGTGCTGCCACGGGTGGCGCTGCTTTTTCGCGCCAACGAACACCTCACAGCTCGCCTCAACGGCGGCCTAGGGTACCGCGTACCAGTGCCCTACGTGAACGAGCTGGATGAGCGCCAGTACCCGCAGGTGCAACTACTCACGAATGTGCAAGCCGAACGCTCGCTTGGGCTGAATGGCGACGTAAACTGGACGCGTAGCTTCTCGCCCGAAGTGCGCCTGAACATCAATCAAGGCTTCTTCTACACCCGCCTGAACCATCCCATGGTGCTCCGCCCTGAAGAGGCGCCCGTCACGACGCCACTGGCTTGGCAGAGCGAACACCGCCCGGTGGTAAGCCAAGGCTTGGAAACCTACGTGCGCCTGCAAGCGCACGGCACCGAACTGTACCTAGGGTACGTGTTCACCGATGCGCGGCGCCATTACGACCCGGTGCATCCGCACGTGGAGCTAGCCGCCCGGCATAAGCTAGCAGCGGTGGCGGTGCAAGAATTCAGCGAGCATTGGGGCGCCGGCATCGAAGCCTCGTACACGGGGCAGCAGTACTTGCCCGATGGCTCTACCACGCCGGGCTACCCCATTGTGGCGCTGCTGGCGCGCTACGTCACGGGCCCCTGGACGGTGGTGCTCAACGCCGAAAACGTACTCGACTATCGCCAAACGCGCCACGAAGCCGTGGTACTGGCACCGTTCAACAATCCGGAGTTTCGGCCGCTATGGGCGCCAGTGGAAGGGCGGGTCGTCAACCTCTCTGTAAATTGGCGCTTCTTGAAAAAGTAGAACTAACTACACTCAAGGCTTCTTTGCCCACGATTAAAACTATTTTTTAGATGATTTTGCCTTCTTTTTCTTTCTATTAACCTACAATAATTCAATGACTTACCTGTAAGCACAACGTAACAATTACATAACACGAAGCTCAACCAGTGCAGATTTTCTTCAGAATTCCCGTTTAAGCTTGCTAGCTCCTTTCCCTGCCACACCGTTGTGGCAAAGAGGCCTTCCTTATTCGCTGAAGAAAAACGATTACCCATGCGCACGTTTTTATCTCGTAGTATCGTCGGGGCGGCCCTGTGGCTAGCTACGTTCACGCCGACACTCGCCCAGATACTCCCAACCACTCCCGCCGCCTCCGACACCACGCACAAGTACGAAAACCCGGCGGGCATCGCGCTACCCAAAACGCCGGTGCCGTGGTACAAGGGCAAGCTTGTGAAGGCCACCATCGTACCGGCGCTGATGATTACGTACGGGGCTACGTGCATCAACGGCAACGGCTTATACAGTAGCTACCAGGCCAACCGCGACATTCACAAACTGTTCCCTACTTTCCGCACGCGCCTCGACGACATCCTGATTATTGCGCCCTACCTGGAGCTAGGTGGCGTACTGCTAGCTGGCGTGGAGTCGCGCGACGATAACCTTAACATCGGCTTGGTGGTGCTGAAAAGTGAGCTAATCATGCTCTCCAGTACTTTCATCGTGAAGTCGTTGACCAAAATCCGCCGCCCCGACAATTCCGATATGCTCTCGTTTCCGTCGGGGCACACAGCACAGGCTTTCTTGGCAGCTAGTATCGTGCACAACGAGTTCCGCCACAAAAGCCAGTGGTACGGCGTCGGGGCCTACGCCATTGCCACTAGCGTGGCCGCCCTGCGCATGATCAATAGCAAGCACTGGCAAAGCGACGTAGTAGCCGGCGCGGGCTTCGGTATTCTATCGGCTCACCTAGGCTACCTAACGCACCGCAACCGCTGGGGCCGCAAGCCCATCATTCCCACCGGCATGAACATTATGCCGACGTGGCAACAAGGCGCCCCCGGTCTGGGCATGACGTGGAAACTGTAACGTCTTCGCTTTTATTGGTTAATTACCCCAGAACGTCAGGCCACTACCGAAAGCCTGACGTTCTTTTTTCTCTACCTAGCTAATCAGCCCCTGCCATGTGGTGGATCTATGCGCTCCTCTCCGCCTTCTTTGCCGCGCTCACGGCCATCCTGGCTAAAGTCGGGGTGAAAGGCGTCGACTCAGACCTAGCTACGGCCGTGCGTACTTCCGTGATATTGGTGCTAGCTTGGGGCATCGCGTATTTCCGGGGCAGCACCCAGCACCTCCCGACGTTGTCGCGAACGAATCTGCTGTTTCTGGGTTTGTCGGGCATTGCCACGGGGCTGTCGTGGGTGTGCTACTTTCGGGCGTTGCAGCTCGGAGAAGTGGCGCAGGTGGCGCCCGTCGATAAGCTGAGTGTGGCGCTGGCTATCGGGCTGGCGGTCGTGTTCTTGGGAGAAAAGCTGACCATCCAGACAGCCGTCGGGGCGGGCCTTATCTTGGCGGGCACGTTGGTGTTAGTACTCTGGAAATAGCCTCAGCACCTAGGTGCAGGTACAAGAATGGGCTGTAGCACGCTTCTGCACGCCCCCACCTGATTAATTACTCAGTTACTCCGTTACGCTCCCGTGAAATTGCTCATCGTTGAAGACGAAGCGCCGCTGCGCACTGCGCTAGTTGACTACCTGCGCCAAGATGGCTACGTGTGCGACACGGGCGCTACGTACGAGCAGGCTTTTGAGAAAGTAAAGCTTTATCAGTACGACTGCGTGCTACTCGACCTAACCTTGCCCGACGGCAATGGCCTCGATATTGTACGCACGCTGAAAGCCGACGGCTCCGCGGCGGGTGTGCTCATCCTCTCCGCCCGCGACGCCCTAGATGACAAAATCCTCGGCTTGGAGCTAGGTGCCGACGACTACTTGGCCAAACCTTTTCACCTCTCCGAGCTAAATGCGCGCGTGAAGGCCATCATCCGGCGGCGCCAGTTTCAAGGCCAGCGCCAATTGCTGTTCCGCGACCTAACGATTTTCCCTGATCAGGCTTTGGTGCTAGTGCACAACCAGCCGCTCACGCTCACCCGCAAAGAGTACGAGCTACTGCTGTACTTGCTGGCCAACCCCGGCCGGGTGCTCACCAAAGAATCGATTGCCGAGCACCTGTGGGGCGACGTAGCTGACACCGCCGACTCTTTCGATTTCATTTATTCGCACCTGAAAAACTTGCGCAAGAAGCTTCAAGAGAAGGGCGCCGACAACTACATCCAGACGATCTACGGGCTAGGCTACAAGCTCAACGTAAGCTAGATCGCAGATAATCAACCTATTTCGCCTCGATCGTTGAACGATGTGGCTATGAATCGTTCACATCTGAGGTTCAACGAGGAGACACGAGTGTGCGTCTCTACAACCAACTCACCCGCAATGAAATTGCTAACCGCTACCAACCGCTATTACCTAGGGCTGAGCGTGGGGCTTTTTGTGTTGTGCGGGTTGCTGTTTTACGAGGGCTTGCAACGTGCCTTGCGCCACGAGGTCGATGAGCAGTTGCTTAATCAGCAGGCGTTTATTCTGCGCAAAGCAAAGCTGAGCGGCACCGCTTCGGTTCTGCCCTTTGCCGAGCCACCCAGGATTTACCGCACCCGCCCGCCCAAGCTAGGTTTCAGCGACACACTGCTGCTAGATGTGCTGGACCAGGCGCTGGTGCCGCACCGGCAGCTTGCGTTTGCCGTGCCCGAACCCACCGGCACGCGCTGGGTGACGCTGCGGAAGTCGCTACTGGAAACGGAGGATATTCTGGAGCTGGTAGTGGCCGTGCTGGGGCTGATGCTAGCCTTGCTGCTGCTGGGCGTGGTGGGCCTCAACCGCTGGCTGGCGGGCCGCCTGTGGGCGCCCTTCCGCCATACGCTCGTGGCGCTGCGCCACTACGACCTAGCCCAGCACCAACCCTTGCGCTTACCCAACTCCAGTATTGCTGAGTTTGCCGAGCTCAACCAAGCTCTCACCCAGATGAGCGCCCGCCTCGAAGCCGACTACCAGACGCTGAAGGAATTTACCGAAAACGCCGCCCACGAAACCCAGACGCCGCTGGCGATCATGCAGGCCAAGCTGGAGCAGCTCATGCAACTGCCGGCCTCCGCCGACCCAGCCGCCGCGCCGCTCCTCGGCGACCTATACGGGGCCACGCTCCGCCTTTCGCGGCTGCACCAAGGGCTTACGCTGCTCAGCAAAATCGAGAACCGGCAGTTTCCCGGCGCCGTGCCCATCCGCCTCGACCAGCTGCTCACCGAAAAGCTCCACCACCTGCGCGACTTCACTGAAGCTAAAGAGCTACAGGTGACGCTAGCCTTACCGAGCGTGCCCACGCTGCACCTTCACCCTGCTCTCGCCGATTCGCTGGTGGGTAACCTGCTCCAAAACGCGGTGCGGCACAACCTGCGCGGCGGCGAGCTGCGCGTGACGCTCACCGCGGAAGCGTTGGAAGTGCTGAATAGTGGGCCGGCGCTGCCCAGCGGCAACCATCCCGAACAATTCTTTGAGCGATTCCGCAAGCTGCGCAACACCTCCGATTCACCGGGGCTAGGTTTGTCCATTGTGCAGCAGATTTGCGCGTACTACAGCTTCGGCCTTTCCTACCAGGTTACATCCGAACCCGTTCGCCACGTAGTGCGTGTGCGCTTCTGAGCAGCTTGTCCAGATTTCCTCCAGAATTCGCTTGTAAACTGGCAGACAAGCACCTAGAATCTGAAGAGTATTATCAAGTGACGTTCTTGTGTAAGGCCTGCGCGCCGGCTCGTTTTTTCAGCTTAGTATTTCTGCTGTTGGTTGGCTTGGAAGCCGCTGCCCAGACGCTGGCGCACCCGAGTGCGCCCACTAGCTCGCCGTTGCGTGCAGCAGTCGATTCGTTTCCTTCAGCGGCCAATCTGCGTTTTGGGCAGCAGCTTAAGCGTGGGGAGCATCAACCTGCTGTGCGGTTCTTGTTGGTGCCGGGCTTGCTCATCGGGGCGGGCGCCCTCACCACCGAGCGGGTCGACATGCTCGAAACGGACGAAGCTGTTCACGATGAAGTACGGGCGCACGTGCCACTAGTGCACACGAATATTGAGGACCAACTGCGCTACGTACCCGCTTATGCTAGCCTAGGGCTGAGCGTCGTTGGGGTACATGGCCAGCACAACACGCTGGAACAAGGCATCATCTTTTTCCTGGCCAAAACCCTCAACGACGGCCTGACTAGCAACCTCAAACGCCTTACCCACGTGCAGCGCCCCGATGGCAGCAGCTTCGATTCATTTCCGAGCCAGCACACCAGCGCGGCATTTGCTTCCGCCACCTTTTTGCACAAAGAGTACGGCGGCCGTAGCATCTGGTACAGCATCGGCGGCTACTCCGTCGCAACAGCGACCGGCGCTTTGCGCATCCTGAAAGAGCGGCACTGGCTCTCCGACGTAGTGGCCGGGGCCGGCGTGGGCATCCTGTCCACGGAAGCGGCTTACTGGGCATACCCCTTGCTCCGGCGCACAGCCCTGAAACTCATCAAGCGCCCCGACCTAGGCAACCGCGTGATGGTGATGCCGCTGTACGTGAATGGCGCCGTGGGCGCCAGTTTCGCCCTGTCGTTTCCCTAGCCATCATTTTTCCGGCACCCGGAATGGTAGCGGCACCTTAATACCGGGCAGCTGGCCGCACGTTCTTGCCCTGCGTTTTGGTTAGGTCGTCGCCTAGGTCTTGGCGGGCTTGCTCGGCTAGCTTTTGTATTTGCTGCACGATTTCGGGGTAGAGCGTTTGCACGTCGTAAGCTTCGCTAGGGTCGTGGGCTAGGTCGTAGAGAGCCGGGGGCACATTCACCTCGGTTTTCTGGCTGGGCACGCCGTTTTTGCCGTGCACGTTCAGGGCGTACGAACCGGCCTTGTGAGGCAACACCAGCTTCCAATGCTTGTAGCGAATGGCTTCCAAGCAGTTGCCATCGAAATAGTAATAGAATACTTCCCGCGGTCCTTTCCTGGTCTGCCCCGTCAGAACGGGGAGAAAATTCAAGCCATCAATCTTGTTCGTCGGCTGTGGGGCGCCCGTCACGGCCAGCAGCGTGGGCAGCAAGTCGATATTCGTTAGCAGCTCGCTGCTGATGCCGCCCGCTTCCACCACGCCCGGCCATCGGATGATGCATGGCACCCGGGTGCCGCCCTCAAAGGTATTCTGCTTGCCTTCGCGGAAGCCGCCGGCCGAACCGGCATGGTCGCCGAAGGTCAGCCACGGGCCATTGTCGCTCGTCACGATCAGGATGGTGTTGTCGGCTAGCTTCTCCTGCTCCAGCGTTTTCATGATCTCCCCCAGCGACCAATCCAGCTCCATAATCACGTCGCCGAACAGCCCTAGCTCACTCTTGCCCTTGAACTTATCGGACACGGCCAGCGGCACGTGCGGCATGGCGTGGGCTAGGTACAAGAAAAACGGCGCCTTCTTATTGGCTTTGATGTAGGCCACCGCTTTTTCGGTGTACGTGGTAGTCAGCTTGCCCTGGTCAATGATGTTCTTGACGGTATCCACGGGCGTATCGCCTTGCAATAGCGTCAGGATGGGAAAGGTGCTGCGCAGGTCTTTCGGGTCTTGTACCACCGAAAAACCGTCGCGGTCGATGGGCCAGATATCGTTTGAATATGGCAAGCCGAAGAAGCTGTCGAAGCCGTAGTGCAGGGGCAGATACGGCGCTTGGTTGCCTAGGTGCCACTTGCCCAGCATGGCCGTTTTGTAGCCGGCCTTTTTCAGCAGCAACGCCATCGTTGCCTCCTGCGGGTTTAGGGCCCGATGATCTTGCGGGAGCAGCACGCCTTGCATGCCCACCCGATTGGGATAACAGCCCGTGAGCAAAGCCGCCCGCGAGGCCGTGCAGATGGGCTGGCCCGCATTAAAATGCGTGAAGCGCATGCCTTGTTTGGCAACCAAGTTGAAGTTGGGCGTCGGGATGCTCGTCATGCCGTACGGCTCGATGTCGCCGTAGCCCATGTCATCCATGTTGATGAGGATGATATTCGGGCGGCTAGGTTGCTTGGCGGTGCTGCGCTGTGCTTGTGCGGCAAAACAGAGTAGTGCTAGTGAGCAGCCCCCTAGCAGGCTTCGTAAAAAGGCGTACATCATGAATGAGCGTACTGAGCGCCGGGTCAGTTTGCCTCGGCTCAGCGTACTGAATAGTGGTCAGCCTAGCTTTGTTTGGGCGCGAAAAACGCGAAAAAGCTAGGTTGGCGAAAGGTACTTATCTCTTTTTCAGAAAGCGCGATACTACCCTACTGAGCGAAAAATTTACGGTAGTGCCTCTTTTTGCTCAGTTTTCCGTACAACCGCATTGTGCTCTCTCCTCATACACTATGCTCTCATCCATGAAACAGCCATCTCATCTACTATTGGGCTTACTACTCGGCACTGCGGCCACGCTTTCAGCTTGCGACTCGCGCTACGCCCCCGGCGTTGATCCGCAGCGCGTGAATGATTTTGACATAAGCAGCGCGCCACCCGCCCGCAAAATGGAAATCTACGCCGATAGCATCAACTACCGCCAGAACGTGCAGCCGCCAGCGGGCAAAGGCTCTGCCGCCGACCAAAACACCTCGGTTGACGCGCAGCTTGAATCGGCTCCGGCCGGCAAAAGCGCTACTTCGCCCCAGGCGCCCAGCGGTGAGCCTAACGACGTAAGCAAATCAACTAACGGCAACGGTACCAATTCCAACGAAGTAAAGCCTGGTTCTCAACAGCCCACCCAGTAAGAAAGAGCTTGTTGTGTGCCGCTTTCTTGCAAAAAAGCCTGCGAAACACAGTGTTTCGCAGGCTTTTCGTTTATTCAGCAAGGCTAGCTTCCAGTTCGTGCATCAAGGCAATAGCGGTTGTGCTCCACGTGGCGCAGTAGCAAGAGGAAGAAGATGCCGTAAATCATTTGAGTCCCTACCGCGTCCCAGTTTTCCTGCTGACTGCTGCCAAACACCAAAGCCATCAGCACGAACATACCGAGTGCCAGCGCTGGCCGCGTGAATAGCCCTAGGATGAGTAGCGCCCCAATACCGAACTCCACGAACGGCAGCACCGTGGCGAACAGCTCCACTAGGGCCGAAGGCAGCCAGGTACTGGCAAACTGCTTCACTAGCCCGGCCCGAAAGGCACCTAGCTTCGGAATGCGCACGAGGCCGTGGCCCAAAAAGTTGATGCCGAGCAGCAGCCTTCCCAGCACAAAAGCTAGCTCAGCGTTGGTCAATTTCATCATGAGCGGTGCCGGGAATTATGCGTGCGGAAGCCGGGGGCGTTTTGCCTTTGGCACCTTCACGTCTTTGCGCTTGGCTTCGCGGGCGTTTTTCTTGCTGTAGTTCGGGTTTTTCAATAGAGCTAAGCCACTCGCAACGGTGGTAGCATCCTCGGTTAGGCCCCACACGGTATCGGGCAGGCCGGTGGCTTTGCCTAGGTATTTGCGGAGCGCCAATGCGCCGTAAGTCGCTGCTACAGCTGCCGCGCTACCAAGCAAAGCTCCTTGCAGCGCTTTGCCGCCTGCGGCTCTGTAGGTGGCCGCCCCTACCAGCGCGCCCGACACAATGCGTCCGCCGAGCACGGGCGGCACCGTCCGGTCGGGGGCGTTCGGGAGCTTGTCACCCACCATTTCGCCGCCGGCCATCACCTTCAGCACCGTGGCGGTGGTAGGCGACTGTAGAAAGCGCAGGCGCGACTTACCTAGCTTCTTGGAAGGATTATTTGCGAGCGAATGACTGAGCAGGGCTGGGGCCGTCATGCTGCGCATGCCAGCCAGCACTCCTAGCCCGACGGTTTGCCAGAATTTGGTTGCCATATGAGTGGTGTTGGGTTCAGGTTAAATGAGTAAGCCTCTTAACGCATAAACTCAACCTACGGCTAGAATTTGGTGCGCTGTTACGCTGCCTTCTGCTTGGCCTAGGCCCAAACCATGAGTAATCCCTCAACACCGTCTAAGCTTCACGCCTTAAAGATTGCACCACCGCTCCGACGCACTAGCGCGCCAAATCGGCTGCTACGCGCTGCAAGTCTAGATCTTGAAAATCGTAGCTGAAATCGGTGAGCGGTGAAATGGGCTTTAGTTTGATACTTGCCACGTTGCCCTGTTCGTCCAGGGTAAAGGCGGCGTATGCATCGGCGTTGAAGCTTCGCTCGCGCCAGCGCACCACGTAGGTACTGCCGCGATAGGGCAACAGCTGGCCTGTCAGGCGCGGCGAGCGTAGCGACTTCAGCCACAAGTATTTGCCTTGTGTATAGATAATCACCTCTCCTAGCCACGGGTCGCGGTAACGGCCCACATATGGCGCGTAGTTGGGCTTCTTCACTGCCTTCTGCGTGGCGGCTACTTGCTTCCACACGGCAGCCAACACTTGGTCGGCGTCCGATTCGCTGCTCTTGCGGCGGTCTATCATTTCCTGCACCCGGTCGAGACCGGTCAGGCCTAGGTAGTGGTCCTCAATGGCATTCGTCACAGCCGTAAACGCCGCGCCGTTTTCCTGGTTGGTCAGCACGATAATGCCGAGGTGCAGCTCCGGCAGCAGCGTCATCTTCGTCACCATCCCGATTTCCCCGCCCGTGTGCGACACCTCTTTGTAGCCGCGCACATCGCGCAGGAAGAAACCTAGGCCATACGCAGAGAAGTGCGTGTTATAGGGCGTCGGGGCTGGGCTTAAGGGCAGAATGGTCTGCGGCGTCCACATTTCTTGCTGCACTTTGGCGCTGAGCAACGAAGGCGGCGCGCCCGGTCCACCAAGCAGCATTTTGGCCCACAAGCTCAAGTCGGCCACGCTGGAATACATGCACGCGGCGGGCGCCCACAACGTACCTAGGTCGCGGCGCACCACTTGTGCCTTCCCATCCACGACGGCGTGGGCGTCAATGACGTTGCTGGCATCGGGCAGGCGGGAAAAGCTGGTAGCGCTGTGACTCATGCCCAAGGGCTTTAGCAGGCGCGCTTCCACAAACTCAGCCCAGGGTTGCCCGGCTACGCGCGTCACAATTTCGCCCGCCACGATGTAGAGGTTGTTGTCGTAGGCGTACTGGCTGCGAAACGACGACACCGGCCGGAAGTAGCGCAGGTTATGAATGACGTCTTTGGTAGTAAAGTCGGTCGAGTCGGGGAAAAACATCAAGTCGCCCACGCCCAAACCTAGGCCGCTGCGGTGCGTGAGCAAGTCGCGAATGGTGAACTCGGCCGTCACGTAGGGGTCGTAAAGCCGAAATTCGGGGATATAATCCGTCACCTTATCGTCCCAGCGCAGCTTGCCTTCATCGACTAGCAAGCCGAGCGCCGCCGTGGTAAAGGCCTTGGTGTTCGAGGCAATGCCAAACAGCGTATTGGCATCTACCGGCGCTTTGGTATTTAAGGAACGCACGCCGTAGCCTTTGGCCAGCACTACTTGTCCGTCTTTCACCACGCCCACCGCAATGCCTGGCACGTCAAACGCCTTGAGCGTGCGTGCCACTACCGCATCCACGGCGGCTACGTCGAGGGGCGTAGTGACCGGGGTTGCCATTTGGGCTAGGGTTGGCAGCATTGTCAGCAACGCTAGGCCTAGGCTTAGTAAAGTCCGTTTGAACATAATGAGTGAAGTTTGAAAGGTAGTTCCGGATTCTTGCAGAGGCCGCCTTGTGCACACAGAAGATGCAGCGCCTATTCCAGAACGACTCAGCGTCCTCTGCAGAAACCCCGAAGCTACTTGGTACCAAGGAGCTACCTCTCTCCTGTGGCCCAAGCATCCATCTTGCGCTCCAGCACCGACAGCGGCATGGCACCGTCTTTCAGCAGCTCATCATGAAAAGCACTTATATTAAAGTGATTACCCGACTGATTGCGGTACTCCTCACGCAGGCGCACGTTGTTATTGGCAGCTAGCTGCTTCTCATACTTACTGCGCAATTCCCGAATTTTCAGCGCGCCAACCTTATAAGAAAGTGCCTGCCCCGGAATAGCCATGTAGCGCTCAATCTCGGCCGTGGCGCCTTGCTCGCTGATGGCTTCGTTGTCCATCATGTACTTGATGGCTTGCTCACGCGTAAGGCCCTTGGTGTGCATGCCCACGTCGACGACCAAGCGAATGGCGCGGTGCATCTCGTCGCCGAGCGCGCCCATGTACTGGTAGGGGTCGGTGTACAGACCCAGCTCTTTGCCCAGCGATTCGCAGTACAAGGCCCAGCCTTCGACCATGGCGCCGTAGCCTGCAAAGCGACGGAACTTCGGTAGGTCGGTGCTTTCCTGTTGGAGCGAAATCTGGTAGTGGTGCCCCGGAATGGCTTCGTGCAAAAACAGCGACTCCATGCCCGAGGTGGTGTTAAAGGTCTTGGCATCCAGAATCGGCACGTAGAAAACGCCAGGGCGCGAGCCGTCGGGGGCACCTTGGTTGTACTCAGCCGAGGCCGACGCCGCGCGGAACGCTTCGGTTTGCCGAATCTCGAAGGGCGTCTTCGGCACCCGCCCGAACATCTTCTTCAGGTTGGGCTCCATGCGCTTGTGAATGTCCTCAAACGCATTAAGTACCTCCTGCGGCGTTTTGTAGGGCATGAAGCGCTTGTCGTTCTTCATAAATTCGAAGAAGGCTTTCATATCGCCTTTGAAGCCTACTTGCTCCTTCACACGCTCCATCTCGCCCCGAATACGTGCCACTTCCTTCTGGCCCGTCTCGTAGATTTCCTCCGGCGTCTTATCGGTGGTAGTATAGTACTTCACGTAATACGTGTAGTCTTCTTTACCGCCCGGAATGGCCGAAATGCCGGTGCTCGTGCGGCTCTTAGGCAGATATTCGTTTTTCAGGAAGGCACCTAGCTTCTTGTACGTAGGCACCAGCTGGGTTACAATGGCCTGTTTGTACGCGTCCGTTAAGCGCTTCTGGTCGTCCGCCGAAATGCCTGCCGGGAAGTTTCGCACGGGGTCATAGAACAGGCTCTTAGTTGGGTCGGTCACGACGAACGACTGCATCTGCGGTAGCATTTTCACAACCAGCGTTCTGGGTAGTACCACACCCGTCGCCATGCCTTTGCGAAAGTTGGCAATGGCCGAGTCAGCCCACACCGGAAAGCTTTTCACCCGACCTAGCCAGTCTTCGTAGTCCTTCGTGGTTTTGAAGGGCTGAATGCCCGCTCCCGAACCAAACTGCCCCATGGTAATTGGCAAGCCCCAGAACTGCTGAAACGGCATCATCCAGGTGTTCAGCTTTAGGCCGGCCAGCTGGCTCTGCATCTCATACTGAAAGATGTCGTAGCTGGTCTTATCGTTTTCCGACAAGGTATTCCGGTCGAAGGCATTCAGCTTATCCAAGTAGCCTTGGTAATACGCCCGCAGCGTATCGCGGAAGGCGTGCGTCTGGTCGTTGGGAAGCAGATTGTTGTAGCGGTTATCGCCCTGCGCTGTCGCATCGAAGGGAAAAAGTTGGTTGTGCTTCTCCCAATAAGAATCAAACAGCTGACCTAGCTTTTGCGCTTTGGCGACGCCATTTCCCCCTTTTTTTTGCTGATTGCAAGCCACCAGTAAGGAACTGGCAAGTGCTCCAGCGAGTATCAGTTTTTTCATGTATGCCAGAATAGGTTGTGGAGCGTTAAAGCTAAGCAGTTTGACCTAGCTTTTTCAGAACGAGGTAGAGACACTTACTTGTGTCTCGTCGTTGCTGATGTTGCTTACCCAGTTGTGCTTAAAGTCGAATCGCTCTTACCCAAATCATTCAACGGGGAGACACAAGTAGGTGTCTCTACACCCAAACATTAACAGAACAAAGCCCATCCGGAGTAATACCTAGGTACTACTCCGGACGGGCTTTGTTCTCAGTTTTACACAGCTAGCTACACCAGCAGCGCCAGAAAGTCAGGCTTGCCGTTTAGGTACTCAAACGAGAAACCTTCCTCCAGCATGCGCGCCTTGATGCCTTCTTGGTCGCCCGGGTGCTTCACTTCAACACCCACGAAGACAGGACCTTTCTCCTTATTATTCTTCTTGATGTATTGGAAGTGGATGATGTCGTCGTCGGGCTGCAGCACGTTGTTCACGAAGTTGCGCAGGGCACCGGGACGCTGGTTGAAGGTCACCATGAAGTAGTGCTTCAGGCCCTGGTACTTCATCGCCCGCTCCTTGATATCCTCCATGCGGGTGATATCGTTGTTGGAGCCGCTGACCACGCACACCACGTTCTTGCCCTTGATTTCGTCTTTGTATTGACTCAAAGCCGAGATGCTCAGCACGCCCGCTGGCTCCACTACGATGCCTTCTTCGTTGTAAAGCTTCAGCAGATCTTGGCAAACAAGGCCCTCCGGCACCAGCACGATTTCATCCAGCAACTCGCGGCAGATTTCATAAGTCAGTACGCCGGGGCACTTCACGGCCGCGCCGTCTACGAAGCTGTCGATCTGGGTGAGGGCGCCGTGTTGCCTGTCGTAGTAGGCCTTATGCATGGAAGGCGCGCCTTCCGGCTGCACCCCGATGAGCTTGGTGTGCGGGCTCATCTGCTTGAACACGCTGGCCACGCCCGAAGCTAGGCCGCCGCCCCCGATGGGCATGAAGCAGTAGTCGATTGGCGCGGTAGCGATTTTCAAAATCTCCAGCCCTACCGTAGCCTGCCCAGCCACCACGGCGGGGTCGTCGAAGGGATGGATGAAGGTGCTGCCGCGGCTGTCGCAGAACTTTTTAGCCGCTTGGAAAGCCTCATCGAAGGTGTTGCCGGTGAGCACCACTTCCACTTGGTCTTTGCCGAACAGCCGAACTTTGTCAACTTTCTGCGCCGGTGTGTTGGCCGGCATGAAAATATACCCTGGCAGCTGAAGCGAGTGGCAGGCATAGGCGACACCCTGGGCATGGTTGCCGGCGCTGGCGCACACAATTTCGCGGGCGCCGGTAATCGGCGGCAGCGTGGCCATCTTGTTGTAGGCGCCCCGAATCTTGTAGGAACGCACCACTTGCAGGTCTTCCCGCTTCAAGTACACATTGGCCTCGTAGGTGCGCGACAGACCTAGGTTTTGCAGCAAAGGCGTCTTGTAAATGACGCCTTTTAGCAGCCGCGCTGCCGTCTCTACTTGCTCCAAACTAACGGCAGCTGTTGCCGGGGCTACTTCATTTTCCATGGGGTTACTATCATCTTAAAAAGCTAGGAGTCAGAAGATGGCTCCTGACTCCTAGCTTTTTCGTTACGCTTCTACGTTCTCCGTTTTCGAGCGGAGCTGGCGCACGGTGGCGCCGGTCTGCCACAACTCCGAGTCGCGTACTTCTTTTAGTTCAGCTTCCAGCTCTTTGCGGTAGCCAGGGGTCGAGCCACGCTCGATGGTGCGGCGGGCTTCTTCGCCGGAGGCTACGCTGTCGTACAGCTCATTCAGCACAGGCAGGGTAGCGTCACGGAAACGACCTTTCCAGTCGAGGGCGCCGCGCTGGGCCGTTACCGAGCAGTTGCTGAACATCCAGTCCATACCGTTTTCGCCCACCAGCGGCACGAGGCTCTGGGTCAGCTCTTCTACGGTCTCGTTAAAGGCTTCCGAAGGCGAGTGGCCGCGCTGGCGCAACACTTGGTATTGGGCTTCGATGATGCCGGCGAGGGCGCCCATCAGCACGCCACGCTCGCCGGTGAGGTCAGAATAAACTTCTTTCTTGAAGTCGGTTTGGAACAGGTAGCCCGAGCCGACACCGATGCCCATGGCCACGGCCTTCTCGTAGGCTTTGCCCGTAGCATCTTGGAAGATGGCGAACGACGAGTTCAGACCACCACCGGCCAGGAACAGGCGGCGCAGGCTCGTGCCGCTACCCTTGGGAGCCACCAGAATCACGTCCACGTCGGCGGGTGGGATGATGTTGGTTTGGTCGCTGAAGGTGATGCCGAAGCCGTGCGAGAAGTACAGCGTCTTGCCAGCCGTTAGGCGCTCTTTCAGCGTGGGCCACAGGGCAATCTGGCCGGCATCCGACAGCAGGTTGCAGATGATAGTACCACGGTCGGCGGCTTCTTCGATCGAGAAGAGTGTTTCGCCTTCTACCCAACCGTCGCTCACGGCTTTCTCCCAAGAAGCCGAGTCTTTGCGCTGACCCACAATCACATTGAACCCGTTGTCGCGCATGTTCAGGGCCTGGCCGGGGCCTTGTACACCGTACCCGATGACAGCAATCGTTTCGTCTTTCAGAACTTCATGCGCTTTTGCTAATGGGAATTCGTCGCGGGTAACTACGTTTTCTTCTACGCCGCCAAAATTGATGGTTGCCATTGGGAAAGGTTAAATGGTAAAGGTTGAATGTTGATTTTGGTGTAGCGCGGACTTTGTAGTCCGCGCCGTACGATTGTTATTTCACCAGCGCGGACTACAACTGAAAGTCAGCGTAGCTAAAGTCCGCGCTAAAGGGTTACATCGTGAATACTTTGTCGCGGCTGTTGAGGTACTCGTTCTCCGCCACTTCGGGGCTAGGTTCCGTCCGCTCAAACTCGCGAAGCTTGCGGTTGAAGCCTTCGCTGCCTTTGATGATGGCAATGCGGGCGCTGCGCACGAATTCAATCAGCCCGAAAGGCTGAAGCACCTTAATTAGGTTGTCGGTTTCCTCGCGGTGGCCGGTGGTTTCGAACACCGTGTAGTCCTTGCGAATCACTACCGCCCGTGCGCCATTCTCGCGCAGCAGGCGTTCTACCAAGGCTTTTTCGGCGATGATATCGGTAGGCACTTTGTAGAGCGCCATTTCCTGCCAGATCACATCGTCGTTGGTGTTGTAGTACACCTTCAGCACTTCTACCTGCTTCTCGATCTGCCCGGCTAGCTTCGCGACGACCTCCTCCGTTTCGTGAATCACAATATTGAAGCGGTGAATCCCTTCGATTTCGGAAGGCGAGACGTTCAGGCTTTCAATATTGATCTTGCGGCGGGAGAAAATGATGGCAATACGGTTCAGCAGACCCACCTGGTTTTCGGTGTAGGCTGTGATGTTATATTCTTGCCGGTCAATGGGTTGCTGACTCATGGCTGCTATTTACTTATGACTGTCATGCTGAACTTGCCGAAGCATCTCTACTGCTTCGTTGCAGGCATCAGTGTTACCATTGCGGTAGAGATGCTTCGGCAAGCTCAGCATGACGTGCTTGTGTTTTCACCAGATTTACCGCAGTCTGATTTCCGCTACGCTGCATCCTTGCGGTACCATCGGAAAGATGTTGTTCTCCTTGGTTACCATCACTTCCAGTAGGAAAGAGCCGGGGTGTTCGAGCATGCGCTGAATAGCAGGGCGCAAGTCGACCCGCTCCGAGACGCGCTGGCCGGCGATGCCGTAGCCGCTGGCCACCATCACGTAGTCGGGGCTGGCGATGTTCACGAAGGAGTAGCGCCGGTCGTTGAACAACTCCTGCCACTGGCGTACCATACCGAGGAACTGGTTGTTGAAAATCATGATCTTGACATCAACGCCCGTTTGCATGATGGTACCTAGCTCCTGAATCGTCATCTGGAAACCACCGTCGCCAATGATGGCAACTACTGGGCGCTCGGGTGCACCAAACTTGGCGCCGATGGCAGCAGGCAGGGCAAAGCCCATGGTACCTAGGCCACCGCTCGTGATGTTGCTGCGCGTCTTTTTGAAGTTGGCGTAGCGGCAGGCCACCATCTGGTGCTGGCCTACATCGGTCACGATGATGGCTTCGCCGCCCGTCAACTCGTTGAGTTGCTGCACGATTTCACCCATGGTCAGCTCTTCCGAAGTCGGGAACAGCTCTTCTTGGATGACAGCTTCCACTTCCTGCGCTAGGTAGTCGCGGAAGCGACCTAGCCATTCGTCGTGCGTTTTGGCTTCTACTAGTTCCGTGAGCAGCGGCAGGGTTTCCTTGCAGTCGCCCCACACCGGCACCGTCACGGCCACGTTCTTCCCGATTTCGGTCGGGTCGATGTCGAGGTGGATGATCTGAGCTTGCTTGGCGTACTTGTCGAGGCGGCCGGTCACGCGGTCATCGAAGCGCATGCCGATGGCAATCAGCACGTCGCACTCGTTGGTTAGCACGTTGGGGCCGTAGTTGCCGTGCATGCCGAGCATGCCCACGTTCAGCGGGTGGTCGTTCGGAATGGCGCTGTCACCTAGGATAGTCCAAGCCGATGGAATACCGCTCTTTTCGATAAACGCCTGAAATTCCTTCTCCGCCGCACCTAGGATAACGCCTTGGCCCCATAGCACAAACGGCCGCTGGGCTTGGTTGATGAGCGCCGCCGCCTGCGTGATGTACTCGGGCCGCACGATGGGCTTGGGCCGGTAGCTGCGGATGTGCGAGCAAGGTGTGTAGCCCGGAAACTCGAACTTCTGCTGCTGCGCGTTCTTGGTAATGTCAATGAGCACCGGACCGGGGCGGCCACTGCGGGCGATGTAAAACGCCTTAGCCAGCGCCTCGGGGATTTCGCTCGCATCCGTCACTTGGTAGTTCCACTTCGTAACGGGCGTCGTGATGTTGATGATGTCAGTTTCCTGAAACGCATCGGTGCCAAGCAGGTGCGCAAACACCTGCCCTGTGATGCACACCAGCGGCGTGCTATCAATCTGAGCATCAGCTAGGCCCGTAACCAAGTTCGTAGCGCCGGGGCCGCTCGTAGCAAATACTACCCCTACCCGACCCGATGAGCGTGCGTAGCCTTGGGCCGCGTGAATACCGCCCTGCTCGTGCCGCACCAGCACGTGGTTTAGCTGCTCTTTGAAGTCGTATAGCGCATCGTAGATGGGGATGATGGCCCCACCCGGATACCCAAAGATCGTATCCACCCCTTCTTCCAGCAGCGCGAGCAAGGTTGCTTCGGCGCCGGAAATGGTTTTGGGGGCTTGCTCAAGCAAGGTTGGGGATGGCTGCTCTTTCGTTAACATAGTCTTCTTCGAGTAAATCGGTAATGCAGCCGTGGCTGGCGTCGCTCACGGTGCGGATGTACTTGAGCAGCACGCCCTGCCGCACCGGCAGCGGCGGACGTTGCCAAGCGGCGCGGCGCTCAGCTAGCTCATCGTCGGAGAGTTGCACATTAATGGTGTTCTCGGTCGCGTCGAGAATAATCCAGTCGCCGTCCTGCACCAGGGCTAGGCCGCCGCCGTCGTAGGCTTCGGGGCAAACGTGACCAATCACGAAGCCATGCGTGCCGCCCGAAAAGCGACCATCGGTAATCAGCGCGACCTTGTCACCTAGGCCAGCGCCCATAATAGCGGAGGTTGGCTTCAGCATTTCCGGCATGCCCGGACCCGCTTTCGGCCCCACGTAGCGAATCACGACGACCTGACCGGGTCGAATCTTGTGGTCGGTAATGCCTTGGTTCAGTTCTTCTTCCGAGTTGAACACAATAGCAGGGCCTTCAAACCGCAAGCCTTCTTTACCCGTGATTTTGGCCACACCGCCCTTGGTGGCGAGGTTGCCATACAGCATCTGGATGTGACCATCTGCTTTGATCGGGTTATCCAGCGGACGCAGTAGATCTTGCTCAGCACCAAGGGGCTTCACGTCGGCTAGGTTCTCGGCGAGCGTGCGGCCCGTTACCGTCATTAGGTCGCCGTTGAGCAGACCGTAGTCGAGCAACGTGCGCTGCACGGCCGGTACACCACCTATCTTCGACAGATCCTCCATCAGGTACTTGCCGCTGGGCTTGAGGTCAGCCAGCACCGGCACGCGGTTGCTCACGGCTTGGAAGTCCTCCATCGTCAGCTTCACGCCGGCCGCGTGGGCAATAGCGATGAGGTGCAGCACGGCGTTGGTCGAGCCGCCGAGTACGGTGATGATCACCATGGCATTCTCAAAAGCTTCGCGCGTCAGGATGTCGCGGGGCTTCAGGTCTAGCTCCAACAAGCGGCGCAGGTACACGCCGGCATCGAGGCACTCCTGCACTTTGGCTGGGCTATCGGCGGGCAACGACGACGAAGCGGGCACGCTCAGACCTAGGGTCTCGATGGCAGCGGCCATGGTGTTGGCCGTGTACATGCCCCCGCACGCGCCCGGACCGGGGCAAGCGTTGTGGATGATGCCTTTATAATCTTCGTCCGAAATCTGGCCGTTTACTTTCTTACCGTAGGCCTCGAAGCACGATACAATGTTGAGCTTCTGCCCTTTAAACTCACCGCCCCGGATAGAGCCACCATATACCATCAGCGAAGGCCGGTTGAGGCGGGCCATAGCGATGAGGGCGCCGGGCATGTTCTTGTCGCAGCCTACCACGCAAGCTAGCGCGTCGTAGTAGTGTGCGCCGGCCATGGCCTCAATCGAATCCGCAATGATTTCTCTGGAAACCAACGAGAAGCGCATGCCCGCATTACCGTTGGTAATACCGTCGCTCACACCAATCGTGTTAAACCGCAGCCCGACCAAACCCTGCGCGGCCACCCCTATTTTCACATCATCGGCCAAGCCATTGAGGTGCATGTTGCAGGTGTTACCCTCGAAGCCCGTGGAGCAGATGCCCACGAATGGCTTGCGCAGATCGTCATCCGACAGGCCCGAGCCGATGAGCATGGCCTGTGAAGCCGGCAGGCTGTCGTCCTGCGTGTAGATGCGGCTGTATTTATTTAGGATCATGAAGGTTGTTACTGTGGTCCGAAGCTGAAGCGGTGCTGAGCATCGGGGCGGTTGTACTAGAGCAGTGGGTTTCGCTTGAATTCTTGAGCGCCTCAGCATACACGAGGCAGAATTTCATGCTGCAACTACCCACGTTTGCGTTGGAGTCGAAAATCATTTCTGTTTATTGCTACTATTTCAAAAGTGGATTTTTATTTAAGCAAGTATTTGTTTTTAAGACATTTACCAGAAACACAACTACAGTCTCTAACGTGTTTTTGAAGGTTGTTTTATTGTTTTTCCAACCCTCTATAGTCCGTCATGCTGAGCTTGTCGAAGCATCTCTACCGCAATGGTAAACCTGATGATAACCAAACGAAGCAGTAGAGATGCTTCGACAAGCTCAGCATGACCGTTCCAGTATCTTGAGTTAGCTGTAAGCAAAAAGCCCTTCTGAGCGGCGGGCTGAGAAGGGCTTTTTATTGGCAAATAAGCAGCTAGTCCTTTCAACCCATCGGCAGAGGAATTCGAATGACCACGACTGAAATGAACTGCTGAAACATGGTAAGTGAGAAGCTAAAAGGGAAACGCTTGGACAACAAAAAAGCCACCTCGGGCGGAGATGGCTGCTAGCTACTTGGGGGTACGTACACCGGTCAGCAAACCATCTCCAGGCCCAGTGGAATCACCATCAGGTTGGTAATAATAGTTGCGACGATGACGGCTTGCTTTTTCATACGATGCTGGCAAACATACTAACTTTTTTGAAAGCACAAGAATTTTTTGATAATTTTTCTTTGAGCTTACCTGCTCATTATGAACCCGCTACGCTGAACGATGTAGAGACGCGACACTTCGCGTCTCCCCGTTGAACCATTGAAAATGATGACCTAGGTAAACAACATCAGCAACACCGAGACGCGAAGTGTCGCGTCTCTACATCGTTCCATTAGGTGCCATCCTGCCCGAACATCTCCTATATTTAGCCGCACTGACTTTCGCTTTTTCCGTTGCATGCAGGCTTTATTACCTATTCTATTTGCGTTCGTAGTCGGCATGGGCCACGCCTTCGAGCCCGATCATTTGCTAGCCGTAAGCCAGCTCGTCGCTAAGCGCGACACTATGCTACTGGCGGTGAAAGACGGCCTGTACTGGGGCCTAGGTCACACCACCACGCTGGTGATTTTTGGGGGCATTATCATGCTGGGCAAAGTCACCTTTCTGCAAAGCGGCTATTTTGAAGCAGCGGTAGGACTGCTCTTGATTACGATGGGCATTGGGCGCCTCACCAATAAAGCCAACTTCAACCTAGGTCAGCAGGTGAAGTACCAGCACAGCTTCGCCTACGCCATTGGCTTGCTGCACGGGCTAGCTGGTAGCGGCGCCTTGGTACTGTTGGTAATGAGTGAGTTGCGCGACCCGCTGCAAAGCCTAACCTATATCTTGGTGTTTGGCCTAGGTTCGATTGTGGGTATGTTTGGCGCGGCGGCCCTCATGAATATTCCCTTCACGCCCCGCATGCGCATCAGCCGGGTGCTCACCAGCACCGTCATCGTCATTTCCTCCCTGCTGAGCATCGGTTACGGCAGTTGGATGGTCTATGCGAATGTCAAGTTTTGAATACTCGTAAAGAACGTGTCATGCTGAGCCTGGCGAAGCATCTCTACGGCAATGGTATATTATATCCTGCTAGTAAAGAAAGCATCTCACGCGCAATGGTCGAACACTAGCACAACGAAGCGGCAGAGATGCTTCGACAGGCTCAGCATGACGACCTAGGTAATTGATTTTAACGGTTCAATCCTTATCATTAAACGCTAATCCTTAAATAGCTCTCACATGCACCTCTCGCCCAAAGACCTCGACAAACTCGTGCTGCACCAAGCCGGCTTCGTGGCCCAGAAGCGCTATGCCCGTGGCTTGCGGCTCAACTATCCCGAAGCCGTAGCCCTGCTCGCGACGCAGCTGCTAGAGTTCATCCGCGACGGGGAACGGGTGGCAGTGCTCATGGATAAAGGCAAGAAGATCCTAGGTCGGCAGGATGTACTGGAGGGCGTGGCCGATATGCTGGTGGAAGTGCAGGTGGAAGGCACCTTCCCTGACGGCACCAAGCTCGTGACCGTGCACCACCCAATCTGCCGCGAAGAAGGCTCGCCCGAGCTAGCTCTCTATGGCTCGGGGCTTACCAAAAAGCCGCAAACCCCTTCCCCCGACAACTTCATCAACGCCGCCCCCGGCGAGTACCTGCTCGCTGCCGACGATATCATCCTGAACGAAGGCCGGGCCACCGTGGAGCTAGAAGTCGTCAACATGGGCGACCGGCCAGTGCAAGTCGGTTCGCACTATCCCTTCTTCGAAACGAACCTAGCCCTGCAATTCGACCGCGAAAAGGCGTATGGCTTCCGGCTCAATATTCCGGCGGGCACGGCCGTGCGCTTCGAGCCCGGCGAACGAAAGCGCGTGACGCTGGTGGCGCTAGCTGGGGAAAGGATTGTGTATGGAGGGAATGGGTTGATTGATGGGAAGTTAGATGAGGAGAATAAGCAACAGGCCCTTAGCAAGTTGTAGTCGCCATACTGCTATCTAACCATGAATGCATACTTCGTCCTTTGGCCAAATGACTGGTGCAAACGACTGCTACAAGCCGGGGACAATGGGCCCTTGCAAGTCCTCTATGGCGGTCCTCACACTTCCGTTCCGTCCCTCGGTAAAGTTGCGGCAGATGACTTGATTTATCCCGTAATGGTGAAAGAAGGCCAATTATACATCCTCGGATGCCTACAAGTGACGCATATCACTGAAGCAGAGGCTTATTTACAAGTGCACAACATCAACACGGTGGATACTATGTGGGACACATCTGCACCGAAGCTGCTTAAGCAGCAGCCGATGCTTGGACATCAAGTTCCTCGCACCTGCGTTGACCATGCTGCTACCGGCAGCGGCACCCGTATCCGGTTTGACTGCAATCTTTCAGCAGAAACTGTGAGCCAGCTTCGACTTGGTCCTAAAATCGGGCAAGAAAAAGCTCTTGCTATTGGTACCGACGGTAAAATATCCGCTATACCTCTACAAGGCCACTACCGACGTCTGAGTGCCGATTCTGCAAAGCTTATTGCAGACTTAATGCAAAATTTTTAATAAGCTCACACGTCGCACCGGTACTTAGCACCGGTACTTAATTATTATAAGCTTCAACATCGACCGGCGCACTTATGCCGATATACAAAGCTCGACGTTGATGAACAGAATAGTTATCTTAATCTTTTTAGTCTTCGCAATCGGTAGCAATAGCGGTTGCGATAGACTTAGAAATCGCAAACACCGGCTAACACAGCGTGTACGCCAATTCGTTTTCAATAAAAAGGACAGAATATTCCCAGGCTTTGATGCTACACAAGCTGATACAGAGAGTAACCGTCGGCGCTTTAGAGATTTCTTAGGAATTACTCCAACACCTGACGTTAAAAATATTTACTGTGCTTCTGATCGGCTAGGCATTGATGCTTCTTTCACTTTTACATTTGAATGCAGTCCATCCACCCACCAAGCTATAATTCAGCAGCTACAATTGCAGCCCGACACTGCTATTGTAGCATTTAGCTCGGGTGGTTTCTCAACTAATTATGCCTGGTGGGACAAGAAGCTAACAGAGCAGGTTAAACCTTATAGCAGAAGCCAAGGTGCTCTACGCTGGTATTTATGGCGTGATGAAAAACGCAACAAAGATTATTTTTTGACTTTCGACTTCTGACTTTCCTCATAGCAGGTCTAATACCGAAACTAAATAGCCTATGTCTCTCCCCCTTGACCGGCGCGCTTACGCCGATATGTACGGCCCCACGGTGGGCGACAAAGTGCGCCTCGGCGACACCGACCTGATCGTGGAAGTCGAAAAAGACTACTGCATCTACGGGGAGGAGTGCAAGTTTGGGGGTGGCAAAACCCTGCGCGACGGCATGGGCCAGGCGGCCGGGGTATCGCAGGCCGATGCGCTGGATATGCTCATCACGAATGCGTTGGTAATTGACTACACTGGTATTTACAAAGCCGATATTGGCATCAAAAACGGCCGTATCAGCGGGATTGGGAAAGGCGGTAACCCACACATTATGCCCGGCGTGACGCCCGGCATGGTGGTGGGCGTGACGACCGAAGTGGTAGCCGGCGAAGGCCAGATCCTGACGGCCGGCGGCATCGACTGCCACATCCACTTCATTAGTCCGCAGCAGATCAACGAGGCCCTAGCTTCCGGCGTCACGACGATGGTGGGCGGCGGCACTGGGCCGGCGGCGGGCACCACAGCCACCACGTGCACGCCGGGGGCGTTCTACATCGAGATGATGATGAAGGCCACGGAAGCCTACCCGCTGAACTTTGGTTTCCTGGGCAAAGGCAACTCCTCGAAGCCCGAAGGCCTAATTGAGCAGGTAGAAGCCGGCGCTCTAGGGTTCAAGTTGCACGAAGACTGGGGCACCACGCCCGCGGCCATCGACCAGTGCCTCACCATCGCCGACCAGTACGACGTGCAGGTGTGCATCCACACCGACACGTTGAACGAAAGCGGTTTCGTGGAAACGTCTACCGCCGCGTTCAAAGGTCGCACGATTCACGCCTACCATACCGAAGGCGCGGGCGGCGGCCACGCCCCCGACATTATCAAAATCTGCGGGGAGCCGAACGTTATTCCATCGTCCACGAACCCGACGCGGCCCTTCACGGTGAACACCATCGACGAGCACCTCGACATGCTCATGGTGTGTCACCACCTCGACAACAACATCCCCGAAGACGTGGCCTTCGCCGAAAGTCGCATCCGGGGCGAGACGATTGCCGCCGAAGATATTCTGCACGACCTAGGTGCTCTCAGCATCATTTCCTCCGATTCGCAGGCCATGGGCCGCGTTGGCGAAGTGCTGACGCGCACTTGGCAGACGGCCCACAAAATGCGCCAGCAGCGCGGCCTGCTCCCCGAAGACGCCCACGGCCAAGCCGACAACTTCCGGGTGAAACGCTACGTGGCGAAGTATACCATCAACCCGGCCCGCGCCCACGGTTTCGCCGACGAAATCGGCTCCGTAGAGCTAGGTAAGCTAGCCGATTTGGTGCTGTGGAAACCGCATTTTTTCGGCTCGCGCCCCGAGATGATTATCAAGGGCGGCATCATCGTGCAGTCGCAAATGGGCGACGCCAACGCCTCCATCCCGACGCCCCAACCGTACTTCTCGCGGCCCATGTTCGGCTCGTTCGGGCCAGCTATTGGCAAGACCTCGATGATCTTTGTGTCGCAGGCATCGGTGGCACACGTGCAGCAGCACTACGGCTTGCAGAAGCAGGTGGTAGGGGTAAAAAACTGCCGTAGCGTGTCGAAGAAGGATATGGCCTTGAATGACTATTTGCCCAACATTCAAGTCGACCCAGAAACCTACAAAGTAACCGTCGACGGCGTGCACCTAACCTGCGAGCCGGCCACCAAGCTGCCGCTCGGGCAGCTGTATAATCTGTTTTAAACAGTTGGCCGTCATGCTGAGCTTGTCGAAGCATCTCTACCGCACTACTAACTCCTAACGTGAGGACGAAGCGAGAGAGATGCTTCGGCAAGCTCAGCATGACAACGATTCTGAAACCCGTTCATGACTCAATTTGCCCGCCTCTTACACCTCGTTGACTCGGCCATTCCGACGGGTTCGTTCGCGTATTCGTACGGGCTGGAGAGTAGCATTACTTTTGGCCTGCTCAAGACGCCGTTTGGGCTGCGCAACTACCTGTACTCCTACCTACAACAGGTAGCCAGCATGGAACTGCCGTTCATCAACTCCTGTGGCAAGCTAGCCTCAACCGGCCCAGGCCCCGAGTTGCGCGACATTGTGGAAGCGTACGACGCCATGCTGCTCGTGCCGACCATCCACCGGGCGAGCCTGGTGCAAGGCAAGAATTGGCTGAAGCTGCTCGAATCGTTTTACCCGGCGGCCCGAATGCAAGACCTAGGTGCCTGGTTTGCGGCCGAGGAGCTGCCGCTGCATTTTACGCTGGTGTTTGCCCTGGCGCTCACCCGCGCCGGCTTTGCCGTGGCTGATCTACAAACGATGTACTTGCATATGGCCCTGCGCGACCAGCTCAGCGCAGCCATCCGCCTGGGGTTTGTCGGGCCGATGGCGGGGCACCAGTTGCAGCACGATTTCTACGCTATTTTTGAAGAGTTGCTGGCCAGCCACGCCGCGAAGGAATATCAAGAAGCTTCGCGTTCGGCTTTTTTGCTGGACACGGCGCAGGTTTTCCACGAAGACATTTACTCCAAGCTCTTTCAAAACTAACGCCTAGTGTATCCTGGCGCGTTAGCGAGGATTTCCCAGGAAACCGCAGAAGAGGCGTAGAAGGCGCAATGTTCTACTAAGTACCTAGGGGTTGCCCAATAGAACACGAGCCTAATTCAACATTCAAAACTCAACACTCAAAAATTCAAATCGATGGCTTTTGTTGACAAGCTAGCGTTGCTCCTGCACGGCCACTCCCACGAAGTCCTAGAGTCGCCCGGCGACTACAACCAGCGCGAAACGCGCCGGCTTCCCTCCTACCGCAACTTTCGCAAGCGGGCTTTCACCGTGGGCATCGGCGGGCCGGTGGGCACGGGCAAGACAGCTTTGCTCAAAGCATTATGCGAACGGCTGCGGAATGACTACGAGCTAGGGGTTGTCACCAACGACATCTTTACTCGCGAAGACGCCGAGTTTTTAATTCGAAACAGCGCCCTGAGTGAAGACCGCATCGTGGGTGTGGAGACGGGCGGCTGCCCGCACGCAGCCATTCGCGAAGATATTTCTTTGAATATGGATGCGCTGGAAGGCTTGATGCAGCGGTTCAATTATAGAATTGATTTCCTATTTGTGGAAAGTGGCGGCGACAACCTCGCGGCCCACTTTAGCCGCGAGTTGGTCGACTACTCTATCTACGTCATCGATGTGTCGGGTGGCGACAAGGTACCACGCAAGGGCGGACCCGGCATCACGCAATCTGATTTACTGGTTATCAATAAAATAGACCTAGCTGAGATGGTTCACGCCGACCTAGGTGTGATGGAACGAGACTCAAAAAAGATGCGTGGTGATGGGCCTTTTGTATTCGCACGTGCCCTGCACGGCTTCAATCTTGACGTCATTATCGACCATATCAAAGCGGCGAAAGAGCTGGCTTTGCAATCAGTACGTGAAGACCGGCGGTAGGTAATCCGAATTACTTGTCCCAAAACGGGCCATAAAAGTGGCCCTATTAAGGGCCCTGGTAGAATTATTTTAGGCCAAAAAAATATACACCTGCCACTATACTAGGCACTTACCTCTTCCATACAAGTATAGCAGGCCCGAAGTTTGTGAGCTACAAGTCCTGAAATGGCGGCATGGTATACGAGCTTAGCTGTTTAAAGGTTTTCACCTTTTAATAACAAATCTGCACTATATACTGCATATGCTATTGCAAGGATCTCCCCTACCAAGCGACGAGAAGCAACGCCTGGGCGCACTACGGCCTTACCAGATCATGATCCATAGCTGCCAGCAGGTGTACCAGGAAATTACCCACCTAACGGCCAAGATCTTCCTGACGCCAACCGTACTGCTCTCGCTAGTGGATGAAAATCAGGTCTTGCACGCGGGCGCGTTTGGGTTGCCTAACCTAGCTGCGTCCCTGCCACGTGAGGAATGCATCTGCGCCACCGCTGTGTACCAGCCCGGCACTACTGTTTTCCCAGATTTACAGCTTTTTCCCTGCACTTGGGTACAGCCCAAATTGCTGACGGAGCGGGGCGTTCGGGCGTACGCAGGGCATCCGATCAAAACGATTGCGGGTCAGCCTATTGGTATGTTGTGCCTGATTGATCAGAACTCAAGGGCCTTTTCGGCGGAAGATCAACTAGAGCTTCAACGAATTGCGGCAGTGGCCATGCGCATACTAGATCTGCAGTTGGCTCTGGAGCACGACCCAGAGCAAGGGCCCGCCGTTTGGAAAGCCATTAATCACCGAATTGCCTTATCTATCCAGCGCATCGGCACCCTAACGGCCCTGGCGCAGTGGGAAACGTCGTCGGATACTCCGGCAGCTCGCTCCTACCGCACGTCCATGCACGAAGAGCGCCTGCTCATAATGCAAGAAATTGATCGGGAAATAAGCATCGCTTTTGCCCGCCTTTCAACCGGCGACGTGCGGAAAGGAGTAGCCTAAAAAGCCCACCTAATTAGCCTTGCTGCGTGGTAGCACACCTAGGTAAGCTAGCTGTAGCGTTTAATACTTTCTCTTCAGAGGGTTATACCCAAAAAAAGCGGGGGCAGCTAGTGCCTGCATTACCTCATTGATGAGCGGTTGCAGCTCCAACCGACTCTTTGCCAAAGCGCGAGCTAGGTACACGCCCTCTTTCACTTTCGACACAGTTACCAAATAGTCTTTAGCGGTCATCTGAAAGTGCAGCTCGGTGCTTTCGGGCATCTTGAGCGCCATCAGCGCCTGACTTAATAAGCCAAAGCGCGCATCAGCGGGGTCGCCTACCAAGTACAGCGAAAGTACCGTCTGGTACTGCTCAAAATTAGCCGGCGACGTAGCAATATGTTCAGCAGGGTTGAACACAAAGCGGTCAAGCACCACGGGGCGCCCTGCGCGGCATACTTTCAACTCTGAGTAGAAAGAGTCGAATAAGAACTTTTCCCCGCTATCCATGCGCCCCGAGTGGAGCCAGTCGGCCACGAGCAGCAGCGCGCCGGGAGCTAGGTTCCAGTGTTGTAGTTGTCGGTAACGGCTTTTTTCCTGCAACACCACCGGATCAGGAAATACAACAGCTAGGCCGCCTTCGGCTAATTCGCCTTCTATTACCTGCTCGGCTACGGCCCCATCGACCGACCGGAAGATCTTGGTGTTGGCTTGCGTGCTCAGCAAGAGCCGGGTACCCGCGTGGCAACGCACCCGCAGCCAGATCTGGTCGCCGGCCACCATGCCTCCACCGTAGCTAGAAAGTACCACGTGGCACCCCACGGCCGGCGACCCAGGATTCAGAATCTTCAGCGGCTGGATGTTTTTGCAGGTAATCAGCGCCGATTTTTCGCGTACGCTAGCTACCTCTATCTCGCTCCACTCCGGCACAGGCAGCGTGGCCGACTCTTGGTTGTTCATTAGCGCTAGACCACTGACTTACTTTGCAGCACGGTGGCCAAATCAGCCAAGGCGCCAAGTTCGTAGCGCGGCTCTAGCGCCCGGCACGCTTCCGCATCGCCCATGCCGTAGCTTGCCCAGCACGCATCAATACCGCAGTTGCGCGCAAACAGCAAGTCCGCTTCCGTATCCCCGATCATTAGGATTTCTTCCAGCGGCACGGCCGGGAAATGCGGTTGAATTATCTGTTGAAAGATCATGGGGCTAGGTTTCAGCGCCAACTGTTTGTCGGGAAAGCTCCCGTCGCCGATGAGTAGTGAAAAGAACGGCAACAGCTCAAACCGCGCCAGCGACGCTTCTAGCACGCGACTTCCCTTGTTGCTAATAACCACCGGCATGAGGCCCTGCGCGGCCGCTTGCGCTACCACTTCGTAGGCGCCGGGAAACGGCTGCACCAACGGCTCCCCCTGCTCGGCGTAGATGCCGCGATAGAGCGGCACCCACTCCGTAATCTGTTCGGGCGTGGCCGTTGGCTGAAGCACTTGCAGCGTTACGGGCGCCGATAAGCCCAATTCGATGGTGCGCTGCACATCTGCTTCGGGTGGTGCGGGGAGGTTATACGTTTGAAAAAATTGTTGCAAACTGTATCGAATGGCTTGGCGCGAGTCGCACAGCGTACCATCGTAATCAAACAGCAAAAGAGAATAAGCCATAAGCGAAGGTAAGGCAGCCGTGGTAATCTGCCGCAGCTTCGCTGCCATCCGGGCGAGTGCCCTGCACCCGAGCTAGCTTTCTGGGCGGGCGCTTGCAGGCGCAGAAGGTTATTTACTAACCCTTGACGACCAAGTGCGTACGACTTCCCTGCGGCTGTTTGCCACGGTCAGCACAGCTGGTCTTGCGGGCAAGCGCCCGACCTAGCGTCACCTTCTAAGAAATCTTTCTCATGTCACAAACGGTAAGCGAGTTCCTAATCCAACGGTTGTCAGCCTGGGGTATAAAACGAATTTTTGGCTATCCGGGCGACGGAATCAACGGGCTGATGGGGGCTTTGCGCAAAGCCAAAGACCATATGGAGTTTATCCAGGTACGGCACGAGGAAATGGCCTCGCTCATGGCTTGCGCCCACGCCAAATTTACGGGGGAAGTGGGCGTGTGCATGGCTACGTCGGGGCCCGGCGCCATTCACCTGCTCAACGGCCTTTATGATGCTAAGCTTGACCACCAACCCGTAGTTGCCATTGTAGGCCAAAAAGCCCGTACCTCACTCGGCGG
Source organism: Hymenobacter crusticola (assembly GCF_002154225.1). Taxonomy (GTDB): domain Bacteria; phylum Bacteroidota; class Bacteroidia; order Cytophagales; family Hymenobacteraceae; genus Hymenobacter; species Hymenobacter crusticola. The sequence goes on from NZ_MTSE01000013.1 coordinate 54,085, forward strand.
CAACGACCAGCAGGAAGTGGACCTGATGTCGCTGTTTAAAGACGTAGCCAGTGAGTACATTCAGATGGCCACGGAACCTAGCCAAGTGCGCCACCTCGTCGACCGGGCCGTGCGCATTGCCCAGGCCGAGCGCACCGTGACGTGCGTTATCGTACCCAATGATTTGCAGGAGCTTGATTACCAAGAGCCGAAGCACGAACACCAAACCATTCACTCCGGTATCGGCTACCTCACGCCCCGCGTGCTACCTCAAGACGCTGACTTGCACCGGGCGGCTGAGGTGTTGAATGCGGGCAAGAAAGTAGCCATCCTGATCGGGGTGGGCGCCAAAAATGCTGCGCAGGAAGTGATACAACTAGCCGATGTGCTCGGGGCTGGTGTGGCAAAGGCTTACCTAGGTAAAGCGGTGTTGCCCGATGAGTTACCCTTCGTGACGGGCGCCATTGGCTTATTCGGCACCAATGCCTCGCACGAAATGATGCAGCACTGCGATACGCTGTTTATGATCGGCTCGGGCTTTCCATATGCTGAGTTTTTGCCGAAAGAAGGCCAAGCGCGTGGCGTGCAAATTGACCTCGACGGCCGGATGCTGAGTATTCGCTACCCTATGGAGGTGCCCCTCACCGGCGACAGCGCCGAAACCCTGCGGGCCTTACTCCCGCTGCTTCAGCGCAAGGAGGACCGCTCGTGGCGGGAGAAAATTGAGGAGAATGTGAAGGCGTGGTGGCAGCAGGTTGGGGAAGCAGCCCACGAAGAAGCCGACCCGCTCAACCCTAGGTTGGTGTTTGAGAAGCTTTCGCCTTTGTTGCCCGACAACGTCATTATGGCGGCCGACTCCGGCTCTAGCTCTAGTTGGATGGCTCAGCACATCCGCATTCGGGAAGGGATGCAATTTTCGGTATCGGGTACGCTCGCGACGATGGGCTGCGCGGTGCCGTACGCCATTGCAGCCAAGTTTGCGCACCCCGACAAGCTAGCTATTGCCTTCGCCGGAGATGGAGCTATGCAAATGAACGGCAACGAAGAACTGATTACGATTCAGCGCTACTGGCGCACTTGGGCCGATCCGCGCCTGATTGTGCTGGTGCTCAACAACAAAGACTTGAACTTTGTGAGCTGGGAACAGCGCCTGATGCAGGGCGAACCCAAGTTTCATGAGTCGCAAGACTTGCCCGATTTCAAATACGCCGAGTACGCCGAGTCCTTGGGCCTGATTGGCATTACCATCGACAGCCCTGACCAAGTGGAGGACGCTTGGAAAAAAGCACTGGAAGCTAAGCGCCCCGTGGTGATAGAAGCTATTACCGACCCCGAAGTGCTGGTATTCAATGCTAAAGTAGCCATGAAGTACGCGCCTAACTTGGCCTCTGCCATTGTGCACGGCGACACGGGCGCGGCCGAACACCTAGGTGACACCCTGCGCGCCGCCGTCGGGCTGTAGAGTGTACTTTGTTGAAAAACTTTCGTTCGCAAATCAGGTTCTAGAGCCTGTTTTAAGACTTACCCAAACGAGTATATGGAATCCCTGAAAGGCAAGAATGCACTAGTAACTGGTGCTGGTAAAGGCATTGGCCGGGCAGTCGCCCTCGCGTTAGCCGCGGAAGGCGCCAACGTGGCCCTGCTGGCCCGCACCGAAAGCCAGCTGACTGAAGTAGCCGACGAAGTGCGCAAGCTAGGCGTGAAAGCCGCTACCGCCACAGCCGACGTAGCGAATATGGCTGCCGTCAATCAAGCCGTTGAGCAGGTAAAACAGGAGCTAGGCCCCATTGATATCCTGATCAACAACGCTGGTATTGGCACCTTCGGTAAGTTCCTGGAGATGGAGCCAGCAGAATGGGAGCAGATTATTCAGGTGAACCTCATGGGCGTGTACTACACCACGCGTGCCGTGTTGCCCGAGATGATTGAGCGCCAAACCGGCGATATTATCAATATCTCTTCCACCGCTGGCCAGCGCGGCGCCGCCGTCACGAGTGCCTACAGCGCATCTAAGTTCGGTGTAATGGGCCTAACGGAGTCGCTGATGCAGGAGGTGCGCAAGCACAACATCCGCGTGAGTGCCCTCACGCCGAGCACCGTAGCCACGGAGCTAGCTATCAGCAACAAGCTCACCGACGGCAACCCCGACAAGGTGATGCAACCAGAAGACCTCGCCGAGTTCATTATTGCCCAACTCAAGCTCAACCGTCGCATCTTCATCAAAGAAGCCGGCATGTGGTCGACGAACCCGTAGCCGTTGCGCTTTGCTCACTAGTTCATTAAAAAAGCTAGGTCCGTTCTCGAGGGAGAACGGACCTAGCTTTTTTGATTTGTGCTGCTAATAATTGCTGACCTGCTCTCCGGGGCGTTTCAGCTTCACGTAGGTGGGCGCGTTTCGGTCGCAGTAGATTTTGCCCCGCTGGTAGCGTAACTCTACCACCTGAATCACGCTTCGTTTGGCGGCCGTGCTATTCTCCGGCGCGGGGGCGGCTTTGGCGCGACCAGGGTGCGTGAAGTAGTACAAGTAAGCCCGGTCGCCGCTCACAACCACGTCGCAGTGGCCACCGATGGCTTGGTCGTCGCGGCCAGTGCCGGGGTTTTCCAACAGCCGGTCGTTTTGGAGCTGCCACGTTTTGAGGTCGGTGGAGCTGTACACACCTAGGCCCTGCCACTTGTCAATGATCATCCAGTACTGAGCTTTCCACCAGAACACTTTGGGTCCTTCGCCGCGCTCCTTGAGGGCAAGGCCTTTATCCTGCCAGTGGTAGAGGTCGGGGCTGTCGGCGTAGTAGATGGATTTGCCGTCTTTCTCGTTGTTGTACCACATCCGCCACGTGCCATCGATCATGCGGTACACGCTAGCGTCAATCACTTTATCGTTGGCCAGCGGTAAGGTAGCCTCGTAGTGCCAGTTGCGAAGATCTTTGCTGGTGAGGTGTAAGATTTGCCGGGGGTGGTTCCAGTCGGTAAACACACCGGGCACATAGGTTAGGTACATGTGGTACACGCCCTTGTCCTCTACCACATCGGGGGCCCAGTGCGTGTAGCCAGCTTGCGGGCGGTAGTCGATATTGGCCGTGTCGCGGTAAGTCCAGTGGGCGCCGTCGCGGGAGGTAGCAATGCCAATGCGCGTACCATGCACCCACGTCACCCCCTTGGCGTTGGGGTCGGTGGCGCGGCGATTAGTATAGAACATGTACCACTTCTTCGCCTTCTTATTCCAGACGATAGCGGGGTCGGCGGCGCCGTCGTAAATCGGGTCCTGGTAGAGCGGCTTGGGAGCTAGCTTGCCTTTCGGCTTTTTCTGGTTGATTTTGGTTTGTGCTAATGTACTCAGGGGTAACAATAGGAGTAACAGATAGGCTAGGGTGACTTTCATGCCTGCAAGTTATGGAGGTACACGGTCGTATGCTACGGCGGACCGCCCGCTAATAGCGCGAACCGGCGGAAGGCGTTTGGCTAACGTCTTCCGCCGGTTCGCGTTACTTCTTATACGTCTTACTGAAGTTTTCTGGTGGGCGCCTTGGTAGGTTTGGGAGGAAGCATCGTGCCGAACGCACCTTTCTCCTCAAACGACTTGATGACCTCATCTTCCACTGGTGTACGCTTCACGACGGCATTATTGGCCCAGAATTCGGGGTCGTATTTCACGCTTCGTATTTCGTCGAGGTCCTTGGTATCGAGCGAAGCCCGATCGTACTCAATGTTGGTTGGGTTTCGGCTGGTGTCGTAGAAGAAGGTGAAGGCCGATACGTTCATCTTCGTCCGCACTTTACCGGGGCGCTCAATGACGAAGTTTAGGGTCGTCTTGATATGATCGAGGGGCGAAGCAGCGTCGGCCGTGTTCTGAAACGACATGTCAATTTGCAACTCCTTGTCTTTGAACTTGAACGCCGGATTGTTGGATTTGCCCGAATAATTCGGCGTAGTGATGCGGAAGCGCTCTACTTTGTAGGTATCCACGTCAACCCAAATCGTGCCTTTGGCATAGTAGTTCTTTACCTCAGGGCGCGTTTCAAAGCTAATTTCCGCAATACCGCCCTCACCTCTTTCCAGAATTCCCACAATTTCTAGGTAGTAGTTCTTCACCGTATTTGGACCTAGCAACGAGAGCGAGGTAGTGCTGTCCACGCCGGGGTCGTAGAGGCCGTACGCTTTGGTGTAAAAGGAAAAATCCTTGAAGCTCATGAGCGCCTGCTTGGCCGCGTAGCGCCCCTGCGCAATGCTGGTGCCTTGGATGCGGGCATTGTTCGATTTCACGTTCCACACCATTTCCTGTATTTCGGTGGGCTCGTTGTCGATGCGCGTCACTTGGCGGTAGAAGGCTTTGCCGTAGAAGCTCTGCTCGTAGTTCTTGCGCATTTGCTCGTAAGCGCGGTCGGCAAGTTGGAAGGCATAGCTAGCTACTTTCACTTCCGGCAGTGTGATAGACGCCGAGGCCAACGCAATCTGCAATGGCTTGTCGGCGCTGGTCACTCGCACGGTATCCCGCACGTGCGAAATTTCCGACACGATGAGCGTGCGCGGCAGCGAAGGCAGGCTCAGGCTGAACTCGCCGTTTTCGTTGCTGGCCGTACCGAGGGTCGTGCCTTTCACGGCAATGCTGACGAACGGGAGTGGCTGGTTGGTTTCCTTGTCTAGCGTAACGCCGCGCACCTGGTACTGGGCCCGCGCCGTGTGCCCTAGCCCCAGCAGCAACACCAGAAATAAGAAGCTAGCGACCAACCGCTTGCCAGCCTGAAGAAACAACCCGGTTTTCATTCGAACGAGTGAGATATGCAAGGCGAAAAGATTTTGATGAAAAATAATCAGGTGTTTTTCTAACGTAGGCGGCGGCTTTCCGCATATACTACTGACGTAAAAGTAGCCGTTGCCTAGGTAGTAGAGCAGGGCCAAAAGCTTGGCCTGCGGCCTAGCTGCCCCCAAACCTAGGCAAGACGCTGGGGCGCGCACCAGAACAATGCCAAACCCAAGCGGAGCCCCCATTCCAGCGCCGCCAGCAGATTGTTTGCGAAAGGCATAGCTAGAAGCAAGGTCGCTTGCGTATTCTCTGCATGAAAAACCTCGAAATCGTCATTATGCTGATGGCGGTGCTGGCTGGCCTGTCGGCGGTGGCGCAACGTTTTAAGTTGCCGTATCCGGTGCTGCTGGTGCTTGCGGGTTTGCTCATTGGCATCACTCCGGCGCTGCCGAATATCTCGCTGAACCCTGATATTGTGTTCTTCGTGTTCCTGCCGCCCCTGCTCTACGAGGCTAGCTTCAACATGTCGTGGCACGACTTCAAAGCCTACCGCCAGCAGATTTCTATGCTGGCCATCGGGCTGGTATTTTTCACTACTACGGCCGTGGCCTGCCTAGCCCACTATTTCATTCCCGGCTTTAGCTGGCCGCTGTCGTTTGTGCTCGGCGCCATCGTGTCGCCGCCCGATGCAGTAGCAGCTACCAGCGTTACGCGGGGGCTCAATTTGCCCAAGAAAATTACGTCGATTTTGGAGGGCGAAAGCCTAGTGAACGATGCCTCAGCCCTGATTGCGTACCGCTACGCCGTGGCGGCGGTAGTAAGTGGCACTTTTTCGCTGTGGGATGCGGGGTGGCATTTCTTACTGGTGGCGGGTGGCGGCATTGGCATTGGGCTGCTGCTCGGCTACGCTGTGTCGCGCTTGCAGGAGCGCATTTCCGACCCCACCATTTCCACCACTATTACCTTGCTGGTGCCTTTCGTGGCCTATTCCGCGGCCGAGCACGTCGACACGTCGGGGGTGCTGGCCGTGGTGTTCACGGGCCTGGTGGTGTCGTGGCGCTCCTACGAAATCTACGATACAAACACACGCGTGCAGAAGAACAGCTTCTGGGACGTGTTTAGCTTTCTGCTGAACGGCTTCGTGTTTATTCTGATCGGCTTGCAACTGCCCTTTATTATTAGGGGGTTCAACGAGCTGACGCTGCCCGTCGTCATCGGCTACGGCTTGCTCATTAGCTTCGTCGCTATTGTCATTCGTATCGTGTGGGTGTATCCGACTTCCTACTTGCTGCTGCTGTTCAACAAGCTGCTAGGTCGGAAGAAGAAAAAAGCCACGCTCAACCTAAAGTCGTTGTTTATCACCTCGTGGGCAGGTATGCGCGGGGTGGTGTCGCTGGCCACGGCGCTAGCCTTGCCGCTTACCCTGCGCAACGGGCAGCCATTTCCGCACCGCAACGAGATTCTGATGATCACCTTCATCGTGATTCTAATCACGCTGGCCTTGCAAAGCCTCACGCTGCCGTGGCTTATCCGCCGCCTCGACGTGCAGGAGTCGGAGGAAAAGACCGTGACTGAGGAGCAGAAAGTACGGCTGCAAATGGCGGAAGGCTCCATGGCTTTTCTGGAAGCCGAGCTCGCCCAGGGCGAAGATGAGCAGGCATTAGAAGAGCTCAAAGCTAGGTTTCAGCGCCAGATCAGCCGCCTGAACGGGGTGCTGGCCGCTGACAACGATGAAGAAGAGGATACCAATGACCAAGCTTTGTTTCAGCAGTTTTTACACAAACGCCTGGAAGTTGTAGAGCACCAGCGCGCTATGCTCGTGCAACTTCATAAAGAAGGCAAGTACAGCGAAGCAACCATCCGTAAGATGGAAGCGGAGTTAGATGCCCTGGATATCAGCTTACAGGCCCAACTCAGCACCACATAGCAAGCCTCGTATAGTATTCTTTATGCTATTCAACCGTCATTTTCTGCTTCGGACTGTAGCTCCACTAGCCGCGCTAGGCATCGCGGGCACGGTTTTCTTCGACCGTTTCTTTATTAAGCATCGCCCTTTCCGCCTACGCAAGAATCCGCAGCCTACGGTAGCGCTCAAAATCGCGCATCTCTCCGACCTCCATCTGAAATCGGTGCATTTTGGCCTGCGCCGCTTGTGTCAGCAGCTAAACCAGTGGCAGCCCGATCTGCTCGTGTTCACGGGCGACTCCCTAGACGACCCAACCAAGCTTAATTGCTTAGATGAATTGCTAGGTCTGCTGGATGCTGCCGTACCGAAAGTAGCCATTCTGGGCAACTGGGAATACAAGCGGCACGTGGACGTGCCCCAACTGCGGCAGGTGTACGCGCGCCACAACTGTCAGCTTCTCATCAACGAATCCACTTCGTTTGTGCTGCAAAACAAGCGCGTGGCCGTCTCTGGCACCGACGACCTGATGCAGGGCACGGCCAACTACACCAAAACGCTAGCCGGCTACAAGCCAGCCGACTATCACCTGCTGCTCACGCATTGCCCGCAGTACTACGACGTCATCCGGACCAAGTACACGGGCACGCCGCCCATCGACCTGGTGCTGGCCGGACACACGCACGGGGGCCAAATTACGTTCTGGGGATTTGCGCCGCTGCTGCCGCTGGGCACCGGGCGCTACGTAGGCGGCTGGTACGCCGCCGGGCCGCCCCTGTACGTATCGCGGGGAATTGGTTGCAGCACCCTGCCCATTCGGTTCGGGCCTCGCGCGGAGGTCGCCTTGTTCACGGTAGACTTGTAACGGAAGCTTCTGCTCGCCCGAACCTAGCTGCTGACTTGCTGGCATCAGCTCTCAGCGCCGCCACCAGACCTAGCTTTTGCTGGTTGTGAAGCACCTTATTTCTTCTCTCATCCATTTCCGAATATCCCCTCATGAATTTAGCAGGCAATACCGTTCTTATTACCGGTGGCGGCTCCGGCATTGGCTGGGCCATAGCCGAGCGTTTTTTGAAAGCTGGCAGCAACGTCGTCATCTGCGGCCGGCGCGTGGAGAAGCTCCAAGAAGCGCAGCAACAATACCCTCAGCTGCGGACCCGCGCCTGCGACCTAGCCGACGAAGCCGACCGCGTGGCCTTGTTTGAGTGGGTTAAGAGCGAAGTACCACAGCTTAATGTGCTCGTCAACAACGCCGGCATTCAGCGCCGCCTACACCTGGCCAACGACGAGCAGGCTCAGGACTGGAGCGGCCACCGCCAGGAAATTGCCACAAACCTCGATGCGCCTATTCACTTAGCCACACTCTTTATTCCGCTGCTGCGGGAGCAGCAGCACCCGGCTATCATTAATGTGTCGTCGGGGCTAGCTTTCACGCCGGCGGCTTTTGCGCCCGTCTACAGTGCCACGAAAGCGGCCTTGCACTCCTTCACGCTGTCGTTGCGACACCAGTTGGCCCTCACAGGTATTCAGGTCATTGAGATCATACCGCCCGCCGTGAACACCGACCTAGGGGGCGCCGGCCTGCACACGCAAGGGGTACCGCTCAATGAGTTTACCGATTCGGTGATGCAACGCGTAGCAGCGGGAGAGCTGGAAGTCGGCTATGGCACTTCAGAGGAGCGACGCAATGCTTCGCGCCAGGAGCTCGATGCATTTTTCAAGAAAATGAATGCCTCGTAACGTTTCCAGCTAAGCTTCTAGCAATAATGCAGGGCGTCAGGCTGCGCTGGGTGAAGCACCCCTCCTCTTCACCCAGCGCAGCCTGACGCTTTAGTATATGATACAGCACCTTTGTTTTTTCTAACCTTTCCCAGCAATTAGGCTATTTTCGCAATTCACACTACCTGAACCCTGCGAACTGCCTTGTCGTTATCCCGCTCCCTCGCCTCGCTTTTGCTGTTGCTTGTCCTGCTGACCGCTGTTGTCAGCTCGGCCCAACGGCCCCGACAACAAACTCCGAAAAAGAAAGCCACGCGCACCGCTACCCAGCGCGAGCGCACAACGCGTTCTACGCGTGCGACTACCGCACCCCTGAGCAAGGCTGCTCGTGCCAAAGCCGCGGCCGCCCAGAAAGCCTTGGCCGCTGCCCAAGCCCGCAACGCACCGGTGCCCTTTGCCTCGCAAGTAGCTAGCTCGCATTGGGTCGATTCGGTGATGAAAACGCTCACGCCCGACCAGCGTGTGGCCCAGCTATTCATGGTAGCGGCCTACTCCAACCGCAAGCGCATCGACGAAGACTCCGTGTCGACATTGGTGCAGCAGTATGGCGTAGGCGGCCTAATCTTCTTTCAAGGCGGGCCGGTGCGGCAGAGCAAGCTCGTGAACCGCTATCAGAGCCAGGCCAAAGTGCCCCTGTTGGTGGCCATGGATGGCGAGTGGGGCGTGGGCATGCGCCTCGACAGTACCACGCGCTTCCCCTACCAGATGAGCATGGGCGGCATCCGCGACAACCAACTCCTGTACACAATGGGGCAGGAGATTGCGCGGCAGTTCAAGCGGCTCGGCATGCACGTCAACTTCGCGCCGGTGGTCGATGTGAATAACAATGCTAGCAACCCGGTCATTGGCTTTCGCTCGTGGGGCGAAAACCGCGAAAACGTGACCGAGAAAAGCTACCAGTACATGAAGGGCATGCAGGACGCGGGCGTGCTGGCCGTGGCCAAGCACTTCCCCGGCCACGGCGACACCGACACCGACTCGCACCTAGCGCTGCCGCTCATTCGCGTCGATCAGCGCCGCATCGATACGCTGGAGCTATTTCCCTTTAAGAGCCTGATGCGCCGCGGCCTAGGGGGCGTTATGATTGCCCACCTCAACATTCCGGCCCTCGACAGCACCGGCATGCCCTCTACCTTGTCCAAACCCATCGTGACGGACCTGCTCAAGCAAAAGCTAGGTTTTCAGGGCGTGATCTTCACGGATGCCATGAACATGAAGGGCGTTATCAGCAAGTACCCGCCCGGCGACGCGGACCTGCGCGCCATCTTGGCTGGTAACGACATCTTGGAGTTTTCGCGCAACATCCCACTGGCGTTGCGCATGGTGCGCGAAGCCATCAACCAAGGCCAAATCAGCCAGGCAGAGATTGACGCACGCTGCCGCAAAGTATTGGCGTTGAAGCAATGGTCAGGCCTTAACCACTACAAGCCCATCGACCTCAAAAACCTGTACCAGGACCTAAATACGCCGCACGCCAACTACCTTACGCGCCGCCTTTCGGAGCTAAGCGTGACGCTGCTGCGCAACCAAAGTAACTTGCTGCCCTTGCAGCGCCTCGATACGCTCCGCTTGGCCACGCTCACCATCGGTACCAAGGACACCACCTCCTTTCAGCGCATGGTAGCCGACTACGCACCCGTGCGGCACTTTTGGCTGCCGGCCAACGCCTCGCTTAACGAGCTGACGACCATGCGCGAAACCCTGAAGCCCTACAACACGGTGCTGGTGGGCGTGAACAACATGACCAACTTGCCCGCTACTAGCTTCGGCGTGACGCCCGAAACCAACGTGCTGCTGCACGAGCTAGTAGGCCAGAAGCAGAAGGTGATTGTGAGCGTGTTTGGCAACGCCTACTCCCTAGCCCGCATCCGCGACCTAGACCGCGCCGACGCCGTGCTACTCGCCTATCAGGAAAGTCAGAACGCCCAGGAAGTGACGGCCGAAATCGTCTTTGGGGGCCTAGGTGCCACAGGCAAGCTGCCGGTTACGGTGAGCCCCCGCTTCGTCATCGGGTCGGGCATCATCACACAAGGTGGCCAGCGCCTAGCTTATAGCTACCCCGAGGCCATGGGCATGAACAACAACCTTGAAGCTAGGATTGACTCTATCGTCAACGGTGCCATTGCGGCCCAAGCCTTGCCTGGTGCCGAAGTGGTCATTGCTCGCAAAGGCACGGTGGTGCTGCGCAAAAGCTATGGCACGCACAGCTTTGCCGATGCCCCATTCCAGGCTGGCAAACCCAGCCGCCCCGTGCGCAACACCGACATTTACGACCTAGCTTCCCTCACGAAAGTATCGGCGGCGCTGCCTTCACTAATGAAGCTGCAAGACGAAGGCAAGTTCAACCCCGACATGACCATGGGGCAGATCTTCCCGGAGTTCAAGGAAACGAATAAGAGCAACCTGAAGCTGCGCGACGTGCTCACGCACCAAGCCCGCCTGAAATCCTGGATTCCGTTCTGGAAAGATTACACCAAAAAGGATGGCACCCTGCGTCGGCGCTTCTTCCGCACCGATTCGTCGAGCCGGTTTCCGCTGCCGGCCACGCGTCAGCTGTGGGCCCGCAAAGACTTTCCCAAGCGCATTCACAAGGCCATTGGCGAATCGCCGCTGAATGAGAAGCCGGGCTACGTATACTCCGACTTGTCCTTCATCATGTACCCGGTGTTTATACAAGCTGCGTCTGGTAAGCCGCTGGATCAATTTGCGTACGAGAACTTCTACAAGCCCCTCGGTGCTACCACGCTCGGCTACACGCCCACGCGCCGCTTCCCCCTAGCCCGCATTGCCCCAACGGAATACGATTCGCTGTTCCGGCGCCAGCAGCTCCACGGCACCGTGCACGACGAGGGCGCAGCCCTGCTTGGGGGGTTGTCGGGCCACGCGGGGCTTTTTGCCAACGCCAACGACCTAGCGAAGCTCGTGCAGATGTACGCCTGGAACGGCCGTTACGGTGGGCAGCAACTCATCAAAGCCGAAACGCTAGCCGAGTACGAACGGTGCCAGTTCTGCCCCGACAACCGCCGCGCCCTCGGCTTCGACCGGCCCGCGGCAAACCCAGCCGTCAATGCTTCGAAGAACGCTTCGCAAAGCGGCTTCGGGCATACGGGCTACACCGGCACGTATTGGTGGGTGGAGCCCAAGGAAGACCTAGTGGTGGTGTTCCTCTCCAACCGTGTGAACCCAACGCGGCGCAACAACAAGATTTCGGCGCTGAACGTGCGCACCAACATTCTGCAAGTAGCCATCGAGGCAGCGCAGAACCCCGGTAAAACCACGGTGGGCTCGGCGGCGCCGACGAAGCAATAAGCTAGGTTTGCTTCTACTCCTTCGCCCTGTGAACGGCCCGAGCTGCAGTTCACAGGGCGATTTTGCGTAAACGGATTTCTCGTTTGAGTTCCAGTAGGAAGCACCTCTCTTGCCTTCGCCCTTCACAGATTTGCCCACGGGGCTAGGTCCATGGTCACCCTCGCCTCCCAGTATTTAGTAAGCCGACGTAGGCAGCCGACGCGGAAAGCTACTTCAGTAATGCCTCCGAAGTAGTGGAAATAGTCAGCAGCTTCGACACGGGGCAGTTCTGCCGGGCATCAGCAACTAGTTCTTCAAATTGCTGCAACGACAAATCGGGCACCACCGCTTCCACGCGCAGGTGCGAGCTGATGATCGTACCGTTTTCGAGCACTACCTCACATTGGGTATTGATGAAAGTAGGCACAACACCCAGCGCTTGCAGGTTGAAAGCTAGCTTCATCGAAAAGCAGCCCGCGTGTGCCGCCGCAACCAGCTCCTCGGGGTTGGTTCCAACGCCATTGGCAAAGCGCGTTAAATAAGAATACTGTGCCTGCTTCAACACGTTACTAGGAGTAGTGAGCTGGCCCAACCCTGCTGTGCCAGACCCAATCCAATGCGCCGTAGCGGAACGCTTCATAGTCATCTGCTGCAATTTTAATACGTGCTAGTATAGTAGCTTGTTAATACTTATCCATTGGAAGCAGAAGCGTAGCGAGCATCAGTCATTTGCCTCTAGCCCGCGCCTCGCTTTGGTTGTGAAAAATATAATTTTTCGCGCATCCTACAAGCTCAACCACTAGCACCTTCATTAGTTCATGTGCTTCTACTTCCGTTGGTGCTGAATGCCCTCGTATGCCTGCTGATGAGTTGGTTTTGCATTCGGCTCAGCACGCAGCGCGTGGTTGTTCGGGGAAAATGGCTACTTTAAACCTGATCTATTCCACCCCACCCACTCCACCTATGCTAGGTCTGATGATGAATCAGCCGCTGCGCATTGCCGGGCTCCTGGAGCACGCGGCGAAGTGGCACGCTGATACTGAAATTGTCTCCCGCCTGCCCGAAGGCAGCATTCACCGCTACAGTTACCACGCCGCCCACGAGCGGGCCAAGCAGCTCGCTAACGCGTTGCTGGCGCTCGGCGTCACGACCGGCGACCGGGTTGGGACACTGGCCTGGAACACCCACCGCCATTTTGAGCTGTACTACGGCGTGTCAGGGCTCGGGGCGGTGTGCCACACCATCAACCCGCGCCTGTTCCCGGAGCAGCTAGTGTACATCATCAACCACGCCGCCGACCGGTTTATCTTCTTCGACCTAACTTTCTTGCCGCTAGTAGAACGGCTGGCCCCCCTTTGCCCTGCTGTGGAAGGCTGGATCTTGCTCTCCGACCGCGCCCACATGCCCGCCAACGCGGCCATTTTTGCTTTGCACTGCTACGAGGAGCTGCTGGCGGCTCAAAGCACTGCGTATGAATGGCCCGTGTTTGACGAAAACACCGCTTCTTCCTTCTGCTACACGTCCGGCACCACCGACGAGCCCAAGGGCGTGCTCTACTCCCACCGCTCCACGCTGCTGCACAGCTACGCCGCCTCCCTGCCCGACTGTTTCAACTGCTCCTCGCGGGATGTGGTTCTGCCCGTGGTACCTATGTTTCACGTCAATGCCTGGGGCATTCCGTACATGACGCCGCTTAATGGCTGCAAGCTGGTGCTGCCTGGTCCCGGCCTCGACGCCGCTAGCTTATTCGAATTGTTTGAGCAGGAAGGCGTGACGTTCACGGCTGGGGTACCCACCATCTGGTTTGGGCTGCTCACCTTCATGCGGGAGAAAAAGCTGCGGTTTGGCACCCTGAAGCGCATGATCGTGGGCGGCGCTTCCTGCCCACCCACATTGCTAAAAGCCTTCGACCAAGAGCTAGGCATTGAGATTCGGCACGCCTGGGGCATGACGGAAACCAGTCCGCTCGGCACCGTGAGCACGCTCAAGATTAAAAACCTCCAGCTTTCCGAAGACGAGCAGTTTGCCCTCAAAACCAAGCAAGGCCGCTTGATCTTCGGCGTAGATATGAAGATCGTAGATGACGAAGGCCAGGAACTGCCGCACGATGGCGTAGCCTTCGGCGACTTGCTGGTGCGCGGCCCCTTCATCGTAGGCGACTATTTCGGCACGGCGCACCCTGGCCAGCTAACGGCCAGCGGCTGGTTCCGCACCGGCGACGTGGCCACCATCGACCCCGACGGCTTCATGCAAATCACCGACCGCTCGAAGGACGTGATTAAATCGGGCGGCGAGTGGATCAGCTCCATCGACCTCGAAAACCTAGCCGTGGCCCACCCCGCCGTGGCCGAAGCCGCCGTGATTGGCATCCCGCACCCGAAGTGGAGCGAGCGGCCCCTGTTGGTAGTTGTGCGCAAACCCGGCCTGGACGTAAGCCCGGAAGAGCTGTTGCAGTTTTTCGAAGGCAAAGTAGCCCACTGGTGGAAGCCCGATGCTGTGGAGTTTGTGGAACAACTGCCGCACACCGCCACCGGCAAGCTGCTCAAAACCAAGCTCCGGCAGGATTTTGCAGGGTATGTGTTTTAGGGAAGCTAGGTCCTGTTCTTATTTTTCTTCACACCTTAATAATAATTTGGCGGCGGTAGAGCCACGCTAGCACCAAGGTCCAAAGCACCAGATAAGCTAGGGCCCAGGCCAGGGAGGCGTGGTGCAAATCGGTGAAGTGTGGCACGAAGTAGTGGGTGTAGAGCCAGTCGCGGATGTATACTTTTTCGCCGGTGGCGTCGTGCAGTTTTAAGCGCGAAATGACCCGATCGACGGCTTCGGAGAGAAAGTACACGGCGAAGGCATTCACGCCGTAGATCCGAAAAAATGTGGTCCAGGCGCCGCGAAAGCCCTGCACATCGCAGAGCCAGTAGAGTGTAGCCAACACCAGCGTAAGAATGCCGCCCGAGTAAAGCACATAAGAGCTGGTCCACAGGTTCTTGTTGATGGGAAACCAGCCGTTCCAAATCAGGCCTAACACGATAGCGAAGCTGCCCGCCACAAATAGCCACACGACTTTGTTGGTTGGGCTCACGCCAGGGCGGCGCAGCCACTGGCCAGCCAGCACCCCAAGCAGGCCCGTCCCGATGGCGGGTAAGGTACCAAGCAGACTTTCCGCATCCCAGCCCCCCTGATCCGACATCAGGTGAGCCGGCCGAAATAGTAGTCGATCGAGCCAGGCCCCTAGGTTTGTTTCGGGGTCGAGGTTGGCGGGTCCATAATCCGGCACCGGCACCAATTGCATCAGGACGTTGTAGCCCACCAGCAAACCCACTAGCGTCCAGAACTGCGTGCGCCAGCTCGTTTTCAGGAAGAGGATGCTGCACGCTAGGAAGACGAGCGCAATGCGTTGCAACACCCCGGGGATGCGGAAGCTCGTAAAGTAAAAGTGCGGCAGCAAGGCGATGAGCATGCCTAGCACCAGCATGATAGCCGCTCGGCGAGCTACACGCCCCAATGCCTGCTTGTGGCGGGCGGGGTCGGGGCGGGTAGAGGCGAGGGCATACACCAACGATACCCCGACGATAAACACGAAGCCCGGAAATACTAAGTCGCTGGGGCGGCACCCGTTCCAGGGAGCGTGCATGATGGGCTCATAATAATAACGCCAGTCGCCGGCGAAGTTGACGAGCATCATCAGCAGCACCGTCAGGCCCCGAAACACATCCAAGGACAACAGGCGGCTAGGTCCCGAAGCTTCGGCGAGCGGGGCAGCGCCAGTAGTCGCTTGGGCGGCTTGGGTGGTAGTAGGCATACGTAAGCGTGATAGTATAATGAAGCGAGTGGCAGCGCCAGAGGTTGCGCCGTACTTTTCCCTTGAACCCAGCAAAGACTATTCTGGGCGGGTTCTTATGCCTTTCTCTTTGTTCAGATGCGCTGCCGAGTTACGGGGTATTTATTCAGACCTTAATAATGATGCGCTTTTCATACATCACCCACAAGATGCCAAGCCAAATCAGCACGCAAACAATAGCGCCGGCCAGTGAGGCATTGATCGGGCTGAAGTAAGGCACAAAGAATGTGTCGTAAAGCCAGGTGCGCAGCCCCGTCGGCGTGCCATCGGCGCCCGGCAGCTTGATCATGTTGAGTAGCCGGGGCACCAAGCCCGACAGGAAGAACACAGTAATGGCATTTACCCCAAACACCAAGAATGGCTTGATCCAGCCCCGAAAGCCGTGCACGTCGCAGAGCCAGTAGAGCATACCTAGCGAAGCAGCGGCCAACCCACCCGTGTAAAGCACAAAGGAACTAGTCCACAACGCTTTATTGATCGGAAACCAGCCATTCCAAATCATACCGAGCACCACCGCTGTGCCGCCCACTACGCACAGCCATGCTACTCGGGTGGCGGCATCGAGGTCGGAGCGCCGTAGCCACTGGGCGGTGAGCATACCGGCTAGGCCGGTACCCACGGCAGGCAGGGTGCTTAGCAGGCCTTCGGGGTCCCAGGTACGGCTGCTTTTCCACAGATGGTTTTCGCCCAGCATAAGGCGGTCGAGCCAGGCACCTAGGTTTGTTTCGGGGTTGAGGTTGGCGGGGCCATAACCCGGCACCGGCACGAGCTGCATCAGCACATTATAAGTTACGAGGATGCCGAGCAATAGCCACGCCTGGGTGCGCCAATTCGTTTTTAGAAAGAGGATGCCGCAAACTAAAAACACGAGAGCAATGCGCGCCAACACGCCAGGGAGGCGCACGGTGCTAAAGTCGAAGCTCGGGAATAACGCCCCAAACAGCCCTAGCCCGTAGAGCACCGTCGCCCGCCGCACGATGCGCATCACGACCTGGCTTTGCCCCTGCGTCGCCTGCTTGGCCGAGCTAAGCGCATACACCAGCGACACGCCCACAATGAACAAAAAGAAGGGAAAGATCAGGTCGGTAGGCGTGCAGCCGTTCCACTTGGCGTGCTCCAGTGGCGCGTAGATGTGGCCCCAGTCGCCGGGATTGTTCACCAGAATCATGGCCATCACGGTGATACCGCGGAACACGTCGAGCGACACGAGTCGGCCGGGCTGCGAGGCCTCCACCAGCGGGACGCTAGCGGTAGTCTGCACGGCAGCTTGAGTAGTAGCTTGCATAAGGAGCGTGAAGAGAAAGATGCCTAGGCAGCTACCCTAGCCACCACTTCGCTAAGCTAGCTTTTTAGCGTGGAAGCTGCTCAGCAAAAATTGTGGCTGGAACTAAGAAGGCAACCAGCCGAATCTAGATTATGGATAGCGCACATTATCAATTTATTATGAACAATCCCTAGGTTTCGCTGCGCTCAATTAACCTGTAAGATCAGCTAAAATCAACATTGCGAATCGCTTATATAGTTGACTAACCTAGGTCAGCTTTTTAGATTGAGGTTTTTAGCGGCTGATCTTGAGGCGCTAAGCTGGTGTATTTAGTCTCTATTCTGCTGCGTTCCATGACTACCTGCTGTTGTTTATTCTTCTCTCACTAGCAGGCACGTTTTCGGCCGGAATCCTACAGTATGTAGCGTAGTTCCGGCCGCTCCTTTTTTATTTCTTTTTCTTCATTCTTACCCATTTCCAATGAAAAAACTTTTATGGTTTTTCATGGCCCTGAGCGTGTTCCTGTGGTCCAGCCACGGTTTTGCTCAGACCACGCGCACCATTACGGGTGTGGTAACTGGTGCCGCCGACCGCACGCCGCTGCCTGGCGTGAACGTGGTAGTGAAAGGCACCACCAACGGCACCCAGACCAACGGCGAAGGGCGCTACACCCTGCCTAATGTTCCGGAAGGCAGCACGCTGGTTATCAGCTTTATTGGCTACACTGCCGTTGAGCGCAAGGTCGATAACAACACCATCGACGTGAGCCTAGCAACCGACACCAAGAGCCTCGACGAGGTAGTAGTGACCGGCTACGGCGTGGCCCAAGACAAGCGAGACTTGGTGTCGAGCGTGCAAACGGTGCAATCCAAGGACATCATTGATTCGCGGCAGCCCAACGTGGTGAATGCCTTACAGGGCAAAGTAGCGGGCGTAAACATTACTAGCTCGGGCGGTGGCGCCGGCGAAGGGGCCTCTATCGTCATCCGGGGTGGCACCTCGCTGGACGGCAACAACCAGCCGCTGTTCGTGATTGACGGGATGATCATGGATAACTCGTCATTCCAGGAAAGCACCGCGCCCGGTGGTGGGTCGGCTTTCAACGGCCTCCTAGGTAGGTCAGTGGGTTCGGCTAACCGGGCCGGCGACATCAACCCCGAAGACATTGCCAGCATCACGGTGCTGAAAGGACCCGCCGCCGCCGCTATCTACGGGCTGAACGCGGCCAACGGCGCCGTCGTGATTACCACGAAGAAGGGCAAAGCAGGCACGACTACCCTCAACTACCGGACGCAGTTTTCGGTGGATGAAGTAAACCGCTTCCCCAAGTTGCAGGATCAGTACCAGCAGGGCTCCGGCGGTGTTTTTGACGCTACCACACGCAACTCGTGGGGCCCGCGCTTTGCGCCCGGCCAAACCGTGTACAACAACCTAGAGGACTTTTTTCAGAAAGGCTACTCGTACCAGAACTTCCTGAACATGTCGGGTGGCTCGGAGAAAGCCACCTTTGCGTTGTCGGCTTCCAACCTGAAGCAAACCGGCGTAACGCCACAGAGCAAGTATGACAAGACCACCGTGCGCGTATCGGGCACGGCCCAAATTTCGCCGAAGTTCAGCGTAACTGGCTCCGCGCAGTACCTTAACTCGGGTGCTGAGCGGCCACTGCAAGGCCCTGGTTTGTTTGGCTCGTCGGGCGGCTTTCTGCTGAGCTTGCTCAACTGGCCCCGCAACGATGACGCCCGCAACTACCTAAACCCCGATGGCTCGCGCCGCCGTTTGCTGGCACTCGGCAACGGCACCGACAACGACGCCGACAACCCGTATTGGTCGGTGCAGAAAAACCCGCAAACTGACCGCACTAACCGTTTCATCGGCAACGCGCAGCTGAGCTTTACGCCCTTCAAATGGGTAACATTGAGCCATAACATTGGTACTGACTTTTACACGGCCCGTACGCAGTCGGTGCGGGCGGTGGGCACCTCACAGGTAGGCAACCAGAACGGCGGCATCGCCCAAACGGTAGACCAGACCCGCCAGCTGACGGCCACGACCCTTGCGAACTTCAACCACCAGTTCAGCCAAAACCTGCGGGGCACGCTGCTGCTCGGCAACACCATCGAGCAGAATCGCGTGGATGCTGTGGACTACCTAGGTCTGATTTTCCAGAACCCGAACTTTGTCGGCATCAACAACACGGTAAACCGCGGGGCACTGGAACGCAATTCTATTCGCCGGCTGATCGGCTCCTTTGCGCGCCTGAACATGGCCGTGTTTGATCAGCTGCTGTTAGAAGCGCAGATTCGCTACGACAAATCCTCTACCCTGCCGCGCCCCAACGAAGGCAAGATCTTCGGCAAAGGCTTCGCCTATGGCTCGGTGGGCCTCGGGTATGAGTTCACCAAGATCCTAGGTCTGGAGCAGAACCCAATCCTGAACTACGGCAAGGTTCGGGCGTCGGTGGCCGAAGTGGGCCGCGACACGGGACCGTACCGCGTGCAGTCGCCGCTCACCACGAACACCTACATCGGAGGAGGCTTCCGCAACGACTTTTTCGGCTCCAATCCCATTCTCAAGCCAGAGCGCACCCGCTCCTACGAAGGCGGGGTGAACTTACAGTTCTTCAAAAACCGCCTCAGCCTCGACTTCAACTACTACTATACCCGCACCCGCGACCAGCTCATTGCCCCGCGCGTGAGTCAGGCTACTGGCTTCATTTTGCAATACATCAACGGGGGCGTCGTGACGAACGAAGGCCAGGAAATTGCGCTATCGGGCACGCCGATCAAGACGCACAGCGGCTTTACCTGGGATGTGCTAGCTAACTTCTACCATAATACTAACCGGGTTGAGTCGCTGCCTTTCCCCCTGACGGTGGTGTACCAGTCGGATGCGTTTGTTACAGATGTGCATGAAGGGGGCGCCTTCCCCGGCCGGTCTATTTCGGGCATTGCCGCCACCGATTTTGTGCGCGTGACCGATACGAATAGCCCCGAGTTTGGTAAAATCCTGATTGGCGCCAGCGGCTACCCATCGGTGAACACTAACTTCATCTACGCTGGCAACCGGGCTCCGAAGTACACGGTACAACTCACCAACACCTTCACCTACAAAGGCTTGTCGCTGACGTCGCTCATGGACTTCCGCAAGGGTGGTGTAGTAGTAAATGGAAACGACTTGTACCAAACGGCCACTGGTACTTCCAAGCGCACACTGGACCGCTACAAGCAGACCGTATTCGATGGCGTAGTGGCGCAGAAAAACGCCGACGGCACCACCAGCTACGTGCAAAACACGCGGCCCGTGGAGCTGACCCAAGCTTATTTCGTTTCGACCCTAGGTCGGGTGGGTACTGCCTTCATTGAAGACGGCTCCTGGGCTCGCCTGCGCTACGTGACGCTGAGCTACGCGCTGCCTGCTTCGTTGCTCGCCAACCGCACCTTTATTAAAGGAGTGGAGCTGAGCGTGACGGGCCGTAACCTCGTGCTGCTGACCAAATACACCGGTACCGACCCCGAAACGGCCACAGCTGGCTCCGGCGTGCGCGGCGGTGGTTCGGGTGGCCTCGACTACGGCAACATCCCCGCCACGCGCGGGGTGGACATGGGCCTGCGAGTCAATTTCTAATTACATAGGCTTTCATCGACCTAGGTGGTTTGGCTCTGCTATTCCGCGCAATTCATCCGCTCACCGGCGCTTTTACTACCGGTACCAAAGCAGCGGCAGGACCTAGGTCGGTTAGCCACCAAGGATCAACTTCAACTCATGAAAAAATATCTTCTATTTCTGGGGCTGCTGCTGGGGGGCGGCACGCTCACGTCGTGCGAGAAGTACCTCGACGTAAACGACAACCCCAACAACCCCATTTCGTCTACTCCGAACTTCCTGCTGCCGGGCATCATCAGCAATGGCATTCAAACGCAGATGTTCACGGCCTTGCGCACGCCCTACATCACGCAGTACCTCGTGAGCCGCACCCGCAACAGCGGCGGCAACGACCAGTACTACCTCACGAACGCCAACAGCACGAACACCTTCAACTACTCCTACTTTCAATCGGGGGGCAATATTCCGCCCATGATTAAGGCGGCGCAGGAAGAAGGCTCGCCGTACTACGTGGGGGCTGGCAAGATCATGCAGGCTGTGATTCTGGCCCACGTGACGGACATGCTCGGCGATGTGCCCTACAGCGAAGCCTACCAAGGCGGCGCCAACTACACGCCCAAGTACGATCCGCAGGAACAGATCTATGGCAACATCAACCAGTTGCTCGACGAGGGCATTGTGGAAATGAGCCGGCCGTCGTCGGAAAACTTCCGGGCGCTGTACAGCACCACCCCCAGCGAGAGTGGCGACATTCTGTATAAAGGCGACCCGGCAAAATGGGTGAAGCTATGCTACGCCCTGAAGGCCCGGCAGTTGCAACATCTAACAAAGAAGAGTAGCTATAACCCAAACGCAGTACTCGCGTTGTGCGACAAAGCCTTCACTTCCACAGCCGACGACGCGCAGATTCAGTATCAAACGGCCGTTTCGCCGCTGACTAATACCACTAATATCTTCGGCACGACGCGGGCGAACTTTGGAACGGCCACGTTCTCCACGAATATCATCAAGTACCTGAACGGCACCACCTATCCTGGCGTCGTCGATCCGCGGTTTGGCATCATGGCGCCTACCACCAGCACCGGGGCCGACCCCGGCGCGGGCACGACAACGAACCTAACGCCCGGCTCTACCATCACTGACTTTTACGCTAGCTGGTACGCCCGCGACCTAGGTTACTTTGAAGTCATCACCTACCACGAGCTGAAGTTTATCGAAGCCGAAGCCGCTTTCCGAGCTGGTAATAAGACGCGGGCACTAGCGGCGTACCGGGCTGGTATTCAGGCGCACATGCGCAAAATTGGCGTCGGCGGCACGTTCTCGGCACCGGCCGTTACGTTTCCCACCATCAGCGAAGCGCAGATTACGGCGTACCTAGCGAGTAGCGCAGTGGCCCAAACGGTAAGTGAAACTGACCTGACGCTACGCCGCATTATGGAGCAGAAGTACATTGCGATGTTCCTGAACCCAGATTCGTGGTCGGACCTGCGCCGCTTGGACTTCGACCCGACGATCTACGTGAACTTCGTGTACCCCACGCTCAATGTGAATTCCACCTTGGCGAGCAAGCCAGATTATAAGGACCGCTTCCCACGGCGTTTGTTGCCGGGCGCAACCGAGGTGCTGTATAACCCCAATGAGATTGCGCGCATCGGCGGCAACGACCCCGACTACATCACGCGGCCTATGTGGTTCGACCAGCCCTAACTGTCCTTTCGCTGACGCTTCTCTGCTTTATCTCCATGACATACTCTCAACTTTTCACGACCCTGCGCTCGTTCGTGCTGCTTGGCCTCGTCGCCTACGGGCTGGCGAGCTGCGAAAAAGAGCCCGTCGATACGTACTACCAGCTGCAATCGGAGCCGGGCCTAGCGTTGCTCGGCGCCAACGTAACGACTATCACCAAGTACGCACCGAGCGAAACCATCACGATTTTTATGGGCTACAACCAAACGGATCAGGTGCGCGACTTCACCATCTTTCAGGTCGTGGCCAATCAGGATTCGATGGTAGTAGGCACGTATCCCGTGAATAACCCGTTTGTAGATCCTACTTCTAAGCTGCTAATCCAGCCAATAGAATACGTGGTACCGGCAAACCTAGCCAACAAAACTGCCGTGCGGGTTGACGTGACGACGAACTTCACCAACGGCGGTTCGCGGATGCGCCGCTTCACCTACAACGTGGCCGCCGCACCTACCCTTAAGCTAGCAGCTACAGCGCCGATTACGTACCGCAACGGCTTAGCCGCAACGGCTCAAAGCGCCAACGACTTAGTTGGATATTCGCTGGTGATTAATGAAGGCGGTATTGCCACCGTCCCGACCACGCCAACCACGTCGACGCTGTTTAAGGCCGTGGATAGCTTATCGTACTTCTACCAAATCGGAACGCAGACGCCCGTACGCATCGGCTCGGTACGCAACCCCACAACGGGCGCCGCCAACACCCGCACCATCGACCTGCGCGTTCCGACGGCCGCCACTACGGGTCAGTCTGTTCAGTTTGTATTCGTCGCTTACTCCAAACCAGCACCTAGCTCTCAGCCCTACGCGGCCAGCGTAGTAACGCCGGCCATCACGGTGGCCGCCCCAACGCCCTTGCCAACGGTGCGGCGCGGGTCCGTGAGCTTCGGCCCCGGCTCCTCCCCCGACTCGCTGGCCTTCAACCTAAAGCTAGGTCAGAATGAACCCGCCGCCAACGCGGCTACAGCCAAAGACTTGATTGCTACGGGTTCCACGGCTACCAGCGTCACGCTGGCCGCCGGCAACACCACGCGGGTTTTCCAAGTTCCCGCTTCGCTGGTGCCAGCTACCTACTACACGCAATCGTCGGCTAATACCGTCGGCAACTTCGTGTTCCAAAACACGCTCGTAGCAGACCTAGGTAGCGCCGCCGTCGGCAGCGTGTACGCCGTGAAAGTACGTGGCACGGGCGAGGTAATGCTGCTGCGCATTACCGGTGTTCGCCTCGGTACGAATAGCTCCATTGCGCGCGTGAAATTCGAGTACCGCTCGCTCTAACAACAGGTTATTAGTTGAAAAGCCCCGATTGAGTAAGGCCAAGCCTACCCAGTCGGGGCTTTTTCTTAGCTTCACCGCACATGAAGCACCTCCTGCTCGCCGCTGATCCTGTATCCTAGCAATAAGCATGATCCAGGGCGACAACATGAAGGCGTTCTTGAACGGATACAGCGCAAACTTTCACCATTTCATTACTACACTCTACGTTCTATACCCAAGGGCCAGTGAATAATGATAGCCTTTCCGCAAAGCCGCATTACCCCATATTGGATGGTTTACGTGGTGTCGCAGCCATTATCGTTGTAACCTTTCACCTGACCGAGCCCTTAGGAACTGGGCACCTGGATATCTTAGTCAACCACGGCTATCTGGCCGTTGACTTTTTCTTTCTATTGTCCGGCTTTGTGATCGGCTATGCGTATGACGACCGCTGGCACAACATGACCATCGGTACTTTCTTTAAGCGCCGGATCGAACGGCTTCAACCGATGGTGGTACTAGGGATGGTCCTTGGGGCCATCGGGTTCTATTTCACAGATTCCACGATCTGGCCACTCATCCATACCATTCCCCTGTGGAAAATGCTGCTGGTGCTGCTCATCGGTTGCACGATCCTACCCGTTCCCTTAGCCCTAGATATACGAGGCTGGCAGGAAATGCACCCGCTTAATAGCGTAGGCTGGTCCTTGTTCTTTGAATACATTGCGAATATCCTGTACGCCATCGGCATCAGAAAGCTCTCCAAAACAGCGCTAGGTCTTTTGGTATTAATTGCGGCTGTAGCGCTTGCTCATTTGGCCATCACAAGCCCTGCTGGAGATGTCAGCGGCGGTTGGACACTCAACGCGGAACAGGTACGCGTGGGTATTACGCGAACGATGTACCCTTTTTTTGCTGGTCTGTTGCTTTCACGGACAGCAAAACCCACCCACATCAAACATGCTTTCCTAGGATGTAGCTTCTTGATTGCTAGTGTCTTATATATGCCGCGCATAGGTGGTACTGACCATGTTTGGATGAATGGAGTCTATGAATCTGTGTGTATAATCATCGTTTTTCCGCTCATAGTGTATCTGGGGGCAAGCGGGGTGATTCATACCCAAGCGGAACGTAGGATATGCAAATTCTTAGGTGATATCTCTTATCCGCTTTACTTGGTGCATTATCCGCTGGTCTATTTTTATGTCGCCTGGATCAGCAATCATCAAGGCGTGACCCTCGTGCAAGCTTGGCCTTCTGCGTTGTTGATCTTGCTAGGTGGTATTACGCTAGCGTATGCCAGTCTGAAATGGTATGATGAGCCAGTTCGCAAATGGCTGAGAACGAAACTTGGGTGAGAAAGGATAAAAGTGGAAGTCAACTACGGTATTGAAGTGCAAGAGTAACTGAACCTGCTGTTTGTGGCAGGCCTCTGTAGCCACCCTACCCCGCCCGCAATGGCTTGTTCTTACCTAGGTTTTTGGCTGGCTTGTTTCAGTAACCAAAAGGTTCTTCCAGCCATAAGTTAGCTGCCAGTTTCGCCTCCTAAACAATCCACACAGAACTAAAAAAGCCCTCCTAACCAACATGGCTAAGAGGGCTTTTAGATTTAGACAAGCTCCCAATTATCTGACCAAGAGCGAGGTGATAGTCTAACGACCGCCAAATAAGCGCCGGAAGAAACCACCCCGCTTGCGGTGCTTGGTTTTAACTTTGGTCTTGATCGTGCTATTCGAAGGCGTTGGGCGCAACGAAGCATTAGGACGCAGGGGTGGCGCGGGGCGTGTCGTGGGAGCCGGCACTTCTGGCATGGGCGCGGTACTTGGGCTAGGTGCCTGGGCTACGATAATCTCGGCCGAACGGCCCGTCGTAAGGACACGCACCGGAGCGCTTTCGTTGTGCAGCCGATCGACAGCCGTTACGTAGTACGCGTACGCCGTATTTGCCCGCGCCGAGGTATCTACTAGCACCGGCGCGCGGCTTGGCAGCTGCGGCACCAGCCCGATAATGTAGCGCGGGTCGTCGGGCGTCACGGTTTCTCCTTGGGCAAAACGGTATACCACGTAATAGCGGGCTAGGTCGCCGTCGGCAGCAGCAGGGCCTGGCTGCCACGTGAGCATGGCCGTGGGGCCCGTGCGCGTGAGCACTACGTTCTGAGCGGGGCGCGGCGGCACTTCGTCCAGCCACGGCATAGTTGGTACGAGAGCCGGGTAGCGGAACTCGTGCCAGCGCAAAGAGTCGGTGGTTTTTTTAGCGTTGGCCATAAGCGAGCGGGCGCTGAAAAACACGCTTCCGTTCACATCTGCCGGATACTTGCGGTTGAGGCGCACCTGCCTAGGTAGCTCACGCGGGTTGCGCCACGTCGTATCTGACCGCGTGCTTTCCTGCATGCGGTAAGCCCCGTGCCCGATGTAGAGGTGCCGCCCAAAGTGGTTGCGCGCCCACCAATCGACCAGCACCGGATAAGCGGCCGCCCGGAAGTTGGTGCTCCAGTACAGCTGCGGCAAAATGTAGTCGACCCAGCCTTGGCGCATCCACTCACGGGCATCGGCGTACAGGCCCGTGTAGCCCTGAAAAGCCTTGGTGGCGGAGCCTTCGGGGTTTTCGTTCTGGTTCATCCACACGCCAAACGGTGAGATGCCAAACTTCACCCAGCGCTTGTTTTGCTGAATGGCCGCATGCAAATCCCGGACGAGGATGTTCACATTTTGGCGTCGCCAGTCGGACAGCTTCAATCCATCAGGATTATACTCCGCAAAAGCTAGCTCATCGTGAATCACTTGACCGACTTCTGGATACGGATAGAAATAGTCATCGAAGTGCACCCCGTCGATATCGTAGCGCCGTACCACGTCTAGAATCACCTGCGTAATGTACTCGCGCACCGCGGGCAGGCCAGGATTGTAGAGCAGCTTACCCGAATAGCGCAGGAACCACTCGGGGTGCTTCCGAAATGGGTGGTTGGGGGCTAGCTTGCGCGTGGCCGTGTCGGTAGAGGCCCGGTACGGATTAAACCAAGCGTGAAACTCCATGCCGCGCAAGTGCGCTTCTTCTACGAGGAAGAGCAGCGGATCGTAGTACGGGCTAGGTGCCTTGCCCTGCTGGCCCGTCAGCCACTTGCTCCAAGGTTCCATTTCGCTCTGGTAGAACGCATCCGACGACGGCCGCACCTGCACAAATACCGCGTTGATGCCATTATGCTGCTGCGCGTCGAGCAGACGGCGGTACTCGCGGCGCTGCTGCTCGGCCGGCAGTCCACGGGCGCTCGGCCAATCGATATTCTCAACCGTTGCAATCCAGACGCCGCGCAGTTCGCGTTTGGGCGGCACCTGCTGCGCCTCCGTGGAAAAGGACAGCCCCAGCAACAGGCTACAAACAACACAAAATAAAGTAGAGCAAACGGTGGGAAAAGATCGGAGCATCAGCGCGTAAAGAGAAACGTGGTGCAAATTACGCACAAGCGCCTCGCTTGCGGAGCAAAAGTTTGCCGTCAAATCCCGTTTGTACCGGTAAAACGCTTCCTCTTGCAATTGCTTTAGCTAGGTCCGGCAAATCGTACTCCGCCCGATGGTACTAGTTGAAGTACCCTACTCGGCACCTTACTCAGTGTAGCGCAGTCGAAAACGGCTAAGGTCAGGCTTGTGACGGCGTGGGCGCTGCAGCTCATACTGATACACGGTCCGACCTAGGTCGCGTAGAAAAGGAAAACCAATCGTATCATAATCGTAGTGGTCGTCGTTCAGCACCTCGTCGGAGTTGGCATAAATCACCGCCGAGAGCATGAATTCCACGTTGCGGTCTAGGTCCACGATGTAGGCGTTGTCGATCAGAAAACCGTAAGCCTGCCCAATTTTGTTGAAGATACGTACTCCCATCGGCAATGGCCCCGCCGGACCACCTGCCAACAAAAACTTCACGTAGTTGTCGGGAAACTCTTTGACTTTATAGCGCGGGTGCGCGCTTTCACGGGGTAGCATGCTCAGGTAGCAGCGCAAAAAGGCATAATCTTCTTCACCCAGTTGGAAGCGCTGCTTTGCGGGTACCGCTTCGGGGAAGAGCACGGCACGTAGGACGCCTTGCAGGTCGGTCAGGGAAATAAAATTCTTTGTGGCGAAGTCCATCGGCTTATTTACCCGAACGGTGTTCTCAGAACCATCCACGCGCTTGTCGCCCTGCATATAAGCCTTGCCAACGAGCAAGTTGTCGCGCCGCACGGTTGGGAAAGGCTTCTCGTTGAACGCCGCCGGTTGGAGGTACAAAGGGCGTTGCAGAGCCGTATCGGCGTAGAACGTCAGGGGATTGGTGTGGCGGGACCCGGGCTCCTGGTCGCCTACGGAGAGCCGGTGAATGATGCGCGCCGAGCTGTAGCCGCGCCGGTGCAGCTCCTCATTGAGCGGCCCTTGCCCAACGAACTCATACAGCCGATTAAACGCATCGTTATCGCTCACCAGCAGCACCTTGCGAATGTACTGCGCCAGGCTCGCTCGCCCGTTGGCCGCGCTGGTATCGCGCCGCACATTGGATTGGCCAGCAAACGCCGAATCAATCCGCAACGGCGAATCAGGTGTTAGTCCGGGCACTTGCGGGCGCAGCTGACCTAGCTTCTGCAGGGCTAGCACGGCGGCCGGCAGCTTCACGGTGCTGGCTGGGTAGAAGTACTCGTGGGGCCGTACGTGGTAGCCGTAGGTGCGAAAGTGCGGCCGGTTTTGGGCGTCGCGGTTAATGCGTGTGTAAAGAATTTGCACCCGATAACGGTCCGGCTGCCGCAGGATGCGGCCAAACACCGTTGTATCGGCGCGCAACACGCGGCGCAGAGGACTACCTAGCTGCGCCCTGCTTACTTGGCTGCTGAGTAAGCCCGCCACTACAAAAAAAGACCGCCACCACCAGCGGCGTACAGAAAGCAAAGTATTCATGGGTTGGGAAGATAGTCTATCCCAAACTTCTGAGCTACAGTGCTACCGTTTTCCACGGGTGGTGGCGGTCCTTTTAGGTCGCCAAATGCAACATGCTAACTTGGTGGATAACCTAGGCTAGGTCGTCGTCATCGTCCTCTTCGTCGGCGAGGTCATCGTCGAAGTCGTCGTCGAGGTCGTCAACATCATCCAGATCATCATCTTCTAGGTCATCGTCAACATCCAGATCGTCATCATCATCGAAGTCCTCGTCATCGTCGAGGTCGTCGTCATCATCTGGACCGCCTTGGGTAGCGCGGGCCGTTAGGGTGTACACATCGTCGTCCGCGAAAGCCGTTTGGCTACCGCTTGCTGGGCTGTTCAGGGTTTTAATAGCCATAAGTGAAACAAGAGAAAAGTGGATAAGAAAGAAACCGCCGCACGTTGCTGCCGGCGGCAGAAAGGTACTACTTACAATGACACTTTGCCGGTTTCACCTCCCGAAACTCCCGTTCCGCTGGAGGTGGTGCTTCCGCCTACGTCGCCTTCATCGGCGTTGCCGGGCTTCTCGTAGTGGGTGCTGGTGCTCACATTTTTCCCCTCGATTTCATGCCCTCCTTCGGTGCCGCCGCTGCCGGAGCTGTCGTCGGCGTTGAGGCCTCGTAGCGCGTCGGAGTGATTGTCGGGGAACTGGCGCCCTTCCGGCTGACGCTGGTTGGGCTGTGCTGTGCCCTCTTGCTCAATAGCTTGGGCATCGGTGGGAATTTCCTTGTTTTCTGCCATAGTCCTAGCGTCTGTCTGACGAGTATGAGGTGAGAAGTAGCACACGATATACGCGGCCTTAGCAAGGTGGTTTTGCGCTTGTACGAATGTTGCACAGCTTTTGCGCAACTTAGGGAAGTTATCTTCTACTTTTTCGCGTCGCCGATTTTTTTCGATTTATGTCTTCCTCTCCGGCTGCCAACCCTGCCGATTCGTTCCGCCAGAAAACGGAAGCGGAACTGCGTTATCTTATCCAACACCCCGAGTTTTATCATCCCGATGTAGTGGCCGCCGCCCGGCGCGAGCTGCACCAGCGCGGCTTCGACACGCGGCCCGAGTCAACCTCAGCGGGTACCGCCACCGAGCCAGAGTTTGCTGATTTGCCAGCGGAGCGACGTTGGGTAGCACCTGCCCTAGGCCTAGGGTTGCTGGTCCTGGCCCTGCTCGGTTGGCATCAGTATGACGCTTCTGCGCCAGCCGCCAGAAAAGCGCCGAAGGCAGCGCCAGCAGCACTCAAAGCCGTGGCGCTACGCCCAGTTCAAACCTTCGACTCGCTGATTATCACGCAAGTGCTGCGTCAAAAAGCCTTGCTGCCTGCCACCGAACGGGCCGACACAACGGCCACGCGCAAGTACCTGCTGCTGGCTAGGCGCTACTGGGCAGCCGAAAATCAAGCAGAAGACCTGTACAAGCAAGCCATCCAAAACAAAACCGATGATCGATTTTCTGGTTTGTTGAAGATGAACAGCGAACAGTGGCGCAGTCTCTCCTATGTGCTCAAATACGACCACAAGCTCCAGCCGACTATGCAAAAGCAACTGGCCGTGATAGCGCATGCCGCGACACTGCGCGCGTACATGATCAACGAAATGGCTTTTCAGCAGGCGCAGGGCTTGCCCGCTTTCATTCCCACCACGCACACGCACCGCGACTCAGCCTTTTACCTGCGTCAGGTGTTGCTCGGGGTGCCTGCCAGCCACCGCAGGCTGACTAGCCTCACGCCCATGGACACTCCCAAGCGAGGTGATTTTCCCGAGGGCGCGCAGCTAGTCGCCAGTTTGCCGGAGCCGAAGGCCGGCGCCAACCCCGTGTATATCCTCAACGGCAAGCTGTTCCACAGCGACCCTTCTAGCGGGGCGCCCCCGGCCGAAATACGATACCTACCCACCGACTCGCTAGGGCGAATTTTGGTGGTGCAGCCCACAGCTGCCGTACGCTACTTTGGGCCACAAGCTCACGACGGCGCCGTCGTGGTGTTCACCAAAGGAACACTGCGCTTCATCGCAAGCCACCCAGCAGACTAATCTACATCCTAGGTAATGGAGGCCGACCCACTTCCCTCATCCGAGCCCCTAGCCCACAAAACGGACGCTGAGCTACTTTACCTCACCCAGTATGCTCGCCGCTATCCGGCGCCGCTGGTGCAAGCTGCTGTGCGCGAGCTACAACGCCGGGAGCTTATCCCGGCCGAGCTGCCAGGCCACGTGTTGCCTTCATCGGCTATACCGCCGCCGCCACGGACTTGGCTCGACGAAGGAAGGGACCTCGCCCGGACCCTATTCTGGCCCACTGGTTCCCACGTCGTTACCTCCCTCCTGCTCGACGCAAACCTGGTGGTTTACCTCCTGATGGGCCTTGCTGGGGGCAACTTGCTTGCGCCACGTTCCGCCGACTTGGTGGCGTGGGGTTCTAATTTCTCGCCGCTTACCTTACATGGGCAGCCCTGGCGGCTACTCACTTGCTGCTTTTTGCACGGAGGGCCAGCTCACTTGCTACTCAATGCGGGCACCTTAGTGGTGCTTGGCTTACTCGCAGAGCCGTTGCTTGGGCGCGCCCGCCTGCTGTTCGGATACTTGTTGAGCGGCTTAGGCGGTAGCCTAGCTAGCTTATGGTGGCACATGCCGAATGGCGTTAATTCCGTAGGTGCCTCTGGTGCTATTTTCGGGCTTTATGGGCTGCTGCTTGCCATTGCTTTTGCAAAGAACACGCCTTTAAGCCAGCAGCACCGTCGTCCTTTGTTTGGCCTGCTGCTGTACCTCATGCTTTCCAGCTTGCTGGCCGGGCTAGAAGGCGCTGGCAACACGGATAATGCTGCTCACCTTGGCGGATTGCTCACGGGTGTTCTGATTGGTGTGCTTATGCCTCGTAGAGCTGTTGGTGAACACTAACGGCACCGCAGTACGCTTCCTTCGCGTTTTGCATACCAATTACGGCTGTTCACACACAAATAAAATTCAAACCTATCTTTCCTCAATACAGTACAGGCTATATTTACCGGAGTAGCCTAGGTGCTTCTCATTCACCTACTTTCTTCTACCTTTTTGCTTCTCATCCATCCCTGTATGAAAAATCATCTACGTACTCTTCTTTGCGCTGCTGGCTTACTATACGCCGGCGAAGCTGCCGCCCAAACTGCTGTCCCCAATGCAGGATTTGAGACTTGGGAAACGCGTCCGTTGAACAACGAACGCCCGCAAGGTTGGCTCACGGCGGATGATATACTAAACCAGCTGCTAACTCCTTTGACGCCCAATGCAACACGTTTGGTTACGAAGTCCACTGACACTCACGCTGGCTCTTTTGCTGCCCAACTTACTCCAAAAACAATTACTACTCTTTTTATTGCGCGACCTGTTCCATCTATTCTGCTACTAGGTGACCGTTTTAGGGTTACGATAGATGAACTCCTCACTAATCCCGAGGCTGTAGCTGACATTAGTCGCTCGCGCGGTGTTCCCTACACAGCTCGCCCAGCCCAACTTACTTTCTGGTACAAATTTGCAGGCATAAGCACCGATCAGGCGCAGGTTGCCTTGGCACTTAGTAAGGGAAATTTGAAGAATGGTGGGTTTATTGTTGGTGCCGCTAGCAGCACAACTACCAACTTAATTACGCCAGGCACAACGACTTACAAGCAGTTTAGTGTTCCTATTACGTACACTTCTACAGAAGCACCTGATTCGCTGCGACTTGGCTTCAGCGTTGGCGGCAACCAGGTGTTCTCCTCTAGCGCAGCTTTGACCATTGACGACGTTTCCTTCTCCTTCACGACGGCAAACGCCAGCCCAGCTGTAGCAGCAACCCTCAGCGTTTACCCCAACCCTAGCTCCAACGGCGTCTTCTCGCTAGCTTCCTTGCAAAAAGCTAGCGTAGCAACGGCGCCGCTCAGCGTAACCGATGCTCTCGGTAAAGTAGTGCTGCAGCAAGCCGCCGCGCCTGCTAGCGCCGCCAACGGACGACAACTCGACTTGCGCGGCAAGCCCGCTGGCGTGTATCTACTCCGCTTAGATACACCCGAGGGCGTGGTAGTACGCAAGCTTCAGCTTCAATAAAGGAAGCTAGGTCAACCGAACCATAGGACCTTGCGTTAGCAGTGGGAAAACCACCTAACGCTATGAAAATTCAAGTTGAAGAGGGTCAGGACAAAGCATTCCTACCCGATGGCCGCCACACGGTCGAAATTACGGACATCGAAGAAGGCACGAGCGAACACCAAAACGTGCCTTTCTTTGCCGTTCGCTTTGAAAATGAAGATGGCTTTGTCAACCAGCGCTTCTACAATTCGCCTGCTGGCTTGCCTATCATCCTAGGTTTGTACGAAGCCGCAGGTATTGCACACGAAGCAGGTAAGGACCTCGATACCAAGCAGCTAATTGGCAAGAAAGTCTCCATTGAAGTTGGCGACCGTAGCTATGCTGACCCAGCTACTGGCAACGAGCGCACCTTGCGCCAAGCCTCTGGCTTTCAAGCAGCCTAAACCTAGGTTAGCTTCATAACAAAACGGCCCGCAGAGCTATCTGCGGGCCGTTTGTATTTATATATCAATTGGTATGTACCCTAGCTGACCACTACTGGAATGACGTTGCCCTTCAGCACTACTTCTCCGAAGCCAACACCAACGATCATGCTCGGCAGCGTCAGGCCCGTGTCGGTGATGTGCTCATCGAGGTTCATTGCTTCGCCATCAACGATTTGGCTTGTCGTTTCGAAGGGCAAGCCGTGCAACACTACGTTGTAGGTGGCGAAGCTAGGTTTATACTCACCTTCTATCTCCTGCTTTAGCGTGAGGCTGGTGTCGGTACCCAACACGGTGAAACGACGGGTAGTGCTTTTGCCTTCCTGGTATGCGTAGCCTTCGCCGCCGTCGTCGTAGAGCACGCTGGCCTCCTGCCCCTTTTTATAATAGACGTGTAGGGTTATTTCTTCCACTACTTTTTCGCCCACATACTGCATGAGCGGGTAGAAAGGAATAACAGCTCCAGCTCGCACAAACAGCGGAATACGATCGAGGTTGGCGCTGGCCCACACTTCGGCTCCGCCCGATTTCAGTTCATTCGTCCAGTAGTAATACCACTGTCCTTTCGGCAGATACATCCAGCGGCCATCCACGCCAGGCGTTGTGATGGGGCACACAAGCAGGTGGTCGCCGAGCGAGAACTCCGCCATGCGCAGGTATGTATCCGTGTCGTTCTGATCAATGAAAGCGAGCGGACGCAACATGGGCGTGCCGTTTTGCACATACTGCCAGAACGTGGTGTACATGTACGGCAGCAGGCGGTAGCGCAGCGAAATGAAGTGACGCGCCAGCACCATATACTCTTCGCCAAACGACCAAGGTTCTTGGTCGCCATGGTCGCCGGAGCTGTGGGTGCGGAAGAATGGGTGGAAAGCGGCCAGCGCAACCCAGCGCACATACAGCTCGCCATCTGGCGTCTCCACAAAACCGCCCACATCGGAGCCCACAAACGAGAAACCGGAGATGCTCAGGCGCTGGCACTGAATATTGGCCAGCCAGAGGTGTTCCCAACTCGCAATGTTGTCGCCGGTCCAGGCCGAGGAGTACCGTTGCCCACCCGCGTAGGTGCTACGCGTGATGGTGAAGGGGCGATTCGGGTACGAGAAGCGCTTCACCCCCGCGGCCGTAGCCCGCGCCATTTGCATACCGTAAATGTTGTGAGCTTTCCGATGCGAGCCCGAATGGCCTTCGTAGTGAAAGCGCACATCGTCGGGGAAGGTGCCTTTTTCAAACACAGCGGGTTCGTTCATGTCGTTCCACACGCCCCGCACGCCGTCTTCCGCAATCAAGCCCTTAAACAAGCCCGACCACCACTCGCGTACTGCTGGCTTGGTGTAGTCGGGGAAGTTGCATAGGCCCGGCCATACAGAGCCGCGCATCAGCGGGCCATCAGCCCGTCGGCAGAAGAAATCTTGCTCCAGCGCCTCATTATATACGCTGTACTCTGGGTCAATCTTGATGCCTGGATCGATGATAACCACGAGCTTAAAGCCATCGTCAGCTAGCTCCTTGATCATGCGCTTGGGCTCGGGGAAGTGCGTCGGGCTCCACGTAAAGCACCGATACCCGTCCATGTAGTCGATGTCGAGGTACAACGCGTCGCACGGAATCTGCCGCTCGCGGAAGCCAGCCGCAATTTTTTTGACGTTGCTTTCCGGAAAGTAGCTCCACTTACACTGATGATACCCTAGGGCCCACAGCGGTGGCAGCTCGGGTGGGCACGTCAGGCGTGTATATTCCTCTGTTACTTCCGTGAGCGTAGGCCCGTAGATGAAATAATAATTCATCTCGCCGCCTTCGGCCCAGAAGCTGGTCACGTCGGCACGCTCTGCCGCAAAGTCGAAAAAAGCCTTAAAGCTGTTATCGAAGAAAATGCCGTGCGCAATCTTCTGGTGTAGCTCTAGGTAAAAGGGAATGTTTTTGTAAAGTGGGTCGGAGCCCTTCACGTACCCATAGGTGTCAGAGCCCCAGTTCATGAAGCGCTTCCCGCGCAGGTTCATGTTCTCGGGCTTATCACCAAGACCGTAGTAGCATACGCCGCTTTGCACCTGCTTGCTCATCTTCACGATGTCGTTGCCGGTGTCGTCGTTGTGTTGCCAGTGGAAGCCTTTATCATCTTCGCTCAAGATGGTGCCCGAGCGGTCGAGAATGCGCACATGCAAGTCGGCCTTCGCAATGGTGCAAATAAGCCGGTCGGTCGTAATCCGAAAATGATCAGGTTTTTCGCGAAATTCCAGAAATTGCGGCGCTTGCCGCGGTCGGTCAGCCGGAATAGCGTAGCTAAAATCGGGAGTGAAGCCTACTTCTGTTGCGTAACGAAACCGGAGAATTTTGTCCGTGATTACTTGTAATTGTAATTGAACGCTATTTTCGCAAACAAAAAGAAAGTCATGACCTTGCTGCTGGCTTCGCACAACCTGCGCAGGAAACAGCTCCTGCTTGGCTTTTGCGGCCAGATCATTGATCATGTAGTTATTTTCCTGAATCATAAGCAGCTAGGGCTTGAGGGCTGAGAGAGTGAGGTTGAAAAGAAATTTTAGTTCAACCGGAGAGATACAGTTAAGTTCGCAAGGTAAAAATCATTGCCGCGATTTTTGCCTATCATTCAGAAGGCCTTACCCAAAATCTAGGCCAGCGGTTTTTTAGCGAGAAATTCAGCTTGTTATATATTTTTCTTTGCCAGCGCTTTTTTTCATGAATTCTCAAAATTTTACGTTGTTATTACTAGGCTGGGATGATACGCCGCAGCATTCGGGCTCGCCTCAACCGGCTCCGCTTGAGCTAGCTCGCAGCCTTTCTCCTCAAGCTACCTTGTCCGTTATCCTGCCGCATTTACCTGGCTCCTCTGGCGAAGAAATACCGCATGCTCACATCACTGGTCTTGCCGATCTTCAGCTTTCTGACCTAGAAGCCGCCGCCGGCGCCCCTATTAATCGACCGGCTGGAGCATGGGAAGCCCCTGCAGCTCCTTACGTAGGAGCTACCCACAACGTAGAAGAAAGTCAAGAAGAGATTCCGGTGGCCGGTGGTCTGCTGAACCAAGATAGCTTTGCGATTGAGGCAGCGGAGCCAAGCACCGAAGAAGCGCAGGACCTAGGAGAATATACTGCATCAACCTCTACTGACACGACAGCTCCTGGCACTTCGTTCGTGCCCTTGATGCTTTCGCACGACCGCGCTACCCTGACGGAAGCCCTAGAAACATTGCGGACTCCTCCCATCGAGGGCGACGACCTAAATTTTCGGGTTATTCAGTACGCCCGGTTTGCCACGCGCCTAGCCTTAGCCGAGCAGTTTGCCGTTATTTACGCCATGGATTGGCCTGTGTGGCTAGCGGCTTTGGAGATTCGTCAGGCCACCGGTCGCCCGCTCGTGTTGCACGTGCACTCCCTCGCCACCGACCGCGACACGCCCGCCGACCGTGGCTGGGGCCTGGAGCTAGAGCGTTTAGCATTGCGCCGCGCCGATCTGGTTTTAGCTGATTCGGAGGCCGTAGCCCAGCGCCTCATTGCGGAATATGATCTGTCGGCGGAGCAAGTACGCGTGGTAGCCGCTTACGACGATGAAGCGTTGCTGGCCGCCGTTCGGCCACTTGGGCTAGCTTCTTAGTACTTTTGTCGAATGAACATTGATGCTCCCCAGCAGGCCTTCGACGCCGAGCTAGAATTGCACGGCGCTGATGGCGGCGTTTTCCTTACCGTACCATTCAGCGTACCCGAGGTATTTGGCACCCGCGGCCAACTACATGTACGCGGCACCATCGATGGATTTCCGTTTCGACTACCTTTGGTCCCGAACGGTGAAGGCGAACACATTATGGTGGTGCGCAAAGAAATCCGCAACGCCATCGACAAAACTTGGGGAACCATTGTGCACGTGGTCATGGCGCCGGATATCGAAGAGCGCTCCGTTCTCATTCCCGACGATTTAGCACACGCTCTCAACAAGGCAGGCCTGAACAGTGCCTTCGACCAGCTTGCTTACGCGCACCGCAAGGAATATGCGCGGTGGATTGAGCGCGCAAAAAAAGCCGAAACCCGCATGAAGCGTCTGCATGAGGCGTTAGAATTAATTAAAGCAGGCAAAAAGCTGAGTTAATTTCTGCTCAAAATATCTTATGCCGTCATCTAGTTAGGCTAGGTGGCGGCTTTTTATATATTATTTATTTAATACTTATAGGAGAACCATTGCTTTATTTCCGTAACTAAAGGCTTTTAGACTTAATATCCCTGCCTAATGAATAATATTGGCACAACTCCTGCAAAGGCAACTGATACTTACCAGTTATTATGCTTGCAGCATTTACTATCTTCTATGGTATATAACAAAACATTAAAGTAAGCCAACGTCTTGCTAAACAGTAACATGCTTTTATAATTCGTTGATATTTATAAATACTTTAAAAAATATATCGCAAATAAAACTTGGTGTATTTTCTTTAATTTATACAAAACGTTTCTAAACTTGCGTTGGTTGTAACGGATCGTTGCAGTATTGGCAAGCTACGGCTAGCTCTAGTAACTGGCCGTTTTCTTAATACATCATTTAGTTAGTACCTATTTGCAAGCTGGTACGAGCTTTGATATTAAAAGTTTACGCTTAGCAGAAAAGTACACTTTACACGAATAGCTGCTTTCGCCTAAACGGCTCTCTAGTCTGATCGAGTACTAGAACCCGACTTAGCCCGTTCTCTCCTCACCCATCCCGCACAGACTTCCCGCATGTTTCGCGCTTTCCTGCATTGGTCTTCCCAATGCCGCTTATGCTTTTACATGCTGCAAGTTGCTTCGTGATAGGTATGGGCGCACAAATTGTACTGTGCTAGTTCGATAGACTTTCTCCTAGATTCTTCCTCGTTCCACCCCTTTTTTCTTCCCTACTGTGTCTTTTGATTTGGAAACAGGAGCCCTCACCCCGGCTCTGTTTGATCTCTCTTCGGAATGCCAGGGGCAAGCCCCCATTGATTCTACTGCCGTAGTTAGCGTTGCGCCACCCGTAACTGCCCGCCCACGGACCACCTATGCTAACGTAGTGCTGCCCGGCGACTTCCCGGATCCTACTATCACGAAAGTTGGAGATACATATTGGGCAAGCGCTACCTCTGCCGAGTGGGGTCCTGTTTTCCCATTGTTCAAGTCGACGAACCTGGTAGACTGGGAACTAGTGAGCCACGTGTTCATGGATAAGCCTGAGTGGGCCGAGACTAGCTTCTGGGCACCCGAAATCAGCCACGAGAACGGAAAAACGTACATCTGCTACACAGCCCGCAAAAAAGGCGGTCCGTTGTGCGTTGCTATTGCCAGTGCCGATGATCCGGCTGGGCCGTACGTAGATCATGGTCCGCTAGTAGGTCAGCGCCGCGGCTCTATCGACGGCTTCCCGCTCCGCGACGAGAACGGCGTGCTGTACCTAGTGTGGAAAGAGGACGGCAACGCTTATGGCAAGCCTACCCCCATCTGGGCTCAGCGCATGAACGAGCAGCGCACGAAGTTGATCGGC
This sequence comes from Hymenobacter crusticola, assembly GCF_002154225.1. Classification (GTDB taxonomy): domain Bacteria; phylum Bacteroidota; class Bacteroidia; order Cytophagales; family Hymenobacteraceae; genus Hymenobacter; species Hymenobacter crusticola. The sequence goes on from NZ_MTSE01000013.1 coordinate 92,434, forward strand.
AAGAAGCATGAGCTATTCCGCAACGACGCGCCTTGGGAAGGCAACCTCGTAGAAGGTTCAGCTTTCGTAGAGCACGGTGGTTATTTCTACATGTTCTACGCTGGAAACGGCTGCTGCGGTAGCGGCTGCACATATGCCACCGGGGTAGCTCGCTCGCGCAGCTTGCTAGGTCCGTGGGAGAAATGCCCGCAGAATCCTATCCTGAAGAAAAATAAGACTTGGAGCTGCCCCGGCCACGGTACCGTTGCAGAGTATGACGGCCGTTGGTTCTTGCTACACCACGCTTATCATGCCAGCAGCCACGAGTTTGTAGGCCGCCAAGGCATCTTGAGCGAGTTTACTTGGAATGAGGAAGGCTGGCCGGAGTTTGAGGGTAATAGCCCACAGGCTGCACCGCTGCACAACGTTGGCCTGCTCAACCTCACCGACCACTTCTCTAGCAATCAGTTGGCTGGTACTTGGCAGTGGCCTATTGGCAAGCGCCCCGTAGTGGGCGTGGGTGATGGCCAGCTGTTGCTGTCGGCTTGCCCAGAGCAACTAGGCTCTATGGTAGCCCAGCGCACGTACGCAGCTACTTACAAAGCAACTACTTCGCTTAACGCCGCTGCTCTTCCTACTGGCACGTTCGCTGGCTTAACGGCTGTTGGTGATCCGCACAACGCGCTTGCACTCATGGCTGGCAACGGTAAGTTGCAGCTCTGGTACGTGAAACAGGGAAAAACGCAATGCCTGACGGAAGTAAGCTTAGAGCTACCCCGTAACCTAGGTTTGCGCGTTGAGACGTGGGGCGGTCAGCGCTACCGTTTCTCTTACAGCACCAACGGCGTAACGTGGCAGCCTATGCCGATGGATACCTTCGCTGTGAACGGCACGTACCTGCCACCTTGGGATCGGGGTATCCGCGTAGGACTGCTGGCACAAGGGCCAGAAGACGTAACGGTAGCTTTTGATAGCTTCACCATTCGCAACCAACGCTAGCGTTTCCCGACCTAGCTTATAAGCCCCACGACTCCGGCAATAAGAACTGTCGGAGTCGTGGGGCTTTCCTATGTAGTACTGAACAGCTCCTGCTGAGAGTTAGGTTAGCTCTACTGTAGTGATTTCTGCTTCCTATTAATAGCTCAACAGCGTCAAAAAATTCATTTAACAACAACTTCCTCACGCTCAACCTACGAGCTTTGCAACAAACTCAACACTACGCGGCGAAACGGTAAAGCGCCAGAAAAAAAGCTGAATCTAAGTTGATCATCATCGGAAGTAAGTCCGTAAAAACGATTATTGGCGCAAATAGTACAGCAAGCTCAACCAGATCACAGCCAAGCTTTTGTGAGGTATGTGCGAGCCACGTTCATGCTATAAGTGCTGACCTTTTACGATTCTTTCCACCCAAGCACAACCAAGCTATGAACAACGAGAATGCAGCCCCAAGCAATGAGGAATCGAGCGGTGCCCAGCGCGTGAGCATGGCGCACAGCGGACAAAACGAATTTCCAATTAAGAAGAAGCCAGGCCAACAGCCCTTGCAGGAAACGGGCAGCGACGACACGAAACGCGCCATGAACGATGCGGATCAAACCAAAGAGGACAGCAACCAAGAAGGTGGTACTGCAAAACATTGAGTAGCACCTAGCCTCAGACAAGCGAAGGGCGCCACGGAAATCTTCCGTGGCGCCCTTCGCTTGTCTGAGGCTAGGTGCGCACAACTACCTACCACTCTTTATCAGAATAACATGTGACTTGCTTGAAAATCCACGAACAGGTTGGATGTGTAATACAACATAACTCCTGCTATACCTAGCTTTATACTTTTGCGAGCACCAGTGCAGTTCGGCTCGTGACGTAGAGGCTTAGTTTCTCAACGCCGTCTTCCCCGAAGGTTTCGTACGTCAGCGTATCATCGATACGGTCGAAGCCTCCAAAGCGGCCACTATCAGAGGTGAGTATAATGCGGTAGCGGCAGCGCTTCGGTGTGGGCACGAAGAAACGATAATCGGGCACGCTACGACTCACGTGAAAGTTGAACACAAAAATCAGCCCCGCCCGCTCGAAGATCAAGACCTGATTTTCCGGATCATTATTCAGCAGCTTTGCTTGCCCGGCGGCAAGTAAGCGCCGCTGCTTGGCCGTGGAAATCATGGCCCCATCGAAGTTTTGCAACTGCTGGTAGCGCAGGTCTGGGTTGTCGGCCAGCGACCATTGCCGGCGCGCGTGTTGGTAGCTCCAGTTGTTACCTAGCCGCGGAAAATCAACCCACTCGGGGTGTCCGAATTCGTTGCCAATGAAGTTCAAGTAGGCTTCGCCGCCCAATGAAAGCGTAAGCAGCCGAATCATTTTGTGCAGCGACACGCCGCGGGCCACAACGGGGTCGGGGTCGTCTTGGCGCATGTGCGTGTACAAGGCCACGTCCATTAGCCAATGGGCCAGCGTTTTGTCTCCTACCAAGGCTTGATCGTGGCTCTCGGCGTAAGCAACCGTTTTTTCTCCTTGGCGGCGGTTGGTAAGTGTGTACCACAGGTCACCTAGGTTCCAGGCTTCGTCGGGGGTGTGCTTGAGCAGCTTGATCCAATAATCGGGAATGCCCATGCCCAGGCGGTAATCGAAGCCAATGCCGCCCTCCTGAATGGGACGGCACAAACCAGGCATGCCACTCATATCTTCGGCAATAAGCAAGGCACTTGCTTTCAGCTCTTTCACCAGCGAAGCCGCCAGTTGCAAGTACAAAATGGCATCGTCGTCGGCTTCGGGGCCGAAGTATTGATCGTAGGTACTAAATGCTACGCCCTCACCGTGATGCAGGTACAGCATGCTGGTTACCCCATCGAAGCGGAAACCATCGAAGTGAAACTCTTCCAGCCAATAGCGTAGGTTAGACAGCAGATACTGCTGCACTTCGGACTTGCCGTAATTGAACAGCTTGGAATCCCAGCCGGGATGGTCGCCCCTAGCGCCTTCGTGGAAATACTGCCCGCCGGAACCGTCGAAATCAGCTAGGCCCTCGGCTTCGTTCTTGACGGCGTGCGAGTGCACTACATCGAGCAACACCGCAATGCCGCGGTTGTGGGCTTCATTAATTAGGTGCTTTAGTTCTTCCGGCGTACCGAAACGCGAGGAAACAGCAAAGAAATTAGCAACGTGGTAGCCGAAGGAGCCATAGTAAGGGTGCTCCATGATGGCCATGATTTGCAAGCAGTTGTAGCCGAGCGCTTGCACCCGCGGCAATATATTTTCCGCAAACTCTAGGTAGCTTCCCACCTTGCCTTCTTCGGAAGCCATGCCGATGTGGCACTCGTAGATGAACGGCTCCCGCACGCAGTTTGGAATCCGAAACTTTTGGTCGGTCCAGGTGAAGGAAGTGCTCGGCCGCCACACCTGCCCGGAGAAATCGTTGGTGTGCGGGTCCTGCACGGCGCGGCGCAACGTTGCCGGCAGGCGATCTTTCGCCCCGTGCTGGGTAACAACGTGTACTTTGTAACGGCTGTAGTGGCTGAGCGCTTCGCTGTATTGTTTATCGGGCAAAAACACCTCCCATACCCCGTTGGGGCCTTTTTGCAGCGGCGTCGCTTGCCGGTCCCACCCGTTGAAGTCGCCAATGAGGTACAGGGCCTGGGCAGCCGGAGCCCACTCCCGATACCAGTAGCCCCGGCGACGAGGATCGTAGTTGAGCCCTAACCACTGGTGAGCAGTAGCGAACTTCGCCAAGGAGCCGTACTCTTGCCGAATAACGGCCAGGCGTGCTTCTAAGCGTGCTTGACGGGCCAGCAAGACGGGCTCGTAGGGTGCCAGCCAAGGATCTTGCTCCACGAGCGGCAATACAGGGGCGAGCGTGGGGGCGGGAGTAGTTTCAAGAGTCATAGTGCGGGAGATTTTGGCTTTAAAGCTACGATAACGAGTGACTTGCGGCTGAACTAGTAGCAGAACATTTCTGACCGGCCAACACCTAGGTAGCCTGCTAGCAGCCAGGGCGAACAGCGGCGCTTAGGAACATGCGGCAGGCAAGTAACTCAGGTTTTTTGCTTGGCCGGGAATGACAATTTGCCTTTTCGGCTAGGCTCTTACCGTAATGTTGGCTTTCTTGAAAGTTCTGTTGCCGCGCAAGGTAGCAGCCCTTATCCTAACCTGCATGAAACTGCACCTTTACCCGCTTGCTCTCGCCGCCCTGCTTTCCTGCACTAGCACCGCTACGCGCCCCTCCGCGTCGACCGTGCCGACGGTGCCGACGGCAAATACGCTAGCTGCTACACCACCCGCCGTTACGGCGGCCGCTACGGCAAGCAAAGCAATGGTTATTTCGGCACACCCGGAGGCTTCGCGCATTGGGCTGGCTATTTTACAAAAGGGCGGCAATGCGTACGATGCGGCCGTAGCCGTGCAATTTGCGCTGGCGGTAGCGCTACCCACGGCTGGTAATATCGGTGGGGGCGGCTTTGTGCTCTACCATGGCGCCGATGGCCAGGAAGGAGCCCTCGACTTTCGCGAGATGGCGCCAGCCGCCGCTACCCGCGACATGTACCTTGATGCGCAAGGCAACGTGGTACCAGGACGCAGCACGGCGGGGCACTTGGCTTCGGGAGTGCCAGGCTCGGTGGCGGGCATGGAGGCGTTGCACAAAAAGCTAGGTAAGCTGCCCTGGGCCGACCTCGTGCAGCCTGCCGTCGACCTAGCCGCCAAGGGGCTGAAGCTTACGGCAAAAGAAGCCGCTGGCCTAAACAGCAACCGTGAAAACTTCCTGAAGTATAACGTTCAAACGCCCCCTGCTTACGTACGCCCCGACGGCGCAACGCGCCCCTGGCAACAGGACGACCTTATTCAATACCCCGACCTAGCGCATACGCTGGAGCGCATCCGCGACAAAGGCCGCGACGGTTTTTACCAGGGCGAAACGGCCGACCTCATTGTGGCCGAAATGCAGCGCGGTGGTGGCCTGATTACCAAGCAAGACTTACAAAACTACCAGGCTAAGTGGCGCACGCCCTTGCACGGTCAATACCGCGGCTACGATGTGCTAGCTTTTCCGCCGCCGAGCAGCGGCGGAGTAGCCTTGCTGCAAATGCTCCAAATGCTGGAACCGTATAACCTAGGTGCCTTGGGCTGGCATTCGCCGCAGGGCGTTCATATTATTACGGAAGCCGAGCGCCGCGTGTATGCCGACCGCGCCAAGTACCTCGGCGACCCTGATTTCGGGCGGGTGCCAGTGTCGCAGCTCTTGGATAAGAAGTACAACAAGGACCGCATGGCCACCATCCGCCGCGACGGCCGGGCCACGCCGAGCAGCGAGGTGACCGCCGGCGCTGGCTTGCCCGGCTACGAAAGCGACCAGACTACGCACTACAACATTGTAGATGCCCAAGGCAACGCCGTGTCGTGCACGACTACGCTCAACGGCTCCTACGGCAGCAAAGTGGTAGTGGCCGGTGCGGGCTTTTTGCTTAACAACGAGATGGATGACTTCTCCTCCAAAGTGGGCGTAGCGAATATGTACGGCTTGGTAGGCGGCACAGCCAATGCCATAGCGCCCGGCAAACGCATGCTCTCCTCCATGACTCCCACTATTCTCACCAAGAAAGGGAAGCTAGCGATGGTGGTGGGTACGCCCGGCGGCAGCACCATCATTACCAGCGTGATGCAAGGCATCCTGAATATTATCGACTATCAGCAGAACGCTCAGCAGGCCGTGGCAGCCCCTCGCTTACACCACCAGTGGCTCCCCGACCGCATTGACGCTGAGGAAAATGCCCTGCTCCCTGCCGCCCAAGACACCCTTCAGCGCCGCGGCTACCCCATCAAAACTGGCGGGCATTGGGGCCGCATGGAAATCATCTGGGTTTTGCCCGATGGCCGTTTGCAGGGTGGCGCCGACCCGCGGGGTGATGATACGGCAGTAGGGTATTAGCACGTTAATCCGGCCGGAAAAAGAATAAAAAGAGCGTCCTGCTGAGCTAGGTAGTCTAGCTCGGCAGGACGCTCTTTTTCAAACCGCTTATTACAGCTGCTTTAACTCGCGGGCTATGTCGCTGAGTTTCTGACCTAGCTTGTACAAACTATCCAGGAAAATAGGGTTGGCGCCATCGGCCAATGCGTTGATGTTCTCTGCCAAAGTTTGCAGGGAAGCCGAAATCTGGGCAGCGTCGCCGCCGGCTAGGTAGCCTTTTAGAGCAACCAGGTCGCCGATGAGCGTATCGTAGCTAGTGCCACTGCCACCGCGCAGCAGCTCAATCCAGCCATCGATTTTTTCGGGAGCAGCAGCGGCGAGTTGGCCTAGGTCTTCCGTACCGAGCGCCGCTAACGTGGTTTCAAACTGTTTGGCGCTAGTTGAATGTGCAATAGACATAGCGATGAAGTTATTCGGGTGAGTTTAAGGGCACTTTTACCTCGTCGGCGGCACGCAATAGCACTTGGCCGAGCCGTTGCAATTGTTCTTGGTATTCTTCGCCAGCTTGGTCAGCTGCCTTGGTGGTGCTTTCGCCGAGGCGCTGCAGGGAGGCGCTGATGCGGTCAGTATCCTTATCGTTGAGGTAGTTTTTGAGGTTTTGCAACTCCTCAACCATATCGTTGCCGCCGGTTACGCCAAAGGTGCGTAGGGCATCAATCCAGCTGTCGATAACGATGGGAGCCTCCAGGGCAGCGGCGTACAAATTGCCGCTCAAAATGTCGTTGGTAGAGCGCAAATTAGCCGACGGATCGGATGGGTTAGTAGGCATGAAGCGGGTGTTTTGGTAGAGCAAAGCCTAAGTTCGACTTAGCTCTCAGTGAACAATCAGATGATTACAACGAAGCCTTCGTGTTGCCGGCGGCTATTACGAGCAGCTGGCCTAAGTGGCGCAGCTGGTCGCCGATGCCGTTGTGCAGGTGGTCGCCGGCCCAGGTGTGGATGTTGCTCGCGGCCCGCGACGTTTGCTCGCCAAGGCGCTGTAGCAGCTCATGGGTGTTAGCCTGGTCGCCGCTACGCACGTAGTCGCGCAGCCGCTGTAGGTCGGAACCCATAGCGGTCAGGGCCGCGACGTTGGAGTTTTGCAGAAACGGAATCCAAGTATCAAAATAATCGAACGCCACCTGCGGGTTGCGCGAATTATTGATGGTGTCGGAAATCGCCAGATTGGTTGCGTACAGATGGTCGTTGAGGTTATCTGTGTTGAGGGCCATGAACGTAGAAAGTTTAGGTGAGGGAGCGTACTGATTTGCTCTTTACGCCTTCCAGCGCAGCCTCGTTGTAAAGACCCAGCATCTTACACTTTCGAGTGCACCTAGCAACCCAGGACCACCAAGCCGCCTAGCCCTAGCTTTTCGCGCTTCAGCGACAACAGGCTACCCAGTTTTGCGTCTTTATACTGGTATGAGGAAAAAGCTAGCCGAATGGGTCAAACGCTACCTGCCCGCCGAGGTGTTGTCGCTCGCCGCGACGCTGGCGGCGGGCGGCGCTACTTTCGCCCTCGCGCACGACCGCACGGCCACGGCGCTGGCCGCTACGTGGGCCGGCAACGTGGCGTACTTTGGCTGTATTCTCCTGCAAGATGTTCGGGCCACGCGCCGCAGCCGCCGCGCCGCGGGCAAGCGCTACACTGCCCGCACGCTCGGCAAAAACCTGCGGGCGCTAGTGGTTGAGTTCGGCGCGGCCGAGGTGCTCGACAGCTTCATCATTCGCCCCTTGCTGATGTACTACCTGCCGCTGTGGTTGGGCAGTTTGTCGGGCGGCATCCTGGCGGCCAAGCTAGCTGCCGACGTTACCTTCTACATTCCGGCCATCATCAGCTATGAGCTGAGCAAGAAACGCCTGCGCGATTTCAACTGAGCACCTCTGTGTGGGTTAGTCGTTACTCCACGCGAAACCAATCGATGTCGGCGTTGCCAGCGTCGTTAAACTTGGCGGTGCGGGTACAGAACAGCCCTACTTTCGCTCCAATCCACTTGCCTTCCCGAGCCTGAAACACGCCTCCCACCGGCTGAAACTGCTGCCCATCGAGGCTGTAACTGAACTGGCACTTGGCTCCGGCTTGCACCGCCACGCGCAAGTAAAGGGGTTGGTTAAGCGCAGTGGCAGGTAGCTCAAGCGGGGCCGAAACGGTTTCGGCCGTCAGCTTGTCGGCGTTCTGACACACGGCTTGGTTGACGTAGAGCTTGCCACCTTGGCTGGTCAGGCTGAGGTAGGCGTAATCGAGGCCCATGATCAGCAACCCTAGCTTTTCCCCTTCCACGCGCGGGGTAAAAGTGAGTTTGGCAGTAGTGGTGAATACCTCCGCGGGCAGCTTTTGCATCAGCAAATTGGGCACCTGCCAGAGGTTCTTGTAATTCTCGGGCAATAACACGGAGTACAGGCGCAAATAGCCTTGTGGTCCGTTCAGATAGGCCCAATAATCCTGCGGATTGGCGTGCCACTGCCACTGCAATCCTAGGGTGTTGCTGCTGAATTCATCGGAGGTGGGCGGGGTAGCGAGCGGCTGGGCTTTGCCCTTGATCTTGGGTTTGCGATACGTCAGCACGGGTTGGCCTTTGCCGTCACCGTCGGGGTCTTCCCCAATGATGGGCCAGTCGTTTTTCCATACCATGGGCTGCAAGTGCACTACACGCCCATAGGGTCCTTGGTCTTGGAAGTGCAAAAACCAGTCTTCCCCGGCATTGGTATCTACCCAGGCACCCTGGTGCGGCCCGTTGGTTGGGGTTTTGCCCTGGTCCATCACAATGCGCTCCTCGTAGGGGCCGTACACGTTTTTGGACCGCAACACCAGCTGCCAGCCCGTAGGCACACCGCCCGCCGGAGCAAAAATGTAGTAATAGCCGTTGCGCTTATAAAACTTGGGGCCTTCGAGCGTGGGGTGAGCTAGATGCCCATCGAACACCAGCGCATCGTCGCCGAGCAGTTGCAGGCCGTCCGGCGACATGGGACTCACGGCCAGAATGGTTTTGATGCCGGCGCGCGACCCGGCAAAGCCGTGTACCAAGTAGGCCTTACCATCTTCGTCCCAGAGTGGGCACGGGTCGATCCAGCCCTTGGCTTCTTTCAGGCACACGGGCGCCGACCACGGCCCCGCCGGGTTGGTGGCAGTAGTCACGAAGATGCCTAGGTCGGGGTCGGGGTAAAAGATGTAGAATTTTTTGTTGTGGTACCGGATAGAAGGCGCCCATACGCCGTTGCCATGTTGCGGCTCCCGGTAGCGCGCCAGCGGAGGTTGCTGTTTGAACACGGCCCCGATAACGCTCCAGTTTACCAGGTCTTTTGAATGCAGAATCTGCAGGCCTGGTACGGCATTAAAGCTAGAGGATGTCAGGTAAAAATCGTCGCCTACCCGGATGGCATCGGGGTCGGAGTAGTCGGCGTAGAGCACCGGGTTCTTGTAGGTGCCATTGCCGAGGTCGGGCACCCATACCTTAGAAATAGGCGTTGGGGTTTGGGCGTGCAGCGGAACAGCCAGCGCGATACCTAGCACAGCAAGCGTTTGCTTCACAGCTCGTAAGAGTCTCGGGCGCCTAAGCAGCGTTTTATCTTTCGTAGTATGCGGCTGAGATTCTGGAGTGTGTAGTAGCACGAGAAGTAGATAGAGCGTTTGCAATGCGCAGCAATAATAACCAGCGCGGCACAGACTGCCGCACAAAACGGCAAATGGGCTGCGGAATACGGTGGCTCCTACTCCGCTCTGACATAACCGCGCGACTACGGTCCTAGCCCACTTGAAAAATATTTCAACAAAAAACCCTGACAGCGGCTCGGTGCCCTGCCAGGGTTTGTACGTCAGCGCGAAGCTGACGCTCGTTCAGCGACACTGGCCAGATGCTAGCCTCGTCGGACCAAAACTGTTACCTAGCGCTTACTTAGCATCCGAAAACTCCACGGGTTTCCACGTGTTGTTGGCGGCGTTGATGTCGGGCAGGAGCTTGGTAGGGTTCAGCACCACCGACGTTATTGGGGAAGTCGAATTATGGCGGAAGGTCCAAGTGCCGCCACGCTGCCAGATCTCGACGGGCAGGCGTACGGTGGTGGTTTTACCATTCCCTTCTTTCACTTCGGCAATGACGGGCATCGCTGCTTGGCCACGGTTTTCGAGGGTAATAAGTGCGCCTTTCGCCGGATCTTGGCTCACGTAGGCTACGCCGGTCACGGCTTGGTCGAGCAGCCAGTTTTCGAAGAACCACTCATGCCAAAACCACGTCAGGTCTTCGCCGGCTACCTCGTTCATGGTGCGGAAGAAATCACGGGGCTGGGGGTGCTTGAAGGCCCAGCGCTTGATGTAGCTACGGAAGGTGTAGTCGAAGCGCTCAGGACCTAAGACTACTTCGCGCAGCAGATACAAGCCGTAGCCCGTTTTGCTATAAGCGGCAAAACCTAGGTTGCGGGCCTGCGTCACATCGGGCACCGTGTAGGGCACATCAGCATTAGGATCTTGCATGGCGCGTATGATACCGGGCGCCGTGCGACCTTCTACGTCGGCTGAAGCCTTGTACTCGCCATTGTTAAAGGCTTTGGTGGATAAGATGTTGATAAAGGTGTTGAAGCCTTCATCCATCCACGGATACTTGCGTTCGTTCGAGCCTACAATCATCGGAAACCAGTTGTGCCCGAACTCGTGGTCCGTTACGCCCCACAGACGACCTTTGGTAGAGCGGGCGCTGCAAAATACAATGCCCGGATACTCCATACCGCCCACAATCCCAGCCACGTTGGTAGCGGCCGGATAGGTATATTCAAACCACTGCTTCGAGTTGTACTCGATGCTTTTCTTCACGTACTCGGTGCTGCGGTTCCAAGCCGTATCCTGCGCCACCTCGGCTGGGTAGAGCGACATTGCTAGCGACTTCCGGCCGCTGGGCAGGTTCATCTTGGCCGCATCCCACACGAAAGCCGACGATGCAGCCCAGGCCACATCGCGCGCCTGCTGGCAGCGGAAGTGCCAGGTCAGGCGGCCATTCTTCCCTGTTGGGCGCGAGCTAGGTTGCGTCACCTCATCGGCACCGCGCACGATAACGGTTTTGTCGGAACCAGCGGCTTGCTCTAGGCGACGCTGCTGGGCAGCGGTGAGCACCTCCGCCTTGTTCACCAACTCGCCCGAACCGCCCACAATGAAGTTGGCCGGCACGTTGATAGTATAGTCGAAGTTGCCGTACTCCAGGTAAAATTCCGCCGACAGATACGGCAGCGTATTCCAGCCTTCAATGTCGTCGTACACGGCCATACGCGGGTACCATTGCGCCAGCTCGAAGATCTCGCCGTTCTTGGTTTGGAGGCGACCTAGGCGGTCGGAGCCGTACTGGGGAATGTTGAAGGCGTACGCGATGCTAATCTTGAGCTTGTCGCCGTGTGGCTTCATGGCTTCAGGTAAGATGATCTGCATCCGCGTGTCGTACACGTGGTATTGAGCCTTGGTTTTCTTACCGTGAAACTCGATGTTGACGGTTTGCAGCGTATCGCCGCCCTGGAAGTTTGGGGCCGAGTTGCCGTTGCGGGCCCCTGAAATCGGCGTAGTAGCCGCTCCGCGCGACTTTGGTGCAAATAGGTTTTGATCAAGCTGTACCCACACGAAAGGCAGCGGATCGGGGCTGTTGTTGGTGTAAGTAATATCCGCCGTGGCGCTCAACCTAGCCTGCTTTTCATCCAGCGAAGCCGCAATTTTATAGTCGGCCGCGTTCTGCCAGTACGTAGCGGAAGGCTGGCCACCCGCGGTGCGCGTAGCTGGGCCACGTTCAGCCAGAAACGTGGGCGAAAACAGCGCGCGCGCGTCGTAGCGGGGCCCAGCAACCGGCGGCGCCGTTTGTTGCGCTGCTGCTAGCGTAGACAGGAGCGTCCCGGCGCCCAATAGCAGGCCCGGTAATAGATGCTTCTTCATAGTGAGGGGTTGAGAGAACAGGTGCAGTCAAGAACACGAAATCCTGTTAAAAGCTGCTCATCTCTCTATTTTTCACCGGCTGCCTGTGGGCGGTAGTGCCCCCTACCCGTGCCTCTACCTGAGGTGTTGCAGCTCCTCGGTACAAACATTATGAGTCCGTACGGGCTTTTTAATTCCGTTTGAACTACTACAACACCCCTCATGGAAAAGCGTGAATTAGGAAAATCAGGATTACAAGTAGCCCCTTGGGCGTTTGGTGGCAACGTCTTTGGCTGGACGATTGATGAGCCTACTTCTTTCCAGTTGCTGGACGCCTTCGTGGACGCCGGCTTCAACTTCATCGATACTGCCGACGTGTATTCGGCTTGGGTGCCCGGCAACCAGGGCGGCGAGTCCGAAACCATCATTGGCAACTGGCTTAAGCAGCGCGGCAACCGCGAACAGCTCATCATTGCCACCAAAGTAGGCAGCGAAATGGGCCCGGATAAGAAAGGCTTATCGCCCAAATACATCCGCCAGGCCGTAGAGGACAGCCTGCGCCGCCTCAGCACCGACTACATCGACCTCTACCAGTCGCATCGCGACGACCCCGATACGCCGCAGGAAGAAACTCTGCACGCCTACGCCGAGCTGATTAAAGAAGGAAAAGTTCGGGCAATTGGCGCCTCCAACTTCACCGCGGACCGTCTGCGCTCGGCCCTCGAAATTAGCCAGCAGCAAGGCTTGCCGCGCTACGAAACCCTGCAACCCGACTACAACCTCTACGACCGCGCCGACTTCGAGCGGGAACTAGAGCCCCTGTGCCTGGAGCACAACCTAGGGGTTATCAACTACTTTGCCCTGGCCAGCGGCTTTCTCACCGGCAAGTACCGTTCAGAAGACGACTTCAAGAAAAGCCAGCGCGGCGGCGGTATGAAAAAGTATCTGAACGACCGAGGCTTCCGCATTCTGAAAGCCTTGGATGAAGTAGCCGAGCGCTACAACGCGACACCCGCCGAAGTATCACTGGCGTGGCTCATTGCCCGGCCTAGCATCACGGCACCGATTGCCAGCGCCACCAAGCTCGAGCAGCTTCAAGACCTAGCCAAGGCGGCTGAACTGAAGCTTGACCAAGCCGCCATTGATCAGCTAACCCAGGCCAGTGCCTAAACACTAGCTCGTCTTTGGCCAGTTAATCCGCTTGTATTGTCGTAATTGCCCCGGCTACTTTTGCTAGCCGGGGCTTTTTTTCTACTTTGAAACCTTATTCTGGTACGTTCCCGCTTATCAATAATACTTTTCTTGTTTTTGTTACCTGTCTCTTCTTATGGATTCTCTGCCTCTCAGCACCGAACATTATATTGGCAATGAGCTTTCGCTTTTCGAAAAAGCGGTCAACTGGAAAGTATACTACGGCTCTAAGTTGAAGCCTTACCTCAAGAATCGGGTGCTGGAAGTGGGTGCTGGTATTGGTGGCACAACGCTCTCTCTTTGCGATGGTTCGCAGAAAGAATGGCTGTGTGTGGAGCCCGATGCCTCTCTAGCTAGTGATATATCCAAACTTCTAGAGACAAAGAAGCTGCCTGATTGCTGCCATCTGCACGTTGGTACACTGGCAGATTTGCCGCCACAAGCACCATTCGACACCATCATGTACATTGATGTAGTGGAGCACATCGAGGATGACCGCAGCGAGCTAGCCTTGGCGTATGAGCACCTAGCCCCTAAGGGAGTTTTGATTGTGCTGGTACCTGCGTACCAGTGGCTATATAGCCCATTCGACAAAGCCATTGGTCATTACCGGCGTTACACCCGCTCAATGCTCCTGAAGGCGATGCCACCGCAAAGCAAAATTCTACATGCTTGGTACTTAGATAGTTTTGGCTTGCTAGCTTCGAGCGCCAACAAGGTGCTTCTTAAGCAAAGTAACCCTACTCCAAAGCAAATTAAATTCTGGGACAGCATGCTGGTTCCTGTCTCCAAGGTGACGGACAAGATTGTCCAGCACCGCTTCGGCAAATCGGTGCTCGTTATTGCGCAGAAGCCTGGCTAAATCGGCCGTAAACAAAACCACTTGCAAGAGGCCGTAGAGCTTGGCTTTTCCTTACCTCACCGTTTCTTATCGCGGCTATTACTTTACCACTTCTACCTGGCAAGGAGCACTAGTTGGATTGCTGTTCGGGGTTCAACAAAGGCTTGGAAGCAGTTTTGAACCACAGGCAGCATCCTAGCCTGCGAAATAATGCCCTTGCTCCAGATCGGCCAGCAGCCCAGGGTGGGTTGGGCGCCAGTTCAGCCACTGTTGCGTAAGCGTACTAGACGCGGCTAGGTTGAGGCTGGCAAAACGCGCCATCCAGCCGAAGTGCGCGGCGGCTTCCTCTACTGACTTCGACACTACCGGCACGTTCAGGTGCTGCCCGACAATAGTGGCTAGGTCGCGAAGGGCGATTCCCTCGTCGGCCACACCGTGGTAGCATGTCCCCGCCGCGCCCTGCTCCACTACCAGCCGGAATAAGTGGGCCGCATCGAGCCGATGCACGGCCGGCCAGCGGTTCAGGCCATGGCCGATGTAGGCCGATTCGCCTTTTTGCCGGGCCACCTGAATGAGGTAAGGCACAAAGCCGTAGTCGCCTTTGTCGTGTACTGATGCCGCCAGTCGTACAACCAAGGCCCGTACACCCTGTGGCACCAGGGCCAGCGCTGTTTGCTCGGAAGTGCGAGCCCCAACCCCGGGCGAGTCTTGCTCGGTGGCAATGTGGTCCAGTGCAAAACCAGCCAGGCCCGAAGTAATGACCAAAGGTCGGTTGGACCCCGCCAGCACGCTTCCCATCGCCTCGATGGCGTGGCTGTCGGTAGCGGCGGCGGCTTGGTACTGCGAGAAGTCGTGATTAAATGCCAGATGAATAACACCATCCGCTTGTTCGGCGCCGCGTTTCAGACTGTCGAGGTCGTTGAGGTCGCCCTTCATCACCTCGGCCCCAGCCGCCGTCAGCGCTTGCGCCGATTGCTCGGTGCGAGCCAAGCCAAGCACCTCATGACCATTCTGCTGTAGCTCTTGCACCACTGCAGAACCGATGAAGCCGGAGGCACCCGTTACAAAAATTTTCATACAATGCGTTGTTTGAAAGAGTGAATAACTTCTGCACAAAGGTCTGGTACTGAACCACCGCCCGTACTACGCGAGGCAAACGATCTACTGTACAATTCACACATTCCGCTTTTTCCCGAAGCTGACCCAAGGCGGCTTGCCGAAACGGCTAGGCAAGTAGCATGGTCCCTTCTCGACAACTCGTAGTAGGTAGGGTAACGAGAATCCGACTACCTGTGCAGCTAGGTGCTTCGCCAGAACCCAAAGAAAAGCGGTAAGTAAACCAACACTTACTTTGAAATACAAAGTTCTTTCATTTCTTTTGTGACGTCCCTGTCACTGCTAGTTCGCCTCGGCTAGTACTCAGCGGAACCCGTGCCGTCTGCGCTTATCTATCTGGTTTCAAGAGTACTTCTCCATACGTGAACAAAAAAGCCTCATGATCATGACGTTAAACAAAAGCATTCTTCGTCTTGCGTTGGCAACCGCGTTCCTGCTGCTGATACCCCTCGTAGCCATGCAGTTCACCCACGAAATGACCTGGTCTCTCTTCGATTTTGCTTTGGCCGGCACCCTGCTGTTCGGTACGGGACTCACTTACGAGTTGATTGCGCGGCAGGCCAGCAGCCGCGTGTATCGCTTGGCCATTGGCCTAGCGCTGGCAGCCGCGCTCTTCTTAGTCTGGACCAATTTGGCCGTAGGACTCATTGGGAGCGAGAATAATCCGGCCAACCTGCTGTACGGTGCCGTGCTCGCCGTCGGGCTTATGGGGGCACTCGCTGTGCGCTTCCAGGCACGCGGCATGACCAACGTATTATTTGCCATGGCCCTCACCCAAGTGTTGGTCCCCGTCGTTTCGCTCATGGTCTGGAAACCCCAAGTTACGGCCCTAGGTCTCCTGGAATCGGTGGGCCTGACCACACTCTTCGTTGGGCTGTGGGTGGGAGCAGCATTGCTGTTTCGGCGCGCAAGCACTATCGACACCGCTCAGCGCTAGCATGTCGCGCAGCAGTTGCGCGTACCTAGGCTACCTAGGTAAACCTGTTATCGCTTTCCAAGGCGTCTACCGGAGCTAGTCAAACCATCTTTACGTTAGTGATAGTCACTTACCACTAGCGTAAAGATGGTTCGACTAGCTCCGGTGGACGCTCTTTTTACTTATTACCTGTTGGCCAGCGCCTAAACTATTACAAGCTCGGCCTTACTCAATGCGCTCACAGAATACGCTATAAGGACAGCAACAACAAGGCGATTGTCAGTGACATGCCATGCGCTCGAAAGTATAGCTTCAAGAACTTCAGGGCATGGGTCATCTGATTTTCCACGCACTTCACCGAGATGTTCAGTTCCTTGGCAATCATGGCGTGCGACAAGCCTTGTTGCCGGCTTAGTGCGAATATCTGTCGGCGCCGGGAAGGTAGTTGAGCCACCGCTGATTGGTAGAGTTCCTCCAGCTCTTGGTACTCTACTAGGTTGCCAGGACTACCTTCTTCGATGAGCACTTCTCCGTCACAGTCTTCGAACACCCAGTACCGCTGACGCCGCAGTTGCTTCAGAATAGCTCGGTAGGCGGAAGTGTAGAGGTAGGTTTTGAAAACGATGTCTTGGTCGAACGCATGCCGCCGCTCCCACAGCTTCAAAAAACAGTCCTGCACCACTTCTTCCGCATCAGCATGACTCTTCAAGTAGCCGTGCACAAACCGGCACAAGGCAGGAGCATGCTGGTCAAACAGCAGGTCGAAGGCCGCCGTGTCGTTTTGCTGGAGGCGTTCTAAGCAATGTTGGTCGGAGAACTCTTTTACGACTTTCAAGGGAAAGTAGGCAGTAGTAAAAGCTTGCGCATGTACCTAAGTACCTTAAAGATAAATAACCTTGAGCAAGTCACTGCAAGAATAAAAAACTTATTCGGTGCTTCTAAACAAGGCAGAGCAGGAAATTTACTACTTCTCTGTCTATTCACAATTAGTAGTAGCACCTAGGGAGGCTTGTTAGTAGCTAGTCGCGCCAGCTTTTCAGCTGCCGGAACGAGATAAAGGAGCTACTGTTGCGAACGTTGTTTGCGGTAGGTGGTGCCAGACGACATTTTTCAACGAGCAACCTCCAATTATGGCGTCTTCACCTCTTCTTTAAGCGCACCTGAGTTGTTGTAAACAGCTCCCACGCTATAGGAAAGCTAGGTTCTTGCGCTCCGAAGCAGGCGGCGTAAAAAATTTTTCAGGGGCGTTGGGGGTATGGGCACTTTGTGGCTTTTACTACTTGGAGAGACGTTGCAAACCTGCCTATGCCTAGAGAAATTGACTACGAAGCCTGCTTGCGCTATGCCCGGGGCGAATCCTCATTGGAGGAAGCTAGGGCAGTGCGCGCTTGGCTCGCGGACCCGGCCAACGAGCTACTTGCCCACTATTGGATGAGCCAGCACGCCCTGGAGCCCGAACCCGTGCGCAAAGCCGACGGCAACGACCCCTACGACTACGCTAGCATGCGAGAGAACATCTACGCCCGTATGCAGCCCGAAGCAGTGCCGGTAGCTAGCCCTACGCGCTCCGGCTCGTCGTGGCGGCGCTGGGCGGCTGCGGCCGCCGTGGTAGGTGCCGTAGCGAGCACCGGGTGGCTCTTGCACGAGCGTACCCAGGTGGCCGTGCCCACCACCGCCAGCTATACCACACCCTACGGCCAGACGCGGATTGTGCGCCTGCCCGATGGGTCGGAGGTGACCTTAAACGCGCACTCCACGATTCGCTACGCCGCTACAACCGATTCTGAGCGGCCACGAGAGGTGTGGCTAGATGGGGAAGCGTACTTCTCCGTGAAGCACTTACCCGACCACAAACCTTTTGTGGTGCACACCACCGCGGGTTTCGAGGTGGAAGTCCTTGGCACCAAGTTCACGGTGTATCGGCGGCACGAAGAAGCTAGGGTCGTGCTGCTCTCGGGCAAGGTGCAAGTGGCGTTTGACGACTCCACCCGGCGCAAGGTAATTCTGAAGCCAGGTGAGCTCCTGCAAACCTCCGACAAAGAGCCGAAGAAGGTGGTGCACCAAGCGGTTCAGGCAGCCACGTATGCCGCCTGGACAGACGACAAAATGGTTTTTGACGCCACGTCTATTGCGGATGTCGTCACCCGCTTGCAGGACACCTACGGGGTTGAGGTAGAAGTAGCTAGCCCCGACCTAAAGCAGCGCAAGTTCACCGGCACCTTCCCCGTGGATAACCTAGACCTCCTCTGCGAAAACTTAGCGGCCACCTTTCACCTGCAGATTGTGCACCGGCAGAATCGGCTTATTTTATCTAATTACCCTTCTTCCCACCATACTCCATGAACTTACCTCCTACCCTACCTGACAGACCCAGTTCTCGCCTGCTGCTCTGCACGGCGAGTGCGCTGTTGCTAAATGCATTTAGCTCGGTGGCATCTGCGCAGTTGCTGGCTTCCACGCAGCGCATGCACACACGGCAAACTGCGGTTGAGGCAGTGCCCCTCAAGCACTTATTAAAGCAATGGGAGAAACAGTACAAGAGCATTATCGCCTACGACACAGAGCTCGTTAACGATAAGCGCGTAATTCCCCCGAGCGAGGTAGCCACCCTAGATGCCCAGCTTGCGAGTGTACTCCCCCAAGTAGGACTGAGCTTCAGAAAGCTACATGCAAACGATTACGTTATCACCCCTGTCGAAATCAGACGCGTCACCGCCTCTGCAAACGTTTCCGCAACGCAAGATGTCACGGTAGCTGGCCGCGTATTCGATAGCAAGGGCGCGGGGCTGCCCGGCGTGACGGTGGTAGTAAAAGGTACTACCCTAGGTACCGGCACCGGCCCCGATGGCAGCTTCAGCCTGCAAGCGCCCGAGAATAGCACGCTGGTATTCAGCTTCGTGGGCTTTGCTCGCCAAGAAGTAGCCGTACAAGGCGCCACCAGCAGCCTGACGGTGACCTTAGCCGAAGATGCCAAGGCGCTGAGCGAAGTCGTGGTGGTAGGCTACGGCACCCAGCAGAAAGCCGAGGTAACGGGCGCCCTCAATACAGTAGCGGCGCCGGCGCTCGAAAACCGGCCCGTAACCAACCTAGCACAAGCCCTACAAGGCACCGCTCCCAACCTCACCATTCAGCAGAGCAGCGCGGAACCGGGCGCTGGTCTCAACATCAACATTCGGGGCGTGGGTACCCTAGGCAATGCTTCGCCGCTGGTGATAGTAGACGGCATTGCGGGCTCACTTAACTCACTCAACCCTAACGATATTGAAAGCATCACGGTACTGAAAGATGCTGCTTCGGCGGCTATTTATGGTTCGCGTGGGGCAAACGGGGTACTGCTCGTGACCACGAAGAAAGGCTCGCTCAATCAGAAGCCAGTGTTGACCTACAACACGCTGGTTGGCTGGCAGTCACCTAACTTCCTGCGCCGACCCGTGACGGGCCTAGAGTTCATGCAGCTCAAAAACGAGGCACTGGTCAACTCGGGGCAGAGTCCACAATTCTCGCCCCAGCAGATGCGCGACTTCGCGGCCCACGGCGACTACCAATGGTACCTCGACGCGGTGCTGAAAAAGCAGGCTTTACAGCAAAACCACAACCTTAGCCTCAGCGGCGGCTCGGGCAACACGCGCTATCTGATGTCGCTGGGCTACGTGGATCAGAATAGCTTGTTTGTGGGCGATAAGTACGGCTTTAAGCGCCTCAATGCCCGCCTAAACCTCAATACGCAAGTCACCGAGAAGCTTTCGGTGGGCGCTATTCTTTCCTACGCCCGCGTGAGCACCCGTGAGCACGCCTTCATCACGGACTGGATTATCAGCGACGCGGTGCGCATTCCAGTTATTTACCCCATTCAGGACTCCCTAGGTAACTACGTGACGCCGGCCACCTCGAGCGACAACCCGGTGAATCGCTTGCGTAATGGCGGCCTGCGCACCAATTCCAACGACAATGGCTACGCTAACCTCAATGCCGAGTACGAAGTCATTAAGGGCTTGAAGCTGCGCGGCCTCGTGGGTGGCGACCTGTGGAACTACCGCATGAACGAGTTTACGCGCAGCCTCCAGTACGTGACGCTCGACGGCTCGCCCACCTCCGGTGGCGACGGCAACAACTCCGTGACCGACCGCACCCAGCGTACGCTGCTTACCAACTACCAAGCTACCATCAACTACGAGCACACCTTTAGCCAGAAGCACGAGGTGAAAGCGCTGGCGGGGTATTCAAGTGAGCACTTCAACGACGACCGCGCTGGTATCCACGTCATCAATGTGCCAGGCAACAACTTTGGGGTAATCAGCAACGGCACCACGTACGCCTCCATCAATGACCCTGACAACGTGAGCCACGCCAATGGCACTTACGGCAACAACGTGCAGTGGGCGCTGAACTCGGTGTTTGGCCGCCTGAACTACGCCTTTGCCGGCAAGTATCTCATCGAAGGTAGCTTCCGCTATGATGGCTCGTCACGGTTTGCTAGCAACAAGCGTTGGGGCTTCTTCCCATCAGTATCAGCGGGTTGGCGGCCTTTGGAGGAAAACTTTATGGCTTTCCTTCAACCGACCTTCAGCGACCTAAAAATACGTGGCTCTATTGGGCAGCTCGGTAACCAGAACATCGGCCTGTACCGTTACCTGAGCACCATTAGCACCTCGCCAGGTGCCTATATATTTGGTGAGCAACCCGTACCAGGCGCCAACTTCAGCACCGCCAACCGCGACATCACGTGGGAAACGGCGACGATGGGCAACATCGGGGTGGATGCCGCCTTCTTTAAGAATGCTCTATCAGTTAGCTTCGATTACTTCGACAAGCGCACCAGCGACATCCTGATTGACCTGCCAGTAGCTGGCGCTTTCGGAGCAGGCGCTCCAACTCAGAATGCAGCGAGCGTCCGCAACCAAGGCTGGGAAGTTTCGGCTACCTACCGTCTGCGCACCGAGCGTGGCTTCAACCAGAGCCTGACCTTAAACGCCGCCGACACTCGCAACCTAGTGACCGATACCAAGGGCGTAGAAACCATCCGGGGCGGTGATGCCACGAACATCATCCGCGAGGGTTTCCCCATCAACTCGTACTACGGCTACCGCACCAACGGCATTTACCAGACGCTGGAAGAAGCCAATGCCGGTCCTAAGCCTTCCTTTGTGGCGCCCGGCGCGCTACGCCCCGGTGACATTCGCTACGTGGACCGCAACGGCGACGGCGTGATCAACCAGGACGACCGTTATGTGCTCGGTAATCCCTTCCCGCGCTACACCTTCGGCGCTACCTATACGGCCGATTACAAAGGCTTCGACCTAGTCGTGTTTGTGCAAGGTGTGGGCAAGCGCAACCTGTACATCCGGGGTGAGGGCGTGGAAGCCTTCCACAATAACTGGGAAAACGTGTACGCCCAGCACCTCGACCGCTGGACGCCGACCAATACGGACGCCTCGTATCCCCGCCTGACCATCGGCACGGCTTCGACCAACAACAACCAAGGCTCGGACTACTGGCTGCGCAACGGAGCCTATGCTCGCCTCAAGAACGTGCAGCTTGGCTATACGCTGCCAGCCACGTTCACCAGCAAAGCGGGCATTGAGCAGCTGCGCGTTTTTGTATCGGGCCAAGACCTACTGACTATTAGCCACTTGCGCAAAATTGGGTTTGACCCTGAAATCTCGGAGTTCAGTGAGAGTGTGGGCCTAGGTGGCGGCACCGGCAGCAGTGGCCGTGTGTACCCGAGCGTGCGCCTGGTGACCCTAGGTCTTAATGTTTCTTTCTAACTCCCTATCTGCAATTCTATGAATCGTCACCTCCGCTATACGTTGCTCCTGGGGCTAGGACTTGGCATGGGCCTTTCCAGCTGCCAAGATCTTGACCTAACGCCCTCCGACCGCCCCACCGACGCCACCTTCTGGACCCAGGCCGCCGACGCGTCGAACGTGCTGAACTCCTGCTACGCGGGCCTTTACTCCAGCGAGTACTTCTTCTTCAACGAAACGCTTTCCGACAACGCCTTCAACAAGAGCGATGTGGACGGCTCCAACGCCCGCAACATTGCCGAGGGCGCTTACGGCACCAACCAGTCGCGTATCACCAACGAATGGGGTTTCCACTACGGCGGTATCCGCGCCTGCAATCGGCTGTTGAATAACATCAACAAGATTACGAGCCTAGATGCTGGTCTGAAAGCTCGCTACATTGCTGAGGCACAGGCCATCCGGGCTTTCCATTATTTTCAGTTGATGACGTGGTACGGCGATGTGCCCCTCATCACCACGGAAATAAGTGTGACTGAGGCCAATGCCTTGCCCCGCGCCTCTCGTGCCGACGTGCTAACCTTTGTGCTGAGCGAGCTAGATGCCGCCGCCGCCGTATTGCCCGTGAACACGGCCTACGGCGCCGAGGATAAAGGCCGCTTTACCAAAGGCGCTGCCCTGGCGCTGAAAGCCCGCGCGCTGCTCTACGAAGGACGGTGGGCTGATGTGTCGGCCATCACGACACAGTTGATCGGTGGTCAGGCAGGTGCCTACAGCTTGTTCCCAAACTACGCGGGCGTGTTTTCTCCGACCAACGAGAATAGCAGCGAGGACATCCTTGATATGCAGTATGCCTTCCCCTTGCGGACGTATTCGGTGCAGCGCCAATTTATTCCGCGTACTGAGGGCAAGCTGGTTTGTTCCATTGCCCCAACGCAGGAGCTAGTAAACAACTATGTGATGGCCAATGGTAAGGCCATCAATGAGGCAGGCTCGGGCTACAACGAAGCCACGCCGTACACAGGCCGCGACCCACGCTTTGGAGCCACGATCGTGTACGACGGCTACGTGTGGAAGCGTCCCGACGGCTCCAACATCACGATTCGCACTTTCCCCGGCACCGGCGACAACTCCGTGGACCGCGCCGATGCTAGCCCCACCGGCTACTATTCCGCGAAGTACTTCGACCCCACCGCTGACGCCAACCTCAACTCGGGCCTGAACCTGATGCTGATCCGCTACGCCGATGTGCTGCTCATGCACGCCGAAGCCTTGAACGAGCAGGGCAAGCTCAGTGCGGCCGATTGGAACACCACCATTGCTGCCCTGCGGCGGCGGGCCGGCTTTAGCGATGCCGCTGCGCTCTCTTTCCCGAGCGGCGACCAAGCTAGCTTGCGCACCGTGATACGCCGGGAGCGCCGCACCGAGCTAGCCATGGAAGGCTTACGCATCTTCGACATTCGCCGGTGGCGCACTGCCGAAACGGTACTCAACGGCTATGCGCACGGCATCAAGACGGGCGACCCGGCCGTGGACAATGGCTACATCCGCGTGGATCAGCGCACGTTCGATCCGGCCAAGCATTACCTCTGGCCCGTGCCCCAGCGGGAGCGTGACATCAACGCGAACCTAACGCAAAACCCAGGCTGGTAAGCCTAGCCCCTTTTCTCCCATCCTTGCTTCTACTCCCAATACTTATGAAAAAGTTTTCTTGGCCTCTGGTGCTACTACTGTTCGTTATGGGCCTGCTCTCGGGCTGCGACAAAGATGACGACAAACTGAACGAGACGATTACGCCCGTAAGCAACCTGATTTCGCCCGCCGCCAATACCTTCGTGCGCCTCGACCCGCCGTCCAATGCGGCCGTAACTTTTGAGTGGGGCCAAGCGCGCTCTGCCGATGGCACACTGGTGCTTTATGAAGTACTGTTTGATAAAGAAGACGGCGACTTTTCGAAGCCCCTGTACAGCACCACTTCGGGCACCAACGGCCTCGAAACCAAGCTTGTACTTACCCACGGCGACCTAAACAAGATTGCTAACCTAGCCGGTATCAAGTCCTCGGCGCAAGGCAAGTTGAAGTGGACGGTGAACGCCTCAAAAGGCCTGAACGTGGTGCCCGCAGCCGAATCGCGCGTGATGACGTTGGAGCGCCCTGCTGGTTTTGCCACGGCTCCCGGCAAGCTCTACATCACGGGTTCCGGTACCGAAGGCGGGGCTAACATCAGCCAGGCTGTGCCCTTCAAGAGCACGTCGTCTGGTGTGTTTGAAATTTATACCCGCCTGAGCGCTGGTGACGTGAAGCTGATCGACCAGACCACCGGCACCCCAACGTACTATTACATTGATGGCGCCAAGCTGCTGGAAGGCAACCAAGGCACCAGCCCCACCACGACGCCCAAGGTGTACCTCATCAAGGTTGACTTCAACAACGCCGCCGCCTCCATGACCGAAATCCAGTCGGTTGGCTTGTGGTTCGCGCCCGAAAACAAGGTATTGGTTACGATACCATACGTGGGCAAAGGCCTCTGGAAAATTGAGAACACGCCCATCGAGTTCCACCAGGAAAGCTGGGGCCGCGATGAGCGTTACAAGTTCTTGTTTACCCAGAAGAACGCAGCCGGTACTAGCAGCAAGCAGTACTTCGGCAGCACCAACTCCGACAACCAGCGCGCTACGGCTTCCTCGCCAGCGGCCTACTTCTACTTAGTGCCCGGCCCCGATGTGCAGTACGATTACTCCTTCAAGTTCCAGACGGAAGCCGATAAGAAGAGTGTCGACATCACAGTAAAGATGCAGCCGGATGGCCCTTACACTCACCAAATAGTGGTGCGCTAGCTAGGTATGAGTCAGTCCACCTTTTTTGTGCGCCCCCTTACCCTGCTGCGAGCTAGTAGCTGCGCTCTGCTGAGCCTGCTCCTGCTGCCCGCCTGCAAAGACCCTGTGGATGACGATGTCACGCCACCCGCGCCCCCACCCACTGCGGTGGTGGCCAACTGGGCCGCCCGCGCCGACTCGGCGCAGGCGGCCCTACAGCAGGGCTTTTGGTCACCTACGGCCCAGTATTATCTAAAAAATAATTCTGGCGACGCCTCCTTCAACTACTGGTGGCAGGCCCACGGCCTCGACGTGCTCAGTGACGCCTATCAGCGCACCAAGAGCGCCGACTACTTAACTCGTATGCGGCAGCTGCAACAGGGGGCCAAAGCCAAGAACGGCAACACGTACCTCAACGAGTTCTACGACGACATGGAGTGGCAGGCGCTGGCCTGTCTGCGCGCCTTCGAGCTAACCCAGGATCCTGACTACAAGAACACCGCTAACCTGCTCTGGGCCGACATCAAGCTAGGGTGGAACGAGCAGCAAGGCGGCGGCATTGCCTGGAAAAAGTCGCAGCGCAGCTACAAGAACACGCCCGCCAATGCGCCCGCCGCCATCTTGGCCGCCCGCCTCTATAGCCTCGACCGCAACCCCGACGACCTAGCTTGGGCCCAAAAAATCTATACTTGGGAGAAAGCCAAGCTGGTAGATCCTACCTCGGGGGCCGTGTGGGACGGCATCAACCGGCAGGGCGACAACCAGATCGACAAGGACTGGCGCTTCACTTATAACCAAGGCACCTTCATCGGGGCGGGGCTAGCCTTGTACCGCGCCACCCAGCAAGCTAGCTACCTCGACGACGCGACGCGCACAGCCAGCTACGTGCTCAACGATAGCCAGCTCTCGCCCAGCGGCATTCTCAAGGACGAAGGCAATGGCGACGGTGGCTTGTTCAAGGGCATCCTGATACGTTACCTAAATCTGCTGTCAACAGAGGCAGCGGTTAGCGCAGCCAACAAGGCTAGCTATGTGTCCTTTCTCAAGTTCAACGGCGAAAGCCTGTACAAGCGGGGCACCCGCAAGCCGCAGTTCATCTTCAACACCAACTGGACCAGCCTCCCCGGTAGTTCGGTGGATGGCTCTACTGAAATGAGCGGCGTGATGATGCTGGAAGTTATGGCTGACTTGCAAGCGCGCAAGGTGCTGTAGGCCTTACTACCTAGGTTTTCTTGGCGGCGTAGTGACACAGCTCTTGTGTTGCTACGCCGTCAGCGTACCTATCCCATTACCATTTTACCCTAACTCCATGATAAAGCGGAAGAGCTACTTGATTCTGTTATCGGCCCTGAGCGCTTTCTCCTGCGCCAAAACCACTCCGCAGAACGGCAGCGACAAGGTAAGCAACGGCAAAGCGCCCAGCGGGCCCCTGCAATATGCTAACCCGTTTATGGGCACGGCGCCGTTCAATGACCCCAAGACCATTGGCTACGCGCCGCCCAAAGACTGGCGCGGCGTGTGGGCCGGACTGGTGTTTCCGGGCAGCTCCGTGCCGAACGCCATGGTGCAGCTGAGCCCCATTACCGAGTTCAATACCGGCGCTGGCTACGACTACGAGGACTCCGTTATTTACGCCTTCACCCACACCAACAAAGGCCACTGGAACCTGTGCCATTTGCCCGTGTTGCCCGTGGTGGGCGCAGCCAATGCCAAAGGCGACTACTCCTCCCGCTTTTCCAAATCGACCGAAAGCGCTTCGCCCGGTTTCTACGGCGTTACGTTGCAGGACTACGGCGTGCAGGTTCGCCTGACCTCCACCCTGCGCTGCGGCTACCACCAGTACCGCTACAGTCAGAAAACAGACCGCAGCATTGTGTTTAAGCTCGCCAAGTCGAATGAGCGGGTATCGAATTGGAGCATCGAGAAAGCCGGGGACGCGGCCGTGCAAGGTTTTCAGGAAACCGGCCGCCAGACCGTGTACTTCTACGCGGAGCTTAGCGAGAACATGCAGAACCTCGACGTGCAAGGCAAAGGCACGAAAGAAGGCCTAGCCCTGCTGCACCTGGCCGACGGCGGCAAGCCCGTGGAGTTGAAAGTCGGAATCTCTTTTGTGAGCGTACAAAACGCCAAGCAGAACCTAGAAAAAGAGCTAGGAAACCGCTCCTTCGACGAGGTGCGCCAAGAAGCCGCCAAAACCTGGGATGGACTACTGTCGCGCGTAGAAGTGAAAGGCGGCACGACAAAGCAGAAGCAAATGTTCTACAGCTGCCTATACCGCTCGTTCTTGTGGCCCGCTTTGCGCAGCGACGCCAACGGCGAATACCGCGACGTGCGGGGCAACGTGGTGAAAGCTAGCTTCAACTACTACACCGAGCCGTCGTTGTGGGACACCTACCGCAACAAGGACCTGCTTGTGGGTATGCTCCAGCCCCAAGTAGCGACGGACGTGATTAAGTCGTTGCAAGATGTGGGGGACAAAACGGGCTTTATCCCGACTTTCTTCCACGGCGACCACGCCGCGGCCCTCGTGGCTGGCTCTTACCAACGCGGCATTACGGACTTCGACCTGAAAGACGTGTACCGGCTGCTGCTGCGCAACGCAAACGTGGAAGGCGGCACGCGCCCGCATATCACCGAGTACATTCAGAAAGGCTACATCTCCACCAACGAGGTGTCGAACCCCGAAGTGGAGACCAAGGACAAGGCGGGCGTGTCGAAAACGCTGGAGTACGCCTTCGACGACTACGCCGTGGCCCAGCTCGCCAAAATCCTCGGTGACACCACCAACTACCGGGTGATGATGGCGCGCTCGAAAAACTACAAAAATGTGTTCGACCCCAACCGGAAGTTCATGCGCGGCCGGCGCTCCGACGGCACTTGGGTGAAGCCCTTCGACCCCAAGTATCCTTACTACGAGTACATGTACCGGGAGGCCAACGCCTGGCAGGTATCCTTCTTCGCCCCCCACGACATGCCGGGCCTGGTTGCCTTGTATGGCGGCGCGCAGCCCTTCGAGGCCAAGCTCGATTCGTTGTTCACGGTGCCTTGGAACCCGAACCACATTGCCCGCAACGTCTCGGGCTTTATCGGGCAGTACTGCCACGGCAACCAGCCCGACCACGAGACGCCCTTCTCCTACTACTTTGTGGGCAAGCCCGAAAAATCGCAGCGCCGGCTCGATGAGATTATGGAGAAGTTCTACGGCATGGGCAAAGATGGCCTCGGCTACTCCGGCATGGACGACGCCGGCGAGATGTCGGCGTGGTACGTATTCAGTTCGACGGGCCTGTATCCCCTTTCCGCCGCCGACGCCAAGTACATCGTGAGTGTGCCGGTCTTTGATGAGGTCCGATGGAAGATGAACAACGGCAAAGTGGTGACCATCAAGAAGTCTGGACCGAGCCGGAACCTAGGTCCTATCAAGGTGAACGGTAAAACAAATCAGGGTTATTTCGTCGACCATGCCCTCTTCCGCGAGGGTGGCGAGCTAGAGGTAACGACCAAGTAAACCAAGCCTAGGAAGCAGTAGTATTCAGTAGCACCGTGGCCCCGGCCCAAGCTAGCTTGGGCCGGGGCCACGTATGTCCGGCCATCTTGCTTGGGTGCTCCAATTCTTTGCGCCGCGCAGGGCTTTTTATTATTTCTACCTAGCCTGCTCGCGGGTGCCGAATGGCTTACCTTCGTTTGCGCATGTAGTAGCTTGTATCCTTACCGCAGCCGGGCACCTAGCCCGCGCATCGGAAGAAGTGGCTGCTGCGTGCCCCCACAGAGACCAACGTTCTTTCACGCATGACATCACTCCCCACGCAGCAGTACGAGCTTGTGAAAAGTGCCCGCGGAGCGTTGCTAGCGTACTGCGCTACCCTAACACCCGCGCACTTTGGGGAGCCGCTCGCCCAATTTGACGGCAGCGGTATTCGCCAGCTTCTCGTGCACGTGGCTGGCACTTACCACTTTTGGCTCGGCACTTTTGCACTGCGTCATCAGCCGCCGGCGTTTGCGGCAGAGCACGCGTACGACCTAGCCCAGGTACGCCAGCTGTACGACGATGTGAACATGCTCGTGGAAGAATTTACGCGCCACTTTCACGGGCGCTGGGACGATACGGTGACTGGCCCGGTAGCCAACCGCGTTACCCTGGTCAGCACCACGCCGCTGGAGCTACTCCTGCACGTCATCACCCACGAGTTTCACCACAAAGGGCAGGTGCTATCCATGAGTCGGCAGCTAGGGTATCAGCCAGCCGATACGGACATCATTCGGTTTCCGTGATTTTCTTGCGGCATGAAGGCGTCCGATCTACCTGTTCTGGCTATTACTTCCTTTCCGCAGCAGTCGGCGCAGCGCAAGCCCTACTACGTGGAGCAGTTACCCGCGCACGCGGCCAAGTTTCCGGGTCTCGGGTTGCCGCACAGCCACGACTTCTACTTGCTGCTGTACGTAACCCAGGGCCACGGCACCCACACCATTGACCTGATCACTTACGAGCTTCAACCGGGCAGCTTGTTTTTTATGACGCCGGGCCAGGTACACAGCCTTCAGCTGCAAGCCGATACGCAGGGCATTATCGTGTTTTTCGACCCTAGCTTTTACCTGTTTCGCTACCCTGGCAGCCGCCTCTACGATTACCCGTTCTTCGACACCACCCAGCCGCCGGTGCTGTATATGCCTAGCCCAGAAAACGAGTTTGTGGCGCTGTTTGAGCGCCTGCTCAGCGAGAACACCAACCCATACGAGAACCAGGCCGACGTTTTCCGGTCGTACCTGTACCTCTGCCTAGAGCTAGCCGCCCGCCACTACCAGCACACCACCCGCCACGAAGCCCTGTACGGCCAGCAGCAGATTCGGGCGTTTGGGCAACTATTGAATCAGCACTTTCGCACCATGCGCACGGTGGGAGCTTACGCGGACCTGTTGCACCTCTCGGCCAACCACCTAAACGCTGTGTGCCGCCGCGTGCTCAACAAAACCGCCAGCACACTCATCCACGAGCGGGTAATTATGGAAGCTCAGCGCCTGCTTTCCCACTCTGCCCAATCGGTGGCGCAGATAGCCGACGACCTAGGTTTCGACGATGCCTCGTACTTCAGCCGCTACTTTCGCAAGTACACTGCCCTCACGCCGGAGGCCTACCGCCACCAGCGTTGATTTGTCCTGTACAAACCGCGAAGTGGTCCGTGCGGCGCGCCTGGGCACGCGCTAATTTTGCAACGTTTCCGGAAGGTATTTTCTGAAAAGTTGCCCCAGAAGGCAGCCTGCCTGGCGCCGGAACGTACACTAACTACCGAGCCGTATGATGCCCACGTCATTGTCTGCCGTTCCCGTTATGAAACCTATCGAATCTTCCACGTTGGCAATGCTGGATCAGCGTTGCCCTCGTTGCCACCAAGGACCTTTATTTACCCACAGCGCCTTCAACCTAGCGCACTTCACCGACATGCCGGAGCGCTGCCCGGTGTGTGGCCTGGTTTACGAGATTGAGCCGGGCTTCTACTGGGGCGCCATGTACATCAGCTTTGCCTTTGGTACCGGCATTATGCTGGTAGTGGGCGTATTGCTGTTTTACCTGGCCGGCGACCCCGCCACGTGGGTGTACGTCACGTGCGTTTCTATCGGGGTGCTACTCACTTGCACGCTTTCGTTGCGCTACTCCCGCACCATTATGCTGTACCTGTTTGGCGGCGTGCGCTACAACCCTGAGTGGGCCAGCGCACCAACGCGCCGAAGCGTACCTGAGTAGGAAAAGTAGAGCAAGCAAACGAGCTACTTCCAGAACGCAGCCGGTTAGGCTGCGCCTAGGCTTTTCTGGAGCCACCGCACCACATCTGTATCTACCTGGTCGCGGCATTCGTCGAGGCCGTGGCGACAATTAGGATACAAGATTAGCTCTTTCGGCTGCCGGGCACGATCGTAGATGTTTTCAGAACACGTGGCGGGCAAAATTTCGTCGGTAGTGCCGTGGAGCAGCAGCAAGGGCCGCGGACTTACCTGCGGAGCTAGGTTGGTGCCGTAGGTTTGGCTGCTCATTGCTACTACGGCTTTCACGTCGTTGCTGAGCGCACCCGCACTTATTACCACGGCCCCGCCAAAAGAGTGTCCAACCAGCGCCACGGCGCCATAGCCGCGTTGTTGTACGAGGTGTTGCACAGCCATCAACGTATCGGCCACACACTCTTCCAAATGATTGGGCTGACGATAATGCAGCCGGAGCGAAGCAATATGGTGGACAGCTAACTGGCCGGCCAATCGGGGGTACATGCCCCAGGCGGGTCCATCGAGGCCCCCTCCCGCCCCACCTACCCATACCACCGCCGGGGCTCCGGCCGGGGCGGGGTGCAAGCGCGCCGGCATTCGGCCCGCATTGGTGTGAAAGACAAGCTCTTCTATCCCGTCTACAACCTGCTCGAGGGTAACTGCCTCTAGTACGTACTCTTGCTGCTGTTGCTTTGCCATGGTAGTAGTTGCTTTCAACGGTGTACTACATTTGGCCAAATTAGATATAGCTGAGGTTGCTAGCACTCAGCAGCGTGCCCGTCAGCAACTGTTATTTCCCTGTACCTACATCTATTTCCTTAACCCTAACTCAACCATTGCGTTAAGAACAGAAGAGTTTTTCTCTTACCTGCCCGGCCCCAGCCAGTGCAGCAGGAATATCTTTATTCTGTTTCTCCCAATGGCCCAAGCTAAGCAAGTAGAACCCTTCGATTGGCACCGCATTCTATGGTCGGAAGATGCACCTCCCGCTTTTTTAGGCGAGGTAGCGCTGCGCTGTGCCATCACCTATTTGTTGGTGCTGGGCGTGCTGCGCCTCACGGGCCGCCGTGGCGTACGTCAGCTTTCCATCTTCGAGCTTAGCATCATCCTAGCCCTAGGTTCGGCAGCCGGCGACGCCATGTTCTACTCCGACGTGCCACTCACCCACATTGCCGTGGTATTTTTGGTAGTCGGCCTGATGTACGTGGGCTTCAATTTTCTCACGGAAAAGTCGGTGCGGTTCAGCGATTGGCTGGAAGGTGCCACCATTTGTCTCATCGACGAAGGCCGCATAGAAATGCAGGCTTTCTCGAAACAAAACCTGACGCAAAAAGAGCTGTTCGGGGAGCTGCGTCAGCATCAAGTGGAGCACCTGGGGCAGGTTCGGAAGCTGTACATGGAAGCCACCGGCAACGTGAGCGTGTACTTTTACCCCGATGAGGAAGTGCGGCCAGGCTTGCCGATTTGGCCGGAGCTGCTGAAGAAGGCTCAACTAGAAATCACCGCTGCCGGGCCGTACGCCTGTTCTGTTTGCGGGTATACCCACGAGCTTACGCCGGGCAAGCACACTTGCGCCGTCTGCCAGAACCAGCACTGGCTACCTAGCTCCACGGCCAAGCGCCAGGCATAAGCGTACCAGTAAGCGTACCTAGCTAGCTTTCGTCGCTACGAGCCAACGGCTCTGTGGTCCAACGGTCGTAGCTTTGCGCGCTCACTGTTGTTTTGTTGCCTTATGCTCCCGCTGCTTCACGTTCACCATATCGCCATCATCTGCTCCGACTACGAGGTTTCGAAGCGCTTCTATACCGAGGTGCTCGGCCTGAGCGTCATTCGGGAAGTGTACCGGGCCGAGCGCCAGTCGTGGAAGCTCGACCTAGCGCTGAACGACCACTACATCATCGAGCTGTTCTCTTTCCCTGGGGCCCCGCCGCGCCCCTCCCGCCCCGAAGCCATTGGTTTGCGCCACCTAGCTTTCGCCGTGTCGGACTTGGATGCTACCGTGCAGGGCCTAGCTCAGCATCAGGTAGTTGCCGAGCCTATTCGGGTAGATGAATTTACCGGTCGACGCTTCACATTCATCGCCGACCCCGACGATCTGCCGCTGGAGTTTTACGAAGTTTAATTGGGCCCTTGGTCGCACGCCGCTTCTTCGCCTTCTTCAGCATGACCCGCCTTCTCTTTTTCTTCCTTACCGGCATCGCTCTGTGCGGCAGCCCGAACCTGGCGTGTGCTCAAGATGCTAGGTTAGTTACTTGGCAGGATATTGTGCGACTACCTGCCCCGGTGGCTGGCAAGCGCATTTCGTACGGACCAGATTCGTTGCAGGTCGGCGAACTGCGGCTGCCGGAGGGCACCGGTCCGTTTCCGGTGGTGGTGCTTCTTCACGGGGGCTGCTGGCTTTCAGAATACAATGCTGCTTATATGAGCCACCTCAGCGCGGCTCTCACAAAGGCAGGCTATGCCACGTGGAACCTAGAGTTTCGGCGGGTTGGCAACGCTGGCGGGGGGTTTCCTGGTACATTTCAGGACGTCGCCCAAGGCACTGACTATGTGCGCGAGCTGGCCAAAGCCTACCCTCTGCTCCCCAAAAAGGTAGTGGTGCTTGGGCACTCGGCGGGCGGCCACCTAGCTTTGTGGCTCGCGGCCCGGCGTAACCTACCCCGCACCAGTCCGCTTTATTCCCCAAAGCCGCTGAAGTTGAAAGGGGTGGTAGCACTGGCGGGTATCCCCGACCTGGCAGCCTATAGCACCGCCCCTGGCAGCTGTAACAAGGCCGTTGCGCAGCTACTAGGCGGACAGCCTACGGAAACCCCTGAACGCTACGCCGCTGGCTCACCCTCTCAACTGTTGCCTTTGCGCGTGCCCGTGCGTCTTGTGCAGGGCGCTCAAGATCCTATTGTGCCGGTGAGCCAAGCTCAAAATTTTGCTACGCTAGCGCAGACCAAGGGGGATGATACCCGCGTGCTGCTGCTCCCCAATACTGGCCACTTCGACTTGGTTTATCCTGCCTCTTCCGCCTGGCCGACGATTGAGAAAGCAGTAGAAGACCTGCTAGGAAGTTCGCGTGAGCGCCAGCAAAAGCGCTTGTAGATCCTGCTCGATCAGGCGCACGGCAGCCTGTAACTCGTTGAGCATATTGGCCCGGATGCGCAGTTCTTCTACGCTGTACTTGCCACCCTGGCCAAATAGTAGCGCCTGCTGCTGGCGGCCCTTCGGCGAATTGGGTTGGGCTAGCTGCCCGTAATGCTGCCACCGCTGGCGCGTATTGTGCCCCACGGAGGTTTCTCCCTGGTTGCTGAAAGCTTTTTCCTGCAAGCAGTACCACACGCTGGGCGGGTACAAGGCCGAGGTCGGCTTCTCCTCCCAAATATCAGTGAGCAAGTTGCGGGGGTGCTCGAACGCAATGGTACGGTGCGAGGTGAGCGTGAGCAGCCCTAGCCCGGCCGTGAGCAAGCCGCCCCCAATGCCAAACGCATACTGCGGTATTTTCTGGTCGAACACCGTGGTACCGACGCCTGCCACGGCGCCTACCCCAATCGACAGTACCGTGAGCCGCTGTTCATACCGATCCTCTTGCTCGGCGAGATAACCTGCCACTTGGTCGGCCCGCTCGCCCTCACAATCTAGTTCGGCGGCCGTGCTAGCAATGCTCGTGGCCATTAGCTGCAAGCGCGCCAGCACCTGCTGGCGCTGGGCGAGGGCGGCTAGCGTATGCGCCGGTGAGGGTTGTTGCTGTGCCGTGCGTTCCAGTTGGGTCAGAGCCTTGAGTTGCGGCAGCACGCCCGCGGCATTAGCAATCAGCAAGTTGCGCCGCAAGTAGTGGGCCGTCAGGGCGCTATCGAGCACCGGCTGAATGCTTGGAAGTGGCGCGGTGGCCGCATCATAACGGTACACCTGGGGCGGGTCGCAGTAGCCGGCTTCTACCCGCAAGCGGCCGCTGGAAGGGTGTAGCGCACAGCTCGTTAGCAACAAACAGCTAAAAGGCAGCCACCACCTGGCAGCGGCGAAAAGAGGAAGCTTCATGAGAGCTAAAAGAGGAGCTTGACGCGTGAAGATAGCCAGGACAAAAGCAGCTCAACTGCTTAACCTTTACCGAACAAAGTAAAAAAGGTCTTTCCAAACCCATCGTTTCCGCCCGATATTGCGGCCGCTATGGCCAAACGTGACCTTCCGTACCTCATTATTGACTTCGACAGCACCTTCACCCAAGTAGAAGGGCTCGATGAGCTAGCCGACATTGCTTTGCAAGGCCATCCCGACCGCCAAAAAGTGGTAGGCGACATCCGCGCCCTCACCGACTCGGGCATGAATGGCAGTATTTCTTTCTCGGAGTCGCTACGGCGGCGGCTAGGGTTGCTGAGCGCCCGGCGCGAGCATCTGCCGCTGCTGGTGGCCCAGCTCAAGACGAAAGTGTCGGACAGCATTGTGCGCAACCGCGACTTCTTTGCGCAGTTTCCGGGCCGCATATACATCGTGAGCAGCGGCTTCCGCGAGTTTATCGAGCCGGTGGTGGCCGACTTTGGCATCCCCGCCGATTACGTGCTGGCCAACACCTTCACCTACGACGAGGCCGGCAACATCACGGGCTTCGACCCGAGCAACGTGCTCAGCCGCGACGGGGGCAAAATCGAGCAGCTGCGCCAGCTCAACCTGCCCGGCGATGTGTACGTGCTCGGCGACGGCTACACCGACTATCAGATCCGCGAAGCGGGCCTTGCCAACCGCTTCTACGCCTTCACCGAAAACGTGACGCGCGACGCCGTGGTGGCCCGCGCCGACGAAGTGGTGCCTTCTTTCGACGAATTTCTGTACCAGAATAAACTCCCCATGACGCTCTCCTATCCGAAGAACCGCATCCGCGTGCTGCTGCTCGAAAACATTGAACCCACCGCCGAAAAGCTGTTCCGCGAGGAAGGCTACCAAGTGGAAATCGTGCAAGGTGGCCTCGACGAAGACGAGCTGGTAGCGCGCATCGAAGGCGTGAGCATCCTCGGTATTCGCTCCAAAACCAACGTCACGCAGCGCGTACTCGACGCCGCCAACCGCCTCATCGCCGTGGGCGCCTTCTGCATCGGCACCAATCAGATCGACTTGGTGGGCTGCATGAAAAAGGGCGTGGCCGTGTTCAACGCGCCATTTTCTAACACCCGCTCGGTGGTGGAGCTAGCTTTGTCGGAGATCATTGCGCTGGCTCGCCGCTTACCCGAGAAAAGCGAGAAGATGCACCAAGGCGAATGGGATAAGTCGGCGAAGGGTGCATTTGAGGTGCGGGGCAAAAAGCTAGGAATCATCGGCTACGGCAACATCGGAACCCAGCTTTCGGTGGTGGCCGAGGCGCTCGGCATGCAGGTTTTCTACTACGACATTGCCGAAAAGCTTCAGCTCGGCAACGCCCACAAGGTGCGCACGCTCCACGAGCTGTTGCAGCAAGTAGATATCGTGACCCTGCACGTGGATGGCCGCCCCAGCAACACCAACCTCTTCGGGGCCGAAGAATTTGCCCTGATGAAGCCGGGCGCCATCTTCCTCAACAATAGCCGCGGCCACGTGGTGGATGTGCCCGCCCTGGCGGCCGCCCTGCGCTTGGGGCACCTAGGTGGCGCCGCCGTGGACGTATTCCCCTACGAGCCCAAAACCAACTCCGAAGCGTTTGAGAGCGAGCTACGCGGCTTGCCCAACGTGCTGCTCACGCCCCACATCGGCGGCAGCACGGCCGAGGCCCAGCGCAACATTGCCGAGTTTGTGCCCGAGCGCATCATGCAGTACATCAACTCGGGCAACACCCAGCAGAGCGTCAACTTCCCCAACATCCAACTGCCCGATCAGCAGGCCCACCGCCTCATTCACATCCACGCCAACGTGCCCGGCGTACTGGCCCGCATCAACAACGTGCTGGCCAACCGCCACGTGAACATCCTAGGTCAGTACCTCAAAACCAACGAGCACATCGGCTACGTGATTACCGACATCGACAAGCAATACGAGCCGGAGCTCATCGACGAGCTACGCCACGTAGAGCATACCATTAAGTTCCGGGTGCTGTATTAAGCATTTAAACTTCTTAAATACGCTCCAAAGTGAAAGCGTTATTCATGCTAGGGCTAGCTTTTTTGCTAGCCCTAGCTGTTTGGTTTTGTACAAAAACATCTCCGGTCCAATCCGTGGGTGCTTCCACCATAGCGGAGCAGCTTTATCAGCGACACCTTCTATCGTTAGCAGGCCGGGACGAACTGCTCCGCCGCATTCGGCATGGGGATCTACGCATTCAAGAGTATGACGAACTTCACCAAACTGTTACGGAGCAACAAAGCAACAGCCCTGCTGCTATCCTAGCTTTCTGCGTAGAAGCCTTCAAAGCCGAGTTTAACTATCGAACCCAGGAGCTTGACGTGGAAGTAGCCGCAGCAACCGGCGATTCTAGCTACGTTGATACTCAAAAATCTTCGGCGATTTTTGACAAATACCGGCAAGCACTTGCGCGGTTCAAAGGTGATACCGTCGCTTTTCAACAGTGGTACTACCGACAGCTTCCTGCTAGGTTTAAGATTGAGAATGCTATTAAAGCCGAAGATTCCTTGCTTCAAGGAGGTTGGACTATTTATCCGCCTATCGGAGGCCTTCCGGCAAGTCATCATTGGATCAACAACCAGCGCAGTGTGTTCGGTAAAACCCGTACCCGCACGGCCCGCGACTTACGAGAGATAGGACTTATAGATGTAGCAGTTTACCAGCACTTGCAAGAACTGCTGCGTAATGGTCAGTTGATCACTGAGGAGCAGGTGTGCACAAAGGCGGCCAGCGAAATGCAGTACCGCGCCAATTACGACCAAAACAAAGTAAAGCAACTGCAATGGTTAGACAGCTTACGACAAGCTGGATTGCTCAGTGCTACTCAGCATCAACGCTTGCTCCGGGACTATCGTCCTTATGAACTCAAGAAGCCATTCGAGGTCCTAGCTTATTGTCAGCGTGGCCAAGTACTCGATTTGCGTCATTTGAGCCACGAGCCGCAACGATTGTACCCGCACATCTTTGCGCAGTTACCGGCCATTCTACCTGGTTTCCGCTACACCGATTTGCGCGTGACAGTAACAGAGAAAGACATGGGCTCTGATCTGCGCCAGCAAAACGTCACGCTGAGCTTCCAAGCCAATGGTCGGCATTATGAAAATACATTTTGGCAAGACTTTATTCGTAAAGACGGCACCGATCCTGCTCCGTCCCTTGGTGCTCAAGTAGGAGAGAATTTTTACCGAAGTATTAATCGTTGGCTAGCAGACCAAAATTCTCCTTTGCGGCTCTACCGGGCATATAAGCCTGACGCGCAATCCGTGCACGGCGACGAATACCTAGGCCTGATTGCTATGACGGAGCAACAGCGCAAACTATTGGGCAACAATCAAGACCTTGTTTCCATTGAGTCGCACGACAACCGATTCAGTTCACCGAATATTGAAAAGCTCGTGACTTGGTATCAGCACCTAGGTCTGTTCTCGCATCTCTCGCCGGAGCAGATTACGCAGGGCCGCCGCAAAGCATTAAGCGGAGCAAAAATAAGTTTTGCCGAGGTGCTGATGAGTTTTCCGCACGTCGTTCACGCTTTCGATTGGGAGTCGGCGGATTCTCCGCACGTCTACGTGCGGCATACGAAGGAGCTAGCAGTCATTTCGCGTGGGGGCTTTGCTCCTGAGCACGTACAAGATGGTTTCACCTTCGATCAGTCCTTGCCGACGACTATTCCGTTTAGCTTCGATCTAAACAATCACACGTATCGCACCCAGTTAAAGGCAGACTCAGATTGGCTAGACCCTGCTTTTGTTGAACTGATCCAGCGCGCTACACAAGAGCAACACGCCGTCGGCAAGTTTTATGAGTGTCTAGGTGGTGAAGGCTACATTTTCCTCACCTCCGAGCAACATCTAACCTTGAGCAAAGCACAACCTGAATTATTTCGCGAGGCGGTTGAGGCAAGTGATGAGTAACCTTCACCAAAAGCCAATTTTCGAGATTAAAATAACCTATTTAAGTGTACTGATAGCAACGAAAGATCAACAAAACGCGTCACGTGGTGCGTACAATGAATTTCAGGCAGCGCATCAACTAACAATCTCTTTTTCATTTACTTTCAGGCACACCATCCACCTTGAAAGCACATGAAAAAACACTTGCTCCGCTTGCTGCTGCTTGCCCCATTCGTGGCGCAAGCTCAGGCTCCTATCTCGTATGAAGCGAAGGCCCAGAATAAGAAGGTAGAGATGCCGACTCCGGCGCCTATTCCCTTTGTGCTGAAGGGTAAGATTGGAAAGGTCGATGCGCCGGCCAGAGTTTTCTTGCTACTAGATGGCCGCTTTGACAACTCTGCCCCCTTACACAACGGCGAGTTTGAGTTGAAAGGCACTACGGACACGCCTAAGCAGGTCATGCTCCTTCTAATACCAGGCGGCGATCTTTATAAGGCCTGGGGTAGACCATCTGTAGATCGCACCTTCTTCTTCCTAGAAAAAGGAACTACAGCCTTTACCAGCCCCGACTCCCTACAGAACGCAACTATCACTGGCTCACCTCTGACAGCAGAAGTCGAGAAATTTCGGGCGGCTGGCAAACCATTAGATGCCAAGTTTATGAAATTGGAAGCCAAGGAGAAAGCAGCTAAACAGGCTCAATCTCCGAAGCTAGCAAGTCGGTTGCAAGCAAAGCGGAAGACGCTTCTGGAAAAGAGTAACCGTCGGACAATAGATTTTATCAAAACTCACCCTAACTCCTATGTGAGCCTGGATTGGGTGCAGCGGATGAGTAGTTCTAATCCAAATCCGAATTATGCCGAGATAATTCCGCTGTTCGACGCGCTGAGCCCGGAGCTTCGCAATAGCGTAGATGGCCGGAAATATGGAGAGCTGCTGCAAGTTGTGAAGGAGGCTACCGCCGCTAATAGTACCAAGTCGCCTGAAGAACAGAAGG
Source organism: Hymenobacter crusticola (assembly GCF_002154225.1). Taxonomy (GTDB): domain Bacteria; phylum Bacteroidota; class Bacteroidia; order Cytophagales; family Hymenobacteraceae; genus Hymenobacter; species Hymenobacter crusticola. Next base: position 131,556 of record NZ_MTSE01000013.1, read on the forward strand.
AGGCTATCGTGTTAGCTGTCGCGAAGCACAAAGGGGAACTAGCATTCCTGTATGAAGAAAGGCGCAAGAAGCGGCTGATTACATATGTCACGACCCATCCTGACGTGCCCGCAAGCTTGGACTCGCTAAAAGAGGCAGTTGGACAAGTTCCTGATTATGAGAAGACAACGAAGCTCTATAATGCTCTTTCCGCTGCCGTTCGTAACACTCCGGCTGGCAAAGCCTACGGAGAGCAATTAGAGCGGATTAAGCTTGTTGCCGTGGGGCAGCAGGCGCCCAACTTTACCCAGCAAACCCCTGATGGGCGACAAGTATCGTTGGCGGACTATCGCGGCAAGTACGTACTGGTTGACTTTTGGGCTTCGTGGTGCGGCCCCTGCCGAGCTGAAAACCCAAACGTCATCAAAGTTTACAACCAGTTCAAAGACAAAAACTTTGACATCCTAGGCGTGTCGCTTGATAAAGATCAGGCGCGTGAGAAGTGGCTTAAGGCTATTCAGGACGACAAGCTAGCTTGGACGCAGGTATCGGACCTCAAAGGCTGGGAAAACCAGGTTGCGCTGCTTTACCGCGTGCAGGCCATTCCCCAAAACTTTCTGATCGACCCGAGCGGTAAGATTGTGGCTACCAACCTGCGCGGTGAAGATTTGCACGCCACACTTTCCAAGCTCATCAAGTAGCAGTTGGTTGAGGATGCGCTATTGTGCTGAGTAACAATCTGAATATATTTCTGTCACAATCGCATCCTCAACCAACACACGTATGAAGAATTATCTGCTCGGTTGCCTGCTGGCTACCACCTGGACGGCGCACGCGCAAGCGCCCGTACCGTTCACGCTGCAAGGCAAGCTAGGTAAGCTGGACAACTCCGCCAAGGTTTATTTGTGGCGCAGCGGCAAAGGCTTTGCCGACTCGGCCACGGTGAAGAATGGCAAGTTTAAGCTGGAAGGCACCCTCACGGAACCCGGCCAGACGCGCCTGGTTCTGGTGCAGAAAGGCAACCGCATGCGGATGCGCACCGGGCAAGCCGACCGCGTCAACTTCTTCCTCGACAAAGGCAAAACCACCTTCACTAGCCCCGATTCCCTGGTGAATGCGAAGGTGAAAGGCTCGGCGCTGACCAACGAGTTTGCACAGTTGCAAACGGCCCTCAAACCGAGTAATGCGAAGATGAATACCCTTATGGCGGAATACCGCGCCGCCTCCCCCGAACAACGCAAATCACCCGAGTTCGAGAAGCGCATCGACGAGCAGGATAAGGTTATCACGGAGGAGCGCAACCAAGTGTACTCAGCTCACATTCGCGCCAATCCTAGCTCTTTGATCAGCCTCAATGCGGTGCAAGATATGGGTGGCGCCGTACCGAAATACGAGGAAATAGCGCCCCTATTCGCGCAGTTGTCGCCGGAGTTGCAGGCTAGCCCCGAGGGCAAGAAGTACGCAGAAAAGCTAGCTGCGCTGAAGAGTGTGTCCATCGGAGCCGAAGCGCCCAACTTCACGCTTAATACGCCCGAGGGCAAGCCCGTCAGCCTAAACGAGTACCGTGGCAAATATGTGCTGGTTGACTTCTGGGCGAGCTGGTGCGGCCCTTGCCGGCAGGAAAACCCCAACGTCACGAAAGTCTACAACGAATACAAAGCCAAGAACTTCGACATCTTAGGCGTGTCGCTCGACACGGAGAAAGCCCGCGAGAAGTGGCTGAAAGCCATCCAAGACGACCAGCTCGCTTGGACCCAGGTATCCGACCTAAAGGGTTGGGACAACGCCGCCGCTCGGAGCTACAGCGTGCAAGCCATTCCGCAGAACTTCTTAGTGGACCCCAGCGGCAAGATCGTGGCCACGAACCTGCGCGGCGACGGGCTCAAGACGACGCTGGCGCAGTTTATTAAATAGCTGCCAGGGTCATATCGACTTGATTTAGAGTGCTTCTAGTTGCGTAGTGATTCCATAGTTAACCTAAACGTATATGAAGAATTATCTGCTTGGTGGCTTACTAATTACTGCCGTAATGGCCCATGCTCAGGCGCCTATTGCCTTCACCATCAAGGGGCAAGTTGGGAAGGCAAACGCCCCGGCCAAAGTCTACCTGGAGCATGATGGCATTATGGATTCGAGTGCGGTGCGGAATGGCCAATTTGAGCTGAAAGGCACTACGGATACTCCGAAAGTAGCCACGTTGCTGCTTTTTCGAAGCGGTAAGAAGAGTGACAGTGACTATCTTAAGGCAGAGAACAGCAAGGACCATGTCCGCTTGTTTCTGGAAAAAGGCCCTATTATTCTAATGGGCGCCGATTCACTGGAAACGGCCACTATTACCGGTTCGAAGCTTACGACTGAGTACCAGAAGCTGCAAGCGTCGCTGCAACCCATTGATCAGAAGTATCATAACCTCAACAAAAACGTGTGGCAGAGCGCCACCGCAGAGGAGCGCAAGTCGCCGGAGATCAAAAATAAGTTTGTTGCTCTTCGCACGGCAAGAACTGATGAGACCAATCAACTTCTCACAGCTTATATCAAGGCTAATCCTAGTTCTTTTGTCAGTCTTGATGCCTTGACACAAGTAGCAGGTCCGGCACCTAAGTATGCGGAAGTAGCTCCGCTCTACCAGACACTAACCCCAGCGATTCAAAGTAGTCCAGATGGGAAGAAGTTTGGAGAGAAGTTAGCAGCAATCAAGGCAATTTCTATTGGCGCAACGGCACCTAACTTTTCGCAGAAAACGCCTGACGGCAAAGAAGTGTCCTTGGCGGACTACCGTGGCAAGTATGTGCTGGTGGACTTTTGGGCTTCGTGGTGCGGCCCCTGCCGGGCCGAAAATCCGAATGTGATTAAAGTGTACAATGAGTACAAGAGCAAAAACTTCGATATCCTAGGTGTATCCTTAGATGGCGAAAAAGCCCGTGACAAATGGGTAAAAGCGATTGAAGATGACCGTGTCCTCTGGACCCAGGTATCCGACTTGAAAGGTTTGGATAATGCAGCTGCCCGTCTCTATTACATCGAAGCGATTCCACAAAACTTTCTGGTAGACCCGAGCGGCAAGATTGTAGCCCACAACCTGCACGGCGATGAGCTACGCACTACCCTAGCTCAGTTTATTAAGTAGCCACGCGCTACAACAATTAGTAAACAAAACGGCCCTAGCTTTCTGCTGGAGCCGTTTTGTTTTATAACCTTTCCCGCACTTGCCCGAGTACCCGCTCCATCTCGTTGCGCACTTCTGTGGTCGTCACAACGTGGTTGTTATTCATGAAGCTCACCGCCAGCAACCGGCCTTTGCGCGTGCGCAGGTAGCCGCATACATTGTGGTTGTTGCTAAGTGTGCCCGTTTTACCCCAAAACCAGGTGCCGTTTTTATCGTGGTACACGCGCCGTAAGGAACCATGGCCGCCGCCCGCCGCCAATACGCTCAGCAGGCGCGGCTCAGGCACTTCTTGGTGCAGCTTGAGTAGCAGCGCCACCATGGTACGGGGCGTCACGAGGTTGAAGCGTGAGAGGCCAGAGCCATCTACCCAATGTGGCGCGTCGGGCAGGTCGGCGAGGGACTGACGACGCATGAGCCGGATCACACGACCCGTATCGAGCGAATCGAAACCTAGCTTGCTGGAGCACATCAGTAGAAGCTGCTCGGCCAGGAAGTTGTCGCTCACTTGCAGCATGCGCCGGTAGAGCGAATCGACGGGTAAGCCGGCAAGGATGCGAACCGAATCTTGGAGACGTGGCATGCGCCAGGGCAGCACCGTTACGGCGCGCCGTAGTGTATCTTGAAGCAACTGTTGCAACAGCGCCGGACTAGTCCGAAAGGGAGTTTCATCCACCCAGTTTTTGGTAGCTGGGAAATACGTGAACTGGTTTTCCGTGACGGCGCGCCGCACATGCTCCGGGTCGGTAGTACCGGGCAAGGCCGCTGTTACCATCGGGTTGAAGAAGCGCGGCCCCACACGTGGCCGTTTGCCGGGCCCACCGTAGAAGCGAACAGTGTGCCCGTACACCGGGAAAGGTCCGCGCTCGGGCGAGTAGTAGTAGTTATAATCTTCCCAGCCCCAGCCCGGCCCAAACGCATCAACGCACGGAACAGGCAAATAGAACAGCTTTTCGGGCCGGTTTTTCAGGAAGTCGAAAGCGCGGCGGCTTGGTACGTCGCCGTGCAGCAGCGTGGGGTCGCCGGTACCCCAGAACAGCAGCGAGTCGTGGCGCACTACGTAGCGCAGGCTAGGCAACGAGTCGCCAAGCATGTGCAGCCCGGTGTAGAAGCTAAATAGCTTCATGTTGCTGGCAGGCGTGAAGTAACGATCAGCGTTGAACTCGTACAGCTTCTCGCCGCTGGCCACATCAGTGATGCACACGCCCACAAAATGCTGACGCAATACCGGCGACTCGGTGATCAGCTTGTTTAGCCAGCGCGGCCCACGACCACGATTTAGGGAAGTTTCGGCTTCCTCATCGCCCCCGCTGGCGGCAAAGGTGAGGGTGGTGGCCAACAGGAAGCCTAGCAATGACAGACGGCGAAAAAACGAAAGCAGCATATGTTGCAAGATGCAGCCGCCGCAGGTTAGAAAGAAAGCTGCTGCCCCGAAAAGTTTAGAACAGCGCTGTCATTCCCAAGTATCGCAAGGATTCGAGCAGCTTTTCCTAGGCTCATCAACTTCTACCTAGGTTTTGGCGCGCTAGCCCCGGCATTCCAGACCAGGATCGTGCAACCACTTGGGCTAGCGGCATTACGCTCAGTTCCTGGCGGATAGTACAGGTATAAGCCCGCTCCAAGCGGCTTACCGTTTTTCACTCCCGAATCAACGCGGACACCCTCTACCACAACTATTGACCACTCGCAACTGCCTTGCTAAAACTGCCAACCTAGCCTGGCTACACGACGTCCTGCCAAAAGCTTGGCAAGTAAAACGGGAAAGGCCCGACTTCTTTTCGTACCTTTGTTTCCCGTTATGCCAGACCGAACTCCAACTTCCGCGGCTGCAACGGCCAAGTACATTTTTGTCACCGGCGGGGTGACTTCCTCTCTCGGAAAAGGAATTGTTTCCGCTTCTCTCGCCAAGCTGCTGCAAGCACGTGGCTTCCGGGTCACTATTCAGAAGTTTGACCCCTACATCAACATCGACCCTGGCACGCTGAACCCGTACGAGCACGGCGAATGCTTTGTAACCGACGACGGCGCCGAAACAGACCTCGACCTAGGTCACTACGAGCGCTTCCTAAACACCCCCACTTCGCAGGCCAACAACGTTACGACCGGCCGCATCTACAACCACGTTATCCGCAAGGAGCGTGAGGGCGCTTACCTAGGCAAAACGGTGCAGGTAGTACCGCACATCACCGACGAGATTAAGCGCCGCATGTTGCTGCTCGGGCAGGGCGGCGAGTTTGATGTGGTAATTACCGAAATCGGCGGCTGCATCGGCGATATTGAGAGCTTGCCTTTCGTGGAGGCCGTGCGCCAGCTGCGCTGGGAGTTACCCCCGAATGATTCGCTCGTGATTCACCTCACGCTGCTGCCCTACCTAGCCGCGGCCGGCGAGCTGAAAACTAAGCCTACCCAGCACTCCGTACGCGATTTGCGCGAAGCTGGTCTGCAACCCGACATTCTGGTGTGCCGCTCCGAGCACCCCATCCCGATGGAGATGCGCAAGAAGATTGCGCTATTCTGCAACGTGAAGATTAACTCCGTTATCGAGTCTTTGGACGCCGACAGCATCTACTCGGTGCCGCTACTCATGCTCAAGGAGCAGCTCGACGACCGAGTTATCAAGAAGATGAAACTCTCGGGTGGCACCCCCTCCCCTGACCTAGAATCGTGGAAAGACTTCCTAGGTCGCCTGAAGAACCCGACCGAGGAAGTGACCATCGCCTTGGTGGGCAAGTACGTGGAGCTCCCCGATGCGTACAAATCCATCAACGAGTCGTTTATTCATGCCGGTGCCTACAACGAATGCAAGGTAACGGTGCGCAGCATTCAATCCGAGCACATCAACGTGGATAACGTGGCCCAGCTGCTGCACGGCGTGGATGGGGTGCTGGTAGCACCAGGTTTTGGCGAGCGGGGCTTCGAAGGCAAAGTGGCGGCTATCAAGTACGTACGCGAAAAGGGCATTCCGTTCTTTGGCATCTGCCTAGGTATGCAATGTGCCGTGGTAGAATTTGCCCGCAACGTGCTTCAGTTGCCAGGAGCTAGCTCCACAGAGATGGATGCCCAGACCCCGCACCCTGTCATCAACATGATGGAGGAACAGAAAGCCATCACCCAGAAAGGCGGCACTATGCGCCTAGGTGCTTATAACTGCGAGCTGCGCAAGGGCTCAAAAGCGGCTAAAGCCTACGGCCGCAACCACATCAGCGAGCGGCACCGGCACCGCTACGAGTTCAACAACGACTACCTAGGCCAATTTGAAGAAGCTGGCTTGCTGGCATCGGGCGTGAACCCCGATACGGGCCTAGTAGAAGTGATTGAGCTGCGCGACCATCCGTGGTTTGTAGCCGGACAATTTCACCCCGAACTCAAGAGCACTGTGCAGAATCCGCATCCGCTGTTTGTGCGTTTCGTGCGGGCAGCCATTCAGCACCACAAAAACGAAATTTAGGAAGTATTGCGTGTCAATGGGTAAGAGCAAAATGCTACCCAACACTTAATTCGAGCTGAGCTCCTACAGAACGTCAGTCCGACGCTAGGAGGAATCCCGCGTGCAATGGTAACCTAGTAGGCAGAGTTACCAGCACAGGCGAGATTTTTCCTAGCGTTGGATTGACGTTCTTTTCTTGGATAGCAGCAGTTGCGCGCCAAGATAATTTACCTGCCAAGTTGTCTATTATTCAACACGCAGCACTCAACATTCAACATTTCCTCTGCCACACGCTACCTTTGCCGTTGGCTCGCCTGTTTTTTGAGGCGGTTCTATTTTTATTTCCACTTCCTGAAGCCGTTAACGCTTCGTCATCTTTCTCCCTGTCAGTTCCCGTCAATGGACAAGAACCAAGCAACCGGCCTGTTTCTAATTTCGGCCCTGCTGCTCGCCTATTTGTTTTTCTTTGCGCCTAAAGCGCCGACAGACAAACCGGCCGCCAAACCCACCACGACTACCGCTGCTGCGAAAAGCGCTACGCCAGTGGCCGCCGCCCCTCTCGATTCTACGACGGCAGCGCGCACCCTCGGCACGTTTGCCACGGCCGCGCAAGGCACGGCGCAGCAAGTGCAGCTCAAAAACGAGAACCTCACCGTTACGTTTTCGACCAAAGGAGGCCGCATCGAAGCAGTTCGGCTGAACAAGTACAAGACGTTCTTCGGCCAACCGTTCGACTTGCTCGACCGCCAGAGCGCTCAACTCGATACACGCTTCCGGACAACCGACGGCCGCACCGTTCGACTTTCAGACTTGTATTTCCAACCGGCTGGCGACGCTCAGCCTGTCGCTGAAGGCGAACAGAAAGGCCAACGTGTTACTTTCGCCGCCGACGTGGCGGGTGGCCGCATTGAGCAGGTATACACGCTGCTTGATAATTCCTTTCAGCTTGCTTACAACCTGCATTTCACAGGCTTGAATGCAGTGCTGGCGCAGGAGCCACTAACGTTCACGTTTATCGACCGCGTGCGCCAAACGGAGCAGGACCGCAAGCAAAACCGTAACCACAGCACCATCAACCACTACCTAGCTAGCGGCGACCGGGGCGAAATTGCGGAAGCCTCAGAGAAACCTGAGGAAGTGAAAGTGGCTGATCCCTTGAAGTGGGCCGCGCACAAGCACGACTTCTTCGTGGCTGGCATCATTGCCGAAAAGCAGTTTTCTAACGGTCAGTTCAACTCGGTTATCACTGACGAGGACCCTACTTTCATCAAAACGCTGACCAGCACGCTAACCATTCCTGCTGCCGATGTGGAGCAGGGCAAGGCTAGCTTTCGATTCTACTTCGGCCCGAACTCGTTCAATATCCTCAAGGACGTCGCGCCCGAGTTTGACCGCAACGTGTACCTAGGTTGGGGCTTGTTCCGCTGGATCAACCGCTTCATCGTTATTCCAGTTTTCCACTTCCTGGAGCAGTTCATCAGCTCCTACGGCATCATCATCGCGCTGCTTGTTCTGTTGATTAAGCTGGTGACTTGGCCGCTCACGTACAAAACGTATGTGTCGCAGGCGCGCATGAAGGTGCTGAAGCCGGAGCTAGATGAGATTAAAGAGAAATATGGCGACGACCAGGCCAAGGTGCAGAGCGAAACGATGAAGCTCTATTCGTCGATGGGCGTAAGCCCACTGAGTGGCTGCGTACCCACGCTGCTCACACTGCCCATCCTGTTCGCCATGTTCAGCTTCTTCCCGAACTCAATTGAGCTGCGCCAAGAGCACTTCTTGTGGGCGAAAGACTTAAGCAGCTACGATGTGTTCATCAAGCTTCCCTTCACCCTAAAGTGGTACGGCGACCATGTAAGCATGTTCACCCTGATGATGACGGCCTCTACCCTACTCATGACTTGGCAGAGCAACCAGCTGAACACGGCCATGCAGGGCCCCATGAAGTTCTACAGCTACTTGATGCCGATTATCTTCCTGTTTGTGCTGAACAGCTACGCGTCGGGCCTGACTTGGTACTACTTTGTGTCAAACGTCATCACCTTCGGTCAGCAGTTCATCACCCGCAACTTTGTGGATGATACCAAACTGCGTGCCCAGCTCGAAGCCAACAAGGTTAAGAACAAGGATAAAAAACCGAGCGGCTTCCAAGCCCGCCTTGCTGAGGCCATGAAAGCAGCCCAGGAACGCGAAGCCGAAGCTAAAAAACCAGGTCAAGCCAAGCCCAAAGGCAACAAGTAAAACCTAGATTCCCTACAATAAGAAAGCCCTTCTGCTCTAAGCAGAAGGGCTTTCTTATTGTAGGCTCTCATAAAGCAGATTTGTTATTCCTTCCGCACGCGTTCCAGTACGAGCTGGTTCATTGGATTTGGCGTGAGGCCGTGGATATTGTTCTGGGTTAGGCGCACTACCTGGTCGTAATACAGGGGAATAACGGGGCTTTCTTCTACCACAATGCGGTCCATTTGCTGGTAGAGGGCATAGCGTTTCTGCGGGTCTTGCTCCAGCTTAGCCTGTGCGTAGAGCTTATCGTAGGCGGCGCTTTTAAAGTGCGTCTTGTTTGGGCCGGCGGGCGAGAAATTAGGACTATAAAAGAGCGCTAGGTAGTTCTCAGCATCGGGATAGTCGCCCAGCCACGACTTGGTAAAGAACGCCGCTTGGCCATTATCTACTATTTCCTGGTGGGCAGCGGCTTGGTTTACATCAATGGTTACCTGCACTCCTACCTCGGCCCACTTTTTCTGCAAGTACTCGCAAATCTCCTTACGCTCCTGCACCGTCGATAGCCGCAGACTAAGGGGCTTACCTGGCCCGTAACCAGCGGCCCGCAGCAGTTGGCGCGCCTTATCAGGTTGGTACGTGTAGCCCGGCACCAGCTTGGCGCTATACGACGGCAACGAGGAGGGGACAAAGCCCGAAAGGCCCGGCACGCCCACGTTGTTCAGGAAGTAGGCGATCAGCTCGGGCTTATTAAGGGCGTAGCTCAACGCTTGCCGGACCCGTTTGTCACGCAAGGCTGCGTTGGCGCCGTTGCCACGCAAGTTGGCCGGATCAAGTTGAAAACCTAGGTATTCGGTGTTTAGATAGGGCACCTTTTCAAACCGAAACTTTCCCTTGAAGTCCTCCCGCACAGTCCCATCAGGGTACAGAATCAAGTCGCGGGAGCCTTCGCGTATGCCCGACAGGAAGTCGAGCTTGCCCTGCTGAAAGGTCAAAAACTCCGTCTTGCGGTCCTGGATGAAGCTGATTTGTACCGCTTCTAAGTAGGGTAGCGATTTACCCTGCGCGTCGTGGCGCCAATAGTTTGGGTTGCGATGGTAGATAATAGCATTGCCTTCATCCCACAGCTTAAATTGAAACGGCCCAGTACCCACCGGATGTTCTCGAAAGTCTTTGCCGTAGCGCTGCACCGCTTCACGCGGCACCACGTAGGCGTACGGCATCGTCAGAATGCCCAGGAATGGAATAAATGGCTCTTTAAGGTAAACGCGTAAAGTACTGTCGTTGGGAGCAACAAAAGCAGTATCGCTAATTTCTCCTTTTGTGTTTTCCAGCACCTTCCCCCGAAACACCCAGCCGCCGGGGCTAGCTGTGGCAGGGTCGAGAATGCGCTTGAAGCTGTAGACAAAGTCCTGCGCTATCACACGCCGGCCCTTACCCGTTGGGAATACTTCTGAATCTTGAAAGTAGACGTTGGGGCGTAGTACGAAAGTGTAACGTAAGCCATCGGGGGAGACGTCATAGCGGCGTGCTATGGCCGGACCGGGCTTCATTTGGTCATCTAGCTCTACGAGGCCATTATACAGCTGCGTAACAGCCCAGATATTCGCTTGCTTATTAGCAAAGGCAGGGTCCAGAGAAGTTAGCGCCTCAGGCTGGTTGTAGCGAAAAACACGATGGTCGTTGGCAGGCTCGCCCGGACTGCTACAGCTAGCTAATGCGATGAGCAAAGCAGAGGAAAAGCTAGCAAAACGACCCGGAAACAACAACATGGGAAAGACGAAACAGTGTATATTTGTGCAAAGGTAACCTGAAGTGGTTTGCGGCCCCAATTAGCTGAGTTTTCGGCTGGTTTGGGGCTTTTTCTTTTTCCGCCCTTTCCATACCAAATGCGTTTCTGAGCCCCAGGCGCGGTTACCTCTACGGTTACCCTTCCTGGTCGCTCAGTCGTCTATATAGCAGTAGCAACACACCTTTTTTGGCTACTGTCGAGACACCCCCTTTTTAGCGAGTGTCTATTCCCTAACTGCATATTCTCGTGCTGTTATGGACTAGTACGCTATCTATTTTATGCGCCACCCTACTTATTTCTGCAACGCCCGGCCGCCCTATTCCTGCGGCACGGGAAAATGTCACATTCTATTCCGATGGAACTGCTGTTTTGGCAAAAAAAGCACAAAGCCAACGCAGCCGGCAAAGCGCCGATCTCCATGCGCATCACCATTCATGGCCAGCGCAGCGAGTACTCCACCAAAATCCGCTTACTACCTAGTGAGTGGAATCCAAAAGCCGGCAAATGCCGCGGTACCAGCCAGGCCAGCATTGACCTTAATGCCAGCCTAAAGTCGCTCGAAGGTCGTGCGCGCACCACCCTCGACCAGCTGCTGGCACTGGCTACACCTGACCAGGTCATCACGGCTAAGGATGTACGCCAGGCGATGATGCCCAACAAGCCGACGCCTGGCGTGGATCCACTCGTGAGTGAGTTGCTCAGCAGCGTCCGGGAGCAGCACTACGCGGCCGGCAACGAGGCCACGTATCGGGGCCACGGTTCGGCCATCGCCGTGTGGAAGCGCTGGTGCACCGAGCACCCGGTGCGCCTCTCGCAACTCACCGAGGCCAAGACGCGCAGCTTCGCCGGCTGGCTCGCCGAGCACTACGCGCCCACTAGTGCGGCCACGTGGCTGAACGCGCTGCGCGCGATGCTCAACAAGGGCGCTCCTACCTTACTGCCGAATCCCTTCAACGACCTGGCGCCCAAGAACGCGGCTGACCAAGCCAAGTCCCGCACCCACCTGACGCGGGAGCAGCTGCAGCAGTTCCGTGACTTGCCGCTTAGCTCCGAGAAGCAGCAGCTAGCTAGAGCCGTGTATTTGTGCCAGTATCACCTGCACGGGTGCCGCATCAGCAACGTGCTGGAGCTACGCTGGCGGGATATCGACTGGCAGCTAGGGCGGGTGAAGTTTAAGGCCGTGAAGCGAGGCAAGTACAAGGACGTGGCGCTGACGGAGCCCCTGCGGCAACTGCTCACGCCCTACCTAAAAGTAGGTAGTGACCTGGTGTTCCCACTGCTCCCGGAGGACTACTTCAGCCTGGACAAAGCGGGCCGCTGGATTGCCCGACGTAATGCCACGGCGCGCGTCAACGGGCGCCTGGTGGTCATTGCCCGGCACCTAGGTCTCTCGGTGAGCTTGCACAGCCACACGGCCCGGCATACGCTGGCGGGCCATGCTGGTAAGGTGAACAAGTACACGGCGCAAGCCATGCTGGGCCACCGCAGCATCGAGCAGACGGAGGCATACCTAGAAAGCTTGAGCACGGCCGAACTCGACGAAGCCGCCGCGGCGATTTACGACGTATTGTAAACAAATCAAAAGCCCCTCTACGCTGTGTGAAGGGGCTTTTTTGTTATTAGTTGCTAGCGTACTTCTTCACGCTGCCGGCAGATATGCCGAGTGCCTTACCGATGGCCCGGTCAGAGGTGCCGGCCTCCTTTAGTCGCTTCACCTGCGCCACCAGTGGCGCATCAACAGCCGGCCGGCCGATCTTCGATCCTTTCAGCTTCGCTCTCGCCAGGCCTGCTTTGGTTCGCTCGCTCAAGCGCACACGCTCCTGCTTAGCAATGGCTGCCAAGATACCGATGATGGCATCTTTGAAGATGCCGGTACTATCCAAGTATTGCTCCGTGAAGCTTTTGAATTGCACTCCAGAAACCGATAAGTTTTGCAGGTAGCTTAAGGTTTCTGCTACGCCTTCCCGGCTGAAGCGATCGAGGGCCCAAAACAACACCACCTCGAAGCGGCGCTGGTGGGCATCGAGAAACATCTGCTTGAACTGCGGCCGTTCGGCTTTGCTGCCGCTGTCCTGGTCGGTGTACTCTTTATAGACGGTGTATCCTAGCCGCTCGGCGAAGACCCGTAGCTCACGCAGCTGGTTCTCGTTATCTTGACCTTTGTCGCGGGTGCTCACCCGGGCGTATATGGCAGCTTTCATACGAGCTATTACTCTAACATTGAGCAAGAGTTATAAACAAAGGATAATGATCTAAATCTTCTGCCTCGATATTCATTATTACAGTTTTTTCAAAAAAATCAACAGTAACTTTTTCTCTTCCTAATCTTTGGAAATAATAATTCAATAAAGCAGTATAATCATGCCCATGCATACTATCTCTGTAATCAAAATTCAAACAAATATGTTCTAATCCATTGTACCTTTCTATAAACTCTTGTTGACGAGAATAAACTTCATGATTACGGCTTGCAAGCTTGAGTATGTATCCCATCAAATCAAAAGAGATATTACCTTTTTTATCTATCTCGATTGCCTTTTCAACCTCAACTTTAGCCCATGTATAATTCATTTGATATCTGACTAATCTAACCAAATATAAAAACTTAATAGCGGGGATTATTTTACCTATAAATTCATTAGCTAAAAAAGCTGATTTGAAAAAACTTGCATTTATTAATTTTTGCATAACCTCTACATTAAAAGAATAGCTTTCAATGCTCGAAAAATCAGTTTTTAATAAATAGCTATTATTTATTGTATCTTCATAAAAAAAATCATAATCTTTATCAGAAATACAAAACAAACATATTTTTCTAATACCCAACTTTTCTTCAAAAAAAGAAGAGAGTGACTCCACACGATTTTTATGACCTATATTGCCTAATGAAATAATTTTTAAATCACGCGTGTCAATCGTGTCAATTGTATACACATTATACAAAAGGTTCCTACGTTTAATATAGTTTACAAAAATAGCTCTATCAGAATCTCCTTCAACAAATATATCTTTTATAGAAGGCTCTAATGTATATCTAGCTATTAGTTCGTTTGGCGTTCTTTTATAATCAGTATTCAACATAATTTACACATGCTCATTAACAAGTCTGACCACACTATCCATGTTATTAGCTAATAACTCTACAGAGTGTGTAGCAACAACAAACTGTATATCTCTCCCTGAACTAAAATGCAATAAGCTACTCAATAATCTTCTCTGCCATTTTATATTTAACGAAATTTCAGGTTCGTCTATAATAAATATAGTAGCAGTATCTGCTGTTATAGTATTTACCCATAACAGCAATAAATGCTTTTCCCCTGATGACAATTCATTAAATGGAACATTTTCTCCATTCTTGTGAGTAATCCAAAATCCTTCATGGAAACTATAACGAATTTCTTTATCATGAAAATACTCATTTACATAATTTATAAATGATATAATAACATTATAAATTTCATCTAATGCGAGTATTTTTGCATTAGAACCATCTATAAATGGCGATAAAACTTTACTAATTATATCTAATTTACTAGGACTAGCAATTCCACGTAGCACTGTCGCCAATGACTCATAATCAAAATCAGATATTAAACCAAAGTTTGAAAGCTCCTTATTTCTAACCGATAAGATTTTTAATTGCTCTAATATATTAGCCTTATTATCAAATTTATTTTCACTGTCATCTTCGTTATTATTACTATCAGCTATTGATTTAATAAGCTCCATGTAAATTGTCTTATTATTTTTTTCACCTATATTAGAAAATCTAAAGACGCGAGATTTAATCCAATCAGAAAATCTTTCAAACGCTCTGTCTATTTCTGATTTAGCATCTTCTAAATTAGCCTTCCTTCTCAACAACTCTCCATCAATAGCATAATCTAATCCTTGCTCAAAGATCGCTCTATTTCTTTTGTATCTACTTCTCAACTGATTCTTAAAGCTAGCCATAACTTCACGGTTATCTTTAAGAAAATAAACAGACATTTCTAATTCATCTATTCTTTGTGTTAAAGCTGCATACCCTTTATTGTTTATTATTTCATCGCGATTGACTATAATATTTCCATTAGGCTTACCACCCTCCATCTCAACACCAACATTACATTCGTAAGTATTGCCATTTGATCTTATTCCATATAAAAAACCGCCCTTTGCACTTTCATTTCTTTTAGCAAAGACTTCTATCCCATTACTTAGGGTCACCACTATGCTTTTAAATTTAGTATTTGCTAGTGCTGTTTTATACCCCTTTGAAGAATCTGTGGACAGAATATAAAATACGAGTTTTAATATTGTTGTTTTACCAGAACCATTATCTCCGTATATAATATAAAGATTATTACTACTATCAACTCGTAAGTGATAAGTATAGTACCCAAACAAGTCTTCTATATAAACTGATTGTATGGTATTGCCTGTTTTGACTGACGAGATTGCCTTTGATTTACTCATATACATAAGAAAAATCCAAATTTCAGAAACGAGATAGCGAATGGCTGTTTACAAACGTAATGAACCCTGCGCATAAAAGGAACCTTTACAATTATCAACCTGCTGAAATATCGAACGGTTTCTACGCAGTTTTAGCCCCTGCGAAATCAAGCTGGAAACGCCGTTTTTCGGGCCTATTTAGGACACCGTTTTTTGCGCACCTCCAGAAAGTAGCTGGAAGCAGCCGCTAGCGGTCTTAGCGGAATCTGCTCCTGGCTCTAGAAACTTACTTCATGTGGGCTGCTAATCTCGACAGTAGGAGCCTATCTTTGCCCTCATGTCCCCCTCTACTGCTGAGGCGTTAGCTCGTCGCGCGACGGGCGCCCTCTTTCTTGTCGTTTTTGGCAGCGGCTGGCTCGCCCTCGGGCTCGCCGCTACCCACTGGCTCACACTCCCCACCGGCCTCGCACTCGGCTTGGCAATGCTCGCGCTGGTAGGCACCGCTGGCTGGGTGCTGCGCCAGACCAAGCCCTGGCGACCGCAAACGCGCGGCCCTGAAGAAGCGGCGCAAGCGCGTCGCCAAGGGCGACTGTTCGCCTTTTTGGGCATGGGAGAAGGAGGTGCCATTTTTTTGGTGAATAAGCTCTTGCCTCAACACGGGCTGGCGCAGTACGTGCTGCCCGCCATGGCGCTGATTGTGGGCCTGCATTTTTTTCCCCTGGCCCGCCTCTTTCGCTACCGCGGCCACTACCTGACGGGCGGCGCCATGGTCCTGTGGACGCTAGGCTGTCTGCTGCTGCCCCCTACTATGTGGCAAGCTGGGGTAGCTTGGGGCACGGGCGCCATTCTCTGGCTTAGCGCGGGCTACGCGTTAGGACGGGCTGTGCGGAAACTCCAGCCGTGCACGCTTAATAGCAGTCATGCCTGAGCCTAGGCGAACAAACCAGTTACAAACGGCTGTTTGCGGAAGGCATACGTTCCCGTGTTCAAATTACTTATCAAAAAACGGCCCCGAAAAACCGCGTTTTCGGGGCCGTTTAGGCGGGTGCTAAAACCGTTCAAAAAAGAACTCTAATTCGAACAGATTTATAAGCCAGCTCAGTTTGTTAACTAAGCTGTTAATGAAACGCACCAGAAAAAGAATTAAACAACACTCCTTTCATTGAAAATCAGTACCTTACCAGCATACAATACCCAGCATTCTGCTTATAGCTTCACATAATTTTTGCAGCAACTAACTATGAGGAGTATCAAAACAAATGCGGCCCCAATTGGCAGCAGAGCTGTTGCACTGCAATCTACCTCCTCTAATCAGAGAGCAATAGTTGACAACAGACCCAGTACAATTCAGCAAAGAAAAATACAAGACGCCATTCAGAAACGGTCTTTCAGTACTCCCTCGACAGCTGTAGTTATCCAGAGAGAGGTGATGGGCGAAAGCGATCGTAGAATGCAGGAACGTAAGGCGACAGTATTAAATTCTTTGATCAGTACTGCAGACTCAAACGAGCGCGATGCTTCTTACTTGAGCATCTTTATATTCTCCGGTAAGCGTGGTCTATTGAAGTCAATCGCTCCTAAAAAAATAGCAGACCGGAGAGCAGATAGAGATCCATTGCTTCAGACCGTTGTAGGAGAATATGCTAAGCTTCGCGAATCAAATCAGCCAAGTCACTACAACAGTGAAGACTCAGAAATGCTTGGTTTACGCCCAATCCTAGAGTGCTTCGGTGGGATCGTCGCAAGATTGAAGCAAGAGTACATTTCCTTTTTCAATGATAAGGTGAACCAAGTTCTTTCAACTGAAGAAACGAGGATTAAGCAGAATTATGATAACATACGATTAGACATACAGAATAGCTCTACTGCAACTAAGAAAACAAAGGAGAAGCATAGAAAGCAAGCAAATGCTGCAGAGAAAGACGAGCTAGCGACAGCAGAACAAGAGGCTCGGCGTGTTGTAGAAGAAAATCTGAAGTCTGGAGGTAATTATGCAACAGAATTCGTAACTGAAAAGGGGGATGAGTTACGAGTAGAGATGGTGGGGCCACAAGGCACCTGTGGCGATTGTCAAGCAGCTATTAATCAGTTTGTCACAGATCTTAAATCCCAGCAGATGCCTTTTCCAAAAGAGGCCATCAAAGTTAGCTTCAACACCCGATGGTTATTTGAGAAGAAGCGTGCTGCTAAATCGCGGCAGAATGTTCCGGAACGTTCTCCATACTACGGATCAGATCAAGCCTATGATGCTAAATCTTACCGCCAAGATGTTAGACATTGGAAATTACGGTATAACTGAGTGTCTTCCTTCTGACCTTTTCTTATTGCATTTGCTGTAAAGCAGCTTCATACAGGTTGATGCAGGCATGGACAACAGCCAACGCCTGTTTTAATTCATAATTATTTCCGAATTCCACTTTCATTGTTCACCTTCTTATAGGTACCGTAGTCTTGGTCGAAGTCGTAGAGGCTCTGCACTACCTTCAGCTCGCGCGCCCAGGCATCCATGCGCGCGTCTTGTTGCTGCTGGTTAGCCACGAGTTGCCGCAGTAAGTCCACCACCTCTGACGACGCCGGCAGCGCCGCGACCGCAGCCGACGAGTCGCCCGACGTGGCGCCGCCACTAGCGAAGCCGCGCACCCGGCGTGCCTCCAGGTACTGCTCCATCTGCACCACAGTCGGGTCCTGCCGCAGCCAAGCCGGAATTACGTACTCATTCTCGTGCACGACGCCGGCGACGGCGTAGCCATCCGAGTCGACCAGCTTGCCGTTAGTACCTACGCTCAGCCCAATCTCGCGCCCCATGGCTGCGGCACTAGTGGCACCGCCCGTGCGGAAGCCCAGCACCTTCGCCGTCGAGGCAGCCGCGCCGGCGGCAGCCAGCGCGTTCATGCCGAAGGTGTAGGCTGTGCCCAGCGGAATGCTCACCGGCGGGAAGGCTGCCGATATCTTGGCGCCGGCTTCGGCGTTGGCCACCCACTGCTTTTGCAGGCCGATGCCGATTTCAGCAATGGCAATAGCTTTCTGTGCTACGACCGCTGCTTTGTAGATGGCGTTTTTCTTGCCGAGCATCTCGCCCAGGGCGTCGACCTCCTGCGAGTTCACCACCTTCTTCACCGCCGACAACGCCTTCTCGAACTTGGCTAGGTCATCGTCCTGCTTCTTTTTCTTGGCCGCATAATCGGCCTCTTCCTTCAGCTTGTTCGAGAGGGCCTTCTTGTACTCGGCCGACTCGGCACCGGACTTCTGCTTCACCAGCTCTAGCTCCCGGCGCGAGGCCTCCAGCTGCACCTGGTAGATGGCATCCTGATACGCCTGCTCATCGATTACGCCGTTAGCCAGCTTCACCCCTAGCTCAGCGGCGGCTACCTCGGCGTCGGCCGCGTTCTGCTCGATCTTTTTATCGATGGCTTCCTGCCGGCGCTTCTCCTCCTCCTCGGTGTACTTGGCCGCAAGGGTGCGCAGAGCTAGCTGCTGCTCATCGACGATGGACTGCACGCGCTGCTGATAGTCGATCTCCTTGCCGGTGAGGGCCTGGTACTTCTTATCGGCATCGTCGTAGATTTTCTGGCGCTCCTGCTCGCGCTGCTTCTCGGCGTCACTCGTGGCCCGGTTAGCCAATACATCCCGATACTCTAGCTCCTGATCACCCATGGCCTTCAGCGCATCCAGGTGCTCCTGGTCGGCTTTGTCGCGGGCTTCCTTACGCAACTTAGCGGCCGCTTTTTCCGCATCGGCCTGGTCTTTTGCGGTGGTACCATCGCCCCCAGCGGCCCGCTTTTCGGGCGCATCCGGGGCTGCAGCAGCCTGCTCCGGAGCGGCCACCGTCACCTTCTTGGCCAGCGCGTCGGCGAAAGCTTTGGAGTAAGCGTCGCCGGCATTCTTACCGATGTTCATGAATTCATCCTTCGCGCCGGAGAAGTCACGGTCCTTAATGCGCTGCCAGGCCCGGCCGATGGCGCCGAAGCTAGCTTCTGCCGCGGCCGAGAAGCCGGCGAAGTACGCCGGCCCGTTTCGGAGCAAATCGAACAGCGCCTGCACCGGCGAAATCATCAGGCGAATGTAGCCCTGCGCCGATTCCGAGTGCTTGGCCCAGTCGACGATCGCCTTCACCACGTCGGCAATCGCGCCCCACAACAGGCGCGTGGGCGTGAGCAGCGCCCGGATGACGTTGCCGAGCATCTCGCCCACACCGCGGGCCGAGGTGCCCTCTTTCGAGAAGAGGCCCATCGACTCCCCTAGGTCCAGGAACGCATCCCATATTTCGCGCACCGGCTGGAATAGCTCCTTGAAGATAACCACCAGTTGCCCTAGCAGCGAGTAGAGCACGGTCATGGCCTTGTTGCTGAGCGTGTCGATGATGGCGGTGCCACCCTCGAACTCTTTGGCCAGGTCGTTCTGCACCGCTGCTAGCTCCTTGTTGGAGTCGAGCAGTGCCTGCTGGCGCTGCACGTACACGTTATTTTTGTCGATGAGCTGGTCGATGCCAACGCCGACGTTCTTCATCGATTTGATGAAGTCGAGGCCGGCATCTTCGCCCGGACCACCGAACACGTCGGCGATAACCGTCTGCGCCTGCGAGGCCGTGAGCTTGGTTTCATCCATCTCGGTGGCGATGCGCTTCAGAGCCTCCGTTGTGGTGATGGTACCCTTGTTCACCCCATCCAACAAGGTGTTGGTAAACTCGGGCCCAAACGCGGCGAACATCGCATCCTTGGTGGCGCTGGTCTGCTCCCGGATCCGCAACCCGAACTCTTTCACCACGTCGGCGCCTTTATCCGAGAACACGCCATCCGTCTGAGACTTGCTGACGATGGCAATGAACTCCGAGGCGCTCACGCCGGCGGCTTTGAACTGCGCCGGGTACTCCTTCACCTGGTCGAGGAACTCGCCGTTGGCATCAGCGCCGGCAACGAAGCCTTTCTGAATCAGGTCGAGGGCCTCCTTTTGGGAAATACCCATCTGCTTGGCCAGCGCGTTGCTGGCCGTGAGCACCTCCTGGTTTTCCTTGCCGAAGGTCTTGGCCACCGCGGCGATGCCGGCCGTCAGATCATCGAGCTCCTGGCCAGTGGCGCCGGTCAGGCTGTTGATCTCACTGCGCAGGGTGCCGAACTCCTTGACGGTTTCGGCAATCGCCGCGCCCATCTCCTTCACCAGGTCGACCGCGGCTTCTAAACCTAGGTCCACGCCGGCGAACATCAGCGCATCTTTCATGGTGAAGCCTTCTTTGGCGGTTTCACCTAGCTCTTTTTTCACCAAGCCGAGCCGCTCCTGCAACTCATGGTAGTCGGCCAATAGCTTCTTGCGGTCCGGATCGTCAGCCGACAAGTCCTTCAGCTGAGCCTCCAGCTTTTTGGCCGCCGCATCCATTTCGTTGAACGAAGCCGATACCTTCTGCCCATTCAGGATCACCTGCTGGTTTTCCTGATTCAGGCGCGCCGTTTCCTCCCGCAGTTCCTGCTCCGACTTAACGTAGGTTTTGACCTCGTCTTTAGCCGCTTCCATCTGCTGCTGCAGCAACTGATAATCTTTGATCAGTTGCGCCCGGCCCGGATCGTCGCGCGAAATCTCATTCAGTTGCTGCTCCAGGATGGACGCCGCGGCCTTCATCTGGTTCATCGACGCGCCGGCCTGCTGCCCCGTTTCGACCAACTCCTTGTTGGCCTGGGCCAGCAAAAGCTGCTCAAGCTGAAGCTCATGGGCCGACTTTGCCGTTTCGGTGAACTCCGCTTTCATCTCGACCATCCGGGCTTTCAGCTCCTGATAGTCCTCAATGAGTTTCTCCCGGTCCGGATCGTCCCCCGACAACTCCTCCAGCTGCTTCTCGAGCACGCCGGCCGCCTCCTTTATTTCTTTGTAGGAGGCCGTCAGCTTCTGGCCCTGCTGCACGGTGGCGGCGTTGGCCTGATTGAGCTGCTCGGTTTTCGCACGCAGCTGCTCCTGCGACAGCACGGTGCCGTTGATTTCGTCGCGGGTTTCCTTGATCCGCTGCTTCAGCTCCTGAAAATCTTGCTTCAGTTGCTCCCGGCGCGGATCATCGGCGCTCATTTTATTGAGCTGATTATTCATCAACGCGGCACCAGCCGCCATGTCTTTGAGACTGGCGTTGGCCTGCTGCGCATTGAGAATAATCTCTACTTCTCTGGTTTCTTTCTCGGTAGCCATCGCTTATAGAGTATCTAGGTTACCGAGGTCGCGTCTGATAGTGGTGATTTTGCCCGTGATAACTTGCAGCTCTAACTGGCATTGCTTAAAATCATCAGAATCAGGTCGCTGCCGGCGCAGCTTATTGGTCAGCACGGCCTGGGCAAAGCATAAGTCACTGAGGGAACTAGGAAATTGGTTAGCAGTAGCATCCATAAATAGGGTCACTTAGAAGGTGATAGTGGTTTCTGATGGCAAGGCCGAGTTCACCGTGGTGAGCAGGAGCTTGCCGTGTAATTCGTACATCAGCTCGCTGAGGCGCCGGGTCTGGTAGCTCATCTCGGTGGCGTACCAGTTGCGCTTCTTGCGCGCATACCGCTTTAGCCGGCCGCGGCTCATACGGATGCGGTCGTAGCCATCGTCCTTTTTGGTGACGCCGGCGCCCATGCCGCGGCCGACGCCCATGTCGACGAACTTGCCATACAGCGCGTAGCTCAGCCGCATTTGCAGCCGGCCCTCAGCCGAGCCCACCACTTGCTTTTGGAAGCTGGCCATGAGCGTGCCGGTGTCCTCAATGCGCAGCTTGCGCATGTTTTCGATGAAGTTCGTAATGGTGATATCAAGCCACTTGGTGGCTAGCTCCAGTTCTTGCTGGGCTGTATTGTCGACACTCATCGGCGGATATTTCGATAGGTAAAGCGGGCCGACTCCAGGCGCGTCGACGTCGACACGGTTACCGAAATCTTTTCCCATAAATATTTTCGTGGCCCCACCATCTCTTTGCGGGCTGGGTTCAGCGCCAGCAAGTCGGCCACCCGGAAGGGCATGGTGCGCTCCTCAGTGCCGGCCGTTTTCAGGAAGTCGAGCCAGGGCTTATGGCACTGCGCATACAGGCCGTTGTCGCCGGCCCAGCGCAGCACCAGGTCGCCGGCCAGTTGATCCGGCCGATCGAACAGCAGGCGCAGCCCACAGCGGGAGTCATCCCCTAAGTCAAAGCGGGGCGTGGCGCCGCGCGTCCGGATCGAAGGCACGCCGTTGATAGACTGCAGCGTGCCAGCCTCCGTCCTCACTTCCGTCTTGCCGGCATCGAGCACGAGCGAGGCCCAGTTGGTGTCCATGGTTTTGGCTAGCTCATCGTCACTCTCCAGTCCTAGGCTCAGCGTATAGCCCTGGTAGCCGGCCGGCAGCGCGCGCGTGAGGGCGCCCGCCTGGCGTACCAGGTAGGCGTCATCCTCCACCACGTCCCGCAGCGGAATGATGCGCATCTCGCGCCGCACCGGGTCGAAGTTGTAGCCTAGGGCCAAGTAGCTCTGCAGCGCCACCAACGCTTCCGGCACGGTCAGACTCGCCGGCACGTGCTGGCTGAGCGCGAGGCTAGCCAGCCGGCCACCGTCGTCCTCGGCCGCGCGGTCGGAGTACACCATGAGTTGCTGCACCGCTGGCCGCAGCAGCCACTCGCCCGACAGGCTGTAGCCGAACTGCTGCAGCACGCGCCGCAGCAACGGTACCAACCTAGGTTGTGGCGTGAGCTCACGGCCGTCGTTTAGGTAGCCGGAAAAGCCCGGATACTTGTCGCCGTAGAAGTCCGGATTGTACACTTTGCGCAGGGCATAGTCCGGCTGCAGCGGACTATCGATGAGCGGCACGGTACCTAGGTCCAGGGAGGCCAGCGTGACGCCGTCGATGCGGGCCTGCAAGTCGTCGGCGCCGGCGGCGAACTGGTAGGTGTAGGTGTTCTTATCGGGCTGCCAGTCCTGGTAGAGCAGGCTGCCGACGCGCCAGAGCACGCCATCCAGGTAAAACTCCACCGGCTCCGGGGCCACCGCTTCGCCCTGCAGCGCACGCACGTGCGGCACGTTCAGCAGGCGGCGGTTGCCCGGCGTGAGCGGCAAGTTGAACGGGTACGTGGTGACGCCTGGCACGGCATCGTAGCGGAAGAACGGATTGCCGATTTCGATGCCGATGGTACCCGGCGCCAGGTCGAGCCAGCCGCGGGCAGTTTTGAGTCCAATCATGGCAGCAGTACGTCTTGGCGCGTGACGGCCGCGGCCCCCAAGCGTGGCGTGTAGAATCGCTCGCGCGGCAGCTGCAGCGTGATATCCAGCGCCGGCAGAAAGTCGTTGTCTTTTTTGAGCGTGCTGGTTTGGGCCTTCACCGTCACCGGCACCCAGCGCGTGCCATACAGCAGCAGCACCCGCTTGCTCAGCAGCAACTCCTGCTGCACGGCCATCCACTCGCGGGCATTGTCGCGCACGCCCGAACCTAGCTTGAGCACCGGCCGCAGGGTGCGGTCGAGCACGAGTTGGTCGCCATCGAGCGGATCCGGGAACGGCACCGGCGAGCGTTGCACTTCTTCGCCGGTGACTTCCACGTCGAGCTGGCCTTCGCCCACCATGGCCACCGTATCCATGCCGCCGAGCGAGTTGGCAAACACCAGGTAGCGGCGCTGCAGCACCGGGCGCCGGTCGAGCAGGTAATGGCGCACTTCACTGCGCAGCACGCCGTCGCTATCGGTGACCCACACCTGGTAGCGCTCGATGTGGCGGTCAGCCTGCTCCGCGTTGTTAAGCCCTAACTGCAGGTAGCCCGCCGGCAGGCAGTGCACCTCGTAGCGGCTCAGCCCGGTGTGCGTGGCCACGTTGCGCTCCGCGTTGGTCCCATCGTCGTAGAACCAGCGCACCCACAGCTGCAGCGACGTGGCGGCGCTATCGACCAGGAAGTACAAGTACTCCGGCTGATCCAGCGCCACTGGCTTCTGGTTGGGTTGCCAGGTGAGAAATGGCTGCACGGCCGGCCGGTACACGTCCTGGTAGGTTTGCGCCACGTGCTCGTAGCTACTCAGGCCGCCGCGCAGCACCATATGCTGGGTGAGCACTTGGGTGGCAGCGCGCACGGGCGGGTCGCCGTACAACTCGGCATACTTCAAATAAAAGCGGCGAAACAGCGGCGTGGCCAGGCGCACGTACACGTCCCCTACGGCCGGCACGTGCCAACCTAGGTAGTCGTCGAGCAGCTCTTCCACTTGGAACACGGTGCGGCCGTCCGCGTCGGCCGGCTGCTCCAGCACGGTACCGATCTGAATAAACTCATTGCTGCCGTACACCGGCTCCAGCCACACCTCGCACAGGAACGTCAGGTCCGGTTTGGTGGTAGGATCCGCGCGGTAGTCGTCGCCGGCGTCGAGCGAGAGCGTGATGGGGTTGCCGCTCCAGTAAAAGCGGAAGCCGATGATTTCTACTTCGATGGTTTGCGCCTGGCAGCCGGCGGCGTCGGTGACCACGCAGTAGTACGTGCCTTCGTCCAGGTTGGGGCGCGTGGCCGTGGTGGGGCCATCGTCCCACAGGAACGTATAGGGCGCGACGCCCCCACTGACTTCCAGCGTGACGTTGTTTTCGATCTTGCGCACCAGCACCTCCAGGCGCGAGTTCTGCAGGATGGTTCTGGTCAACTCCACGGACTTGCCAGTGGGCACATCCGTGACTTTCACCTTATAGCTGCCAATCTTCAGCCCATACCGATCCTTACCAGTCTCACCGTCACTCCAGAGGTAGGAATAAGGCCCCGGCAAGCCACTGGGTGTGAGCTGAATGGCACCGGTGCTGCCGCCGAAGCACAGCACGTCGGTAACCGCCGCGTCGACCTTCAGTTGCCCAATGGCAACGGGCACCACGTTGGCGTGCCCGTTGCCGTCGTGATAGTAATCGTAGCGGGTGGCCGCGTCTTCGT
>NZ_MTSE01000130.1 GCF_002154225.1 Hymenobacter crusticola
TACGGCCGCGCAGGTGGTCGAGTCGGAAGATAAACGCTTCACCTCCGATGCTGAATTTGCCAGCTATGCGCCGCTAGGGGAAGATGGCAAGGTGGCGGCAGAAGCTACGCAGGACTTCTTTTTTGCCTCCGAGCACTTTGCTATCGAGGACGTAGTAGGCGATGACAACGTCACGCGTAAGACCTTCCGCATCAAGCAAAGCATCCTCGATGGAATTGGTACCGGGGGCGGCGGTGGTGGCACGGGGCCGACGCCGCTGAGCACCAGCATCACGCCAGACGACGACGTGAAGCAGACGAATGGCGTGTGGGGCTTCAGCAAGCCCAAGAACTCGGTTTCCTTCACCATCTTGGAGGAAGGTGGCAATGGCGAGTACACGCGCACGTGGAGCTTCACTGGTCCGGCCGGCAGCGGCGCCTACGCCAATGGCGGGCCGGATCAGGTGCACGGCACCTCCTTCGCGCTGCTCAATATGATCTACGATGGCAACTGGCAGGTCAAGTGCGTGACCACCGACACCACAGGCCTGTCGAAAGAAGCCATGTTTGACTTCGTGGTGACCGGCAACGGCAACGGCTTCCCCACCGGAGGCTCGACCGACTTCGCCCTGCGGATGGAGTATCGCACCAAAACGGCGGTCGGCAAGCCCGAT
>NZ_MTSE01000131.1 GCF_002154225.1 Hymenobacter crusticola
CACGGCCGCGCAGGTAGTCGAATCGGAAGACAAGCGCTTCACCTCCGATGCGGAATTGGCGGGGTATGCGCCCGTTGGAGAAGATGGCAAGGTGGTGGCCGAAGCTACCCAAGACTTCTTCTTTGCTACGGAACACTTCACTATCGAGGACGTCGTTGGCGAGGATAACGTCACGCGCCCGACGTTCCGCATCAAGCAGAGCATCTTGGATGGTCTTGGTACCGGTGGTGGAGGGGGCGGCGGCAATCCGGCCTTAGATACCAGCATCACGCCCGATGGCGACGTGGCGCAAAACGGGGGCGTGTGGGGCTTCGGGAAACCCAAGAACTCGGTTTCCTTCACCGTCACAGAGAGCGGCGGCACGGGCGAGTATACGCGTACCTGGTCCTTTACTGGTCCGGCTGGCAACGGCGCCTACGCCAATGGCGGACCTGATCAGGTGCACGGCCCCACGTTCGCGCTGCTCAACATGGTCTACGATGGCAACTGGGAAGTGAAGTGCGTGACCACGGACAGCGCCGGCACCACGTTCACGAGCCAGCTTCCGTTCGTGGTTACGGGCAACGGCAATGGCTTCCCCACCGGCGGCTCGACCGACTTCGCCCTGCGAATGGAGTTTCGCACCAAAACGGCGGTCGGCAAGCCCGAT
>NZ_MTSE01000132.1 GCF_002154225.1 Hymenobacter crusticola
ACTGTTGAATCTGGGCTGCTTCGAATTGCTTCTGCCGCTCCAGCACGTGGGCTACCGTCTGCGTGAGCTGCTGCACCTGGGCTGCTAGGTTTTGCGTCACGGCCAGGTATTCCGCGGTTTGACTGAGCGCGTTGGCGCCTAACGCCCCCACGCCTGCTGCCAGCGCCGTTTCCTGAAAGGTGAGTCCAGCTCCACCGCCCCCGCTAGCCGCGACGGCCGAGGGGGTACGGCCTAAGCCCTTGGCCCGTCGCCGTGCGCGGACTTTCTTCGACTCGAGCGGATGCGCCCGTCCCGTCCGCTCATTGGAGGCGGCCACGCGACAGGCACTGCTGCAATATTTCTGCACCCAGCGTCGCCGAGGCGTGTACGCTTGCTGACAATACGCACAGGTGTTCGGATCCAAAGGAGTAGCAGAATTAGAGAGGGGGATAACGGTTGCCATAGAGAAAAGCTTCGTAAGTGTTGTTCGCAATTGCTGACAACATTCATACCTCTTTTAGATTTGCCCTCCTAACCCGTGAACAAGCGGCGCCATCTGATTGACGATTGGGTAACAAGCTCTCGGCGTATTCCCACGAACACCTAGTAGCGGACAACGCCCGCCTACTTACGGAGTAGGAAGCATAGCGTAGTGGCCCATTCCG
>NZ_MTSE01000133.1 GCF_002154225.1 Hymenobacter crusticola
CCATTCTAGGCGCGGCCCAATCCGTCTTCAGTAACCTCGTTGAGTTCAGTGACCAAGCAGCTGATGTTCGCAAAACCACAGG
Organism: Hymenobacter crusticola; assembly: GCF_002154225.1. Classification (GTDB taxonomy): domain Bacteria; phylum Bacteroidota; class Bacteroidia; order Cytophagales; family Hymenobacteraceae; genus Hymenobacter; species Hymenobacter crusticola. Next base: position 83 of record NZ_MTSE01000133.1, read on the forward strand.
ACTGACCGCTGATGAGTTCGATAACCTAGCCGACAGCCTAAAAGGACTGAACACCCGCACCTCCTTACAAGGCTTGCTGGATATTGCTAAAGTCGGCGGGCAGCTAGGGATTGCCAAAGGCGATATTCTAGAGTTCACGAAAGCGATTGACGTTGCGGTCCAAGCGCTAGGGGATGACTTTTCCGGAGGGGCCGAAGAAATCGCCACTAGCCTAGGGAAGCTCAATACCGTTTTCGGTAAGGAACTAGGCCCGGATGTGGCTAAGAACCTGTTAAACATCGGATCGGCCGTCAACGAGTTAGGCGCCGCTGGAGCGGCTACCGCGCCCTTCCTAACCGATGTAGCCCAACGGGTCGGGGCTGTCGCTGCGCAGACGAAAGTGGGGCTCAACAACGTGATCTCATACGCGGCGGTACTCGAGGAGACCGGGTTCAGTGCCGAACGATCCGGTACAGCCCTGAACCGGCTTTTCTCGACAATCAGCACGAAAACAGACGCCTCGTTCAAGATTGCCAAGCTTGCCGACTCCAACCTTACCCTCAAGGAGTTCACTC
>NZ_MTSE01000134.1 GCF_002154225.1 Hymenobacter crusticola
CCATTCTAGGCGCGGCCCAATCCGTCTTCAGCAACCTCGTAGAGTTCAGTGACCAAGCAGCCGATGTTCGCAAAACGACAGGACTGACCGCTGATGAGTTCGATAACCTAGCCGACAGCCTAAAAGGACTGAACACCCGCACCTCGTTGCAAGGCTTGTTGGATATTGCTAAAGTCGGCGGGCAGCTAGGCATTGCCAAAGGCGATATTTTAGAGTTCACGAAAGCGATTGACGTTGCGGTCCAAGCGTTAGGGGATGACTTTTCTGGCGGCGCGGAGGAAATCGCTACCAGTCTTGGCAAGCTCAACACCGTTTTCGGAAAGGAACTAGGCCCGGATGTGGCTAAGAACCTATTGAACATCGGGTCGGCCGTCAACGAACTAGGGGCTGTGGGAGCGGCTACGGCTCCGTTCCTGACCGATGTAGCTCAACGAGTCGGGGCAGTGGCTGCGCAGACGAAAGTAGGACTCAACAACGTGCTAGCGTATGCAGCCGTGCTGGAGGAAACCGGGTTCAGTGCCGAACGATCCGGCACCGCCTTGAACCGCCTATTTTCGACCATCAGCACGAAAACGGATGCCTCGTTCAAGATCGCCAAGCTTGCGGACTCCAACCTTACCCTCAAGGAGTTCACTC
>NZ_MTSE01000135.1 GCF_002154225.1 Hymenobacter crusticola
AGCATGGCCTCGACAAACGCCGCGACCGACAGCGGGTGGTCGTGGGAGCGGTCGTAGTGATCGGCATGCCCTAGGTTGGTCTCGACCGCCGGGGGGATGATTTCGAATACCTGCACCGCCGTGCCCCGGAGTTGATACCGCAAGCACGTGGTAAAGGCGTGCAGGGCCGCCTTGGTCGCTGAATAGACGGGCACGGCGGCCAAGGGCGTAAAGGCTAGGCCCGAGGTGATATTGAGGATGGCGGCCGTAGGCTGCTGTTGCAGGTGGGTCGTCAGTAAGCTGATCAGGTGAATCGGGGCGAGCAGGTTGGTGGCGATCTCCGTGCTCACTTTGGTCAGGTCAAGGGCTTGGGTTAGGTCCAAGAGGTGCATAATGCCGGCATTGTTGATCACCACGTTCAAGTGGGGATAGGTGCGCGTGGCCCAGTGCGCCAAGGCGGCACATTGCGCCGGGTCGCTCACATCACAGACGTAGGTGGCGAGCCCGGGGTACTGGGTGGCCAGCGCCGCTAACGGCTCGGGCTGGCGAGCGCAGACAAGGACTTGGTTGCCCAGCGCGTGTAAGGTAGCGGCCAGGTGCCGGCCGATGCCGGACGTCGCGCCCGTCAGGAGTACGGTTTGCTTG
>NZ_MTSE01000136.1 GCF_002154225.1 Hymenobacter crusticola
TGACCCAACTGTAGGTCTCCTATTGACAGTAATAGTCTACCCGCAGAGGCGAAAAGGATAGCACCTAGTTCGCATGGGCGCTAGTGTTTGAACGCGTCCAGCTAGGCTTGCGTGTGTGCAAGCGTTGTGCTTACCTTCGGAGTATGCCCATCACCATTACGATGGTAGACTTCACTACCACCAACGTCGTCGTCTGGTTTTCCGACTACTCGCTGTGGTCAAGCCGGTTCGTTACCAAACCCATCACGTTCCTCGCTGACATGACGCCGGCCGAACGCAACCGCTGGGCGATAGTCGAACACGGTACGGCCGTGGAGTGGAACGCCACGGGAGCGCGGCTGACGCTGGCACAGATGGACAAGTACTAATGCGGTCCGCATCAATCCTAGGGGTACATCTCGTAGATACCCGCTTGGCTCAATCAAATAGCTGAAGGCCACGGGCTTTAGGATATTGTGTTTCGTGATACCTTAAAACCCGAGAGTTGGGAGTTTAGCAAGCGGTTCGCAAGGCTTCCGCAATGGTGGCAATGATTAGCCATTTGCCTAC
>NZ_MTSE01000137.1 GCF_002154225.1 Hymenobacter crusticola
CCTCTTCTAGCCGTTTTCTGCCCAACTGCCCTCATAACAGAGGTGTGTAGTCCTAGGGCCCTCCCTTCCTAGTATTACACACTTGGCGTATCTTCGGGGCATCTAGCTCCTAAGACTTATTCCTCGATGCTCTACGTGGCCTACTATCGTGTCTCTACCCCGAAACAAGGTGAGTCCGGCTTAAGCTTGGCGGCGCAGCAGGCGGCTGTGCGATCCTATGTCCCGGATCCGGCCGCGATCGTGGCCACCTTTCAAGAAGTTGAATCCAGTAAGAACAACGGGCGCCCAGAGCTGGCCAAGGCCGTAGTGGAGTGCCGGCGCCTGGGTGCTACGCTGCTAGTCGCCAAGCTGGATCGCATGAGTCGCGATGCCGCCTACATCCTGCGCCTGGACGTGCCGTTTGTGGCCGTTGACATGCCCGAGCTGAACACCCTTACCAAAGGCATCTTTGCCAGCTTAGCTCAGCAGGAACGCGAGCTCATTAGCAAGCGTACCCAGGAGGCGTTGGTAGCCAAGA
>NZ_MTSE01000138.1 GCF_002154225.1 Hymenobacter crusticola
CCGGGGGCAACAACATCGCCCTGAAGCTGGTGCTGGACGGCTGCAAGCTGCAGGTGTGCCGCCCGGGCTTCCTGGACGGCCGCGACGCCATCTTGAAGGCTGACTCGCTCTATAACAACAAAGCCAACACGTACCTGATCTGGCAGGTGTTCGCCCGTCGTGGCATGGGCATCGATGCCGTGCAGGGCTCCAGCAACGTGCTCACCGACAACTCGGCTGGCTACCTGATTCCGGTGCGCGTGCTGGCCACGCAGAGCCAGCAGCAGCGCGACCAGCTGCTGGAGCTGTACCCCAACCCGGCCAGCAGCAGCGTGACCGTGCGCCTGCCCGTGAGCAGCCGCACGCCGGTGCAGGTGAGCTTGCAGACGGTGCTGGGCACGACGGTGCTGAGCAGCCAGGTGGCTTCGGCCGAGCTGCAGCGGGGCGTGGAGCTGAACACGAGCCAGGTGGCGGCGGGTCTCTACATCGTGCAGCTGCGCACCAGCGCTGGCTCCTTCAGCAAGAAG
>NZ_MTSE01000139.1 GCF_002154225.1 Hymenobacter crusticola
ATGGAACCGTTTCAGCACCGTGACGTCGTCGCGCTCGGCTTGATCCACCCACTGCAGGTTCTCGACGCGCAGATTGAAATGATTGCCATCTTTGGGGATCACATGGTCAAAGCGGGCCTGGGTGGGCGGGGCCAGAAAATGCAAGGCCACTAAGCGATTCAAGCCGATTTGTTGGGTGGTCAAGTCATTGCATAAGTTCACCGACGGGTAGCGCAGCGGACTCAGCACCCGCAGTAAGCGGTGGCGGGCCAGGCGTTTGTACCGCAAGCTTACCACCTTGCCATGGGAGGAGACCCGGTACAAGTCCTCAAACCCGGTGACTGGCCGCCATTGTTCATCCGATTCCACCAACCCAAGGGCGGTCAAGGGCACGCGCTGACCATTGTCCAGCTCGGCCGTCGTGTGATCCCAGATTTCCGCAATGACGGCAGAGGTGGAAGAGTGGCTGGGATACTGAACGGTTTGACCAGCCACGAAGGCCGTTTGCTGAGCGGAAGCCAT
>NZ_MTSE01000014.1 GCF_002154225.1 Hymenobacter crusticola
AGTGGGTGTAGTGGGTGGCGCCTTTAGCCATGGCCCACGTCTTCATGGCCGAAGCCACCGCGTCGGCTACTGACCGCTCCACCGGCGTGCCCTGCTTAATTGCAGCTTGCAACTTTTTGAAGTATTCCCCTGGCATGGTGGCCCGCATGGCCTCCAGGTTGAATACATTTTTACCAAAACTATCCGAGCGACGCTCAGTAGTGGTGGGTACCGATACTGGTTCGCGTCGGTCAACTAATTCAAGAGCTTTAAAGCGCAGAATAGACATGAAGAACGTTTAGGTATTACTTAGTGCAAGCAAAATAGAAGAGAACAAACCGTTTTTCCAAAGCTCCTCGAAAAAATGGCCACTTTTTGTGAAAATCCACCTCTTTATGACGCATCTACCCCAAATAGCAAGCTAGTATCTGATTAAACGCTAGCTATTTTCTGATTTTGCCCGAAAAATAACTACATCGTCGCAGTCTTATTTCATACTTATTACTCTTGCTTTTTTATTCCTAAAGCAACGCAACCTCAAGCAAAGGTTGGGCGTCACTTTCGCCCTACCTTTGCCTCGTGAGAAACCGCTTTGCGTTCCAGCCGCTGTATTTTCTGTTTTGGCTGGCCTTATTTTTAGCTGCGAAAGCTTTATTCCTAGTTTATCACGCGGCTCCCACGGCTGCGTTGTCGGCCAGGACCATAGCACGCATCTTTGTTTATGGTCTGCGCCTTGATGCCTCCAGTACCGCCTATGTATGTCTGCCCGCTTACTTGCTGTTTGTCGTAGGCAGCCTAGCTGGCGCGCGTTTTCCCACTGACCGGCTTATCCGTTTGTACACGGCCGTGGCCGTTCTGCTCGTAGCGCTGCTCACCGTCACCGACTTGGAGCTTTATCGCGCTTGGGGCTTTCGGCTAGATGCCACGCCGCTGCAATACCTAGCTTCGCCCGCTGAAATGGCCGCTTCGGCGGGTAATGCACCGGTTGTCTTACTAGTATCGCTGTTTTTGGGACTGTTGCTATTCGGTTGGGCACTCTACCAAAAGGTAGTAGGTCGCTTGCCGGCCTTGCCCCTGAAGTTCGGCCGTGGGCGGGCCGCTTTGGTGGGGGTTTTGGAAATGATCTTGCTAGTAGTACCCCTGCGGGGGGGCGTGCAGCAAATTCCAGTCAATCAGAGTGACGTTTACTTTTCCAGTCAGCCTTACGCCAACCACGCGGCTATTAATGTGCCCTGGAACGTAGCAAACTCCTTATTCCTGCAAAACGGAGGGCCTAATCCGTACCAGTTTATGGCTGATAGCACGGCGAGCCGAACCGTGAGCCACCTTTTTGCCACCGAGACGTCGGCACCTGACACGGCCAGCGCACGCTTGCTGCGGCAGCCGCGGCCCAATGTACTATTTATTATCCTAGAGAGCTTTACTGCGAAGCTGGTAGGTAGCGTGGGAGGAGAAGTAGGCGTGACACCTACCCTAGATAGTTTGGCGCGCACGGGGGTACTGTTCACTAACTTTTACGCCAGCGGCGACCGTAGCCAAAAGGGGTTAGTATCCTTGCTGAGCGGCTACCCCAATCAGCCCACCACCAGCATTATCAAGTATCCGCGCAAAACTGAACACCTTCCGCACTTGTGTCAGTCGCTGAAGACAGTGGGATATAGCTCCCACTACTATTATGGTGGCGAGCTAGCTTTTGCCAATATGAAAAGCTACCTCGTAACGGCTGGCTACGAGCGTTTTACGGAGCGCGCCGACTTTACCCCGGCGCAACAGAACTCTAAGTGGGGTGCCCACGACCACATTCTGTTCGACCGCATGCTCAAGGACTTACCTAGCCAGCGGCAACCATTTTTTGTTACGGCCTTCACGCTGAGCAGCCACGAGCCATTTGATATTCCAATCCCGGCCAAGTTTCCCGGGACGGACGAAGCAGCTCATTTTCGCAACTCTGTGTACTACACCGATTGGGCCCTGGGCCGCTTTCTACGAGCAGCGCGCACCCAGCCCTGGTGGGATAATACGTTAGTTGTGCTGGTGGCAGACCACGGTCACCCGTTACCTAACAACGATTCCAACGAGAACCCTAGCAAGTTTCACATTCCCTTACTATTGGCAGGTGGCGCACTGCGCCCGGAAGTACGCGGACGCGTTGTTCCGGCATTTGGTGCGCAAACGGACCTAGCGGCCACGCTACTCGCCCAGCTTCAGCTTCCCGCAAAAGAGTATGTTTGGAGCCGCAATCTTTTGCAGGCTACTGCCAATCCATTTGCCTTTTATTGCTTTAATAATGGGTTTGGCATGGTCACGCCGGCCGGCACCGTTACCTTCGACAACGTGGCCCGCCAGATGATGTGGAAGGCCCCCGACAGCGTGCCCGACACCCAACTAGTAAAAGGGCAGGCATACGAGCAAGCCTCCTACGCCGACTTTTTGCACAAATAATTGCTTCTGATGCCGCAATTGCTCTTTGTTTATAATGCGGAAGCGGGTGCGCTACAGGGGCTGCTGGACACCCTGCACAAGACCCTCTCTCCCCAAACTTACGCCTGTTCGCTGTGCCGTCTGACGTACGGCGCGGTGCACATGCGCTCGGAGTGGAAGCAGTTTGTGCAAGAGCTAGGGTTGCCCTGCCGGTTCCTGCACCGCCCGGAGTTTATCCGGGAGTTCCCAACCCTGCGCCAGCAGCCACTCCCAGCGGCCTTTGGGCAAAATACCACTGGCGAGTGGCAGTTGCTCGTGTCAAAAGAGGAATTTGATCAGGCCAACCTAGCTTCTTTGATGCAGCTTATCCGGACCCGTCTGTCCACCCTCGCATAATTAGCTACACGCGTTTAAGCGCACCAGTATGCTCAAACTGTGCTGCTCCAGCGGAGGAAGCATCGACGGACGTTACAACTAGACCACTTGCGTTTTCACGCCGGCACAGCCTTATTCCATTCCTCGTGCCGAAAACCGAGTCTTCTTGCTGCCAAACCTTTCTCTCCGGCCGCAAAACATAGCTGCGCTTTATGAGAGCTACGACATAGTTGTGGCGCAACAGCGGGCCTACTTACGCGTTATCCTAGCTTTTTTTTGGCGCGCAATAAAGTTTCTTTCAAGGTAGAACGTCACAGTATTCAGCAAGTCTTGCCGCGGCAGTCACTCGGGCGCCGCGCACCTCTGCCCTGCCGCACTGCGGCAGGAGGATATTACTGAATCTGCCTTCTCGCATGAAACTCTTGGCTACTCTCTCTTTTTTTCTTTTCCTGGTTGTTGGTACCGCCTTTCCACTGTGGTTACCAGTGCAGGAACCCCTATCCACGGCAAAAGCAACTTCCGTTATACCTTCTCACCAGGACCTAGCTGGGCCGGTTCTGGCGGGTGAACTCATCGGCTTTGTTTCCACCCCAGTAATGGCACCCGTGACCGGCATTGTCCTCGAAACCTATTTCTACGAGGGCCAATTTGTGCACAAAGGACAGGTATTAGTTAAGCTGTGGGTCCGGGCCGCCAACGGGCAGGAATACGTTAGCGCACCCAAAGATGGGGTCATCACTCACTTTTATGCGCGCATACGGGAGCTGTGGCCCGTCGCCAAACCCATCCTTACGCTTGCCGACCCAACGCAACTGCATGTACGCCTCAAACCTAGCTCCCCTGCATCAGTATCCCACTTCCACGCTCATGATAACCTCTACGTTCAGCTAGCCACTAGTTCCTCCGCTACGGTGCCGGGCAAAGTTGCGCAGCTTGACTTCCCGGCAAAGGCACCTGCCACCTTGAGGGTGCACTTAGCCAAGCCCCTGGCCGGCGCCCGCCCCGGTTCCGCTCTGTTCATTACGAGTGCCGCTGGGCCAGTTCTTAAAGTCTCAAAAAAGATAGCAACCAGCTTCTAAGGCGTTGGCTTCATTCTAATACTTGCACAATTTGCCGAAGCTGCTTTTTCAGGAGACACCATTTTGCGGATGGTTGTGTTGAGGTGGGCGTCGTTTGGGAGCAACTAGCTGCCGTTAGTTCTCTCGTATGGTAGCGCAGCCTCCTATTGGCTTTCGTAAAATCGTTACCTTTGTCGCTATTTCAAATCGTCGTGGGGCGCTTGTTTAGTGCGTCAGCGGGACGAAGAACAAAGCAAGTACGGGACATGCTACGGCAGGGTGCCAGACTACAATACCGACAATGAAGTCTGCACCGATTCGCCGAAAGCTAGGACCGATTTGCGTTTCAAAACCGATTACATAAGCTCAGAAAAGGTTTTGAGGCATGATACTCTTATGAACACCAGAAAAGTTGCTTTTTACACGCTGGGCTGCAAGCTCAATTTCTCGGAAACGTCGGCCATCGGGCGACAGTTTGAGGAGCGCGGCTTCCAGAAAGTAGCCTTCGAGGAGGCCGCTGATATTTACGTCATTAATACGTGCTCCGTCACCGACCATGCCGACCGCAAGTGCCGCAAGGTGGTGAAGGAAGCGCTGAAGCACAACCCCGACGCCTTCGTGACGATTGTGGGTTGCTATGCCCAGCTTAAGCCCCAGGAAATTGCAGAGATTCCGGGGGTGCACGCCGTGCTAGGGGCCGCCGAGAAGTTTCAGCTAGTGGATATTCTGGCCGGATTTGAGAAGCCCGCCGGCGGCAAAGGCCAGGTGTATGCCAGTCCTATCAGCGAAGCCACGGAGTTCCACGCGGCGCATTCGTTCGGCGACCGGACCCGCACGTTTCTGAAAGTGCAGGACGGCTGTGATTACTCGTGCTCCTTCTGCACCATTCCGTTGGCCCGCGGCAAAAGCCGCTCCGATAGTGTGCAGAGCGTAGTAGAGCGTGTGCAAAAGCTCGCTGGTACGGGCGTGCAGGAAATTGTGCTAACGGGTGTCAACCTCGGCGACTTTGGGCTGCAAGGCCCTGACCGGGAGCGGCGCGAAGATTTCGGTGACTTGGTGCGCGCGCTGGATGAGGTAGAGGGCATCAACCGCTTCCGCATCTCCTCCTGCGAGCCCAACCTGCTTACCGACGAGATTATTCGCTTCGTGGCGGGCTCTCAGCGTTTCATGCCGCACTTCCATATTCCACTGCAAAGCGGCTCAGACAAGATTCTCGGGCTGATGCGCCGCCGCTACCGCCGGGCGCTCTACGCTAGCCGCGTGGCGCTCATCAAGGAGGTAATGCCGCACGCCTGCATCGGCGTGGACGTGATTGTGGGCTTTCCCGGCGAAACTGAGGAAGATTTTCTGGAAACTTACTACTTCCTCAACGAGCTAGATATAAGCTACTTTCATGTGTTTCCGTACTCGGAGCGCGCCAACACTTTAGCACCTAATCTCCCGGGCCGCGTGCACGACGGCGAGCGGCACCGTCGCACCACGATGCTGCGCTCGTTGTCGGAAAAGAAAAAGCGCTACTTCTACGAGCAGCACCTAGGTCTGGAAACTGAAGTGCTCTTCGAAGACGACGTGACCAACGGCCAAATGGAAGGCTTCACGCCCAACTACATCCGCGTGACGGCCAAGTACGACCCGCTGCTCGTGGGTGAGCGGAAGCGTCTGCGCCTGACGAATGTTAATGCGCAAGGACACATGGAAGCCGAGGAGCTAGGTATCGAAGTGTTTCAGCACTGAGCCTATCAAACAGGCTGTAACACCAAGCGGCCCGTAGCAGGAGTGCTACGGGCCGCTTGGTGTTACAGCCTGTTTGATAGCATAACCAATGGTGTTACCGACTCAGTTGCCGCTGCATCATTTCCATCATCTGCTGCATCATGCGCTGTTGTTCCTGCAGATGCTGGTTGCGCATTTCGGCTAAAGCCAGCTGATGCGAGAGTTGTTGGGCATAAAGGGCCGCTTGTAGGCTAGCCGTCGGGTCAGCTACCGGGGCAGGGGTTGGCGCTGGCAGTGTGGGCGCCGTTGCAACACTTGGAGCAACTGGTGTCGGCGCGGCTGGAGGAGCTACGTTTTCAAAGGAAGCCACGCTTGGCGCGGGGGCGGCGGGCGCAACTACTGGTTGGGGGGGCGCTGGTGCAGGAGCGGCCGGTCTTTCCTCAGCAGCAACTGATGCTGTTATAGGCACTGCTTCTGCTGGTTCTGGCTCACTAGGCTCTGTCCCTATGAGCATAGAACCGCTGCCTTGCATTAGCCAGTCTTTTGATACATTTGGGTACACCTCAAAGATCTTACACAAAAGATCAAACCCTGGCTTATTGCGCTCGTCAACAAGATGTTGAATAACGGTTGCGGTCTTGTCAAGCGACGCAGCAAAAGCATTTTTTGATATACCCAGATGGGATACCAACAGACTAATACGCTGCCCTACTGTTTGCGTTGCCATTATCATAAACAAATGAGTGTATCGCTTTTCAACGCAAATATATACTCATTTGTTTAATCCACCTTACTCATTTTGAGTTCCCTGAAAGCACCAAGCCCCAGCAAAGCAACCTCATTGTACTGATGTCGTCTTGCCGGGGCTTGTTGTGTGCTTCGCAGTTATGACCTAGGTCGGGCGCGAGCGTGGCCTTATGCCGTGGGTTGGTTCTTCCCTCCTACTCATAGCGCAGCGACTCAATGGGATCAAGACGCGAGGCTTTGCTGGCGGGATAATACCCCGAAGCTAGCCCTACCGTCACGCAGATGATCAGGCCGAGGATCATCCAGAGCCACGGCACGAAGAAGGTACCGCCCCCCGGAATAAGCAGCGCAATAGAATTGCCCATGGCCACGCCGAGCACAATGCCGAGTACCCCGCCGAGCACGCAGATGACAATAGCCTCGATGAGGAACTGCTGGCGAATTTGCACGGCCGTTGCGCCGAGGGCTTTGCGAATGCCGATTTCGCGGGTGCGCTCTGTAACAGACACCATCATGATGTTCATGAGGGCAATGCTAGCCCCGAGCAGCGTAATAAAGCCCACCAGGAAGCCGCCCGAGCGCAAGGTGCTGGTCATGGAGTCGAGCTTGCCGGTAAGCGACTCGCTGCTATCAACCTCGAAGGAATCTTCCTGCCCCAGAGGGTCGTGGCGCACGGCGCGCATAATGCCGGTGGCCTGGCCGGTTACGTAGGCTAGGTTTTCGGCCTGGGTGACGGCCGTTTTTACGTTGAACGTGAGGGCGCGCTGCCGAGGCAACTGGTTGCCGGTTTCGAGCGGGATGAGCACGAGACGGTCGGCGCCACCGCCGCCTAGGTCACTACCGCTTTTCTCGAGCTGTCCGACCACGGTAAAGCGCCGCCCGAGCAGGTAGATGTACTTGCCCATGGGATTCTCGTTGGCAAACAACTTGTCTTTCAGCTCCAAGCCAATGATGGCGACGTTGGCACCGTTATCAAGTTCGGCTTGGGAGAATGTGCGCCCGGCCGACAGGTTATAGCTTTGAATTTGAAGGTAGTTTTCATCCCCGGCTACTACTTGGGTGTTCGGGTTGGTTTTTTGCCCGTTGGCCTTCACCTCGGCGGCGCCCGTTACCTGGGCAGACAGGCCCACGGTAGCCTCATCGCCAATTTGCTGTTTGTACTGCTTGGCTTGCAAGTACGTGATGGCCGGGTACGTTTTCTCGATTACTCCCTGCCGTCGCCGGCCGTTGTTGTAGCCCTTGGCGCGCATCTCGAACGAGTTGGCCCCTAAGGTGGCAAAGGTGGAATTCAGCTTGTACTTCATCGTATCGATGGCCGTGAGAATACCCACTAGCGCCATAATTCCGATGCTGACAATGAGCGCCGTCAGGATCGTGCGGAGCAGATTGCTACCAATGGAACGGAAAGCTTCCTTGATGTTTTCTAACAGATGCATAGTGGTAGTAGCTACTCGTGCAAGGTAAAGGGTTTCAGCTGAACTCTGGACGGTGATAGACGTGAAAACCTAAGGAGTTGGTTGTATCATCATGCTGACGGCAGAACGTTATTCCGAGCTTAGTATTAGTAGAGGAATTGCGTGCGCACGCGTTATGCCTCCTACTGGTCGGCATGACGTTGCAATGAGTACACGCACGGTACTTCTGATGCCGGCCTACCTTCTTTTTTCAGCGAACAAATTATCAGCCCCTATTCCCTGCCGTCTGCACTCTTTCGTATCTTACCTTTATTTCCCCTTCCTTTCCTCTAGCCGAACGTGATGGTGTTGAAGCGAATCTTGTCTTTATTCCTGCTCCTGGCTGCTTGGTTGAGCGTACCTCTTGCGGCCTGGGCCAACCACGTCCTGATTCCAATGGACGAAACCCAGAAAGAACACCTGAAAGCCTACGGCGCAACCTACTGGCTGCTCGGCAAACAGGTAGAAGTTGATTGGCTGCTGAATTACCGAGGGGGCGCTTTTGCCTTCCCTAGCGCTGCTGGCGCCGAAAACGAGCTAGCGGTGCGCGGCGTAACCTACCAGGTCATTAGCGACGCGCAATACAACAGCATCCTCCAGGAAATTGCCGACCCGAACGCCAACATGGACGTGATGAAGTTGGAGAAGGTGCCCAAAATTGCGGTGTACACGCCCAAAGGCAAGCAGCCCTGGGACGACGCCGTGACGATGGTCCTGACCTACGCCGAAATTCCCTACACCCAGATCTACGACGACGAAGTACTGCACGGCGACCTACCTAAGTACGACTGGCTGCACCTGCACCACGAGGATTTTACGGGTCAGTATGGAAAGTTCTTCGCTAGCTACCGCAACCGCCCCTGGTACCAGCAGCAGCAGCGCGACTCAGAAGCAACGGCCAAGCGCAACGGCTTTTCGAAGGTGAGCGTGATGAAGGGCGCCGTAGCTACCAAGATGCAGGAGTTCATCGCGGGCGGGGGCTTCATGTTTGCCATGTGCTCAGCCACCGACTCGTATGATATTGCCTTGGCCGGCCTAGGTATCGATATGGTGGAAAGCATGTACGACGGCGACCCCGCCGACCCCGCCGCGCAAAGCAAACTGAACTTCAACCGTACCCTAGCTTTCAAAGACTTTACGCTGGAGCGCAACCCGATTCAGTACGAGTACTCCAATATTGATATGCAGCCCTTCGAGCGCGGCGTGTACGAGGACAACGACTACTTCCAGCTCTTCACCTTCTCGGCCAAGTACGACCCGGTGCCCACCATGCTCACCCAAGACCACGAGAAAACCATCAAGGGCTTCATGGGTCAAACCACGGCGTTCCGCAAGAGCCTCATCAAGCCCGATGTGGTGGTGATGGGTGAAAACAAAGCCTCTGGCGAAGTACGCTACATGCATGGCACCCTCGGCAAAGGCACCTGGACGTTCTACGGTGGCCACGACCCCGAAGACTACCAGCACTTGGTAGAGGAAGAACCCACGGACTTGTCGCTGCACCCCAACTCGCCGGGTTACCGCCTGATTTTGAATAACATCCTCTTCCCCGCGGCGAAGAAAAAGAAGCAGAAGACCTAGGCCAAGACCTTTAGCGTCAGCAAAACAATGGTCGAGCTTAGTACCGATGACCATGCATTTCGCTGAATCATTATCCTGTTTAGCACGGCTCGCCAAAATTCGGTGAGCCGTCCTCATTCCAGGTGAAAGGCTTCACTCTAATTTGCCGCGCCCAACCGGCTTTGCTGCTGCGGGCAGCGTGGTAAATGATATAATCCTGCTCCTCAATCTGCACGAAAGAGGCGTGACCAGGACCGAAGATGGTATCGGTTTTCGAGAATACCGGTTGTGGTTCTTTACGCCACGAGGCCGGGTCGAGCGCGTCGCCACCTAGGTAGGTGAGCTGGCCTAGGCAATAGTCATCGGTCCAGCTGCCGCTGGCGGAATAGATAATGAAGATGCGGCCATTGCGTGTCAGCACTTGCGGCCCCTCATTTACGTGTGGGTAGCCGTGCTTTTCCCAGTTGTATTCTGGCCTCGAAATACACACCCGGTCAGAAGCAATGGTCCACGGGTTGCTCATGCGGGCGATGTAGATATTTTGGCTGGTGTTAGTGAATCTTTCCCACCCCGACCACAGAAAATACAGCTGTCCGTCGTCCATGGGTAGCACGGTACCGTCGATGGCCCAGCGGTCAGTCGGGATTTCGAGTTTGCCTTTAAATTCGTATTCACCCAGTGGATCGGCGGAGGTGCCTTGCAACGTGTAGAGTCGCTCTTCGCCATTTTTGGCATTGTAGAGCGCAAAGTAGACGTACCACTGACCGTTAATTAGCTGCAACTCCGGCGCCCATATTTCCACAAAATCGGGTGTAGTGCCCTGCGTTCCTGGCCAAACTTGCACAAGTTCGGCCGAAGCCATTTCGGCCAAGCTGGCAAACTTGCCGACCATTATCTTCTGCTTCAGCCGATCGACGGTGCAGTAATACAACTGTCCTTCGTGGGAAATAACCCAAGGATCTTCCCCATCGGGCACTAGCACGTGCGTTTGGTCGCCGCTGGGTGACAGCGCGCGGGCTCGCTGGGTTAGTTCATTTATTTCCGCCACCGTCATAGGCGCTAGTTGCGCTTCCTGGTAGATGTGGTCGTCGGGAATGTGCATGCTTGTTTACTGATTCAGCAACGGAAGCCAGGGCTGGAAGACGGGTAGAAAACAATGATTTGTACCTAGCCTGTGCGAAGTCGCTTTCTGGTAGTTGGAGGAAAACCTAGGTTGATTTCTTCTTTATTGATTAGAAAGAACATTATACTGACGCAGAAAGTCATTCGCACGCAATCATTGCCCTAATGAACTTCTATTGCTTTGAAGGCGAATAGCTTTCTGCGTCAGCCTAACGCGCTGGCAACTGCTACGCCTCTCCCATCATCAGGCCCTCAATAGTGTGCCCTTGCACGATGGGCTCTAGCTCATCAACCAAGCGACACGTGAGGTGCTGCGTCAAGTTTTCGGGCAGCGTTTCGTAGAAGGCTCGCGTGATTTGCAGATCGTGGCGCTCGGCGTTGTTAGCGGTGGGGGCATCTACCCCGAGCACTAGCGCCGGCCTAGGTTTGTCGGAATAGTTGGCCGTGCCACGGTGAATGGTCAGGGCCGAACGAGCGGAGATGTCGCCTAACTGAGGCATCTTGCGCTGGGCCCGTTGTTCGTAGCGCGGGCTGTTCGACTTTGGCGGGAACATGCCATACTGGAAGCCGATGGGCAGATCCCACTGGGTGCCGGGCGCTACTTCAAAGGGCCCCATATCCTCGGTCACATCTATCGTGGTAAGGTTGAAGGCCAAGGAGTTAAGCCGCCGCCCGACGATGGTGTCGTCGGGGGCCGGGAAGTCGCGGTGCCAAGGCTGGTTCACGGCGCCAGGATTGGGCACATCGAAGCCAATTTCCACGATTTTGTACTCTGGTCCGAGCACGGCCTCGCACACGGCTATTACCCAGGGGTGGGTAGCGAGGTCCACAAAGCCACGAATGTCTTCAGGGTGAATCTCGACGTAGTGCCGCTTAGGGCCCCGACCTAGGGCGCCGCCGGGGCGCTTTAGGGCTTCTTCGTATAAGCGAGTAATATCCTCGCCGAGCTGCTGCGCCCACTCGCGGCTAAAGGCGCCTTTCAAGCCGATGATGCCGTCGCCGTAGAGCCCACCCATAATCTGGGCAACGTCGTAGGTTGGTCGCGTAATGGGGTTTGCTTCCACTGTTTCCATGATCCTATCCTTTTAGATTAGCACTTGCTATACAACCTAACTTTGCTTCACCCTAGCCCAGAGTCAGTGCAAGCTCGGTTGACTTCTGCTTTCTAACGAATGTTGTGGCGGGTAGGTGAAGTAATTATTATGGCCTTTGGTGATGCGCAGGGCGGTAGATGCCCTTGCAGTCACTTGGCCCACAAACGGCCATAAAAAGTACCATCCTTTCCGCCCAGCTTCCTACCTTTCCAGCTTCAACCCCTACCGAAGCTGATGAAACAACTTTCGCTTGCCGCCCTACTCCTCGCCTCCTTACCTAGCCTAGCCCAGAAATCCAAACCTGCCGAAAACCTCGTCCAGTACGCCCACCCCATTGTCGGGACGGCGAAGATGGGGCACACGTTTCCGGGGGCCACGGTGCCCTTCGGCATGGTGCAGCTCTCGCCCGATACCGACACGCTCAGCTACGAGCTGAACGGCAAGTACAACCCCGACATGTACAAGTACTGCGCGGGCTACCAGTACAGCGACAAGACCATCGTTGGCTTCAGCCACACGCACTTCAGCGGCACGGGCCACTCTGACCTAGGAGACTTCCTGATCATGCCCACCACGGGCCCGCTCCAACTCAACCCTGGCACGGCCGACAAGCCCCAGAGCGGCTTCCGCTCCACCTTCTCCCACGCCACCGAGGTGGCCGAGCCCGGTTACTACCGCGTGAAGCTCGACGACCACAACATCCTGGCCGAGCTGACCGCTACCAACCGGGTGGGCATGCACCAGTACACCTTCCCGCAGTCGGACCAGGCGCACCTGATTCTGGATTTGATGGCGGGCATCTACAACTACCCCGATAAGAACGTGTGGACCTTCGTGCGGGTAGAGAACGACACGCTCGTGACCGGCTACCGCCAAACCAACGGCTGGGCGCGCACCCGCACGGTGTACTTCGCCATGACGTTTTCGAAGCCGTTCACCGACTACGGCAGCCGCAACTTCGCCAAGCGGCAGGTGTACCGTGGCTTCTGGGGCAAGTTCGACCAGACCAAGAACTTCCCCGACCTAGCCGGCGAGCAGCTGCGGATGTTCTTCAACTTCAAGACGACGGCCAACGAGAAGCTGAAAGTGAAGTTTGCCCTCTCGCCCACGAGTACCGCCAGCGCCCTTCAAAATCTGCGCACCGAAGCGCCCGGCTGGGACTTCGACAAGGTGAAAGGCCAGGCCCAACAGCAGTGGCAGCAGGAGCTCAGCAAAGTGGTCATTGAGTCGCCGAAGAAGGTGGATAAGGAGAACTTCTACACGGCCATGTACCACGCCTTCCTGAGCCCGACGACCTACATGGACGCCGACGGCCAGTACCGCGGCCTCGACCAGAACAACCACAAGGCCGACGGCTTCACCAACTACACCACCTTCTCGCTCTGGGATACCTACCGCGCCCTACATCCGCTTTTTAACGTGCTGCAACCCAAGCGCAACGCCGACATGGTGCAGTCGATGCTGGCCCACTTCGACCAAAGCGTGGAGCGCATGCTGCCCGTGTGGAGCCACTACGCCAACGAAAACTGGTGCATGATCGGCTACCACTCGGTGCCCGTCATTGCCGACGCCGTGATGAAAGGCAACGCGCCCTTCGACGCCAACAAAGCCCTTGATGCTTGTGTGACCACCGCCCGCCAAGCCCGCTACGACGGCATCGGCTACTACGTGCAGCTCGGCTACGTGCCCGAAGACAAAAGCGGTTCGTCGGTGTCGAAAACGCTGGAATACGCCTACGACGACTGGTGCATCGCCCAGATGGCCCAGAAGCTAGGTCGTCAAGACATTTACCAAGAGTTCAACAAACGCGCCCAGAACTGGCGCAACGTGTACGACCAGCGCATCGGCTTCATGCGTCCCAAAATGGCCGACGGCACTTTCCGTCCGCGCTTCGACGTGTTGAGCACCAACGACCAAGGCTTCATCGAGGGCAATGCCTGGAACTACAGCCTCTACGTGCCCCAGGACCCCGCCGCGCTGATCCAGATCATGGGTGGCCAGAAGCGTTTCGTGCCCCACCTCGATTCGCTGTTCACGATGCATCTGCCCGATAAGTTCTTCGCTGAAACCGAGGACATTACCCGCGACGGTATCATCGGCAACTACGTGCACGGCAACGAGCCCGCCCACCACGTTGCCTACCTCTACAACTGGACCGACCAGCCCTGGAAAACCCAGGCCCGCGTGCGCATGATACTGCCCAAAATGTACCGCCCCACTCCCGACGGCCTCGGTGGCAACGACGACTGCGGGCAGATGAGCGCTTGGTACATCTTCTCGGCTCTCGGCTTCTACCCTGTGGCGCCTGGCTCGCCGGAGTACGCCCTCGGCAGTCCCGCCGTGCACGGCGCTACGTTGAACTTGGAGAATGGCAAAACCTTCCGCGTCAACGTCAAAAACCAGAGCGACAAAAACGTGTACGTGAAGGAAGCTAGGCTCAACGGCCAGAAACTCACGCGGCCCTTCTTGAACCACCAAGATATTATGAACGGCGGCGAGCTGACGTTTACGATGGCGGCGAAACCTTAATCTATTATGAATAAATATTTGCTGCTAGCTACACTAATTATTGTACTGGTATCGAAAGTAAAGGCTCAAGAATGCTACTATACGAGCTTATCTAAACGTTACGCCTTCCAAGTAACAGCAACTCGAATTTCTAATGCGGATAGTCTACGGCTTGCTTCCACTATCATAGTTAAAATAATTGACCAGACTACCAACCAGCAAATTCAACAGTTATGTATCGACGCCGAATATTTATTCGACGATGTGTACAGTAATTGCGAAGCAGCACGCTCTTACATAACTGGCTATAATGCTGAAGATGATGCAATGGATAATGATTATGGCGATGTAATTGTTGCTGATTTCAATTTTGATAGCCGAGAAGATCTAGCGGTAAAGTACAGTTCAGGAGGCAATGGTGGCCCACAATACAACTACTATATTCATACAGATCAGAGCATTTTCAAGCTGGATAATTTCTTAACTGAGCAAATGATGTACTTCCCAACGGAAATAGATGCAAAGCGACACAGGCTCATTAATTATGTGCATGCTAATGCTCTGGGAGAAAATATGAACGTATATGCCTATAACTCTTCCAAAAAAACATGGAAGTTTGTCAAACGCCGTTTTAGAAGAGCTGGTTGAGTACCACCCAATTTCTAACTAGTGCTAGTTAAGAAAACAAAAAAGCCCCACTCATCAAGCTATTAAGCTGAATGAGTGGGGCTTTTTATTTAGCCGTTAAGCAGAAGCCTAGCGGTTAATATTGAGGGTAGGCACATTAGCGCCTTTATTTTTGGAGCGGTTGTATAGGTAAGCAGCACCAGCGGCTAGCAGCGCGCCACCAGCTAGCTTGCGGTTGAAGCCACCGCCTCTGCTAACATTAGCATTGTCGCTATTGCCGGAATTACCACCGGTGAAAGTCCGCAGCAGGCCCGAAATCAAGCCGCCCATAGTACCACTTTGTTGATTATTAGAACCGAAGATGCCCATGATTGACAAAGGAAATGGTGAATGAGCTATATAACGTGAGTTGAAGTCGTATGGTTAACCTCGACGGCTGAAATTTCCTACGCCAAGCGAGCCGAACAATGGCGCATCCCGCCTGTTTTGCTACCAAAGCCGATCAGCTAGCTTCCGCAAGCCCCGGCCAAGCGGCCTGCAATGGCTGCCGACGACGAGACGTACCGCATGCCCAAGTTAGTTTATAGCCATTGGGGATTGCTGCACCTAATCGCGGCGACAGCTTCGTTGCTTCTGGGCACCATTGTGCTGGCACTATCGAAGGGCGGCAAGCGCCACAAGCGGCTAGGCTACAGCTACGTAGGCAGTATGGCAGTGATGCTTGCCACCTCGTTTACCATTTACCGACAGTTTCACGGATTTGGGATTTTTCATGTAGCGGCGCTGCTGAGCTCCGTTACGTTGAGTGCGGGCATGGTGCCGATGTTGCGAAAGAAACCTGTGCACTCCTGGCGGCAATGGCACTACAGCTTTATGTATCTGTCGGTGCTGGAGCTATACGTGGCGCTGGTGGCGGAAGTGCTGGTGCGCAGGCCGGGCATGAGCTTTTGGGAGGTAGCGAGCCTGTCGTCGACGACGGTGATGCTGCCGGGCGCCCTTTTATTTACCCGCTTCCGCAAGCGGTGGCAAGCACCTAGCCCCCGCGCACGACTTGCAACTAAGTCAGCAATAAACGCTGCCGCGTAACAAAGCATAGTCAGCGCAGCGGTTATTTGGCTTATAGCTTTACGGCCTAACGCAAACTTGATAATCCGCGCTAGCTACTATTGTCATCACACGGACTGCAAAATGCAGGGGGCGGCGTAATACGACCTAGCCCCTATAGAACACCACCTCGGTAGCTTCGAACGCCGCAACACCACCTAGCCCCCACTCAGCTTCTAAAGCCTGCGTGGTACGTACGCCCGTTTCCACGACGGCGCTTATGAACATAAAGTCGCGGCATTTCCGTAAAATGCCATTCCCACCGCCTCACAATCCGCCCAATGAAGTCCCTTCTTTGCCTTGCATTAGTCGCTCTTGCCACCGCTGTCCACGCCCAAACGGGGTATGTTAAAGTTGAAGTTAAGCAAACAGCGGGGCGCTACGAACTGCTGCGCGGCGGACAGCCTTACTTTATCAAAGGAGCGGGGGGTGGGCAATTTCCGGAGCGCATCAAGGCCTATGGGGGTAACTCCATTCGGACATGGGGCACCAGCAACGCCGACAAGGTGCTAGCTGAAGCCAGCAAGAACGGCCTCACCGTGATGCTAGGGCTCGATGTGGCCCGCGAGCGGCACGGCTTCGACTACAACAACCCGCAAGCCGTAGCCACGCAGCTGCAAAAAGTGCGCGCCGAAGTGCTGAAGTACAAAGACGACCCCGCCGTGTTGTTTTGGGGCATCGGCAACGAGCTGAACCTAGAATACACCAACCCGAAGGTGTGGGATGCTGTGCAGCAGATTGCCCAGATGATCCACGAAGTTGACCCCAACCACCCAACCAGCACCGTGCTAGCCGGCTGCAATCAGAAGGAAGTGGACTATATCAAAGCGAGGTGCCCGGCCGTCGACATTTTGAGCATTAACACCTATGCGGGGCTGGCGGCTATTCCGCAGCAAGTGCGCGCCGCGGGCTGGGCTGGGCCCTACGTGGTGGCCGAGTGGGGCCCCACGGGGCACTGGGAAAGCCCGGTTACGCCCTGGAAAGCCTCGGTGGAGGAAACCAGCAGCCAGAAAGCCGCTGTGTACCAGAGCCGCTACGAAGCCTCGGTGGCCATAGACAAGACGCAGTGCCTAGGTACCTACGTGTTTTTGTGGGGTCAGAAGCAGGAGCGCACGCCCACTTGGTACGGCATCTTCACGGAAGATGGCAAAGAATCGGAGGTGGTAGACGTGATGCAGTACTTGTGGAGTGGGCAGTGGCCTCAGAATCGCGCACCGCACCTAGCTACCTTTCAGCTAAACAGCAAGCAGGCCACCGACAACATCTACTTGCGGGCGGGCCAGCGCTACCCCGTTGTGGCGAATGTCGCCGACCCTGATCAGGACCCGCTGACGTACCGCTACGAACTGCTCCCAGAAAGCACCGACTTGAAAACTGGCGGCGACCGGGAAAGCCGCCCCGCTCCTATTCGGGGCTCATTGCCAGCCAATGCCAAGGCTCAAACCACTCTTACCGCGCCCGCAAAGGCCGGGGCTTACCGGTTGTTTATTTACGCCTACGACGGTCATGACAACGTCGCGACGGCCAATATTCCGTTTTACGTAAACGACAAGTAACCAGTCGCTTACTTGTCGTTTACACAAAGCCTAGCGTTCTACTTCGCGTTGAACACCTTATCTAGGAAGGCTGCCGTGTAGTTCAGCGTCGGCTCGAACCACGGGTTAAACAGCGGAAACGGGTGGGGCGTATCGGGGAAGGCGTGGGTTTCGTGGTAGATGTGATAGGTATCCAGCTTTTTAATCATGTCCTCGCGGCCGGCGTGCATCCGCTCTACGGAGCTATTGATGAAGACGATGGGGGGCGTTTTGGCCGTCACGTGGTTCAGGGCGCCAGCTTGGTGCCAGAGGTCGGGCTTTTCGGTCTTGGATGCACCAAACCAGTAAGTAGCCGCCGACGGGCCTTTGCTGTCGTTGCCCTCACCCGATTCGGGATGGATGAACGCAAGGGTGCCATCCACATCCACGATAGCCTGCACGCTGCTGGAGTGGCTTTTATGACACGATTCTCCCTCAAACTGCGCCTCACCGTTGGTCGTCCCGATGAGGGAAGCTAGCTGCCCGCCGGCCGAAAAACCCCACACAGCAATCTTGGTGGTATCGATGGGGTACTGCTTAGCGTTGGCGCGCAGCCAGCGAATAGCCGCTTTCAGATCGTGCACAGCGGCCGGGTACAGGGCTTCGGTGGAAAGCCGATAGTCGGCCGTGACCGTGACATAGCCTTTGGCGGCCAGTTGCTGGGCCATAGGCACATGCTGCGACCGGTTACCGGAGCGCCAGCCCCCGCCGTAGATGAACAACACGGCGGGGTAGCCTTTTTTGCGCTTAGCCTTTGGGTAGAAAACATCCAGCTGCAAGGCGCGGCTGCCGAGAGTGCAGTACGTTACGTTCGTTTTCGACTGAATGGTAGTAGGTACCGCCGGCCTAGCCACGGTGATATTGGGATAGGTTTTCTTGGCCTTCACAAAAGCGCTGTACGTGGTGAAGGACGTATCTCTTGGTGCAGGGGCTTGTTGGGCAACCGCAGAAAGCGAAAAGCAGCGCAATGTCAGCAGGGTGAGTACCAACGGCGAGAGCCAAGTGGTCAGTTTTTTTATAATCATCAGCAAAAGATAGCCGTTCTCGAAGTTTGGCGCCCTACAGTTACTTTCCAATGGCGTAGGTGATGCCGCCCCAAAGATGTTGCAAGAACAACGGCTCGCTGTAGCTTTCATCGGTGTGACCACAGGCCGTATAAAACGCGCGGCCGCCATCGTAGGCGTGGTACCAGGCTATTGGGTGATTCGCCCCGTTGGTGCCGCCGGTGTAGCTGCTCTCATCCAAGGTAGCTACCACCTTTAGGCCGGGCTGAATGCTTTTGAAATTATACCACTCATCGGTGCGCTCCCACGTGCTTGGCAGCATAGAAGTAGACGCATGTTTTTTGTCAACTACCTGCACCGTAGCTTTCTGTACGGCCGGATGGTTGGAGAAATACGCCCCTACCAACCCATTGTACCACGGCCAGTCGTACTCGGTGTCGGTGGCGGCGTGCACCCCCACAAACCCTTTACCCGACCGGATATATTGCTCAAAAGCCGTTTGCTGCGTGGCATTGAGTACGTCCTGCGTGGTGCTCAGAAAGATAACGGCAGCGTATTTCTTCAGTGCCTTGTTGGTGAATACGGCCGCGTTGTTGGTAGTATCCACGCCCACTCTATGCTCCTTGCCGAGCTGCTGAATGGCCTTCAGCCCCGCCGGAATGGAAGCATGGTGGAATCCGCTGGTTTTGTAGAACACCAAAACTGTCGACGCGGGCGCCACGGCCGCGTCGGGTTCCGCTTTCGACGAGCAGTTGAACAAGGAAGAAATAGCTAGGCCAGTACCGAGTGCGAAGGCTTTCATAAGGCTATGGGAAGTGGGTGGGTAGGTCGTTACAAGGATCAACGTTCAAATCTGGTGCGCCGCGTTTAGCCACGGCAATGCGCGTAGCAATCTTAGCAGATTAACTGGTTTTTACCTCATGCTAGCTGCGAGTAGGTGGCGTATACCTCAGCCAAAAACGCGCGTGCCCCGTATCACTCTACCTAACCGCCAACGTCCAGCTTCCATTATTCGCAATCATTTGGGCGCTATCGGTGGTTATATTTTCGTTACTAGCAAACGCCCATGGATCTGAACCACACCAACCTAGGTCTCACGGCCAGCCGTGAGGAAGAGCGCCCCGAAGAAGAAGAAAACCCCCTGCCCCGTGCCGTCTTGCGGCTCAATAACCACCAGCTGCTCGACGGGGAATGGAAATTTGCCATCGACGTCGACGATAGTGGTCTGCGCGAAGGCTGGTACCTAGGCCACAACTACGAGCACACTGCCAACTGGCCTGGCTCGGTGGAAATGCACATGGCCCAGGCCAAGGGCCAGGCGAATCCCGTTGCCTGGCAAGACAAAGTGGTAGCCTGGTACGAGCGAGAATTTATGATGCCGGAGCGGGGCGAGCCTCAATCGCGGTCCATGTTTCAGCTCACATTTGGGGCCTGCGGCTACGAAACACGGGTGTGGATCAATGGCCATTTGCTGCGCACCATTGAGGGCGAGGAAGTGCACTACGGGGAGTACACCTCGTTTTCCTACGAGATACCCGAGGAGATTTTGCACCTAGGTAACCGCCTCACAGTGCGCATTGTAGACACCATGGACGCCGACTTGCCCCGCGGCAAGCAGGAGTCGCACGTGTATAAGCGCGGCGGCATTTGGTACCAAACCTACACCGGCGCGGTGCGCAGCGTGTGGCTGGAAATGGTAGAGCGCAACCGCCTCCGCTCCCGCCTAGGTGTCGTCAGCATTGTGGAAGACCAGCTCGTGCGCTTCAACGTGACGATGCGCATTCACGACCCCGGCAACTACATTGTGCGGCTCAAGGTGTTTGCCCGCGACTCCCCTGACGCCGAGCCTCTCTCCGTTTCCGACTTCCCCATGCGCCTAGAGGCCGGCCAGAAGCAGCAGCGCTTGGTGATGGAAGTACCCAACGCCGGGCTTTGGTCGCCGGAGTCGCCCACGCTTTACCGCCTAGTAGCTCAACTTATTGACAGTGAAGGCTACGAGGCGCAAATTGAGGCGTACTTCGGCCTGCGCAAGATCGAGGCGCGGGGCTGCCACGTGTACCTCAACAACCAGCGGATTTATCTGGATGGCATTCTGTACCAACCAGGTACGGCTACGTTTGCCGAGATGCAGCGCCACATGTACGCTATGAAAGAACTAGGCTGCAACCTGGTGCGAGTGCACATTGCCGGCATCGACCCGCGCATCTACAACCTAGCTGATGAGCTAGGTTTGCTTTTGTGGGTGGAAGTGCCGAGCCCGCACAGCTCCAATGCCCGCAGCCGCCGCAACCACCGGGCCGAGTTGTTGCGCATGCTGGCGCTCATCGAAACGCACCCGTCCATCATCATCTGGAGTCTTTATAATGAAGACTGGGGCGTGCAGGACATTGCGACCAACGAGAAAACCCAGCGCTACATCGTTGATACGTACCACTATATGCAGCTGGCCCACCCGCAGTTCCTAGTAGTTGATAACGACGGCTGGCACCACATTTCCTACACGGGCCGCCTGAAATCGGATCTGCTCACGGCTCACCTGTACACCCCCGACCTAGGTCGGTGGCGCGAGCTGCTCGACCGGCTGGTACACGGCGAAATGGAAGGTACCGCCGCCTTCCCCTTGGTGGTAGGTGACCCGTTCTTCTACCGCCACCAAGTACCACTGATCGTGAGCGAGTGGGGCGGCTTTGGCTTCCCCGACTACGGCGGCCCAGCCGATAACGAGGAGCGCGCCGAGCGTATTCGCCAGTTTAAGCGTGAACTGCGCGCCCGTCCCATTGCCGGCGACGTGTACACGCAAGCCACCAACATTGAAGATGAGCGCAATGGCATCATTGACCCGCAGACCGGCAAGCTGGACGTGCCGGCGGGCTTGCTAGCTTCGGGCCCCGTGGAGCAACCCACAATAGGCGGTGAAGCAGCAGCACAGGGCTGATCTTGCTAATCGTTTTGCTTCTGGATACTGCCTAGCTCAGGGCTCAAAGCGCTGGGCTAGGCAGTATTTTTTTACCGAACCATCACCTTGCTCAGCACCCGTTGGTACGCTTCCGGCGTTACGCTGACCTCGCCCCAGTACGGATGATCGAGGGCGACGATGAGGAAAATCAGCAAGCCAACCATCGCCGCCAGCAACCCGGTCATGGTAGCGTGCAGTCGAAAACTCTTGACCGAGAATAAGTAAGAAAAACCTAGGGTTGCTATGGCTCCCAGCAGCACCACACTCCATAGCACGCCGGGCACGCTGCCCCCAATGGATTCGATGCGCTGCCGGCGCAGTTCTACCATGTTATTGAACATGCGTAACGCTTCGGCGTGCAAGGCTTGGTGCTCGTTGTTGGCTAGGTCTGTCGTCAGCAGCTCGTTCTGGAAGGTTTCCAACACCAAGTTTTCATTCTCATTGATCAGCCCTTTGCGCTGAGCTGGCCACGATTTCTCAATAATAAAGCGGGCGTAATCCCGCAGCTCGGCTTTCAAAACGGCTTGCTGCCCTATCGGGTAACCAGCTAGGTCGCGGTAGAGTGCGGCAATGGCCGCCGCCTCCTGGGAAGCAATAGCCGCTGACTGGGTGTAGTTGCCCCACGTGGCCACCGTCAGCAAACCGAGGGTGAGGCCATACAGCAACGTTACGCCGGAGAAAAACCACCCCACAGTTCCGTTGTCGATGAGCGTGGCAATGGCACTGCGGTGCAGGCGCCGGTGAAAGTAGCGCAGAGCCACCACCGACAGGCCCACAAACAATCCGATAATTAGTAAGCCAAGCAGCCACGTGGGCAAATCGTACATCCAGCGCATAAACAGCATATTATCATCCACGGTGTGGACGTTGGCGTCGTAATTAGGTGAGGTTGGCATACCGTTGTTTTCGGGTGTTACCACCACTGCCAATCACGTATTGAATGACGACAGCACTTGGCGTATAAAGCGGCTAGCCCGGTCGCATACGCAACCGGGCTAGCCTAGGATACCAGTCTTCTTCGTAAGCCTAGTGCATGCGGTCGTCGCGCACGGGCAGGTTGGTCACAATTTCGCCTTCAATTTTGAGCAGTTCCTGCAAGCGCGCATCTACTTCTTGGGCGTCGCAGTATTCTTTGGCCAAGTCAACGTAAGCCACAAAATGGCCGGCTTCGGAGGCCATCAACTCGTAGTAGAACTGGCTCAGGTCGGGGTCGGGAATATGTTTCCACAGCAGCTTAAATCGCTCACACGACCTAGCTTCGATAAGCGCCGACACGAGTAATTGGTCCATGAGCTGCCGCTCGCGGGCGCCACCCTTGCGCACATGGCTCATAAGCTGCACCACATACTCGTCGCGCCGCGGCTTTCCGAGCTCGAAGCCCCGCTTGCGCAACTCCCGCACCACCCGCTCGAAGTGCTCCCACTCCTCAGCCACGAGGCCCATCAGCTCATCCACGAGGCGAGTTTTCTCCGGATACTTTACAATCAAGCTGATGCCTGTGCTGGCTGCTTTCTGCTCGCAGTAGGCATGATCAACGAGAATATCTTCAATGTTTTTGCTGGCAATATCTACCCACCGGGGGTCGGTGTTGAGCTTCAGCTTCAGGATGGTTTTTTCTTTCATAAAGATAAATCATGGATGACTACATGGTTATGAGATTGATTAGCATCGTCTTCCATAACAAGCAACCATTTAACCACTCAACTATTTAACCACTCAGCCATCTAATTGAAAAACTGCCACTTGATACCGAATTGCATACGCCGGGGTAGGCCGCTGTAGTAAGGCGTGGTGAAGTAGCCAGTGCGGTACAGCCCTTGGTTCACGTAGGCAATTTTGAGAAAAATGGACACCGTTTTGATGTCTGCGTTCAGGAACACGTCGCCGATGGCATAGTTGCGAATGGTAAAGTGATCCTGCACGTAGAACTGCTGTGCGTTCGGATTGTATTCGTAGCCCCGGAAGCGCGATTGGTAGTACACCTCCGCCCCGATCTGGCCAAATACGGCACTTTTGAACACGGAGCCTTGGTAGTAGATTTTGGAGTTGGTAACGAGGGCCGGAATGCGCAGGCCTTCTCCGTCGCCGCCCGCAGTGTAAGTGCCCTCATTGTCCAGGAATATCTTTCCTACATTGAAGCGATACCGCGCCCCAACGATCAGTAGCTGCTTGGCTTGGTCGAGCTCTTGAGGTGTGGAATTGCGGTCGTAATAAACGAGGTTCGCAATGTTAGCCGCCGCCACCGAAGCCTCTAGGTGATGAACTCCTATGGTTTGATTGAGGCGCCCCGTGAACTGAAGCACGGTGGTATTATCAAACCGACGGTTCTCGGCTCGCTCATCGTTGGAACCTAGGTGGTTCCAGCTGTAGTGCGCCCCAAAAAACTCATCCTGCGTGAGTGTGGGAGCATACGAGCTGCTGGCAATCTCGCCACTAAGCGGCCCTACCCGCGCCACGCCCCGAAACCAGTACTCCCCCAAGGTGCTATTGCCGGTGGTGCCTATCGGCAAAAATTCGCCGGCCGTTTCAATAGCAAAAATCTTGTAGCGGAATGCAGCGGTGCCTCCCAGAAAAACCTGGTTAACAACTCGCTTAGCAGTAGCCTGGCCTAAACTATCCGTTATTGTTACACCAAGTGTTCGGGTTGGAAAGAGCGTGCGGGTTGTCAGCCTACCGTTGCGGCTGCGCGCGTACAGGCGATAATCCACGACGTCACTGTGACCTAGCACCCCAACTGTATTCTCAAATTGCCGGTAGTCAGCTCGGTCGTCAGCCAGTGTAAATTCGTAGCGCTGGGCTGGGTAAAAACTAGAGGTGTCAACAGGATCTACATACTTGAGGGTCTGCCGCCGCCAATCGAATGTGTGGAAGGCCGTTAGGCCACGTCCGAGCAATTGGTACGTGTGCGAGAAGTGTAACTCGTCGCGGTCGTCACGATTGGTCGCATTAGTCAACCACACTCTGGCCCGTCTGTAGTTGAACCACGTCGTATCCTGCACTTGCCGCCGAATCCCCCCTTGCTCTGCTCCGACATACCGACCAGTAGTGAGATTAGCTACTAAGTGGTAACGCCCATCCTCTGTTTGATAACGCGTAAACAGCGAGATGTTAGACTGTTCCGTCAAGCCAGACTTACGCAGTACATCTAGCGCTTTATTGCCCGCAATGCGCTCATAGGCCACGCCCACGTTGAAATTCTTGCCTAGGCTGCGCGCATACGAAATCTCAAATACCTGCTCGCCGGCACTGCTCTGAATATACCGGATAAACGTGTAGGGCGAGCGGGTATCGTAGTATGGGATGGTTGTCGCGTCGCGGAAGTAACGGTTGAACACGTCGCGTCCCAGACGCGCTCCAATTTGCGGGGTAAACTGCCACAGCAACGGGCGCGAAGCTGTGCCCATGTTACCTAGGTCCTGCTGGTAGGTGCTGTCGTGGGTCCAATAGCGTTGCTGCTGAATATCGGTGATGGAGGTATCGACCATCACGCCCTTGTAATTTTCGCGCAGGATATCGGCTTCGCGCAGAATCAGAGTGGTTTTGGGGCCGTATAGCGTCTTGGTGGAGTCGTCCAGGATCTGCGCCCGGCTGGCCGTAGGCCGTAGCAAAAACAGGCTCAGCACACCAACCAGCAACAGGCTAGGCCACTGCGCGCCGCAGGCTAGCTTGCGCAGGCAAACGTGAAACAAGCGCAACGGCGCAAAAAAAGTCGAAGGCAACAGTGAGTTAGACAACAGCTTGGGGCTGAAATAACGACGTGAGCATCTGCTGGAGGCAAGCTGCCCCGTCACTTAGAAACTGCACGTCAATCGGAATATAAAAAATAGGTAGAGCGGCTACCACCGTCGCCAGCTCGGGAGCTAGCAAGCGCGCAGCATCTTTTTGCGTAGTGAAAACGCATTGCCCGGCCCGACATTGCGCAACGACGCCAGCAATATCCGCCGCCGAAAACGCGTGGTGGTCGGCAAAGGCCGCGTGATGCGTAATATGGTAGCCCACCGCTTGCAAATGGTCACGTAGGGGCTCGGGGTGCGCGATACCCGTGAGCAGCACGACATCCGTGCCGGGGCGCGTTGCATTCGCCGTAATGGGCACCGGCAGCCCATAGCGATACGTGGAAAACAGCACGGGCACGCCTGGCCGGGTATAACGCCTAACGTGGGCAGCTATCGAGTGCTGCACGCTCGCAGGCAAGCCAGCCGCGCACTTCGTCACGATAACCACGTCGGCGCGCTGCGCGCCGCTTCGGCTCTCGCGCAAGCGGCCGGCGGGCAGCACGTGGTCGGTGTAAAAAGGGCGCTGTTGTTCCGTAAGCAAGATGCTCAGCGTCGGGCGGACGCGCCGGTGCTGGTAGGCATCGTCCAGCACCACCGTTGTGAGGCTAGGTTGCTGCTGAGCAAGGGTCGTAATCCCAACCCGGCGGTCTTCGCTCACGGCCACGGGCACGACCGCACCGAAATCCTGGTAGTGCTGCAAAGGTTCGTCGCCGAGCGTGGCAGCGGTATCTGTGGCAGCCGCCAGGCGGTAGCCACGCGTGCGGCGCCCGTAGCCGCGACTCAGCACAGCAGGTTTTGCCCCTTGAGCCAGCAGCTCGCGCACCACCCAGGCCACATGAGGCGTTTTGCCCGTGCCGCCCACCCGTAAGTTGCCCACGCTGATAACCGGTACTGCGAAGCTAGCTGATGCTTTCATACCGTTGTCGTACAGCCAGTTACGCACAGCCATGACGCCAGCGTAAAGCCAGGCGAAAGGCAGCAGAAAGAAGGACAGCAGCGGCATCAACTAAAATAAGACAAGTAGCAGAGCAGCAAAAATACAGGGAATATGATGAGGTGGTGAAATAGTGAGAGGGCGAGTTGCAAAATGGCGCGCTTGTTACCCTGAGGCGAGCGGGCCGTACGATACCTCTAGCACTCACCGACTCATCAGCATGTCTACCTTCGCCGACCGCCTCCTGCACTTCCTCACCAGCTTTCCGCTCCCGGCTACCTTGCCGGAAGAAGTGGAAGCCGTGAGCCCCTATCAGCAACCGACGCCGCGGGCGTTATTTACCCAATTTGCGGCGCGCTACTACGCCGATAACCAGCCCCGGGTGGCGTTGCT
Source organism: Hymenobacter crusticola (assembly GCF_002154225.1). Taxonomy (GTDB): domain Bacteria; phylum Bacteroidota; class Bacteroidia; order Cytophagales; family Hymenobacteraceae; genus Hymenobacter; species Hymenobacter crusticola. Next base: position 26,400 of record NZ_MTSE01000014.1, read on the forward strand.
GGGCATCAACCCGGGTCGCCTGGGCAACGGCCGCACCGGCGTGGCCTTCACCGACCCGGCCGCGCTAGCCGCCTGGGGTATTGCCAACGATTTGCCGCGCCGCCGCGAGCCGTCGAGCGAGTTTGTACAAGAAGTGGTGCTCGCCATGGGAGGCCCGCAGGCTTTTTACCAAAATTTTTTCCTTGGCTCCCTCTACCCACTCGTGCTGCTGCGCCGCGGACTCAACTATAACTTCTATGATTCCCCGGCCGTGACGGCCGCGCTCTGGCCCACCATCCAGGATTCCTTGCGCCGGCAAGTGGCCGAGGTTGGCCTGGCCCGCCACGCGGCTATCTGCTTAGGCCGCCGTAATGGAAAGTACTTGCTGCAATTAAATCAGGAGCTAGGCTTGTTTGATCAAATCATTGTGCTCGACCACCCGCGCTACCTGATGCAGTACAAACGCCGGGCCCTGGCGGAGAACGTAGCACGCTACGTGGAGGTACTGGACGCCGTAAAAACCAAAGTATCCTAACTTTCCCCGCTCAACGCAGCCCCCAAGGACGAAGCTGCTCCCATCCGCTCTTCCATTTCTTTTAGATAAGATGACAACCGTCGCCGACCTAGCTCGCGTGCTCGAAGCTGCCGCGCCCCTCGCCTACCAAGAATCGTATGACAACGCCGGCCTGCAGTGCGGCGACCCGCGCGCGGAAATCACGGGCGTCCTGATCAGTCTGGATTGTACGCCTGCCGTGGTAGCTGAAGCTATTCGGCGCGGCTGCAACGTGGTCGTGGCGCATCACCCAGTTGTGTTCAAGCCCCTAAAACGCCTGACCGGCGCCAACGAAGTTGAGCAGACTCTCATCATGGCCATCAAAAAGGACGTGGCCATTTACGCCGCGCACACCAACCTCGACAACGTGACAGCCGGCGTGAACCGCAAGCTAGCCCAAACGCTAGGATTGGAAAACCTGCGCGTTCTGGACCCCAAAAGCGGGCTACTCGCCAAGCTGGCTGTATACACCCCGCCCGAATACGCCGAGCCGCTGCTCGCCGCGCTCTACGCTGCCGGGGCCGGGCAGATTGGTAACTACTCGGATTGTAGCTTCCGCTTTCCGGGCCTAGGCACCTTCACGCCGGGACCCAATACTAACCCGTTCCTAGGCGAGCCGGGCAAACCGGAGCGAACCGACGAAGTACGGGTGGAAGTACTGCTGCCGTTGCATCGCCAACGCGCTATTTTGAGTGCTATGCGTGCTGCTCACCCGTACGAGGAAGTAGCCTATGATCTAATCCGCCTGGAAAATGAGCACCAGGAAGTTGGCTCTGGCATGATCGGCGAGTTACCTGAAGCACTCAGCCCTAGCGAGTTCCGGGCTAGGTTGCGGCAGGCGCTGCGGGTACCGGTAGTCAAACACACTACCTTCGAAAAGCCCATCAAGAAAGTAGCCTTGTGCGGCGGTGCAGGCAGCTTCCTAACTGGTAAAGCGCGTGCTGTCGGCGCTGATGCTTACGTGACGGCAGACTTAAAGTACCACGAGTTTTTCGCCGCGGAAGGCCACCTGATGCTGTGCGACGTCGGCCATTTTGAAAGTGAGCAATTTACCAGCGAGCTATTTCAAGATTTGCTTACCGCGAACTTTACAAGTAATTTTGCGGTCTTAATCGCTGAGACCCCCACAAACCCTGTCCGATATGATTTCTAATCCTTCCACGGATACCCCAGTTGCCAGTAAGCTGGAAGCCCTTCTGAACCTGCAGCGCATCGACTCGCAGCTTGACGAAATCCGGCGCGTGCGCGGCGACCTGCCCGAAGAAGTTCGCGACCTGGAAGATGAGATTGCCGGCTACGAAGTACGCGTTAGCAAGTTCGACGAGGAAATTTCTGGTCTGAACGATCAGATCAAACAGCGTAAGCAAGCCGCCAAAGATGCGGAAGGCCTCATCAAGAAATATGAGGAGCAGCAGCAAAACGTACGCAACAACCGTGAGTACGAGGCTATTGCTAAAGAAATTGAGCTGCAAAAGCTGGAAATTCAAATTTCTGAGAAAAAGATCAAAGAGGCGCAGTACCAAATTGATCTGAAAAACACGGAAATCGCTGGTACCAAGCAGCGCCTGGAAGAGCGGAAGAAAGACCTCACCAACAAGAAAGGCGAGCTAGAAACCATCGTTGCCGAAAGCGAAACGGAAGAAAAAACCCTCATGGATGAGCGCGGCAAAGCCACGCAGCCCATTGAGGATCGTTTGCTGATGGCATATACCCGCATCCGCGGCAACGTGCGCAACGGCCTAGCCGTGGTAACGGTAAAGCGCGATGCATGTGGCGGCTGCTTCAACACTGTTCCCCCGCAGCGTCAGGCAGATATCATTTCGCACAAGAAAATCATCGTGTGCGAGCACTGCGGCCGCGTGCTCGCCGACGTTGACTTGAAAGCAGCCTAGGTTTCGCGCTGATAGCTCTTGTAAAAGAAAAGGAACGGCTTTGGTCGTTCCTTTTTTGTTGAAGTTTATGAAGGTTCCCGCAGAGGTACGCAGAGGATTTTGCAGAAGGACACAGAGCATGGTTATGCTTGTATGCATCATGACCTCTACGCCTCCCAGCGAAACTCGCTGCGCACCGCTACGGAACTCCGCGCAAGCGCCGCTAGTAGTCCGCGACGGCCAACTTACACCCGAAGCACGCCAAGCCTATGCGGAGGTGCTGAAGCTGCGCCCTGAACTAGCTAGAGCCATCCTCCGCTTTGCATCGCCAACTGCCGCCAGTACTATATTAGTGGCCGACTGCGCCGACTTTACGGAGCTGATGATCAGCCAGGAAGCGACCCGCTATGACAAGGCAACCGCCGTTCGGGAACGGCGGCTAGAGCTTCTGGCCAAGTCTGCCGAACGGGGCCCACTACCCGCTTACGCCGCTGCCGAAATTCGGCTACATCAGGCGGCTAGTCAAGTGACCTTTGGCCATGAGGTGCAGGGCGCCTGGAATTTGCGACAGGCCTATTTGCAGTTGCAAGCGGTGGTGCAGCGCTACCCCTACTTCTTGCCTGCACGCAAAACGCTAGGCCTTTGCCAGTTCTTTATCGGGGCACTGCCGCCAGGCTACCGCTGGTTTCTAAAACTGCTAGGCCTAAGCGGCAGCACCGATGCTGGCCTGCGGAACCTAGGTTTGGCCGCCCAGCGCCCCAACGACTTCCAACCAGAGGCCCAAATTCTGCTGGCGCTTATCCAAGAATCGTATTACAAACGGCCAGTTGAGGCTACCCAAGTGCTCACGCGTCTGGCAGCGCAGCAGCCCGATAATTTGTTGTACACCTACTTGCTTATCAGCTTAAACAAACGTCAGCACCAAACGGAGCAGGCTTTGGCTGCATATCGTACGCGTCCGGAAGCTACTGGCTACCTGCCTGTTCCGTATCTCCATCACATGGCTGCCGACTTACTGCTTTACCAAGGTAAATATGCCGCTGCTGAGCACGCCAACCTGTTGTTTTTACAGCAGTACCACGGTCAGCACTACCGAAAAGATGCGGCCTTCAAGCTCTACCTAGCTTCCTGGCTGGCTGGCGATGCAGCCGCAGCAAATCGCTACCGTCAGCAGATCCAGAGTGCAGGCCGCACCGCCGTGGAAGAAGATGCCTATGCCCAACGCTTCTACGAGGACCAACTGCCCCTAAATCGGGTGCTCACCCGCGCCCGGCTGCAAATTGATGGTGGTTATTACCGCGAGGCACTAGCAACTTTGCGCGCCTTTTCCCCAGGGGGCGCCATGCCGCTACGCGACCAGCTCGAATGGCCCTATCGGCGCGCCCGCGCCTACCACGGCCTAGGCCGCTTAGATTCGGCACGACTGTTTTACAGCCAAACCATTGCGCTTGCGGGGCGAGCCCCCTATTATTTTGCGCCTCAAGCTGCATTGCAAATGGGCTATCTTTGTCAAACCGATGGGCAAGTAAACCTGGCCCGGGTCTACTTTCAAAAGGCGCTAGACTCGCCCAAACATGAGTACAAGAATAGCACAGATGCCAAAGCTAAAATTGCATTGGCTAGTCTAAAGTAATTCCTTAGCTAAACTTAGCTTTCCCCCTATAAATCTGCTTCTTTGGCAGCTCTTGTTACTCTTGCTTCTCTCCCCATATCGCCTACCGAATTCCGGAGACGAGCGCTGCATTGGGCTGCCCAGTTTCGGTATTGCGCCTATTACGAACCTAGCGGCTTAGCGTACCCGCGGAGCCCATTTGAGCAGTTACTGGCCGTAAGACACACGGAAGCTACTGCGCCTGCGTCGCTGGCCGAGCTACGTACCTGGCTCCAACAACCTACAGCCGCTCCACGGTGTGGCTTTCTCACGTATGATCTCAAAAATGAGGTGGAAGACCTTAGCAGCAGTCATTTCGATGGGCTAGGTTTTCCGGCGCTCCATTTCTTCGAGCCTGAGATTTGGCTTCATTGGCGCGGAGCTGCAGTAGAAATTCACGGCCCCACCACGGTTTTAAGCGAGATCCTAGCTTTCAACTCAGCGGAAGCGCCGCCCCCCCACGTGCAGACCATGCAAGCCCGACTGCCGAAGTCGGACTACCTGACGGCGGTAAACAACATCCGCGAAGATATCCTGAACGGGGAAGTGTACGAACTCAATCTTTGTCAGGAATTCTACGCCGAAAAAGTGGTGCTGGAGCCCGTGAGTACGTTTTGGAAGCTGAACCAAGTTTCGCCAACACCTTTCGCAGGTTTCTACAAGTGGCACGACCGATACCTGCTCTGCGCTTCTCCCGAACGTTTTTTACGTCAGGATGCCGACCTGCTTCTTTCGCAACCAATCAAGGGCACCATTCGGCGCGGCGCCACCCCCGACGAAGACGAACAGTTACGTGCGAAGTTGTTTCACGACGAAAAAGAGCGCGCCGAGAACCTGATGATCGTCGACTTAGTGCGCAATGACCTAGCGCGCGTGGCTCGCACTGGCACCGTGCAAGTACCCGAGCTGTTCGGCCTCTACAGCTTCCGGCACGTATGGCAGATGATTTCAACCGTGCAAGCCCGCCGGCAACCTAGCTGCGACTTCGTTGATACGCTACGTGCCACCTTCCCCATGGGCTCCATGACCGGCGCGCCGAAAATACGGGCGATGCAGCTCATTGAACAGTACGAGCGCACCCGTCGTGGCCTCTACAGCGGTAGCCTAGGGTACATCTGGCCCAACGGCAACTTCGATTTCAACGTGGTCATCCGTTCGCTACAGTACCACGCCGCCACGGGTTACCTTAGCTTTCAGGTCGGCAGCGCCATTACTTACGACTCGGTGCCAGAGCGTGAGTACGAAGAGTGTCTGCTAAAAGCGAGGGCGCTGCTGGAAGTGCTTGGCACTAAGGTGTTATAAGAACGCGCTAGGGCACATTCCGCGTTGCACAACCATTTACACAAACGGCTCAGATGTCGAATGTGCCCTGGCGCGTTCCTACAACACAATTCCGTTTCTGCCATTCTGTCATTTTTCAGGCTAAAAGCATACCTTTGCCGTCCTTCTGTGTTTGAATGATATGTCGCAGCCACTCATCACCCTAGATTTTCTTGATTCATCCCCTGCACCAGTAGCCGCCGACGCCCAGCCGGCCGAAGCCGTGCGCGTAAGCCCCGCTACCCGCACGGGCCGCCAGCGCAAGCTCTACATTGAGAGCTATGGTTGTCAGATGAATTTCTCCGACTCTGAAATTGTCTCTTCCATCCTCTTTGAGGAAGGCTTTGATACCACCGAGCAGCTCGCCGACGCCGACCTCGTGTTGCTCAATACCTGTTCCATTCGCGAAAAGGCCGAGCAAACGGTGCGCATGCGCCTCAAGCAGATTAACGGTCACAAAAAGCGTCACCCCGGCCTATTGGTTGGCGTGCTAGGCTGCATGGCCGAACGTCTGAAAACCAAGTTTTTAGAAGAAGAAAAGATCGTGGACCTTGTCGTAGGTCCCGATGCCTACCGCGACCTGCCCCGCCTTATCAGCGAGGTAGATGGCGGCCAGAAGGCAGTGAACGTGCTGCTTTCCCGCGAGGAAACGTACGCCGACATCACGCCCGTGCGTCTGAACTCAAATGGTGTGGCGGCCTTCGTGAGCATCATGCGCGGCTGCGACAACATGTGCTCCTTCTGCGTGGTGCCGTTCACCCGCGGCCGAGAGCGCAGCCGCGATGCACACAGCATCGTGCGCGAGTGCCAGGATCTGGTAGTAGCTGGCTATAAAGAAGTTACCTTGCTAGGTCAGAACGTAGATAGCTATAAGTGGGCTTCTGAAGATGGCACTGAGTATGTCAACTTTGCGCAGCTGCTAGAGCGCGTGGCACTGGTAAGCCCCGCGTTGCGAGTGCGCTTTTCTACCTCGCACCCCAAGGATATCACCGATGAGGTGTTACACACGATGGCGCGCCACGATAACATCTGCAAGTACATTCACTTGCCAGCCCAAAGTGGTAACTCGCGGGTTCTCAAGCTAATGAACCGCACCTACGACCGGCCTTGGTACGAGGAGCGTGTGCAAGCCATCCGCCGCATTCTCGGCGACGACTGTGCCATCAGCACCGACATGATTTCGGGCTTTTGCTCCGAAACTGAAGAGGAGCACCAAGATAGCCTCAGCCTACTCGATTTCGCGCAGTACGATATGGGCTACAACTTCTTCTACTCGGAGCGCCCTGGCACGCTAGCCGCTCGCAAGCTAGAGGACGATATTCCGTTGGAAGTAAAAAAGCGCCGCTTGCAGGAAATCATCGATCGGCAGCAGTTGCATGCCCGCGCCCGCTACGCGCGCATGGTGGGCCGGGTGCATCAGGTACTAGTAGAAGGCACATCGAAGCGTAGCCAGGACTACCTGAGTGGCCGCAACAGCCAGAACCAAGTAGTTATTTTCCCTAAGGGTAATTTTCAAAAGGGTGACTACGTAAATGTGCTAGCTACCAGCACGACTGGAGCAGCACTGTTGGGTGAAGCTGTCGGGTAATCGGTAAACAAAATTTTCCTGTAGGCTTCTCCAAATCAACAGCGTACAGGAACATGCAAACAATCGCATGTTCCTGTACGCTGTTAATCGACAACTACCTCCCTAGCTTATTCAAAGGCACTAAAAAAGCGTTTTGTGTACCTCTGAATAAATTAATTATTCACGAAAGCTCGGTTGGCCCAACTCAATACCTTCTCCTTTTTGAAGGCCAGACTACTGTTGATCAACTAAAGCTCGCTGGTTTTTCTGGTAACCACACTCCTGAAGAACTAGACATTGATCTTGTGGGCGCAGACAAGCAACAACGACTTTTCTGTACTGTAGTTGACCAATAGCGTAGCACGGTAATGAAGCGTTACCAGTGGCTCAGGTAAAGTAAACTGCTTCGTTTTTCGTCTACTTCACGAAAACCCAAAACCAGACTTGACACCTTCCGAAATACAAAGCATCAAACAGCGCTTCGGCATTATTGGCAATGCGCCCACGCTGAACTACGCCATTCAGGTGGCTGCGCAAGTTGCGCCCACCGACATGACGGTGCTGATTACTGGGGAAAGCGGCTCGGGGAAAGAGTCGTTTTCCAAGATTATTCATGCCCTCTCGCCGCGCAAGCACGGCCAATTTATAGCTATCAACTGCGGCGCCATCCCTGAAGGCACTATTGATTCGGAGCTTTTTGGCCACGAGAAAGGCTCTTTCACCGGCGCCAACGAGGCGCGCAAGGGCTACTTTGAAGTAACCAACGGCGGTACCATCTTCCTCGATGAAATTGGGGAAATGCCGCTGGGCACGCAGGCTAGGTTGCTGCGCGTGCTAGAGAATGGCGAGTTCATCCGAGTGGGTTCGTCGAAAATTCAGAAGACGGACGTGCGTGTGGTGGCCGCTACCAACGTGAATCTGCTGGATGCCGTGCGCGATAGTCGGTTTCGGGAAGACCTATACTACCGCCTGAATACGGTACCGATTACGGTTCCACCATTACGGGAACGTGGCGACGATATTTACTTACTCTTCCGCAAGTTCGCGACCGATTTTGCTGAGCGTTACCACGTCAAGCCCATCAGTTTGATGACCGATGCAGTGGTAGAGTTGCAACGCTTCCGCTTCCCAGGTAACATTCGGCAGCTAAAGAATATTGCCGAACAGATGTCGGTGCTGGAAACGGAGCGCGAGGTAGACGCCAACCGCTTGCACCAGTATTTACCCGCCCAACAAAGCAGCAGTCTGCCTATGCTGCTAGGTTCTAGCGGGGCGGCAGACAGCCTGAGTGGTAGCGCCTACTCCGAGCGCGACTTGCTCTATAAAGTGCTGTTCGACATGCGGCGCGATATGACGGACCTGAAGAAGCTTGTACTCGACCTAGCCGCCGGGCAGCGCCCAGCGGAGGCGCAGGAATTGCTGCGGCAGAATAGTCATTTGTTCACCAACCTCAACGTCGCGCCTTATGATGGCGCCCGCCTGAACCGACCGGCGCCGCCGGATGCCGCATCCGAATACTTTATTCCCGACCTAGCCGTTGATGAAGCGGAAGACTTCGAGGACGAAGCGCAGCGCGTGGAGGATATTCCGCACGAAACCGAAGAGGAAACCCTGTCGCTCGAAGCCAAGGAAAAGGAAATGATTATGAAGGCGCTCAAGAAACACCACAACAAGCGCAAGTACGCCGCTCACGACCTAGGTATTTCGGAGCGCACGCTCTACCGTAAATTGAAGCAGTATGACTTGGAACAATTGTAGTCAGCGTCTTATCGGCTGGCTATGCGTAGTGCTGCTGCCCGTGCTGGGGGGCTGTAAGATCTATTCCTTCTCAGGAACCAACATTGACCCAGCTGTCAAAACCATTTCCATTCAAACGTTCCAGAACAACGCCAACAATGGTCCGTCGGCCTTGGCGCAGAGCTTTACGGAAAACTTTAAGGACTACTTCCAGCGCAACACTACGCTGAAGCTACTGCCCCGTGATGGCGACTTACAGTTTGAAGGGCAGATCGTTGCCTATGATTTTGCACCAGCTGCTATTACTCGGGAAGGCAACGTAGACCAGGCCGGCGTGAACCGTCTAACGGTACAAGTGCGCGTGCGCTTCACCAACGCCCGCGACCCGAAGCAGGACTTTGAGCAGACATTCCAAAGCAACGCCGACTTTCCCGCTAGCCGCGACATTGCCAGCATTAACAGTGACCCCACGGCCACTCGCGACGTGCTACGCAACATCATCACCGACGTGTTTAATAAGTCGGTAGCCAACTGGTAAAGTAGAAATGTTGAGTTTTGAGGGTTAAGTTTTGAATTTTGCCCCATCATGGCTTAACACCTAGGTTTCCCTGCAAAGAATCTTTGCACTAAAAACATAACCCTCAAAACTCAACACTCCTATTATGACCCGTGCGTCGCTGCTACATGTTCTGGACCATCTAAGCGAGATTTCCGACGCTGAAGTCCGGGAGCTAGAGCAGCTCGCAACTACGTTCCCGTACTGCCAGACGGCGCATATCCTGTTAGCCAAGGCCGCGCACGACCGGGACAGCATGCTAGCAAGCCAGCGCTTACGGCGGGCCGCTACCTACGCCACCGACCGGCAGCTTCTGCGTCAGCTCATTGAGGCTACGCCCTTCGTTCTGGCACCAACAAGCGAGCTGCAAGCAGCTGATTACCATAGCACTTCAGATCATGCAACCACGCTTGCCGTACCGCCTGCGCCCGTTGCCGATAACCCAGCGGTGCTTACGCTGGATGCTACTCCTACCGCCGCTACTGGTGAAATGACTTCGGACGCAGCGGCACCTGAAGCGACGGTTGAAGTTGATGCAGTACCTGACGAGCACGAGCAAGATGCTACAACACTGCAAGCGGTAGAACCTAGCTCAGCCGCCGCTAGCGAGCCAACAGTGCCGCTCACCGCTACGGCAGAGGAAGCGCTAGATACCCTGCCCGTTGCCGCAAGCGCGGAGGTAGTAGACAACTCTGAAACAGTGCTAGCCTCTCTTTCGGAGCCAGTAGCAGAAACACCGGCCTTTTCGCAGGAAGATGTACTAGCTTTTGAAGAACCTTCGCCTGAAGTAGCTGAGCCGCCAGTTCCGTCAACGGAGGAGCTATTACCCGCTGTGGCACCACCCGTCCGTCCGCCACTCGAAGCTGGCTCTTCTCAGTTTGAGTTTGGGCTAACGGAGTCGACATCTATTGTGGCGCCTGTCTATGAGTTGTTGGAAGCGGATGAGCTTGAGGCAGCATCTGATGCTGAACACATAGCTGTAACCGCACCCGCTTTCTTCGGGGCTGCTGACCTAGGCTACGCGCTGGGCGCAGGTAGCCGCCTAGGTTATTGTGTGCAAAGTTCTGATGAGTTGACGCTGAACGAGTTGATGTTCAAGGTACCAATGGGTAGCTTCGAGCCCGATGCCCTGATTTTGGCGCACCTAGCAAGCCATCAGCCAGCAGCGCCTACCCGTACTTCCATCGACATAATCTCGCAGTTCCTGCGTAATAAGCCTCGGCTAAAATCGCCGGCGCCGACGCTTCCCCCGGCTGATGAGCAGGCCGATTTGTCCGTAAAGAGCACCCGTGCCGAGCCGGATTTAGCCTCCGAAAGTTTGGCTCTCATTATGGTGCGGCAGGGCAAAAGCGACCGGGCTATCGAAATATATGAACGACTTATGGTGCGCCAGCCGGAAAAAATGGCGTATTTTGCAGACCAAATTCAAAAACTGAAACTTTCGGAGTAGATGTACATTGCTATCATCACCTTGATTATTCTTGTTTGTGTGTTGCTAGGCCTGATTGTGTTGGCACAAAACCCCAAAGGCGGCGGCCTATCGAGCCAGTTTGGCGCAGGCGGTGCCGCAAACCTGATGGGCGTAAAGCGCACCGGCGACTTGCTAGAGAAACTTACCTGGGGCTTTGCTATTGGCTTGATCGTATTGGCTCTGGGCACACACGTTCTGCAAGGATCTGCTACCGCTGGCGGGCCCGCTCGCAGCGTGAACCAGCAACGTGCTTTAGAAACGCGTATTCCGACGGGTCCGGCGGCCCCTGCCGCACCAGCCCCAGGCCAGGCTGCGCAGCCGCGCACCGATACGCCACCTGCTCCTGCTACCACGCCTACTACGCCGTCAGCACAGTAGAACCCATAATTTTGTACCCGACTTCTGCCAACCGGTGCCTCTTCTAAGTAGGAGGCACCGGTTTTTTTTGTGCAGATTTGCCCGCCCTTAGCCCCGCCTCTGTCAGTTTGCTACTGACAGGTTTGGCAGCTTCTGACGGACCTAGGTGTCGTGTATGGCACTAGCCGCGTCCATTCTGTCAGGTTTGTCGGGATGGCACAAGAAGTGTGCATTGGCGGGCACGGGTTTAGTTCCCAGAATATCGTTTAACTCCTTTCAACCAAAACGTACAATATGGCACTTAGCATTAAACCGCTGGCCGACCGCATCATCATTGCGCCAGCTGCCGCCGAGGAAAAAACCAAATCGGGTATTATCATCCCCGACACGGCTAAAGAAAAGCCCCAGCGCGGCGAAGTGGTAGCCGTGGGCGAAGGCAAAGTAGCCGACAACGGCACAGCTATTAAGCCCCAGGTGAGCGTTGGTGACCAAGTGCTGTATGGCAAGTATGCCGGCACCGAAATCACCGTTGATGGCCAGGACTACCTCATCATGAAGGAGTCGGACATTTTTGCCGTACTGTAGTAGTTTCCCCTCCCCCCTTATCTGCTCTAAACCTCTTTAAATAAGATGGCTAAAAACATCCAATTCGACACCGACGGTCGCGACAAGCTGAAACGCGGCGTAGACAAACTAGCGAATGCTGTGAAGGTAACCCTAGGTCCAAAAGGCCGCAACGTGGTTATTGACAAGAAGTTCGGTGCTCCTACGATTACCAAAGACGGTGTAACCGTTGCCAAAGAAATCGAGCTATCTGACCCCGTTGAAAACATGGGTGCTCAGCTGGTAAAAGAAGTTGCTTCTAAAACCGCTGACCAAGCTGGTGACGGTACGACTACCGCTACCGTATTGGCGCAGGCCATCTACACGGCTGGTTCGAAGAACGTAGCGGCTGGTGCTAACCCCATGGACCTGAAGCGCGGCATCGACAAGGCGGTACAAGCTGTTGTGGCTAACCTGAAGGCGCAGTCGAAGAAAATTGAAAACTCTTCGGAAATCGCGCAGGTAGGTACCATCTCGGCCAACAACGATGCTGAAATCGGTAAAATGATTGCCGATGCCATGGATAAAGTTGGCAAAGAAGGCGTTATCACCGTTGAAGAAGCGCGCGGCACCGAAACCGAAGTAAAAACGGTAGAAGGCATGCAGTTCGACCGTGGCTACCTCTCTCCTTACTTCGTAACGAACCCGGAGAAGATGGAAGCTGAGTTCGACAACCCTTTCGTGCTGATCTACGACAAGAAAGTGAGCACCATGAAAGAGCTGCTGCCCGTATTGGAGCAAGTAGTTCAGACGGGTAAGCCGCTGGTTATCATCTCTGAAGATGTTGACGGCGAAGCGCTTGCTACGCTTGTAGTTAACAAACTACGTGGCTCGCTGAAGATTGCCGCTGTAAAAGCTCCTGGCTTCGGCGACCGTCGCAAGGCAATGCTAGAAGACATCGCTGTATTGACGGGCGGTACCGTGATTTCGGAAGAGCGCGGCTACAAGCTCGACAGCGCTACCATCGAATACCTAGGCCAAGCTGAGAAAATCATCATCGACAAAGACAACACGACGATTGTCAATGGCCGCGGTGACAAAGAAGGTATTACGGCTCGCGTAAACGAGATCAAAGCCCAAATCGGCACCACTACTTCTGACTACGACAAGGAGAAGCTGCAAGAGCGCCTGGCCAAACTGTCGGGTGGTGTGGCTATCCTCTACATCGGTGCTAGCACGGAAGTAGAGATGAAAGAGAAGAAAGACCGCGTAGACGATGCGCTGCACGCTACTCGCGCCGCCGTTGAAGAAGGTGTAGTACCCGGTGGTGGTGTTGCGCTAGTTCGTGCCTTGGATTCGCTGGAAGCCGTTGACACCATCAACAGCGACGAGCGTACGGGCGTGAACATCATCCGCACAGCTCTGGAGGCTCCCCTGCGTACCATCGTAGCTAACGCTGGTGGCGAAGGCTCGGTAGTCGTACAGAAAGTTCGCGAAGGCAAAGGTGACTACGGTTACAACGCCCGCGAAGACCGCTACGAAAACCTCGTGGCTGCTGGTATCCTCGACCCGACCAAAGTAACGCGCCTGGCGCTGGAGAATGCTGCTAGCATCGCTGGCCTGCTCCTGACCACGGAAGCTGTTATTTCGGACGAGCCGGAAGATGAGAAAGCTCCTGCTGGTGGCGGTATGCCTGGCGGCATGGGTGGCATGGGCGGCATGATGTAAGATCAGCCGCGCAGCTAACCTAGCTGTGTTTTGAAAAGCCTCTGGGACCTAGGTTCCGGAGGCTTTTTGTTTGTAAGATGTAGCGTGGGCCATGTAGTGTGCGTTGGTGCTGGCTCCGGCACGAATCACAAAAGCGGCACTACGCTTCTCTGGCTTCAGCTACTTTGCTTAACGTATAGGGCAGTAGCCTGCTCCTGTTCTACCTCATGCGTCAAAACTTACCAGAACTCCTACTTTATGCCTGCGGCGTTTATAACCTGCTGTTTGTGGTGTTTCATGCGCTGTTCTGGCGGTTATTCAAATGGCATAAGCAGCTACGCAAGCTTAAAACGTACAATCGCGCCATCGTGCAAATTCTCAATCTGCGGCTGATATACGTGCTAGGCGTATTCGGCGCGCTTTGTTTGGCTTATCCAGCGGAGTTACTATCGGCTTCGCTGGGCCACTTTATACTGGGCAGCATGGCTGTCTTCTGGCTGGGACGGCTGATTGAACAGTTTGTTTTTCTGCCTATTAACACTCGACCCGTGTATAGTCTAGCACTTATTTTCTTCTTGGGCACCCTGCTACATGCGTTTCCGCTTCTACTGAGCTTATTGCATGCGTCCTGACACAAAAAAGCGCTGCCGGTATTTAACCAGCAGCGCTTTTTATTGATAAGATAGGTTCGGATTTACCCTATTGTGTTCATCATTTTCACCAGCTTACGGCTGAAGAGGAACAGAATAACTGCTGCCGTAGCGGCCGACACAACGAAGATCATGAAGAACTCATAGATGCCAGTGATTTCGAAGCCGAGCAGATGCGGCGCTGGTTTGCCCGCTTCTGGGTACAAGCCGCTCATGAAGCCCGCGAGGTAATTAGCGGCAGCGTTGGCCAGAAACCATACTGCCATAAGCAAAGAGCTGAATTTGATTGGCGAGAGTTTATTAACCAACGACAAGCCAATTGGCGACAAGCACAACTCGCCCATGGAATGTAGAAAGTAAAGGCCCACTAGGAAGAACATACTCACCTTCACGCCCGGTTGGATGTCCTTCACGCCAAAGCACATAACGAGGTAGCCGAGCGCCAGCAAACCTAGGCCAATGGCCATTTTCATCGGCGACGGCGGCTCAGCGCCGCGCCGGCCGAGAGCCGTCCAGAGCATGGCCATGAGCGGAGCGCCCACCACGACGAAGAAACCATTCAGGTTTTGAAACAAACTAGGTGGCAACGTAATGCCGAAAATCGTGCGGTCCATTTGCTCATCGGCGAAGAACGTGAGCGACGCCGGCGCCTGTTCAAACGCAGCCCAGAAGAACACCACAAAGAAGGATACCGCGAAGATTACCCACACGCGCTGCCGGTCGCCGGAGGTCAATGACTTGTCCGACAAAATCAGCGTGGCGATACCTAGCGTGCTAATAATTAGCAACGGCATAATCACGTTCAGTCTGGTTGAATCGAGCCACAGAATGCCGAGCGCTACAGCCAGCAGCACGGGTAATAACATGAAGATGCCTTTCACACCGGGTGAACTAGCGGGTGTGGTGCCTACTTGCTCGCCTTCGGGGGTGTGCAGGTATTTCGTTTTACCCCAATTAAACACTATCGTGCCGAGTATCATCGCAATACCGCAGGCCAGAAACGCCCAACGAAAGTCACCAGGTTTTCCTGTGTCGCCGACAAGGCTGGTGATGGTATTGCCAAAGAACGAACCTAGGTTAATGCCCATGTAAAAAATGGTGTAGGCAGCATCCTTACGCGAGTCAGTCGGCGAGTAGAGTGTACCCACCATCGACGAGATATTCGGCTTGAAGAAGCCGTTGCCGATGATCATGCAGCCCAAACCTAGGTATAGCAGTTGGTGGCTAAGTGCATGTCCCTCAGCGGGACCATAGTTAGACGCTGAAATAAAGAGTGTGAATTGACCCAACGCCATCAGCAGGCCGCCCGTCACGATAGAGCGGCGGTTACCCCAGTACCGGTCCGAGATATAGCCGCCAATCAAGGGAGTCAGATAGATCAGGCTCGTGTAGCCGCCGTAGAATTTGGAGGCGAAGGCCTTGTCCATCATCATGGCCTTGGTGAGAAAAAGCACCAAGATGGCACGCATGCCGTAGTAGCTGAACCGCTCCCACATTTCGGTCGCGAACAGCAGATACAAGCCCCGCGGATGGCTGGTTTGGGCCGCTACGGGAACTTGCTCTCGCACGGCAGAAGCACTTTGCATGGAAGGTGATTAGAAGTGATAGGAATAAGATGCGGGTACCCGCCTGCAATACAAACAGGCGTGATTTGTAAAGCTACAAAACTTTCCCTAGGCCTCACCCCGCGCCGACGTGGAGTTTTGCCTAGCCTTCGGCACCACAGAACCAAACGCTAGTACCAGGTAAGCGCCGGTGCCACTGCGTCCTTCCCCAACGATTCGCCAGTTGTTCTTCTTGTAAAAAGCTTGTGCTTTCTTATTCTTCGTCAGGCACTTGAGGGTATACGGTGTGGGCAGCCACGTTCGCAGGCTTTGCAACAGACGCCGGCCGATGCCTAGCCGCTGATACCCCGGCGCCACAAATAAGTGATGAATGAAAGCATCTTCTTCCTCCACGGAAATAAAACCAGCCAGCTCCCCGTTCCACTCCGCCACCCACACGATTTCCCCTTGCGTTTGTCGCTCGAAGTCATCTAGTTGAAAACGCTCGGGGTCCAGCCAGTAGAAACCTGACCGGCGGCTTTCCAGAAAGATTTTTGCCAATTGAGCGGAGTCGCTTGATTGCGCTTTACGGATGATGAGGTTCATAAAACGTACACTTTGAGCCTAAGTAAGAAATCTTCTTGGTTTTACCTGCCCTTATAGCGTAAAAAGCCGCAGTTCTGATTTCCCCAACCTAGCTTTGCTACTTGCTACTTGCTACTGCCGGGTGCCCTGCGCCTGCTGCATACTTTTGCGCTTATGCCTACGTTCTACACGCCCGACCTGACTGCCTTAACCTACACCTTATCCGAAGAGGAAAGCAAGCACGCCGTGCGTGTCTTACGCCTGCGCGCCGGCGACTCAGTAGAACTAGTCAATGGCCGCGGCAGCGTGTACCAGGCGGAGGTGGCGCAGGCCGACGCCAAGCGCTGCCAGTTGCGCATCACCCACGAGCAACAAGTGCCGCGCCGCCCTTATGATGTGCACGTAGCTGTAGCGCCCACCAAAAACCTCGACCGCATGGAATGGTTCGTGGAAAAAGCCACCGAAATCGGAGTAGACCGCATCAGCTTTCTGCGCTGCGCCCGCTCCGAGCGCCGTGAGCTGAAGCTGGAAAGGTTGGAAAAGATTGCTGTCAGTGCATTGAAGCAATCGGGGCAAGCGTGGCTGCCGCAGCTCGATGAGCTACTGGACTATAACACCTTCCTCAAAAACCTCGACCCAGATACCACCTTCATTGCGCACCTCGCCGACGACGAGCGCACGGAACTAGCCCAAGTGGCCAACGGACCTAGCTGCTGCGTGCTAATTGGCCCCGAAGGCGACTTTACGCCGGAGGAAATTAGTGCGGCGCGTCAGCGCGGCATCCGGCCCGTGGCCCTCGGACTTACCCGCCTACGCACCGAAACGGCGGCACTGGCGGCGGTGCATACAGTGCATGTTGTTAACTTGCTGAAGGCGAAATAACGGTTGATTGAACGTCCCCCGCAGGCCTTGGCGTTACCTCAGCACCCTTTCGCGGGAAATTTTTCTTAGATCCATGCTCAAGACTTTTCTTCTCAGCTTCTTCCTCTTTATCACGGCAGCGGCCGCGCCCGTGGCACCTAGCTTCCGCATTGCTAAGCTGCACTATGGCGGAGGCGGCGACTGGTATGCCAACAAAACCTCGCTCCCAAACCTTATTCAGTTCTGCAACCAGACGCTGAAAACGAATATTGCGCCTGACGAAGCCACTGTAGAGCTGGACTCACCGGAGTTGTTCACCTACCCTTTCGTGCACATGACTGGCCACGGCAACGTCTCGTTCACCGACGCCGAAGCCAAAAACCTGCGGCGCTACCTGATCGGCGGCGGTTTTCTGCATATTGATGATAATTACGGCCTCGACAAGTTCATCCGTCCTGAGATGAAGAAGGTGTTTCCGGAGCTAGAGTTTGTGGAGTTGCCTTACTCTCATCCGATTTACCACCAGAAGTTTGCCTTCCCCAAAGGCTTGCCCAAAGTGCACGAGCACGACGGTAAACGGCCGCAGGGCTTCGGTATCCTGTATAAAGGCCGCTTGGTGTGCTTTTACACGTTTGAGTGTGACCTAGGCAATGGTTGGGAAGACCTAGGCACCTACCCCGAAGACACGCCTGCTGTACACGAAGCAGCCCTGCGCATGGGCGCCAACTTAGTAGCCTACGCCTTAACGCAGGACTAAGCGCGGCTTATCAAAAAGCGTTTATTCGTACTTCCGCTTAAAGATTTCGCCCAAGACAAATGCTGCCCGTATGTCTGCGGGACTGCGCAACAAGTCCGTTACGTGCCGGCGCGTATCGACGCGACTAGGTACTGTGGGAGCCGCCTGCCTGCTCCAATAATCTTCGGGGCGTGGTGCCGTAGCGCGTGGCAACGCCGCGGCGCGCTGCCGCACCGGCGGTGCGGCGTCGAGCGGACGCGCCGTGGCTGGCGCTTCCAAAGAGACTGGCCGCACCTCAGTCCGTTCTAGGCTGCGGGTAGACCTAGCTTTTTCGCGCGGCAACGGCCGCCCCCCCGGCGTGGTTTCGACGGTCGTTGCTACTGGCGGAGCGGGGGACCTAGGTGCGGCACCCTGTTGGTTTTGCGCCTGCATCTGCTTGAGCAGCTCTCCAAACGACGTAGCCGGCAGCCCAGGCGCTACCGGACGTGGCTGGCCAGTGCTGTCAGGCCGCGTGATGCGCCGCTCCTGCCGCTCGCGCTGGGTCGTTTCTTGGGCTTTTTTCCACCACCGCACTACCAGGGCCAAGAGCCCGATAAAGATGACGAGGAGCGTTTGGAGCTTTTCGGGCATAGTAGGCTTCTATTTTCTGATAGCACGCCGAAGATACACAAAGCCAAGCCAGAAACGCCTCAGCGCACACCCTGCTCTGGGAAGCGACCCTGCTTGGTGCGGTAGAAATCCTTGATTTTTTCCAGATCGGCGTCGTAGTCGCCCGTTGGGTAAAAGGGTGGCCCGACGCCCGCTTCTTTGTTTTTGTAATCAAGGTAACCGAGCAAAATGGGCACGCCTGCGCCTACAGCGGCGTGGTAAAAGCCTTTACGCCACTTCGGCTGGTACTTGCGCGTGCCTTCGGGCGTGATGAGAATCACCAGCTCGTCGCGCTCGTTGAAGAGCTGGATCATGCCATCCACGAGGCTGTTGTTTTTACTGCGGTCAACGGCTAGGCCGCCCAATGACCGTACCAACGCACCTAGCACCGGAATGGTCGTCCACTCCTTCTTGATGGTGAGCTTCACGTCTACGTCCATCAGGAAGAAAGCCGCCCGCGCGTACATAAAGTCCCAGTTACTGGTGTGGGGCGCGGCAATCATCATGCTTTTCGGGATGCCTGGCGGCACGCGCGGACCTAGGTGCCAGCCCGTTATCCAGAACCAAAATCGAGAAAAGAGATACCAAAAAGTAGAGGTTTTGCGAGCCATGCGAAAAGAAAGCAGCCGGTGAGAAGCGCTGCTGGAGCATCAAAACTAGGTAAATGTCAGGTAAGCCGCCAAGCTGCGGCCTACGGATTCTACAACAAAGCTTCCAACTCGGCGGCTTTGCTCAGGGTGTAGCGGTAGCCAATCTCGAACAGTTCGGGCGCTAGGCGGTAGCTCATGGTACGGTATCGCCGCAGTTCGGGTGGTTCTAAGAGCAGATCACACTGCTGTTTGCTGAGCACGGTATTGCCGCCGATAGCGAGGTTAAGTGTACGCTCAATGACGCCCCGTATATTATTGAACTGCGCTTCCGGGTTGGGCGGGTTGCAGTGCACCCCTACGACGCGCAAATTCGGCTGCCCGTGTTCTAGTAGCGCTTCCACCGGCAAGTTGTTGAGCAAACCACCATCTACCAATTGTCGACCTTGGTACTCTACCGGCCGGTATAAGATGGGAACCGCAGCAGAGGCCAGCAATGGCGGCACTAATGGCCCACTGGAAAACCGCACCGACGTGCCCTCTATCAGATCCGTCGCGACGAGCGTCAGCGGTAAGCGAAGCTGCTCAAACGTGCTGTCTACACCTAGGTACCGCTCAAACAGCGTCCCAACGGCATCAATCCGGAACAGCCCATAACGACTCATAGCAATGCGCGTGAGCCGCGTGATATTCACTTCCTGGAACAGCCGTAGAATCTCGCGAGGCGGAAAGCCCGCGGCGTAAAAAGTACCGGCAATGGCCCCGGAGCTTACTCCCGCTAGCCGGGTTACTGGAATTCGCAACTCATCTAGGGCCGTCAATACACCTAGGTGGGCAATTCCACGCGCGCCTCCACCCGATAAGGCCAGTCCGATCATTGGTGCTTGGTGCTTGGTGCTTGGTGCTTAAAAGTGGTACTAGCTTGTTTGAAGAAGGTCCTCAGGAAACCTAACCCTAGCTCTTCAAAAACTAATTTTCAGCATAAGTACCTGCTACTAAATGCTATAAATCCTCTAATCGCAGCGTCTCGGCGAGGCGTACTCCTCTATCAGTGAGTTGCACGGTACAGGCCGCTACGTGCGGATCGTGCTCCAACAACAACACCCAATTTTCTTCGGCGGCGCGGCGCAGCACAGCCTCCTTCTCACTGAGCGTTACCAGCGGGCGCACGTCGTAGCTCATTACGTAGGGCAGCGGAATGTGACCTGTGGAAGGCAGCAAATCAGCCATAAAAGCGAGCGTACGGCCTTTGTAGCGCAACACTGGTACCATCATCTTCTCGGTATGGCCATCGGCAAAGATAATCTCGGAGAATTGCGACAATGCCGCCGGCACGCCACTTGTCGGATCGACAAATTGCAAATGACCACTTTCCTGAATAGGAAGAATGTTCTCTTTCAAAAAGCTCGCTTTTTCGCGGGCGTTAGGCTGTACGGCCCATTCCCAGTGCGATTCATTGCTCCAGTAGGCAGCGTTTGAAAATGCTAGCACTAACTTATCGTCGGGAGTCCGCACGACTGAGCCACCGCAATGATCAAAATGCAGGTGCGTCAGGAATACATCAGTAATATCCGACGCCGTGAAACCTAGCTTGCGCAACGATTTTTCCACCGTATCGTCGCCGTGCAGGTAGAAATGTCCGCGAAACTTGGCGTCTTGCTTCTCGCCGATCCCGTTATCAATCAGGATAAGCCGGTTGCCATCTTCTATCAACAAGCAGCGCATAGCCCACGTGCACATGTTGTTCGCATCGGCGGGGTTCAGTTTTTGCCATAAGCTCTTGGGTACCACGCCAAACATAGCGCCGCCGTCGAGTTTGAACAGTCCTGTATCAATTGTGTGAAGCGTCATTCGGAAGGGGTGGTTAGCGTAGAAGAGTAGCGAAGAAACAAAAAAGAACAGCATCGGAAAGAAACACCGCCGCGCAAGCAGAATTTCTCCTACCTGCGCGGCGGTGTTTCTTTCCGATGCTGTTTGGCTTCCGTTAGCTTCTACTCGAGCACTACGCCCATTGCCGCAAACTTATCAATACGCTGACTTATACGTTCTTCCGCAGGCAGCGCTTCTAGCTCATCCAACGTTTTGAGAAGCGTTTTCTTGAGTGTGTCAATTATCTTTTGCGGAGCTGTGTGGGCCCCACCTAGCGGCTCCTTCACAATGCTATCTACGAGCCGAGCGTCCATCATATCTTTGGCCGTCAGCTTGAGTGCTTCGGCAGCCTGTTCTTTGTAATCCCAGCTGCGCCACAAGATGCTGGAGCACGATTCGGGCGAAATCACAGAGTACCAAGTATTTTCCAGCATTAGCACTCGGTCGCCGATCCCGATTCCCAAAGCACCACCCGATGCGCCTTCCCCAATTACCACACAGATAACGGGTACTTTCAGCAAAAACATTTCCTTCAGGTTGCGGGCGATAGCCTCGCCCTGTCCTCGCTCCTCTGCCTCTAAGCCAGGGAAAGCGCCCGGCGTATCAATTAGCGTAACGATGGGCTTGTTGAATTTCTCTGCTAGCTTCATCAGACGCAACGCTTTGCGGTAACCCTCTGGGTTAGGCATGCCGAAGTTGCGGAATTGCCGCTGTTTGGTGTTGCGGCCTTTTTGCTGGCCAATAAACATAACGGTGCGGCCGTCTAGCTCGGCAAAGCCGCCAACCATTGCTTTATCGTCGGCGACGGTTCGGTCGCCGTGCAGCTCCACGAACTTCGAGGTCATGCCCTCAATATAGTCGAGCGTGTACGGGCGCTCAGGATGACGCGAGAGCTGCACTCGCTGCCAACGGGTAAGATTGGCGTACGTTTCCTTTTTAAGGGTCTTAATTTTGGTTTCCAGGGCCGCTACCGCCTCCGATACGTCAACCTGGCTATCGAGCGCCAATTGCTGCATTTCACGGAGTTTGCCTTCTAAGGCCGCGATAGGTTGTTCAAAATCGAGGAGCATCACCGAGGGGTTGGGTCAGGTTGCGAAAAAAGCAGGAGGCAAAGGTAAGCGAAACCTCTCCATCTGTGGCAAAGCAGCTTTAGGAATGATTTTGCAAAAAACAATCTCCCTGAGAAACAGTCACAAACAGTCTAAACCATCTTTTTAGGGCAGAAAAAACAAGCACAGTATTGTGTAGTCTGAAACCTCCTTCTACCTTTGCAGCACTTTAACGGAAACGCACACGGCTTTTCACAGTAGTTAGAGTAAATGGTTCGGTAGTTCAGTTGGTTAGAATGCCGCCCTGTCACGGCGGAGGTCGCGGGTTCGAGTCCCGTCCGGACCGCAGGTAATACTGCAAGGCCCTTGTAAGCTAGATCTTACAAGGGCCTTTTTTATTTCAGCGACTTCTGTCGCCCGTGGTCATGTTAGGAATAGCATAAGGCAGCAGACTTCCGCCACTAGTAAATATCGACCTAGGTCCTGTCAACCTCATATTAGGCCTACTAAGTCGTTCGCGCGCTACAGGCGGTGAGCAAATCATATTCAAAGGCAAAAAATTACGCACAGTAAATCAGAAGATCAAAAGCCCAAACACAGCATTTAAGCGTCTCATACTGAGCTTTCTGTTTTTGATTTCTATTTTATTCTTTCAGTAATAGGCACTAGAAAAACAGCAATTTTGAGCTATTGAAGCTATTTTTTTCTTGCAAGTGCTGATTTTCGCCTTACTTTTGCAGCACTTTAACGGAAACGCACACGGCTTTTCACAGTAGTTAGAGTAAATGGTTCGGTAGTTCAGTTGGTTAGAATGCCGCCCTGTCACGGCGGAGGTCGCGGGTTCGAGTCCCGTCCGGACCGCAAAAAGCCTCTCAGCAATATGCTGAGAGGCTTTTTCTTTTTTGAGCTTTCATAAAATCAGCTCCTTATTAGCGACGTCCGCTTACTCAGCGACTTTGTTTTTCAACTTTTTCAGATCCTTGTATGTCTTTTTCGACTGAGCATACTGGCGTTCTACTTCCACGCGTAGTGCACCCGGTAGATTATTGTCACTGAGCGCATCTTTGTATGCTTTCAAAGCCCACTCCTCCCCGTAAATATTAGAACCTAGGATAGCTTCTTCATCGGCGCCTGTGATGGCCGCTTTAGTATCCATCCAAGCGCGGTAGAGCTTGCCTTTGAGCGTAGTAGAAGTTTCCTGATCGCCATTTTGTTGGCGCAGGTAATTATTCAGCTCATTAGAAAAGCGCTGGCTCTGGCTAACTAGCTGCTTATAGTACCCGCTGAGCTTCGGATCTTGACTTTCCTCTACTGCCCGCTGGTAGCCCTCAATTCGGTCGTTCACGAAAAGTAAGAGTTCGTGCAGTGCATCCGTCTGCTCATCGCTCGTGCCGTTTTTGCCGTCGGACTTGTTGTTATTGAGCAGTAAATACCCGAGACCTAGGGCAAGCAACGTACCGCCAACAACTTTCTGCGTCGTGCTGAGTTTGTTGTAGCTGTTGGTCACGTTGGTACCTAGCCCTTTCACCGACTGCGGCACTTTATTTAGCAAGTCCGTTACAGAACCCTGGTCCAACAACTGTTGAGCTTGGTCGAGTAAGGCACCAGATTTATCAGGATTATTCTGCGGAGATGTTTTAGGCTGATTCATAAGGAAATAGGTTTGTGAATAACAAGCCTTACGACCGCCTAGGTTGATTAGTTAGGTCGAGCTTACGAACTACCAGTAGTTCCGCCCACCTCTCCTTGTCCTCTTGGTATCAACAAAAGCACGGCTACTCCTTTGTAGTGGTTCTTTTGTCAATAAGCAGACCCGTATATTTTCTACTATTTATGCCTTCTTTTAACGCAGCTACTTAATTAAGTAAAATTGTCTTGTTCCGATATACAAATACCTGCTCGTCAAACACCATCTTCAATGATTTAGCGAGGACGATCTTTTCTACGTCGCGTCCAGCTTGGGCCATTTCTTTTGCGCTTTGCGTGTGATCTACGGGTATCACATTTTGCGCGATGATCGGCCCCTGATCGAGCTGTTCATTTACGAAATGCGCGGTAGCTCCAATAATTTTCACACCTCGCTCGTAGGCCTGGGCATATGGATTAGCACCTACGAAGGCCGGTAAGAAAGAATGGTGAATATTGATGAGCCGGTTGGCATATGGGGCCACAAATTCTGGCGATAGAATACGCATGTATTTGGCTAGCACCACAAAGTCAGGCTGGTACTGCTGAATAGCTTGCGTCACTTCCGCTTCGTGGACTTCGCGGCTCTTGCCTTCGTGGCTGATATAATGAAAGGGAATAGCAAACTTTTGCGTCAGATCGGCCAGCACATCGTGGTTGCTGATTACCGCGAGAATACGCGCGTTGAGTTCCTGAAAAGCATGCCTGATCAGCAGGTCACTGAGGCAATGGTGCTCTTTGGTAACGAGAATAACAATATCTTTTTTCCTCCTGTCAGTTAATTTTATATCGGCCGCTGCTGGTAACGCCTCCTTTACATCGCGTAGTAAAGTTTCTGGATCAACTTCTCCCGAGAACTCTGTGCGCATAAAAAAGTGATTGAAATCCCTTTCCACGAATTCGCCGTTCCGGATAATATTAAGGTTATATTTTACTAAAACGCCAGTGATTTTATAGACGAGCCCGCGTTCATCCGGACAATTAATAAGTAGAATGTGTGAGGTCATCGTTGGTTTGTCGAAGTGCAACTTCCTGCAAGCTAGTACGGACCGGCCGTTAAACGAACACGCCCCCAGCGAAGGTAGCTGGGGGCGTGTTCGTTTAACGGCCGGTGCGTACTAGCTTGCTACTATTCAACTAAAACTTTGGTGCTAGAGGCGCTCCCATCCTGTCGGCGCGTACGGAGTACATATAGGCCGGGCCGCATTTGGTTCCAGTCAAGCTGCTCTTGGTAAGGGCGCTGCCACACCAGCTTGCCCATGAGGGTGTAAAGCTCCTGCGCAACGGGTTTTGCAGTGGCAACAGAACTTAGCTGCACAGGCAAGGCGATGGCTGCTTGCGGACCGACATAAAGGCCTTGGCTTTGCAGCTTCTGCTTCCACAGCGACCATTCATTCTGCTCCGTTTGCACCGTAATGGGCATGTTGGGCATGTGCGTGTTACCTGTTGTAGGCATGACGTTGCTGCCGGTTACCACATCTTGGTCGTGGCGGTTGGTATAGGGAAAGTTGTAGCCCCCTTTCACGTAGCCAATAACATTGTTTTCGATCTTGTTGCCAAAGAATACCGATCCGGGCTTGTTGTAGCCATTAAAAATAGCTGTAGCAGCGTAGGTAGCATTTAGGCGCGTGCCATCAGCTAGCATACCACTCGTCACGATGCGGTTGTCGTGAAAAGTCACGTCGTGGCCAGCGGCGATGTTCATGGCGGCGTTGCAGGTGCTCACAAACTGGTTGCTGTAGGCTTCTAGGTAGGCCGTCGTGGTGGCCGCCGTGGCACCGTCGCCGTCGGTAGTCATGCCCGTGCCACTAAAGTAGCTCTCGGTGGCCGGGTACGGATAAGCGCCCTGCACGTAGTTATCGTGCACCTTGGCCGGGCTCTGCGGCGTACCCGACGAGTTGTAGAAGTTGATGTTATCCTCCACGGCGCTTTCGTTGGGTTCGTTGCGAAATTCATTGAAACTGATGTCGATGCCTGCCAGGTTTTGCACCGTATTGAGTTGCACGAAGCTGCGGTGCTCTTTGCCACCATTACGGAAGCGCCCATCGCAGTTCAGACCTTGGTTGTAGCGAATGATGAGGGTTTGTTGGGCCGAGCCATCACCGCTCCACCGGTTAGCCAAGATCCCGGTGGTGTGTTCCAGGTAGTTATGCTCCACTACCAACTGCTTAGCTTGGTAGGCATCTACGAAACGGCCGCGCGGACGATTATTTTCGGTAGGCTCTAAGCCATAGCCGCGGCACTTGCGCACCGTCAGGTTGGAGCCGCCGCCGGCCTGCACCAAGTCGCCAGCGCCTACCAACGTGCAGTTCTCCAGTACCACGGGCTCGTTCGTGACGACGAGTACGCAGGGCGTTGAAGAACTCCCGCTGCGGTAATTGCCCGTATAGACGCCACCTTTGGTGATAACGATTGGTTCGGCGTAGGATATATTAGGCACCTGTGCCTGTACACGCCCACCGAATAGCAATAACGAAACAGAAAGAGGAAGAAGAAATTTCATTCGCGTTGTACACTTGCGTAGTGCCAAGCTGCGTCGGGCTTGATCCTACTATTTTGCCAAAGAGTAGAAGAATAGCCGCGAAAGGAACCAACGCTTCACCTCTTTTCAGCAGGAGGTGTTAAGCTGCCTTGAATTTGTATTAATCTGCTATAGCTAACAACTAGCGTCCCTATTAATTAGCAACTGCTAGTTCTTACAAGTACAATTAATACAGACTTACAGGACGATGGGTCACATTCGCCAGCTATAATAATACTATAACATAAACTAGGCCGCCTGCGATTTTTAAGGCTTATATTATAACTTTTCCATTAAGCTTATAATAAATTTATTGAATAGTTATACTTTGAAAGCACTAAGCGATTCAATTATTTGTTATATAATACTTGTGCTATATTTATAGAATTATTCTAATAGCCAAGCGAAAAGAATATCTTAGCCCTGAAGCGCCTTTCTTGGGCCGCGGCAACTTCTATTGTTGCTCAAGTAGCTAGGTCATGCCATGCACAAGTGCTTTCTACCGAAGGATTGTAGTACTTTCTCGGGCCACTTTGTTTGTCTCTATTGTTTAGCATCATATTCACATCCACACACCTCCTATGAATACCTACCTTACCCGCGCTCAAGACCGCGGCCTTAAAGACATTGGCTGGCTGCAGAGCAATTTCTCGTTGAGCTTCTCATCTTATGCCAATCCCGTGCGTGCCGGCTTTGGCCTGGTGCGCGTGTTCAACGATGACTTCGTTGCTACTGGTCAAGGGTTTGGCTTGCACGCACACGCCAACATGGAAATTATTTCGGTGCTACTGGCGGGGAGTATGAACCACAAAGATTCGCTCGGATACTCGGAGGTGATTACTCCTGGTGGCGTGCAAATTATGAGTGCAGGAAGCGGCTTGCGCCATGAAGAATACAACGTAGGCGATGAACAGGTCAACTTTTTGCAAATCTGGATTGAGCCAAAGCTGCAAAATGTAACGCCCCGCTACCAGCGCCGTCAGTTTCCGCGGGAGAAACGCCACAACCAGCTTGTCACCATTATAAGCAACGAGGAGGGTACGGCACATTGCTGGATAAACCAGAATGCCAAGCTGTCGTTGGGTTACTTTGAGGCAGGCCAAACGATAGAATATGCCTTTAAGCCGCTCAACAAGTGCTTATTCGTCTTCTGCATCAGTGGAAAGCTAACGCTAGCAGACCAGGAACTCAATGCCCGAGATTCAATTGGCATTTGGGAAGCGGAATTGGTTCGCATTCACTGCGAAACAGAAAGTGAGTTCCTGATTATTGAGGCGCCGATCAATCACTAATCGGCGCCGTACGAGCACCTTTTGAAAGCTAGCTTCTTTGGTTTGTATTCGGGTGAATTTCGTTGATGTTTATCAGCTTAAGCGCGCTTCTGATGATATCAGAACACGGCTCATCTTCATCAATATAATTATTATAATGTAACTATACATATAAGATTTAGTGCTATTTCTTGCAAATACTCTCTAAATATCCCTATCTTCCCTTTATAAGCCAACGCATCCAACCTCACCCAACCAAAACTGTTCTAGCATGAAAAGCATTTTCTTACTTCTATTTGGCTTGCTAACATTTGCGGGAGCTAGCCAAGCAGTAGCAAGTCCGCTAACGACGGGCGCCGTCGCCAAGATTTCGCTTACTCCGCGCATCCTCTACAGCCGGCCTACGGTACACCGCCCGAATTACAAGGTCTACAAGGGCCATAAGAGGAAGCATCGGCTGTTCGGCCTGTTTTAGGCCTAGCTTATTCCACAAAAAAGGGGCGCCGGTAATTACCGGCGCCCCTTTTTTGTGGAATAAGCTAGGCCTATTACCGCACTATCAACTTGGATGTAGCGCCGTCGGTGGCGCGTAGCATGTACACACCCGCTCCCAATCCAGTGGTTTCAAAATGATCGGCGGCTAGTAACTGCCGTACCGGCCGGCCCAGTAAGTCAGTCAGCGTGCCAGATACGGGGCGGCTCAGGTGCACCGTTGTGCCTTGTGCCGGATTGGGATACAACGCCAGCGGGGCCGCTGTGCGCGCCGAAGTAGTAGCTAGCACCGGCGACTGAATCGCATATACGGCCACCGTGCTGCTGACTTCATTAGCCAAGATTAGCAGGGGCTGCCCCGTCGGACTATTGGCGGCCGCCACAAACACGATACCCTCCGGCCCTAGGTCGCCAGTGCCCGCCGTGAGGCTGCGATTATTAACGTAGGATTCTAGTACAGGGCTAGCTGGGTTGTTTATATTAAAGACCATCACGCCCCCTATTCGCTCCAGCGAAACGAATGCATACAGGTTGTTGCCGATCTGCCCCGTTGTTACGCCTTCGGGCTCAGGACCTTTGTCGTCGGAGCGGTTCTTCCGCGTGGGCACCTCGCCGAAGCTGTTGCTGGCGTTGAAAACGGAGCCATACGTAGCATCCGTGGATGTGATGCGCTCCAATAGATTGCCGCTGTCGTACGTTTCGGCACCACTCGCGGCGTTGTAGATGCTAAAGGAACGACCACCATAGGCATAGATTTCATCAAAATCTCCGTCTCCGTCGGTGTCGCCGGTTTTGTTGGTCACGTTCAAGCGCCCTAGCACGCTGTTGTTTTTAAGCAGCGCGGCATTGGGGAAAAGCGTGGGGTCGAGCACGTAGCTGTTGCCGCTGAGCCGTACTTGTTCGCTAAAGGCTGAGTAGTCGCGTGCATCGCCTTCGTTAGCAGTCAGCAGGTAAGGCGTGCCACTGACCTCAAAGGCGGCAATAGCATCGGGCTGGCGCATGCCTTTGATAGGCCAGTTGGCAATGAGCACGTCGCCGCTCTGGTCGGAGGCATCAATACCGCGCCCTGGCTGGCGCAAGTCGCTGTAACCCACCGGACGAATGGCCGTGATTTGCTTAGTGGCGAGGTCCAGCACGGCAATGGCGTTGTTCTCTTGCAAGGTGATGTAGGCCGTGCGCGAATCAGGACTCACGGCCACATACTCGGGTTCCAAATCCTGCGCTACCGTAGCCGGAGCGGAAGCTAGCCCACCATAAATACGAATTCCTTGGGCCCGCAGCTGCACCGCTTGGTTGTTGTAGCTCGTAAAGGTGGCCGTCGTCACGTTAGCTTGCGTCAGGCTAGCAACCCCGCCCGTCACATCAACCACCGAGACGCTACCTTCCGGATCTACCGTGTAGTCCGCTTTGGGCTCGCCTTCGTTGGCAGTCAGCACATAATTCCCGTTGGGCGAGAAGGTAATCATGTCGGGCATGGCGCCTACAGTTACCTGCTTGAGGAACGTGCCGTTTTGGTCAAAGAACACTACGCTGCCGTTGGCCTGCGGATTTGTGTTCTCCAGCGCGCAGGCCACGATGCCATTGCGAACGGCCACAGAGTTGATCCCGCCATAGGGTTTGATATCAATGGACGCCACTGCCGTAATGGCCGCGGGATTCGTGAAGTTCAAGATGTCGAGTTTCCCCCCCACCGAGTTGGCCACGTACAGCCGCTTGGTGCTAGGATCGTAAGCCACAATCTCCGCCGAGTTGATTTGCGTGCTGCCGCTAAAAGGCGTTGCGGTTTGGTAGCTCTGCAACAGGCTCAGAGTTAGGTTGCGAGCTGGGACCGGCGCGGACGTGTCGTTGTCTTTTATATACACTAGCATTTCAGCGGCGCCGGAAGCTAGGGTTGCGTTCGTGGGGTTTTGCAGGCGTACCGTGAAGTACTCCGTTTCTTCCACTGTGGCATCATCGAGCACGGGAATGGTCAGCGTTTGCGCAGCAGTACTCCCCGCCGGGAACGTGATGGTTTGGGCCGAAGTGAAAGTAAAATCCTGCCCGGCTACTGCCGTGCTGATTCCTTGCACCACGGCTTCTACCGTACTGGCTGTTGCCCCTGGATTTTGAATGCTAAACGACAAGCTCACCGAGCCAGCATTTTCATTCACAATGGCTGTGGCGGCCGTCCGGCTGATGGTTTGGGCTTGCGCAGCCCCAACAGTAAGACCTAGCAGCAATAAGGCGCTAGGTAGGCAAGAGTAGTTTTTGGGCATAAATAGGTGGCTTGGCAACCAGTCACTTAGCGTCGCAACGAGTTGGGGGTTGAAAGCGCCAAAGCTACCGGCAACCTGTTACCGCAGCATTACCATCGCGTTATAGAATTATGAACGAAGCATCTTAGCACACGTTGCCCGCCAGCAGGTCACGGTACCACCAACCCGAATCTTTTATGGTGCGTTGTTGGGTGTCGTAATCGACGCGCACCAGGCCAAAGCGTGGCTCGTAGCCTTCGGCCCACTCAAAGTTGTCGGTGAAAGACCACACAAAATACCCTTCCACTGGTATGCCTTCGCGGCGGGCACGCAGTACCTGCCCAATGCAAGCGCGCAAATACGCTTGCCGGGCATAGTCGGGCACGCGGCCTGCCACAACCTCGTCAGGAAAGGCCGCACCATTCTCGGTAACGAGCAAAGGAGGCGCCGCTGAATACGAGCTAAATTGTTTTAACATATGGTAAATACTCTCTGGATACACCTCCCAACCCATTTGAGTATAAGGCATGCCGCGCGCTTTCGCACCAACCAGCGTAGCCCATAGCAGAGGCACGTAGGGCGAATGACGTACTACCTCACGCGTGTAATTCTGAACACCTAAAAAATCGAATTTAAAAGGCAGCAATGCTTCGTCGCCGGGCCGCACGTAGTAGTCCAGCCAATTCAAGATTGGTAAGTCGGCCACGGGATAGCCGAGACCTAGGGCAGGCTCCACGAAAAGGCGGTTGAGCAAGGCATCGGCCCTGCGAGTGGCGCGTTCGTCGCGAGGCAAGCCAGGGCGCCAGGGCGTTACATACGAGCAGGAATAGGTAGTCCCGATGCTGGCCGTGGCGGGCAGCGTAGCCCGCAGCGCCCGACCGCCTTCCGCCTGGGCCAGGGCCGCGTGGTGGGTAGCAGCTAGAAAGGAACCTAGCCCACGGCGCCCCGGCGCGTGAATACCGAGCATATGCCCGGCGCCAACGAACACCATGGGCTCGTTGAGCACCATCCAGTGTCGCACCCGGTCGCCAAGGCGATTGGCGATTAGCTGCGCAAACTCGGTAAACCAGCCCACAATGGCCCGGTTGGTCCAGCCGCCACGCCGCTGCAACGCCAACGGCAGGTCCCAGTGATAAAGCGTTAGCCAGGGAGTAATACCCCGCTCCAGACAGCCATCTACCAGCCGATCGTAAAAGTCGAGTCCTTTCTCATTTACAGTACCCACCCCATCGGGCAAAATGCGCGACCAAGACGTAGAAAAGCGAAAATCCTTTATACCCATTTGCTTCAACAAGCCCAAATCCTCTTTATACAAATGGTAAAAATCACATGTTATGTCAGCGTTTTCTCTGTGCTTGATAGTCCGGCGTCTTCGCACGAAAGCATCCCAAATGCTAGGTCCCTTCCCATCGAGGTTCCAGGCTCCTTCTATCTGGTAAGCCGCCGTCGAGGTGCCCCAGTGAAAATCAGGACCAAAGTCGGCGCGGGTGTAAGTGGCAGGTGTGCTAGGCGGAAAGAACGCCGCAGGTAATGGAGTCATTGAAGAAAACTTCACGGAAGCTAGCCAGGCTAGGTCTTACGCTATTAGTATTACAGGAAGGCGTGAGCTAGATCAATGCTTGCTTTATTATTTGGTGCTGCCGCGGGTTACCCCACTACGTGTTTGCCGTTATAACGAAGGCGAGCTTTCAATTACGACAGCAAAGAGGTTGGGCGCACACCCGCCGGGAGTTGCTCAAGCAGGAGCTTGTTCACAACCTGGGCGGTTTCGTCGGGGTAATCTACCGGGATAGCCCGGCCGTTTTGTAGCCAGTGGTCGAGGGTAGCGAGATGCTTATCTTTTAAATTGTTCACGACCGGCACACCCAGATGAGCTAGTGCCGCCGCGTTGCATGTCTGCTCATATTGGTTTTTCATGGGGATGACGAAAAGCTTTTTACGCAGAAACAGCGCTTCTGCGGGCGTTTCGAACCCCGCGCCGCAGAGTACGCCAGCGCTACGCGCTAGGCTATCAGTGAAGGCCGACCCGCTCACCGGCCGCACGCGTACGTTGCCGTGCTCCGACTCTTTTTGGCTATGCTTGCTAAACACTTCCCAGCGCGTAGTTCGACTTAGGTAGCGCAGGCGTTTTACCAACGTTTCTTCATCGAAGGCGGGCAGGTAAACGGTGTAATGACCCTCGTTCTGCGGAGTCAGCGCCCGCACTTGCTGCCGGATAACGGGGGTGTGCATGCCGGGCTCGTAGCGCGCAAAGTGAAATCCATAGTGTGCCGTTGCCGGTGCATAGTGCCGCAATACAGCTCGGCCAACGGCATCGTCGGTATGGGGGCGCGGGGCGTATTCGCTCAGCACGGCACTTTGGTGGCTGAGAGCGACGCACGGCACCTGCCGCAAACGGCACGCCCAGGCCGACACAGGCTCAAAGTCACTGATAACCAAGTCGTAGTTCTCGACAGGCAGCTGGCGCATCTCGCGCACAAAAGCGGCTGAGTTAAGTTGCCAGAACGTCTTCACGAAGTTGATGCCGCCCTTCTTCCCGAAGATAAAGCCGAGGCCGTGGCAGTGGTAGCGCACCGGAAATGGCAACGTGAGGTCGGCGGGCGGTCCGCTTATCAACACGTCTAACTGGCTGACACGTTGTTGTAACAGAGGTACTATATCCAGGGCACGGCTCAGGTGACCGTTGCCGGTACCTTGGATGGCATAAAGAACTCGGGGCATTCGAAAGATTTTCTGGTGATGACTGTACTCCTAGCTGCTGTTGCACACAGGCCGAGGCCCAATAGCAGGCTGCTAGTTTTTTACTTCTTCTTTCCCTGCTGGTTTTTGACCTAGCTTAAACTCCGCCAGCAAGTTGGCTAGCAGCGTTGCGTCGGCCGTATCGGGCTCTTCTGGTTCAATGGGCTGCTGCATGCGCGGATCGAGAGCGTAGCGATAGAGTTGCCAGCCAGTAGCTGTGGTGTATTCTAGCGCGGTCAGATTCTCAACCCAATCACCCGAATTTAAATAGGTTACCTCACCCTGCGGCGTTAAAACAACCTTTATTTCGGGCTGGTGAATATGGCCGCAGGCCACGTAGCGGTAACCTTCTTCGGCAGCAATGCCGGCCGCCGTTTGCTCAAAATCGCTGATGAGGCTTACGGCACCCTTCACCCGATCCTTCACCGCTTTCGACAGCGCCACGCGCGGCCGACCTAGCTTCTGGAGCCCGAAGTTGACTAAGCGGTTCAGCAGGATGAGCAGGTCGTAGCCTTGGGCACCGAGTTTGGCCAGCCAGCGTGAGTGGCGCATGGTCACATCGAACACATCCCCGTGAAAAAACCAGGCTTTGCCGTCGGGTAGGTCTAACACTAGTTTGTTGGCAATGGTTAAAGCCCCAAGCCGAGTGCCGGCAAACTTGCGCAGCAGTTCGTCGTGGTTGCCGGTTAGGTAATGGATGCGCGTGCCCTTGGTCAGCAGCCCCACCACATGCCGCACCACTCGCATGTGGGCCGGTGGCCAGTAGCTTTTGCTGAACTGCCAAATATCGACGATGTCGCCATTGAGGACCAGCACTTTAGGCTTGATACTCTTTAAATAACGGAGCAGCTCCGGCGCGTGGCAGCCGTAGGTACCTAGGTGCACGTCGGAGATAACCGCTACTTCCACACGGCGGCGCTTCGGCACTTTCACCGTCATCCCGTTACTGGGCTCGACCACAACCGGGGCTGCGGCTGGATACGGCGGGTGCGGGGGGATGAGTGTAGTTCCTCGCTGGCCCGAAAAGGCGACTGTAGGGCTGCAGCCGAGTGCAGCAGATAGGCTAGCACGAGGGCGAATTGGAACAGCGCGTAAGCTAGCCAGTGCACTAGGCTACGCAGAAGCGGCATCATGTTCGGATCATGCATCGGGTTCGGCCTAAATGGTTCTAGACAAATATCTAACCCTACTGTGACTCAGCTATTATGCCTAGGTTACCCTTACGTCACCTTTGGCTATGGCGCTGCTACTGGCTACGGCATTCGTTCCGGGCCCGATTTTAGCTAAGCGGCTGTTTATCGGCTTTGTCCAACTTTAATTCCTTCCTAGGCCATACGACAGCAATCGTATCCTTCTTATTTCATGAAACAACCTCTCCTCTTCCTGGCGCTGTTTACTTCCTTAACAGCCGCTGCGCAAGCTCCCACCCCTCTTCCCGGTACCCCTCGCAAACGCTACTTGCGTCCTCAAAAAGATAAAGACTGCGCCTACGTGCAGAACGTCACCAAGAACACCGACGAAGATTCCGATCAGAACGGTACGCTTACGCGCCTAGCTTATCGCCCCTATGCGGAACTGCTCACCGAAATTGATGCACTGCGCAAAATGAACAATTGGGCCGATACCACCTACCAGCGTCGCTTCAGCGCGCTGCCGCCTGGTGGGGTGCTCGTCGTGACCATGTACCGGCAGGGTGCCAAAAATGCCGACCCTTCGGCGCTTACGGTACTGGGCAAGGACGAAGCAGGCAAGGAGCTATTCAACCAAACGCTCGCGGCTGGCAATGGCCGCTTTTGGAACCGTGATCAATACATGAGTCAGCGTATTATTCCATTTGTTAAAACAGAGCAGGTACAGCCCGTTGCCGTCACAATTACAGATTCGAAGCTGAAGCAAAACTTTGAATATGTAGTTAATCCTCAATAATTTACAAATTCATATAGATTTGGATTAACAAAGAATAAGCTGTTCTCGATAAACAGCTTATTCTTTGTTAACCCAAATGCAACAAGCAGTTATTTCTGGTTTTTACGCAGCTGTAGCCACTGCACAGCAATGAGCGTTTTAGCATCTTTAAACTCCGCACGAGTTAGCTCGTCCTGAGTAAAGGCGACCACCTTGATGTTTTCGTCTTCATCGGCGGCCCCTCCGCCTTCGCTGGTTTTTTGGCTTACTTCCGCATAATAAAGCTGAATGTGTTCGGCGCTAGCACCTGGCGACGGATAAAACCCAGCGATTGGCTCTAGGAGGTCGACGGCATAGCCTAGCTCCTCCTCTATTTCGCGACGAATTGCGTCATCAGAGCTTTCTCCCTCCTTATCGAGCATACCTGCTGCCACCTCCAGTATCTCCGATTCCGCCCCAACGCGGTACTGCCGCGCAAATAAGTAACGCTGCTGCAAAGTGTCATAAACTAGGGCCGCCACAGCGTGTCCAGGCTCGAAACGCTCGCGCTTAAGTTCCTTACCGTCAGCATCAACCGTAAGTTCAGCAAGTTTATAATGGCCGTTATGAAGGATTTTGCGGTCCTTGATGTTCATAGGTCGAAGAATGGTGTTATTCGTTATTATCTCGCAATAAACCGGCATCTTGCACGGCATTTTGTTTGACTATACGTTTTCTCGCTCGCATTTGCTCACGCTTTTTCCTTCTTCAGGAGCGTTTTTTCTTTTTTTTGACTGGATCAGTGAGCCAGTCACGCAGCTGCAGCCGCTGTTTGGCTGCCTTTTTATTTTCTAATGTCTTTCGACGAACTCAATCTTATTGATCCTATTCTTCGGGCTTTGCACGAGGAGGGATACACTTCCCCCACACCCATTCAGCAGCAAGCAATTCCGCACGTCCTAGAAGGCCATGACTTGCTAGGGGTTGCTCAAACGGGTACGGGCAAGACGGCCGCCTTCACGGTGCCAATCTTGCAGGTTCTTAGCCAACGTTCTAAGCTCCAACACCAGCCCGCCGGTCGTATTCGTTGCCTCGTGCTTACGCCAACCCGTGAGCTAGCTATTCAGATTGGGGAGAGCTTCACCGCCTATGGTCGTCACCTAGGGCTGCGTCACACAGTTATTTTCGGTGGCGTGGGCCAGTTGCCCCAAACCAACGCCCTGAAGCGCGGCGTCGATGTGCTCATCGCTACGCCCGGCCGCTTACTCGACCTCATGAACCAAGGTTTCGTTGACCTGCGTCATCTCGAAGTGTTTGTGCTGGATGAGGCCGACCGCATGCTGGACATGGGCTTCATTCATGATATCAAGCGCATCTTACCGAAACTGCCTGTCAAGCGTCAGACCCTGTTCTTCTCGGCTACTATGCCGGCTCAGATTCAGCAGCTAGCTGATTCCATCCTGCGCCCTAACCCGGTGAAGGTGGCCGTGACGCCTGTGTCGAGCACCGCCGATACGGTGAAACAAGCTGTGTACTTGGTCGACAAGAATGATAAGCCTGCACTCTTAGAGCATATTCTGGCCGACAAGAATATCCGCCGTGTGCTGGTATTCGCGCGCACCAAGCACGGTGCCGACCGCGTGGTAAAGACCCTAGCCAAGGCCAACATCCCCGCCGAAGCGATCCACGGCAATAAGTCGCAGAATCACCGGCAGCGGGCGCTGTCCAACTTTAAAGCGGGCAACACCCGCGTGCTCGTTGCAACCGACATCGCCGCTCGTGGTATCGACGTGGAGGAACTCACCCACGTTGTGAACTACGAACTACCCAACGAACCTGAAACCTACGTGCACCGCATTGGGCGCACTGGGCGGGCAGGGGCTTCAGGCATTGCGCTTTCCTTCTGCGAAGATGAGGAGCGTGCTTACCTGCAGGACATTCAAAAGCTCATTCGCCGACAGATCGATGTTGTAGCCGACCATCCTTACACCACGAACGCTGTAGCGCCTGTTCTTCTCGGCGGTGGGCCGATTCAGCGCCCGAAAGGACCAGCTGGTCGGCCTGCTCGGCCAGGCCGCGAACCGCGGGCACCTCGTGCTGCCACCGATTCATCGAGCCGCTCCAGTCAGCCCGCTCCTCGTACCGGGGGAGGCCAGCGCTCAGAGCGAGCCACCTCTGCCCGCTCAGCAGGACCAAGCACACAAGATAATGGCAATGGGCAGAGCCGCCGGCGTTACCGGGGCAACCGCAGCAATGAGCGCTAGATAAGTTAGGTTTAACGATCATTCCCGTTGCCAAGCAACTCTATCAACCGTCTGGCGCCGCGTGCGCCAGACGGTTTTTTGTTGTGAAGGCCGGCCCTTACTTAGCTTCTTGATAGACCTTGCGGATTATTAGAAACAAATTTTGGCTAGCCTCACTTATAAAGACGAATGTTGTTTTAATTAGCTGATGCTAATCTTTTAACACCCCTTGTTATGGCAAAGAGCACTCTTCCCGTTATTCAGGCCTTGCGCGATACGGCTCAGCGTCTCGCGACCCAGGCACCTTACCAATGGGGCCACATGGGCAGCTGCAACTGCGGCCACCTAGCCCAGACTATCACTCACCTCACGAAGGGCGAGATTCACTCCCGCGCCATGCAGCGCTACGGCGACTGGGAGCGGCAACTACTCGATTACTGCCCCACTAGTGGCCTGCCCATCGATGAAACCATTGATGAAATGCTCGCCCTAGGTTTCACCCGCTCGGATCTTACCCACCTTGAGCGCCTCAACGACCCCACTATTCTAGCATCGATTCCTTTCGAGCGCCGCAACACACTCCGCCACAACCAGCGCGACGACGTAGTGCTCTACCTTCGCACTTGGGCCGACTTGTTAGAAGCTACCCTATTAGCGGGCATTCAGCTGCCTGATCTTACGCCAGCTACTGCCTCCATCGCAGCATCGGTTGCCAACCAACACCAAGCCGTAAGCGCCTAAGCCTCCATTAACTTAGCTAGTGCACGCCACTAGCCAGCACCATATAGAGGACAGCCACAACAAAACAGGCATAGGCCCCACTGAACAAATCAGTGGGGCCTATGCCTGTTTTGGTTTATCAGCTAATTAAGTAAGCCTGACAGCTAGCAGGCTTCTTGGAAGAGGCTAAGCAAGGTGGTCTACCTCCAGAACCAGTCTTTACTGTTTATTAACAGAGGGATGACTGCTTTGGGCTTCCCGATATCCTTCGGGACGATGAGCGCGCTTATAGGCAGCATCAGCGCTAGGGTCTTTCTCGGCGTCAGGTGGCGGCGTGCAGGACGTTAGATAAAACGAGGCGCCAGCGGCGAATAGAAGGGAGAGCAGACGAAATTTTTTCATACCCAAAGGTAAGCACCACCCCTAAAATTGCCAAGCACTACAATACAGTGCTGCAGTATGAATTCGAAAGCTATACTTTTCAGCTCTATTTACAATTATAACAACTAGAGAAGGTAGGCCCGTCAAACTACTATAGTGCGCCGAGTAACAACAATTCTAGCTACTTGCTATCCCCTATTATGCGTAGTTCAAAGTTATTAGTAGTATAAAAATAACGAAGCAGTAAGAAGAGGCCGTTCTCTGCTTTTATCTCCTTATCCGCCGTAGTCGTTCTGTTGCCTAGCTAATAGACTTAGACAACACTACAGGTCAATATTGAGTATTATTCCTATGCAGCTTCGTGTCAACTACTTTAGCAAGTATACTTATAAATGCGACTGTAACAATCGAACACTTTTTTACAAGTTTATTTTCACTAATCTCACAAATTAGGGACTGCCAAGAAACGCCCTTTTCGTTTTAACTTAAGCTTAAATTATCATCACATAACTTACAGATATAGTGTATTTTAACAAACAATATATTATAAATACATAACATATATACAACACTAGATTTTAGTATAACTAAATCATGACACAGACAACCCTTATAGCAAGCTTAATTATAATAAGTTAGGCGCAACTAGCAACACTTTTCATTTTGACATTTCAAGCTCTAAAATTGTATTTTTACACTGTAACATTGCGAAACACAATCAGATACACTGTTTATCGTATGATTAATTTAGGCCCAGAGGATAGTGTAAGTCACACACATCACTTAGTTTCCTAGAGTCTAACTAGGATGCTGATTTGTGGGGTAAAACAATGCGCCGTTATAGGCTGACCATAGTAGAAAGACGTACATGCGTTACCTCCCTAACAGCAATAGAATATAGCTAAACAACTACTATACCTATTTCTTGCTTTACAGGTAGTTGTGCTTTAAATGCACGCTGGAGGGGCACTTACAATGGTTGAAATACTCAACCAGTACGCGGGTTAGTAGCGTCCTTCTAATGCTTCAACTAGCTTCTGGTCTGTAGTCGGTAAAGGTGCCATCCTGGTAGAAGATGACAATCCGCCGAATAGCTTTATTGGGCTCAGCAAAAGCCAGAGCAGCTGAATCGGGCTTTGATGCTACAACTCCTTTTGATGGCCCCTGTGGCATTGGGCCTGGCTCGCTTAGATCAGCGGTAGTAGCGATCGGCGGGGCTACTATAGCCGGCGCGACTTGCGCAGGGGGCACGACAGGGGCACTTTGCACATTAGCTACCACTAAATTATCAGGCCTTGGTGCTACTACGGGTTCTACTAGCTGACTAGGTGAGCTGAATAAGGGTGTTATTGGCTCCTCAGGAGCACGTAATGCCTCTGTTGCTACTTCGGATGCTTTGCGAGCCTTGTTAGCGTCTCTAGCAGCTTTATCGGAACTGAAAGGCAAGGCTTGGTCTTTGAGAGCAGTTGTATTAGGCAGTGGAATGGCGGCTACCATCTCACCGGTGCCACTTAGCAGCCATGACAAAGACAAATCAGGAAAGGCCCCAATAATTTTCTGCACGACTTCTAAGCTAGGCTTGTTGCGGCCGCTCAGGATATGGCTGATAATTGGGCGCGCTACTCCAATAGCATCCGCAAACTGCGTAGGAGTTAATTGCCGGGTTTCTAAAAGCTGCCGAATGCGTTCGACCATTGTTCGTAGCTAGCCTTGATAAGGTGATTACAAATGTACGAGCTTAGAAAACACCACAAGCAATTCTAGCCTTCATTTACATGCGTAAACAATAGTAAATAGGGCTTCTTACTTCTCAATAGATTTGTAAACATTAAAGTTAGTGTTTACAAATCTATCTATGTAGCGTTATAGTGTACCCCCAGATTTGAGTTTCACTCCTAGTTTTGTCACTTAGAGATAAGTCTCATTTTATTACCCAAACCTAGGCCTTTTGACTGCTTTGGTTAGCACTGCGGTGGCCTTGCTTTGACCTTCTGGCTGTAGTTGTAGCAATCAGTTATGGCAGTGTTACTCGTGCACCAACCTAAAAAAGAGGCCTATCGATCGTAATCGATAGGCCTCTTAAATTGCACTCTAGTAAAGCTAGGCTAGGTAGGAAAACTACCCCTACCGTATGCTAATTTGTGTTTGTGCTAATCAAAGTACTCTTTAGCTAGTGCTTTATCGTGCCCGTAGATATCCTCACGAAAATGCATAGTGCCGTTCTCATCAGCCCAGGCCGTGAAGTAGACAAGGTACACAGGGAGTTTCTCCTTAAGCGTAATGTATTTCTCCCGGTGGGTAGCAATGGTGTCCAAGATAGTTTGCCGGTCCCATTCAGGACGGTCGCGCAGCAAGTACTCAGCTAGCTTGATGGGGTCCTGCACGCGCACGCACCCGTGGCTAAAGCCGCGTTTACCCTGGCTGAAAAGCTCATCGTGGGGCGTATCATGAAGGTAGATATCCTGGGAATTTGGGAAGATGAATTTTGCATCTCCAAGGTCGTTTTTAGGGCCCGGTCGCCGGCGTACCGTATACTTAAAATTGCTCTGATCTACATTAGCCCAGTCGATGGTAGTAGGGTCTATGGGCGTGGCTTTCCGACCCCAACCTTTCACCACTTCCATGTCCAATCGGTTCAACGTACCCACCGGATCGGCTATTAGTTTTGGTCGCAATTCCTTTTGAATAATGCTCATCGGCACGTTCCAATAGGGAGCTAACACGACGTACTCCATCTTGTCGCTGAACACCGGAGTTGCGTTTAGGGTCTTGCCAACAATAACGCGCATGTTGAACGCTTCCTTGTTGTCTTCAACGACATGAAGCGTATAATCAGGAATATTGACGAGCAAATAATTTGGTTCGAAACGCTTCGGAATCCAACGCCACCG
This sequence comes from Hymenobacter crusticola, assembly GCF_002154225.1. Classification (GTDB taxonomy): domain Bacteria; phylum Bacteroidota; class Bacteroidia; order Cytophagales; family Hymenobacteraceae; genus Hymenobacter; species Hymenobacter crusticola. The sequence continues at coordinate 67,303 of NZ_MTSE01000014.1, forward strand.
CTCCATGTTGACGATGATCTGGTTGATGCGGTGATCCACTGGAACGTTGAGCACTTTCAAAGTTTCGCCGCTTACAATGCCATTAGAAGCAAGCCCGTTTTGCTGCTGAAATGCCTTCACAGCATTGGCCAATTCAGCGTCATATTTCTCAGCTGGCGCGGCGGCAGGAGCAGTGCCAACTGGTGTATTAGAGACTGCTACCGCTGGCGTCTCCGTCGGATTAGCAGCCGGAGCAGGAGCCGCTTTATCACCTAGCAACCGCTTACGTAGGAGCGCCACCACGGGGCTCACATCACCAGGTTTAAGCTTGGTAGTAGCAGGCAAGACTGGCCAGCTACCGTTGCGCTGAATCGAACGGTACTCGGCTAAAGCCTTTTTCAAACGTTCGTATTCTGGATGGAGCGGCTCGAACTGGTAATAAGGATACGTGCTGTCGCGCTCCTTCAAGATCGTCATTAACGCCTTGTGAAGCTTGATTTTGTTGCGCTTTACGTTCCAGTCAATGTCTTTGACTTGACGCGGGTCTACAATACCCCGATAAAAATCGGAAGCCCATTTGAAGTAAGTACCTGATAGTGAGACATCAATCTCTTTTTCCAAAGCATTACGCTTGGTTGTATCAGACTGTGCCTTATCTAGCTCCGCAAAGAGCTTATCAAAGTCCTTAATCTTATAATCCTTTGGATTCAGCCCTTCATCTGCGGCCTTGTTAATGACCTCAAGCATGGTCTTGGCCTGGGGCACCACCTCATGATCGTGGAACCAGCCGAGCTTGAAGCCCCGTTCCCGGTAGAATTTCTTAGCCCACACTAGCTGCCCTTTAAAGGCCGGCTCGGCGGTCATGGCCCGCACCACGTACACGCTGTCGAGCGTAGGCTGCGGGCCGCGTTCTTTGGTGAGCGCGCCAGGAATGGCGTTCTGTATTTTAGCCTTCTGATCTTGGCTGCACGACGTGGTCGAGGTGAGGAGCGTAAGGCTCAACACCCAGAACAGGAGCGTGGTCAGGAAAGAAGGACGAATAGCGAGGTTCATGCAAATAGGAAAACGAAGTACAAAAAGAGCAGGTCAACAAGGACGAGAGTAGCCACATGCTAACCTCAACCATTCTTTACCGGTTGCGCATTTTACTGCATATTGCCCGGCCAGGTTGTCTACTATCTCTATACATCGATAGGCGCAAGTTAGTGCTTTTCCTCGGATCCTCGTACGAACCTCTGCCTGGCTGTAGCAATCGGTTCGGTTACTTTTATTTCATATCTACTACTAGTCATAAGGCTTCTTCTGCTCTGCTCATGTCTACTCCCCTGCCTTCCCTCACGCCCGATCCGCATAGCTATGCACGCCCCGCGGAAGCGAGGGTCCGCCACCTGGCACTCGACCTCACCGTTGACTTTACCACTCGCACGCTAGCTGGTCTGGCCACCTGGCAGCTCGACCGCAGCGAGGGCACAACGGAGCTGTTGCTCGACGCTCGTGGGTTACTTATCGAAACCGTAGTGGTCGGTGGTAGTGAAGGTACCCCAACGACCTTCAACCTAGGTCCCAACGACCCAGTACTTGGGCAGCCGCTGCGCATCGACCTCCACCCCGACACCGACTCCGTCACGATTCGCTACCGCACCTCGCCGGAGGCAGCAGCGCTGCAATGGCTGGCACCCGAGCAAACGGCCGAGCGCATGCATCCATTTCTGTTCACGCAGTCGCAAGCCATTCTTGCCCGTACCTGGATACCCTGCCAGGACTCGCCTGGTGTGCGCTTCACGTATGAGGCGCGGGTGCGCGTGCCAGCGGCGCTGCTAGCCCTAATGAGCGCTACAAATCCACAGTCTCGCAATGCGCTCGGCGAATATAACTTTTCCATGGAGCAGCCTATTCCAGCTTACCTCATGGCGTTGGCTGTCGGCGACCTAGGCTTCACTCCTATCAGCGGCCGCACCGGTGTGTATGCCGAACCGGTAACGCTACCTAGGTCGGCTAGTGAGTTCATCGACCTAGAGAAAATGGTTGCGACGGCAGAGGAACTTTACGGTCCCTATCGCTGGGAACGGTACGACTTGCTAGTGCTCCCGCCGAGTTTTCCCTTCGGCGGCATGGAAAATCCGCGTTTAACATTTGTAACACCCACAATTATCACTGGTGACCGAAGCCTTACCAGTTTGATAGCGCATGAGTTAGCTCATTCTTGGTCGGGTAACCTCGTAACGAACGCCACTTGGAATGACTTCTGGCTGAACGAAGGCTTCACGGTATACTTTGAGCGGCGTATTATGGAAAAGCTGTACGGTCGCTTCTACGCCGATATGCTGCAAGTGCTTGGCTACTCCGACTTGCTTGCCACCATCGACGAGATAGGGCCGACTAGCTCCGATACCCACCTGCACCTCAACCTAGCCGGCCGCAACCCCGACGAAGGCCTCACCGACATTGCCTACGAGAAAGGCGATTACCTCCTCCTCACGCTGGAACATTTAGTGGGTCGGGCGCGGCTAGACACCTTTATTAAGGAGTACTTCACCCGTCATAGCTTCCAGTCGATGGACACGGCTTCGTTCGTGGCTTATCTTCGCCGGGAACTGCTCGATCAGGAGCCGACGTTGGAAGAACGCCTGCAACTCGATGCTTGGATCAACGGACCGGGTATTCCACAGGTAGCGCCGCCGGTTGTGTCAGAGCGGTTTGCCGCAGTGGAGGAAGCACTGGCACAGTGGCAGCACGGCACCCCAGCCGCCCACCTAGCTACTACCCATTGGAGCAGCCACGAGTGGTTGCACTTCCTGCACGGCTTGCCTCAGCCCCTCACCTCCGAACAACTTGCTGAGCTTGATGTTGTCTTTGGGTTTACGCACTCCCACAATGCCGAGCTGCTCGCTGCCTGGTTTCCACTGACCCTAGCCGCTGGCTACTACGCAGCCGATGCCGCCTTGCACCAGTTCCTAACGAGAGTAGGCCGGCGCAAATTTCTGGTGCCGCTCTACAAGGCATTGTTAGCTACGCCAAACGGGCTAGCGCGGGCGCAGGCCCTTTATGCCGAAGCCCGGCCCAACTATCACGCCGTAGCCACGAGCACGCTTGATGCACTAGTTGGGCTAGGCTGAACCCTAAAAATGCAAACATGGTGGCCTAAAGCTTGCTTGCCACTGCGTTTCGTTTCTATCTTTTGTGTTGAACCAGTTGATTGTTTGCGTTGAAAAATCAAAAACCCCTCGGTAAGCTAATTGCCATCGGTGGCAATGAAGATAAAGGCACCTATCCTAACCCCCGCACCAAAAAGAAATACTACCTCAATTTTTTTGAGCTAGGTATTCTGAAGCGTATCGTTACGGAATCTGGCAAAGACGATCCGCGCATTGAAGTGATTACCACGGCTTCTATGATTCCGGAGGAAGTGGGAAAAATCTACGTGTCGTCGTTTGCTATGCTGAACTGCCTGAACGTGGGCATCATGGACATTCGCATCCCGGAAGACGCGCGCAAGCCCGAGTACCTGGAGCGCTTGCTCGCCGCCGACGTGGTAATGATGAGCGGCGGCAACCAGTCGCGCCTGCGGGAGATGTTCGGGGAAAGCGAGTTTCTTGACCGGCTCACAACGCGCTACTATCAGGAGCCCAACTTCGTGATAGCCGGTACCAGCGCTGGGGCCATGGCCATGTCGCACATCATGATCAAGGGCGGCAGCGTGCCGGGTGCTCTCATGAAAGGAGCTGTGCAGCTTGGCCTAGGTCTGCGGCTGCTCGACACGGCCGTGATTGATTCGCACTTCGTGAAGCGCGGCCGGTTCGGCCGGCTCATCGAGGCCGTGGCCCTCCACCCCAAGCTGATCGGCATCGGGCTAGGAGAGGATACCGGCGTGCTTATCACCGAAGGCAACTTGGTCGAGACCATCGGCTCCAATCTGGTCGTCATCATGGATGGGCACGGCTTACAGCATAACAATGCCGCCGCCGCCAAAAAGGGCGCGGCCATTTCCATTGAGAACATGACCATGCACGTGATGATAAAAGGCAACGTGTATAATATAAAGGAGCGGAAGTTTTACTTGAGCAAAGAAGCGTTAGCGCCGGCCACAACGGAAGCGTGACCTACCGGCGCATTCAACGCTACAATGGCAAGGGCCTCCTCTCGCAGAAGCCGCAAGTAGAAAACTTGCGGCTTCTGCGAGAGGAGGCCCTTGCTAGTTATGAGGCTTACTACCTGTTCCGCCGATCGAGCTTGCGTTGTTCTGATAACTTGCTCTTATGACAAGGAACAGATAGACATCTAGGAGATCTGACCGGAGCACAGGCACCTAGCTATTGTGTTTGCTTCTGCTTGGCAGCCCACGCGTCCATTTTTTTGTCTAACACGGCTAGCGGCATAGAACCGTCTCGCAGGAGTTCGTCGTGAAACTCGCGCAGATTGAATTTATTACCTAGCTGTTTCTCATAGCGGGCGCGCAACTCCTGAATTTTGAGGGAGCCCATCTTGTAGGACAGCGCCTGACCCGGCGTCGCCATGTAGCGCTCAATCTCAGCCGTGGCCGCTTGCTCATTGATCGGCTCATTGTCCATCATGTACTTGATGGCCTGCTCGCGGGTCAGCTCGCCGGTGTGCAGGCCCACATCCACCACCAGCCGAACGGCGCGGTGAATCTCCGTTCCCAGCGCGCCCATGTACTGATACGGATCGGTGTACACACCTAGCTCTTTGCCCAAGGATTCTGCGTAGAGGCCCCACCCTTCGCTGAAGGCCGAGTACGAAGCAAAGCGGCGGAACTTCGGCAAATCGGTGTTTTCCTGTTGCAAGGCAATCTGGTAGTGGTGGCCCGGAATGGCTTCATGCAGGAAAAGCGCGTCCATGCCCCGCGTCACGTTGTACTTCGTCGCGTCGACAATGGGAACGTAGAAAATGCCCGGCCGCGAGCCATCGGGGGAGGCGCGGTTGTACTGGGCACTGGCCGAAGCGGCGCGGAAGGCCTCCGTCTGCCGAATTTCAAACGGCGCTTTCGGGGTGCGCCCAAACATCTTAGGTAAGCTAGGGGTGATGCGCGCTTGCACGCCGCGGTACACCGCCAACACTTCCTCGGGCGTTTTGAACGGCATGAACTTCGGCTCGGTGCGCATGTACTCGAAAAACGCGTTGAGGTCGCCCGAAAAACCAACTTGTTGCTGTACCTGTTCCATTTCGGTCCGGATGCGCTTTACTTCGCGCACCCCTATTTCGTGAATCTGCGCGGGCGCCGTGGTCGTGGTGGTGTAGTACCGCACGGCGTTGGCGTAAATTTCCTTCCCGCCCGCCAACGCGTTAACACCGCTCGTTGCACGCGCCTTCGGTAAGTACTCGGTTTTCAGAAACGCACTTAACTTCTGGTAGCTAGGTACCACCTCCGTCAGAATGGCTTGCTGGTAGGCCGTAGTCAGGCGCGCTTTGTCGGCGGCAGAAACGGTAGCGGGCAAGTTCGTGATAGGGCCGTAGAACATACTCTTGGCCGGGTCCGCGACAACCATAGCATCTAGCTGTGGTATCATTTTTACCACCAACGCCTTCGGCAACACGATGCCCGTCGCCATTCCCTGGCGAAAGTTGGCAATGGCCGAGTCGCTCCACGCGGTGAAGCCGTGCACGCGCGCCAGCCAGTCGTCGTAGTCTTTCGAGGTTTTGAAGGGTTGCGCGCCGGTGCCGGCGCCGAGTTGGGCCATGGCGCTCGGTAGGCCACCGGTCTGCGCGAAGGGCATCATCCACGTACGTTGCTTCAGGTTGCTTAGCTGCCGTTCCATCTCAAACTGAAAGATGTCGTAGCTGGTCTGGTCGGTAGCGGGCAGCTTGCTGCGGTCGTACTTCTTCAGTTCCGTCAGGTAGGTTTGGTAGAACGTTTGAAGCTGCCGGCGGAAGGCACGGGTTTGGTCGTTGGGAAGCTGGTCGTTGTAGCGGTTGTCGCCCTGCGAGGTAGCTTGCAGCGGATAGAGCTTGGCCTGCTCCTCCCAGTATTGATCGAACAAGCTCGCCAGAGTTTTGGGTGCCACGCGGGCAGGCGGCGTAGTAGCAGGGCTGGTGAAGGCAAACAGGCCACCAGCAACAATGCTCAGGAGTAACGCTCTTTTCATGCAGGCTAGGTTGTAGTTTTTTAAATATAGCTAGCATTGCAGTAAAGAGGCATCCCTCCTGCCTTAACGGCTTTCGCTCGTACTCCACCTTTTATTGTTTTTACCCAAATGAGCTCATTTACCATTTCCTTCAAGCGTAGCTGGCTGACGCTCCTCTTCGTCTGGTTTGCATTTAATTGCCTGCATGCGCAAACACTTGCCGAACCATTTGCGGAAGAAATCGCCGCTTTTGCTCACCAAGATAGCCTGCTTGCGCCCCCGGCGCGCAGCATCGTATTCACAGGCAGTTCTTCCATCCGCATGTGGAAAACTCTGACGACCGACTTTCCCAGCCGCCCGGTTCTGAACCGTGGCTTTGGTGGCTCGCAGCTCAGTGATGCAAACCGCTACTTCGACCGGCTGGTGACGCCTTACCATCCGCGGCAGGTGGTGCTCTACGCCGGCGACAACGACATTAATGCTGGGGTTTCGCCCGAAAAAGTAACGGAGGAGTTTCGCACATTTGCCGAACGCTTCCACCGGGAGCTTCCTGGCAGCCGTCTGCTTTTCATCTCGATCAAACCTAGCTTAGCCCGCTTTGCGCAGTACGAGAAAATGCAAGCGGCCAACAAGCAAATTCAGCAGTACACCAAAACGCACCGCTGGGCACAGTTTGTCGATGTGGGGCCGGCCATGCTCGGCGCCGACGGCAAGCCCCGCCCTGAGCTTTTCCAATCCGACGGCCTGCACATGACGCCCGCCGGCTACGCCCTGTGGACCAAAATAATACGGCCGTATCTGGCTAGATAATAAGCCCGCCGCGGCCTGTTAGCTTTGTGATGCTTAACTGCATAAGCTGGTTACAGCATCCTCAATAATAAGTATTTGCCTGTTGCCCAATTTAGCTAGGCAGCGGGCGAGTACTTATACGAAAATGACTTATACATATTATTTAGAATACTCTATATTAATACCATGAAGAAGCTAGCCCCCCGCCCCTATCTCCTCTTTGTGATGGTCTTGCCGCTGCTGAGCTGCGCAGACGATAATGTCAGAACAGACGGCCCCGCACCTACGATGCACGATGTAAAAGTGCGCTACACCGGTGCTAAGCTCAGCGGCCTAGGTGCTTACGTCAACGCCGGCTGCAATAAGGAAGATGGCTCCGGCACCGCAACCAATATGAATAGCGACATCGCCGACGCATCGGTGCAGGGTACCATTCGATCATATAAGGTTCCGACCAGCAAGGACTATTACGTTACACTAGCCTTCAAACAAGTGAAAGCCGGGACTCGGGCCCCACGTGGTGCGTACCTGAAGGCTGACATTTTAGTAGACGACGTGTTGCGCAAGTCTATCCAGATCGATAACACGACTGCGCCGGGGGCACAGTACGTGCTTGATCAAGCCACCGTGCAGCACGACGAATGGTAAATTCCTTGGCTGCTTTCATCTCGACCAGCCGCCAATTTCACGTGCAAGCCCCTTTGCCTTGCCAAAAAAGAAGCAGCGCCCGTTCCGGGCGCTGCTTCTTTTTTGAGGAGTTATTCCTGCTGTGCTTACTCCTTATTATATAGGCTGCGCAAAAGTCACTCCTTCTACTCCTTGAAAATGCCGATGTACAAAGGCGTTTCGGAGGTGAGTGTACCGCGGTACATGCCTTCCGAGTTGAAGGGCAAAGCTAGGTTGCCGGCCGTGTCAACGGCTATCAGTCCACCATCGCCACCAACGGGAGCTAGCTTGTCGTGCACCACAATGTTGCAGGCTTCGGCTAGACTCAGGCCGCGGTACTCGATGAGGCAGGCCACGTCATAGGCCGCCACGGCCCGCAGGAAAAATTCGCCGGTGCCGGTGCAGCTGACGGCGCAGGTGTGGTTGTCGGCGAAAGTGCCGCTGCCAATTACGGGCGAGTCGCCGATGCGGGAATAGCGCTTGTTGGTCATGCCGCCGGTGCTGGTGGCGGCAGCTAGGTTGCCGTGCCGGTCGCGAGCCACGGCGCCCACCGTCCCAATCTTGCTTTTGGGGTTTTCCTTCGGGGAATCGTTGTGGCTGTGGTCGAGCTGCACCTTTCCACTCTTCAGGGCGCCTTGAAGTTGATCGTAGCGCTGCTGAGTGAAGAAGTAGTCGTCAGGCTGCATGGGCACGTTGTGCTCGCGGGCAAACTCCTCAGCGCCGGGCCAAGCCAGCAGTACGTGGTCCGACTTCTCCATGACGAGGCGACACAGGCCGATCGGGTTCTGGATGTTGCGCACGCCCGCTACCGCTCCCGCCGACCGGTCGCGGCCGTCCATCAGGGCGGCATCCATTTCGTGGCGCCCGTCGTGAGTGAATACTGCGCCCTTGCCCGCGTTGAACATGGGGCAGTCTTCGAGGGCACGCACAGCGGCTTCCACAGCATCGAGGGCTAGGCCACCGTGGCGCAGCACATCGTAGCCGGTTTCAATGATCTGTTGCAATGCGTCGCGGTACTGGCGCTCGAGTTCGGGCGTCATTTGGTCGCGGGAGATGGTACCAGCACCACCGTGCACGGCCAAAGCAAGAGGAAAATCCATGCGTAAAGGAGGAACAAAAACGTGAGAATTTTGGTAAAGATAAGCCGCTTGTAAAGGTGCCTTTAGAGCGTAAATGCCCCCGATTTTGCGACCTAGCTTTCTTCACGTACGCAGTTGGCGGGGTGTGGTTTTGGCCGAGCTACCTAGCCAAAGCGGGTTTTTGTTCGTATATTTGACTGACTAATCTCACTCTCAATATCTTTTTTTATGGCTTACGAAGCTACCGGCCGCCTGCACGAAATCTTCGATGAACAACAGGTGAGCGAGAAATTCCGCAAGCGCGAGTTCGTGCTGGAAGTTCAGGATGGCCAGTACCCTGAGCATATCAAGTTCCAAATGGTGCAGGACAAAACAGCCCTCATCGACCCTTACAAAATTGGTGACGAAGTAAAGGTTACGTTTAACCTGCGTGGCCGTGGTTTCAACAAAAACGGCCAGATGCTGTACTTCACCAACCTCGAAGCATGGCGCATCGAGTCGGCTGCTGGTGGCGCTGCTCCGGCTAGCACTGGTGGTGGCTACTCCCAGCAAGCTGCTCCGGCTCCCCGCCCCGCTGCCAACCAAAACCCGAACTTGCGCGCTCAACCCGCTGCACCTATCGCCAGCGACGACGACAACGATCTGCCTTTCTAAGCATAGTTTGTTTTTTCCTTTTGAAAAAAGCCGCTCTCGACAGAGAGCGGCTTTTTTGTTTTCGCCCCAAATTATGTCCTATCCTAGCCCCAGCAGGACGACACATTGGCAGCACCTAGCCCAACACTACCAAAGCAACGCCCCAACGGAGCTACACTCAAGATAAGTGCCGTCCCGCTGGGGCTTCGGAATATTCAAATCCTGCCTCTTACTACTGGTCTCTTGCCCCCGCTACTGCAACTTAAACCAATTACGTAGCCTGAGTCATTGAGACAATTAACCGCGTTACGGTTTTACTTCCAAAATGGCTTCGTTTTTAACAGCTGATCAGGCCACTGCCACTCGCGCTGAAGTACACGGTGCCCGGCAACACAGGTAGTTTGCGGTCCGCCCCAGTACACGAGTGTTTCCGGCACCGACCGCAAGCCTTGCGCTTCCGCAGCAGCTAGGAATTGCTCCGCGGACAGCGTATCAGCCACTACAAAGTGCAGTGGTAAGCTGCCATCTAGGTCAGGGAAGCAGTCGTCGGTGTGCTGGGCGTGAATGACGCTGATGACGGGAACGTCAGTGGGGATTTGCCGGCGTAACGCGTAGAAGTGTGACAGGCACGATACATCCCCGAGCAGCGCGTAGCCAACAGCATTCGGGGCTAGCACGAACTTACCACCGGGACCATAGAAACTCACTTCGTCGCCAGCCCGGCACTGCGCGGCCCAGCGGGCACCGGGCCCATCGGAGAAGGTGCACACAGCCAGCTCTAGTTGTGCCGTGTGCGGATTGTAGTCCCACACCGAATAGGTGCGCTTGCGTAAGGTAGCCGCCCCGCCGCGGGCACTCAGGCCGAAAAATACGTTCAACGTCTGCCCAGGCGTATAGGTCCAATCGACGAAGGCTGGGCTAGCTAACGTGAGTTGATAGGCGTGAGCGGCAATACGTTGCGCGGCGACAATGGTAGCCTGCTGCGTCACCTGACGGGCTAGCGAGGTAAGTAAACTCATGAAGGGAAAAGCAAACAGTACAGTCAATAGTTTTAAGACGGTTTGACTTGCTGGTTTACTTTAAGATTGTTTGAAAACTCGGCTCGGCAGATACTGCGACTGCGCTGCTCGGCGCACTACTACCGCTTCGTTCTTATGTCAGATCTGCCATTGCACGTGCGTTGCTTCGGTAAGCGCAGCACGACCTAGGCGCATCTTTTCTAACGAGGCACTGCTTAATTCTGCCCCTTCCGAAGCCACCCACCGCCTTTTGTCGTTTATTGCGTTTGCAACATCCCCTAGGGTTGTCCGTTTTGTAGAGCACCCCTAGCTTCTCTCCCCTCGCATGGTTGGCTCTTTTGATCAACAAGTACTCCGTGGCAAGACGGTGCTGATAACGGGTGCCTCGGGCGGCATCGGGCTGGTAACGGCTCGGGAGCTAGCCCGCCGTGGGGCTCACCTCGTGCTGGTGTGCCGCCACCCCGACCGCGCCGCTGGTGCTCGCGCCGCCGTGCAGTTTGTCGCGCCCGGCTCCGACCCCGACGTGCTGCTCTGCGACTTTTCTTTGCTCGCCAACGTGCGGGAGCTAGCCGCCGAAATTGACCGGCGCTACGAAAAAATTGACGTGCTTATCAATAATGTAGGCATCGTGCCGGGCCCGCTCACCATCACGAGCGAGGGCCACGAGCTGAGCTGGGTAACGAACCACCTGGCGCCTTTTCTGCTCACCAATCTCCTGCTGCCGAAGCTAACGGCCGCCGAGAAAGCGCGCATTGTCACGCTAGCTTCGGATGCACATTGGCTGGGCGAAATAGAAGCTTCCCAGGAAGCCCGCAACGACCCGGAGAAGTACAGCTCCCTCACCGCGTACTGCGACACCAAACTGGCGAACATTCTCTTTACCAACGAGCTAGCTCACCGCCTCGATCTTACTGGCGTGACGGCCAACTGCCTGCATCCCGGCATCGTGGATACCGGCTTGGTGAACCCAAACAGCTCCCGGCTGATTAAGGCTTTGTGGTGGTTGGCCCGGCCCTTCATGATTTCGCCCGAGCAAGGCGCCCAAACCAGCATTTACCTAGCTAGCTCGTCAGAGGTGGATAAAGTTACGGGACAGTACTTCAAGCACAACAAGCCCGGCCGTTGCTCCAGCCGCGCCCAGAATCGGGCGGAAGCTAGCCGGCTGTGGCGCATTTCGGAAGAGGAAACAGGGCTTGGGCAGTTATAAATAATCTACCTAGCATCCTTGCCCATTCGGCGCCTCGCTCCTGCTCTGCTGTTGCCTGAGACGCCGAATGGGCAGGATAACAGACGTATTTTGCTAGCATAGCAGATGACAGACCTCCAGGAATTAATTCGGCAAGGGGAAGGCGAACGGTTGGAATTCAAAAAGAAAACCACTCACCCGACGCGCATTTCCCGCACCCTAGCTTCGCTGGCCAACACGCGCGGTGGGCGGGTGCTGGTGGGCGTCGATGATGACGGCCGCATCGTGGGCGTGCGCGACACGGAAGAGGAAATATACGTGTTGCGCGAAGCCGCCGAACACTACGTAGAGCCGCCGTTGCGCCTAGGTTTCAAGGAGGTAGAGGAAGACGGCCGCACCGTGCTCATCGTGACGGTGCAGGAAAGCAGCCAGAAGCCGCACCGCGCCCAAGTGGCGCCCGGCGACTGGCGAGGCTACGTGCGCGTGCGCGACGAAAGCGTGCAAACCAGCAGCCTGACCGAGAAAGTGCTGGAGCGCTCCGAACCACAGTTCGAAAAAATTCCGCTCAACAAAGAAGAGTTAGCGGTGCTGGACTATCTGCGTAAAAATCCGCGCATCACCCTGGCCCAGTACATGAAGCTCCTGAACCTAGGTCAGCGTCGGGCCTACCGCACCCTCATTAAACTCACGCTCCACGGCTACATTCGCCACCACGACAAAGAGCAGGAGCCCTATTACACCCTATAAAGCGACTGAGCGGCTGCGTGACTGAGTGTTGTCATTCGAACATCCACTCAGTCACGCAGCCGCTCAGTCACTCGCGCGCAGCTAGTCTTGCTTGCGGGCGCGGGCTTGTTTTTTTTCCTCTTTGGCAGCCTTTTTTTCCTTGGTGGTCTTAACAGGCTCCTTTTTCTTTTCCTTTCGGGCGTCTTGTGCTTTTGCCATTGTTGTAAACTAGTAGGGGGTGTGAATAAGGAAATTCTCTAACGCAGGGAAGCTAGGTGGTGTTGTGCACTCTTCGAATGGGCGCGCAACATTCCCCCTCAGTGTGCTAGCAGCGGTAAGTACCGTTCGCGCAGCACCGCTAAGTGATGCGCTTCGTGGCCGGGCACAATATACGTGAGGGCGCGCACACTTGCCGGGCCATTGTTGGCGGTGCCGGCCCGATCGAGCTGCGTGGGCGTGAACGTGCGAAACAACGCCACCGTGGCGGCGCGCGTGGCCGCATACTCAGCCATGATGTCGGGCAACGGCCGGTCGTTGGCGCCGGAATTCGGCACGTAGTCATCCTGCTCGAAACCGGGCAAATTTTGCTGGTCGCTGCGGGCAAAGCGCAGGGCACGGTAGGCCATAATGCGCTCCGTGTCCAGAATATGCAGCAGCACTTCCTTGATGGTCCACTTGCCGGGCGCGTAAGCTAGGTTTGCCTGCTCATCGGTGAGCATGTTGGTGAGCTGCTGCACTTGCCAGAACTGGGTCTGAAGTTGCGCAATTGGGTCGGCGTGTTCCGGAATGTAGCTGATATAGGTTTGGTAGTAAGCTAGGTATTCACCGGGGGCGGGGCGCGTTGTAATGGGGTTCATGGGAGCAGAGGAAGCGGGTGCAGCCGTTAAGTAACGGCTATTATTCCTTTTTCGCACGCGCGGATGACGGCGATTAAGCATGCGGCGGGTGCTTTCCCAGTGATGCGACGGAATCGCCTTCATCGGCGGGCGGCTGATCTGCCAGCCCGACCTAGCATCAACGCCGAAAGCCCACTGCAAGAAATCGGGCATGACGTGCGCCCACGTGTGCTGATTATGGCGCCCATCGACCACCTCCACGTAGCGTACCGAGGGCTCAGGCAACCCCACCCGGGCGAGGGTCGCCATGATATCCAGGGTGTCTTCGATGGAGTCGATGATGCCGTTGTGGTTACGGTCGTTGGTTTCGTCCTGGGTGCCGGTTTGCAGCCAAAACTGGTGCTCGGCATGGGGCTGCCCGTGGCGCACCAAGTTGTGCATGATGCGGTCGGCATCGGTGTAGCCTTCGCTCAGGGCGCGGCTTCGCCACCAGAAGGAGCCCGAAAACACGCCCGCCCGCCGCGCCGCTTCCGGGTGATGCCACACCAGATCAAAAGCCGACAACCCGCTGAGTGAGAAGCCTGCCACCACCACTTGGCGAGGGTCGGCGCTGACGTGGTACTGCGCCTGCACGCTCGGCAGCAGCTCGCGCAGCATAAATTCCGTGTAGAGCCCGGCTTTCTCGCCCCGGTTCAAAAAATCGGGGCGGGCGGCCGTGCCGTACTCGCGAATTCGCTCGCCGGCGTGGATGGCCACCAGCACAAATGGCCGCAACGCTTGGCGCCGGTACAATCCGTTGAGCGTAGCCGGCAGCCGCAGCCGGTTAAGGTCCTGCCCGTCATTCAGGTAGAGCACCGGGTAGGGCCCCGCAGCTGGGTCGTAATGTGGAGGTAACACTATGTCAAGCCGGACCGTACGTTCTAGAGGAACCGAGTCTAACGACTGATTGCGAACGACGGTAACGGTCTGGCGCTGGGTTGAAAAGTACTGACTCATTATCTAAATAAAGTAAAACCTGTCATTCCAGGCACAGCGCGGAAGCTGAACCGAGGTCTTGCCAGCGAAAAAACCAGCTCCCGCGCTGTGCCCGGAATGACAGCATTCTACATGACTTTGCGACTGCAAGAAGATACTTTTTTCCGCCTCTAGCCAGCATTATACGTCTTGCATGAGGTGTTTTCGCTCGGTTCTCCTTTCTTTACCCGCTCACCAAACCCTACGATCTTGCAGGAAACCTACCGTCCGTTTTACTCCCACCAGCTAGGCCACGACGTGGAGATGCTGGTTTTTGGCGACTGGGGCTACCCTATCGTGGTTTTTCCGACCTCGCGGGGCCGCTACTACGAAGCCAAAGATTTCAAGCTCGTTGAGTCGGTGCAGTGGTTCATCGAGAACAAAAAGATCAAACTGTACTGCATCGACAGCGTGGATGCGCATACGTGGTATGCCAAGCACCTACACCCCGCCGAGCGCGTGCAAAACCACATGCGCTACGACGCCATGATCAGCCAGGAACTCGTGCCTATGTTGCAGCGCGAGTGCAGCGTCGACAAAATTGGCGTGGCTGGGTGTAGCTTCGGCGGCTACCAAGCCCTGAATTTCGCCTTCCGCCACCCCGATCAGGTAGCCTACCTTTTCGCCATGGGCGCCGCCTACGACATGCGTCAGTTTATGGACGGCTACTACGACGAGAACTTTTATTATAACAACCCGCCCGACTACATGCCCAACGCGCAGAATGATCATTTCTACCAAATGAACATCGTGCTAGGGACGGCCGAACACGATTTCTGCAAGCCTTCCACGCTGCAAATGTCCGACATTCTGAACCACAAAGGCATCCGCCACTGGCTCGATATCCGGCCTGGCTCGCACGACTGGCCGGTGTGGCGCGACATGTTCCCGCATTATTTGTCGCAGATTTAAGTACTTAGAGCCGCCGGCTAGCTCGTCGGCTTGTTTCCTACATCATTTTCATCCTCTCCTACGGACTATTACGCCGTACTACGCTCATGAAAAAAATCGGTATTCTTTTCGGCCAGGAAAACACTTTCCCTCAAGCCTTCATCGACCGCATCAACGAGAAAGCGCCCAGCGGCATCACTGCCGAGTTCGTGAAAATCGACGTGGTCGAGCAAGCGGTTCCCACCGACTACGCAGTTATCATCGACCGGATTTCGCAGGACGTGCCCTTCTACCGCGCCTTCCTCAAGAACGCCGCCCTCACGGGTACTGCCGTGATTAACAACCCCTTCTGGTGGAGTGCCGACGAGAAGTTTTTCAACAACGCCCTCGCCGTGCAGCTTGGCGTGCCGGTGCCGCGTACGGTGCTGCTGCCCTCCAAGGAGCGTCCCGACGACACGAACCACAACTCCTTCCGCAACCTAGAGTGGACGAACTGGGACGCCATTTTCGCTAAGATCGGTTTCCCGGCCTTCATGAAACCGCACTCGGGCGGGGGCTGGAAGAGCGTGTACAAGCTCGATAACCCCGAGCAGTTCTTCCGGGCCTACGACCAAACGGCTCAACTGGTGATGCTGTTCCAGGAAGCCGTAGACTTTACTGATTACTTCCGCTGCTACTGCATCGGCGGCAAAGAAGTGCGCATCATGCCCTACGAGCCCCGCAATGAGTTCCACCAGCGCTACGCCACGGAAATGAAGACGACAGGCCCGGCCGGCGAAAAGCTGCTCGCTACCATGACCGACTATGTGCTGAAGCTGAACCAAGGCCTAGGTTATGATTTCAATACCGTAGAATTTGCGGTGCGCGACGGTATTCCGCTGGCCATCGACTTCGGCAACCCCGCTCCTGATGCTGATATCCACTCCGTTGGACAAGAGAACTTTGAGTGGGTGGTAGAAACCGCCGCGAACTTCGCCATTGAGCGGGCCCAGGCCCAGCAGCCCGGCAAAGACAACCTGACGTGGGGCACTTATGTGCAGCGCTCGTCGGCGGCAGCTGGCATTGTCACGGCTCCGGCGGCTGCACCCGCGAAGAAGGCAGCGGCCCCGAAGAAAGAAGCTGCTCCTAAAAAGGAAGCTGCCCCGAAGAAGGCAGCTGCGCCGAAGGCAAAGAAAGCCAAAGAGTAACGCGTTGTTCCTAGCTCTCCTTTTACAGAAGGAGAGCTAGGTTCTTTACCTGCATCCTCCCCTCATTACCTCTTATAAGTATCTGTTATGGCAATGCCGGTTTTCACGCTCGGAATCGAGGAAGAGTTTCAAACGATTGACCCCACCACGCGCGACCTTCGTTCGCACATGTCGCAGATTGTGGAAGGGGGCAAAATGGTGTTGCAAGAGCAAGTGAAAGCCGAAATGCACCAATCGGTGGTGGAGGTTGGCACGACCATTTGCCACAACATCCACGAGGCGCGCGAGCAGGTGATGCACCTGCGCCGACAGGTGATTGACCTAGCCGGCAACGTGGGCTTGCAGATTGCCGCCGCGGGCACGCACCCATTTTCGCGCTGGCAGGACCAACCCATTACGCCCGACGCCCGCTACGACAAAATCGTGGAGGAACTGCAGGATGCTGCCCGCTCCAACTTGGTGTTTGGCATGCACGTGCACATCGGGCTCGAAAACCGCGACATAGGGGTGTACATGATGAACTCGCTGCGGTATTTTCTACCCCACTTGTTTGCGCTAAGCACCAACTCGCCGTTTTGGGAAGGGCGCGAAACGGGCTATAAGTCGTTTCGCACCAAAGTATTCGAGCGTTTTCCGCGTACTGGCATCCCTGATTACTTCGGTAGCGCCAGCGAATACGACGAGTACATCGAGCAGCTCGTAAAAACGGGCTGCATCGACAACGGCAAAAAAATCTGGTGGGATTTGCGCCTGCATCCCTTCTTCAACACCATCGAATACCGCATCTGCGACATGATGATGCGCGTGGACGAAGTGGTAGCCGTGGCAGCCGTTATGCAGGCGCTGGTAGCGAAGATTTACAAGCTGAAGTTGCAGAATTTGAACTTTCGGCTCTACCGCAAAGCGCTCATCAACGAGAACAAGTGGCGCGCCGCCCGCTACGGTATCGACGGCAAGCTGATCGACTTTGGGAAGCAAGAGGAAGTACCTACCCGCGCCCTCATCCACGAGCTCCTCGACTTTGTGGACGACGTGCTTGACGAGCTAGGCAGCCGCCACGAGGTGGAATACATTCTCAAAATGATGGAATTTGGTACCGGCGCCGACCGCCAACTGGCCGTATTCCGCGAGACGGGCGACCTGAAGAAAGTGGTTGATTACATCATTTCGGAAACCCACCACGGGCTCTAGGCTGTTATACCCAGAAGCACACGCCGGCGACCGTCGTTAGCGTGTGCTTTTCTATAACTCACGGAGCCAAGCACCTAGGTCGGTACGACCTTTGTGGCACGTTGGCTTTTTCCTTCATTTCGTCGCCACTCAGCGGCGGCCTCTTTGCATGAAACCACTAAAAGTTGCTATTCTCGACCTGTACGACAACGCGCCCAACGAAGGCATGCGTTGCATTGTGCAGCAAGTTCGCCGTGCGCAGGCCGAAAGTCCCCTTGCGCTTACATTCGACGTGTTCGATGTACGGGCCAAGCTAGAAGTACCTGACCTGAGCTACGACATTTACATTTCCAGCGGCGGACCAGGCAGCCCGTTTCCTTCTGGTGAAGCATGGGAAGCGCCTTTCTTCGCCCTACTCGACGACATTCTGCGCTGGAACCAGACGCACGAGCGCAAGAAATATCTGTTTGCCATCTGTCATTCCTTCCAGCTGCTGAGCCAGCACCTAGGTATTGGCGTGCTCAGCAAGCGGAAGTCGACTTCGCTGGGTATTTTCCCCATTCCAATGACCGAAGCTGGGCAAGAAGATCCATTTTTGCGTACGCTACCGAACCCCTTCTACGTGCTCGACTCGCGCGACTACCAGGTGACGCAGCCCGCCGCCGAGCGCATTGCGAAGCTAGGTATACAGGTGTTGGCGCTGGAGAAAGAGCGCCCCCACGTTCCTCTGGAGCAAGCCCTGATGGCTATTCGCTTCACGGAGGAAGTATTTGGCACTCAGTTTCATCCCGAGGCCGATGGGGAAGGCATGCTACGCTACATGCAAACGGAGGAGAAACGACAGTCCGTTATTGCAAACTATGGCGAGGAGAAGTACTATCAAATGGTAGAACTGCTGCAAGACCCGAATGCCATCGAGCTAACCGAGGCCACGATTTTGCCGACTTTCCTGCGTACATCTATTCAATCGTTGCTGGAACAACAAGCTCCCGCTGAGTTCAGCGTAAATAGCTAAAGAACTAGGGTTAACGGTGAAGCTCCTCTCCTTTTCCCAGAAGGGGAGCTTCGCTTTCCTTCTGCCTACTCTTACGCCCAAGCCCTTATGATTCCGAACCACCGCGCCACGTTCAATGAGGCATTTAGCCCGGAGCGTTACCAAGAAATGTTAGCCTCGATGGCGGAAGATCTGCCGGGTTTGCTGGACTTTCGGATTGCCGAAACGCCCATTTTTGTGCCAGCGGCATTGCGCGATAAGCTGATCAGCGCGGGGGAAAGCATCATTGATGTGCTGACGGCGGCTAATTTTAAGGAGCTAACGGAAGGAGCCGTACCGCCGCACCAGCGCGTGCCGCATGAGGATGCGCACACCGCTTTTTTGGCCATCGATTACGCGATATGCCGCAACACCGACGGCGAGCTAGAGCCGCAGCTCATTGAACTGCAAGGCTTTCCGTCGCTCTACGCCTTTCAGGATTATTTACCGGGCAAGTTTCGGCAGTTCTATCCTATCTCCGATGCGGTATCGCAGCTCTTCAACGTCAGCAATTCGACTGATTACTTTGAGCAACTCCGGCAGCTCATCGTGGCGGATGAAAACCCGGAGAACGTCATTCTGCTGGAGCTATTTCCGGAGAAGCAGAAAACTCGCCTCGACTTTGAACTGACCCACCGGGGTATTGGAGTTGAGGCGGTGTGCCTAACGAAGGTGCGCAAGAACGGCCGTCAGCTATATTATGAGAAGGAGGGCCGTCAGATTCCCATCAAGCGCATTTACAACCGGTTGATATTTGACGAGTTGGAGCAACACCCGGATCTTAAAACCGAGTTTCGCCTGACCGACGATGTGGACGTGAAATGGGTAGGTCACCCCAACTGGTTTTTCCGTATCAGCAAGTATACCATGCCGCTGCTGCACCATGCTTTCGTGCCGCCGAGCCACTACTTGAGCGACCTAGCTTCCTACCCCGCCGACCTGGAAAACTACGTGCTCAAGCCCTTGTTTTCCTTTGCCGGCAGTGGCGTGCAACTCGACGTGACGGCTGCTGACTTAGACGCCATAACGGACCGGCACAACTATTTGCTTCAGCGTAAAGTGCAGTACGAGCCGGTCATTCAGTCACCCGATGGACTGGTGAAGTGTGAGATTCGGATGCTTTACATCTGGCACGAACAGGCAGCCCGGCCCATGCTCATTACCAACCTAGGTCGGCTGAGCCGCGGCGCTATGATTGGGGTAAACTTCAATAAGAATAAGGATTGGGTGGGTGGCACGGTCTGCTTGTTTGAGTAGTAGCTACATTATTTAAAGAAAAAATAATACAAAAAGGCACGGGTTCGGCGATTATGATCGTCTGAACCCGTGCCTTTTGCGTATAAGCCAAACTAGCTCGACTGTAAGTATTTAGCACGCACATAAAGCTTATTTCTACCCTATCGGCTTAGCTCACCTACTAGCTAGGTCTACAACTCAGGCAATTTTTAATGCAACAATAGGCAGATTGTATTGTCTTTTTATAATATAATAGTAGCATTCCTATTCCTTTGCCCTGGTACTTTTGCTTCACTTTTCCCATAGCACCTATTCCATGAAAAACCGTTTACCCTTTTCTCGTTTACTGACGGGATGCGCGCTTTCGCTGCTTACAGCGACTAGCGCTTGGGCGCAGGTGACACTGGCCACGAGCCCATACGTCGAAACGTTCGACGGCATCGGCGGTGGCTTGCCGACGGGCTTCACCGTTCGTACGGCGGCGACAGCCACTGCGCTAGGCACCACCGCCAGCCTGACCACGGCCAAAACGGCCTGGAACAACACCAGCGGCGCCTTCAAAAACCTAGCTTCTGCCACCGGCCTCACGGCTACCTCTACCACGGCCGAGCAAGACGCTTCGACAAACCGCGCCCTAGGCGTGCGGCAAACGGGCACGGTAGGTGACCCCGGCGCGGCCTTTGTCTTTCAGGTGGCTAACACCAACGGCCGCACAGACTTCAAGCTTACGTTCCTGCTTCAGTCCCTTGATCCCTCCTCGCCGCGCACCGCAAACTGGCAGGTCGACTACGGCACCGGCGACACGCCCAGCACGTTCACGACGGTAAGCACCGGCAACACGACGGGGGGCTCGGCTTTCACCAACAAGCCCATTACCGTCGATTTTGGCTCGCAGCTCGATAACGTGACAGGTCCGGTTTGGATTCGTATCGTCACGACATCCGCCAGCACTGGCTCGGGCAACCGGCCAACTTCGGCCATCGACGACTTCACGCTGGCCTGGTCGACGCCAACGGGCAACACGCCCGCGCTGACCGTAGCGCCCGCCACCCTCGACTTTGGCAACCAGAACATTAACACAACTTCTGCGACCAAGAACTACACGCTTTCGGCCGCTAACCTCACCGGCAACGTTACGGTGACGGCTCCGGCGCGCTTTACCATCTCGAAGAACGGCACCGACTTCACCTCGACGCTAACCTATTCGCCCGCCGAGCTAACCATGGCCCGGGCGGTAGCGGTGCGCTTCACGCCTACTGCGCAAGGCACGGCCACGGGTACCATCACCAACGTGAGCGCCGGCGCTACTTCCCGCAACGTAACGGTGACGGGCAACGGCGTCGATCCGAGCAATTTGCTGTCGGCCTTTGATAACTGCACTACCTCGCTTTCCGATGGCTGGTCGCAGTTTAGCGTATCGGGAGCCCAAACCTGGGCTTGCACCGCGTTTGGTCGCGACGCTTCCGACCCAACCGGCAAAGCGTCAAAGCCTAATGGCGTACAGATTAATGGCTACGCCAACAGCACCAACAACACGAACGAAGATTGGCTGATCTCGCCCGCTTACGACCTAACGAGCGGCTACAACTTCCCACTGTTCTCTTTCTGGAGCCGGGTGGCCTTTACCGGCGACCCGTTGCAACTACGCATCTCCACGAACTACTCGGGTACGGGCAGCCCCACGGCTAGCGGCGTTGCTTGGACGGATATTCCGGCCCAGTTCCCCAGCCAAGCCTCTGATACCTGGACGCAGACGGGCAACATCGACCTGAGCGCTTATAAAGGCCAGAAGGTGTACCTAGCTTTTGTGTATACCTCTAGCACCGAAGACGGAGCCCGCTGGACGCTGGACGACATTAGCCTACTCAACTCCAGCACCCCGCCCCCACCCGCCTTGTTCAGCAATGCTGCTAGTGGCCTCGACTTCAACTACGTAGCCGCCAACACCACCGCCAATCAAACGCTAAGCCTCACCTTCAACAACCTGACTGGGCCGGCTACCATCACGTCGTCTGATCCGGCTTTTCTGCTCTCGAAGGATGGTACGACTTTCAGCTCAACCCTAACCTACACGGTAGCCGAAGCCAGTGGCACCACCAAAAACATTACGGTGCGGTTTGCCCCAACGCAAGCCAACCGCAACTTCACCGGTACTCTGACCGCCGTAACCGCCAACGCAACGAGCTTGACGATTCCGGTTTCGGGCAATACGTACAACACCGACAACACCCTGGAAGTGGTGAACTGGAACCTGGAATGGTTCGGCTCCACGCAGAACGGCCCTAGCAACAAAAACCAGCAGCAAGCCAACGTGCAGACCATCCTCAACTCCATCAAGGCCGATGTGTACGCCTTCGTGGAAGTGGTCGATACGGTGCGCTTAGCCAACGTTGTCAGTCAGCTGCCCGGCGGTCCTTACACCTACAAAGTGTCGCGCTACGGCTCCTACGCCGACAACCCCACCGACCCTGACTACGCCGGCGCGCAAAAGCTAGCTTTCGTGTACAAAACGGGTATGCTCAGCAACGTTACGATTTCGTCGCTGTTCCGCTGCTCCGAAGCCGAATCGTGCCCAGGCTACAACCCATGGTCAGGTGGCCGTTTTCCCTACGTGATGGATGCCGACGTAACGCTGAACGGCATTACAAAACGCATCAAGTTTGTTGTGATTCACGCCAAGGCAAACACCGCCCCTACCGCTACTTCCTACCAGCGCCGCAAAGCTGCCGCCGATCAGCTGAAAGCGGAGCTAGACGCCCATTACGGATCGGAGAACATCGTTATTCTGGGTGACTTCAACGATGACCTGGATGTGACCATCACCTCTGACGCGGGCACCACGGCTACTTCGTACAGCTCCTTCACCTCCGACGCAGCCAACTACCCCGCCCTGACGCTGCCCTTGAGCCTCGCCGGCAAAAAGTCGACGGTGAGCTACAACGACATGATCGACCACGTGGTAGTCTCGAACGAGATGAACACCTACTACATCCCCGGCTCGGCCGCCGTGCTGACCAACGCGGCTAGCTTGGTAACCAACTACGGCAATACCACCACCGACCACTACCCCATCCTCACGCGCTACTTGTTCAGCAACGTGACGGCCAACAAGAGCGCCCTGGCCAACGACCAGCTGCAGGTGTACCCCAATCCCGTGGCCAATACGCTGCGCCTGAGTGCTCCGGAGCTAGGCAAGTCGCTGCGCTTGCAGGTAAGCACCACCGATGGCCGCGTTGTGCTAAGCACCACTGGCTCGCTCGAGCAGCTGAACGAGAAAATTAACCAGCGCCTCACCGGCCTCAGCTCGGGTATGTACATCCTCAAGCTGACCGGCGAGAAGCAGTCGTACGTGAAGCGCTTTGTGAAGCAATAACCCACAACTTTAGCTTTATCTCTAAAAGCCCACCTGCCTAGGTGGGCTTTTTTTGTTGCAGGCATTGGCAGAAATCTGTAGCGCAGCAAGCCGCTCGGCGCTACCTAGGGTTGTGGCCGGCCTCCGCTACTGCACAGAACTTAATTCTGTTGATCAGCGGCCCTGTCCCATCTTAGCAGAACGCAGCGCGGTCTAGGTACGTAGATACAGGCAATCTCTCCCTTCATTTTAGCACTTGCCTACTCATGTCTTCTCTCGTTCAAAGAGGTCTTCAAATTTCTAAAAACCTCATTTTCAGCGCCTTTCTTCAGCGCGCCGGCAAGCTCCTAGGCAAGCCTTTTCGCGTAGCCGTTGTGCTGCGGGAAGTGGCCGCCAAGCTCGACGATAAAAATAGCAACAAAGGTGCTATCCAGCAGCTCGTCGACATGGGCCGTACGCTGGTAGCGTTGGTTAGTGCTTACATCACGGGCTCTTACCGTCAGATTGACACCAGCACCATCATTGCTGGCCTAGCCGTGCTGTTGTACTTCCTGTCGCCGCTAGATTTGGTACCCGATTTCATTCCGGTAGTGGGTTTGCTAGATGATGTCGCGCTGATCAGCTGGTTTATCAGCAAGTTTGCCGAGGAAATTGCGCGTTTCCGGCAGTGGGAAGCTAGCTCAGCCGCGTCGGCATCTGGCACGGCCCCAGCTCCCGCTAGGTCCGACCGCAGCTTGCCGGCCGTTGCCGAGCTTGGCCATTCATAAGGTTTTCGCGTCTTGCTTTATATAAAAAGCCCTGGCAGCAGCTGCCAGGGCTTTTTATTGGTCTTTACCTAGAGTTGTATTGTTCCTTATTCCCAAGTGTTACTATTTGCCCGCATGCTGCTTTTTCCCCAACGTTTTTTTCCTCGCTGCCTCGCTGGTTTGCTGCTAGTAGGTGCTTCTTTCACTGCCTTAGCGCAATTACCTTCCGCACCGTCGGTCCCGAGCGCGACGCTGTTGCGGCCCGCAGCTGTCTTCGATGGGCAAGTGCTACACGCTGGGTGGGTGGTGCTGGTTAGTGGCAGCAAAATCACGGCCGTAGGCCCCGCGGCGCAGGTGGCAGCCCCCGCGGGCACTCGCATCCTCGACCTAGCCAACCAAACCTTACTGCCCGGCTTGATCGAAGGACACTCCCACCTGCTGCTGCACCCCTACAACGAAACCACCTGGAACGATCAAGTACTTACTGAGTCGCAGGCCCTGCGGGTGGCCCGCGCCACGGTGCACGCCCAACGGACGCTGCTGGCCGGCTTCACCACTGCCCGCGACCTCGGTACCGAAGGCGCCGGCTATGCCGACGTGGGCCTGAAGCAAGCCATCGACCAAGGAATCGTACCGGGCCCGCGCCTGCTCATTGCCACCCGCGCTTTGGTAGCCACGGGCAGCTATGGCCCCAAGTTTTCGCCCGACGTGGTGCTGCCGCAGGGCGCCCAGGAGGCGGATGGTGCCGAAGGCGTGGCACGTGCCACGCGGGAGCAGATGGGCAAGGGCGCTGATGTGGTGAAGGTTTACGCTGATTACCGCTGGGGCAAGGGGGAGCCCTCGCATCCCACCTTTTCGCAGGAAGAGCTAACGGTGATCGTGCAAACCGCCAAAGCCGCTGGCCGTCCGGTTGTGGCCCACGCCTCTACGCCCGAGGGCATGCGGCGTGCTATTCTGGCCGGCGTCGAAACCATCGAGCACGGCGACAATGGCACGCCCGAAATCTTCAAGCTCATGAAGCAGCACCACGTGGCGCTCTGCCCCACCGTAGCGGCCGGCGACGCTATTTTGCAATACCAAGGTTGGCGCAAAGGTCAAGCGCCCGAGCCCGCCCGCGTGCAGGAAAAACGAGCGAGCGTAGAAGCGGCCCGCAAAGCCGGCGTCACGTTCGCAATGGGCGGCGACGTGGGCGTGTTCCCCCACGGCGACAATGCCCGCGAAATGGAGCTACTCGTTCGTGAGTACGGCTTCACGCCGTTGGAAGTGCTCCAACAAGCCACCAGTGGCAACGCGACCGTATTTCACCTAGCCGACCGCGGCCATGTTGCCCCCGGCCTACTCGCCGACCTCATCGCCGTGCAAGGCGACCCTACCCAGGAGGTCAGCTCCCTGCGGCAGGTGCAGCTCGTGATGAAAGGCGGTGTGGTCTATAAGGGAGCAACTGAGAAACTGAGCCGCTGAGTATGACGTTTAATGGAGATACCCAGCGGCTCAGCGGCTCGTCTATGGCCGCTCGACACCTAGCTTCTTCAATGCCTCCGCGTACTTATCGTAGATGATGCGCAGGTCTTCGTTGTGCTTGTCCGCATCCACCCCGATGCTGACGTTGTTGGTGTGGAAACGATGCAAATGGCTGATGTGGGGCGCTAGCACTGGCAAGTGCCCGGCGAGGAGGAAGCGCACGTACAGGTCTAGGTCCTCGGCCATTTCAATTTCTTCGTCGTAGCCGCCTACTTCATCGAATAGGGCCCGACTATAGCACACGTTACCCTGGATAAAGTGCTCGGCTTTGAAGATAGCGTGGAGCATCTCGGTGGGCGTCTCGAACTTCCAGGCGTAGTAGTCTTCGTTGGGCAGATAGCGGCGGTCCTCATCCATGCGCAAGAAATCGGCAACAAACCACGGTTGCGCGGGGTGTTGCTCGATGAGGGCGCCGTAGTGGAACAAGGTGCGCTGGAGCATAATGTCGTCGTCGTCGAGGGGCACGATCCACGTATCAACGGGCGCTTCTTGCACGAGCCGGTTGCGGGCCGGGCCCGCGAGCACGCGCTCCGCGTGGGTCCAGTAGCGCAAAGGCGGGCCATCTTGCCCTAGGTTCTTGAGCCACTCGGCCGATCCATCAGTGGAGCCATTTTCGTAGATCAAATGTTCGTAAGAAAAGTCGAGGGGGGCGCTTACGGTCGCACGGACGCTGGCAACTGCTTCGGGCAGATACTGCCGCCGGTTGTGGCTAGGAGTGATGATAGAAAAATGCATACCCGCCTATTCTGGTTTTTCGGCTAAAAAGTTGCCTTCCTACCCACACGACCTAACTTTCTCTACCAGCCCGTCGTTAGGGCTGCTAGTTCCTCTCCCATCTATGGCACGATTTCATGTCTCCCTTCACCTACCTGATGTTTTCGATGATGCCTTCATGGAACTCATTCCGCGTCATCGCGCCTTCATCAATCACCTGATTGCCGAAAACGTCGTGGAAACGTACGCCATCAGCGCCGACCGCTCGCGGGGATGGATTACCATGAACGGCGAGGATGCCGCCGAAGTCCGGGCTGTGGTTGAGCAGTTCCCGCTTTACGACTTCCTCAGCAACATCGAGATTGACGAGCTATTTCTTTTTGATAGTGTCGCGACGCGTCTTCCCCGTATTAGTCTTAATTAGTAAACTAGCAACGCGGTGAGCTACGGCCCTCTTTGCCCTGTTTCATCCATTCCCTAGTTCCCCAGCACGCTTTCCCGCATGACTCGTTTTTTCCGGTTTTCGGTTCTTGTGGTAGCCACCTGGACTGTAATGGCTGCCGTTTCGCCGGCCCACCCCGATAAAGTTACTACCGAACAAGTTGTTGCCCGCCTGGCGGCCGCTATTGAGAACCTCAAAACCTTGCGCTGTACGATTAAGGCGCAGGAACGCATTGGCACTGCCTACCAGCCCAATCAAACCACGCTGAAGCTAGCCTATAATCCGCAACGCGTGTACATGCGCAACAAGAAAGGCATTGAGGTACTCTGGGTGACGGGGCAAAATGATGGCGACGCCTGGGTTTACCCGAACAGCTTTCCGTACGTCACGCTCAGCCTCGACCCCAATGGTACGCTCATGCGGCGCAACCAGCACCATAGCGTGCTCGATGCGGGCTACGGCGTGGTGGCTGATATTATTCATGGCTCGCCGCTGCGCCAAGACCACAGCTTCGAGCGCAGCTTTCGCTACACCGGCGACACCACCGTGCAGAATCGTCCCTGCTACTTGCTGGAGTCGAATTATACGCCGTTCCGCTACGTGTCCTATAAGGCGGTAAAAGGCGACACGCCCGCTCGCGTGGCCGACCGGTTTGGATGCGGTGAATTTCGCGTGCTTGAACGCAACGGTCTCACACCTGGCCAGGCCATTACGGAGGGTAAAACGCTGCAAGTTCCGAATGCCTATGGCCGCCACACAGTGCTTTGCATCGATCAGAAGCTGCTACTGCCGCTCCTCGTGTACGTGGCCGATGATAAGGGCTTGTTTGAGAAGTATGAGTTTTCCGACGTAGTTGCCAACCAGACCATCGCGCCCGAGGAATTCACTAAAGACTACAAAGGCTATAAGCTGTAATCCTAGACCACGGATTCGGGCGGATTTATCGGATTTATCGGATTTTGTGGCCGATTCGCTTTCGTTCTTTTCTAGCTAATGCCAAAAGAAAAGCCTTCCCACTGCTGGGAAGGCTTTTCTTTTTATCGATCAGAACCTAGGTCGATGATCGGCCACAAAAGCGGTAGAAGTAATCGAAGAACCTAGGATTTAAAAGTATCGCGTTGGAGGGACCGATCCGCTAGATGGTAGTGAAAGTGCCGGCTACAAAATCCGATAAATCCGATAAATCCGCCCGAATCCGTGGTTCAGCGACGCATGGTTTTCTCGATTTCATCCCACATCGGACCCGGAATCACCTCGAGCTTGTTGAACTCACCGGCGCCGTTTAGCCATTCACCCCCGTCGATCGTCACTACTTCACCATTCATGTACGCCGAAAAATCGGATACGAGGTAGGCGGCTAGGTTTGCTAGCTCCTGGTGCTCGCCCACGCGCTTCAGCGGCACACTAGCCGCTGGATCGAGCTTCTGAGCCAACGGTTCGGGGAACAACCGGCTCCAGGCTCCTTCCGTCGGGAAAGGGCCGGGCGCAATGGCGTTGGAACGAATGCCGTATTTGGCCCATTCCACGGCCAAGGAGCGTGTTAGCGCGAGCACGCCCGCTTTGGCCGCCGCCGAAGGCACCACGTAGGCGGAGCCCACCGAGGCGTAGGTAGTCACGATGTTCAGGATGGTGCCGGGCTTTTTGTCGGCTATCCACCGCTTGCCAAAAGCGAGAGTGCAGTTGTAGCTTCCCTTCAGCACAATATCAACGATTACATCGAATGCCTTGTGGCTCAGGCGCTCAGTAGGCGAGATGAAGTTGCCGGCGGCGTTATTAAGCAGCACATCAACGCCCCCAAATTCGGTGATGGTGCGCTGAAGCAGGTTCTCTACTTCGTCGTACTTGCGCACATCGCACGGCACGGCTAGCACCCGGCCCCCGGTTTGCTGACGCAGCTCCTCGGCGGTTTTTTCCAGCACGTCCAGCTTGCGGCTGCTGATGGCAACGTTGGCCCCTAGTTGCAGAAAGTACGTGGTCATGGCGCGACCTAGGCCCGTGCCTCCGCCCGTCACGACGATGGTTTTGCCTTGAAGCGCGTTGTCGCGGAGCATGGGTTGAGAATAAGCGGGCATATGGGTGGGCGTTGTGTGGGTGAAAATAAATCGAATGACCTAGGTCGGACCTAGGTTCAGCAGAGCACCTTAATTTGGGCTTGATGGAGCCACTGTTGCCGGCAATTTCTAAAAAACCATTAACATGCAGCCGGCATGACGGACTCTCTCCCAACATATTCCTCTCTCCCAACGGTAGCCGTGCTCGGCTGCGGCTGGCTTGGCTTGCCTCTGGCAAAGACACTTGTAGCGCAGGGTTACGCCGTGGTGGGCTCCACGACCACACCCAGCCAACTCCTTGCCTTGCGCGACGCTGGCATTATGCCGTTTTTGCTGCGCCTAGCTCCCACCCTCACCGCTACCGACGCCGACACGCTCCAGGCAATGCTCACCGGCGTCGAGGTGCTTATTTTAAACGTGCCCCCGCGCCGTTCCGCCACCAGCCCCGACTACGCAGCCCTTTTGCAGCCGGTGTGCGATGCCGCCGAAGCGTGCGGCGTGTCGATGGTACTGTTTGTCAGCTCCACTGGCGTTTACCCTGATGAGCCCCGCCCCATGCAGGAGCAGGATGCGCTGGCTTCGGCCGAAGCTAGCTCTTCGCTGCTGCGGGCGGAAGCCCTGTTTACGTCGTCCCTCAAGCCCTGGCAAACCACAGTTGTGCGGCTTGGTGGGTTGTTTGGGCCCGGCCGATTGCCGGGCCGCTTTTTGGCCGGCAAGCAAGACGTAGCGCAGCCAAATGCGCCCGTCAACCTGATTCACCTCACCGACTGCATTGGGGTGCTTACCAGCATTATCCGCCAGCAAGTGTGGGGCTACACGTTCAACGCCTGCGCGGCGCAACACCCTAGCCGCCAAGAGTTTTATATCCTCGCCGCCCAGCAACTGCAAGTAGCGCCGCCAGCATTTCGAGCTGCCGACACCACCAGCGGCAAGCGCATTGATAGCCAGCTGCTGCGGGAGAAAGTAGCGTACCAGTTCCAGCACGACGATTTACTAGCTGCGCTTTAAAAAAAGCTTGCCTTGGTCCTATGTAAGCTGCTGCACAAGCATTTGGCTAGTAGTGCAAGCTAGGAACGCAACGTTGTTCCGGCTATTCAATCCGTAACTATCAGTTGGGCACTCACGCACCCGACCCCTATACTAGGAGCGAGAGACCTAGGTTATTAGGTCCGCGCGAACGAGAAGCGGCCGCAGTGTGTTCCTACTGCTCCTCCGTACCTTTACCGCGTGAATCCACTTACTTCCACCGTAGCCGTGCTGGGCGGCGGCGCAGCGGGCTTTTTTGGTGCCATTAGCTGCGCCCAAGCCAATCCGCACCTCACGGTTTATCTCCTCGAAAAAACGGGCAAGTTGCTGAGCAAGGTGCGCGTTTCGGGCGGCGGCCGCTGCAACGTAACCCACGCCTGCGACTCGCCCACCCAGCTAGCGCAGCACTATCCGCGCGGCAGCAAACCACTTAAAGAAGCCTTCCGTCAGTTTGCGGCGACCGACACTGTGCGCTGGTTTGCCGATCGTGGCGTAGCACTCAAGACCGAGCCCGACGGGCGCATGTTTCCCACTACTGACTCCAGTGAAACCATTGCCCAATGCTTACTGGAGGCTGCCCGGCAAGCAGGCGTTAAGATTCTGACCAACACCGCCGCCGAAAAAATCGAGCCGTTGGCACCGGGTGGATTCCGCCTCCTGCTGACTGGTGCTCATGCCCAGGAAATGCACGTCGACCGGCTGCTAATTGCTACCGGCGGTGCGCCTAAGTCGGAGAATTATCAGTGGCTGCGCACCCTGGGTCATACCATTGCGGAGCCGGTGCCGTCATTGTTTACCTTCAACGTGCCGGAGTCGCCGCTGCGCGAGTTGCCGGGCGTGAGCGTGCCCAATGCCCGCGTGCGCGTGGCCGGCGAAAAGCTAGAGTACGAAGGCCCGGTGCTCGTCACGCACTGGGGCGTAAGCGGACCGGCAGTACTCAAGCTATCGGCCTGGGGCGCCCGCCGTTTGCACGACTTACATTACCAAAGCACGGCACTTGTGAGTTGGGTGCCAGCCCACACAGAAGAATCGTTGCGCCAGTGGCTGCACGAGTTTCGAGCCCAAAACGGCCGCAAGGTGGTAACAAGCAATCCACTTTTTGGCTTGCCCCAGCGGTTGTGGCGCACGCTTACCGAACAAGCTAGTATCGGCGCCGAGATACGCTGGAGTGAGCTGCCTGCCAAAGCGCAGAACAAGCTCATCGAAAGCCTTTTGCGTACAGCCTTACCTGTGCGCGGCAAAACTACCTTTAAGGAAGAATTTGTGACGTGCGGCGGCGTAGTCCTCGGCGAAGTAAATATGCAAACCATGGAAAGCCGGCGCGTGCCCGGCCTTTACTTTGCCGGCGAGGTGCTCGACATTGACGGCATCACCGGTGGTTTCAATTTCCAAGCCGCCTGGACAACCGGCTACCTAGCTGGCCGGGCCATGGCAAGAACTTTATAACTCCTAAGCCATAATATCTGTTGTAAGCTAGGCCTACTGTGCTAATGCGAGCTACCGAATATTATTGTTGGTTTTAACAGAGGCGCTACGCAGTGGTCTAAGTAAGCTGGTCAGTGATAAATGTTAATTGACGCCGCAACCCTAGGAGCAAATAGCTAGTAAACGGAAGCACAATTCTTTCCCTTAACACTAACTACTACCTCTCATGGACGCCAAAACCACACAGGCCGGCCTTAACGAATTGATCGAAACCCTGAAAGACGGCCAGAAAGGCTACGCCGAGGCAATGACTGACGTAGAAGATGCCGATCTGAAGGACATTTTTAAAAAATACGCTGCTCAGCGTGCTAGCTATATCACCGAGCTGGAAGACCAGATGTTCAAGCTGGACCTGAAGCCCGACGAAGAGTCTTCTATCACAGGTACGGTGCACCGCGCCTTCATTAACCTGAAAGGCCTAGTAACGGGCAAAGATCGTCATAGCATCCTCGCCGAGTGCGAGCGTGGCGAAGACTACGCCAAGAAAGCATACGAAACAGCGCAGAAAATCCAAGATCTTCCCGCTGACTTGAAAGCCGTTATTGAGAAGCAAGCCGCTGGCATCACACAAGGCCACGACGAAATCAAAGCCCTGCGCGATTCAAGCAAGTAATTGCTTAGACCTCCCACCAGGCTTCTGCATATAAACAAGAAGGCCCCTTCAGAATTGGAGGGGCCTTCTTGTTTATGAATCTATTTGTCACCTAGGTAGCTACTAAAGTTTAGGAAGACAAAGCCATAATCTTCTTCAATTAATGTCTTGCTTTTCTGCATATTACAATAGAAATAATTGTCCGTGTTATCAATCCTAGCTCCCTAAAAAATCATGAGTAAGATTCTGCTAGCCGCGTTCTTGTTATTCTTTTCCCAGCTACACAACGTTAGGGCAGCCGCGCCAAAAATTGGTGAAGCAGCTCCCCAACTAAAGCTGACAGGCCTGCTGCAAACAGCAGGAAAAATGGACCAAAGTATACAATCCCTGCAGGGGAAAGTGCTAGTTCTTGAGTTTTGGGCTACGTGGTGCGCGCCCTGCGTTGCAGCGATGCCCCACCTGAACAGCCTATCAGAAAAATATAAGAGCCGAGGGGTCCAGTTTATCTCGATCACCGATCAGGAGGCAACCAAGGCAAAGCTGTTTCTGAAGAAGCGAGCCATAACCGGCTGGGTAGGCCTCGATACCGATAGAACGATGTACAAAGCCTATGAAGTCACTACTATCCCGTTTACTGTCATAATTGGCGCCGACGGCTTGGTAGCAGGCTACTCGGAAGGCAGTAAGCTGTCGGAGGCAATGCTAGAGCAAGTACTAGCCGGCAAAAAGCTATCAGCGCCTTCCGTTTTATCGGATAAAGTCGCGGCTAGCCCTGCTAATCCTGAGGCGACAAAACCTATTTATGAGCTAAGCATACGTCCCTCAACCGGCAAAGAAACGCTTATCATAACAAGCACAACTTTTTATAAAACAACAGGTGCTTCTGCCTTGGATGTGCTGAAAGTTGCTTTTGACGCTACGCTGAAACCGATTGAAATCACTGCTCCGTTGCCAGAAGGAAGATTCGACGTTGTAGCAACCAACCCAACGAAAGATTCGCCCGAATGGGCATGGCGTGCACAGCTACAGCAGATGCTGCAAGATGTATGGGGAATTATGGTGCAGCCCGAAAACAAGGAAGTAGAGGTGTATGAGCTAACTGTATCGCCGGCGGCTGAGCAGCGCTTGAGAAAAGCGGATGCCAACGAAAGGGCTAGCCATCAAAGTTCAGAGGACAGAACTCTGGCAGGTAGCAATGTATCCGTAGATGTACTGGCTAAAACCTTGCAAGATGTGCTAGCCACACCTGTTGTGAATGCAACTAACCTCAGCGGCAATTATGACTACAACTTTGATTACGATAATAGCAAGCCGGAAGTATTATTGAAATCTGTAGAGCAGGAGATGGGGCTGAACCTCCGCAGGACAAAACGCCTAACTAACTTCATGGTGATACGTTCAAAAAGTGCAGCTGCTCTCTAATAAAACAGCCGAACAGCATCCTAGGTAATGGAATGCTTACGCGCTTTTATTCTCCGCTTTGCCTAACCCTAGCAATAAATAGATCTACTAACGTTGCTCAGACTAGCAAAAACGCCAACCTTCTGGTAGCTCAAAGATGCTGCTAACCCCTAGGTTAGCAATAATCCAACAACAAAAAAGGCGCTCTAAATAGAGCGCCTTTTTTGTTGTTGGGCTGAAATTTTTCAGAGCTTGTCGACCACAAAAGCCGTGGAATTCGAAAAATCCGCTGGAATCCGTGGTTCCGGCCTACTCGTCGAAGCTTTGATTGTCGCGGCGCGGGGCACGGAAGCCGCCTTCCCGCTCGCGGTTACCGCCACCGTAGCTACCACCGCTGCGGTTGCCGTAGCTGCTGCCACCACCATCGCGGTTGCCTTTGTAGCCACCACCGTAGCTGCTGCCACCGCGGCTACCACCGCCATAGCCACCCCGGTTACCACCTTCGCGGCTGCCGCCACCGTAGCCACCCCGGTTACCACCGAAGCCACCTTCACGGTTGCCGCCGAAGCTCCGGCGAGCAGGGCGATTTTCGTCGGCGCTGAAGCCACGTTCGCGGCTGCCACCTTCCTGTTGCGCATCGCCTTCCTGGCGGGGCGTCGCAATGTTGAACGCTACGGGACGGCCTGCAATCGTCGTGCGACCTAGCTTGCTCGTAATTTCTTCTACGAACTCGTTCGGTACTTCCACGAAGCTGAACTTATCGTAGAGGGCAATGTCGCCCACTTTGCTGCCCGTCAGCGAGGTATTCTCGGCGATGGTGTCCACAATATCGCGTGGATGCACGCGGTCCTTCTTGCCAATCGTGACGAAGAGACGGGTGAAGCCTGGGCGAGCGGCACCCCGCTCCCGACCAGCTTCCAAGCTTTTCTCGGCCTGCTTGTCTTCCTTCATCGTCATTTTGAGCAGTGCCGCCGCAACGTCGAGCGAAGTGATTTCTTCTTCCTGGTCGAGCAGACGCTGTACGCGGCCTACGTATTTCTCCAAGTTGCCCTTCTCGATCATTTCCTTGATCTGGCTCAGGAACAACGTGGTTTTCACCTCCGATACGTCCTCAAACGACGGGATACGCTCTTGCTTGATCGTCGCCTTGGTGAAGCGCATGATGTCGCGCAGCTTATAGATGTCGCGCCCCGAAACGAAGGTGAAGGCCTTGCCTAGCTTGCCAGCGCGACCCGTACGACCGATGCGGTGTACATAGTACTCTTCGTCGGCAGGCAGATCGTAGTTTACAACGGCTTCCACATTTTCCACGTCGATACCGCGGGCTGCCACGTCGGTAGCCACCAGGATTTCGAGTGTGCTCTTGCGGAATTTGTCGAGGGTGTTCTGGCGCTGAGCCTGGCCCATATCGCCGTGCAGACCATCGGCGAAGTAGCCACGGGCCTGTAGGTCAGTCACAATTTCATCAACCATGCGCTTGGTGTTGGCAAACACGATAGTCGACTTCAAATTGTACATATCAATGATACGCGACAACACCTCTTTTTTCATAGGGTTGCGCACCTCGTAGTACATCTGCTCGATGTTGGTAACGGTCATCTCCTGATGATTGACCTTTACCACCTGCGGGTTTTTCTGGTACTTCTTGGTAAGCTCCATGATGGGCTTACTCATGGTAGCCGAGAAAAATACCGTCTGGCGTTCTTCAGGCATTTTGGCCAGCACCGTTTCGATGTCGTCGCGGAAGCCCATGTCGAGCATTTCGTCGGCTTCGTCAAGGATGATTTTTGTCACCTTGTCGAGCTTCAGCGTGCCGCGCTCCAAGTGGTCCATCACGCGACCGGGCGTTCCGATTACGATCTGTACACCGCGCTCAAGCGCCTGAAACTGACGCTCGTAGCTGGAGCCACCATAGATTGGCACGACGGCCAAGCCACGCTTGTACTTACCTAGCTTTTGGATTTCGCCCGATACCTGCACGGCTAGTTCGCGCGTGGGGCACAAGATCAGTACCTGTACGGCGCGGCTGTCGAGGTCAAGGCCTTCGATAGCGGGAATGCCGAAGGCGGCGGTTTTACCGGTACCGGTTTGAGCCTGACCGATTACGTCGCGGCCTTCCATCAATACGGGAATAGCAGCAGTCTGGATAGGGGAAGCTTCCTCGTAGCCAAGGTCGCTGATAGCGCGCTGCATTTCCTCGGAGAGGTGCAGCTCTTCAAATTTTACTTTTTCCATGTCGGATTTAGGAATGGGAGAACAAAAGCTCTGAAAACAGCAGATTCAGCGACGTACTTCTCCCACTCTACAACGACGACAAGTGACGGAAGCAACAAACGGGAAACAGGAGGCCAATCGATGACGATTACAAATGACGGCAGCCTAGCGCTGCGCAGAACATGGCCGTTCTCAAATGCGGGTGCAAAGGTACAAAGAGTATTTTGTATTTGCTAATGAAGGCAAGAAGCTAAAAACATTATTAGGAAGCTAGAAAGCCGGTTTGGCCCTCCTGCCAGCCAGTCGCCCACTCAAGGAGTAAGCGGCTATCCAAAGCCCATCGTGCTGAGAGGTAGCGTCTCACACGGGTCGTTGCAGGGCTCACCAGAAACTGCTGTAGTAGGTTGTTATCAGGCTCTTTGGGCTAGCTACTTACCTACAATGTGGCCCTCTAAATCGTTCCACGCAGATATGGGTATAAACAAAAAAGACCTGCCGATTGGCAAGTCTTTTTTGCTTCACTTGAGAAGTGAGGCTTGAACTATACAAGCGACACTTTAACGGCGTTCAGGCCTTTCTTGCCTTGCGCAACGTCAAACTGCACCTTGTCATTCTCGCGGATTTCGTCCACTAAGTCACTTACGTGCACGAAGATGTCTTGGCCGGTTTGGTCGTTCTTGATGAAACCGAAACCCTTGGTTTCATTGAAAAATTTTACTGTTCCTGTCTGCATGATAGCGTTTATACGGATGTCATTTAAGCTAAGTGGTCACACGAAATAGTATCGGTAATGCTAAAGCGGGCTGAGACACATTCTCTTAAACTTAAGCAATGGTACGACTTATTATGTTAGGAGTTGTCGTGACCTAGCTAGCTTCTAGCTTGCCTACTCCTATTTACGGTTGAGCTTACGTACAAGAAACACGCTTTAGATGCTGTATTCGCAACAAAACACCCTCCGCAACTATTTACTTCTTGATGGAAAATAATTCTACGCCTGCCTTTCGCTTCTCCCGCACCTTCACCGTTACCGAGGCCGACATCGATGAGCTAGGCCACGCCAATAACGTGCAATACGTGCGCTGGGTGCAGGACACGGCCGGTGCCCACTGGCTTACGGCCTACCCGCTTGGCGAGCGGGAAGCCTATATCTGGGTGGTGCTAGAACACCGCGTCCGCTACCATCGACCTAGCTTTGCGGGTGAGGAATTGCGCGGCATCACTTGGATTGGCGAAATCCGCGGGGCGCAATGCCAGCGTTTTGTGCGCATCGAGCGGGTGTCGGATGGTGTGCTGCTGTGCGAGGCGGAAACGCAATGGGTACTACTGGACCCTAAGTCGCAACGGCCCAAGCGGATTGAGGAAGCAGTAGTAAAGCGGCTTTGGGGACCAGTGGGGTGAAAAAGTACAGTTTACCTAACTGCGCAGGTTGAAATCTATCATCTACAGATAACAGTAACCTACTTATAGAAAACATACTTGATTAATCGTTTCAAAATCTACCATTTACTTATACATAAATTTCCTATCGTATTTCATTAATTTTAAATTTTGATCCTGTTTCAAATACATAGCAAGCTTATCAATATTCATCCTTATTGTATCAAGCTCAAGTCTATACTCTTTGATGCGTTCAAAATTATTGTTCAATAAAACTTCTATACTTATCTTTTTAAATAGCTCTAATTGGGCGACAGTATGATAGTATATATCGTCATTAATCCAGAACCTCATCTGATTCAATTCGAATCCTATCGTTTTCCCGATCTCATCAGACTTCTTTTTGGCTTCATCAAACTCTTCTGCCGTTAAATACACTTTATTCTCTTCAAGTTTGCAGTAAAAATGGTTTGCTAATCTATTCACCCAGTGCTCATACTCAGAGAATAAGTCATAAAATTTTGAGATACGTTCAACGCGTTTTTTATTTATTTCATTTCTGAAAGCCTCATTACTTTTTATTTTCTCTATTGATTTTGTAACAATATATCCTGCTACTAGCAGAGCCATTGCTAGTACACCCTTATCAAAGAAGATCTTAGCTAGATCTATTACTATTTCAGCATTCATGTAGACTATTATTTTGCGTAGTAAGAGGCTTTTAGTTTAGTAGGCCTTGCAAAGAAGCACGTTGCTGCTTGAAAAGCGTTGCAGTAACCTACTTCACCAAACTGC
Organism: Hymenobacter crusticola; assembly: GCF_002154225.1. Classification (GTDB taxonomy): domain Bacteria; phylum Bacteroidota; class Bacteroidia; order Cytophagales; family Hymenobacteraceae; genus Hymenobacter; species Hymenobacter crusticola. The sequence goes on from NZ_MTSE01000014.1 coordinate 104,546, forward strand.
ATTGCCACTACTTCCACGTTACTTTTGTAGACTGCTATCTAAGTTTCATGTCCTCTACCTTCCGCATCTACTCTTCTTCCGCCGGCTCCGGCAAAACGTACCAGCTCACCAAGGAATACCTGAAGCTAGCTTTGGGTGCGGAAGATCCGGCGTATTTCAAAAGTATCCTAGCTATTACGTTCACCAACGATGCGGCCGGGGAGATGAAGGAGCGCATTATTGGAGCATTGCGCCGGTTTGCGTACCCAGAGGCCACACAAGTGCAGGACGACCCACTGCTATGCGACATTGCAGAGGAATTGGCCGAAGACGGCCTACTCCCACGCCACGCCCAAACGCCTGAAGAAAAACAACAAGAGCTGCGACGACGGGCGGCAGCTACGTTTCGGCTGGTACTCTACCACTACGCCGATTTTGCCGTCAGCACCATCGATTCGTTTGTGCAGCGTATCGTGCAGGCGTTCACGCGGGAGCTAGGTCTGCCGGCTACGTTCGAGGTAGAGCTCGATAGTGATACGGTGCTGCAAAACGCTGTGGCTCTGTTACTCGACAAAGTAAACCGCGACCCAAACAGTAAGCTCCTCTCCCGCTCTCTGGCCGATTATGCTCTGAGTAAAGCCGACGAAGGCCGCAGCTGGAATAACCTCGCCGATGAGCTGGTGCAGTTTGGGCGCTTCCTGCTCTCGGAGCCGGTGCACGAGGCGGTGGCCCAGCTTCAGAAGATGTCGTTGCAGGACTATCGCCGCTTGCACGAGACCCTAAAGAAGCGCAAAGAAGAGATAGAGCAGACGTTTCGGACCATAGCTGAACGGGCTCTAGGTGCTCTGGAGGCGGCTAACGTGACGGAAGCCGACCTCTACCAGGGAAAAAGCGGCATTATGGGCTACTTCACGAAGTGGGAGGAGCGCCTGCTGCCCGACAAGGATGCCAACAGCTACGTGCGCGCTACTATCGAACAGGACAAATGGTACAGCGGCAAGGTAAAAACAGCTGCCGACAAGCAGCGCGTAGATGCCGTGAAGCCTGACGTAACAGAAGCATACCTTGAGCTAGAGACCTTACGCACTACCCTTTTACCCGACTACCTGCTGGTGACGGGCATGCTGCCGTACCTCTTCCACGTATCGTTGCTGAGTGAGCTGAGCAAGTCGGTGGACCTGCTTAGCCGGGAACGGGGCGTGGTACTCATTGCCGAGTTCAACCGCCGCATCGCCCAGATTGTATTACGCGAGCCGGTGCCGTTTCTGTACGAGCGCATGGGCGAGCGGTACCGCCACCTGCTCATCGACGAGTTTCAGGATACGTCGGTGCTACAATGGAACAACCTGCTGCCGCTGGTCGAAAACGCCGTTTCTAACGGCGGCTTATCCCTAGCCGTGGGCGACGCCAAACAAGCCATTTACCGGTGGCGCGGCGGCGAGATGGAGCAAATTCTACGTCTCTATCAGAATGAAACGCAATATCTCTATGGCCGCGTGGCGGATGAAGAATTGCGGGAGTTGCTGGAAGGCCGCTACTTCACCCTAGATCAAGCGCTGGAGCCGGCCAACCTGAACGTAAACTACCGCTCGGCAGCGGAGATCATCGGGTTCAATAATGACTTCTTTGGACAGGTGAGTCAGTCGCACCCGCAGCTGCCGCTGGTGCAAGGGATTTTTGATGAAGACTTTAAGCAGGAAGTACCTAGCACCCTTCTTGCGGCTTCCACTCCCAAAAATGGAGCTTCCACCGGCCACGTTGAGCTGCTCTTTACTGAAGATGACGCCCCAGCCCTTCGCTACGACCCAACTCTTGGTGTATATACCGAAGATCCTCTTCCTGGGCTACCCCCTACGCACGTTCTCGACTACGACGAAAGCACGCTTTACCTCACGCTGCAACTCGTGGAGCAGGCCGTGCACAACGGTTTCCGGCTGCAAGATATTGCTGTGCTGTGCCGGCGCCGCGACAGTAGCCGGCGCGTGGCAAAGTTTCTAAAGGAGCGCGGCTACACCATTATTTCGGCCGATTCGCTGTCGTTGGAGTTTGCAGAGGTGGTCAACCTGCTGGTGGCCGTGTTTCGGGTGCTCAATCAGCCCGCCGATACCCTGGCCCGCGCCGAGGCCCTGCTGCTGGTAGATAAAGTTGTGCGCCGCGTGGCTCCTGCCCCCGACCGCGCCCGTCGCATTGCCGAGCTAGCGAACGATGCCCTGGCCCTTCCCTTCTTCGATGAACTACGCGCCCTTGGCTACGACGTGCAAGAGCGCGAAACCGGTAACTTAGGTCTGTACGAACTCACTGAGCGCCTCATTGGCACCTTCGGGCTGCTGGGTCGCAATGCGGAAAGCGAATACCTTTTTCGCTTCCTCGACCTAACCCTAGAGTACAGCCTGCGCTTCGGCAACAACCTCAACAACTTCCTCGCTTACTGGCAACAAAAGAAGAGCAACCTGAGCATCAACGCCCCTGCTGGCCGCGACGCTATTACCATCACGACCGTACACAAGGCCAAGGGCCTAGCTTACGGAGTAGTCATTGTGCCCTTTGCTGATTGGTCGCTGACGCCCTACCGCGGCACCTTGCTGTGGGGCCGTTTGGCCGACGCGGAGAAGCCGATAGCAGAAATGCCTGCCGTGGCCGTCGTCAACCAGACGCAGGCGCTTACCCGCACGCCCTTGGCGGACCAATACACGGAGGAGTTGGAAAAAACCTTCCTGGAAGGCCTCAACATGCTCTACGTGGCCTTCACGCGCCCGCGCCACCGCCTCTACGTGATCAGCCGACGACCGAAAGCGAGCAAAGTCACGAAAGAAATCGACGCCACAGCCGCCACGGAGCAAGCTAAGACGGTAGCGGAGCTGCTGCACCGTTACTTGTTGGCCACTGGCCAGTGGGACGATGAGCGCACGGCCTACATCTTAGCCGACGCCCGCAACAAAATTCCGGTTCTCAAAAGCCAGCAACAAGCCACCGGCAACTGGCAGCTTACCAACCTAGCTAGCACGCCCTGGGAAGAGCGCCTGCGCCTACGTCGCCACGCCAACACCCTCTTCGACTTTAGCGACCAACAAGCCCAGGGCGAATGGAACCGCAAGCTCCACTACGCCCTGCGCCGCACCATCCTAGCTATTGAGGTTGATCGGGTGGCGGCGCAGCTGGTGTCGGAGGGGTTAGTGAGTTCCCGCGAACGAGCGGAACTGGTTGAGAAGCTGCACCAAGTAGTCGAAAATCCACACATGGCGCACTACTTCAGCCAAGCCGTGGAGGCCGAAACCGAGCGGGAAATTCTGGTGGGCGGCACCCGTCGCCAGGACTATAAACCCGACCGCATCATGTTCGAGCCGAATGTGGGCGAAGCGCCCGGCCGCGTTACGCTGCTCGATTTTAAAATTCCGCCGCCTGAGCAGCAGCACCGGCGGCAGTTGCAGCAATACGCGAACTTGTTTCGGCAGCTAGGGTATACGGATGTGCAGTGCGTGCTATACTATTTTGGAACAGAGGAAGTGATTACGTTCTAGCCCGTTTGCGCTCGTATCCAAAAACAGAATCTGGTAGAGTTATCTCCCCATTTTGTTGAGCTGAGCTACCTAAGTGTCTCTACGCGCTCATAATCATTTGCTTCTATGGCAACTGGTTTTTGGTAGGAAGTCATCCGGTGGGGCCTTTGTAGTGGTATGAACGCACATAACATCTAATTATCTTAGCCACATACTAACTTATTTAGAAAAAATAATACATTTACCGCTGCCAACGTCTTTGTTCACGTCACTTAAAAACGGAGGACTATGTCTGATAAACGCCAGGCCGCGCTCGGCTTCATCTTCATCACGTTGTTGCTGGATGTCATTGGATTTGGCATCATCATTCCCGTCGTTCCGAAGCTCATTGGTCAGCTTACTGGGGAGGGCATGAGCGATGCCGCTAAGTACGGCGGCTGGTTGGGGTTTGCGTTTGCCAGCATGCAGTTTCTGTTTTCGCCGGTGCTCGGCAACCTGAGCGACCAGTACGGGCGGCGGCCGGTGCTGCTGTTTGCGCTTTTTGGCTTTGGGCTTGATTATCTGTTTGTCGCATTTGCGCCCACAGTGGCGTGGCTGTTCGTGGGACGCATTATTGCTGGCATCACGGGGGCTAGCTTCACGACGGCCTCGGCCTACATTGCAGACATCAGCACGCCGGAGAAACGGGCGCAGAACTTCGGGATGATTGGGGCGGCGTTTGGCCTAGGTTTCATCATTGGCCCTGTAATCGGTGGCTTGCTCGGGCAATTCGGGCCACGGGTCCCATTTCTGGCGGCGGCCGGGCTCACGCTCATTAACTGGCTCTATGGCTTCTTTATTCTGCCAGAATCGTTGCCGGTAGAGAACCGGCGCAAGTTCGATTGGAAGCGAGCCAACCCAGTGGGGTCTTTGCGGCAGTTGCAGCGCTACCCAGTTATCCTGGGTATGGTCGGTTCACTGGTGCTACTCTACATTGCGGCCCACGCGGTACAGAGCAATTGGTCGTATTTCGTGATGTACCGCTTTGGCTGGAGCGAGGCGTATGTGGGCTATTCGTTGGGTGTTATTGGTTTGCTCACGGCGTTGGTGCAAGGCGTGCTGATTCGTTACCTTAATCCCAAGCTAGGCAACAAACGCTCTGTGCTCATCGGGTTTGCTCTATACGGGTTTGGCTTTCTGCTTTTTGCCTTTGCTTCCGAAGGGTGGATGATGTTTGTTTTCCTGATTCCGTACTGCCTAGGTGGCATTGCGGGACCAGCGCTACAGGGTATCATGGCGGGGCAGGTGCCACCAAACGCGCAGGGCGAGTTGCAGGGCGCGCTGACAAGCTTGGTTAGCCTCACGTCCATCATTGGGCCGCCACTGATGACCAATATCTTTTCCTTCTTCACCGGCCCGAAAGCACCCGTACATTTTCCTGGTGCGGCTTTCCTGACGGGCGCCATCCTGATTCTCATCAGCGTGGGGCTAGCCATGCGGTCGTTGGCCACCTATACGCAGCCAGTGGTCGGCGTGCCCGCAGATGCGGCACTAGCAGAATAAGCTATTTTTAAGTAAGGTTAGATTGGTCTTAAACCAGACCGTTATGCTGAGTTAGTCGAAGCATGACGGTCTGGTTTATCACTTCTCGACCTAAGCTTCTTTCTTCTTACCTAGCAAATTCTTCACAGCTGCAACAGCCTCTGGCACAGCCAGTGCCACAGTAGCTATAGATACAACAGAGGCCGTCTGGCAATAGAAACACAAGGCTTTATTCTCTTTCCATTCTTCTTTAGCCAGCAGCAGGTTAGTAGCCACGTCGCCCAAGCTTTTGGCAAGCAGACTGATCGGCAAGGCAGGATTATCGACAGCACGATTTGCCCCACCGGCCGCAGCCAGGGCCGTGGTGATGCCGTAGGTGGAAATCATGCCTACCGCGTCGGGGGTATCGAGGCGCTTGTAGCCATAGTCGGAGGCGTCGACTTTATCCGAGTCGAAGGGCCCTACGGGCGGATCAGGCAGGTGGTGAATAATGCCGGTTTGGTACAGCGTCACGATCTGGCCGAGGGCTACCCCAAGCAGGGATAGGCCAATGATCCAGCGACGACGTTTCATGTTGGGGTCTTGGTTGTAGCGGAGCTCTTCGCTCAGTTGGGTCGGATTCATAGGAGTTGGTTGCGGGTGATGCTAGGTGGTACGTACCCGCTGGCAGATTAGGTTGCGAAGCTCGGCGGCCGAGCTGCCTAGAAGCAGTATCCTTTTGCTAGCTTACGGAGTATGTTCTTCTAAACTCAACCGCGATGGAAGCAGATCTCACCTTGCACGTCAATGGGCAGCCGCACGCCGTGCGCGTCGACCCGGCCACGCCGCTCCTTTACGTGCTGCGCAACCAATTGGCGCTCAACGGGCCCAAGTTCGGCTGCGGCCTCCAACAGTGCGGCGCCTGCATGGTGGTGCTCAACGGCAACCTGGCGTGGCCAAGCTGCCAGCTGCCCGTTTCGGAAGTATTGCACATGACCGTGACAACCCTAGAAGGCCTTACCCGCCCCGATGGCTCCTTGCATCCCTTGCAGCAGGCTTTTATCGACGAGCAAGTGCCGCAGTGTGGCTACTGCCTCAACGGTATGGTGATGTGCGGGGCGGCCTTGTTGGCCCAAGATGCGAAGCCCAACGAAGAAGAGATTCGCAATAGCCTCTACCGGGTACTGTGCCGGTGCAGCGTGCATAGTCGCGCTATCAAGGCCATTAAGCGGGCTTCAGAGGTGTAGCGCGACGCTCCTGTTGCACGACGTCTATCAACTCCGCAACGACAATACCTATTCATCGATGCGCGTAGCTTCCGCTTCGTGCCACAACCTAGCTTCCTCGTGTTTTCTCTGCCTCCTACTTCCCGCCGTGATTTTCTCAAGAACGCTGGCTGTCTGACTATTGGCTTTGCTCTGCTAGGCCTAGCTACCGAAGCTACCGGCGGTCCGCTGGCGGATGAATTACCTGGCAGCCTCCAAGACAATCCCCGCATTAATGCGTGGTTGGAGGTACTGAGCGACGGGCGGGTGCGGGTGCTCACCGGCAAGATCGAACTCGGCCAAGGCATCCGGACAGCCGTGCAGCAAGTAGCGGCCGAGGAGTTGGATATGTCTCTGAATAAGGTAGAAGTAGCCCTTGCTGAAACCGACCGCACGCCCGACGAGCGCTACACCGCCGGCAGCGCCTCCATTGAGCAAAGCGCCATGTCGGTGCGCTACGCAGCGGCGGCGGCCCGGCAGAAGCTGCTGACGCTGGCGGCGCAGAAGCTAGGTACCAAGCTTACGCAGCTGACCTTGGCCGACGGCCTCATTCAAACCAAGGACAAGAAGCGCCAGCTTACGTTCGCGCAAGTGCTGAACGGCGCCCAGCTCACCGATGAGGTGCGCCTGCCCATCAAGCTTAAGCCCAAAAACCAGTACCGCTACGTTGGCAAGGCGGTGCACCGCCAAGAAATTGAGCGTATGGTGCGGGCCGAAGAATGGTACGTGCAGGATCTGCGGTTCCCGAACATGCTGCATGCCCGCGTGTTACGTCCCGCTAACTATGAGTCGAAGCTCGTGAAGCTCGACGAGGCCGAGCTCAAGCGCCTCGTGCCGGGCCTGTTGAAAGTGCACATTGATGGCAGTTTCGTGGGCTTATTGGCCGAGCAGGAATACCACGCCAAGTTAGCCCAGGACTACGCCAAGCTGCACGCCCAATGGACGCCCGGCCGCACCCTGCCCACTGGGCAGCCCCTCCCCGATTACTTGCGCAAGCTACCCAACACGCCTAAGCCAGTAGCCAACCAGGGCAGCTTCGACACGCCACCCGCGGCAGGCGCTACCACGCTGCAAGCCAGCTACTTCAAGCCCTACCTCATGCACGGCTCCATCGGGCCGAGTTGCGCGGTAGCGCTGTTCGACCAAGGCAAGTTGCACGTTTGGACGCACAGCCAGGGCGTGTACCCGCTACGCGAATCGCTGGCCGACTTGCTGAAGTTGCCCATGGAAACAATTCACGTGAAAGGCGTGCCCGGCTCGGGCTGCTACGGCCACAACGGCGCCGACGATGCCGCCGCCGACGCGGCCTTACTTGCCGTGGCCACCCCTGGCCGCCACGTGCGCGTGCAGTGGGCCCGCGAAGACGAGCACGCCTGGGAGCCCTACGGCAGCGCCATGGTCATCGACATCAGCGCCCGCCTCGACCCAAGTGGCCGCATCACCCACTGGCAGCAGCAGGTCTGGACTGATACGCACAGCTCCCGCCCTAACGGTCAGGCCGATAAGCTCCTGCCTACCCAATACCTAGCCCAGCCTCGGATGCCCAAGAACGACGGCGCCGCCGACTTTAGCGCCGGTGGTTACCGCAACGCCGAGCCGCTTTACGTGGTGCCGAATCTCAAAGTCGATGCGTATTTCTTTGAAGGTCCGTTGCGCGTGTCGGCCCTGCGGAGCCTAGGTGCCTACGCCAATGTATTTGCCATTGAGTCGTTTATGGATGAGCTGGCCGAGAAAGCCAAGCAGGACCCGTGGGAGTTCCGGCTAGCGCACTTACAGGATGAGCGCGCCAAAGCGGTAGTGCGAAAAGCGCAGGAAATTGCAAGCCAACAACAGCTAGCTGAGGGCGAAGGCCTAGGTGGTGCGTTTGCCCAGTACAAAAACAAGGCGGCCTACGTGGCGGTAGTCGCCAAAGTGCGCATTAAGGAAGAAGGTACCGTGTACCGCCCCCAACTCTGGGCCGTTATCGACTCCGGCGAAGTCATCAACCTCGACGGCATCAAAAACCAAACGGAAGGGGGCCTCATTCAAGCCGCTAGCTGGACCACCACTGAAGAAGTAGTTTTCGATGCGCACGGCGTCCGCAGTCGGCAGTGGGAAAGCTACCCCATCTACCGCTTCGATGAAGTGCCTTACATCATGGGCGTGACGGTGCTTGACTACCCCAACAAGCCACCTCTTGGCGCCGGCGAAGCGGCCCAAGGTCCGACGGCCGCCGCGCTGGCCAATGCGGTGTACCGCGCCACGGGCAAGCGCGTGCGGGAGCTACCCCTACGCCCGGAGAAGCTGGTTGATGAACCAGAGCGTCGCCAACAACCCGGCTAAGCTAGGCACTACAGGACAAATACTTATTTGTAAATCAGTGCATTATGCTACCTCATCGTACGGCGTTAGTGCTGAGCCGCGTTATTTTCGGCGTTGCTGTGCCATTGAATGGCGAAGTAGCCACACGGGGTAGTACCTGTGTTCGTAAAAGCGTGGGGCACATTCGACCGCAGCAGAATCACATCCCCGACGGTGGCTTTGTGTGAGGTTTTGTCAATGAGCATCTCGCCGCTGCCTTTCGTCATTAGGATGATTTCTTCGGTGCGGTGGGTGTGCGGCGGGTGGCTAGCTTTCCCCGGATTAAGCACCGTTGCGTGCACATCAAACCGCTTGAACATCGACGAGGGTTGGTCGAACACAGGACGCGTCTCGCCCTTGTCCGTCTTGGTCATCTTGAACTTGCTCCAGTCCTTCACAAAAGAGCCTCCACCGGCTTGCCCGCGTTGGATATCTACGGGGTCTTTCGCCTTAAACTTTAGCACATAATACGTTACGGGCGCTTTCGTCGTGTTTTTGAAGCTCTGCTTATCGCCCGCTACAATCAGCGCTAGCCCACCCGGACCTAGGGTCTTGGTCGAGTCTTTTACTGTGGCCGTCAGGGTGCCTTCTTTCACCACCACGAGTTCTTCCGCGTCGTTGTAGGCTTGCAACGGATGGTTCGTTTGCCCCGGCCCGAGCGTGGAAGTATGAATAGCTAGCTCCGCCAGGTCGAGGGTGCTGCCTTTGGCTAGTTGCTGGCTTTCCCGCCCGCCATCCCTTTTCACCGCCTGGGCAGTGCCACTATAAACAGCGGAAGGCAACAATGTATCCGTCTGAAAGCCAAAGCCAAACACAACAAGAACTCCAACGGTAAGCAAAGGCGTTTTCATAGAAAAGTGGGGGAAGTCAACTGGGTGAGGGGAAGAAGATTTTACTTGTAGGAGAGTACTAACACGTCATTTAAGCGTAGCGAGGAGTCTCGCGGACCGTTGCAAGAACGTCATATCTCCTGCTGGTCGACACGACGTTTTGTTATTCACCTGAACTTTGCGAAGCTAGCTCCAAAGCCTTGGTAGTAGTGTAATATTTCGCTAGCATGTTGGGCACTTCCCACTTGGGCATATTGCCTTTTTGCAAGTATTCCAAAAACTGCTGCGTTACGCGGGCAAAATGCGCCTCGTGTCCCTCGCGGTAGCTATCCGGAATCAACACCTCCCAGCCTTTCGCCGATTTTTTCAGCGCGACGCCGGGGTACTTCGCCTGAAGCTTCAGTAGCTCATTCTGCAAGGCGGTTTCATAAGCTAGGTTGTTTACCGTAGGCTCTACGTAAAGCGCCGTTTTATACTGTTGCTCAGCGCCTTGCCGAATAACTAAGTTAGCTTTCGTACCGCGCATGATGGAGTAATGGGTGTCGCCGGCCCCTTCAGGCGCCTTATAGGCCCACGTTACGGCCACCTTGGCGTGCACCCCGAGCAGCTTATAGGTAATCGAGCCGTTGCTGTACACCTTTAGCAGCGTGTCGTTGGCTAGGTCGCGCTTCAGATAACCCGGAAAACCGTTCAGCTTAGTGATGGTATTGAACTGACCGAGGCTCATGTCGGTGGTCCAGCGCTTGGCCGCCAGCACCTGAATATCTTTCTTATAGTCCAGAACTCTCCCCGGAAAGCATTCCCACTGCACCAGATCCACTAGGTGCGTCGTCACATCCACGATGCCCTCCCCTTCCTGCCGCACATCCATAAACCACGGCGGCCGGGTCAGAACGTTTCCCGACACGTACTTATAAAAGTAGTGTACGCTCTCCTTCGTGACGGCCGGGTTCTCGGGCGTTCCTTTTTCGAGCGTGCCAAACACCTGCGGCAGCCGGGACAGTTCCTTTTGCAGCACGGTGGTTATCTCAAACCGCTCCGTCATGATGTCATACAGCAGCAAGTTTTTCTGCTGGGCCGTCGCGAAGGCTGTTTCGAGTGTTTTAAATTCCTTGCCGTTTATCGCCATGGGCTTATCCGCCAGCACATTGAAGCCCGCCTGAAGCGCCCCGGCGATGTACTCGGTTTTCTTTTGGTTGTTCCCTGCAATGACGACCACGTTGCCCGCCTTTTCGGCTAGCATCTTCTGAAAAAAATCGGGGCCGGTGTACACCTGCTCCTGCCAGCGCGTAGGGCTCTCGGCGCGGGTGTTGTAGGCCGCAATGCGGTCGAGGTGCAGCTGCACGTCGGGGCCGGCCGGCGCGTACACCCGTACCCTAGGGTCGACGTTCGGGTACATCGACTTCTGCACCAGCGCGGCGTGGAAGTGGCCGGGGTCGAGCGTTACCAGCCGCACCGATGCGCTTGGTTTGGTAGCAGTTTGGGCCAAGCAACCTAGGGCCGTTAGAAAAATGAAGCTGCTGGCAATGAAGAGTTTTTTCATTTCTTAGATAGAAATGGCTTGCAGAGCGGGATGCTTTTCTCGCCCAGACGCAAAGGTGCGGAGCGTTTTACCATCACCTAGGTACCAACTTACTGTAGATAAGCCGTTCAGCTAATGATTAATAAACCCTAGCCGTGCAGCGCGTACGGCTTGCGCTGGGGGCGCGTGAGCAGGGCGTTGGCTTCGTCGTCGTTCTTGAACCGCTCCTTGGCTGGGTCCCAATACACTTTGCGCTTCAACTTCATCACAATGTGATGGATCAGGCACGTCGAGCAGGACCGGTGGCCCACCTCCACGGGCGCAATGGGCTGCTTGCGCGACTTGATGCACTCCAGCCAATTGCCGTGGTGCTCTTTGCTCTCATACAGGTGAATCTCATTGGGCCCAATCACCGACTGCAGAAGCTTCGGGTCGCTGGCGTCCAGGGCTTTAGCAGCTTGCAGACTCACCGGGTCGCTGGAGGTTGCCTTGGCGTCGCCACGCGACACGAAAATCCAGCCGTCGGTGCCCTCAAACTTAATTCCGTTCGCGAAACTGTCGCTGATGATCATGTGCACGCCGTTAGCATATAGCCCCTCCGTTTTGAACGGTCCGTGCACATTCCAGAGGCCTTTCTTTGGAAATTCGGCCGTGCCCCACACTTCGATTGGGCCGGTGTGCTCGGTGTTCATGGCCCAGTGGGCGCAGTCGACGTGGTGGGAGCCCCAACCGGTAATCATGCCGGCGCCAAACTGCTCGCACCGCAGCCAACCGGGGCGGTCGTAGCCCTGCTGCGGGTGCACGCGCTTCTCGGTGTAGTACACCTCCGGCGTCGAGCCTAGCCACATATCGTAGTTCAAGTTGCTAGGTACTGGCATCGGCGGCTCCTCTTCGCCGGATGGGTCGCCGGGCAAGCCGATGTACACGGTTTTCAGCTTGCCGATGCGGCCGTTACGCACCAGCTCCGCCGCGTACCGAAACTGGCTGGAAGACCGCTGCTGGCTGCCAATCTGAAAAATGCGGCCCGTATTTTTCACCACGTCGCTCAGCGCCCGGCCTTCCGCAATGGTCAGCGAGGTGGGTTTCTGGCAATACACATCCTTGCCCGCCTTCACCGCCGCCATCCCGATCAGGGCGTGCCAGTGGTCGGGCGTACTGATTAGGACGCCGTCAATGTCTTCATTTTGCAACAGGGCTTGGTAATCGTTGTACACCTTCACCCCATCGTACGGCTTCCCATTTTTCTTCGAATAATATTCGTTAACCAATAGTTTGCCTTCTTCGGCGCGGCGGGTATCTAGGTCGCACACGGCCATGATTTGTGCCTGATCGTATTGCCACACGCCAGGCATATCATGGATTCGGGAAATACGCCCCGTCCCGATAGCCCCAATATTTATCCGGTTGCTCGGCGCATTTTTCCCAAACACACTAGCCGGCACAATGGTCGGGAAACCGCCGAAAGCGAGAGTAGCTACTGCCGCTTTGGCGGATGTTTCCAGAAAATTCCTTCTGGAAAATTGCGCTGTTTTTTCTTCGCTCATCTACTTATTATTTTAAATTAGTCAGAAGAAAATAGTTACTTAAGCTTCACCGTAATCTTCGGCGAATTACCAAAACTCTGCCAGCCACTCTCCGCTTTTTCTTTCGTAAAATGCCCGTTGTACACGATCAATCGGTATTTCAGCGTGTAGGTTTTTCCGGGTTCGAGCAGCCAGTTTTTATTTTTAGTTGGGGAGAAATTAGCGAACATATCCCCGCGGCCGTTCATGGTTTCGGGCCAGATGCGTAATGGCTCAGGGTAGTTATAATTCGTTGGGTACGACATCATCACCAGCCCGCCATAGTCCTGATCGAGTTGGCCCTGCACGATGCACCAACGGGCCGTGGAACCGTCGGCTTCCTTGCGCGTTTTGCCTTCCGAAGTCAGCACTTCGCTATTGTCCTTGTTCCACTTTTCGGTGGTGCGCCAGCCAAAGCCGCCGTACCGATACGCCAGCAGTAGCACCGGGCTAGGGCTCGCGCAGCTCATATTGATGGTTACATCAGCGATATAATACTCCTGATCTTTAGGCTGGTACACGCGCACCGATTGCAGCTCATTCAAAGCTACCTTCTCCTTCCCACCCGGCCTGAAAGCGACGTGCTCTTGCAACACCTCGTACTCGCTGTATACTGGTCCGTCGGCGGTAGCTACCACGTTGGCAAAGCGCACGGTGCCTTTCCGGTCGCGGATATTCCAGAAGTCGACGGTGTCTTTTTCAAAGAGCACGTGCGTCCATGGGTTCCAGATACCGTAGTGGTGGTAGTGGTCGGGCGCCTGAATGCGGGTCAGTTCCTGTCCGTGTGGCGTCCAGAGCGGGTGAATAAAGCCGCTGCGTTTGTAAGCCGTGTCAATTCCGGCGGGTGGGTACACTGTTTTGTAATTATAGCGCACTAAGTTTTTATCACCCGCGCGTACTGTCAAAGCGCCTTGCTGATCATTTATTTTAATAGTAGCAGGCAAATTGCTTTTTGCTCCTTTTACTAACTCATAGGTATGCTTGCCTTTTGTTGCACTTGCCGGATCAATAATCCAGTGAATAAATCGCGCATTCCCATTTTCAATTTGGCAGGGTATCGGCGTGCGCTTATTTCCCTCCACAGCTACTAATCGTAAAACGGAATCGGGCAAAAGCGTTATCTCGTCTAGCTTAGCTTTAACCGGAATTTCCAGGTTGCTGGTGGTTTGCGGAAGCTCAATTTCTAGCGTCGCTATTTTTTGCGCAAACCCAGCAGTACCAATTACCAAGAAAAAGAAAGCAAGCAAGTATCTCATTGTGTGCATCGGAAACTTCTACTATTCTACAGGCAAACTGCGGCGGTACACAACACAAACTAGCAAGTCTGCGCCTCTAAAAGGGAAGCAAAAAGCCGCCGGCTTAAAAGTAAGGAAGGCAATAGTAAGCGCAATCCTTTGCGCAACGCTCGCAAACGTTTGTGATAGTTTATTATTAGCCTTAAAGTAGATTTTTGTGGATAGCAGAAGCCTTTCGGCGCCATATGCTGCCTACGAATCGGCGTTCCTTCCCTGGCAAGCTAGGTCTTGCGTGTGCTTCTGCCCAGCAGTACGGCGGAAGCGTTGGTTGCAAACTCAAGGATTTCAACTAGTGCCTATTTTTGCTTAAAACGGTTTACTAGCGGAGAAACTAGTTATCAGGCTTTGCAGTAAACCTTGTATCCTCTACACTTAGTTACCTAGCTTCCTTCTGTACCGATCATTCTCCCGAATGAAGCAACACGTTTCCTTTACGACTACCTCCCTGCTGTATGCGTTCCGGACGGTGCTGGGCTGCATCATCGTCTGGCTTTTATTCAAGTGGCTTCAGCTTGAAAAAATGGAATGGGCGCTGATTTCGGTGATTGTAGTGTCGGAGCCGGATTTTGGCAACCTGCGCAATGCCATTACCTCGCGGGTAATTAATACGGTGATGGGCTGCGCGGTAGGCATCCTTTGCATTTTGCTGGCTGGCGTCACGGTGTGGTCGTTTTTGCTGGCCGTAACGGCCGCCGTCCTCATCAGCACGTCGTTCAAGAAATATCCTTCGAGTTGGAAGCTAGCCCCGGCTACCGTTTCCATCGTCATGGTACCGGCTATTCTTGCCAATGCTCCCTGGCGCGAGGCCGTGACCATTGCTCTCACGCGCACCGGCGAAGTACTATTGGGCTGCACGGTGGCGCTGCTACTGGGCGTATTTTTCTCCTCTATCCGTCGCTTCCGCAACCCGCCGTCTTTGTCGGAGCAGGGCCACGACTAACCACCTAGCTTCCGTATGCCTACACAAGTACTGATGACCGTCGAAGCGAGCTTCCGCCTTACAGGGCTAGGTGTGCTGGCCGTACCGCGCGACGAGCAGTCGGTGCTGCGGCAGTTCGCTCTGCACACCAAGCTGCTGGTCACGCTCACTTTTCCCGACAGGCAAATAGAAACGATGCCCGCCAGCGTAGAAGAAATGTCGCGGCAAGTGGAAGCCGAAACGGGCCCCACCTACCGCGACATGTACGTGCTACTACTTGAATCGGAATTACTTGAGGAAGTGCCGGTTGGCACCACTATCAGCTGGGCCGGCGAGGTCGACGACCCATTTGCGCTACTTTACTAGCCAGCCGTTGGCGTCGAACCAGTTTTGCAGGCTTTCTATCCACTCGTCTTTCGTGGTTTTGTTGTGCATGCCGAAGCCATGGCCGCCCTTTGGGTAGAGGTGCATTTCGGCGAGCACGCCCTGTTTGGTGCAGGCTTCGTAGAACACGATGCTGTTGCGGACCGGCACTGTTTTGTCATCTTGGGCGTGCACAAGAAAGGTAGGCGGTGTTTGAGCCGTCACCTGTAGTTCGTTGGAATACAACTTAACCTGATCTTCCGAAGGGGTTTTACCAATCAAATTATCGCGCGAGCCGCCATGCTTCAGTTCTTCGGAGAAGCTGATAACTGGGTAGATCAACACCTCAAAATCTGGGCGCACGGAGGTGGCACTCACGTTTTGCCCCACGGGCTTGGTGAAGTGCGTGCCGGCCGTGGAAGCTAGGTGCCCGCCCGCCGAGAAGCCCATGATACCAATGCGGTTGGGGTTCACGTTGTACTTCGCGGCCTGCTCGCGCACGAGCCGCAGGCTTTGCTGCGCATCCATGAGCGGCGCGATAGATTTATCGGGCTGGCTTTGATCATTGGGCAAGCGGTACTTGAGCACGAAAGCTGCCACGCCCATCTCGTTCAAGCGTTTGGCTACTTCGCGGCCTTCGCCATCAATCGACAACCTAGCATACCCCCCGCCCGGGCAGATAATAACCGCCGTACCATTCGCTTTGTCTTTGGGGGGTAAATAGATAGATAAGGTGGGCTGTACCACGTTGCTAACGCGCTCGGTGCCGTCGGCTACTTTAATGATATTTTCCTTCACGTCACTCGGCTTGGAATCGGGGACGGTACCGGGATAAATGGGTATGACTTGGTTTTGGGCAAAAAGCATGGAAGAAGAGGCGCTGAGGAGAAAAGCAGCCAGCAAAAGTTTTTTCATGGAGTTTGGGAAGGAGTTTGGCGGCTAATCTAGCTAAAAACCTAGCTCTCGCTTCCGCAACTGCTACCAAACCTAGCTTCCACAAACAGAAAAGCCCACAACTTAGGTCGTGGGCTTTTGCTTTAGGCGCTGCTAGTTGTTAGGCAGAACAGATGAACCCTAGGTACCTAGCTCCGGCGGCGTTTGGTCGTTGCGGCGCTTTTCTTCGGTGCCTTTATCGTTGTTATTCGACTCGGCGGGGCCTTCTGGCGGCGTGTTGGAATCTTTGGAGCCGTGCTGCACGTGGCCGTGCGCTTCGGGATCGTAGTTGGCTTCCATCTCGGCTAGCTTCTTCTTGCCATAAGCCAAGCGCGTGATGCCGACGAACAGCACCGGCACGGCGAAGATGGCCAGGAAGGTAGCCGCAATCATACCACCGGTTACCGTCCAACCAATGGTTTGGCGCGACACGGCACCCGCGCCCGAAGCGAAGGCCAGCGGCAGCACCCCGAGGATGAACGCCAGCGAAGTCATGATGATGGGGCGCAAACGCAGCCGTACGGCTTCCATGGTGGCGTCCACCAAGTTCATGCCCCAGTCGACGCGCTCCTTGGCAAATTCCACGATCAGAATGGCGTTTTTGGCCGCCAAACCAATCAGCGTAATCAGACCAATCTGGGCGTACACGTTGTTGGTGAGCTTAGGCAGCAGCGTCAGGGCCACGATAGCGCCAAAGGCACCTAGGGGCACCGCCAGCAGCACCGAGAACGGCACCGACCAGCTTTCGTACAGCGCCGCCAGTAGCAGGAATACGAACAGAATCGACAGACCGAAGATGATAACAGTACTGTTACCCGCATTGATTTCCTCCCGGCTCAGGCCCGAAAAGTCGAAGCCGTAATCAGCGGGCAGCGTTTGGGCGGCCACTTCCTGCAAGGCGGCAATAGCCTGACCGGAGCTGTAGCCGGGCTTGGCGTCGCCGTTGATTTCGGCCGAGCGGAACAGGTTGTAGTGTGAAATCAGCGGGGCATTTTCCACCAATTTGTAGGTCACTAGGGAGCTCATGGGCACCTGCTGGCCTTGCTGGTTCTGCACGTAGAAGGTATTCAGCTCCGTGATGTCCTTGCGGTAGAAGGTATCGGCCTGGGCCACCACGCGGAAGTTACGTCCGTACTTCGTGAAGTCGTTGATGTAGGTACTACCTAGGTACGTCGACATCGTTTGGAAGATGTTCGTCAGCGGCACCCCTAGCTTTTTGGCTTTGTTCCGGTCAACCGTGATCTGATAGCCAGGCGTTTTGGCCGTAAAGAAGGTATACGCTCGCGCAATTTCCGGCCGTTGGTTCACAGCCGCCACAAACTTGTTGATCGTGGCTTCGAAGGCTTTGATGTCGGCTGAGGCTTCACGCTGCTCCAGCTGGAAGCTGAAACCACCTGTGTTACCTAGGCCTGGAATAGCCGGTGGCGGCACCACCACAATGTTGGCGCCCCGAATTACCGAGAATTCCTTCTGCAACTGGCCAATCACGCCGTAGAGCTGCTGCGACTCATCTTTGCGCTCGTCCCAGGGCTTGAGCTGCACGAAGAAAGTACCGCTACTCGGCTTAAAGGCAAAGTTCAGAGCGTTCAAACCCGCAATACCAGAGTAGTTATTAACGGCGGGCACCTTGTCGTGAATGATGTCCGATATCTGGTTCATGATGGCGCGGGTCCGGGAGCTAGAAGCCCCCTGCGGCAGTTCCACCGAGATAAACAAACGCCCTTCATCCTCCGTCGGGATAAAGCCCGATGGCTTGGTACGGAACAGGCCAAATGTGCCCGCGTAGATGCAGGCTAGCAAGATGAGCACCAGCGGCGTCGCTTTCAGCGTCCGCGTTACCCCATTCGAATATGAGTCGGTAACACGACCAAACCACTGGTTGAACTTGTAGAACAGCTTGTTCAGGCCTTTCGAGTCGGCATTCTGCTCAGTGGGGCGCATCAACAGCGAGCAAAGCGCCGGCGTGAGCGACAAGGCAATGAAGGCCGACAGCACCACCGAAATGGCGATAGTGATGGCAAACTGTTGGTACAAGCGCCCGACGATACCGGGAATGAAGCCTACCGGGATAAACACCGCGGCCAGAATCAAGGCAATGGCGATTACCGGTGCCGTGATGTCCTTCATGGCCTTTTCGGTGGCTTCCCGCGCCGAGATGCGCTCCGTGTCAATGTAGTGCTGCACGGCTTCCACCACCACAATGGCGTCGTCGACGACAATACCAATGGCAAGCACGAAACCGAAGAGCGTCAGCGTGTTGATGGTGAAACCTAGGGGAATGAACATGATGAACGTACCCACAATTGCCACCGGCACGGCCAGGATCGGGATGAGGGTCGCGCGCCAGCTTTGCAGGAACACGAATACCACAATCGTCACCAGCACCAAGGCCTCAACCAGCGTGTGAATTACTTCCTCAATGGACACTTTCACCACCGTAATCGACTCGAACGGCACCTTGTAGGTTACGTCCGGCGGAAACTTGGTTTTCAGCTGATCCAAGGCCGCGTACACTCCTTCGGCCGTTTCGAGGGCGTTACCGCCCGGCACCTGGTTCACGAGCAGCAGCGTAGCCGGGTTACCGTTCACGGTAGAAGCCCGCGAGTAGTCGAAGCTACCGAGCTGTATCCGCGCTACATCCTTGAGGTACACAATGGAGCCATCGGCGGGGTTAGTCCGCACGATGATGTTCTCAAACTCCTCTTGCTTGCTCAAGCGGCCATTCACAAACAGCGTGTACTCGAACGGCTGCGAGCCGTACTGCGGCGCCGAACCAATGGAGCCTGCCGCTACCTGCACGTTTTGCTCCTGCAAAGCGCCCGTTACTTCGGCCGCGCTCAGACCTAGCTGCGCCATGCGGTCGGGCTTGAGCCACACACGCATCGAGAAGTCTTGGCCAATGCTGGTCACGTCACCCACGCCTTTCACGCGCAACAAAGCGTCGCGGACGTAGATGTTGGTGTAGTTGTCGAGGAACTGAATGTTGTGCGTCTTCTGGGGCGAATACAGAGCCACCACCATCAGGATGGTAGGGTTCCGCTTTTTCACCGTCAAGCCGAGGCGCTTCACTTCATCGGGAAGCTGCGGCTGGGCCACGCTCACCCGGTTCTGCACGTCGAGGGTCGCAATGTCGATGTTGGTGCCAATCTCGAAGGTTACGTTCGAGGAGATACGACCGTCGCTCGTGGCGTTCGACGACAGGTAGGCCATGCCCGGCGTACCGTTTACCTGCGTCTCGATGGGCGTCATCACGGTTTGTTCTACCGTTTGGGCATCAGCCCCCGTGAAGCTACCCGAAATCTGCACCACAGGTGGCGAAATATCCGGGTATTGGCTGATGGGCAGGCTCAGGATGGCAAGCACCCCGACCAGAACAATAACAATGGATACGACGATGGCCGTGACCGGTCGTCGTATAAAAACGTCTGATATCATGCTTAGTAGAAAAGCAATTAAAACTATTTAGCAGCCGTAGGCTTGCCGCCTTGCGCTGCCGCTGGTTTCGTGGGGTCGCCGACCTGAATCACGGCGCCTTCGCGCAGGTTCTGCAACCCGTCGCTCACGATGGTTTCGTTTTCCTTCAGGCCGCTGCGGACCACCACCATGTCTTTCACCCGCGTGCCGGTCATCACCTTGCGCTGGGCCACTTTGTTGCTGTCGCCCACCACGTACACGTAGAACTCGCCCATTTGCTCGGTTACGGCGCGAGCCGGAATCACGAGTTGGTCGCCGGTGTCTTGGTTAAGCACGCGCATGGTCACGTTCATCCCCGCCTTCAGCATGCGCTTGGGGTTCGGGAACTGAATGCGCACGCGCAAGGTGCCGGTTTGCGGATCCACGGCCCGGTCAACGGTGGCCACGCGGCCCGGTAGGTTGTAGGGCTTCAATCCTGGCAGTATCAAGGTGAACACCGAGTCTTTCACGGCGGCCTTGTTTTGTTGCAGCTTCAGAAAGCGGGCAATGTCCTGCTCGGCAATGTTGACGTCAACCGCAATCGGCTCTTCCGCCGACACCGTGTTGATGAGCGTTTGCCCCTGCGAAACCAGGCCACCTAGCTTCACCTGCGCAATGCCGATGGTGCCAGTGAGCGGGGCAATAATAACGGAGTTGCGCACGTCCAAAGACGCGGCGCTGACACCTGCTTGGGCCGCCGCAATCTGCGATTGTGCGTTGGCTTGGGTGGCTTTCGCAATGTCGATCTGCTGCTTGGCAATAGCGTCTTGCTCCCCGAGGCGCACGTAGCGTTCGGCATCCTGCGCGGCGCGGGCGTAGTTGGTACGCGCTACTTGCAATTGGGCCGTGGCCTGGTTGTAGGCGGCTTGGTAGCGGGTGCGGTCAATATTATAAAGGCGCTGGCCTTTGGTAACACGCTGGCCATCTTGCACATAAATATCGGTCAGATAGCCCGTTACCTGCGCCAGCAGCTGCACCTCGTTCAGCGGCACCACGGTGCCGGGGTACGTATCGGCGCCCACTACCGGCTCCTCGGTCACTTTATACACTGCCACCGGAATGGCGGGCGGCGGTCCTTGCTGCTGTCCTTGCTGCTCTTTCGAGCCGCAAGACGCGAGCAGTGCGGTGCTAATAACTACGGGCAATACCCGTCCTGAATACCAGTTCATGTTACTTAGATGTTAGAATTTAGAGGTCAGAGCTTAGAGAGAAAGATGGAACGATGCTAGGTTCTTACTTCTAAGTTCTAAGCTCTAAATGCCTACTGATTAAAGGTGATATTGCCTAGCGCGCGCTCCACATCTAGCTTGCTAGAAAGCACGCTGAACAAGGCATTGTAGTAGTTGAGCTGCGCCGTCCGCAGGTCTGTTTCGGCGATAATCACGTCCAGAAACGTGCGGATGCCTTCGCGATACTGAAGGTTCAGAATACGGTATACCTCCTTGGCGTCGGCCACGTTTTGCTGCACCACCGCTAGCTCGTTGAGCGCCCCTTTGTAGGCACCCATCGTCTGCTCAAACTCGGTGTTGATCTGGTTGCGCGTGTCGAACAGGCTCAGGTCGAGCTGGTCGTCCTGGAGCTCCGCAATCTTGAGGTTTTGCAGGCGCCGCGTGCCGGTAAAAATGGGCAAGGCGAGCTGCACACCGGCATTCTGGTTGGGGAAGGCGCGGCTGTAGAGGTCAGAAAAGTTATTGTTCTGGTAAACGCGGTTGTAGTTGTAAAACCCGGACAGCGAAGGCAGGAACCCGAAGCGGTAATAGTCGATCTGGAAGCGCTGCAATTGCTTCTGGGTCTGTAGCTGCTGAATCTCGACGCGCTTCTCGTACGCGAGCCGCTGCGTAGTATCCAGGGCCGTTTCCTTCACCATTTGCAGCGTATCGTAGGTGAGGTTCAGTGGGTTTTCGGGAGCTAGGCCCATGAGCTGCTTCAGCGTTGCATACTTACCGCTCATCGACGTCGATACCGAGCGACGCTGGGCATAGGCGTTTTTCACCGAAATTTCCGCCCGCAGGAAGTCGGTTTTATCGACGATGCCTTGCTCGTATTGGGCGCGGGCGTCTTTCACCTGGCGCTCCTGGCGCTGGATGTCTTCCAGCAAGATCCGCAGCTGTTCTTGGGTGAGCAGAATGTCGTAGAATGCCTTGCTCACATTGGTCACCACGTCAATCTTGTTGAGCGCCGTGGTTTGGGCGTAATTTAGGCGCGTGGCCCGCACCGAGCGCGCAGCCAGCAGCACGTCGTTGTTGAAGAGTAGCTGCGTAGCGCCTACCCCAACGGTCGAGGTGTTTTTCAAACCGATCCGGATGATCTGCTGCCCCGCCGAAGGATCCGTAAAGTTGGGTAATACACTGGTAGGCAGCTGGATATTGCGGGTGTAGATGCCCGTACCATTGATCTGCGGCAGCCAGTAGGAAAGCCCGATCCGGATGTTGCGCTCACCAATCTGTTCGTTCAGCCTAGCTTGGCGCACGGCGGGCTGGTTGTTAAGGGCAAACTCAATGCACTGTTGCAAAGTGGCCTGCGGGGGCAACGAGCCAATGGGCTGAGTTGATTTTTGCGCCCAGCTCAGCCACGGCATAAGCAGCAGAATGCCCAATAACAGCGTACTACTTCGAGCACGCAAGCGAGATAATGTTGTGTTCATTGCAAGAGTAAACTAGGCTAGGAGGGTATGCCCTACGCGGGCAGCAAAGCCGAAACAGTCAGAGGAAACAGAGTTAGAAGTCAAATAAGTAAATCATAATCATTTGAGTGACAAGCTGCTGGTGCTGGCTCACGAATTCAGCGTACGCCGTCGGGCTGATGTTCGTGCACTGAAACATGATAGGCTTCGAGAGAAATACGAACTGCACATTGGCCATAATCAGCTGCAACACATGCGCGGGAGCTACCGGCCGGATTTCGCCCTGCGTCACGGCCTCCTGCACCTGGTTCAGGAAGAAGAGGACCGCGGGCGGCGCCTCTTTCGCGGTAGCTAGCAGCTCGGGGTGGCGGTGCCGCTCGGTGATGAGAAACAGCGACAGGTTCGGGTTTTTGGCAAACAGCCGGAAGTCGGACGCAATCAGTTGCGGAATTTTCTCGCGTAGGCTGATGGGTCTTTGCAACAACTCGTGGCTTTCGTGAAAAAATTCGCGGTGCGCATCCTCGAAAATCATCCGAAACAACTTCTCCTTGCTGCGGAAATAATAGTTAGTCAGCGCGACGTTGATACCAGCGGCTTCGGCAATATCCCGGGTGGTCGTACCGTCGAAACCTTTTTCCATAAACACCTTACGTGCAGCCTCTTTGATGCGCTCTTCGGTGTTTTGGGGTACAGTATCTTCGGACACGGCCTAGGTAATCAGGTGAGTAGATTGGTTTTTAAACAGAGCGTTTATGGCAATGTTTTAAACAGTTGATTAATTTTTTGTTTCCCTATTGTTGCCTGTAAAGCGGCTCGGAGAGCTAGGGTAGGAGAAATAGCTTCTCACGCTGGAGAAACACAGCCGTCGTTTTTGTTGATGTTTTCGCGGCTTTTCTGTGCTAGCTTATCTGAAACATAGGCTGCCACCTGACAACGGCAGAGTTTCAACGGCGCTAGCTATCAATGGGTTATAGCCCAGCTACGAAAAGCCTGTGTACGCGCTGTATCTTTAAGAAGTATTTGCCTGCCTTTTATGTTTGCCGTTCCCACCGCCCCTCCTACGCCTGCTACCACGGCCACGCCCTTTCTCACCCAAGCGGCGCGCGATTTAGTTGCGCGCTTTCCGGGCTCCGAATTATCTGATTTGATAGTAGTTGTACCTACGCGCCGGGCCGTGGTGTACCTCAAGAATGAGCTAGCCCTTGCCGCTGAGGCGGGCCAAGCGCTGTGGTCGCCGCGGGTGGCGGCTATGGAAGACTACATGGTGGAGCTAGCTGGCGTGCAGGTCGAGGAGCCTATTGCCTTACAGCTCATGCTGTTCGACATCTTGCGCGACATTGACAAGAAGCTCGACTTCGATCAGTTTGTGGGCTGGTCGGGTCTGCTGTTGCAGGACTTTTCCAACCTCGACCAGAACCTAGCTTCGCCGGCCAAGATCTTCGAATACCTAAGCCAGGCCAAGGCCCTGGAGCGCTGGGAGCTGACTGATGTGCCGGCGCCGGCCAGCACCACGGCGCAGTATTTCCGCTTCTGGGATGACCTAGAGAAAGTGTACTGGCGCCTACGCAAGCGCATGGAGCACGACCACCTAGCCTACCCTGGATTGGCGTACCGCTTGGCCGTCAACCGGATGCAGAATCGCCTGGAGCACCAAGATGACACCGTGGCCCGTCACTTTTTCCTAGGGCTAGGTTCCTTGTCGCGTGCGGAAGAGAAAATGATTCGCGCGCTGTTGCGTGCAGGCAAAGCGGAGGTACTCTTCGACGGCGACGCTTTTTACATGGAGGGCGACTCGCCCAACCGCGCCGGCCAGCACCTGCGCCGCTACCGCCGCGACTGGGACCTGCCGGGCGACAGTTTTGGCGGCCCGGCTGACCTGTTGCGGGGCTTGCCGCGTGAGGTGCAGTTTGTGGGCGTGGCCAATGCCAGCATGCAGGGCAAGGTAGCCGGCCAACTCCTAGCCGAGTCGCGCCTGCAAGACCCCACCGCCAAAGTAGCCGTGGTGCTGCCCGACGAAACTTTGCTGCTGCCCGTGCTCCACGGCTTGCCGCCCGAGGCCGTGCCCGAGTACAACGTGACGATGGGTCTAAGCTTTCAGAGCACGCCGCTATTCAACTTGGTCGATTTGCTGTTTGAAGTGCACCTCACTGGCATTCGGGAGGGCAGCGCCGAAACGGGCTACGGCGTGCCCCGCTACCACCACCTGGCCGTTACGAAGCTGCTGATGCACCCGTTTTTGCGGCGCTACCAGCAGTGGCTCGACAAGCAGGAAGCGCAGCCGCAGTACCAGGGTTTGCTGGAAAACATCTGCACGCAGATTGTGAAGCGCAACGCCGTGCTGCTGCCCGCCAGCGAGCTGCTGGACCTAGGTCGGCAGCACCCGCTCATTGCGGCGCTCTTCCGCACCTGGGATACCTGCGACGACATCATTGCGGCCTGTTATACGCTGATTGACTTGCTGAAACAGGCGTATGAAGACCAGCATTCGGCCATCGAGGCAGAGTACTTGTACCTGTTTTTTACGCTGGTCAAGCGGCTCGATTCGGTGTTCGACTGCCGGGAGCAGCGGCTGTCGGTGCGCTCCTTTCGGCGGTTCTTATACGAGCAAATGGCGCGCACCCGTCTCCCCTTCTCCGGCGAACCCATTGCGGATGTGCAGGTGATGGGTTTGCTGGAAACCCGTGCCCTCGACTTCGACCACATCATCATTCTGAGCTGCAACG
Source organism: Hymenobacter crusticola (assembly GCF_002154225.1). Taxonomy (GTDB): domain Bacteria; phylum Bacteroidota; class Bacteroidia; order Cytophagales; family Hymenobacteraceae; genus Hymenobacter; species Hymenobacter crusticola. The sequence continues at coordinate 129,350 of NZ_MTSE01000014.1, forward strand.
AGAACGTGCTGCCGGCGCCCAAGCGCCACGCCTCGCTCTTTCCCTACGACGTACTCACGCAGTTCAAGCTGCCCACCTACGCCGACCACGAATCCGCCACCGCCCACCAGTTCTGGCGCCTCTTGCAGCGCGCCCGCCGCGTCGATTTGCTGCACGTGCTGCCCGGCGCCGAGGGCACGCGCACCGGCGAGCGGAGCCGCTTTCTGTTGCAGATCGAAAACGATCTGTTGCCGCAAAACCCGCACATGGTGTTGCGCGATCTGACGGCTTCGGTTATGTCCTCCCCGAGCCCGCTTTCGCGGGAGAACCTAGGTCCGGAAGCCTCTGACGACGTGGTGGCCCAAACACCGGTGGGAGATTTGGTGCTGGAGAAAGATGAGAAAATGCTGCACGCGCTACGGGGCGTACTGGAGCATGGGCTTTCACCTTCCGCCCTGAACGAGTTTCTGAACTGCTCGCTGCGGTTTTACTTCAACCGGTTGGCGCGCTTTCAGGAAGCCGAGGAAGTGGAAGAAAAGCTAGGGGCCGACGGCTTCGGAACGGTGGTGCACGAGGCGCTGGAAAACATGTTCCGGCCGTTTGTGCAAGCCCAGCAGCCCATCACCGCCGCCGACATTCCGGCGTTGCTCAAGCAGGCGCCCCAGGAAGTGGAGCAGGCCTTGCGCAAGGAAGAATCGGACCGCCACGCCCGCACCGACGAGGGGCTAAACTTCGTGCTCGGCCAAGTAGCCGTGCAGTTGGTGAAGCGTTACCTCGAAAGCCTGCTGGCCCAGCCCGGTGCCCTGCCGTTGAAGCTAGAAGCCTTGGAGCAGATTCTGGAAACGAAGGTGCCGGTGCCGCTAGCCAATGGCGAACAGCTGTTGGTACGCCTCTTCGGCTTCACCGACCGCCTCGACGAGCTGCCCGACGGCCGCTTGCGCGTGGTTGACTACAAAACCGGCCTCGTGCAGGCCTACGACCTCAAGCTGCAAAAGCGCGGCGAAGATGCCACCGCCGCTACCGGCCGCCTGCTCACCGACCCCACCTCCTCGGCCGATAAAGTGCGGCAGCTCTGGCTCTACCGCTTCATGCTAGAGCGCGAGGGCCGCCACGCCGCCGACGCGGCCATCATTTCGCTGCGCAACCTAGGTGCCGGCCCCATGACCGCCGACATGGGCTTCCTCACCGAAGATGGGCAGTCATTTGTCGCCAAAGGTGAGGCCATGCTAGCGGAATTGGTACACCGTATTTTGGACCCAACTGAGCCCATCCGCAAGACGGATGACCTAGAGCGGTGCCAATACTGCCCCTACAAAGGCATCTGCGCGCGGTAAATGGCTAAATTGCTGAATGGCGACATGATTGATTTGATCAATCACCTAGCTCAGAAGTTAACAATCAACTACTTAACAATACCCCCATTTAGTTCATGGATGAATTCATGCAGGCCGCCATTGATGAGGCGCGCCAAGGTCGCCAAGAAGGCGGTATTCCGATTGGCTCCGTGTTGGTGCGCGACGGCAAGCTCGTAGCCCGCGGCCGCAACAAGCGCGTGCAGGAAGACAACCCCATCAAGCACGGCGAAATGGATTGTCTTTTCAACGCCGGCCGCCAGCGCAGCTACCGCGACACGGTGCTGTATACCACCCTGATGCCCTGCTACATGTGCGCTGGTACCATCGTGCAGTTCAAGATTCCGAAGGTGATGGTGGGCGAGTCGCGCACGTTCGGGGAGTCGCGCGCTTTCCTCGAAAGCCACGGCGTTGAAGTAGTCGACCTCAACCTAGATGAGTGCGTGCAGATGATGCAGGAGTTCATCGAGGCCGAGCCTACTCTGTGGAACGAAGATATCATGGAGCTGTAAAACGCACCGCGTAGTCAGCAACGCCCTAGCTGAACCGGTATGAGCCTAGCTTAATGCCGTTCCGCTAGGGCGTTGCCGTTTTCGGTCCAATACCACTCCATACAAACCAGTCTGTATGCAAAAGACAACCTTATCACGGCACTATTAGCCGCGCATGATACTGACTTCAACGTAGTTTGCTTAACTATGTGCACCATCCCAACCTAGGATTATCTTCCTAGCCAGCTACAGTAGTCAAAGACGATGACCCAGAAGAAAGAAGCCTCTATCAAACGGTTAGTTACGTTCTTTCTCCTAGGTCTGTTCTGGGTGGTAGCTTCAAGCGCCAAAGCGCAATCTACTCAGGTGCAGTACCTCTCCGGGCACGGCAAAGACGACCCCGTGAAATGGGATTTCATGTGCACCCGTGGCCGTAACAGCGGCAAATGGACCAAAATCGGGGTGCCCTCCAACTGGGAAACGCAGGGGTTTGGCAGCTATAGCTATGGCTCCGGGAAAGAAGATGCGCAGGAAGCAGGCTTGTACCGCCACTCCTTTTCGGTGCCCGCTGCCTGGAAGCAGAAGCGCATCTTTCTCGTGTTCGACGGCTCCATGACCGACACCGAAGTGAAGGTCAACGGGCAGCTAGCGGGTCCTGTGCACCAGGGCTCCTTCTACCGCTTCCGCTACGACATCACGCCGCTGGTGCAAGTAGGACAGAAAAACCGCCTGGAAGTGACCGTGCACAAAGTTTCGACCAATGCCTCCGTGAACGAAGCCGAGCGCACCGCCGACTTCTGGGTGTTTGGCGGCATTTTCCGGCCTGTGTTTCTGGAAGCCTACCCCACAGAATACGTGGAGCGCCTAGCCCTCGATGCAAAAGCCGACGGCTCACTCCGCCTCGATACCTACCTGTCTGGCAATCAGACTGCTACGACGGTACGAGCGCAAGTAAAAACCCGCGAGGGACAGCCCGTTGGGGCGCCAATTACGGCGGCAATTCAGCCGGGTAGCGCCACCGTGCAACTCAAGGGGCAATTCGAGAACCCCGCTTTGTGGTCGCCCGAGTTTCCGAACTTGTACCGGGTGGAGGTGACGCTGAAGAATGGGGCCACCACGCTGCATACCGTTACGGAAACCTTTGGCTTTCGCACCGTGGAGCTGCGCCAGCGCGACGGGTTCTACGTGAATGGACAGAAGATCCTGTTTAAAGGCGTAAATCGGGGCTCGTTCTGGCCTACTTCGGGGCGCACCACGAGCCGCCAGGTGAGCGTGCTGGACGTGAACCTGATGAAGGACATGAACATGAACGCCGTGCGCATGTCGCACTACCCGCCCGACGAGCACTTTCTGCACGTGTGCGACTCCCTAGGTCTGTTTGTGATTGATGAGCTAACCAGCTGGCAATACCCGCCTTACGACACCGAGGTAGGCCGTAAGCTGGTGAAGGAGCTCATCGTGCGCGACGTAAACCACCCGAGTATTGTGCTGTGGGCCAACGGCAACGAAGGCGGCTTCAACTACGACCTGCTGCCCGACTACCCCAAGTACGACCTCCAAGACCGCCCCGTCATTCAGCCCTGGATGAACCTTCATGGCATGAACACCACGCACTACATCGGCTACAACTATGGCTTAAACACGTTTTTTAACGGCGCCGACGTCTTTTTTCCCACCGAATTCTTGCACGGTCTGTACGACGGCGGCCATGGCGCCGGCCTCAATGATTTTTGGAACCGGATGCGCAGTAGCCCAACATCGGCGGGAGGCTTCTTGTGGGACTTCTGCGACCAGGCTGTGGCGCGCACCGACCGCAAAGGCGCGCTGGATACCGATGGCAACCACGCCGCCGACGGCATCCTAGGTCCGTATCGCGAGAAGGAAGCTAGCTTCTTCACCATCAAAGAAATCTGGGCGCCGATCTACTTTCCCAAACGCTACCTCACGCCGCAGTTCGACGGCAAGCTGACCGTTGAAAACCGGTATCACTACACCAACCTAGCTCGGTGCACCTTCCGCTGGGGGCTCAAGAAGTTCGGTAGCCTCAACCCCGCGGATACGACGGTGCTGGCAGGTACGGCCCCTGCGCCGAACCTTGCTCCCCAAACGACGGGCACCCTAGCGCTGGCGTTGCCTTCGGGCTGGCAGAACTACGACGTGCTCTACCTCACCGCCCACGACCTGTACGGGCGCGAAATCTATACGTGGTCGTGGCCTATTTCGCTACCAGCGCAGGTCGTGCGCCGATTTGTGCAGCCAGGCGCCGGCCCCGTAGCAGCCCGCGAAGACGACGCCCAGCTAACCCTAGCCGCCGCCGGCGTAGAAGTAGCGCTCGACAAGAAAACAGGCTTGCTGAAGAGCGTGCGAAACGCGAAGAAGACGATTTCGCTTACCAACGGCCCCGTGCTGCTCGACACCGACGCGCAGTTTCAGGGATTTCACCACACCGATACGCTGGGCACGCACGTGGTGGAAGCACGCTACTCCGGCAAAGACCGGTTCAAAGCTAGGTGGACGATGTACCCTTCGGGTTGGCTGGAGTTGCGTTACCAATACCAGCAAGGCGGTCCGCGCGAACTGCTGGGCATCACCTTCGCCTACCCGGAAGCGCAAGTAACGGGCATGCAGTTGCTGGCCGATGGTCCTTACCGCGTTTACAAGAATCGGCTTAAAGGCACCGCCTTCGGTTCCTGGCACAAAACGTACAACAACACCGTGACGGGCGAAACCTGGCAGTATCCGGAGTTTAAAGGCTACTACGCCAACTTCTACGGGGCCCGAGTGCACACCCGCGAGGCCGACTTCACGGTGCTTTCCGGCAGCGAGAACCTCTATTTGCACATGCTCAATCCCGCCGTACCCAAGTCGGCAGCGCGCACCAACTCGGTGGCGCAGTTTCCGGCGGCCGGCGGCATCTCGTTTCTGCACGGCATCAGCGCCATTGGCACGAAGGGCCAGAAAGCGGAGGACCTAGGTCCTGAGAGCCAGCTGAACACGACCAATGCCAACGGGCACACGGACACCCAGCAAGGCGTGCTTTACTTTGATTTTCGCTAACGGGTGGCACTAGAAACGTGGTTTGCAACTGCTGTAGGGCGCCCCAGGCACCTAGCCAACGGAACCTCAAGGGTGCAACTTCCCGTACTGTTACCCAAATGTTCCGTGGTCAGGTTTGCCTGACACCACTTAGTTGCCCATGCTCCAAGACCTCCAACGCGTACTCCACACCTACTGGGAATCATTCCTCTTTATTGCACCCAAGCTCCTGATTGCCTTGGTTGTCGTGTCAGTGGCTTTGGCTATTGCCAAACGCTTCAGCATGCTGCTCGGCAGTCGGTTGCGGGGCAGCGCCCACGACCCTTTGCTAGCTGATTTCCTGACGAACGTCGCTAAGTGGGGCATGCTACTGGCGGGCTTGTTGCTCGCCATGCAAATTGTGGGGCTCTCGGGCGTAGTGAGCGGGGTGCTAGGTGCAGCAGGCCTAACGGCATTTGTGGTCGGCTTTGCCCTGAAGGACATTGCCGAGAACTTCCTGGCCGGCATGGTGCTGGCGTTCAACCGGCCTTTTCACATTCACGACACGGTGCAGATCCGGGACATGCTCGGGCAGGTAGAAGCGCTGAACCTGCGAACAACCATCATCAGAACCTTCGAGGGCAAGCAGATTTCCTTGCCTAACGCCGTTGTGCTGCGCGAGCCCCTCACCAACTTCACGCGCAACGAATATATCCGCCAAGATTTCCTAGTGAGCGTGGATTACGGCGAGCAGAAGGGTCCTAGCCAGATCATCGACAAGATTCTGCATTACGTCAACAACACCGAGGGCGTCGAGTCGACGCCGCCGTATGTGAGCTACATTACCCTGGAAAAAAGTGCGGGCACCACCGCCGACTTGCGCGTGTACTTCTGGGCCCAATCCGAGGATTATCGTCGCCAAGTGCTGGTACTGAAAAGCAACCTGATGCAGGGTACCAAGGCCATGCTTAGCGAAGCGGGCTACCCGCCTACCACAACCGTTAGCTAGGTTACGCCGGGCAAAGTATTATTCCTGTTACTTTGTTTTGTAACTGCTACTTTGCTCGCGCCTACGTGGGCTAGGGTTCCCGCTGCGGTTGCCGCGGCTAGGTTATTGCCACGCGTTTCTCCTCCTTCTCTAACGCTTCCTCAATGCCCAAAAGCACCGTTCACCGCCTCCTAGGTCCTCTGTTGCTGTGGCGCCTGCGCCATATCAACGACCGGGTCTATCTGATTCTGGTGAGCGTGCTGGTAGGTACTGCGGCGGGCTTAGCCGCCGTCATTCTGAAGGGCTCCGTGCATACGGCCCAGGAGTGGCTCTACGAGTGGATACCCGAGCAAAACCGCGTGTTTGCGCTTTTTCTGTATCCCATCCTCGGCATTGGGCTTACGGTTCTATTTACCCGCTATTTTCTTGATGGGCAGCTCAGCCGCGGTATTGCGCCCATCATCTACAACATTGCGCGCCAGGGCAGTATCGTGCCGCGCAGCAAGATGTACTCTCAGTTTTTCACCTCCTTTCTGACGGTCACCTTCGGGGGCTCGGCGGGATTGGAGGCCCCTATCTCGGTCACAGGCTCGGCCCTAGGTTCCAACGTAGGGCGCCTGCTGCGGGTGGGCCGGCGCGAGCGGCGCTTACTCACGGGTTGCGGCGCGGCGGCGGGGGTGGCCGCCATTTTCAACAGCCCCATTGCGGGTGTGCTATTCGCGGTAGAAGTAATTCTGTCGGAGCTGTCGGCGCCGTTTTTCATTCCGCTGCTTATCTCTTCGGCCACGGCCACGGTTATTTCCAAGGCTTTTTACGTGGGCCAGCCCTTCGTGCTGATTACGACCACGTGGCCCGTCGAAGCCATTCCGCTTTACCTTACGCTGGGGGTATTCACGGCGCTGCTGTCGGTATACATGATCCGCGTCTACTTCCTGGCCGATAAGTTCTTCACGACGTGGCCCGGCGCTTTTCGCAAGGTAGTAGCCGGGGGGCTGCTTTTGGGGGGGCTGGTATTTTTCTTCCCGCCGCTTTATGGCGAGGGCTACAACATTGTGCAGTTGCTGCTGAGCGGCCAGCCCGAGCGCCTCGTCGATGGGTCCATCTTTGCCGTGTACCGCGACGAGAACGTCTGGACGCTGCTGCTGGTGGCGGGTGCGAGCATGCTGCTCAAGGTATTTGCCACCACCATTACCATCGGGGCCGGGGGCAACGGGGGCATGTTTGGCTCGTCGCTATTTGCCGGCGCGCTCATGGGCTTCATCGTGGCGCGCCTCATCAACATGAGCGGCCTCTACCCTATTTCCGAAGTTCACTTCGTGGTGCTTGGCATGGCGGGGGTGCTAGCCGGTGTTATTCATGCCCCCCTCACCGGCATCTTCCTGATTGCGGAAATCACGGGCGGCTATGCGCTGTTTGTGCCGCTGATGGTGGTCACCTCCAGCTCCTACCTCATCACGAAGTACTACGAGCCATATTCGGTGTACACCCGTAAGCTGGTGCAGCGCGGCGTGGTGATGCACGCCGACCGCGACCGAGGCATCTTGGCCCAGCTTAACCTCCTCGCCTTCGTGCAACGCGACTTTGTGGCCGTGCACCCCGACGACACCCTAGGCGAGCTAGTGGACGCGTTCCGGCACGCTTCCCGTAACCTGTTCCCGGTGCTCGACGACGACACCCAGCTGCTGGGCATTGTGTCGCTGGATAAAGTGCGCGACGCTCTCTTCGACGATGCGCATTACGATACCACCCGCGTGCGCGACCTAATGAGTCCGCCGCCCGCTGTTGTCAACGTTGACGACAGCATGCTCGATACATTGCACCAGCTCGAGGAGCACGACGCTTGGGCTTTGCCCGTCGTGCGCAAGGGCAAGTATGTGGGCTTCATTCTGAAAACCACCATCCTAGCTGCCTACCGCCGCCAGCTGCTGAAAGAAGTAGACTAAGAATTTACCGTACGGAGTATAGGTAGGCCAGGTCCCGCCTCCGATGTGCCCGCGGTAAAATCGCATCTTCTGCACGTCGCAGCCGCGCTAAAACACCACTTAGGGTAGCGCTCGACTAACGGCCGTTCATCCGCGTCGCATTGCCTAGCCTATAACTACGTAGCAAGGTTTGCCTTACGCTTGCGCCAGAAAGTAAGGGGAGCTTGTAGTGCCGTCTACTGGTGTTGCCTAGCTTCGCGAAGCTTGCCGAAGGAGCTAGCTAGTAAACCCACGGCGCCACCAGGGCCTACTAGTTCGTCGTTAACCCCTGCGAAATCAATACTCTCCTAACTCGGGTTTGCGGTGAGCGAGCAGTAACCCGACCATCATGAGCACACCGGTAAGCAGAATGACCATGAAGAGGATGCTTTCGCTGATTTCGCCGATGCTATGCTTGGGAGGAATGCTGAAAAACAACAGTATTGTAATCAAGCCTTTCGGAGCGATGAAAAGCTCCGGAATCAGGTCGGTGCGGGCGATGTAGCGCAGGTAGAAAAAGCGGATGACCGTCAGCACGCCCACAATCAGCAGGGCCTGCAAAATGACAGCGCTGCTCAACAGGCTACTAACGGTGATAGAATAGCCAAAAATCAGAAAGAAGAAGGTCCGAATTAGGAAGGCCGACTCCGCCGTGATGCTGCGCAGCTGCTGCACTTCACTGGTGAGCCGCTCGGGGTGAAACCAGCGTCGCAAGGGCCCTTTCAGAAACAGCTCCGCATTGTTGACGGCTAGGCCAAACACCAACACCAGCAGCAACGACGATAAATGCAGCTCTTTCGCCAGGCTGTACATCAGCACCAAGAAAGCTAGGATCAGAAAGAACTTGATGTGCAGCCGAATCCGGTCGAGCAGAAAAGCCAGCACCACCGTACTTACTACGGCCACGAGCAGAATGGCCACGAAGTCGCGGGTGAACGTGACGATCGAGATGCCCTGGGCAAAATCATCCTGCAACGCAAAGTTGAAGAACATAATCCCGAGGATGTCGGAGAAGGTGCTTTCATACACGATAAACTCCTGCTTTTCCCCTCCTAGGCTTGCCACGCTCGGAATGGCAATAGCGCTACTGATGACGGCCAGCGGCACCGCATTCACCAGGCAGCTCTGAAAAGACACCCCCACGTAGGCTCGCAGCAGCAAGGCAATGGCAATGGCCTGCACAATGAGAATGAGCGCGGCGGCAAAAAAAGAGCGCCGGATAAGTGGGGCTTTTTCGCGGCTCAGCGTCAGGTCGAGCGAGCCCTCCAGTACAATCATAATCAGGCCGATAATGCCAAATATTTCCAGCACCACCTTCGGCACCACTAAGTGCAGGTCGGTGTAGTCGGCGGCTTGCTTCAGCGCAATGCCTGTGAGCAGCAGCATTAGCACGGAGGGTACTCTGGTGGCGCGGGCGGCCATGTCGAATACGTAGGAGAGAATGACGGCTATGCTCAACCCAATTAGGATGCTGTACGAGCTCATGTAGGTGTGCTGGTGGCAATTGGTAAGCTCTGCTATACGGTCGCTGCGACCACACTGCCGAGCCCTGACCGCACATTTTTTCACAAGTTTTTGTTGTACAGAGCTTTGCAAACCACCGCCAGCAGCCAGCGGCTTGCTACCGGCGGATAATTTATCTTGCTGCTTCTTTCTGCACCTATGTCGTTTTCTATTGCCGTGGTGGGAGGTGGCCCAGCCGGCCTGCTGGCCGCGCAGCGCCTTGCCGAAGCCGGGCACCGCGTAACCGTGTATGAGGCGCAGGCTACCGTTGGCCGCAAGTTTCTGGTGGCTGGGCACGGGGGCTTCAACCTCACCAATGCCGAACCGCTGGCAGCTTTTGAGCCCCGCTATGGTCCCACGCAGACGCGCTTTGCCGCTTACCTAGCGCATTTCTCGCCCGCCGATCTGCGCCAGTGGGCCGCCGACCTAGGTATTCCCACCTTTGTGGGCACCAGCGGCCGGGTATTTCCCCTGGATGAGTACAAGCCTGCGCAGTTGCTCCGCGCCTGGCTCAAGCGGTTGCAAGCGCTAGGGGTTACGTTGAAAACCCGGCACCGCTGGCTAGGCTTCGTCGGCGAAAAGGAGCTGCGGCTGCGCGACGACACCAGCGGAGAGGAGGTCGTGCTGGCACCCGACGCCACCCTACTCGCCCTGGGTGGCGCTAGCTGGAGCAAAACCGGCTCCGACGGCCGTTGGGTCCCGTTGGTGGAGGCCATCGGAGTCGCCACGGTACCTTTTGCCCCGGCTAACTGCGGCGTCGAAATTCAGTGGTCTGAGTTCTTCAAAACAAAAGTGGGCCGGGCGCCACTCAAAAACATTGCTCTGCGTTGCGGCGACCAGCAACTACGCGGGGAGGTGCTACTCACGGACTACGGCCTAGAGGGCACGCCCGTGTACGCCCTCACGCCCGCCTTGCGCACCGCGCTGGCCCACGGCTTTCCCGCCCCCCTCCTGCTCGACCTTAAGCCCGACCTCTCCGATGCGCAGTTGTTGCAAAAGCTAGGTCAGCCGCGCAGCGGGAAGTCGTTGGCTGTTTTTCTGGCCAAAGCCCTTCACCTAGGTCCGCCCGTGCCCACGCTGCTACGCGAAGTGGCCCCGCCCGAAGCGACGGCCACTCCTGCAGCGCTGGCCCACCTGCTCCGTCAGGTGCCACTCCCGGTCACGGGCTTGCGCCCATTGGATGAAGCTATTTCTACGGCCGGAGGTATCCCGTTCGCGGAGGTAGACGACCACCTCATGCTGCAGCGCCGACCAGGCACCTTCGTGGCGGGTGAGATGCTGGATTGGGAAGCGCCTACCGGCGGCTACCTGTTGCAAGGGTGCTTCAGTACTGGGGCGTGGGCCGCGCAGGGTATAGCAGCGTGGTTGACGTCAGCTACTGCCTAATTTTATTGCGCAATTTCTTGACAAACAAGCGCTTGTTATATAACAGAAGCGTAGTAGAAAGCTAGCCTCAGCGTAAGAATCAGGCGACAGCGCGGCTAAGTTTCGGCATGGCAGGTGTGACCTTGGACGTGCATAAAGAAGGGCCGTATCGAATGAACGATACGACCCTTCTTTGTTCTAAACCGGTTACCGCTTGTTGGTATAAAACCCTGCGGAGCGCCTATTTCTTGTTTATGGCGGCTTGTTCTGCTTCCGCCAGAATGTCTTTTGCTTCCGAGAGCAGCCGCTCGCCGTGGTTGAGCTGCTTGCGGCAGATCAGGGCAAACAGAATAAAGAAGGAAATGATCGGCAGCACCCAACCCAGCGCAAACCACAGCCAGAAAGAACGCCCGTAGCTATAGGCGCAATAGCCCGTGGTAAGCGGCAAAAAAGATACGGCGCACATAAAACCGAACAGGAGATCTATCATCATGGCCGCGGTGGTTAGGTGAGCTACGTCGAAGGTACAGCAAGCCTAGGCATTTTACAAACCCAACCAGCTATCTTATTAGGGCAATAACTAGGTGCTTACCGGGAAGTTGCGAAAAATGGGCAGAATGTTGTCGATTGTTCAGCTACCTTCCGGCTCTTTTTCCGTACCACTCATTTCTGCCTTCTTCTTCCCGATTGCCCGCCCCGCCCGAATTACCCATGTGGGACCACCAAAGCCTCTTCCGCGTTACGGCACAGCTTTTTGCCGAAGGCGTGTTTAACCTGCTCGACCGGAATCTCAAACCCGAAGTTTTTTTGCTAGGCCTCGCCACGGCCCGTGAAACCGATGAGCCCCAAGCCGTGGTAGTGGAGCCGCCCACGCACCGCTACCGCCCCAACGATTTTGCCGGCGTCAAGAACCGAGCTAGCTCTCTTGAGCCCGAGGGCCCCCGCGAGGTGGTGTACCACCTCCACCCCGGCGACCATGACCGTTTTGAAAAGCAGCGCTGGTATGACCTGCTGCGGCGCTCCACCGAGCTTACGCTGCAAAACCTAGCCGCCGAGCGGGGCGAAGACCGCATTAGCTTCTGCTCGCTGCCCGTGAACCTGTACGGGTACTCCGTCATCATTGCCTTGCAGTTTTCGGCTGATGCGTACTTGAGCTACTACGCGCTGCCGCCACTCAGCACCGGCGCCCGCCGTGGTTCGCTGGTGGCCGCCGCCGTGCAAGAGTTTCTACAGGATTGCGCCCGCGCCATGCGCGAATCCGACGACGACGACGACCGCCCCGTGCTCGATCGGGACTACAACGAGCTATTACGCGCCGCGGGGCGCCGCTTTATGCTGCGGGCCGCGGCGGGTACCCACGGCCTTTACGACGCCTGCAACGGCGTGGCCGCCTTGCGCCATGAAGGCGACGAAGGCGTGGGCACGATGCTCGTGGCCCGGCGCCATCACCCGGCCGTGGTGCCGGTGCTCACACTCGAAACGCCTATTCCGCTACGCGACCACCGCTCCATTCGTAAGTTACTGGAACTGAGCGAGGGGCGCACCTCCCTCGTGACGGATGCCAGCGACGTCTTTGGGCTAGGCTACCTCGTAGAGCGCTCCGATCCGCAGTACGAGCCCATCTTCACGGTGCACTTCACCAAGCACTACAGTTGGGAACTGAGCCACGATGGCTACGTGATGATGAAAGTAGTGTCGAACACGCCGCGCTTGCCCCAGGGGCGGGTGGATGAGGCTAACTTCACGCGGGCCGTGCGGCGGGTATTCCCCCACCTCGACGACAATGGCATTTCGTACCTCTGGGAGCTTACCCAAAATGCCAGCAGCCAGCCCACGGGCACCATTCTGGTGATTTCAGAAGGGGCCGCGCAAGAAGCGGTCCGCCTCACCCGCCAATGCTTCCGGGTAGCTCCGCGGATTATGACGCCGTCGGTGCTGCGTCTGGTAACGAATATCGACGGGGCCGTGCTTATTAACCCCACGGGCGTGTGCTATGCCATCGGGGCCATCCTCGACGGCCTAGCTACCGAGAAGGGCGATTCGTCGCGGGGCTCGCGCTTCAACTCAGCCGTTCGTTATGTGGAAAGCAGCCGCTATCCGGTGCTAGCTATTGTGGTGAGCGAAGACGGGCTTATTGACTTGCTACCACCCTTGCAGAAGTAAAGCGCAGAAGTAAAACGATAGGGCGCGCTGCGCCTTACTTTTCCCCGCTTGCCTTGCGCTTCTCCATCGATTCGCGCCATATTGGCTTGTAATCGTATGTGGAATAGAACTCCGTGTTGAAGGCGCCCCAGGCTCCGTTCTCAATAGCTAGGTTTAGCGTACGCACGTCTTTGGGAGCTACTTTCAGCGTCACAACTTGTCCAATGCCCATCATCACGTACCACGACACGACGCGCGTTTCCTTGGGCGGGAACAGGCCCCAGAAGTTGTTCTTCTCCTGCACTTCCTGAATTTGCTTTAGGCTTTTGTCTTGTTGGTGTCGCAGGAAAACCGTGATCATCACGGAGTCGGCAGCGGCACCAGGTGCGCGTTGTGCCTGCGCAGCGGTGCTGAGGCAAAACATTGCTAGTAAGCCAAGTAGATACTTTTTCATGCTACTGCTTTTTAGGTTGATGCACTACTCAGCTCCCGCCTAGGTTATGATCATGAACGTAGAGGACTAGAAAGCGAGCTCCCCACCTTCGTGAGAAGATGCTAGGGATAGTTAGAGAATTAGACATGGCTTGTCGTCTAACGCAAAGGACCACCCCTAGCGTCTCCTCACGAAGGTGGGGAGCTAGCTCGCAACTTTTTAGCAATACCATTAAATATCTAGTAACTAGCCATTTAACGTCCGCATCATGGCTTCGGGGTAGCGATTGCCGGCAATGGCCGTGCGGGGTGCTACCGCCTCAATCTGCTGCAAGTCGGCTTCGGTGAGTTGCACTTGCAGGGCGCCGAGGTTTTCTTCTAAGTAGGCAATGCGCTTGGTGCCGGGAATGGGCACAATCTCCGGCCCTTGCGCCAGCACCCAAGCCAAGGCTAATTGCCCGGCGGTGCAGCCTTTTTGGGCGGCAATTTCGCGAATGCGCGTTACCACGTCGAGATTCTTCTGGAAGTTTTCGCCCTGAAACCGCGGTGTGAAGCGACGATAATCATCTTCGGCTAAGTCTTCAAACGTCTGAATCTGCCCCGTAAGAAAGCCCCGGCCTAGCGGGCTGTACGCTACTAGGCTCGTACCTAGCTCCCGGCACGTTTGTAGTGCCCCATCTTCCGGGTCGCGGCTCCACAGTGAATACTCGCTTTGTAGCGCCGCAATGGGGTGCACGGCATGGGCCCGCCGCAGCGTTTCGGGCGACGCCTCCGATAGCCCTAGGTAGCGCACTTTGCCTTCTTCCACCAAGCGGCTCATAGCGCCCACGGTTTCCTCGATGGGCGTACTTGGATCGACGCGGTGCTGGTAATACAGGTCGATGTAGTCGGTGCCGAGGCGGCGTAAGCTTCCTTCGCAGGCTTGGCGCACGTACTCGGGCCGGCCGTTGACACCCCGCTTAGTGGGGTCGTTGGGGTCGCGCTGAATGCCGAACTTGGTAGCAATAACGGCTTGGTCACGTTTGCCTTGTAAGGCACGGCCCACGAGTTCTTCGTTCAGAAAAGGGCCGTACATGTCGGCTGTGTCGAAGAAGGTAACCCCTAGCTCAAGCGCCCGGTGTATGGTGCGGATGCTTTCCTCATCGTTGCGGCCGCTATAGAAGTCGGACATACCCATGCACCCTAGCCCGAGAGCTGATACGGTGAGGGCCGATTTGCCTACTGTGCGCGTTTCCATCGTGTTTGTAAGGGTTAGATACCTGTTGCCAGGCTTGGTGAGGGGAATAAGAGTACTAGTACAACCTGTGGTGCTGCCTTTTGATTAGCAACCTAGGTGTAGCCCTTGCTACGACTGCCTTTTTCCTGGCGTTTTCGTTAGAGAAGAAAAAGCCGCCATTTTATGCCCGCCCAACCTATCGTTACCCGTCCCCAACCATTTGCTACCGATGAGCGACTCCGCTGGGTGGAACGCGTAGCGCGCCTGATGGACAGCCAGTTCCACTTGCCCGGCACGCGCTTCCGGTTTGGCCTCGACCCTGTGCTCGGCCTCATTCCTATCCTCGGCGACCTATCCACGTTTGCCGTGTCGGGTATGTTAGTCCTGACGATGATGCGCCACGGCGCCAGCCGCAACGTGGTTATTCGCATGGTCCTCAATATTCTCATTGATACCATCCTAGGTGCTATTCCTATTATTGGCAACATCTTCGACTTCGCCTATAAAAGCAACGACCGCAATGTGGAGCTGCTGCGCCGCCACTATGCCGAGGGAAAGTACCAAGGCGGCGGTCGATTGGTGCTAACGCTAGTGCTACTCGGTATGCTCGTGTTCTTTGGGTTGCTCACCTGGGGCTTGTGGGCACTTACCTCATGGCTATGGCACTATGGTCAGGCGCATTGGGGCTAGCGTGCTGGTAATCTTTATGTTCTAGCCTATGCTTTTGCCTGCGTAAGCCTACAAACCGAGTTGCTACTCCCTAGTAAGCTTGTCACAAAGCCTACCTTATCTGGTAGCTAATAGACCAGCTCATTCTGCTACAAGCATAATATTCAATAATATTAATTACTATATATAAATAAAATCCAAGTCACATTTGCTGCTTTTTACACCTTTATAGTTGAGCTTACCTACTCTACTTTTATATTATCTAATAGCCCCTCCTTCTAGTTACGCTTATCTATGAACTCCGTCGTCCTCACTCTCGCTTCTTTATTTACCACACAGGCTGGCTTTCGCACCATCGATGGCCAGTTTATCAGCAGCGAAATTGGACAGCGCGCCCTGCAAAATGGATCGGCTTTGTTGGTAGGGGGCTTGCTGATCGGGGATTTTTCTTCTGACTTAGAAATAATAGCTCACCCTACTGCTGCTTAGCCTTCCCAGGTGCTGTATTACCGCCGCTTACTGCTCTTGCGCAAAGCCGGCAGCACCATTACGCGCTACCATTTAGCTTTCACCATAAACGTCAGCGGAGTGACTCTTGTTAACTTAAAAAATGCGTAAACCGCTCTATTCTTTAGGTTATAGCGACGTTCAATAAAGGATGGCAAGTGGTTTGCCTGTGCGCGCCATTGCATGAAAAACACTAATCGCACTACTTACAGGCCGCACTTAGCGGAACGCCTACTCAGTCACATTGCCTTGGCGGCGATGGGCAGCGCCATCTACCTTTTCTTACAGGTGTGGGACGTACTTCCTTAGCTCGAACAGCAGTAACAGAAAAGCCCCGACCAAGCGGCCTGGGCTTTTGCTAATCCATACGGCACCTGGACTAATGCCGCGGGTTGGACCTACGGGTACTAGCTTGGAGCGGATTGCTTCCGCACCGAAAAAGGCGATTTAGCCTTTTGCAGTCCAGCAGGTGCAAGTGAATTGATGAGCCCTAGCACTGTAGTTCGTACTTACTCCATCGAGCTTATTCGGGTACGAATCAACTTAGCTAACGCGTAAGTTTCTGACGGGATCAGCCTTGGCTGCTCGCACTGCCTGCACGCTCACGGTGATGAGCGCAATCAGCAGCGCCACCACCCCCACCGCGCCGAATAACCACCAGCTCAGCGTGATACGGTAGGCAAAATCCTGCAACCATGTGTGCATAGCCCACCACGCGAGCGGCCACGCCACTACATTGGCCAAGAGCACCAGTTTGAGAAAATCTTTGGAGAGCAAAGCTACAATGCTCGTTACCGAAGCGCCTAGCACCTTCCGAATCCCGATTTCTTTGGTGCGCTGCTCGGCCGTGAACGTAGCTAACCCAAATAGACCGAGGCACGCCACGAAAATGGTAAAGCCTGCGAAAATGTACAGGATGCGACCTAGCCTCCTTTCGGCCTCGTAGGTTTGGGTGAAGCGTTCATCTAGGAAAGAGTAGGTGAAAGGTTCTTCGGGCGAAAACCGACTCCATTGCGCTTTCATGGAAGCTAGCAGGCCAGGCAAGTCGGCGCCTTTCGCTTTCACAATCACGGTTCCGGAGGCCGCCCCCAGGGTCATGACCAGCGCGGAAATGGGTTCGTGTAGGGATTTGAAGTGAAAGTCTTTCACAACGCCCACCACCCGGAAGGTGCGTTTATGTCCCTGATTATCCGAATTGGTCAGAGTACGGCCTAGGGGGTTCTTTGCCCAACCAAACACGCGCACGGCGGTTTCATTCAGGATGGCCGCGGCGGTATCGGAGGAAAAGCGTTTGGAGAAATTACGCCCAACCAGCAGCTGCATCCCGAGCGTTGGGACATACTGCGAATCTACTTCGTAGCGCAGCACCCGCAGAACCTGCGTAGGATCATCTTCGGTCGAAACCAGGAAGTTGTTGGAGAAGGTGGGGCCAGCGGGCAAATAGCCGGACGTGCTCACGCTCAACACGCGCGGATCTTGGAGCAGCTGGCGCTGAAACGCCTCGGTGTGCTGGCCCAGTAAGTAGGCTTCGGGCAGCACCAGCACGTGCTCTTTATCGTAGCCTAGCCTTTTGTGCTGGATGTACTGCAGCTGCTGGTACACGACGAGTGTACTGATCATCAGCACAATGGAGATGCAGAACTGAAATACTACTAAGCCACTGCGCAAGCCCATACTCCCTTTCCCGGAGGTAAACTTGCCCTTGAGCACGGCTACGGGGTTGAACGACGACAGGAAAAAGGCCGGGTAGCTGCCCGCTAACATGCCAACCAACACGCCGAAAAGCACCAGCCCCGGCAGCAGCCACCAAGTAGCCGTAAGCTCGAAAGTCAGCTGCTGCTGGGCTAGGTCGTTGAAAATGGGTAAGGCCATGTTCACTAGCACAATAGCAAGGAACAGCGCAACGAGCGTCAGCAAGATAGATTCGAGCAGAAACTGCCCCATAAGCTGCCCCTGCAGCGAGCCCAACACTTTACGAATGCCCACTTCGCGCGCGCGCTTAGAGGCCCCAGCAGTAGAAAGATTCATGTAGTTGATGCAGGCAATCAGCAGCATGAACAGGGCAATAGACCCGAAAATGTACACGTAGCGCACATCGCCGCCGCCTTCCAGATTACCCGTAAAGTCGGAGCGTAAGTGAATGTCGGTCAGGGGTTGCAGGAAGAGGCCTAGCTCATTGCCCTTCCGGATGAACTGCTTGTAGCTGATGCCCAAGGCGGGCTGTAGCTGCGGACCTAGGTATTTCTCTACTACCTGTGGCAGCTTGGCTTCCAGCTCCTTATAATTGTAGCCCTTCGGCAATACTAAGTAGGTAAAGTAGTTAGAAGTCATCCACGACGACGATTTTGCATCGGGCACGCTGGCCAGCGAGGCGAAGATGTCGAAGTGAAAATGGGAGTTGGCGGGCACCTTGTCGAATACGCCGGTTACTTTGCAGGAGTGATTCCAGTCTTTGAAGGTCAGCACCTTACCGATGGGGTTGGCGTTGCCGAAGTATTGGCGCGCCGTAGCCTGGGAAAGCACCACCGTGTAGGGTTGCATTAGCGCCGTTTGCGGGTCGCCTTGAAGCAACGGAATGGTGAACACCTGAAAGAAGTTGGAATCAACCATCGCTACGTTGCTCTCCTTGAAGGATTTACCACCGTAAATGATACGCGGATAGCCAGCCGTCATGAGGCGGGTAGCGGCCTGCACTTCCGGGTACTCCGTGCGCAGCGTCTGCGCTACGGGCGGCATCACATTCGCCTCCTTCATCTTCTGCCCCTGCACCGACCCCCGAAACACCACCCGCACTATGCGGTCAGCCTTTTCGTTGTAGCGGTCGTAGCTCAGCTCATTTTGCACAAACAGCATGATCAGCAAGCAGGTGGCAATACCGATAGCTAGCCCGAGAATATTGATGGCCGAAAACGCCTTGTTGCGCCACAAGTTGCGCAGCGCGATTTTGAAGTAGCTCTGGAGCATGATGTAAGAACTAAAAGACGAGAAGTCAGAATTCAAAGCAAGAGGTAACTTCTTAAACGAGAGAACTATAGAGCATTTCTCGTGTCTACGTTTTCGCGCCTAGCTTCTCACCTCCACAAACTGCTTGTGCACGTTTTCCAGCACCACTTCGCCATCGAGCAGGCGAATGACGCGGTGGGCGTAGCGGGCATCGTGCTCGGAGTGGGTGACCATGATGATGG
>NZ_MTSE01000140.1 GCF_002154225.1 Hymenobacter crusticola
GCGGAGGAGTTGAATACGGCCGGGTACCGCACCCGTCGCGGCCAACGCTTCTTGCCCATGACGGTGCTCCGCTTGCTGAAGCGCTGAAGACTGGCTCGCCTCTCCGCGTAGCTTAAGTATACTACAAGTGTGCGCTAAGGGGCTACCCCTCAGGCTAGCCTTACTGGGTTAGGCCTTCTTATAGTAGCAGAAAAAAACAGTACGCTAAGCTCCCTACGGCCCATTGCAACGGTCGTGAAGTGCTGCCGGCAGGGACTTGCCCTCAGGGGCCACGAACGGCCAGCCGGTATTCGTCTTCTTCAAGCTGCTCTTACGGTCGTACCCAGCCAGCGCGGCGACGCTTGGTTTTGCGGTACGCAATTGGCCCAAAATGTCCGGTAAACGCCCCCTTGTTGCCGCTACCATTCGGTACTTTTGCCCCC
>NZ_MTSE01000141.1 GCF_002154225.1 Hymenobacter crusticola
GCCGTAGCTAATGGCGGTGGTGAGGTCCGTGGGCAGGTCGTAGCGCACGCGCAAGTAGGTGCCATCGGCTTGGCTGAGCCACGCTTCCGGCGCCAGGTGGTAGCTATCGAGCGCCTCGGCCAGCATGTCGAGCTGAGCATTCGTGCGGCTCAGGATGCGATAGTGCTGACCAGGCAGCAGGTTGCCGGCCGTGGCGGCTGCCTTGGCCGTGGCATAGAGCATCGGCTGGTAGTTGAGCCGCTGCGAGATGATGGTGTTGACCACGCCCGAAATGTTGGGCTGTGGCCGTTCGGCGAGGAGCCAGTTGGCGTCCTCCTCGTCGCCGGTGGTCGGCGCCGGAATGTTCGGCGGCAGCAGGTTGCGCTTGGCCGAGTAGAACTGCGTGACGCCGTTTTTGGTGTAACGCACCACCGACACGTC
>NZ_MTSE01000142.1 GCF_002154225.1 Hymenobacter crusticola
ATTTCCCCGGTAGCTGACCACCCGTAGCCGCTGCTGATACCCCTTGTATTAACACTGAGCACCTAGTGGAGTTTAGGTCGTGGGCTCAAGGCGAGTATCTGTTTCGTATGGCCGATAGGCAACGTGAGCTCGTGGGGCAGCTACAACGCGGCCATCCAGCAGTTTTTGAAGCGCTTCGCCTAACTGTCACGGGTTAAAAAGGCCAACCCAGGGCTGGATTAAGCCAACTGGCCGCAGAGGCCTAGTAGCGGCTTAGCGCGGCCCGTAAGTTTGATTATCAAAGCAGTGAGGACTCAACCTTGTGGCAGAGAAAGCTTTGGCCTATAAAATCTGGTTTCCCCCATTTTTCACTTAGTACTTCTCATGAACAACCCCTTGCAGATCCCGCCCACCG
>NZ_MTSE01000143.1 GCF_002154225.1 Hymenobacter crusticola
CCCGTCGTCTACCGCACCTTTGACCAGGAGCCCCTCGCCATGGCGTGGCTCGTAGCCCAGCCATACTAGCCATGCTGCGTACCTAGTTCAGCCGTACTGGTTGCGGGAAGTCTATTACAAAAGGACGTGCCGGAAATAGCACGCTGGCGCGCGCCACAAGCCCGGAGCCCTCGACACTGCTTTTCGGGCAAAAGCGCGCGGCGGGCCCCTATTCGCCGAAGAGCTGTTGGAATAAGGTGCGCGTGTCCTGGGCGATTTCCTCGGGCAGGCTGGGATGCAGACTCAGGCGCACCGGGGCGATCTGACATTGCAGCACCAGGTTCTCGGCCAGCGTCGAAGGCTGGGGCGCTGGCCAAACGCTGCGCCGCGAGGGCGTGCTCTGGAAGTA
>NZ_MTSE01000144.1 GCF_002154225.1 Hymenobacter crusticola
TACTTCCAGAGCACGCCCTCGCGGCGCAGCGACTGGCAAGCGCCCCAGCCTTCGACGCTAGCCGAGAACCTAGTGCTGCAATGTCAGATCGCCCCGGTGCGCCTGAGTCTGCATCCCAGCCTGCCTGAGGAAATCGCCCAGGACACGCGCGCCCTGTTTCAACAGCTCTTCGGCGAATAGGGGCCCGCCGCACGCTTTTGCCCGAAGAGAAGTATCGAGGGCTCCGGTCTGGTGGCGAGCGCCAGCGTGCTGTTTCCAGCGCGCCCTTTTACCTAAACTTCCGCCCGCTAGCCCGGCTGAATTAGGTACGGGAGATTACGGCTGGGCTACGAGCCATTCCATGGCGAGGAGCTCCTGGTCAAAGGTGCGGTAGACGACGGG
>NZ_MTSE01000145.1 GCF_002154225.1 Hymenobacter crusticola
GAGCCGCCCGAACGAGCGTAGAACACTTCGTCGCCTTCACCAAGCCGGACTACCTGTTCAAGCCCTTCCATCAAACGGTATGTGACTTTTTAGACCGGTTCGAACGGCGCGAGATTCGCAAGATGATGGTGTTACTGCCGCCCCAGCACGGCAAGACCGAACTGGTGACCCGGCGCTACACGGCCTACCGGCTCGGTACCCAACCCAACACGAAGATGGCCATCTGCTCCTTCGGGGCGGAGATTGCCGAAGGCTTTGGCCGGGACGTGCAGCGCATTATCGACAGCGACGCCTACCGGGCCCTGTTTCCGGGCACTCAACTGAGTGGTTCAGGCGCGACCGGCACGGCCCTACGCAACGCGGCGCAGTTCG
>NZ_MTSE01000146.1 GCF_002154225.1 Hymenobacter crusticola
CTTGGTAGATCTCACTGCGCCCGTAGGGCACCGCGGTTAAGGGCAGGGTGCCTTGTTGATAGGGCGCATAGAGACTGTCCAGGTGCGGTTGCTCCTGGGGTTCGGCTTCGACCAGAATCAGGTCTGGCTTAAACTTGGCTAAGCGCGTGCGGAGCTGGGCCAGTTCCGCCTGTTTCTTGGGAGTGAACACATCGGACTGCGCCGCCTGCTTGGTGTAGAGTTGGCTTAAGTGGTCGAAGCCAATGGCGAGCACTTGGATTTTCGGCGCCGGTGCCTGGGCCCAACAGCTGCTACCCAGGCCGAGCGCGAGCAGCAGCACCACGAACAAAGAAGCCCGTCCGCGGGCGGACCAAGTCCGCGAAGCGAGC
>NZ_MTSE01000147.1 GCF_002154225.1 Hymenobacter crusticola
AACTCCTACGGGAGGCAGCAGTAGGGAATCTTTCACAATGGGCGAAAGCCTGATGAAGCAACACCGCGTGAATGAAGAAGGGTTTCGGCTCGTAAAATTCTGTTGCTAGAGAAGAACGTACCAAGTAGGAAATGGCTTGGTAGTGACGGTATCTGGTTAGAAAGTCACGGCTAACTACGTGCCAGCAGCCGCGGTAATACGTAGGTGGCAAGCGTTATCCGGATTTATTGGGCGTAAAGCGAGCGCAGGTGGTTTAATAAGTCTGATGTAAAAGGCAGTGGCTCAACCATTGTGTGCATTGGAAACTGTTAGACTTGAGTGCAGTAGAGGAGAGTGGAATTCCATGTGTAGCGGTGAAATGCG
>NZ_MTSE01000148.1 GCF_002154225.1 Hymenobacter crusticola
GAGCGTTTGCAGAAAGTTATAAGTCATAAGTATCCAGCACTTACGGCGCCCCGTCCAGTTGACGTTGCATGTCCTGGCCAAAGGTCCACAGCTCGGCAATCGGCACGACACCCCGCTTGTCCTTGGCGATGTTCTTGCCTTCTTTGGTGAACAGAAAAGGATAGCACGCCAAGCCTTGGTTGCCGGACAGCTGGCTGACTTCTTGTTGCCACCCCTTCCAGCGCAGGTTCCGATAGTAGGCTTGTAGATCCCCCGAAAAACAAAAGCGTAAAAAGTCCGAGTACGTTTTGTTGGTGGGCTCCCAGCGCAAGTTATCGGGGGCAAAGTAGAAGATCTTGCCCAGCGA
>NZ_MTSE01000149.1 GCF_002154225.1 Hymenobacter crusticola
AGGCAAGTAGATATCCATGGCAAGTTCCTGGCGGATTCCTTTCAGGTAGAAAGCCCCGCGCAACGGATGCAGCCAGTCATGCAGCGTCTCGCGGGTATCCAGGGTGAACTCAAAGCGAATAGCCCCGGTCGGCGTCTTCTTCTCGGTGCGCCGAGCCGGGCGATAATCAAATGAAGCCGCCGCGGCCGGTTGGGGCTCCCTGGCCACTCGCCCTTGCCCGCGTTCCTGCTGGCGCTGGGTTTGCTCCACGTAGTCCAGCAAGATCTGCCCGATACGAGTAGCGAGTTTGATGGGTACTAGGATCTCACGGGGGGTATCGGGATTGACCATGGTGCGCAAGGTGA
>NZ_MTSE01000015.1 GCF_002154225.1 Hymenobacter crusticola
ACTACAGCCAAGTGATCGTCTTTTGCAAATGCTGTCGTAAAAATTTTTTTGCTCGTCACTACTCGAAGGCAGTGTAGTCGCTGGTCCCGCGTTTCGGGAGGGCAAAGGTACGACAGCGCGTTTGTCTTTTGCAACCCCCAGCCACACTTTATTTCTTCGCAGAAACCGGACCCTTCAACTAAGCTACTTCCCGTACCGCGTTCCGGTTTGGGAGTGCAAAAGTGTAGATCAGAATCATAATTTCCAAACCCTAGCTTCATTCTTTTCGTTTAACGCTGTTCTTTTATGCGTAGAGATAGAAGTAAAACTTCTGTATGAGGATCATAGCTAGACACATAGCCTTTTACGTGCTATTCCACTAATAATTTCCAGCCATGGCTAATTCTGTTGGCTGGTTGTATAAACCTTCGGCCGATTTATCTCATAGTCGTAAACTACTTTTCCTAATCGTTCTAGGAAGGGTAGCCCTACGGTTGTGTATTCATATGAGCCGTCGTTAATTATCCCATCTTTATTTACGTATAGCACACAGCTAAGCATGAATTCGGTATGCTGAGTGGAATCTGTGATATACGCGACATCGGCTAGGTAACCATGCGACATGCCTACTATGTTATAAATCTTTAAGTCTGGCTTGCTGATAGCTTGCTGGCGTCGACCATAGTACAGGTATTTTTTATAGGCATCGAAATATGCTTTGGAATGATATGGCTCGAAACCTGAGCTATGTGGCGTGCTGTGTAAGTAGTATTGCAGAAACTGATAATCAGAACTGGTTAAGTTGAAACGGTTAGCTTCAGCTATAGAAGCTGGGAACATTACAGCTTTCAGCATATCTGTAATGTCTTGTAGGGGCAAGTAGTTGGCAGTTGTGAAATTGTATGGCTGTTGAATTAGTTTACTCCCTACTCTATAAGCTTTGCCTTTCGTGATCTGCCCTAATGGAAAATCGAAAGGCTTTGGATTTCGATTAGCGCTTTGTTTATAGAGAATGCTACCGTTAGCGTCGTAGAAGGTGATGGGGTTGGTATAGCGGTTGGCAGCTGTATCGCATGGAGCAAAACGACGCACAATACGGACCTTTGAGTACCCCAAGGAATCCAACCGTTCATTGAGTGGGCGCTGGCCGAGAAATTCGTAGAGACGGTTGTAAGCGTTATTATCGCTAACGAGTAGCATACGCTTTATATAGTTCCCAACGCTATGCTGGTAGTCGGAATCGGCAGTAGCGACATACGCGACTGGAGTTTGGCAACGATAAGCGACTCCTGTAGCCATAACGCAACGGCGAGTAACCCCATAGTTACGGAGCTTGTTCAGCTTTTCTAAAGCCAATGCGGCTGTGGGCAGCTTAACTAAGCTAGCAGGATCGAAGTATTGGCGCGCATCCAACCGAAAATTGTGCTGTGTAAAATGCGGTTGGTTTTTCTCGTCACGATCAATCTGCGTGTAGATGATTTGTAACTCATACTGCGCAGCTTGACGAACAACAAGAGCTAGTTGCGTATCAGAATGGAGCAGACTATCCAGCAACAGTGATTTTTCATCTGTTCTGTTCTCGTTTCTCTTAACCTTCGCCTGTGAGCTAGGTATCGGAGCTTGCCCTTGCCTTTTGAGCGTTGATCCATTAACGACAGCGTAGCCTAGAGAAACTGTAATCACGCATAACCAACGCATCCTCATCTGCCACTCTCGTTTAAGCAATTACCTAGCTAGCTTGCTGGGGCGTCGCGCCGACGTGCTAGGAGCAAATTAGAATCGTTTTGTCGCCAATTATAGCCGGTACCGAAAGGAAGGGGTTGTGGCTTGCGAGTTGAATCTTGGTACGCAGCAGTGAGTTCCGGCTGATAGAACTTGCTGAAGAGATTGATAGGATGGCGGTAGGTACCATAGTAAGTAAACTGCCATTTATTAGGTGGGAAGTACTTCATGGCAATACCCGAATCATCCTGCAAGATGTAACGGCTATTCTCCAAAATTAGCTTACGGACTTTTGAGAAATAGATCTTGTGCATCAAGTAAGTCGCGGACTTCACGTAAGTCGTTAGCGGACCTAGGGTGCGAACGTACCGTAGCATAGCTTCTTTAGTGATACCTAGCTTCCAATCGCTAAGGTCTGCGGAGAAATAATATACGGTCTTTTCTTGGCCATTTTTGGCTGTGAGCTTTAGCTCAACGCCAGGAATAACTTTAGGGCCTGGTTTATGAATTAGGGTAGTATCGGCAGGAAGAAGCTGCCCATCGGCATTAAGCTGCACATAACGCAGCGATTGTACCTGCTGGTCAGTACGTGCAGCAAAAAGCATCAGGAGTGGCAATGCACCATCCAGCTCAACTGACTTAAGGTTTACTGCCATATCATTGGTGCGGAAAAAGCTAAAGTTTAGCACCGACCACAACGAGGCTTTAACAGCCGGAAACAAAGTAGAATCTTCGAGCGTGCTAGGTGGGGGAATTGTGCCGACTGGCTCTAGCCCTACTAGCACGTAAGTTTGACTAGTAGGAAACAGCGTTATTACGTTTAATAAGTCGGGACCACTAAACGGATAGAAAACAGTAGCACTAGCACGATGCACTGAATCTAATTTAGCCGCAGCCCATTGTTGAATTTTGGTAGTACGCGTCTGGTGGTAATTGCGCCAACTCTTTTCTGCGTCAGCAGCAAAGGCTTGCCATGCAGGGCGTGTTGTAAGCTGGTGTAGGCTACTCTGAGTGCTTACTGGCATGCCCGCCAGAAATGCAGCTATATCTTGTTCCTCCGTTATAGCCTGGTCAACCTTAGGTGTTACTTCTTGGCGGGCGCTCGAATCGACTGTAGAAGGCGCAGGCTGGCGGATAATAGCCGCTGACTTTTGGGAAGGTGCTTGTTCAGAGCAAGCACCACCTAGCAGTGCGAGGCAGAGTAGCCAAACTGTAGAAAAACGCATGAAAGATTACGCAGTATGAAAGAGAGTATATCCTAAATGGTTAGCAATATACTGCCTACCACTACGCAAGTGGTTGGCTCCTCCACGCTTGCTTCGTTATTCTTTGCTCACTTGTCTGCTACCAAGCTTATAGATACCTGCACCTAGGAGCACAGTGAGCAACCCTAGAAATGATTCTAGCGGTTTATCCCGCAGAATGAATACAAGTGTCCAACCGCTCAGAGCTAGGAAAAGCAGTGGCGGCACGGGATAGGCCCACGTACGGTATGGCCGCGGGAGGTGCGGCTGGCGCCAACGCAGCACGAACAGCCCCAGCACTGTCAGGAAGGTGAATAAGCTGAGCACAAACCCAGCATAGAGCAATACGTCCTCGAAGGTAGAAGTAACAATAAAGAATAGGGTGAGGAATGCTTGGAGCAGCATTGCCCGCACCGGAATACCTTGGCGGCTGACGACGGCTAGGCTTCGCAAAGCAGGTAAGTCTTCCCCCATCACCTGCACGATCCGAGGGCCTGCGAACACCATAGAACTTACGGTGGAAATAAGCAGCACGGCAATTACGGCACCCATTAAGCGTCCAACAGCGAAACCAAAAATTTGGATGGCCGCGAGGTAGCCTATTTCAACTTGCCCAGCCAGCTTCGATAGAGGTGTAGCATAGAGAAAAACAAAGTTGAGCCCAACGTATAGCAGGAGGACCACAGCTGTTCCACTTACTAATATGCGCGGTAGGTTACGCTGAGGCTGCTCAACTTCCCCTGCCAAATAAACGGCGGCATTCCAGCCTGAGTACGCGTACGACACATACACTAGTGAGACGGCAAAAGCGGGACTAATGATTTGCTGCCAATCAACGCGCTGCGGAGTGAAAGTCAGGCTTTGTGGCGTAGCCCACACCAAGCCAGCCCCAATAAACGCAACGAGCAAGATAACTTTCACTAAGGTGATAACGACTTGAAAACGGCTACCAGCTCGGCTATTTGTTGCGTGAATGAGTGTCAGTGCTGCTACTACAAGTATTGATAGCACCTGCGCATTCAGTCCGGGCCACACACTAACCGCATACTTCCCCAGAGCAATAGCCGCCAAAGCGGTGGGGGCCGCAAAACCGACCGTTGCCGATACCCAGCCCGATAAAAAGCCAACTATCGGGTGATAGATGTAAGACAGATAATGGTATTCCCCACCCGAGCGCGGCAAAGCAGCAGCTAGCTCCCCATAGCTCAACGCACCACACAGGGCAATCAGTCCGCCAACTGCCCACAGCATCAACAACGCAAAGCCGCTCTGGATACCTATCACCTGAAAGCCCAGGCTGGTGAATACCCCCGTCCCAACCATGTTGGCAACAACGATGGCAATGCCAGTGTACAAACCGATACGATAAACAGGTGTGGCCAATTGAGTCATGGTGAGTAAAGAAACCTCGAGGATGCTCGACTCGAAGAGCCTTTCTTGAGCAGGAACCTACAAACAAAATTGTCACCTAGGGACTAACGCTACATCTAGGACACTTACTTAGTCTAGATCTTGAGCTAGCCGCCAGGTGACAACAAGTAGGTTTTGAAAAGAAACCTTACGCTTTCGGCCGCTTATAGAGTGGCACTGTGCTGCAGGGCTCCCCGTACATGATACTGCTTGCTACAGGCAGAATCTTTTGCATGATAGCTACATAAGCGTAAGTAGGTACGGGCACGTTGCCACAACCTTTTACTACTACTTTAGCATCTCGGTAATCTTCGACATCGATGGCCGCAATAGCTTCTTGAAACAACTCTTGCTCCAAAGCTTCTAGGTTACCAAACACATAACGATGCGCGTAATTTTGCAGCTTTGTTGCCAACAGCATATACGCCCAAGTCGGCACAATGGCATCAGCGGAGCATATAATAGCTACATTCTTGTCAGCGTACTGTGTCCAATCATGCGTCTTGACAAACTCCCGAAAATCCTTCTCCCGTAGAATCAGTCCTTGAAACAGGTTGTCTTTGATATCATATACGACTCTTTCTCCAGGATGCAGTAGCTCTTCTAGGTTTAGCGTCGTTAGGGCGCTTTGCGCAACGCGGTTGATGATTTCTTCCATGGCGTTTTGAGCGCTCAAAAGGTAGCTAGATTCTCAGTTTTGCCTTTTAAGCTCTATTTTTTGGCGTAGTCGTGTAAACTTCCTTTAGGTAAAACGGCTCATAATAAGCTACATCGCGGAATTCTTGCCGCAGGTAAGCTTGCTGGGCTAGCTCCCCAACAGCTATTGCCGACGGTTCAATATTCGTCAGAAAATCAGCATTTGGGTGCTCGGCCACAAGTGGCTGAAATTTGGGTGCGCCGTTTCCAAAGAATAACAATCGATGGTGGGCCATTTGTTCGGCCATTGTATCTGCTTCTAGTACCAACGGGGTAGGCGCTACCACTTCTTGCCCATTGTGCGTGTATACTGCCGCATACACTTCCATTCGTCGGGCATCTAGCATAGGGCAATACAATACACTTTTAGGCTTACCTATATAAATAGCAACTTGATGCGCTAACGCTTGTAATGTACTAATTGCTATCAGCGGAATATCCAATGCATAGCATAGCCCTTTGGCCGCCGCCGCGCCAATGCGTAGGCCAGTATAAGAGCCAGGGCCATCAGACAAAGCCACGGCACCTAAGTCATGCATCGTGTAGCCTGTATTGTCCAACAGTTGTTCTAACAATACACTCAGGTGCGACGAGTGCGACTTCTCTAGTCGCAACTCTGATTGACCTAGCAAAACACCATCTTGGTGCAAAGCCACAGAACAAATAGGCGAGGACGTTTCGAGGGAAAGAATGAGCATAGCACAAAGGTACAGTTCCTCTATTCACCGTTACTTGGCAAGTAGGACTCTGGTTAAGCTTTGATTATTTAATCTTCGTGCAAGAGCTAAAGAAAAAGCAGACCCAGTTACGAGTCTGCTTTCTTCAACCAATAATTAGGCTTACTTCCCTCCTGCCGTGCTCCGCTTTGCCTCCGGTCGAGTCTTGGCTTCTGGTGTACCAGGCTTCAATAAAGCGGCATATCTAGGTGAATCGTTCAGCACTTGCATAGCAGCCAGAATGTTAGGATCATCATCGAAGCTAGCTTCTACCTGGCCTTTTTGGAAGTAATAGCGCGAAACGATTTCCTGCTCCAATAGCTCTCGAATTTCGGGTTTGAACCGCGTCAAGTCATTGCTCTTATTCGTGGAAACTTTACGCCGAATAGCTTCTAGCTCCGTTTTCACGTCATCGTAGTGCTTCTCGTCCTTCACTTTCTTGGTAAGGTCGGCTAAAGATTTCTCCGCGTCTGTAGAGTAATTGATGTCTTTTGTAGCCAAGAACTGCGTGAACTTCTGGTAATCGGCATCTGAAAGCACGAACTCACGGGCCGATAAAATAGTCGTGTGTTCGGAGCGGTAGCGCGTAGCATAATCGAAGATGTAGTTCTTCTGGAGCAACACACGGGTAATGTCCGCAATTTCGCGTTCCTGCACAGCTACATCCGGTGCCACGCCACCACCATCGTATACGGTACGGCCGCTAGCGGTTTTAAAGGCAGTCCGCAATGAATCGGGTACTTTACCCAGGGTGCCATCTTCCGCGCGGTGTGCGTAGTCGATTTCCTGAATACAACGCCCACTCGGAATGTAGTATTTGGCGGTCGTAACCTTCAGTTGCGAATTGTAACTCAATGGCCGAGTAGCTTGTACTAAACCCTTACCGAAGGTGCGCTCTCCTACCACCACGGCCCTATCGTAATCCTGCAACACGCCTGACACGATTTCGGACGCAGACGCCGAACGATTGCTGGTAATAATCGCCACCGGGATGTGGGTATCGAGTGGGGTGTCAAGTGCCTTGTAGGTTTTATTCCACTCCGTCACTTTGCCCTTAGTACTTACCACATCTAGCCCTTTATCAACGAAGACATTGGAGATATTCACGGCCTCATTTAGCAAGCCACCAGGGTTATCTCGGATATCAAAGATGATTTTCTTGGCTCCTTGCTCCTTCAGTTTGGCTACTGCCATCCGAACTTCCTTACCGGCATCGACCGTAAACGAGGACAGTTGAAAATACCCAATTTCTGGCGTTACCATACCGTAGTACGGCACGTTGTCCACCTGAATTTTGTCACGCGTAATACTAATCTCAATGGGCTTGTCTTGCCCGTAACGCGTCACTTCAAGTTTTACCACCGAATTAGCTTGCCCTTTCAGAAGCTTACTAATATCGCCGTTACTTTTCTTATCGGTACTGACACCATTAATAGTCAAGAGTTCGTCGCCGGGTAGCAAACCTGCCTTTTGGGCAGGGTAGCCTTCATAAGCTGACTGCACAATAGTTCGGCCACTACGCTTCACTACTTGTGCCCCAATGCCCCCGTATTGTCCGGTGGTCATCGTGCGGAAGTCTTCAATATCGTCCTCAGGAATATAGTTAGTATACGGGTCCAGCGACTTAAGCATCGCGTCAATGCCCGTTTTCACCATCTTAGAGGGCGTTATCTCGTCCACATAGTAGGTATTCACCTCTTTGAATAAGGTGGCGAAGATGTCGAGATTCTTAGCTATTTCGAAGTAACGCTCGTTATCAGCGGGCCGGAAGGCTACCAGTAGTGCGCCGCCCACAACAAGGCTCGCAATAATTTTTTTACGCATAGAAAAGGCGGGAAGCAGATAACGCGCAACTTACGAGACCTCAGCCGCCGCCGGTGCGGGACGTGTCTCGTTCAGCAAACGCTCCAGCCCTGAAGTTAATTTTTTTTCTACCACCGCAAAAGGCTTTTCTTCCTTCCCGGTATAAATAAGTCCCAATAAAGCAACGGAATGGCCACCGGGCGCTTCCAATAATACATGCTTATTAAGCCGGTAGGCCTCACGCACGAGGCGCTTGAGCCGGTTGCGGTCGACGGCTCGTTTGAAAGTGCGCTTCGATACGCTAATCAGTACTTGGGGTGGGTTCGCCGTGGGCACTTCCGTGAGCCGCCAAATAAAGCGCAAAGGGTATAAACCAAAAGAAGAACCTTGGCCGAAAAGCTCTTGAATGAGCTTTTTACGACACAAATGTTCTTCTTTCGGGAAGGAGTACGAACGCGCGCCCGGCGCTACAGCAGACTGGGGCGACACAGTGGGAATCGTCAGCGGTTTAGCGCTTATGACGTCCTTCGTCGGATACCGTCAGGCGCTTGCGGCCTTTGGCGCGGCGACGGGCCAGCACGTTGCGGCCGTTAGCGGTTTCCATGCGTGAGCGGAAGCCGTGCTTGTTGCGGCGCTTGCGCTGCGAGGGTTGAAATGTTCTTTTCATCGTCGTCGTATAGTGCTATTCGGGGATGGCCGGCAAAGGTAAGCGGTTGATCTGTAAATGCCAAAGCTTACCCTAGCTTTTGTTTTTGCTACCCGGTTAATAGTAGCAATTTGATCCTCAACAGCTAAGCTAAAAACCGACAATTTACGTAGAAGAAACAAGATTTATTGTTGGGCTACCTTTTGCTAGGATGCCCTAGCTTTACCTTCTCGTTTTGTGCTCCCGCTTTTGGCGCTCTATGATCCACTACTACGTTTCGTTTGACAATCCGCTTACTTTCTACGTGCAGGTGCAGATGACTTTTGAGGTTTCTGCCGCCACTCAGGAGGCTGTGGAGTTACAGTTACCAGCCTGGCGTCCGGGCCGGTATGAGTTGCAGAATTTTGCGCAAAAAATTCAGCGTGTAGTCATTGAAGATGCTGCTTCAGGCGAGAATCTAGCTTTTGAGAAAACTACCAAGGACCGTTGGCAAGTAGCTAACGCTGCGGGCCGAACCTTGCGCGTGCGCTACAACTTTTATGCGCATCAAATGGATGCAGGGGGTTCGTGGCTCGATGAATCGCAGCTTTATCTTAACGGAGTCCAGTGCTTCATGTACATCGAAGGACGCCGGGACGAAACTTGCCAACTTACCTTAGCTTTGCCGGACGGCTGGCAAATCGCCTGCGGCATGCCCCAGAGTGGCCCAAACGCGCTACAAGCTAAGAACTTCGATGAATTAGTTGAATGCCCGCTTATTGCTAGCGCGAGCATTCAACACCGTGAATACCAAGTGGAAGGTATTCCCTTCTATGTCTGGATGCAAGGCGAATGTGCACCCGATTGGGGCCGTGTTGTGCGCGACTTCACAGCTTTCTCTACCGAGCAAGTCTCTCTTTTTGGTGGCTTTCCTGTTGCAGATTATCACTTTTTAAATCAGATATTACCTTATAAGCATTATCACGGCGTAGAACACACTAATTCCACAGTGATTACCCTAGGTCCGGGCGAGCTTCTGATGACGGAAGGTTTGTACAAGGAGTTCTTAGGCGTGAGTTGCCACGAGCTGTTCCATACGTGGAATATCAAAAGCATTCGGCCGGCTGAGATGCTGCCGTACGATTACACCCGAGAAAACTATTTCCGCACCTGCTATATCGCTGAGGGCGTCACGACTTACTATGGCGAGTACCTGCTAGCGCGTAGTGGTGTGCGCACGGCCGAGCAATATTTTGAAGAGTTAAATACGGTGCTGCGCAAGCACTACGACGATTACGGTCGCTTTAATCTTTCGTTAGCAGATGCTTCCATGGACTTGTGGCTTGACGGCTACAAGGCTGGCGTGCCCGACCGTAAAGTATCGGTGTATCATAAAGGAGCCTTAGTAGCCCTGCTACTCGATCTTACTATCCGACGGCTCTCCCACCATCAGCGTAGCCTCGACGATGTGATGCGGCGGCTATGGGAGGAATTTGGAAGAGTTGGAAGCGGCTACACGGAACAAGATTACATCCGCATTGTATCGGAAGTGGCGGGCCAATCGATGCAGCGCTACTTCGACCAATTTGTGTATGGAACTGCACCGTTGGAAGATCCCCTTAACAGAGTGCTTACCTTTGTCGGATGCCAATTACGTATCCGCGAAAATGCTTCTGTTTCGGAAGGGCTATTTGGGTTCCGAACAGCGGTAAAGAGCGAGCGGACAGAAGTAACGGCGATTCTGCCTAGCTCACCAGCCGCAGCGGTCCTGACGGTTGACGACGAAATTATTGCCGTGAACGGGCGTCGAGTCACCATGAATTTGCAAAGCTTGTTTGCAGATGGTGCCCAGCAATACGAAGTAAGCATCTTCCGGCAAAGCCGCTTGGTAACTGTCACGCTGGTTGCTTCGGCAGAACAACGCTTCTGGCAAAAAATAACGGTCGAAAAATTGCCTGATGCTACGCCCGAGCAGCAAGCTAGCTTTCAGCAATGGCTTAAGCAGGCGTTTTAGTTTTGTGTATTGTTAGTGGGTAGCGTTCCAATGCTCCGGCCTCGTTTATTATTGGTAGTGGCTTTGCCAACAACCCTAGCAGCCTGCACCTTCCGCATGCCGCTAGCAGAGCGCCCGCGTCCGGTCGTGAATGTTATGCCACCAGTGACGCTACTACCGCCACCCAAGCCTCCCCGCATTTACAGCCTAGCACACCTCGACACGTTGGCGGTGCACCGCACGCATGTGCTCGCCATTTATCCGGCGGCGCGTAGTGCCTACGATGCCCTACCTAGCCCTGAGTGGATGCGTACCGGCAATACTGAGGAGGGCGAAGGCAGCGAGCTAGACATAGATCCGCAAAAAGAAGAGCGCCAACGCTTACGCAACGCCGGACCAACGGTGAAACGGGCGGGGCGTACGTTGTGGCTACACCCAACGGCTCATCCACCTCTGCGGCTCATGGATAACCCGGCAGAAGATTACGATACCAACATCGCCTACGAGTACATTGCTTCACTCCCAAAAATCGGCCAGTGGCTTTTGTCAGTGCACTTGTATGAGGGCGGCTATTATGTGCTGATTGATCAACGGACTGGCCGTCGCACGCCTATTTGGGGGCCACCTGCTATATCACCCAATGGCCGGCACTTTGTGTGTGGCAACTCTGACGTGCTAGCGCACTATGAGCCTAACGGCTTGCAAGTATGGTCGGCGGAAGGCACACCCCGCTTGCTTTGGGAGCGAGAAACTGAATGGGGTGTGCAAGAACCTCGTTGGCTTGACAACCACTCCATCCTCTTTCAACAAGACTTCTTTGACAAAGACGACGTAGATACCCGCGTGGTGCGCATGAAAGTCATACCCTAGGTTTGAGCTAGGTATACCTCATAAAAAAGACCTTCTACACTAACGTAGAAGGTCTTTTTTATGAGGTGTTGCACGCCTACTTTGCGTTTTGCTGGCTAGGATTCGGATTGTTACGTGGCTTATTCACACGGCTATGGCGAACTTCGTTGAAGTTACCACCGGGTGTGTTGCCCTTCGTTTCATTCCCTGTTTCCGTGATATGGTTCTGGTTCACGTTCTGCTGGGTACTACCGCTACCATGTGCTTCTGGGTCAACGGGCTTGTGCTGTAGAGCATCAGGGCCCATTGGGCTGTTCTCTTTCTTATTCGATTTACTCGGCGAATCGTTCTTATGCTTTTCCATAACATTCGGCGCTAAGGTGAGAAGTAGAATACTCTTCTTACCTAGCCTAAACGCATTTGGTTGCTAAAACGCCCGACTAAATCCAGGTCTTTGCCTGGTAACTCTTTCTAAGCTAAACAGTAGCAGCCGTAGTGGCCGGCACTACCTTCACAAGTTCTGAGAACATAGCCTCGCGCGCTTCAATTTCTTCTTTGGTGAGGTTGAGCAACCGCTCCGTACCAAACTTTTCAACGCAAAAAGAAGCCATGGCGGAAGCATGAATTACCGCGCGCTTCATATTGTCGAAGCTGATGTCGTCGGAGGCAGCTAGGTAGCCGATAAAGCCGCCCGCAAATGTGTCACCGGCACCGGTTGGGTCAAATACCTCTTCCAATGGTAGAGCAGGCGCAAAGAAGATTTTGTTCTTGCAGAACAGCAGCGCACCATGCTCCCCCTTCTTAATAATCAGGTACTTTGGGCCTAGGGCCATGATTTTCTTAGCGGCTTTCACTAGTGAGTATTCACCGGAAAGCTGACGTGCTTCTTCATCGTTGATGCTGAGCACGTCCACCATTTCAATGGTCGTCAGTAGCTCTTCCATTGCTACGTCCATCCAGAAGTTCATGGTGTCCATCACAATCAGCTTGGGCCGGTTGACGAGGCGCTGAATCACAAGACGCTGGATTTGAGGAGTCAGGTTGCCGAGCATCAAGTACTTACAATCCTGGTAAGAATCAGGCAGAACAGGGTCGAAGTCAGCCAGTACGTTTAGCTCAGTTTGGAGCGTTTCGCGCAAGTTTAGATCATTAGAGTACTTACCCGACCAAAAAAACGATTTCTCCCCTTGTTTAATCTGCAAGCCTTGGGTATCGACACCATGCTCTTCCAACAACAGAATGTCAGATTGCGGGAAGTCGTCGCCGACTACGGCTACCATTTTCACGGGCTTCACTGAGTAAGAAGCGGAAAGGGTAGCATAAGTAGCTGCCCCACCAATGATTTTGTCGGTTTTGCCGAATGGCGTTTCTAACGCGTCGAACGCAACGGTACCGATAACTACTAAACTCATAGAGGGAGAAGTAAAAAGTGATGCATGCAATGATTTCTGCTGTGCACAACGGCACAATCATAAAAAAAATCCCCGGAAAAGAATTTCCGGGGATTTTTCGTCTTCTAATGAGGGTGGACAATGGGGCTCGAACCCACGACCTTCGGAATCACAATCCGATGCTCTAACCAACTGAGCTATGACCACCATGTAGGTAATAGAGCCACAAAAGTAGCGGATGGTCGGATTTATGCAATAGAACTGCGGATTATTTTTTATGAACCTCACTGCTAGAACCTAGCTTATGACCTAGGTTGGCTACGCAACGGTGCTCCTAACAGACAGCGCCACTGTACAATAGCCGCTAAACTTAGCAGTTAAAGGGCGAACGAGAACATACCTAGCCGTGTTCCTACTGCCTTCCGTCGCTTCGCCGTACCTTTACGGCTCGTTTTCAAGTTACTTCATTATGTCAGAATCCTCTGCTCCTCTTTCCTTCGCCGATTTTAAGCTCAATAAGCAGCTGTTAACTGCTGTAGCCGAAGCCGGCTTTGAGCATCCCACCCCCGTGCAGGAGCAGACGATTCCGTTGCTGTTGTCCGGGCATGATGTGCTAGGTATTGCGCAAACCGGCACGGGCAAAACGGCCGCCTTTGGCCTCCCGCTGCTCATGAAAGTGAAATATGCGCAAGGCGTTCATCCTCGTGCGCTGGTGCTGGCGCCAACCCGAGAGCTAGCTATGCAGCTCGAAACGCACCTGAAGCGCCTAGCCACGTACACTGATCTGCGCATCTTCGCTATTTACGGAGGCCTAGGTCCTAAGACGCAGATCGAAACCATCGCGCAGGGCGTTGACATCCTCATAGCTACGCCCGGCCGCCTGTTAGAGCTTTACTCGCAAGGCGATTTGGTCTTCAAGGAGCTCAAGACGCTGGTACTCGATGAGGCCGATAAGATGATGGACATGGGCTTTATGCCCCAAATTCGCCGCATTCTGGAGGTAATTCCGCGCAAGCGCCAGAACGTACTGTTCTCGGCTACCATGCCCGATAAGGTGGCTGTTTTAAGTGAGGAGTTCCTAGAATTTCCGGTACGGGTGGAAGTGACGCCGTCAGCCACTTCTGCGCAGACGGTGAGCCAGACGCTGTATCGTGTGCCGAACTTTCTCACCAAAATCAACTTACTCGACTACCTGCTGCTCGACTGGGACACGTTTCAGCGCGTCATGATTTTCTGCCGTACGAAGGAGCACGCCGACAACATCAACAACTTTCTAGCGCGAAAAGTAGTCGGTGAAGCTAGGGCCATCCATGGTAACAAAGGCCAGAATGCTCGCATCAATGCCATGGAAGCATTCCGCAATGGGGAGTTACGCTTCTTAGTATCTACTGACGTAGCAGCCCGCGGCATCGACGTGCCCCAGGTAAGCCATGTCATCAACTTCGACGTGCCGCTCGTGTACGATGACTACGTGCACCGCATCGGACGTACAGGCCGGGCAGCGCACACGGGGGCAGCCATCACCTTTGCTAATGAGGCCGAGATGCACCACATGGAACGCATTGCGGAGCTGATTCACCAAGAAATACCGGAACTGCCTCTTCCTCCCGAAGTGAAGGTGATGCCAACTACGTTTGAGGAGCAGCAAAGCATGGATCGAGAAATGGACGAGCGGCGGCGGCGCGAAGACCCAGACTTCAAAGGAGCTTTTCACGAGAAGAAAGCCCCTTTGCAGAAAACAATTGACAAGCGCACCGGCCTTCCGTATGTAGAAGGGCCTAATCGTAGTCAAAAAGGGAATAAGAAGCGACCCTCGCCAGGCAAAAGCCAGTCGCCCGCAGCAAAGGCCATTGCGAAGCTACGTGGCTCGCGCCGAAAGTAAGCTTAGCCTGCCTTTGCTAGGGGTGGTTTGTACCGCGCGTTATTTACGCAATTGCGGGGGTGTTAGCGGTGATTAGCCAGATTAACATGGCCCGACGGTACTGTAGGCTGAGAAGTAAGTCTTTTTTCATATGCAACAGGTAGCGGAGAGTAAAAGGCAGAGAAAACAGAGACAGTAGAATTAATCGCACTTTTATTTTGCTAAAACTAAGAGAAAGGGCTAGGCTTGGAAATACCTATTAGTAGGTATTTCCAAGCCTAGCCCTTTCTCTTCTAATCAATTCATCATTAAACCAAAGAGCTCCCACTGTGATTAGGAGCTCTTTGGTTTAATGATGAAAAATGGACAGGTGACTAAACCGGCAAGCTAGCATGGTAAGAGCAGCGGCCCAGAAGGCGGCGCTCCAAAGCATATGAAACAAAATTCTGGTCCTGGGCACATGTAGCTGCGTAGCGATGACTGTGCCGCCAATGGGACTGAACAAGATGGGCGTTAGGAAAGCAATACCTGGCATTCCGAAGCGTCGGAAAATACGCACAATTCCTCGGCTCCTTTTGCTGAATAACGGTTTGCCACGCAATTGCCGCCGTTGCCGCTGATGCAGCGCCCACGCCCGACCTAGCCCTGACACTACCACGACACTAGTCATCATCCCCGCCACCGTAAGCCCCCAGATAAGGCTAGGAGGCAGACCAGCGGCTGCACCTGCTACCGGGCCGCCCAGGAATTTGAGCATGCTCAGCAGGAAAACGGAAAGATATTTAACTGCGTACGGTATCACGAAACAGGTGTATTTGCGGAAAAGAGGTCAGGTTATCCTTAATCGATTAATGAAAATAACAAGTTACAAGACAAGTGCTTAGGATTGAAACATTACGTGTTCATTACAATTTACTGCCGTACGATAAATCACCAGCATCACCTAAGCCGGGTACGATATAAGCTTGCTCGTTGAGGCCATCGTCAACAGCCGCAACCCAGAGCGTAGCTTCCGGAATTTCACGCGTAACGTACTCCACCCCTTCTGGGCTAGCAATGACGGCGGCAATGTGTACCTGCCGAGGCTGGCCGAAGCGCACCATCGCCCGGTATGTTTGTACCAATGATTTGCCAGAAGCGAGCATCGGATCGGCTAGGATCAACACCCGCTCGTCCAAATTTGGTGCCGTTAGGTAATCAAGCTGCACTTGCACTTGGGCTGTGCCCTCAATGCGGTATGCTGCTGCAAATGCACTAGGCGATTGATCGAAATAGTTGAGGAAGCCTTGATGAAACGGTAATCCTGCCCGCAACACGGTGGCTAGCACGGGAAAGTCGCGTAGCAGCTCCCCATCCGATTGCCCAAGGGGCGTCTGCACCGTTTTAGTGGTATAGCTCAGCTGCGAACTGATCCGGTACGCTATAATTTCCCCGAGCCGTTGCAAGTTGCGCCGAAACCGCAAACTGTCGCGCTGCACATCCACGTCGCGTAGCTCTGCCAAGAAATGATTTGCTATCGAGGGCTCGGCGCACACAACGTGCACACGTTCAGGCAGAGAAGTATCGGAGGCGGGTGTTATGGTTTCCATAGCAAGTACCAAGGTTGACGGGTAGAGTAAGATAGAGCCGCGTATGAGGCGGGTGTTGCCCCGAAGTTGGCAAAAAAACGAGCAATTGACGGTATTATCCCTCCCTCAAAATCGAGAACCAACCCAGGAGTACCCGCGTGCTGGCGGATCATATGATCGAGCAACAACAAGGGCGCCCCGGCTTGTTTGCCTGCCGGCGAGGCGGCCGCAAACAAGTAAATCAGGCCAGCCTGATGCTGTACGAACAGCGCACCAGCAAGTAAGTTATCGGTGTCAGGCTGGCGAACCTCCACAATTCTAGCTAGCTGCCGAGCTTGTAAGGCCTTCATTAAGGCATTTAGCTGCTCATAATGCCAGGCCTTCAATCCTGCTACCTCCCCTCCCTTATGCCGACGAAACAGTTGGATCAGCTCCTTCGCTGCTACTGCTTCTGTTACTATTAACGGTCGAACTTGCTCTAAATTGCGGCGCAACCGTCGTCGGTAATCGGCACTATAACGGGCCTGTAAGGTGGCGTAATCAGTGGCTAGGTCTAGCAGATACGTGCGGCGCTCCGTAAAAGTGAAGTCAGCGGGCAATGGAGGCACCAGGTTATTTACGTTTGCTTGCGTATAAAAACGCGAAAAGCGGCCAGCCGTCATTGCTAAATAATCTGCTATAACTCGGTGCTGACTTTCTTTGGTAGTGAGCAAACCTAGTTGCTGCGTGAAAGCTGGCTGGTACACTTGCCGGCCCCAAGGCCGCCATTTGCAAGGAAGTGGTAGCACCGAGGTATATGCATCGGTTTCGGCATGTAGCTCCACCACAGCATCCCATTGCTTAGCGGTTGCCCCTAGCCACCACGAATACGCGTAAGGCACAGCTGCTTGGGAGGCGGCTACGCAAGCGTCCCAAGCAGCTAGGTTGATTTCGGCGTGGCGAAGGTAGCGGAGTGACACAGGTGCTGAGAAGAGTAGTAGCCCAAATGGTTGGTTAGCAATTTGCTCTTAAAAGTAAGACGTGCGCTCTGACAAGCTGCTACGTGTGTTCTTCTACTGTCTTCTCGTGTGCACTCCACCACAACTGCGTAGGTTTGTACAACTGTGCTGTACTACCACCCAGCCTGCGGCGTTCTACCTACCTTATGAGAAAATCCTTACTGATTGTTAGCACCCTAGGTCTATTAACGGGGCGTGCCATCGCACAAACGACTCCTGCCGATGGCCCCACGTGGCTAGTGTTTGACAAAGCTGCGCCGAAGAACCCTACACCAGCTCCTAAAACAACCCAGGGCGCCACCTACGTCCCGCTCGACCAGGACGTATACCGGCTCATCGACCGCTACGCTATCAAGTATGGCCCAGATACGCTCAATGATCCGCATACCTCCGTGCGGCCGTACTCGCGGGTTAGTGTGGCCCGGCTGGCCCAACGCATAGTCCATGATAGCACGGCCGG
The DNA here is from genome assembly GCF_002154225.1 of Hymenobacter crusticola. GTDB lineage: Bacteria > Bacteroidota > Bacteroidia > Cytophagales > Hymenobacteraceae > Hymenobacter > Hymenobacter crusticola. Next base: position 17,316 of record NZ_MTSE01000015.1, read on the forward strand.
AGCTAGCTTGTCGGCGGCCGACCGCTTTAATGCCAGGTACTTGCTACGTGACAACTGGCACTATACGCCCCAAGATTCAGCCCTAGGCCAGAACCAAAGCCGCCGGCCGATCCTGAAGAACTTCTACCGAAATCAGTCCGATTTATTCCACGTCGCTACGCCCGATTTTACGCTGCGTGTCAACCCAGTGCTTTTGCTGCAAGCTGGTAAGGATAATGAGCTTGGCGGCTTACGCTACGTGAATACGCGGGGCATACAAGTGGAAGGCGTCATTGATCAGCGCCTCGGTTTTTACACCTTCCTGGCCGACAACCAGATGGCTGTGCCAGGCTACGTACAGCGCCGCATCGACCGTGACCGGGCTGTGCCGCACGAAGGGTACTGGAAACCCTTTAAAGGGAAAACTGACCAATACGACTTCTTCTCAGCGCGCGGCTACGTCACGTATGCAGCAACCAAGCATATCAACGTGCAGCTTGGCCATGATCGGAATATTATTGGCAATGGGTATCGCTCCTTAATTTTATCTGATTATAGCGCGCCCTATTTTTTCCTGAAGCTGAACACCCGCATCTGGAAATTGAACTACCAAAACCTCTTCGCCGAAATGACGGCTAGTGGTAAGTACACCGAGCGCGGGGTGACGCCAGATACCGTATTCCAGAAGAAATACTTTGCGCTGCATCATCTGAGCCTCGACGTTACGCCCAACTTTAATATTGGCGTATTTGAATCGGAAGTCTTTTCACGGCGTAAAGGCAATTTCGAATTGCAATACTTGAACCCTATTATCTTCTACCGCGCTATCGAGCAGCATATTGGCTCAGAAGACAACGCCATCTTGGGGCTAGATTTCAAATGGAACATCAAGCACCGAGCACAGCTATACGGGCAGCTAATACTAGATGAGTTCGTATTGAGCGAGATTCGCTCGGGCAATGGCTGGTGGGCGAACAAGCAGGCCGTGCAGCTAGGAGGCAAACTGCTGGATGTAGCGGGTATTTCGAACCTCGATATTCAAGGTGAGTTCAGCTACATCCGCCCGTACACGTATCAGCACGAAGACCGGTTTCGCAACTACCAGCATTACCAGCAACCGTTGGCTCACCCCATGGGTGCTAATCTTTACGAACTGCTAGGCATCATCAGCTATCAGCCGTCGGTGCTGCCGCGGTTGAATTTGGTTGCCAAAGGAATTTATACCGTGCAGGGCACCGACTACCTAGGTGCTAACAATACCCTGCTCAACTACGGCGGTAATGTGCTCTTACCCTACACAGTGCGCCCCACCGACGCAAACGGAAACGTTCTTGAGTACGGCTTCCGCGTGGGCGACGGCAACAAAACCCGCCTGCTCCACACAGATTTTACGGCTACTTACCAAGTGCGACACAGCGTGTGGCTCGATGCCAAGCTCATTGCGCGTCACCAAACGTCCGCGTTGCCTACTACGGCCAAGACGAACGAGGTGTTTGCAACGCTGGCGCTGCGCTGGAACATCGCGCAACGCTTGCACGAGTTTTGAACCTAGCCCCTCTTCAAGTTCATCAACCTAGGTTTAGGTTTGTCCCATGCGCCACGAATCGGCTACCCTCCTACTCTATCGACCCGTTAATCAGCAGGAGCTAGATCTTATAGCGGCTTCCGGATGGCTAGCTTTTCCGCCGCGCTTACCAGAGCAACCCATTTTTTATCCGGTACTTAACGAAGAGTATGCGGCGCAAATAGCTCGGGACTGGAACGTGCCCTACTACGGCGTCGGCTACGTATTGCGCTTTGCCATCGACGCAGATTATGCTGCCCAGTTTCCGGTACAAAATGTAGGCGACCGGCACCACGAGGAGCTTTGGGTGCCCGCGGAAGAGATAGCCGAGTTCAACCGCAATATCTATGGTCAGATTGAAGTAGTAGGTGTATTTAAGAGCTAGCTCGCGTACGCTGCGGGTTGGCATCAGACTAAGACTAGATTGAGTAGCTAGGAGTGCGAAATATTAGCAAACCCTGGCCTATCTTGGTCCCATCGTATCAGCTTGCCCACAACGACCTCCTTTTCATGCCTAAAATCATTTCTCCTCAAGTTGAGTTTTTTGGCCTGCTGGCGCAGGTAAAGCAGATTGCCCCTGAGATTTTTGACCAGCAGGGTCGTTTTCTGAACCTCCTAGAAGGTCAATGGCAATGTTCGGGTACGCCGCGCGAGTTCATCTCGCCGGTCGATGGCACAGTACTCGGTGGCTTACCCATGCTGAACCGCGATACAGCTCTGCGCGCTGTGCGGGCGGCCAAAGGCGAAGCCGCCACCTGGGCCGCTACCGACCTAGACGAGCGCAAGCTACGCGTGCAGGAGTGCTTGGACCTATTACGTAAGCACGTAGAACTTATTGGCAAGCTGCTCATCTGGGAAATTGGCAAAACCTACAAGCTAGGTTTTACCGACATCGACCGTTGTATCGACGGTGTGCAGTGGTACGTGGACAACATTGAAGGCATGTTGGATAAGCGCAAGCCGCTTGGGCTAGTGAGCAACATTGCCTCCTGGAACTACCCCATGTCGGTGCTGATGCACGCGGTGCTTGTGCAGATTCTGTGCGGCAACTCAGTCATTGCGAAAACCCCAACGGATGGTGGCTTCATTTCGTTGAGTTTGGCATTTGCCCTAGCTCGTCGGAGTGGGTTGCCCGTTACGCTTGTAAGTGGCCCCGGGGGCGAGCTAAGCGATGTTCTAGTGAAGGACGACCATGTGGATTGCCTCAGCTTTGTAGGAGGCCGCTACAATGGCCGCAACATCGCCGATGCTTTGGCGTCGAAACACAAGCGCTACATGCTGGAGATGGAAGGCGTGAACACGTATGGCATCTGGAACTTCTCCGATTGGAGCACCCTGGCGGATCAGCTCAAGAAAGGCTACGACTACGGCAAACAACGTTGCACCGCTTACGTGCGCTTTGTAGTGCAGCGCGATTTGTTTCCGCAGTTTTTAGAGACGTACTGGAATGTTATCCACACGCTGAAGGTGGGTAACCCCACACTAGTGGATAACCCCACTGATGCACTACCGGACCTAGCTTTTGGTCCGGTTATCAACTCCAACCAGGCCGCCGACCTTAACCGCCTGTACGAGAATGCGTTGAAAACTGGCGCCACTCCCCTATTGGAAGGCAAGCTCGACGACAGTCTGTTCCTACCTGGCCAAAATCGGTGGTCGTATGTGGCACCTCGCGCCTTAGTAAACCTGCCACGCCAGAGCGAGCTATACTTCAAGGAGCCTTTCGGCCCCATCGATTCAATTGTCTTGGTCGACCGTGTGGAAGAACTGGTGGGCGAGATGAACATCTCTAACGGAGCCCTCGTGTCGGCCTTGGCTAGTGATGATACACACCTAGCAAGCCGCACCGCTAAGGAAATCCGTGCCTTCAAAGTCGGCATCAACAAGCTCCGTTCCCGCGGCGACCGGGAGGAGGTATTTGGTGGTCTGGGCGAATCGTGGAAGGGTGCATTCGTAGGTGGCGCCCTTCTGGTGGAAGCTGTAACGGAAGGTGATAAACCGATCCTCGGCAATTTCGAAGACTCTACGCTACTCCCAGAGAAAATCTAGCTAGCAGGCTCGACCTAGGTACCAACAAGAAGAGGCGTCCACGGCGGATGCCTCTTCTTGTTGGTACCTAGTATGTTATAATAATTTAAGAGACCTTCACGGTAGTTGCGGCCTTCTCAGTAGCTCCTGCTACGATCTTTTCTACCATGTGCGACGAGCCGATAAAAAGAGGGCTGCGCTGGTGGCAGTCGGTAGGCACTATATCCAGCACAGCGGTATTGTCGGCGCCTGCGACGGCAGCACCACCGGCCTGCTCAATGATAAACGCCAGCGGATAGCACTCATACAACAGGCGTAATTTTCCTTGTGGCTTCTTTTCAGTGGGCGGATACATATAGATGCCTCCCATCAGCAAGCTCCGGTGATAATCAGCAACCAGAGACCCTACATAGCGTCCGTTATAGCCTTTGCGCTTACACTCCATTAAGTAGGTACGCACAAACTCCGGGTAATCGAACCAGTGCCCTTCGTTGCACGAGAAAATCTTGCCGTCCTGCGGAATGCGTAACTCAGGATGTGACAAGAAAAATTCGCCTAAAGAGTGTTCATAAGTAAAGCCAACCACGCCGTGGCCAGTCGTGTACACGAGCATGGTGCTGGAGCCATACAACACATAACCGGCCGCTACTTGCTTCCGACCGCCTTGCAAAAAATCCTCGCGTGTGGCCGGGGTGCCTACCGGCGACACGCGCCGGTAAATAGAGAAGATCGTTCCGATCGGCACGTTTACGTCGATGTTAGCCGACCCATCCAGCGGATCCATGGCGACGACGTATTTGCCCTGGTTGTTACCCGTTTGGATAATTTCATCCTCTTCTTCTGATAACACCGCGCACGCTTGTCCTCCGTTTTTAAGCGCCCGGATAAAACGGATATTGGCAACTACATCTAGCTTTTGCTGCTGCTCACCTTGGATGTTTTCGGTCCCAAAAGCTCCCTTCAATTCCGACAAACCGGCGCGGTTTACTTCGCGGTTGATGATTTTGCCAGCCAGCGCTATATCACGAAGCAACTGCGACAACTCGCCCGTGGCGAAAGCAAACTCGCTTTGCTTTCGCATAATATAACGCTCCAGGGTAGTGCCTACTGGCTGGGCCAAGATATTGTCAGGATTCGTACTCATGAGGGAGATTGTATGCGTTAGTTCAACTTCTTCTTGGAAAAAGAAGGACCTCGCGTGCAGTGTCCGATTTCGATTACACTGCGCGCGAGGCCCGTTTATCTTGCTGTGCTCAGACAAGCAGAGCGTGTTTGCGCTGGCTTATTTTGTTTGTTTTTGTGACTGCCAAAGCACCACTTGCCAGCCCTTTTTCGTGTCCTTAATCTGCACGACCACATACTTCAGCCGAGCTAGGTTAGGTTGGCCATCAGGCTTTGGAGGCGAGGTGATAACAATAGTGCCATTCACCACGGCGGTGTTGCCGTCATTATAAGAACGTACGTTCAGCGCTTCAATATCAATCTTCTCGTACTGGCTTTTGCCGTCGCGAATCGACTGGATATAGCTCGTCTTGGTATCTTGGTGCCCGTCGGAGTGCGTGTAGACGAGGTCTTCGCCAAATAACTTTTCCAGAACGGGGTAATCCTTTTTTACCTGTGCGTCGAACCGTTGACGTTCTAGGGCTTCTACCTCTTTGACGGCCATTTGATCTTTTTTGGTTTGGGCGATGGTAAGGGCTGGTAGCGCAAGCAATAGCATCACCAGCAGCAACGACAGTTTTTTCATTTTTGGAAAAGCAAAGGAAAACCAACGAGTTACTTATGCCTCGTCTAAGTTGATGGGCTTCATGCGGGGCACGAGGAAGTGCATGATGAGCCAAGCGACTAAGTAGGCCCCACCACATATCAGGAACATGATGAAGTAAGCCTTGTCGAGTTGGTTGATGCTCTCATAGTATACAAACATGCGTTTCTGCACCAGCGCCGACAGCAGGATACCACCTAGGCCCCCAGCCATACCCCCGATGCCCGTCACCGAAGCGACAGTCCGATTAGGGAACATATCGGATACCGTCGTGAAGATGTTGGCACTCCAAGCTTGGTGCGCGGCAGCGGCAATACCAATTACAATTACTGCCAGCCACATATTAATCTGACCTAAGTACTGCGCGAACACAATTGGGAACACGCACAAGGCAATGAGCAACATCGACGTTTTGCGGGCCTTGAACGCTGGCCACCCATTCCGGATGAAATTCAAGGGAATCCAACCACCTCCAACGCTTCCAATGCTGGACAACACGTATACCAGCGCTACGGGCATGGCGATGTCAGTACCTTTAAGACCGTATTGCTTATTCAGAAAGTCGGGCAACCAGAACAGGTAGAACCACCAGATAGGATCCGTGATGAATTTGCCTATCACGAAAGCCCAGGTCTGTCGATAGCTCAATAGCCTGAACCACGAAACTTTTGGCTTTGTCTCGATCGATGCTGCTGCTAAGTCGTCTACATCGCTGTGTATATACTTGAACTCGGCTTCGGTGAGCTTAGCATGACGCGCCGGAACTTCATAGTAAACGAACCACAGAATAAGCCACACGAAACCTAGGGCACCCGTGATAATGAAAGCCCATTGCCAACCAATCGTTTCAGCAATCAGCGGCACCGTTAGTGGAGCGATGATAGCTCCCACGTTGGAGCCGGAGTTGAAGATGCCTGTGGCTAGTGCTCTTTCTTTCTGCGGAAACCACTCAGCCGTGGTTTTGATAGCCGCCGGAAAGTTGCCAGCTTCTGTGATACCTAGGAATGCCCGTGCCACCCCAAAGCCAAACGTGCTACTCACGAAAGCGTGACCAATTGCCGACAAGCTCCACAGGAACGTCGACATGGCATACCCCATCTTGGTACCGAGCTTATCAATGATTCGGCCTACGCCCAACATACCTATCGAATAGGCTAGCTTAAAAGCTATTTCAATGTTAGCGTAATCCCCCGAATTCCAGTGAAACTCCGTTTCGAGGTACGGCTTTAGCAAAGAGATAACAGCCCTATCGAGGTAGTTGACCGTAGTAGCGAAAAATACCAGCGAACAGATCGTCCAGCGGTATTTGCCGATAGTAGAAGATGTCGTTGCGACAGGCGTGGATGGAGTCATCAAAGTCGATCGGTCAAATGAGTGAGCGGGACTTACAGCGAAGCTAGCCCCAGCTTGAACGCCGACGGCTACCTACGTGCAGCGTTATTTTTTCAGCGTATTCACGAATTGCAGGAGCTTAGCAATGCTAGCGCTCAGAGCCTCCGTATCGTCCGCATTCTTGAAAAGTTGCGAACCCATACCCACTGCATTAACACCAGCACCAAACCAATCCGCTAGGCTCTCGTTCGTGGGCTCTACACCGCCTGTTACCATCAGCGTGACGTCGGGCATGGGGCCGCGCAATGCTTTGATATAGCTAGGTCCAACCATGTTGCCAGGGAAGATTTTAACGACTGCGGCGCCCAGCTGCGTCGCATTATAAATCTCAGTCGGCGTCATGGTGCCAGGCATCCACGGAATGTTGTGCTGTTTGCACACAGTAGCTACCTCAGCAGTTGCTACGGGCTGCACTACGAAGTCAGCACCAGCCGCAATGAAACGCTCGGCATCCTCGGCTTTGTAGATGGTGCCAATACCTAGCAACATGTCCGGGCATTGCTCGGCAACAAACGATTGCAATTCCGAGAAAACGTCGAAGGCATTGCCTCCTCGGTTCGTGAATTCAAACACCCGAAGACCACCTGCGTAACAAGCTTGCACGATGCGTTTTGCATACACCACATCTGCATGATAGAATACTGGTACTATAGGGTACTGCAGAACAGTGGAAAGGGCGTCAGCAGCGGAAAATCGAGCCATGTAATTAGTTTGTTAGAACATTAGCGCAGTAAGCGGCCGGAGGTATCTCCTCCAACTACTTGCTCCACTTCGGCAACAGTCGCTAAGTTGACGTCGCCATGAATGGTATGTTTGAGCGCCGAGGCAGCAACTGCAAAGGTGAGGGCTGCCTGCTCAGTGGGGTAAGTTAGCGAACCATAGATAAACCCAGCAATAAAAGCATCTCCTCCCCCAATTCGATCGACAATCGGGACAATGTCGTACGCCTGCGTTTCGATGTACTCCTGGCCGTTGAACATGATGCCCGTCAATCGATTGTGCGAGGCGCTAAGCGTTTCACGATTGGTAGCAATTACTTTCTGTACCTGCGGAAAACGTTGTACCAGCTGCTTTGCAACTGACTCGAACCGATTTGAAGTATCAGCTTCGGGTTTGATACCGAACAAATCGTCAGCATCGCCCTCCGTGCATACAATCACATCGCAGCCTTCTACCAATTCGGGCATTACGTCCTGTGCCTTCTGGCCGTACTGCCATAAGTTGCGGCGGTAATTCACGTCTGCCGAAACGGTGATACCTAAGCGGCGCGCCACCTTAATTGCGTCGCGGCAGGCTTGTGCTGCTGTGGCTGATACCGCTGCCGTGATACCCGTCCAGTGAAACCACTGGGCATCTTTCAAAATTTCTTCCCAATTGAGCCACTCGGGTTGTAGGTTCGCGAAGGCCGAGTTGAAGCGGTCATATACGATCTTACTAGCTCGCATCGAAGCCCCTACTTCCAGAAAGTAAAGACCTAGTCGTTCACCACGAAACACCGTGTGCGACATGTCAACCCCGAGCCGTTGGAAGGACTGCGCCGCAGCCTGACCTAGCTCATTATCAGGAAAGCAAGTAACGTGGGCGGCCGGGATACCCAGCCGCGCCAACGATGCCGCTACGTTGGCGTCGCCGCCACCATAAGTTATTTCAAGACTATCCGTTTGTATGAATCGGTAATTCAGCGGTGGCGATAGCCGCATCATGATTTCGCCGAACGTTACCACTTGCTTCATTCTCGAAACCAAAGTAGGCCTTGGCATTGCCGTAAGAAATGTTCTGGATAATCTGACCGATCCAAGCTAGGTCGTCGGGTAGCTCGCCGTTTTCCACGTCGGTACCGAAGAGGTTGCACAGCACCCGGCGGAAATACTCATGGCGGGGATAGGAAAGGAAGCTGCGCGAATCGGTGAGCATGCCCACAAACCGGCTCAGCAGACCCATATTCGAAAGAGAATTTATCTGATTCTCCATGCCTAGCTTCTGGTCGAGGAACCACCAGCCGGAACCAAATTGAACCTTACCCGCCACTGAGCCGTCGTTGAAGTTACCAATCATGGTAGCTATCAAGTCATTATCAGCAGGGTTCAGGTTATAAATGATCGTTTTGGCAAGCCGATCCTGCGAATCGAGGCGGTCGAGGAAAGTCGAAAGGGCACGGCTCTGGGGGAAATCACCGATAGAGTCCCAGCCAGTATCGGGGCCTAGCTGCCGTAGTGCGCGCGAGTTGTTGTTGCGCAGAGCACCTAGGTGAAACTGTTGCGTCCAGCCCTTGTCCCAGTCCATTTCGGCCAAAGCAATGAGGATGGCCGACTTAAACTTCAGAACTTCGTCGTGCGTCAGGGCCTGACCGCCACGAATCTTGGCGAAGATGTCAATAACTTCTTCGTCGGTGTAGTCAACGGCGTAGATCTGCTCTAAGCCGTGGTCCGACAAACGGCAACCTAGCTTCGCAAAGTAGTCGTGGCGGCGTTGTAAGGCAGTTAATAAGTTGCCGTACGTATGGATTTCTACGCTAGCTGAGGCAGCTAGCTTATCTAAGTAAGTATTGTAAACGGCAGGGTCTTCTACCGCCATAGCCTTGTCAGGGCGGAACGTTGGTAGTACCCGAATGCCAAATGGCTCAGCAGCAATAGCGTGGTGGTGCTCCAACGAATCGGCTGGATCGTCGGTCGTGCAGACGGTTTCCACCTTCATCTTCAGCAGCAGGTTGCGCACTGAATATTCTGGCGTACGAAGCTTCTCATTGCAGGCATCATAGATGCGACGGGCGCTGCTGCCATCTAGCAGCTCTGTGATGCCGAAGTAGCGCTGTAACTCCAAGTGCGTCCAATGGTAAAGCGGATTCCGCATGGTATACGGTACTGTCTCCGCCCACTTCTCAAATTTCTCCCAATCGGAAGCGTCGCCGGTAATACAGCGTTCGTCTACCCCGTTGGCACGCATGGCGCGCCACTTGTAGTGGTCGCCGTAGAGCCAAATCTGCGTTAGGTTCTCGAACTGCTTGTCTTGGGCAATTTGGTCGGGAGGAAGGTGGCAGTGATAATCGATGATGGGCATCTGCTTAGCAAACTCATGGTAGAGTTGCTGGGCCGTATCGGTCTGCAGCAGGAAGTCCTCGTTCAAAAAAGGCTTCTTCATAATTGGTAAAATTAGGGGCGAAGCTCCTCCTTCGCACTAGTTCGGAAAGGTAGGAGCTTGCGCGGAAATTGCTTCCCCGTAGTCTCCTGCAATGTGGCTATTTAAAGCTGGGATATTACAACGAGACTCCCCGTTTCCAAGGAATAAAGTCAGTTTGTCCGTGGCGCACGGCGCTTACCTCTTCCCCACTGGCAACCCGTACCACGTATTCCAGGATCCGCTGCCCAGCCTGCTCGATGGTTTCTTCGCCGTCGATAACAGTACCAGTATTCACGTCGATGATATCGGGCATGCGCTTCGCTAGCGCCGTGTTGCTCGAAATCTTCACTACGGGCACAATCGGGTTACCCGTGGGCGTACCTAGGCCAGTGGTGAATAGCACTAGGTTAGCACCTGAGCCTACCTCGGCCGTTGTCGACTCAACGTCGTTGCCGGGGGTGCACAGCAGGTTCAAGCCGGGCTTCGTAACTAGTTCCGGATAGTCGAGCACAGCTACTACGGGTGAGGAACCACCTTTGCGGGCAGCTCCGGCCGATTTCATGGCATCGGTAATGAGGCCGTCACGAATGTTACCAGGTGAAGGGTTCATATCGAAGCCCGAACCAACAGCAATGGCGCTGTCGCCATACGCCTTCATGAGGCTGCTGAAACGCTCGGCCGTTTCGCTGTCGACGCTACGGTCTACTAGCTCCTGCTCTACCCCGCACAATTCGGGGAACTCTGCCAAAATCACGGAACCACCTAGGGCAACCATCAAATCGGACACATGCCCCACAGCTGGGTTGGCTGAAATACCTGAGAAGCCATCCGAGCCACCGCACTCCAAACCAATTGTCAGTTTGCTGAGTGGCGCCGGTTGACGCTCACTTTTGTCAGCTATCATTAGACCAGCAAACGTTTGGCGCAAGGCCTGGCTTACAAGTGCCTCTTCGGTGCCTATCTTCTGCTGCTCCAAAATGTAGAGTGGCTTGTCGAAGTTAGGGCTACGCTTGTTGATTTCATCTTGCAGCATGCTCACCTGGGCGTTCTGGCAACCTAGGCTAAGCACCGTAGCACCTGCTACGTTGGGGTGCGTGATATAGCCAGCAAGTAGCCCACACAATGACTGTGCATCTTGGCGGATACCGCCGCAGCCACCTTCATGCGAAAGGAAACGAATGCCATCCACATTGGGGAACAGTCGAGGCCGAGCAGCCGCGTTGTCTGCGCTGCGCAGATCGGTAGCCAGAATTTCTTCTACTGTCTTGCCCGATTGCATAAGCGAGATAAGCTCCTGCGTCTGCGGCTGGTAGCTCTTGCGGCGAGCGTAACCTAGGTCATTGACCAAGGCTTCTTCCAAGACCTGAATGTTGCGGTTTTCGCAGAATACCAGCGGAACGACCAACCAGTAGTTGGCCGTACCCACGCGTCCATCGGAGCGGTGAAAGCCCATAAAAGTCTGCTCCTGCCAGTAATCTACATTTGGTGCATTCCAGCTCCGGCGCTTCTCTTGGTGCTCGTCGTAGCTGTTAGTAGCATGCTGGATGTTAGCCGTCGTGAGCAGGCCACCTAACTGAATGGTATGCCGGGCCTTACCAACAAGCACACCATACATGGTAATAGAGTCGCCAGGCTGTAGGGCTTGTAAAGCTAACTTATGCTTAGCGGGTATTTTTTCCGTGGTTGTTACGGTTGTACCATCCCACGTTACTGGTGTTCCAATTGGCAAATCGGTTAATGCCACCAGTACGTTGTCGTCGGGATGGATTTTGGCTACTAAATGCTTCATCTATTTTACGAGCGTCGTTTTATTGAAATAAGCAGCTACTGTTGGGTAAGCGCCATTTTCCAGCATCTTTTGTAAATAGTCACTCACTTGCTTCGCAAAGTCAGGCAACTGGGTCAAATCGTGTCCCCATAGCGACTGGTTGGACAACACCGTATTGACTAATTCCTCTGCTTCATGGTTTGCCCAAATGTCAGCAAAGTAGGCAGCCTTATCATCCTGAATGACATACTCACCCCCATTGGCTTGGCCATACCAAGTAGCATCACGTTGTTCAGTGCCTTTCATGAACAGCAAATAGGCAGCAAAACCTAGGGCCATGCACTCTGGCACAGCATTAAAGCGCTTGTAATAATGCATCAACGTAGGAATGTTGCGCATCTGCATCTTCGCGGTGTACTGCATGGTAATGGCTAGCCAGCGGTGTTCCATGAAGGGATTACGAAAGCGGTCCATGACTTGCAAACCAAAACGCTGGGCTACTTTTTCGTCTACTGGATATGGAATGCCGGGTAGCAAATCAGCTAACATCAGGTTGCTGATAAAAGTACCCACCGTATCGTTTTCCATTGCCGAACGCACCGTTTCGAAGCCGCTCAGATAGGCCAAGCCACAGCTCAGAGTATGCGTGCCGTTAAGAAGGCGGAGCTTCAACTCGCGGAACAGGTTAATATCAGGCTGAATGACAATGCCCTTATCTACCTCATGAAACGACAGAATGGATTTCACCCGCTCGTCGCCCTGAATAGCCCATAGTAGAAAAGCTTCTGACATGGTGAGCAAATCATCTTCGTAACCTAGCTGCTCCGTGATACCGCGATAGGTAGCCTCGTCGGGGCGGCCGGGTACGATCCGATCAACTAAGGAGTTGCAGCAGGTATTCGCCGCTTCCAGCCAATCCATGAACTCGCTTTCAAGGCCATTGCGGTGCGCTAGCTCTAGCAGGATCGCCTCCAGTTTGCTGCCGTTATCTGGAATTAGCTCCGTTGGTACAATCACTAGCCCCTTCGATTTGTCGCCATTGAACGCTTGAAAACGCGCGTACAGGAAAGCCAATAGCTTACCTGGGAATGACTGAGGCGGCGACTGCCGGATATCATCGGGCACCAGTTGAATGCCTACCTCTGTCGTGTTAGAAAGAACTACCTGCAGTTCCGGATTGGCAGCGCACTTCAGAATTTCCTCCCACTGACTTTTCGCTGACAGTACCCGGCTAATGGCTGAGCATACTACGTTCTCGTCTACTGTTTGACCATCTTCAACACCGCGGACGCATACCGTATATAGGCCATCCTGCCGGTTGAACGCTTCGATGTCACCTCCATCCGTTGACTTCACCACCACGATGCGGCCATTGAATATGCCTTGGCGGTTGGCTTTATCGATCAAGAAATCAGGCAAGCCGCGCAGCAGCACACCAGTGCCAAACTGTATGACTTTCTCGGGCAGCTCGAACAGCTTTTCCTCTGGTATTGCTACAGGTGCTTTGGCCAGGCTGGCCGCAATAGAGCGAGATAAATGCTTCATTTTGTAGATTGACTCTTGTGCTTTGGTTACAGTTTGCTGCTGCCTTTTTCCCATTTTTGCTGCCAGGCAGGATAGTCTTTGGTCAGCAGCTTTTCAGGCCAAGTACCTACATAGAGGTAGCCAGCCCGACGTTCGTTTTCTATTTCAGCTAAGGTATTTTTCTTCTCTGAATTACGACCTACATAGATAGGCTTATTTGATTCTAAATCGTAGAACCGGGCCCAAAGAGTAGAGCCAGCCTCAGCAACAATAACCCGGTCGCGGCCGGTTGGCTGCTTCGGATCGGCGATATCCTTCACGGCTTGGTTAGGCATCTTCACCGCATTCAACCAGGCCACTGCGCTATCAATAGCCTTGCGCACTTCCGGCGTAGGGTTGTCAACTCCCATCAAAAATTTCACGATTTCAACGGTTTCGTCGCCGCTCAACGAAGCTAGCTCGAAGGCTCGGGCTTTAGCGGGCTGCAGTGTTTTCTCGTCGTGTTGGGCGCACCAGGCCGTGAGCTTTCCATTTTGCACATACTGTGTTTTTAGAATACAGTCGACGCCACGCTCTACAGCTAGCTTTGCTTGTGGCACCAACGCCCGATCGACGAGCGTAAAATCTCCTTTTTGTTCGACTAAGTCCCGCAGCACCAATAAGGACCGAATCATGGCGTTGTCGTTGTAGGTGATCTGATGCCGGTAAAGACTATGATCTGGGTAGTATTGCGGAAAGCCACCATTCGGATACTGCATCTTTAACAGATAACGAATACCGTTCTCCGCGGCACTGCGGTACGCTGTATTGCCTGTGCGCTGAGCTGCCGCTAATAGGTAGCGTATTTCCCGAGTGGTGGCATTGTTATCAATAGTAGCATCGTCTTTTCCGGCATCCTTGCGCGTACTAGCTTTCTCAGCAGCCGTTAGTGGGTGCTCATAGCTTACCTTTTGGCCGTTCACTGCTTTGGGCCAGCCACCAACGCTGCGCTGAAAGACTAGCATGCGTTCGGCTACGGAGTCTTTAGTTAATACCACTGGCGCCGGTGCAGCCACTGCGGCAGCCTTTTTATCGACATTCCAGCGTCCCCCGAAGGTCCAATTAGCAGTAATTTGTCTTGGGTTGGGTGTGCTTTCTGCTTTATCCACGTTGTCTTTGTGCCAAGCATAATCACCGCCTTTCCGGTGGCAATTGTAGTAATACACTCGGCGCCCCCATAGGGGAGTACCAGGGCCCGACTTCGCATGATAGATGTCAGCATCAGCCATGTTCTTCGGGAACTTGCAACCTATCAGGTAGAACTGTGATTCCCGATGATAGCGACCTAGCTTAAAGTTATCGTCACCTTCGAAGGTGCAATTCTTTAGAACGCTCTTCTCGTCTTTACTGCCTGAGCCATCATGCCAAATTGCTGCTTCCATGTTGTGACAAATAAAGCGGCAGTTCTCAGCGTAAGCCCAACCACGCGGGCAGTAGAAGTCAACCCCACCTTCCATCGTGCAGTCAGCGAAATAGTACAGGCCGGCTTCTACATCCCAAGGGCTAACAGTGTCGCCACCTAAGGCGCGAAACGTGCAATGGCGAGCAATAAGCCGGATCGTACCTGCCATTGTCCGCAATGCCATTTGATGCCCGGTTTTGCTAATGCTTTTCTTTCCCCCCGAAGCAGTAGGACAGTCGATAGTTACTTCACTCGTAGCATCAAAGCCGTAGCTATTAATGACGGTGAGCTTTTCCAAGGTCACATCGGGGCTGTTACGCATGTTTAGCGTTGCTACTCCCCAATCATTGGCGTGCGATTCAGGGTTACAGTACCAAGCATCCCGGGCTTGTGCATTGGTCAATACAACTCCTTTTTCACTTTCTCCTTCAAGGATTAGGTTACTCTTCCCATCAACAAATACCTTTTCACGGTAAGTGCCATTCTTGATGAAGATAGTCCGTGGCTGTGCAGCCTGAGTAGGTAAGCTGTTGATTGCTTCCTGAATGGTTCGAAATGCTCCCGAGCCATCCGCAGCCACAATAATGCGTTGAGCCTGAGCCGCAGGAATAAATCCTGCGGTCAGGCCCAAAATCAAGCATAACAGTTTCCAAAACTGCTTCATGCGTTTGTATTTACTAGCTCAGCGGATTACACAAAATCCTCGCGCATCGGATTGAACACATCTACTAGGACACCTGCCTCTTGGCAAACTACCCCATGCCACACGTTAGAAGAAGCGAGGAATGTATCTCCTGCTCGAAGCACTCGCTGTTGCCCATCTACAGTGGCTTCAAACACACCACTTTCCACGTAAGTAATCTGTGTATGCACGTGTTGATGAATAGCGCCAATACTACTTGCTTCAAAGGCAACTTTCACCATCATCAGGTCAGCGTTATAGACGAGGATCTTGCGTTGCACACCTCCACCTACGTTTTCCCACGATAGGGAGGAATCTTCTGAAAAGGAGGTTTGGCTACTATCCATTATTAATATCCTGGGTTTTGTACCAAGTTGGGGTTTGTTGTAATAGCTGATGCTGGAATAGGGAGCAACTGTCGGTTGGTCGTATAACCGGAGGCAATGTCAGCGATTCTGGCCTCCGTAATAGACGAACGCCAGTTCACGTTGGTGGTACCCGCTGGCTTAGTAGCCGGAGTCGGGCGATAAAGCGACCGAGAGTATTTTGCTTGACCGTTCACAACAGTGTAATACATCACCAATGGAATCTTGGCATAGGGGCTAGATGCCGTTTGGTCAGCTATCCAAGCTCGCATGGTGGCTTTTGCCTCTGCAAGCTTTGTTCCGAGCAGATTCCAGCGAATGAGGTCATACTTGCGAATACCTTCGCCCCCAAATTCTACGAAACGCTCGTTAACAATAGCATTGAAGAAGCCTGCTTGATCTGTCGGGGGGGTGCCAGCAGCTTTTGCGTTTGCTTTAAACCCACGCAGACGCACCTCCATCAAAGCTTGTGTAGCAGTAATTCCGTTGTAAGCTACTGTCGGCCCAGCCAGGTCGTTTTGTGCTTCCGCAAACATCAACAACACGTCGGCAAACCGGATGAGGGGCCAGTTGTAATTTAAGCTTTGTACTGACACTGCTGGAACCAATGGCAACCGCCAGTCGCGGCGGAACTTGCCATCGTACATACTGATCAGGGTAGTAAGCGCTTGGTTATCGGTTGAGCCGATGGTGTAAGGCGCGATTGTTACATCACGGCGTGTATCCAGCGAATCGAAAGCATAAAAGTAAGTGGGTAGTACTGTCACGGCGCCGCTTGACTGGCCATACTTCGGTGAAGCCGTGATACGTGGACCGTTGTAATATCCTAACTTACTATCTGAAGCTGCACTAGCGCCACCCATACCTACCTGGAACATGATTTCGTGAGCAGCTTCAACCCGTAGCTCATTGATGCTCCGGAAAGTTTCTTCGTAGCTAGCATTAAGTGTGTGCTGACCACGGTTAGCCATTAGCTCAGAGCACTCATTGCGTGCGATGGTGTAGAAGTCCTTATAGTTGCTAGGACGGCTTACTTGACCATTTTGGCGCAGTGAATAGCCTCCGCGGTACATAGCAATACGAGCCCGCAGGGCTTTCACAGCACCTTTTGTGATGCGCTCATCACTGGCAACCTCCGAACGCCAAGGTACCAACGTTTGAGCCAAAGCTAGATCATCCAGCAAGTGATCAAAAATCACGTCGCGGTCAGTTCGAGGCAAGTTGAAGTCTTGGCCCGTTACTGAAGGGGTGCGTGGTTCTGGCACGTCGCCCCAGTTACGTACTAGTTCGAAGTAATATTGAGCCCGCAGTGTTAGCGCTTCCCCATGAATACGTCTGACGGCTATCATATCGGTACCACTGTTATACTGCGTCATCTCCGGGACGTATTTGATACAGAGATTAGCTCGCTCAATACCTTGATACAACTGGTTCCAAGGGTTGAGTACTTCTGCATTGGTGGTAACGGACGTGTAGCGGGCAATACCGCGACGACCTGAACCAGCGTCATCCCCTCCTTGGCTGCTTTGCATCTCATCGGAGTCGAAGGGATAATAAGAGCTAAGGCGGTTGCCATAACCAGCATCACCTGACAAAGGGTCGTAAGCGCCAATTATTGCGCTAGTAGCGCCGCTTACGTTGCTGAATATCGTTTCGGGCGTGTCAACAGCCGTTGGGTTAACTTCTAAGTAATCTTTGCACGAGCTAACGCCTAGTGAACCGGCAATAGCTGCGGCTAGAAAAGTGGGACGAAATATGCGTTTCATAATAAAGTAGCCTTAGTAATTAAAAGGATAGGTTCATACCGAACAGATAAGCTTTGCTGCGGGGATAGGCAGCATAGTCAACGCCAGGAGTAAGCGGTGTACCACGGCGGGTATTAACCTCAGGGTCAAAGCCACTATATTTTGTGAATGTGTAAAGGTTGTTCAGCGTCACGTAGAAACGAGCTTGAGAAAGCTTGATGCGCTGCGTGATGGTTTTCGGCACAGTATAGCCCACCGTGACGTTGTTCACGCGCAGGAATGAGCCATCCTCAATTGCCCAAGAATGGGGGAAAAGCTGGCGAGCTGGCGACCAGATTTTAGCATTTTGGTTCAAACGACGTGAGGTCTCTAGGTCCGTGATGATGGCACCGTTTTCGTCAATCGTGCGGTACCGATCTTTCATGATAGCTAGGCCATTGCTAAGCTGGGAGTTAGCAAGGAAAGATGTCAATTCAATTTTGTTGGCGTTGTAGACATCATTGCCATACACGAAGTTCAAGAAGACACTGGCATCGAAGTTCTTGTAGTTGAACTGTTGGTTCAAACCACCCGAGAACTTAGGGTTAGCATTGCCTATAACGGTGCGGTCTTGTTCGTTTACAGTGCCGTCACCGTTCACATCTTTCAGCTTGATAGTACCTGGATTGACCTCTGTGCTGCTGTAACCCGTTACACCTTTGTCGCTAGCAACACCTGTTTTCAGTACCCACCTAGCCTTGCTGCTGTCATAGCCTTCGAAGTCATCGGCAGTGTACCAGCCATCAGTTACATAGCCGTACATTAAACCTACTGGCTTACCAACTGCGACATAGTAGTCAGCGGCAATAGCGGTGCTAGCCCACCCGGAGTACTGTAGGGGTAACTCGCTCAAAGGCCCTAGGCTCTCAACCTTATTCCGGTTGAATGAGATATTTGCGTTAGAGGTCCAGGTGAAATCTTTCCCTTGGATGACCGTACCGCTAGCTTGTAGCTCCAAGCCTTTGTTTGAAGTTGCACCAATGTTAACCAACTGAGTTGCATATCCCGAAGTAGATGGGATAGCTAGGTTCAGCAGCAGGTCGCGCGTCTTATTGTAGTAAGCATCTGCCGTGAATTGAACCCGGTTGTTGAACAAGCTGATGTCTAAACCTAGGTTGCGCGATACTGTCGTCTCCCATTTCAGATTTGGGTTAGCCAACGTCAGTGCTGCCGAACCAGGAACAATCGTATGGTTTACAGCATACTGAATATTGCCACCAGTAGTGAAGAGCGGATCGTACAAGAAGTCGCCGATGCGGTTGTTACCGGCCAAGCCGTAGCTCAAACGCAGTTTCATGTCCGATACAGTATTGCTGATCGACTTCATGAAATCTTCTTGCGAAATGCGCCAAGCAAACGAACCAGCTGGGAAGTAACCTACTTTGTTGTTCCCCTTGAACTTAGACGAACCGTCGCCGCGGACTGTACCAGTGAACAGGTATTTGTCTTCATAAGAGTAAGTAGCACGAGCAAAGCCTGACAGTAAACGATAGTCAGAAGGAACGCTGGTGGTAGGAGCAGGCTGCTGAGTAGCAGGTGCGGCAGGGTCGCGCTGGTTGATGTTGTCGAATGCCCGATCAGCTGTAATCTGCAGTGGCAAGTAATAGCTCAGCACGTTTAGAGCTGTTGTCCGCTGCTGATAGATTTCATGTCCTAACAAAGCATCCACAGAGTGCTTGCCCTTCTTAAAGGAGTAGGTCAAGACGTTGGAGTTGTTAAAGGTTACCTGCTGGCTCGTCGTTATACCTAGGAAAGGCAAGCCAGAATAGTTACCACCTCGGATTGTAGGCGAGTATTGACCGTTGAAAGTATCTGTGCGGTTGTTTGTATTGTCAAAACCAACTGTCGAACGGAAGACTAGGTCCTTCGTGAAGTTGTAGCTAGCGTTAGCGCTCAAGTTGAAAAGGCGACGCTTGTCTTTGCGGTATTCATTTTGGATAGTCAGGACTGGGTTCGATAACGAACCCGAGGCCGCGAAGAACTCATCATCTACGTTCAGGTTATTGGGATCCACTGAACCTGGTAGTAGCGAAGCAAATGGTAGGTAGACAATTGTGTTCCGCAGACGAGTGTTTGTCGTGGAACTGGTGCCTTGCGAAGAAGTGCCCGAACCTGTAATTGACTGGTCTAAGAAGCGAGTATTGAACCCATAGCGAAACTTGTCGCTAGCTTTGCTATCGAAGCGGAAGTTTACCAAGTTTCGTGTGAAACCTGATTGAATCTGGATGCCATCTTCATCATTATGGGTCAGGCTCAAAGAGTATGTTGTACCTTTTCCGCCACCCGAGATAGACAAGTTGTGTGTTTGCTGGAAAGCATCGCGACCGAATACTTTGTCTTGCCAATCGATGAATGGAGCTGTTCTTTGAAGAGCTAGTGTATCGCTGGTATAGTTGCGAGTACCAAAGCGGCTTTTAAATGAATTCAATGCATCAGCTCCTGCAATGGCTGAGCGCTCATATGCATAGTCCAAGTAGTCGGACGTTTTTAGTACGTCAATCGTCTTGGTAATATGACGGAAGCCTGCAAAGCCATTATAGCTCACGACAGTCTTGCCTTCACGACCATTTTTGGTCGTAATGATTACTACACCGTTGGCGCCACGAGCACCGTAAATAGCAGTAGCCGATGCATCCTTAAGTACATCTACTGACTGAATATCTTGGGGAGACAGTACAGACAACGCATTTTCTACTTGCACTCCATCCACAACGTAGAGGGGAGAGTTATCTTGCGTGATGGAGCCACCGCCCCGTACTCGCACCCGAATATCAGAGCCAGGCTGTCCTTCGGAGGCGGTTACTTGCACACCTGCCAAACGGCCATTCAGCGCTTCCGCAGCTGAGTTAACCGGGACGTCTTTAATTTGCTGTGCGCTAACAGATGACACTGAACCGGTTACATCACGCCGTTGCACTGGTTGATAGCCAATTACAACTACATCATCAAGAGCTTTAGAGTCAGGCGACAGCTGAACATCAATTTTTGTCTTATTCCCAATCGGAACATCTTTAGACACAAAGCCAATATAGCTGAAGCGCAAGGTGGCATCTCCTTCGGGAATGGTCATGGTGAACATACCTTCCGAGTTCGTAGTAGCACCGATAGTTGTTCCTTTTACTACGACCGTAACGCCTGGTAACACCTCGTTCTTCTCTGTTGAACGAACTATGCCCTGAATGGCCCTCTGTTGTGCTGACGCAAGCAATGCAGCGTGTAGCAGCAATAGCAACAGCAATAAATGTTTTTTCATAAAATAAGAGAAGGGTGTGGGACTAGGTTAAATTGATTTGCTTTGAATGGCTGGCCTCCATATAGTCAAGGCCAGCGTTAGTCAACAGATATTGGCTAAGTAAAACGTCCAGTCCACCTTTGGTAAGTAGGAACCTAGTGCTCCAGAACGTAGAGTTGACAATCAGCAGCACGGGCAGTTTCAGAAGTAGCCTTAACTAAATCGTTAGTAAAATCAGCTGATTCGAATAGCAGAAAATAGATAAACTGAAGTTTTTGATCGTCAGACTAAGTCACCTGCAAGCCGAACTACTTTATAGACCTTTCGAAAGGTTCAAGCAACGTGCCAACAACGGTGAGGAAAGTTTTTGGTCAATAAGATTAGTCTCTCAAAAAGAAAAAAGGAAGAATATTACTGTTTTTATTCGTGCAATCGTTATCGGGAACGTTGCCACAGTAGGTCCCGTTAAAAACTTATTGCAGAAAAAAGCTGAATTTAGGGCCTCCTTCTTCTGACAGAGTCAAATGTCAGTAGGGTTTGTACTTTCAGATTATTGTACTCTACCTAGCTTTCTACCGTCCGTCAGTTGAGTAACTTCACCATAAAAGATATTGCCCGGGAGCTTAATATCTCGACGTCTACTGTTTCGCGGGCGTTACGGGGCAGCTACGAGATTAACCCGGAGACAAAACGCTTGGTCATGGAATGTGCTGAGCGCTTTAACTATCGACCAAACCCTATTGCACTTAGTCTAAAGGGTAGTTCGAGCCGCGCTATTGCGGTTATTGTCCCCCAGATTGCTAATTTCTTTTTTGCCCAAGCTATCAATGGCATTGAGGCTATTGCCTATAATCGTGGCTATCACGTTATTATCTTTCAAAGCCATGAATCGTACGAGCGGGAAGTAGCGAACGTCGAGCAATCGATGGATCGGAAGGTAGATGGTCTTCTTATTTCGCTTTCGAGTGAAACGGACAAGGTAGATCATTTGAAAGAAGTGCAACAGAAAGGACTACCGCTCGTGCTCTTCGATCGGGTCTCACCAGAGCTACAAGCAACGCAAGTAGTTGCCGACAATTTTGCTGGTGCTTTCGCCGCAACTGAACACCTGATCAAGAGTGGACGCAAGCGCATCGCTCACCTGACAATTCCGCCGTGGTTATCTATTACGAAAGAGCGGCTAGCGGGCTATCAAGCAGCGCTGGAGCGTTATGGCTTGCCTTACGATGAGCAACTTATTCGCTATGGCACTTTTGGGCCGAACGAGGTAGGTCCCATGGTAGATGAACTCATGGCGCTGACGCCTGCCCCAGACGCCTTCTTTACGGCGAGCGACCGGTTGGCCGTAGGTTGCCTTACAGCTTTGCGTCAGCGCCATCTTGCCATTCCACGCGATGTTTCGCTTATCGGATTTACGAACTTGAATGTCGCCGACCTTCTATATCCGTCTTTGAGTACAGTCGTGCAGCCGGCACAGGAAATTGGGCAAGTAGCGGCCGAACGGCTCATTGACTTGATTGAGCGCAAACAGAAAGCCGCGCCAATTAACACTGTAAAGCTTCCAACGGAGCTAGTTATCCGGGAGTCGTCCAGCCGGATGGGAGAGTTAAACTCTTTATCGTACTTAGATCAAAGCTAGGAAGGCAGCTAGCCTTGTACATACTAAAGCCTCTGCTACCTAGGTAACAGAGGCTTTAGCGTGAATACTATATTGCGCAATCTTATTTAGCTGATTTCTGCTGCAACGCCCAAGTAGCTAGGTCTTTGCCAGCGTTGAAGTTTTCGTACACTGCTGGGATCTTACGTCCATCCGTATACTCATTATACAGCCATGGGTCACCAACGATGAATACGGTGCCTTTCCCTACTTTAGCAGTAGCCATGATAACATCAGTGCCTTTCGAAACCAAGGCTTTGCCGGTGTTTCCTTGTAGACCAATAGGAGCTAGCTCTTTGATGTAGGCTGCTTTGGTGTGCTTAAATACCGCATTACCCGCTGGGATGTCCACGCGGCCTTGCTCGAATTGGTCTCCCTTTACCATATTCAAGCTCTTCGGAATAAAGCTCATACCGAAGGCTTTAGCAAGTTCGTTGAAGTGCGGAATCTCGCAGTTGGAAGTATCATTCGCCATCATCACGAGCGTCCCCCCAGCCTTGACCCAATCAGTAATGGCCTTAATATCATTGGCTTGAACGAAGTTGGGCTTAGCAGTTTCCTTCTTACTGTCAGGGTCAACAATGATGTAGACGTCAATCCCTTTCAGTGAGGCGGCAGTAGGGGCAGTCGGGACGGAAACCGTTTTGGCACCTAGCTCCCGGAATTGGTTGCCTAGCAACCAGAAACCACCATGCGTCCGATCTTCCCAGGTGTAGTGCCATTGCTCCTGCTCACCTGTGAAAGTATTCTTACGAAACTCATGGTTGAAGTAGTAATCAAGCCCAACCGTCTTATTCTGACCAACGCTGTTCTCCTTGGCTATTTCCATTTCGATGCTAGCCAGGATGAAAGGTCCTACCCCTTTCAAATCATTCTTGCGCAGCGGCTCGCTGAGGTAATATTCATAGCTACCATCGCGGTACGGGTTGCCACCTAGTCCCCCGACGCTGACGGTTCCATTGAAAGCTAGGGCGTTGCTTTCTGTTGCTACAAAGGTCTTCAGCAATCCGTCGTAGCCTTTCTGCGCAACAGCAGCATACTTCTTATCAAGGTAGCCCATGCGTACGCCCTTGGCGAGCATATACACAAACATGCTAGACCCCGAGGCTTCGGCATAGTTGCCCTTGCGCGAAGCTTGGTCAACGACCAACGACCAAGTACCAGTCTTAGGATCTTGGTACTTGGCTAACACTGGCGCTAAGCGCTGCACGTCTTTGATGAGTTGCGCGCGCTGGGGATGATTTGCTGGAAAATAATCGAGTACATCGACTAGGGCCATGGCATACCAGCCCATGCCCCGGTCCCAGAAGTTTGGTGATTGACCAGTTTGCTTGTTCGCCCATTTTTGCTCCTTGCTTTCGTCGTAGCCGTGGTAAAGCAAGCCGGTTTTAGGATCAACTAAGTGCTTCTCGATCAAAGAAAATTGCTTGGCAACGTCGTCGAAGCCGGCCGGCTGATTGAAAACTTTGCTGTACTCGGCGTAAAAGGGTTCGGCCATATACAAGCCATCAAGCCACATCTGGTTCGGGTAGACCTTCTTGTGCCAGAAGCCCCCTTCCTTCGTGCGCGGCTGACCGTCTAGCTGCTTACGCAGCGTTTGAGCGGCTTGCTTGTATTTCTCTTGAGCAGCCTGACTGCCTTGCGACACTTGAGCTAGGGTCAGCAGAGCATGACCAGTAGTTAGGTTATCGAGGTTGTAATCTTCCAGCTTATAGGTTCGAATAACCCCATTAGGCTGTACAAATTGGTCGATGTCCTTCACAATGTACGTGTAGTACTTAGCATCGCCAGTGCGCTGCCACACGCGTTCCAGCGCCTTCAGCATAAGGCCTTGCTCGTAATCCCAGCGGGTTGTTTTGCGGTTACCGATCAGGATGGAGTCAGGATGCCAGCTGATGAATGCATCGGCCATGCGCTGCGACATAGTTTGAGCAGGGCTGCTGGTTTGCGCCACTGCATGTTGCCCTAAGCCTAGCAGCGACAAGGCAGCTAGCAAGCGAAAACTCTTTTTCATGGGAGAAAAGTACGTAATGCCTCTATTACAACGTCAGTCCAGACCGATGCACGACAACAAATCGCCGCATCCGCCCAGACTGAAGTTCAATAAACAAGAAACTTAATTTTTAGAAACCAGCACTACTTTCTTCGACACCTTATCCCCTAGCTCCACGTCCTTTTTGGCCGCTTTGGTATCGGTGTTGGTGAGTTTGATATTCTTCGTACGGTCGCCGGTGATGCGCATCAGAAGATCAGCACCCGCCGTGTACTTCAGGTTATCGAAGCTGATGTTCTGGCTATTCTGGATTTCCAATACTGGCTTTGTTTCCTTAGAAAGAAGCGTCACATTCTTCAGGCGGATGTTTTCGGCTTCAATGCACAGCATGGGCTTTGTGCTTTGTAACACAGCATTTTCGATGCTAATATCCTTCACAGGCATTTCGGGCAGGCCGCGCAACATAATGGCCGTTTCGGCACCATTGCAAGTCACGTTCTTGATTTCAATATGCCGGAACGTTGGGGTGCCTTCGTTTAAGGGCTCAGCTTTGATGACGGGTGGGGCCGTCGATTCGCCAGCTAGGGGCACCGGATCTTTAGCCATATAATAGAGGTCAAAGATGATCGCCTGGCCGACGATGTTCTTCATATCAACGTTGTCGATGAAGATGTTTTCTACTACGCCGCCTCGACCACGAGCTGCCTTAAAACGCAAGCCTACATCGGTGCCCATAAACGTGAGGTTAGACACGTACAGGTTACGCGCCCCACCAGACATCTCGGAGCCAATCACGAAACCGCCGTGCGCGTGATACACCGTGCAGTTGCGGATGATGAAGTTTTCCGTGGGCATGCCACGCTTGCGGCCTTGCTCATCGCGCCCTGACTTGATACAGATTCCATCATCGCCGACATCGAACGTGCTACCTTCCAGAATGCCATTCTTGCACGACTCTAGGTCAATTCCGTCGGTATTTTGGCCGTACTCGGGATTGAAAGCATACACGTTACGTACAGTGATGTCTTCACTCATCAGCGGGTGAATGGTCCAGGCAGGAGAGTTCTGAAACGTCACCCCTTCCAGCAGAATGCGCTTGCAACGAGCTAGCACAATCATATCGGGCCGTAGAAAATCCTTGATATCTTCGAAGTCTTTTGGCGTCTGTTTACCCGGCCGGATATAGAAGGCTTCGGGAATAGTGGAGCCTTTCAACGACTGCTCAGAGGGATACCATGTATCCTTTTTTTCATTCACCACACCGCCCGAAGCGGTAAGACGCTTCCACTGGGTTTCGGTTAGCTTGTTCTTTTTAACGGCGCGCCACGTATCGCCGGCCCCGTCAAAAACGCCTTCCCCCGTAACGGCAATGTTTTCTAGGTTCTCACCATAAATTAAGGCTTGATTGCGGACAGCTTCCACTCCCTCCCAGCTGGTTTTGATCAGGTGGTAATCGGCGTGGTTGTCGCTGAACTGCACCAGAGCGCCTTTAGCTAGGTGCAGGTTCACGTTGTTGCGCATCTCGATGCCTGCCGTTAGCCAATGCCCACGAGGGACTAGCACTACGCCACCACCGGCTTTGCTGCAAGCATCAATGGCTTGCTGAATAGCGGTCGACTTCGTTAAGCCATTAGGCACTGCCCCAAACTTGGTGATGTTGACCGTGTCTTTCCGAAACTCAGGCGTTTTTACCGGCGGCAAGGGTGGGTTGGGAGTTGCCGTAGCGTCGAAATGCATCAGCCAGCTGCCCATGGCTAGCAGAGCAGAAGAGAATAGTGCTTTCAAGAGTGGGTTGTATTGAGGTGATAAGTTCAAGTGAGTAGCTCGCTACGTGCGAACTGCTAGTTACTACTAAATTTAAGCGCAAACAGAGAGGCCAAACTTTATTAATGTTAGCCTATTAATCTAGCATTTCGGAGCTAGCTGCCTGTACTTATTTGTGCAAACGTTATCGGGAACGTTGCCATATAGAGCTGCACAGCCAATGATTTTTCTTCTGCGTTGCGCTACTAGCTTGTGAGCGTAACGCTCATCTAAAAGGCGGCTCTGCGAGCACGAAGCTGAGCCCGATGAATGCGCTACCTTTGCCACGACCATGAAGACCTACCTTCGCATTCTCCAGTACGCGCGCCCTTGGATCGTTTTCTTGCCTCAATACTTGATCTATACGGTCTTGACCATCATTTTCAGCATCGCCAATTTCACGTTGGTTATCCCATTGCTGAAAGTGCTGTTCGACAAAACCGACAAGGTTGAGTTGCAGGCGCCGGCCGCTCTGCCTGCCTTTCGCCCTACTATTCAGTGGGTGACAGATACGTTCAATTACTTCTTTGCTGACGTGCTAGCCGACCGAGGCAAGCTAGGTGCGCTTGCTTTTGTGTGCTTGGTAGTGGTGTGCTCGGTGCTGCTCAGCAACGTGTTCCGCTACCTGAGTTTGCGGTTGCTAGCGAAGGTGCGTGCCCGCGTCATTCGCAACCTGCGCCGTGACTTGTACTACCGCATTATCGGGCTGCAGCTAGGTTTTTTTGGTGCGGAGCGGAAAGGAGACCTGATGTCACGCTTTACGGCTGACGTGCAGGAAGTGGAAACTTCAGTGGTGAATACGATGACTGCTGTTATCAAGGAGCCGCTCACTATCATAGCCTATTTTGCGGTGCTGTTTCACATTTCGCTGCCGCTCACGCTGTTTACGCTGATCTTGCTGCCCATTTCTGGGGGCATCATTGCAAGCGTGGCCAAGCGCCTGCGCACCCAAGCCAAGCAGAGCCAGAGCACCCTAGGTTCTATGCTCTCCGTGATTGACGAAACGCTAGGTGGCATCCGCGTCATCAAGGCCTTTAACGCTCAGGAGTACATCAAAGGCAAGTTTGAAGAGCAGAATGACCAATATGCCCGCACTTCGCGTGCCATCGACAACACCCGTGACCTAGCTTCACCGTTCTCAGAATTCGCCGGTGTATCGGTCGTGGCGGGGCTGCTGTACTTTGGCGGCACCCTGATTTTGGGTGGTCAATCAAGCCTGAATGGGGAAACGTTTATTGGCTACGTGATTCTGTTTTCGCAAGTGCTCACACCGGCCAAGGCGCTGTCGTCATCGTTCGGAAACATTCAGCGCGGCTTGGTTGCTGGTGAGCGAATTTTGAGCATCATCGACACCGAATCTACCGTCCGCGACTTACCTAACGCGCAAATACTTCCACCTTTCCAGGGCGAAATCGAACTCCGCAACTTGCAGTTCGCCTACGGCGAGCAGCCCGTGTTGCAGGATATCAACCTGACTATTCCGAAAGGCAAGACAGTAGCCTTGGTTGGGCCTTCGGGCGGCGGCAAATCGACCCTAGCGGACCTCCTGCCCCGTTTCTACGACCCAATGGGCGGCAAAATTCTGATCGACGGCCACGACATCCGTGAGTGTACTATTCACTCCGTGCGCGACCAGATGGGTATTGTGACCCAGGAAAGCATCTTGTTTAACGATACCATCTTCAACAATATCCGCTTCAATACTGCCGCGACGGAAGCCGAAGTGATTGAAGCGGCTAAAATTGCCAACGCACACGACTTCATTACCGCTACTACGGATGGATACCAAACGCTGATCGGTGACCGAGGCTCACGGCTTTCGGGCGGTCAGCGCCAGCGGTTGAGTATCGCCCGCGCTATTCTGCGCAATCCACCTATTCTGATTCTCGATGAAGCCACTTCCGCCCTCGATACAGAGTCTGAGAAGCTCGTGCAGGAAGCACTAACTCGTCTTATGAAAAGTCGTACTTCCTTGGTTATTGCGCACCGCCTAAGCACGATTCAGCACGCCGATGAGATAGTGGTTCTGCAACACGGCCGTATTGTGGAGCGCGGCACCCACGAAGATCTATTACGCCAATCGGGGGGCTTGTATCAACGTCTGAATCAGCTACAAAGCAACGCGACTCTGGTTTAATGTTGAGCTTACCGCTCATCTATTAAGACGTTATTTGCGTAATAGGCGTGATTTCCTTTCCATTTAGCCTTTACCCTTATGCTCGCTCTCAAACGCATTATCAACATCGTTGCCATGGTGTATCTGCTCTTGGCGCTGCTGTTTGTGTTCAGCCCTGCCACGCGCGATACCTTCGCCTCTGCCCTTGGTCTTAATACCGCCTCAACTATCGGTAACCCCGATAGTGCTTACCACCTAGCTACTTTTTACAACACATTGTTCATCATTGGTTTGGTGTTGCTAGGGTTAGAATTATTGGCGGAAAACGTCAACTCGTTGGCTTTGCAGCGCGACATCACGCGGCACGAAAACAAGATCAACGAACTGAAAGCCAAGCTCTACGATCATCAGATGGAGCAGCGCGACCGGGACCTGCAACGCCGCTCCGTGACGACTCCTCCCACCGTGGAGCCGACGTCGCACTCACCTATGTTTCCGCAGTCTGACCCGGGCCTAGCTAACGCCCCTATCGAAAAGCCCAATACCATCATTCCCCCAGCGCCGGGCCGCGACGGCCGTTCGTCGCTGTAACCTTTTCTTCGTGACCCCTCTCCTAACCGACCTCGTTCGGGCCGAGCTAACCGAGGCCCGTAACTTACTCGACCGCTTTTTAGCTGATTCAAATAACTTAAGCCGCATCGAGCAAGCCGCCCGGTTGATGGCAGCTAGCTTACAAAGTCATGGTAAGCTACTTAGCTGTGGCAATGGAGGCTCTTTGTGCGATGCGCAACACTTTGCCGAAGAGCTTAGTGGCCGCTACCGCGGTGATCGGCCCGCTCTAGCTGCTATTGCGCTTACGGAGGCGTCACACATGAGCTGTGTGGCGAATGATTATGGCTACGACCGTGTATTCAGCCGTTACGTAGAAGCCTTGGGTCGGCCTGGCGACGTGTTATTAGCCATCAGTACTAGCGGTAACTCGCCTAACGTACTGCTGGCAGCCGAAGCGGCACACAAGCAAGGCATGAGCGTAGTTAGCCTCACAGGCAAAGATGGCGGTAAGCTAGCCGCCTTGAGCGACGTGGAAATCCGGGCGCCCCACACCGGCTTTGCCGACCGCATTCAAGAGGTTCACATCAAGGTCATCCACATTTTGATTATGCTGATCGAGCAGCTGGTAGTGCCTGCTCACTAACGGCTCTGCGCGCGTGGCACCTAGCTTTTGCGCAGCTTGCGGTATTGCTCTGCGATGGGCACGATTTTTCATGCCTTCCTCCGTTCCCATCTCGCTTTTCTAGCAGTTCCCATTATGCTAACCAAGACCTACGGCTCGGCCGTGCAAGGTGTCAATGCTACGACTATTACGATTGAAGTTGTTGTATCTCAAGGCACTCTATTCTATGTAGTTGGGCTGGCCGATAGTGCCATCAAAGAAAGCCAGCAGCGTATTGAGGCAGCCCTCAGGTTTCGGGGCTACCGCATGCCCCGTACCAAGGTGGTCGTGAACATGGCTCCTGCTGACATTCGCAAGGAAGGTTCCGCATACGATCTGCCCATTGCCCTAGGTATTCTGCACGCCTCACAGCAGCTGACGACCGAGCAGCTCGGCGACTACATTATCATGGGGGAGCTAGCCCTCGATGGCGCCTTGCGGCCCATCCGGGGCGTACTCCCCATCGCTATTCAAGCCCGCAAAGAAGGCTTCAAAGGCTTTATCTTACCCAAGGAAAATGCCCAAGAAGCTGCTATCGTCAACAACCTCGACGTGATTCCCGTCGAGACCATGCAGGAGGCCATCGACTTTTTTGAAGGTCGCATGTCAATAGCTCCTCTGAAAGTCGATACCCGCGATATATTCCAGCATGCTGCCAATCAGTACGCGGCCGACTTTGCCGATGTGCAAGGCCAAGAGAACATCAAACGGGCACTAGAAATAGCTGCCGCGGGCGGGCACAACGTGATTATGATCGGCCCTCCAGGGGCGGGCAAGACGATGTTAGCGAAGCGCCTCCCAAGCATTTTGCCTGCTCTGAATATGCTGGAAGCGCTGGAGACTACCAAGATTCATTCGGTGGCTGGCAAGCTAGGTACGAATGCTTCGCTGCTGAGCACCCGGCCCTTCCGCAGCCCGCACCACACGATTTCGGATGTGGCCCTAGTGGGCGGCGGGGGCAATCCGCAGCCGGGCGAAATTTCGCTGGCCCATAACGGTGTACTGTTCTTAGATGAACTCCCAGAGTTTAAACGCACAGTACTGGAGGTGATGCGCCAACCCCTGGAAGAACGCCGCGTCACCATTTCGCGGGCAAAGGTTAGCATCGATTTTCCGGCCAATTTCATGCTCATCGCCAGCATGAACCCTTGCCCGTGCGGCTACTACAATCACCCGGAGAAAGAGTGCGTTTGTGGCCCCGGCGTGGTACAACGGTACCTCAACAAAGTAAGTGGCCCGCTCCTCGACCGTATCGACCTGCACGTAGAGGTCACGCCCGTTACCTTCGACCAGATGACGGAAACCCGCAAAGCCGAGCATAGCAGCCATATTCAACAACGCGTAGAGAAAGCGCGCACGGTGCAAACTGAGCGGTTCAAGGAATTTCCGGATGTGCACTCCAACGCCATGATGCCCCCGCAAATGGTGAAGGATATCTGTCAGATCAACCAAGCAGGCCGCACCCTCCTCAAAACCGCAATGGAACGCCTAGGCCTCTCGGCCCGCGCCTACGACCGTATTCTGAAAGTGGCGCGCACCATCGCCGACCTAGCGGGTACCGACGAAATTCGCATCGAGCACTTAGCGGAAGCCATCCAGTATCGCAGTCTCGACCGGGAAGGATGGGCCGGATAGTGAGGAAGAGAGTAGCGGACTAATAACGTAACTGAGCAATGGCGTTCAACATTACTTAATTACTCCGCTGATCCGTTCCTCTTTCCGTAGCTTTGCGGCGCTATGTACAAGTCCTTGTTGAAGCCGCTCCTGTTCCAACTCGATGCCGAGCAGGCCCACCATCTTGTCTTCAGCAGCCTGAAGCGCTCGGGTCGGGTGCCTGGCACGGCTGCCCTGCTCCGGATGCTGTACGACTACCAGCACCCTAGCTTAGAGCGGGAGGTGTTTGGCTTAAAGTTTAAGAATCCCGTAGGTTTGGCGGCCGGCCTCGACAAGAACGCCGAGCTGACGGATGAGCTAGGTGCCCTTGGCTTTGGGTTTGTTGAGATTGGTACCGTAACGCCGCGTGCACAGCCAGGCAACCCCGCACCTAGGTTGTTTCGGTTGAAAGCGGACGAAGCGCTTATCAACCGCATGGGGTTCAATAACGACGGGGTGGCGGCGGTAGCGGCGCGGCTGCGGCAACGTCGCTCGCAGGTTATTATCGGTGGCAACATTGGCAAGAACAAAGACACGCCCAACGAGCAAGCCGCCGATGACTACGTTGCTTGTGTACAGGCCCTGGCTGATACGGTTGATTACTTTGTGGTCAACGTCAGCTCGCCGAACACGCCTAACCTGCGTCAGTTGCAAGAGAAAGAACCCTTGATCCGGCTGCTTCAGCAGGTGCAGGAAGCAAACCTAGGTCAGCCGACCCCTCGCCCCCTGTTGCTCAAAATTGCCCCTGACCTAACCGACGGCCAGCTGGATGATATCCTAACCATTGCCCGCGAGACGCAATTAAGCGGCTTGGTAGCGACGAATACGACCATCAGCCGGAGCGGTCTGCGCGCACCGGCAGCTAGCTTGACCGACATCGGGGCGGGTGGGCTTAGCGGCCGGCCTTTACGCCAGCGGGCCAACGAAGTAATCCGCTACTTACACCACCGTACCAACGGGGAACTGCCTATTATCGGTGTAGGAGGTATCCACTCGGCCGCTGATGCTCAAGAAAAGCTGGCGGCAGGCGCCACGCTCGTGCAGCTGTACACTGGTTTCGTTTACGAAGGTCCGGCTTTGGTGAAACGTATTAACCAAACCCTAGCGGAGCGTAATTGAGTAGCTGCATTCTTTGCACTGTGTAATCGAATAAAGCCGGAGAAGACAACTAAGTTGTAGCGCTGCTTCCTTGTTGTTGACAAAAGCTGCTGTGCGGCAGCATCTTGCTAAGACGCAAGACAATGAGGTGATGCTCCGTTGCGACTCACTTGTTGGCAATACCATTTGCTTCTCTACTCATCACTTTTCACGCCTAGTCGGTCACTTAGCTACGCTTATTAGAGCTTGACGCCTACTTTCCACTCAATGACATCAGCGGAACCGCGATGAACTTTTAGATCGACAGCACCGAAAAGCAGGTCGGTAAATTGATATTTCAGACCTAGCCGTTCGTAGTAAAACTTATTGGATTTGTAGGGATTGTAGATGTAAAAGCCGAGGTGCGTGACGAAGGCCAAACGGCCGAACAGCAACTCGTGCCCCACCAAGACGCCCGCTTTCTTAACGTCAGGCAGCTTCTCACCAGCACTGGCGGTGTCGCGTAGTTCTGCGCTCAAAGAATGGTCATAGAAGCCTTCTAACCCCACCAGTAAATTGCTCTTTCGGTTGATGCGCCGGCCGCCAATCGCCGATACGGAGTTGACGAGGTACTTGCGCCGATCTGATTCGTTGCGCTGCTTGAAACCTAGGCTGCTGCTTAGGTTGATGAAGTTATGCCCCACGTCGGCAGGTTTGTCAGCGGGGGTAAGTGGCAACGTCCGAAACGACCGCTGCTGATGATAATTGACACCCAACACCACCGAAGGAAGATTGATACCGAAGTTTGGCTTCGTAGTGGCGCCGTTGGAGTAATGATTGAGCCCTACGCCCATGAGCAAACCTAGGTGCTCCGACAAGGCCACATCGTACTCTACCCGCATCTGAATCGTTGCGTTCAGATGCGAGCTGATGATGTTGTTCTTATGATTGGTTTCTTGGTTGAAAGCATCGGGAAAGTACCCTACCCCAGTACCTAGGCGAAAGTTGAGTTCCTGCCGGGGCATGCGCCAAAACGACTTATTGAGGTAAACAGTGGCAGCGTACGACTTACCTAGAATCGGATTATGATAGTCATAGTAAACCAACGCCAGTCCAATTTTTGGATAGCGGTACCACGCGTGCCAAGGAGCAGAGCCATTGGTTTGACGTTGCACATTCAGCTCGAAGCCTGTAGGGTGCGATACCGCTAGGTGCTTTACCGCCGGGGTGTGGGCAATAATAAAACTTCCTTGCCCGTAGGCCCCAATAACTAACGGACCAGCACTAGAAGGCGTCGGCGACAGTTGTTGCGCTTGGCTGCGGCGCGGTATTCCTGGTAACAACCCGAGTAACGTAAACCCAATAACGAGTAAGCGAGATACGGAAACGTGAAGCATAACTAACAAGCAATGCTTCAACTAACGCAACCAGCGCGCCACAGTTACGGAAACGCGCACTTCTCCCTCCTAGGGTAAGCTATTCTGCTTCTTTAGCTTGGGGGAAACTTGACCTCGATTTTACTCATTTTTAACAATTTATTATATGCCTAGTCGCAACTTTTTTTTTTCTCTTACGCTATAGACGCCCATACATCACGCTAGTCAATCCAATATTGGTTGCCTGAGCTTCTAACAGTTGACCCTAAAGTTTACCTACCTTTTTTATGAAAAAGCTCGCCCTACTCACGCTCGGCCTTGCTACTGCTTCTTTGGCCCACGCTCAATCCGGCTTCCGTATCGGAGTCCGCGTTGGTGGTACTCTTTCCACTATTGGTGGCAAGAATGCTGATCAAGTCGCTGGTCCTAATGGCAGCGCCGATATTAATTATCTACCTGGCTTCAATGCAGGTTTGTCGTTCCAACTCCCGCTCAGCAGCGACGGTTTCTGGACGCTAGCTCCGGAGCTTCTTGTAAACCGTAAAGGCTTTAAGCGCTCTTACCAGATCACGGACCGTAACACACTGAATACGCGTTTTGGTGCAGAAGGACCAAGTATTGATAAGTTCGAAAGTGAAGGCAAGCGTAACTTCACGTATATCGACCTCCCCATTCCAGTACGTATCAACACAGCTCCCGGCGGATCGGGTTTATATTTCGAGCTAGGTCCACAAGTCGGCTACATGGCTCGTTCAAGCCAAAAATTCACCGAAACGACCAAGTATAACAACGGTACCAAAGACAAACCCAGCAGCCCTGGAGGTGACTACAAAGAAGATCTTTCGAGCTTCGACATTGGTGGTGTAGCTGGCCTAGGCTACCAAACGGAAGGTGGTCTTAGCCTCGGTGTCCGCTACAACCAAGGTTTCAAAACCCTGTTCGACACGAAAGACGTGAGCGCCCGTTACGAGCCAAAAGCGTTCAACCGGCAGTTTACAGTACAACTCGGCTACTTGCTCCCACTCGGCAAATAACACTACAACCGAAAGGCTGACTAGCTGCTAGTCAGCCTTTCGGTTTCTCACACTACACCTCTTGCTTCATTACGCTGGTCATTTTCAGCTGGCCAGGCATTTCCTTTTTATCATGAAAAAGTCATTTCTCGCAGTAGTTGCCCTACTCCTTATTACTTCTATTTCAGCCATTGAATCGCGGGCACAAGGCGTACGCCTAGGTATCAAAGCCGGCGCGAACCTATCGAACCTATCTGGCGATCTGGCTAATGAGGATCGTTTCCAGAACAAAACTGGTTTTGTGGGCGGCCTGATGCTAAACGTGCCGTTGATTGCAGACAACTTCTTGTCGTTGCAACCAGAGCTATTGTACTCGCAAAAGGGTTTCAAAAATGATGGCTCTTACCTGAGCGGCTTGTATACTTACAAAGGCAAAGCCACTTACAACTACCTCGATTTGCCCGTACTAGCTAAGATAAAGGCTGGTCCTATCTTCGTAGAAGCTGGCCCACAGTTTAGCTACTTGCTTAACCGTAAAGACGAAACTCGTCGTTACCTCAACGGTAACCAGTTGGATTATAGCGCCGCAGAGCGCGACCTCAGCAATGTGAATCGCTTTGAAGTAGGCTATGCTGCCGGCATCGGTGTGCAACTAGTTGGTGTTATTCTGGACGTGCGTTACAATGGTGCCTTCACCGACTTCACTAAGAACGGTTACCAAGGCAACGACTTGCGCAATGCTCGCAACTCGGTGTTCCAAGCTTCATTAGGGTTCTTGTTCCCCAGCGGCAACTAAGTACTCCTTTCCTATTTTCCTAAGCCTACTGCCCAACGCCTAACCTAGGCGTTGGGCAGTAGGCTTTTCTGTATCTATGAAATAGTGCTTCTGGTCGATTATAAAGCAGCAAAAACCACTTACTCACTACTTTCGAGCCTTGCTGTAGTCGCCTTACGTTTGTGTTTTCTCCCCTTGTGCGTGCTGCATTTGCCGTTTTCTTACCTCGTTTATTATGAATAAGTTTTTGCTCTTGACGGCGACTATAGTTGGTACTGCCGCCTCACTAGCCCCGGCGGCGCACGCGCAGGGTATCGGCCTTGGCGTTGGAATAAAAGCAGGGGGCAACGCTTCCCGCCTAGCCGGCGACGTAGCCAACAAGGACTACTACACCACTAGGTATGGTGGCCACGGGGGGCTGCTACTGAATGTAAGCTTTCTGAAAGATGGCATGCTCTCCGTGCAGCCGGAGGTGTTGTTTTCACAGCGTGGCTACCAGATTGATAATCCGACGGCAAAGGTTGGTAACAGCACCTACACCCTTAAGGGCACCTCGTCCTATAACTACCTCGATATACCGCTACTGATCAAATTTAAGCTCAAGAGCTTTTACGTTGAGGCTGGGCCGCAATACAGCCGACTCCTACATGTGAAAGATGAGGAGCGCTACCTGCTCAACGGCAACCAAGCCAGCCACAGCAATACCGAACCTAGCCTAGCACGCGTAAACCGCAACGAAATGAGCCTAACAGCAGGACTTGGAGTACAAACGAGCTACGGCTTGCTGATTGGGCTTCGCTACAACGGCTCTTTCACCGAGTTTGCCCAACGCTTTTATCATAACAACGAGTTGGCTAACGCCCGTTTCTCGGTGTTCCAAGCTTCGGTGGGTTATTTACTGAAGCTGAAATAGTTATTTAGATTAATTTATTGCACGCCCGACTCTCTGTTAAGAGTCGGGCGTTTTTTATTCCTCAAGTTGTTCGCAGGTAAGCAATAGGACTAGTGGTCTGTTCGTAGTTTTACTGGCTACTTATCCTCTCCTATTCTACAGTACCGGCCTATTCCATGAAAGCATTTTTTGTCTTCTTGTTACTCATCGTTAGCATGACCTTTTCGAGCCAAGCGCAGAGTGTACGGCTCGGTATCAAAGCTGGGGGCAACCTAGCAAACGGAGTGGGCAAAGA
The DNA here is from genome assembly GCF_002154225.1 of Hymenobacter crusticola. Taxonomy (GTDB): domain Bacteria; phylum Bacteroidota; class Bacteroidia; order Cytophagales; family Hymenobacteraceae; genus Hymenobacter; species Hymenobacter crusticola. The sequence goes on from NZ_MTSE01000015.1 coordinate 53,820, forward strand.
CGTTCAGGAAAGCAAATACCGAGTTGGGTATCATGCAGGTGCTGTTCTGAACATTGGCCTAGGCTTGCTCGGCGACAGTGTGCTTTTCCTTCAGCCCGAAATATTGTACTCCCTAAAAGGAGACCAAGCTACTGCTACTGATTCCTCCATCAACGCTCAGTTGGTTTACTTAGATGTGCCTGTATTATTGAAGGCTAATGTTGGCGGCTTGTTCTTCGAAGCAGGACCTCAGATTAGCTTTCTGTATTCGAATAAGACCATTACGGCCAACGGTAATGTAGCCACTAACACGAAGGTTGATTTTCAACACCCAGCGCTAGAGTATGGGTATGCACTTGGTTTTGGTTACCAAGATCCAAAAGGATTTAACGTGGGATGGAGGTACACACATAGCCTAATTCCTTTCAAGAAATTTATCACGAATACGACAACACAAGTAACGTCTGAAGTTCAGATTCGCAACAGCGTGGTGCAATTCTATGTGGGCTATATGTTTGGCAATTTGTTTGGCAGAAAACGATAAATGGTCTAGGCTCTGCGGTAGAATAACAGTTCATAACTTGACAAAAAGCCCAACTCCTATCTTTAAAGTTGGGCTTTTTACTATCAGCAGCAGGCGCTACTTCTATTTGTTAAAATCTTGCGCGTAGTTCTGGTAAAACAGCGGAATCGTCTCGATTCCTTTCAAGAAGTTGAATACTCCGAAATGCTCATTAGGGGAGTGAATGGCATCGGAGTCGAGGCCAAAGCCAAGCAGCACCGTATCAATACCTAGCTCCGATTTGAACATGGCTACAATCGGAATGGAGCCGCCGCCGCGAGTGGGCACGGGCTTCTTGCCGTATGTCGTTTCAATGGCTTTCGCGGCGGCCTGGTACGCCACCGAATCAGTTGGCGTCACAACTGGTTCACCGCCGTGGTGGGGCCGCACTTGCACTGTCACGCCTGCGGGCGCAATGCTCGCAAAATGCTGCTGAAACAGCGCCGTAATTTCTTCAGACGTTTGGTGGGGCACCAAGCGCATCGAGATTTTGGCGAAGGCCTTGGAGGCAATAACCGTTTTGGCGCCCTCGCCGGTGTAGCCGCCCCAGATGCCATTCACGTCCAGCGTCGGACGAATCCCGATACGCTCGACCGTTGTGTAGCCTTCCTCGCCGTAAGTAGCGGGCAGGCCGATGCTTTGCTTGAACTCCTCATCGGAATGCGGCACGCGGTTGAGTTCGGCGCGGTCGGCATCGCTCAGCACGTCTACCTTGTCGTAGAAGCCGGGAATGGTGATGTGGTTGTTCTCGTCGTGCAGGCTCGCTATCATCTTGCACAGCACGTTGATGGGGTTGGCCACCGCACCCCCATAGAGGCCGGAATGTAGGTCACGGTTGGGGCCAGTTACTTCTACCTCGTGGTAGCTCAAGCCACGTAGCCCGACCTCAATGCTCGGGGTATCGTTGGCAATCATCCCCGTATCGGAGATGAGAATCACGTCGGCCTTCAGCTTTTCCTTGTTCTCTCGCACGAAGATACCTAGGTTGTTGGAGCCAATTTCCTCTTCGCCTTCTACCATCACCTTCACATTGCAAGGCAGGCCGCCATGCTGCATCATTACTTCAAAGGCCTTCACATGCATGTACACCTGGCCTTTGTCGTCGCAAGCACCGCGCGCATAGATCTTCTCGTCCTTAATAACTGGCTCGAACGGTCCCGAAGTCCACAGTTCCAGGGGGTCAGCGGGCTGCACGTCGTAGTGCCCGTACACGAGCACCGTGGGCAAGCTAGGGTCTACTATTTTCTCGCCGTAGACAATGGGGTTACCTGCCGTTTGACACAGCTCTACGTTCTCTAAGCCAACTTCTTCGAGACGCGCTTTGAGGTATTCGGCCGCCTTGAGGATATCGTTGTGAAACTTTGGGTCGGCTGATACGCTAGGAATGCGCAGCCAATCGACTAGCTCAGTGAGAAACCGATCTTGGTTATCTTGAAGGAAGGAAGCCATGCAGCAGTAGTGTTAGTTGGGAATCTGGGGGTAAAGGTAACTACGCTGCCGGTTGATTGTCCTCATAGCCTCTTCAACTTATACTACCTAGCTATGCTTGGCTGAAGCAAGAATATCGTCATTAAGCTTGGTAGGAGGACTCTTTTGCGAGGTCCATTTCCGTTCTTCATCCAGATGGAAGTCAGAAAATTATCGGCGCCCAAATAGCGGCACCCGGCTCTCGGTGCCAGCTAACAGCCGCTGAATATTTGCTCGGTGCGTGTAAATCAGCAAGCCAGCTAGCACAAAGCCGAAGATCAACAGTAGAGAATTGTCCGGCCGAAAGGGAGGCAACAGTTGCAATAAGGCAAAAGCTAGCCCTGCCGTCATAGAAGATAGCGACACGTAACGCCAGATAAAGAGCATGGCCAAAAAGACCAATAAGCACACGCCTACTGTGAGCGGCGCAATAGCCAGCATCATGCCCAGTACTGTGGCCACGCCTTTGCCGCCACGGAAACCCGCGAAGACGGGGTAAATGTGACCTAGCACCGCTAAGATGCCGCATGCAAGTTGAAAGTACAGCAGTTGACCTTCCTGAATAGCTCCCTGTTGAAGCATTACCTGCGCCAGTGAAGTGGCAGCCCAGCCTTTCAGCACATCCACGGCCATCACTAGGGAGCCAGGCTTTTTACCGAGCACCCGGAAGGTATTGGTGGCACCGGCGTTGCCGGAGCCGTGCTCCCGAATATCGAGGCCGAAGAAACGTTGCCCAACCCACAGCGCAGTCGGGATGGAACCAAGCAGATAGGCGAGCACAAGCAAGCCAAGTACAATGGGAAGATTCATGGCAGAAGGGGGCGGGCTAGGGTGGTGGTCAAATATAAGAGTCTACAGGAGGCTTATACGCAATTTTATAACCGGTGTGCAGCGCGGGGGCAGCGTTGATAGTGCCACCAACAAAAAAGCCCCGCCGCGGAAACCGGGCGGGGCTAGGTTGCTACTCACCAAAGGGGTCGTCGTCACCTTTCTTCTTTTTCTTTTTCTCCTTCTTTGGTTCCTCCGTCGGAGTGTCGGCTGCCGGAGCGGCTTCTTCTACTTTTTCCTCTTTCTTTTTCTTCTTACCCGTGTCCTCTACCGGCGTGGCAGCTGGTGGAGTAGCATCGGTATCGAAGGCGCTACCAGCAGCAGCCTTGTCTTTCTTTTTCTTCTTCGACGTTTCTTCTACCGGGGCGTCGGCAGTTTGGCTGCCATCTTCCACCACCTCGTCTTTACTCTTCTTTTTCTTTTTCTTACCGCTTTCCTCCATCGAGTCGTAGTCGTTGCCACTACTCACCACAGGCGCTACTTTCTTCCCTTTCGTGTCGACGTTGTAGTCTTTGCGGAAGTGCGTGAGGTAGTTCTGCACTTCCTGGTCATCACCTAGGTAGAAGCCGTACTGCGTGGCCGTGTTGTAGTCACCTTTGGCCTTAAAGCCGATGATTTCGTCGAAGCTACCGTGCTGGGCCTTTGCCAGCAGCACATTGTTGGTGTACTTAAGGTAATACCACGTCAAGGGGTCGGCTTCTAGGTACAATTCTACGGCATCACCGTTAGCTTCCCTCTTGATTTCGATGTAGCCGTCAATCATGGCATTCAGGTCCTTTTTGCCAATGCTAGCTAAGCCAATTTTACCCACCGAGTACCACGCTTTCTGCTTCTCCGACCACCGTAGGTCTACCTTGTTCAGCACAAGGGTGTGCAAGAACTTTGACGACACCTTCTGCAAGGGCACGTAGCTTCCGCCTTTGCGAGCAGCATAGCTCTGCACATCCTTGTTGCCAATGAACTCACCCATCTTGTACAGCTGAGCAGGTGAACCATCTAGAGCTTCAGCGGCCCCTTTTGTGTTGCGCGCCATATCATCAGCCATGGCTTCCACGGCCTTCTCCGGCATGTTGATGTCAAAGGCTAGGAAAGTATCGAGGGCGTATTTGTTGCTGTCTGGCTTGGCCGTACCTAGGCCAGCTGCCGTCAGGGTATAGTCCTTGTTGGAATTAATCAGATTCAGCTTGCCCCGGAACGTCGTGGCCGCGGTAGAGTCAGCAAAGGTCATCAGGCTGCCTTCGTAATTGTCCGGGTCATTCGGATCGAAACGGGCAATCGTAAACGAGTGCTTTTTCGCATCGAAGCTCAGGGTGCCGTCTACCGTAAACACGTTCATGTCCGTCACGTCGGGCTTGGTAGCCACGTAGAGCGGATACAGCTTAGACGTGCTGCTCGACACAAACAGGCCCGTGTACATAGGCGTACCATCTTCGGCCTTGGGCTCCATGATCTTGATCTTCATGGCCTTCGGGTCGATGCTATCCTGCACGGCAAACCACTGCGATGCGCTAGCCGTCTTACTGAATTCCAGGCGCGACTGCCCATCGAAGGTGAAACCACGCTGCTGTGAGTTGAGCGTTACGTTGCCGCGGTACGCTACGCGCGGAGCTAGGTGAAACTTCTCGGAGTCAGCCACCTTCGCAATGGCTACTGTGGGTGGCGCAAACGGCTCGTTCGGGTCAGCAGCTTTCTTCGACCTCAACAGGCTCTTCATCCCTCCCTTGCTGGCTTGCGCCAAAGCGCCCCGCGTCGCAGCCGCTGAATCGACGTTGAAACTTGAGAACTTGATGGCAAACGAATCAGCAGTGGCGTTCTTGTACTTATAAAGTGCCGTACCGGTGAAGGCGGTGCGCGAGCGTACCGTAATCTCTCCATTGTACAAGTTGTGGAACTTCGCCAGTGTATCCATCACGATACCTGCGTTCTTGAAGCTGCGCATCTGGGCATTAGCCAACACGTACACTTTGCTGCTGTCGGGCATGATCCAAGCGTCGGCGGCCGCAATATAGGGCACCCCGCCCGCTACTAAGCGGTAGCGGCTCAAATCGTACTGCCCCGTGGCGGCGCGGAACTTCAGACCGTGCTGCTCCGGCTTGGTTGAGTAGAAATAGGAGCGAGAAGAATCGGCACCAGTAGCTACACGTAGCTGCACGATCTTCTTTTTGAAGTCCCACTTACCACCACTCAGCGTTGTTTTGTATTCGGAATAGGGCAGGTCGATACTCGACTTTTTGTCGCCTTCTTCGCGCGCAAACTCCGTGCTGCCACCTTTCACGTCGTAGTTGAAGGTAACATTGTTGGCCGTCAGGGCGGGCTTGTTTGCCTCCGCTGATTTTATACTGAATGTAGCGCGCTTACCAGAGTAACTGGTCGGTTTGAAAGCAAACTGCGGGGAGCGAATAAACGACTGCGGACCGTCCATCCGACCATCACCATAGAGGCCGCCCGGCGTCAGAATAGTAGTGCCTTTAAAGCTGTACGCGTTGGCATACATCTTCATCGGTTGGCCATCGCGCTGCGTACTCAGGTACATCGAGTCGGCTTTTACTACCCACTTCATCTGGTAGCCCGGCAGCAGTGAAGTGTTTGAGAACTCAACGCCATTGAGCGGGCCTTGCGCAATAACACCCGTCTTACCCACCGTCACCACCGAGTCTTTGTAGAAGATGAACTGCTCACTACCGAAAGTACCCGTCAGGTACTTTATGTCCCCGATGCCTTGCAGACCGCGGTTACTCATCCGGACTTTATTGAAAAATCGACCTTTTCCTCCGTACACCGGAAAGCCTTCTTTCGGAACGTCGTAGTTGAAACCTAGGGCTCCGTCATCTTGCAACGAGAGCTTGGTTTTAAACGGCGGCATAATCTTGCCCGAATTAAACGTCCCCGTGAAACCGATAGCGGAGCGGTTCACATTATTAAGGGAGTCAATCTTGAACGGCGGAATATCGAAGTAAACGGTAGTGTCGTAAGCGCCGCCTAGTACCTCGGGGTTGTTAAAGAACACGTAAGCCCCCGTGGAAGCATCAAACGAGGGATAAGCACCTAGCTTCTTGCGCCCCGACTTGTTATCGGGCCGGTTGATGTAGAGCTTACCAGCCGATTGCTTGTCTTTGTTGGTGAGGGTAAAGTCTTTCTCCTTCCGAGCCCGCATCACGGAGCCTTTCGAACCCTTGCCCTTCACAATGATGGAGTCGATTTTAGTTAGGTCAATGAAGAACCCATCGTAATCGAACTTGAACTCCTTACCCTTGAACACGAAGGCCGAGGCCACTACAGTGCCGTTGAACAGCACGCCCCGGTTTTTCTGAATTCGGATAATGCTGCTATCAGGTCGCACGTACACCGTTATGGAGTCGTCGGAGAAGTTGAAGCGGTCTACCCCGCGCACAATCAGGTCGTTGTTGTTGAGGTTAAGCGTGGCATTCTTCCCCGAAGGCGACAACGATTTGATGGCGATATGGTCGTAGTCCTTCTTGCCCCGCGACGATATAACGTAGTGCCTAGCTTTCGGCAGCAGCGTGATCTGATCGGTCTGAGGATTCCACTGCACGTAGCTGTCTTGCGCTAGCCCAGCCACGGCGGAGCGTACGTTCGATTCCTTGAGGTTCAGTTCCTGGCAGAGGTCCTGCACCGTGAACTGCTTCACATTGTCATGGTTCAGACTATATCCTACCACCATCTGTAGCGGGTGCAGCTTATTGATGGCCTTAATCTGCTGGTACCGCGTGTTGGTGTAAAAATCTTTGGATTCGAAGTTGGCCGTTACTTGGTTCTTTGCCGTCAGGATAGCGAAGTCGATGTAAGGCGTGCGGAGCGGCCACGTCAGCATCTCCGTCGAGATTTCCATCTGGTGGTAAGAGTCTACGTACGGAGTGGCTTTGTAGAGCCCGCTTTCACGGGTAAGCTGCAATACTTCACCGCGTTTGGCATACTTCAGCTTCACGCCAGGATGGGTGAGTGAGTCGGCTTTATCTTGAAAAATAGTGACCGATGCCCGGTCGGCGGTGATGATGGAGTCACCTAGGGTATAAGCGCGTGAGGCCGCCCGGAATTTCGTCTTGCCATCCACATCCACGAAAATGCGCGAAAGCGACTGATCCAGCGCCGCACTCAGTGTGCGCCCACCCGCCATCGAGAAGCCACCAAAGTAGCGGATGTTCTGGCCAATGTTCTTTACCCTCGCATCATTGGTAAGAGAAATAAAGCGTGGATATCCCGTGTCGGTAGCGCCAGCTTTCTTCCGGACTGCTTTGTAAGACAACGCACCTTGGATAGGCGCTTCCAGCACGGCTGGATACGTGAGCGTAACCGGCTGAGCGGTAAACTCTGGCTTGTTCAGGTCAAAATCATAGCTGGTCAGGTCCGCCGTGGCAGGCTTCCCATTCACGCTCCATGCATATTGTCCGCCTTGTCCAACAAAGCGGTGGCTAGTAGCCACGACAATGCCGCTGGTTTTGCGCAGCACAATAGAGTCGCCGGCACCAGCCATATACAAGTCAGCATCCTTGACGATAAGAACCGGACCGCGCGTGGGAGGCGCTACATACGTGTCGTATACCGGTTCTGGAGCAGGTTCGAATGTAGGGGCAGGCTCTGGTTCTGGTTCTTTAGCAGGAGTAGCTGCTTTGGCGGTAGTTTTAGCAGGTGCTTTTGCGGCGGGCTTCTTTTTGGGGGCGCCCCAGCCATCGTTGCTGGAGGATCCCCACCCGTTATCGTTGCCCCAGCCGCTGCTGCCCGAGCCTGAGTCACCCCATAGGTCGCCGGTATCCCAGCCGCTGCTCTTTTTCTTCGGCGCTGCCTTGGCAACTGGCTTGGCCGCCTTGGTGGGAGTTTTGGCAGGAGTAGCTTTCGGAGTCGCTGGCACCGGGGCAGGAGCTGGAGCTACAGGCTTAGGTGGTACAATGGGGGCCGGCGCCGGCAGTGGATTGTCGGTTTCGTTGTACGCAAAAGAGAAGGTTCCTCCCACCGCGCGCAACGTACTGTAGCGCGAATTATACAAGAACCTAGTATCTAAGAACTGAGCCGTGCTGATGAGAAACTTCTCAGTTTCCGGGCCGGTGTCTTTGTCTACTGTTTTGGCTACCACATCCAGCAACTGATCCATTTGCTGGTCGCTGAACGACTGCACGGTAGCACCCGCCGTAATTGCTTTGAAGAAGTCTTCGAAGTGTGGCCGAGGCTTGAAGCGCTTCGTTAGCATTTGCTGCGAAATACCGACGATTTTGGCCTGCTGCGATGCAGTAAGCTTATTACTGGCCCAAAGCTGTTGCAACTTAGCCGCCGCCGCTTTGGCACCGGCATTATTGCCAATGGCCATCATCGTCTGGACCTCATTTATAAATTGCTCGGGTTCACTCGATAGCTTGCCCGTAAAGCGAGCTGCTACTGGCGCCGAAGCGGGCGCTTGCTTGGCTGCTGGAGACTTGGTTTGTTGCGCCCACGCTGGCGAACCTAGCCCTACTAGCAGCACAAAAACCCATCGAAAAGCCGGATACCTCATAGAAATTCTCTCAGACCCTAATAAGACGGCTACAATTTCGTAAAAAAGGGACATACTTTTTTGGGAAAGACCTAAAACCGTGATTCAACGCCGCCAAAGGCGTTTTCATCTATATAAACCTAGCTAGATATAGAGGTTTTTCTGATTGCAAACTACTATCTAACCTAGCCTAAGTACAAAAACCAGTATTTTATCACCGCCTTGTGTTACCTTAGCTAAACGTGCTAAGCAGACTGACATTGTGCCCGCCTGCCACCGGAAATTGTTAGCATTTTCCAAGCCAGTATTGCCGCGCCACAACAAGTAAAATAATGGCTTAAACATCGTTTTTAGCCGATATTTAAAGCAAATCTGTACGCCGCCAGCCTTTACCTTGCCGCTTTTTACCCACCTTTAGCCTACTTGCATGAAAGACATCTTACTTGAAAACCTAGCTTTTTCCCTAAATGGCCGGCTGTGGATCGAAAGCACCGACGACCGTTTTCTAGGCATCGGCCGCCTCGAGCTTCTCGAGAAAATAGAAACCTTTGGTTCTATTTCCAAAGCGGCTCAAGCCATGGGAATGTCATATAAAAAGGCTTGGGACTTAGTTAGTTCCATGAATGGGCAGGTACGTACCCCACTAGTGAGCACTCAAGCCGGCGGCAAGCGCGGAGGCGGAGCAGCACTCACACCCGAAGGCAAACAAATACTAGAAACATTTCAAGGGATGCAGGCCCGCTTTCGGCAGTTTATGGAGCAAGAAACTGCTCGGCTCTATGAGTAAGCGGTAACCTAGCCAGCGCATTCTGCGTTATGTTTGTAAATACATAACGATAGTTTCTGCTCTATGCCTAAGGCTACTTGCTGCTGGCCACGTCGGACTGACGTACTTACTGAAGCTGCTCCGGGATTGCTCAGCGCCCTTAGCCTAGCGTGGACCCGAACTGCCACGACGCAGAATTTGCATGTGAGGCTAGGTCCTTACGCCAGCGCACTTGTGGCCATTGCTTTGTGGCTCTCACCTAGACGCGAGCTACGAGCCCACAACAAGGATAGTAAGCACTCAACTCTAGCGCTGCTCTAAACCTGCTTTGCATGCCCCCAGTTTTACGCTTGCTAGGCCGCGTACCCGTGGCTTTTTCGTTGATAAGTGTCCTCGCTACCCATCGGGCAGACGCCCAACGAGCGGCTCCGCAGCGCACACCCACTGACTCTGCCCGGACGAAAAATGTGGCGCTTGAGGAAGTAGTGGTGGCGGCGTCGAAAGTGCAGGAAAGCATTTTACAATCGCCGGTGACGGTGGAGAAGCTGAATGCCCGCGCCCTGCGTCTGACGCCGGCTCCTTCCTTCTTCGACGCCATTGAGCATGTGAAGGGTGTGCAGGTAATCACCCCTAGCCTAGGGTTTAAAGTGATCAACGCCCGCGGCTTCTCGAATACGACCAACGTCCGCTTTGTGCAGCTCGTAGATGGGCTCGACAATCAAGCACCGCATATTGGCGCCCCCATTGGCAATGCTCTAGGTCCGAGTGATTTGGACATTAATACGGTAGAGATTGTGCCAGGAACGGCTGCCGCGCTGTATGGCCTGAATGCCATTAATGGACTGGCGAATTTTACCACCAAGAATCCGTTCTCATTTGAGGGCTTGAGCGTGCAGCAGAAAACCGGTCTCAACCATTTCAACGACCAGAGCACCGGCGTTCATCCATACTCCGAGACGAGCTTGCGCTACGCCAAGGTACTAGTGGCCAACAAACTAGCTTTTAAAGTAAATACAACGTACCTGCGCGGCTACGACTGGATTGCGGATAACTACACCGATATCAACCCAAGCGGCAATGCGACTACCGGCTTATTTGGTGATGACAATCCCGCGGGTGACCCAGTAAGCAGCTACGGTAATGAGTCCTCGAACCGCTCGAACCTGATCCTAGGTGGTAAAACGTACCAAGTAGCGCGCACGGGCTACCGGGAGAAAGACGTGACGGATTACCACTTGCAAACCATCAAGACGGATGGGGCGCTGCACTATCGGCTCGCGAACAACACAGAGCTAGCTTACACGTACCGCTTTAGCAGCATCGACAATGTTTATCAACGCTCCAACCGCTTCCGTCTGGCGGATTACCGCTTGCAGCAGCATGGCTTGTCGCTGATAAGTCCGGTGGTGCAGGTGCGCGCCTACCTCACACGTGAGAACACCGGCAAAAGCTACAACCTGCGCTCGATGGGCGAGAACCTCGACCGCAGCTATAAAACAGATGCAGTCTGGAACCAGGACTATACCGCCGCCTGGAATGCTGCCACCCAAGCCGGTCAACCCGTAGCGCAGGCGCACGCCACAGCGCGGGCTGTGGCCGACGCGGGCCGCTTGCAGCCCGGCACGCCGGAGTTTAAAGATCGACTGCGGCAGCTACAGGATATCAATGACTGGGACCGGGGCGCAGCGCTGCGGGTGCAATCCGACCTGCTTCATGCGGAAGGTCAGGTGAATATTGGGGAAGCCTTTCGGCGGCAAGCTAGCCCCAACTTTCCGCAGTGGCTTGACTTGCTGGCCGGTGCCGACCACCGCACCTACGTGGTCGTGCCCGATGGCAACTACTTCCGCAACCCGAACCCTGGCAAAGACCCGCTCACCGATAACCTAACGTATAGCAAGACGGGTGGCTTCGTGCAGGCAGGTGCGCATTTGTTTGCCGATAAAATTCGCCTGACGGCTACGGCGCGGGCCGACAAGAACGACTATTTCAGTATCCGTTTTAATCCGCGCCTGACGGCCGTATACTCGCCTACGCAGCGCCACAACTTCCGGCTTAGCTACCAGAGTGGCTACCGCTTTCCTAGCTTGTTTGAAGGCTTTTCCAACGTAAATAGCGGCCAAGTACAACGCGTAGGTGGACTACGGGTAATGTCGGATGGGGTGTTTGAAAACAGCTATTTGCGCACCAGCATCGATGCCTTTAATGCAGCGGTTACCAGCGACGTGAACACGGGCGGGCTCACACGGACGCAGGCTGTTGTGAAGAACCAAGGCAGATTGGTGAAGAACGCCTACACGTACCTCAAGCCAGAGTTCATCAAGTCTGTGGAGCTAGGCTACAAAGCTGCATTGCTGTCCGATGCTCGTTTGCTGCTCGATATCGACTTCTACTACAACTCGTACCGCGACTTTATTGCGCAAGTGGAAGCTTACGTCCCCATAAGCAGCACGGGCAATATTCTTACCACGACCGACACAAACCTCAACGCTATTGCTACGGCCCTGAGCGCCCGTGGCAGCCAAAGCCGCTACCGCCTCTGGACGAACTCCAAGAGCCAAGTACACAACTACGGCGGCAGCGCAGGCCTGCACTACGAGCTAGCTGGCGGTTACCTAGCTGGCGCTACCGCAACGTACGCCCGCCTCGACCGCACCACCAACGGCGACGGCCTAGAAGATGGCTTCAATACCCCGCGCTGGGCGTACAACCTGAGCCTAGGTAACGAAAAGGCCTACAAGAACTTCGGCTTCGGGCTGAACTACCGCTGGCAGGCTCGCTATTACTCCCAAACGTTCTTGGTGAATGGCTACGTGCCTGCCTACAGCAACCTCGATGCGCAGCTTAGCTATGCGCTAACCACGCCTAGCCTCCGCTTCAAACTAGGTGCTACCAACTTGCTCAATCAGTACTACTACTCGTTTTTAGGTGGCCCAAGTATCGGCGGCCTGTACTATCTGGCCGTGACGTGGGGGATGAGGTGAGGTTGCAAGCGTAGCGACGACTCGCGTATCAGCAACTCAGGCTGCAACACAATGCGGCGCGGTGAAAACTCGCCCGATTTTTCTTCCAGCATTTCCAGAAAAAGCTTCACCGCCGACTGCCCCATCTGTTCGCACCGTTGGTCGACGGAAGTAATGCGCGGCTCGGTGAGCGAGGTAAACGTTTCGTTGCTGAAACCTACCAGGGCCATGTCGTGCGGTACCCGTAGCTGACGGGCTTTGAGCACTTGCATAGCCCCGACCGCCGAGAAATCACTGGCCGAAAACACTGCGTCGGGTGGCACCGCCAAAGCCAGCAGCTTTTCCATGCCTTCTACGCCATCTTCGGTCTTCATATCGCACGTGAAAATCAGATCGTCCTCAACCGACAAGCCATGTGCCTGCAAGGCATCCTGGTAACCGCGTTGCCGGTTTTTGTAGATGTTTAAGTGCTGAGGACCAGCAAAATGGGCGATACGCTGGCAGCCTTGCTCGATCAGGTGCGTCACGGCTTGGTACGCCCCTAGGTAGTCATCGATAATAACGGAGCTGACATTGAGGCCTTCCAGCACCCGATCGAAGAATACCAGCGGAATAGCCCGCTTACTGACTTTTTCAAAGTGTTTAAAATCGTGCGTATTGCGCGCCAAGGACACCAACACTCCTTCTACTTGGGCGTTTAGCAGCGACTCAATGTTCTTCTTTTCGCTTGCCACGTTCTCATTCGACTGGCAGATCATCACGTTAAAGCCTACTTTGCTAGCCACCGTTTCGATGCCGTGCATCACCGATGAGAAGAAATGCCCCTCGATGTGCGGCACCATCACGCCGAGCAAGTTGCTTCGGCCCTTCCGGAGTGCCGCCGCTAAGTGATTGGGCTGGTAGTTAACTTCTTTCGCTAGCTGCCATACTTTTTTGCGAGTGCTTTCGCTAATGCTCGTGTGGTTATTCAGGGCGCGTGAAACCGTCGAAACTGAGATGTTCAGCTTTTTGGCTAGGTCTGCTATTGATGCTCGGTTGGCTGCCAACTGTTTGCGTATTACCGCGCTAAAAGGACAAACGTTTGCATAAACCTATCAAGGTTTCAGTAGATTTCAAATGGATAGGCTTGCTTTCCCTCCATTCGCCCCAACTTAGTGCCCACAACGGGTATGTCTGGGCAAAGCTAGCTGACAACCCCACTTTTCCAGCAGTCCAAACCTTCTCATCTACCCTTCGCCCCTGTTCTTTTGCGTATGCTCCATTCTTTCCGTTCTTGGCTGCTGAGCAGCTTGTTCTTCCTGCTGAGTACTTTTCTGAGCGCTTACGCGCAACCGATTGCATCTAAGGGGAAGGCCGGCGCTCCTATTTTTAAAGATGCCGACATGATGACCATCGGCGTATACTACTACCCCGAGGCGTGGCCGGAAACCCAATGGGCCCGCGACTTTGCCAATATGCGTAAGCTCAACTTGGAGTTTGTGCACATGGGCGAATTTGCTTGGGGCCTGTATGAGCCGGAGGAAGGCAAATACAACCTCGATTGGCTGGAACGCGCCGTGAACCTAGCTGCCAAAGCCGGGCTGAAAGTGATTCTTTGCACGCCGAGCGGTGCGCCACCCGTATGGCTCGCCGAAAATCATCCGGAAATCCTGATGGTGGATGCCAACGGGCGCCGCATGCAACATGGCACGCGCGAGCAAGGCAACTGGAGCTCTCCCCTCTTCCGCCAATACGTAGAAAAAATTAACACACAGCTAGCCAAGCGCTTCGGCAAGAACCCTGCGGTAATAGGCTGGCAGATCGACAACGAACTGAGCCACTACGGCAAGCAGTTTTCGTACGACGACTTCAGCCGGGCTAGGTTTCAGGCGTGGCTCAAGCAGAAGTACAGCACCATTGACAACCTGAACCGCGACTGGGGCAACGTCTTCTGGTCGCAGCTTTACCAGAACTTCGAGCAAGTTCGGATTCCGAACGAGCAGGAGTTGGTAGCTACTGCCAACCCGCACGCGCTGTTGGACTTCCAGCGTTGGTTTACAGAGGAAGCGGCTGACTATCTGAGTTTCCAAGCCAACACGCTCCGCCAGAACAGCCAGAACCAGTGGGTGACCACCAACTTCATGGCCATGCACCGCGACGTGAACCCGAGCCTCAGCAGCCGCAGCCTCGATCTGATTACCTGGACCGTGTACCCCGTGCACGGCGACTACGAAAATGGCAACCTAGGTTTTCGGCTGGGTAATGGCGCCGCGCTTGGGTTCATGCACGATTTTGCCCGCACCCTCAACGGCAACGAAGGCGTGATGGAACTGCAACCGGGGCAGGTGAATTGGGGCGGCATCAACCCGCAGCCCTTGCCCGGCGCCGTGCACATGTGGATTATGCATGCCTTTGGGGCAGGTGCGAAGCTTATCTGTTCGTATCGGTACCGGCAGCCGTTGGCCGGCAGTGAGCTATACCACTATGGCTTCGTGGGCACCGACGGCGTAACACCGCTTCTCGGTGGCCAGGAGTATAGCCAGGCAATGCAGGAAGTAAATCAGCTACGCAAGCTGCGGAAGGCTAATGCCAAAGAGCCTAGTGCTTATGCGGCCCGCCGCACGGCTTTCCTCTATAACTTCGACAATCGCTTCGACCTCGACATCCATCCTTCCACAACCCGCTGGAACACGATGGGCCACTTGCTGCGCTATTACCGGGCCCTCAAGACCCTAGGTTGCCCCGTAGACGTCATCACCGAGGACCGCGACTTTTCGCGCTACAAGTTTCTCGTTGCCCCTGCTTACCAACTGCTCGATGCGCAACTGGTAACGCGCTGGACGAAGTACGTGCAAGAAGGCGGGCACCTTATACTTACCACCCGTACGGGCCAAAAGGACCGCCGCGGGCACTTGTGGGAGGGCCCCTGGGCGGCTCCTATCAACGAACTAATTGGCGCCAAGTTCAGCCCGCAAGCCTTCGACCTCTTGCCCGGTGACCATAAGGGCAATGTGACGGCCCAGGGCAAAACGTATGCGTGGGGCTCCTGGGGCGAAAGCCTGCTGCCAGCACCGGGCACCCAAACCCTAGCTACCTACGCCGATCAGTTCTACGCAGGCGCGGCAGCCGTCGTGTCGCGCAAGCTAGGTCGGGGTACCGTGACGTACGTGGGTGTGGAGTCGCTGGAAGGCGATTTGGAGCGCGACGTGTTGCGCAGCGTGTATAATGCCGCCAATACGCCGGTTGAGAATTTTGCCGATCAGTTCTTTGTGGAGTGGCGCGATGGGTTTTGGGTGGCTACCAACTTCACTTCGCAGAAACAAACGGCCCCGGTACCCGCCAGCGCCAAGATCATTGTTGGCAAAAAGGAAATGGAGCCTGCTGGCGTCACGGTGTGGCAGGAGTAGCACGGAACGCGAAGCTCCCGCTTCCTGCTACAAACTATACCTAATAAAAAGCCCCGCCTGCAGAAGCAAGCGGGGCTTTTTTATGCGCGTGAAGCGTAGTATTGGCTTACCAGTAGTACGTGTAAAGCGCCGTAACGATAGCTAGCACGACAACCGAACCGATGGTGAAGCTGCGGTTGGTGCGGAACATGCTGCTGTCGATTTCGAGGCCGTTCGTTCTAACGCCTTGGCTAGCCTGAATGAGGCTAATAACTACCATACCTAGGATACAGAAAACGAACACAAAGCCCATCCGGTCGAGGAAGGGGATTTCGTACACATCACCAACCTTCACCGAGTAGCCCAGCGGCGCTAGCCACGATAGATTCATCATGAGGGGCAAGAACTTGAGCAGTACAGAGAGCAAGAAGCCGCCAACCGTGGCAAACAGGGCAGCGGCTGAGGTAGCTTTCTTCCAGAAAAAGCCCAGGATGAACATGGCAAAAATACCGGGCGATACGAAGCCTGTGTACTCCTGAATATACGTGAAACCGCCTTTCTCAATGCCCAAGTGCGGCGCGAGCAGAATGCCGAGCAGCATGGCTACTACCACCGAGATTTTACCCACGGCCACCATCTTCTTCTCCGAAGCGTCCTTGTTCAGCACCTTCTTGTAGATATCGAGGGTGAAAATGGTTGCAATCGAGTTGGCCTTACCGGCCAATGAGGCTACTACTGCAGCTACTAGTGCAGCAAACGACAAGCCTTTCAAGCCTACTGGTAGGATGTTGAGCAGCACGGGGTAGGCGCGGTCAGGAGCCACTTGGCCACCTAGCATCATCTCCGAACCGAACACGTTTTGCTTGAAGAGCACGAAAGCGGCGATGCCGGGCAGTACCACAATCACCGGCATCAAAATTTTGAGGAAGGCGGCGAAGAGCAAACCACCACGGGCTGTAGGCAAGTCGGCACCTAGGGCGCGCTGCGTAATGTACTGGTTGCAACCCCAATAGTTAAGGTTTACAATCCAGAGGCCACCGAGCAATACCGTCATCCCCGGCAACTCAACGAAGTTCGGGTTGTTGCGGTCCAGGATCATGTGGAAGTGGTCATTGGCCTGCGAAGTGAGCAGGTTGAACCCGTTGATAGCACCGGAGGTGCCGTAGTGCTCAGCCACCAGGTTGAGGGCCAAGTACGTGGTAGCTAAGCCACCCAAGATGAGAAAGAACACCTGAATAACGTCGGTGAAGCCAATAACCTTCATACCACCCAGCGTGATGATCACGGCGCAGATGGCAAGGCCATAGATGCAGACGTCAATGTTCAGACCCGAAACGCTACTGGCCGCAATGGCACCTAGGTAAAGGATAGACGTCAGGTTAACAACTACATACAGCGCCAGCCAGAAGATGGCCATAATCATGGCCACTGTGCCATTGTAGCGCTGGTGCAGAAACTGCGGCATTGTAAAAATCTTGTTCTTCAGGTACACCGGGATGAAGAACGTGCCCACAATGATCAGTGTGATGGCAGCCATCCATTCGTAAGCTGCAATGGCAAGGCCCATCTTGAAGCCAGAACCCGCCATGGCCACAAACTGCTCGGCCGAGATATTGGAGGCAATCAGCGACGAGCCGATGGCCCACCAGGTCAGAGACCCTTCCGCCAAGAAATAATCCTTGGAATCACCTTCGGCCGTGCCATCATGGCCGGTTTTGCGCAGGTAAATCCAGATACCGTAACCCGCTACTATAATGAAGTAGATGAAGAATACGATGTAATCAAGAGTCGCGAGTTTATTCATTGAATAAGAGAGCTATTAGGGCCGGCTCGCCAACGGCTTAAAGAGGCAAGGAGTGAAGTAGTGGGACAACTTTGCCTAGCCAGCCGCAAGACTAGCAGTGGCAATCAAACGTAGCCAGTATTGCGTTCTACTTGCGCACCCCAAAGCGGTACACGGTAGTAGAGTGCAGCGTATCGCCCGGCTTCAACACCGTGCTCGGGAATTTCGGCTGGTTGGGCGAGTCGGGGAAGTGCTGCGTTTCGAGGCAGAAGCCATAGTGCTTGCCATAGGTCACGTCGCCGGTGCCTTTCAGCGTGCCATCGAGGAAGTTGCCAGTGTAGAACTGCACGCCGGGCTCCGTAGTCGTTACTTCCAGAGTACGGCCCGAAGTAGGCTCGTACACGGTGGCGGCGGGATGCATACCGCTGCCACTAGCATTGTTCAGCACCCAATTGTGGTCGTAGCCACCGGGCACTTGCGCGATCCGCTCGCCGATGGTGTGTGAGGTGGTGAAGTCGAACGGGGTGCCTTTCACCGGCTTCAGCTCACCCGTTGGAATGAGCGTTTCGTCCACCACCGTGTAGCGATCGGCGGGCAGTGTTACCTCGTGGCCGAGCACATCCTTATCCTGGCCGTAGCCTAGGTTGAAGTAGCTGTGATTGGTGAGGTTGACAGGCGTGGCTTTGTCGGTCTTAGCTGTGTAGTCAATTTTGAGCTCGTCGCTGTCGGTGAGCGTGTACACGACCGTTACGCTCAAGTTGCCAGGATAACCTTCTTCGCCATCCTTGCTCAAATACGTGAGCTTCAGGGCTTGGCCGTCGGTTGCTGAAGCAACGGGCTCCGCGGCCCAAATCACTTTATCGAAGCCCTTCTTGCCCCCGTGCAGGCTGTTTGGACCGTTGTTCTTCGCGAGGGTATATTCTTTACCATCGAGCGTGAATTTGCCGCCTTTGATGCGGTTGCCGTAGCGGCCAATTAGGGCACCAAAGTAAGGTCCGGATTTTAGAAAAGCGGGGCTTTGGTAGCCACTCACGTTATCAAAGCCTAGCACGATGTTGCCTAGCTTTCCCGCCTTATCGGGCACTTGCAAGCTTGTGACGGTACCGCCGTACGTGGAAATAGTGGCTTTCAGACCGTGGGCATTGGTGAGCGTGTAGAGCTGCACCTCTTGGCCGTCGGTGGTTTTACCGAAGGAGGCTGGGGCTGACATGTCAGAGGAGGAAGTCGTAGAAGTTTGAGTTGAATCGGCTGCCGCGCTGCTACTGCTGCTGGCCTGGTCGGCTGGTTTTTTCTGGTCGCAGGCGGCCAGCAAGAGGAGGCTAGCTAGGCTACCGGTCACGAATCCGGAGCGGTTGAAAACAGTCATGGACAAAGAAGAAGTATGAAGGAGTTAGGTTGGGTGCAGAGAGGGAATGATTGACGTGGATACTCGGTAGGTTTATACTTACCTAGGCAGCGGCGTAGCGTCAGCCGTTGCCCGAGCAGCGAATGATAGTAGCTAGGTTTTGTGTAGCGTGTAGCTTGCGGTTTCGCACGTAATCATAGTAATCTTCGAATGAAGATAATACTAGTTGTAACGATTGAGCCGGTAAAGTAGAAATTCCTACTGAATGCCGCAATCGTTTGCACTTTTTATAGTTCTGAAAGTAATTTCAAAAGTTTACTTCCCATAGCACCTCCTACCCTGCCTTTCCTACCCGCCCAACACCCTATGCGCGCCACCAACTTATTGCTAAGCAGCTAGATAAATTCTACCTGTAGCTTATACATTCTTCCCCTCTTTGCGGCCGTAATCGACATAATCCGCCGGGCGCAGACTTTTTGCGCTTGGTAAAAAAAGGCTAGCTCAGCCCTGATTCACACAAACGATACTTCACTTGGTTTCGCTCGATCTTGTGCCAAGCGACGATGACCTCCCTCCAATCCAGGACTTACTTATTCCCCTTCGGTTGCCGGAGCAGCAGGCACTTGCTGGTAGAGCGGCAATTCGTAAAAGGGGCGCAGCAGCTGAATAACATCCAAGGCATCAGCTAAGGCTTGGTGAGCTACCGTTTGGTCGGCAAAGTGCGCGCGTGCTTTACAGATCGTCATGGTGGGCAAGCGGTTGTCTTTCTTCCAATTCAGGTAAAAAGCCGCTGGATCGAGCATCGCGGGCTCGGCCCGTACAAGTGTGCCCCAGCCAGGCAGTTGGCGCAAAAACAGCAAGTCGAAAGAAGCTATGTTTTTGCCTGCCATGGTCACGCTCACGCAGTCCTTTTTGTCGGGTTTAAAGCCTTGAGCTAACAGGAATTCGCGTAGCTGTGGCAACAACTCCTCGGCGGTGCAGCATTCTGGGTTTGGTCCTTTTTGCGCTAGCTCCTCCAGTAAGCGCGCATTTAGGGCTAGGGCACCCGCCGTCCCAATGTACTCGGGGTGACGCACGAGGCGCCGAAAGCTAGGTAGCTCTGGCAGCGGCTGCAGGTGCTTGGTGTCTTCTACCACAGCCGCTAATTCAATAATCTGGTGCCGCTCCGGGTTGCCGCCGGTCATTTCGAGGTCGAGGGAGATGTAGCGCATACCCTGCTCCTGTACGCGGCCAAGCTAGGTGGCGTTGACGGCAATAGCAGATTCTGGTAAACACATCGTTATATATTTTACCAGCATGCTTACATTTAGCAGCAGTGGATACTGCCTCTTATTGTGCACTACTTCTATTCGCCTGCCTACATCTTACTATTTCTCGGTAGCAGGCAATTACCTTTTGATTTGATAAGATCCTTTAGTTCGTTGGTTTTAGGCCCTCCTATTTGTCGGTATGAAAATTCGCATTACCGTTATCCAGCTTTTTGTTCTATTCAGCGTGCTAGGGCTAGGGTATCCGGCATGGAGCCAGACCACTGACATCCCGTTAGCAGCTTCGCTCGATGCGCTTCAGCAGCAGTACAACAGCAGCCTTGCCGTTAACCCCCAACTTTACAACGGCCCTGAGTATGTTGACTACGCCAAGCGCTACACAACAACTGTCGGGCACCAGTTTTTCCTGTCCCCGGATAAACACAGCGGCAGCGTTTACTACAATAATCACTATTTCGCTGGGCTTCAGCTACGCTACGACGTGGTACTTAGCCAGTTGTTGATTCAACACGCTACAAGCCCCTTCACGCTAAAGCTTATTAACGAAAATCTTTGGCAGTTTACTATTGATGGGCACCGCTTCACGCGCCTAGTAGCCGATAGCTCGGCCGCTAGCCTTCCAACTGGTTTTTACGAAGTATTGGTTGATAGCAGCACGGTGCAGCTGCTGGCCAAGCGTGCCAAGCAGCTAGAAGAAAAAATCGCTCAGGGAGAAATCCAGGCGGAATTTCGGCCTATCGACAAGCTTTTCGTTCGCAAAGCTGGGGTGTACTACCTCGTCAATAAAAAACGCTCCGTGACCCAGTTGTTTGCCGACCACAGCAAGGAAGTGCAGAAGTATATCCAAGACCATAAGTTACGGTTTAAGAAAGCACAACGGGAAACGGACATTGTGCTGCTTACACGCTATTACGCTGGCTTGCTGGCACCCTAGCTTTTTTTAGCTGCTCTTCACCCCCAGGTTTATTTTTTTGGATGTGCTAGCTACCTCTATGAAGCACCGATATCTGCTGCTTGTTGTTTTATTTCTTACGCTATTCCGTTTCACTGCCCAGGCGCAGCAGCAAGCTGAAAAAACCGTGACGGGCAATTTTCAGCATGTGCTGTTCGAGCAATTTGCGACACAGCTGGAGGCACAAACCAAGTTGCACTTCTACTTCAATCCGGCAGCAGTTGATAGCCTTTTCATCACGCTGCAAGTGCAGGATGTGCCCGTCAGCACTGCATTAGAGCGAGCCTTCCAGAACACGCGCTTTCACTTCGCTATCGACGATGAAAACCGAGTTTTCATCACCTCGGGTATAACGCTGGAGCCGACGCTTGCCGATAGCTTCTTTAGTACCGAGAAACCCAACGACCTAGCGAACACACCGCGCCGTGATGCGGCCGTGCCAGCCAATGCCCCAAGCCGGTCGCGCTACATTCGGGAAGCCGAAGCCAAGATTTATGAGTTCGGCAACGGCATGCCGCGCGGCGGTAAGGTGACGCTGGCTGGCCACGTACGTGACCTAAAATCGGGGGAGCCAGTGGTGGGCGCGACTATTTACTCCGAGGCGCCGGCTATCGGCACTAGCACTGACCAATTTGGCTACTACTCCCTGACCATGCCTGCTGGCCGCTACGATTTGAAAGTAAGGGGCATCGGCATCAAGAATACCCGTCGTCAAGTGGTGCTAGGTGGTGATGGCAAGCTTGAAATTGAGGTAGAAGAGGATATCACGCCGCTGAAAGAAGTCGTGATTGAGGCCGAGAAAGACAAGAACGTGTCGGGCATGCAAATGGGCTTGGAAAAGCTAGATATCAAAACCTTGCGCCAGGTGCCCACGGCGTTTGGCGAAACTGATATTTTGCGAGTGGTGCTCACGCTGCCGGGCGTGAAATCGGTGGGCGAAGGCAGCACGGGCCTCAACGTACGCGGCGGCGCCACCGACCAAAATTTGATTTTGTTCAACGGCACTACCATCTACAACCCGTCGCACTTGTTCGGTTTCTTCTCGGCTTTCAACCCCGACATTTTGCAATCGGTGGAACTGTACAAGAGCGCCATTCCGGCCAAATACGGCGGGCGCCTGTCGTCGGTGCTGGAAATAAAAACGCGAGAAGGCAACAAGAAGAAGCTTTCCGGCTCGGGTGGTATTGGCCCCCTCACCAGCCGCTTCACGCTCGAAGGTCCTATTGTAAAGGATAAAAGCGCCTTCATCATCAGCGGCCGCACCAGCTACTCCGACTGGATCTTGCGCCGCCTGTCCAACAGCTCATTCCGGCAAAGCTCGGCGTCTTTCTACGACATCAGCGCGCACGTGAGCCACCAGCTAAACGACAAGAACTCGCTGTACGCCACGGGGTATATTAGCTCCGACCGGTTCCGGCTAGCCAGCGATACTACCTATCACTACCGTAATCAAAATGCTAGCTTAAAGTGGCAGCACAACTTCAACAATAAGCTCTACGGAGTGCTTACGGGCGCTTACAGCCACTACGCCTACGACATCACCAGCGAGAAGAACCCGGTGAATGCCTCGCGGTTGAAGTATGGCATCAAGCAGACCAACCTGCAAGCCGATTTTAGTTACTTTCCCAATTCTAAGCATACGATTGATTTTGGGGTTAGCTCGCTGCTGTACCACATCACACCGGGCAGCCTGACGCCCCTAGGCGGCGAGTCGCTCATCAGCACCAACGTGCTAGCCCGCGAGCAAGCGGTGGAAAGCGCTATTTATGCTTCCGACCGGATTGACCTTTCGCAGCGCCTCTCGCTGTCGTTGGGTCTGCGCTACTCTCTCTTCAATGCCTTAGGTCCGCGCGATGTGTACCAATACGCGCCGGGCGAATCGCGCACCGAAACCTCCATCACGGACACGTTGCGCTACAACTCGGGCAAGGTGCTAGCTACCTACCATGGTCCCGAGTATCGCGCGTCGTTGCGCTACGGGCTAACGGATAACTCGTCGGTGAAGGCGAGCTACAACCGCACTCGCCAGTACATCCACCAGCTTTCCAACACGGCTTCGGTGTCGCCGGCCGACATCTGGAAGCTCAGCGACGCCAACATTCGCCCGCAGGTCGGCGACCAATATTCGATTGGTTACTACCACAACTTCCGGGCGAATACCATTGAAACGTCTGTGGAGGCTTATTATAAAAAGCTCCACGACTTTGTCGACTATAAAAGCGGCGCCACGCTCATCCTGAACCACCACATTGAGACGGATATCGTGAACGCCGAAGGCAAGGCCTACGGCGTGGAGGTGCTGGTGAAGAAGCTTACGGGCAAGATCAATGGCTGGATTAGCTACACCTACTCTCGCTCGCTGGTCCGGGTAAACGCAGGCACCACCTCCGACATGATCAACGGGGGCCGGTACTACCCGAGCAACTTCGACAAGCCCCACGACGTGACCATGATCGGAAACTACCGCTTCAGTCGGCGCTTCAGCTCTTCGCTGAACTTCACGTACAGCACCGGTCGCCCCATCACACTGCCACTAGCCAAGTACTACGTTGCCAACTCCTTGCGCGTGTATTACTCTGATCGCAACGCCTACCGCGTACCCGATTACTACCGCGTCGATTTTGGGTTGAACATCGAAGGCAACCACAAGGTGAAAAAGCTAGCTCACAGCTCCTGGACCCTAGGTGTGTATAATCTGACGGGGCGCAGAAATCCTTACTCGGTCTATTTCAAAGCCGAAAATGGGCAGATCAGAGGCTACAAGCTCTCCATTTTTGGTCAGCCAATCCCGACCATCACCTACAACTTCAAGTTTTAGATGCGCCTTCTCTCCTACCCTATGCGGGCTGTGCTGCTTTGGTGCTTGGCTGTGGCGCTGCCCGGTTGCATCGATCCTTACATGCCCGATGTTATTGACTCTACCAAGAGTTATCTGGTCGTCGACGGCATCATCAACAGCCAGGGTGTCACTACCATAGTGCTGTCGCGCACTTACGATATTGCCGCCAAAACGGCTCCGCCCGTGGAAACGGGCGCGACCCTGTACGTGGAGGACGAAGCAGCGGCACGCTATACGCTGCGAGAAAGCACTACCAAAGGCACTTACACATCGGCTAGCCTAACCTTAAGTCCAGCCAAGAAATACCGACTCCACATTCGCACTATCGGAGGCAAGGAATACGCCTCCGACTATGTAGCCGTCAAGAACACGCCGCCAATTGATAATATCGGCTGGCAGGCAGCCACCTCTGGCTTAAACATTTACGTGAATAGCCACGACGACGCCAACGACACGCATTACTATCGTTGGTCGTACGAGGAAACGTGGGAAATCCGTCCGCTGCTCGTTCCTAGCGTGGAGTACCTTAACCGCAAAATGCAGGACATACGCGTACCTTATCCTCAATCCTGCTGGATTACGGAGAAGTCTGCGAACATTATCCTAGGTAATACCACTAGCCTAGGTCGTGATGTAGTTTCCGATCAACTGCTACGCTCTTTCAGTACTACCTCAGACCGGCTTTATACTAAGTACACCATCTTGGTCCGGCAGTATGCCCAAACCAAGGAGGAATACGAGTACTGGAGCTTATTGAAGAAAAACACCGAGAACATCGGGACGCTTTTTGACCCGTTGCCCGCGCAGCTTACCGGCAACATACACTGCCTCAACGACGATACCGAGCTAGCTCTGGGCTATGTAGGCGCAAGTAGCGTGCAGGAAAAGCGCATTTTCATCAGCCGTGGGCAGCTACCGCCCGCCTGGCGTTTGCTAACTGGCTACGAAAGCTGCGTTCCGCCCGACACGGTGAAGCTATCGAATGTAGACAACACCTTTTCCAACCCGGTTGTTATACCCGTGACGCCGACATTTAGCCCAATGGGCTCCCTACAAGGCTACACGCGTTCGAGCGTCGAATGCGTGGATTGCCGCAAGCGCGGCACGGCTGTGCGTCCTAGCTTCTGGCAATAGATCTTTCGGTGAGATGCGCACTATTCTTTCGCTCGTTCGGGTCTCTTTGCTCTGGTGCATCACGCTGTTACTGCCTGGCTGCATCGACGCATACATGCCCGACGTCATTAGTGCTACGAAGCATTATCTGGTGGTCGACGGTTCTATTAACAGCCAGGGCGTCACAACCATTAACCTGTCGCGCACCTATGATATCAGCGCCAAGGGTCTGCCGCCGGTAGAAGTGGCCGCCACCGTGTACATAGAAGAAGAAGGTGGTGCACGCTACCCTTTGCCAGAAAGTACGACCAAAGGCACCTACACCTCAGCTAGCTTAACGCTGAGCCCAACGAAGAACTACCGATTACACATCCGCACAACGGGAGGCAAAGAATACGCCTCCAACTACGTGACCCCGAGGAGCGCTCCGCCCATCGATAACGTTAGCTGGCGCACCACCGATTCGGGGTTGACTATCTACGTTAACAGCCACGACGAGACCAATGCTACCCGCTATTACCGTTGGGCTTTCGAGGAGACATGGGAAATCCGGCCGACGCTCATTGCTAGCGTTGAGTACGTCAATCGGCGTGTGCAAGAATTACAGCCCCCCTACCCACCCGTGTGCTGGGCAACGGAAAAATCGTCAACCATCATTTTAGGTAACACGACCAGCCTAGCCCAAGATGTGGTGTCAGATCAACTACTCCGCTCCTTACCGACCAGTACTGATCGGCTTTTCATTAAGTACAGCATGCTGGTGAAGCAATATGCGCAGAGCCGAGAGGAATACGAATACTGGAGCTTACTGAAGAAGAACACCGAAAGTATTGGAAGCTTGTTCGACCCGTTGCCCGCGCAGTTCACCGGCAATGTGCGCTGCCTCAACGACGACACCGAGCTAGCTCTGGGCTACGTAGGCGCGGGCAGCGTGCAGGAAAAGCGCATTTTTATCAGCCGCACGCAGGTACCACCGGCGTGGCGCTTGAGCACTGGCTACGAAAGCTGCTTCCCGCCGGATACGGTAGAATTAAAAAACGTGCCCAGCACATTCGCCAACCCCGTGATCGTACCGGTAGTGCCTGTTTTTTTCAAACTAGGAGGCCCCCTCAGAGGCTACACCATCGCGACCATCGACTGCGTGGACTGTCGTAAACGTGGCTCGTCCGTACGACCTAGCTTCTGGCAATAACCCCTTCCGTGAAATGCGTATTCTTCTGCCGCTTGTTCGGATTACACTACTCTGGTGCCTAACGCTGCTCCTGCCTAGCTGCGTTGAGCCCTACATGCCCGACGTTATCAGCTCCCCCAAGAGCTATTTGGTGGTCGATGGCTTTATCAACTGCAATGGGGTTACCACGCTAAAACTATCGCGCACTTCTGCCATCAATGAGCCTGGCATTTCTCCGGCTGAAACCAAAGCCACGGTGTACCTTGAGGAAGAAGCAGGGAGCCGCTACCGGCTACAAGAAAAAACTACCGGCACGTACACCTCCGATAACTTACGCCTAAACTCGGCCAAGCGGTATCGTATCCACCTGATTATTACCCCTAGCAAGGAGTATGCTTCTGATTTCGTAACGGCTCAGCTCACGCCCAAAATTGATGATGTAAAGTGGCAATTAGACACGAAGGGCATCAACATTTTTGTCAATACGCATGATCCTACTAACGCCACACGCTATTACCGGTGGGAATGTGAAGAGACTTGGGAAACTCGACCAGTAATAACTTCGGGCATAGAGTACGTCAACAACAAACTGCAGAACAGGCTAATCCCTTATCCGACTGTCTGTTGGGGCAATGAAATATCCACGGACATTAAGCTAGGTAGTACAGCGAGCTTAAGCCAAGATGTTGTTTCTGACTATCTGCTGCGTTCCTATACTTCTACCAACGCCCGCTTCCGGCACAAGTATAGCATTCTGGTTAGGCAACATGCCCAAACCCAAGAGGAGTACAACTACTGGAATCTGCTGAAGAAAAACACCGAGAACATCGGGACGTTATTTGACCCACTCCCCGCCCAAATTACCGGCAACGTTCATTGCCTCAGCGATGATTCTGAGCTTGCTTTCGGGTACATCGGCGCGCACTCGGTAGAGGAGACACGCATTTTCATCACCCGCGCTCAGCTCCCGCTTAGCCTACCGGTATCCACAGGCTATGACGACTGCATCGCCGATACGGTTGTTTCGAGAGACATACCCGGTGTCTTTGGCTTTGCTGGCAACATACCGGTGGCCGTAATCTCGGTAGGGGCTCTTGGAACATCAGTCGAGTGTGTAGATTGTCGGCTGCGTGGCACCACGGTAAAGCCGGCTTATTGGTAATAGCTTCCCGAACCTAGTCAACCCGTTGCATTATATGATTGCCTATCTCAAGTTACCCATCACCGGTATGAGCCATAAGCTTTTGTTGTTACTAGCATTATGGCTATTAGCGGATAGAGCCGCTTATGGGCAAGGGGCATCTGCGGATAGTCTGGCTCGCAAGCTCAACCGCTACCAACAAGCGGCGCTTTCGGAGAAGCTATTCCTGCACCTCGACCGGCCCCTGTATTTGAGTGGCGAGACCATGTGGTTGAAGGCGTATGCAGTAGACGGTACTTCTGGTAAGCCGTTACCCTTGAGCTCGGTTGCCTATGTAGAGGTGCTTGATAAACAGAACCATCCCGTAGTACAAGGTAAAATTCCATTGAAGCAAGCCACCGGGCATGGGTCCTTCTTGCTACCTAGCTCCCTTGCCTCAGGCGTGTACACGGTGCGCGCCTACACTAGCTGGATGCAAAACTTCGGACCTGAGTACTATTACCACCGCTCCGTCACAGTTGTGAATACTACAGCTGCTTCGGGCAGCGTAGCTACCCGAGATACAGCAGGCTACGACGTACAATTCTTCCCAGAGGGCGGCAATCTGGTGCAAGGCCTCAGCAGCAAAGTGGCGTTTAAGATAACAGCGAAGTCGGGCACTGGGGCAGCTGCTACGGGCAAGCTACTTGATCAGAATGGCACCACAGTAGCTAGCTTCCAGACCTTGCGTTTCGGCATGGGTAGCTTCACATTTACGCCTGCGCCAAGCGCTACGTACACAGCCATCCTCACGCTAGGCAACCGTCAGGTAATTAGACGAAAACTGCCCCGGGCGTACGAGCAAGGCTACGTGATGCACCTCGAGAACAGCACCCCTACTTCACTTACCCTAAGTATCAGTGCTACGGCCGGGCAGCCAGAGGAGGTATTCTTGCTCGGGCACTCGCGGCAGCAAGTAGCCGTAGCTACAAAGGCCTTGCTCGCGAATGGTCGCGCAACTTTCACCCTTGAGAAAAAGCAGCTACTCGATGGCGTTTCGCATTTCACCTTATTTAATGCCGAACAAAAGCCGGTCTGCGAACGGTTGTATTTCCAGCCTCCGCACGACAAGCTAGCTATTACGGCTCGCTCAGATAAAAGCCAATATGCCAACCGGGAGAAAGTAAGCGTGGACCTAGCTACTACCGCTTCGGCAAGTCAACATCTCGAAGCGAACCTGTCGATGGCAGTGTACCGGCTCGATTCGCTCAGCACAGCCTCCACTGCCGACATCAACAGCTACTTGTGGCTAGCATCCGACCTGAAGGGCATCATTGAACATCCAGAATATTACTTCACGGCCAACGAACCGGACGCAACCACGGTTGCCGACAACCTGATGCTAACGCAGGGCTGGAGTCGGTTTCGGTGGGAACAGGTGCTAGCAACTACGCCCGTTGCTTTCCCCAATCTACCCGAGTTCAATGGCCCGCTGGTGCGAGCCCGCTTGACGCAAGCCGGCACTAACAAGCCACTGAAAGGCATTCTAACGTATTTGTCGTCGCCGAGCCGCATTATTCGGCTGCAAAATGCGGTGAGCAATGCCGATGGTCTCGTGCAGTTCGAGCTAGGCAACCTGTATGGCTCTCGAGAGATTATGGTGCAAACCAATCCGCAACAGGACAGCACATGCCGCATTGAAGTTTTTAACCCATTCTCGTCGCAGTTTGCGACTACCCTAGGTGAACCTTTCGCGCCGCAGCTTCGCTTCAAGGCAGATTACGCCAAGCGGCACTTTCAAAATCAAGTACAAAACGCCTTTGCTGACAAAGCCAAAAACCGCTACACCGAGCCGCCAGCCGATAGCACATCGTTTTATGGGAAGGCCGATGAAACCTATTTTTTGGATAAGTACACGCGCTTCAAGGTGATGGAAGAAGTCATGCGCGAATACGTACCGGGCGTGATGGTTCGCATTCGCAAAGACGGCTTCCACTTCTTGGTTATCGACCGACCCAACAAGGCCATCTTCGAAGACAATCCAATGGTGTTGCTCGACGGGGTTCCCGTCTTTAACATCAACAAGATCATGGCCATGGATCCGTTGAAGATCCAGAAGCTAGAAGTGATGGCCAGTCGCTATTTCCACGGGTCTGCCGTGTACAGTGGCCTGGTGAGCTACACCACCTACAAAGGCGACCTAGAAGGCTTCAAACTTGACCCGCGGGTACTGGTGCAGCAATACGAAGGGTTGCAGGGCCAGCGCGAGTTTTACGCACCGCGCTACGATACACCCCAAGCCCAGCAAAGTCGCCTGCCCGACTTGCGCAATCTGCTGTACTGGAATCCGGCTATCACAACCAGCACCGCGCCGACTAAGCTAGACTTCTACACCGGCGACCAAGCTGGCCGTTACATAGTAGTACTGCAAGGCCTAGCTTCTAACGGACTGTCTGGTAGTGCTAGCTTCACGTTTGAGGTGAAATCGGCGTTGTAGTGTAGAACTTATTACCATATCTAAACAGTAGCGCCAGCAGGTTGATGCAACTTGCTGGCGCTACTGTTTTAAAGCGTGGGTTGTTACTGCACTACGACCCGGCGCGTCACGGGACCATCGGCGTAGTCGACGCGGAGCAGGTACACGCCGGCAGGCAGATTTTGCACAGGCAAAGCTAGGTCGGTTTTCGTGACGGCATGGCTGATAATAGTCTTACCTAGCCCGTCTAATAGTGCTAGGTGTGTGGGTTTTGCGGCGGCATCTAGGCTCACTTGCAAACTCTCGTGAGCCGGATTGGGCCAAGCTTGCGTATGATCTATGGCTCGATGGCTGCTAACAGCTAGCACGCTGGAAGAAACCAAGCGAACCAATGGGCCTCGATTCTGTCCATTGATTTTGAACGAATAACCACCTAATAGAATAGCGCCATCTGGCTGCAAAGCTAGGCCCGTAGCAGAACCAACCAGTACATCAGCGAAAGAGGCATCATAAGAGCCATCCGCGTTCAAACGTATCAACGAGCCACGGTCCTTACCATCTACCATCACATAACCAAAAGTGCCTGCAACTAGCACCTGACCGTTTGGATAACGTGCTAACTGCGATATTAATCCTTCTATTTTGGGTAGTGCATAGCTGTTATCTACAGATCCATCCGAATTTAGCCGCACTAGGCTGAAGTTCTCACCACTATTCGCTTTCCTAAAATCACCACTAACCAACAACTTACCATCAGGTAGCAGTAGCAGCTTATCCAGATAAAGAGGTCCATAAACAGTAGGGTCTACAACATAGCTGTTATCAAAACTTCCATCTGCATTGAGGCGTGTCAAACCTATGTCTACAGTAGGATTATCGGTTCTATTGATTATATACTGATTATTAGGTAACGCTACGATATGCTTAATATCAAGCCTCACCTTATTCTCCAATTCATTGGCATAAGCAGCATCAACGCTACCATTAGCGAGCAAGTGGTGCAAGGCGCTGGTATAGCCTCCTATGTTCTTAGAAGAACCACCAACCAGAATACTACCATCTGATTGTAAAGCTAACGCACTCACGTTCTCCCTGTCAGTAGAAGTAATAGCACTTGTTAGCACAGTAAAAGAGGCATCGGCGCTACCGTTCGTTAGCAAGCGCGCAACTAAAGGTGATGCATGAGTACCGGCACTCGTGAATTCTCCTCCTACCATGATGCGGCCATCTGAAGAAAGAGCAATTCGCCGTACCTCCCCATTAACCCCTGCTAGTTGAAAGGATTGGTCTAGCGTACCATCTGTATTAAGGCGAGCTAGGTTGCCAGCATCTTGTCCGTTGATTTTCCAGAATTGACCACCAACTATTATTTTTCCATCTGCCTGCTGAACTACCTCATCCAGCTGCCCTGGCTGCATGATAGCCGGATGAAATGTGCTAATCAATTCAGCCTTGTCGTTTACCCGCACCAAGTTCACATTGCGAAGACTACCATAACGGCTAAAGTGACCACCAAGCAGAATTTCGCCATTAGCTAAAATCTTTACAGAGTGCACCCTGCCATTTAGCTGCTTACCAATAGCAAACTGAGCATCAAGCTGCCCATCCGGCAGCAAACGCGTAACGTAGCTGTTGCCGCTTGTTCCACCAAAATCCGCAAAGCAACCACTCAAAATTACTCTACCGCTCGCGTCCACTGCAAGCTCTTCATCATTCTGGTAATCCAGATAAAAGCAGTTGGAGCCGCCAAAAGGATTAAATGAATTATCTACTTGGCCTGTACTAGTCAGGCGTACAATCTGTTGGGTACCATCACTTGTATGAATGACTACAGCATTTGTGCGTGAATCAAGAGCCACAGCTTGGACTCTCTTACCAATTGATGCAGGGTTAAAACTGACATCTAAGGATCCATCCGAGTTTAATCGCACTAGTCCGCTACGGCCTGTATTATTATAATTCTCAAAAGTGCCACAAACCAGAACTTTCCCATCTGGCTGTATGACAACTCCTTGCACGTCAGCAGCTCTTCCGTATGAATCTACAAATCCTTTATTTAATGCTGTGGTAAAAGTCTGGTCGACGCTGCCATTTGCATTAAGGCGTACCAAGCTATTCGCCGCAACTCCATCGTAGCTTGAAAAAAGTCCACCCAACAGAATCTTGCCGTCAGGTTGTACTGTCATAGCGGCTACCGGACCTGCGTAGCCTGCTTGCATTGGTCCACTACCTGGAGTGAAATCTGCTGCCAACGTACCATCAGCATTTAGCTTAGCAAGTGAGCTAAAGGTGCGGCCACCTACCGAAATTCCCCACTGATTTTGTAGTAATATCTGTCCATCGGTTAGCACCCGCATCCTAACAACACTCCCTTTACAGGCTACTGTAGTAGTAAATGCTTCGTCTAGGGTACCATCGGCGTTTAAGCGTGCTAATCCTGTAGCTGGACTGCCGTTTACTTGGGTAAAACCTCCTGCCACTAAGTACTTTCCATCAGGCTGCTGTATAGCATTATAGATCAGACCTGATTGCATCAACTCGATAGGTGCAAACGTCGGGTCAACTGTTTGCGCGTATACTTGTTTTATTCCTGATAAGCTCACTACTAATAAGAAACTCAAGGGTATTAGTTTTTTCATACTCGTTGATTTTTTTAGCTGATTCATAATACCCAACGCAATTTTCCTGCCGTGCAGCAGTAGCTCAATCCGTACTTTCGCCTTCCTATGACCGATACCGCCCAACCCGCTAAAAAGCTCTTTCTCCTCGACGCCTTTGCCCTGATTTACCGTGCCCACTTTGCCTTTAGCAAGAACCCGCGCGTCAACTCTAAGGGCATGAACACGGGCGCCGTGCTTGGCTTCACCAACACGCTCGTGGAGGTGCTGCAAAAGGAAAAGCCGACCCACATTGGGGTAGCTTTTGACGCTCAAAAGAAAACCTTCCGCCACGACAGTTTTGCTGAGTATAAGGCCCAGCGCCAAGCCATGCCTGAGGATATCGGCACGGCTATTCCGTATATCAAGCGCATCATCGAAGCGTTTCACATCCCGATTCTGATGGTGGATGGCTTCGAGGCCGACGACGTCATTGGCACCCTAGCTCAGCGTGCCGAAGCCGAAGGATTCGACGTGTTTATGATGACGCCGGACAAAGACTATTGCCAGCTCGTAACGGACAAGATCAAAATCTACCGGCCGGCGTTTATGGGTAATGCGGCCGAGGTACTGGACAAAGAGCACGTGCTGCAACGCTTCGAGGTGGAGCGCGTGGAGCAGGTGATTGACATCCTAGGTCTGCAAGGCGACGCCGTCGATAACATCCCAGGCATTCCGGGTATTGGCGAGAAAACCGCTAAGACGTTGATCCAGAAGTATGGGTCGGTAGAAAACCTCATTGCCAATGTAGACGAGCTCAAGGGCAAGCAGCAGGAAAACGTGCGCAACTTTGCCGAGCAGGGTTTGCTGAGCAAGGAGCTAGCTACTATCCACGTCAACGTCCCGATCGAGTTTCACGAGGAGAACCTCACCCTGAGCAAACCCGACGAGGAGCTGCTGCGGTCGTTGTTCGACGAGCTAGAATTCCGCCAGTTAGCAGCGCGTGTCCTCAGCGGCGGCGCGCCAGCGGCTTCCTCTGCTGCGCCAGTGGGCCGGGGGGCTCGTCGGCCGAACGTGCCTTCGCAAGGCTCTTTGTTCGACGCGCCGGATGCCGTGGCTATTGCCTCCGAGAACGGCGAGACGGGCCACGAGGGCGCTCCGGCTGGCCCACGCCGCACACTGGCTGATGTGCCGCACCAGTACCACTTGGTAGACACACCCGCCCTGCGCAAGTCATTGCTTGACTACTTACTACAACAGAAGGAAGTTAGCTTCGATACCGAAACCACGGGGCTAGATACCATGACCTCGCGGCTCGTTGGACTAAGCTTCTGCTGGCTTCCCGGCGAGGGCTACTACGTACCCGTACCGCACGACGACCAAGAAGCCGCCCAGGCGTTGGTAGATGAGTTCCGGCCTTTCCTCGAAAAGGAAGGCGTTGTGAAAGTGGGCCAGAACATCAAATACGACCTCACTATCCTGAAGCACTACAACGTGCGGGTGGCCGGGCCGCTATTTGACACCATGCTAGCCCACTACCTGCTGGAGCCCGACATGCGCCATAACATGGATGTGCTGGCCGAAACCTACTTGCATTACACCCCAGTTTCCATTACGGAGCTAATTGGGCCGAAAGGCAAAAACCAAAAGACCATGGCCGACATTCCGCCGGCTGAGGTTTCTGATTACGCTTGCGAAGATGCCGACGTGACCTTACAGCTTAAACATGTATTCGAGCCTCGGTTGCAAGAGCTAGGTTTGCTGAAGCTGCTGAACGAAGTCGAAAACCCTTTGGTGCCCGTGCTGGCTGATGTAGAGTACGAAGGCGTGCGCATCGACTCAGGCGCTATGGGCGAATACTCGGCGGAGCTACAAGGCTACATTACGGAACTGGAGCAGCAAATCTTCACGGCGGCGGGCCAGGAGTTCAACATTGGTTCGCCCAAACAACTCGGCGAAGTGCTGTTTGATAAGCTAGGCCTAGGTGGTGGCAAGATCAAGAAAACCAAAACCGGCCAGTACGCTACCGGCGAGGAAGTACTGAGTGTGCTAGCCGCCGACAACCCCATTGCGGGTCTCATTTTGGAGCACCGCCAGCTCACCAAGCTGCGCAGCACCTACGTGGAAGCATTGCCCCAGCTGGTATGCGCCCTAGACGGACGGGTACACACGTCGTTCAACCAGGCCGTAACGGCCACGGGCCGCCTGAGCAGCACCAACCCCAACCTCCAGAACATTCCCATTCGGACGGAGAAAGGCCGGGAAATTCGCAAAGCCTTCGTGCCGCGCGACGCTGACCACGTGCTCATCGCCGCCGACTACTCCCAAATCGAATTGCGCATCATGGCCGACTTCTCCAAGGATGCGACCATGATTGAGTCCTTCCGCCAGGGCATCGACATTCACAGCAGCACCGCCAGCAAGGTCTTTCATGTGCCGCTCGACAAAGTGGACGGCGAGATGCGCCGCAAAGCCAAAACGGTGAATTTCGGTATCATTTACGGCATCAGCAGCTTTGGTTTGGCCCAGCGCCTAGGTATCTCCCGCAAGGAAGCTACCGAAATTATCGACGCCTACTTCCAGGAGTTTTCGGCCGTGAAGAAGTTCATGGATGAGAGCATCAACCGAGCCCGCGAGCTAGAATACGCCGAAACACTGCTAGGTCGGCGCCGCTACCTGCGCGACATCAACTCACGCAATGCTACGCTGCGCGGCTTCACCGAGCGCAACGCCATCAACGCGCCCATTCAAGGCACCGCCGCCGACATCATCAAGATTGCCATGATCCGCATCCACGATTGGCTGGAAAAGGAAAAGCTAGGCACCAAGATGATCCTGCAAGTGCACGACGAACTGGTGTTCGATGTGCCGAAAGAAGAAGTTGACTTAGTTATTCCGCGCATTCGGGAGCTGATGATCAACGCCTTACCACTCAGTGTACCCATGGAAGTAGAGGCCGGTACCGGCAGCAACTGGCTACAGGCACACTAACAGCGTATGCCGTCAGGCTAGGTAGCGCGGAAGTTCGTTCCGCGACGAGCAACGCGAGTATTCGTACGTCGGAACTCGCGTTGCTCGTCGCAGAACAAACTTCCGCGCTACTTTTTTAGGCATCTTC
Source organism: Hymenobacter crusticola (assembly GCF_002154225.1). Classification (GTDB taxonomy): domain Bacteria; phylum Bacteroidota; class Bacteroidia; order Cytophagales; family Hymenobacteraceae; genus Hymenobacter; species Hymenobacter crusticola. Next base: position 89,011 of record NZ_MTSE01000015.1, read on the forward strand.
ACTGCGAACAGACCGTATAGCACGGCTTCACCCTACAACAGAATGCCATGCAACACCACACACATACCACGACTTTGCAGAATGTGGCCCGCGGGATAATGGGCACCTTTATGGTCGTAGCCGGTACGGGCCACCTGACGTTTGTCCGGCAGGAGTTTCAGGCTCAGGTTCCTGATTGGATTCCACTGGATAAGGATACCGTTGTGCTGCAATCGGGGGTGGTTGAGGTGGGTTTGGGGCTAGCTTTGCTCTTCTGGAAATCGCGCCGCGTTGAGATGGGCCTAGGATTGGCGGCGTTCTACGCCTTGGTATTCCCCGGCAACTTGCACCAATACACGCACCATATTTCCGCATTCAACCTCGACACCGACGCCAAACGGCTGGGCAGACTCTTCTTTCAGCCAGTGTTGATGGGCTGGGCCTTGTGGTCTACGGGAGCCCTGAAAAGCTTGCGTACCAAGCGCCCCGAAGGCACGAATCACATCTTGTAGCTGTTTCTAAGAGAAGCTAGCTTAGCCCGCCGAGCACAGCAATTGTGCCGGCGGCAAACTCCTAGCTTCCAAATTGGTATTACAGTATATGACGACAGATTCTTCCTTCGATGTAGTGGTAATCGGTGCGGGACCGGTGGGGCTAGCTTGCGCCTTGGAGGTGCAGCGGCAAGGCCTTACCGCCGTAGTGGTCGACAAAGGCGCACTGGTAAACTCCATCATTGGTTATCCCACCAACATGGAGTTTTTCTCGACGCCGGAGCTACTCGAAATTGGGGACCATCCGTTCCCAACGGCTCACTATAAACCCCTACGCGAAGACGGTATCGATTATTACCATCGCGTAGCTCGCGCCGAAAAGCTCAATCTGCGCCTTTATGAGCGGGTGACGGGGCTAGAAGGCGACCTAGGTCATTACGAAGTCATCACGGAGAAGGGCCAGATCAGTTGCCGCTACGTGGTAGTGGCCACGGGTTTCTACGACATACCTAATTATTTGCACGTGCCCGGTGAAGAGCTGCCGCACGTAACGCACTACTACAAAGAACCCTACGCCCACGCCCACCAAGACGTGGTGGTAGTAGGAGCCAAAAATTCGTCGGCGAAGGCCGCTTTGCAGCTCCTACGCACGGGTGCTAGGGTCACGATGATTGTGCGCGGAGAGGAAATCAGTAACTCTGTGAAGTACTGGATTCGGCCCGACTTGCTCAACCGTATCAAAGAGGGTCGCATTAAGGCCTACTTCAATACGACCATTGAGCGCATCACGCCTGAGGCGGTGGAGGTAAGCACGCCAGAGGGCCCGCTTTCCATTCCGGCTACGCACGTGTATGCGCTTACCGGCTACCACCCCGACTTCTCTTTTTTGGCGGCCCTCGGTATCACCTGCCAAACCGACCTAGCCCAAACGCCCACCCACGACGCCGAAACGCTGGAAACTAACCGCGCTGGCGTGTATTTGGCGGGCACCGTGTGCGGTGGCCTGAATACGAGCCGCTGGTTTATCGAGAATGGCCGCTACCACGCGCAGGTTATTGCGGCTCATCTCGCTGGCCAGCCGGCCCCAGCGCTACCGGAAGTACTGCAACCGGTGCAGCTAAGTGTAGCAACACCAGCCGTGCCATCCTAGCTTACTAAAACAAGAAGCCCCTGCTGACGCTCAGCAGGGGCTTCTTGTTTTAGTAAGCTAGGTTTGTTACGGGAACAGCACCGCTTGGTACTCGTCCGGATTCGCGAAGGGAATCGACGACTTATACTTCTCGTTGATCACCCGGATGTACTCATTGGCAATGACGGCGTAACCGCGCGAGGAAAGGTGTATCCCGTCTAGCGAGAACAGATTGCCGGAAATAAAGCTCGTGCTGTTTGCGGTGCCATTGATGGCAAACCCATCTTTAGCAACAGTGGAGAAGAACGCGTTTACGTCAAACAGCGGCACGTTATACTGGCGAGCCGTTTTGTCGATAATCTTGTTTAGCTCCGTGGTGCGGGTCCGTACGGCAGCTAGCTCGTCGGCGTCGAGCACGTACTGGCTCGGCAGCGGGTTCGCCTGAGTAGCGGAATACCCCACGCCCACCGGCAGCGGTACACCCGGCGTAGCAGTGCCAATGACGGAAGAGGCAGTTAGCGTCAGCAAGTCGTTGGCCGTGGCCTCGCGTACTGCGCCGGCGCCCGTACGGATGTACAGGCTAGCCTGCGCTGCGTTAGGCAACGCCGTATTGCCTTTGATGCTAGCAATAGCTGTTGCGACGGGTACGGCCGTGAAATACGGTACATCCGTCACGCTCGGAATATTGGCGATAACACCTTTAACGGTGCCGTTTTTGGTGATGGTACGCACGATGGTACGGTAGCCCTGCCCAAAGCGCGTGGTATCGGTGAGGCCGCTGAACGGATTGCTGGGCGACGCCACACCGCCAGCAGTGGCGTACGTCAGCACGTCGTTGCTACCCAGCCAACACGTGAAGAAGCTAGGCGTAGCCCGCCCGATATAGGTCAGATAATCGACAGTGGGCCGCTCGGCAGCTGGGAGCAAGCGGTTCAAGTAAGGGTTCAGCAAACCGTAAGGCGCCAAGCCGCCCGTCAGAGCGGCCACGCTCGACAGCACCGAAATGCCCGGAATACCTAGGTTATTGGGTTGCGCGCCGGCGTAGGCCGCCAGCTGCCTTTCGCCACTGATCAGTGTTTGCCCAGTATAAGCTAGCTGATACGTACGGGTGTTTCCATTCTGCCCCGGCGACAACAAGATAGGTGAGCCAGTGGCTGTGAAACCCTGAAAATTCAGGTAGCCCGAACCGTCTTTCTGATTATCGGCAAACAATGGCTGCACGAAAGCGCCGCCGCCAGCCTTGGCAAATTGCTTGGACAGAATGTTCGGATACGAGTTCTGAATTCCTTCGTTGAAAAGGCCGCCGCTCTGATAACCAGCCGTGAGCGAGTTACCGACAGCTACGTAATTAGAAAAATCCGCCGTGCCTTTGTCGGCCTGCGGGGCATCAAGATCGGGTTGACAGCCAGTTAGCGCAAGCCCGAGCAGTCCAAGCGCCGCCGAGCTTCTTTTGAGTAACGTATTCATGAGTGGGAAGAAGGCGGGTGGTTAGAAAGTGTAGTTCAGGCCGACACCAGGAATAACAATCCTGGTTTTGTAGGTGCCGGCTACGCGGTCGGTTGTGCCGTTGGAGGCAAGTTCGGCCTGGGTCTGCGTGCGCTTTTTCAGATTGATAAACTGGCCGGAGATGTCGATGCCGAAATGCTCCCCAAACTTGTAGGACGCTCCTAGGTTAAGTCCAAGGCGGTCAGCATCTGGCGTTTCGGGCGTCACAAAGCCATCTTTCACCGGCGAGAAGTCGAAGGAACCACCGGCGCGCACCGTTAGGCCGCTGGTGAGTTGGTACTGCCCACCAAGGCGCAGCGTCACGGCATCTTTGTACTCGCGGCGGGAGTTGCTCGTCGTGGCGCCCCCTACCGGACCGTCGAAGGTGAAGTTCAACGACTTGTACTTGCTCCAGAATACGTAGTTGGCATCTAAGCCGATGGTCAACTTCTCCGTAGGCGTCACACCAATACCTAAGCTCGCGGTGGCTGGGAGCGGCAGCGTAACGTCGAAATGCTTGGCCGTGAAGCGGGAGCTAAGCGAAGCCGGAATATTGGAGAACGATACATCGCCGTTGCTACTCTTCACGTGCGCGTCGATCTGCGAGCGGTAGCTAGCCCCAATGCTGAGCTTGTCGGAAGGCTTGTAGTAGATACCGGCGTTGTAGCCAATCTTGTGGTCGGCAGTACCATCCAGCTCCACGTGCCCGGTGTTGCCCTGCTGATCCTGCACCGGCACATCGCGCTGCAAGTTCACTGAGCCGTACGCCAAAATCACCAGCCCCGCCCCAATGCTGAGCTTGTCGGTAATAGCGTAGCTCACGGTAGGCTGCACAAACACTGACTCCAGGGTGATGTCCGTGAGCGAGTAGCGGCCTTCCCAGCCATCCGCGTATTGGAGTTTGCTGCCGAAAGGCGTGTACACGGCAATACCCGCCCGAAACTTACCCTCCGACGGACCTAGGCCCGCGTATAGATTGAAGGGTGTGACGGTGCTGTTGCGTAGTTCGCGCTGCGATCCGCCGTACTCGGCCCGAAACGCCGACCGCGCCATCGTGGCATTTATGCCTACTTGTACGCCCCGCTCGCGGACCATGGCCAGCGCGCCGGGGTTGTAGAACATGGCTGCCTGATCGAGCGACAGGCCAACACCCACGCCGCCCATACCGTTGTTCTTTTGGCCAGCCAGCGTTACCTGAAAGCCGCCCGCAGAAGCCGCTGTACTTACGAGCAGCGTGCTACCTGCTAGGAGTAAAGATTTGAGATTCATAGAAGGGTAAAAAAGTGGGAATTTGTAGAGAGGGATATGAGCGAAATGTAAGAAAAAAACGGCGAAAGTAGTAGGCGTGCCTAACACTTTCCTACGCAGCAAAGCACTGGCACACCATCCGGTTCTAACAACCTGTTTTTGCTTGGTTCGCGCCGGGCTACTGCGCAGGGTTGTGCACCTGCCGACTGCGCAAATCGAACCGCTGGCCGCTCACCAGCAGGTGCACGCGCAAATCTTGGCCCGAAACCGGCTCGCCGCGCCCAATGCGTCCAAGGTTACTTTCCCGCAGGTGGCTCCCATCAACCACTATCACCACGCCGTCGCCGAACACCTCCACTTCATGCCCCTGCCGAATGATCACGCCGGTTTCCTGACCTAGGCCTAGCCCCAGGCGGATGGGGTGCTGCAACACGGCGTGCGCCAACCGATTAAAGCGGCCGCGCTCCGCAAAGTGCTGATCAATGTACATTTCCGGTAGTAGCCCGAGGCCGTTGGTAGTGCGCAGTCCTCCTTTAGTCAGAGAACGGGCCCCGTGGCCTTCCACTATCATGCAGCTCGGTATCACGGCCGCCCCGGCGCTGGTACCCGCCACAACAAAGTTTTCGTCTTGGCGGTAGCGTTCAAGCAGAATGGCTTGGACTTGGGTTTTGTCCCAAAACTCGGTGATGCGCTCTTGGTCGCCGCCGGTGAAGAAGACGAGGCCAGCCTGCTGGAGCCGCTCTAGGTGCGCGGGTGTATCGGCGGGGTGGCGCTCATCAATGCGCAAGTGGTGCACTTGCTCGCAGCCTAGCTCGCGAAAAGCATTGACGTAAGCTTTGCCCGAGCGGCCTGGTTCGGGGGCCGCCGTTGTCACAATCTCAACGCGAGTTGTGGCGGGGTTGGGCACCATATCGGCTAGCATCGCCAGCATTTCATCATCGTCGCCGCCCCCGAGGGCAACAAGCGTTCCGCGCGCAAGAGTAGACGAGTGAGCCATACGCAACTAAATAGAAGGGGGGCAAAAGTACATGCCGTTTTTTGAGTTGTACGTTATGCTGGCCGAATTACGCTGCCTTGACGACTCACAAGTAACCAATCAGGCTAGCCTACTTTCTGTATCGTGTAGCCCAACAGGCACTTACCTCAGCTACACGGCCGTTGTTAAAAAACTGATCCTTCATCGTTCTGGCTGATTTTTAGTTATAAGCATCGTTCAGCTTTGCCTTGCCTTTCCAAGCACAAGCGTAATTCAGAATTAATACTTCAGAATTCCTGTTTCCCCGCTAGTAAGCCCTACTTTTGCGGGCCTTTTATTCACCAATCTTCCTGCCTAGCGAGAAAAAATCTTCGGCTCTTTCATGAATCAGCAACCGACTACCGAACACATCACGTCCCTGATTCAGGAGGGCGAGTTTTTTAAGCTCAAAGACATTCTCAAAGAATTTGAACCGGCTGAGCTAGTTGCGCTGATTGAGGAGGAAGATGAGCGCGAACAGCTCATTATTTTCCGGCTGCTGCCCCTGCACTTTGCGACCGAGGTGTTCGAGTACCTGAGCCTGGACACACAGCGGTTGTTTATCAACAACTTGTCGCAGGACAAGATAACAGACATCCTCAACGAGATGTCGCCCGACGACCGGACGGCACTACTCGAATTTCTACCCGAGGATTTCGTCAAAGAGCTAATTCAAACGCTTTCCGAGCCGGAGCGCAAGGTAACGCTAGAGCTGCTGGGCTACCCCGAGTCGAGCGTGGGCCGCCTGATGACGCCCGACTACATTGCCATTCGTGAAAACTGGACCGTGCAGCAGGTGCTCGATTACATTCGGCGCCACGGCGGGCAGTCCGAAACGCTCAACGTGCTTTACGTTACGGATGAGCGCGGCGCCCTCGTCGACGACCTAGGTATCCGGGAGATCTTGCTGGCCGACCCTCAGAGCTACGTAAGTGAGCTAATGGACCGCCGCTACGTGTACCTGCAAACCATGCAAGACCAAGAAGAAGCTATTGAAGTGTTTCGCCGCAACAACCGTGTGGCGTTGCCCGTGGTCGGTAGCGAAGGTGTACTGTTTGGCATCGTCACCATCGACGACATCTTGGATATTCGGGAGGAAGAAGACACCGAAGACATCCAGAAGCTAGGAGGTTCGGAAGCCTTAGATGAGCCGTACCTTACCATTTCGCTGCTCAGAATGATTCAGAAGCGGGCGGGCTGGTTGGTTATCCTGTTTTTGGGGGAGATGCTGACGGCTACAGCAATGGGGTTCTTTGAGGGCGAGATTGAGAAGGCCGTAGTGCTAGCCTTGTTTGTGCCCCTCATCATTTCCAGCGGCGGCAATGCGGGCTCCCAGGCTACTTCCCTGATCATTCGGGCCATGTCGCTGGGGGAGCTGACCGTGGGCGAGTGGTGGAAGGTTATGCGCCGCGAGCTGCTATCGGGTTTGTCGCTGGGCGGCATCCTAGGCTTGGTTGGCTTCCTGCGTATCTTGGCGTGGCAACAAGCTGGCTTCTACGATTATGGCCCGCACTGGCTGCTGGTAGGCTTCACCGTCGGCTTGTCGCTGGTAGGGATTGTGTTATGGGGTTCTCTGTCAGGTTCTATGTTGCCCCTGTTCCTCAAAAAGCTAGGCTTCGACCCAGCTACTTCCTCCGCGCCCTTTGTAGCTACGCTAGTTGATGTCACGGGGCTGATCATTTACTTTTCAGTAGCAACTATCTTCTTGAAAGGCACTTTGTTATAAGGCTTTACCGAAGAGCAGCAGCTCTTCAGAGAACTGCTGCTCTTCGGCTAGCTTTCGTGGCTAAGCACCTAGCACGCTTGCTATTTGCTGGGTGATGGCAATGTGTTCTTTGATGGCGACCGAAGCCAACGTGGCAATGTGGCGGCCATGTTTCTCCATCATATTGCTGGCGCTGGGCGCGGCGCTAGCTAGGTAGCCACTAGTGAGCGTATTCAGCTGTTGGTGCGTTTGGATTTGGGCGGCAATGTACGCTTTGTCGAAGGCGGTGCCTTTGGCGGCTTTGAGCTGGTCGAGCATAGCCTGCGATTTGGCATCCATAGCAGGTGGCGTGGTGCCCATGTCTTTCAGGATGCTCATCATGCCCGTCATCTCAGCTAGCTCGAAGCCGGCGAATTGCTTCGCGTACTTATTGGTGGCTTGTGTAGTCGCGACCTGGCTGCTCATCAGCGACATTTGCGCGAGCGGGGCAACGGCAGCCCGGAATTGGGCTTCGGTAGTAATGCTGGCGGCACCCTGCACAAGCAGGCCGTTTTCGTCTTCCTTGAAGGTGAATGATTGTAGAAGCGAAGCTAAGGTCGATAGACCTACGCCGAGCGCCAGGCTCCCCTTCACCGAATTTGTCAGAAATGCCCGCCGTGGCGTAGCTTCGTGTAGTTGATCCATAAGTAGGTGTTTGTAGTTAGGTAAGACATCTTTGCGCGCGTCTTTCTACCAAACGCAGGAAATAAACGTGCAAGCGCCCTGGTTATAACGACGTCATAATGAGAAGGTTAATAGCCGAGCTTACTTCTACTGCCGTAAGCTCAACACTTATTACCCTTTTGCAATCATCTATTTTTCCCTTGCTGATCCACGCAAATCAAGGCATGGATGTACTTTGTGACTTTCCTCGTGTAGTATGAGCAGCAAGACTTGGATAAGCCGCATAGGGCTATTACTTGGGGGTGGATGGGCACTGGTTAGCTGCGCCGTGGTGGGCAACGTTACCCAACTCAACGACGGCTGGTACGACGTGATGCACCTAGGTGGCAACGACACGCTGGAAGCGCGCCTGCGCAATCAGCGCGTGTACGTGCGGCAGCCATCTGATTCGCTGGTCTTTACGCCGTACTCCACGCAGCCAGCGCCTACTTCTATTCGCTATCAGCTGCAGCCCGACCATCACGTCCTGCTCCTCGACCGTCGGCTTGACCTCGACGTATTCACGATTCCGGTGAAAGTACGGCCACCCCGCGCCGGCGTACCCGTTCAGCTGAACAGCAACTTCAACGCGGCGCTATACCTAGGTCGGCGCCTCAACTTCTACTATCTCAGCCGGCAGAATATTACGCCGTGGCAGCAGGCGCCTCGCATCCGGGCAACGGGCATCGGCTACGGTGGCTTCTTGGGGCTAGGCTCTACGCTCATCACCGGCGACGTAACTCGCCAACAAGCTGGCCCTGAGTACGAAGGTCTCGTCTTGCACGCAGGCCTAGCTACGCTCTACGATGCGCACATTTTCAACGTCGGGCTGGCCGCAGGCTTCGACCACCTCATTGGTCCCGATCGGCGCTACTGGATTTACCAGCACCGACCTTGGCTAGGTTTACTCTTCAGTCTGGATTTGAACTGAGAAGAAGCGTCTTCGAGTTGCGCTACCGCCTAGAAATCCAAACGACGATTCGCTTTCTTCTCGCTGTGCTTTTTCTTGGATTGTAGCCGCTCGCGCACGGCTCCTGGGCTAGGTTTGGTGGCTTTGCGGGCCTTCGGCTTATGCAGAGTGCGCTTCAGCAGCAGATGAAATTTCTCTACGGCGGCTTCCTTGTTGCGCAACTGGCTGCGGTCTTCTTGGGCAGTCACGAGCAAATAGCCTTCACCCGTAAGCTGTTTGGCTAGCTTGGTCAGCAAAATTTCCTTTTGCTCCTCCGTGAGTAGCTGTGAGCTAGCTACGTGGAAGCGCAGCTCTACTTTCGACTCCACTTTATTGACGTTCTGTCCGCCAGGGCCACTGCTGCGGGCCGTTTGGAATTGCAGTTCGGGCAGGAAAGTAGACGCAGATGGCAGCATGCAGGAGGGAAACTAACAAGCAAATAATGGTTGAAGATACGCAGCAGCAGGCCTACCCGGACGCGCGTTAGCGCATAGAAATGAATAGTAACCAGCCGAGCAACACCATACGTGCCGTCCAGGCGAGGGTCCGCAGCCAATTCGTGCGCGTGAGGCCATCGATGGCAATGTAGTTGAAGCCACTAGCCACCAAGCGGTTGTGAAAAGGCACCGAAACCAGAAAGGTGACGCTCCAGATAAATACCACCAGCCCCAGGCTCCACCACGCGCTGCTGCCAAGTGCCCGCCCCGCCCATACCAGCAGGCAAGCCAGCAAGGCTTCGGCGATCATGGGCGCCATCACCACCCAACCCATGCGCGCTAGGTGTGCTTTGTGATACGCGTCGAATGCTTGTGGCGCGACTAGCCCAAAGCCCGGGTAGTGCACCAATTGCACCGTCCAGATAACGCCCGTGAGGTACGCGGCCAAAGCGAAGTTGAGCAAGAGTAACAGCGGAAGCGGCATATGTAAGCAGTGGTAGTGTCTTTTTTGCCTACGGGCAAAGCCGCCAAATGATAACTAATGTAAGTGGTGGTGTAACGCGGCCTAGCTCCCGCAGGGCGGCACTCCTTATTGGACGAGCGGTACCGACCCGTGGGGCTAGGTCCGGCCGCTTTGCCGTCTATGTTAATTAGTAGCTGCTAAATAAAAAACCCAGGCAACGGTTGTACCTTCTGCTGCATCTTAGGCTCAACATCGCACTTTAACTCGTTTTAACCTGATTATGAAAACACTACGCCTCCTGCTTCTCGCTCTCTTGCCAGCGCTGCTGCTGCTTCCCTCCTTCCGTTCTGGCCGACTTGCATCGCGCGAGGTCCGACAGGTCAGTGCTTTCACGGAGCTCAAACTCGCGGGTTCGCCCAAAGTGATACTGCGCCAAGGAAGTCCGCAGAAAGTGGAACTAGAGGGCGACCCCGCCGACCTAGCTCGCGTGGAAACCAACGTCAGCAACGGTCAACTGCGCATTGGCATCAAAAACAACGACGGCCACGGCAGCAGCGATTCCGATGGCGGTTTGCTCAGCCGGGTACTGAACAGCTCCAATAACGTGAACATAGGCCCCATTACCGTCTACGTAACCATGCCCGAAATCAAGGCCCTGAGCGTGAGCGGCTCGGGCAGCATCAAGGCGGCGGAAGCCATTAAGGCAACTACGCTGGACCTCGCGGTGAGCGGCTCGGGCAACCTAAGCCTAGCACAATTGCAAAGCACTGCTGTTTCGTCGGCAGTATCGGGTTCGGGCTCTATCACGGTGGTAGGTGCGGCTCCGCGCCACGACGTACGGATCAGCGGCTCGGGCAACGTGCAGTCGGCCGATTTGCGCGCAGAGGCTAGCAAAGTATCCATTAGCGGCTCCGGCAACTGCCAGGTGAATGCCACCAAAACCCTCGACGCGCGCATTGCCGGTTCAGGCAGCATCTACGTGACCGGTAACCCCCAGATCAACAGCTCCATCGCCGGCAGCGGCCGAGTGCACCGTAGCTAGGCACTGGTACTCAAGCTCTTTAATGTAATAAATGCCCTACGCAGATGACTGCGTAGGGCGTTCTATTTAAAAGTCAAACAAGCCTTTGCGGGAAGAATTCTTGTCTTTCTTTTTCCGCTTGCTCTTCTTGTCGTCGCCGAAAACCCGGTCGAACAGGCCGGTATTTTTTTCTTTGATAAGCACGTAACGGATTGAGAAAGCCGTGGGCACCCGGAACCAGTCTTCGCTGTGCCCAATTTCAACGCTGGGCTTCACATCGAGGGATAGGTCGATAGGCAGGAACGCTACTTTGTATTCCAAACCGAGGATGCCGTCGAGGCCGCCAAAGCCGCCGTGGTTTTTCTCCGTGCCTAGGTGGCCGCCGGCGCCAGCGTAGTAGTTGAGGCTACGCCCGAGCAGCCCGAAATGGTGTTCGGCGAGCACCGTGATGCTAGCCTCGCGGTTGCGGATAATGCCAATGCCTTCGAGCGTCCCTTTGGAATAAATCCGCTGCTGCACCGTGACGCCAAAGTTGTCTTTGCCAAGGCGCACCCCGGCGGCCGTGATGTATTTTTGAGCCTCAGCATGTTGAGCACCTAGGCTCAGCACACCCATTAGGGCACTTACCACAACCAACCGAGCAGACGGTAATCGAAACATCATAATCTTGTAACCAACGAAACGAACTCCACCATACGGGCCACGTTTCAACGTAAAATAGTTGCGCAAAGTACGAGCATAGCCCCGATATTGCGGCTTTTGCGGTAACAACAGCGTACCTTGCAGCCGCTTTTTTTCGCTGATTCACTTTTCTGCTCTGTGTATATCCACCAAGTGGCGGCCTACTTGCCCGCCGCCGTCGTTACTAACGAACACTTCACCCGCCTCAATGGCTTGTCCCACGAGTGGATCATCGAGCGTACCGGCATTCGGGAACGGCGTAAAGCCGCCCCTGGCGAAAATACCAACACGATGGCAGTGGAGGCCACCACGCGGGTGCTAGCAGCCGCGACCGACCTAGCCGCCACCGATATCGACCTCATTGTGGGCGGTACCTACACTCCGCACGACACCATCTTCACGATGGCGCATGCCGTGCAGCACGCAGTGGGCGTGACGGATATTCCGGTGGTGAGCGTGTCGTCGGCTTGCTCATCGCTGCTAAATGCCATCGAGATTGTGGAAGGCTACTTTGCCCTAGGCAAGGCGCGCAACGCGTTGGTTGTTGTATCAGAGCACAATACTGCTTACAACAACGAAGGCGATACGGTAGCGGGCCACTTGTGGGGTGATGGCGCCGCAGCGCTGCTGATCACGAAAGAGCGACTCGCGCCCACCGATTTGCGTATGGTTGACCTCCTAACGGGCGGCGCGGCACCAGTGGGCAAGGCAAATACGGCTGTTACGCTGAAGCCCGTCGAGCGCGGCATTGTGATGCCCTTCGGCAAGGACGTTTTCATTCACGCCTGCCAGTATATGGCCCGCGTTACGAAGGAAATCCTAGAGCGCAATCAGCTCGGCGTAGATGACGTGACTTACCTAATTCCTCACCAGGCTAACCTACGAATCACGAAAAACGTGGTGCAGCAGCTAGGTTTACCCGAAGAACGGGCCGTCTCTAACATCGACTACCTAGGTAACACCGGCTGCGCTGGGGCTGCCATTGGCCTAGCCGACACGTGGCACCAGCTTCAGCCTGGCAACCACGTAGTTATTACCGTTTTCGGGGGCGGCTACTCCTATGGGGCCATGCTGCTGGAGCGGTAAGAAACCAAAGTCACTCACTGACTTCTGTTGCGACCTACCCTCCTGCGTGAAGTACCCGAATTAGCTGAGCCTTACTTCCGATAAACTACTGATGAGACAGCCTTTACCAGGCTGTCTCAACTCGACTAATGCTTAAGTCAGAAGGCCAGCCTAACTTCGGTTAGGCTGGCCTTCTGACGTTCTATACAGGGTAAGACGATGGTGTAGCGAGTCTGCTGCCCCATCCAGCAGCAAAGCCAGCGCCGGAAATCAGCTAGGATACCTAGCTCTATATCAGACCGGCGTTGAGGAAATGGAAGTACATACTAGAGAGGAAGCCGAACCGTCTTCCTCTTTCTTCAGCAGGCTACTATTACAACGCAGGGCCTTTCGGCGCTTGGCTAATGGCCTCAGCAGGCGTCTCTTTCCCCGGTGCAGATACCTCGTCGCTGAGGTCATAAATCTGCTGAATGTCACGCAGAATGTGCTCAAAATCAAGTTCTAAGTCCTTGAGCAAGCCGGTTTTCAGGTCGAATACCCAGCCGTGCACAACGGGTAGTTGACGGCGCAGGTATTGCTGTTGCACCACCGCAGACTTGATCACGTTGACACACTGCTCCTGCACGTTGAGCTCCACCAGGCGGTCGTAGCGGGCGCTCGAGTCGGCAATGGCATCCAGTTCTAGGTGGTGCAAGCGGTACACATCACGAATGTTGCGTAGCCAGGGATTCAGCAAACCTAGATCCTTGGCCTGCATAGCAGCCTTGACGCCGCCACAACCATAGTGCCCACACACGACGATGTGCTTGACCTGCAAGTGGCCCACAGCATACTCGAGCACGGAGAGGGCATTCAGATCGTTGTTGACCACTAAGTTGGCGATGTTGCGGTGCACAAACACCTGGCCCGGAGCCACCCCCATCAACTCCTCGGCCGTCACGCGGCTGTCGCTACAGCCGATGTAGAGGTAATCGGGAGCTTGGTCGGCAGCGAGTTGGTTCAAGAACTCAGGTCCAATGGCAGCCTTTTCGGCCACCCAACGTCGGTTATTCTCGAAAATCTGTTGGTAGGTGAGCATGGCAAGCGCAGAACTAGTGAAAAAAGAAAGAAAAATAGCTAAGCGGCTAAAATCTTGAGTAGACAGACAATGCTACGCAAGTAACAACGTGGAAACAAAACCGCGTCAAAGAATTTTGGTCCTTTGTACGAGCGAGGTGGTACTTTTTAGAACCAGCCTTTACGGATTTTATTAAACCGGGATCTGCTACTTCTACGCCTACTTCAAAAGAAGGGTATTCGTCGGTGCTACATCCCTCATATGCTCCACCTGAATAGCTGGTAGGTAATCAGCGTAGTCACCCTCTGTATGGATGGGGCCAAATAGTTTTCACGAGCACCACGACTCCATCCGAAGCAACCTCATGGTGGCAGTATTATCGTATTAGCCGACCGAAGCGTTGTGCTTACAATGGTCTACAGCCTAGCTTTTCCATTACCCGATTCAATGTTAATTGCAAAGTGCTGGGTGCAGTATGAAGGCTATTCGTTCAGCTTCACGAAGCGCGTGGTACCTGCGCGGCCATTGCTGTCGCGCCAACGCACGAGGTACAGCCCGGCCCGTAAGTTATTGAGGGCTACAGAAAGCTGGTTGAGCCCGGCGCCATAAGGCAACGCATACCCGTTGTGGTAGCGCCCAATAGTGTCGTAGAAATACAAGGTAAGATTACCCGTGCCGGTGCCCGTGTACCACAAGCGTAAGGTTTCTTCAGTGAGCGGGTTCGGATACAGCTGCAAGTCGGTAGCTAGGCTAGCATCATCGCTGACAGCTAGGGGAGCTACGTAGTCGAGGCTGCCATCGGGGCGGCGCAGGGCTAGGCGGTAGTAGCTTAGGCCGGGCAGGGGTTGCGCATCGCGGTAGGTATAGGCACTGGTGGTAGCGCCGGCCGGCAGCGTCGTGAGCGTTTGCCAGGAAGTAGTATCGGCGGAGCGCTGCACCACGAAAGCTTGCGCAGTTTGCAAGAAGCATTCATCGCGGGTGTTCCAGGTAAGCTGCACGCCTGCCCCACCTAGCCCGGTGGCTGTGGCGGTAGTCAAGGGCGCAGGCAGCATGGGCACGGGGTTACAAACGGGCCTCACAAAGCTGCGCGTACGCAGCATCAACCGGCCGCCCGCAATGTCGCTATTGGTACTGATCGCGCGGCTGTTGGTGCCCGAGGCAATGGCGTAGTGCATCACGGCGGTAGGCAAAATCAGGTGACTCAGCTGCTGCGCGTGCCCTAGCTCGTGCACGGCCACCGACTCAAAGTCGAATTGCAGCACGTTCGCGCGAGTGGGCCCAAACTGCCAAGTGCGGCCATCATCAAACTGCGTGTCGATTTCCTTCACCCAGAAGACCACCGAACCATCAGCGGTGCGGCAGCCGCTGTAGTAGCTGGTGGTGCGCCCTAGCACGTCAGCGGGCAACTCGGCCCCACTGTCGAAACCCACTGTGTTTTCGCCGTCGTTGGCCACGTCCGTTTTTGTGCGGGCGGCACCTACTACCCAGTTCACACCCGTTTGACAACGCCACGTTGCCAGGGCACGCTGCCACGCTGTGTTGGCGGCCGTGTTGGCCGAAAAGCCTGGGTCAAACTGAAAGGTGTAGCCGCCCGCGTTGTTGGCATTGATGTGCCCCGGCCGATACAGCTGGTTATCTTGGTCGGCTTGCACGTTGGTGAGGGCATACAGAATAGTAACGGCCGTGGTACTCACAGCCTGCGTCGCGTCGCTAGCTGTTACGCGTACCACACCGGTGCCGGCCGGCTTACCCGTGCTGCTGTAGGAGGGCACCCGTACCCGGATCTGCGTATCCGTCCAGCTCACATAGTCCGCATCCAAGGGCTTGATGTAGGTCCGGCCGCCATCGTCAGCGTTCCGAAACTCGACAAACCCCGTTCCTCGCGCCGCCCCAAACCCGGAGCCCGTGATGGTCAGCACAGCCCCCGTGCCGGCAGAAAGGCTGGTCGGGCTTAGGCTGCTGATGAGGGCCGTCGTACCGCGGTGAGCAACAGGCGGCGCTGCCCGTTGGGCCACGGCCGTGCTTAGCCTGGCATTAGGCGCTATTTCCCGCACGGCTTGCCCAGTTGCGTTGCTCAAAGTATTATAAAAGTTAGCATCGACGAGCGGATACTCGCGAAATGGCTCGGTGGCCGTAGCGGAGGCTAGGTCGTAGCGAATGAAGCCTTGCTCGCTCCCGTACGCCGTCCAGACTGCACCAGCCGACTCCACACCGGCAAACGAGGCTGGGAACAGAAACAATATGCCTTGCTCGGTGGGTGCTAACCGGAGCGTGTTGGTGCTTTGCTCCAGGTCGAGGTCTACTTGCCCGCCCTCGGTCAGCACGGTAAGTTCGACGGGTGCATTGCCTTTGAAAGACTTGTAGACACGTACCCGGTGGGCCGTGTAGATGCGGCGGTGCGCGCTGTCCCAAAAGCTGCGCGCGTCGAGTACCTCGCCCTCCACCACCAAGCTAGCTTTCTGCGCCCGCTCGGCTGGGTCCATCGGCACCATCGAGCAGTGGATCTCCGTCGGTGGAGCAGGTGTTTGTGCCTTCGATAGCGCATTGAAAATCAAGACAAACCCCAGACTCAACTGACCAATTGTTAAAATCTTCATATATAAAACGGGCGGGCGGAAAATAGGCAAACAAGATACAACGTTTGGAGGCGAGCAGTGCTGCTTTTCGGCTTACGTTTTCTTTATTATTAGAAGCCCGCCTGCTTACATTATTTGCCTCAATTACACTTTAATTATCCTCTTCCCTATGAAATTGTATGTACCACTCGCGGCCCTGTTCGCGAACCTAGCTTTCCCAGTATGTAGCCACGCGCAACTCCGTACGCCACCATCAAGTACGTCGACTACAGGTTCGGTTTCGTCCCGCAAAACGATGCTCAAGGCAGGGCTAGGTATAGGCCGCGGTTTTGCCTTAGACAGATATGACGGTTTCGGCTTACCGATTGTCTTGGGCGCAGAGCATAGACTAACGGACAAATTTACTGCGTACGCGAACGTTACTTCTGCGCTACAACTAGTACATGGTCGTGCTTCTCGCTACGAAACGTTTATCAGACGTGGTGTCGTGAAACTCGGGGGTCGATATTACTATAACCAAGCGGGGCGAATGCAGCATAACAGGCCGGTCGGACCTTTTATTGGCAACTACTTAGCGCTGCAAGCTAGCACTGATCTTGTCCCCTACCGAGGCATTTACGATGCTCGAACCTACCTTCTATATGACTACTCTGCCGTCTCTGCTTTATGGGGTATGCAACGGCGTTTGGGGAACGCACTGCTTTGTGATTTTAGTGCAGGCATTGGCCTCATGAACCAGTTAAGGCGCAGGTTCAACCAGATAGATTACACATTTTCGTCTTATCGCCCGCTCCAACTACTGCCTGAGCTCAACTTGCACGTAAGCTTAGCACGCTAGGTAATTATCAACCGTTATCGCCTCGCTTTATATGCAACTGCCTCTATTATACGCAGCTTCGTTTGCGGTTCTAGTCTTAACTACACCTAGCCACGCGCAAACGGCGCCCACTGCCACTGCTACTCCGGTGGTGCCTCCTGCCTCCCGCAAAACCATGCTGCGATTAGGCTTGCGGGTAAATCGCGGCTTTGAAACACGAGATTTGGATGGGCTATTTGCGCCCGTTACCCTTGGCCTGGAGCGCAGGCTAGGTAACAAGTTTTCGGTGTATGGCAATGTGTTGTTCAACCTCCGCCCGTTGGCCTTTCAGCGCTACTATCCGAGGCGTACTTTTATTCACCGCGTGGGGGCGGAACTTGGCGGGCGCTATTACTACAACCAAGCAAAGCGCCTAGCACGCGGCCGAGCGGCCGGGCCTTTCGTCGGCAACTACCTAGCCCTGCAAGCCAGCACAGAGTACTCGCCCATGCGGGTGCAAAATGCGTTCGACAATACCCATATCGTCTACCAGTTCTCAGGTCTTACGGCGCTGTGGGGCATGCAGCGCCGGCTAGGCAGTCTGTTGGTGTACGACTTGAGTGCAGGCCTAGGTGCGTTCAACAGCCGACGAGACATCCACTACCACTATAATAGCAGCGGTGTTTACACAGGTTACTCTTATAGCAATCGACGCTTAGCGGTTGGCCCAGCCGTTAATCTGCAACTGAGCTTCGCTCGTTAGCGGCTATCGCTTTACTTGTTACACATCGGCAGAAAACTATCGCTTCTTGTACCCTTATTTTTCTCCGATGCAACCTTAGCATAGGGCGAAAACTCTTGAGTAAGTAATCGTTTACCCTTCTCATCAAAGCTGTTATTCTATGAATACTTCCTTATCGCTTGTTACAACGTTGTTTGCTACAACGTTGAGCCTATCTGCTCTAGCACAAACAGCTGCTCCTGAGAGCCAAACCACAGTACCCTTGGCTTCGACTCGTAAAACGCTCATCAAGCTAGGGCTAGGTGTTGTAGGTAGAGGCTACGCTTTCAACGGCTTCAATGATCGTTTTTATGTGCCACTTAGTCTCGAGTTAGAGCACCAGCTGAACGAGAGGTTTTCAGTGTATGGTGGTGTGAATGGCAGCTTTCGAGTGACAAGTAACCAGGACTATTATACCCCATTTGTCAACCGGGTAGTTGGGCTGCTCGGTGGCCGTTACTACTACAATCAGCAGAGACGAGTACAAGAAGGCAAAGCGGCAGGACCTTTTGTTGGCAACTATTTGGCCTTACAAGCTAGCTCCGACTTCGTACCCTATTCTTTACCCTATTCCTACCAAAAGTCTAATCTCCGTTATAGTTACTCCACTCTTTCTGCTCTGTGGGGTATGCAACGTCGACTAGGCCGTTTTTTACTCTACGATGTGAATGCTGGCTTGGGAGTCTCCAATCCTTCCTCCTTCAATGGCTTCGATTCTGTGAACGGGGGGCCTTCATACAAGCGCAAACCTAAGCTTCGCCCGGAGCTAAATGTACGCTTCAGCTTGGTGCACTAGCAATTGTTAAAATAGGCTTCCTTGTACCGGCTGCGGAATGATGCGCGGCGGAGCTACGTTCAGCCCCGTCCGCGCATTAAGTTTTTCCAGGAAGTATTGTGTCCAGAGGGGCGAGTGCATAATATCTTTTTGGTGCACAAAGAAGTACGCGGTTTGTAAGCCCGCCCCTAGCCAGGCAGCTAGGCGCTCGGCCCACGCGTCGGCGCGGGCATAGTCGCTGGGGATTAGGCCGTGCCCGTTGAAGCGGATGAAGGCGACGGGCGTGGTCAGGCGCATGTGCATCACGTCGCGGCGCCCCGCCACGTCGCTAATAACGAGCGTTTTGCCCAAGGCTTCGAGCATGGCAAACACCGACTCGCGCAAACCAGGGTCAGAGAACCAAGCGGGGTGGCGTAGCTCGACGGCCAGCGGTACGTAGTCGGGAAAGTCGAGCAGGTAGCGCTCCAAACGGGGCAGGTGCTCAGGACCGAAAGTGGGCGGTAATTGCAGGAACGTCCACCCAAGCCGGTCGTCTAGGCCGCTGATGGCGCGACAGAAGGTAGTCGTGAGGTCGTCGGCGTTGTACAGCTCCCGGTCGTGGCTGATGCTTTGCGGGAGCTTGGGGCAGAACTGGAACCCCGCAGGCGTAGCATCGCGCCACTTGCGCACGGTGGGCGCGTCGGGGATGCGGTAGTGCGTGGTATTTAGCTCGATGCTGTTGAATTGCCGGGCGTAGTGATGTAGGTAATCCGTGTCCTTGATACCGGCCGGAAAGTAAGAACCTAGCCACGCTTTGTTCGTCCAGATGGGACAGCCCACAAATACGCGGGGCGTCTGCTCCACGGCTTGGGCGCGGGCCAGCACGGCGGCCGTTTCGGGGTGGTCGGGGGGCAAACGAAAGTCGACGTAGCGGAGGTCGGAAAGGCGGCCAAAATCCATGGAGCAAAGTACGGCAAAACGCTTCGGTACGCGACCCTTACTTCATAGCAAATTTCCAAGACTTTTGCAACCTAGCTTTAGGCCCTACACAGAGGCCAGCCCCAAATTTTTTTCGGCAGCTGATAGTCTTATTTAACACGACTGTTTGCGAACTCCCTCTATAGTGCAAAACCCAGCTTAACTAAACACAATCGCAGATTTTGAGGGAATCGAGCAAATAACTTAAATGCAAATTTTCTTTGAAAAGGATAATTGGCATGGTTTCGGGGCAGGGCTTGCGCACGGCCAAACCTGGTCGGTTCTAGAAAGCCCTTCTAGTTTTGTCCCGTTCACCAATTATTGACAGAATGACGTTGCGTATTCGACTGCACTCTTTCGGCTTGCTGCTAGCTTTCTCTTTTTTCCTGTTTGTTTTCGGTTTGCAGGTGGCTTGCGCTGCCTCAGGAGAGGATGAAAATACTAGCGCTGCCAAGGCAGCCGTAATCCGTGGCCGCGCCTCTTGGTACGGCCGCGAACACCAAGGTCAGGCTACCAGCAGTGGCGAACGGTTCAACCGTTTTAAGTACACTTGCGCTCACCGTAGCCTACCTTTCGGCACCCGCTTACGAGTTACAAATCCCGATAACGGCAAATCCGTGGTGGTGCGCGTCACCGACCGCGGCCCCTTTCGCCACCAACGCGTGCTCGACCTCTCTGAAGTAGCCGCCCGCCCTTTGTCTATCGTGCAAAATGGTACGGCTGACGTCGTGGCCGAAGTGGTAGCCGAAACTACCCCTCTAGGTCCCACCGATGCTCCCGCCGATCTGGAGGCTTTGCTCGATGCTACGGATACCACCCAAACGCTAGCGGTAACCCCCGTGGAAGTAGCAGTGCCCGAAGTTGCCCCAGCCGTAGCTACTAAGCTAGCTTTTGTGGTGCAAGCCGGTACTTTCTCTGACGCGAACAACGCTCAGAGCCAGCTAGCCAAAATTCAGAAGATCAACGCGCAGCTGCCCACTTCAGTGGAAGCTGAAACGACAGCCGCTAAAGCCCTGAATCGCGTATTGGTAGGTCAATTTGCCACCTGGAGCGATGCCGAGAAAGCGCGTCGCCAGCTCAAGCAACACGGTATCAACGGCCTCGTGCGCCGCGTACCTGTAGCTACTACGGCAGCTTCTGAGCAAGTAGCCGTTAAGTAAGCACCGTTACTTCTCCTCTCTCCTTGCCAGGCTCCGGTTATGAAACCGGGGCCTGGTGCTTTTTAAGCGAGTGGCAGACCATCGGTTGTGCCGTAAGAGAACCTATTATTACGTTATACTACTGGCCTGTTCAGCCAGCTCCTCTTATTGGCCAATGGATGCCATATAGCGGGTAGTGGTAACTGCAACCGACAGGCTTACCATTGCACCTTCCGCACGCGAGATGACGTCCTTGTTGGAGCAGCCTATGTTTATTAAAAGCTAGGTTGTTACTTGCCACCTATGATACGTTGGCTCAAGGCAATCCTGGCTTTACTTGTAACGGTGGCGCTGACGTGGGCGCTGAACACCCGCTTTGGTTCCGTGCCGCCGTTCGGCAAGTTCCTGAGCCCGTTCCGAGGCTTTTGGCGCAACGGTGAGACGGCGGCCGACTTTCCGAAGCAGCAAACCCTCACGCTACCCGGCTTGCAGCAGCCTGTGCAAGTGCGCTTCGACGACCAACGCGTGCCGCACATCTTTGCCCAAAACGACCACGACCTGTACTACGCTCAAGGCTACCTCACGGCCCGCGACCGACTCTGGGAAATGGACTTCGTTACGCATGTAGCGGCGGGGCGCTTGTCCGAAATTGTGGGCAAAGACCGGCTGGAGACGGACCGTTTCTTCCGGCGCATGGGCATGGTGTACGGCGCCCGCAAGTCGCTGGACGCGGCCATGGCCGACCCCACCGTCCGCACCGTGCTGACGTCGTACTCCGATGGTATTAATGCCTACATCAACTCTCTCACGCCGAGTACTTACCCTTTCGAGTACAAGCTGCTCGATTATGCGCCGGAGCCGTGGGAGCCGCTGAAGTGCGCGCTCATTCTGAAGTACATGGCCTTCGACCTCACGGGCCGCTCCGACGATTTGCGCCTAAGCAACGCCCTAGGTAAGTATGGCCGCGAGGTGGTGCGCGACTTGTTCCCCGACTACCCGCTACGCGAAGACCCCGTGATTCCAGAAGGCACGCCGCTCGATTTTAAGCCCGTGCCGGTACCCGCCGCGCCTGCTGGATTCGAGGCCGACTACTCGCCCTTGGTGCCGCAGAACCAGCCCGACCCGGAGCTAGGTTCCAACAACTTTGCTGTGAGCGGGAGTAAGTCGGCCACTGGGTTTCCCATCCTCGCCAACGACCCGCACTTGCAGCTCAACTTGCCGAGCATCTGGTACCAAGCGCAGCTGGCCGCGCCGGGCGTGAACGTGTGCGGCGTTTCTATTCCGGGGGTGCCGTTCATCATTATTGGGTTTAATGAGCAAGTAGCCTGGGGCGTGACCAACACTTACGCCGACGTGCTCGATTGGTACCAACTGAAGTTCAAGGACAACACGCGCCGCGAGTACTGGCACGATGGCCGCTGGAAGCCAGTGCGCCGCGTGGTGGAGCGCATCAAGGTGCGCGGCCAGCCCGACCGCCTCGACACGGTGCTGTATACCCACCACGGCCCCATTGTGTACGACCGGCAGGAAAAGCCCTTTCTGCCGCAGACGCCCATTCTGCACGCCATGCGCTGGGTGGCGCACGATGCCGCTAACGAATTTCTGACCTTTTACCGCCTCAACCGCACCCGCAATTACCAAGATTACACCGCGGCTCTTGCCACGTACGGCGCCCCAGCCCAGAACTTCATCTTCGCGGATAGCCAACAGGATATTGCCATTTGGCCCAACGGCTTGCTGCCGCTGAAGTGGAAAGAGCAGGGCAAGTTTGTGCTGGATGGCACCAACCCCGCCTACGACTGGCAGGGCTGGATTCCGTCGGCGCAAAACCCGCACGTGAAAAATCCGCCGCGGGGCTTTGTGTCGTCGGCCAACCAGTTCTCGGCTAACCCCAAGGACTACCCGTATTATCTCAACTGGAACTATGGCGACTACGAGCGGGGGCACCGCATCAACGAGCGCCTGGCCCACATGAACCACGTCACGCCCGACAGCCTACGCGTGCTACAGAACGATAACCTAGGGTTGAATGCCCAACTTATGCTGCCTAGGTTGCTGGCGCTAGTGCAGCCTACGCAGCTGTCGGCGGCCCAGCAGCAAGCTTACCAAGAGCTAGGTCGCTGGAACTACTTCTACGACGCGCATGCCACCGGCCCCACGATGTTCGAGCTGTGGTACACCAATTTAGTGAAGCGCATTTGGGATGATGACTTCGGCAAGGCTACTGGTTTGGAAATGCGCTTTCCGACCCGCGACCGGACCAACACCCTCATCCTGCAAGAGCCTAACTCCCGCTGGATCGACGATACCCGCACGCCGGCCAAGGAAACGTTGACTGAGCTAGCCCGCAAGTCGTTTCAGTTTGCCACCGATTCACTCACGCGCAAGTTTGGGCCGCTCGGTCCGAAGTGGGCCTGGGCCAACCAGAAAAGCACCGACATTCTGCACCTAGCCCAACTCCCCGGCTTCGGCCACATGGACCTCGACGTGGGCGGCGGCACCGGCATCGTGAATGCTACTTCCGAGCGCAACGGCCCGTCGTGGCGCATGGTGGTGGCCCTAGGTCCGCAGGTGCAGGCGTATGGCCTGTTTCCCGGCGGCGAGTCCGGCAACCCCGGCTCGCCCTTCTACGACGACATGATCGAGCCCTGGAGCAAAGGCCAACTGCACCCCTTAGTGTTCTTGCGCAGCCCCGACGAAAAGAACCCGCGGGTGAAAGCCGCGTGGGAGTTAACGCGCTAAAGCACCCTAGGCTTCTACTTCGCTCCCATGCCGTACTACCTAGCTTGTTGCCTTTCGTTGCTGCCCTTTACTGTTGTAGCCCAGCGTGGTACGTCGGCCAAAGCGACTGGTCAGAAGCCCGTGGTGTATGCCTGGGTACAGCATATGCCTACTTACCCAAAGGGCGGCAAACGCGGCGCGCTTCTCTACCTAGCTCAGCACGTACGGCTGCCGGAAGAAGTGAAAACAGGCCGAGTTGACGGCTTGGTTTTCGTAGAATTTGTGGTGAGTGAAAAGGGCCAGGTTCAGGCGCCTAGGGTTCAAAAAGGACTTTCCCCCGCCACTAACGCCGAAGCTTTACGCGTCATCCAAAGCTTGCCCAACTGGCTACCCGGTCGTGAAAAGGAGGTGCCGGTGGCAGTGTCCATGACACTGCCAGTCACCTTTAGCCGAGAGCCTTACAAGCTTCCGAAGAATGTGGAAGATTTGTCTGGCATTCCCGAACAGTGAGGAATAACTTTTATCTACCTATGCTTCTCTTTCTTCTGATCTTAGTACTTGCCGCAATAGCGCAGTTATTCCTCCCTTGGTGGATTGTGGCCCCTATCTCGTTTCTCCTAGCTGCCGGGCTAGGGCGCACGGGCGGGCGCAGCTTTTGGGCTGGGTTTGCGGGTGTGGGCCTAGGTTGGGCCGTGGCGGCGGCATGGCTGACTAGTGGCAACAACGGTTTGCTGGCCCACCGCGTAGCTCAATTGCTCCCGCTTGGTGGCAGTAGCTGGGCCTTGGTACTACTCACGGCCGTCGTGGGCGGATTGCTTGGGGGCATGGCGGCGCTGGCGGGCTGCTGGTTTCGGCAGGCGTTTCAAAACACTGCTAGCCAGACCGGAAGAGGTACCCTCAGCTAACCTTGCTCCCTAGGCAGGCATAGCAACTAACCATTTTTCTGAAGCAAGTAGGCCACAGGTTACCTAGGGTACTGCTGCTGCTCAGCGAAATGCCACAATCCTTTCCGTGTCTGGCGAAACAGCCGCTGCTGGCTGGCGTACGCTAACACAGGTTGTGGCGGCAACGCCTGCACGACCTAGCTTCCTTCCCACCATCCTAACTTTTGCGATTATGTCGAAGCAATCTGGAAAACGCAGCCAACACGACCCCAACGCTGGGCCAAATGCCAATAGCGAGAAAATCAGCAATCAGTCATCGGAGAAGGCACAACACGCCGGCTCTACGGACCACGACCGTTCCGTGCGGAGTGGCTTGTCGGGTCAGGCCAGCCAGCCGCACATCGCCACCGACGAAAACCTAAAGGATCAAGTAGCCGGCAACCTGGAAAGCGGCACGGGCATGACTACCCCCACCGACGAGGGCCAAGCCCCCCAAAGCGGCAGCCGGCATGGCTAGCTCATTGCTTTCCACAACAGCTAGTTAACCTACGTAGTAGCGAAGCATTCCTTAGCCTCAACAGCATCTCGACGCGCCAACGTCTTTCGAATCACTAAAAAAGCCCGCTCCATATGGAGTGGGCTTTTTTAGTGATTCCTTACTCGACAACAGATTACTTCAACTCCGTATTATACTGCGAGATGAAAGCGTAAGCAGCCAGCGTGTAGGTAGCGACCGAGGTGAAATGGTTGCCGCCTTGGATAGGACGGAGCTGCACCTGCTTTGCGCCGCGCGCCTGCATAGCGTTGTAGGCATCCTGCGAGTTAAAGTAGGGCACGTAATCGTCGGCGGTGCCGTGGAAGAGAGCGAGGGGCGCCGTGGGCTTCCAATCGTAGATGTCGTTGTCGCGGAAGGCAGCAAGCATCTGGGCATCCGTTTTTTGCAGGATGCTCGTTCGGAAGGCATCAGTGAAGAGTTGGCTAGGATAGTCGGGCACGTCGCCAAACACGTTGGCTTTCAACTGCTCCGCATATGGTGCTTTGAAGTAATAAGACAACGGCCGATTGATACCATACACACGATTGTAGGTATCGAGCACCCACACGTACGTGCTCAGAAAGCTCAAAGGCTTATCGGACCCGAGGATATAGTCGGCGAAGGCCGACTTGTGGTACGCACCTGCGCCCGGCGCGCAGGCTGTTACGGCAAACTCATTTGCGTATTTTTCTTCCAGCAATTTGTGCAGCGCGAGCGTGGCGAAGCCTCCTTCCGAGTAGCCTAGCAGGAAGTTCTTTTTGCTCACTTGCACGTTTTCCTTGCCACAAAACGCATAAGCAGCCCGCAACATGTCTGCGGACGCCGAAGCTAGCGAGGCGGCGTGCTCATACGGGTGCGGATACGCTTTGGAAGCCCCATAGCCAATGTAGTCGGGCGCCGACACGATGTAGCCCGTGGAAGCCAGCACCGACACGGCCGACCACACCTCGCTGTTGGAGTTATAGTGCGAAGGGGCCCGATCTTCATCGGCGGGACGGATGGTACCGTGCTGGTAGCTCAGTACGGCCAAAGGCTGCGGCGTGACGGGCACCAGCAACGCCCCCGAGGCCGTGATGGTTTTGCCATCCGTATTGAGGGTGGTGTAGGTGAGCCGGTACGCTTTGATGGAATATTTCGTCAGAGTTCCTACCAACGGCACGTCCGATACGCGCCCCGCGAGGTCGGCGGGCGTGTACTCGCCGATGAGGGTGCTGCTGAGCAATTGGCCAGTTTGCGGAGCGGCCGGCGTTGGCGTAGTTACGGTAGGTTCCTCCGTAGGCTGGGCAGCATCTTTCGTGCAACTAAGCGCGGGTGCTACTAGCAGGGTAAGCCACAGCAACCAGGTTAGATGCCGCAGCGGGAAGTTGGACTTAGTGAAGAACAAAAGCGGGTGGTTTTTGAGTATTAAGCTGCCTACATAACACCACAAACCGGCCAAAAAATTTCTTTCCGCGCGCCTGAAAAGCTGATTAGAAGGAGAATACAGCTTTTTCTCCGATTCGGAATACTGCTTTTACTGACCTAGGTATGATAGTATTCGCGCAAGCCGTTTTGCGCTGTTCTTTTTGGGCATTGCGAGAAAGCTGAGTAGCCCCACCTTAGTCATAGACCAGCGAGGCAACACCCACCCTTGAGTGAGCGGTACCACTCCGCGAGGGCTGGGATAGTGTTCCGGCGTTCGTGTCTACTAAGGGTGGCCCCTTACTAGGGCTCAACGCCTCTATGCCACCATTTGGATTATTTAACAGAACCAGTGCCTTGCCTGAATACCTACTCACAGATCCTAGGTCTGTAGCTTAAGCTTTTCACTGCATTTGAAGTACAAAGCACTGAGCAGACACCCATTGTCAAAATCTTATCTAAAGATTTAGTTGATTAACTAATAAATTAGTTATACCTTCATTTCCATCAAGTAAGTACTTATGGAAAACCTCCCCGAACTCACCAAAGCCGAAGAGCAAGTCATGCAAGTGCTCTGGCGGCGCGGTCCTTCTTTCGTCAAGGATCTGTTGCCCGAGCTTCCCGCGCCCACTCCGGCCTACACCACCGTCTCGACCATCATCCGCATCCTAGAACAAAAGGGGTTTGTGGATCACGAAGCTTTTGGCCGCACGCACCGCTACTTCGCGCTGATTGCGCAAGACGACTACCGCCGCTTTTCGCTGCGCAAACTGCTCGGTGGCTACTTCGGTGGCTCCTTCACTCGACTGGTATCCTTTTTTGCCAAGGAAGAAGACCTCGACGCCCAACAGCTCGACGAGCTGCTGCGCCACGCCCAGCAAAACCTAGCCCATCCCAACCCCGACGACGATGCTCCCACTCCCGACGACACTCGCCCTACTTAGCTGGATGTGGCAAAGCACGCTTTGCCTGGGCGCCTGCTGGCTGCTGTACCATTTGGCGCTACGGCGCGAGGCCTGCTTCCATTACAACCGCTGGTTTTTGCGCCTGATGCCGTGGCTAGCGCTGGGTTTCCCCTTGCTACCGCTCCAGGCACTGAACCTAGGCAGCTGGCTACCTGCTGCTACCCCCAGTACCACGGTAGCTCCCCTGGTAGTCTTTGCCCCGGCGCCCTCGCTGTCGAGCGTAGTGCCGCTGGCGCCACCGGATGTGTCAGCTCCGTGGCCATGGCTGGCATTGTTGTACGGTGCTGGGGTGTTGCTGTGGCTCGGCAGGTTAGGTTGGCAGCTAGCCGCACTACGCCGCGCCACCTCCGGCTTGCCGCAGGAAGAAGAATTCAGCTACACCTTGGTCCTGACGAGCGGCAAGCTTCCTATTAGCTCGTTTGGCAAGTACATCTTCTGGGATGAAACGGCGGCCTTAACGCCCGCCGAAGCACAGCAGGTGTTGCACCACGAGCTAGCTCACGTGCAGCAGAACCATACGTGGGAGCAGCTCCACCTAGAAGTTTTGCGGGCGTTGCTGTGGTTCAACCCGTTCGTGCACCTGTTGCCGCGCGCCCTGCGCCTCACCCACGAATACCTCGCCGACGCGGCCGTGCTGACCGCGGCCCCCGATGCGGCACCTATTTCCTACACCGCACTACTGGCCCGGCTCACCTTGCAGCAGCTTCACCCTAGGTTTCCGCTTGCGCACTCGTTTGCTTCTTCCCAAACCTTAATTCGCATTGCCATGCTACAGGCTCGTTCTGTTCGGAGTTGGAAACGGTGGCTGGTGCTGCCGCTGAGTACCGTACTCCTTATCACCCTAGCGTGCGCGCAGGATAAGGACCCAGTTGCGCCGATCGTAAGTGGTCAGACAGCGGAGGGGAAGGTGTATACCTATCAGCAGGTAGAGCAAGTGCCTATTTATGAGACGGGTACGCGCAAGCTTTTTGAGGATATTATTGATCCTATCATGCACTCTCCCAAATACTATTCTAAAGCTGCTATAGCCGCACACATACGGGGTCGCATTATTATCAAATTCATTGTGACTGAGAGTGGTAGTATGCAGAATATAGGTATTGATCAGAGTGACGCTACTATAGAAGGACCAGCAACAGCCGTTAAAGAAATTCAGGAGAAAAGCCTGGCTGCCGTACAAAACCTACCAGGCAAATGGCTTCCTGGCCAGCAAGCAGGTCAGACTGTTCCTGTCAGCGTGATGGTCGTGTGTGATGTGAACCCAGCGTACACCGATACCTACCTATCCAAGTACCCTGATGAATATCACCTCACGGTAGATTGGAGTTTCAATGGTGTGGATACACGATCTGTTGTGGGTATATCAATTCCGATTAAAGAATCCACAGTCAAAGAATTCAACAAATACGCTATCCGTCCTGACCCTTCTTATTACAAGAACCATAAGCGCCAATAATGCCACTAATTAGGTGCTACTGTATGGCTGGCCTAGCTGCTACCTCAGCTGTGTGGTGACTGTGGATTTCTGATTACGCGTCAATTGCCTCCGCTTTTTAACGAATATAAGCATGTTGCCTCTACTCAACTGGATGCTGCTCAGCACACTCGTGCTCGGCGCATTGTGGGTGCTCTACTACTTAGCCTTGCGCTCGGAGCGTTGTTTCCGCTACAATCGGTTCTTCTTGCTGCTGGCGCCGGCGCTTGCGGCGGGGCTGCCGCTGCTGCAACTACCTAGTCTGTGGCCCGCCGCTCCCACTTTGACGAATCGCCTACCTAGCTTTTTGCTTCCCGAAGTGGGCGTGGGCATAGCGGCCAGCATCCAGCCCAACACTAATTGGCTACTGTGGGTGTACGGCGCGGGTGTAGCGGTTTTTCTGGCGCACCTAGCTTGGCAGCTCTGGCAGCAGTGGCGCTTCACCCAAGCCTTGCCCATCGAGCTGCAATCAGGCTACACGCTGCGACTCACGGGTGGCCGCCAACCCACCGGCTCCTTTGGCCGCACCGTGTATTGGGATGAAACCACGCTGCTCGATGCCTTCGAGGCAGAGCAGATATTAGCCCACGAGCTAGCTCATGTGCGCCAGGGCCACACCTACGACCGGCTGTGGCTAGCGCTGTGGCGGGCGGCGCTGTGGTTCAACCCGTTCGTGCACCTGTTGCCGCGTGCCTTGCACCTCACCCACGAATACCTCGCCGACGCAGCAGCTAGCCAAGCCACCCCCATTAGCTACACCTCACTGCTCGCGCGACAAGCCGCAGCCCACCTAGGTTTCACTCCTGCCTTAACTACCACTTTTCACACTTCTTCCATCCTAACGCGTATCGCTATGCTCCATCATCCTCCCGTTCTCCGCCGCTGGAAGCAGTGGCTTGCGTTGCCCGTCGGGGCGCTGTTGCTCACGATAGTTGCTTGTGAGAAAACCTCCTACACCGGCGCCCTGCCCGAGCCCAGACCGTCCGGTGCTTCCGCTACCACGTCGGTAGCTACTGCGCCACCGGTTCCACTTGCTAAAAAGGATACCATATTCACGTACGTGGAGCACATGCCCGAATACCCCGGCGGCATTTCCAAGTTACTAGCTGATATTGGGGCCAATACGCATTATCCGCCCGTAGCCGTAGAGGCAGGAGTTGAAGGAAAAGTATTCGTCGGGTTTATCGTGGAAAAGGACGGCAGCCTCTCGGGTGTACGGCTTCAACATGGCCTCCAGGAAGAAGGAACTCAAGCTGCCGCCGCTAAGGCTATAAACGAGGAGGCGCTACGAGTTATCAGCACATTGCCGGGTCAGTGGACACCTGGTAAACAAGGCAACCGCCTAGTCAAAGTTTCTTATGTAGTTCCAATCCTCTTTGCTAAGCAATAAGCTGGGCTAGGTTATTCGCGCTGCGACACCTCCTCCGAACGCCAACTACCTAACCGTAGTTGGCGTTTTTCAGTACAACTAAATTCTTTTATACTTAGCTTGTAATCAGACCACTTATACAGCCCCTATCCATGCTACACCATCCGCTTGCTCGTTGGCACTGGACTCAGTCATTTGTTGCCGCAATAGGAGTTTTGCTGTTGCTGACGGTAATCTGTGAGCAAGCAATCCTGAAAGCAATACCTTCTCCCAAACCCGCAAAAAATAAGAAGTGGGTAGTAGCCCCTTTTCTCTCCTCCACCAAGCTAACCACTTGGAATGCGGGAGATAAAAACGATCTTATTCTTACGAGGCCTGATCGGGCGCCCGAATACCCAGGCGGCACTATCAACCTAGCCCGCCGCCTCGATTCGGAGTTTCGCTATCCAGCAGTGGCGCTAGCGTCGGGCTTGAAAGGATTCGTGTCTGTGGAATTTATTGTTGAGCGCGACGGCACTATTTCTAACGTGCACATTGAGCGTGGAGCCAAGGCGCCAGTAAGCCAAGTTGTCGCAGCTCAGGCAATTGATGCCGAAGCCTTACGCCTTGTGCGGTCTTTGCACGAATATTGGGAACCTGGTCAACTTGACGGTCAGGCGATACGGTCTGAATTTTCACTGGCCATAACGTTTGATCCTAGAAACTATCCGGTTGTTCGGTAATTCAGGCTAACGCATCTCAGTATCTGTCAGCAGCAAGCTAGCTTCTCTGCTGATGCTCACTTTCCAGCAAATTTATTATCCCTTCTATACCATTGATCGTCAAATAGTTGCCAAAAAATAGATTGCGCCAGCGTTACTTGTAGCTGTGGCGTATGTTGCTGAGGAGGTTGTATCTTACAAGCTCGTATGCCGTAACCGTACTATCTGTGTTTTCTTTCAAGCTCATCTGCTCACCTCTTTTCGGTCTTTTTCTCAGCTTTTGGGCATCGGTAGCCTTACCGACGGGCTGTACTGAACACGAACGGCACACGAAAGCGCTGTCGCCGGCCCAAATTGCGCTGATCCAGCAGCGCATAGTGTACCAGGACTCCTTGCGTACTGACTCAATAGCCCGTGCGGGCGGGCAGTTGCCGGGCACTATTCTGCCCGACAGCCGGATTGTGGCCTATTATGGCAACCCCATTCACACCAAAATGGGCGTGCTTGGCCAATACCCAAAGGACGAAATGCTGCGCCGCCTCGATGCGCAGGTACAAGAGTGGGCGAAGGCCGACCCCAAAACACCTGTGCGGCCGGCCCTGCACGCTATCGTCGTGATAGCCCAGCACGATGCTGGCGCCGATGGCAAGTACCGCCTGGCCCTCCCCGATTCGGTGATTGAGCGCGTGGTAAACTGGGGCCGGGAGCAGCATGCGCTAGTGTTTCTGGACGTGCAGGTAGGCCTGAGCACCCTGCCCGAGGAGCTGCCCCGCCTCGAAAAATACCTACGGCTGCCTTTCGTGCACCTAGGTATCGACCCAGAGTTTTCGATGAAATCGGGGGCCCGACCGGGTACGGAAGTGGGCGAGTTTGACGCTACTGACGTGAACTACGCCCGCTATTTCTTAGCCCGCATCGTGAGCGAGAATCAACTCCCACCCAAAGTGCTGGTTGTGCATCGCTTCCGGCAGGACATGCTCACGAACTACCAGAATATCAAGCTCGACCCGCGGGTGCAAATCGTGATGCACATGGATGGCTGGGGCACGCCCAGCATCAAGCGCAGCTCCTACCGCAAGTTCATTCAGCGGGAACCAGTGCAGTATACGGGCTTCAAAATCTTCTACAAAAACGACCAGCGCAACGAATCGCGCCTAATGACGCCGCGAGAAGTAGCTAGCCTCCACCCCGACCCGCTATACATTCAGTACCAGTAGTATTAACAAGCAGGGCACTTAGAGGCCGCCGAGCAGCGGCGGAGAAATAAGATAGCCCAAAGAGTACCATTACACCTAGGTATATCTTAGTGGCTCGCGGGCGCGAAGGGACGCATGCCCAGAAGCCCCACTAACTACGCGTAGCATGGCTAGCTCTTACTTGACAAGTAGCGGACCGTCCAGAATATATTGACTAACGAACTTCCTCTGCGCTTTTAGTGTGACCTGCGTGAAGAGGTCGACCAGGCTATCGTCCGAGTCCCGGCAAACGAGTGAATGGTTACCCCCAAGCCATGGTAGCCACTGAGGACACGGGCTAGCTTATGATACCGAATGGGCATCCGACGCAGTTTGTGGGCTTTCTGATACGTATGGTACGAAGAGCTGCCTACGACTCGCGTTGTCCGATTCCGATGCTTGCTAGGTAACGTTTACGTTGTTTTTAACCCAGTTCCGCAAGCTTATTTTTTGGTCGATTTGCCAGTCGGCACGTCGAGCGAGAGCACACCCCGGAAGCTATTTCTTTCTGCATCTACTGCAGAGAAGCTTACTGTCATTTTACTTTCTGGCTGCTAGAAGCAAAGCGTTTGCGGGACCCTGACACTTAAAAGGTTACTGAAGGATTACAGGATTTTTAAGTGCTTTTAAACTAGCATTTTACAGTTTTATCCAGCACCGACGAGCTTAGTGAATTGGGACAGGTATAGTCTTTATTCAAGAAGAATGTACTTCCTTTGGCGTTCTTTCCCATCCTATGTCCTTCTCAGTGTTTTATTCTGAAAAATTAACTACCACTCTTCCCATAGCAGGCTTCCTTTCCCTACTATATCTAGCAAGCTGCAGCAATCATCCGGAGGGTAACAAACCCGACGAAAAATCCACTGCGGAAGTAGCCGCTGCTGCCGCGCCCATCGACAGCTTGCAGCTGAAACGGGAAGCCATGCGCCGGGATTCCCTCAAGGCCGACTCCATTGCCCGGAAAAATGGTCAGCTGCCGGGTTCCATTCTGCCAGGGCATCGCATTGTGGCTTTTTATGGAAATATCCGTTCTAAGGGCATGGGTATCCTAGGTCGGGAGCCCAAAGAAAAGATGTTCCGCAAGTTTGAGGGCGTACTCAAGGAGTGGCAAGCCGCCGATCCTAGCCTCCCCCTTCAGCCGGCCTTGCACAGCGTGACCATTACGGCGCAAGGTGCAGCTGGTAAAGACGGTAAATACCGCCTGATGAATTCTAAAGCCACTATTGAGGAAACTATTAGCTGGGCTAAGGAGCATAACTGCATCCTGTTTCTGGACGTGCAGGTAGGGCTGAGCGATTTGGAACACGAGCTCCATAAGTTGGAGCCTTACCTAAAAGATCCTATCGTGCATATGGGCATCGACCCGGAGTTTGCCATGCAAACCAAAGGCGTGCGCCCCGGCAAAAAGATCGGTACTTACGACGCCAAGGATGTGAATTTCGCCATCAACTTTCTGGCGCGCATCGTGAGCGAGAACCACCTGCCACCCAAGGTGCTGACGGTACACCGCTTCACGCAGGGCATGATCACGAACTACCAAAACATCAAGCTCGACCCGCGGGTGCAGGTGGTCATGCACATGGATGGCTGGGGCAACCCCATCCTGAAGAAGGACTCGTACCGCGCCTACATTCAGAAGCAGCCGGTGCAATACACCGGTTTCAAACTTTTCTACGAATACGATCCGCGGCCGAAGCCCCACCACATGATGACGCCGCAGGAAGTGCTGGCCGAACTCACGCCCAAGCCGCTCTATATACAGTATCAGTAACCTCGTTGCGCTGCGCCGCCGGCAGGAACTAGCCTTATTGGCCTACTGCTCGGTTGGTTCGTTGTGGCTTTCGGGCCGAAGTACAGACGCGAAGTATCGCGTCTGTACTTGTTCAACAACGCGGTAATACTGTTCCGACCGGCGCCAGATGCAGCCAGACAGCTTTTGGCGTATTGCCCACGCCCCCTAGGTCCGTGTTGGGTGCGGCGTAGCTAGCTTACCGTCGGGCGCTATACTATCTTTCGATATGCAGCTTCAAAACGTTGATCCTCCGAAAGAGCTACGGGACACTATCAAGGGGTTTTGGTACATGAGCCGAGACTTCGGGGAAACTCCATCTAGCTTTGAGATACTCCCGGATGGCTACGCGGAAATCATTTTTCATTTCGGCGGCGCCTGTAGCATTTCTACCCCAGAAGGCTTGCAGGCCTTGCCGTCCCCTTTTCTGGTGGGGCTGCTCAACCAACCGATTCATATCTACGCGCAGAATCAGTTGGAAATCATTGGCATCAAGTGCTTTCCCTGGACCGTATTTGAGCTGCTTGGCTTGCCGCCAGGCCAGGACGGCGTGCGTATCTTCGAGCATCCCATTGCCCAGTTACACGCTCCCTTGGCACAGTGGGTGCAGGCTGGCAATATCGGGGAAGCGTTAGCGCAAGCAACCGAATATTTCCTGACTACCCGCGCGCGGCTAGCCACCGACAGCGTGCTAGGCAAAGCAGGAACAGCAATGCGAGAAGCCAACGGCACCCTGCCGGTCAGCCACGTAGCGGCAGCGGCGCACGCCACCGTTCGGACCTTGGAGCGCAAATTCAAGCAGGCGGCAGGCTACACGGTAAAAGATGTATCTGGGCTGATGCGCTTTGAGCAAGCCCGCAACCATTTATTGCGATATCCCACTACCAACCTAGCCGGCTTAGCCCAAGAGCTAGGTTATACAGACCAAGCCCATTTAAGCCGGGAGTTCAAGCGCTACAGCGGCACGACACCCGCCGCCTTCGCCCGCCAAGTAAAGAGCGGAAAGCATAACCTTCCCAACGATTTTGTCGCGTTTGTTCAAGCCTAGCACGGGAGCATGAGAGAATTTTGCGTTGCAATAAATCATCAACCAACGCAAAATCATGTTATTGAATAACAAAGAGGTAGCCATCCTCGGTGCCGGTCCAGTCGGGCTCACAATGGCAAAGTTATTACAGCAAGCAGGCGTAGCTGTCACGGTATACGAAAGAGACCAAGACGCCCAAACAAGAATTTGGGGCGGCACGCTTGACCTGCATAAAGATTCGGGACAGAAGGCTCTAAGAAAGGCTGGTTTGCTGGAGAGCTATTATGCTACGGCAAAACCCATGGGAATAAGCATGGCGGATGAACACGGCAACGTGTCGTTTACCACGAAACCTACTCCCGAAAACCAATACGATAACCCTGAGATAAACAGGAACGATTTAAGAAAACTATTGCTCCGTAGTCTAACCACTGACACTGTTGTTTGGGACAGAAAATGCATTGGAGTAGAAGCGCAGAACGGGAAATGGTTTCTGCAATTTGAAGGCAAACCCGGGGCAACCGCTGATTTTGTTATCGTAGCCAATGGAGGAATGTCCAAAGTGAGAAACTATGTTACGGATGCTGAAGTAGAAGACACCGGGACTTTTATCATACAAGGAGATATACCTCAGCCTGAAATAAATTGCCGGGAGTTTTATCAGCTATGCAATGGCAACAGGCTAATGGCTGCGCACCAGGGAAACTTATTAGTTGTAAATCCTTGCAACAATGGCTCATTAACCTATGGCGTGATTTTCAAAAAACCTGAAGAATGGCTTCAAGGTAATAACCTCAATTTTCAGGACACGGACAGCATTCGTTTATTTCTCTCTGAGAGGTTTTCCCAGTGGTCTGATAGTTACAAGCAGGTATTCCGCTCAACGCATTCTTTCTGGGGATTGCCGACGAGAAAACTACCGTTGAACAATGCCTGGAAAAATAATCGCCCTTTGCCCATAACGCTTATTGGTGATGCTGCGCATTTAATGCCCCCTTTTGCTGGCCAGGGTGTAAATACCGGGCTAGTGGACGCTTTGACTTTATCTGATAATCTAGTCAGCGGAAAATATAAAACCTTAGAAGCTGCTATCAGCGACTACGAGCGAGAGATGTTTGGCTATGCAACAAAGGCGCAAATTGAATCGAGTCAGAACGAGATAGAAATGCGCCACCTTGACTTTTCTTTCCTAAAATTTATCCGGTAAGTTAACCGTTAATTTTCGGCAGTAATTTCCAAAAATTATTTATAAATAGTTCTGTAAAACCTACGTAAGAAAAATCCGATTCGGTCATGAGCGTGAATATTCGCATTTCATGAATCATTACTTTTCACTTACATCATCAAGAAATCATTGATAACGCAGAGTACCGCCCAGATGTACAATGTACCGGGCAAGGTGATTATGCTGAATGCGTACAATGAAAAGACGGATCTAGCTTTTGGCTTTTCTCAGAGAAAAAACTTCGTACAATTACCGAGATACCGAGCAACAACGAAATATCATTGCGAAACAGTTTGCCGAACAAAGCTGGGGAACCGACGAATTATTAGAAGAAATAAAAGCAGCCGAAACGCCATACGTTGACAAGTTTTGTCAAATCAAAATACCGTCGTGGACGAAAGGCCGCGTAGCGTTGGTGGGTGATGCTGGTTATTGCGCTTCGCCCGCGGCAGGAATAGGAGCTTCGTTGGCAGTTATTGGCGCTGGTGCTATCGCGGATGCGTTGGAAAAGCACGAAGGCAGTTTTGAGTTGGCCTTCCAAGCGTACAACCAAACGCTACGGCCATTTATTGAGGAAGTCCAAGCTACCGCCCTAACGATGTTAAGCAAATACCTTATCCCAAGAACTGAGGAAGGTATTCGCAAACGAAACGCCCACGAAACATCCTTTTAGTCCATAGGCGCCTAGTAAACGGAACGACGAGATTTATAAACCTAGGGCCAGCCATTGCCTACTGTACGGGTTCAGGAAGGAAGCTAGGATGACTCAGCGCGGAGGCCCAAGCACGAGCGTTTTTAGGCCTTTGCGCACCTAGGCTTCGCGCGCCCGTAGGGTGAGTGCTTAGCGAAGGTTACGTGCTTTTGTAGCAACTAACTATATGGCGCAGGTAGTCGTAAACTTTCCGCCCAATGCGTAGTTGCAGTAACTTTGAATTCTACAAGCCGCCTGCTGCCATGACGACGACCACGCTTCATACGCTTTACCAGGAGTTGGCTCCCTGCACTAGCTCCGACCTGAGCACGCTGCTGCCTGGGGGAATTCAGCGGGAAGTTGGCCACTTCAATGTGTTTAATCTAGCCGACTTCTGGGAGTCTACCTCGCTGCGGTCCGGCACGCCCTACTCGTGTCGCTCTTTCTACAAGATCAGCCTGTTGCGTA
>NZ_MTSE01000150.1 GCF_002154225.1 Hymenobacter crusticola
ATCACCGTTACGGCGCCGCTCAAGACGCCGAGCTTACTGGAAGTAAGCCAGTTTTACGCGATTGTCGATCAGTTTGCCTACAACCGGAAGCAGCGGCTGGCCTCGTTTCGCCTCGGCTACTACGTGCACGAAGCGGCGAGCCTGCCGGATAGTCAAGCCGCTTTCCTGCGCCTATCGTTGCCCGTTGATTTCTCGTTTGTGCTGCCGCCCGCGCAGATCGGCTTACTGGGTGACCCCACCGAGGTGCTG
Source organism: Hymenobacter crusticola (assembly GCF_002154225.1). Classification (GTDB taxonomy): domain Bacteria; phylum Bacteroidota; class Bacteroidia; order Cytophagales; family Hymenobacteraceae; genus Hymenobacter; species Hymenobacter crusticola. The sequence continues at coordinate 250 of NZ_MTSE01000150.1, forward strand.
GAAGCCTACGCCCACCACGAACTGACGACCCTCTTAGGCGAGGGCGCCACCATCGAGCACGTGGCCTAATGCTGCCGCCTGCTTTC
>NZ_MTSE01000151.1 GCF_002154225.1 Hymenobacter crusticola
GCCACCTGGCGCGGGCACGTAGATGCGACCGAAGCCATGCGCGGGGCCGAGAACTACCTGGCCCAGGCCGGGGCTTTTCACTGCCCCTACCTGCTCAACGATAACGTGGCGCTGCACGGCTCCTGGTTTGACTCGGTGGAGTGGCTCCAGCGCGCTTGGCTGCCGCAAGCGGTTCAACTCGGCTTGCGCTACGTGGCCCACGTCGTACAGGCCGACACGCACACGGATATTCTTACGCTCTCCTTCCCCACCACGCTGGTTGGCCTCATCGAGCTCCAGCTGTTCCATCAGGTGCACGAAGCGGAAGAGTGGCTGCGGAGCTGCCAGCAGCGTA
>NZ_MTSE01000152.1 GCF_002154225.1 Hymenobacter crusticola
TGGCTGCGGTAGGTCAGGATAACGTCGATGCCGTGCTGGGCTAGTTTCAGGGCCATGTCTTTGCCTAGGCCGCGGCTGCCGCCGGTGACGAGGGCAATTTTATTGGTGCTCATATGGAGTGTAATTGTCGCATTAATTGAACACGACAAAGGTCCTCTACCCAGCTCCCAACACTGTTGTACCCGCCAATCGGCTTCTTGTATAAATCAAACCACCTCGGCTTCCAACGTGCGAAACACGCCGGGACTCACGGCGGCGTAGCGGCGGAAGAAGTGCGAGAAGTGCGCCACATCCACGAAGCCTAGGCTGTCGGCAATTTCCCACAGCGTCCA
>NZ_MTSE01000153.1 GCF_002154225.1 Hymenobacter crusticola
TGGTAGGCGATTGTGACATCGTGCGCCAACCGTCATCCGAACACACTAAGTAAATAATAGCCTGAAAATTAGATTAATATAGACCTATTCTGGATACGGTTCAGCTGGTATGATTTTCGATATCCGCGTCCACTGTTTTTATCTGCTATTCTCGTATCCCATTTCGGTCTTGCATAATTCACAGACAGCGCAAGCCGATACGCTTGTCAGTAGTGTACTTGTATCCTCGCTACGCGTGGTAAGCTGAAGGCTTCACTGCGTGTAATCGATTGCTTTATCTCGTTTCCAGCCCGTCTCCTGGGCCCTTGTTTTTTCCCCTCCTACACTC
>NZ_MTSE01000154.1 GCF_002154225.1 Hymenobacter crusticola
GCCGTGGGGCTGGAGTCCCACACCAGCACGTATTCGCCCGCCTGCCGGCCTAGCTCTACGCGGCACGTACAGCCGATGTGCAGCAGCGCCAGTGGCAGCTCCTCCAGCGAGGTATCGTTGGCGTCCGTCTTGTAGCGGCTGAAGTACCACCGAACCGCAAACGGACCACCCGGTTGCTCGTTCGAGCCACGCTTCAGCAGCGCCACCAGGTCCGCGTTGAACTCACGCAGGTCCTGTTCGGCAATGTTGAACGTATCGTTATCCGCGAAACGCAGGTTGTACTTGGATTTGAACTCATCAGGCGTCATGCCCCAAAGCTCC
>NZ_MTSE01000016.1 GCF_002154225.1 Hymenobacter crusticola
TCCAGGTTTCGTAGGCGGGCGTCCAGCACTCAGCCACCACAATGGCATTCACGCGGATGCCGTACTTGAGCAATTCTACGGCCCACTCGCGGGTGAGGGCATTGCGGCCACCATTGGCAGCGGCATAAGCGGAGGTGTTGCCCTGGCCGGTTTCGGCCGTTTTGGAGGTGATGTTGAGAATGGCGCCTTTCGACTTCTTCAGCTCGGGCAGGGCGTAGTGGGCCATCAGATAATAATGCACCACGTTCTTGTGCAGGCTCGCCATAAACGCTTCGTAGCTGCCGCTTTCCAGGCCCACGCCGTCATTCACGCCGGCGTTGTTCACGAGGCCATCGATGCGGCCAAACTGCGCTACGACGGCTGCTACGGCCTGGGCGCAGGCTGCCGGGTCGGCTAGCTCAGCAGCCACTTGCCAGGCCTTGCCGCCCGCAGCCTCAATGGCCGCCACGGCCTGCTGGTTGTCTTGCTCCTTGCGCCCGACGATGACCGGAATAGCTCCTTCGCGGGCCAGCACTTGGCTGATGCCTTCTCCGATGCCCTTCGCCCCGCCCGTGACGATAATTACTTTATCACGCAGTTGTAAATCCATTCTTCTTACAGCTTATAAAATGTAGTGGCGTTGCCGCCCCAAAACAGCGCTTGCTCCGTCGCGGAGAAGCTAGCTAGGTAATCGTGCGCCACGCCTAGCATCCGGTCGTAGCCACCAGCCACTTCGCACACGGGCCAGTCGGAGCCGAACATCACCCGGTTGGCGCCGAAAGCCTCGAAGACGACATCCAGGTACGGGCGAAAATCGGCGGGCTGCCAGTGCTGCCAATCGGCCTCCGTTACCATGCCCGATACTTTGCAGAGCACGTTTTTGTGGGCGGCTAGGGCCCGAATGTCCTGCTCCCAGCCTTCTAGCTTCTGGTCTTTGATGTAAGGCTTAGCTAGGTGGTCGAGCACGAAGGGTTGATCGGGGAAACTAGCAACCAGCTCGGCGGCAAAGCGCAGTTGGTCGGGAAAGATGAGGATATCGTAGGTGAAGCCAAATTCCCGCAGCGCCCCGATGCCGCGCTTGAACTCGGGCGTGAGCATGAGGGCCCGGTCGGTTTCGCCCTGCAACACGTGGCGGAAGCCCTTCAGCTTGTCAAACTGCTGATAGTGCGCCAACCGCTCCGTGATGTTCGCAGCGCGCAGATCAACCCACCCGACAACACCCTTGATGAAGTCGTGGGCCGCTGCATTGCGCAACTGAAATTCGTTTTCCGCCTCCGTCTGATCTGACTGCACCACCACCGAGCCCGCAAAGCCGTGGCGCTGCAAAAGCGGCGCTAGGTCCGGCGGCAAACAGTCGCGGCGAATCACGGCCATGTCGTCCGTAATCCAACTGTCGCGCACGGGGTCGAACTGCCAGAAGTGCTGGTGGGAATCGATTTTGGTAGTCATAGCGAGAAGGTAGCGCGAAGCCTGAGCTTCGCGCTACAGATTATTTGGCGTACGCTTTCAACTCCTGGCGCGAGGTGCCCAGGCCGTCGATACCTAGCTCTACCACGTCACCGGGCTTCAGGTACACGGGCGGGTTGAAACCCAGGCCCACGCCAGCGGGCGTGCCGGTCGAGATGATGTCGCCGGGCAGCAAAGTCATAAACTGGCTGATGTAGGAAATCAGGAAGGGAATCTTGAAAATGAGGTTGGCCGTGGTGCCATCCTGCATCATCTTACCGTTCACCGAGAGCCACAGGCGCAGGTTGTCTACGTCGCCTAGCTCGTCGGGAGTGGCCAGGAACGGGCCCACGGGCGCGAAGGTGTCGCAGCCTTTGCCCTTGTCCCAGGTGCCGCTGCGCTCCAGCTGAAACTCCCGCTCCGACACGTCGTTGTGCAGGGCGTAGCCGGCAATATACTCGTGGGCGTCAGCCTCTTCCACGTAGGAAGCCTTCTTGCCAATTACCACGACCAGCTCCACTTCCCAGTCAGTTTTGGTGGAGTTTTTGGGAATAATGATAGCATCGTTGGGGCCCACCAGCGCGGTAGTTGACTTGAAGAACAGCACCGGCTCGGCGGGCGGCGTAGCGCCGGTTTCTTTGGCGTGGTCGGCGTAGTTGAGGCCCACGCACACGATTTTGGACGGGCGCGCAATGGGCGAACCAAGCCGCTCGCCGTCGGCAACGGTTGTCAGCTTGCCTTCGTTGGCAGCCACAAACTCAGCTAGGCGACCTAGGCCGTTATTGGTAAAAAACGCTTCCGTATAATCCTCGCCAAAAGCACTTACGTCGTATGGCTGGTCGTTCAGAATGACACCGGGTTTTTCCTGGCCGGGCTGGCCGAAGCGAATTAGTTTCATGGTTTGGGTTTAGTACTGGGTACCTTTTTATCAGGAAGTCATTTCGACCAGCGGGAGAAATCTTGCGTGCAATGGTAAACCCTTTCCGGTAGAGTTACTACGGCACGCAAGATTTCTCCCGCTGGTCGAAATAACGTTTGCCTTTTACGACAGGCACCAAATGAATTAATTATTCAGCCTGATGAAGCCGCCGTCGATGGGGTAGTCGCAGCCGGTGATGAAGCTCGCCTCGTCGGAGCACAGGAAAAGGGCTAGGGTGGCTACTTCCTCCGGCGTGCCCATGCGGCCGATGGGCTGGCTTTTCGAGAGTTTGTCGAAGATTTCTTCTTCGCGGCCGGGGTAGTTTTTGGCGATGAAGCCATCGACAAAGGGCGTGTGCACGCGGGCCGGCGACATGCTGTTGCACCGAATCTTGTCGGCGAGGTAGTCGCGGGCAACGGAGAGCGTCATGGCGAAAATGGCGCCCTTGCTCATGGAATACGCAAACCGGTCGGTGATGCCCACATGCGAAGCAATGGAAGCTAGGTTGACGATGGCGCCACCGCCTTGGGCTTTCAGGCGCGGCACGGCGGCAAACAAGCAGTTGTAGGCGCCCTTCACGTTCACGCTGTATACGCGCTCAAAATCGGCTTCGCTGGTGTTTTCTACGTTGCCCACGTGCGCGATACCGGCGTTGTTGACAAGGATATCGAGCTTACCAATTTGCTCAAACACTTGGAGCACTTGCTGCTGATCGGCTACGTTGGCTTGGTGCACCTGCGCTTGGCCGCCCGCCTGCTGAATCTCGCTCAGCACGTGCGCCGCCGCCTCGGCATTCAATTCTACGATGTGCACCGTGGCGCCCTGGCGAGCAAACAACAGCGAGATGGCCCGCCCGATACCACTACCCCCGCCCGTAATAACGGCGGTCTTTCCTTGTAAACTGAACATGAAGACGAACGACTAAAATGTACGTTTTGACCAGCAGGCACCACACAGCGCCCACTGGCCGACAAGTTACGGGTGCTAAGTAACTTCTCCGGCCTAGGCTAAGTCTTCTGTACTGTCATGATTTTGCAGCGCGGACTTTGTAGCCTGAGCGTTGCGGAATAACGCTCCTGCCGGTCCGACGCCCTAGTCGTCCGACCGGTTGTCGGCTGCGGACGCCGGTGAAAAGCTAGGCGTACTTAGGCCGTCCTAACGGATCGTTCTCACGCCTGCCGGTCGGACGACTAGGGCGTCGGACCGGCAGGTGTGCATTGTTTAGCAGAGCTATACAAAAATTGATTTTATCGGCCTCCAAGCGTCCAATGGGACACCAAAGTCTTCCAGCGCTATTTCTTGACAGTCTAGAATGGAGTTTTGTAGATCATCCCACACAGTACTACCCCGGAACACATATAAGTAAGCTCCTACATCTGGCTTGTCTTCTTCTATCAAGAAATTAGCGCCATCATGCCTAGCTTTTAGTCTCTTGTACCCTCTCATCTTCTCTTAGCATTACCGATCATTTCTCCTACTTCGCGCATCCATTATTCGACTTGCCCTAGGTTGCCGCACTCGCTTCATCGTTCAACGATACGCGAAGCAGGAGCTTCGCGCTACAGTCGTTCTGCGCGGCGCGGACTACAAAGTCCGCGCTACTTCTCCCACTTCTGCCGCCACGCCGGGTATTCTTTCGCGAGCAGCGTTTCCGGCCAAGTGCCTGCGTAGCCGTAGCCGGTGCGGCGCTCGTACTCGATTTCGGCCAGTGAGTTTTTCTTCTCGCTGTTGCGGCCCACGTAAATTGGCTTATTCGTTTCGAGGTCGTAGAAACGCGCCCAGATGGTAGAGCTGGCATTTGGCTCAATTACTCGGTCGAAGCCTTTCGGCTGCTTCGGGTCTTTGATGGTTTTGATGGTGTAGCCCGGTATTTTCACCTCTTGCAGCCACGCTACGGCGCTGTCGATGGCCCGCTTTACTTCCGGCGACGGGTTGTCGATTTGCATCAAAAACTCCACGATGCCCACCGTTTCACTGCCGCTGAGCGAAGGCAGCTCGAAGTTGCGGGCTTTGGCGGGCTGCAAGGTTTTCTCGTCGTATTGCGCGCACCAGGCCGTGAGTTTGCCGTGCTGCACGTACTGCGTTTTCAGAATGCAGTCGATGCCGCGCTCCACGGCCTGTTGGGCTTTTAAGCGCAGGTTCTGATCAACGCTGGCGTAGTCACCCTTACGTTCGGTGATGGTGCGCAGCAGCCGCAGCACCCGAATCATGGCGTCGTCGTTGTAGGTAATTTGGTGATGATAGCCCGTCAGATCAGGGTAGAACTGCGGAAAGCCACCATTGGGATACTGCATCTTCAGTAAGTAGCTGATGCCTTTTTCGGCCGCCTTGCGGTACGCTGGGTTGCTCGTGGTGGTGAAGGCGTGCAGTAGGTAGGTAATTTCGTGGGTTGTGGCGTTGTTGTCGATGGTAGCATCATTGCGGCCACCATCATCGGTGAGGGTGGCTTTCTGCACAGCGCTCAGCGGCTGATTGTAGTCGATTTTGTGCTCGCCAATGGCCTTAGGCCAGCCGCCGTCGAGGCGTTGATAGTACAGCATACGTTCAGCGGTGCTGTCCTTGGCTACCGGACCAGGTGCGGGTAGCTTCGGCGCTTTCGGGTCCACGTTCCAGCGGCCCCCAAAGGTCCAGTTAGCAGTGATTTGCGCGGGCGTGGGCGCGTTGCTGGCGGAAGCTAGGTTGTCGCGCAGCCAAGCGTAGTCGCCGCCCTGGCGGTGGCAGTTGTAATAGTACACGCGCCGTCCCCACATCGGCGCCGAGTCGCCCGAGGGTGCGGGGTAAATGTCGGCGTCGGCCATGTTCTGGTCGAAGCGGCAGCTCAGCAAGTAAAACTGCGAATCGTGGTGGTAGCGACCTAGCTTCCAGCCTTTGTCGCCGGTGAAGGTGCAGTTCTTCAGCACCGTTTTGGCGTCTTTGTTCATGGAGCCATCGTGCCAGATGGCCGCATTCAGGTTGTGGCAGATAAAGCGGCAGTTCTCGGCGTAGGCCCAGCCGCGCGGGCAGTAAAAATCCACGGAACCTTCCAGGGTGCAGTCGGCGAAGTAATACAGCCCATCTTCCTTGTCCCAGGGGCTTACCGTGTCGTTGCCGAGCGTGCGAAACGTGCAGTGTCGCACCACCAAGCGCGTGGTGTTGGCGCCCGTGTACAAGGCCATTTGGTGGTCGGCGCTATTGATGGTGATCTTCCCGCCCGGACTAGTTGGGCAAGCGAGGGTCTCACCATTCGGGTGGTCGGCGCCATAGCTATTCACAACGGTTAGTTGCTCCAACGTCATGCCGGGGCTGTCGCGCAGGTTTAGGGTAGCTACATCCCAGCGGCCCGCAGTTGCCGCGTCGCAACGGAAATAGGCATTGGCCTGCGAAATCGTGATGATTACGCCTTTCTCGCTTTGCCCGCGCAACACCAAGCCCGGCTTGCCATCAATCGTTACCTTCTCGCGGTAGGTGCCGTTTTTGATGAGCACCACCGGCAGCGACGCCGCACCTTTCGGCAAGCTGTTTATGGCTTCCTGGATCGTGCGAAAGTCGCCAGAGCCATTTTGCGCTACCACGATCTGGCGCTTCGCGGCCTGCGCGTGGACGCTACATACTGCTCCGAAAAGCAGCGATAGTAGAAGTAAATACCTAGGCATAGTTCTTAATCGTCTCCTTGAATAAAACCTCATTCCGAGTACTGTCAGCACGCGAGATTTCTCGCGCAGCGCGGAATGAGGTTCCCATGATTCGTTTTTCTTCCTGTTACCTTCCTAATCTACAAACCGGATTCGGCCGTCGGCTTTGTCCATCAGATCTTTCAGGTCATAATATTTCAGAACGCCGTAGAGCACGTTCGTGTAGGCGTCATTTTGCATCGGCTCCTGCACCAGCTGCACAAACGATTTGCAAGACCTTGCCACTTCCGTGGCTTTGATTCGGTCGTCGAGGTAGGCGGCATGGATGGCCGTGGGGCCGTAGAGGCCGTTGGCGACCAGCTTGATTGGGTGCCCTTGTAAGCTAGGTTCGCTACTCATAAAATCGACTACCGATCGTACATCCACCACGCGCTGCCCTATGATGGGCTGGCCCGTGTGCAGGCTGAGCATGGCATTGCGGTATTCCTTCGACCAATACTTCAGGTCGTTCAGCTCCGCCGGGTCGGTGGTTTCGCCAAAGCCGCGTAAGTCGGCGAGCACCAGAATGTCGCCACGGTTCATATAGTTGCCAACCGTTGCATCGTCGTTCAAGATAGCTTCCTTGCCCGCCGCATTCAGGTACAGCACCACGGTAGCCGCAGCCGTTACTTTTTCCGGCGTCAACACGACGCATGGTACCGGCATTTGCCCGGCGCGCAGTAGTTGGTATTTGTTTAGCGTGTAGGTGCGTGCTGCCGTCGTGCCAGTGGCTTCCACTCTGATCTTTTCCTGGGGCATTTCTATGCCGAGCAGTGCCAGCACCTGCTTGGTCACGGCTGCTTTATCCTGCTTTATGAACGCGGCGCGCTGCGGCGCATAGTCCTTAGCTAGGCTCTCGTTGTACTGCATCACGCTCACCGCATCTGGGAAGGCCGTCGCAACTTGACCAGTATTGGTGCAGAGCAGTTCTTTTTCGGGAATGGCAGCAATAGAGCCTTCTGTAACGGGCGTGGCGTCATTGGCCAGCCACGTCCGAAAAAAGGTGGCCGCAGCTTCGCGCTTGGGCTGCGGCATGCCGTGTCCACTTTCAGCGGTGAAAAGATTTACTTTTTTGTACTCGCCGAAAGCAGCATATACTTTTTTTAGCTCCTCGTAGGACTGCGTAGCGCCCCAGTAATCGACGAAGTCATACAGCCCCGACATAATCAACAAGGGCTTTGGGGCAAATAGAGTAAGAAAATCCGAGATTTCCAGGTGCTCGCGGCCTTCGTAAGGAATATGCTGACAGCCATCAGAAGGGCCGCTCATTTCTAGCACCCGTTCGCGCCGCGACACGTAGCTGCACACCGTCGCTGCTTTTATGCGGTCATCGAGCGCAATCAGGTACGTGGTTTGGGTGCCGCCGCCCGAGCTGCCAATGCAGCCAATCTTGTTTTTATCGAGGTCGGCGCGCGTTTCTAGGTAGTCGATGGCGCGGGTGTTGTCCCAGTATTCGTAAGCGGCCACGCTAGTCCCGACGAGGTTGGCGCCAGCGTTCAAGAGTGTGTGCTCCGTGGTAGACCCACGCGTGAGGGTGCTGCCTTTGGCGTCAATCAACTGCAGCCGCTCGCCCTGCGCGACGGGGTCGACGGCGAAGCAGGCAATGCCATGGAGCGCGAACAAGGCAGCCACTCGTTGGTCCGACACCTTGCCGTTCATGCCGTGCCCCGAAAGCGACAACGTCACCGGAAACGGCCCTTTTCCTTCCGGCAAATACAAGTTACCCGTTACGTATCGATGCGGCGCGCTCTCAAAAATAATACGCTCCACACGAAAGCCTTTCTGCTGCGAAGTGCCCGTTACCCGCGCATTGAGGCTAGCTTTTTTGGGCAGGTCACCGAGGATGCTTCGGTAGCGCGCCCGCCGACTTTCCTGGTAGCGCAGTATAGCCTTTTTGGAAGCCGTGGCTTCGGCTATTTCGGTTAGGCGGGTGGCGTACTGCTGATGCACAGCGCGCATCAAATAAGAGTTATAAGCGAGGTTGTTTTTCCACGGAAGAGCCGACGCGTTTGTTTGGGCTTGTGCTGCTGTCAGCGAACAGGCGAAGAGCACTAAGGATAGAAGCTGGTAGCGCATCAGGAAAGCATGTAGCGCAGACGTTATCGTCTGTGCGGGAGCAGGATGAGTTAATGACCAAGCAAAGACAAGCAGCTAGCTTCGCGCTACGCGGACACCAATGGCCGCGCTGCACCTAGCCTAGCTTGTAGGGCTGCGCAGGCGTGGGCACGGGGTCTGGCAGCTTGGGCGACTCGATGGTGGTGGCGCCTTCCAGACCACTGCCTGTCACATTGCTGAGGCCGAGCAATGGCCCGGTAAAGCCCGTCACGTTGATGTCGCGCAGCTTGGCTTTCTTGACGTTGGCCAGGAAGATGCCCTTCGCGCAGGTGCCCGTCACGTTCACCAACGAAAAGCCTTCTAGGGGCTTGCTGGGGTGCACCGAGGTGCCATCCACGAGCATCGGCACGTCTTTCACGCGAATGTTGGAGAACTGCCAATTCTTGATGGTTGGAATGCCTTCGTCACCGGGCACGGGGTTCTGGTCCTGAATGCCGCTGCCCAGCATGTTGAAGCGCAGGAAACCCGCCACGGTACCGGTCACGTCAATATCATCGACGATAATATCCTCGATAAAAGCCCCACGACCAGGCCGGGTTTTGATGTAAATAGCGTGGGTTTGAGCGAAAGTAAACTTGCAGTGCTCGATGCGCACGTTGCGAATGCCGCCCGATGTTTCGCTGCCAATCCCGATGCAGGCGAATATAGAATCGGCAAAAGTGCAGTTGCTGATGTGCACGTCTTCGGTGGTATGCAGCAGCGAGTAGCCTTCCATACCGCGCCCCGATTTCAGCGAGATACAATCGTCGCCGGTGTTGATGTCGCAGCCCTCGATGCGCACGTGCTTGCAGGAATCGATGTCGATACCGTCACCATTGCCGCCGGTGCTGCGAATGGTGAGGTTTTTAATGGTGATGTTCTGGCAATACGTGGGGTGCAGGCACCACATGCGGAAGTAATCGGTTGAGAAATCCTCGAAGCGCAGGTTGTTGCAGCCAATAGGCTCAATGAGGGCCGGGTGGCGCAAGGGATTTTCGGCCGTGGGCCTGCCCCCTAGGTCGTGGTGGCCCATGATTTTACCAGGACCAACTACGCCAATGTTGTTGGCTTCTACGGCGTAAATCAGCCCCACGTGGCCCGAAATCCACTTACCTTCCCAGCGCACCTGCATCACCGGATAATCGGCGAAATCAGGCGTCCCGAGCAACACCGCGTCCTTTTCAAACCGCAGCAAGGTGTTCGATTTCAGTGCAATGGCACCCGTCAGGTAATTGCCAGCGGGCACTACCACCTCACCTCCGCCCAGCACCCAGCACCGATCCAGCGCCTGCTGAATGGCCACGGTGTCTTTGGTGGTGCCGTTGCCAGTGGCGCCAAAGTCGCGCACGTTCAGCGTGACGCTGGGCTTACCTAAGTTACTACTTGGGGTGGTTTTGTTATCGCCGACCGACGCCTTTGCTGCTGAGCCAGCTGTGCTGCAACCAAGCAGCGAGGATGCTAGAGGTGCCGCCAGCAGGCCCTGCCCCGCTCTTTTCAAAAAATATCGACGCGTATTGTCTTTTGCCATTTTGTGCAGTTTGCGAACCTAGGTAAGAATAGAAAAACGTCATGCTGAGCTTATCGAAGCATCTCTCCGGCCAAAGTAATCTACTTACGATTGCACGCGAGATGCTTCGCGGGGCTCAGCATGACGTTTTACTTGGTAGTAGCCCTGCTTCCAGACCAGCGCTTAATAGCCTGCGTTCTGCTTCACATTCGGGTCGGTATCGATGGTGCCCTGCGGATAGGGAAACAACTCCTTGCCCGCGTTCGGCTTGTACTCCGAAGCTAGGTTGGCAATGAGGGCATCCGTCATGGCGGAGCGCCAGCCGATGGCCGTTGTGCCAGCAGGTGCGGTGGCCGGGGCCGGCCGGAAGAAGGAGCGGGCAAATTGTACGGTGCCGTTCGTCGTCACGCGGTAGTACTCGGTGAGGGGCACATTGGCGTAGCGGCCGGTGCCATTCTTCAGAGCGGTCAGATTAGTTTTAGCTTCTGCCAGCTTGGTGCTGAGCAGGTTCCAGCGAATCAGGTCGTACTTGCGGATGCCTTCGCCTCCTAGCTCTAGAAAACGCTCGTTGGCAATGAGGTCAAACATGGCGGCTTTGCTCGACGGCAGTGTAAGCCGCGCGCCGGCGGCGCTGGCAGAGCCGTAGCCACGGTTGCGCACTTCCTGCACGGCAGCCAACGCGGCGGCCGTAGGGCCATTTAGCTCATTATCAGCCTCAGCAAACATCAGCAGCACATCCGCGAAGCGGATCAGGGGCCAGTTGTAGCCTAGGTAGTTACCGGTGCCGGCCAACGCGGGCGTGCGCCAGTGGCGGCGAAACTTGCCATCGGTAGCGGCAGTGAGGGCCACGGCTTTCTGCTGGTTGTTGCTTTCTATGGTGTACAGCGTCACGGTGATATCACGGCGCAGGTCAGTCGAGTCGAAGGCGTAGAAGTAAGTGGGCAGCGCGCCGATGGAGCCAGTAGAGCTGCCAAAGGTGGTGGAGGCGTTTTGGCGCGGTCCGTTGTAATAGCCTAGCTTGCTGTCGGATGCAGCACTAGAAGCTCCCTCAGCCACCTCAAAGATGATTTCGCGGGCCGGATCAAACTGCAACTGGTTGACGCTGCGCCACAAGTTCTCGAAGCTCGGATTGAGCGTGTGCTCGCCCCGTTTGGCCATCAGCTCCAGGCACTCCTGACGAGCAATTTTGTAGTACTCCAAGTAGTCGGGCTGGCGCTTCATTTCCAAACCGTACAGTGAATAGCCTCCGCGGTACAACGCTAGGCGAGCTCGCAAGGCTTTCACCGCGCCCTTCGTGATACGCTCGTTGGTGGTGCCAGCGGCCGTACGCCACGGTACCAGCTTTTCGGCCTGTAGCAAATCAGCGATGAGCCGATCGTACGTGGCGTTGCGGTCGGCGTTGGCTAGCTTCACATCGGGCGCATCAATCGCCGGTACAAATGGCGCGGGCACGTCGCCCCAGTTGCGGATGGCCTCGAACAGGTATTGTGCCCGCAGGGTTAGCACTTCGCCGTACAAGCGGTGCAGCGCCGCCGTATCGGCCGCCGAGCCGCTGGTGTAAGCGGCCATTTGAGGAATGTACTTGATGCAGATGTTCGCCCGCTCAATGCCTTGGTACAGGTTATTGAAGGGATTTGTGATTTCATTGTTTACCGGCAGGGCAGCGTAGCGCGCAATACCTAGGTTGCCGGCGTTGAAGGCCTGCCCCGGAATTGCCTGCATCTCGTCGGAGTCGTAGGGGTAGTACAGGTTCACGCGGGTGCCATAGCCCGTGTCGCCCGAGAGCATATCGTAGGCCCCAATAACGGTGCTGGTAGCACCGGCCACGTCCAAGAAGGCAACATCGGTATTGGAATAGGCTACCGGATCTATGTCGAGGTAATCTTTGCAGCCCGTGGTGCCTAGCAGGCCAGCCAGCACGGCCGAGACCGCAAGAGTCGAACGGAATAAAGGAAATTTCATCTTCTGACGCTGAGTGGTGTGAGACATTATAGAGAAAGGTTTACCCCGAGTAGCAGCACGCGGCTGCGGGGGTAGCCGGCGAAGTCCATGCCCGGCGTGAGCGGCGAGTTGCGGCGGGTGTTCACCTCTGGGTCGTAGCCCGAATACTTGGTGAAGGTGTACAGGTTATTGGCCGTCACGTAGAAGCGCAACTGCGTGAGCTTGATGCGCTGGATCAGCGTTTTGGGCAGCGAATAACCTAGGGTAATGTTGTTCAAACGCAGGAAGGAGCCGTCTTCAATGGCCCAGGAATGAACAAAGAGTTGGCGCGTAGGCTGCCAGATTTGGGCATTCTGATTTACCTGCCGCGACACTTCCGGGCTGGTGATCAGGGCTCCGCTCGCGTCCACGGTGCGGTAGCGGTCCTTCATTACCCCGAGCAGGTTGGTGAAGGGCGAGCCCGCCGTGGTAAACTCAAGCTTGTTGGCGTTGTAGATATCGTTGCCGAGCACAAAATTAACGAAGATGCTGGCGTCGAAGCCTTTGTAGGTAAACTGCTGGTTCAGGCCGCCCGTTAGCTTGGGGTTGGCATTGCCAATCACCGTGCGGTCGAGGTCGTTTACTACCCCGTTGCCGTCTAGGTCCTTGAGCTTCACAATGCCCGGAGCCACGGTTTGTCCCTGCACGGCTACGTCGCTGGCAACGTTCGATTTCAGGGTCCAGGTTTTGGTGGTAGCATTGTAGCCTTCGAAGTCATCCACGGTGTAGAAGCCTTTGCGGCCGTTGTCGAAGTCGGTCACGTAGCCGTACATCAGGCCGACTGGGTCGCCCACGCGGGCTAGGTAGTCGGTGGCAATGGCGGTGCTGGCCCAGCCCGAGGCAATACCGGGAATGCTGGTAATAGGACCTAGGCTTTCGATACGGCCGCGGTTTAGCGACGTGTTAGCAGTAGCCGACCACGTAAAGTTGCCGGTTTGCATGACCGTACCGCTGAGTTGCAATTCGATGCCGCGGTTGGAAGTCGAACCGATGTTTTGCAGCTGGCTAGTATAGCCGGCCACGGGCGGAATTGGCACGCTCACGAGCAGGTCGCGGGTGGTGTTTTTGTACACGTCGGCGGTGAACTGCACACGGTTGTTAAACAAGCTCACGTCCAAGCCGACGTTGCGCGACACCGTTGTTTCCCACTTCAAGTTTGTGTTCGGCAGGCCGGTTGCGGTTGTACCAAGCACGACCGTTTCGTTCAGCGCGTACTGGCCGCCGCCCACCTGGAACAGCTGATTGTATAAGAAGTCGTTGATGCGGTTGTTGCCGGCTAGGCCGTAGCTGAGGCGCAGCTTCAAATCCGAAATCTGCGTCACGGACTTCATGAATTCTTCGCGCGACAGACGCCAAGCCACCGACGCAGCGGGAAAATACCCAACGCGTTGCCCAGCCCGAAACTTCGAAGAGCCATCGGCGCGCAATGTTGCCGTTACCAAGTACTTATCGTCGAAAGCATAATTCAGGCGCGTGAAGCCCGAGAGCAAGCGCGAGTCCACGGGGCGACCCGACGAAGGATTGGGCTGCACCGAGGTCGTAGAAGGCAATACGCCCTGGTTGATGTTGGCAATGGCCCGCTCCGCCGTAATATTCAGCGGCAGGAAGTTTACCTGAATATTTTGCGTGGTATTGACCTGCGTATAAATCTCTTGGCCTAGCAGCGCGTCCAACGAGTGTTTGTTCTTCTTGAAGCTGTAAGTCAGCACGTTCGACTGGTTGATAGTAGTCGCCTGCCCCGAGGCAATAGCCGCGTAGGGTTGCGTATTGAAGCCGCCGCCCGGCTGACGAATTGCGGGCGAGTAGCGACCCGCAAATGTTTCCACCATGGAGTTCGTCAAATCGAAACCCACCGTCGAGCGGAACACTAGGTCCTTGGTGAAGTTGAAGGCAATGTTACCCCCTAGGTTGAGGTTGCGCCGCTTATCGCGCCGGTAGTCATTCTGGATAGCCACTACGGGGTTGATCAGGGACGCCGTAGTTGAAAACGCTTCGTCGAACACGTTCGGGTCCAAGGCGCCGGGCAAGTCCACCGCCAGCGGCAGGTAGATCACGGCGTTGCGCAGGCGCGAAGTGGTACTGGAACCCGTGGTAGAGGTACCTAGGCCATTCTGCACTTGGTCGTTGAAGCGCACATTCAGGCCGAAGCTGAACTTATCGCTCACTTTGTTGTCGAGGCGTAGGTTCACCAGGTTGCGCGTGTAGTCAGAACCTAGCTGAATACCTTGCTCTCCGTTGCGAGTCAGGCTCAGCGAATACGTCATGTTCTTGGCGCCCCCAGCAATCGACAGGTTATGCGTTTGCTGGAAAGCATCCCGGCCGAACACTTTATCCTGCCAGTCCAGAAAAGGCAGATTACGGGCACGTTGCACAGTATCACCCGCGAAGTTGGAGCTACCAAAAAACGTTTTGAAGGTCGGCAGCGTGTTTGTCGACAAGGCGCGCTCGTATTGATAATCCACGAAGTCGGCGGGCTGCATTAGGTCAAGCTTGCGGCTCAGTTGGCGCACGCCAGCAAAGCCGTTGTACGTGATAATCGTGCGGCCTTCCTTGCCGCTTTTCGTGGTAATGATCACGACCCCATTGGCACCCCGCGCCCCGTAGATGGCCGTAGCGGCGGCATCCTTGAGTACGTCGACGGAGGCAATATCCTGGGGTGAAATCACATTCAGAGCGTTTTCAACCTGCACCCCATCAACCACATAGAGCGGTGAGTTATCTTGGGTAATGGAGCCCCCACCGCGCACCCGAATTTGTACATTTTGGTTGCCAGGAGTTCCTTCGGCCGAGGTTACCTGCACGCCTGCTAGGCGGCCCGTCAGTGCTTCGGCCGCCGAGTTTACCGGCACGTCCTTGATTTGTTGCGCACTAACGGAAGAAACCGACCCTGTTACGTCGCGACGGTTCACTTGCTGATAACCAATCACAACTACTTCTTCCAGGGCCTTGGTGTCTGGGCTGAGCTGCACGGTGATGCTGCTCCGGTTGCCAACGGCCACATCCTTGGCGGTGTAGCCTACATAGCTTACGCGCAGCGTCACATCATCACCTGCTGGTACGCTGATGCCAAATTTGCCTTCTCCGTCCGTGGTAGCGCCAATCGTAGTTCCCTTCACCACTACGGTTACGCCGGGCAACGTTTCCCCTTTTTCCGTCGACGTTACCGTGCCCTCAATGCGCCGTTGCTGCGCCGTGGCAGCTAGCACGATGCTCAGCAACAGCCAAACTAACAGTACATACTTTTTCATTCAAATTGGAATTATAGGTGAGAAATAGAGCAGATGAGGGGACGTAGTAGGATGCTTTTTCCAGAGCGTGATGTGCCTGCCAGGAGTTACTGAAGCTAGCACGACTTGGTAGCTATGCAATGGTTTCCGGTGGCTTGTTGCAGTCAACTCTCATTAGGACGCTTAATTTTAGCGGACTAACTGATAGTAAGAGCTATAAATTTAAACTAATATTTATGCAAACGTTGCCGGTAACGTTCTCAAAAGTGATTAAAGAAACCGGCTTCTTATTCTAATGCGCTACTGGTTGGCTCGTCGGCTCTGCCCTCACCAGTTAATTTGGCCCCTAACCTAGGTTGTATGCCCCCGATCGGTTCGCGTAGCTTGCGTGAGATGAGTAGCGCGTTGCTCCTTATCGAATGCGCTGCGAAGGCATCGATTGGCGTAAGGGAAATGCGTACCACCCGAGCAAAAGCGAGATAGTAGACTTTTCCAAAGCATAACTGTAACCAAACCCTGGTCGATGGGACAATGCTTACCAGAGGAAGTCGCATCTTTGCCCGCGCCTAACCCTGCCTTTCTATGAAGCACACTTTCTTTCGACTTGTCACTTCGGTTGCCTTGAGTGCATTTGCGGCGGCGTGCTCGCATGACGAAGCTGTTGCGCCAACCCCTGTTGCTACCCCAACGCGCGACGACAACCTAGCCATGGGCAACCCGAGCGGGGCCACAGCTAACCCAGCCAACTACTCGAACTACTTGCTAACGAAGGCGCAGTACACCATGAGCTACCACCGCGACCAAGGCAAACCAAACTGGGTGAGTTGGCACCTGAGCAGCGCATGGCTCGGCAACACCGCACGGCAAGATAACTTTGGAACCGACAATACGCTGCCATCTGGGTGGTATCGGGTGAGTAGCTCTAGCTACAGTGGATCGGGTTTCGACCGAGGCCACAATTGCCCTTCCGCCGACCGCACAAGCTCGGTGGCCGACAACTCGGCTACTTTTCTGATGAGCAACATGATGCCGCAAGCGCCTACCAGTAACCAACAGACCTGGGCAGGCTTAGAAAACTACTGCCGTACGCTCGTAGCCGCCGGCAACGAGCTTTACATTATCTGCGGCAGCTACGGCAAAGGAGGAAACGGCGCCAATGGCCCGGCCACCACGATTGACGAGGGCCACGTAACGGTGCCGGCTTATTGCTGGAAGGTAATCGTGCTAGTGCCAGTGGGCACCAACGACGCAAGCCGCGTCACGCCCACGACTCGCGTTATTGCTATTAATACGCCGAATACGAATAGTATCAATCCTTCTTGGGAGATCTACCGCACGACGGTCGATGCCATTGAGAAGGCGACGGGTTATGATTTACTCTCGGAAGTCCCCGCCTCCATTCAGAGCGTTATCGAAGCTAAGGTAGATACCGGTCCGACAAACTAATCTACTTCTTTTGGAGCAGGTGAACCACTCTGCTTCTTTGCTAGGTCAAAGCCCTAGCTAGCTTTCGTTTGAGCTGAAAATACGACTACAAAACTCGGTTTGTAGCACCGGGAGCATTATATTGGCGGCGCTTTAGGCGTTGGCCTTCGCCAATACTGCCACTTCTCTTATATCCTGCCCTAATGGGTTACGCACCTGATGCAAGCATACGGTCGCCTCTTCCAGCAAGGCTTCCATATCTAGCCCAGAGTGCCGCTCGATAATACGGTGGCAACACTCTTGCAAGTGCACTTGCTGGGTTGGGGTGAGCTTCAGGGCAAAGTAGTATTGTTGGACCCATTGCGCGAGTAGGAGGCCGGCGTGACGCACGTCGTATTCCTGCAAACAAGTAGTTAGTTGAGTTTCTGTAACGGACATAACAGTAAGGTGTGGTCAGGAGCTTTTCAAAAACAGCGCCATATATTATAAAAATCATATTCTTTGATTTTAGAGCTAAAAACGCGTTGTAAACCACCTATTTATGTTCATTACTATTATGCACTACTCTATCAGAGAAACGCAACACTGTCGTAAAAATCCAATCTTACCGCCTAGTTCAATGCAGAGCTAGCCCGTGCTTCTCTGTAAGCAGCTCAAACGCCTTATACCGTGCCCCTAGACGGGATTCGCAGGCATACCATCTAGCTAAGCTCGTGCAACCTAACGGTTCTGGCAGCACCGGCTTTCGCGTATCTGAAATGCCCCGCTCACTGCGCGTGCGAGCTCTGCTTGTTTCCTCCGGGTATTCGATCTGCCGTGCTTTCCATAATGAATCCTATTTTCCTTCGCGTTTAGCGTCATGCCATGCGTCCGGTTTTCTTGTAGCCGATCATGCATAAATCTGCTTGCTACGCTCCTGATAACCACGTCAGTTACACCGCGAGCGTTACCGCAAGAGCGCGTGCGCAGCTTACCGGCTTGCTTATCTTTGTCACTCTTTCGTTATGTCTGCGCCAATAGGCAATGGTCGACAACCCTTTCCTGCTTAGCTTGCTAGTTCAATTTCTACCCTAGGTCTTGAAGACTTCAGACTACCGACGCATGACCGCTCCGCGCCCTACGCTACCCACTACCTCGCTACCACGAGTTACTCCCTCCGGCTCTGATCGGCTCGGCATGGGGGCTAGCTTGGTCACGGGCTTGGCCTCAACTACTTGCTCAGCAGCTCCTTCTGCTGAGTCCCAGGCTGCGGCCGCCAATACACCTGCTGTTACCGCCACTGAGGAGGCCGCCGCGGGTGACTGTTTTGTTTTCAATTGCACGCCTTCAGCCCGCCCAGGTGAGGCTATTAGCTTGCAGGGCAGCTTTGGCAGCACGGCAGAGGTATATCTGGCAAAGGGCAGCAGCACCAGTTTTCAGAAGCTAGCACCGATCCAAAGCTCCGATGGCCAAACCAAGGCACAGGGAGCCGGTAGCGTATTGGTGGAAGCGCCTGCGGGTGTTGGTCCCGAGCTGTACCAGTTGTACGTACAAGAAAACGGCCAGAAAAGTCCGCTCGCGTACGTAAACCGAGCGCGGGGTATATTCCTGGACTCGCCGGAGATTGTGCCGGGAGAGTATCTGCGCATCTTCGGGCAAAACTTACAGTTGGTGGCGGGCAAGGCGCGGGTACGGTTTGCACCGAAAGGCGGGGGCAAAAGCTTATCGGGCCAGATCAATACGGTGGGTAGCGACGAGCGCAAGCTGATCTGCCACACGCCGGCCGGCTTAGCGCACGGGGTCGAGTATGAGCTGTTCGTTAGCAATGGCCTAGGTGGCGACCATACCGAAACCAAGGTTGAGCAAACCGTGAAAACCCTTCCCGCGGGCGTCGACTATTTTCACCTAGGTGTTGGGTGGGCTCCAGGCAAGTACAAAACAAACGTGTACAACGCCAAAACCAACCCCGACAAGCCAGCCCTCGGCAACGGCCAAGCCAACGACCTCGACGCTATCAACGACTCCATCCAGAAGGTCTGGAAGATGGGCGGCGGCATTGTGCGGCTCCCCGCTGGCACCTACAAGCTGCGTTTCACCGGCTTTGGGCTCCGGCTGCACTCAGGGGTGGTGCTGATGGGTGACGGCAAAGACCACACGAAGATTTTGGTGGAGGGCAACGCCAGCACCGACCCCAAGCAACAGTCGTGGACGTTTCTGCTGGTCGATGGCCCGAGCACTGATGGGCCATGTCGGCGCGGCGGTATCTGCAACCTGACCTACGAAAACCGCAGCACCCCGCGCGACAATAACCCCTACTATAACTTGGTGGGCAAAGGCGTTGAATTTTTCCTAAAAGGCTGCCGGTTCACCCTGAACGAATCGCCGTGGCTGGAATTGGCTGACCATCAAAAGCTAGCTATTGTCAACAACGAGTTTACCCAAGGCATCAACTTCGCGGCGGGCATTCATGGTCCTTTGCGCCTCGATGGCGCTACGCATTGGGTAGTGCGCGGCAACACCGTCAACTATGCCGTCGACGGCATCAGTATCAACAGTGCCGACAGCGGCATTTTTGAGCAGAATACCATCTATCGGCTCGGGGGCATCAAGTACCCTACTGAGCGCGACGGCAAGCCGATTCAGGTGGTAAACCACGTGCTGGCGATGAATTTCACGCGGAATACGGCGGTGCTCAGCAACACCTTTAAGGTGAAAAACTGGCCTACCGTCAACATCAACGATGGCGAAACCATTATCAGCGAAGGCATCGGCTACCAACGACACGAGCAGGACACCGGCACTGCCACTGGCGGCGGCGCCACGACGCTGCAAGACACTACCAAAAACTGGAAAACAACGGGCCCACCTCACCAGGTAGTCGCCATTGTATACGGGCGCGGCGCGGGGCAATGCCGCACTATCCGGAGCCGCACGCCCACGGTGCTGACCGTCGACCGGGCTTGGGACCTAGCTCCTGACGCCACCAGCCGCTACAGTATTTTCAACTGGAGCGCGGAGAACTGGCTGGTGCAGGGCAATATCATGGAAGGCAACCGCCGTGGCATCACGCTGTACCAGGGCGCTATCCGCCAGGTAGCCATCGTTGCTAACAAGTTAACGAACAACGGTGCCATCGACTTCTCTCCTATTCAGCAGGGCGAAGAAAAGATGGAGTTCAACCCAGCCTGGAACAACGAAGTGATGCAGAACACCGTGGATGTAGCCAACGACCCCAGCAACGGCGGTTTTTTGGGAGTACACGCGGTGCTGCATGCCCTCGAAAAAACCTTCGGTATTGCCGTGCTCGACTTTGTGATGCGCCACAATACGCTCATTGCGCGCACACCCAACGTGCAAACGGTAGTGGATGCTAACTATCCCAACGGCCTGTTTGCCTACCACGAGTGGCACCCGGGGCCCAAAACCTTTATTGATGAAGGAATCCCGGCGGTGCTCGGCACCATCATCGAGGATAACACCATTCGGAACGCAGACAAGGATGTGTATCTCTCGGCGGGCTCTTACCAAACGCTCATTCGGATGCCCAGCAAAGCTAGCTCCGCCAAAGCGGCGGCAGGCGCCAGCCTGAACAGAGCCAGCGCCCCCGCCAAGCCCACCACCGACCTCGTGCACGACGATATTTTCACCAACGCCGTTGGTCACGGCTCGGTCCGCACGATTATTCTGTAACGACAAAGGGCCTGTTTGCTAAGCAAACAGACCCTTTGTTTATGGCTAATCAGCTGTTACTCCACCAATAAGCGGGAAGCTAGGTTGCCTTGGTTGGTAGTAAGCTGCACGGTGTAGAGGCCAGGAGTTAGGCCCGGCAACGCTATATCCAGCGTTGTTCCTTGCAGGTGCTGTGCTACAACCACTTGCCCAAGTGCATTCAGTACCTGCACTTGCGTGGCTTGACCGCTAAAGCCGGTAGGTAATTGCAGGCGTACGCTCGCGTGAGCCGGGTTGGGATATAAGCCTAGAGGCAGCACTTTCTGCGCCGCAGCGGAAGCTAGCACTTGGCTGTTCAGGCGTACGCTGATAGTGTTGCTATTTGATGCATTGCCACCCGTTACGATATCCAAGGTGCCATTACCATCTACATCGCCTAGGGCCACACTGCTCGGCGCAGTTACTACGCTTACCTCCTGATTGCCGCTGAAGCTGCCGCTGCCATTATTCAGCCGTATGCTGGCAGTGTTGGCGGTGCTGTTAGAAGTAACAATATCTAGGTCGCCATCGCCGTCTACGTCACCAAGAGCGACGCTGCTAGGGCGTGTACCGACGCTCACCTCTTGGTCGCCAGAGAAGATGCCACTGCCGTTGTTCAGCCGAACAGATACAACACTCCTGAGCGAGTTGGAACCCGGCACTACCAAGTCGAGGTCACCGTCGCCATCTATATCCCCTACGGCAGCATCAATGGGACCTGAAATTACAGATATCCGTTGCCCCAACGTGAAGAAGCCCAGCCCGTTGTTTAGGCATACGCTAGCACTGATATCGGCACCGTTGGCGGTAAGCAGATCGAGGTCGCCATCGCCATCAACGTCACCTACCACAATGCCGGCCGGGCTACTAGGCACGCTGAGGTCTTGGTTGCCACTGAATGTGCCTAGGCCATTATTGAAGCGTATACTCACGGTACCTGCCGTGATTGTATTCGCCGTAACTAGGTCTAAGTCACCATCTCCATCCACATCCGCCACGGCTACATCGGTAGCGCCTCTTCCTACCGGCACCTCATAGTTACCGCTGAACGTACCGGTTCCATTGTTCAGGCGTATGCTCACGGTGCTGCTATATTGGTTTGCCGTCAGCAAGTCAAGGTCGCCATCACTGTCTACATCCCCTAAGACGAGACCAAGGGGTAGATTGCCCACGCTCACTTCTTGGCTACCACTGAAGGTACCGGCGCCGTTGTTGAGCCTCACATTCACGGTACCATTAAAATTATAATTGGACGTCAGCAGATCCAGGTCGCCATCGCCGTCTACGTCGCCGAGCGTAGTTTCTGCTGGCGTCGGTCCCACGGCCGGGTCAGAGCCGGGGCTAAACACGCCCACACTGCGCGTAGTAGCCGTAGTAAACTGAAACACCTGCGATTTTTCCAGGGGTTGATCATTGTTACTGCGCACAGCGGTCGTGACGGTAGCCAACACCGTTTCACCCGCCTTGAAAGGAGTGGCTGGCGCAAACCGCAAGGTGTTGCTGCTGACGCTGGCCGTGCCTGCCTTCTTGCCCCCAGCTTGCTGGCTGAACACTTTCAGGGCCTGCTGGGTAGCCGTAGCATTACTAAGGGGCTGATTGAAACTAACCGCAACCGGCGTGGTACGCGGAGCCGCCACCGCATTGCGCGCCGGCGAAAATGCCGTGACTACCGGCACTTGGGCATGGGCGGCAGTGGTCAGCAAACCGAGTAAGAACCCGGTGCCTAAGAGGTGAGACGATACCTTCCGGACAGCCGAATGGCTTTTACCGAGTGTAGGAGTGAATTGCATACTAGGAGGGGTGAGGAGAAAAGCAAGTATAGGGCCTGTGTAGCACAGAAATCCTATAATATCTTGTAATGTTTTAATTTTTCTCTAACGTAATACTCCTCCCTAGGTTATAGCAAATTCACAAGTAAACAGCTAAAAGTGATAAAGCCATGTTGCATGACTGCAACATGGCTTTATTCGGTTGAGGGTCTACGCGTTAGACAGTAGCCTAGCTTGGGGCTACTTGCGGCCTTTGTTAAACGCCAGCAGGCGTAATGGCTATAATCTTTTCAGCGCTCAATTCGTCAAAATGCTTAATGACCTGACTAGCTAGGTGCAAGTCTTGCATGGCTGAATGCTCACTGGCGTAGCCAATGCAGTAAATGCCGGCTGCTTTGGCGGCCGCTATACCGTTGGTGGAGTCCTCAATGATGATGCACTCATTTTTGGGCGTCTGAGCTAGGTCGGCGGCGTGGTTGAAGATCTCCGGATTAGGTTTCGACTCCGTGAAATCTTCGCCGCTTACCAAGTGCGAGAAGTATGGGTACAGTTCAAAGCGCGTGAACACGCGCTTGATGGTTGCCTTCGAGGCCGAGGAAGCTAACACGAGCTGCACGCCGTGCTCGTGCAGGTCCTCGATCAAGTGGCGCACGCCAGGCAACAGGTCCAGCGTCTGGTTCTCGTCAAACTCTTTGTTGAACAGCTCACGTTTGCGGTTCATCAACAGCTCTACGTCATCGCTTAGCCCGAACTCGCGCTTGATGCGCTGGTACATGTTGCGGGTCGAGGAACCTAGGAAAGTCGCATACAGTTCGGCGGGCACCTGAATACCTAGCTCCGCAAAGTGGGTGAAGAAGGCATTGTGGTGAATCGGCTCGGTGTCGATAACGACGCCATCCATATCAAAAATTACAGTCCGGATCATCCGCAGCGGGGGTTAAGTAGCGGCGTAAAGGTAAGGGAAAGGCGTACGGGGGCAAACCAGCCCGCTCCGGAGACAGCACTTAGCGCATCTCTGTGGCTATAAAGAATCCAAGCCCCTAAAAAATTATCATAATTTAAAGTAATATCAATATCACGGAATGCTAGTATTTTCTTACTTTATTTGACTCTATCTTTGCTCACTAACCGCCCTATGCACGCTTCCTCTGCTAGCATCTCTGCGGCCGCTCTGCGTAGCTCATCCGGGCTAGGCATACCGCGGTACACGCATGCACAGCATGGAAACGCTCTTGTGTTTTGGCTTGGGTATCAGGTAAATCACCGACAGGAAGCACGCCTGGCCGGTGAGGTAGTTGATTTATCCACGTCAACCACAAGCTGCTTTACACACCTAGTCAGCTTACGCCAGCACACTGGCGGCCCACATCAGTTGATACACCCTGGTTCGAGGTTTTTTGCGGCTGCTTAGCTCGTTAAAAAGGCCCCGATTTCTGAACTTCTTACTCTTTGCGTTATTGTGGGAAAACTACCCTGTATTTTGTTAGTCGACGACGACCCGGTTAACAACTTTCTTAACCAACGATTGCTAGAGGGCCTAGCTGTTACTGAACAGTTAATTGTGGCCCTCAACGGCCAAGAAGCGTTCGACCTGCTGGAACAGCACTGTCAGCCGGGGCCTGACGAGGCTTGTCCTGCCCTGATTTTGCTAGACAGCAATATGCCGATCATGAACGGGTTTGAATTCTTACAAGCCTATCAGCAGCTGCCCTTGCCGCAGCAAAAAGCTATTGTGGTCGTCATGCTCACTGCTACGTCACTGCTCCCCGGCGATATGGCACGGGCTCAGCAGCTATGCGTTTCCGACTTCTTGAGCAAACCCTTGACGAAGGACAAGATAAACACAGTACTACAAAAGTATTTCGACAATATCCTGTCTGACAACTAGCTATTTACGGCTCCGCAAACCTCGTAGCGTCCACCCATTATCCGTTAGCACTAGCCAACTAGCAGTGGTTTCTGGCTGATGCTTATGACGTGGTACTAGTTGCTGGCGCCCTAGCGGTTTCATTCCTGGAAAATTTTCCGTTTTTAATCGGATGCGTAAATTGCCTCCCATCTAGCGTTTATTTAGCTCTTCTAGCCACAAGCTGCCACCGCACCTACTCCCTGCTTCTATGGCCCTGCACCACATTATTTACCAGAGTACTGCTATTCGCCCCATGTACGATGCCGAGTTGCAGGGACTGTTAACCCAAGCGCAGTCCTTCAACGGGGCGCACGATATCACGGGGGTGCTGCTGTATCACAACAACCAGTTTGTGCAAGTGCTAGAGGGGGAAGAAGCGGTAATTGCTCCGCTGTACGAACGAATCAGGGCTGATTTGCGGCATACCAGTGTTGTGAAGCTAGCCGATAGCGCATTGACCACGCGCAACTTCGGCGAATGGTCGATGGCCTTCCGTCCGGTCGACGACCAAGCTTTCCGCACCCTGACGGGTTTTGCTCACCCAGAGGATCTGGCCCAGGCTGCTACCGACGCAAGCAACGCGCCTTTGCTGAACCAGATCGTGCACCTCACGTTCCAGAATGGCTAATTTCTAGGCAATTGCACACAGCCAAGCTGTAGTTATAAAAAAAGAGGACGAAGAAGGGCACACTTGGTTGGTTTGCCTTGTTTGAGTCTACGATGGTCAGCAAGTACTTCACTCCTTTTCCACCAGACCTAGCCCCTGAAGAGCTGGAAGCGCGTCAGCAGCGCCAGCGCCAGGCCGAATGGGGCATTGCCGTGGCCCGCCTTGGGGGCGGCGAGCCGTCGGCCTATGTGCTGGCGGATCTGCAACGCTACATCGATGGGGAACTGACCTTGGACGAAGTAGCCGAACTAACCAACCGTCCTAACGCGCTGTCGCCCGCTTACCAGGCCATGGTAACCCGGGCAAAACTATCGAGCTAGCTACCCGAATACCCATTGCTTTGTTAGTCGAACCAATGGATGGTGAAGGCAGTGCCCTCCCCCACAGTGCTTTCTACCTCTAGGTGCCCGCCCCGACTCGTTACGATGCGTTGCACTAAATACAAGCCAATGCCCGCGCCAGCTACGTGCGGGTGCTGCCGCTCGAAGCGCTGAAAATCAGTAGCTGATTCTTCTTGCAGGGTGAGACCTAGCCCGTTATCCCGCACTACCAAGCATGGATTACCGGTTTCCGAGATAGTGCTACGAAGCTGAATGTGGGACTTCCGCTCAGGGTGCGCAAACTTCAGGGCATTGCTGAGCAGGTTGTGCAATACGCTACGCAGATTGGCGCGTCCGTATAGTAGCGTTGGCGCCGCCGCAAAATCCGCCGTGATTGTGGCTTGAGCATCCAAAATCTGCGTCCGCAGCCCCAGCAGCACTTCTTCAGTGACGTGTTCAAGCTCGATGGGCTCCGTGGGGGCAGCTAGCTGCCGCTGATCTTGCACCGTGGCCGCGAGGTCATGCAACGTCACGTCGAGCTGGTGCAGGGACTCGTCCACCATGCCGAGCAGCTGCTCTTGCTCTGGGTCCTCGAAGGTCGCTGAGCGGCGCAACTCGTCGAACAGGCCACGCAGGTTATAAATCGGCTGCTTCAGATCATGCGAGGCCGTGTACACGAACGTATCTAGGTCGCGGTTGGTGCGGGCCAGCTCATCGTACTGTAGCTGCAATACTTCGCGCAGCCGGTGCTGGTCGTCCACGTCGGTGCAGGCGCCAAACCAGCGTGGTCCGCGTTCGTCGGTGAGCTGCCGGGCCCGGATGATGTGCCAGCGGTACTGCCCATCGTAGCGGCGCATGCGAAACAGGCCTTCGTAATCTTCGCCTGTCGCCACACTCCGCACCCAGCGCCGGGCGGCGCCGGCCTGCTCGGTGGGATCCAGCAACGCAACCCACCCCGTAGGACCTAGCTCGGCGGGCGACAGGCCGGAGTAGGCGGCGGTATGCTGGTTGTAGTACTCAATGAGGCCCTCTGCGGTGGCCGTCCAAATGAGCTGCGGAATGCTATCGGCTAGAAAGCGCAGCTCGGCTTCGCCCCGGCGCAGGGCATCCGCCAGCTCCCGCTGATCGTGCACCTCCGTCACGGCTCCGTGCCAATGCATGGGTTTGTCGGGGGCGGCGTGTAACTCGGGCAGGGCACGGCTCAAAAACCAGCGGTAGTTGCCGTCGTGCCGGCGCAAGCGGTACTCGTAGTTCCAGCCGGTGCCTGCCTCCCGCGCCGCATCCGACTGGTAGAGCACGCGCAAGCGGTCATCCGGGTGAATGAGCAGCGGCCAGATGGCGTTCAGATCAGCAGTGGGTGGTTGCCCCGTGAAGTAATACCACTGCGGGCTCACGTACTCATAATGCCCCGCCGCATCAATGGTGAAAGTGATTAGTGGCGCCGTTTCGGTGAGCACGCGCAGGCGCGCATCTAGCCGGCGAGTTTCGAGCGCCAAATGATGCGCCCGCTGCCGCGCTTCCTCCTGCGCCGTCACATCTACGGCAAACAGCAGCAACCCACGCTCTTCCTCACCCTCAGGCTGCGTTGGCTCCAAAGCTAGGTCGTAGTAGCGCATAGCGGGCTCTTCTTCGGCCTCCTGCGCATTCACCTGCGGCAAACCGTACCCCTTCACCACGTAAGGCTTGCCCGTGCGGTACACCTCCTGCATTACTTTTAGCAAGTCTTCAGGAAGCGCAGCGTGTTCGGCCAACGCCTGTCCTTCGGGCGCTTCCGCTCCTAGCAGGACCTGCATGGCTTCGTTCACAAAACCATAGCGCAACTCCGGCCCCAACAAAGTCGCAATACCAGCTGGCATATGGCGCAGAATATTTTGAAGCTGATAATCGCGCATAGCGAACAAAGGAGGCACCAAAACAGAAGTGGCTTATTTCAACAAGGAAATCCCAACCTGCTTATGCAGTGCGTAGGAGCAGAGGTATTAACTGAGTAAAAGGAGTTTATATCAAGCAGAGGCAGCATCCGGCGCGGGCTGACCAGCCTGCCGAACGGGACCAAACACAGCCTGCCGCACCAAGTCGACGAGCAGCGCATCCGCAATTGTGAGGGTGCCGGGCAGTGCAGGCACCTGGGATGGCAAGAAAAAGCCCGCTAGCTGGTGAAAAGCGCCAGCTTCCAATGGGTGAAAAGCCATCGACCACTCCGAGAAGCTCCGTTGCTCAATTGGTTTTTCGACCAGCTTATGCACGTGCGAGTGCCGCCCATCGCGGGCGATGCGCCTGAATAAGGTTTCGATAACGTCTGCTTCTCCCTCGATCAACTGCGCAATGTTGCCGTGGCTGTAGAAAAGAATCCCGGTGACATGATCACGGGCATTATCACGGCGGCACTGGGCTAATAACTCCTGTAAATCCTGGTCGGAAAGCGGCCGGACTGCCCGGCTCATGTACACGAGGTGGTTCATGCGAAAGAGAAAAAACCTGCTTGCGGCAAGCAAGCTCAACTATAGAAGAAAGCAGGCAAGGTACGGAATGACATCAACTTATGTTTTGCATCAGCCGCAAAAGCGTGCTGGCGGGTCCAAGTTGCTTTCTTTCCTCTCTTCTTAGCACAACTGGCGCCCGGCTTTGGTTCAGCTCGGCTATCCGTTTTTTTAACTGACACCCCCTGCCAGCGCAAAGAAAACCAGCAGTGCCCCGAGCTTTTCCTCGCAAATTACCGATCCTGCATTTCCCCTTGATTCTTGATAGCGAATCACTTATCTTACCTGGCATGTAAGTAGTCAACCCATCCTTTTTTTACGCTCTTTGTCATGGAAACCACCCACCATTTCCCCGCTTCTGCTCCCCTCGTTCACCGGCACCTAGGGTTAGGTATTACCCGCATTGGGCTCGGCATTTTTTTGCTGATCAAAGGCTTGCTGTTTGCGGAGTACACCTCCGAGGTATTCCGGATGGTAAGTGCCACCCCTTTTCTATCCGGGCACTACAGCAAAGCGACCATGATGGCAGGCATCATGCACATCATAGGCGGCGCGATGATTACGCTTGGCTACCAAACACGCCTAGCTGCCCTGCTACAAATTCCGATTCTGCTAGGAGCCGTTTTCCTGGTTAACATGCGAAATGGTATCCACTTCGATAACATCGAGCTTTGGGTTTCTACCGCCGTGCTGGGGTTGCTGCTGCTCATTCTAGTGAGAGGAGCCGGCCGGCCGTCACTTGATGCTATGCTAAATTGCGAGTAGATTTTTTCGTTGTCGGACCTAGGTTATAAAGTGAGCCTAGGTCCGACAACGAAAAAACAACGAGCGGTGAGAAACGACTAATCTACCGCTCCAACTTAAAGTCCTTATCCGGTGCTGGTCGCTGGTCACGGTTAGCCACGGCCCAGCCGGTCAGGTAGATCCAGCGCGTGACGTTCGTGAGCTTGGCTACGTTGATGCGCTCGGGCTCGTCTTTGGGCGTGTGGTAGTCTTTGTGCAGCAGCGTGGTGTAGCAGATGGCCGGGATACCTAGCTTAGCATACGGTAGGTGGTCGCTGCGGAAGTACCAGCCCTCGGGGTGCGTAGGCTTATCCCACAGCGTATCGAGTTTGAACTTCGGGCCAGCTTGGTTGGCATTCATCGCTAGGCTCACCAGGTCGGCGGAGTTGCGGTGGGGGCGTTGCGAGCCAAGCAGGGCGGCGCTATCGGGGGCGTTGCGGCCAATCATTTCGGCGTTGAGCACGGCCACTATGGCTTCGCGCGGCACCGTGGGCTTCTCCGAGTAGTAGTACGAGCCCAGCAAACCGCGCTCCTCAGCGCCATGGAACACGAACAGGCCCGTGCGCCGCGCGGGCTTTTTCACGAAGGCGCGCATCACGGCCAGCGTACCGGCGCAGCCCGTGGCGTTATCATCGGCGCCGTTCCAGATGGAGTCGCCGGCTATGGCTTTGCGCACGCCGTCGTGGTCTTGGTGGGTGCTGAACAGCACGTACTCATTTTTTAGCTTGGCATCGGTGCCGGGCACTTTCGCCACAATGTTCACCGACGGATAAGTGAAGCTCTCCACCTCAATGTTGGCCACAAGCTGCTGCCCGGCCTGCTGCACCCAAGCTAGGTCCGTAGTAGGCAACCAAATGGTGGGGGCTTGCGCAACAACCTTGGTGGTAGCCGCGCCGGGCAAGCTGTAGCGGCCTCGCTCGTAGCCGGTGCTCCAGTGCTCAAACAGGTCCTGCGCCCGCGCGTCGGAAACGTATACCACGGCCACGGCGCCCGCCTTCACCAGCTCGGCCGATCGGTCGCGCATCGTGGCCGTCATGTAGCGACGGAAGCTCAGGTCAGCGGGTCCCGTTCCCGAGAACAGGATGGCCACGGCTTTGCCTTTCACGTCGACTTTGGCTAAGTCGGCGGGCGTGCCCGTGCCCACGTACACCAGCGGCGCATTCACGGTGGCCTTGCTGGGGGCTAGCACAAAAGCATCTTGGCCGTGGGTCAGCTTATGGTTGCCAATGCTGATCTGACTGGCTTTGGTGATGCGGGTATGCTGGATGTGAAAGAATTGAAAATACGTGCCATCGTCGCCGGCGGGCTGCGCCCCGATAGCGCGCATTTGCTCGGCAATCCAGGCGGAAGCCCTTAGCTCATCGAGCGTGCCGCCTTCGCGGCCGCGAAAATGGTCGCCACCGAGGGCAAACAGGTCGCTCTTCACGTCGCTCTCGCGAATAGCGCTCAGCGCATTGGCCGAGGTAGTGGCTTTGCTGGTTGCGGCTTTTTTCTGGGCTATTCCGCTGAAGGGCAAAGCTAGGCTCAGGCCCGCCAGCAGCCACTTCGAGGTGCTTTGGTTAAGGTATCTCATGGTTGAGGGGAGTGACTAAAATACAGTATACAGGTTCGGAGGTACGTGTCGTCGTCCAACTCGCGTGTGCCGGTCCGACGCCCTAGGCGTCCGACCGGTTACCGCCAGAACAAAAGTCGAATGAGCTAGGTGTAAGACGGCCGTTCTGAAGAATTGTCCAACGACAACCGGTCGGACGCCTAGGGCGTCGGACCGGCAGGCGCGCGTTGGGCGATGTTACTCGCCGGGATGATAGGTTTTTTCGGCGTGCTGGCGCACGTCTTCCGGGTAAAACAGTACGTCTTTGAAGTTCTCTTCGCTATACAACGCGGCTTGATCCGTGAAATGCGGTGAGCTAGGATTGCTGCTTACGCCGCCCGTGAGCACCGACCTAGCTTTGAGGCGCGGCCCAAACTCGACCACTGCAATGAAGCTGTTCCCGACGGTGCCGTAGCGCTTCTTCGTGCCCGGCTGCGTCTTGGCGCCAAATGCCGCCAACGAACCCCAGGCCGACGAGGTAAACGCCACCGGCAAGCTAGGTTTCTGGTCATCGTAGGTTTCTTCGATGTTGCCGGTCAAGCGCTGGAAGCGGTTTACCTCACCCCACGGCATTTGCCAAGTACCAAAGTCGCGGGTTAATTCGTCGAGGGTTTCTTGCAGGGCGTTTACTTTTTCCTGCGCGTTAGTGTTGCGAATGGTGAAGCCCGTAAACGAAATGTAGTCCAACTTTTGGTCGGCGGGCACGCGGCCGCGGGCGAGGCGTTGCAACCGCTCGGCCCAATAAATAGCCACTGTTTGGGCCACGGAGGTTTTGCTGTAGCGCTTGTCCCAGTCGCGCAGCAGCTTCATGGCTTCTACCACGTCGCCCTGGGGCGGATTCGTGCCGTCGGAAGCGGACTGAAAATCGGACGACAAAGCCGGAATCAGCTCCTGAAAGGCAGCTAGGTATGGATCTTTGGCCGCAGCAATCAGCGTGTCGAGCGTGAAAATCGACTTGTGGCTGAGCACGCGCACGGCGTTGATGCCACGGTAATTTTCGGCGTCGGGGGCCATGTACATGGGATACTGCTGCTTCGAGGGGCTACTCGCCCCCGACACGGTGAAGGGCGTGGAGTTGCAGTTCTGAATCCAGCCGCTGGCGGGATTGTGCACCTGTACCAGCTCTTCTACTTTGTGCAAGCCCTGCCACTCGGTTTTGGGGTTGCTTCCATCCACGGGTTGGCTCCAGTCGAAGCTAGGGTCGCGCTTGGGCATGAAGTTGCCGTGCCAGTAGGCAATGGTGCCTTTGCTATCGGCAAATACGGTGTTATTAGAAGCGTTGCCGTTGAGCTTCATCACTTCCTTGAAGCTTGCGTAGTCGGTAGCTTTGGTGCGCAGATACGATTGCTCCAAGGCTTCCAGCGGCGTATCCATCATGCGCACCGTCACCCACCTGTTGTCGGCTTGCTGGCCAACTACTGGGCCGTGGTGCGTGCGGTAGGCAGTGAATTCCTTGCGCAGCGTTTTGCCATCCTGCTTATAGGCTAGGCTCACTTTCTGCACCTGCACGGGTCGAAGCTTCTTGCCGTAGCGGTAATAAAACTTACCGTCTTTCTCCTCAATGGTTTCTAGGTATTCGTCCATGGAGTCGGCGTTGCTGGAGGTATGCATCCAACCACAATTCGGATTGAAGCCCTGATACACAAAGAATTGCCCCCACGTCACGGCGCCGTAGGCGTTCAGACCCTGTTCGCTCGTCACTTGCACCTCAGGCCGAAAGTAGAACGAGGTGTGCGGATTGATCAGCAGCATGGCGTGGCCAGTGGCCGTTTTGGCTGGCGCAATGGCAAAGCCGTTTGACCCAACTGGCTCCCGGTCTAGCTTTTCAAAGTCATTATTCAGCCACGACGTCGATTTGCGCTGGCTGTAGAAGGCCTTCATCCGCTCCAGCGACACCACGCTGATGTTGCCGCCAATGCTGCCTTCGCTGAACATGAGCGGCATCCAGGGCTCAAAGCGCGTGAGCAGCTTGGGCTTCACGGTGGGATGCGTGTAGAGGTAGTAATTGGTGCCCGCGGCGAAGGCATCGAGTAGCTGCTTCATCCAGGCCGGGCTTTTCTTATAAATCGAAATGGCCTGGGTGCTGTCGAGGAAGAGCCTAGCCCGTAGGTCGTTATACAAGCCTGCTTCGCCCTGCACCTCCGCTAAGCGCCCGATGTTGGTAATGTAGTTGTCTTCAATACGGGCAAAATCGTCTTCGCACTGCACGTAGAGCAGGCCAAACACCGCATCGGCGTCGGTCTTGCCGTACACGTGCGGCACGCCCCAGTTGTCGCGCACAACGGAAATCTGCTTGGCTTGCTGCTGCCAGCGGGCAATTTCTTCGGGTTTGAAGGCTTGTGCCTGCGCACCAGCGGCACACAATAGCAGACCTAGGGTAAGAAAAGAACGCATTAGGTACAGAGTAAAGAGCGAAAAAGGAACTTCATCAGGCGCGTATCAGCAATAGCTTGATGCGCTAACTTACTGGCAATATCTTCTCTCACCAATCCCAGCCGCTACATGATCGACGTCAGCAAGGAAGGCAATAGTATCTTGTTCAATGTGAAAGGCCTGCACAAACTCTGGGCATTTAAGAGTCAGCTGCAAGTCCCAGTAGCGCATATTCGTGGGGTGCGCCAAGATCCGGAAGCACTCAAAGGCTGGTGGAAAGGCTGGCGACTGCCTGGCACGCACGTTCCCGGCCTCATCACTGCCGGCACTTTTCTGAAAGATGACCGCCGTATTTTTTGGGACGTGCACAATGAGGACAAGGCGGTCATCATTGACCTAGAGCACGACGACTACGATCAGCTCATTATCGAAGTGGCCGACCCGGCAGCGGTGATTGAGTTGCTTTCGGTGGCGTGAAGCAAATCCTTTTGAACGTCATGCTGAGCTTGTCGAAGCATCTCTCCCGCCAAAGTAATTTGATTAGCATTGCGGGAGAGATGCTTCGACAAGCTCAGCATGACGTTCTTTTTAGACCAACCTAGCTTCCGCTACTTCGCTGCCCACTTATTATCCTTACCATTGGCATCCACGAAGATACTGCCGGCTAGCTCGATTGATTTCACCGTCTTCTTGGCATTCAGCGGCACGGTGGCGTGGCGGGGGTCAGCTTGCCAGATGGCCGGCGTTTGGTGCAGCACTTCGTTGCTGCCGTCGGTGTAAGCTACTTTCACATCTACGGGTACTGCAAAGCCGCCAATGTTCTGGATGGTGACCGAAGGCTTTTTCTTCGACTGATCAACCTTCTCCACGGCTAGGTCAATGTAGTAGTTAGTAAAGAACCAGTTGTTGAAAAACCACGTCAGGTCTTTGCCAGCCGCATTGCTCATCGAGTTGAAGTAGTCCCACGGAATGGGGTGCTTGCCGTGCCAGCGGTTCATGTACTCGTGCAGGCACTTCTTGAACAGCTCATCCCCAAGCATATCCTTGAGGGCTAGGTAGCTGATGGAAGGCTTGCCGTAAGCGTTAGTGCCGGCGCCGCGCTTCAGTTCATCGGCGGGCGTGATGGTGGGCAGGTCCTGGTTGGCGGCGCGGTTGCTTACCCAGCCCATCCGAAACTGTCGGTATAGGTCCTCGGCCTTCTGCTCGCCCCGCTCGGTGCGCCCGATTAGCAGCTCAAACGTGGTGGCCCAGCCTTCGTCCATGAAGGGGTAGCGGCTCTCGTTGATGCCCATGTAGAACGGGAAGTAGGTGTGCGCAATTTCGTGGTCTTGCACAAACTGCGCAAACTCCATGTCCTCCTGCGGGCTGTCGTTCACCATCATGGGGTATTCCATGTCAGCAAAGCCTTGGAAAGCCGTCATTTTCGGAAACGGGTAGGGTATGCCCGGCCAGTTGCGCGAAAACCACCCGAGGGCGTTCTGCCCAAACTTCACCGATGAGTGGAAGTCCTTGGTGGCATCGGCAAAGGCGGCCTGCATGCTAGCCCGACGGTTGGTGGCCGGGTCCACAACCACGCTGGCGGCATCCCACACGTAATGGTCGCTCAGCCCGAACGTAACGTCGGAGATGTCGTTGGCCTTCCACACCCAGGTGTTCATCGGAGCTTGATTGGTGATGCTGTGCTTCGCTAGGTCGGCCGCCGTGGCTACGTGAATAACCTCGTCGCTGGTCATGGATTGCTCCAGGCGCTTGGCCGCAGCGGGCTGCAGCACCTGTTGGGGGTTTTGCAAAGTGCCCGTGGCCCACACGATGTAGTTGGCTGGCGCCTGCACCCGCAGGGTGTAGTCGTTAAAATCGTTGTAAAACTCCTTGCTGTCTGTAAACGGAATCCGGTCCCAGCCCGCATAGTCGTCGTACACGGCCACCCTAGGGTAGAAGTACGCTAGGAAGAAGGTGGTGGGGTCAATCATGCCCTCGCGCCCGCTCTGTTTCGAGATGGGAAAGTGCCAAGCTACCTGCATCCGCACGGAGTCGTGGGGCAGCAGCGGCTTGGCCATGGGCACAATCTTGATGGTGGCGGGGCCCTGCCACGCCGTAGGCCGTGCCTGCCCTGCCACGCTAAACGAGTCAATCTCGACGCCGGAGGTTAGGTAGTCGGGGCCGGCGTCGCCGTCGCGGGCCGCGCCGGGCTGGTGGATGTTCTGGATAACGCGGAACACCAGCGACTTGAGCGTATCGGGGCTGTGGTTGACGTACGTAATGGTTTCGCGGCCGCGAATGGCGCGGTCGGGCGGCGTGGCCCGCACCGTGATGTCGTAGCGGGCCGTGTTTTGCCAGTAGTTTTTACCGGGCCGGCCGTCGGGCGAACGGGTACCCTTTTGATACGCCCGCTGAATGTCGCGCGGCATGTATAAGGACTGCGCTTGCGTGTGAAGGGCCAACGTGCACAGCACCAGCAAGCAGCTAAAAGAACGAAGCATAAGCGTGAAACAGGTAAGAGCTTGAGTCGGGAAGCTACTCAAAGTCTCCGTAGTAGCTACAAAGGCTGCTTCTATACGTTCCAGTGCTATCCGCGTAATCAGGAATAGATAACGCAAACGTAATTGGGCCAGGGCACCAAGCCGCTGGCTTTCTCCTACCTTCGGCGCACCTGCAAGCTTTTACTAATTTACCCGCTCTGCTATTCGTTAAGGCGCTCCTACTCTACTGCTCATCCTAAAACCTAGGTATTCTTTTTCCTATGAAAATAAAATCGTTACTCGTAACCACTACGCTGCTCTTAACCCTAGGTGCTTGTCAGAAAGACACCAAAGAAGACGCACAACCTGAGTATGCCGACTGGTACGCCCTGCGTGCTCCTAATGCCCGCGCGATTGAAGCCGTAACCGGTGATATTGATAGGGCTTTGGCTATTACCACGGGCTATCAAATCTATCGAACCACCGACCGTGGCCGTACGTGGCGCACCAGTGATTATAAAGTGGGGAATGGCATTCTTGGTTTTTTGCAGCAGCAGGATACGCTCCTAGCCCTGACCAGTCGCCTGGGCAGCGTCGTTAGCAACTCCTCAACCGCTTATGCTGCCAGCCCTTCCCACTACAGCCTGGACCAGGGGCTCACCTGGAAGCCGTACCGCAACTGGCGCCGGGGTGCCGACTTTGAACCCAGAACAGCCCTGAACCGGGTCAGCGCCGCGTCGGGCACGGAGTATAGCATCGACGTTGAGCAGGTGCCGGCTTCGTCTACTTCAAGTGGCTCCTACCTCGAAACGGTTGGCATCAATAGTTCCACGGGGCAGAAGCTAGCCTTGCCGAATGAGCATCAGATCAATAGCCTGTACGTGGATGCTAAGTCGCGGCTATACGTAGCAGCCTCGGCTCCGCTATGTGGACAAGGGCAGGCCTTCGCCTTTTGCGGCGAGCAGAACGGCGTGCTCTACGTGTCGAAGAAACCACAGCCATAGTAGCCTAGCCTTACCAAACGGCGCGAGCCGCCGCTGTAGTGATGCGTTACTACAGCGGCGGCTCGTATCTTTAGCTACCTAGCTTTTGCGCTGGCGCGTGCCCTATTTGGTGGCCTCGGCCAAGCGCCGTTGCAGTTCCTGCACCTGGTGCTCTAGGTCTAGCGTCCGGAACATGATTTTAGCTTCCAAATCGGCGTAGGAACGCTCTAGCTGCTCCTGCAACTGCTTTTGCTCGGTGATGTCGGTGTTGGTGCCTAGCCACCGCACGAGCTGCCCTTGCGCATTGCGCATGGGCACGGCCCGGGTCAGGAACCAGCGGTAGTTGCCGTCTTTGCCGCGCAAGGGGAAAGTCAGCTCCCAGGGCTCCCCTGCAGACCAGGCCGCTTGCACAAATGCCACTACCTGTTCTACGTGCGCCGGGTGGTGCACTTTCTCCCAGCCCCAGCCCTGCATTTCTTCGAGGGTAGTGCCGGTGAAGTCGTACCAGCGCTGGTTGTACCAGTAGATATGACCATCGGGTTGGCTCATCCAAGCGAGCTGGGCCATGTTGTCGGCAAGAGTCGTAAACTCCTCTTCGCGCTGGCGCAGGGCCGTCTCGGCTTTGCGGTACTCGGTGATGTCCTGCATGGCCCCAATCATGCGGGTGGCGTTGCCTTTTGCGTCGTGCGCGATGTAGCCGCGGTCCAGCACCTGCGCATAAGAGCCATCGGCGCGCTGGTAGCGGTACTCATCGTGCCAGGACTTACCGCCGCCATCAATTATCTCGTGAATGCCGTGCACAATCCGCTCGGCGTCGTCGGGGTGAATGTGGTTGTACCACCACTGCGCGGTTTGCTCCACTGCTTCGGGCGCATAGCCGAAAATGCGCGTAATGGCGGCATTCCACGACACGGCCTGGGTGTTGAGGTCCCAATCCCAGATGGCATCGTTGGTGGCCAGCGAGGCTAGCTCGTAGCGCTCTTGGCTCCAGCGCAAAGTAGCCTCGGTGCGTTTCTGCTCGTCGATATCGGTGCAGGAGCCAAACCACTGGGTAATGTTGCCGGCCTCATCCTTCACGGGCATGGCCTGCCCCAGGAACCAATGGTAGGTGCCGTCTTTGGCTTTGAATCGATATTCTATTTCGTAGAATTCGCCGGTCGTGAGCGAGTGGTTCCACCGGTCGCGGGAGCGCTGCTGGTCATCGGGGTGCAGCAGGTCGTTCCACATTTGCGTGCCCCGGCTCTGCGCCACGTCGTAGCCCGTGTAGTCAATCCAGCGCTGGTTGAAGAACGTGTGGTAGCCCTGCGGGTCCGTCAGCCAGATCATCTGCGGCAAGAACTCAATCACGAACCGAAACTCAGCCTCGCGGGTAGCTAGCTGCGCCTCTACTTCCTTCTGCGCCGTCAGGTCGAGACAGAACGACACCCCATCGCGGCCACCCGGCTCGGCTAGCGCTCCGCCCAGCAGCACCGGCACGCGTGTACCATCCTTGCGGATGTACATTTTCTCGTACGGCCGCTGCACGCCGGTTTGCTCCAGCTCCTTGATCACGCTAGCCTCCAACGCTTCCAGTTCGGGGGGCGTCATCTGCTTCCAGCTGATATGGCCCGCTTGCAAGTCCTCGCGGCTATAGCCCACAATGCTCAAGAAAGCATTATTGGCTTCAGTAATACGTTGCGTATCCAGGTTCCAGAAGACGATGCCAATCAGGTCAGACTCCAGTAGCCGACCTAGGTGCAGGTCGCGGCGGCGCGTTTCCGTGACGTCGGTGACGGTGCCGATAAAGCGAACCGCGCGCGTCCGGCCTTGGTCGAAGAAAGCCCGACCGGTAGCATGCACCCACCGGAGCTTCTTGTCTTCCAGCCCAATCGTGCGGTACTCAATGTCGTACTCTCCGTTGCCGGCGGGGTCAAGGGCCTGCTGCACCACGGCATCCGTGGCGGCCCGATCATCGGGGTGCAAGCCTTCCAGAAAGCGTTGGTAGTTAATGAGCGCCTCGGGCGAGGCGCCAAACAATTCCTTGCAACGCTTCGACCAGAGCAGCTCGCCAGTGAGCGGGTCGAACTCCCAGGTTCCTACTCCGGCCGCATCCACAGCGGTCTGCAAGCGTTCAAAGTCGGAGATATTTTCAGGCGTAGGCATGAATAGCGTGGTAATGAATACTGTAGGACTTACGGCTGAAGCAGCAGCAATTCCATTCCCGACATGAAGTAGAGGGTGAGTTGGCTGCGCAGCCCATCCGTGGAGCGGCGCAGACGCGTGATTAGTGCGCGGGTGGTTTCCTGAGCCAGTTGCAGCTCCAGGTACGGCCGCCGCAGCAGCTCATCGCGCTGAATTTGCCAGCGGCCCTGCTCCACCTCATCTACGGTTTGTACCTCCAGGGTGACGTCGCTCAGGCGCAGGGTGGTGGCTTGCGCCAAAGCGCTGTTTGGATCCGTTCGGTTCAGCACGCGGTCCGCTACCCGCCAGTTGCCGGTTAAGTAATGGTCCGGTAACTGTTGCAGGTTGACGTCAAAAAAGTCGGGCATAGGGAGGAAAGCGGCTGTAGCGATACAAGCGAGGTAGTCAACTACTGCTCCGTGGACAATGAGCGATAAACAGCCACACCCCTAGGTATGGTTGAGAGGGACTACAAATTTGATAAAATATTTCTACTCCCCTTCTGACAATACAAAAATATCGTACAATATTATAAAAAACATATATTACCGTTGCCGCTCTACCAATCGTGCTTTCAAACTACGGCGCTACGCGCGTGCCTTTAGCTCTCCCATTCGCCTACTTTCCCGGGCCCAGTTGCTTTATGGGGCAAATTACTGCCCGCCGCCGGCGCGGCGCTTTTCGTCTTCGGCTCCGCTCTGCCGCCGTTTGGTGGGCGCCACTTTGTCGTTGCCGAAGCGGTAGCTAAACGCGAGGGTAGCCACCCGCGAATCCTGGCGCTGGTAGAAGCGCTCCACGTAGTTGTCGTAGGTCGATACCACGCGGGCGGGCAGCGTGTAGAAGAGGTCGGCTACGCTCAGCTTCAGGTTGCCTTTGCGGTTCCACAGGCTCTTCTGCACGCCCGCGCTGACCTGCCCAAGCGGACGCTGCACAAAGAACCCGTAGACCTGCCGCGACTGGTAGTTGCCGCTGAGCTCGGCGCTCCAGCCCTTGCCAAAGGTGAAGGTATGATTCGACGTGAGGTCCAGCGAGACGCCGCCTCGGTTGAGGTTCGTGCCGGCTAGGTCGCCCTTGAATCGGTTGTAGTAAAGCACCGCGTTGTTGTACACGGTCCACCACTTCGCTATTTCTACCGGCGCCGTGAAGGTGAGGCCATAATAGTGCCGCTGACGCAAGTTGCGGGTGGTGGAAAGTACGGTGCTGTCGGTTTCGGGCTGCACCACCTCGATGAGCGGCTGGCTGGTGAGGCTGTAGCTCAGACCTAGGCTGTATTTCTGCTGGAAGGTGTGCGTGAGCTCCAGGTTATAGCTAGTTTGGGGGCGCAGGTAGGGGTTGCCGCCGCCGGAAGTGGTTTTGTCGATAATTACCCGGAACGGGTTGAGTTGGCGGTACGAGGGCCGGTCGATGCGGCGGCTGAGCGAGAGGCTGGTTTCGTGCTGCTCGGAAAACTGGCGCTTTAGGGCCGCGCTGGGAAATAACTGGAAATAGTGCCGGTCGAAGTTCGGCTCCACGCCTGGCTGCACCACCGTCTGCCGCCCCACGGCGTTGGTTTGCTCGCCGCGCAAGCCCGCTTGTAGGGTTAACTTGGGTTGGCTGTAATTCAGGTTGAAATAGCCCGCGCTGATGTTCTCCTCGTACGTGAACTGATTGGAGCGACCTAGGTCGAGCTGGCCATTGGTCAGAAACTGCACATCATTGTCGGCCGTTACGCTGCTGATTTTGGCGCCGGCCTCCAGGCGCAATTGCTTCGTCAGCGGCTGGGTGTAGTCTACTTTGGCCGACTGAATGGTGAGCGTGCCCGTCTGGTTGCTGATCACCTCCTGAGTCGGGGTTGACTCGCCGTCGAGCCTGGTGGCTAGCTTCTGATAACGATCGGTGCTGTAGTGGGCGTAGTCCGCATCGGCGCTCAGCTCCCGCGCCCCCAACGAGTCTTTGAAAGTGTGGCGGAAGTTGAGGCTCCCGGCTAAGTTGGGATTGTGCGAGGTGCGGTAGTTCGTCGAATTGGATTGCTGTGCCCGGCCGCTGCGCACATCCGTGATAAGCGAGTTGTTGGTTCCGTCCTGCCTCGACAGATTATCGAGGCCGCTAAGCACGCCTCCAAGCACCGTCCGCTCCGATACGTTAATATCCGCCCCGGCTTTCCAGTTGTGCGAGCGAAAGTTGCCGGGAATACGGTTTTCCTGGCTAGTGGTACTAATGATTTCCCGCTCGGCACCCGACGCAGGCGCGTAAAACTCCCGGTTGATGGTAAGCTGATTCAGGAATTTCCGATCCGCGTAATTGTAGGAGCCAAACACGTTGACGCCCTTGCGCCGGTGATTGAGACTCACTCCCCCGGTGTACTTACTGTAGGGGCTATGACCGTAACTCAGGTTCAGCGTACCGTTGGTACCTAGCTTCTGATCTTTTCGGAGGTTGATGGCAATGATGCCGGCCCCGCCTTGCGCATCATACTTAGCGGGCGGGTTGGTAATCAGCTCGATGTTCTTGAGCTGGTCGGCGGGCAGGGCGCGCAAGTAGTCAGCTAGCTCGGTGCCGGTCATGGGCTGGCGCTTGCCGTCGATGAGTACCAACAACCCTTGTTTGCCGCGCAAGGCTAGGTTGTCGTTGTTGTCGATGGTTACGCCCGGCGCGCGGCGCAGCACATCCAGGGACGTGTTACCAGCGGCCAGCGTCGAGCCTTCCACATTCACGATGGTGCGGTCCGCTTCTCGCTCGTACATGGGCCGCTGCCCCGTTACCGTCACTTCCTTAAGCTGTGTGGCAGCGCTATTAGCGAGCGTCAGGGTGGGCAGGGTTACACCGGCCGCGGTCACCGAAAACGGCTTCGACCACTGC
This sequence comes from Hymenobacter crusticola, assembly GCF_002154225.1. Lineage (GTDB taxonomy): Bacteria > Bacteroidota > Bacteroidia > Cytophagales > Hymenobacteraceae > Hymenobacter > Hymenobacter crusticola. The sequence goes on from NZ_MTSE01000016.1 coordinate 40,247, forward strand.
CGCCCAAACCCAACCTGCGACGCCGCTACTAGGTACGACCCACCGGCTAGCTGCTCAAAGCGAAACGAGCCTTTCTCGTCACTAAACTCCGTCTTGACCACTGCTGAGTCGGCCGCGTGGTGCAGCGTGATGGTGGCGTAATCAACGGGGGCGCCGGCCGCCGTACGTACGGCGCCGGTGATGGCCGCCGTTTGGGCATGCGTGGCCAAACTGGTACCTAGGCCCAAGGCTAAAAAGCCAAGCGGCCGCAGGGAGCTAGCGTAAAAGGTTGTCTTCATGAGCGTAGATCAACGGGTAAAAGTTTCTGCCTTCGATTTGCCGCCCTGCAAGCGTCCGTTTTTGAAGTTTGCAGGGCGGCACTCCCCTTGGCCTAGCCAAGCCACATGCCACTCATTTAATCAACTGAAAATCAATATAATAAATCGCAATAATGATTTATCATACAAATCAATATTGTCCACAAATGAACACACTGTTCGCTAGCGAACAGCCACGCATGCACACAGCGATAGCACGGATAAAAATGGTCACAGCGGCACCACTGTTTTCTGTGGCAGCCTCTTACTGATGGCCAATCACTCGAAGAAGAAATGACCGCCTGGCATCGTAGCCACGCTTGTTTTAGGCGGTTAGCATAGCTCCCATTATGAGAAAGAACAGGCTAGTTATAGTAAAATATAAATATTTGTATTTAATTTGTTGCATATAACTCGCTCTATCATGTTTCACACCACCTTTATACAACAATTTGCGTCTGCTAGCTTCCTTACGCGGGCTCGAGTTCTCTCCTATTGTCAGTTGTTTATTGCGTGGACTGCTATCCTTGCCAGCGTACAAGCCCAAGCGCAATGCTCCACACTGCTGACGGACAACGACGACAGCAGTGACTACACAACCACCGCGCCCAACCAAACGATTTGCGTTGAGGCCGATTCTTTCAGCCGCACCCTAACCGTTAACCACGACGGCTGTACAATCAACTTAGGTCAGAATGTAACCTTTACCGGGCAGATTATCCTAGGCAGCGGAGCGACCAACTGCACCATCAATAACAATGGTTTGATTAGCAACAATTTCAGCGGCAACGGTATTCTTGACCAGGCCAGCAATGTAACGGGCACCGTTTTCAACAACCTGCGCACGATCAACTCCCAAACTATCCGCTTCAGGGCGCCCACCACCATCAACAACGGCAACCTTAGCAGCAAAGAAGCTAGCTGGACGGCCAACTTTTTCAACGCAGCTGATATTACTGCCCCGCTCACCATTACGAACTATGGGGCGTGGAATGGCCAAATAGCTACGCTACCTGGCGGCTCGATCACCAACGTTAGAGGCGCCAACTGGAGCGTATCGATAGCCAGCGTTACGACTAATCCGTTGACCATCATCAACAATGGCACGTGGAGCGGAGGTTATCTTGATGGTGTTGCCAGCAACCTCACGCTTACTAACACGGCTATTTGGTCTACACGAGTCTACACAGGTGTGGCCACTCCTACCCTCACGATTACCAACAGTGGCACCTGGGGCGATATTGGACAAATTGCCACGACGAGTACCCTATCGATCCTTAACACCGGCACCTGGCAGAATGCCTTGTTTTCCAACGTGGGCACCACAACCATCAAAAATGCGGGATCTTGGAAAAACGAGCAAGTTAATTACAGCGGCCCCCTGACCGTGGACCATTCCGGTAGCCAATGGGCAGCAATTCTCACCACTAATAATGCCAGTGCTAGCTCACTTACGGTTACCAATGCAGCTACCTGGGGCAAGGGCATCGACTTTCCGGCCGGGCCTAACGCCTTTACAAACAACGTGGGTGCCACAGCTACTTTCCCGAGCAGCGAAAACCTGAGCTTCAACGGTCCAACGTTGCTCACCAACCACGGTATTCTGACGATTAATGAGTTCGTCTCGCTACCTGGTGGCTCGACCCTCGCGACAACCAGCAGCGGCACCACCAGCATCAACGGCGATGTTGTTAGCAGCGGCGCCCTGCAAAACCAGGGGTTACTTACCATAACGGGCAACCTCACCACTAGCGGCCTGCTGACCAACGCCAATCGGGTGCGCATCGTGGGTGATTTCACTAACAGCGGCATTGTGAACGGCCCAGCTGCCCCGTCGCGGGGCAGCATCCGCGCCACGGGCTACACCACCAACTCTGGCACTTTCGGCGTGACCGGCCAGCTTGACTTCTGCGACGCCGGCATGCCGACCGCAGGCTTCGACAGCCGCGGCGGTGCTATTGGCGACGCTACTAGCTTCTGCTCGGCGACGCCGCTACCGGTGGTGCTCAGCGCCTTCACGGCCACCCGGCAAGCGGGGCAAGTTCGCCTGTATTGGAGCACCGCCCAGGAACTTAACAGCGCTTATTTTGTGATAGAACGCGCGGCCGATGGCTACTCCTTCGTAGCCGTAGCGCAGGTGAACGGCCACGGCACCACCCAGCGAGCCACAAACTACAGTGCCCTTGATGCAACTCCGCTAGCAACTACCAGCTACTACCGGCTGCGGCAAGTAGACGCCGATGGTACCAGCACCTACTCGCCCGTCGCGACGGTGACGGCCGCGACGCCACCACAGGCTAAGCTAGCTCTTATGCCTAACCCGGCACAACGCACTGTCTGGATACAGGGCGCTCAGGCGGGCAACGTCCAGTTGCTGGACGGGGCCGGCCGGATACTACGCACGCAAGCGGCACAGGAACAGGCCCTGGACCTAACCGGCATCCAGCCAGGCCTCTACATCGTGCGCGCAGGCACCCAAACGGCGCGCTTACAGGTGGAGTAGCTAGGTGTTAGCTGCTAGGCCGTAAGCTAGCAGTGAAGCGAAGGCCATTTTGCTGCACTTTTGTGCAGCTAAACCGTAGAATACCGTTCACACCGCTTAGTTGCTTATTGCATGAACGCCGAAGCCGCCTCTGTCGAGTACTTCGATTTATTTCGCGCCCTTCCTGACAAGTATTTACTGCTTTCTCCTGCAGGTACTGTTCTCGCCCTCAACGATGCCCACGCGGCTTCTTCCCTACCCCAGCGTCGCCCAGAAGATGTGCTAGGGTTGGATTTTTTCGACGTGTGGCCCCCCAACTCGGCTGCTGAAGGCGCGGTGGTGCGCCAGTCGCATCAGCAGGTACGTGACACGCACACACCTCATACGATGCCTTTGATTCGCTACGATTTGCCGCTACCCACCGGTGGCTACGAACCTAGGTATTGGCAGGCAACGCATTTTCCGGTCCTCAGCCCCGCGGGCGAGCTACGGTATATCCTGCAAAAAACAGAAGACGTTACGGAGCAGCATTTGGGCGAACTGCGCAACCAGCAAATGCAGCGCGAGCTCGCCGAAACGCACGAGCGCGCCCGCTTTATTTTAGAGTCGGTGCCGGCCATGGTCTGGACAGCTTCTCCAGATGGCCAGCGCGACTACTTCAACGCCCGCTGGCTCGAATTCACGGGGCTGCCCATGGCCGAGCAAGTGGGCGAACAGTGGTTTGCAAGCTTACACCCCGACGACCGCGCCTTGGTACGACAGCGCTGGACCGAAGCAGTTGCCAACACCAGCATTTACCAAGTAGAATACCGCTTGCGACGCGCCGATGGCCACTACCGCTGGGTGTTGATGCGCGGAGTACCGCACCTGAACGAGCAGGGCCAAGTGACCATGTGGGTCGGGGGCGGCACGGATATTCAGGAGCAGAAGCAATTGGTGCAGGAGCTCCTCGAAACCAATGAGCAGCAGGCGGCCCTTTCGGATCAGGCTTACCAAGCCTACCAGGCCGCCGAAGGGCAGCGCGATGCTTTACGGACGCTATTTGCGGAAGCTCCTGCCATGTTCGCTATTTTCCGCGGCCCCGAGCACCGGTTTGAGTTTGGCAACCAACGGTACCTAGCCTTGTTTGAAGGCCGTTATGCCGAAGGCATCCCAGTTGCGCAAGCCGTGCCCGAAGCAGTGGAGCAAGGTTATATTGAACTGCTCGACAAAGTGTACCAAACCGGGCAGCCCGTGAGTGGCAACGAAGTGCCTTTGCTAGTACCCAGCCTCACTGGCACCGAACCCCGCCGAGTTTATCTGAACTTCTCCTACCAACCGTTTCGCGAGAATGGGCGAGTGGCGGGCGTTACGGCTTTTGCCTACGACGTTACCGATTTAGTACATGCCCGCCAGACGCTGGAGCAACAACGCCCTAGTGTGGCCTAGACTTTGTTTTCTTTACCTTTTGACACTAGCACTTTTCTTTTAGATGGATCTTACGACCCTGGATTTTCAACAAGCGAAGATCAAACAGGTGCTATTCAAATCACGGCTGCGCTCGGTGCTGTACGGGGTGCGCGAGCCCGACGCTACACTATTTGCCGTGCGCGACAATCCATTGGGGCAATGGATAGAAACTGTTCTCAAACCCAAGTACGGTATCTCGCCGGAGGTACGCAGCATGGAGCGCCTGCTGCAAGACACGCTCAGCACAGGTCAGTCGCTGGTGCGACAGTATCAGCGGGGGCAAATAGAGGAAGCCCGCCAAGGCCTAGCGCAAGTAGAACGCTGTGCCGAGCAGATTGATGATTTGCTGCTACGCATGTCCCAGCAGGCAGTGGGCATAGCCTAGGCCAATAAACTCTCGCCGCGCTAGCGGCAAGTGGCATCGGGCGCCACTATACTGTCGGCATTTGGAGGCGAGGCAGCCAAAAGCAAAGTGGATAGCGACCTAGCATGTGATACGAAGCGGCTTTTCAGTCCTTAAAATCAGCCTGGAAAGAACGTCATACTCTTTGCGGAGTTCATCATATCCTCTGCGCGGATGTTAGGTTTCCGGCCTGCAACCTGACTTTGTACCGGCGCACTGCTAGCCCAATTAGCACGCTACCCACGAAAGTAGGCGCCATCCAGCCCACGAGGCTCGTCCAGCTAGGTGCCGTTGCCGGCAGCCACCGACCTAGGTTCACAACAATAAACGCGGTGGTAGCGGATATGTAGGAACCGCCCATGCGGGTGAGATGCCGCAACAACCACGGCATCGGAGCGGCAGCTGCGCCGCGCACAGCTACCCACGTATCTTGCCCGGCAAAAAGACAGATCAGGCCGCCGAAAAAGGCGAACAACACCACGTGCAACGCGATGCCCGTGCCCACCATCCCGAGGCCTACCAGCGTGGCCACTGCGCTCAGCCCCAGATCGGTTTTGGCGGGTACGGTACTGCGCCGGCGTGCTGCGCGCCACCCAGTAAAGCTCAAGTAGAAGCTGAGCACAGCCACGCCTGTCAGAAAAAGACGACTTAACGTGAGTGGCTGCAGTAGGCATAGTAGCACGGCCGTGGCCGCCACTACGAGCATGCTATAAGTGTACAGGCGCCCGGCCCGCACGTGCAGCGGTCCGCCTTTGCGACCTAGCATCGGCACCAATCCGGCCAACAGGGCTAGGCTTCCCGCCGCAATGTGGAGCCCCAGCAGGAGGCGTACGGCGGGAGTAGTCGGGGGCAACGAAAACAGAACAGCGTACAGCATGGCGTAATGGCGAAGAGAAGTTGATTGACCGTGAATAGACGAAAGCTCGTGACCTAGCTTTTGCGGAACAACTACCCGTGACTGAAGCGTCGAATAAGTCCGATGAACCGGCACCAGCGGCAAATCATCTGTGCGTGGCGTTTTGGGCGGCAGGCGGGCTAGCTGCGGTGCTGCGTGCAGCCGAGCTTATCCGTGCGTCGTCTCTTCCGCAAACCACCCAATCGTCGTGGTGCTGTCAGAAATTCTTTTCTTTGGGGCTCACTCCCTCGTTTGCTTGCGCTATGCCTACTCGCCGAAAATTTATTACGTCCTCCACCACCGGGCTTGCCCTGCTCGCCGCGGGCCGTTCGCTGGAGGCTGCTAGCTTGCCGCCGGCACCCGCCAAAAAGCCGCTCGTCATTTCCACCTGGGATACGGGATTGGCCGCCAACCTAGGGGCCTGGAAGGTGCTGAGCAAAGGTGGCCGCGCCCTAGATGCGGTAGAAGCCGGCGTGATGGTGACGGAAGACTCGCAAAATTGCTGCGTCGGCTTGGGAGGAAACCCCGACCGAGAGGGCATCGTGACCCTCGACGCCTGCATCATGGATGACCAATTCAACTGTGGCAGCGTGGCCGCGCTGGAGCGCATCAAGCACCCCATCAGTGTGGCCCGGCGCATCATGGAACGCACGCCCCACGTGATGCTGGTGGGTGAGGGTGCCCAGCAGTTTGCCGTGGCCCAGGGCTTTCCACTGGAACCGCAAAAGCTCAGCCCCGATGCCGAAAAAGCCTACCGGGAGTGGCTCAAAACCAGTGAGTACAAACCCGTTGTCAACATCGAAAACACGGGCAACAAGAAGACGGTGGGTCCCGTGGGCGGCGCCAACAACCACGACACGATTGCCATGCTCGCCCAGGATGGGCAGGGCAACCTCAGCGGCAGCTGCACCACCAGTGGCATGGGCTTCAAGATGCGCGGCCGCCTCGGCGACTCTCCCCTCATTGGCTCGGGCCTGTTCGTGGATAATGCCGTGGGGGCCGCCGCCGCCACCGGCCAGGGCGAAGACGTGATCCGGATTGCGGGCTCCCACACGGTGGTGGAGCTAATGCGCCAAGGGCTTTCGCCCAAAGCGGCCTGCAAAGCGGCGGTGGAGCGCATCGCCAAGATCAAGGGCGCCAAAGCCCGCGATATCCAGGTGTGCTTCATTGCGGTGAATGCCCAGGGTCAACACGGTGCCTACGCCCTGCAAAAGGGCTTCAGCTACGCTGTGTGCGACCAAACCAACCAGCAGCAGCTCATCCAGAGCGAATACTTACTCTCGTGAAGCGGATACTGGAAATCTGCGCTAACTCCGTGCAGTCGGCTCGGGCGGCGCAGCAGGGTGGCGCCCAACGTATTGAACTCTGCCAGAATCTGGAGCAAGGCGGCATCACGCCCTCCTACGGCCTGATTCAGCGCGTGCAAGCGGTGCTCACCATCCCGGCATTCGTTCTGATCAGGCCGCGGCCCGGCGGTTTCTGCTACGACGCCGACGAGCAAGCTCTTATGCTCGCCGATGTTGCGGCCTGCCGCGACTTAGGTTGCGCGGGCGTAGTGCTCGGCGCCCTCAATGCTGCCGGGCAAATAGATGAGGCGTGTTGCCAGGCACTTATCGCGGCGGCCGGTTCCATGCAAATTACGTTTCACCGCGCCTTCGATGTCTGCCCCGACCAGGCCCGGGCCCTAGAAACTATCATCGACCTAGGTTGCCACCGCGTGCTTACCTCGGGTGGGCACCCCTCGGCAGTGGCCGGGCAGGAGCAGCTAGCTCGGCTCGTCCGGCAAGCCGCTGGGCGGCTCAGCATCATGCCTGGTGCAGGTATTACGCCTCTCAATGCCCGTGCGCTAGCCGAGCACACGGGGGCACACGAGTTTCATACTAGCGCCAAGCGCCAAGTAATGAGCGCGGCAGCTGCTGTACCAACCGAATTTGACGCGACCCTGCTAGAGTCGGATGCCGCTATCGTGGCGGAGGTAGTGGCGCAGCTAAACTTTTAACTGGCTAATCTGGCAGCATCTGTAAGCCACTGTTCACCCTAGGCTGCGCTTTCCGCAGCATATTCTTGATTGATCATTGATCTGACTCTGCTAATGCGAGCAAGCTATCAATCAATCTATTATCTTTTCCGCCGCACCGCCCAGACCGTCCTCTCCTTATGCCCTTCCCCTCTACTTTCGCCGAGCACTTCCTGCATCAAATGCCCTTTGTGTTCTTCGTGTATGATGTACCCACGCAACACGTGGCGTATGTCAACCTAGCTTACGAACGCATATTAGGCGGGCACTGCGACCAAGTGAATGAAGAACTTCCGGCCCTGCTTGCGCGCGTGCACCCCGATGACTACGAGCATGCCGTCGATTGCTGGCAACGTTGGCGCGCCGGGCGCCTCCAGGAGTCCTTCGAATTGCACCTGCTCACCCCCGACGGTGCCGATCAGTGGCTCTCCGTCACACCTCACCAACTCGCGGAAGCCGCGACGGGCCAGCAAGTGGGTGGCCTAGTGCAGGATATTACCACTACCAAGGTAGCCTTGTGGCACTCTGACAAGTATAACTCCAAGAAGAACACCACCTTAGAAATCCTTTCCCACGACCTCGCCGGCCCCCTAGCCTTGTTGCAGCAGATGAGCGACTATTTTCACGATGCTGCGGCGCCGCTGCAAAATCCTGAGCTGATGCACATGATCGAGCAGATGCGTGTGCTCTGCCGGGATAGTGTTAACCTGATTCGTGATTTTGTAGATCATGAATTTCTGGACTCCGTCAACGTCGAGCTGAAGTGCGAGCGAATCGACTTGGTAGAGAAGGTGCGCCTGATTATGGAAGAGTACCAAGCCTCAGCGGCCGCGCTAGATAAGCACTTCGTTTTTACGCCTGAGGTTGCACTGCTGTACGTCGAAATTGACCAAAACAAATTCATGCAGGCGATCGGGAATCTGCTCTCGAATTCCCTAAAGTTTACCCCCGATGGAGGCACCATTACGTTGCGTATCGCCCACAAGCCAGGAGTAGCCATTGTGACAGTGGCTGATACGGGCGTGGGCATTCCGGCAGCAGTCCAAGCCGGGCTCTTTGAAAAATTCACCCGTGCCCGGCGCCCTGGCCTGCGCGGGGAGCGTAGCACGGGCCTAGGCATGTCCATTATTAAAGCGATTGTGGAGCTGCACCAAGGCCGCATCTACTTCCACAGCCAAGAAGGAGAAGGGACTGTTTTCACCGTTGAGCTTCCCCTGCCGGATGAATCAGCGGCCGCACCGCTTCCGAAGTGAATATCGCAGCCGATGATACACCCAAAGTGGTAGTTCTGTCACGCAAAGGAGTTTTTTATACCAACAAAAAAGCCTCGTCGCTGTAAGACAAGGCTTCGTGTTGTAGGTGCTTACCCACTAATAATATACTTGTTGTCGGCAAGAGTCTTTCGATACAGCGATTAGGCTAGGCTTCTAGTCTCCCGGTTCGGAATGGCCGGGGCTCGGCAGCTGCGCGCAGCGCTTGCACTTGGGTCCAGCTTAGTTCGCCATCCACATATCGTGTCAAAAGCGTTGTCACGTAAGCAGATAGCTTGCTATAGCGGGCCGGATTAGTTGCCTGCATCTGCTGTAGCACGTAGGCCCGCTGCGCCGAAGTTTGGGCATCGGGACCGTATTTAGGGTCGTAACTCATCGCTTCACGCACGAAAGGAACCACAGGTGAATTTCTGTAAATAGTGAATATTAAATATATATGGCATTGAATTTGTATTTCCTAGCCCAGAAGCACGCTCTCAGGTGCTTGGTATGGTAAGTAAAAGCCTCAGCTCCTTGGTTGAGGCTTTTCTGCTTTTTACCGCCTTTCGCTAAGAGGCAGGCAGAAACAGGGCACTAGGCAAGGCAGCGAGTGCACCACCCAAATCTCCTACCAGCAGGCCGCCTATTAGCACAGCCGTGCCGGCTAACAATGCATATTGCCCTACCTCCCCGGCGACGAATTCTCCATCGATCGTATAGTAACCACAAGGTGCTTCAACGGAGCAGCTTGATTTGGTAGGTGCAATCTTATTCATGTGCGAGGGCAGCTTAAGCGGTTTTACTACTTAAAAGTACTATCCTATGCACCTAGGCAAAAGGCGAAAAACCTTTGAAATGTGACTATAAATTTTATAATATATATTACTTATTATATAAATACAAAGTCCTCAATTTGCTGGCGTTCAGTCTTTATGCGAAAAGAAGCTCGCGCAAAGCAAGCTCATTTGTGACTAGCTCCTGCTGAGCAAAGCCGAACGCAATAGCCGAAAAGGAGAGCTATAACGTAGCCTACTCCCCCTTTCGCATACCGATGGTACTACTCCCTAGCTCACAAGTCCAACTCACTGGGTTCTGGCTAAGCAGTGTTTTTTGACGTGCAGCAAACGTTCGGTGCGCTAAGTTACCTCAACGACCTAGATAGGTCCTTGCTAAGGATAAAAATACGCAGCAGGCAACGCTATTTCACGGCGCGTGCTCGTAAGCCAAACCCTTTTGAAATCCGGCAGATTAATATTTTGTAAAACTTAATTTATAAATATTTGTTATTTATTATATATAAGTTATATTTGTACTCGTTATAGTTATGCGCATCAGCGCTCCTCTTGAAAACAGAAAGCCCGGCTAGTGGAGTAGCCGGGCTTTTTCGTGCGCTCCAGTACAGCTTTTTTCAGCTAGCGCACAAACTAAGCGAGTACAATAATGCGGTAACGAGCTTCCTAGTAGGCGCTAGCTTTGCGATTTGCCTCCGCTCAGAACGCTAAAATCATGAGTACCAAGGAGCAGGTGTAGCACCCGCGTAGCAATACTTAATTTAGAATTAATATCAAATAGTATACTTGCGCCGTACTTTAACGCTTGTTTTAGCCGAACAGCGCCCTTCACCTCCTTGCTGAGCTAGGTATCTCGGCAGGGGCTTTCTTGGTAATAGATAATTATTCAAGGCGTAGCGCACACAAGCAAAGTACTTTTAAGCGCTTGTCTGACCTCGTCTTTTCCGCTCTTTGCCTCCTCCCACGAATAAGCAATCGTACACTTGCTTGCGATTACCGAATCTTTCTCACTTCGAACGGGACTTATTATGAATCAGACGTCTGCTCCTTCTACCCCCATCAGTAGTCTTCTGCAACCGCGGCCTACGGCTACGGGCTCGGGGATTCCCCGCATTATTCACCAGACGTTTATGTCGAAAAAGCTACCAGCCGAGCTGCAAGAGAACGTAGACAGTCTCAAGCGGCAAAATCCGGGGTGGGTGCATCGGCTGTATGATGATGCGGACATTGTGGCCTTCATCCGCGACCAGTACGGGCCGGAGATTTTGCACTACTACGAACGAATCAACCCACGCTACGGCGCCGCGCGGGCCGATTTGTTTCGCTACTTATTGCTGTACCACTACGGCGGGGTCTACCTCGATATCAAGAGTACTTGCACGGGCCCGTTGGACAACTTCTTGCAGCCCGACGACCAGTATGTGTTAGCACACTGGCGTAACAAGCCCGGCGAGCAGCACGCGGGCTTCGGCCAATCGGAGGAAGTAGCGCATCTGGACGGTGGCGAATACCAGCAGTGGCATATTGTGGCGGCCCCGGGTCACCCTTTCCTAAAAGCGGTGCTAGAGACGGTGCTGCACAACATCGATCAGTATCGCCCCTGGCGGCAGGGCACGGGTGGCATTGGCGTACTACGACTCACCGGTCCGCTCGCTTACACGCTGGCTATTCACCCTTTGCTGCCGACGGCCCCCCACCGCATCGTTCCCAACGAAACAGCTCTTGGCTTGCAATACTCGGTTTATAAAAATGGCTCGCACCGCACCGTGTATAAAAGCAACTACGGCCGCCTCACGGAGTCCATCGTGCAGTTAGATCGAACCGATCAGGTTTGGGCTAGCCTGTACAGCGCGGCCAAGAAAAGCAAACACCTGTTGTTTGGCCAATAACCCGCAGCACCGCCTCGGCGCTATTCATTTTTCTGCAGAAAGAAAGCCCCTTTTCGCGGCCAGTGAGAGGGGCTTTCTTTTTCGCGGAACAACCTAGGGTGCTGGCGGCTCTTTTATCATGACAGCAGCCGCCAGCCGGCCCGTAAGCGCAAATAGTGCGTTCGGCGTAGCTTCCTGGCTGCACCCATCAGCTAGCAAGAAGCTAGTGCAAGGCATAGAAGCTTGTCAATCAGCGAAGGAAGCTAGGTAGGCTCGCCTACTTATTTTAGAAAGTACTCTGGCCTGAATGAACTTAACATCACGGGCATCGCTTGACCCCAGTACCAGCCCTCGCTATTAAGCGACGGCGCTGGCTGGCCTAGCTCATCCGGTCTACTCGCTTTGCGCACTGCCAGTTGGTGGTGCGGCCTCCACCGGTTTGTTTGCATGTCCTCCCCCTACCAGCCTTCCGCCGAACTACTGCTAACGTTTGGCTTTGCTCGTTATGCCTCTCCTCCGGGGCAAACACGTTATAGCCGAGCCAGTGACTGCGGTCAGGAAACCCTCATCGTGTACGAAGACGCCGAGCTAACCTTGTTAGAGGTCGTTCAGGGGCAGCTACTCTACAGTTTTCAGGGGCGGGTAGCTTCGGAAGCCGAATTCCGCGTGTTGCTGCGCCAGGTGAACTGGTCGGCAGAAATATCTCCTACGCTCTAACTATTTCGCTTTGCTGACCATGACCGATCCTTACCTGCGGAGCCTAGGCTTCGTCCCTACCAATGAAGAGCGCGACACGGCGCGGCCATCGTTCAACCAAGCGTGGCGCTACCGGCACAACCAGCAAGCTCAGGATGGAGCATTGCTATTCATTGAGCATCCTTTCGGCCTTAGCGCCTGCCGGCTCAGTCAGCTGGAAGCGCCACTGGCCGCCCAAGATGTAGTAGCGACGGTATCGTTGCTGGATCAACCGGCCTTGGAAACAGCTATTGAGTCTTTTTTCACTGCGCATGGCGGACGCAGCACAGTTGCGTCGCGTGCAGTCTCGCAGCCGTTTCGCCCCTTTCGCCGTCCGCTGTAGTACCTAGGTCAAGGCCGCTACGCGGCGGCCTTGCACCGCTAAGGCAACCTTTATGGGCTGCACTATTTATTGTTGATTAACAAGAGCTAGGTTTGTGCAACGAACTGACGGGACAGCTTTTGCCTGTAAGCGAAAGGAAAGAGCTGCTCACTTTGTGCGAGGCTATTTGCACAAATAAGGAAGCCACGCGGTAAACTGGCACAGTATTGCTTTTCCTGGCAAGGACTATCCTTGCTACCTCGCTATGCTGCGTCTTCTGTGCTTCCTGTTCGTGTTCGGTTCCCTGTCTGGGCAGGCTCAAGTTGTTTCCTCCCACCCCACCGCCGTCGCCCACGGAGAAATTGAATTGCCGCGTACCTCCGACACGCACCAGGTTGCGTACCATGAGCAGGTACTGCTACGAGGTCAGACCCAAGCGAAGCTTCACGCGCGCGGGATGCAGTGGCTTGGCCAGTATTCTCAGTTGCCTGCGCGCCAAGAGCACGCACGGCCTCAGCCGCAAGCAAGCATAAGCAGCCCCGGTGCACAGGAGTATGAGTTACAAGTGCAAGGGCTCCGTATTCCCTACAAACTACATTACCTCGTCGCGCTGAACACCGCCGAGGGAAGCTACCGCTATACTATCACGAACTTCACGGTAGAACTTTATCCCGACCAAGAGCACTCCCAATCGGCATTCATTCCGATGGAGAAATATTTAGACGCGGTTTTCATTCCGCACAGCAACGAAGAACAGCTGGTAGCACAAATCAAGCAGCACGTAGAGGATTGTGCCCATACGGTAAGCGAAGGACTAAAACAGGCCATGCGGGGCACCTCTGGCGAAGCGGCCATGCTTCGTCCGGGCACAGGCGCCACCCAAGCTAGGTTGCGTAGGTAACATTGGCTCGTACGTACAAAAGGCCTGCACTGATGTACCTCTACTTCTATCTATTAGGGCCCTACAGAATCGTTATTTAAGGCAAGGAACACAACTCTAAAATACTTATCAACAACGTTATCCACACGCTGTTGATAAGTATTTTAGCCTATATACTAATCTTAATAGCACAAGCACAGCATTTATCGCTGTGCTCTTTACAGGCTGACGTAGTAGGTTAGTATGCCCTCAGCGGCTCAGTATTCGACCTAGCTACTATTCTACCAATACCTAGGTTCCTGCAGGTATCCGTGCCTAGCATGATGCTACTTTGCTGCCACAAGAAGGCAACTTGGAGGGTAGGCTTTGGCAGAGCTAGGAACAGATGTAGTGGGCAATGCCTGATAATTCAACATCGTTGACAGCTGAAATCAGGTAACTACAGAACGGTGCTCCCGCAGCAAAGCTGCTTCTTTGCGCTGTTCATTCTTCTGTTCGTCTTATGAAAGTTCTTGTTGCGCTGCTCCCGCTTGGGCTAGCTGCATTCTCCCTGTCTTTCTCTCCCGACGTTGCCCCGCCGAAAGCAGCTGCACCTAAAGAGTACGTCATCACCCAATTTGGAGCGAGCACTGATAGCACGCAGCTGAATACCAAAGCTATTCAGCGGACCATCGACCAGGCCAACGCCAACGGAGGCGGCACGGTGGTTATTCCGAAAGGGGTATTTCTAAGCGGAGCCTTGTTTTTCAAACCGAATACCCAGCTGCGGTTGCAGGAAGGCGCTAAGCTTAAAGGCTCCGATCAGATTGCCGACTATCCCTTAGTTCCGTCGCGGATGGAGGGCCAAAAGCTGGATTACTATGCGGCGCTTGTCAATGCGTACCAGGTGAACGGCTTTCGGGTGACGGGTCCCGGTACCATCGATGGCAACGGGCTGCGGTTCTGGAAAAGCTTCTGGGCGCACCGCGACTCCATGCAGAAAATCGGCAAGTCGTCTACCAACCTAGAAGTACACCGGCCCCGGCTGCTCTTTATCTGGGACTGCAACAACGTAACCATCGAGAAGGTAAAGCTGCACAACTCCGGCTTCTGGACCACGCACTTATACCAGTGCAATAATGTGCTGATAGACGGCTGCGATATTCGGTCGCCGTTTCGGCCAGTGAAGGCGCCGAGCACCGATGCCGTGGATATTGATGTGTGCAAGAAAGTTACTATTCGCAACTGCTATATCTCCGTCAACGATGATGGCATCGTTATGAAAGGCGGTAAAGGACCCAATGCCCAAAATCTCCCGGAAAACGGTCCGATCGAAGACGTGTTGGTGGAGAATTGCACCTTTGGGGAAGTACACGCCAACCTAACCTGCGGCAGTGAATGCATCCACGCCAATCGCATCACGATGCGCAACTGCAAAGTAGAAAACGACCGGCCGCTGTTGCTGTTCAAGATGCGCCCCGATACGTACCAATTGTACGAGAACATTACCATCGAAAACGTAACTGGGCGCTGCGGCACCCTCGTCACCCTCTCGCCCTGGACGCAGTTCTTCAACATGGCAGGTAGCACAGAAAAGCCCTTCGGCACGATTCGCAACATTACCCTTTCCAAGATCAAGGTGAAATGCAAGCAGTTCGCGGTCTTGGATGGCAACCCCACTGATAAGGTGTCGAATATCACATTCAAAAACGTGGAGGCTACGGCCGAAACAGCCACCTTCCCAAACAAGTACGCAGACGTAAAATTTGACCACGTCACCCTCAACGGGGCGCCCTTGAAGGCATCCCAAGCAGTTCAGAAAGGGGCAGCGGTGACTCCCTTAAAACCCGACTAAAGGATCAGCGCCAAGCCAATTAGGCACGTTAGCTAGGTAGCTGCTACACGGCAAAGCCTAGGTCATACTGCTTACTCGCCGCACTCAAAACTTCTTTTCTAAGCAGTAAACAAGACGGAACCGTTCACAGCCTTACCCCCACTGGTACCCCAGAAAAAAAGAAAACCCCGCTCCTGATTCAGGAGCGGGGTTTTCTGTGGAGCTGCAGGGATTCGAACCCTGGTCCAGACAAGGAAGCCGTCGAGCTTTCTACGTGTGTATCTATGCTTGAATTTTCGTGGCAACCCGGGCGCACATCAGGCCTATAGGTTACCCTTATCTGCTTGAGTTTCGCCTTGATGTCGCAGTGCCACCAAGACTATCCCCTTACTTACGACGCCCCGTACTCACCCGTGAAAGGGAAGACGGATGCGGGACGATGGCATTACTTAGTACCTAGACTAAGCAGCCATGGCGTAGCTATACTCGCCATTTATTGTTTGGGCGATTTTTTCACAGGAGAGCTTCGTCCAACTCCTGACACGCTTACTCGCGACCTGCACAAGCTGTCAATTCCGGTCAGCCCCAAATTTGAAAGAACGGTTCCCGCCACAAGTAGCGGGGTGCAAATGTACGCATTCAGGAGTAGAAACGTTACGCTGGCTTAATTTTGTTCCCTTCCAAAGCCCGCCTTTTTGGGGTATCTTTGTAGGAAGAACTATGGAGAATTTCGTCGTTTCGGCCCGTAAGTATCGTCCCGCCACCTTCCGTAGCGTGGTTGGGCAGCAGCACGTGACTACCACGTTGCAGAACGCTATTGTCAGTCATCACCTAGCCCAAGCTTTCCTCTTTTGTGGTCCGCGCGGTGTGGGCAAAACTACCTGCGCGCGTATTCTGGCCAAGACCATCAACTGCACCAACCTCACGCCAGAAGCCGAGGCGTGCAACGAGTGTGAGTCGTGCCGGGCGTTCAATCAGAACGCCTCCTTCAACGTGCACGAGCTGGATGCGGCTTCCAATAACTCAGTCGAAGATATCCGCTCCTTAGTGGAGCAGGTGCGCTACGCCCCGCAGGCAGGCCGCTACAAGATCTACATCATCGACGAGGTGCACATGCTCTCCAACGCGGCCTTCAACGCCTTCTTGAAGACCCTGGAAGAGCCGCCGAGCTACGCCATTTTCATCCTGGCTACCACTGAGCGCCACAAGATCATCCCCACGATTTTGTCGCGCTGCCAGATCTTCGATTTCAATCGCATCCGCGTCGAGGACATTCGCAAGCACTTGCGCTACGTAGCAACGCAAGAGCACATTGCCGCCGAAGACGATGCTCTGCACCTGCTCGCTCAGAAAGCCGATGGCGGTCTGCGCGATGCTCTGTCCATGTTCGACCAGATGGTGACCTTCTCGGGTCATAATCTGACCTACAAGGATGTGGTGCAGAACCTGCACGTGCTCGACTACGAGTACTACTTCCGCCTGGTAGACGCGCTGCTCACGGAAAACCTTTCGGCGGCCCTGCTGCTGCTGGATGAGGTGATGCAGAACGGCTTCGACCTCCACAACTTCGTGGTGGGTGCAGCTGAGCATCTGCGCGGCCTGCTCGTGTGCAAAGACACCGTGACGGTGCAGCTGCTGGAAGTGTCGGAAGGCATACGAGCGCGCTACGTGCAACAGGCCCAGGCTTCTCCCCTAGCCTTCCTGCTCTCGGCCCTGAACCTGGTGAGCCAGTGCGACCGGGAGTTTAAGCAAGCCAAAAACCAGCGCCTCCACGTGGAGCTTACGCTGATGAAGCTAGCTTACCTCAATGGCGCCGTGCAGTTTGCCCGCGACCTAGGTACCAGCAACGGCCACGCCACTAACGGCGAGGCTAAAAAAAAAACTAGCGTAGAAACGGGTGCGCCCGTTGCAAGTGCACCTGCTCCAGTACCTAGCGTCCCGGTGGTTGGTGCTGCACCCGCAGTCGAGTCGGCTCCGAGGGTAGCACCACCAGTGGCGGCCCCGGCTCCACGGCCGATGGCTCCGCCCCAACCTGTTGCGCCTAGGCCGGTGGCAACTGTTTCCGCTCCTGCCGCGCCGGAGGAAAGCGTGCCGGTGGAGAGCGGCGTGGAAGAGCTGCACGAAACGCCCAGTATCGAAGACGAAGAGGCCGATATTCCAACGGTTCACCACCAAGTCGTCGATACGAGCCCGCACGTCGATATTGGCGCGCCGAGCGTAGCCGGCCACGAACCGACCACCACGCGGTTGCCCCCGCCCCCGCCGGGTATGCAGAAGCCACTGCCTACCACGGCCAAGCTGCCAGGCCTAGCTTCCAAGATTCCGAGCCTGAAGGATTTGAAAGCGCAGGTGACGCAGCAGATGAGCGCGGCCAAGGCCACGCCCGTAGCCGACGATGAGCCGAGCGGCCCCGTAACGGGCTTGCCGGTCATCGATGAAGAAGTCCTTCAGAAAGCTTGGAACGATATCAAGGAGGACCGACGTGCCCAGGACCGCATGAGCGAATACATCGTGCTGAACCGGCCCGTGACGGTGGATGATCAGCACGTCATTCGCTTGGCCGTAGACAACCCCATCCAAATCGATCAGTTCAACGCCTTCCGCAGCGAGTTTCTGACCGAGCTGCGCCAGCGCACGGGCTACCCACGCCTGAACGTGCATCCGGTGCTCATGGAGCAGGCGCCAACGGCCCGCAAGCTCTACACCTCGGCGGATAAGTTTGAGTACCTAGCCGATAAGTTTCCCATCCTGTTGGATATGAAACAGAAGCTAGGTCTGGACACGGACTTTTAAGAAAAGAGTGCCTGAGCGGCTGAGTGCCTGAGTGATGTTGGACAACGTTCACTCAGGCACTCAGCCGCTCTTTGCTTAGCCTCAGCTTTTAATTCCAAGGCCTACCCAGTATCTTTGATTTCTTATTGCCCTGCCCTATTTCTGCTCCGGAACTTCCGTGAAAAAACCCTTTCGACTTCTCTTTCCAGCCCTTGCGGCGCTTGGGTTGACCACCCAATGCCAGACCAGCAAACCAGCTGCTCCCACCACCTCGACAGCGCCAACGGCCGCCTCGCAGGCGCCGGTTCTGAAAGCGAAGGAATACAAATACGAAACCGTTGCCAGCGACCCGCTCAAGGCGCGCATCTACACCCTCGACAACGGGCTGACGGTTTACCTCTCCGACTACGAAGACGCTCCACGCATCCAGACGTATCTGGCCGTGCGTGCCGGCTCCAAAAACGACCCTAGCACAGCCACGGGCCTAGCGCACTACCTGGAGCACATGGTGTTCAAGGGCACCTCAAAGCTAGGTACCCAAAACTGGCAGGCCGAAAAGCCGGAGCTTGATAAGATTGAAGCACTCTACGAACAATACCGCGCCCAAACCGACCCGGCCGTTCGCAAGAAGCTGTATCACCAGATTGACTCCGTTTCGAGCGTGGCGGCCAAGTACGCCGTGGCCAACGAGTACGATAAGGTGATGGGCGCCATCGGGGCGAAAGGCTCCAACGCCTATACCTCGGTGGAACAGACAGTATATCAGGAAGATATTCCGTCGAACCAAATTGAGAAGTGGGCTGCTATCCAGAGTGAGCGGATGCGCGAGATGGTGCCGCGCCTCTTCCACACCGAGCTAGAAGCCGTGTACGAGGAAAAGAACCGGGGCCTCGACAACGACTTTTCGAAGGAATACGAAGCCTTGAATGCTAGCCTCTACCGCAAGCACCAGTACGGCACCCAAACCACCATCGGCACGATTCAGCACTTACAGAATCCGTCGATTACGGAGATTAAGAACTACTTCGGCAAGTACTACGTGCCCAACAACGTGGCGCTTTGCCTGAGCGGCGACCTGGACTACGACCAGACCATCCGCATCATCGACAAGTACTTCGGGCAGTTGCCAAACAAGCCGGTACCTAGCTTCACCGTCGCGAAGGAAGAGCCGATTACGGCGCCCATCGTGAAGGAAGTGGTGGGACCTAGCTCCGAAAACGTGATGATCGGCTTCCGCTTCCCCGGCACGGCTTCGAAGGATGCCAACGTGCTGCGTATGATCGACAAGATCTTGACGAACGGGCAAGCCGGCCTCATCGACTTGAACCTGAACCAGAAGCAGCTCGTGTTGCAGGCGGCCTCGTTCACGGACCTTAACAACGACTACTCGTCGCATATTCTGTACGCTACGCCGCGCCAGGGCCAAAAGCTGGAAGCCGTGCGTGACTTGCTGCTCGCCCAGCTCGACCAGGTGAAGAAGGGCAACTTCCCCGATTGGCTTATTCCGGCCATCATCAACAACGAGCAGCTGCAACGCACCAAGAGCTACGAGAGCAACGAGGCTCGCGCGGGTGCTTTCGTGTCGGCGTTCATTGCCCGCGAAGATTGGAAGGATTACCTGAAGCAAATCGACGACTTCTCGGAAATCAAGAAGGCAGATGTGCTGCGCGTGGCCAACGAGTACTACGGCAACAACTACGCCCTCGTGTACAAGCGCACGGGCAAGGACACCAGCACGCCTAAGGTGATTAAGCCGGCTATTACGCCCGTACCGGTGAACCGCGAAGTGGCGTCGACATTCTACAAGGAAGTAACCGCGTTGCCCACGCCGCCGCTGGAGCCCGTGTTTCTGGATTACAAAAAGGATATTCAGGAGCTAGCTCTCAAGCCGGGTCTGCCGGTGTTCTACACCAAGAACACCGAAAACAACCTGTTCAACCTGTTCTATGTGCTGGACATTGGCACGAACAACGACCCCAAGCTAGGTTTGGCCGCCGACTACCTGCAATACCTAGGCACCGACAAATACACGGCCGCTCAGCTTCAGCAGGAGTTCTACAAGCTAGGTTGCTCTTTCGGCGTATCGAGCGGCCAAGACCGCGTGTTCGTGAGCCTCAGCGGCCTCGACAGCAACTTTGAGCCGGCCTTGCAGCTGTTTGAAACGTTGCTAGCTAGCCCCAAACCCGACGCACAGGCGCTGAGCGCCATGGTGGCGGGTGTGCTGAAGTCGCGCCAGGATGCCAAGCTCAACAAGCAGGTAATTTTGAGCCAGGCGATGGTGAACTACGCCAAGTACGGCCAAAAAAACCCGTTCACGAGCCAACTTTCCGAGAAAGAGCTAAAGGCCCTGAAGCCTGCTGACCTCACGGCGCTGACCAAGAAGCTGACCAGCTACCAGCACCGCATTCTGTACTATGGTCCGCGCCAGACGGATGGCTTACTAACGGTGCTTAACACCGGTCACCGTATCCCGGCTAAGCTCACCCCTACCCCGCCGCAGAAAGACTTTGCCGAGCAGCCCATGAAGGACCGCAAGGTGTATTGGGTAGACTACAATATGGTGCAGGCCGAAATCCTGTTCCTGACCAAAGGCGACGTGTACGACAAGAGCTTGGTGCCAACGGTGAGCCTCTACAATGAGTACTTCGGGGGCGGCATGGGTAGCATCGTGTTTCAGGAGTTGCGTGAAAGCAAGGCCCTAGCTTACTCGGCTACGTCGCGCTACGCAAACGCCGACAAGCAAGGCCGCTCCAACTACCTACTCTCCTACATCGGAACGCAGAACGACAAGTTGCCCGAGGCCATGGCCGGCATGGAAGCCTTGCTCACGGATATGCCGATGGCCGAAGCCAACCTGCAAATCGCTAAAAATGCTATCCGCAACAGCATTGCCACGGAGCGCATCACCAAGTCGGACGTGCTGTTCAGCTACGAGCGCGCCAAGCGCCTCGGGCTCGACTACGATGTGCGCCGCGACGTGTACGAAAAGACTCAAAACATGAGCTTCGACGACCTAAAGAAGTTTCAGCAAGCTAAAGTGAAGGGCCAAAGCCAAACCATTTTGGTCATTGGCTCGAAGGATCGTTTAAACTTTAAAGAGCTGGCCAAGTATGGTCAGGTACAACAACTTACCCTAAAAGAGATTTTTGGGTATTAACCTTAGTCCCCAGCCTCCCACAAAAAAGGACACTAGAGCTAGAAACGAAGCTAGCTCCCCTCCTTAAAAAAGGAGGGGAGCTAAAAAATTAGATACTAGTTTCTCTCTTGTTTGAGGAGGAGGCTTGGGAATGAGGACTCACAGAAAACTTATTCATCACTCTATTAATACCGTCACCTAATACCTGACGCGACCTTTTTAAAATGGCAGGACAAAAGATCACCATCAAAGACGGCAAGCTGAACGTTCCCGACCAACCCATCATTCCCTTCATCGAGGGTGACGGCACGGGGCCAGATATTTGGGCAGCTTCCGTACGCGTACTCGATGCCGCAGTAGAGAAAGCCTACGGTGACACGCGTAAGCTGGTGTGGAAAGAGGTGTTGGCTGGCGAGAAAGCATTTAAGCAAGTCAACAACTGGCTGCCAAACGATACGCTGGAGGCATTTCGCGAGTATTTGGTGGGGATTAAAGGTCCGCTGACGACTCCCGTGGGTGGTGGTATTCGTTCGCTGAACGTGGCCTTGCGCCAGGAGCTAGACCTGTATGCGTGCGTGCGCCCGGTGCGCTGGTTTGAAGGCGTGCCGTCGCCGGTGAAGCGCCCCGAGCTCACGGACATGGTAATCTTCCGCGAAAACACCGAAGACATCTACGCGGGTATTGAGTACATGAACGGCACTCCGCAGGCGCAGAAAATGCTCGAATTCCTGCAAGACGAGATGAGCGTAAAGAAAATCCGCTTTCCCGAAACCTCGTCGTTTGGCATCAAGCCGGTGTCGAAAGAGGGCACGGAGCGGCTGGTGCGCGCGGCCATTGAGTACGCCATCGAGCACAAGAAGCCTTCGGTGACCATCGTGCACAAGGGCAACATCATGAAGTTCACGGAAGGTGCCTTCAAAACCTGGGGCTACGAGCTAGCCGAGCGCGAGTTTGGCGACAAAGTGTACACCTGGGCGCAGTATGACAAAGTGCTAGCCAAGCAAGGCCAGGAAGTAGCTGATGCCCAGCAGAAAGCAGCCCTCGACGGCGGCAAGATCCTCATTAAGGACAGCATCGCCGATGCCTTCCTCCAGCAGATCCTGCTCCGCCCCGCCGACTACTCGGTAATTGCCACCCTGAACCTAAACGGCGACTACATCTCCGATGCCCTGGCCGCCATCGTGGGCGGCATCGGTATTGCGCCGGGTGCCAACATCAACTACGCCACCGGCCACGCCATCTTCGAAGCAACCCACGGCACCGCGCCCAAGTACGCCAACCAAGACAAAGTAAACCCCGGCTCGGTGATTCTGTCGGGCGCCATGATGCTGGAATACCTAGGCTGGCAGGAAGCCGCCGACCTCATCTACAAAGGCCTCGAAGCCGCTATTGCCGCCAAGCGCGTCACCTACGATTTCGAGCGCTTGATGGAAGGCGCCACCCTGCTGAAGACCTCGGAGTTCGGGGATGAAATTATCAAGGATATGTAATACATTGGCTTAGGCCAATTACAAAAGAACCCCGCGTTGGCTGTGAGGCTGGCGCGGGGTTCTTTTGTAATTAAAAACTTATGGCAAACGGTCCCATACCTCACCTGTTGTACTAACCATCCTTACAACACCATTTTGCTGATCATAATACATAGTATTGATATAAGTTTTTTCCACAAATAGATTATCCAACTGATCGGGTGAGATTATTATAACTCGGTTATATACTTTACCTCGTATCGTCAAGGTTATAGGACTACTTAACTTAAGTTGCGAAGGCGCTACATTCACATTACCAGCTATTTGCTGAAAATTGAATCTTCCATTATAAGTCCTCCATAATCCGCCGAATGCAAACTCTCCATTTCCCGACGGAGGATTGTAATAATCAGCGCCTTTAGGTAAAGTACGCCGGAATTCAAGCGAATAAAATCCGAGTGAATCTAATCTTGTAAATTCTATTTTAACTTCATCAGAATAAAACTTCACTGACGAACCCCAATGAAAACCTAGATTACCATCACGATTTTCATATTTAATTTTCTTCTGAATAGTATCTATTAAATAGCTCTGGCGTTTCCCAGTTTCTGTTTCAAATACCCATTTATCACCTTGCTTTGAATTAAGCCATAGCTTGTCATCATCGGTAAATTGATAATATGGAGTTGTTGGACCATTCTCCTCTTTTTTACAGCTTAGTAAGCTTGACAGCAAAAAACCACACCACACCAAAACACCTATTTTACGTTTAACCGCGACCATATTATTATTAAAATAAGATTTATTGATGATTCAAAGCTAGGTCGATCCTAGATCAATAGCACAAATAAATTCCTATATATTAGACTTATAAAACGAAGCCATAACAACATAGCGCATTATTAATCAGCACATTACGCCTCATAATATTGACTTTACACCTCCATTAGAGTAAGTCTAGCATCAGAAATAAGTGACTTTTTACTAGTCTTACAATTGAAGCCGCCAATGGTCACCCGTAAAATACAAGCTGACTTGGAGGCTATTGAGCGGAACGCAACGCTCTACCAAGAGCTAAATTTCAATAACCGGGTAGAAGTGCTAGACACTTTAGAATTTCACGTCTTTGACCGGATTACAGGACTACTTCAAGCGTCAAATTTCCCAACAGAGCTGCTCCTTCTACAACAGCGTGCGGAGGCCGTAAAGCGCCAACTAGAAGCCATCGACGCTACCTTATTTCAGCGGTTGCGGGAAGATATTCAGATGGGTCATTGCCGAGGAGCCTCCCTCCTAGCTTTGATTAACACGTATGTCGGACGCGGTGCCGGGGGCGAGCAGGCACAGGCGGAAATTGGGTATGATAACCTCGATGTGTTTACCAACGGCCTGTTTCCCGACCTAGCTTTTCCGTCGGAGACGCAGGAGCGAGAGCCGGAGATGGTGTTTTACCAGAAGACGCCCGCGCGGATCATTTTTGAGTTGGTTGAGAAAGCCCAGCTCACCAGCGCGGACGTATTATATGACCTAGGTTCTGGCTTGGGGCATGTTCCTATTCTGGTGAATTTGCTTAGTGGCGCTGCCACCAAAGGCGTCGAAGTGGAGCCTGCTTATTGCGCGTATGCCAGCGCCTGTGCGGCCGAGCTAAACCTGCCGCGGGTAACGTTTATTCAAGCCGACGCCCGCACCGCCGACTACTCCGATGGCACCGTTTTTTTTCTGTACACGCCGTTTGCAGGCCGCATGTTGCAGCAAGTACTGGATAGGTTGCGAGCGGAGGCACAAGGTCGAAGTATCCGGCTCTTCACCTACGGGCCGTGTACGCTCCACCTAGCTCAACAAGATTGGTTGCAGTGTGTAGATCCAGCGGCTATCGACCTCTACAAACTAGCTGAGTTTAGAAGTGTAACCGAGTAGCGTGGACTTTGTAGTCCGCGCTTGTACTGGCTTCAGCGCGGACTACAAAGTCCACGCTACTCGGCCATAATTGCTTAACCATCAAAAAAGCCCATCTGGCGACCAGATGGGCTTTTTTGTTACTCGCGCTTAACGCTTACTGACCTAGCTTGGCTTTCAGGTTTTGGTCGAGAGCATCTAGGAATTCCTCAGTGTAGAGGTAATCCCGGCCGTGCTCCACTTTGTTGCCGTGGATACAAACGGCGAGGTCTTTCGTCATTTTGCCGCTTTCTACGGTCTCAACGCAAACGGCCTCCAGGGCGTGGCAGAAGTCGATGAGCTCTTGGTTGCCGTCGAGCTTACCGCGGAACTCCAAGCCACGCGTCCAAGCGAAGATCGAGGCGATAGGGTTCGTTGAGGTTGGCTTGCCCTTCTGGTGGTCGCGGTAGTGGCGGGTTACGGTGCCGTGGGCAGCTTCCGCTTCCATTACCGTTCCATCAGGAGTTACCAGCGTAGAGGTCATCAGGCCCAGCGAGCCGAAACCTTGCGCTACGGTGTCGCTTTGCACATCGCCGTCGTAGTTTTTGCAAGCCCACACGAAGTTACCGTTCCACTTCAGCGCCGAGGCCACCATGTCGTCGATCAGACGGTGCTCGTAGGTGATGCCGGCAGCTTTGAACTTCTCTTGGTAGTCTTGCTCGTAGATCTCCTGGAAGATGTCCTTGAAGCGACCGTCGTACTTTTTCAGGATGGTGTTCTTGGTGGAGAGGTACAGGGGCCAGCCTTTCATCAAGGCCTGGTTGAAGCAGGAGTGCGCGAAGCCGCGGATCGACTCGTCGGTGTTGTACATGGCCAGGGCCACGCCGTCGTTCTTGAAGTTGAACACCTCAAACGACTGGACGTCGCCACCATCTTCGGGGGTGAAGGTGATGGTGAGCTTGCCTTTGCCTTTGGTTACGAAGTCGGTAGCGCGGTACTGGTCGCCGAAGGCGTGACGGCCGATGCAGATCGGAGCCGTCCAGTTGGGCACCAAGCGGGGTACGTTGTTCGTCACGATTGGCTCGCGGAACACGGTGCCGTCCAAGATGTTGCGAATGGTGCCGTTGGGCGACTTCCACATTTGCTTTAGGCCAAACTCCTCTACGCGCTGCTCATCGGGGGTGATGGTGGCGCACTTGATGCCCACGCCATACTGCTTCACCGCGTTGGCCGCGTCGATGGTTACCTGGTCGTTGGTTTCGTCCCGGTACTCCATGCCCAAATCGTAGTACTTGATATCCAGTTCCAGATACGGGGTAATCAACTTGTCCTTGATGAATTTCCAGATGATGCGCGTCATCTCGTCGCCATCCATCTCCACAACGGGATTCGCTACTTTAATTTTTGCCATTGTCCTCTAGGGGGTTGTTTGTACTGACTATTGTTCACGCCTAGGCCGCTGCTGGCCGTGCGCGTACGCCAAAGATAGAAGGTCATTGATAAAATGCCGTGTGCAAGTTTATCGGTTGTGTAAACTAGTCCTAGGCTGGCTTCTTCTGGCTGCCGTTTGCCGGTACCTAGGTCGGGCCGCAAAGCCTACAGGCCAAATGCAAACGGCAGCTAGCCCTGTAGTGCTAGCTGCCGTTTTTGGTCGAATGCCCGTGTGGCTCCTCTATTGTTGCGCTGGGCACACTGAAAACCTAGCTAACCTGATGGCCGGGCAGCACGGCTTCCTCCGGCACGCGCTCTTCCAACAGCTTTTTGGCAGCTAGGTATAGCACAACGGCGACGCCTACTTTATTAATAATATCGGCAATGGTGAACGAGATGTGCAGCCAGTTCAAGTTTAAGTCCGTCAGGGTGAGCAGGTAGCCGATGGGATACGCGCCCCAGGTAGTCACGGTGGTAAGGGCCATCCACTTGTAGGCGCGGCGCTCGGGTTCCTTGGCCCGGTCCTTAAAGCGCTTCCACAGCCCAAACAAGGTAAGCGGCACCAGCACGTAGCCAGCAGTAGAAATAGCGCCCCACAGTAATTTCTGGCTCGCAATAATTTCGCCGGCAGCTGTGAGCTGTTGCTCGCCAATGTAGCCCGTCAGCACCATAAAGAAATCAGCCGCTAATAGCGTAAAAATGGCTCGCGGCGCTTCGTGGGGCTTAATCCGAAGCGCACCCACCATCTTGAGCAGCAACAGCGGCGTGGTCACGGCCCAATCCATGTAGCGATATTGGCCGATGGCATTGTAGCTGCGGTTGATTAGTTGGTGGCGGCTAGCCTCGTCGGTGAGCTTCGCTAGGTCCTCCAACATGTGGTGGTAGTCGCTCAGGATCAAGAAGTACGACACGCCTGCCACGGCCGCAATAATGGCTTCGAAGGTGCGGGAGATGCGGTGCTCAGGCGCTACGCTACTGTGGGTCGCGAGCGAGAAAATCAGGTTGCCCAAGAAAGCGTAAGCAGCCACCGACAAGAAAAAGTAGGTAACCATGCACAAAATGCCGACCTCACCCGCGGTGGGAACATACGTACTACCCAAATGCATAGTATAAGCTTATCATTTGCAGATGAATAGCTTACTGCACTAGGCTTGCCTAGGTTTAAGGATTTACTCTTCCGCAGTACTTAATCTTTCTTCACTAGCCACGGCAACGTTCTCGCAGTAAAAAGCCTAACCGGCGCACAAGGGAAGCGCTGGTTAGTAGTACGGCTAAGCTTTTCCCGACACCCTAGCTTTCTTGATAGCGCCCTAACTGCCCTGGTACTCGGCTCGCCCTGCTTGTTCTTGCGCGGCCCGCACAACCTCTGCGCGTGGCTTCGGCACGTTGCCTGCGCCTGCGGGCCACCCTTCGCGTTGCCGCTTCCGGTCGCCGTCGGTTTCTTCAGTTTGGTCGTGGAAGAGGATCTGCTGGGTTGGAAAGGGCAGGTCGATACCATTCTCCGTCAGCTT
Source organism: Hymenobacter crusticola (assembly GCF_002154225.1). Classification (GTDB taxonomy): domain Bacteria; phylum Bacteroidota; class Bacteroidia; order Cytophagales; family Hymenobacteraceae; genus Hymenobacter; species Hymenobacter crusticola. The sequence continues at coordinate 67,642 of NZ_MTSE01000016.1, forward strand.
GTTGCGAATGGCTTCTAGCACGGCATCCTGGGCGTGCATCACGTCGGTGCGGCGGGGCGGGTTGATCCACCAACGCACCTGGATGTTAACCGTACTTTCAGCTAGGTCAACGACCAAGGCTTCAGGCGCCGGATCGGTGAGGACGCCTTCTACTTCGCGCATCGCCTCTACCATCACTTTTCTAGCGCGCGCTACGTCGTCGCCGTAGCCAATGCCGATGTCGTATTGCAGGCGGCGCTTGTCGTAGGCGGTATTCACGGTTACGGCGTTAGTGAACAGTTCGGCGTTCGGAATAACCACGCGCCGGCCGTCGTAGGTTTTGATGGAAGTAGCCCGCGTTTGGATGGCTTCCACGGTGCCTTCGAAGTCCTTGTACTTGATCTGGTCGTTGATTTTGAAGGGCTCGGTGAGCAGCAGCAGAATACCGGCCAGGAAATTCTGAAAGATGTCTTTGAAGGCAAAGCCGATGGCAATGCCGCCCACGCCCAAGGCACTAATCAGACTGGCCGGGGTGAAGCTAGGTACCACAATGGTAGTCGTTACGAGCACGCCTAGGATAAGCACCGCCACGTAGGCCAAACGGCTGAGCAACAGCTTCAGGCTCTCGCTGCCGTGCTCACGACGATGAATAACTCGTTCTACGATCGCCCGGACACCTTTCGCCACAAACAAGAAGATAATGAACACGAGCAACCCAATGAACAAGTTGGGCAATGCTGCCATTGTATCGTGGGCTATTTGGTTGATCTTCTGCCAGGCAATTGAGAAATCCATAGGGCTACGGCTAGGGGTGCGTCATCATTAGACACGTAGCTCGCTTTGGAATAGTTGTGCTAGCTCTTGTCGGACAGGCCGCGCCCGCCCTGTCCTGGTTCTGTTTACCTAAAAAGGCACCCTAGTGGGTGCCTTTTCTTCGTACTCTTGCGGCCTTGTCAACCTAGCTTGGTTGTTCGCCGAATTTCTCGTTGTGCTGACTGTTGTCGGGCGCGCCGGTGAGAGCACCTTTGGCCATCTGAAAGAGGCTGTTGATTTTGCCGCCGGGCTTGTCCCAGTACTCGCCCTGGTGCGGCTGAATTTTGAGCAGCGTGATATTTGGGTCGCCCTTGCCTTTCGGAAACCATGCTTTCAGGCCGCCCACCCAAAGTTCATCGATCTTGGCTTCGTCGCGGATTACTTCAGCGGTGCCGGCTAGGGTCACGTAGGTTTGAGCGTCGTTTTCGGCGTAGCTAATACCCACGCGGCTGTTGCGGTGGATTTCCTCCACCTTACGGGAGTCATTGTAGGTAAAAAACCAAAGAGTGCCGTCGTCGTCCACGCCGTGCGTGTACATGGGGCGGGTATGGAAATCGCCGTCCTGCTCTTGGGTGGTGAGCATGGCATAGCTGATGTCCTTGATTTTATCTTTGAGCAGGTCGAGTTCCTGGGGCTGGATGGCGCTGGGCATAGTGTTGAGGTTAGAGCTAAAAACTTCTCCTAAAACGGCAAGATTTTCAATAAGTTAGCTTAATCAGCTCATTAGCCCGAATGCTACACTTACCTGCTCCGACCTAGCTTACCAAACCAGTTAAGCAAGCTCCCACTTAACTTTTCAGTTGGCAAACACCCTGACCACGATACGCTCTCCAGTAATGCCATTGCTCTGCTCTACCCGAAACCTAGGTACACAAGGAGCGTGACCCTTGCTTCAGGGTGCCAGAGCTGAAAAGGATGCGCAGAAGCGCCTTCGGCTTCGCTAGGAACGATGCCAGCATGATGCAGCGAGTACCGACCGCTACGCAGTAGGCAATGGTTCCTTTGCGCGCTTCAGCCACGCATCCACCGACACCTTCGTGTAGCGGTGCTTCTGCGGCAGGCGCCGAATCTGGGAAGGCGTCGCGCCAAACTTGCGCCGAAAAGCAGTCGTAAAGTGCGCCGGATTGGTGAAGCCCACCGACTCGGCAATTTCCTGGATGGATTGGTCCGTGAGCGTTAGCAGCTGCTCGGCTACGCGCAGGCGCTGCTCGGCGATGTAGCCAAACACAGTAGTCCCAAACAGCTGCCGGAAGCCCTTTTTGAGCTTGAAGTCATTAGTACCGAATAGGCGCGCCAACTCCAGCAGGCTAGGTGGCTCCGCATAATGACAATCGAGGAAGTCGCGAATGCGAAACAGCAAGTCCCGCTCGCGGGCACTCAGGCGCGGCACAAGGCGACCTAGCTCCGCCTGCTGCTCCACGAACAGATCCATGATGCGCGCCTCCAAAAAGGCTTTCTTCAGCGTACCCGTGTAGGGGCACTGCACAATCTGCTGAATAATCATGCGCTGCTTGAGACTGATATCGGTCCCAGGCGGCAGCATCACAAACGGTTCGCCTCGACCTAGGTGCTTTTCGTGCATAGACACCCACTCGAGGTTGTTGGCTACCATGTCCGTAAAAAGATTAGGCGTTAGATGCAGGCAAAAACTGCTAAAGTGTGCTTGTTGCCCCCGAAACGTGTAGGTATTTACGGGTGCTTCATCACCCATCACATTCTGGTGGCCCACGCCCACGTGGAGAGGCCGCAGAGCGCACCGGCGCGATGCCATATCGCCTTGTAGCTGGTAGTAGAAGGCTACCCAAGGCTGCTCAACGGCTAGCTCCACCCGCAGCGACCGGTCGAGGTGGCCGGCCATGTGGGTCATCTGCAAGCCGTCCATGAGATAGTCGGTAAAGACTAGCTCCCCACCATCGGCCCCGTGCCAGATGGTGTCAGCCTGCAATAAGCCTGTTTGTGCTCGGACGTCCGTTTGGCAATTATCGACCAACTCCGCACTCCGAAATTGGAAAAAAGGCTTCATGCAGACAAAAAAGATAACTCCCTGACTTACAATAGAGTCATAAACATCTGCATTCTTTGGCGAGAAACAAAGCCTCTGCCCAAGAAAAATAAAATCCGTTTCGCGAAAGTGGTTCGTCGTGCGAATCACGATTTTTATCGAGCAAATCCGACCTGCCAACCCGCCATACCTCTCATTTAGCTATGAACCTCACGAGTCCCCCTTCTTTTTCTCGTAATCCACTACTAGTAACACTGCTTCGCTTGCTGAGCGCCTGCCGCGTAGCGTGGCAAAATACGTGGGAGCCGCAAATCTCAAATCGTCTGCATTACTCACCTTATTCCACCAAACTCCGGCAGCAGCTCATCCGGGTGACGCGCCTTTTCTGGCTGACGACAGGCCTTCTGGCTATTGCGATGATGGTAAGCTGGGTGCTACTGTAGCTACTGCATTTGCGTTAAGGCTCTGTCGATCATTTACTGTTTACTACAACTCCGCCGCCCAATATGCGTCGGCGGCGGCGTAGTTGTGTATGGGCCGACACTTACCTAGGTGGTCGTGCTTCTGTTCATGCTTCCACTTGCTTGCCTTGGTCTAGTTGTAGCACGTGGGTCACGCTGGCCGGAATTTCCTGCTGGTAGTGACTCACGTAGATCAGGGTAGCGTTGCTGACCTGGCAGATGGTATCCAGCACGTGTTTGAAGTGCTGCTGCTGCTCGGCATCCAACCCCTGACACGGTTCGTCGAAAATAAATAAGGGTGGGTTTTTCGCCATGGCGCGGGCCAGCAGGCATAGGCGCTGCACGCTGGCGGCTACTTTCCGGAAGGGCGTAGCCGCAAAATGCTCCAGAGCTAGCACGCGCATCCAGCGCAAAGCCAGGGCAGCGTTGGGCGCCTGGCTTTTCCGGAAGAGGCCTAGCGTGTCGTAGAAGCCCGATTCGATGACTTGTTGGCAGGTATTCTGCGACGGGAAGTACTGGAAGAGTTCGGGCGACACAAACCCGATCTTCTTTTTGATATCCCAGATGCTTTCGCCACTGCCGCGCTTGCGGTCGAACAGGGTGATGTTCTTGCCGTACGCCTGCGGGTTGTCGCCGTTAAGCAAGCTCAGCAAGGTTGATTTGCCGGCGCCGTTTGGACCCACCAGGGCCCACCGCTCGCCCTGTCGCACCTCCCAGCTGATCTGGTCGAGTACGCGCTTGCCCCCGTAAGAAATCGATACATCTTTGAGCTGCGCTATTACCTCGAAGGCTGGCGTGGGAGCTAGCGCGAGCAAGGCTCGTAACTCTTGCTCGTCCAAGGGCGGTAGTTCCGTTGTAGCCGCCTCCTGCATTTGGTACTCTTCGCGGGTACTCGTCCTCACGATATGCCCCGCGTCCAGCTCAGCCACGTGGGTGATGCTCATGGGGATTTCGCCGGGCGCCGTTGCCATGATTATGGTGATGCCGGAAGCCGTAATAGCGCCTAGAATATCATTGAAGGTGGCGCGAGTTTGCTTGTCGAGGCCGGTTAGGGGGTTGTCGAGCAGCAGCAGTAACGGGTTCTTGAGCAGAGCCGCGGCAATCAGCAGGCGCTTGGTTTCACCGTTCGAGAGCTTGATCAGCTGTTGCTCTTGCAAGTGCGCTAGGTGCAGCGTGTCGATGGTGCGCTCGTAGGTCCAGAAGGGCTGCTCGGCGTACGACTGAATGGTGGCTAGGTAGCGGCGCACGGTGAGGGCATCTTCCGAGTCGTGGGCATTGAAGCGCTGCTGGTAGTAGAACTCCGTGGTATTGGAAAGGGTCCGGAAAGCGTATTTCGCCCCTACCTTCCCCATGAGCTTGCGCGGCGTCAGAAACGGGTCGGCGCCGATGTGCCGTTGCACCACTTCTTCCAGCAGCGGGAGGCTAGCGTTACCGCCCATGATGTTGAAGTTGCCGGCAATTGTCTCCAGCAAAGCGCTTTTGCCCGAACCGCTCTTTCCAACTAGTGCCCACTGCTGGCCAGGCATCACCTGAAACGTAAGGTCGGCGAACAGCACTTGTTGCAGGTAGCGAACGGTGATGTGTTCGAAGGAGAGAATCGGGTTATTCATAAGCAGACGGGGCAAGCTGGCACTAGCAAGATGACATTAGCAGGAGAAGGCAAAGCTAGGTATCGATTCGGAGGAACGCGCCACACTCGCCCGAATCCTGCTGGTCTGTGCGGGCTGCTGCTCCTTTTTTATGGTGCCTTTTTATAAACAAAAACCATCGCCCGCATATGCAAAAAGCTCCTCCAGTGTCCTGGAAGAGCTTTAGTGAGATGCAGCGAAATGTACCCTAGCGAATGCGCCCGCGGCTCCGGTCGCCACCGTTGTCGTTGCGGCCGGGCGTATTATCACCACGGTTTTCGCCGCCCCGCGTATCGCCCCCGCGATTGTCGTTGCCGCCGCGGTTGTCATTACCCCGGTTATCATTGCTACGATTATCGTAGTTGCCGCCGCGATTATCATTACCACGGTCGTTACCCCGGTTATCATAGCCGCCACCGCGGTTGTCATTACCTCGGTTGTTGTAGCCACCACCCCGGTTGTCGTTGCCCCGGTTATTGTAGTACCCCCCATTGTTGTAATATCCACCGCGGTTGTCGACGTAACCGCCTCGGTTATCGTAGCCCCGGCCATAGCCAGGTCCTGGGTTATACCCCGAGTATGGGCGGTTCACGATGACGGGCTGCCGGTAGTTGCCATACACCCGGGGCGGCACGGGGTAGCGCCAGCCTGGCGCGCTGGCGTAGCCGTAGCGTGAGTAGTACACCGAGCGGTGACTGCCGATGTAGCTCCACGGATTGCGGCCCACGTAGTCAATCACGATGGGGTGGAAAAAGCGCGGATCGTAGCCGGCATACACTTGGGGCAAATAAGGCGAACTTACCCAGTAGCCGTTGTCGAGGTACACGTACTGCTGCGAGTACAGGTCGTAGTAGCCGTCGATTTCGGGGATATAGTAGTACTCAACGTTTGGCCCAACGGCCGGGCCCCAAACAGGGGCGCCAATATTAACATTCACCCGAACCTGGGCCTCCGCGGCGCTGCTAGCTAGCAACACGCCTAAGGTGAGTCCCAAGAAGGATTTTATGAACGATTTCATGATTACAAAAGGTGAGGTGAGAGACAGTGGTACAGAAGCAACTTACGAGCCATATTCCTCTTTTTAGCAGGAATTATCCTATCAGCCTGAGCTACTTGCGTATTTATACAAACGCGGTTTGGCAAGTGAAGTTGTATGCTACCCGTTAGCTTCGCCGCTTTCTGTTGACTGATCCTTAGACAGCGCTGCTTTGCCAAAGTTTAATGCGCAAACCTAGCTTTCTTGGGCCGTGCGCTGGCCAACGCAGTAGGCAGACGCCAGAGCTAGCAGCGGACGGACTACAGCCGCTGCCAACTGGTTTTTGTTACTTTTACCCCTGACCTTCCGCCTTATCCTTATGCGCCTTGCTTTGCTCCTGCTTCTGCTAGGTAGTGTCGCTTCTCCGGCCTGGAGCCAGCAACGGCAGCGGGCGCGGGCCTATGGCTTAGCCATTGGTGTGCTGCCAACCGGACCGCTCAACGCTATTACGGACGTGGAAGGGGTGCGCGTGGGCCATACCACGGTGGTGCAAGGCAAGACGGTACGCACAGGCGTTACGGCCATCATACCGCACACCGGCAACGTATTTCAGCAGAAGGTACCCGCGGCGGTGTACGTCGGCAACGGCTTTGGCAAGCTTGCCGGCACCACGCAGGTGCAAGAGCTAGGCAACCTCGAAACGCCCATCATCCTGACCAACACCCTAGCCGTGGGCACAGGCCTGAACGCAGTAGTCGACTACGTGCTGCGCCAGCCCGGCAACGAGCAAGTGCGCTCCGTGAATGCCATAGTGGGCGAAACCAACGACGGCTACCTGAACGACATCCGCAGCCGCTCCATCACCGAGCAACACGTGCGCGCTGCCATCGAGCAGGCGAGCAGCGGCCCGGTGGCGGAGGGCAACGTGGGCGCGGGCACGGGCACCGTTTGCTTTGGCTTCAAGGGCGGCATCGGCACGGCTTCGAGGCGGCTGCCGGCCAAGCTAGGTGGCTACACGGTGGGCGTGCTGGTGCAAACCAACTTTGGGGGCGTGCTGCAGGTGAATGGTGTGCGCGTGGGCGAAACTCTCGGGCAATTTTACTTAAGCGAGCAGCTCAAGGACAAAGCCGACGGCTCCTGCATGATGGTGGTAGCCACCGATGCGCCCGTGGACGCACGCAACCTGGAGCGCCTCGCCAAACGCGCCTTTATGGGCCTGGCCAAAACCGGCGGCATCGCCACCAACGGCAGCGGCGACTACGTGCTGGCCTTTTCTACGCATACTGGCCTGCGCGTACCTTACGCTTCCGCCGAAGCCACCCAAACTGCTACCGTGCTGACCAACGACGCCATGTCGCCGCTGTTTCTGGCAGCCGTGGAAGCCACCGAAGAAGCTATTATCAATTCGTTGTTTAAAGCAGAAACCACAACCGGCACCGACAACCACACCGTAGAAGCCTTGCCGCTGGATAAAGTCATTCCCCTCCTCAAGAAACACCATGCCCTCAAGCCCTGATCTTTACGCCTTCGTTCGCGGTGAACTAGTGCCGCTTACCCATGCTTACTTGCACGTGAGCGACCTTGCTATTCAGCGGGGCTACGGGGTTTTCGACTACTTCCGCATCCACGAAACGCAGCCGCTGTTCGTGGAAGATCACCTGGACCGCTTCTACGAATCGGCGCGGCTCATGCAGCTCGACGTGCCCATGTCGCGCGAGGCGCTGCGGGAGACGGTACTGGAGCTGGCCCAGCGTAACAACCTAGAGTTGTCGGGCATCAAATTGCTACTCACAGGCGGCTACTCCACCGATGGCTACACGCCGGTGCCGGAGCAGGCCAGCCTGGTCATGATTCAGCAGCCGCTCACGATGGTAGAACAGTCGGTCGTCGACCGGGGCATCCGCATTATGAGCCATGAGTACGTGCGCGAGGTGGCGCGGGCCAAAACCATCAATTACACCATGGGCATTCGGCTGCTGCAACGCCTGCGCGAGCTAGGTCTGGACGACGTGCTGTACCACCAGCAGGGCGTGGTGAGTGAGTTTCCGCGCAGCAACTTCTTCATCGTACGCCAGGACAATACCGTCGTGACGCCCGCGCAAGACATGCTGTTTGGCATCACCCGCAAGAAGGTGCTGCAACTGGCCAGCCAACAGTACCCCGTAGAGGAAGGCGTTGTGACGCTGCACGATGTGTGGCAGGCCAAGGAAGCCTTCCTGACGAATACCACGAAACGCCTCCTGCCTGTGGTGGAGCTGGATGGCCAGCCCATCGGTACTGGCAAGCCGGGCGAGGTCACGCTGTCGTTGCTGGCCGCCTTTCAGGAATTGGAGCAAGCAGCGCTAGCCAAAGCGAGCGTGGTATAAAGTCGCCCGCTGGTCTGACGACTGCAACACCTAGGGTACCCCCAGTTCGACGCTTGGGTTGCCCGATTGGTGGGTGACTGAGCTCTTTAAAACGCCGTTTTCTACCATACCACACAATAATCTTCTATTGATGGCGCTCGATCTGCAAACCAACGCTGTAATTGACACCGTGTCGTTGCCGGCTGCTACCGTGCGGCGTGCTTTCGACCAAACTATTCCCGACTCGAAGACCGTGACCGGCTTAGAGGTGCGCCTCTCGCGGGTGCTGGTGAAAGACAACCGGACGCCTAAAGTGTGGCCTTTCCCTGGCTACGCCGACGTGTACTTGCTGCTCATTGTGTTTGATAACCTGAACCCCGAGCCGCAAACCATCAACCTTTCTGGCTTCGCCCGCATCGACGACAACGAAGACTTGCCCGTGGACAAAACGGCGTATTACTGGAAACAAACTACCCCGGATGCGCCCGCTCCCTCGCAGATTCACTTGCTGCTCTCCGTTATGAAAAGCAAAGAGCGCCTGCGCGACACCGGCACCATCCTGACGCAAGCCAAAGACTCAGCTGACTACCAAAGCTTGGTGAATGCGGTGGTGGCCACCATCGCCAACGCCCCGGCCCAGATTGCCTCCCTCCTGCTCCAGCTCGGTGGCGTGGTAGGCGAGCAACTCCAGGGCGTGGAAGACAAACCCCTGTTCACCCAGGTCATCAGCTTCACCGATATCAACGGCGACTTCGACACGCTCGGCAAAACGCCCATCGTGAAGATGAACCAGTACGTGCAGACGACGCTCACGCTGGTGGTGCGCGACCCTCAGCGCGAGCCAAACACCTAGCACCGCTGCACGCCAAGCTAATCCTCTACTACCGTACTGCCACTGCGTTAATTCAGTATCAAAACTGGATAATGCAGTGGCAGTAGGCTTTTTCAGAGTCTTTTACCTTTGTGGTTTCACTTGCGGCGGATGATAGGTCCGTAGGCTGTTGCCCCCAACCGGCTGCTATGCACCTAGGTTCGCAACAGCTTTTTTCAGCGCAGCTAGCTTTTCTGCTACGTTTTGTTTTGCTGCTTCACGCTCTTTTTTCTGGTATGTATTTCCCTTACGTCTGGCAGTTTACTGCCGAGGATGCCACGCGTACGCTCCGGTATCTGAATCTCTGTTTCCAGGGTAGGAGCACCCTACTTCGCAGCTATCAAAAAGCCTGGCCTTACTAAAACAGGCCTTTCGTAACCGCCTTTTAGTTCTCGATCTAGCTTTAGCCAAAGCCTTAGGGCAGAGCTAAGTCAGGTCGTTTTGTTTCACTTACTCCACGCCTATGACGTTCATCTCTGTACTCGGTCTGCTGGCCGCCCTTATTACCACGGCTGCCTACATTCCGCAAGCTTACAAAACCATCCTCACCCGCTCGACGGCTAGCCTGTCGCTGCCCACGTATTCGATGCTCTTTGTGGGTACCATGCTTTGGGTTGGGTACGCCCTAGCCATCGACAACGTGCCGGTGCTGGTGGCCAATGGCGTAACCGCCGTGCTTTCCGGCATCATCCTTTATTTGAAGCTAACGGCCAACTCAAGGCAAGAGCAACTAGTAGCGCAAGGTAAATAAGTCGGCCTGTGCAGCTAGGCACGCCTCTGAAGCAGAGCTACTTCCTTGAAATAGCCTAGCTAGCTTGCCACGGCTTGCTGCTTGCGGTAGTCCGTCGGAGTTTGGCCGGTGAGCTTGAGAAAAGTGCGGTTGAAGTGCGACAAATTATTGAATCCCACCGCGTAGCTCACTTCCATGATAGCCATGTCGCCCAGCAGCATCAGCCGGGCTTGGCTGATGCGGTATTCCTGCAAGAACCCGGTGAGCGTTTGGCCAGTCATCTTTTTGAAGTAGCGGCAAAAGGCCGGCACCGTCAGGTGCGTCAGGTCGGCCATTGCTTGCACCGTGATGGGCTCGGCGTAGTGCTGCTCGATGTGCTGATATACCTCGCGGAGCCGTTGCTGCTCCCGAGCTTGCAGCGCCGACATACCCATATCGCCCTGCAGCTCGACCACGTCGGGTGCCTCAGCTAGCTCGTAAAGCAGCTGCAACAACGTAAGAAGGCGAGTAGGACCTGGTTGGGTGAGCATCTGGCGCAGTGTGGCTCCTACGGAAGCACGGGTAGCTGGCCCAAACGATAACCCCTGCCGAGAGCGAAAAAACAGCTGTTGCACAGCAGCTAGCTCAGGCCGTTGCAAAAACTGGTCGCCCATAAAATCTTCGCGCAGCTGCACCACAATCTGCTCGAAGCTGCCTTGCTGCTCGTAACTGAAGCTCAGGTGCGGCAAGTTGGGCCCAATAAATACCAGTTCGCCTCCTTGGTAGCGGGAGAAATGCTGCCCGATGTGCCGCCGGCCACTGCCCCGCGGAATATAAACCAGCTCGTACTCAGGGTGATAATGCCACAGAATGTCGCGGTCTTGCGCGTGCGTGAAGTGCAGCAGGGTAAAGGAGCTACCCGGCGTGGGCTGAATCGGTTCAAACTCCAGTTTCATGCACTATTAACGACCAACCGGCCAGAAAGATGCTCAATAGGACAACACAACAGTAAAATAGTATCAGAAGCAACGAATATATAAGTAGTGTTATTTAAATAATATTTATAATTTTGCACTTATAAGCTACTGCTTAGGTCGCTCCGCTTGCTGCACTACCCGCTTGGTTGGCACGCACGGGTTTTTGCCAATCAATGGCAACTACGACCAGCTAATCAGTTTCTTCTGGACTTGCCAGAACTCACTCGATGCTCAGTAGGCATCTTAACTCGATCTTCCAATGGCTCAATCACTCCTATTTGCTAATTCCTCTGGTTCAGTTCTGTGGGCACCCGAAGTGCCTTGCTTGATGGTACGTTTCCACGGTGCCGTGAACCCACCCCACTACCAGCACCTCATGGACCAGGGCCTAGCCCTCTATAACCAGCACGCCTCCGCTGATGCGCCTGCCAGCTGGATCGTGGACGTGCGCCAGCTCGACACCCTGCCAAACACCGTGCGCCACTGGACCGCCACCGATTGGCAGCCGCGCGCCTACGCGGCAGGGTTGCGGCACTTACGCTTCGTGGAACCCGAGCACAGCACGCGTCAGCTTGCTATGCAGCTGCACACGGCTACGCAAGAAGCAGCCATAGAGGAACGCTGCCAGCTGACGCAGCACGAAACGTTAAGCGCCGCCATTCAGCAGGCGCAGCAAGCCACCGCGGTATACACTGCCGCCGATTATCAGTAGGGAACAACAGCGCTAGGTCGGGCAGCCGTGGCTGCCTTAACTCTCCGAAGTCAGACTCGTTGAGTAGGTAGTAACCATATCCAACCTAGCGCTACTCCCCATGAACCGAAAGAACTTCTTGCGCCTGGGCGGCGCCTCCACCCTTGGCTTACTGGCTTCTCAGCTGCTAGCCGGCACAACGGCGCCAGCGCCCGAAACCTACCTTTTTCAGGACGACGGCCGCATTCCCAACAGTCGCTACCCCTTGCTGGTGTACCGCAAGGCATTTTCGGCGGCTGGCTCCGAGGGGGCAGCGTGGCTGGAAAAGCATTTTGCGGCGAACAACTGGACGAACTCCTGGCGCAACGGGGTCTTTCCGTATCATCATTACCACAGCATTTCGCACGAAGTCTTGGGCGTATATAGCGGCTCGGCGCTACTGCACCTAGGTGGCGAAAAGGGCAAGCAGGTCCGCGTACAAGCCGGCGATATTTTGGTTATTCCGGCCGGCGTGGGTCACAAGAAAATGGAGGCGTCATCCGATTTTGGAGTGGTGGGCGCTTACCCCGACGGGCGCACCTACGACGTGCTACGCGGCGAACCCGGCGAGCGGCCCCGCGCCGACCAGAATATTGCCGCGCTTCCTCGCCCCGCCACCGATCCGCTCACTGGCAACCAAGGCGGCGTATCCCAGCACTGGACGGCGTAAGATGCTAGCTTATCATTCCGAGCCGTGAGCGGAAGGTAAGCTACGTACCGAGGGCAGCAACCCAGAACCTTCAGGCTGTTCGGAACGGCAGGCCGGCTTGCAGCACCCGCGCCGTCACGAGCAATTGCCCTAGGTGGCGCATGGTGTGCTCGGCGGCGTGCACAAACAAACCTAGCTTGGTCGAAGGCAGCTGGGCCCGCCCGACGCCGCGCGGCTCCGATAACGTTGTTTCGTCGGTGGCGCGCAGCTCGGCCAGCGCTTGGTCTACTTGCTGGTCGAAGGCGCGCACGAGGTCGGCGACGTGGCACGGCGGCTGCGGGCACTGGCCTTCAACCGATAAGGCTTGTAGCTGCGCGGGGCTAAGCGCCTCTTGGCGGGCGTAGGTAAACAGGCGGTCGAGGACGCCAGTGAGGTGTTGCAGATGAAAGCCGACCGAGGCCACGCCGGCCGGTCGCTCCCAAAGCAGGTCTTCGGGGAAATCGAGCAGGAGCTTGTCGAGTTCTTCGCGGGCTTGCAGAAGCGCGTGCGCAACGGGCTGAAGCAGTGACGGCATATCGGGCAGTGGGCCGCGCAGCCACACTTCGCGGGGGTCGGAGGAAGTCATAAGCGGTTAACCCGAAAAGCTAGGGTAGGGTTGGCAAAGCCGGAGTATACGGCAACTTTATCGCTCAAAACTGACCAAATTCAGCCTCAGAAATATAATTCGCGGCGAAGGTTAGCGGCAATCCTCGTATTTTTCGGAGATTTTTGGCTCTTGGCCCTTTAGTACGAGCATGTTAGAAGTATCCCAGCGCGGCCGCGCCATGCCGGTGTCGCCTTATCGAAAACTAACCCCCTTCGCCGATGAAGCGAAGCAGCGGGGCGTTCATGTGTACCACCTCAACATCGGGCAGCCCGATATTGAAACCCCTCCGGCCATGATGGCGGCGGTGCAGCAAGCGGATATCCGGGTGCTGGAATACAGCCCCAGCGCGGGCAGCGTAAGCTACCGCCAAAAGCTAGCGGCGTACTACCAACGTGCCGGCATGAACGTAGTGCCCGACGATATTTTGGTGACGTCGGGGGGCAGCGAGGCTATTTTCTTCGCTATGATGAGCTGCCTCAATCCCGGCGACGAAGTCATTGTGCCCGAGCCGTTTTACGGTGCCTACACGGCGTTTGCCATTGCCACTACGGTGAATATCGTACCCGTCACCTCCACCATGGACGAGGGCTTTGCCCTGCCGGCCATTAGTGAGTTTGAGAAGGTAATTACGCCCCGCACCAAGGCCATCCTGATCTGCAATCCCAACAACCCCACGGGGTACGTGTACAGCCGCACCGAGCTAGAGCAGATGCGCGACTTGTGCTTGCGCCACAACCTGTACTTCCTCTCCGATGAAGCCTACCGCGAGTTTTGCTACGACAGCGAGTACTTCAGCGCGTTTCAGCTGGAAGGCGCCGAGGAACACGTGGTGCTGCTCGACACCGTATCGAAACGCTACAGCGCCTGCGGTGCCCGCCTAGGGGCCCTCGTTACGAAGAACAAACAGCTGCAAGCCACCGCGCTGAAGTTTGCCCAAATGCGCGTGAGCGCACCGGGCTTGTCGCAGCTTATGGGTGAGGCCGCCACCGAGCTGCCCGATTCGTACTTCGAGCACACTAAAGCCGAGTACACGGCCCGCCGCGACCTGATGGTGAGCCGCTTGCGCGCCATGCCGGGGGTATATTGCCCCGTGCCCGGTGGTGCCTTCTACGTGGTAGCCCGCCTGCCCGTGGATGATAGTGAGAAGTTCTGCCAGTGGCTGCTAGAGGCTTTCACTTACGACAACCAGACGGTGATGCTGTCACCTGGTGCTGGCTTTTACGCTACCCCTGGCCTCGGCAACGACGAAGTGCGCCTAGCTTACGTGCTGAACCTCGACGACCTGAACGTGGCCCTCACCTGCCTCGAAAAAGGGTTGGCTGCGTACCCCGGCCGCAAGCACGCGCCCGAGGAAACGGCCGTGTTGCAGGAAGCAAAAGCCTAATCGCCCCAACGACGTGGAGGTGGCGTAACACCCAACAGTTCTGTTACATTGGTAGGCCGGCGCTTTTGCCGGCCTATTCTTTTTTCTCCTAGCTTATGCCCCAGCCCGCCCCGCCCCTCGCGGCTACGCAACGCAAGAACTCGGCAGCTCTCCGCTTCTGGCACTGGACCAGCGCTTTGCTCATCCTAGGTCTGCTGATTACCATCTTGTTTCAGTTTGTGATTGTGAAAGCCCGCGAGGCGGGGCCGCTCTTTCAAGAAACCTTGCAAAAGAGCAACATCACGCTTACGAAGGAGCAGGCTAGGTCACTCACGCGCATCATCTCGCACCGCATCTGGGATTGGCACATTTACCTAGGTGTTGGGCTTTCTGCTCTGCTTGTGTTTCGCCTTATCACGGAGTTCACCCAGCCCGCCACCCAGAAGTTTTCCGCCAAGCTGCGGCAAGTGCAGAAGCTGTTCCGCGAGGTAGGCGCCGATAGCCCCGACTATCGTCATTCGGTATTTGTGAAATATTCCTACCTGTTTTTCTACATCACGCTGGTAGTGATGGTGATAACTGGCTTAGCGTTAATTTACGCCGACGATGTCGCCTTCTTGCACGCCGCGGAACACAGTATCAAAGAAGTGCACAACTTCACGATGTACCTGATTATAGCCTTTACCGCGCTGCACATCATCGGGGTGGTGCGCGCCGAACTGACGACGGATAAAGGCATCGTGTCGGATATGATCAACGGGGGCGAGCAGTCGAGCTAGCCTCTGCTCTGGTCCGGCACATGGATATTCAGCTTACCTAATCCGCTCTGTTTTATGCTGTACCAGATAGTTGGCGTTCTGTTGTTGCCTATCCTAGGTATTGATCTGTTACTTGTTGTTGCACTCTATTTTTTACCGAGAATAAAGGGGCAATCGACCAGGATTCTGTGCTACAGCTTCGTGCTCCTCTTGGCACTAGTAACCTCCTTTTTCAAACTGCTCCGCACTTCTCCTAGTACACTGGCATCCACGCCGGTACACGTCACCGTCGAGAGTGAGCACTCCGACCTATTGCGCAGCTTCTATTATATCAAGCAGTATCACGGACGAATGTTCGCTACCTGGAAAAGCTACATGCCAGGTAAGAGCAGTGATGCGGTACTAGAAGGCGAGGATGTTAAGCTGTTTTTGACGATGCAGCGAGATAATCAGTGGCTGATTACTCCAATCTATCCCATTCCCTCCACCGGCGAAGCCATTGTCGACCTAGACACAGCGCGCTTCCTGCCCGACCAGACTGGCGCCGTAACGCAAGCCGTTGTGGCTTACCGTAAGTGGGAAGCCGGCAATTATCTTTCCAGCGTCCTCACGCTTGTGCTGGTCGTTCTCTTGGTTCAGCGGCTCTGGTACCTAGGCCCTAGCACAACGAAAGCTCACCCAAACGCACCTTTGAAGCTTGGCCTCTCCTAAGACAGTCCTATTCATCATCTTTTGATTGCTGAATTAGCTACGGCTGCTCGTTTCCCGTATGGCTTTCAAATTGTTACACCACGAACCATACCCCTCATGGAACCTAGTCCAACTACTGATGGCATTGCGGCCTGGGGCGACTCCCTCACCGCTGGCGCGGGTGGCACGCCCTACCCTACCTTCCTAACCCAGCTTAGTGGCCTGCTGGTGTACAACGGCGGCATTGGGGGCGAAACGTCCGTTCAGATTAGAAACCGGATGCTGGCCGATACGGACAAGCATGCTTGGCCCACCATTATTTGGGCAGGCCGCAACGACTCCGACCAGTTGGAGCAGGTGAAAGCGAACATTGCCGCCATGGTGGGGGCCTTGCCGCATACCAACTACGTGGTACTCTCCATCCTGAACGGCTCGGGAGAAGGCCACGGCACGTACGGCTACGGGGTAGTAACTTCGTTGAACCACGATTTGGCAGCGCTTTATGGCAGCCATTACCTCGATGTACGCACGTTCTTAGTGTCGCAGTACAACCCTAGCCTAGCGCAGGATGTGACAGACCACGAGGCCGATGTACCCCCTACCTCCCTGCGCAACGACTTCCTGCACTTGTCGTCGGCTGGCTACGCGTTGGTCGCCAACTTTATTCAATCGAACAGCAGCATTTTACTCGGAACTACCCATCCTATGCCTACGTCCACGTCCAATGTTTTGCACGAACCTTCCATCTTAGGCAAGGTTACGCAGGTGGCCACCAACGCCACCGACGACCTAGCCGAGTGGCGCTCGACCGACGGCAATACCGTCACGATGGGGAAAGATGCGAATGGTTTGACTGCCTCCGGCACCCTGTACCTCAACAGCGGCAGCAACACGGTGCTGCAAGCGGCCAACAGCACCGCTGTCGAAATCAGCGCCAGCGCGCTGTACGTTAAGCAAAACATGATTCAGGAAGCCGGCAATTTGGAATTTAGCAATGCCGCAAACGGGGTCATTCTGCAAGCCCCCAACGGCGGACGTTTCCTCATCACGGTCAGCGACTCGGGTGAGCTAACGACAGTAGCGTTGTAAACCCATTACCACTAAAAAAGCCCGGCTTCTACGAGAGAAACCGGGCTTTTTCTATGAGCAAATGCTAGCCTTACAGCGTGGCAATGTCAATCACGAAGCGGTACTTCACGTCGCCTTTCAGCATGCGTTCGTAGGCCTCGTTGATATCGGCAATGTTGATTAGCTCAATGTCCGATACGATGTTGTGCTCGGCGCAGAAATCCAGCATTTCCTGGGTTTCGGCAATGCCACCAATCAGCGAGCCGGCAATGCGGCGGCGGTTGCTGATGAGGTTGAAAGCGTGAATGTGCGGCGCTTCCGAAGGCACCCCTAGCAGAATCATGGTGCCGTCGCGGCGCAACAGGTTCACGTAGGCAGCTAGGTCGAGCTGGGCCGATACGGTGTTGATGATGAAATCGAAGTAGTTGGTTACGCTTTTCAGCTGCTCTTCATCCTTCGTCACCACAAACTTGTGGGCACCTAGCTCTTTGGCGTCGGCTTCTTTGTTGGGCGAGGTGCTGAGCACCGTTACTTCGGCACCCATCGCGGCGGCTAGCTTCACAGCCATGTGGCCGAGGCCACCCAGACCCATCACGGCTACGCGGTGCCCTGGGCCTACTTTCCACTGCCGCAAGGGCGAGTAAGTAGTAATGCCGGCACACAGCAGCGGAGCCACGCGGGCGAGGTCGAGCTTGTCGGATACTTTCAGCGTGTACTTTTCATCCACCACGATCTGGTTGGAGTAGCCGCCGTAGGTGGGCGCGCCGCTCTCAATCTCGCGGCTGTTGTAGGTGCCCACCATGCCGGTGGTTTCGCAGTACTGCTCTAGGCCTTCTTGGCAGCTAGGGCAAGTGCGGCACGAATCGACCATACAGCCGACGCCCGCTAGGTCGCCGACTTTGAAGTTCTTTACATGGTCGCCGACTTTGCTAATGCGGCCCACGATTTCGTGGCCGGGCACCATCGGGAAGATGGAGCCGCCCCATTCGTCGCGTATTTGGTGCAAGTCGGAGTGGCACACGCCACAAAACTGAATGTCGATGAGCACATCGTGGGGTCCGACCTCACGGCGCTCGAAATTGAAAGGCGCGAGGGGGACTTTCACAGCTTCCGCTGCATAGCCTTTTACTGGAATCATAAAGTTGGTTTTGGAGAAGGGTAAACGCGGTTCAGTCCCTCTTAACAGGCTGCCGGCCCAAGAGGTTTTGACTGCCGGGCTTTCTTTCCATCGTACCTAGCCTGCACGGGTAGCGTTTCGGGTTGGTTGGCCACTGTTAGCTGGAACACGTCAGGGCGCGCATAATGTCCCACGCAGTCGAAGTCCAATTTACTCTTAATCAGCACGTCGGCGTCCAGTTCTGCCGTCAACAAGCCCTCTTGGTCCCACAGCGGACCAGCCAAAACTTCGCCCATAGGTGAAATAATCACGCTGCCGCCCCGACTCATCACATCGGGCTCGTCGGCTAGGTCGGTTTGGTAGCGCTCCGGGTAGTCGCTTTTGCGCACAAACTGGTTGCTAGCCAGCACATAGCAGCGGCCTTCCAGGGCAATGTGCTGCATGGTCGCCTGCCACGAGTCGCGCGCATCGGCCGTGGGCGCGAGGTAAATTTCGACGCCTTTCTGATAAAGAGCCGTGCGCGCTAGAGGCATGTAATTTTCCCAGCAGATAAGTCCGCCCAGAATACCTAGGTCGGTGGCAAAACTCACCAGCGTGCTCCCATCACTTTCGCCCCAGATGTAGCGCTCCAGCCCCGTGGGCTTGAGCTTACGGTGCTTGCCCAGCAGCGCGCCATCTTTGCCGAAGTAGAGCAAGGTGCAATACAAGGTACCACCAATCGGCTCTTTCTCCGTGATGCCCAGCGCCACGAACACGCCCGCCTTCCGCACAGCTTGCTGAATCCGACCTAGCTCGGGCGAGTCGACGGCGAGGCTGTTCTGCCAGTAGTCGAGCCACATGGCGCGGCCCTTGTCGGTGCGCCGGCCCACAATGGCCTCGAAGGTCAGGCCGCGCGGGTAGCACGGAATAAATGACTCGGGAAAGAGCAGCAGCTCGCAGCCGGCCTCGGCGCCGCGTTGTATCCAGCTTATGACTAAATCGACGCTCTTGGCGAGGTCAAAAAGCGCGGGGGTGGCTTGTACCACGCCTACTTTACTTGTTTTCATGCTGCGGGCGGTTGGGTATTGCAAAAGGCTATCCTTACGCAAAGGTAACGCGGCATTGCTTGGCCGGCAGCCGTCACTGTATAGGTTCTTGTCAACCTAGCATAAAGTCCGTTGCGCCTTTGCTGCATCAAGTACCTAGGTTTTCCACACGGCCTCTATCATTGCCTTTCGCCTACTTAAAGAGTATAGAATATTGTCTATTCAATAAAATTTATTATATAAAATAACCTTGATACGTTTTCATTTTATCTACATGGAAAGGACGGTTATTTGGTATTCTTACTCATAATCAGCTCATTATCCACTCCATTCCTTAACTCCGCTTGTGTTCCTTTCTACTTTGCATTCTTGTTGGTGTAGCATCCTGCCGCCGTTCCGTAAAATTCTACAGTCTTACCACGCTGGGCTCGTGGTGTTATGCGCCGGACAACTGAGCGCCCTACATGTGCAGGCGCAGCTTCTAGTAACGAGCACCACGCCGCCTCCTAACGCCGTGGCGGCACTCCGCACCACGAACAGGCTACTTTCAACCAGCCCCTGAGCAATACCGCTGCCACGCAGCAAGCCTTGAAGGTGTACGGCCAGCAAGCAAGTGGACGGAAAGCCGGCACCGCAACGGTGAGCGGCAATACGCTTACCTTCAACCCCGCTGCCGACTTTAAGCCCGGCGAAACGGTATTCACAACCTTAACCGCGGCCGTGCAGAGCAGCAGTGGCGCCAGCCGGGCAGGTATTCCAGTTCCGGACCGCCACCACGCCTAGCTCTGGCACGTTTGCCGAAGGCTCTAGCCCGTTTGTGGACAACGGAACTCCGTCGCTCGGAGATGTTACGTTCGGCGACGTAGACGGCGACGGCGACTTGGACTTCGTCACCGCCAGCTCGAACTCGAACACGGCCAGCGTGCGCCTGAACGCCGGCGCGGCCACGGCGCAAACCAGCCCAACATTGACCTACGCGGCGCGCGCGGCGCGGGAGCTAGGCCTCTACCCCAACCCGGCCCATGACCGCGTACAATTGCACCTGCCGCTCGACTTCTCGACGCAAGCGGTGCAAGTGAGTTTGCGCAACGGCCTCGGCCAAGTGGTGCGCGAGCGCACACTGGCCCCACAAGCGGCCGCCGAGTTGCTGCTCAGCGGACTACCGATGGGCGTGTACACCGTGCAAGTACGCTCCACCCAAGGTGCGTTGAACCAGCGCTTGGTAATCGAATAACCTAGCTCACCCTTGAGCAAGAGCCGGCTACGTTTGTAGACGGCTCTTTTTTGTCAGATGCGTACCCTTACCTGTTCACATTGCAGGTGCTTGCTTAGCAGCAGGCTAGCTTACGAGCAAGCTAGAACTGTCCCCAATGTCTTATTTGTACAAAGCTTAGGATAAACCCTGACAGCTTTCGGCCGACTAGCAGCACAAGCTCAGCTATTCTTGTACTGGTCTTAGATATTTTATCAAGATTTTATCAACGATTTATGCCGCTGTGCTGCATTATAAATGGCTAACAACCAATGATATCTTTAATATTAAAATTTATATTAATAATTTCTTACTAAATAAGTTATAATTATTACTAGTACTTTTATATTTATGCCATTCAAACATTCTTTTTACGCAATCTTTGTCCATTACTTAGTGCGCTAATCTATAGAGCGTCACGTCCTTTTTTACCTCTCTCTCCCTCCCAACTCTCTGCGATACGCCTGTTTGAACAAAACTGGGCAAGCACATCCGCCCATAGGGTTCGGAGTAAGCTTGCTTTGCCCAAAATCACCGCCCTGCACGCCTATTAATCACGCCTTATGAAGCAAAAATTTTTACTCATCTTATTTTTTCTTGGACTAATCAGTAGGCAGCAGGCGCTTGCCCAGGCACCGCCTACTGGTTTTTCCACCGTAACCGTCTCATCGGGCTGGAACGAGGCCGTTGGCCTCGCCTTCAACAAGGCCGGTACCCATCGATTCGTTTGGGAAAGAGCCGGCAAAGTATGGACGGAAGCCAATGGGCAGCGCGCTTTGCTCCTCGACCTCAGCGAAGAGGTAGGCGCGTGGCGCGACCTGGGTCTGTTGGGCTTTGCCTTGCACCCGCAGTTCGATACCAACGGGTACATCTACCTACTGTACACCGTCGATCGGCACCATCTGTTGAACTACGGCACGGCGCGCTACAACCCCACGTACGATGAGTACTACAACGCCACCATCAACCGCGTGACGCGCTACACGGCCACCAAAACCGCCGCGGGCTACACCGTCAATCCGGCGAGCCGCAAGGTGCTGATCGGCGCTACGAAGGAAACCGGAATACCCGAGCTGCACATGAGCCACGGCCCTGGCAGTCTGGTATTTGGCACCGACGGCAGCCTGTTTGTTTCCGTAGGTGACGGCTCTAGCTACGAAAGTCCCGACGTAGGCAGCGCGAGCGAATCGTATTACCAACAGGCTCTCGCCGACGGCATCATTCCGGCGGAGCAGAACGTGGGCGCGCTCCGGGCCCAACAGATTGACAGCTACAACGGCAAGATCCTTCGAATTGACCCCGAAACCGGCAACGGGCTCACTACCAACCCTTTTTATCAAGCCAACGCTCCTGGCGCGGTACGCTCGAAGGTATGGGCGCTTGGTTTGCGCAACCCATTCCGCATCACGCTGAAGCCGGGTTCGGGCAGTGCTACTGACCCTGGAGTGCTGTACATCGGCGACGTCGGCTACGACACCTGGGAGGAAGTGAACATAGCCGTGCGCCCCGGCATGAACTTCGGCTGGCCCTTGTTCGAGGGCTTAACCAAGCAAGACCTCTACTGGGCCAAGAAAACTGCTAACCCCTATGCGCCCACCGGCGCCGCTGGCTGCTCACAGCCTTATTTCTACTTCCAAGACCTCATTCAGCAGGAAACGCCGACGGGCACCGCCACCTTCACCAACCCATGCGGGGCCGCTATGCCGACCGCTGTAACCACTTTCGTGCATAGCCGGCCCGCCATCGACTGGCAGCACCAGCCTACTGGGCCAGCGCGCACGGGCATTTTTACGGGTGGTACAGCCAGCGAAATCAACATTGGCGCGCCAGGTTCGCCAGTAGCGGGGCCACAGTTTGGGGGTAGCTCGGGCATGGTAGGCGCGTTTTACCCGCACGCCGATTTTCCGCCGGAGTACCAGAATACCTGCTTTTTCGGCGACTACGCCAGCAGCTGGATTCGCAACCTGAGCACGGATGCCGACAACAAGCCTGTAGCCGTTCGCAATTTCATCGACGAGGGCGCTATTGTAGTCGGTATGGCCACGCACCCCACCGAAGGCGGGCTGTATTACGTCAACTTCTGGCCCGGCGAAATTCGGAAAATAGTGTACAACGCGCCGGTGGGCGTGGAGCCAGTCGCCGTTGCTTCAGCCGACAAAACGTATGGACCTGGGCCGCTAACAGTGCAATTTAATGGCAGCAACTCGCGCGACCCCGAAGGCCAGCAGCTTACCTATTTGTGGGACTTCGGTGATGGTACCACCAGCACCTTAATGAGCCCTACGCATACCTTCCCAACGGGTGACCCCACCAACTACAACGTCACGCTGACGGTGCAGGATAAGGCCAGCAGCGGACAAGCAACCCTCGTAATTTCGGCTAATAACACGCCCCCGCAAGTCACGATCACCAGCCCCGCGCCCGGCACCAAATACCCTCTGACGGCTCAAACCATATACGACTTACGGGCCAATGTAACAGACCAGGAGCACGGCGCCGCGCAACTCTCTTACCAGTGGCAAACCATTCTGCACCACGATAATCACGAACACCCAGAGCCCGTGGTATCGTCGGTGGAGGCGAAGGCTACTATTTCGCCCCTAGGCTGCGGTACTGAGACCTACTACTACCGTATTCTGCTAACCGTGACGGATGCGCTAGGCCTAGCTACAACGCAGGAAATGCAGCTATACCCGGACTGTACGTCGACGCCGGCCAACCAAATGCCCGTGGCAAATGCGGGCCCCGCCCAAACCATCACGTTGCCCACCGACTACGCTACGCTCACTGGCACCGCTAACGATCCGGATGGCACCATCGCCACTTATTCGTGGCGCCAAGTGAGTGGCCCCACCACGGCCATTTTCAGTGATACCACCACCGTCCAAACTAACGTGAGCGGCTTGGTAGCGGGCAGCTACGTGTTTAGCCTGATGGCCACCGACAACCTAGGTATGGCCAGCCATCCTGCCCAAGTAACGGTAACGGTGGCGCCGGGCAACGGCCTGCGCGTGCCGGAGAACCCAGCCAATGCAGTGGCTGGCTTGGAGTACAAATACTATGAAGGCTACTGGAACGCACTGCCGACTTTCGGCTCGCTTACGCCAAACAAAACGGGAACCGTGGCCAGCCCGGTGCTCACCCCGGCCCTGCGCGACAACGGCTACGCCTTCCAGTACACGGGCTACGTGACAGTGCCTGCGGATGGTCAATACACCTTCTACACTACTTCCGATGATGGCTCCCAGCTCTCCATCGGTTCGCAGCTGGTGGTGGACAATGATGGCTTGCACGGAGACGTGGAACGCACCGGCACCATCGGCTTGCAGGCCGGCACGCACGCGCTGACCATCACCTTCTTCGAGAATGATGGCGGCCAGAACCTACAGGTCAGCTACGCCGGACCGGGCCTAGCCAAGCAGCTCATCCCCGCCGCCGCCTACAAGCGCACGCCAGCCACCTTAACGCCCACCAATTTGCAGCCCATTGCGAATGCTGGAGCGGCCAAAACCATCACGCTGCCCACCAACACCGTGGACCTAAACGGCAGTGCTACGGACGAAGATGGCACCATCGCCACCTACGCCTGGACGCAAGTGAGTGGACCTAGCACGGCGAGCTTCAGCAATGCTGCTGTCGCGCAGCCAACTGTAGGTAATCTGGTAACCGGCAGCTACGTCTTTAGCCTGACCGCAACCGACAACCAGGGCGCCATTAGCACTCCGGCGCAGGTAACGGTGACGGTGAATGCCGCTACCGCGGGAGGGCTACGCACCCCCGAAAACCCCGCCAACGCGATAGCAGGCCTCGATTATCAGTACTACGAAGGCTTCTGGGATGCCTTGCCAGCCTTCAACACGCTAGCTCCGCTGAAAACCGGCACCAGCACGACCCCCGTGTTGACGGTGGCCTCGCGCGACTACGGCTACGCCCTGCAATACACGGGCTATATCACGGTGCCGACGGATGGGCAGTACACGTTCTACACCAGCTCCGACGATGGCTCTAAGCTCTACATCGGCTCGACCCAGGTGGTGGACAATGACGGAGGCCACGACTTCCGGGAGCAGACCGGCATCATCGGCTTGAAAGCCGGTACGCACGCTTTCACCGTAAGCTTCTTCCAGAATGGCGGCGGTCAGAACCTAGTGGTGAGCTACGCCGGACCGGGCCTAGCCAAGCAACAGATTCCGGCCACGGCGTATAAGCGCGTATCGAACACCACCGCGCCGGCCAACCAAGCGCCCGTGGCGAATGCGGGCGCCAACCAGAGCATCACGTTGCCCACCAATAGCACTACGCTCATCGGCAGCGGCACGGACCCCGATGGCACCGTGGCCGCCTACCTCTGGACGCAAGTGAGCGGCCCAAGCACGGCCACCTTCAGCAGCAAAACCATTGCCCAACCTGTACTCAGCGGTTTGGTAGCCGGCAGCTATGTGTTTAGCCTGGTCGTGACGGACAACCTAGGCGCCGTGAGCCAGGCAGCGCAAGTAACGGTGGCCGTAAATGCGGCCTCTAGCCTGCGCACGCCGGAAAACCCCACAAACACCGTAGCGGGCCTCGACTACAAGTACTACGAAGGCTTCTGGAAAGCCGTCCCGAACTTCACTACCCTTACGCCCACCAAAACGGGGAACGCCACGGCCTTTGAGCTAACCGCGCAGCAGCGTGACTACGGCTTCGCCTTCCAGTTTACGGGCTACGTGACGGTGCCCACGGATGGCGTCTATACCTTCTACACCAACTCCGATGATGGCTCGCTTCTGTACATCGGCAACACGTTGGTGGTCAACAACGACGGCACCCACGACAGCCGAGAAGTCAATGGCACCATCGGACTTAAAGCCGGTACGCACGCCTTCACGGTGGCTTATTTGCAAGATGCGGGTGGCCAGAACCTACAGGTGAGCTTCGCCGGACCAGGCTTAGCCAAGCAGCTCATTCCTGCATCAGCCTTGAAGCGCTTGTCAGGCACGGCCAACCAAGCGCCAGTAGCTAACGCCGGTGCCGCCCAAACCATTACGCTGCCAACCGCCACCGCCGCGCTGAACGGCTCCGGCACGGATGCCGATGGCACCATAGCTAGCTACCTGTGGGCGCAAGTGAGCGGCCCCAACACGGCCACCTTTAGCAGCAAGACCACGGCTGCTCCTACCGTCAGTGGGTTAGTGGCGGGCGCGTATGTATTCAGCCTGGTCGTTACCGATAACCTAGGTCTGGCTAGTGCGGCGGCGCAAGTAACCATCACGGTGAATGCCCCGGCGAGCAACCAAGCGCCGGTAGCAAATGCTGGCCCCGCCCGGACCCTCACCTTACCGGCCAACTCGACGACGCTGGCTGGCAGCGGCACCGACGCCGACGGCACCGTTACCGCCTACCTCTGGAGCCAGACGAGCGGCCCGAACACGGCCACGTTCAGCAGCAAAACCGTAGCCCAGCCCACTGTCAGCGGCTTGGTAGCGGGCACCTACTCCTTCAGCCTCATCGTCACCGATAATCTAGGCCTGAATAGTGCGGCAGCTACTGTCTCGGTGACGGTGAATGCCGCTAATAATCTGCGCGTACCGGAAAATCCGGCTAACGCCTTGGCCGGCCTAGACTACAGCTACTACGAAGGCTACTGGAACGCGCTACCCACCTTTAGCACGCTCATCGCCACCAAGATCGGAACCGTGACGACGCCTTCGCTCACACCAGCGCTGCGCGACAACGGCTACGCCTTCCAGTACACGGGCTATGTGACGGTGCCCACCGACGGGCAGTACACCTTCTACACCACGTCCGATGATGGCTCCCAGCTCTCTATCGGCTCCACGTTGGTGGTGAACAACGACGGCCTGCACGGCGACCAAGAAAGGTCGGGCACCATTGGCTTGCAAGCCGGCACGCACGCGCTGACCATTACCTTCTTCGAGAATGATGGCGGGCAGACGCTCAACGTGAGCTACGCCGGACCAGGCCTAGCCAAGCAGCTCATCCCGGCCTCCGCTTACAAGCGCGTAGCCACTACTGCCAACCAAGCGCCAGTAGCCAATGCGGGAGCCAACCGGAGCCTCACACTGCCAACCAACTTCCTGAGCCTCAGCGGTAGCGCCACCGATGCCGATGGCACCGTTACCGGCTTCTTGTGGAGCCAAGTGAGCGGCCCCAACACGGCTACGTTCAGCAGCAAAACGGTGGCCCAGCCCACCGTCAGCGGCTTGGTAGCAGGCACGTACGTATTCGGCTTGGTCGCCACCGATAACCTAGGGGCGGCTAGCGCCATGAGCCAAGTCACCGTGACGGTAAATACGGCTTCCAACCTGCGCGTACCCGAAAACCCGGCCAATACCGTGGCTGGCCTCGACTACAAGTACTACGAAGGCTTCTGGGACGTGCTGCCCAACTTTGCTAGCCTGACGCCGCTGCAAAGTGGCACCTCCACCACGCCCACCTTGGCAGTAGCTCCCCGAAACTACGGGTACGCGCTGTACTACACAGGCTACGTGACGGTGCCCACCGATGGGCTATACACCTTCTATACCAGCTCCGACGACGGTTCGCAGCTCTTCATCGGCTCCACCATGATCGTCAATAACGATGGCTCGCACGACACCCGCGAGCAATCGGGCACCATTGGGCTGAAGGCCGGCACGCACGCCTTCACGGTGACGTACTTCCAGAACGGCGGCGGGCAGGTGTTTGCGGTAAGCTACCAAGGCCCCAACATTGCCAAGCAACTCATCCCAGCCACGGCCCTGCGTCGCGTGACCGGTGCGGCTGCCATGGCTACCACGTCTGGGGCGGTGCTGGCGCAAAAGGCGTTGGTATCTGACCGAGCAACGCGTAACCTACTCGAAGTATATCCTAACCCGCTGACGGAAACGAGCACGGTGCACTTCCACACGCAGCAGGGCGGCAAAGCTCAGGTGTACTTGTACAACGAGCTAGGCTCGCTGGTCTCGACGCTCTACAACGCCGAGGTGATGAGCGGGCAGGAATACTACGTGCCGCTACCCATCGCCGATCTGGCCAACGGCCTATACGTCTGCCGCTTGGTCAGCAATGGCAAGGTGGAAAACCTGCGTATCACGGTTATCCGTTAAGCCCTGATCCTTTACTTACCAACCACACGCAAAACGGTGGCCGAGCTCGGCCACCGTTTTTGTTATATACATCCCCTCCGAGGGCTTCGTACTCTAGCTTCTATACAGCCAGCAGGTGATTTCCGACCTGTTGTACCGTCTCTTGCACGTGTGCATCGGCGGGCAGCACGAGCACCGGCACCGGACTATGCAGCACCACATACGCCGTTACGCTATGGTGAAACAACGAACCGAGGAAGGTGTGCGGCCGGGCAATAACAGCCAGCCAATCGCCCCGTTGCTCGGCTACTGCCTGCAAGATTCCCTCTCCGGGTTCTTGCTGGCACAGGTGGCAGGTACGCACCGCTGGCAAGTCGCGCGTGAGGCCGGTGCGTTCCACCGATTCCCGGGCCTGCGCGGCCGTGTGCCGGGTAGCCGATTCGGTAATGTGCACCACCGTGAGTTGCGCTTGTAGCGCTTTCAGCAGCTTGCGCACGGGTTCTAGATGCGTACCTAGGCTAAATCGGCCGCCATCGGCGGCGAGCAGTACGCGCTGCGGAATCGTGTCGGTGGTGGCTGTGTGAGGCACGACCAACAACGGACACGCATGCAGGCGCAGCAAGTTTAGGGCAGTGGTGGTCACCAGTTCATCGGGCGTGTTTTCGGTTTCCGGCCGGCTCAGCACGATCAAGACGGGGTGGTGCCGCTCTACGGCTTCCTGCACCACTTCTTCCACGCGACCAACGCCTACCTCAGCTACGGCCGACACCGGCAAGTCGCGGATTAGGCTGTTCAGGGCAAGCTGCGTGGCTTCCTCGTTTATAGCAGAAAGCTTACCCGTGAGCCGCTCCGGGTCGAGCCAAGAGGTGCGCTGCACGTGCAAAAGCACGAGTCGGGCTCCCACGAGGTGGGCCAGCGTCGCGGCGTAGTCTAGCGCCCGGTTGGCGCCCGCCAGGAAATCAGTCAGGATGAGCAAGGTTGGAGTCATGGCTAGGTAACGCGTTGATGAACAGTCAAATTTGGCTGTTTCCTGAAGCCTCCTTCCTGCCACCTATCAGGTCATTCCCTGACTTTTATCAGGTTCTTGCCTACTGCCTGGCCCGCGTTACTCCGCTTACCTAGGTTTTTAGTGCACGTCGAGCACCTCGTGCACCAGTTGCCAAGCGTTTTTGGCCCCGCGCTGCCAGATGCGCAGAAAGGGACCTTTTTTGTCCTGCAGCTGTGCGTAGCCGTAGGTAAAACCTAGGTCGCCGGAGGCCGCTACCACCGCCTTAGCGTCGGAGAAAGTGGCGGGTTGCGTTTGGGCAGCGGCAAAAGTGGTGGCCGCGGCGCCCACGTAAGGCAAGCTGCCACTTCGGTAGAGCCGCACGGTTGGGCTGGCGGGCAGCACCGCTTTGTAGGCCGCCTGCAACGATTGGGCAGCGGCCAAACGACCGAGGTTTTCTTCGGCCGCGAGCAGCTCTTGGCGGCGGGCGGCGGTGTCGGCAGGTGCTGCTTTTCGGACAGCGGGCGGCGTAAGCAAGCTAGCTTCGCTGGGCTGGCCGGGCGCTGGGTGCGTGATGCCCACATCGGCTACTACTTTCCACTCGCCGGTGCTGGTTTTGCGCCACACGCTGGTAAAGTGCCCAAAGCCCACTGGCACGTCGGTGGCGGTGTGCGGCCGCACTTCAAACGGGCCGGTGGTGTAGCCAAAGTCGCCGGAAGCGGCAAGGCGGGCGTAGTGGGGCTGCCAGGAAAGCACGCCGGGCTGCACGGGCATCTGCTCGAACAGCGGCTTGCCCAACTGGTAGCGGCCCTTGACAATCACCAGCGCTTCGTCGGCCAGGAAGCGCGTGAAACCGGCTTTGATGCCGTGCGCGCTGGTGAACGCCGAAAACGCTCGTTCGGCCGACACTAGCGTTTGATAATCACTGGGGGTAGGCCCGGCACCTAGGCCAATTCGCCACCAGGGCGCACCTAGGTAGCAGGTAGTTGCAAGCAGCAACGTCGCGAAAAGCTTGTTCATAGAAGTAGAAGAAAGAAGGGCGTGTGGCCCGATGCAGCCTAGCTTGCGGCGCGGCCATCGGGCTTTGTGCCAGCAAGTTCTCCCCTCCCGCTGCCGCCGAAAAGCAGGAAATGACAGATTGAGGAAAGCACCGCTTCAACCCTCCTTTTTTGCGCTTTAACTGCTTGCGCTTCTACCAATTGCCCTGCTGAGCGCAGCGAGGAATCTGAGTAAACCGACCTTGCCTTCAACCCAGATTCCTCGCTCCGCTCGGAATGACAACCGTTGGGACGTCAGAAGCCGCCAAACACGGCGCACGGTTGAAGCGGCGTTTTCCTCAATTCAACCTAGCCATTACCCAAACCAAGCGGTCGGCACTTTCACTTGGCCTTCCCAAGAGATTATATTTGGTGAATAAGCCTCCCTGTGCATGAAAGCTCAACGAGTAGAACAACTGGATGACCGATGGCTTCGGGTGGGGGGCGTGGCGTTTTTCGTGGGGCTGTCCATTTACACATTCAAGGCCTACGAGCACCCGTTCAGCCTCGCTACCCTCAACCTACTGATCGAGTCTGTGGTCAACTCTGCCGCTACCTGGGAGACAGACCGCTGGATTCTGAGGCGGTTTCAGCGCCGGTATCCGGCTTTGCATCAAGCCCGCAAACGCCTGCTGCTGGCCATTCCGCTGTGCTGGCTCTGCAACGTGCTCATCGACTGGGCGGTTATGTGGGTTGTGGACGTGACGGGGTTCCGACCACCTTACCCGTGGGCCGTGTACATGCAAACCATCACGAGCGGCCTGGTCATCGCCTTTCTGATTACCGGCATTCAAGAGGCCCTGTTTTATTTCTCGCGCTTGCTCCAGGCCGAGAAGGAGAAGGAGCAGCTTCAGAAGGAAAACTTACAGACTCAGCTTGATAGCCTCAAAAAGCAGGTTAACCCGCACTTCCTATTCAATAGCCTCAACACCCTCTCCTACCTCATCGGCGAGGATGCGGAGAGGGCCGAGGAGTTTTTGGATGAGATGTGCAAGGTGTACCGCTACCTGCTGCGCAACAACGAAAACGAGCTGACCAACCTAGCTACCGAACTGCAATTCATCCGCTCCTACTTTCACCTGCTCAAAACCCGCTACGGCGACAGCCTGCACCTCGACCTAGCCATTGAACCTAGCTACGAGCAAAGCCTGCTGCCCTCGCTCACCTTGCAGCTGCTGGTGGAAAACGCCGTGAAACACAACGTTATCCACAAAGATTATCCACTGACGGTGCACATCAGCACCCAACCCAACGGGCTGCTGATGGTGCGCAACAACCTGCAAAAGAAGGTGCAGCACGTGGCCTCCAACCAGGTAGGGCTCAGCAACATCGCCAGCAAGTTCAACCTGCTGAAGCAGCCCGAAATCCAGGTAACGCAGACGGATACCGAGTTCAGGGTCACCGTGCCGCTCATTCAACCCAAGCCGTAAGTTTTCCCCCTTTGCCCCAATTTTTTACGCGTCGAGTCCCATGAAAATCCTGATCGTTGAAGACGAAGAAATGGCCGTGAAGAAGCTCACCAAAACACTCACGGCCGTAGAGCCCGACGCGGAAGTGGTGGGCGTGGCCGGCAGCATTCGCGAAACGGTGGCGTGGCTGAAAGCGCACCCGGCCCCCGATCTGATCCTGATGGACATTGAGCTAGCCGACGGCCAAAGCTTCCAGATTTTTGAGGAAACGGAGGTCAAAAGCACCGTCGTGTTTACCACTTCCTACGACGAATACGCCATTAAAGCCTTCAAGGTCAACAGCATTGACTACCTGCTGAAGCCCATTCAGAAGGAAGATTTGCGGGCGGCGCTGGATAAGTTTTCGCAGGTAAAAGCCTTGTATCAAGGCCCATCATCGGAACCTAGCTTGAACGTGAGCAGCCTGATCCGGGAGTTGCAGCAACTTCAGCCTAAAGAGTACCGCCAGCGCTTTTTGGTGCACTATGCCCAGAAGTTGATTTCGGTGGAGACGCAGCAGATTGCCTACTTCTACAGCGACGAGCGCCTGAACTTGTTCAAAACTTTCGATGGCAAAAAGATGGCCGTCGACTATTCGCTCGATGAGTTGGAAGCCATGCTCGACCCGGCTAGGTTCTTCCGCATCGGCCGCTCGTTTTTGGTTTCCATCGGCAGCGTGGAGCAGATCGAAACGTACTTCGGCAACCGCCTAGCCTTGCACCTGAAGCCCGCCATCGACAAAGAAGTAGTGGTGAGCCGGGAGAAGCTGACGCCGTTTAAAACGTGGATGGGCAAGTAGTTGCTGGCCAGTCCGACGCTTACACATTAAAATAGCCAGTTGCAAACGACAACCGGTCCGACGCCTTGGGCGTCGGACCGGCAGACGGCCTTGTTCTGGGTGCAAGTTTTTACGCTCACCCAGCTTCCTTCTTATTCTATTACAGTGCATTAGCATTCTTTAGCAAAGTCCGCTTGCGCGGACTTTTTTGTTGGGGTTTGCCGCGCTGTTTTCCTCAATAGCCAGAATTCCACAGTTCAAACAGCGCATTCCTCAATTCAGACAAGAAGTCGTTTCCGGGCGCGAAGGCGCGCAATAGTTTTACAACAATCAGACGCACAGCGGGCAACAGCGGGCTAGGTTCCTAGCGGAACGCCGCATCCGCCAGCCTGACTGCTGCCTTCCACCGGTTCTGGTCTCCACTTCTTTCTGCTATGAAAACTCTGCTCCTTCCGCGCTTTTCCGTACCGGCTGGCTTGCCATTAGCGCTGGTGCTAGGCACCGTAGCTAGCACGGGCGCGCAGGCCCAACGCTTGGCCACAATTACGGGTACCGTGCGTACCGCGGCGGGTGCCCCGCTCGAATTTGCCACCATCACGCTGCACCGCGCTGCCGACTCGTCGGTGATCAAAACCGAGTTCAGCGACGCACAAGGCAATTTTCGGGTGGAAGCGGGTGACGGGCGCTACTTGGTTTCGGCTTCGCAGGTAGGATTTGCGCGGCGGTGGAGCCAAGCCTTTGAGGCGCAAACAACCACGCAACTGCCCGCCCTAGCCCTGCCCGCCAGCGCTGCTACCACGCTGAAAGAAGTAACCGTAGTCGGGCAAAAGCCACTCTACGAACAGCTAGCCGACCGCACCATCGTGAACGTGGAAGGCTCGACGCTGGCCGCTGGTAACAGCTCCTTGGATGTGCTCACCCGCTCGCCCGGCGTGACCGTAGACGGCAACGACAACCTAGCCTTGCGCGGCAAACAGGGTTTGTTGGTGCTCATCGACGGCAAGCGCCAGCCCATGACCGGCACCGAGCTAGCCGACTACCTGCGCGCCCTGCCCGCCGACCAGCTCAAGAACATTGAGCTCATTACGAACCCGCCCGCCAAATACGACGCCCAGGGCAGCGCCGGCATCATCGCCATCAACACCAAAAAAGACCAGCGCCAAGGCACCAACGGCAATGTGAGCCTGAGCTACGGCCGGGGCGAGTACGGCAAGTTTACCTCGGGCCTGACGCTGAACCACCGGCACAACCAACTGAACCTGTTTGGCAACTACGCCTACGCCGAGCGCAACGGCTTCGACAAGCTCGACATTAGCCGACGCTTTTACAAGGTGCAGGACGGCGTACGGACGGAGTCGGACCGCATTGCGCAGCGGAGCGTGCAGCTGGTGAGCAGTCAAAGCCACACCTGGAAAGCGGGCGCCGACTACAGCCTAGGCCAGCGCACGGCGCTGGGGGCGGTGGTCAGCGGGTTGTCGGACCGGGGGCCGGAGCGGGAAAGCAACACGTTCGTCACGTTTTTTGATGTGGCCAATCAGCCCGTTGACATTTACCACACCGTGTCGCGCCGGAGCTATTCGCTGCCGAACACGGCTGCGAACGTCAACTTCAAGCACACCTTCCCGAACGACTCCAGCGGCAACCGCGAGCTGACCGCCGATGTGGATTATGCCCGCTATGATACGCGTCGACCCCAGGCGCTGACGACTGACTTCGAGCTATCGGGGCGCCCCACGGTGCTGGTGACCGGCAACCAGCGCGGGGAGCTGACCATTCAATCGGCCAAGGCCGACTACACGCACCCGCTCTCGAAAACGGCGCGCCTGGAAGCCGGCGTGAAAGCCAGCCGCGTGCGCTCTGATAATGATGTGCGCTTTGAGAACACCGTGAACGGCGAAACCACCGTGGACCTAGGTCGCACCAACCGCTTCCAGTACGACGAGGACATCACGGCGGCGTACGTGAGCTTCAACCAAACCTTAGCCAAATTGAGCATTCAGGCCGGCTTACGGGGCGAAGAAACCAAGACCCGCGGCCGCCAGCTGATGAGCGACGGCGGCGACGCGAGCTTCCGCCGCAGCTACGTGCAGCTGTTTCCGAACCTAGGTTTGAAGCAAACCCTCAACGACAAGCACGAAGTGGCCGTGTCAGTGAGTCGCCGCATCGACCGGCCCTCGTACAGCCAGCTCAACCCGTTCCGCGTCATCATCGACCCAACCACTTCCGGCGCTGGCAACCCCAACCTGCGCCCCCAAACTAGCTACAACCTGGAGCTGACGCACACTTACAAGCAGAAAATCAGTGTGGGGCTGAGCTACAGCAGCACCAATCGGCCCATCGTGAATACGGTGCAGCCCGAAACCGATAGCACGGTGGTGGCCCGGCCCGCCAACCTAGGTCGGCAGCGCTACGTGGGCCTCACCCTCACCACGCCCCTGCAACCCGCCACGTGGTGGACCATGCACAACACCGGCGTGTTCTACCGTAACCAGTTTGTGGGCACGCTGGCCGGCACCGCCCTCAACGCCAGCCGGGCCACCTTCAACCTCACCAGCACCAACACCCTCACGCTGGGCAAAACGTGGAGCGCCGAAATCATGGCCCGCTACCAAGCCAAAAGCCAGTACGGCTTCTTCCTCATTCAGCCCTACGGCCAGCTGAACCTAGGTATTCAGAAGAGTCTGTGGGACCGAAAAGGCAGCCTCAAGCTGAACCTCGGCGACGTGCTCTACACGCGCAAAGTGCGGGCCGCCTCCGTGTATGATAACTACGCCGAAACCATCTACCAGCGCCAGGACACGCGGGTGGCGACCCTCTCCTTCTCCTACCGCTTCGGCAACGACAAGGTAGCGCCCACGCGCAAGCGCCAAGACGGCGCCGAGGACGAGAAGCGCCGGGCCGGCTAGCCAGCCTGCGCCCCCGCGCGCCGTCTGTTTGAGGGCTCCCTCACATCAATATGCGATTGTGGACCCTGATTACACACCGGTACTTTGCAGGCATCTGACAGGCCTGCGTCATTGCCACTCAACCCGTTAGCATGCGCCCGATCCCCGAAGCATTTTCCGACCCCTAGCTCCTTTCCGCCATGAAAACATTCGCCACTTCCGTTCTCAGTCTTCTCCTGCTGGCGCTGTGCGTTTCCACGCAGGCCACGGCCCAAGCCCAACCCCCAACGGCCACGCTGCCCGGTTACTGGAACGTGGAAGCCAACCGCTGCACCCAGAAATACGCCATCGTGCGCTTCTACAACGGCCAGCACGAGCTGGTGCACGAAACACGCCTCGCGAATCAGCACCTCGTTTTGAACCGCCGGCGCATGGGCAGCCGCACCGTGCAGCAGCTCAACGTTGCCCTGCAAGAAGTGCTGCGCAAAGCCCAAGCAAACATCAACACCGCCGTGGTGCCGAGCCAGCCGCACTGATAAAATCAACCAGCCTTGGGTAAGAGTCTTTAGCGCTCGACCACCATCGTGTAAGGGGCTCTTCGCCTACCCTAGCTCTACTTCTGCCTCATGAAACTCTTTGCTGCCTTTCTGCTTCTATTTTCGCTTGCTATGCGGCCGGCTAGCGCCCAAGAGTTGCCGCGGCGCCCCTACGTGGGCATTGGGCTGCAGGGCATCAACGACAGTCTGCAACGGCGCTACAAGCTGCCCAACAAGAACGGCATCTTCGTCCGCGACGTGCGGGCGCAATCGTCGGCCCAGGCCGCGGGCCTGAAGCCCCACGACATCATCGTGCAGGTAGATGCCCGAGAGCTAGGTCCGGAAGTTGGGCCGTTTGTCAGCTTGCTCAAGCAGTACCGCACCGGCGACAAAAGCACGTTTACGGTGCTGCGCGACGGCAAAAAGATTCGCAAGCAAGTGGTGTTTACGGCGTTTCCGCAGGAGAAAAGCCCGCTGTACGACGCCCAGTATTCGTCGGTGCAGGTGGGCGGCAACCAGCTCCGCACCATCATCACCAAACCGAAAGGCACGAAGCAGCAAAAGTTTCCGATGGTGCTGTTCATCCAAGGCGTGGGCTGCTTTTCGGTGGATAACCCGCTCACGCCCACCGAAACCACCAACCGCATCATCGACTCGCTGTCGCGCCACGGCTACGCTACCATGCGCGTCGATAAAACCGGCATGGGCGACAGCAAAGGCATTCCGTGTCTGGAATCGGACTTCCAGACGGAGGCCAACGGCTACAAAGCAGGCTTGGTGGCCATTCGGAAGCTCGCTTTCGTCGATCAGCAAAACATCTTCATCACTGGCTTCAGCATTGGCGGCATCATGGCGCCCTTGGTGGCTGAAGGGCAGCCGGTGAAAGGCGTGGTGGTGTACGGCACGGCCAGCCGCAATTTCATCGAGTACGCCTTGCAGAACAAGCGCAACCAAGCCCAGCTCCAGCAGCTGCCCTACGACTCCATCACGAACCTGATGAAGACTTACGCGGCGGCCTTGCACCTGCTGCTCACCGAGAAACAGACGCCCGCCCAAGTGCTGGCCAAGTACCCCAGCGCCAAGCCGTTGATTTCCTTCCCGCAGCACTACACCTACATGCAGCAGTGGCAGGAAGTGAACCTCGCTGCCGCCTGGAAAAAGCTCAACACGCACGTGCTGGCCCTACGCGGCGAAGCCGATTACATTTCCTACAACGAAGACCATCAGCTACTTGTCGACATCGTGAACCGTGAGCACCCCGGCCAAGCCACGTTTCAAACCCTGCCAAACGTTGACCACGGCTTCGCGAAAGTCAAGACCCAGCAGGAAAGCATGCGCCTTGCCGATGCCGCCAACCCCGAGCGCAATTTTGATTTCATGAACGTGATTCTGCGCTGGCTGGATAGCCAACGCCAAGTGCAAGGCTAAGCCCCGCACCAAAAGCTAGCCCACCAATCCCCTGATTTTCAACCACAAGCTAGGTCCGCTTTCGGACCGAAGGGCGAAGCTAGGTCTGTCGCGCTCCTTCGGCTTGCTCAAAACGCCCGCTCTACCTCTCCACTCTTCCTCTTCTTTTTGTCTTGGCTCGGCCGGATTTGTAATCCGGCTGTCGAGAGCTGGGGATTTGTAATCCCCGCCCGCAACGCGGGCAGCTACGTCAGAACAACCCCAAATGGCGCAGCTCCGGCAGATTACAAATCCGCAACTCCGAACAGCCGGATTATAAATCCGGCCGAGCAAACAGCCATACAAGACCGCCTCCAGGCAGCCAGCTTGAATTCCTTACCTCCACTCTTCCTCCTCTTTTTGCTATGAAAAAGACTTTGTACCAACTCATTTTTGCCGCGCTAAGCCTTTGCGCGACAGCCACGGCTTCTGCACAGAGCCTGCCCAACGGAAACTTCGAAAACTGGGCGGAGCGCCACGGCTCCGAGCAACCCGTCGACTGGTCGACGACCGACGATTGGCTGCACGAGTTCGGGACGCCGGTGGTCACGGAAACCGTGAGCAAAACCACGGAGAAGCACAATGGCAGCTTTGCCGTGAAGCTGGAAAATAAGCTACTAGGGGACTTGGTGCCCGTGCCCGGCATGCTCTCGGTGGGCAAAGTGCCCGACTTTGGGGCCAATGAGCTCGGGGGTATTCCGTTCACGAGCCGCCCCTCCCACTTCCAATTTCACTATAAACAGACCGGCACCAACATCGCCGCTGATTCGGCGCACGTGGTAGTAGCGCTGACGCGCACCGTGAATGGCCAACGGGTGGTAATAGCCGGCGCCGACTCCCTGCTGCTGGCCGGACCTAGCACCTACACCCTCATGCGGCTACCGTTGCAGTACCAATCTAGCCTAGCCCCCGACTCGGTTTTCATTCTGTTTCAATCGGCTATGGGCGAAGATTACACGGCGGGCAATGCGCTTTACCTCGATGGCATTGCCTTCACCAGCGACGTGACGGCCGCGCGCGATGCAAAGCTAGCCGCCGCCCTTCAGGTGTATCCTAACCCCAGCACGTCAGGCCTTTTCACGCTAACCACGCAGGGCCACGACGCCAATTTTGCCCAAGCGAGCCTCACCGTGACCGACGCGCAAGGCCGCACCGTGCTGCGCCAAGCCGCCACGGGCTCCCAATCGCACACCCTCGATTTGCAGCGCCAGCCCGCCGGCTTTTACCTCCTGCGCCTCGATACGCCCCAAGGCTTCGTCGTGCGCCGGCTGGTGAAGAGCTAGGCTCTCGCACCTAGGTAGTTCCGCCCCCTTCCGGCTGGACTACCTAGGCACCTAGGCTCTCGTTTTTCCACTCTTCCTACTTACCCCAGCGCCCGCGACTTATGAGCCGCGCAGGGGCGCTTTTGCCTTACCCGCCAACCTTTCCAACCTGTTTCTGCTATGAAAACCGTTTTGAAGCCGCTCTTCTTCCTGCTGGCTCCCCTTACCTTTTTGGCCAGTTCCTGCAAAGACGACCCCGCCATCGAACCCACCCCAGAGGACCCGACGACGGAAGCTCCCATTGAGGTACCCAACACACCCGTCACGCCCATTCCGGAGGAAATGGCCGGCACCTGGTACGCCGACCTCAACGAAGGCCCACTCACGTCGAACTGGGAACAAGGCACCTTCCAGGGCGAGCAGGGTTTCAAGGAGTTCCGCACGATGGTGTTTGCCGCTGATGGCAAGAACGCCGTGGAATACACCACCGAAGTCATGAACTCTGGCGACGAAGTAAAGCGCTATTTCTATAAGCTCACCGGTACCCTGGAGTACAAAACTAACCCTAGGTCGTTGCGCTTTCACGCGCAGTCGGGCAAGATGCGGGTGTTTAGCAACAAGTACTCCGGCTACAAGGAATCTAGTATTATCGCCAAAGACCTGAAATCGTACTTCAGCCTTTTGGTTGACCCAGAAGCTACCTCCTTCACTTCGGCGACCAACTACCTAGATGCCAAGCGCAACGATGGCGGCAACCAGTATTCGGTGCGCTACCGCAAAGTAGGGGGCGGCACGCCCAGCAACCCTGGCGGCGCCTTGTCGCAGCCGCCGGCCACGGGCACGTACGTGAAGATCGGCAACCTCTATTACCCCACCGTCACCATCGGCGACCTAGAGTGGACGACCGTGAACTACGCTGGCCCGGGCGGCATCAAGGATTCTGACAAGCCGGAGTATGGCACCTTCCTCAAGTTTGCCGATTTGCCCAACATCCAGGTGCCGGCCGGCTGGCGCATCCCCACCAAGCAAGACTACGTGAAGCTCATCAAGTCGCAGGGCATCCCCTACGACGAATACCTAGAGTCGACGGACGGGGAAGATCTGCAATCGAAGCGCTTGCTAGGTCAACTAATGGCTAGCACGGGCTGGCTCAAGCAGGATGGCTACGCCAACAACAAGTCGGGCTTCAATGCCGTGCCCGCCAACCTGCGCGTGCTTTCCGGTAACCCCCACGGCGAAGGCTCCAACTGCCTGCTCTGGACCTCCGAACGGCAAGCCGACGATACGCCGCTTGCCTTCAAAATCATTCAGCTCCCCAGCGACACCTACGCCCGATTTGGCGGGTACCCGGTAGGCTACAACCCGCCTCACTTGCCGGTACGGTTCGTGAAGAATAAGTAAGAAGAACACGTAATAAGGAGCGTCCCTTTTCGCTGCTAGCGTCTACCGCAGGCAGTGAAAAGGGGCGCTCCTTATGCTGTTCAAGCAGCGGCTTGCTTGGTCTGCTTTCGCTTTCAACCTAAATGCAGGCAAACCTAGCTTCTCATTTAGATTCGAGTACGTCTCGGACTAGCAGCTGAAAAGCCCGGGTTACTTCGACGGTGTCCATGCTGGTGGCTACGCTGTGAAAGCCTTGCGCAAACCGTTGTCGCGCCCGGGTGCGGTCGGCGTAGATGAAGCAGAACTTGCCGGCGGCCTGGCACGCGGACAGGATGCGTTGGACGGCCGCTTGCATCACATCTGACTCAAATTGGGCGGGTATTCCGAGGGCGATGGAGAGGTCAAACGGGCCAATGAACAGGCCATCTACCCCGGCTAGGTTTACTATCTCCTCCACATTTTCCAGGCACTCGCGGGTTTCGCACTGGGGCAAAATCAGGGTTTCGCGGTTGCAGTTTTCTAGGTATTGCGGCAGGTCTTGCAGGTCGGGCGAGTAGGTGAAGGCCGAGGTTCGGGACGGGCCAAAGCCCCGCTCGCCGAGCGGCGCGTACTTGCCGTAGCGCACCACGTCGCGGACCTCCTCCACCGTTTTGATGGCGGGAATAACGAGCCCCTGCGCGCCCTGATCCAGCAGGCTCATCACCGAGGCGCGGGAGGCGTCCTTAATGCGCACCAGCGGCGTGAGGTGATGGCGCTCCGCGGCCAAGATCTGCGCGGCAGCCTCGGCCACGCTCCCGGTGCCGTGTTCTAGATCCAGCACCACGTAGTCGAGGCCCGGGAGGGCGAGGCATTCGATAATGGTCGTGCCACCTAGTTGCACGAAGGTGCCTAGGGCGGGTTCGCCCTGCTGCAATTTTGCGCGAAGTGTGTTGTGCATCCGGTTTCGGTAGCTGGTGTTGGTGGGCGTAAGATGGTGATTTGCCCCCGACACTTGGCTACCTAGGCCTGCTTATACAGCGGACGGACCCAACCCGCCTTAGCTTTTAGGAATTAATCTTCCGCAGCAGCAGGGGCGCAATGGCTTCGTCGTCGGGCAAGCCTTGGTGGCGCCACAGCTCAATGCCTTGGCGCAGAAACACAAAGGCCGGCAGCTCGGTGGCGTGGAAGCTGCTCACCACGGCCGGATGGCTCGCTTCGTTGATGCGCAGGATGCGAATAGCAGGCTCCAGCAGGGTTTGGAGGCGGTCGAGGGAGGCGTTGGTGCTGGCGAGCTGCGATGCTATACCTTCGCCGTGGGTCGGGGGCAGCAGCACCAGCAGCACGTCGGTGGAGGCTGCTTGCCGCGGTGGTTTGAGCTGGGAGAAGGGCATCGGCTTTCAGGAATCTTGGTCGTGCAAAATTGCCGGCGCTAGGTCTCCTTTTCCCTGATGCGCGTCAGGCAAATAGCTGATATTTGTCAGGCCCCGGCTGCGGCGTTGTGCGGAACTTTGCCCCACCTAGCCTAGGCAAACCTTCATCTTCTTCTCCTTGCTTTCCATGTCGCTCGCCCCGTTTACGAATGCCCTGACCGACATTCTGTTCAACCAAGCTAAAGAGTTCGTCGGCATTTATGACGTGACGCTGGGCTGGTTTGTGCGGGTCAATCAGGCGGGTATTGCGCTGCTCGGCTACGCGTCGGAGCAGGCGTTTTTAGACGAGCCGAGCCGCACTTTGCGCACCGAGCCGCTGTCGAATGCGGGCTGGGTTAGCTTGCAGCAAACCGTGGTGGAGCAAGGCCACTACGAAACGGAAGCCGAAATCAGCCGGCAGAACGGGCCGGCGTTTTGGGGATGCATCGAGCTGACGTACTTCGCGCTGGAAAACCAACCGTTTTTTCTGGTGCGCCTCACCGAGCAAAGCCGCTTGCAACAGGCGGAGCGCGAGCTAGCCCAAAGCGTGGGCCGCTTCGAGGCGGTGGTAGCCAACGCCACCATCGGCATCATCGTGTGCGACCGGCAGGGGCTGATTATCTCGGCCAACCGCACCTCGCACCAGCTGTTCGGCTACGCGCCCGACGAGCTGCCCGGCCA
Source organism: Hymenobacter crusticola (assembly GCF_002154225.1). Classification (GTDB taxonomy): domain Bacteria; phylum Bacteroidota; class Bacteroidia; order Cytophagales; family Hymenobacteraceae; genus Hymenobacter; species Hymenobacter crusticola. The sequence continues at coordinate 108,594 of NZ_MTSE01000016.1, forward strand.
GCCCATTGAGTTGCTGGTACCTAGGTCGGTGAGCCGCCGCCATGAGGAGCTGCGCCACTCCTTCAACGCCCACCCCTCGGTGCGGGCCATGGGCGCCCACAGCGGCGACTTGCTGGCCCGCCGCCAAGACGGCTCCGAGTTTCCGGTGGAAGTCAGCCTCAGCTACTTTCACCTGGATGAGGAGCTTTACGTGGTGTCCTACATCGTCGACATCACCTTTAAGAAAAACGCTGAGCGCGAGCTGATTGCCCAGCGCCAGCGCGTAGAGCGCCTAAACGCCGAGCTAGAGCAAAAAGTCGTGGACCGCACCCACGCCCTCATGACCACGCTCGAACAGCTCGAACAACGCACCCAGGAATTGACCAAAGCCCTGGCCGCCGAGCAAGAGCTAGGCGAGCTGAAATCGAGATTTGTGTCGATGGCCTCGCACGAGTTTCGCACCCCGCTCACGGCCGTGCTGACGTCGGCCACGCTCATCGAGAAGTACCCCGGCGGCGACCAGCAAGACAAGCGCCTCAAGCACTTACAGCGCATCCGCGCCTCGGTGATGCACTTGAACGACATTCTGGAAGAGTTTCTGTCGGTGGGCCGCATCGAGGAAGGAAAGATCGAAGCCAAGCCCGTGCACTTAAGCATTGATACCCTGCTGAGCGACACCATTGCCGACGTACAAGGCTTGCTAAAAGCTAGGCAGACGATTGATAAAGAGGCTTTTTGCAGCAAGCCCGTATGGCTCGATCCGTCGCTGCTGCGCAAGATTTTGGTGAATCTGCTTTCCAACGCCATCAAGTACTCGGGCGAAGGCTCGGTAGTCACGGTGCGGGCTAGGTGCACCGAGCAGCTGCTGACCCTGACGGTGCAAGACCAGGGCGTGGGCATCTCGGTGGAGGACCAGGAGCACTTATTTGAGCGGTTTTTTCGGGCCCGCAACGTCACCAATATTCCGGGCACGGGGCTGGGGCTGTACATCATCGGCCGGTACCTGGAATTAATGAACGGCACCATTTCTTTGCAAAGCGCGCTGAACGTGGGCACCACCGTCACCATCACCATTCCCTATGAAAACCATTCTGCTGATTGAGGACAACGAGCTGATCCGGGAGAACACCGCCGAGATTTTGGAGCTGGCCGGCTATGACGTGACGACGGCGGAAAACGGCAAGCTAGGCGTAGAGCAAGCCCTAGCCCAGCGCCCCGACCTGGTCATCTGCGACATCATGATGCCGGTGCTGGATGGCTACGGCGTGCTGAATATCTTCAACCAAAACTCGCAGTTAGCGGGCGTGCCGTTCATCTTCCTCACGGCCAAAACCGAGCGCACCGACATGCGCCGCGGCATGGAGCTAGGTGCCGACGACTACCTCACCAAGCCCTTCGACGAAACCGAGCTGCTCAGCGCCGTAACCGGCCGCCTCAACCGCTTCCGGCACCTCAAACCCGACTACGATCTGCAAGCTGAAGGCCTGAATGAGTTCCTGGAAGACGCCAAGCAAGTCGCTAACTTAGAAAGCCTGTCGGCCGACCGTAAGGTGCACCTGGCGCGCAAGAAACAGGACATCTACGTGGAAGGCGATGAGCCCGCGCGGCTTTATTTTGTGAAGTCGGGGCGGGTGAAAACGGTGAAAACCACCGGCGCCGGCAAGGAGCTGATTACGGGCATTTATAACCCCGGCGAGTTTTTCGGCTACATGGCCCTGCTGGAGCAAACGCCCTACAGCGACTCCGCCGTGGCCGTCGACGATTCGGAACTGGTGTACATTCCCAAGCAAGACTTTCTACAACTGCTGACGCGTAACCCCGAAGTGGGTCAGCACTTCATCCGCCTGCTAGCCGGGCGCGTGAGCGAACGGGAGCAGCAGCTGCTCGACATGGCCTACAACTCCATCCGCCGCCGCGTGGCCGACACGCTGCTGCGCCTGCACGCGCAAGCCGACCTCGCTTTGCCCGCCATCCAGCTCTCCCGCGAAGACATGGCCGCCATGATCGGCACCGCCTCCGAGTCGCTGATTCGCACCTTGAGCGAGTTCAAGCAAGCCGGTTTTATTGAAGTCACGCCGAAAAGCATCCGGGTGTTGCAGCCGGAAAAGCTGCGCTCGGCGCACTGGTAAGCTAGGATGGTTGCCTGCCGGTCCACGCCCTAGGCGTCCGACCGGCTACTGTTAGAACGACGCTTACACAAGCTAGGTGCACGACCATCGTTCTGATGGATTGTTCTGACGGCAACCGGTCGGACGCCTAGGGCGTCGGACCGGCAGGCGACTTTTACAGGATAGACAACGAGTTGTATTTGCGGATGCGGTACTCAAACATCGTGGCGATGTTGAGGGCACGCACCTTGGCTTGGTCGGCGTTGGGGCCGGCGAAGTTTTCTTCCACCGTCGCGTAGAACAAGTTGAGCCAGCGCTGAAAGTGCGTCGCATCGACGGGCAGCGGCAGGTGTTTAGGGAAGGGCCGGCCGCGGTAGCGCGAGGTACCCAGCAGCAGGCTGCTCCAAAAGTCGTACATGGCTGGCAGGTGCGCGGCCCAGTTGACGTGCGCAACCCCGTTGAAGATGGGCGCCAGTAAGTCGTCCTGGTTTACCTTATCGTAGAAGCTATCGACCAGTGTTTTGATGTCGGCTTCGGTTTGAATATCAGCTAGGGGCGCAGTCATAAGAACAGCAGCTTAAAGCGTTAGACGGTGCGGTACGCGCGGCTCGGGGGCAGAAGTGCGCTGGCATGCTACCTGCAAGGCCCAGCCATGCGCCCAGGTTCCCGTTAGCAACAAAAACACCAGTTTCAGCACTTCCAGCCCGATGTAGAGCATGTGCAGGAAGCCCGGCGGCGCTGTGCTGCCCGCTAGCACAGCTGTGGCACGCACATCTAAAGCCGGTAGCAGCCAGAAAGTTTGGGCGAGCAAGATGGTGCTCAGCACACCTAGCCCGGTGCCCACCCGCTTCGGCACGCGCAAGTAAAACGCACTTACCACCGCTAGGATGCCTAGGGCCAGTTCGGCCTTGTTGAGCGCCGCAAACACGATGCGGCCGATGCCTAGCCCAAGCGGCACGGTGATGTGCGGGGCAGTGAACTTCAGCGGCGCTTCCAGGAAGGAAATGCCCACCACCATCCCGGCCCACACGAACAAGGCCAGCGTCAGGAGCAGCGAACCGGTAGTGTGCGAACGACGCATACAAACGAAATCAACAGCACAAAAAAAACGGGGCCAGGAGCAGCTCTGACCCCGCGAACGGAACAACGATACAAAGATACTACAGTTGGGCCCCGAATGGGATTTAAAAGACGTTAAAACTTCGTCTTTGCTTGGAGTCTATTCCACCAAGACGAGTAGAAAGCGAACGTCCTTTCGACCAGCGGGAGAAATCTCGCGTGCAATGGTAATTGTAGCGTGAGAATGAAGCGGTAAAGATGCTTCGACAAGCTCAGCATGACGTTCTAGCGAAGCCCGCGAGATTTCTCCTGCTGGTCGAAAGGACGTCTGATAAAGCTAGGTTCTCAGTGGCTCCTACTTTTCTAACTTACAAAGCCCCAGCAGGCTGCTGAGCGTGCGCGGCGGGCGCTTCTCAAACATCTTCACAATTTCCTGTGCCCTTTCCTTGGCCGCTTCCGCAATCGGGCCGGTGAAATTATCCTCCACGGCGGCCAGAAATAGCTGTTGCCACCGCCGGAAATACTCGCCCGTGTTGGGCAGCACGAGTCCGCCGGGAAACGGCCAGCCGTCGTTGCCGCCGGTGTTCAGCAGCACCCGCTTCCAAAACGCGCCCATGGTGTAGAAAGGCTGCGGCCAGTGAATCTGCACGTCGGCGCTGAAGATGGGACCTAGCAGCTCGTCGGGAAACACTTTGGCGTAGAAGGCATTGATAAGCGTCGTGATATCAGCCTCAGTGCGGATGTCGGAAAGGGCAGGCATAATGCGGTAAGGAATATAGAGGAGTATGTTATTGACGTTGTGCCGGTCGGACGCTCTAGGCGTCCGACCGGTTGCCGCCTGCACGAGCTAGCTGTACACGCGGGTTATTCTGGCAAACTGTTCTCACGACAACCGGTCGGACGCCTAGGGCGTCGGACCGGCGGGCGGCGGCAACAACGGGTCAAAATTCCGGAGCTATTTGCCGGGATGCCCTGACGTTAATCAGGACGTAGCCCTGACGTTCGTCAGCCTTTCCGTCGGCCACAACTTGGAGCTTTGATCTTCTTTTAGATCAGCATTCCTGTGCCCACGACTGCTCCCGCCATTCATACCCACGTTGCCTGCACCCACTGCGGCGACGAGTGCCCCGACGAGCCGATTATCTTCGCCGAGCAACCGTTTTGCTGCCAGGGCTGCCAAGCCGTGTACGAGCTGCTGAACGCCAACAACCTCTGCACCTACTACCGCCTCGACGAGCGCCCCGGCCAGAAGGTAAAAGCGGTAGAGTTGCCCGGCCGCTTCGACTACCTCGACCAAGAATCGGTGCAGGCGCAACTCCTCGCTTTCCGCAGCGACACGCTGGCCAAGCTCACGCTCACCATCCCGCAGATGCACTGCACCTCCTGCATCTGGCTGCTCGAAAACCTGCACAAGCTCAATCCGGGCGTATCGGAGTCGCGGGTGAACTTCTTGCGCAAGGAGCTTACCGTGAGCTACCTGCCGAGCCAAACGAGCCTCAAGGAAGTAGTAAAGCTGCTGGCCGCCGTGGGCTACGAGCCGCAGATCACGCTGGCCGAGCTAGGTGCCCAGCCCCACCACGGCAACCGCGCGCTGTACTATAAGCTAGGTCTGGCAGGCTTTTGCTTCGGCAACGTCATGCTGTTGGCGTTTCCCGATTACCTGTCGTTCACCGAGCAATTGCAGGTGGAGTTTGGGCGGTTCTTTGGGTACTTGAGTCTGGTGCTGGCGTTGCCGGTGCTGCTAGTGAGTGCGCGCGGCTTTTACGAATCGGCGTGGCAAGGACTGCGGCAGCGCTACATTAACCTCGACTTCCCGATCAGCCTAGGTCTCACGGCCTTGTTCCTGACCAGCCTCTTCGACATTCTCACCCACCGCGGCCCCGGTTACCTCGATTCATTCACGGGCTTGGTGTTCTTCATGCTCATCGGCAAATGGGTGCAGCAGCGCACCTACGACGCTCTGCACTTCGACCGGGATTTCACCTCCTACTTCCCCGTCGCCGTCACGCTGCTGACGAAGGGCGGCGAGAAGTCGGTGTCGGTAAAGGACTTGCAAGTCGGCAACCGCATTCTGGTGCGCAACCAAGAAGTCATTCCCGCCGACGCCATGCTCATGCGCGGCACCGGCCAGATCGACTACTCCTTTGTATCGGGCGAAAGTGTGCCGGTAGCCAAACTCACGGGCGAAGTAGTGTACGCCGGCGGCCGGCAAGTCGGCGAAGCGGTGGAGCTGGAAGTGGTGCGCGAAGTGTCGCAAGGCTACCTCACGCAGCTTTGGAACAACCCCGCTTTCCAGAAAGCCGAGAAGCAAACCTTGGAAACCTATGCCGACAAAGTCGGCCGCTACTTCGTGGCGGTTACGCTGGTGCTGGCCCTCGGTTCCATTCTGTATTGGTACCCGAAAGACCCGCACATGGCCATGCGCGCCTTCACCTCGGTGCTGGTTATTGCCTGCCCGTGTGCTTTGTCGTTGGCCACGCCATTCGCCATGGGCGCGGCGTTGCGGGTGTTTGGGCGCCTGAAATTCTACTTGAAAAACTCCGCCGTGGTCGAGACCCTAGGTCGCGCCGATACCATCGTGTTCGACAAAACCGGTACCCTCACCGATACCCACCGCTCGGAAGTGCGCTACGTGGGGCTACCGTTGCAACTGGAAGAAACCCAGTTAATAGCCGCCTTGGTGCAGCAATCCACGCACCCGCTTAGCCAGCGTTTAGCGAAAGAGCTAGGTAGCAATAAGCTCTCTGTTGCCAATTACTTCGAAGTACCCGGCCAAGGCTTGCGCGGCGTAGTAGCAGGGCGCGAAGTGAAAGTAGGTTCGGCGGCTTTCGTGGGCGCAGAAACCCAGCCGCGGGAAGGCCCAAAAGCATCGGCCGACACCCGGCAGTCGCGCGTGTATATGGCCGTGGACGGCAAGGCCCTAGGCTGCTTTGCGTTCTACAATGTGTACCGGGAGCACATGCAGGAGGTGTTGCAAACCCTCGGCAAGCGCTACCACCTAGCCATACTATCAGGCGACAACAACACCGAGCAAGAGCGCCTGCGGGAGCTATTTGGCTCGAAAGCGGAACTCCGCTTCTGGCAGTCGCCCCAAGACAAGCTCGACTACGTAGCCGCCCTGCGCCAGCAAGGCCGCACCGTTATCATGGTCGGCGACGGGCTGAACGACGCCGGCGCCCTCCGGCAAGCCGACGCCGGCATCGCCCTCACCGACACACTCAGCAACTTCTCCCCCGCCTGCGACGCCATCCTGGACGCCAGCAGCTTCGGCCAGTTTGCCACCTTCCTGCGCTTCTCCCAGGACTGCCTGCAAGTAGTGCTAGCCACCTTCATTCTCTCCTTCGGCTACAATGGCATCGGCCTAGGTCTGGCGGTGCAAGGCAAGTTCACGCCCATCGTGTCGGCTATACTGATGCCGATTAGCTCGCTCAGCGTGATGCTGTTTGCGACGCTGCTGGTGCGCCTCGCCGCTTATCGAAACAAGCTATGAACATCATTTTCATTCTGATTGGCATCAGCCTTTTGGTGGCTGTCACCTTCCTGGGCGTTTTCCTGTGGGCCGTGCGCTCGGGCCAATACGAGGACGACTACACGCCGTCGGTGCGGGTGTTGTTTGAGGATGAGGAGTAGCGTACCGATTTGGTAAGAAGTTGTTTGAACGCCTTATAATAACCTAGCTGCACTTGGCGCTAGCCTTTACCACCTAGGTACCGGCAAACTTTCTACCCCACGGCGGGTTACTCAGGCATTGAATTCTACAAGCCGCCTGCTGCCATGACGACGACCACGCTTCATACGCTTTACCAGGAGCTGGCTCCCTGCACTAGCTCCGACCTGAGCACGCTGCTGCCCGGAGGAATTCAGCGGGAAGTCGGCCACTTCAATGTGTTTAATCTGGCCGACTTCTGGGAGTCTACCACGTTGCGGCCCGGCACGCCCTACTCGTGCCGCTCTTTCTACAAGATCAGCCTGTTGCGTA
>NZ_MTSE01000017.1 GCF_002154225.1 Hymenobacter crusticola
AGAGCCAAAACAATCCCCTCATCGACTGGACGGGGGATGTGACGGACCTCGAAGGTGCGAAAGGCGGCAAAGTCTCTGATGGGTTGTACTACTACCAAGCGGAGGTGGAGTTTGCCGACCTAAACGGCACCAAAAAAACCTTCAAAGGCTGGGTGCAACTCAACCGGTAAGCTGGACCGCGAATTCGGCGGATTACGCAGATTTTGCGGACGTTCAGCTTGCGGGAGCTCGATTATCAGTTAGCTAGGTTATCGGCAAAAGAAAAAGGCGCACTCCTATGCGCCTTTTTCTTTTGCCGATAGATTGCGCAGATTGCGCCACTTTTCGCGTAAGTCGTCGAAATCGTTTACCAAATCCGTGGTTCAGACAATGAAAGCAGTTATTTTTCCTGGCCAGGGTAGCCAGTTTAGCGGCATGGGCCGCGACTTGTATGAGCAGCAACCCGCCGCTCGCCAACTCATGGATCAGGCCAACGACATCCTAGGTTTCCGCCTGACCGACATAATGTTCACCGGCTCCGACGAAGATTTGCGTCAGACGAACGTTACCCAACCCGCCATTTTCCTGCACTCAGTAGCGCTGGCCGCCAGCCTGCCCGACTTAGCGCCGGCTATGGTAGCGGGTCACTCATTGGGCGAGTTCTCGGCGCTGGTGGCAGCGAAGGTGCTTAAGTTTGAAGATGCCTTACAACTGGTAGCCCAGCGCGCCCAAGCCATGCAAGCTGCCTGCGAGGAACAGCCCGGCACAATGGCCGCCATCCTAGGTCTGGACGACGATACGGTGGTGCGCATCTGTCAGGAAATCAGCGAGGCCGGCAATGTGGTAGTGGCCGCCAACTTCAACTGCCCTGGCCAACTAGTAGTCTCTGGCAGCCAGCGCGGAATTGAAATTGCCTGCGAACAGCTGAAAGCTGCGGGTGCCAAGCGCGCGTTGCCGCTCAGCGTGGGCGGCGCTTTTCACTCGCCCCTGATGCAGTCGGCTGAGGCCGCCCTCGCACGTGCCATCGAGCAGACGCCCTTCGTCGCTGGCATTTGCCCCATTTACCAGAACGTGGACGCTGCCCCACACCGTGACCCCGACGAAATTCGCCAGAACCTAGTGCGTCAACTCACTGCCCCCGTACGCTGGACCCAATCGGTGCAAAACATGGCCGCCGATGGCGCTACCGAATTCGTGGAATGTGGACCGGGCAAGGTGTTGCAAGGCTTAGTAAAGAAGATTGTGCCAGCCGTAGCCGTTAGCTCAGCAGCGGTATAGGCTAAGCTTTCTTAAGGTCAGCAAAAGCCCCGGCCACTGAAAATACAGTGAGCCGGGGCCTTTTATTGTGCAGTAACGTACCAAAAACTTGTTGGAAAGAAGCCTCAGTACGAGGCTTCTTTCTTGTTGCGTTACTGAATAACTACGCGCTGGGTTTTGGTGGTATCCCCTTTAAAACGAATGATATAAACACCCGGCTTTAGCTTATCGCTCGGAATGCTCAGCGTGGTTTGCTTGCCTACGCTTACCTGCGACAAAGTTCTGCCTACTACATCTACCACATCGATGCTTCTCACATTGAGCTGGTTAGGACCTAGGTTGATGTTGATCTTGTCTTTGGCAGGATTCGGGTAAACTTCTATGCCGGTGTTGGCCAACGCATTTGTGTTGCCTGTAACCGTGCCGCAAGTAGTGGGAGCACCTAGGCCGCTAATGGAAGCCAAAGAGGTAGCAGCTACCATTTTGTCTAGCTTCGTGCCGCCACCCGCATTGTAGGCAACGGTCAGCGTGTGCGATCCTGCGGTAAGGGGAGCCTCTTTTAACTTGATCCAGCCCCAGCCACTGCCAGTATTCACTTCTTTTATGCTGACATCATCAATGTAGTACGTGTTAGCTACCTTGGCCATATCGAACAAGAAGGTAGTAGTAGTAATGTTCGCCGTTATCGTCCAGGAAACTTGCTGCCATTCAGTACCAATGGTTTGGTCTGGCTGGAACTGAGAATTGCTAGTCCCGGTAGAAATCCTGATAGATCCGTTTGGCGCAAGGGCTTTGACCCAGTAAGAAATCACATATTGCTTGCCAATGGTAGTCGGAATCCCTGCACTCGACACTTGTACTCTCCAATAGTCGGTTTGTGCGGTAGCGTTTACCGCTTTCATGGCACGGCTCCCGCTATGAACTTCAGAAGGCACAGTAGTAGCAGTGACGGCAGCCCCTCCGTTAAGAACGCTCCATCCCGTTAACGTATTCCCAGTTCCAACTTCAAACCCACCGTTCGTTACCAACTCGCTCGTTACACTCTGGAAATCACCGTTGTCGATCTTTAACCAGTAGCCATAATCTTCCCCAACGGGGACATTTTGCCTGGCAACAAAATTATAATTGGCGGTACTGTCAACCGAGAATGGCATCACTAGGTAAGCAGATGCATCAGTGGGTGGCGCTGTCGGGCTGCTCAAACCGCTTTTCACCTTCACATACTTCCCGTTAGAAGCTTCCGGGTCCGTCACTACATCCCAGCTCGAACCTACCGCGGCGCATTCGGCTTCCAGCCAGGTTCTTTTGCCAAGGGGCTCCGCTGGTAACACGGGGTTATTGGTGCCCCACCACTTAAACCAGCGCTGGTAATACAACCCAGCATAAGGGTTTACGGTAATGTTGGTGTTAACGCTGGTGTTGCCTAGCAGGAACTTGTCGACGAAAGCTTCCATGGCCGGCTGCTGGGTAGCAGGTACGGCACAGTGGTTGTGGCCGCCATCAATGTAGAAGCCGAACCGGTCGCCGATGCCGAAGGTCTTCCATACTTCGTGCGCAGCCCGCGCCGACACATACGCGGAGGGGTTAGCGAGCCACTCGAAATCCGTATTGCCCGTTACGAGCAGGGCGCGGGGCGCAATCATGGCCATCAGCTCGTGGTGGTCTTCCGGCAGTTTAGCCACGTTCGCTTCGGAAAACCGCTTCATGTCATCCTTGAACCAGCGGTAGTCCGTAGCACCTAGCTTCTCGACGGCACCTAGGGTCTCGGAAACGCGCCAAGCCGGCGCGCCGCCCCCGCCTGATTCTTGCGCGATGGTCAGCGCGATGCGCTCATCCATGGCACCGGAAAATAAGGCCATTTTGCCGGCGTACGAGCAACCGGTCACGCCGATGTGCTTCAGGTCGATAGGCAAGCTCGCTTGTACCAGCTCCAAGCCATCAATAAGGCGGCTCACGCCCCAAGACCAGGCTGCGTACTGGCCTGAGTTCTCTAAGTTCTGATCCGGGTACAGCTGGAAGTAAGGGTCAGTCAGCTGCGGATTGCCGTAGGTCGTGACATTGTTATGATTATACTGGATGCGGGCAATGTTGCGACTGGTGAAAACCCCGGCCGGTACGCTCCCCGACAAGCTATTCATGCCGATAATGGCTGGGAAAGGGCCAGGGCCCGTTGGTAGGCTTACGGGGGAAGTCAGCGTAATCGTTTTGCCATTTACTGTCACATTCACGGTGAGTGTACCATTGCCGGTGCCCGTGCCGGGAGCATAGCTAGCCGTGATGGTTTCGGGGCGGTTAGGCCGGCGGCCTATTTCGTAGTTCTCAATCTCGGCTTTTATTTCGTTGCGTCGGCACTCCCAGTCGTTGAAGCTCGTGGAGCGCCCGCGGCCATCCGACCACATAAATGGGTCAGTTAAAGGTTGAATAGCAGGTAATTGGTCGAAGCTAGGAAGCGGCGGCGCGGTGCAGCTTCCTCCTGTGTTCTCAACTGTGTACACCAAAGGAGGCGCTTGCGCTAACACGTTTAAGCAACTAAAACTCAGAAGCAACGCTAGCAGCGTTGATAATTTACTTGTGGGAAAGGAGAACATTGTTTTCATAATGGGTTAGTTTGGTTGTGGGAAGGGTAGTAGGTCAAGCGTGCATTTTCATAGGCAGGATTTTGTCAGGTGAGGGGTAAAGAAAAACATGGGCGAACGTTACAAGGGAGTAGTAGCTGAAAGGATTTCGCAAACGTTTCCGATGAAAATGCAATTGCAGAAGTTTCGACTACAGAGAAGGTACATATGGCCTTGGAGCCCCTTGGTAAGCATAGAGCGCCATTTACTATGGAAGATAGTAGGCGTCAAGAGCGGATCTAGCCGTCTTCCTCAGGAGAGGCAAATGAAAGGATCGGAATCGTTCCCGGAAACGATTGTATACAAAGCGATGATAAAATATTATTCTTCTTATTCCGTTGGAGCTTCGACAATATTTGACGGCGTCTATACTGCTGTGCTATTTCATTGGAAACAGAATTGTCCTATTCTCTAGCCATCCAAATAGTAACTAGCACGCAGCCAGCTAGTAATCATCAATTGTTTGGAAGGCTGCAAACCTAGGCCTACCTAGAAGAGAAGGAGATCCGAGAGGAGCAAGTTTTAAAGTAGCAGCAGGAGGCAGCTGATTAGGCATGCAAGTTCCTGCTAACTTACCAGCCGAGTTAATTCTGTTGATGCGCTACTCTTATTTGCTGACGCGTGTCACGGGCAACTTATCCGCACACGCTTCTAGTAATTCGGCTACTGTGCGGCCTAGCTCAGGATGCACCACATCCGCTGCTATTTCGGTCAGCGGCACTAGCGCAAAGCGGCGTTCTGGTAGACGTGGGTGCGGCACTTGCAGCCTAGGGGTATCCAACACGACCGCGCCATACAGCAGAATATCGACGTCGAGGGTACGAGCGCCCCAGCGCACAAGACGCTCACGCCCAGCTAGCTGCTCCACCTGCTGACAAGCATCTAGCAGCGCCGCAGGAGCTAGGTGCGTTTCGAGGCGTATGGCTTGGTTCAGGAACGCAGGCTGCTCTTCCAAACCCCAAGCGGCCGTTTCATACAGACCCGACTGCGCCGTGACGCGCCCAGCCACTACCTGTAGTCGCTCGACAGCCGTGCGGAGCGTAGCAATCCGGTCGCCTAAATTGCTGCCTAGTAGTAAGTAAGCGGTTAGTTCGGATGAGGCCAAGAGCGTAGTAAAGTATGAGACGTACAAGTGCCGTTGATGCCTGCCGCTTAGGCTTCCTGAATAATAGGCTGGCAGAAGCTACCCTAGGTTATTGAAAAAGAGAATCGTACGGTCGGCTATTTCCTGCGCATGTACGGGTAGTGTGTGGTGCGGCCACGGATGGCTGCCGCCGAAGGAGTGGTTGACGCCGGGTTGGATTACTAACTCCGCGTCGGGTTTCCAGCCTTTCAAGTCGTGAGCCATTTGGAGGGGCAAGGTTTCATCCTGGTCGCCGTGAATGATGAGCAGGGGCTGGCGCAGCTTGGTGCGCACATTTACTGGAATATCAAGCCGCTCGCGGTTCGCCTGAAAATTCTCGACTAGCTGATAGTAAAGTGGCATGCGCTGACCAGTGCGGCCATTCTCAATGTACTGCACACCGTTGGCTTGCCACTGGCGCATTACTTCGGCAGGCCAGCGCTGGTCGTAGTCGCTCATGGGGGCCCAACCAGCTACGGCCGTTACGCGGGCATCTTCAGCGGCTTTCAGCAAGACCAAGCCACCCCCGCGACTATGACCAATCAGCAACAAGCGACCTAGGTCGAGTTCGGTGGCGGGCAGGGGCGTGGCGCCAGGCTGGTGCAGAGCGTCGAGCAAGGTACCTAGGTCGTCGAGCTCGATAGAGAAGTTATTGTGTCCGAAGGCTTCCATGTCCTCCAAGTCGCCGGTGCCGCCGGGCACGACGCCATTATGCGACAAATTGAGTTTCACGAAAACAAAGCCACGCTCGGCAAAGTAGTCGGCCAGCACGTTGAAATGGCCCCAATCTTTGAACCCTTTAAACCCGTGCACAAATACCACAACGGCTTTGGGTTGTCCATTCGCTACGTAATGCGCATCGGCTGCGAACGGACGGGGATGGGCTGGGTTGGTAAGCAAGAACTCAACGGTAGTAAGCGGGGCAGGCATACGGAAAAGCTAGGTAAGAGAAGCAAAAGTAAGCAAGCAACTGGCCGATTGTAAGTACGCTAGGAATGCCGCCGCAACGAGCAAGTGCGTATTGCTGCAATATCCAAACTCTTCGCTAGGTTTACTGGTTAGGAAACCGCCCCACCTCGCCGTATCATTGCGGCGCCTTGAGTTGCTCAAGCTTTACGCATGAAAATTACCCTGGACGTTATTAAGGCCCCAATTGCGGCCGAAATGGAGGAATTTGAACACAAATTCCGCGCGTCCATGCAGAGTAGGATTTCCCTGCTCGACAAAATCATGAACTACATCGTAAAGCGCAAAGGCAAGCAGATCCGGCCGATGTTCGTGTTTTTCACGGCCAAAATCAGCGGTGCCGATACCTTGCCCGAGGCAACGTTCCGCGGCGCTGCCCTCATCGAACTGCTGCACACGGCCACCCTCGTGCACGACGACGTGGTGGACGAATCCAACTACCGCCGCAGCTTTTTCTCCGTCAATGCGCTCTGGAAGAATAAGATTGCGGTACTCGTTGGGGATTATCTGCTGAGCAAAGGACTGCTGCTGAGCCTGGAAAACAACGATTTTGAGTTACTCAAAATCGTGTCGAATGCGGTGCGCGAATTGAGCGAGGGAGAACTGCTGCAAATTGAAAAAGCCCGCCGCCTCGACATCACGGAGGACGTGTACTTCGAGATTATTCGTCAGAAAACGGCTTCGCTCATCGCTTCGTGCTGCGCCGTGGGGGCTGCCTCCACAGGTGCCGATCTAGAAACGATTGAACGCGCCCGGCTCTTCGGGGAAAAAGTAGGCATTGCTTTCCAGATCAAAGACGACCTGTTCGACTACGGCACCGATGAAATTGGCAAGCCTGTGGGCATCGACATCAAAGAGAAAAAGATGACGCTGCCGCTGATCTACGCCTTGCAGCAGGCTGATTGGCTTACCAAGCGTCGCGTCATCTTCAACGTGCAGAACAACGACGGCCGCAAAGACCGGGTGCAGGCCGTTATTGACTTCGTGAAGCAATCCGGTGGCCTCGACTACGCGGTGCGCCGCATGGAGGAGTACCGCGACGAGGCCCTGCAACTGCTCTACACCTTCCCCGCGTCGCCGGCTCGCGCTTCATTAGAGCAGCTGATTAACTATACCATCGAGCGGGAGAAGTAATTCCGGGACCACGGACTCGACGGATTATTCGGCTGCCACAGATTTTGTGGACGATTTCCTTGACACTGTTCGGAATGTATTACCAAAGCAAAGCGGCATCCTATCTTAGGATGCCGCTTTGCTTTACTGGTTGTCCACAAAATCCGTGGCAGCCGAGTAGTCCGTCGAATCCGTGGTCTGGGACCTAGGCTTCGGGCTCGGCTATTTGATAGCTCACTTTGTCGGCCGCTACTTCAGATACCTCGAACTTCACGCCGTCGAACGTGCTCTTCACGGTCAGGCTGTGGATCATGTCGCAGCCGGGGCACTTGATTTCTTCCGTTTCATACTGATCGGTTTCGTCGAGCGCCGGAGCATCAGAATCCGGGGCAGGTACGCCAAGCAGATCGGTAAATACTTCGGTATGACACTGGTTACACTCAAACTTAAGGCCGACCGTGCGGCCTTGTAATTCTTCGAGCGGAGCTAGGGTATCGGTTTTTTGTTGAATCCACATAAGCGGTAAAGGTTGGTTTTGGGAGAGTAGGCCGTATCGGTTGCGGGCTGCTTGCTGCTGGCCCGTTGGGGGTGTACGAACGAAACCTAGCTTTGTGTTGTGTTTTGAGGAAGAGAAAGGTCTAATGAGCTCTGGTTAGGCCGGAAATTTATAGGTAGCCTCGCCGGCTAGGCTCAAGCGCTTTGCCCGTTCGGCAACAGCCCTGTATTGATGGTGTCCAAGTCCCTGTAGTATCTTGAAGCTGCTCTAACACCTACCGCTTATGTCTACTGCCACTGCTGCAGCAACCAAAAAAATCCCCGTCGTGCCGCGCTTTCGGTCGCTGCTCGGCTCCATGCTGATCGCCGCTAACCCCATCCCGATCCTTAATAGCTACCTGAACACCTACGGCGATACCCTAATAATGTACATCGGCGGCGTACGTCCCACGCTGCTTACCCGCGACCCTGGCTTGGTGCAGCATATTTTGCAGAAAAACCACCGCAATTATCCGAAGTCGGAGCTTTCGCATGGTATTGCGCGCTACCTAGGTCATGGCCTGCTCACGAGCGAGGGTAGCTACTGGCTCCAGCAGCGGCGCCTAATTCAGCCTGGTTTTCACCGGCAGCGGGTAGCGGGCCTGGTAGAGTTGATGCAAGCCGAGATAAACGAGTGTTTGAAGCCGCTCAAACGGCAGCTAGCACAGGAGGGAGGCAGCACGGAAGTAGAAGTGCACCGACTGATGACCACTACGGCCTTCCGCATCATTGCGCGCTCCACCTTCAGTACTAACCTCGACAATGCCAAGCTGGAACGCATGTCGGCGCTGCTCACGGCTATCCAGGCTTTCTACGTGCGCAGCATCCGGCAGCCGTACCTGCGGCCGTGGCTGGCGCTGCGTAACCAGTTTCGTCAGCACGACGAGCTAGCTACCGAGCTGCGCGAAATGGTGCGCAGCTACGTTCGGCAGCGCCAGCAAACCGACGACTCCTACGACGACTTGCTGCAAATGCTGCTTGACGTGCGCTACGAAGATACCGGCGCGCCCATGACCGAAGAGCAGGTTGTTGATGAAGCGCTGATCTTGCTCGTTGCCGGGCACGAGACTTCCGCCAATGCCCTGTCGTGGATGTGGTATCTGCTGGCCCAGCACCCGTCCGTAGTGGCCCAGATGCGCGCCGATATGACGCAGGTGCTCTGCGACCGTTCTGCTGCCTTCGCCGACTTGCCCAACCTAGGGTATTCGCTGCAAATAGTGCAGGAAACCATGCGCCTTTACCCACCCGCCTGGATTGTGGACCGCGTCGCGCAGGAAGACGATTCCTATAATGGCATCAGGTTGCCCAAAGGCACCATGATTTCGGCTTACCTGCTTGGCATCCACCATGCACCTAGCCTCTGGGAAGATGCCGAAGCGTTTCGCCCCGAGCGGTTTGCGCCCGAGCAAATGAAGCAGCAACCGCCGTACGCGTACATTCCGTTTGGCGGCGGTCCGCGCCTATGCATCGGCAACCAATTTGCCCTAACGGAAATGCAGTTAGTGCTACTCGAAATGCTCCGTCGCTTCGACATCGATTGGGTCGAGCAACCGCCTATTCAGCTGCAACCCCTCATCACGCTTCGCCCGCGCCAGGAAATTCGGCTGCGGTTTCGGTCACGAAGCTAGGTTGCTAAAAGCAAAAAAGACCGTCATGCTTCGATCAGCGCAGCATGACGGTCTTTTTTGCTTTTAGCAACCTAGCTTTTTACTCCTTCACCAGCTTGTCAATTGTCTGGTTGAAATCAGCGACTAACTCGTCGTAGTATTTGCCCGTGCCAGGGCCGGAGAACCCGGTATTGATCTTGCGCACATCGCCTTTCTTGTCGATGATGATGGTAGTAGGAAACGCCAGTACCTTGCTGATCTGGGGCAGCGACTTGCCGGCGGCGTCTTTATCGGCCACACCGGCTACAGCTAGGTCGTAGCCGACGCCAAAGCGGTCTTTCATCTTACGCAGACGCTCGGCAGCTTTGGCGTATTCGGGGCTGCGCTCGTATCCTAGGCCAATGATTTCCACGCCGCGGCTCTTGTTCTTCTCATACCACGGCGCCAGAAAGTTTGTCTCATCCATGCAGTTTGGGCACCACGAACCTAGCAGTTGCACCACAACCACCTTCCCTTTGTACTTGGGGTCGGAAAGTGAAACCGCGCCGCCTTCAAAAACGCTGGGAAATTTGAAAGCTAGCTTCTTCTCACCCGGTTTCATGAAGGTGAGCGAGTTGGCATCAGGGAGCTTTGCCTTCGGGTCTTCCACCGCCGTCCAAGTTTCATGGCCGCTTTTACCGCTGTAGAAGTCGCCTTTCAGCGTGCCATTGGGGCCTTTGGTAGCTGTGAATAAGAAGCCATGGCTGCCATCGAAAGTTGATAGGCGCAGTAAGTTTCCGGCTGCTTGCCCGGCTAGGTAGCGATAGTCACCAGTGGTCGTGAGGAAGGTGCCGGTCAACTCGCCGGTTTCGGAGCTTTGTTTAAAAATACCGACCGCCGGGTAAGTTTTTCCTTCCTCATCCTTAAACTCGACGCGATAAGTGCTTTCAGTTATCATCTCCTTGGCGTCGCTAGTAGGCTTGGCCTGTAGGGGGAATAGCTCCTGCTGCCCGTGCGTAGCCGAGAACGGCACCCGGTACGGACCTTTTGCGTCATACTTCACCCAAGCACCTTTAAGCTTATTCTCTCCGTCCTTACGCACGACCAGCGCCGCGTCGAAGGCACCTAGCTTAAGGGTGGTGGAGTCGCCGGCGGCAGTTATTTCGTCGAGCTTCAACTTCTCGGCACCGTTGCGCAGGTACACGGCCACCGGCTGGTTGTTGTTGCCTGTCTCGACGTCGAACAAGAACGGAATTTCTTGCCCCTGTGTAGAGAGCACACCACGCCAGGTGCCCGCTTGCAGGTAATTGGCATCCGGGGTAGAAGTCGCACCGGCCGCTTGTTGCTCAGAAGGGTTCGATTGGCAGCCGGCTACCACCAGCGCGAGGCTAGCTCCGGCTACGATCTGCCGCATGGCGGAAGGGAAAGTCATAGATTCAGAAGAAAAGGGTGCTCAAGTAAACTACTCTAATTTGGAATTAGTTTATATAAGAAACGCGCAAATATAAAGTTTGGGCACCGCAACAAGGCGCGCTTATATTTGCGTACTGTTCAAAAAGCAGCTTACTTTTTCACTCTTTCCATTTCTCTATTATGGCGTTTGACATAGAAATGATTCAGGCCGTGTACGCCGGTATGGGCCAGCGCATTGAAGCCGCCCGTGCCGCCGTTGGCCGTCCGCTCACGCTAACCGAAAAGATTCTGTACGCTCACTTGTATGGCGGCCAAGTCAACAGTGCGTACGAGCGGGGCGTTTCCTACGTCGATTTTGCCCCCGACCGCGTGGCGATGCAGGATGCCACGGCCCAAATGGCGCTGTTGCAGTTCATGCAAGCCGGCAAAGACAAAACCGCCGTGCCTAGCACCGTACACTGCGACCACCTTATCCAGGCCCGCATTGGTGCTAACGAAGACCTCGCCGAAGCTAACTCCGAAAACAAGGAGGTGTACGATTTCCTAGCCTCGGTTTCAAACAAATACGGTATCGGCTTCTGGAAGCCCGGTGCTGGTATCATCCACCAAGTGGTGCTCGAGAACTACGCCTTCCCCGGCGGCATGATGATCGGTACCGACTCCCACACCCCTAACGCGGGTGGCCTCGGCATGATTGCCATCGGGGTAGGTGGTGCTGATGCCGTCGACGTAATGGCCGGCATGGCGTGGGAGCTGAAGTTCCCGAAAGTAATTGGCGTAAAACTGACCGGCAAGCTCAATGGCTGGACAGCTCCCAAAGACGTAATCCTGAAAGTAGCAGGTATCCTGACCGTGAAAGGCGGCACCGGTGCCATCGTAGAATACTTCGGCGAAGGTGCCGAAAGCATGTCGGCTACGGGTAAGGCTACCATTTGCAACATGGGTGCTGAAATCGGCGCTACTACGTCGGTGTTTGGCTTTGATGAGAAGCAAGCGGATTACCTGCGCAGCACCAACCGTGCTGATGTGGCTGACCTAGCTTATGGCGTAGCTGCTCACCTGCGCGCCGACGACGAAGTGTACGCCAACCCTGAGAACTTCTTCGATCAACTGATCGAAATCAACCTTTCGGAGCTAGAGCCGCACGTAAACGGTCCTTTCACCCCCGACGCTGCTTGGCCAATCTCGCAGTTTGCTTCGGCCGTGAAAGAACATGGCTGGCCCGAGAAACTAGAAGTAGGTCTGATCGGTTCGTGCACCAACTCTTCGTACGAAGACATCACGCGTGCTGCTAGCATTGCTGAGCAAGCCGTATCGAAGGGCTTGACGGTGAATGCCGAGTTTACCGTAACGCCGGGCTCGGAGCTTGTGCGCTACACTGTAGAGCGCGACGGCCTACTCGATACCTTCGCTCAGATGGGCGGCGTGGTGTTGGCTAACGCCTGCGGTCCGTGCATCGGCCAGTGGGCGCGTCACACCGACGACCCTAAGCGTCGCAACTCGATCATCACCTCGTTCAACCGTAACTTCGCCAAGCGGAACGACGGCAACCCGAACACGCACGCTTTCGTGGCCTCGCCCGAAATCGTGACAGCCTTCGCTATTGCCGGCGACCTGACTTTTAACCCGCTCACCGACACGCTGCCCACGAAAGATGGTCAGCAAGTGAAGCTAGATGCTCCTCAAGGCGTGGAAGCACCTCCGCGTGGCTACGATGTAGAAGATGCTGGTTACCAAGCTCCCGCCGCCGATGGCTCGGGCGTACAGGTTCTCGTTGATCCAGAATCCGATCGTCTGGAGTTGTTGGAGCCCTTCAAGCCTTGGGAAGGTACCGATCTGCAAGGTCTGCGTCTGCTCATTAAAGCGCAGGGCAAGTGCACTACCGACCACATCTCGATGGCTGGTCCGTGGTTGAAGTACCGTGGGCACTTGGATAATATTTCCAATAACATGCTTATCGGTGCCATCAACGCCTTCAACGGTGAAGCTAACGCGGTGAAAGACCAGTTGACCCAGGGCACGCCGTATAACACCGTCCCACAAGTGGCTCGCACGTACAAGTCGTTAGGGATAGGCTCAGTAGTAATTGGTGACGAAAACTACGGAGAAGGCTCGTCGCGTGAGCACGCTGCCATGGAGCCGCGCCACCTAGGTGTACGCGCCGTGATTGTGAAGTCATTTGCCCGTATTCACGAGACTAACCTCAAGAAGCAAGGCATGCTGGCGCTCACGTTCGCTAATAAGGCTGATTACGACCTGATTGAGGAAGACGATACCATCGACATCATCGGTTTGGCAACGTTCGCTCCGGGTCAGCAGCTACAAGCGCGCTTGCACCACACCGATGGCGATACAGACCTCATCTACTTGAACCACACGTATAACCAAGGGCAGATCGAGTGGTTTAAAGCTGGCTCGGCTCTGAACCTGATTCGCTTGCGCGAAACGAGTGGTGCTCAACTTTCGCAGAAGTAAGCTAGGTTTGATCCTTCTAAAAACGGCCGCTTCCATAAAAGGAAGCGGCCGTTTTTTATGGCTTCAGGAAAAATACTGAAGCTAAATGCTATTGGACAGGCAGGAGCGGAACCTTGACGAATGCAAAAAGCGTAAAAGGTTGAATTGTCATTTTAGGTCATATTTCTCAGATTTGGACGAACAAGGAAAGTGAAGCAGACGAAAGCATGATGCTAAGACCGATGTTTATTATTAAATATTAATATATTTTAATTTACAGTTACGTATTTTTGCGTACTGTTCTGCTTTTCTCTCTATCCTATTTGCCAGTGTGATGATGACGCTTTCCCAAATTGAAAACTTTTTGCAGCTTTTAGGTTTCCGCCCTGACAGTACCCCCAATACGTATCAGCAGGATACTGCTCAGGGTCCGGTGCGGGTACGCCACAACAGCTCGGGTAGTGGCATTTTGATAGAAGGACCACAAGGGCTAGTAGGAGGAAGCGCTAGCCACGGACGACACCTGTTAGCGATGCTTGCAATGGCAGGTTGGTCGGTGAGTGAGCTACCTGGCTTGAATTAGGTGAACTATAGAAGTAGCGCTATTGTATTTTACAAGTCAACCCATCCATAGTTCGTTCTATTACGTATAGAAAATACAATACTTTTAGCCAGCTTGCGTAGTTTTTCGCCTCCAAACAGAGCCATTTGTTATGCCTGCTCCAGCATCTATATCATCTGAGCCATCTCCCCAGTTTGATAACGCAGCCGGATCAGTGCACGTTGTACCCGCAGGCACGTATGTCCGCTTGAACTGGGCATCACAGCCCGCTTCAGTTATGGTGTGGCGTCAATTACTGGAACAAGCACTAGTGCAATTAGAGCAGCACAATTGGCACAAGCTTTTAGGCGATCAACGATCGTTGCCGCTCTTTAGTACCGAAAACCAAGCTTGGATATTGCTCGATTGGTTTCCGCGTGCTGTGCGCTCAGGGTTGCGTTATGGAGCTATCATATCGCCTCAAAACGTGATGGTACGGTTGGAAATAGCGGCTTTAATTCGAGAGGTTAATACTTATCCGCTTACGTACCGGCTTTTTGCTGATGAAGCCGCCGCTGCTAACTGGCTTATTCAACAGCCTTAGTCT
Organism: Hymenobacter crusticola; assembly: GCF_002154225.1. Classification (GTDB taxonomy): domain Bacteria; phylum Bacteroidota; class Bacteroidia; order Cytophagales; family Hymenobacteraceae; genus Hymenobacter; species Hymenobacter crusticola. Next base: position 14,189 of record NZ_MTSE01000017.1, read on the forward strand.
ACGCAGAAAGTGAGGGCCGCAACTCAAGACGGCGTGTCCTTGCCTATCTTTGCTTGCATACGGTGATGGATTGCCACTGCGAACTGCCGAAGCGTACCGCTTTGCGCTGATGATTCTTATGGAACGGACGGTCGAGGAGGCCGCATCAGGTAGTTCATCTTGCCGTTCGCTTTTATGGCTCGTCAGTTCTCTTCTTTTTATTGGTTGTCTGCTCGCTTGCGAGCTGTTCCAACAACTGCTTACGTGCTCTTTTTGCTGCGTTGGGTGGTTATCAGCACGCTCATAGGAGGGCTAGCCGGTACGGCGTCCGCCATTTTTTTGGTGTCCTTGGATTGGGTAACCCACTGGCGAGAAACGCACCTGGTATTAATTGCGCTGTTGCCGGTAGCCGGCTTCTTTATCGGCTTGGCTTATCATCTGTTCGGCAACCAGGTTGTGCGGGGGAATAACTTGATCTTGGACGAGATTCATGCGCCGCGTCAGTTGATTCCTTTGCGTCTTGTGCCGTTGGTATTAGGAGGCACGTTGCTCACCCACCTGTTTGGGGGCTCCGCCGGGCGCGAAGGCACGGCAGTACAAATGGGAGGAGCCCTAGCCGATCAGCTTACGCGTCTGCTGAAGCTGCGGCCACGCGACCGGCGTTTGCTGCTCATTGCGGGCATTAGCGCTGGTTTTGCCTCCGTTTTTGGGACGCCTCTGGCCGGTGCTGTATTTGGACTGGAGGTATTTCTGCTCGGCTCGATGCGCTACGATGCCTTGCTGCCAAGTTTTTTGGCCGCGGTTAGCGCTGATTTTGTTACCAGAGCCTGGGGCGTGGGGCACACGCATTATCCGCAGCTAGCTTCACTACCTATCACGCCACTTACCATCTTGTACGCTTTGATAGCTGGAGTATTGTTTGGGTTAGTAGCGCGTAGCTTCGCAGCGCTTGTGCACAGAATCAGCCAGTTGTTTGGGCGCATTGCTTACGCGCCGTTGCGGCCGGTGCTAGGTGGCGTGCTGGTGGCAGCCAGTGTGTGGGCCCTAGGTACTACGCGGTACATCGGGCTGGGCGTGCCCGTGATTGTAGAAGCTTTTCATTTGTCGCTGAGTCCAGCCGATTTTGCCTTGAAGCTGCTGCTAACGGCTCTTACCCTAGGGTGTGGTTTCAAGGGTGGGGAGGTTACGCCACTGTTCTTTATCGGAGCGACGCTCGGTAGCGCATTAGCAGGGGTCGTGCCTTTACCCGTTGCTTTGCTGGCGGGGATGGGTTTTGTGGGGGTGTTTGCGGGAGCTGCTAACACCCCCATTGCATGCACGCTGATGGGACTAGAACTGTTTGGCGTGCAGGCTGGCGTGTACTTGGCCCTCGCTTGCGTAGTAGCATATCTATTCTCCGGCCATACAGGTATTTATTCGGCGCAACAGATTGGACAAGCCAAACATCTGCGTTTCGGACGGCAACAGGGGAGTCGCTTAGGTGACTTATAGCTACTACAGTAGAAGAAAGAGGCCTACAGAACAGCCAATGACAAAGAGGTAACCTAGGTTGTGCGTTGAAAAAGAAAAGCCGAACAGAGTATCTGTTCGGCTCACAAAACACACTATGCGCGCTAGGCTTGCTCGTCTTCTTTCCAAGTTGAGGAGCTGCCGCTGCCGTAACGAGGGTCATCGGCCGCATAGGCAGCCCGCCGGGTACCTTCGTCACTATCCTGGGCAGCAACGACAGCATCTGGGTTCTGGTTTTGTTCAACGTGGCCGCGTTGTTCGGCTGGGTCAGCGTTTTTGCTCACTTGGCCGTAGTCTTCGGTACTGTTTGGACGTTTTTTGCGAAACTCACTGAATTCGTCTGGGTTGTCGTTTGAGCCATCATTTGAGGCGCTAGCGAAACCTGATTTAGGCTGATTAGCAGCATCAGCAGTGCCAAACTCCCCATAACGGGGGGCTTCATTGCCAGAAACATTTTCAGGGGCAGATTGCGGAGCTTGAGGCGTATTTTCCATGACAAAAGAATAAGGAGACAACTGAGTAACTCAACCATTATACGGGCTTAATGCTGTTTCGGCTGGCGTAAGCCTTTGAAACGCTGCTTTCCTACTAACGCTCAGTGGGAAACCGCTAAAATGGTGATTACAGGTCCAGCACTGCTGAAAGGCATGTACTGGATAAGTCAGAGTGTCGATACCTGCTCTTGATTTTCTTCTCGTGGCTTCTGCACCAAGTAATAGTAAGCTAAGATGAGCAAGCCAATCAGGAACGGAACAATAGCGAGATGTTTGCCTTCGATGGTGTGCCCAATAAGGAGCGTATCGAAGCCCATAAACTCGCTGATCATCCAGTAGGAGTTGGCCGTAATCCAGAACACAATAGCTAGGTTGTGGGCTAGCTCTGATTTGATGGTGCGAGTGCGCCAGCAAATTACAACCGCAATACCTAGCGTAGGCAAGATCATGAGCAAGCCCAGCGGCTTCCAGACCATGCACCAGCTGATATCTTTTATCAGCCAGAACAAGATGTGCATGTTTTCCATTTTCCGGTATTCGACCGGAATGCTGTATACTTCTTCGGGTTCGGGGGTTGGTTTCATGCGAAAAGCGTAAAGCCAAATCTACTCAGTGCAACGGGTAGTAAAAAAGAAACCCGGCTACCTCCGTGTGGGAAACGGAAGAAGCCGGGAAAACCGGTTGACCTAGAAACGAAGCAGCAGTTAGTTCAGCCACACCTCAGCCACCGGCTCAAAGCGGTGGCGGGCGAAAGCACCATAAGGACGCTCAGCATAAAAACCTAGTACGTGAATTTGGGGCTCACCGGTGCGCGCATTGGGCAACACACGCACGGGGTACACCTTGCCAGCTACTGGCCAGTCACCGATGTAGTCGGTGGGCTGGCTGCTGTCATTCACGCAGCGGGCATATTGCTGCACAGGAAGCGGAGTAGGAAGCTTTACTTTCGACATATACAAAGATACCAATATCCGTCGAAAACTAAAAATGTTAGCCAATTATATTTGGCATAAGACCACTGATTAATCGCTGAAAATCACCCCCAAGTTTTTAATGAGATTTTAACTAACAGTCAAGCTTTGAAAGCTATATAGCATAAATTTATTATGCATGCCTACGGTTACAGTGCCATAATGGGAGTGTATGGGCTAAATAATTTAGTAAAATCACTTAAAAAGAAAATTAACTTGCTAATTGCCAGGGTATTGGCATGAATAAAGGTAGCTGCCGGCAGCAGTTAAAGTATGTTGCTGGTGGATAGGGTAGGGCTCTATTAGAACAAACCGTCCTGTAGCTAACAAACAACAACCCCCTAGTAACTAGCTAGGTAAGCTAGGTACTAGGGGGTTATGTGAAAAAGCTATCTAAACTAGGGGTGCACTAGCACGCGGCGAGCAAGAGTAGTCGTTGGGCCTTGCACTTGAAGTATATACATTCCGGCGGTGCAATCACCTAGGTCAAGCTCGGTATTGGTGCTTCGCAGAGGCTGCTGGCGAATGCACTGACCGAGCGCATTTAGGATGCGCAGTTGCTGGCCTACGAACGCATGTGGAACGTCTATGCGCACCTTGCCTGCCGTTGGGTTCGGATATACTTGCCATTGAGCCGCTGTAGCTGCTTCGCGCGTAGGAAGCACCTTGCCGCTGTAGGTAAGCTGGGCATTGGTAGCGGAGGTTTGTAGTTCGGCAAGCGAGCCAGCACCTAGTACCGCGAAGGCTACCGTTACGGAGTCGCCGGGGGCTAGCTTGCCAACGGCCGCTCCTACTACCTGCGATACGTCCGAGCCGTTAGGAAGACCAGCCGTGGCATTGCTCGTGCCGCTGCTTAGGGCCGTAAACTTTTCGGCCCGGTTGAAGCCATCGCGCAAATACACCGGAGAGGCTGTAGGCGCATTGTTGTCGATGGAGTATACCGTAGGGGTGCCGCCAGTTAGTACTTTCACGCCTGTATAGATGCTGCTTGTTACTGGCGAATAGACGTAGCCCAGCGAACGGCTTGCATCCCAGGCAGCGGCGTTGCGGGTAACGGTGAGCGGTAAGTCCCAGTCCATAAACAAGCCAGCGTACAGGGGGCGCAGCGTGTCGGGCGTCACGTTGGTGAGGCTGTATTCTACTATCACGTAGTTGCGCTGGCCAGCACCTGACCAAGCGTAAGCATGTTGCTTGATACGCAGGCCCACACTATTCTTGCGCACTGAGCCTGGTAGCGAGTCGCGGAAGGTGCCTGTGGCCTCTTGGGTGGCACGCAAGGGTGCTTCGCTCATGGCAAGCTGAGCAACCGAGAAGAAGTCGGTACGGCTGCTGTAAGGTGATTCGCGGACACGGTCAGAAGTCCGGGTTGGGCTAGTGGCTACCATTAGGCCGCCCTCAGATAACAACAAGCCGCTGTTTTTGTATGTGATGCTTTCGCCCAAGTAAGAGCCTAGGCCATCGTAGCCAATATTGCCGCGGGTGGTGAGCGTCATATGTAGATCATTCGCGTCGAGCAGCACATAGCCTGGGTTGAGCAGCAGCGTCAAATATTGGTCGCTTTCGTACCCGTCGGCAGTCGTGAAGTGGTACTTCAGAATGGCCTTCGTGTTGGCCGGCACACCCGACTGCACAGAAACCAGAAAGGGCGCGGCATCGTTGGTTTGGTGCTCCAGCGTGCTCAGCGCGCCTACGGTGAATGTATTCCGGCGAATAGTGAGGTAAGGGGAGAGGGTGGTGAGCGTTATCTTCAAGTTCTCGACGGGCAGCAGCATGTTCTGTACCTCCATGATGAGGCTCATCGCGTCGCCGGCCAGAAATACCTCACGGGCAGGCGTGAAGGTGCTGTGCACAATGCGTACTTCGCGGCGGTCGGTGAGCGTTACGGCGCGGTAGGCGTTGATGCGGCCCGTACCTAGCTTGCCCGCGTAAGCCGTGTTGCCCGCGACGGTGCTGATGTTGTCGGCAGTTTGGCGTAGCTGCGCGGCTACCTGATCGGCTTTGTAGTTGGGGAAACGCGAGCGAACTAATGCCGCTACACCAGCCACAATGGGAGAAGCAAACGAAGAGCCATCTACTCTGTTATAATCGTTAAGCTGGTCGCCTCGCGTGGTCCAGATGCCATAGCCCGGCGCCGCTACGGAAACTCGGTAGCTGTACGTGCTATTAGTACCCCTAACATCATCTTGCTTTACGGAAGCAACTGATATAACATGCTCGTAGCTAGCAGGATAGTAATCTGATTCGGTGGTGCCATTGCCAGCCGCCGCTACAATCACTACGTCGCGGTTGATGGCGGCATACGTAATTACGTCCTGCTCGAACTGTGAGCGGCCTCCCTCGTTGCCCCATGAAAGATTGATTACCTGGCAGCCGTGGTCGGCAGCGTATACCACGCCTTCGTAACCAGCGAAGTCGCCAGCGTATGTGCTCGGATATACTTTGATTGGCAGGTACTTGCACCGGAAGCCGACACCGGCTACTCCGAGGCCATTGTCGGTGCTGGCGGCGGCAGCACCTGTTACCAGAATACCATGAACCTTTTGGCTAATTAGCGGATTAGAGGTGGGGTCGTTGTCACGGTCAGCTAGGTCCCAGCCGTTGAAGTTGTCTACGTAGCCATCGTGGTCGTTATCGATGCCGTCGATGGGGTCGGCGTAGTTGTATTTGAGCTGCTTTTTCAGGTCTTCGTGCTGCAAGCGGGTGCCCGTGTCGATGATGCCAATGACGATAGATGTGTCGCCCTTCGTGACATCCCAAGCCCGATAAGCTTTGATGTTCTTCAGGTGGTACTGCGGGCCCGTTAGTGAATCAGCGAGGGGGTCGCTAGGCTGGGAGAGGAGCCCCCGGCGATAGAGCGGTTCGGCGTACTCTAGCACACCCGTTTGCATCAGGGCCCGGCAGGCTTTCTCCAACGGAAAGTCGGATGCTAAGTCAACCTGGTACACCATCTGCAAGTTAACTGAGCCGTGTTGGTCAGGGTCGGGAAACAAAGAATGGGGAAACTTGCGGCGCACATTGGTCGCTCCTAGCTGCTCCAGTACATTAGTCAGCACAGGAATCGTTGGCTGATCAGAACCTGCTAAAGTTGTATAAGTCGATTTGAGCTTAAGCACGAGAGTACCAGGCTTTTTCTCAGGTGTCGACTGTGCAAGCAAGGTGTTTGCTTGGATGAGTAAAAGAAATAGTACTAATGTAAGGGTGCGTAGTAATCGGTTCATACGCGGGCTGAAAAAGAATAGCAGTACAGTTAATACTGCTGCAAAAGACATTTTTCGTGCCGTGCGCTCCGTTTTATACAATTCTCATGCTTTCTTCCAAGTATACCTATGTTCTACCCAATTGCTGGATTTTAAAGGTATAATTCAAAGTTGGTAAAGTATTTTAAATATAAAATTATATATATTTTTGCCATGGTGCAGGATCAGCTGTTGGACTGTCTTTCTCAAAACGGTACAATTTTCTATTTGCGTAGTAAGAATCTGAGAAGGTCGTTGTGCTCCCGCCAAGGCGAGCGTACACCGCGTGAGAAGTCTAGTAGAATAAGAACACTTGCGCAAGCAAAGCAAGGTGCAGGACGACTTGCCTAACTGCGGTGCTTAATAGCAAAACGCCCCAAAGCTAGGTGGCTCTGGGGCGTTTGAAGAAGATAGAATTTATACCTCTGACCATGCGTGGCGCACAGCCAAGGGGGTTAGTTGCCAGTTGGGCGCTCTTTGCCAGAGGCCTGCGGCGCACAAGACTTGGCTTGTACTTTCCCATCGGCACCAAACTCGATACGGATAGGCGTGGTATCAGTGGCACTGCCGAACAAGTACGACCATGTAGTGCCATTGCCGCTTTTGTCGTCTTGGCCGGTTGGCTCGCCCATCAGGTGACGAACCTGTTCCTGGGTCATCCCCATCTGGACTTTCTCGCATGCTTCGGCATTTTTGTAGCTTTCTTGAGCCGTGCAGGCAGTGAGCAAGCAGCTGGCTGCCAGAGAAAACGTGAGGATATAGTTGCGCATGAAGGAAGGCTTAAAACAGGTTTTGCAGATCCTTACGCAGGTTGTCAACGCCCCGGCGAATTTCGTCCCACACGCTTGAGTCGTGCTGCGTAGAGTCAGCTTTGGCGTCCTTCGCCGACCCTAGCTGCTGCTCAAGCTGCGCGCGCTTCACTTCCAGCGCCGCAATGTGCTCGTGGTAAGTGGCTTCGGAGTGGGCGGTAGTTGTGTGGGCGCGATTCTGAAGAATCTTGATTTTGGCCGTAAGCTCGTCGAGGGCTTGGTGCAATTCGTGCTCGTTGAGTTGTGGGGCGCGCATGTGTTCGGGGTGTGGAGTGTAGGTCATGGCGGAAATAGCTAGGGAAACGGTGCAAAAAGCGCCGCTTCCATGGCGGAAAAGAAGTCTAGCTGTTGTACTGCTTTTGACCGCGAAAAGATGCCACTACTTCGTGGAATACCAGACCCTAGGCTTCCCATTGGCGCGGCACACCTAGCTCGCGGGCTAGGGGAGCCGCTGCCGATTGCCACACATGCTGCAATAGTCTTGCGACGGATTCAGCTAGCTCCACGTGGTAGTCGGGGTGTAGCTTATCAGCTTGCCGCAATGCCTCATGGGTGCGCCGGGCTAGGTGTTGGAGCAAGGGTTGGGTAGGGCCATGTAACCGCGCAACGGCGGCGGGCTGGTGCTCAAACACACGGCTGAGTAAGCGCACTGTTAGCTCTACCTCCCCAAAGGCGTCGCCGGTTATTTTGGCGTGGTAGCCAATGCGGGCCTGCAATTGCCGCACAATCACCAGTAGGTCGTTGGGCGTTTGGTGAAAGCCGCGCACGGGGTCGTCAATTTGGGTGCGCAGGGCTTGCCGGCGGTCTTCTAAAGCATCCGGACCTTCCAGCAAACGGTAAGCTAGCTGCTCCGTGAGCACCGCATCCTGACTGACCAAGCGGATGAGGAGTTGGTCTTTTTCTTTCTGGGGTAAGTTGAGTAACGCTTTGCGCAGATCGGGGGAGAGGGTCGGCATAGGAACTAGGAGACAAACCAAAGCAGTAGAAACGCGCCACCGCATTTTCAGCGCTGTCCATCAGCTAGATGGACAGCTGCGACATAAATAAGGCAAGCGCCGGACGCGCCACGGAGCGTTCCTACTAGCTAGGTAAACACAAAAACGCGCTTTATTTCTCCTGCGGAAACTGATATTCTTCCAGCCGTGGGTTAGTCTTGTCTCCTAGCTTTTCCGGCACCTGTTCGGCCGGAACGGCTAGGCCTTGCAGGGCCTGTTGGTGCCGCGCCTCGTCAAATTCGCCCTCACTTTTGGCAATGATCAGCGTCGCTATGCCATTGCCGATAACGTTGGTGATGGCACGCGCCTCGCTCATAAAGCGGTCGACGCCCAGCAGCAACGCCACGCCTTCTACCGGAATGACTTTGGTAGCGGCTAGCGTCGAGGCCAGCACGATAAAGCCTGAACCTGTGACGCCCGCTGCTCCTTTCGAGGTAAGCATCAGAATACCAATGAGCGACAATTCTTGGCTGAGTGACAATGAAATATCGAAAGCTTGCGCCAGGAAAATAACGGCAATAGATAGGTAGATAGACGTACCATCGAGGTTGAAGGAATACCCCGTTGGGATGACCAGGCCCGCTACCGAGCGCGAGCAGCCAAGCCGTTCAAGCTTATCGATCATGCGCGGCAGCGCCGACTCCGACGAGGAGGTGCCGAGCACCAGTAGAATTTCTTCTTTGATAAAACCTAGGTAGCGCCACAGGCTCAGCCCATAGAACCGCATAATTAGGTTGAGGACCACAAAAATGAATAGGAACATTGTCACGTACACCACAGCCATGAGCTTGGCCAGCGGCAGTAGCGTGGCAATGCCGTATTTGCCAATGGTGAAGGCCATGCCGCCAAAAGCGCCTAGCGGGGCGAGCTTCATCACGATGGCCAGCACCCCAAACATGGCGTGCGACAGCCGATCAAAGGTCTGCATGAGCGGCTGCCCATAGCTAGCTGGCAAGCGGCTGACAGCCACGCCGAACAGCACCGCAAACAGCAAGACTTGCAGGACTTCGCCCTCGGCAAACGCGCCCACCACATTGTGCGGTACGATGTGCGTGAAAAACGCCACCCAATCCATGCCGCCTGTAGTGGCCTGTGTCGTGTACTTGGCTGCTTCGGCCGCTTGCGCCGTGCCTTGGTTCGCCACCGAAGCCCGTGCGTCGATGCCGTGACCGGGCTTGGCTAGGTTCGCCGCCGTGATGCCAATTACCAACGCTAGGGTAGTCACGATTTCAAAGTACAGCAGTGCTTTCCCGCCTACGCGGCCTACCTTTTTCATGTCGCCCATGCTGCCAATACCGAGCACGACCGTCAGGAAGATGATGGGGGCGATGAGCATTTTGATGAGGTTGATAAATGTATCGCCGACAGGCTTGAGCGCCGCTCCGAAGCCCGGGAACAGCGCCCCGACGACGATACCGAGGGCAATGGCGGTGAGAACCTGAAAGGTGAGGTTGGAAGTAAGTTTTTTCATAAGTAGGAGCAGGCAGCCTCACCAATAGTATAATGCAACGAGCGAACAAAGCGAAAGGCTGCTAGGCAGCAGGAGTGGCAAGCTAGACATGCCGCCAAAACAGTAAGGGGTGCGGCGTGCAGCTAGCTAACCTAGCTTTTTTTCGTGCTAGCCGTGTATGCCACGCGGTAAATCACCCCGTTATCGTCGTCCGACACGAGTAGGGCGCCGTCGGGGGCTTGCACGATGCTGCACGGGCGCCCAAACTCCGATTTGTCGTTTTCTACTAGAAACCCGGTTAGGAAATCCTCAAACTGCTGGGGCTGGCCCTGGGCGTTGAAGCGCACACGCACAATCTTGTAGCCGGAAGGCTGCGCACGGTTCCAAGAGCCGTGCATGGTCACGAAAGCGTCGTTTTTATATTCGGCCGGAAACTGTGCTCCGTTGTAAAATATTAAGCCGAGCGGGGCAGAGTGAGCCTTGTACAGCAGCAACGGGCGCTGCGTTTTGGCGTCGAACTGCTCGTAGGAGTCTCCGCTCTTGGGTTTGTTGGCAGGATAGTGTTTGCCGTCGGCGATGATGGAAGGCCAGCCGTAGTGGGCGCCGTCCTTAATCTGGTTGAACTCCTCTTGCTGGTCTTCGTCGCCGAGCCAATCGATGCCGTGGTCCATGCCGTACAGCGCCTTGGTAGTTGGGTGCCAGTCGAAGCCGATGGTGTTGCGCAAGCCGCGTGCGACCACGCGCCGCCCCGAGCCGTCGGTATTAATTTGCAGCAGCGTCGCGTTTTCGGGGTTATCCTCGTCGCAGGCGTTGCAGGTGCTGCCCACCGATAAGTAAAGCTTGCCGTCGGGGCCAAAGTGTAAGGTGCGGTTGGCGTGCTGGCCAGCATCGGGCAGATCCTTGTAGAGGGTTTTGAGCGTACCTAGGGTGCCGTCTTTCTGCACATCAGCCACGTACACCTCCCGAATGGCGGCAATGTAGAGCTTGTTGTCTTTGAGAGCTAGGCCGTGCAAATGGGCGCGTTGAGCTACCTGCTTGGTTAATTCTGCTTTGCCATCCTTATTGGCGTCGCGAATAAGCGTGATAGTCCCTTTCACCCGGTTCGATACGTACACATCTCCGTTGGGCGCAACGGCTAGCATGCGCGGCATATCGAGCCCATCAACGTATTTGGTGACGGTGAAACCCGCTGGCACTTTCAAACTCGCCACGCGCGCATCTGTTACGGGCAGCTTAGAAGGCAAATAGATGTTGCCTGTCATTTTGAATGGTGTCGCCTCGGGCGGCACGTTTTGGGCAATCGTGGTAGTGGCAGCGAGGCAGGCAAGAGAAAGCGTAAGCAGGCGCATAAGATGAATAGGCTAGGTGTGCCTTGTTCAACTGTGGAGTTGCCGCTAGGGTTGCCGGGCTAGCTTAGTAGAAGCTAGGTCGCGTCATTTTCCAGATGGAGACTATGCTTAGTAGCAGGAGTAAATACAGGGAATTACGCCAGGCTGGGTCAAGCAGCAATTGTTGGAGAGGAAGAACCCCAGGTAACTCCGACGCGACACGTAATATAAGACGGCATTCGCCGAGAAACCCGTAGGAGTCAACACAGTTTGCAACCGTCTTTGGAGCAGGCTCTTCCGTAAAAGCATAAATAGTGAGTGCTTGACCCTTAGCATCAACGAGGCATCTGTTCTTCTCATGCTTCGCCAGTAGATCTAGCACTTTGATTACATCACTGTAAAAAGCATTTGAATGGAAGCGCAATCGAATACCATCGACAGAATTAGGAAACCGTTGAAGTCTGTCGAGGGCTGGTTGTGATGCTTGAATTATCCACCAGTTGTGAAATGCATCATTAGTAAAACGGTAGTCACGCCACAGTCTCAATGCTTCCATTTCTCGTTGCGTATAGTACCAGCGCGACCCAGAATCTTCCTCCAAGCGGCTATAAAGGCTGTCATCGGCAGGCATGGTATTGAACTGCAAAACATATTGAGGTAGAAACCTCTGGTCTCTGGCTATCTGCATGCATCCAAGCAGTAACAAAACCCCGAGCGCCAACAGCCCCGGGGGAAACAACAACTTGCGACGATAACGGCGGGGTACATGCATAAGCGTGGAAGTAATGAGGTTGGCTTTAGACAGCTAGATGATGCCCGTCCTCGTCATTTTCCACACGGCTGCTAGGCTAAGCAGCAAAAACAAGTTCGCCGAGTGGTGTCACTTAGCTATACCTAGCCTAGGCTCCTAGCAGCGCTTGGTTCACATACACATACGTGTAGCGGTGTTGCACCTGCTCGGGTACGGCAGGGAGTTGTTGCTGGGTCCAGGTATCATCGTCGAAGATGCTTTGCAGTTGGGCTTCGATCTGGTCCAGAGAAAGGTCGGCTAACTTGTCGTCGAGGGCCACAGCGCGTTGGTGGAGTTCTTCGGGTGTAGTAGCTAGGGTAGTAGGAACTGGCGCGTCGGAAGAGGGCAACTGCTGGAGAGCCGCCAGCACTTGTGGAGTGAGGTACTGCTTCATAAAAAGGGATAAGCAAAAATTTGAGGTGCCGGGTACTGATAAGTACGTATCCTCTCGGATGTTTTTGCAAGAAAAATCATCCAATGGTCAAATAAACTGCGGAAGCGTCTGGGTGTATCAATAGCTAGGCGACAATGTGATGTTTGTCTTTGATAAGTACAATATAATGTGTATTAGACAATGCTTTAGTATTGCACTTTAATAGTATTAAATTGGTATTAACAGTGTTGATTATTTGTTAAAATATAATTATTAGAATTTTATGAGACTAAAAAGTAGGTTGTGGTGAGCAAGATTATGTACAATCATAAAAGGAATAAAATAGAAAATATGTCAATGCAAAGCGGTATTAACTGAAACGTTTGCATATAAAGTCGAGAAAAATAATAATTTCTCAAAATGAAATCATTGGTATCAAAATAAGACTTGCGCTGTATACTTGTGGATTGATGTTGTTCAGCTCACCAAAAAATCACTAAAAGCAACTACATGAAACAAAAATTACTCGTAACACTTCTCTTGGTTGTTGGCCTGTTGCAGCAGGTAGCAGCGCAGAGTCGAGCAATTTCGGGGCGGGTCACAGACCGAACCAATGGGCAAGGGCTACCAGGGGTCACGGTGCTGGCAAAAGGCACGACTATCGGCGTCTCTACTAATGCCGATGGCGGCTACTCGATTACAGTCCCAACAACTTCCTCGGTTCTCACTTTTTCTTCCATCGGCTACTCCGCCGTCGAGCAGCCCATTGGCTCGGCTACTAGCATCAACGTTTCGCTAGGTGCTGATACCAAGCAGCTTGGGGAAGTAGTCGTAACTGGTGCCCTCGGTATTCAGCGCCAGGCGCAAGAGCTAGGTTATGCTACTTCAACCATTGGCTCAAAGGAACTTAACCAGGCACGTGTAACAAACGTGACCAACGGCCTAGCCGGTAAAGTATCGGGCTTGCAGATTCAAACCGTTAACAACGGCATCAATCCTAGCGTACGCGTTACGTTACGCGGCACTCGCTCGCTCACAGGTGAAAACCAGGCTTTGGTGGTTATCGACGGCGTGCAGACGACGCAGGACGTGCTAACCTCGTTGAATCCTGACGATATTGCTGACATAACTATTCTGAAAGGCGCCAATGCTGCCGCCCTTTACGGCTCGCAAGCCACAAACGGCGCCCTGATTATTACTACTAAGAAAGGCGGCAACGGGCCTGCTGTTACTTTCACCCACACTTCGCAGCTAGAGCAGATCAGCTTCTGGCCCAAGCTCCAGAACGAGTTTGGCCCCGGCTCGTCGGAGTGGATTCAGGAATACACACCCTACGAAAACCAGCAGTACGGTCCCCGTTTCGACGGCACTATCCGTGACCTAGGGTACAAGCCAGAAGTAGGCGATGTACAAAAGATTGCGTACGTGTCACGGCCGAACGAACGCAAAGATTTCTTCAATACTGGTTACCAGATGCAGAATAACGTGTCGTTTTCAGGCGGCGACAAGGATACTAAAATCTACGTCTCGTACCAGAATACGCACAACAAAGGCATCTTACCGAAGGATGAGTATGACCGCAATACCTTCCGTACGAACGCTTCGCGCCAGATGGGCAAGCTCTCGGCTGGCGTAAACGTGTCGTACACTACCTACAAAGTTGACCAAACGACTGGTGGCGTTTACAACCAACTGCTGAACACCTCGTCGCTGATTCCGCTTACACAGTACAAGAACTGGCAGACCGACGTATATGCTAACCCCAACGGCTATTACAACGAGTACTTTGCCAACCCTTACTTCAACCTTGACGACAACCGCCGCAGCATCCGCCGCAACACGCTAGTTGGCAACATCGACCTAGGCTACAAGATTACGAGCTGGCTGACCGCGCAGTACCGCATAGGCCTCACGGCCATCACCGAGGGTAATAAGAGCTGGCAGGAGAAATTTACGTACTCGAACTATACGCTCACCCGGCCGATCAACTCCCGCACCAACATTCCAGGAGCAGTATCTGATCTGTCCAGTGCCGTGAACCGCCTCAACTCCGACTTGTTCCTCAACTTCGACAAGAAATTCGGGGTGATTTCGGTGAAAGCTATTTTAGGCAACAACGTGCAGGTGAATAACGCCAACTACCAGAGCGTAGCCGCCAATGCGCTGTTCGTGCCAGGCGTGTTCAACGTTAACAACCGCATTGGAGAGCTGACCGGAGGGCAGGCGCAGTTCCGCTACCGTCAGGGTGCCTTCTTCGGCGACCTTACCCTAGGGTATAAGGACTTAATCTATCTGCACGGCTCCGGTCGCCAGGAAACTGTTTCGACGCTTGACCCCGACAACCGGTCCTACTTCTACCCGAGCGTAGATGCCTCGTTGGTGCTTTCTGAAGCCATACCCGCGCTGAAGGAGCTGTCCTTTTTCGACTACGGCAAGCTGCGTGGCGGCTACTCCAAGGTGGGCCAGGTGAACTTTCCCAACAGCTCGTCCGGCGTAGCTACCACGTACGGCGCCTACAGCCTAGCTTCCGCGTATAACACGGGCAGCGGCTTTCCATTCGGCTCTACAGCGTCGCTTACGCTCAGCAACCAGGTTGTGCAGCCTGGCTTGCGGCCAGAATTTACGCACTCTACAGAAGTGGGCACCGAACTGAGCTTCCTGCGGCAGCGTGCAAGCCTGACGGCTACGTACTACTACCAACTCTCCGTTGACCAGATCATTGCGGCGAGCATTGCCCCTGCCAGCGGCTATAGCTCCTATTTGCTCAACGCGGGTCGTGTGCAAAACAACGGGGTAGAAGTAGATCTAAACTTCACGCCTATCGAGAGCCGCAGTGGTTTTACATGGCGCGTGGGCGCTAACTACAACTACAACAACAACAAAGTGCTCAAGATTACGGACCAGACGCAGCAGTTGGCTTTGTCCACGACCGGTGACAATGGGCAAGCACAGATATACGCCATTGCTGGGCAGCCCTATCCAGTTATTCAGGGTACCGACTACAACCGCGACAGCCAGGGTCGTGTGATTCTCTCCTACATCAACCTAGGTCAGGGAACAGCCGCCAATGGCACTAAGTACGATCGGCAAGGTTGGGTGCCGTCGCAGGCGAGCCAGTTGACTAATTACGGCAACTCGCTGCCTAAGCACAAATACGGCTTCAACACCAGCGTATCGTTCAAAGGCCTCACGCTCGCGGCGCAGGCTGAGTACCGTACGGGCTACTATATCTACCACGGCGTAGCCTCTACTATGGACTTCACAGGAGCCTCGGCGCGTAGTGCATCTACCGGTCGCCTGCCCTTTGTGATGCCAAACTCCTCAGTACTTGCTGCCGACGGCGTAAACTACGAGGCCAACACCACCAACCTGACGCCTGGTGGGGCCGAGTTTTGGGCTAACAGCTCTTACAACCGCAATATTGCCGCCAACTACGTCACCAAGGGCGACTTCTTCAAGCTGCGGGAGCTGTCGTTGAGCTACGCAGTACCTACCACACTACTAGGTGAGGCGAAGTTTATCAAGGGTTTGAACCTCAATCTATACGGTCGTAACCTGTTCCTGTGGGTGCCCAAGGAAAACCAATGGACCGATCCGGAATTCAGTAACCAGAGTGGCAATGCCATCGGCATTAACGACGTGGGCCAGACACCGCCTACTCGCTTCTACGGCGCTAGCCTATCGGCCACCTTTTAATTCGCATCAGTGATGAAAAATATAGCAAAGCTTTTCGTGGCTGCAGCGCTCCTGTCGCTGGCAACCGGCTGCGAGTCGTTCTACGACATCAACGACAACCCAAACAGCGTGACTCCGGATAAGGTGGTGCCTTCTGCCATCCTGGCCCAGGCCCTGAAAGTAACCGGCGACACCTACGGCCTGACCCTGAATGGCTACGGTAGCTGGACGGTTGGTTACTGGGGTAAGACCGGTACCGTGAATGGCTACAATGAGGAGCGTACTTACACGTACGGCGCCACTTACTATCAAGGCTTTTGGGGCAATACGTATGATAATTTGAAGGACTACGATGGTATCGAGAAAAGCGCCTCCGCGCAGGGGCAGCTCTACCATGCGGCTATTGCCAAGATCATGAAGGCCTTCAATTACCAGTTGCTGGTAGATCAGTACGGCGATATTCCTTACACGCAGTCGTTACAGGCCGATGCGGCTACCCCTATCATCGCGCCCCAGTACGACAAGGCTGAGGACATCTACAAAGATTTGATTTTGCGACTGGATGAGGCCGTGGCTGCCATCAAAACAGCGCCCTCTACCACTCAGGCCGTGAGCGGCGAAGATATTGTCTTCACGGGCAACATGACTAATTGGGTGAAGTTTGCCAACACACTCAAGCTTCGTATTCTGCTCCGTCAGTCCTTTGTACCATCGTTGGATAGTTACATCCGCACCGAGATGGCGAAGCTGCAAACAACGGCAACCGATGGCTTTGTAACTACCGACGTGCAAGTACAGCCTGGCTATATCCAATCAACGGGTAAGCAGAACCCTTTCTGGAATTCTTACCGCGCCAATCCTGCTGGCTCGCGCATTGCCCAGAGCAACTACCAAAATGGCACGCAGTACATCATTGATCAGTACGACAAAAATAACGATCCGCGGGTATCGCAACTCTATGTGAAGGCCACGGCAGGAGCATTCAACGGGACCTATAAGGGTGTAGTGCTCGGCGACCCAAACCCGCTGCCGGGTAGCACCCAGATTTCGCGCTGGAAAGACTATGGCGGCATCCTAAAGGGGTTCGATGCACCAGTGCCACTGCTGCTAGCGGCCGAAAGCTACTTTCTGCAAGCGGAGGCTAAGTCGCGCGGCTACCTAACCGGAGGCGACGCTGGCGCCAAAGCTGACTACAACAACGGCATTCGGACCTCATTCGTGTACTTCTATACGCCTGCTCCGAGCCAATCTGGTAGCACAAACAACGTGTCGGCTAATGCCATGTCAGACTACACCAAGTACTTGGACGCCAATTCTTCCAATGGTTTAGTAAGCTGGGATGCAGCTACCACTAGGTTAGACGTTCCGACTGGAAGCAACCCGCGTGCTGTTACCAAATTGGAAAAAATCATCTACCAGAAGTACTTGGCAATGAACACGGTAACATCTATTGAAGCGTGGAACGAGTACCGTCGGACAGCATATCCTAAGTTTCCACCCTCGCTGCAATCCGTCTCGCCGCGCGCCGACAAGCTGCCGCTACGTCTGCTATACCCGCAAACGGAGGTGAGTACAAACAGTGCCAACATCCCAGCAGATATCAATCAGTTTACGTCCAAAATTTTCTGGGATGTACTGGACTAAAAGCTAGGTCTGAGCTACAAAAAAAGGAGGTTGACTCGTCAACCTCCTTTTTTTGTGTTGTTAAGGGAAGCGTTTCGAAAAATAGATGGGCACCCAGTCAATTTGCCGTCTGCCCAAACGCATTCAAGTAAACATCCGGGCTGCTTTCCCGTTTGGGCAAGAGTCAATTTACTTTTTTTCATGCCCCAGCGCTACTATTTGCCGCTGCTGCTTTTGGTGCAGCTGCCTGCTTACGCCCAAAACCTAGCTTCTGTCTCCGATACTGCCCGCACCGTGCGCCTGCCCGAAGCCACTGTGACGGGCTACGGCACACGTTTGCCTCTGCGCCGTACGGCTGCCGCCATCGGCGTGGTCGACGCGGCGACCATCGAGCGTTTCAACCAAACCTCTCTTACCCAGGCGGTAAATACGCTGCCAGGTGTGCGGTTGGAAGAACGAGCTACCGCTAGCTACCGCATTAGTGTGCGGGGCAGCACCCTGCGCTCACCCTTTGGCGTGCGCAACGTGAAAGTGTACTACAATGATATCCCCTTTACGGAGGCCGCCGGCACCACACAGCTTAACTTGCTCGACCCAGCCATCATCGGGCGCATCGAGGTGATCAAAGGTCCTGCTGGTAGTGTGTACGGAGCGGGCACGGGTGGTGTCATCTTATTTGAAAACCGCAAACCTAGGCCCGACGAAGCCAGAGCCCAAGTGGGCTTTACGGTCGGCAGCTTCGGTCTGCGACGCTACTCCGTAGTGGCAGAAAGCGGCACGGCAACGGGTTATCTGCGCGCGCAATACGCCCGACAATCCGTGGATGGCTACCGGGACCAGAGCGCCCTGCGCCGCGACGTATTTGCCCTAGATGGCGAGTTCACGCCTTCCGACAAGCGCACCATTGCGGTACATGGCCTGTACACCGATATCTATTATCAATTACCTGGTGGTCTCACGCGGGCACAATACGAGCAGAACCCACGCCAGGCGCGACCTGGGACAGCTACGGCACCCGGCACGGTAGCGCAAAAGGCGTCGTATGCATCGCGCACGGCGCTGCTGGGCGTGAGTCACGAGTACCGTTTCTCCGACCGTTTCTCCAACAAAACCACCCTGTATACTTCGGCCACTTCCATCCAAACGCCTTACTTGGTGGATTTTGAGCGGAACACGGGCGTGGGTTGGGGCGGGCGCTCGAGTTTCAACTATCGTACAACGTTGGCAGGGCGTACGTTGCGGCTAGGTGCCGGGGCGGAGCTTCAAAACAGCTTCGAGGACGCACGGAGTTACCGAAACCTAGCCGGTGTGCCCGGCACGTTGCGCTACGACGACGAGATTCGGACAGCGGCTGGGTTTGTGTTTGGGCAGGCAGAGTTGGAATTGCCCGCTGGCCTTCTGGCTACTGTGGCAGCTAGCTATAACCGGCAGCGTTACCGCATTGCGCGAATTTCGGATGCCGCCACGCAACCTGATAGCTATCAGTTCGAGCGCAACT
Organism: Hymenobacter crusticola; assembly: GCF_002154225.1. GTDB lineage: Bacteria > Bacteroidota > Bacteroidia > Cytophagales > Hymenobacteraceae > Hymenobacter > Hymenobacter crusticola. The sequence continues at coordinate 32,919 of NZ_MTSE01000017.1, forward strand.
TCCGGCCGCAGGTTTCGCCGCGAGTTGCGCTGCTCAAAGAACTCACTCCCCGCATTTCCGCCTATGCTAGCGTGAGCAGTGGCTTTTCGCCGCCCACCGACGAGGAAATTCGCCCCTCAGATGGCAGCCTAAATCGGGCCTTGCAAGCGGAGCGCGGCACGAGCTACGAGCTGGGTACAAAAGGGAATGCGTTCAACAACCGCCTGACCTTCGACCTAGCCTTGTTTGATTTTCGGCTGCGACAAACCATCGTAACGCGCACTACCGATGCGGGTACCAGTGTATTCTTCAACTCTGGCAACACTCGGCAGCGCGGCGTAGAAGCCGCTGTGAGCGGCTGGCTCTGGCGTCCCACTTCCGAAGCCACAACCTTAGGTTCTACCCAACTAGCTGGGCTGCGGGCGTGGGGTAGTTTTGCTTACAACCATTTTCGCTTTGGGGCTTACCAAAATAACGATCAGGACAACAGCGGCAAGCGCCTGACTGGCACGGCTCCCCAGACTCTGACGGCGGGCCTTGATGCGGGGCTACGCATCGGCTTCTACCTCAGTCCAACCATTAACCACCAGGCCCGCATTCCGCTCAATGACGCCAACACAGCGTACGCCGCTGGTTACTGGACCTTTGGCACGCGCGCTGGCTGGCATCGTACAGTGCTAGGCCACCTCGAGACTGATATCTATGCGGGTATTGAAAACGCACTAGACCGGCGCTATAGCTTAGGCAACGACTTGAATGCCTTCGGAAGCCGCTATTTTCAGCCTGCTCCAGGCCGCAACTACTACGCGGGGGCAACCTTGGGCTGGAAAATTTAGAACACGGATTCGAGCGAATGGTGCGAATGCATATTCGTACAAGCAAAAACGCCATCTTTTCAATAGGATGGCGTTTTTGTTTTTGAGCTAATAATAAATTTTCAGTTGCCAATTTGTGGTAACCGAAAACATATTTAGGTCTGTCGTTCGAATTACGTTGCCCTAATTCTTATAACGAGTAAAACTTGGCAGAATCATCTAGGATGCCTCTGCCGGAACCAAGTGTACTTTGAGCTGATAGCAAAGGCTTCGCCAAGCAAACTGTAACCCTTAGGAGTTGCACGTGACCCGGATGCCACTCTGCGCTATTGTCGGTGTAAGAAGCACATCTCTATATTTAAGATGTAACTATCTGTAATACAAGAATATAAGAAAGGATAAGGGCTTTTTGATAAGCTTAGCTTGTGAGCAAAAGGCAATCTTATACGAGCATGAAACCAATAAGGTTACTGAAGCTTGGAAGCCGTATTGCATGATTTTAGAAAAAATTATGACATTTTTTTTGTGCATTAATATAAATTCACTAATATCGTTACGGGATTAGTTAAAATATTTATTGATTAAGTGCAGTTGTAAGTTGCTCCTAGTATGCATAGGGCCCTGCTTAAGAAAAACTACGCTTATTAATCTCTCATCTGCATTCTAATGGCAGATGAATAAAGCCGCTTAGTGCCTATCTGCTATGAGAGCAGGTAATACTTCATACATCTCATTTCGAAAACCAAGTGAACAGAGCAACACAGTTAGTGCTAAAGAGTAGTAAATATTGGTGTTTCTTGATTTGTTTAATTTTTGCATCCTGCACTACTTCTAGAAATTTGATTTATCTGAGTGATCTGAAAAATGTTAGAGAGTATGACGAGGAAATAAAAAACAAAGTTGACACTAAGATTTATCCTGATGATTTATTGAGTATTACAGTAAGTAGTTTGAACCCTGAAGCTAATATATTATTCAATAATGGCACCATACAGTCAGGTACTACTAATAGTTTAGCTGCTAGTAGTAAAGCAAACGAAGGATACTTAGTTGATAAAAACGGTAGTATAAATTTCCCAGTTTTGGGGAAAGTAAAGCTAGGAGGGTTGACCAAAGAGCAAGCTATAGAAAAAATGACGAGTGAAATTAAAAATCACGTCAAAAATCCTATTGTTAATATACGATTTATAAATTTCAGAATTACAGTTATTGGGGAGGTTACTCATCCCTCTACTTTTACAATTCCTAATGAAAGAATCAATATAATAGAAGCATTAGGCTTGGCTGGAGATATGACCGCTTATGGTAAGCGGGAAAACATGCTTATTATAAGAGAAAAAGAAGGAGTTAGGAGTGTTGTAAAAGTAGATTTAACGAACAAAGACATATTAAATTCACCGTATTTTTATTTGCAACAGAATGATATATTATATGTAGAGCCTGCTAGAATAAAGCAGCTTCAGAGTAGCTCAAGCACCTTCTATGTACCGCTCATATCAGCAGCTGTTTCTATTTTGAGCTTAGTTATAATAATATTCAAATAAAAAGTAAGTGTTGGTTGTTTTTTTGTATGATTAAATAATTGAGTAGATATGAATACTAGGGAACTGTTTCCATTAAACTCAGAGCAGGTGGAAGAAAAAGATATAAAGCGAATGGTGGGGCAGTACATACGTTACTGGTACCTATTTCTGCTTGGAGGGATGATAGGCTTAGGTATTACCTATTTTTATCTACGATACTACGCCGTTCCTCAGTATCATGTATATAGCACGCTGCTTGTTAAAGATGATAAAAGCGGTCAATCCGTCTCTAACGCTGAGGCTTTAAGCGATTTAACGATGCTTAAATCGGCTAGAAATATTGATAATGAAATTGAAGTACTGAGGTCGGAGAGCTTGATGGAGAAAGTAGTAAGCGAGCTAAATTTGGTCGCTAATTATTATGTTGAAGGAAAATTCGTTAATAGAGAAATATATGGCAGGGAATTGCCCGCGAAACTTTTAATAGACAAGCTTGATTCTACTGCCATAGGTAAATCGATAACCTTACACTTGCATCCAGATAATTCGTTTCAGTTAGAAGATTATGATGGAACTGTTACTTCTCATAGCTTCGGTCAACAGATAGCCAAGCCTTATGGTCTATTTACAATAATAGCCGCGTCGGGCGGGAACACTGCCGACAGAAAGGTTATCGTGTCTTTCCAAGATATTCACCAAGTAGCTGACCACTACAACAAGGCCATAGCAGTGCAGCCTGTTGGTAAGAGCGCTAGTGTGTTAAGCTTGAGTCTGGTAGATCCTATTCCAGAAAAGGCGAAAGATATTCTTGATAAACTGATGGAAGTCTACAACGACGAAGCTGTTGTAGATAAGAACCTAATGGCTACCAGCACCTTGAAGTTCTTGGATGAACGTTTGAAGTATATAACTGCCGAGCTATCTGGGGTAGAAAAAGGGGTAGAGAAGTACAAAAGTGTGAATGGCTTAACCGACATAAGTACCCAGGCCTCTGACTATACAGCACAAGCAAGTGATTATAACAAGCAACTATCAGAGTGGGGAATTCAGATAGATGTGTTAGAGTCTATTGAAAACTATCTGAAACGAACGAATGGTCAGTATTCTATGGTGCCAAGCACCCTAGGTATAAAAGATGAAACGTTGTTGGGCCTTATCGGTAAATTCAATGAATTGCAATTAGAAAGAGAGAGGACCTTACGTACTACCCAACCTTCAAGTTTACTCGTTCAAAATTTAAACGAACAACTTGCTAATCTCAGAATTAATATTCTTGAAAACCTGCGCAACATAAAAAAAGGTCTTCAGATTACTAGTAATAACTTAAGGAGTACTTCTGGCCAATTTCAATCTAAAATTAAAAGAGTTCCTGAGATGGAACGGCAATTGTTAGAGATAAATCGTCAGCAATCGATAAAACAGAATATTTACGTGTATTTGTTGCAGAAGCGTGAAGAAACTGCTCTGACGTTAGCAGCTACTGCTTCTGCTGCTAGGGTAATTGATCATGCTAGAGGAGGGGGATTTCCAATAAGTCCTAACAAACAGACGCTTTATTTAATGGCGTTGCTGCTAGGGTTAGGTATTCCATTTGCTGGGGTATATATCAGCACTCTTCTGAATAACAAAGTTCAAACTCAATATGATATAACTAAGGTAGTAAATGCTCAAATTATTGGTGAAATTGCCCATAATAAGAAGGGTGAAACACTAGTAGTTACAAAGAGTAATCGTACTCCAATTGCAGAAATGTTTAAGCTCGTTCGAGCGAACTTACATTTTGCTGCGCTTGGTAAGAAAAATATAGTCATGATGGTTACTTCCAGTATGAGCGGAGAAGGAAAAACCTTCTTTAGTATTAACCTGGGAGCTAGCTTGGCACTAACAGGCAAGCGCGTTGTGCTTCTAGATCTGGACTTACGAGACCCTAAAGTTGCAACGGAGCTAAACTTACCGGAAAGCCTAGGTATTACTGATTATTTGGTTTCTAGTGATGTCTCGATTCATGACATAGTTAAACCTTCGGAAGCAGTTTCTGATTTATTCATTGTTAATTCTGGACCGATACCACCCAATCCTATTGAATTAATAATGAGTTCTAAGTTCAGTCACCTGATACAAGAGCTCAAAGAGAATTTTGATTATATCATCATCGATACTCCCCCGGTAGGGCAAGTTGCTGATGCTTTTGCTCTGCGGTCTTTTATCGATTTCACAATCTATTTAGTGCGCTATAATTATACCTACAAAGCGCAATTGAATATAATTAAAAACATCTGCAAGGAGAATACTTTGAGTAAACCTATGATTGTGATAAATGACGCAAAAGAAGCAAATGGTAATAACTACGGTTATGGTTACGGCTATGGCTACGGTAAAAAATACGTCAAGAAGAAAAAAGCACTACTCTAAAGCATAAGTGGAACACCTAGGTTCTTTTGCTCAGCTGAAAGCATAAGGAACTACTAATAGCTTGAGCCTCGTGCTTTTTCAGATACAGTTCACTATGAAGGTGCTTGTACAACGTTTGTCTACCAGTCCACAGTACGCGAGGGTATTGGAGTGGGGGAAGCTGGTTACCATCACGGGAGGGGCCCAGGCGTTTGTGCAAGCTCTTGGTCTAATTGGTGGCATTTTAGTTATTCGGCTGCTACCGACCCGCGAGTACGCCCTTTATACCCTCGCAAACACGATGCTGGGTGCCATGATTATTTTGGCGGACGGAGGCATCTCGGCAGGCGTGTTGGCACAAGGTGGCAAGGTTTGGAATGACAAACAGAAGCTAGGCGTAGTACTTGTGACTGGCTTAGATTTAAGGAGAAAGTTTGCAATTGGTAGCTTGCTGCTTGCTGCTCCTGTCTTGCTATATCTGCTCCGTAGTCATGGAGCTAGCTGGCTAACGGCTGGGCTTATCATTGTTTGCCTCGTGCCTGCATTTATTACGGCTCTTTCGGGAACGCTGCTGGAAGTAGCACCTAAACTGAGGCAGGATATAGCACCATTACAGAAAATCCAGGTTGGGGCTAACCTAGGCCGGCTATCTATGCTGGCTTTGACGCTTTTCACCTTCCCATTGGCATTTGTGGCCGTTCTAGCTAGTGGGCTCTCCCAGATATGGGCGAACCGCGAATTGCGTAAAATCTCGGTTAGTTACGCCGATTGGAATCAAAAGACAGATCCGGCAGTCCGACGCGAAATCCTCGCTTTCGTTAAGCGCATTCTACCAGGTTCCATTTACTACTGCCTCTCTGGGCAGATTACCACGTGGCTAATTTCCTTTTTCGGCACTACCACTGCTGTGGCGCAAGTTGGGGCGCTAGGTCGTTTGGCAATGATGCTAAGCCTCTTTAGTGTGTTATTTAATACGTTGGTTCTGCCTCGTTTCGCCCGTTTGCCCGATAAAATAAACCTGCTACTCAGCCGCTATCTGCAAATACAAGCCTTGTTAATCATAATAAGTGTTTCAATTATAGGCATAGTTTGGTTGTTTCCTTCTGAAATACTTTGGGTTTTAGGGAAAGATTATGCTAATCTGGAAAGTGCGGTTGTATTAAATATTATCAATAGTTGTCTGGGATTAATTGCTGGAGCGTCCTTTTCTATCTGTACTAGCAGAGGCTGGGCTATCCATCCTTTGATTTCTATACCTGTCACTATTGTAGCTATCATTTGCGGAGTTTTTCTGTTTAATATTAGCTCATTGTTAGGTATTTTAACACTAAATATATTTGTGAGTAGTATAGAAGTTATTATGTATGTAGTGTACAGTCTGTTAAATATTACAAAGATCAGATTGCAAAATTCTTATTAGCAAAATCAGCGGAGTAGTTAGCATAAATCCTCTTCAAGATTTAGTTGAATGTACCTTTGTTTGTCATGAATTCAGTTGTTTGCACACTTTTCGAGGGGCATTATCACTACGGGCTGGCGGCGCTAACCAATTCACTTTACCAGCAAGGGTATCGTGGAGTAATTTACGCTGGTTATAGAGGTGCGCTACCAGAATGGGCTGCTGCCGCAACAGAAAATCTTAGTCCGTGCTGGCCTGGTAGCCAGACATTCGAAGTAGCGGAGGGATTACAGATTCACTTTTTGCCAGTCGAGGTCAATTATCATTTAACAAACTACAAACCCGACTTCATGCTCCGCTTGTGGAGTGGTCCCGCAAAGGACACTCAGGGCATGGTTTATTTCGATCCTGATATTGTTGTGAAATGCAAATGGAAGTTTTATGATAAATGGATTACGCGGGGAGTAGCATTGGTGCATGAAGTTATTGCGAATGATATGCCCTCGTCTCATCCATTACGGCTTGAGTGGCAGGAGGTAATTGCCAGAATAGGTAAAAAGAATAATCGAGAGCTACGTTCTTATATCAATGCTGGGTTTTGTGGGTTGACAAGCAACCACAAGGAGTTTCTTAAGCTGTGGTCTACTATCATAAGCACAGCAGTAGAGCATTATGGCCTGGATTCAAAAACCTTTATTCCCTTTGATCGGACGCATATATTTCATGGTGCTGACCAAGATGCGCTCAATATCGCTGCTATGTGCTGCGAATGTCCAATTAGTGAAATAGGTCCGGACGGAATGGACTTTATTAATGGGGGGTGGACAATGTCTCACGCGGTAGGTTCTCCTAAACCTTGGAAGAAAAAATTCTTACTGTCAGCATTAAAAGGCAACCCTCCTTCATTAGCAGAACGTGCCTTTTGGTTGAATGTAGCAGGGCCCATTATTTGTCATGGTAAACAAGAAGTCAGAGTTAAGCGGGCTAGTATTTTAGTTTCGGCATTTATCGGCAGATTTTATCGGCGTTATTGATATGATTAGGAAAATTATTTCCGAATTGCGCTTATATCTGTGCAACGAATGGGTAGCAACAATTCCAAGTCATAGACTTAGAAGGTCGTTCTATCGGGGTGTTATGAAATTTACTATCGGCGATCGGAGCAGTGTGTTCATGCATTGTAATTTTGATTGCACCAAAGGGTTGGTAATTGGAAGTGATTCCGTTATTAATGCAAAGTGTCGGCTTGATACCAGAGGAGGGATAATTATTGGAGATAAAGTTTCAATCTCACAAGAGGTAGTAATTTTGACTGCTGACCACGATGCAAATGCTTCTGACTTCGCTGGTCGCGATAGGATGGTTACTATTAAAGACTACGTCTGGATTGGTACAAGAGCAATGATTCTACCAGGGGTGACCATAGGAAGAGGCGCCGTAATAGCCGCTGGCGCGGTAGTTACGAAAGATGTTGCTCCCTTTTCGATTGTTGCAGGTGTACCGGCTAGACTTACTAAAATGAGAGCTAATCAATTGGAGTATTCGCCTAATTATGAGCGCTTATTTCAATAAATAGCATCTTGTTTAATTTGATTCGATTAATGAGTAAAAATTGCTTGTATGTTTTTAAAAAAATACATACGTAAAATCTGATATTTCTGTGAATTGCTTATTTTTTGATAGATAGCATTCGTAGTTAAATTTTTCGAGATAAATAATAAATATACCCAGCCCACATAATTACTACACCTACTGTCTCATGAAACTTGTCTTCCTCTGCGGTTCCCTTGAGCCTGGCCGCGACGGCGTAGGGGATTACACACGCCGGTTAGCTGGGGAACTCATGTGTCAAGGTCATCAAACAGCCATAGTGGCGGTCAACGACGCGCATCTTAGCGAGGAACTGGATGGGTCGCAGCCATGTGGGGCAGTGCAAATACCGGTACTTAGGCTACCCGCTGGCTGGTCAGAACGACAGCGGTTTAGCAGGGCAGAAAGCTGGGTTAACCAATTCGACCCGGCTTGGATTAGCCTGCAATTTGTGCCTTATGCTTTTCACTCGAAGGGGCTGCCTTTGTTCCTAGGTAAGCATTTACAAAACTTGATCAAAGGCCGACGTGTGCACCTGATGTTTCACGAAAGCTGGCTGGGAGCAGGGGTAGGAGCTAGTGTTAAACGTCGGCTGATTTCGGCGCTTCAGAAGACAGTAGTGGGTAACATTCTCGTCTCATTACAACCCACCGTGCTGCACACCCATTTACCAACTTATCGAACGCAGATAGAGGCCCTAGGTTGGCAGACACGAAACTTGCTTCTGTTTTCGAATATTCCTCTGACGGAGGCTGCAGTGAGCGAAGCGGATACAGGGATTTTCCGGGTAGGCATTTTTAGCCAGGCAGATAGCAGCGTGCCGCTCGTCGAGTTTCTGGCCCAGCTAGCTGAGCAGATAGTCCGGCAAGGAAGGCAGTTCCAGGTGATGCTGATTGGGGGAGACGCGGCTAAGATGCGGCAGCTAGGAGCGACATTAGAAGAGGTACCTAGCCTGCAAAATCGGATTTGCTACACGGGCTTCCTGGAGTCTCATCAGCTGTCTGAAGTCTTACGCACGTGTAGCCTGGGCTTAACGCCAGTGCCACGGCATGCTCTGGGCAAAAGCGGAAGCGTGGCGGCTTTTCTAGAACATGGTATTCCAGTGGCTGCCCCCAACGTTCATCCGGAATATGAAGCAGCAGACATTGGCTTTTTTACCCCTAACCTGCGCGCCGCTATCTTGCTCGATCCTGATATCCAGCGCTTTAAAACAGCGCAAGCGTCAGCTCGACTTGCGCAAGGTGCCATTCACATCTCATCTGTTGCCCAAACCTTTGTAGAAGATCTAACATGCCAGTAATATGGATAAGGTAGACATTGCAATCATTATCAATTCTTTCAATCGGCGCACGCTCTTGCAACCGTGCCTGGAGGTACTGAACGCGTGGATTCCCGAATCGATCTTCGCTGGTCGGTGCGCGGCGGTGGTGTATGAGGCGGGTTCCACCGATGGCAGCATCGAATGGTTGCAAGGCGAAGCGCAAGAGCTCGGTTTCCCTGTGGAAGTATTGGTGGCTAAGCCGGGCGACGATACCTCGTTTGCGGCCGGGCTGAATGCGGGGGTGGCATATGCCGAAGCTAAATTTCCCCAACTCAAGTACCTGCTCTTTTACGAAACCGATAATCAGATCCTGGAGCCGGCCCCGCTTGCGCAAGCCTTGGAGCAGCTAGCTCAGCGGGAGCAAGTCGGGGCTTGTGGCTTCACGGTGCGGCGCCACGACGGCAGTCCGGCCGGAGTAGGGCAGCCCTTCCCGACGCTGATGAATTTTGCTCTAGGGAAGAACCTAGTACATCGCTTACAGCTCGAGAAAATACCCTACCACTGGCACAAGGACGCTGAAGGAGTGGAATTTAGCGAGGTGGATGTGGTGTACACTAGCCCATTGCTTGTTCGGGTAAACGCCTGGCAAGCGTCGGGTGGGCTCGACACAGAGCGCTTCCCCTTTTCCGATTGCGACGTGGATTGGGCCCGGCGCCTGCGCGACCTAGGTTGGCGCATGGGCGTAATCCGCTCCGACGCAGTCATCCATGATAACCGGGAGGCGCTTTCAGCTTGGTCAAAATCGCGCGCTATGCAGAACAACCGAGGGCGCTTGCGATACTTTCAGCGGCATAGTCCCCTGGGCGTATTTGCCGTTTGGCCAGGCATGTTGCTGCTGCGTCATTTCGTGGAGCTAGTAGGAACCAACCTGCTAGTGAAAGACGCGACACGCCGAGCGCAATTATCGAGGCAGTTTATGGACTTACTGAAATCTTGTCCCAGACAATATGAGTGATTCTACGCCTCGTGTACTTTCTGGAGCAGCTAGCATCTTGCTGGATAGCCTACGCCTGGGCGCGGCCTTGATCGTCTTCTACAGGCACGCACTAGTCATGTGGTATCCTGCCATGGCGCATCCGATTGGCCAGCCAGGCGACATCGCTCACGCTGCTGTTGTCGTCTTCTTTGTTTTGTCGGGCTATGTTATTGCGCACACCACGGCCGGCAATAACCGGGGGCCGCTACAATATGCTCAGGCGCGCCTGAGCCGTTTGTGCTCGGTGGTGCTGCCCGCCTTAGTGTTCACGGCTGTGATTCAAGTGCTATTACTGTGGCTTAGCCCCGCCCTGGTGGCTGAATACAGCCGGGGGCTAGCCTGGCCACGTTATCTGTTAACGGCTGGTTTTCTAAACGAAGTTTGGTTCCTGTCCGCTGCTCCGCCCCTCAACGAGGCGCTCTGGTCGCTTAGCTTTGAGTTCTGGTACTACGTCATATTTGGCTTGTGGTTTTACCGGCGTGCCGGTTTTCGGGGCTTGCTTTTGCCTGCCTGCGCTTGCCTGATCGCTGGTCCTAAGATTCTGGTAATGATGCCAGTATGGCTGGTCGGTGTGGTAGCCTACCGCTTACCTAGGCCGCAACTACCGGCCCTGACCGCCTGGCTGCTCGTGGCCGGTAGCCTCTGCGCTGCCGGCGCTATGGTAGTCTATCTATTGCCTTTGCCCTACGGGCTGGGACGTGTTCCTTGGTTTTTCGCGAGCCAGTTTCTGACGGATTGGGTGGTTGGCCTGTGCATGGCAGTGGCCCTTTGGATGTTACCGTCGCCTAGGTCTTCGAAGGCAGCACCAAAATGGATAGGCCAGTTTCGCCAGGTGGCGGATCTAACATTTCCGATTTATGTGCTGCACTTTCCCTTGCTAGTCTTGTGGCGGGCGCTTTTCGCGCAACATCTGTATGATGCCACGCAGTTAGCACAAGCCCTGGGCACGGTGCTGATCCTGGCTGCCATCATCGGTGTGCTGCTGGAAAAGCAACGAACCGTTTGGGTCCGGTTCTTCCAAGGCTTGTTGCAACACCAGCAGCGCAAAATCTACCTGAAGCGGTTAGCTCTCCAGCTAGAACTATCACCTAAGATTCAATGAGCCAACCTGTTTCTATCGTCGTATTTGCCACGCAGTACATGCCAACGGGAGGTATCGAAAGCCACCTGCGCGAGTTTTGCTTTCACCTAGCCGAGTCTGGCGTTGCCATTGACCTGGTTATTGCCAACTCGGTTATGCCCCCCGAGGCCGAAGCGTTCTTTCGGCGCATCTGTCGGCGAGTATACTTAGGCGGAAACGGCCGCTCCAATCGCCGCATCTATTGGCTGGCCTGGATAGCGGCAAAGCTAGGTGTCAGAAGCTACGACGCCCTGTACACGAACGGGCAGGGTAATAGCATCGGGTTCTTCGCCAAACTCTTGCCCCGGCGCGGGCGCTGGGTGCATCACCATCATACCGCAGGCGACGCAGATGATCGTGCAACCTGGAGCAACGGGTACCAGCAGGCACTACGCGCGACGGACACCGTCATTGCCTGTTCGCGCCGCAATGCTGTTGATATTCAGGCCGCTTTGGGCCGCCCTGTGCAGAGCATCCCGTGTTTTTCTCGGCAGCTGCTGGCAAGCGCGCCAAAGCGCGGGGAGAAGCTACGCTTTGGTTACTACGGCCGCCTGATTCCAGAGAAAGGCATCGATGTGCTATGCCGGTTAAGCCAGGATCAGGCGCTACAACACATTGAGTTTCACATTTGGGGAGATGGGGAGGTATATCCTCCTAGCTTTTTTGAGCACTACCCGCGATTATGCTATCATGGTGCCTTTGCGGGGCGTAGCGAGCTACAGAAGGTGCTGACGAACCTAGATGCCTACCTGCTGCTTTCCACTAACCCTGAAGGGCTGCCTATTGCTTTGCTGGAAGTAATGAGCGCTGGCTTGCCTTGGCTGGCGACCGATCGGGGAGGAGTACCCGATATTGCTTGTGATCCACTGGCCACGCGAGTTATTCCAACGGCTTCGTCCTACGAGGAAATGAAAGCGGCTATTGCAGGGCTGGCGGAAGATATTCAGCAGGGCAAAGTATCCTCCGATACCCAGAAAGCCCTGTACGCTGAAATGTTCTCGTCGCCCGTACTCGTGACGCGTTGGCGAGCAACCCTAGGTCTTGATCCGGCAACTGACCCAACGGCCGCAAACGCAGCTCCCGCAAATGCAGAGTTGGTGCATTAACCTTTAGAGCCGCAGAGGAAAATTACAGCTTCCAAACCCACACTTCTATTTCGCGATAGTAAAAAACTACTAGCTATGAAACGTAAAGCTGCTTGGTGGATAACAGCTACAAAAGGCGTGATAATAGCTTTTGTGAGTTTTATTCTTTACAACGTATTTCTGTACTTCTATCCTCTGAAGAAAGAAATCATATACGATAACAAGGAACGAGCAGAAGAATTTGTTTATTCAAAGCAACGATACTCGGTTATTTTTGTAGGCTCCGGTTTAATAGGTGATTTTAGCCCGGCATCCGTTAGGAGGTCAAATTATTTTAATTTGTTTTTTCCGTACAGCGGGAGTTGCACTGGCGTAAAAGTAATTGCGCTGTCTAATAAAATACCGGATACATTATTTGTTGAAACGAATTATCTATATAAGGGTTTTGATCAGCAACTCCTTGAGGATGTGTTCCGGCCGGGGCTCTACCAAGCTAGGTTTGCGCTGCCCGCTTTGCAGGAAAAGCATCAAGTATTTTCATTCCTGAAAGAACAGATTAAACCTAGCAAAATCAGACAGCTCAAATTAGCTAGGTACCCCGAGCCGCAGTATTCGCAGGAGTTGACGCATTTCAAAGAGGAATACCAAGTGCTCCCCGACTCGCTCAGGCTGCGTCAAGATTTAGATAGCTTACAATATTACCTTAATTACTTATCCTCAAAGAACTGTAAGATTTTCTTCTTTGAAATGCCAGTAGATCGTCAGCTGTCTAATTACCCAAAGATGAAATCGGAAAAATATGCGCTTCAACAGGTGTTTGATAAAAAAATAAAGTGGGTTGCCCCCGACACTTTAGGTCGTTATGCAACTATCGATGGCGTGCACTTACTCGAAAAAAGCGTGTACCAATACCTAGCTTACTTCAACCAAAATATTCACCGGCTAGCGAGCAACAGCAAGTAGCGAGCAAGAACAAGTTGAGGTTGCTGTTATTAAGAGAAGTAGAAATTCTTTACTACGAAAACCTATGAAAGTGATTCTACTGCATCCCACCGGCAATCGCAATGTGCGGGCGGTTATGGAGGGACTGGCGAGTGCCGGTATGCTGGCCGAATTTAATACTACACTTTCTGCCGATCCTGCCGCTAGCTGGCTGAAGCTGATGCCGAAAGGTATGAGCCAGGAGTGGCTGCGTCGCACGTTCCCGGTTCCTGCCGACCAGATCTGGACTTCACCCTTACTGGAAATAGCCCGCATTGCTCTCCCGAAGCTAGGTTGGCGCAGCTGCGCCGAGCATGAGCACGGGTGGGCAAGTCTGGACGCAGTTTATCATCAGCTAGATCGGGCGGCGGCTCGCCGGCTACCACGACTCGCCCAAAAGCGCAAGGCCAACGCGGTATATGCGTACGAAGATGGGGCCCTGGCTACCTTCACCCAGGCCAAGCAGCTAGGGATGACCTGCGTGTATGATCTGCCCATTGCTTTTTGGGAAACGACCCGCCGCTTACTGACCGAAGAAGCGGAGCGGCTGCCAGGCTGGGCGCCTACTCTGGGCGGTGGTATCCTAGATTCGCCCGCTAAGCTAGAGCGTAAAACGCGCGAGTTAGAACTGGCCGACGTCGTCGTCGGGCCCGGGCAATTTGTGCTGAACTCGTTGCCGCCTTGGGCAAAAGGTAAGCAGCTGGTCATGGCTCCTTTCGGCTCGCCCAGAAAGCTGGACCCGATGGAGGCGAACGAGTCCGCAGAAAAAGGCAAGAGCAATCGGCCGTTGCGCGTGCTCTTTGCTGGGGCTATGGGGCAGCGAAAAGGACTGGGCGACTTGTTTGCCGCGGTGCGCTTGCTCAACCGTTCCGACATCGAGCTAGTAGTGATGGGCTCGTTGCTCGCTCCCATGGAGTTTTACCACGAGGCGCTACCAAACTTTACGCACGAGCCTGGCCGTTCGAATGAGCAGGTATTGGCTTTGATGCGTTCATGCGACGTGTTTTGTCTCCCGTCTATTGTGGAAGGGCGGGCCCTGGTGATGCAGGAGGCCATGAGTCAGGGCTTGCCCCTCATCATCACTCCCAACACCGGTGGCGCCGACCTAATTCAGGAAGGAAAGACTGGCTTCTTGGTGCCCATCCGTTCTCCAGAGGCAATTGCAAACAAACTCACTTGGTTTCTAGAAAATCGCGCGCAGATTCCGGAGATGGGCCGGAATGCGCAGGAACACGCCGCTAGCTATACCTGGGAAAACTACGGCGCTCAAATTGTTGAATCACTCAGTTCTTAGGGCCAGAAGACCCTGCTATAGTACGCACGAGTACTTTCTACATGATAAGTAAAAGCTTATGGCTTTCCACTCATTTACTGCTCCTACTGCTAACTACACAGATCCTGCGCAGCAGGGAGCGGTAGCAACGCCCCCTAGTATAGCCGCCGATCCGAACCGGCTGCTCAAAAAAGGAATATGGGCATATTTTCTTCTACTGATTTTCGAAGGCGCTCTACGCAAGTGGTTTCTGCCGGGCCTGGCCTCGCCCTTGCTACTCGTGCGTGATCCAATTGCCGTGTGGCTCATTGTTATGACTTGGCGGCGAGGGCTGCTCCCAGCTAATCCGTACCTATCCGGAATAGTAGTGGTAGGTGTTTTAGGAGTATTCACGGCAGTCTTCTTCGGCCACGGCAGCTTGCCGGTTGCGTTGTACGGAGCGCGTATTCTGTTGTTCCACTTCCCGTTGATGTTTGTGATTGGCCGGTTGTTCGATCAGGAAGATGTCATACGCATGGGCAAAGCGCTGTTGTGGATAGCCGTACCCATGACGGTGCTGATTGCCTTACAATTCTATAGCCCCCAGTCTGCCTGGGTAAACCGGGGCGTGGGAGGCAACATGGAAGGCGCAGGTTTTAGTGGATCCGGCGACTACTTCCGCCCTCCGGGCACCTTTGCATTCACCAATGGCCTGACACTGTTTTACAGTCTGCTGGCGCCATTTGTCTTGTACTTCTGGTTAAATCAAAGAGGCATCAACCGGCTGCTGCTCCTAACTGCCACGGTGGCATTATTAGCGGCTATTCCACTTTCCATTAGCCGGGGGTTATTTTTCCAAGTTGGTACCACCTTAATCTTTACCGTACTGGCTATTGCGAGGAAGCCAAAATACCTAGGCAAAATGCTAGCGGCAAGTATTGGAACTGTGGTGGTACTGCTCATCTTAAGTAAAACCAGCTTCTTTCAAACCGCAACAGAAGCTTTCCTTGCGCGCTTTGAAACGGGCAGTGAACATGAAGGCGGGCTGCAAGGAACGCTAGGTAACCGCTACCTAGGTGGACTGTTACAGCCTATCTACGAAGCGTTCCAACAGCCGTTTTTCGGGCATGGTATCGGGATGGGTACTAATGTCGCTAACTCCTTGCTCGGCATGGGCGATGGTAGCCTGTATTCCGTCATACCTGAGGGGGAATGGGGAAGGTTAGTCGGCGAGCTAGGCCCCTTAATGGGCTTAACCGTGATTTTCATCCGGCTAGGCTTAAGTTTAAAAATAGCTTTAGCTAGCTACCACCGATTAGCCCTCAACGATCTACTGCCTTGGCTATTGCTGAGCGCTGGTCTGCTGGCCGTTCCACAGGCACAGTGGGCTCAACCAACTTCCCTGGGTTTTAGTACCTTAATAGGAGGACTGATGTTAGCAGCATTACGGTCGCCCGCCCCAGAAAGTCGGAACTACCAACAGCTTACGTTAGCTACTAATTCATAGTACAGCAATATGCTTGGTAGGAGAGACCTATTATAGGTTCTTAAATCCCGAATACTACTGTCCGAACGGACGACCAAGCCCAATGTGGACTTGTGTAAGCAGCATGCCAAGCTTGTTACTTTCCTGAATGAAGGTAAACGGATGGAATAGTTAGGTGCTCAAGGCTGCGTAGTAGTGTGAAAGCCTTGGTAATCAGATGAGTAGGTGGTTGCCTTTAGTAGTTTGTTAGGAATATAATTATACTAGAAGAAAGCGTCTGTAGAAGACAGTACAGTTGTTCTAAGTTTAAAATAACCAATAATAAATTTTTAGGACCAAGGTGAAAATTCTGTTTTGTGAACAAGCTTTTTCCTTTGAGTTATTACAACAATAATTATTCTTTGAAAAAATTGGATCTAAGTTGTTTTAATTATGCAGATGTCTTATTTTTAAACAAAAAAAGCATTGAAAATCACAATAATACAGGGCGCTTTTTTACCTGTTCCACCCAAGCTAGGTGGAGCAGTGGAAAAGATGTGGTTTGCACTCGGAAAAAGCTTTGCTAAGCAAGGACACGAAGTAGTTCAGGTTTCCAGACGGTATGCTGATATGCCCACTGAGGAATGGATTAACGGCGTATTGCACAAGCGAGTACGAGGGTACGCTACGCCTGCTTCGGGGCTGCATCTGAAGTGGCTTGATTTGCTGTATACTTTGCGAGTCAGAGCAATGGTACCTGCTGATTCTGACATAGTTGTGACTAATACCTTTTGGGCATCCGTCGTGTTACCGGCCAAGCTTCGCCGGCGTTCTATACCTGACGTACAGCGAATGCCAAAGGGCCAGATGCGGCTTTACAACCAAGCAGTGCGTCTGCGTGCCAACTCTACGCCAGTGGCAGAAGCAATCTGCCGGGAACTGCCCACCGATCAACATCCACGGGTGGTCATGATTCCTAATCCGCTGCCGTTTCAGGAGCCACCTACTGTCAACCTAGCCCAGAAACAACCGGTAGTGCTCTACGCCGGACGGATACATCCTGAGAAAGGTTTAGAACTGGTTATCAGCGCTTTTAAGAAATTGCCGACCACCTGGAAGCTTCAGATTGTCGGGCCTGCAGAGACAAGCGCTGGCGGTGGCGGCACAGCGTATCTGGCATCCTTGAAGCAACTAGCAGGAAACGCTAATATTGAATTTACGGGACCAGTATATGACATGGAACTGCTAAACAGATATTATGCTGAAGCCTCCATTTTTGTGTATCCTTCGGTAGCTGAGCAAGGAGAAACGTTTGGCTTGGCTCCATTAGAGGCCATGGCTTGGGGCTGCGTACCAGTAGTTTCGAGCCTAGCTTGCTTCCACGACTTCATTGAGCATGAGCACAATGGCTTAATTTTCGACCATCGCGCTAATGACGCCATCAGTTTGCTGGGAAAAACAATTGAGCGTTTACAGCATGACGCAGCGCTCCGCGCTGAGCTAGCCACGCGTGCCCTCGACGTGAGACAAAGCCATTCTATTTCCTGTATTGCGTCGCAGTTCATTCAGGAGTTTGAGCGCATCATTCAAGAGCAAGGAATTAACAAGCTAGCTACGGTATGAATCTTCATTACCAAACAAGTCCTTACACCAGCCCTTGGACATTAAACCAGCGAATAAAAATGTTCGTGTGGGAATATGCCTGGCTACTCTTGTGCGCCTGGACGCCCAAACCGGCTAACAAATGGCGTATTTTCTGGCTGAAAGTGTTCGGCGCTGAAATATTTGGACAACCTTTCGTGCATCAGCGTGCTCGTATTCAAATCCCTTGGAATTTAATAATGCATGATCGGTCTGCTCTAGGTGACCGGGCGCATGCTTATTCACTAGGTAAAATTGAGATTCATGAACATGCTACCGTAGCACAGGAAGCTTACATCTGCACCGGGACGCATGCTTTTCACGAACCTGCGAAGAATTTAGTTACTGCACCTATTACCATTGGAGCGCATGCTTTCGTTGGTGCCAGAGCGTTTATTTTGCCCGGTGTTACAGTTGGCGAACATGCAATTGTGGGCGCTTGCAGCCTGGTAACAAAAGATGTACTACCCTACGCCACTGTCAAAGGAAACCCTGCTAGGTAATCAGCACAACGAAAAGCAGTTTTCCGAAGCTCTGAGTCAAACCTATCTCAATACCTCAAATAAACCTATTATGCTACCCGCACTTGACTTGACCATTGTCATTCCTTCTTGGAATGAAGAAAAAAACTTGCCCGGTTGTCTGGAAGCAATCGGTACCGATCTAGCAAGTAAAATTGTGGTGATTGACTCCAACAGTGATGATAATACGGCTGCAATTGCCAAAAGGTTTGGAGCTGAAGTAATAAATTTTACGTGGAACGGTAAATTTCCTAAAAAACGTAATTGGTACCTGCGAAATTATACGCCAACTACGAAATGGGTTTTTTTTCTGGATGCTGACGAATACTTGACAGAAGAATTTAAAGCAGAACTGCGTGAAACACTAACTACTAGTGACAAGGCAGGCTACTGGTTGAATTACACGGTCTATTTTCTGGGTAAACAGCTAAAGGGCGGCTATCCGATGCGTAAGCTAGCCCTTTTCCGGGTAGGTGCCGGAGAATACGAACGCATTGATGAGGCACAGTGGAGCCGGCTAGATATGGAAGTGCACGAGCACCCTGTACTAGAAGGAGAAGTGGGCGTTATTCGTAGCAGAATTGATCATCGCGATTATCGTGGTGTATCGCATTATGTAGTGAAGCACAATGACTATTCTGCTTGGGAAGCTGCTAGGTTTCAGGAAGTAGCAGTCAATATTGTCTCTACTAATTGGACGTGGAAGCAGCGAGTAAAGTATCGTTTGATGCGAAGCGTATTAATTGGGCCAGCTTATTTCTGCGGAAGTTTTTTCCTGCTAGGTGGTTTTCGTGACGGCTCGAAAGGGCTGGCTTTTGCAATTTTAAAGATGTCATACTTTACGCAGGTGTATTGCAAAATTAGAGAACACCGAAAAAGTAGTGATAAGCAACATCAACAAAAATCTATTTTGTCTTCTGTTGCCAATGCTTAATTGATGAAGTTATTAAAGGACTTTTTCATTGTAAGCTACTGTTCGGTTACTATTTACATTGTATTCTTTGCTAGGAGAAGACGAGGTCTTAGTGAGCGGTTTCTAAATGTAGTTCCCATTAAATACAAGCTTGTTGAACTGGCTAAGCTAAGCCCGCATTTTGATAAAGAATGGTATAACTTCTACTTAAATTTGTTTGGTAACATTGCTTTATTTGTTCCTTTTCCTCTTCTTATATTTCTGGTTATAGGAGTAAATGAGTCTTATAAGTTCATTTTTATCTCATTTTTCACGAGTTTGCTTATTGAGATTATGCAGTATACTTTCAAAGTAGGCGTAGCTGATATAGATGATATTTTACTTAATACTATCGGTGCGATAGTCGGGGTAGCGCTAATGAGAGGAATAGGCAGATTGAATATTCATGCGTAATTTAAAAAAGACGTTGACTATATATCTGTTTGTTATTTAACAAATAGTTATATAGCTGCAAGGTTGCTCTTTTTTATTGAGCATGGTCAACTGTGTCTATACATTTCTGAATACTATTCTCACAACACTCTATCTAGCTGTCATTGAAATGATAGTTGCTGAATAAAATTGGGATTCTAATTTTATTAATTAAGTACTGTATTATTTTAAAATATACTACAAATATTTACTCTTGCTGAATAGATGATCCAATAACTATGTCATTGGTGTTTTTTGCATAATGGTGTACTTGGTAGTACGCGTTATTTATCGCCATATTTCATGATTTAAAAAAATGATTGTGAAAAACAAGATACCTAGCTTAAATGGGCTTCGTGCTATAAGCATCTTTATGGTTATTGGTTATCATTTTAACCAATATAGAGCCTGCCCGGATAGTAAAGTTGTAAAATACGTAAGCGCCTTAGTATTTAATGGCCCGCTTGGGGTAGGCGTATTTTTTATCGTTAGCGGGTTTTTAATTACAACTTTGCTATTAAACGAGGAAAATCGGTTTGGAAGTATATCACTAGAAGGTTTCTATATTAGAAGAATAGTAAGAATATTCCCTGCCTATTATTTTTTGCTATCAACATATCTTCTATTGCAATTACTAGGATGGCTGCAACTAGATGCTCTTGACTGGCTCACTAGCGGTACTCTTATGAAGCAATTCTATAATAGTACTAATCATGAAACTGGCCATCTTTGGTCGTTATCAGTTGAAGAGGTTTTTTATCTTGCCTGGCCGTTACTCTTTGTGAAGACGAGAAAGATGAGTGTGTATGTTATAGCAAGCGTAATATTTTTAGTAGTGTTAACGCGTATGCTTATGTATAAGTCGCCTTCTATTATGAATACAGTGTTTAGTACAGGAGATGCGCTGTTGGTCGGCTGCTTATTTGCAATTAAACAGAAAGAACTTGTTGCCTGGATAGAAAAGCGAAAGAAGTTGATCTATGCAGTTGTTGGCTGTTTGATATTGTCAGTATTGGCTAATAAGTACTTGAGCTTTGTGTTGCTTAATGGGCCTGCCGCTAAACCTGTTCTGATTTTAGCATCAATATGTTATGGTTTATTCGGTAATATAGGATTGTTTACTAATTTATTAATTGCACTTGTTATTGTCTTTTCTATTGTTGTCACTGGGAATACTTGGTATAGAATATTGAATAATAGTTTTGTGGATCATATAGGTAAATTGTCTTATAGTATATACTTGTGGCAACAATTATTTATATCTAATAAAGTATTTTATGAGCTAAACTTCGTCTTCGTGTTGGGTTTAATTTATATTGCTGCCTGCTGCTCTTATTATCTCGTAGAAAAGCCGTTCTTAAAGCTCAAAGATCGAATTGCGCCAGGACGTTCAGCGCAAGTAAAAAAGGAGAAACAAGTTTACGCAGTAGAGCTCTAGCTATGAATATGGCGCTGCTAAATTAGTCTACTATCAAGTGTTATTGTAAGATACAAATTAATAAAATAATAAGTTGTTAAGATAGTTCTGTTATTACTGGTGCTTAAACCAATGGTCTAGGTATTTTTCGAAATCTTGAGCGTTGAAGTTGGGTGTCTGAAAACGCCCTAGCTGATAAATATCAGAAGATTTGGTAATAGGTCTTGCAGAGGTGGTAAAAGCAGCGTGAAATCCTATAGTAGCTGTTACAGCTGTGGTTTGGTTATTGTAATCACCGTAAGGGTAAGCTACTAAGTTTATTTCTTGACCGCTAGCTTGAGTTAAATACTGCATGCTCGCGCATAATTCTTGCGTTTGAAATTGCGATGTATGGCTGCTTAGCGCTGGGTGAGTAAGCGTGTGCGCACCTAGCGTAAAAAGCTTATTACGACTCAAATCGCGTAAGTGGTGCAGAGTCATACTTCGGTGGTTCGGTCGAGCTGAAGCGGCTACACCTGCCCACGTTCGAATATGGTGAAGGTGCTCCTGTTGGGTGGCGTAGGGCAATGGCTTTAATAACTGCCATATTTCATAAAATAAGGTAGCTCGTTGGGATGGTGGCGGCATGGAAACTGCTTTCCATTGATAGTGCTTTTGTTGTAATTCGGGAGTTAAGTGTTGCTCAGCGCTAAGATCAAATGCTAGCTTGCAGTCGCTGATAATATAAGAGAACAAGCTAGGTAAGGGGTTTACACACAAGAAGATATACTCTAATACGTCCCACCAGAATTCCTGGTCCTGATCAATCGTGGCGGTAGCAATAAAGAAGGTGGCGGGCAATTGATATTGCTCTAATAGCGGCTTGGCAGCTAGATAATTATCCGCATAGCCATCATCAAATGTAATGGCAATGCTACGCTTCGGTAGCGTTTTCCTTCGCAGGTTTTGTATTAGTTCCGCAACCGGCATAACGTTGCCAAACTGCTTTAGCAGTTGTAAATGCTGCTCAAAATGGGTTGGTGTAACTGCTAAGTCCCAAACATCAGATTCTAGGTCTGCTACACGATGATACATTAGCACGAGGGCTTTGTGCTCAAAATGGTTGCGGATACCGCGGGCGATACGCTTAAGCAAGACTTGAATGCTTTACTGCTTTTACGGCGTTAATTACTTGGAACTGGGGGTCATAATAGTTTAGTTCGCTTGGGCTTACTTCAGGCAGGCCCATTCCGTATAAGAAAGCCGAGGCAACACTCACGTTGCCAAAAGAATTTACTTCAAAACTTCCTGCGGCAAATATTTCTGTCATGAGCCGGTGCAAGGCTTGGGCGCTAAAAGACCAATACCATATATTCTGACATTTTCCTTTATCAATAGGAGATAAGCCCGGAACTGTAAGAAGTAAAACGCCACCCGGTTTTAAGATTCGATAGCAAGTTTGTAAAGCACTTTTAAAGTCATAAATCAAGTGCAGTGTTTGCGTAATGATGAGACAATCGAAGGTATTATCGGGTATTTGAGGAGCCGCACTCAAATCACCGATGAACGTTGCCTTGGAATTATCTGATTCGATATCTAAAATATCGCTCTGTGCTACTTTCCCTTTTCCATATTTACTAGTGTATTCGTTGTCCACTATCTCTAGCACGCGGCCTTGAATACTACCGGCCGCCTTCTGTAGAAATAATTCTATATAGTATCGGTCTATGGGGCCGCCTCTGTCATAACCGAATTCATTACTGAAAGGCGATAACTGCTTGAAGCTCCCCCGAGCTACTTCCCCAATTCCGGGGGCACTCTTCTGAAGTATACCTGCTTGACGCAATAATTGCTTGCCAAGTGATACCAAATTATTTTTAACAGTTCTTTGCAAGGTTCTATACGTAAGGTGTGCTGCGTAATTAAAGCCTAGTGATGGAGACTTACTTAGTAAAAAGAAAAGTGCTTCTTTGGAGTAGGGAGTTGGTTTGCAAACTAGCGAGTAGTGTAATAAACCACAATAATAGTTATTCCAAAAACGTGTGCCAGTTCGGTAAGCTTGCTGTTCCTCTTTGCTTTGCAGCGCTTCTTTCTGCTTGCTCAATACAGATAAAGCACTTGCCAGCATCGTAGGTATCTTGGTGGACATAGCGGCGCTATGAATACGGTAGTTTGCTATTTGCTGCTGATGTTGAACAACAGGGTAGCTTTTAGTGATTTTTAAGTATAAATCGTAATCTTCACAGCTAGTCAAGGAGCAGTCGTACACAAATTCCTGGAAGACCCAACGTGCGAACATGACAGCGGCAATCATAGCGATATAGTTGCCCTGAGCTAGTAAAGTTTGATAAGGATTTTCGGCAATAGGAATTATTCTTTCTATTCGTGTTGAATTATCATAAATAAATGCATGGCTGCCGGCTACAAATGCCGCCTTAGGTTGCTGTTGTAGATGCTGCGTATTAATAGTAATAGCGTCTGGCAGTAGCCAATCGTCAGCATCTAAGAAAATGAGGTATTCTCCCTGGCTTTCGCGGATGCCTGTATTCCGAGCGGCTGATAAACCTAGGTTTTCCTGATAAACATAAATAACCTCGGGATAGTGAGAAGCAACCTCCCGGGTTGTGTCAGTAGAGCCATCATCCACTACAATTATTTCCTTGTTTGAATAGGATTGCCCGAGCACGCTTTCAATAGCTTCCGCTAAGAAACACCCATAGTTATAGCATGGAATAATTACCGAAACTAAAGGAATCGTAGTGGGCATGGCTTATTACTGAAGCATTAGTTCAGTTTGTGGCTGCGTGAGTCGGAAGGGAAAAGATGGGCGCACTGCTCCCCACCACTTGCCGTACCATTTTATGTCGCCACGATAATCTTCTAAGTCAAAAGCTAGGCATTCTTCATAATCAAAGAGCGATGTAGTAGTGTCTCTTACTACATAGAGTGAAATGTAATAAGAACCGTCGTTGAGAAAATTACCTGGAATGGTGCACTCGCCCGCGACGAGGCCTTTTTGACAAACTCTAGTGGCAGAGGGTACATCAAAAATGCATTCGCCGCCATAAGAAAAAAGCACCAGGTTAATACTGATGAGTGCATCTTCTGTGAAGTTCCAGAACTGAAACTTCACCGTGAGTGGCGTGCGAATATCAAGTGGTGCATTAGGTTCAAGCAGTTGCGGAACAAGCTCTACTTCCTTAAAACGAATGGCATTGTTACCGGGAGCATCGGCTGGCTTTTCCCAACTTTGCTTGAGCTTGAACTGTTGCGCGTGAGCTAGGTATTGGTTGACAACGGTATCAACGGCGCCAATCGTCTGCACTTTGCCTTGTTGTAACCAAACACCTTTGTCGCACAGATTGGTCACGGCCTGCATGCTATGGCTCACAAACAGGATAGTACGGCCAGCGCTTTGTGAAACCTCACGCATTTTGCCTAAACACTTCTTCTGAAATTCGGCATCTCCCACCGCCAGCACTTCATCAAGGATGAGAATATCAGGTTCTAAGTGGGCGGCTACGGCAAAGGCAAGGCGTACATACATGCCAGAGGAATAGCGCTTTACGGGAGTATCAATGAACTTCTCAATACCCGAAAAGGCTACTATCTCATCAAACTTTAGGCGAATCTCGGCTTTGCTCATCCCGAGAATGTAGCCACTCAGAAAGATGTTTTCGCGCCCGGTGAGCTCAGGCTGAAATCCGGTACCTACCTCCAACAAGCTGCTGATGCTGCCTCGCCCGCGCACCGTGCCGTGAGTGGGACGAACAATGCGGGAGATTACCTTTAGTAAGGTGGACTTCCCGGCGCCATTGTTGCCGATAATACCCCATACCTCGCCGGCCCGCACATCGAAGCTCACGTCTTGCAGGGCCCAGAGTGCCTGGTTTGGCGCGGTGGTCGAGTCTAATTGGAAGAAAGGATCCTCCTTCTTGCGAATAGTAGTCGTCCACCAGCGCTGTAGATCTTGCCGCAACGATCCGGTGCCAATCGTACCTAGCCTATAAAGCTTCGAAAGCTTTTCTATTTGAATAACTACTTCGCTCATAAGCTTCTAGGCTACATCAATTAACTTATCTCCCTGCTTGTTAAAGATCAGGAGGGCGGCTACTAGCAGCGTTAGGGTGAAGAGGGTGCTATAGAGAAGTTGCCCCGGCGTAACCGTACCTTGGCCGAGTAGGGCCCAGCGGAAGAGTTCGAACAACGGGGTCAGCGGGTTGAGCTCCACCACCCAGCGCCACTTTGCGGCCACATATTGAACCGGATAGATTACAGGTGTCAGGAACATGAGCAACCGCACCCCTAGGCCTACTACAAATTTGACATCTCGGTACTTACCCGTAAGTACCGAAAAGAGAAGCCCTAGCCCGAGGCTTTGCATGCCGAGTAATATAACAGCAAAGGGAATAGCTAATAGCCAACTAATGGATGGACCATGCCAAGAGGTAAAAAGTAGGTAATAAGCCCACACCAACAACAGGAATAGAAATTGGATAACAAAGCTGATCAGGAAGCCGCTAAGCTGAGCAAACGGCATGATAAGGCGGGGGAAGTACACCTTGTTGAACAGATGGGCATTATCCCGGAAAGTAGAGGAGGTGCCCGTAAAAGAATCATTAAATAGATTCCAGAGGACGACTCCAGCGAGATAAAACAGCACAACTGGTACCTGCCCGGTGGAAATTCCGATGACTTTCCCAAACACCAACACGTAAGTAAGCATGGTCGTGATGGGTTGCAGCAGCACCCAAAGCGGACCTAGGATAGTTTGTTGATACCCTAAGAGAAAATCACGTCTGACCAAGCCAATCAGTAAGTGACGGTACGACCAAAGTTCTTGCGGACTGGAGCCCCACCAACTAGTTTGAGCTTTGATTTCCCAATCCCATTTTCTATCAGTACTTAGTGCCATTTAGTAGTCTTCCTAATGGGTAGAGCCGAACAAGTGCCTGACCTTGTGTTGCTTCTTGCTTGTGTCTTCTGTGAAATATTTCGTGAAGCCTCCATTTAGCAGCATTTTCAAGTAAAGCTTCAGTACTAGATAAAGTACTTCGGGGTCTTTGCTCAACCGCAAGGCACCTTTGGCTTGTATGAGGGCTGACTCTAGCTCCGTGGTGTACAAGGCGTTTGCCATGGAAATACAGTAGAAGGCGTAATGACGTGAGGCCTTCTGCCTGATTCTCTTTCGCTGATCGGAGGGCAGGTACCCTTGAATAATATCGCAGACTTTAATAATGTCCCGCACATTCTGCCCATTCCGCACCGACCTGTGCGTGATGCTAGTGTTATTTAGATATCGGTAATGCGCTAGGCATTCAGGCGAATAGGCAATTGGGTAGTGGGCAGCGATGCGCGTCCACATCTCCCAGTCTTCGCCATAATGCACGGCGAAAAATCCTCCTAGGTGTTCGTAAACCTTTCGCTTAACAACGATGGCGGGAGTTTCAAGCTGCTGGCATTCCGCTATTGTCAACAGAAAATTCTTCAACACGCCCGGCTTGCTTGCGAGCGGTGTACGGGCTACCACTTCCTTTTGGCCGGCAAAGAGGTTGCCTGTATTCGTAAAGGCTGCGCCTGCTTCAGGGTACTCACGAAAGAGCCGTTCTATTTCGCTATAAAAGCCTGGCGCTACTAGGTCGTCGCCATGCAGGATATGTATCCATTGGCCCGTTGAGCGATTCAGGCACATTTCAAAATTGCGCAGGCTGCCTAGGTTCTTTTCCTGCTGATAATATTCCACGCGGTTTTTGCCTATGGCTTGGACCAAAGCCCGAACATCCCCGTCGGTGCTACAATCGTCAACGACGGCAATCTGCATGTACTCTGGCCCTGGATCTTGGGCTAGCACACTGGCCAAGGTTTCCGGTAAATAGGAAAGGCAGTTGTAAGTTGGAATCATAACCGACCACAGAGGACGGTTACGTGAGTGCGCAACAGGAGGAATTACAGGCGGGGTGCTAGGTACACGCTCGGCTATAGTAGTAGTGTCCTCGGCAAACATCTTTCTCTTAATTGATAAAGCTTAAGTGGAGATAGTAGCTGTCAGGAACTAAGATTACCCTTTATAACCGACGAGCATCGGGCGCGTTGCGCAACAGTCAAAATCTTCTTTATACCTAAATGCAGCAGTGAAATTATGCATTTTATGCAATAAAATCTAAGAAACAGATTAAAATATGCAGTAGCTATTGTCCTAAGAGGTAGCGAGAACCAGGATCAGCGCAGTAGCTAAGCAAGAACAAATCTTATACAATGCACAACCTCTCACTACACCTACATTAAGTAGTATAGCTGACAGCTCATCATTAAATATCATCCTGCCAATAATTAATTATGGTCTCCAATTGCCTAGATATATAGTAGGGTGTAGCGATATTTAGGTGGTATTCGTATTTAAAAAGTTACATAATGCTCTTGCTACCGACGAAAGTGAGTGGGTAACTTTGATTGTCTAGGTGTAAATATTTCTGTTTACTATTACTTGCCGTTGTTAATGGAAAAGTATAATTAAAAATAGTTTTCATATTTATAATAAATCTTATGATTTTGTATATACGTTATTGTCTTTTATGGGCGATTGACTTGTATATTGTCTTGAATTATAAGAGCTTATGGTTGAAATATTCTTCTATTTTAGAAAATAAAGAAGAACTTAGTTGAATCTTACATTTCGAGGAATGATATTTATTCCTTCAAGAAAAATCGGTGTTCTTATCTATTGAATGAATAAGTTCAATAAGAGGTAACGTACTGTTGAGTTTAGTGCCTGTGAAAAGTAGAAATTGCTCTTAGGTTTTTTATCTAAGGCAGGAGGAATATGCAACAACGGCATAAAATTGATTCCTCGTTTAATGCAAACAGCGATATATGTTTCAAATTAGTACCCCCGTACTCCACCGCAGACTGCAGAATCTGAAGCGAACGAAGAGCTACACGGCTGTAGTAAACTGCCTTTATCCCTGCGCAGACTTCTGTTATGAGAAAAGCTACCATACTAGTAGCTCGTTCAGCCAGCAACTAGTCACACAATCCAGTGCACGAGTAGGTGGTTTGCGCAGACTACCTGCTCTCGCTCTTTCGCTATTACTGCTGTGTTTCGCTCTACCTATTTTGGTAAAAGGGCAGTCGGCGCACCAACTTCCCTTTTCATTCTCTCTACCTAATGCTGCTACAACGAGCGCTGGGGTCTTTACCAGTGAGGGAATACTGGTAAAAACGCTTTGGAGCGGCGTGAAATACGAGGCGGGTACACACAAAGGTGTGTGGGATGGCATAAACGATCAGGGCCACTTAAGTAGCGACGGACGCTACCAAGTGAAAGTGGTTTCCAACAACGTGCAGTATGAGTGGGAGGGGGTACTGGGCAACACCTCGCAGAACTTCTCCGGCCCCACGGTGCACCACGCGAATGAGCCTATCACTAGCATGGCCGTGACGGGAAACACCGCTTACTACGCGGTAGGGTACACCGAAGGCGCGGTTACTCGCTTAAAGTTTGATACTGCCAATCCGCAAGTAAAAACTAATGCTTCAGCCGGCGATGGTCAGTCGGTTCGTTTTGTGGCTACCGACGGCAACCGGGTGTACTGGGGCGGGCAAAGTGACGAAATCAACAGCTTTATCAGTGCCAGCAAGGTGGCAGATGATACCGATTACCTGTTTGAAAAGGGCGTAGGAGTGCAGACCCTGAAGGGATATTATAAAAGCGGCATCAACGTAGTAAACTCGTTGCTCACTGGCATGGCTGTGCAGAAAGACGGTAACTATCTGTTTGCCGCTCATAAGAGCTTAAACCAAATCCGGACGCTCAATAAAGGTACGGGCGAATTGGTACAGACGTTGGCTGTTACCAATGTGCGGGAGCTAGCTCTTAGTGGCGATAACAGTCTGTGGGTGACCTACGACAACACGACCATTGAGAAGTTCGCCATCAACCCAGATGGTACCCTGACGGCCACGGGCATTCGCCTCGACGGCTTGCTGGAACCCCTGGCCATTAGTTGTTCCCCCGATGGTAACACC
This sequence comes from Hymenobacter crusticola, assembly GCF_002154225.1. Taxonomy (GTDB): domain Bacteria; phylum Bacteroidota; class Bacteroidia; order Cytophagales; family Hymenobacteraceae; genus Hymenobacter; species Hymenobacter crusticola. The sequence continues at coordinate 61,783 of NZ_MTSE01000017.1, forward strand.
GTGGCTGTAATTGACGCGGGGGCTAACCAACAAGTAAAGGGGTTTGATACTGCCACCGGCGCCCTGCGCTGGACCCTAGGTCAGGCCGGGGGCTACGCCACCGACCCCAACGTAGCCGATGATAAGTTTTACTTTGCTAACACCAAGGTTTTTAAGCAGGAAGACATTGGCTACGGGGCAGGCGTGCCATATTTATGCTACCAGCCAGATGGCAGCTTTTGGGTGGGTGATTGTGGCAACCTTCGCTCCCAACACTTTGCAGCCAATCTTACTTTCCTGAACACTCTTCAGTACATTGGTTACTTCTACTCGGCCGTCGCAGACATCAACGACCCGACACGGGTGTTTGCCAACTACCTGGAGTTCAAGGTCGATTATTCGAAGCCTCTCGCGCCTGATAATGGCTCTTGGAAATTCGTGCGAAACTGGAGCAAGGGCATAAAGCCGGAATTCGATGATCAGTTCCGGCGGTTCAAGTCGGTCACTACCTTGTCGAACGGCAGAACGTATGCCCTGGCCCTGCACCTCACCGACCGCTTCCGCTACCACATCGTAGAGCTTCCCCCGAGTGGGCAGCTGCGCTTTACGGGAATTGAAACGCCCACAAACAACTACGAGCTTTTTTCAGATGGTTCTTTGTGGTCGATCGGAACCAATGAGCTGGGAAAACCTGGAACCTGGAAAAAGCGCGCACTCCTAGGTTTTGACAGCAATAACAATCCGCAGTGGGGCGAGGACGAACTCGTTGCAACGACCCCGCCTACCACGGAGCAAGACCCACTGACTATCGACGGCTATATCCAGCGCAATCAGGTAACCACCACCAATGTTATAGGCACATTCAACCTAGATATTCCGTCGGGCACTAATACCCGTGGGGCGGGCTGGCACCTGGGCGGCGTGAAGGCGGGCACCAGCCAGTGGCAGTGGAAGACGTCGCCGAGCACCGCCAAAACCTACAGCGGGCCCTATCCGGCCACTGGAGCCTACGATATTGGCAACTACGTAATTTACGGTGGTACTTTCTCGCAGGCTGTAGACCGGAGCTTCTTCTGGGGCTACCGGGGCGAGTTCTGGCAGGGCGGCCAAACCAACAAGTACAACCATTATCTAGATAATGGCCTCTTTGTAGGACAGTTCGGCGAGGTGCGCTACGCCGGAGGGCCCCGCGACGAAGCAGGCGCAGGAATGGCTGGCAACGCCACGTCCGGTACGTTCGTGAAAGTAGGCGACGATATCTACCTGTACCATTGTGATGAAAATGCGCATGGAGGAATACACCGCTGGAAGATAAGCGGCCTGAACACCATTCAGGAGCAGGTGGCGGCTACGGTAACACTGACCAGCGAGCATGGGCTAGCGCAGCAACGCTTCGCCAGTGACGACCTCAACAACGCCAACCTAACCAACTCGCAGCAGGTGGAAACCTTGCAGCTAGCCGACCAAAGCAGCTCAGTGCGCTGGACGGGCTTTGTACAACCGGCTTATTCCGAAGACTACGCTTTTCACGTGGCGGCCAACCAGAAAGTAAGAGTATGGATAAACGATAAGCTAGCAATTGACCAATGGACAAATGCCGCGCCCGCCGAGTTTGCGAGTGCGCCCGTTTCCTTAGTCGCCGGCGAACGGGCTGCTCTGCGCGTAGAAATCAATAAAGGCAGCGCGGCGCTTTCTTGGTCAAGCCTAAGTCAAGAAAAACAGTTAATTCCGGCCACCAGCCTCTACACTGCGTCGTTGCCGGATGATAGCAACGGCCTGAACCTGCTGGCTGATTTACCGGCAAGCGCACCGCTCGAAAACAACTTGTACGGCTGGACGCGCAACCCGGCGCAGAACTATGGCGGGGAAGAAGACTACTTTAACCGCTGGTACGTGCGTACCAACGTGCACACGCTCAGTAAGGTAGCTCCCGATATTGAGGTATACCTCCGCCCAAAACAAGCCAGCACTACCCCAACCCTGACGACTGTTGACCGCTCCCTCGGTGTTCCTACCACAGATATCGACCAGTGGGCGATCAGTGGCACCATCAAGTATCCTAGCGATGATAGTGACTATCCCGGCGATATGGCCTACTTCCAGGTGCTAGACGAGAACGACAAGGTAATAGCACGTTTCCGACGGAAGGTGGTAAATATGTACAATGATTATCGTCTCTACGGCAACAAGGCACTGTTGCTACAAGCCGATAGAGATGCTATCAACGCGCTAGGCACTGTGGCGCAATCTCTTCGCATCCAGGCTGATCCAGCAGGCATTACCTTCAGCTACGCAGGTTTGCCAGCTGTTACTACCGCGGTGCTAGACTCAAGCAGCAACTGGCGTCGCCCTAAAACCTTACAGATCCTCTTCTACAGTCAGGGCGATAAAGAGCACATTGTGGACATTGCCGAAATGCGTTTCACCAAAGGAAGTGGCAGTAGCAATCCAACAAGCGAGCTAGCCTTTGTCGCCGACGACGTGGCAAATACGCTGAGTGTTCAGAGCACGGTAAGCAACTCTGAAATTCTGATCAGTGAGAACGACGGTGCCTATGTGCCCTACACGGGTGAAATTCAGGTGGGCAACGTGGACCGGCCGTTGGGCTACTGGAAGTGTAAGCGGAAAACCCTCGTTGCCGCTACTACCAGCGCACCGGCGGCTAGCCCTGAGTTTACAATTGACTTGGGTGCGCCCATGCCCTTAACCTTGCTTTCATTCAAGGCCAAGCGTGCAGGTAGCCGGGTCGTTATCACCTGGAGCACGACCAACGAAGTAGAGGTCAACCACTTCGTGGTCGAAAGAAGCGAGGACGGGTCCTTATTCAGCAGTATAGGCACTGTTAGCGCAAACAACAACGTGGGTAACAACTCGTACCGTTTAGTTGATGGAAGGCCATTCCACGAAACCAGCTATTACCGCCTGAAGATGGTTGATGACGACGGTTCATTTGCCTACAGCGCCGTAGAGTCTGTCGACGGTAAGCTTCTCGCTGTCGATCCCATCACTGTTTATCCAAACCCAGCGCAGAGTGCCTTGCAGGTAACTTATCCTGCTACGGAAGAAGCTAGCTACCTGGAAATTATTACAGCAAGCGGTAAGATAGTAAAGCGCATCAGCATCGACCCCCATAGTACAACTGCTTCGGTTGACATTGCTTCTTTACCATCCGGAATATACATACTTCACTACAGCACAGCGTTTTCAACAAGCACAGCCAAGTTCTCTAAGCAGTAAGTGCCACCAACAACCTAGCTTAGCAAGCAAGTAACCTAGCAAGGCCTCACAAAATTTGTGAGGCCTTGCTGTTTTTGGAGCTAATGCACCGTTGTAGCAGAAGGTAAGTACCACCGTAGCAGCGGTACAAAGACAATGACAGGTAAGGGCGATACAATAAAGTGAATCAGTTGACTACTGAGGGTTACTAGCAAAAGAGCACCTGTTAGCTTGCTTCCCACCAATAGGAAAAACGAGGTCAAACAAGCCAAACCATAGAGAAGAAGCGCCAGCCGCCGTTGGGTGGTATAGGGAAGGAGTGAAAAGCACAGCCCTATGCATAGGCCAATATAAAGCAAGCTATAAGCAACAACCGCCGGCACGCTGTGCGGATGATACATCACCTGACCGATGACGCTATCGGCGTGAAACAACATGGCTAGGTAGTGGTTAGTCCCCGCAACAACTGCTGCCTTCTGCCAAACAGAATCAAAAACTGCGTAAGCTGCTTCGTTGTAAAGTGTTGCACACAATAACAGCAACGTTAGCATCAAGCTGGCTCCCATGCGAAGTAGCTGAATCCAAGCGAGAGACATCGGCTTATAAGTAAACACTTTACTTGTAGCTAGGAACCGAAGGACTAGGCATTTTGAGTGAGGGCCGGTTGGCCAGGCGAGTAGCCCACCACATCCACAAAAGGAAAATGCACCCGTACACCACGAACGTGAAGGTATAATGGTGGTTGAAGTCTACGGTTTGGTGAGAGTATAGGTGGTTGATGCACAGAATGGCAATGCGCAGCACGTTGATGCCGTAGATGACAGCAATACCTGCTGGAATGAACCACAGCTTATGCCTAGATGCTCCTGGGAAAGCTAGGATGAAGCCGCCGAACAAGGCGTAAAGTACCATGCCATTGCAGGCCGGCCAAACGGACACCGAAGGATAGCCATCTAAGAGAATTAAATTAGGCTGATTGCTAGCAGTACTGGCTTGAAAGCCAAACAGTCGTAGCAGCGTAGCGCTGGCGCCAGCAATGTTCTGAGATAAAGTGGCATCCAATTTCCCCTCTGGAGCTAGGTAGTGCTCGTAGCCGAAGAACCAAAGAAGATAGATTCCAACTGCTAGCAAAGTAAAGCGTAGCAGCGGATGAATAGTTGAGGATGGCATAAACAGTAAGCGTAGTAGCGCTATAAATAGCCCTGCGAAGTCGGCAGGGCTATTTGGATCAGCTTAGAACCTAGGCTTTCTTTCTATTTCTGCGTATGCGATGCACTGCGTAAGCAGCGCCGCTGGCAAGTAGCATTGAGGCGCCGCCGTCAATAGGTGCGCCTGTGGCAGGCTGCCCATGGTTGTGAGCGCCATGGTCGGGTCCGAGGCCATCATGGAAAATGCTCAAAGCCTGAGCTGGAGGAGAAGCATGGGCCACAATAAAAAGCACTGCGCCTAAGCGGAACAAAGTGGAAAGTTTTTTCATGAAAAAGGAAGTAAAAAAGAGATAAGGAGTGCCGCCAAGCAGGTAAGTATATTTTATTAAGTATTTATTTGATCCTGCTGCATATATATGCAAGTAAAACACTTTTTAGTTATATTTATAGTGTTGTCCAAGAAATATTTTCTGTTTGCTACTGTTGCTTCTTTGCACACAGGCATAAGCTTAGTAGCAGATACCGGCAACCCTTGCATAGCACAGAATGGCAGGAGCTCAGATAGGTAAAAATTGTCGTTAGGGTAGCTTCTAGGCTCTAGTTCAGGCTGAAATACTGCTAAGTACCAAACGACGACTGCTGGCAGGAATGGGCAACGCCTATTACGTATAAGACTCATTAAAAACAAAACGCCTTCCCAATCATGAGAAGGCGTTTACTCGGTTAGCTATAAGCCACAAAGTCCAACAATCGCTCGAACCCGTGGGTTACAAGTTATCGTTATTCTGATCGGGGCCGTCGGTGGTGTGGTTGGCGGGTTCGTTGGTGGGCCAGTTGCTAGTGCCGCCGCCGTAGCGTGGATCGTCGCGCCGATACGATTCGCGTTGGGACTCGTAGCTATCATCCACATGGTCGAGCACGTCGGCGTTGTTCTGGTTCTGCGCTACGTTGCCGCGTTGGCTAGGCTCCGGCGTAGAGGGCGCTGCCGTACCACCAGGGTTATTGCCGGCGCTATCTTGTACTTCTGTGGTGGCAGGTGCCACCCCGAAAGTGCCATATTGGGGCGTTTGGCTAGCTGTATTAGGCACTGCATCTTCACCAGCAATGTGCGGGTTTTGCCCTTCGCCGGCGTCGTTATCTTGTTTACCTAGGTCTCTGCCAATTTTTAGATTATCAGCGGCGTTGCTGAAATCAAAGTTATCGTCAGACCGGGAAGAGTTTTCAGGGGTTTTCATAGAGCTTCGGAGTAGAGGTAAGATTCAAAAAAGCGCTAACGCTTTCTTTCTACGCAAAGCCTTTCATTCTGGCTATGCTGAGGGGCGCCAAAAAACTCCGGCCTTTTTCCAAGCAAGCCCGTATTCTGCTGCAAACGCATAGCGTAATCTGCGACATACTTTCCCTTGCATCTTTCCCGAATGAAGCCTACCATCCGCCACAGCAAAGACGATCAAACCTTCTACGCTACACTCGACGGCTACGAGTCGGAGCTAGCCTACAGTCAGCCCACCCATGGCCAAATTGACTTTGTACACACATATGTTGATGAAAACCTGCGCGGCCAAGGCGTAGGAGAAGCCCTGGCACAGGCCGGCTTAGCCTATGCTCGCGAGCACCAACTGCGCGTGCATACGAGCTGCGAGTTTATGGCTGCTTACGTAAAGCGCCACCACGCCGAGTATGAGGACATACTAGCGTAGTGGCGCTTCCGGTAGTTTGCCAATAAGGACTGTTGGCTCACAACAGGGGAAACCTAGGTTCTAAGCCTAGGACCCTTCCCCGCGGTTATTGTCGTCGAGGTTGCTAGACTGCGCAATAATGGGGCGCAGTACACTGTCTTTCACGCCAGATGTGCCGTCGGGGGCGGGCTCATCCAGGAGCTGGCCGTGCGTTTCGCGGTCTAGCATGGAGGGCGCTTCTACTTCCTGAGGCGCGTCGGGTTGCTCGTCTTGGGGCTTGGGCGGATTGCGTGGCTGTGGCTCCTGCATTTCGGGCAACGTGAACAAGTTATCGCCTGGCCGGTGCTCGTCCTGCGTGCCTTCGAAGTACGAATTAGGATCGGCGTTCGTGGCCGGTTGGTTCTGGGTTTCCCGACGAGGCGGGTTTTCGTCAGGATTCTGGGCGGTGTTTGGCGCGGAGTCTTGCATGGTAGAAAGGAGTAAATGAGAACAGGTGCCCAAAGCGGACACCTGCTCTTACGAAATTTTGCCCGGCAGTTGCTGCCTAAGGCGTAAAAATAAGCGAAACGCAGGGCTACTTCGCTGGCATCAGCACTGCATCCACTACATGCGTCACGCCGTTACTGGAGAGCACATCCGGAATAGTAACGTTGGCTACGCTACCTTTACCGTCGCGCACCATCACAGTGTCTTTGGTTTTTACTACTGTCAGCTGTTCGCCTTCTACTGTGGTCAGCGTCTGACCATCCTGCAAATCGGCAGCGGTAATGCGACCTGGCACAACGTGGTAGGCTAAGATCGACGCGACTTTATTCTTATGACCAGGCAGCACCAAAGAGTTTACCGTACCAGCGGGGAGCTTGTCGAAGGCGGCATTGGTGGGCGCAAACACGGTGAAAGGGCCAGCCGCTTCCAGCGTTTTAGCTAAGCCCGCTGCTTCCACAACGGCCACTAGCGTGGTGTGCTCCGTCGAGTTAACGGCGTTGGCAACAATGTTTTTGTCGGGCGTCATGAGCGCGCCGCCCACTACCACACCCGCTGGTGCTTCGGCGGGCGCGCCGATAAAGCTGGTGGGGGCTGGCTGCTGCGTTTTGCCTTTTACCTTGGTGCCATCATCGGTTTTGCCTTTTACTTTGATCTTGCCGTCTTTCGAGACTTTTGTTTTAGTCATCACGCCGTCTTCTTTAACCTTGGTCTTCTCGTCATCCGATTTTTCCTTGGTCTTGTTTTGGGCAAGCGTCGCAGGAGCGGTACCTAGGTTCAGGGCTAGGGCTAGGGTAAGCGCAGAGAAAAAGTATTTGGTCATGATCGTCAGGTGGGAGGGAACGTAGGGCGCTTGGCAAACTCAACGGTGCCGCGCTGCTGTGTATACGAACGCAAAGCGGGTAAGGATCAGTATTCCGTAACAGAATTACTGCTTTTGTATAAGCACACGAAGGCTTATGGCTTTCTCTTACAGCTTCAATATAAAAAAAGCCTTTGCGGTTAGCAAAGGCTTTTAAAATAGCTTAAGCAGCAAACTATGGGGTTACCGACTGTACTTGGTCGCCCTTTATCTTGGCTTTCTTGTCTTTCTTATCAATTTTCGCTTTGCCGTCTTCGGTTTTCACCTTGGCGTGCTTCTTATTCGATTTTACTTTGGTGGTGTCACCTTGGGCTAGCACAGCAGGTGCAGCAGCGGCCGTCAGCGCTAGGGCTAGCAGGGCCGCAGAAAACATTCGCTTCATCATGAGAGTAGCAGTGAAAGTTGGAGAGAGACGTTGCTCAACCTAGCTCATAGCTCGAGCATTGTCGGTTTCCAGTACGTACATCTATTCGTTAAGGTTGACTATATGTGGTCTTGCGGCTTTTTCGCCAATTAGTTACCCTCTGGCTACCAACGACAAACGGCACCCTAGCTAGGGTGCCGTTTGCTGAAAGTAATAGTGAAGTTCCTCAGGAGTGGTGCGGTTGTGGGTAGGAGCCTAGAGTCGCACAAAGCGCTGTACGCTGCGCTGGCCTTTGTTGCTCAACTCTAGTAAGTACATGCCAGCCGGTACGGCACTCAGGTTTACGGTGCTGCCGCTTGCTGCTTCGCCCATCGTCACTTGCTGACCTTTGGCGTTATAGATACGATACTGCAACACACCGTCGGGGCCCGTAAACGTGATGGATTCGGCACTTGGGTTGGGATAGAAGGAAGCTAGCGCGGCTCCTTTCCACTCCACGGCTGCCACGGGCGAGTAGCTTTCCGTGCCATCTAGGTCTACTTGACGTAGGCGATAGTAAGCTAGGCCTGCTACTGGCGCGCGGTCGGTGAAGAGGTAGTTGGAAATGCTGGATGTGGTGCCTTCGCCTTGCACCTTGCCAATAGCGGCAAACGTTTCACCGTTGGTGCTGCGCTGCACCTCAAAATAGTCACTGTTTTTTTCAGAAGCCGTAATCCAGTGCAGCGCTACGTTCTTTTCCTGGGCTTCGCCAGTAAAGCGGACCAGCTCAACAGGAAGCGGGCTAGAGCTGGAGATTCTTACTTCATCAATCAGAAGCCTAGTTTTCGCATTAGCATTCAAAGTTATACGCACTTTAGCTTGTGATAGCAAGCCGGAGTTGAGATTTACTCGTATTTCGGTGTAGTGCGTGGCGAGTTGGCTGGTCGCGGTATAAACTTGAGGGTTATTATAACCACCACTTGCAGGAATCAGAGCGTTATTGTTATTGAAGCTCCAATATGTTCCGCTATTATCAGCACTACCACGCACCGTCAATACATCCTGGTAAGCGCTAGGTGCATTCTCACTTTTAGCACTATCTGGATTGATGCTCACGACTAGTGAACCTGTGTTGTCAAGTCCGCCGTTCTTACCTGTTGCAAAAGCAGCAAAGCGAAAGACCATAGTGCTCGTAATAGCTGAACTGGAAAGCTGCACATTGTCAAATGTTATCTGAGTTGTCCTCAAGCTATTGCTAGCAGAAGGATTCTCAATACCAAATGAATTGCCTGTTGCGCCAACGTATTGCGGGCTTTCAGCAGGAGAGTCATTATTGTCTGACGACAAGTTGTACAGCCTAGCTGAACCAGGATTGTTGCCTGTGTTAGTTGCAGTATAGTGTAGATTTCCTCCTCGGTTAGCAGCCTCAAAATTCTGTGATGTGGTATAGGGAGTGGCAGTCTGGGCCCAGCCTAACACGGGGCTTAATGCCAGCAAGGAGGCCCCGACTAGGACTCGGGCAGAAGCTAGCTTTCTGCCAATATGAGAGTGTAAGGAAAAACGCATGGGTAGAGGTCGGTTTGGATATAGCAGAGAAAAAAATGGACAATTCTATTTTGGTATAAACTTACTATCTTTTTGTAATATGTCAAGGTGTAAGACAAAAAAAGGTAGATATTTTTATATATGGCTTACTTGATTGTAAGGCTATCAAAAAAACCTTGTTTAATAAGCTTAGGGTAACTATTTGATAGTCAAAATGCTAACAAAAAAGCGCGACCAGATCCATGATCTGGTCGCGCTTACAAATTTTAGCGGATAGCTAGCTTTGCACTTAGGCAAGCTGCTGTGTTACGTTGCCAATTACTGCTTGATGAGGCGTTGCACGGTTTGGGTGTTTGCGCCGCGTACTTCCAACAGATACGTGCCTGCGGGTAAAGCGTGCAAATCAAGCTGAGGGTTGCTGCCGCTCAAGTTCAAGCGGCGTACAAGCTTGCCATTTACTGTGCTGATGCGCACCTCGTACGTTTCTTTAACTCCCTTAGGCAGGTCTAGGGTGATGTAATCGGTGGCGGGGTTAGGGTACACACCTAGCTTGTTGGTTGCGTTCGTGCTAGCATGCTGGATGGTGATAACCGGTGAATAAGCCGTTGTGCCATCAAAGTCAGTTTGACGCAGGCGGTAGTAGCTGGTGCCTGGCAACGGTGCTAGGTCGGTAGCACTGTACGAGAAGCCACTCGAACTGGTGCCGTGGCCTGCTACTTCCGTGAAGGCTTCAAACGACTCGCCATTGGCGCTACGCTCCACTACAAATTTCTCGTTGTCTTTTTCCGAGGCCGTGGTCCACGTTAGGAATACGCTGCCTTTGCTAAGCTTTGCCTCAAAGCTGGTCAGTTCTACTGGCAGGGGGCTGTTGGCGCAACCGGCAGTTGCTTGGCTGGTTGAGCAAGTAACGTTAGCTGTGTTAGTTGTGCCATTGTCCCTATCAAATCCTCTGCAAAAGTTTAGTCGGCCGGTAGGCGCAAATGAACCACCACCATTTTGTACACTATTCCGTGTCACCCGTAAAATACCCACGCCGCCTTGCGTAGCCCCGTCAAAAACCCCGTTATTCACAAAGCTGCCAATGATATCGAAAAGGCCATAGTTTGAGACTAGACCATTGCCGTTGTTCTGGAAGGTGCCTCCTGCCACACTTTGCCGAAAAGTACCGCAAGTGATAATCGTTGCATTATTATTAATATCACTAACCGTGAACGTGCCTAAGTTATTTAACTGCCCGCCAGAGTTAAAGTTAACAGACGCAGCAATGGTAAATGTAGCACCAACAGCGTTCGTAATGGTGCCGCTCAAAGGTATGTTCCGGTTATTACCTGGATTTATATCTATAGTACCGCTGTTGTTGACGATGCCGCCACCATTTAAACTTAAATCTTCAAGCGTAACTCTTGCTCCTTGGGCGTTAATGAATCTGGTGCCGCTATTAACTGAGAAGCTTCTAGCGTCGACGGTGCCATTATTAATAAAGGTGTTGCCTGTACTGTTGATGTTAAAACTAGAAGTAATAGTACCACTGTTGCAAAGAGTGCTGCCAGAGCCATTCCAATTGATGTTTCTGGTGAATACCACCCCAGCCGCAATACAAACCGTCTCGTTAGAGCCTATGGTAATATCGTTTGCATTCGAGTTGATAGTTCTATTACACGTTCCGCACTGAGCCCAACCGATTACTGGGAGGTTGAGCAGAATGGAAAGCAGGGTGACTGCCAATAAACGAGAGGGCAAATAAGGCTGAAGAAAACGGAGCGCCGCAGAATACTGCATAACTTTAATAGGAATGAGTAGGACTTATTTAGTTAATGCCCAAAAGTAACTCATTCCATGGAGTGTAATGCAATATTAATAAAATTTAATACTAAAAATTACAGGAATTATTATATAATTATTGAATTAATATAATTATGATTGAATAAAATATAATTTGTTATATATTAATAGAATTGAGGTGATCACACATGATGAGCTAGCTGGTAGTAGCAGTCAGCCCTAATAAGGCTCAGCAAGTGCAGGGCGGAAACCTAGGCGAAAGTCGTTGGATGACAAGCTACCAGAAACAAAAGAGCCGGACGCTTGGTCCGGCTCAAGAATGCTTGACCTAGATGAAATGACAAAACGAGGGCGAGTTGACGTAAAGCGCCCATGCTCGCCATTTACCAACTTACTTCAAGAAGCTCTGTACTTGGGCCGTCAGCTCGGCTTGCGTGAATTCTTTCTCAAAGCCGGTCCGCTTTTTCTTCTGGTTGTTCACTATAAGCGTGTAGGGGATGGCCCCCGTCCATTTCGAGTCGATCTGGCTGAGCCAGGAGTTCGGGTCGGGCTCGTTGAGCAATACCACCTCCGACTTCAGGCCGCGTTTAGCCACGAAGGGCTTAACCTTTTTGTCAAGCTGTGAGGCGTTATCCATACTCACAAGTAGCACCTTCACCTTTTGCTTCGCGTAGGTAGTATTTAGCTGCTCAAAGTTGGGTAACTCCTTCACGCACGGAGCGCACCAGGTTGCCCAGAAGTTCACAACGTATGTAGTGTCGCTAGGCCGCGCGAGGCGCTTCTGCAAATCAGGCAGCTTGATAACAGCTACTTGCTGAGCATAGGTGGTACTAGCGGCCGCCAAACAGCAGCCCAGGGCGAGGACTTTTAGATAATGCATGCTTATAAAACGGTACCCTAGGTTCTTTGTTATCGACCGAGGTTGCTGCGAATACGTGTAAAATAGTGGCGTTAGTTTAAATGGAGGTTGTCGTTGCTCGCAGTCCTTCCAATGAAGCTGGGCATCGGAAGTACGTATCTTACAAACTGGCAGCGGCTTTTAAGCCGTTTTTGGCGTGGAAAAGCGACCTAGGTACAAACAAAAAGCAAGCTTCCGTGCTTACTCCCTTACCTTCCGTTTGCTACAAGGTGTTTGCATAATCTGCCGAAAGCAGCGTTAATTTGAGAAACGCTTGTGCTAGCTACTGGGTATAAGCAGCAAAACATCAACAATCAAAGTCCCCATCCTTATGAGCCAAGATCAGAATCAGAATGGCGCCCAACCCGTTTCGGGCGACGGCACTGGTACGGCCGTAACCGGCGCCGGTACCTCCCAAGATCAGCGTACGGCTGCCGGCGAAGGTGCGCAAACTCTGACCACCCGCCAAGGCCACCCCGTATCGAACAACCAGAACCTGCGTACTGTGGGCAACCGCGGACCAGCTACGCTCGAAAATTACCAGTTCATTGAGAAAATCAGCCACTTCGATCGTGAGCGGGTGCCGGAGCGGGTGGTACACGCCCGGGGTGCTGGGGCGCACGGCGTATTCGAGGCGTACGGCAAGGTAGGCGACGAGCCTATTGAGAAGTACACACGCGCGAAGCTGTTCAACACCAAAGGCAAAGAAACGCCAGTGTTCGTGCGCTTCTCCACGGTAGGCCATGGTGGTCACTCGCCTGAGACTCTGCGCGACCCACGCGGCTTCGCGGTGAAATTCTACACCGAAGATGGCAACTGGGACCTAGTAGGTAACAACCTGAAGGTGTTCTTTATCCGCGACGCCATCAAGTTCCCCGACCTAATTCACTCGCAGAAGCCCGATCCGGTGTTTAACCGCCAGACCGGCCAGCGTATCTTCGACTTCATCGCCAACACGCCGGAAGCCATGCACATGGTGAGCTTCCTATTTTCGCCTTGGGGCATTCCGGCTAACTACCGCCAGATGCAAGGCTCAGGCGTGAATACCTACAAGTGGGTGAACGCGCAAGGCGAAGCCGTGCTGGTAAAATACCACTGGGAGCCGCAACAAGGCGTTAAAAACCTAACTGCTGCTGAAGCCGAAGCCATTCAGGCCAAAAACTTCAACCACGCTACCCAAGACCTGTTCGACAACATCAAGAAGGGCAATTTCCCCAAGTGGGAGTTGCGCGTGCAGATCATGTCGGACGACGAACATCCTGAGCTCGACTTCGATCCGCTTGACGACACCAAGATTTGGCCCGAAGACAAGTTCCCTCACCTGCCCGTGGGTATGATGACGCTGAACAAGAACCCCGAGAACTACTTCGCCGAAGTAGAGCAATCTGCTTTCGGAACAGGCGTACTTGTAGACGGTCTCGATTTCTCCGACGACAAAATGCTGCAAGGCCGTACGTTCTCGTACTCCGATACCCAGCGTTACCGCGTAGGCGCTAATTACTTGCAGCTGCCCATCAACGCGCCTAAAAAGCACGTAGCTACAAACCAGCGCGATGGCCAGATGACGTATCACGTAGACGCGGCGCCGGGCCAAAACCCGCACGTAAACTACGAGCCGAGCAGCCTGAATGGGTTGAAAGAATCGCCGGCTCCTGGTCCTGACCACCAGCCTGCCTACACGGGCCGTCTGGTACGCCAGACCATCGACCGTACCAATAACTTCGGCCAAGCTGGCGAGCGGTATCGTCTGCACGAAGATTGGGAACGCGACGACCTCATCAACAATATGGTGGGTGCGCTAGCCGATGCCGAAAAGGTAATTCAGGACAAGATGATCGAGCTTTGCACCAATTGCGACCCAGATTGGGGCAAGCGTTTGGCCGACGGCATCAAAGCTGCAAACGCCAATACTGAAGCTGAAGGTGGCAATCAATACAACGAGCGCCAAGCCGACGCCGCTGTAGAGCAAGCTGAAGAAGTTGCTCACGACGCGAAGCCTTATTAAGGCTAGGTATTAGAAGCAATTCTAGCTACTAAATAACCCCGTATCTACCTCGATAGAGTGTAGGTATGGGGTTATTTATTTTCAAGCTCCACTGAAGTAAAAGGTAACCTAGCTCTTGTATAGCGTAGACTTTGGGCGCTGAGCCGTGACACAAGCCAAGTACAGAATAATAACATAGGCTACGATCATACATGCCAACTGAGAGTTCAAGCTTCGATATTGCGGCTCAGATACTTGGTTAATAATCCACCTAGCACACCAGAGCCCGCTAATTGGGCTAGGTGGTCGATGAAATCAGTTTGCTCCTTGGTGAGCCAAAGTTGGTCGGCGGGTAAAATGAGGTGGCAAACTCGGATAACGATGCCTACAGCCAAGCAGATACCTGCCACTACAACGAGACTAAGCACCGTGTAATGAATTACATTTTTGGCGCGTTGGTCACGTCTGTGGGCCCCTTTGCGCTTGTCTTGCTCAAACCAATCCTGTTCGGCAGTAGCTAGGTTTGTTTTGCGGGCCGGGCGCTTCTCTCCTCGAATAGCGCTCAGGTCGGGTAGGCGCGGGGTATCAGGCGGCGTTGGCACTCGCTAGCTCCTGGTAATAAGTTTGAATGGCGTCGTTGGGAATAACTACAGAGCGGTTATCGCGCCCACCCTTTTGGTGCCAGGTCTCAAACCATGGCGTATTTTCCTGGTGCGTGAGCGCCGAAAGCTCAACCGCCGAATAATCTTTGTACACGTCCCAGATCTTATCCAGAAAACTAGTAAGGCTCGGGGTATTAAGTGCATAGTAGACCACATGCCCATTTGGCTCCAGTGTGCCAGCTGGCTCTGTGATGGGGCTGCCGCCATAAGTCTTGAAGCTGTCGTACACGGAAGGTACTACGGGGCCATATTTCCACGCTTGCACCCCCTCGGCAATGAGTGGCTCACCCGTCAGGCCTAGGTACCACCCGTGCGCCGCATACACCAGCTTCACCAGCTTCATCGGTGTCACCGGAACGCCGGTGTCCAACGACTTCCGCACGAAGTAATTCGCAACGGCTACTGCGTTTTCCATATTCAGATTATTCTAAAGCTAACGTGCTGCAACTCTTAGGCAAGACGAAAGTACGGTAAAGTATAGCGTATGTACGAAGAAATACAAATGCTGAATAAACCAAGAGCACTGGCTCTACATTATTGAAGTGCTTAGTTGGATGTAGAACTAGATATGCCAAACCAAGAAAGCTAGTCTTAGGACAAAGTCAAGTACCAGCATAGCTTGGCTAGGTATGTAGAATTCGTGCTGAACAGCGCACGAACTGACTTCTACAGCACACCTGTAATTTCAATCTATACTAAAGTTTCGATATGCTGCCAGATGGCGCTATGGTGGGTATTATTGTGTTAGCAAAGAGTAATTGTACCGCAAATGCCGTATTCTGCATTTCTTTACCACCGTATTCTTCTCTGTGAAATGCGAGTTCGCACGCTGCACCGGTATAGTGTGATATTAGGAATATTGGTGGAAGCATAGGGTAGCAAAGATCGCTACCCAAGAGTTAGAGCTACAACGCAGTAGTGGATCCGAGGCGGTTGATATTGACCACGCAACAGGGTAGGAGAGGGGGTTCTCGAAGCGATGTTTTGCCAGTGTTTTACCCGCTAAAGCTAAAAACGCCTTCTACGTAGTGTAGAAGGCGTTTTTGATGGTGTGCTAGTGGTCGCGCTAGGAATCGAACCTAGATCGAGAGCTTCGGAAACTCTAATACTATCCGTTGTACGACGCGACCTAGAGTGGCGCAAAAGTAGAGAGAAAAATGTGTGCTGCCAAACCCTATGCGCATTTGCTTAAACTTCTGCTGCGTATTCGTCCTGAAAGAACAGGTAACCTAAATGGGCAAAAGCCAGTTAAGCTTATCAGAAAATTACTTCTGCATATATCACCACCTACACCATGAAAAAGAATCTGTATACGGCCGATGCAACGGCCATTGGCGGCCGCAGCGGCCACGTACGCTCTGCAACGGGTATTATTGACCTCGATATGTCGGTGCCAGAAGGGCTAGGCGGCAAAAAAGGCGCGACTAACCCTGAAGAACTATTTGCTGCTGGCTACTCATCGTGTTTCCAACAAGCGCTGCTCGTAATTGCACAGCGTGCTGGCGACAAGCTTGACCCCGAAACAACCGTACAGTGCTCTGTGACCCTTTTCCAAGAAGGAGAAGGCTATGGTCTAGCCGCCATACTAGACGTCGACCTAAAATCCTTCGACCGTGATAAGACCATTGACATGGTGCGTCAGGCCCACAAAATCTGTCCTTACTCGGTAGGTACGCGCGGCAACATGGAAGTAGAGCTTCGTGTGCAAGGTGAGGGTATTCCGGTTGAGGCCGAAGAAAACGCCGGCGTAGCCGAAAAAGGCGGCGTACAATAATAAGTTGCTTCTGAGACCTAGCTTTGCTTGGCCTTAAGCATAAAAAAGCCCGTCTGACACGTCAGACGGGCTTTTTTGCGGAGCTAGCTTTGGGCAGACTAAGCCGTTTGGCCAGCTAATACTTCTTTCACTTTCTGGGCGGCGTCTTTCAACAGCACCGCCGAGAATACTTTCAGACCTGATTCGTCGATGATGCGGGCGCCTTCTTCAGCGTTGGTGCCTTGAAGACGCACGATGATCGGTACTTTGATGTCGCCAATGTTCTTGTAGGCTTCTACCACACCGTTGGCAACCCGGTCGCAACGCACGATACCCCCGAAGATGTTGATCAGGATGGCCTTCACGTTCGGGTCTTTCAGGATGATGCGGAAACCGGCTTCTACGGTTTGAGCGTTGGCTCCACCTCCTACGTCGAGGAAGTTGGCCGGCTCACCACCGCTCAGCTTGATGATGTCCATGGTCGCCATAGCTAGACCCGCACCATTTACCATGCAGCCCACGTTGCCGTCGAGCTTCACGTAGTTCAGGTGCGACTCCGAAGCTTCTACTTCCAAGGGGTCTTCCTCGTTAGTGTCGCGCAGATCGGCAAATGCTTTATGACGATACAAGGCGTTGTCGTCGAGGTTTACTTTGGCGTCAACGGCTAGGATCTTGTTGTCCGACGTCTTCAACACGGGGTTGATTTCGAACATGGCCGAGTCAGTTTCGTCGTAGGCCTTATAAAGAGCCGTCACGAACTTCACCATCTCTTTGAAGGCCTCCCCCGACAAACCTAGGTTGAAGGCAATCTTGCGGGCCTGAAACGCTTGCAGGCCTACGCGTGGGTCTACATGCTCGCGGTGGATTTTCTCAGGATGCGCCTCGGCTACTTCCTCGATGTCCATGCCACCCTCGGTGGTGTAGATGATAACGTTCTGACCCGTTGCGCGGTCGAGCAGCACGCTCATGTAGTACTCTTTCGTTTCCGATTCGCCGGGATAGTACACGTCTTGGGCTACCAAGATTTTGTGCACTTTACGACCCTCGGGTCCCGTCTGCTTGGTTACGAGCTGCATGCCGATGATCTGGCCGGCAATGTCTTTTACTTGCTCCAGGTTTTTTGCCAGCTTCACGCCGCCCCCTTTGCCGCGGCCACCGGCGTGGATTTGGGCTTTAATTACGTGCCAGCTCGTGCCGGTTTCCTCCGTCAAGCGCTTAGCAGCTGCTACGGCTTCTTCTGGCGTGTCGGCCACGATGCCTTCTTGCACCCGGACGCCGTAGCTTTTTAAAATTTCTTTACCCTGATACTCGTGAATGTTCATAGGGGGTCAATCAGTGGAAAGTGGTAACTAGGCACGAAAGTAGGTAATAATAACGGAGCACGGAAGTGTAAAAATGGGGTCGGAGTTTGGCTAGGTTGCGACCCTAATGGTCGTGCGAACGTAAGGATTAGCACGTCAGCCCGACAATTATCCCGCAACTACTACCCCCACAACCATCTACAATCCGTAGATTTGTCTCGTCCCGCTCATTCAACTTTGACCTACCTTTGCTGCAGGCCATCAACATTCGTAAGCGCTATAACACGCTGGAAGTACTCAAAGGCATCGACCTGACTATTGAAAAGTCGGAAATCGTTTCCATTGTTGGTTCGTCAGGCGCCGGCAAAAGCACGCTGCTGCACATCCTCGGCACGCTCGACAATCCCGATTCGGGGGAGGTGCTCTTTGATGGAGAATCGGTGAGCTCACTCAAGCGCTCCGACCTAGCCCGGTTCCGTAACCGTCATATTGGGTTCATCTTTCAGTTTCACAACCTACTGCCCGAGTTTACGGCCCTCGAGAACGTGTGCTTGCCAGCGTATTTAGCAGGACGGTCGGAGAAGGAAACCCGCGTGCGGGCCCGTGAACTGCTCGGTATGCTTAACCTAGAGCGCCGCGCCGACCACAAGCCCAGTGAGATGAGCGGGGGCGAGCAACAACGCACGGCTGTAGCGCGCGCCCTCATCAACTCGCCCGAAATCATCTTCGCCGACGAACCTAGTGGCAACCTCGATTCGCAGAATGCGCAGGAACTACACCAGATTTTCTTCTTGCTGCGCAAAGAACTAGGGCAGACATTCGTGATTGTCACCCACAACGATCAGCTGGCCGAAATGGCCGACCGCAAAATCATTATGAAGGACGGCTACATTTCAGAGTAACCTGTTGAAACGAAATGCGTTAATAAGCCTGCCAGGATCTCGGTTCTGGCAGGCTTATTCTTTTTCGGAACGCGTCCGAAATGGCAACGGACCGGCGCTGTGGCCGACTGCTTGGGTGCGCAACCTGGCGGTCGGCTGTTGTTTTTCTAAAGCTTTGCTTGCTAACTGACTACTTGATAAAGGCAACTAAATCAATTTTTTGAAGAGAACAGCACTTTTAAGATGTTTGTCTAAGGAATTTAGTAAGTTTGTTTTTGTATAGATTTATAAACGACTGATTATCAGAGATAAAATTTACTAAAAAAGGCATGGATTTTTGCACCTTTCAAGAGTATCTTTAGTTCTATATCTGAACATCACAACGTACTACAGGACACTTATGGAAACCGCCATGAACGAAGCTATTAAAACCACCAAGGAGCCAGCTCGCAAGAACAAAGTTGAGAGCTACGACATCTCCCGTTCCGACGAGACGCTGCACTTGGCTACGGACCTAGCCAAGTTCATCAAGGACAACAAGCTCTCGACGACGGTGCAGGGCAAAGAGTTTGTGAACGTGGAAGGCTGGCAGTACGCCGGCTCGCGCCTCGGCATCGTGCCGATCGTTGACCACGTCATCAACGTCAGCACCGAAACGGAGTTGAAGTACCAGGCTAAGGTGACGCTATTTGACCTGCGCTCAGGTCACACAGTAGGAGCCGGTTTTGCCGTGTGCTCGAATAAAGAGAACGGCAAGAAGTTCTACCAAGAGTTTGCCATCATGAGCATGGCGCAAACGCGTGCTATCGGTAAGGCATATCGCAACATCCTCGCTTGGATCATCCGAGCAGCAGGTTACGAGCCCACGCCAGCCGAAGAGATGGATTATGCAGGCAATACTACTGAGGTAAAGCCAGCATTAGTAGTTGCGCCCGAAGCCGCACCAGTGACGGTAGCCGCCGAAGCTCCTGCCCCTATGAAGGCAGTGCCTGCTGAAGCTGCTCCGGTTGAAACGCCTGCCGTTACGTACGCCACGGCTTCGCAAAAGGAAGAGATTATCCGTTTGTTAAACCATCCGGTGATTACGCGCCAGGAGAAGACCAAGATGCTCTTGAACATCAACCGTCTGGACGAGGAGCGTGCTACGCAAGCCATTGCTAAGCTGCGCAAAGCCATCGACGACCGTGAGAACGGCGAATCGGCTGCCGCATAAGTTGCCATTCATCATACTACCTAAAAAGCCCGGTTCTATCCAGAACCGGGCTTTTCTTTTACCCTATTGCTTGGCCTTACCACATCTTACCACCTAGGTGCATGATCCGGTTCTTCAACACAGACATAATCTGGTCGAGGCCGCCCGAAGATGTGAGCATCCCAGGTGGTTGAAAGTTGACAGAGCTTAGCCATTCGTACGCCGAGGCCATGTCCTCGAAAACTGCCACGACAGGCTTGGTGATTTCTTCGAGGGCGGCTTCCGCTTCATTCTGCACGTCTAGGTTTGGCGATAATATCCACGCCATGTACTCTATGCCCACCAGCTTCATATAGGGCAGTAACTCTGTCGCCAGCCAGGGTACTACGTCGGGGGTAGCTTTGGTGAGGTCGGTGTTGTCATTCAGAATGCGTTTGTACCGCCTTGCTACTAGGCACAGCACAATTTGGAGACAACTCTTGCGGAGCCGATCTAGGTCTAATTCGCCATGCCAGTTTAAATAAAGCCAGTCGTTACTAGAGTCATAATAGGCGCTAACGTTTGGAGTCGTAAGCAATAATTTTAAGTCGGGGGTTGACATGTAGCAAAAGGAGGGGATAGACGACAAAGCCGATGTGAGTAAAAAATGCCGAGCGGATTTACTTACCTCACTGTGAAAGAGTAATGGATAGAATACCTGCTGAATTACTAAATATTAAGCCAATTATATATTGATTCGGTGAACAAGGAGTAAGATCCCTCGAAAAAGCAGTTAGTGGCGTTGAACCCCTAGGTGGCCTAGGTCGGCTTCAGGGTGTTGAAGCCGACTGCTAGCATCCGTGAAGCTTGCTTATCCACTTTCCTGGGCCTTGGTATTATCTTCGTGGTTCCGCTACTGCTTTTCTGCCTGTGCCTGCGCCGACCGATGATATTCTACACCTGCTCCGCCAACATTGGGGACACGCGGCATTTCGTCCGTTGCAAGAAGATATTATCCGTTCGGTATTAGCGGGAAAGGACACACTCGCCTTATTGCCGACGGGAGGAGGAAAAAGTGTCTGTTTTCAAGTGCCCGCTTTGGCCCGCGATGGTATTTGTGTGGTAGTGTCGCCACTGATTGCGCTCATGAAAGATCAGGTGGAGCGCCTACGCAGCCGCGATATTCGCGCCGAGGCCATTTACGCGGGGATGAGCCACCAAGAAATCGACCAAACACTCGACAATTGCGTGTACGGTCCGGTCAAGTTCCTGTATGTATCGCCCGAGCGCCTGCTCACCGATCTATTTCGGGCCCGTGTGGCCCGGATGCGCGTTAACCTGTTGGCCATCGACGAAGCGCACTGCTTATCTCAGTGGGGATATGACTTCCGGCCACCGTACTTGCAAATTGCCGCTTTGCGCGAACTGCTGCCCACGGTACCCGTCATTGCCCTAACGGCCACAGCTACAACCCAGGTGAAGCAGGACATTGTCGAGAAGCTGGCTTTCCGGCCCGGCAGTCAGGTTTTTCAGCAGAGCTTTGCCCGCCCCAATCTTTCTTACTCGGTTTTTCAAACGGAAGATAAGCTGCGGCGCTTGCTGGAGATTGTTCGCGGCGTTGGGCCAGGAAAAACCAGCATTGTGTACGCCCGCACGCGGCGGCAGACCGAGGACGCCGCGGCTTTCTTACAGCAGCATCAGCTGCCCGCCGCCGCTTACCACGCAGGCTTGCCCGCCGAGCAGCGTCACCGTACCCAGCAGGACTGGATGCAAGACCGCACGCGCATTATAGTTGCGACCAACGCGTTTGGGATGGGCATCGACAAACCCGACGTGCGCTTAGTTGTGCACCTCGATGCGCCCGATAACTTAGAAGCATATTATCAGGAAGCGGGCCGCGCTGGGCGCGACGAGAAATACGCCTTCGCTGTGCTGCTCACTGGACCGAATGATGCCGATGACCTACGGCGCCGCACCGAGCTAGCGTACCCTCCGCTCGACACGGTGCGGCGCGTCTACCAGGCGCTGGCTAATTTCTCCCGCACAGCCGTAGGAGGAGGAGAGCTGGTAGCGTTTGATTTTGACATTCAGCAATTTGCCGAAACATATCGTCTTAAGGCCGTGGATGCGCACAACGCTCTTCGGACGCTAGAGCGGGAAGGGTTTGCCCAGGTAAATGAAGCCGTGAACAATCCGGCTCGCGTGCACATTCCCATCGATCACAATGATCTGTACCGCTTTCAGGTAGCCAATGCCCAGCACGATAAGCTGATTAAAGCCCTGCTTCGGCTTAACGGTGGAGAAATCTTCACCAGCTTCCAGCGTATCTCGGAGAACAGCCTAGCTCAGTACTTACGCCTGAGCGTGGTGGACGTGCGCAAAATGCTACTATTCCTGCACCGCTCGGGTATCATTCAGTATCAGCCGAAGCACGACTCGCCCCAGGCCCTGTTTACCACGCCCCGCTACGACGCCGATAAGCTGCCACTCGACCAGAAGCACCTGCGGGAAATGCGGGCCCTGGCGCAGCAAAAAGCGGCCGCTGTGGTGCGCTATGCCGCGGGTGGGCGCTGTCGTCAGCAACTGCTGCTTGAGTACTTCGGCGAGCTGGATGCTCCCGTATGCAAGGTGTGCGACTACTGCCTGGAGCAAAAAAAGCAGCAAAATGTAACAGGTGCCTCGCCGGCCTTGCGCCAGCAGCTATTGCAGTTAGTACGCACCACGCCGCAGACGCCCCGCCAGGTGGTGAGTCAGTTTGCCCCGGCCCAAGCAAGCACCGTTACAGAACTCTTGCGAGAACTCATAGATCGGGGCGAGTTGCGCTACGCCGCCGATGGGAAGTTGACGTAAAACCAACAAGGCCAACCATCGCTGGGATGGTTGGCCTTGTTGGTTTGCACTCTAGGTTACTTAAGCAGGGTTGGTAGTAGTGCTCAGCGTAACCTCGATGTTGCCGCGGGTAGCACGCGAATATGGGCAGATGCCGTGCGCAGCTTCTACAAGCTGTTCTGCTTGCGTCTGCTCGATGTTCGGAATGTTGACGTGCAGGTCCGCAGAAATACCGTAGCCGCCATCTTCGGCCTTGCCGAAGCCAATGAAGGCTTCTACCGTTACGTCTTCCAGCTTCACTTTTGCCTGCCGGGCTGCTACACCTAGGGCGCCTTCGAAGCAGGCTGCGTAGCCGGCAGCAAATAACTGCTCGGGATTTGTAGCGCCCGCTTTGCCAGGGCCGCCCATCTCTTTCGGAGTGCTAAGTGCTACGTCTAGCACATTGTTGGCAGTGGTAACATGACCATCGCGGCCGCCTTTGGCAAGCGCTTGTGCGGTGAACACCTTTTCAATTTTCATGGCGAAAAGTAGGGGAAAGTAAAAATTAGCGCAGCACCGTCAGCAACTGCTGAAGCTGCGTGCGCAGGGTTTCAAATTCGGTAGGGGAGAGCTGAAGCTTTTCCAGCAGATGTACCGGAATGCTACAAGCTTGCGCTTGGAGCTCGTGGCCGGTGGGGAGTAAGGTAATAATCACCGACCGCTCATCGCGTGGGTCGCGGCGACGGCTAAGCCACTGGCGTTGTTCCATCCGCTTAAGCAAGGGTGTAAGGGTGCCCGAATCGAGCAATAGCTTCTCACCTAGCTCTTTCACCGTGAGCTCCCGATGCTCCCAAAGAAGCATCAGCACAAGGTATTGCGGGTAGGTGATATCCAAGGCCTGCAAATACGGCTGGTACGCCTTCGTAAACATGCGCGACAACGCGTAAAGTGGAAAACACAGCTGGTTATCCAGTTTCAGGAGTTCGTTGGCGTTGTTGGCAGCAGGCGTATTCATAATCTTCGTGAGCAAAGATAGGTATGTTTTGCAAGATTTAGTTGTATACAATTTAATGGCTTAAAATAATTCCGTAAGTCGTTGATTGACAAAAATAAAAAGCTCACAAAAAAGCCCGGTCACTAACAATTAAGTAGTGACCGGGCGCTGAAGGGGAGTCGAAGGATTATTGCTGATACGCAGAGAAGCCGCCGATTAAGTTGCGTACGTTGGTGAAACCTTGCTGTGCTAAGAAGGCTTTGGCCGAAGCAGAGCGCCCACCACCTTTGCAGTGTACAATCACTTCTTGGCCTTTTAGCTCCTCTAGGTCATCTAGCTTTTCGCCTAAAGAACCTAGGGGAATATTCTGGCTGCCTTCGATGCGGCCTTCAGCGTTTTCCCACGGCTCGCGTACGTCAATAATCGTTAGTTGCTCACCAGCTTGTTGGCGCTGTTTGAGTTCAGCAGGAGTAATATCGGGCATGGAATGATGGAAAGAAAAGGAGCGTTAAGTACGCAATTTCGTAAAAAATGAAAGAAGGAAGCGTTTCTTCTCTGCCTTATTCCGCCAAGATCAATCGTTTGGTTACGAGCAAGCCATTTGGGAGCGTTAGCTGGATAACATACACGCCAGCTGGTAAAGCACTTAGATCTAAGCTTTTTTGCCCAGCTTGAGCAGTGGGCTGTACCCAAGCCGTCCGCCCCACAGCATCGAGCACCGTAGCGCGCCGGTAAGTGCCCTGCACGTGCACTAGGCCGGCGCTCGGGTTAGGGTACACGCTAAAAGTGGCGGCTGTAGCCGGATCTGCCGTTCCTGTCACGATGCTGTTGGTGAGAACCGGACGCATCATAATAGCCCCTTGCAATGTAGACGCCGACCAGTTGTTGCTGGTAGCCGTAACGGGTCCTTGCGAAATGAGCGTGTAGTTGGCCGGAACAGTGCTGTTGTAGTCCAGCCCAGCTTGAAGAAAGTTGCCGCTAGCTGCGTAGCCAATATAGAACGAGCCGCTTACGGGCACGGGAGCAGGAAAATTGACATCTACGTAGTTAGCTGGCGGCGACGCGGGCACGGTGTACGCTTGGGTGGCCTTGGCTACTCCCGAGGGCTTGCCATCCTTTTCATCCCAAATGCCAATGGTGAGCACGCGGCTGGTCGCCGTGGGTGAAGGCAGCATGTATAGGCGTAAGCCTTTCACCTGATCGGCCTTGTTAAGATCGAAGCGGTAGACCAGATAGCTGAGAGCACTGTTCGTGGCCATGGCTTCGGGCGTGCCATCGTCGTAGGCGTAGTAATCCGTTAGCTCGGTGATACGGCTGATCGTATCGTTGGGCAGCGTCTGAGGATTGGATTCGTTGGTGAGCAGGGTAATGGTGTGCCGCACGCGCTTGCCCGCGTCGGAAATAGGCAAGGGAATGCTGCGCACGCTGCCTGCCACGGCGAACTGCTGCTGGCTAGGTTGCAGGGAAGAGGTGCCATTCAGATACGTGGCGGCCGCTCCGCCTAGTAGCACTTGCAGCGTGCCCGTCCAGGTAACGGGGGTGTTGGCCGGGCCTACGTCGAAGTTGTTGATTGTCGTAGCGGTGTTGTCATTCAGCTCGTTGGCCGGCGAAGAACTTGCGTTGTATTGCCACACTGGCATGGCCGTGTACCGCTTTAGCAAGCTGGAAAGCGGGGCGCTAGTAGCAATGTCGCGGTAAGAATTACTGGTGCCCGATCGGTCGCGGTTCAGGTACACGTAGTCGATGCTCCAAGCGTCGTTGGTATTGGCCTGGTTGCCGGACGAGTGAAAGCGGAACTGAAAAGCTCCGTGTAAGTAGCGGCTGTCCGTCACTGGGATAAGCTGCTGCTGAAATGCTGTTTGTACCCTGGTGCTCCGTTCAATCCAGACCTGACGCCAGATGCCCGTATTATCCAGGAAATCCAGCGACAAGTATACGGGGCGGCTACTGGTGTTTAGGGAAGGCGCCCCGACAACGCTGCCCGCCTGCCAGAAAAAGCTCAGGTACACCTGGGCACTAGCTGCAAGGCCACCTAGGTTGATGGGCTGCGAGGTGAGCGTATCAGTATCGCTAACGGCCGAACCATAAGGCTGGCCGTCTGCTTTGAGGCCGTCGAACGTGGCGACGCCCCGGGAAGGTGGCGCCACCGGGAAGCGGTTGTTGACCAGCGTGCCGCCCCGCGCGAGCCATACCTGCGTGTTGGGTTGCCCCTCGCGTCCCGAGAAATCATCAAACACAGGCAGACCAAGGGCCGCCGCGCGCGTACGAATCTCACGACTAGCAGTTGGCGCAGTCCGACCCGGATCAGCGGTCAACGGCGTTACTGTTTGTGCTTGGCTAAGCAGCGGCAACAGGAAAAGGAGGCAGAAAACGCGGTGTAGTCGTTTGGAATAGCGCATAAATTGGTGGTTGAATAGCTGAGCTTGTACGACGGCCGCGGAACCTGTGTCTTTGGCCCTTAAGCCTAACCGCAGAGAGGTACGATTTAGTATGGCACCTAGGTTCGCAAAACGCAATTTCAGCAAAGAAGCCGTGCGAGTAGCACGGCTTCTAATGAGCTAAGATTAACAGGAAAGCAGAGTATTAGATTACTTAGCGCACGGGCTTAACCGGCTCCTGGCCAGCTATCCATAAGTCGACTAGTTGCCCCATGCGGATGGTGGCGCCGGGGCCTGCCGTGGGACGCTGTTTCACAACGGTACCGTCCGTTTGTCCTTCTTCAGCTGCCTGGTAAAAAATCTCGCCTACTTGCAAGCCTTGACCCACCAGCAGTGTGGTCGCTTCGTCGGCCGGCATGTTTACCACATTCGGCACCGGAAACTCCTGGTTGCCTAGGCCGTCGCCCACCTCTAAGTCGACGCGGGTGCCTTTGGCAATTGGAGCGCCAGGAGCTATTTCTTTGCCATCAACGAGTTGGCGAAGCACCTGATTTTGCCGCAGATCGGGCACTTTTATTAGCTTGCCTAGTGCTAGCCCATAGCTTTCCAGGATCATGTAAGCCGTTTTCTCGGTGCCTTCCGTGAGATTCGGCATCTTAATCACTGGTGGGCGTTTCATGCTTACCGAGATGTAGATTTTGCGGTCTTCCTTCACCCGCTCGCCCGGTGCGGGGTCCTGCGTGAGTACCGTAAAAGGCTGTATGCGAGGGTTATAGCTGGAGTCATCTACGAAATAGCGTAGATCATGTTCATCCAGATAGTTTTCCAAGGCTTCGAGCCGCATCCCGGTTATTTTCGGTACGACAATGGTTTCGCCGTGGTGCGTGGTAATAGGCAAGTAGACAAAGAAGAAGGCAAATAACAGCAGCGCCCCCACCACCAGCATCACCAGCAGGTGCTTCACAACGTCGAAGGGGGTGTCTGATTTAAGAAAGGCCATTTTTTAGGAAGGAGCTAGAAGCTGGGAATACGGAGCTAGAAGGCGAAATTAGCGCTAAAAGCTAGATTGTCGAGAAGCAGAGCTAGGACTAAGCTCCCTTCCTTAATAAGGGAAGGGAGCCTAGCTTTCGTCTAGCTTTTCGTTTCTAGCTGCAAGCGGTTGGTGCGCTCTTTCCCAAACTCCAGAATCCGGTCGATGAAGTCGTAGGGCGTGTAGCCGTTGAGAGCAGTTTGGTGGAAGATGCAAGTAGCTGGCGTCATGCCGGGCAAGGAGTTTACCTCGATGATGATGACCTCCACCGCACCCGTTTCGCGCACCCGCACAAAGGCGTCAATACGGGCATAGCCCTGGATGTTTAGCACCTCGGCCACGCGGCGCAGTTCCTGCTTCACTTCCTCTGATATACGCTGCCGCTCCTGCACGTCGGGGGCGTAGCGGGCAGGGGTGATGTTCTGCCCTTCCCCGGCCAAAAACTTTTCTTCCAGGCTCAGCACTTCGCCCGTCGCCAGCGCCTCCGACGCCTCGAACACTTCTACATCGTAGGTGCCATCGGGGCGCCAGTGGGTGAGCAGGCCGCCGGTGATTTCGAGGAAGTGCTTGGCGCCGTCGCGCTCAATCAGGGTCTCAACCAAGAACGCGTCCTTTTGGGGAAATTCTTCTTTGAAACCTAGGTGTAGCGTTTCCGCAGCCGTTGTTTCTAGGTCTTCCTGGTCGCGGAACATGAGGCGGCAAAAAGCTTCCAACTCCGTCCGATTCTTAATTTTTTTCACGGCCGATGAGCAGCCATCGTCGGCGGGCTTGGCAATGAAAGGGTACGCAAACTGCGTTTCGAGGCTGCGGTAGAAACTTTCGGCATCGGCTTCCCACTCCAGGCGGTTAGCCATGCGGTGCTCTGCTACGCGCAGGCCCGCTTCGCGCAGGTGCTTGTTCGTCTCGAACTTATTGATGGTGACGCTGCTTGATGCTACGCCCGAGCCATTGTAGGGTAGCCCGTATTGCTCCAGCTCCCGCTGCAACGCGCCATCTTCGCCGGGGCGGCCATGTAGGGCGATGAACACCTCATCCACCATTTCGGCTAACTCTGCAAACGAGATACGACGGGGCTGGGCCGTGGGCTGGCCAGCGTAGGTGCTGGTAATTGGCTCGGCTTCGCGGCGGATGCGTTGCAGGATAGGATGCAGATCGTGGCCGGCTTCGGCGTACTCGATCTTCTCGCGAATATCGTCGGCGTTATCCTTGAGCATCACGTTGATGGGGAGTACGTAGAGCTTATGCTCTTGGGCCGAACCCGTTAGGAATACCGGCACCGGCTCGTACTTCACCGACGAGCTAAGCTTCTCGTAAATGTTGCGCCCGCTCTCCACCGAAATGTGGCGCTCCGAGGAGTAACCGCCCATAATCACGGCTACTTTGGTGCGTTGTTTTTCTTCTTGCTGACGCGAAGCTACGGTCGCGTCGAGTTGCTGCAACAGCGAAGCTAGCTTCACCGGCCGCATGCCTGCCCGGCGCCGCGCCGCCAACGACGTACGAATCAGGTAAGTGAGAAACTGCGAGGGGTTCAGCCCAATTTCCGCCGCTTGGTGGAAGAAGAACGAGGCCGGCAGCATGCCCGATGTGGTGTTTGGGTCGTTGAGGAACAACTGGTTGTCTTTGCCCAAAAAGCCGTCTAGGCGTGCGTACACCTGGAAGCCAAACGTGGTAAACATCTCCTGGCAAGCCTCCCGGATGCGCTGAATCTCCGCTTCTGGCAAGTCAATCGGGGTTATTTTGCGGCTTAGGCCGGGCAAGTATTTCGAGCGGTAGTCGAACAACTCGTCTCCTTTCACAATTTCGGTGGGCGGCAAAGCGAGGGGCTCCCCGTTCGGGTCTTCCACCACGATGCACGAGAACTCGCGGCCTGCCACAAAGCTCTCTACCAATACCTGTGTCTCGCCATCCACGTTGGTCAGGCGCACGGCTTCTACCGTCTGAAAAAGCTCGTTAAGCTTGTTGAGCAGCACCTCCGGGTGGTAGATGATACCGGCTTGCCCGGTAGTAGCTAGCTCAGTATCAGGAGTTAGCTGGTCACTGGTTACGGCTAGCTGCACCGGCAAGCCGATACCCTCGCGAATATCAGTAAGCTGTTGTAGCCAAGCAAGTTGGCCGTGCGCACCTATGTCTTGCCATTCGGTGCGGCTCATGGTTTTACGGAACAGGCTGCGCTCTATTGCTGCCGTGAACTTGGTTACATCTTGCTCGCGCAGAATACTCACGCCGATGCTAGAACCCTGGCGCGGCGCCTTGAATACGAGCGGCAATCCTAGCTCCCGCACTAGGTAGGCGAGGGTCGCTTCGGGGCTAGCGGCGTCCCACTCCGCCGCAGTTATCACTCGGAAATCGGGCGTAGGGCGTCCCAGCGCTTTCAGCAGCTTTTTCTGGGCAATCTTATCAATGCCAAACGCCGAAGGGAGAATGCCAGAGCCAGAGAAGGGGATGCCGTACCATTCGAGCACGCCCTGAATGGCGCCGTCTTCGCCGCCGGGGCCGTGCAAAGCTAGGAACGCAAAGTCCATCAGTGAGGCTAGCTCATGGGGCAATACGCGCCGGCCTACCTCGCCGATGATCTGGTCTTGCTCGGCCACGCTCAGCTCGCCCAGGCTTTCTAGGTACACTTGCAGCTTATGCTCAGAAGCCGGCAGCGCCGATACCGGCGGGTAAAAGTCACGGATGGTGCCCTTGTAGATGTATTGCCAGTCGAGCTGGATAAAGTTGCCGAGGCTGTCCACGAAGATCGGGACGGCCTGAAACAGCGACTTGTCGAGGTTGTCGTATACGGTGCGGCCGCCCGCGAAGGAGATTTCCCGCTCGCGCGACGGGCCGCCGAAGAAGATGCCTATTTTCATATGGAACGCAAAGGTAGCCGAATTTCGAGCGGCTCGGCGCTGCCGATTAATCGCTCGCCCTCTAACAGCTTAGTTCGCTGAAACGTTACTTTTTGTCTGGAACAGATAGCCTAGCTGCGCCTGAAACACGGAGTTTCGAGCGCCCCCGCCGTTGTAGACGTCGGTAACATCGCCCGCATACCGCACCGTCAGGCTCAGGCCGACCGGTATTTCGTACCCTAGCCCAGCGGCATAGCCGAGCTGTAGGCTATTATAATCGCGCCGTGCGGGGTGCTGGAAGAGCGGGTTATCGTTGGTATCACTGACGCTCACTAAGTAGCTGAGCTGCGGGCCGGCTTCGAAGGTGAGGCCCTGAAGGTTAATTTTTGCCAAAATTGGTAAATCCAGGTAGTTGCGGCGGTATTTATAGATAGCACGGCCGCCTAGAGACGTTAAGCCATACTTATCGGTGCTGCCTTTGGCCGAGTAGAGCAGCTCAGACTGGATGTTCCAGAAGTTGCTTGGGCCGAAAGAGTAGCGTGCCATTACGCCGACGTTGACGCCTGCTAGGCGGTCGGGGCCCACGACGTTTTTGATTCGGAAGTTGGCGTAGTTGAGGCCGCCTTTTACGCCGAAGCGTAATTGTTGACCGAGTGCCATGTGCGCCATGAGCAACGCGTAAAGCAGACAAAAACCTTCACGTTTCATGAAAACAGCCAGTTGGCTATGTTTGTCGTCTAAGGAGTTATAACGGGTAGTAAAGGTAAAAAGCCAACGCTAGTCGCTACCTAACCTGAGGCACTTGCTTTTTGTATCCTACCAAAAAAAGGCGAACTACGCGCCATAACGCCGTATACAGACTTCCTTCAACCCATTTTCGATTCCATGAGAACCCTCGATCAGTACAACTTCGCCGGCAAAAGAGCCGTGGTACGCGTGGATTTCAACGTGCCCCTCGACGAGGAGCTGCGTATCACCGACTACACCCGCATTCACGCCGCGACGCCCACCATCAAGAAAATTCTGACTGACGGCGGCAGCGTAGTGCTGCTCTCGCACCTAGGTCGGCCGAAGGGCGGACCCGATAAGAAAAACTCGTTGCGCAACCTCGTGTTGGCGCTGCAACACGAATACGGGCAGGAAGTGAAGTTCGGTGGCGATGTGATTGGTGAGGAAGCCACAGCTGCTGCCGCCGCGCTCAAGCCCGGCGAAATCCTGTTGCTCGACAACGTGCGCTTCCACCCCGAAGAAGAGAAAGGGGATCCGGCTTTTGCTGAAAAGCTAGCCAAGCTCGGCGACGTATACGTGAACGATGCGTTTGGGGCAGCCCACCGTAGCCACGCTTCCACGGCGGTTATTGCGCAATATTTTGCTCCCGAAAACCGCGTAGCGGGCTACGTGATGCAAAATGAGCTGGAAAACGCTCACCGCGTGCTAGCCAACGCCGACCGGCCCTTCACTGCCATCATGGGCGGCGCTAAGATTTCGGATAAGATCCTGATCATTGAGAAGTTGCTCGATAAAGTGGACAACCTGCTCATCGGCGGTGGTATGGCGTACACCTTCGCCGTGGCCCAGGGCGGCACCATCGGCAATTCGCTGCTGGAAGCCGATAAGGTAGACTTAGCCAAGGAGTTGATTCAGAAGGCGAAGGATAAAGGTGTGAATTTGGTGCTACCAGTGGACAGCGTTATTGCCAACCGATTTGCGAATGATGCCGACGTAGATATTGCCGGTAACCTCGATATTCCCGCTACCTGGATGGGCCTCGACATCGGACCAGAGTCGCGTGAAATGTTCGCCGCTATCATCCGTGAGTCAAAAACCATTCTGTGGAATGGCCCAATGGGGGTGTTTGAGATGTCGAACTTCTCGGTAGGCACAGAGTTCGTAGCCCGCGCCATCGCGGAGGCTACCCAAAACGGCGCCTTCTCGCTTATCGGCGGTGGCGACTCAGCCGCGGCAGTGAACCAGCTAGGGTACACCAGCAAAGTATCATACATCTCGACCGGTGGCGGCGCGCTGCTGGAGTATATGGAAGGCAAAACCTTGCCTGGCGTAGCAGCACTGGAAGGCTAGAAAAGCTAGTTATAGCGGGGTGCTACACTAGTAGTGACTCCAGCTTCTATAGATGCACAGCTCCTCAGCGGACGACACCTAGGTCAGGTGTGGTTCGCTGGGGAGCTGTCGTTTTTACTGATTATCGCTGCCAACAGAGCACCCTGCTGAGGCTAGGTTTGCTCGGGGTAGCGTGCAGTTCTTTTACACTGGGAGGCCATCTTCGCCATCGGGGCGGCTGTACAGGCTAATCCAGACGAGCTGACGGAAGAAGTTGAATGTGGTACACTCGGCGGGGTCTTCCGGAGTGGCCTTACCGCGGGCGTGGCGCGTGAACAGCTCACGTGCTTCGTGGTCGGCGAGCAAGATGAGGCTACGCAAATAGGTGACTTCCGGCTTCGGCAATTCTCCTAGCTCCAGCAGGTCGTCGCAGGTAGTGGCTTCGTTGATATCACGATGGCTAAGACCCGCGCCGAGCATGCTGTTGGCAATGCGGGCGGCTAGCTCCCAGCGGTATTCGGGCGTGTTGCAGTCAGTAGGCATACGAACAGAAAGAAGAACTTAAAGCAAACAAACCAACCTGTGTACGCAACCTAGCCGCTTTTAGCCGAACGGCGACGGGCTAAAACACAGTACGAAGATGGCCAGCATCACCCAACCGAGCACCTTGCGGCCGGTGCTCAACGGGCGTTCATCGGGAGCGGGAGGATGAAAAATACCCGTTACGCGGCCTAGCAGCAACCCAAATACGAGCCAGCCAGGATTCCCCTGAATACCCGGAATGGCAACCGCAACAGCTAGTTGCGCTGCCCATACGCCCAGGGCAAGTAACAAACCTCGTTGCGGCGTTGGCAAGGCCCGCTGGAACACCAGGAATAAGTAGAGCAAATACGGCACGCTCCAGTACAGCCACGTGTCGCGGCCACTGTGAAAAGTAAACAGCCCGAGGCCCGCGTAAAAGATGAAAACAATGAATAGACCCAACGAAATTCGGTTGAAGCGCCGATAGCCGAGCAATCCATACAGAATATGCCCCCCGTCGAGCTGCCCGATGGGAAGTAAGTTGAGCGCAGTGAAGAACAAGGCCATCAGCCCGGCCATCAGCACCGGATAGTGCATGAGCTCGTTCGGATGAGGAAGACGGGCCGGATCCGCTAGCCACGCTTCTAACAAACGGTAGATGAGCGGCCTAGCTAGGGCTAGTGCGTCGCCGCCGCGGTACACATATTGCGCGTACTGTGCCCCGTAGAAACGGTAGCCCGGATGAATCTGGAAGAGATAATCCAGGGGTGGCAAATGCGTAAAGCCGTAGATGAGCACCGGCACTGCCACCAAGAAGCCTGCTAATGGGCCAGCCAAGCCAATATCAAAGAACTCCTTGCGCGAGAAAATACGGTCCTTGATGCGGATAACTGCCCCAAACGTACCAATCGTGTTAAAGACGCCCGTGAAAAACGGAATATAGAATGGCAGCGTAGCCCGCACCTGGTAGTGGCGCGCCGTAAAGTAGTGGCCAAACTCATGCACCGTCAGCACCCCCAGGAATGGCACCGAAAACCACAGCCCGCTGAGCATCTCTGCCTCGGAAAGCTGAACGGTAAAGGGCCATGCGCTAACCTGTCCAAAGAAAGTCTTTCCCGTTATCCACTCTGCCCCCGCTAGCGTAGTGGTGCCGAGCGTGATGATAAACAAGAATAAATGCAAGGCATAGGTACGCCAGCGAGGCGCAGGAGCAGGTTCAGGTAAAAAAAAGCTGGCGTCGTCAGAGGTGAATTCTGACGCCTCAGGAAGTGGTAGGGGAGAAGGCACGGATGGCGGCGGGAAGAGCTTCGGTAAGCGTAAGGGGTGGGGCTAAGAACAGCGTGTGCAGCCCTAGGCCACGAGCCGTCTCGATGTGTTGAATACTGTCTTCAATGAAAAGAGTTTCCTCCGCTTTCCAGTTCATTTCGCGCAATACGTGCCGAAAAATCTCCTCGCCAGGTTTGCGCAAGCCTACTTCCTGGGAGTAGAACACCCGGTCGAGGGCATCGGCAATACCGTGCTCAAAGCCGTACTGCGTCTGCAGTTGCTGATTGATGACGTTGATGTGCATATGATTCGTATTGCTGAGCAATGCCGTTTCGTGACCTAGCTCTCGCAACTCCGCAATGAGGGCAAGGCGTTCGGCGGGTACATCCAATAGCATAGCATTCCAGGCGGCATCCAGTTGATCGTCGGTAGCTTGCAGACCGTAGCCGCTGCGCAAACCGGTCCGAAACTGCTCGCTCGTCAGCTTGCCCGTTTCGAGCAAGTCAAAGAGTTCGGCTTGTGCTGCTTGTGTGAAGCCAATGGTATTGCCTTCGCCACTGAGTAACTGCATGGCATCCAGAGTGCGTTGGTAATCGATGTTGATAATAACACCACCGAAGTCGAAAAGCAGGTTAGGAAGCTTTTTGGGCATGAAGTAATTCGTTGAATAGGTAAATAACTGAGTGGTCAACTGATCAGATTGCTAAATCAAAGTTCGCAACGATCAACAGCTAGCCAATTAACCACTCAGCCATTTAACCATTTAGTTGGAAATTCGCCGACAAACTTCGTAGTTTGCAGCGCCGAAACCAACCACCTAGGTCAGTTTTGCGCCGGGCCCATAGCTCAATCGGTTAGAGCAACTGACTCATAATCAGTAGGTCCTTGGTTCGATTCCAAGTGGGCCCACCAAAACCCCTTCTACAGTATGTAGAAGGGGTTTTTTGTTTTTTGCCCGCAGCAATGCCCGCAAGTGAGCTGGTATTTTGGACAAATAAGAAGATAAGCATCTAGTATTCTACTGCTTATCTGTCAACGTCATTTCGGCGGCTTGCCGGTGAGCATTGCCCCAGACTTCCAGGCTCTGCCAGGTAGGGGCTAGGGCCTGGCCGCTGGCCGTCAGGGCGTACTCAACGCGCGGAGGCACTTCGGCAAAGACGGTGCGGGAAATCAATCCGTCCTGCTCAAGCTCCCGTAGCTGCAAGGTCAGCATGCGGTCGGTGATGTGGGGCAGCGTCCGCTTCAACTCGCTGAAGCGCAGCGTATGCGATTCCAGCTTACGCAGGATGAGCAGTTTCCAGCGGCCGCCCAGCAGGTTCAGGGCGTAATTGATGCCGCAGAAATCGCCGAGGACTTCGCGGTTACGGTTGTTGGTCGAGGTTTCTTTGCGGGCGGCCATTACTTCCTTTTTTGTGTGTACCTCACAACTGGCTGCTAACTAGCATTTGGGGTAGGAACAAAAGTAGTTTTGCCGACCTAAAAAGCTACTAACCCAATGAACGTCCTTCTTGTTTTTGCCCATCCCGAACCTCAGAGTTTTAATGGCGCGCTGCTACGCACGGCCGTTGCTGCACTCGAAGCGGCAGGGCACACCGTACAGCTGTCGGACCTGTATGCCCAGTCGTTCGAGCCCGTTTCGGACCGCCGCAATTTTACCGCCGCCCACGACGCGGCCTATTTCAAACAGCAGGCCGAAGAGCTGTACGCGACGAAGCATCAGGGCTTTGCGGGCGATATAGAAGCGGAGCTGCAAAAGCTAGCTTGGTGTGATGTCATGATTTGGCAGTTCCCGCTTTGGTGGTTCAGCGTGCCGGCCGTGCTCAAGGGTTGGGTCGACCGGGTGTTTGCCATGGGCCGGGCCTACGGGAGCGGCCACATTTACGAAACTGGTTTTTTTCGGGGGAAACGGGCGCTGCTCTCGCTCACTACCGGTGGCCCCGCAGGGGCTTACCAGCCTGGCGGTTTGCAGGGCGATGTGGCTGGTATTCTGCGGCCTATTCACCGGGGCATGTTGCAGTTTACGGGCTTCACGGTGCTGGCGCCCCACGTCGTGTACGGACCCGCCCGGCAGTCGGACGAAGAGCGGGAGGCGGTGCTGGCGGCCTGGGCGGCCCGCTTGATAGACCTAGCCCACGAGGCTCCGTTCGAAGTAGGTACTTATTAAGAAGGCGCCCCTTGCTAACGGGTGAGCGTCTGTTAAGGAATAACCTTGCGCCGGCGCAAGTCCTCAAAAATGTCCGTAAACATGGCCTCGGTGTCGACAAACTCATGGAAGCCGAAGCGGCGGGCTTTCGAACCATCGGCAAACAGGTCGTAGTCCCAGGAAAAGACAAAGTCGGCGAAGCTCCAGCAGGAAACTTCCTGGTAGGTGTGCGGCGCTAGGTTGTATTTGGCCACTATTGTTTGCCAGAGCGGCTCCTTATCAGCCATCACTACGCTGAGCGGTAAGGGGAGGGGCGGCGCTACTTCCAGCTCAAAAAAGCGGGCCAGCAGCGGCCACATCTCGTTCCAGCGGAATAGGTCGCCATTGTTGATGTTGAAGGCTTGGTTGGCGCAGCGCGAGTCGGTGGCGGCCCACACGGTGGCCCGCGCTAGTAGGCCAGCATCGGTCATTTCTAGCAGCTTATCGTACGCCCCCGGCTTGCCCGGAAACCGCAACGGCAGCCCCAGCTCCTTGGACATTGATGCGTACACGGCGATGGCCATAGCTAGGTTCATCGGGTTGCCGAGGGCAAAACCGCCTACCACCGAGGGGCGCAGCGCCGACCAGCTCCACGCCTTGCCCACTTGGCGTTGCGTCAAAAAGCGCTGCTGGTCCACGTTAAATTCGGGCGGCATGTGGTCGGCGTCGGTTTCGCGGGCCGGCGTTTTGAAAGGACCTAGGTGCGCACCGTACACTTTGTAGCCCTGCATCAGGTTGATGTGCTGTAGCCCAGTCGCGACTGGCTCCACGGCCTCTACCACGTTAACGAGCATGGCTAGGTTCGGCGGCACCAACTCGGCCCAGGTGGGGCGGTCTTGGTAAGCAGCGTAGAACAGATGCGTGACGTGCGTCAGGTCGTGGAGGTTGGCTTGGCAATCGGCGGGGTCGAGCAGGTCCACGGCTAGGTGCCGGACGCGGCCGCTGGCTTCGCCCCCGCGCCGGGATAAGCCAATGACTTCCCAATCATCAAGCGTCGCTAGGTGGTCGATAAGGTTGCGGCCGATGATGCCCTGGCCCCCCACGACGAGGGCTACTTTACGATTCGTTTTCATGTGTTTCGAGGGCCTAAGCTAGCCCGGTGAGTTCGGCAGCAAAGGTCTTGGCCGGGCCAAAGTGGTACCTTGTAGAACTTTGAGATAATCCGGTAAAAAATGAGGATGGAGGTCTTTTCGCAGGTGTGTCCGTTTTTCGTGAGCGTGTTGGAGGCCGACGAGTGGCGCTATCCCCTGCACCGGCATACACACTACGAGCTGATTTACATCCTCCACGGCGCGGGCACTCACCACCTCAACGGGCAGCACTACCCTTACCAAGCCGACGACCTATTCTTGTGCAGCCCCCGCGACGCGCATCGCTTCGACATTGCCCAGTCCACCCGCTTCTGTATCATCAAGCTGAACCTCTCGTTTTTGCTGGCGGCCAACGACACGTTTGCCCTGGTGCAGCCCCTATTGGAGGCCGACGCTGCCCCGGCCCCTTTCGCTTTCGATGCGGCCACTCGCGCTTATCTGCGTAGCCAAGTAGAGTTTTGCATGCGTGAGTTTGAGCAGCGGCAGTTTCTGTACGCCAATACCATTCACGCCAGCGTCCTGAGCATTTTGGTGCTGCTGGCTAGGGTGCGTCGTCAGCAGCAGGCATATCCTAGCCAACTCGCCGCGTCGGCTGATAACTTGGTGCCCGCCATCATTCACTACTTGCACGCTCATTTGCGGGAGCCCGCCGCGCTGGCCGTGGAGGTCGTGGCTGCGCACTTTCATCTTAGCCCAAGCTATATCGGGCAGTATTTTCGCCGCCACACGGGCCAGACGCTCAAGACGTTCATCCAGAAAAGCCGCATCCGGGCCATTCAGCTACAGTTGGAGTTTAGCGACAAAACGGTGTCGCAACTGGCCTTTGAGTATGGCTACACCGACGAAAGCCACCTGACAAAAGCCTTCCGGGCCCAACTCGCCGAAACCCCCAGCCAGTACCGCGCCCACCGCAGACCGTCGCAGCCGGTGGAAACTAGCGATAAAGGCAAATAAGCAGGATGGCCGGAGCTTACGTTCGCAATGGTGCGCCCCGATAGTACGCTCGCCCCGCCCTCCATGACCTCGTTCAACCACTACGCCTACGGGGCCATCGGCGACTGACTCTACACCACCGTGGCGGGCCTCGACGCAGCGGCGCCCGGCACTACCAGCGGTGGTGCGCCCGCAGCTAGGCGGCCTCACCCGGGCTGAGGCGCAGCTCGAAACCAACTATAGGCCCACCCGCGTGAGCTAGCAGCTCGCCCTCGACGTAACAGTGCCACCCAACGCAACGGCCACCGTGTACATGCCAGCCAGGAGCCCTGACCAGGTACGCGAAGGAAACCCGCTGCTAACCGCCGCCAAAGGTGTGCAAACGGATACGCCCCAAGCCGGCTACGTTCCCGTTCGTGTTGGCTCGGGGCACTACCACTTCACGGCCCCCGCACCCGTTACCGTTCGCTCTAGCGTAGGCCGCCGCATCAACAGGTTTATGTAAACTGGCCCTCACCAGGGCAAAATACGGGTTGTCAGAAAGTGTTTACTTAACCTGTTCTGGTATTGCTATTTCTGAGCGTTCTGGGCATCAATGACGGCAATAGCAGTCATGTTCACGATTTCGCGCACCGAAGCCCCGATCTGGAGGATGTGCACGGGCTTGCGCATGCCCATCAAGATCGGTCCTACGACTTCCGCGCCGCCAATTTCCTGGAGCACTTTGTAGGCAATGTTGCCCGACTCTACATTGGGGAAAATCAGCGTGT
Source organism: Hymenobacter crusticola (assembly GCF_002154225.1). Classification (GTDB taxonomy): domain Bacteria; phylum Bacteroidota; class Bacteroidia; order Cytophagales; family Hymenobacteraceae; genus Hymenobacter; species Hymenobacter crusticola. Next base: position 100,330 of record NZ_MTSE01000017.1, read on the forward strand.
TAGCACCGGCGTCGGCTAGGCGGCTGAAGGGATATTGCTCGCGCAACAAGTCGCGGTTGAGTGCCGTGTTGGCCTGCATCTCGCCGTCGAGCAAGAGGTCGGGGTAGCGCTGCTGGGCTAGGTCAGTGGCGCGGCGCATCTTCTCCGGCAACTCACCCACGTTGGAGCCGAAGTTGGAGTAGCTGATCATTGCTACCCGGGGCTCAATGCCGAAGGCGCGCACGCTGCGCGCCGTCAGCCCCACAATATCCACCAGATCTTCGGCCGTGGGGTTGATGTTTACGGTGGTATCGGCGAAGAAGAACGGGCCTTTCTTGTGCAGAATCAGGTACATACTCGCTACCCGTTGTAGTCCAGGTTCGGCCCCAATGACGCGCAAAGCTGGCGAAATGCTCTTGCTGTAATCCTTGGCCAAGCCCGTGATAAAGGCGTCCGCCTGGCCCGTTTCGAGCATCAAGGCGCCGTAGTAGTCCCGTTCGCGCAATAGGCGCTGCGCTTCGTAGAGCGTGACGCCCTTGCGTTGCCGCTTTTGGAATAAGTGTTCCGCAAAGGCTTGGCGTTGCTCGTTTTGTTGCAGAATGTCAATGACTTCGCACCCGGCTAGGTCGAGATTATTTGCCTGAGCCAAGGCGGCTACTTTCTCTTTGTTGCCGAGCAGAATGGGGTGGGCAATGCCTTCTTCCACCAAAATTTGGGCGGCTTTGAGAATCTTGTAGTTGTCGCCCTCCGCAAAAACGACCCGCTTGGGGCTGGCCTTAGCGCCCGAGGTGATGCGGTTCAAAATTTTCTGGTTGACACCTAGGCGGGCGCGCAGTTCCTCGTCGTAGGCTAGCCAGTCGGTGATGGGGCGCCGCGCGACGCCGCTTTCCATGGCTGCCCGTGCCACGGCCGGACTGATGCTCAGAATCAGGCGCGGGTCGAGGGGCTTGGGAATGAGGTAGGTGCGGCCAAAAGCGAGGGTGTTGTCGCCGTAGGCGTTGTTCACGAGGTCGGGCACGGTGTCCTTGGCTAGCTCGGCCAGCGCGTGCACGGCGGCTAGCTTCATGGCCTCGTTGATTT
>NZ_MTSE01000018.1 GCF_002154225.1 Hymenobacter crusticola
TTACCGACAACCTAGGTCTGGCTAGCGCTGCTGTTCAAACCACGGTGACCGTTAACTCGGCTGCCAACCAAGCACCTGTTGCCAATGCCGGTGCCGCTAAAAGCATTACGCTGCCTACTAGCTCCGCCACATTAAGCGGCAGCGGTACAGATGCCGACGGCACCATCGCTTCTTATGCTTGGACCCAAGTGAGCGGCCCGAACACGGCGACTTTCACTAATAAGACGGTCGCTCAACCCGTGGTAAGCGGCCTGGCGGCTGGCACGTATGTGTTCAGCCTCATTGTTACCGACAACCTAGGTCTGGCCAGCGCCGCGGCTCAAACGACGGTGACCGTCAACTCGGCTGCTAATCAGGCGCCAGTAGCCAATGCCGGTGCGAATCANCGTATGTGTTCAGCCTCATTGTTACCGACAACCTAGGTCTGGCCAGCGCCGCGGCTCAAACGACGGTGACCGTCAACTCGGCTGCTAATCAGGCGCCAGTAGCCAATGCCGGTGCGAATCAAGTCATCACACTTCCTACTAGCTCCGCTACCTTGAGCGGCAGCGGCACCGATGCTGATGGTACCATCGCTTCTTATGCTTGGAACCAGGTGAGCGGCCCGAATACGGCCACCTTCACCAACAAGACGGTCGCTCAACCCGTAGTGAGCGGCCTGGCTGCTGGCACGTACGTGTTCAGCCTCATTGTTACCGACAACCTAGGTCTGGCCAGCGCTGCTGTCCAAACCACGGTGACGGTGAATGGTAATGCTTGCCAGGTAGCTAACCCCACAGTCGCTACTCCGGTGGCTTACTGCCAAGGTGCCACGGCAAACCCATTGAGCGCCAGCGTGACGCTTGCCAGCGGTGCTACCTTGAAGATTTACACCACGGCTACTGGCGGAACATCGCTAGCCACAGACTTCCGTCCGTCGACTTCGACCCTAGGCAACACCACTTATTATGTGTCGCAGGTATCGGGTACGTGCGAAAGCGGCCGCACCGCGTTGGTAGTGAATATCACGTCTGCGCCAGGCACGCCTAACATTGCCACCTCCGTTACGTACTGCGCTGGCACCCAAGCGAGTGCGCTGACCACGGCCGTAACAACAAGCAGCACGCAGGGTGGCACTCCTACCCCCGCTAGCGCCTTGCGTGTGTACACTGCAGCCACGGGCGGCACGGCACTAGCAGGTAGCTTCCAGCCTTCTACCGCCGCAGTAGGTACTAGCACTTACTACGTGTCGCAGGTATCGGGCACGTGCGAAGGACCGCGCATTCCCGTCACGGTGAATGTGGTGAACAGCCTGCCCGCACCTAAACTGCTCACCCCAGTGGGCGTTGACACGATGAACATTGCGGCCTGGGGTGACTCCTTCACCGACGCGCAGTATGGCTACTACCCCCAGACGCTTTCGCAGCTCAGCGGCTACAGCGTAGCGAACCTAGGTATCGGCGGCCAAACGTCGGTGCAGATCAAAAACCGTATGCTCGCCGACCCAGCCAAGCACTCCTGGCCGACGATCATCTGGGCGGGCCGTAACGACTCCGACCAGGGTGAGCAAGTGAAGGCTAGCATCGCCGCCATGGTGGCTGCGCTCCCGCACAAAGAGTACATCGTTGTATCGGTTTACAACGGCTCGGGCGAGAGCCCCGGCACCTACGGCTACGAGCACGTGATGTCCCTGAACGCCGACCTAGCTTCTATCTACGGTAGCCACTTCATGAACATCCGTCCTTATACAGTGTCGATGTACGATCCTTCGATTGCCAGCGACGTGACGGACTACAACAACGATACGCCTCCTGGCTCGCTCCGGTCCGACTTCCTGCACCCCAACAAGCCGGGTTGCTCGATCATCGCCAACTACATCTACGCGCACATCAACCAGCTCTTTAGCGTGAACTACTGCCAAGGTGCTACGGCTAGCGCCCTGACGGCTAATGTGCGCATCCTGGGTGGCGCTACGCTGAAGGTGTACACCACTGCCACGGGTGGTACAGCGCTGGCCGCTGGTTTCCGTCCGTCGACGGCTACCATTGGCAGCACCACGTACTATGTGTCGCAGCTGCTCAACGGTTGCGAAAGTGCCCGCACGGCCGTTACGGTGAACGTGAACAACTGCTCTAGCGCTGCTACTGCTAGCACCAGCAGCGCCCGCACCAGCACCATGAGCACGAGCACCAGCAGCACATTGGCTTCGCTCAGCGCTTTCGATGTGTATCCGAACCCCTTCTCGCGGCAGGCCACTGTCGACTTCACCTTCACCCAAGCGCAGTCGTACTCGCTAGAGCTGTATGACTCGTTCGGCCGCAAGGTGCAGCAGATTGCAACGGGCGAAGCCCAAGCTGCTACGTCTTACACGCACTACATCGACGGCACGAAGCTCAATGAAGGCATCTACGTGGTGCGCCTCGTAGCAGGCAAGTTCAGCAAAACGTTCACGCTGACCTTAAGCAAGTAATTCCGCTCCTCTCCCTACATTTCCTACTACTACAAAAGCGCCGGCCCCTTGGTCGGCGCTTTTGTTTTATCTGGGCTTGGCTAGTCACTGCCTCCAAAAGTCGCGCAATGATTTAACCTCTACGCTTGCCAACCTAGGTTGCCTTTGGGTGGATAACCAGCTCTGGCTAGAGATGACGCTCGATAGGCAGTAAGAGGTACCGTGTAAGTGCCTAGGATACATAAAAAATAATGTCATTATAACAATATAAAGTTTTCTTTCCCCATGCTACGCCTTATGTTTACAACCCACTCGCTATGTGCGCTTTACATAGTAAAAATCGCATACACCCCTACCCTTTCCATTACAACGTTAGGCTATGATTCCATTCTTTACTTCCGCATCTGGCCCTGCTCGACCGGTGGGGCTTTCACGTCGCTTACAAGCTAGATTACTGCTGCTAGTGGCCGTGAGCAGCATAGGTGGCGCTTACGCCCAGGCGCCCACTGTCACCGGCTTGACACCAGCGCGCAATGCCCGTTCAGCGCCGCGCACTACTAATGTGGCGGCTACCTTTAATCAGCCGCTTAGCAACACCCCCGTCACGCAGCAAGCCATCTGGGTGTTCGGTCAGCAAGCCGGTAAGAAAGCCGGCACCGCAACGGTGAGCGGCAACACCCTCACCTTCGACCCTAGCTCCGATTTCAAAGCAGGCGAGACGGTGTATGCCACCATTACGGGTGCGGCGCAGAGTAGCGGCGGCGTGGGAGCTATACCACACGTGTTTCAGTTTACCACCGCCACGGCGCTGGCACCGGCTACCTTTGCGCCGGCCCAGCTCGCTCCCCTAGGATTTTACCCTAACGAGGTGAAGTTTGGCGACCTGAACGGCGATGGCGCCTTGGATATTTTGGCGGCGAGCAACAATTCAAATGTTGCCATTCGTCTGAATAATGGCAGTGGCGTTTTCGGAAACACGCAAACAGTGGCAGTAGGCGCTGAGCCGCGCGTGCTGGCCACGGCCGACATAGATGGTGACGGCGACTTAGACTTTTTGACCAGTAATAACACCTCCGGCACCACTCCCGTGAGTGTGAATCTCAACAATGGGAATGGTACCTTCTTGAGCGGGCAGTCGGTACAACCGGGTGGGGCAGTGTTGAGCCTAACCCTAGGTGACGTGGATGGCGACGGCGACGCGGATCTGCTGATTGGCAAGTACTCCACGGTGGCCGTGCGCCTCAACAATGGCAGCGGTCTGTTCAGCGGCAATCAGGAAGTACCCGTGGATGCTATGTTCATCGAAGCCGTAGCGCTGGGCGATGTAGACAGCGACGGCGACCTCGACCTACTTACGGCCAACGACAGCCGAGGCACCGTGAGCGTGCGCCTTAACAATGGCAGCGGCACTTTCGCCGGTGGCTCCGAAGTGGCCGTGGGTGGGCAGCTGTTTGACGTGACAACCGGCGACGTAGACGCCGATGGCGACCTCGACCTGGTAGCTGCCAGCCAAAGCATGGGCAAAGTAAGTGTACGGCTGAACAGCGGCAACGGCACCTTCACCACGGGCCAGGACCTCGTGGTAGGACCTAGCCCCTACACAGTGGAGCTCGGCGACCTGGATGGCGATGGTGACCTCGACCTCGTCACGGGCCGCACGAGTGGGGGCACGAGCGTGAGCTTAAACAACGGCAGCGGCACTTACGCCCCTGCTAAGACACTGACGCCCGTATCATACTCCCGGCCACTAGCCCTCGGCGACGCCGACAACGACGGTGACCTCGACATTCTGACGGGCAACGACAGCAGCACCAGTTACGGTCTGAATCTATTCCTGAATCAACCTGCTCCTAGCATCACCAGCGTGACGCCCAATACCACATCAGCTGGCGTCAGCGTGACCATCATTGGCAACAACCTGCTAGGTGCTAATGGCGTGACCTTCAATGGGGTGGAAGCTACCAGCTTCGTAGCCAATTCGAATACGCAGCTTACCGTTACCGTACCGAATGGCGTTAGTTCGGGTCCGCTTGTGGTTACGTCCGTGCTCGGCAACAGCAACAGTGTGCCCTTTACCATCTCGTCGGCCTTGGGAGTAGTGAGCGTCACGCCAGCGCGTAATTCCAACACGGCGCCCCTGCGCGGGCCTGTGACAGTGACCTTGCGCGTTCCCTTCAGCAACAGCCCCGCCACCCTAGGTGCGCTAAAAGTTTTCAGCCAGCAGTCCGGCGGATTGAAGGCTGGTACGGCTAGCGTCAACTCTACCGCGCTGAGCTTTACGCCTGCGTCCCCTTTCAGAGCTGGCGAAACAGTTTACGCTACCCTCACAGGGCAAGCCCAATCGGGGCCAGGGGCTGAAATCACGCCCCACGTTTTTCAGTTTACCACGGCTACTAGCCCGAGTTCGGGGACTTTCTCCCCAGGCACGACTTTATCCCTTTACACGCCTATTACTACTGTGTTGACCGGCGACGTAGACGGCGACGGCGACCAGGACTTGCTCGTACTACCCTCCGTTTCGGGCTCCGCCCTGAGGCAGGTGAGAATCTACTTGAACAACGGCAACAGCTCTTTCACCAGCGCTTCGTCCTTCACTTTGCGCAGCACCCCCACCAACCTAGAACTCGGTGACATCGATGGCGATGGCGACCTCGATCTGCTTGCTCCCAACAACGGTCCCGTTCTGACAGGTACGCTCGATACATACCTGAACAATGGCCAGGGCGCCTTTACGCTGGTACCAGGGTCGGCGGCAAATCCTATTGCTCTCGGCACTTATAAGCTCCGGGACGCTGACGGCGACGGCGACCTCGATATATTTGCCTTGAACTACGCAACGGCGAGAGTATACTTTAATAATGGCAGCGGCACGTTCGGCTCGATGCGTGAAGTACCCGTAGGAGAAAACCCAGTTTTCCTAGCCGTGGGTGATGTTGACAATGATGGCGACCTAGACCTGCTCACCGCCCCCTACAGCCCTCAGATGACCGTGAGCGTGCGCTTGAATGATGGCACTGGCACCTTCAGCGGCAACCAAGAGGTGTATATCAGCGAAATCTTCCTGCCCAGCGGCCTCGACCTAGGTGACGTAGACGGCGACGGTGACCTAGACTTCGTGACGATCAGCAACAGCACCAAAAATGCGAGCATCCGCCTAAACAATGGCGCGGGCCAATTCAGCGGCAACCAGGAAGTAGCCGTCGGGAGCGGCGGCAACCCTAGGAGCGTGTCGCTGAATGATATCGACGGCGACGGCGACCTAGACTTGCTCACTACCAGCACCAGTAATACTGTGAGTGTACGCCGAAACAACGGCGCTGGTATTTTCACCGGCAATCAGGAAGTACCTTCCACGAATACCCCCGGCATCCTCTACGCCCGTGATATGGACAACGACGGGGACCTCGACCTCGTCACGCTGGGTTACGACGTGGTGCAGGTGCAGCTAAACGGCAACACGACCTTGCTGCCCACAGCCTTCTCCCCTGCCCGCAACGCCCGCTCGGCCCCGCGCGACACCGATGTAGCCGTCACCTTCAACCAAGCGCTTACCAACAACGCCGCCACGCAAGGCGCCTTGAAAGTGTTTGGGCAGCAAAGCGGCTTGAAAGCTAGCGCCGTAACGGTGAGCGGCAACACGCTCACGCTAAACCCTAACGCGGACTTCAAACCCGGCGAGAAGGTATTTGCTACCCTCACCACCGCCGCGCAAAGCAGCACCGGCAGCTTGCCGAACGCGCAGGTGTACCAGTTTACGGCGGCCGCAGCCTCTGGCCCAGGTACCTTCCTCGGCGGCTCCGACGCCGACGGCGGTGGCCGCCTGGCCGTAGGCGACGTCGATGGCGACGGTGACCTCGACTACGTGACCTACGGCGGCGCCGTGCGCCTGAACAATGGAAGCGGCACCTACACCAACGGGCAGCAACTCAGCATTGGCGGGCCGCGCAACGTGGCGCTCGGCGACCTAGACAGCGACGGCGACCTAGACCTCGTGCTAAGCGTGAATACGGGCCGGGGCTTCGTGTACGTGCGCTTAAACAACGGTGCGGGCACTTTCTCAGGCACCCAGCAACTATCGGTGGGCGCTGAGCCTTACGGCCTTGCCTTGGGTGACGTGGATGCGGATGGGGACCTCGACGTGCTCACCGCCAATGGCACCAGCGGCAGCGTGAGCGTGCGGCTCAACGATGGCTTGGGCACCTTTGCGAGCACGGGCCAGGAACTGAGCACCGGTGGCCAATCAACTAGCCTAGCTCTTGGAGACCTCGACAGCGATGGCGACCTCGATATCATCGTGGGAAACGTGAACACGAACACCGTATTGGTGCGCTTCAACAACGGCCAAGGTTCCTTCAGCGGCAACCAGACCGTGACCGTGGGCTTCAACCCCAACAACCTAGCCCTCGGCGACGTGGATGGTGACGGGGACCTCGACTTTGTGTCGTCGAACCTCAACAACTACGTGAACGGCCAGCGGACCAATGGCACCGTAAGCGTAGGGCTCAATGATGGCTTTGGCACCTTCCGCGAGAGCCAGCAAGTAGCGCTCAGCGGCAGCCCGCTCGATGTGACCCTGGGCGACCTCGACGGTGACGGCGACCTGGACCTGGTGAGCGCCAACGGCGGCAGTAATTTTGGGTCCACCGCCAGCGTGCGCCTGAACAATGGCAGCGGCACCTTTGCCGGCAGCCAGGAGGTGACCGTCAGCTCTGCTCCGGCCAGCGTAGTGCTAGCCGACGCCGATGGCGACGGCGACCTCGACCTGTATACCGGTGGCAGTAACTCTACCAGTGTGCGCCTGAACCAGTCGGCCGCTTCGCTGCTGGCCGTCACGGCGGTTTCTCCCAAGCGGAACGCCCCTACCGCGCCCCGCACCACGCCCGTTGCGGTAACCCTCAACCAAACGCTTAGCAATAGCCCAACCAACCTAGATGCCTTGCGTGTATTCAGTGCGCAGGCGGGCGGGCTCAAAACCGGCACCAGCACCGTGAGCGGCAACACGGTGAGCTTCGCCACGACAGCTAGCTTCAAGCCCGGCGAAACCGTGTTTGCCACGGTACTACCAGTCCTCCGCAGCACCGGCAACCAGACGCTGGTGACGCCGCAAGTCTTCCAGTTTACGGCGGCTACCGCCCCTAGCACCGTTACCTTCAGCGGCTCCGACTTGGGCGTGGGCACCAGTCCGCAAGCCACCACGACGGGCGACATCGACAACGACGGCGACTTGGACCTGCTCACCGTGAACACCACTCCCGTGGGCACCGTGAGCGTGCGCCTGAACAATGGCAACGGCACCTTCACCACGGGTCAGCAAGTGCCCGTTGGCTTTAATCCGTACCATCTCGTGCTGGGCGACCTCGACGGTGATGGTGACCTCGATCTGGTAGTGGCCAATGCGGGTGGCTCCGACGGTATCATCAGTCTCGCTTATAACAACGGCACGGGCACCTTTTACTTGTTCTCGCAGGCATACGCGGGCAACAATCCGCATGCGGTAGCCCTAGGCGACGTGGATGGCGACGGCGACCTGGATTTGCTCGCGGCCAACTACACCATCAGCGGCAACACCACCAGCAGTTCCGTGAGTGTGCGCCTGAACAGTGGCGGCATTGGCTTTGGCGGCCAACAGCAAGAAGTGAGCGTGGGCACGCGCCCGCTGAGCCTAGCCCTGGGCGACGCCGATAACGACGGCGACCTAGACTTGTTCACGGCCAACTCCAACACCAGCACCGTGAGTTTGCGCCTCAACACTGGCACCGGCATCTTCAGCGGCACCACCGAAATCGGGGTGGCCTACAACCCGGAAGTGCTGACCTTGGGCGACATCGACAACGACGGCGACCTGGACTTACTCACCTCCAATGCCGCCAGCAACGCCGTGAGTATCCGCCTGAACAATGGCCTAGGCTCCTTCTCCGGCACCGAGCAACTAACCGGCCTGAGCACGCCCCGCAGCCTAGCCCTCGGCGACGCCGATGGTGACGGCGACCTGGATGTACTCGTGACCAATGGCGGCAACAACACGGTGAGTGTGCGCCTGAACAACGGCACGGGTAGCTTCAGCGGCAACTTGCAAGTACCCGTCGGCACGGCGCCCACCGGCCTGGCCTTGGCCGACCTGGACGGCAACGGCACCCTCGACTTCGTGACTTCTAACCTAGGTGCCGGTACGGCCAGTATCCGCCTAAATGCGGCTAGTAGCGCTAGTGCGGCCAAAGTGCTGGCCAAGGCGCCGGCCAAGTTGACGGAGCAAGTGGAGCTGTACCCCAACCCAGCGCATGCCTCCGTGCACCTGCAACTGCCGACCGAACTAGCGCAACAAGCCGTGCAGCTTAGCCTGGTAAATGCACTTGGGCAAGTGGTGCTGGAGCAGCAGCTCTCCGCCCGCCAGACGGCCGCAGAGCTAAAGCTAGGTAGCCTGGCGCAAGGTGTTTACAGCATGCAGCTACGCACGGCGGCGGGCCTGGTAACTAAACGATTAGTAGTTGAGTAAAGCCCGCTACAACGAACGACCATTCTACAAGCTTCCAACAAAACGACCGGAGTCAGCAGTAGGCTCCGGTCGTTTTGCTGTTCAGCCCGCATTACCGACCAACTGATTCTCTGCAACACCAACCCTATTCTTTCTTAGCTATGATCACACTTCCTACTCTTCCGCCGGGTTTGCGACCTAGGCTGTTGCTGCTGTTGCTCGCCAGCACGAGCACGGCCTACGCCCAGACGCCCACGGTCACGAGCTTGTCGCCGGTGCGTAATGCGCGCTCGGCGCCGCAAGCCACTAATGTGGCGGTTAGTTTCAGCCAAGCACTGAACAGCAATGCCGCGACCCTAGGTGCGCTGAAAGTATTCAGCCAACAGGCTGGCGGCAAAAAGGCGGGCACGGCCACTGTCAGCGGCAACACGCTCACGTTCGACCCAACTACCGATTTTAAAGCCGGCGAAAAAGTCTCGGCTACCGTCACGGCGGCCGTGCAAAGCAGCGGCGGACAGAACCTAGCGGCGGGGCAAGTTTTTCAATTTACGGCCGCGGCCACAGGAGGCACAGCTAGCTTTTTCAATCAGCAAGTCAACCTGCTCGGCAGCAACACCGCGTACCCGGTACTAGGCGACGTGGATGGCGACGGCGACTTGGACGTGGTGAGCGGCGCGGGAGTGCGCCTGAACACGGATGGCCTCGGCACATTTGGGGAAAACCAACCCCTGCCTACCCCGGCCGCTTTCGCCCTTGCCTTGGGCGACGTGGATGCCGACGGCGACCTGGACCTGCTTACCGTGAACAACAACGCCGCGGGCACCGTGAGCGTGCGCCTCAACAACGGTAGCGGCAGCTTTAGCGGCAGCCAGGAGGTAGAGGTTGGTAGCTACCCAGCTAGCCTCACCCTAGGTGACGTGGATGGCGACGGCGACCTGGACTTTCTAACGGCCAATAACCCAGCTACCAATACCAGCAGCGGCTCCGTGAGTGTGCGCCTGAATAATGGCAGCGGCACGTTTAGCGGCACGCAAGAAGTTGCGACCAGCAACCGCTCTTCCACCGCACTCGGCGACGTAGATGGCGACGGCGACTTGGATTTGCTCTTAGGAATCTACAACAGTTCCGTTACTAGTGTGGTGCAAGTGCGCCTCAACAACGGCGCGGGCACCTTTGGCACGGGCCCAACGGCCCCCATCGACGCTGCCATTTACCAGCTGCTGCTGGAAGACATGGACGCCGACGGCGACCTAGATATGGTAGCCGCGCACATTGTGGTTCCGACAGGCATTCCTAGCCTGATTTCCCAAGGGCGCGTGATTCTGTACCGCAACAACGGCACCGGCAGCTTCGCCAGCGGCCAAGTAATTATGAGCCTCTCCAACCCTGGGCGGATAAGCCTAGGTGACCTCGACGGCGACAATGACCTCGACTTGCTGACCACCTACACCGGCTTCCGCTTCGACCCGCCCACCGTGAGCATTCACCTCAACAATGGCACCGGCACCCTCACGACGGTTAACGCCAAGCCCTACAACCCCGGTATTGCCAACACGGTGCTGGGCGATGTGGACAACGATGGCGACCTGGATTTTCTGACCAGCACCATTTTCTTCAACCAAAACGCGCCTACGCTCACCAGCGTAACGCCCGCGGCCGCCCCCGTGGGTGCCACCGTTGTGCTGCGGGGCAAGGACCTGCGCCAAACGACCAACCTGGCTATCAACGGCGTGTCCGTGCCGGGCTTCGTTATCAACTCCGACGCGCAGATCACCTTTACGGTGCCTATCTACGCCACTTCGGGCCCCTTGACAGTGACCACGACCGTGGGTACGGCTACCCTAGCTTTCACCGTGGCCCCACCCGACCTAGCTATAACGAGCACGATTCCGGGGCGCAACGCTATAGCCGCCTCGCGCAGCACCGACGTAGGCGTCACGTTCTCGAAGCTGATCCGCAACAACGCCGCGGGCCTAGGTTCTCTTAAAGTGTTCAGCCAGCAAGCCGGGGGCCTGAAGACTGGTATGCCGCTGATCAGCAACAGCTTCTTGGCGTTCAACCCCACTACCGACTTCAAGCCTGGCGAAACGGTATCGGCCACCCTCTCGCGGGCCGTGGAAGGCCGCAACGACGAGCGCCTCGGGGCTGGACAAGTAGTTCAGTTTACCACGGCCACGGCGCGCAGTTCGGCCCTATTCACCAGCGGCCCGAGTGTGGCGCTGGTCAACCCCTACGGCGCAACGCAGGGCGACGTGGATAATGACGGCGACCTAGATCTCGTAACCATTGACAACCTCAGCAACACGGTAACCATTCGCGTGCGGCTGAACGCAGGCAACGGCACCTTCACGAACGGGCAAACGGTGACTTTCTCAGAAACCTCGTACCTAAGCCAGACCAGCACGCTGCTCGGCGACATGGATGGCGACGGCGACGTGGACCTAGTGACCAGCGCTGGTGTGTACTTGAATACCAACGGTGTATTTGCGAGCACCCCGCAAGGTGACACTGGCTCTGTCGCCCTCGGCGACGTAGACGCCGACGGCGACCTAGACTTGATTGCCTCCAGCCTGGCGGCGGTTACGATACCCGGTCCCATTACCTACACCATCCGCACGGCGTTGGTGCGCCTGAACAACGGCAACGGCACCTTCACCCAGACGCAGCAGCTCACCGTGGGCAGCAGCGACAACAACCCGCCCACTTTCGCGCTGTTGAAGGACATAAACAACGACGGCGCCCTCGACTTGCTTATCTCTAACACCACTGCCAATCCGGGCTCTACAATGTTGCACCTGAACAATGGCTTCGGCACCTTTGATCCGAGCGGCCAGCAGTTGCCTGTTAGCAATCCGGCCGTGGGCGACCTCGACGGCGACGGCGACCTCGACCTCGTGGGCACCGCCAGTGCGGCCCCGACGATTCTGTTCAACAACGGCCGCGGCACGTTCAGCAACGGCCCAGCCGTGAACCTAGGTGCCGGCTTCACCCCTTCCGTCCTCGGCGACGTGGATGGTGACGGCGACTTGGACCTGTTCGTGGTGAGCCCCACGCAAGCCGGCATTCGCTTGAACGATGGCACCGGCACCTTCAGCGGCGCCGCCAACCTTTCTCTGAATGCCAGCCCCCGCACCCTCACTACCGGCGACCTCGACGGCGACGGCACCCTCGACCTAGTGGCACTTGGCTACAACAGCGCTACCACCAGCGGCGCGGCCAGCATATTTCTAAACAGCCACACCATCCCAACGGCGACGCTACCGGCCCAGCTAGCCGAGCAGATCAGCCTGTATCCGAACCCGGCACGCGCGGCCGTGCAACTGCGCCTGCCTGCTTCCCTCGCTCGACAGCCCCTGCAACTACAGCTGCTGAACACGCTTGGGCAGGTGATGCTGGAGCAAACACTGTCCGCACAACCAGCCACGGAAATAGCGCTGCCGCGGCTACCAGCCGGCGTGTACAACGTGCGTCTTACTACCACCCAAGGCTCCACTGCCAAGCGTTTGGTACTCGAATAGCAACCTATTTAGGCCGCGCCCCTAGCGCCCTATTACAGCAAAAAGAGCCGACTGAGATAGTCAACTCTTTTTGCTGTAATAGGGCGCTTATTTGTAGCTAGTGTACTCACTCATTTGGGGAGTAAATACGGACAGGGTCTTTCTCATCAACATACTGTAACTAAACTGATTATTTATTGGATCGGACTCTGAATCAACCTATCTTTTCTTAGGCTTCAGGCGGGAGAAGTTGTGCAGTTGAAAAGAGGTCATTACTACTTTCTTTCCACCCATATTTCTGTTCTGCTTATGCTACTTTCCTTTATTCCCTTATCGCGCCCGGGAGTCTTTCAGCTAGCCACGCGCTCAGTAAGCGCCGGCTTGATCGTGGTGGCGCAGGCTGGTTCTCTTTATGCCCAAGCGCCTCTCCTCACGGGGCTGTCGCCCGCCCGCAACGCCCCGTCGGCGCCGCGCGGCACCAATGTGGCGGCTACATTTAGCCAGCCTTTGGCCAATACTACCAGTAACCAGCAGGCCTTGCGAGTATTCAGTCAGCAGGCTGGTGGCCGCAAAGCAGGCACGGCTACCGTCAGCGGCAACACGCTCAGCTTCGATCCGACCACTGATTTTAAAGCGGGTGAAACAGTCTTTGCCACCATCACGGCAGCGGCGCAGAGTAGCGGCGGAGCAAGCTTAGCCAAGCCACAGGTATTCCGGTTCACCACGGCCACCAGCCCGAGCACGGGTACGTTCAGCCTCAGCTCTGATGTAGCTGCAGGCAACGCCACTGGCGCCCTGGTCACTGGTGACCTCGACGGCGACGGCGACCTGGACCTGCTAGTGCCTAGCGGCACTACGCCGAACGCCGGCGTCATCCGCCTCAACGATGGAACGGGCAACTTCACCGGTAGCCAAGAAATACCGGCCGCTGCTGCTAGCAATCTGCTAGGTGATCTGGATAGCGACGGCGACCTGGATTTTGTGGCCGGCGGCACCACCTACCTGAACAATGGGCAGGGCGTATTTAGCGCTGGCAGCAGCTTCGAGGCGCCCGGTTTGATGCCCAGCTTGCACGACATGGATGCTGATGGCGATTTGGACCTTTTGTCTACCATCGCCAACGGCATTAATGTGCGCCTGAACGATGGCACCGGCAACTTCAGCACCAGCACTACCTTCAACACGACTGTGCGCGGTATCACCGGCTACACGGCGGGCGACATCGACAACGATGGCGACATTGACGTGATTTTCGGCATTGAGCGGAGTGCGGCCACGGGCATTGCGCTCAATAATGGCAATGCCACGTTCAGCCTCGGTGCTACGGGCATCACCCAATTTCTTTCTGTGCCCTATTTGGCGACCCTAGACGACGTAGACCGCGACGGCGACCTAGATCTGCTCCACGCCGGCTCCGGCTCGGTGGAGGTGCTGCTGAACAATGGCGCCGGCAGCTTTAGCCCCGGCTCAGTAGTCGAAGGGGGCGGCGCCTTCATTCCAGCACTGGCAACAGGAGACGTGGATGGCGACGGCGACATTGATTTGCTTATCGAGAGCAGTACGGTTCGCGGGGTTTATATCCGCCTGAACAACGGCGACGGCACCTTTAGCGGCAGCGGCACCCTTGCGTTTGCAGCTTCCTCCGACCCACTCAAGCTAGCGGACCTTGATGGCGATGGTGACCTCGACCTGGTAGCAGGCACCGTCAATGGCGTGTCGGTATATCTCAATCAGAATGCAGGGCCGTTCGCCGTTACGTCTATCGCGCCGGCTCGTAACGCCGTAGCTGCGCCGCGTCCCACGAATGTGGCGGTCACCTTCACTCAACCCTTGAGCACGAGCGCCGCCACGCAAGGCGCGCTGAAAGTATTCAGCCAACAAGCTGGGGGCCAAAAGGCTGGAGCGGCAACCGTCAGCGGCAGTACCCTTACGTTTGATCCTACTGCTGATTTTAAGCCGGGTGAAACCGTATTCGCTACGCTCACCACAGCGGCACAAAGCAGCAGCGGAGCGAGCTTAGCCAAGCCGCAGGTGTTTCAGTTCACCACCGCCACTAGCCCGAGCAATGGCAGCTTCAGCGGCGGCTCCAGCCCTATGGTCGGTCAAAACCCGCAAGGTGTAGCAACCGGCGACGTGGATGGCGACGGCGACCTAGACCTGCTCACCGCCAACATCAGCAGCAGCACCGTGAGCGTGCGCTTCAACAACGGGGCAGGTTCCTTCAGCGGCACGCAAGAGGTGAACACCGGGCGCGGCCCCACGCAAGTCGTGCTCAGCGACGTGGATGGCGACGGTGACCTCGACTTCGTGACGGCCAACAGTCGCTCAATTTTTCCTAGCACCGTGAGCGTGCGCCTCAACAATGGGACCGGCAGCTTTTCCGGTGGTCAGGACGTCGCCGTCGGGTACACCCCGCACGCCGTAGCTCTGGGCGACATCGATGGGGACGGCGACCTAGATCTGCTCGCGCCAAACTACACGGCCGGCAACAGCAGCACTACCAGCACCGTCTCGGTACGCCTGAACAACGGCACGGGTAGCTTCAGCGGCACGCAAGAAGTCAGCATTGGCACGCGGCCGTTGAGCATCGCCCTAGGCGACGTAGACAACGATGGCGACCTCGACTTCGTGACGGCGAACTCCAACACACTCACTGCTAGCCTGCGCCTGAACGATGGCCTAGGTTCCTTCTCCGGCAGCACAGAAATTCCGGTGGGGTTCAACTCCGAGTCTATCGTCTTAGGTGATATCGACCGTGACGGGGACCTCGACCTAGCCGTCGCCAACCAAAATTCGAACATGGTAAACGTGCGCCTGAATAACGGTAGCGGCGGTTTCAGCGGCACCCAACAGTTTGCGGTAGGCACCAACCCGCACGGCGTAGTGCTGCACGACCTGGACGGCGACGGCGACCTGGACCTAGCTACGGCCAACACGGGCAGCAACACGGTGAGCGTGCGCCTGAACAATGGCGCGGGCACCTTCAGCGGCACGCAAGAAGTGAGCGTCGGAGCGGGGCCCTTTAGCCTCGCCTTAGGCGACCTCGACGGCAACGGTACTCTCGACCTGCTCACGGCCAACAGCGGCACCACTACCAGCAGTGTGCGCCTCAACGGGGTGCAGTCGGCCCAAAAGAACAGTGTGGCGTTGGCAGCGGCCCCAACACGGCTGGCGCCACAAGTAGAGCTCTACCCGAACCCCGCACACGCCTCGGTGCGCCTATCGCTGCCCGCAGAGCTAGCCCAGCAGCACCTCCAGCTACAGGTACTCAGTGCCCTGGGGCAGGTGGTGCTAAAACAAACGCTATCGGCGCAACCTGCCGTGGAGCTACAGCTGCCGCAGCTACCAGCGGGCGTGTACAATGTGCAACTAAGCACCCGCCAGGGGCTTATCAGCAAACGGCTACTGCTCGAGTAAAAGCTAGCCTAGCTTTCCCGAAAGCCGCTTTCTACCAGAGCCAGTCCGTGTGGGCTGGCTCTGGTTTTTACTGGGTAAATCCAATTAGCTGCCCCTTACGCAGACCCAAAAAGCCAGAGCGAATCTCTGTTATTTATAACAATTTCATCGACAAGCACTTACAAAATAAATCAACCGAGAATACCAGAAACATTGTAGGACTATAAATAGATTTATTATTTTTTATTGAACACTTTGTAAGTTTACGGTGCGACCTCGTGCACGCCGTAAAAGCGTGCTGTTTGGGTTGCGGGTGCTTTGCTTATTCCCCTCTGCTATGGTTTTATTTGCTACGCTTGCTTCCCGTTTAGCCTTTCTTACTTCGGGAGCTAGCTTTCCGGCCGTGTTGCGGACAGGAGGACTGCTGTTGCTGGCTGGTTCGGCGCAAGCGCAGGCACTTACCCTAAGCAGTGTGGCGCCCACGCGCAACGCGCTGGCTGCTTCCCGAGCGACCAACGTAGCGGCCGTCTTTAGTCAACCCCTTAGCACCAACGGAACTCCGCAACAAGCGCTGAAGGTATTCAGCCGGCAAGCCGGCGGCCGCAAGGCGGGCACGGTGAGCCTCGTCGGCAATACCGTAAGCTTTGATCCGGCCATTGATTTTAAACCGGGCGAAACGGTGCTGGCCACGCTGCCGACCATGACACTAACCGGCGGCGGGCCCGTCACGCTACCCCACGTTTTTCAGTTTACCACGGCTGCCGCGGCAGCGCCTGGCACCTTCAACGGCGGCTCCGAAGTGGTGCTAGGCACCCTGAACCACGCGCACTTAGCCGTGGGCGACGTGGATGGCGACGGCGACCTGGATTTTGTGACAACTAACGTTAACGCCAACAGCGTGAGCGTGCGCCTCAACAATGGCAGTGCTTCCTTCAGCGGCACCCAGGAGGTACCCGTAGGAAATGCCCCGTTGGACCTAGCCCTAGCGGACCTAGATAGCGACGGCGACCTCGACTTGCTCACCACCAACCTGACCAGCAACACCGTAAGTGTGCGCCTGAACAACGGCACGGGCATTTTTAGCGGCACCCAGGAAGTAGCGGTGGGCACGGTGCCCCAATCCGTGACCTTAGGCGACCTAGATGGCGATGGCGACCTGGACCTAGCCGTCGGCGCTACCGGCGATGGGCAGGTAACGATTCGCCTGAACAATGGCAGCGGTACCTTCAGTGGCACTACCGCCGTTGGCGTCGGCAACCAGCCGGTGAGCGTCGTGCTGGGCGATGTAGATGCCGACGGCGACCTGGACCTACTCACCGCCAACTATAACGACAACGCCACCGTGAGCGTGCGCCTCAACAACGGCACGGGCACCTTCACCGGCACCCAAGAAGTAGTGGTGGGGTCGCTCGTGCGCGACCTAGCCCTGGGCGACGTGGATGGCGACGGTGACCTCGACCTCGCTACCGTGAGCAGCTTGCACAACAGCACCATCAGCATTCGCCTCAACAACGGCAGCGGCAGCTTCGGCGGCACCCAAGAAGTAGCCGCCAGGACGGACGCCTCCACGGTGGTGCTAGCGGACGTGGACGGCGACGCAGACCTCGACCTGCTCGCCACGAGCCACGCGTATCTGGATGGGGCAACCAGCATCGTCGGCAGCAACGGCGTGAGTGTGCGTCTGAACAATGGCACGGGCATATTCAGCGGCAATCAGGAAGTGCCGCTCGTGCAGCCCACCACCAACTTCAACAGCCCCTTGGACCTAGCTCTCGGGGACGTGGACGGCGACGGCGACCTAGATCTGCTCGCGTCCAACAGCAACAATTCCGTGAGCGTACGCCTCAATCAACTTCCACCGCCTGCTTTTACGTTAACGGCGCTGATGCCTGGGCGCAATACGCTTTCGGCTGCCCGCTCTACGCCGGTGAAAGTTACGCTCAATCAGTCGCTGAGCACTGATTCGCCTACACTAGGTGCGTTGCACGTATTTAGCGCCCAAAGTGGTGGCCAAAAAGCAGGTACGGCTACTGTAAACGGCAGTACCCTAGCCTTCACGCCTGCCTCCGGGTTCAGGGCCGGCGAAACGGTCTTTGCGACCCTCACAGGCTCTGCGCTGAATTTGGCGGGTAACGCCGTGAAACCAACAGTGTTTCAGTTTACCACCGCCACTACTCGCAGCAATGCGCTCTTCAACGCGGGAGCTGATGTGGCCCTTAGCGCGGCACCAGCAGGCGTGGCACTCGGCGACGTGAACGGTGATGGCGCATTGGATTTTGTCGCTGCTAACCCCCTGATCAACACCGTGAGCGTGCGGCTGAATAGTGGCACGGGTACCTTCAGCGGTACCCAGGAGGTAGCTGTGAGCCCCGGCCGCACCCCAGAGTTCGTAGCCCTCGGTGACGTAGATGGCGACGGCGACCTGGACCTAGTCGTAGCTGCCTCCGACGCAGCGACGACGAACACCGGCAGTCTGATCGTGCGCCTGAACAATGGCACGGGCCTCTTTAGCAGTGGCGCCTCTTACTCAATAGGCTATGCCCCCCGTAGCGTGGTACTGGGCGACTTCGATGGCGACGGTGACCTCGACCTAGCGACGGCTAATGGCGCCGCTGGAACGCTAAGCGTGAGCCACAACGATGGCAAAGGGGTATTTGTTGAAACGCAACGTTTTAACCTCCGCTCTACTGTGGCCAACATTGCCGTGGGCGATATCGACGGCGATGGTGCCCTCGACTTAGTGGCCACAACGGCGCTGACCAACGCCGTACAGCTGCTACGCAATGGCGGCAATGGCTTGTTTGCCATTGCTGGCACTTTGTCCGTCAGCAGCCCAGGCAGTGTGGCCCTCGGCGACGTGAACGGCGACGGTACCCTGGATGTACTCGCAACCAGTGGCGCCACCGTGAGCGTCCGCCTCGGTAATGGCGCCGGTGCCTTCAGCAGCGGTCAGAGCTTAGCCACCGACGGCCCGCTTTATGCCCTCGCCCTAGGCGACGTGGATGGCGACGGCGACCTCGACGTAGTGGGTACCAGCTACAATACCAACGCGGTCAGCGTTCGGCTAAACAACGGCGCTGGTACTTTTTCGGGCGCTACTGCAGTAGCGGTTGGCACATTGCCTTACGGCCTAGCCCTCGGCGACCTCAACAACGACGGCACCCTCGACCTAGCTACTGCCAACCGTAGCGGCAACTCTGTGAGTATCCGCTTAAATAGTCAGGTATTATTAGCCACGGTACCGGCCCAGCTAGCCGCACAAGTAAGCCTCTACCCTAATCCTGCTCATTCCTCCGTGCAGCTGCACCTACCTGCCGAGCTAGCCCGTCATAGTGTGCAGCTGCGCGTGTTGAATACTCTAGGCCAAGTGGTGATGCAGCAAAACCTAGCCGGACAAGTTGCTCAACAAGTGAGCTTGCCCTCGTTAGCGGCCGGTGTCTACCAAGTCCAGATCGGCACCCGCTTAGGTGTGATCCACGAGCGTTTATTAGTGGAATAAACTCATTCCAACCCCCTAGAAAGAGCCGGTCCTGTGAGACCGGCTTTTTGCGTTGCTACTACGCCAGATAAGTGCCTAAGTAAGTGGAGCGCCTCCTGATGGGTTGGGCCAGCAGTATGAGCTAGCTCGGCAATCGATGGATTTTGGCCTGCTCACAGGCGAAGTCCAATGCTGCAATAAGCCTTGCTTTGTGGGTATAACGTATCAGAAATTATATAACTATACTTAGCACAAATAGGATCTAATATAGCAAAAATTTACATTTACTATAGGTCCCGAGCATCATGCTCCTGCAGCAGCTAGCGCTTTTCGCTCTCCACTTTTGAAGCTCACTGGCGCAGCCACGCTATTGTTCTGTATGGCTTTTCCCTCCCACCCTTTCTCTAGTACTTGCTATGAATCAACACTTTATTACTCTCTTAAGGTATTTACGTGTGTTTGTTGCCAAGCTTGCCCGTGGTCGGCAGGCAGGGCTAGTGCTGCTGTTGCTGGCGCAAGCTAGCGTAGTGCAAGCCCAGGTACCCACCGTTACCGGATTGCTGCCAGCGCGAAATGCTACTTCAGCCCCGCGCACGACAAATGTAACCGTGAGCTTCAGCCAAGCGCTGAGCAATACTGCCGCTACCTGGCAGGCACTGAAAGTATTCAGTCAACAGGCCGGCGGTAAGAAAGCCGGCACGGCCTCAGTGAGCGGTAACACCCTAGTTTTCGACCCCAGCTCCGATTTCAGGGGTGGTGAAACCGTATTCGCTACGGTAACTTCAGCGGTGCAGAGCAGCACCGGGGCTAGCTTGGCGACCGGACAGGCCTTTCAGTTCACCACGGCGACGGCCGTAGCGGCAGGCGCTTTTGGTCGCGGCTCGGATGTAGCCGTTGGTACGCGCCCCCAGCAAGTAGCCCTAGGCGACGTAGATGGCGATGGGGACCTCGACCTTCTTACGGCCAACGAGGGCAACACGTCCTACTCCAACGATGGCACCGTGACTGTGAATCGAAATAATGGCATGGGTAGCTTTTCTGGCGCTCAATTAATAGTAGCGGGAGCAAATTTCACGGGGGTGGCACTCGGCGATGCTGATAGTGACGGCGACCTGGATTTGCTGGTGGCCAACACTACCAGCAAGACCGTAGATGTGTACCTGAACAACGGCACAGGTACCTTTAGCAGGCGCCAGCAGGTAAGCATCAGCGATGGTCCGTTGAATGTGGTGCTGGGCGATGTAGATGCCGATGGCGATTTAGATTTTGTTACGGCCAACAAAACCTATACCCAACTGGGGGTAAGTGTGCGGCTAAATGATGGTACCGGAACCTTCGGCGGCGGTCAGGAGGTAAACACTGCTTACCGGACACCCACAAGTGTGGCGCTAGGCGATGTAGACGCCGATGGGGACCTCGACCTGCTCACGGCCAACTACGAGAGTTACGACAATAGTGTGAGCGTGCGCGTGAACGATGGCAAAGGCAACTTCACGGATAAGCAACAAGTAATTGTCGGGAGGAACCCTTATTACGTGGTAGTGGGCGACGTGGACGGTGACGGCGACCTGGACCTGCTCACGGCAAATGCGAACGGCGGCTCGTCGAATCTTAACAGCACCGTGAGCGTGCGCCTGAACAACGGCGCGGGCACGTTTTCGGGAGATCAGGAAGTGCCATTGGATTACGCTTACGCCCGCGCCCTGGCCCTGGGCGACGTGGATGGCGACGGCGACCCGGACCTGCTTGTGGCGAGTGAGAATTCTCCCTCCAACGTGAGCGTGCGCCTCAACAATGGCCTAGGTACCTTCAGCGGCGTTCAGGAAGTGCCCGTGGGCGACAACCCCAACTACATTACGGTGGGCGACTTGGACAATGACGGCGACCTGGACCTAGTGACGGCCAACGGCGGCAGCTCTGGCCTTGGCAACACGACGAGCGTACGCCTGAACCGGAGCGAGGCCTCACCCACCATCACAAGCATCGCGCCGACGGTGGCGCCGGCGGGCAGCAGCATCGTGATTGTCGGCGTCAACTTACTGACCACGAGGAGTGTTTCCTTCAACGGCACCACAACCACCGACTTTACCCTTACCTCCCCTACTCAGCTCGCGGTCAGGGTGCCGGCAGGCGCTACCAGCGGACCCGTCGTCGTAAATACCTTTAGTGGAGCCAGCAACAGCCTGCCCTTCCAGGTGGGGCCTTTCCTGCTGGTCACTTCCGTTGCGCCGCCGCGCAACGCCCTGGCGGCGCCCCGCACCACCAACGTCGCGGCTACCTTCAACCAGCCGCTCAGCAACAATGCCGCGACCCTAGGTTCGCTGAAGGTGTTTAGCCAGCAGGCGGGTGGCAAAAAAGTCGGCACCGCCACCGTGAGCGGTAATACGCTCACATTCAACCCGAACACCGACTTTAAAGCCGGCGAAACCATTCTGGCCACTGTAACGATGGCGGCGCAAAGCACCACGAGCACGCCCGCTACGCCGCACGTTTTTCAGTTCACCACGGCTACCACGCCCAGCCCGGGCACGTTCGGGGGCGGCTCCGAGGTGACGGTGAATTCCGGCGTGGCAGACGTAACCGTGGGCGACATCGACGGCGATGGCGACCTGGATCTGCTGACCTCCGGAAGGGGTAGCCCGAGCCTGATTAACGTACGCCTGAACGATGGCCGGGGCAACTTCACCGGTACGCAGCAAGTGAGTTTACCCGGCTACGATGCTGCCCTAGCCCTAGCCTTAGGCGACGTGGACGGCGATGGCGACCTGGATCTGCTGGCCTCTGGCAGCGCGTTGGTAAGCACCCGCTTCAACAACGGCACGGGCACTTTTAGCACGACGGGCCCTGACCTTTACGTTAGTATTGGCAATGGTTCGGGCGGCCGCATCGCCCTGGGCGACGTGGATGGCGATGGCGACCTAGATGTGCTGACCACGAATGTGGGCGACAATACGCTCGTGAATGGTGCTTATCAGGGGCGGGTGAACGTGTGCCTGAATGATGGCGCGGGCACCTTCAGCCGCACGCAGCAGGTACTCGTGGGCTACGGCCCGCAGGACCTGGCACTAGGTGATGCCGACAACGACGGCGACCTGGATTTATTCACCCCTAGCAACAGTGTCAACACGGTAAGTGTGCGCCTCAACAATGGCCTAGGTACCTTCAGCGGCACGCAGGAAGTGCCGGTAGTGCAAACTCCTAATCATGTGCGAGTCGGAGATCTGGACGGCGACGGCGACCTGGACCTGCTGGCCACCAACGATAGCTACCAGAATAATACGGTCAGCATCCGCCTCAACGATGGCAACGGCACCTTTAGTGGCCGCCTCGAAACGCCCATTAACCTCGACCCTGCCGGCCTGTCCCTAGGCGACGTGGATGGCGACGGCGACCTCGACCTGCTCACCACCAGCACCAACAGCAGAACTGTGAGCGTGCGCCTGAACAACGGCAGCGCTAGCTTCAGTGGCTTTCAGGAGGTGGCCGTCGACATTAGTCCCTATGCCAATACCAACCCAATAAGGCTGGGCGACCTGGACAATGATGGCGACCTCGACCTGATTAATTTTAGTGATTTTGGCAATATGGTGAGTGTGCGCCTGAACCAGAACGAGGCGTTGCCCATCCTCACGGGGATTTCGCCAGCCACGGCGCCGGTGGGCTACCGCGTTGTCATTACCGGCACGAATCTGCTCACAACCACGAGCGTATCGTTCAACGGCGTTGCGACCACCAACGTCGCCTTGCTTTCGGCTACCCAGTTGGCAGTGACCGTGCCGGCCGGCGCCACCACCGGGCCGGTGGTGGTTACTACCTCCGGCGGCGTCAGCAATGGCCTACCTTTCACCGTCGGGCCACTGCTGCTAGTTACCGCCACTTCGCCCCCGCGCAACGCCCCGAGTGCGCCCCGCACCACGCCCGTGGCGGCCACGTTCAACCTAGCGCTCACGAATAACGCGTCGACCCAGCAGGCCATTAAGGTGTTTAGCGCGCAGGCCGGCGGCAAGAAGGTGGGCACCACCAGCGTGAGTGGCAACACTGCTACCTTCACGCCCAGCACCGGCTTCAAGCCCGGCGAAACGGTGTTTACCACGGTTACTTCGGCGGTGCAGGGCGGCAACACTCAGAACTTGATTCAGCCCCAGGTGTTTCAGTTCACGGCCGCCACGGCACCTAGCCCCGGCACTTTCAGCGGCGGCGCCGACCTGGCCGTAGGGCCTAGCCCCACCAACGTGACAACCGGCGACGTGGATGGCGACGGCGACCTGGACCTGCTGGTAGCCAACAGCATCGGCACAACCATCAGCGTGCGGCTGAACAACGGCCAGGGCACCTTCAGCAACGGCCAGGAGGTTGGCGTCGGTGCGGCGCCTTACCAGGTCGTGCTCGGCGACGTGGACGGTGACGGCGACCTGGACCTGGTAGCAGCTACCAGCAACTACTTCCACAACTCCGTGAGCGTGCGCCTGAACAACGGCAGCGGCACTTTCTCGGGTACCCAGGAAGTACGCGTAGGCAGCGGGCCGCACGGGGTAGCCCTGGGCGACGTGGATGGCGACGGCGACCTGGACCTGCTGGCCGTCAACTACGTTAGCTTGGGTGGTAGTGAAAACGGCACCGTGAGCGTGCGCCTGAACAACGGCAGCGGCTCCTTCAGCACAACCGGCACGGAAGCAGCCGTCGGCGCGCATGCGCTGACCATTCGCGTCGGCGATATCGACAACGATGGGGACCTGGATTTTGTGGTAGCTAACTCAGCGGGCACCACCGTGAGTGTGCGGCTGAACAACGGCAGCGGCACCTTCACCGGCAGCCAGGAAGTGGCCGTGGGCTTCAATCCGTACGAAGCCGTGCTGGCCGACGTGGACGCCGACGGCGACCTAGACCTGCTCGCTGTCAATCTTTTCGACTATACCAAGCCGGGTGGCGACTTCAACGCCAGCACCGTGAGTGTGCGCCTCAATGATGGCCAGGGCACCTTCAGCGGCACCCAAAACCTCCCCGTAGGCCAGGAAGCCCAAGGCCTCACGCTCGGCGACGTGGATGGCGACGGCGACCTAGACCTGCTGGCCGCGAACGGCCTGACCAATACCGTGCGTGTGCTTCTCAATAACAGCAGTGGGTCTTTTGGCGGCAGCCGGCAAGTAGCTGTGGGCAATGCGCCCTACGGCGTAAACCTAGGTGACGTGGACGGCGACGGCGACCTGGACTTGCTCACGACCAATTTCGGTAGCAACGCCGTGAGCGTGCGCCTCAACCAAGTGGCCGCCCCCAACCTATTCGCCTTGGCCTCGCTTGCGCCCACACGCAACTCCCTGGCCGTGTCGCGGAGTGCGCCAGTGACGGCCACGTTCACCCAACCCCTGAGCACGAGCGCCGCCACGCAGGGCGCGCTGAAAGTCTTCAGCCAACAGGCTGGCGGCAAAAGAGCAGGCACGGCTGCGGTGAGTGGCAACACGCTCACCTTCAAGCCAAGCACCGACTTCAAGCCCGGCGAAAAGGTGTTTGCCACCCTTACTACCGCCGCCCAGAACAGTACGGGCCAGAACCTAGCATTGGGGCACGTCTTTGAATTTACGACGGCGACCAGCCCTAGCAGCGGCAGCTTCGGCGGTGGCACCGACCCAGCCGTGGGCAGCACGCCTTCCAGCATAGCGACGGGCGACGTAGATGGCGACGGCGACCTAGATCTGCTCGCGGCGAACCTAGATGGCAACACGGCGAGCGTGCGGCTGAACAACGGCAGCGGCGCCTTCAGCGGCAGCCAGGAAGTAAGTGTAGGCCGGGGTCCTGTTCATGTGGTGCTGGGCGATGTAGACGGCGATGGCGACCTGGACCTAGCCACCGCTAACTCCCGAGACTATACGGTAAGTGTACGCCTCAATAATGGCAGTGGCACCTTCGCGGGCAGGGCGAATGTATCTGTCGGCAACACGCCCCACGCACTAGTTCTTGGCGACGTAGATGGGGATGGCGACCTAGACCTGCTGGCCGCCAATTATACCGTGGACAACAACAGCTACGCCAGCACCGTGAGCGTGCGCCTGAATAATGGCCTAGGTGAATTCTCAGGTAGTCAGGATGTATTTGTTGGCACGCGGCCTACGGGCCTAATATTGGGTGATGTAGATAATGATGGCGATTTAGACTTGCTAACAGCCAACTCCAATAAGAGCACCGCCAGCCTGCGCTTCAACGATGGTAGCGGCACCTTCAGCGGCAGCACCGACGTGGAGGTTGGCAGCAATCCGGAAGCTATTGCCCTCGGCGACCTAGACCATGATGGTGACCTCGATCTGCTGGTGGCTAACCCTGCGCTGAACCTCGTGAGCATCCACCTGAACAATGGCCTAGGCAGCTTCTCGGGTAACCAGCAGGTAGCAGTTGGTGCTAACCCGCATAGCTTGGTTTTGCATGACCTGGATGGCGATGGCGACCTGGACCTAGCTACCGTGAGTAGTAGCACCAACGGCGCCAGCATTCGCCTGAACAATGGTACCGGCACCTTCAGCGGCAGCCAGGAAGTAGCCATCGGCACCGCGCCCTACGGCTTAGCTTTCGGCGACGTTGACGGCAATGGCACTCTGGATTTGTTGGCAGCTAATAGCGGCACCAACACCGCCAGCGTGCGCCTGAATACCGCAGGCACATCGGCGCAGGCAAAAGTCCTAGCCACCGCCCCGACTCGCCTGACGGAGCAAGTCAGCCTCTACCCCAATCCTGCCCATTCCTCCGTACAGCTGCACCTACCCGCCGAGCTAGCTCGCCACAGTGTGCAGCTGCGGGTGGTGAACACCCTAGGCCAAGTGGTGGTGCAGCAAAACCTAGCCGGACAAGCTGCGCAAGAGGTGCAACTCCCTAAGTTAGCCGCAGGCGTTTATAATGTGCAGCTTGGTACTAGCCAAGGTACCGTCAACAAACGCCTATCAATTCAGTAACTGTCTTCAAGCGCCTTTTACAGAAAGCCGGTCTATCATGACCGGCTTTTTCGTTTGGACGTAGCCGTCGTTTTCTGCTATAAGAGTAGGCACCGGCACCTCACGATAGACAGGTGCTACATTAATAAAATATGACTATCCTTATAATATTTATCCTTTATTCGGTCTACTGCGTAGATTGCCGATAATCAACGCTTTGCCCTCGACCGAGTCTCCTTTCTTCCACTTATCGTTCTTTCTATTCCAACATCTACATGCCGCTATTGCCAACGCTTTACCTTAGGCCGAACCTAGCTCGGCTGGGAGGCCAACTCTCGTGCGCGCTCCTGCTGTTCGCCAATGCCGCCCACGCCCAAGCGCCTACCGTCACCGGCGTGTCGCCCACGCGCAACGCTCGGTCAGCCCCGCGCACCACGAACGTAGCTGCCACCTTCAGCCAAGCGCTAGGCAATACCGCCGCCACACAAGGCGCGCTGAAGGTCTTCAGCCAACAGGCTGGGGGTAAAAAAGCAGGCACCGCTACCGTCAACGGCAACACGCTCAGCTTCGACCCGAGCACCGATTTTACGGCTGGCGAAACGGTGTATGCCACTATCACGGCGGCAGCGCAGAGCACGGGCGGTACAATGGTCACGCCCCACGTCTTTCAGTTTACCACGGCGGTTAGCCCCAGCTCTGGGGCGTTCGACGGCGGTTCGGAAGTGGCGATAACCGGCAGCGGATTCGAATTCAATACTCTCCAAAAATTAGGCGACGTAGACGGCGACGGTGACCTCGACTTGCTGGCTGTCAGTACCGGAAACACGATAGGCATCCGCTTGAACAATGGCAGTGGCACCTTCAGCGGCAGCCAGGCAGTGCCCGTTAGTCCCAGTCCCTATAACCTAGAAATTGGTGACTTAGATGCCGATGGTGACCTCGACCTGATATCTGTGGGTTGGAACTCCACCACTAATACTTCCTCTATCAGCGTACGACTCAACAACGCAGGTACTTTTTCGGCTGGGCAAGAATTTGTTGCCAGCACCTATGTACGCGAGGTGGCTATCGGCGATGTGGACGGAGATGGAGACCTTGACCTGGTAACCGACAACATTGTACTCATCAATAATGGCAGTGCTAGCTTCAGCAACGGTGCGCCTACCACACTGCCTTTCAGTTCTTATAGATTAGAGCTTGCCGATGTTGATAACGATGGCGATTTGGACCTATTAGGCGCCAATTATTATGACGACGAAGTAGGGGTGCGTTTGAACAATGGGCGAGGAATTTTCTCGGGTACACAGGTCGTGGTGACCGGTGGCGCTCCTTTTGGTTTTTCAACAGGTGATATTGACGGTGATGGCGACCTGGATTTCGTAACGACGGGAGCAGCATGGGACCCCGGCCTTCACATATGTATCAATGATGGGGTTGGCAACTTCCGCCGAGCCCCCAACATCCTTGTCAACAGCAGTTTCATTTTACCTGCCTTGCACGACATTGATGGTGATGGCGACCTCGATTTGGTAGGGGCTGGCGGTGATGCCTCTATTGTCAGGACGTACTTAAACAATGGCGCAGGCACTTTTGGGGGCGGCACGAGCGCAGCGATGGGAAGCGTTGTAAGCAATATCACCCTGGGCGATGTAGATGGTGACGGCGACCTCGATGTCATAGGGCGTGGACAAACGGCTAGTGTTCGGCTCAACCAAGCCGCTGCTTTCACGGCAGCTCCACTGGCGCCCACGCGCAATGCCCGCTCGGCCTCGCGCAACACAGATGTTACCGTGGCGTTCACCCAAACGCCAAGCAATACTCCAGCTACACAACAGGCGCTACGCGTATTTAGCCAACAGGCGGGTGGTAAGAAAGCCGGCACCGCCACGGTCAGCGGCAACACCCTAGCCTTCAATCCGACTACTGATTTCAAGGCGGGCGAAACGGTCTTTGCTACCGTCACAACGGCGGGGCAAAGCAGCACGGGGCAAAGCCTGACGCGCAACGAAGTCTTTCAATTCACGGCGGCCACGAACCCGAGTCCTGGCTTGTTCACGGCGGGTAGCGTCGTGCCAACCGGTACGAACCCCGGCACGGTAGCTTTCGGAGACGTAGATGGCGACGGGGACCTCGACCTAGCTACGTCCAATAATAACAACACGGGCACCGTCAGCATTCGGCTCAACAACGGCAATGCCACCTTCTCTGGCGGCTCGGAAGTAGCCGTGGGCATCTTGCCGCGCCAAGTAGCTTTCGGCGACGTGGATGGGGACGGCGACCTGGACCTGCTCACCGTTAACGTGGGCTTCACCATCAACTACAGCCCGAGCACTGTGAGTGTGCGTCTGAATAACGGCAGCGGCACCTTCGGCGCTGGCTCAGAAGTTACGGTAGGACCCCAATTCGGGGTGGGCACAGGCAAGGCCATTTTCCTAGGTGACATTGATGGCGATAGTGACCTCGACTTTGTGGCTACTTCCAACGTCGGCGGCACCGTCGCCGTGTGCCGGAATAATGGCAACGGCACGTTCGTCGCTGGGCGCATCATGGTTGGTAATGTAGCCGATAGTGCCGTGTTGGGCGACGTGGACAACGACGGTGACCTCGACCTGCTGGTGAGTGAGCCCCCCGGCGGACGAGTTTACGTTCTCCTTAACGATGGTGATGGCAACTTCGGTAGCTACAGCCAAATTGTAGGTGTCGCTGGACCGGGCTTTTCCACTGCCACGGGTATCACCCTCGGCGACGTGGATGCCGACGGCGACCTAGACCTAGTAGCTATTGGCAGCCAAACGGTGAGCATTCGGCGCAATGAAGGCGGCACTTTCTACGACGGCCAACAAGTAGCCGTAGATGGCCAGCCGAATACGGTAGCATTAGCCGACGTCGATGGCGACGGCGACCTAGACCTACTTGCCACCACCGCTAACTCCACCGTCAGTGTGCGCCTCAACAATGGCAGCGGCACCTTCAGCGGCAACCAGAACGTAAGCGGCGGGGCTTATATCGCCCTAGGTGACTTAGATAATAACGGCACCGTTGACTTTTCCTTCCCGAACGCCGCCAACGCCGCCGTTGCTATTCGTCTGAACAACCAAGTGCTAGCCACGGTACCAGCCCAGCTAGCCGAGCAAGTGAACCTCTACCCTAACCCAGCGCACCAGGCCGTGCAGCTGCGCCTGCCCGCTGACCTAGCTCGTCGCAGCGTACAACTGCGCGTGGTCAACACCCTAGGCCAAGTCGTACTCGAGCAGAACCTCGCCGGCCAAACCGCGCAAGAGATACAACTGCCTAAGCTAGCTGCCGGTGTCTACAACGTGCAGCTCGGCACCAGCCAAGGCACCGTCAATAAGCGCTTGTTGGTTAACTAACAGCTGTTATCAACTGCCTTACAAAACAAAAGCCGGCTCCTTCGAGGAAGGAGCCGGCTTTTGTTTTACTACTAAACCTAGCCGAGGCTAGCTTCAACTAGGGGCGACGGTTGATAGCGTTCAGGTCTTCGAAAGCTTGCTTCAAGCGTGCTACGAAGGTTTCTTCGCCTTTGCGCAACCACACGCGGGGGTCGTAGTACTTCTTGTTGGGCGAATCGGCGCCGGTGGGGTTGCCGATCTGGCCTTGCAGGAAGCCTTCGTTTTGCACGTAGTAGTCCTTGATGCCTTCCCACAGCGCCCACTGCAAGTCGGTGTCGAGGTTCATCTTGATAGCGCCGTAGCTGATGGCTTCGCGGATTTCCTCGCGGCTAGAGCCCGAACCACCGTGGAATACGAAGTTCACCGGCTGCGGACCGGTGCCGAAGTGCTCCTGCACGTAGTCCTGCGAGTTTTTCAGGATGACGGGTTGCAGCTTCACGTTGCCGGGCTTGTACACGCCGTGCACGTTGCCGAAAGCAGCCGCAATGGTGAAGTTGGGGCTTACCGAGCTCAGCTCTTTATAAGCGTAGGCCACTTCCGAAGGCTGGGTATAGAGCTTGGAGCTGTCCACGTCGGAGTTGTCGACGCCGTCTTCCTCGCCGCCGGTTACGCCTAGCTCGATTTCGAGCGTCATGCCGATTTTGGCCATGCGCTCTAGGTAGCGCTTGCAGATTTCGATGTTCTCCTCAATCGGCTCCTCCGATAGGTCGAGCATGTGGGAGCTGTAGAGGGGCTGGCCGTGCTGGGCGAAGTGCTTTTCGCCCGCGTCGAGCAGGCCGTCGATCCAGGTGAGGAGCTTCTTGGCGGCGTGGTCGGTGTGGAGTACTACGGGCACGTCGTAGAGCGCAGCCATTTCGTGCACGTGCTTGGCGCCCGAAATTGCACCGGCGATGCTGGCCCGCTGGTCGCCGTTCGGAATCGATTTGCCCGCGTAGAACTGCGCACCACCGTTCGAGAACTGCACCATCACCGGCGAGTTCACCGCCTTAGCAGTTTCCAGCACCGCATTCACGGTGTTGGTGCCCGTCACGTTAACGGCCGGCATGGCGAAAGCATTGGCCTTGGCATATTGGAAAAGCGACGCGAGTTCATCGCCGTACAGGACGCCAGCGCGCAGGCTGGTCA
The DNA here is from genome assembly GCF_002154225.1 of Hymenobacter crusticola. Classification (GTDB taxonomy): domain Bacteria; phylum Bacteroidota; class Bacteroidia; order Cytophagales; family Hymenobacteraceae; genus Hymenobacter; species Hymenobacter crusticola. Next base: position 30,724 of record NZ_MTSE01000018.1, read on the forward strand.
GGGTTTGTGCTTCCATAAAAAGTCAGGAAAACGGGAAATATGAACGGTTGATAGAGAACCGGAAAAGCGGGCGACCCAATTGGTCGGCGGCGCACCACCAGCAGCAAGCAACTGGCGGCGCTCAGGGCCGAAGATAGGAAACGGACTTGGTTAAACTACCTAGCTCAGCTCGCCCAAACGCTAGTAACTGCGGGCCAATTTATCCTTTTCCTAGGTACAAACACCTATTTCGGGGTAATCGTGCAGCAAGGCTACCACCGGATTGGCCACCGCCCCCCCTAGGTGGCAGATCATTTTAGACAACACTTTTACCAGTTGAAGCATCTTTCTGCTCAGCTCACCCGGTTTGCCTTGGCTCGGGCGTCAGCTCCGTGCAACTTCAAGCCCAATGGAAACTCTTGGGTTTTCATTAACCGTCCTTCACACCTACTACCTAGCTATGAACTCGCCTGCCACGCCCCCTACTATTCGCCCTACGCTCTTCTTACTCCGCCTGCTGGCTTGGTGGAAGACCTGGAGCCGCGAGTGGGAGCCTAGCCTTTTCTTCGAAGCGCCCTACGCGCTACCCTCGGCAAAGCTGCGCAAGCAACGCCTCCTCGTCACACGACTTTTCTGGCTCCATACGAGCCTCTGCGTTATGGCTTTGCTTATCAACTGGCTCTATTTGTAAGCTAGGTTCGCAATACTGCCGGTAAACTCCTCTCTGTCTGCTTGGTGCGTCTGCTCGGCCGGATTTATAATCCGGTCGTACGGAGCTGCGGATTTGCAATCCGCGAGTTGCCCAAGCAACTCATCGGCAACTGCGCCAGTCGCTTTGTTCTGCTCGCGGGAATTGCAAATCGCCCTCTCCTATCAGCCAGATTTGCAAATCCGGCCGAGCAGTCGACCTAGCTTACTGCGCTGTAATTTCCAGCACGTGGCTCGTCAGCGCCGAGGCGCTGGCTGTGGAAGCTAGCACGCCCACTTTCATCAGGAAGTCGCCGGAGTAGGTTTGGCTATTTTCGGGGATATTCGACTTGGCGCCGGGCATCAGGTTGATTTCCTGCACGCGGTATTGGCGGCTTGGGTCGAGGCCTTGCAGGCGCACCCGGCCGTATTCTTCGCCGAAGCGCGGCCGCAAGGTGTAGGCAAACACGACGGCCTGGCTACGAGCCTCGTTCACGTACTGCACCACCGCCCGGCTCGTTTCGAGCGGCGACACCAGCCGGTACAAGTCGCCGTGCCAAATGACGTCGCTCAGGCGCTTGTACTCCTTCACGGCTTGCTGGCTGAACTGCAACTCCTGAGGCGTAAACTCTTCTACCCGAATGTCATAGCCTAGGCGACCCATCATGGCCACGTCGGTGCGGAACTTCAGGCTCTGCTGCTTATTCCACGACGTGACGTGCGCCGACACGGCAATGGAGGGAAAGAAATACGAGTAGTTCCACTGAATAAACACCCGCTCTAAGGCGTCGGTGTTGTCGGAAGCCCAGAACTCGGTGAAGTAGGGCAAGGCGCCATAGTCGACGCGGCCGCCGCCACCCGAGCACAGCATCACGGGCACGTGCGGATACTTGCGGCGCATCCGTTCAAACACCTTGTAGAGCCCGTGTAAGTAGTCGATGTAGAGGTTCGACTGCTTGTTTTTGAGGTAGGGCGAGAAGGCATTGGTAATCATGCGGTTGCTGTCCCACTTGATGTACCCTAGGGTCGGATTTTTGGTAAACAGCTCATCGACTACGCCGAACACGAAATCCTGCACTTTGGGATTGGTGAGGTCGAGCACGAGCTGGTTGCGGTAGTAGTGCTCTTCGCGGTTGGGCAGCTTCAAGATCCAGTCGGGGTGATTCTCGTACAGCTCGCTCTTGGGGTTCACCATTTCAGGCTCTATCCAGATGCCGAACTTCACGTTGTTTTGGGTGGCCGTTTGTACCAAATGACCTAGGCCATTCGGCAGCTTCGACTTGGTTTCCTGCCAATCACCGAGGCCAGCGTTGTCGTTGCTGCGCGGGTACTTGTTGCCAAACCAGCCATCATCCAGCAAGAACAAATCGACCCCTAGCTTGGAGGCGTCGCCGATGAGGGCGTCGAGTTTCTGCTCGTTGAAGTCGAAGAAGGTGGCCTCCCAGTTGTTGAGCAGGGTGAGGCGCGACTTGGTGCCGTCGAGTACGCCGCCGTATTGCCGGGCCCAGCGGTGCAGGTTGCGGCTCGCTAGGTTCTTGCCCTGGTGGCTATAAGTGAAGATGAACGCCGGCGTCTCAAACGGCTGATTCGGCGCCAACTGATACTCCGACGCGTACGGATTCATGCCCGATAGCACCCGCAGCGCATTGTGCTCGTCCAGCTCAAACGCCAGCTGAAAGTTGCCCGACCAAGCGAGGGTGCCCAGAATCAGCTCACCTTCGTTTTCGGTAGCGGGCTTGTTGAGGGCGAGCATGAAGTGGGGCGCCTGGTACATGTGGGCCCGCGTACCTAGCTTGCTGTCAATTACTTTGATGCCACTGGTTAGCTCGGCTTCTTGTGGGCGCATCTCTTCGGCCCAGTCGCCGTGAAATTGCGTGAGCCAGTAGTGCGGCGCCTCGAAGTGCAGCATGGCCGAGGCGAACCGGCTCAGTACCACGGGTTTCTTCTCGCGGTGCTGCACCACCATCCAGGTTTTCAGCACGTCTTCGCCGGCGTAGGCGCTGAAGTGCAGCGTTACTTCCACCGGGTACTTGGGGTCTTGCAGCACGATGGCCGTGTGCGTCTGGCCGTTGGCTTCGGCGTCGGTGGTATGGCGCACGTAGCGCAGCTCTAGCGAGGGGTTGCCGTCGTTGTGCACCATCCGGATGGCGGGCTCAAACAGATCATTGAGGCCCGCTGGCACGTAAGCTTCGTGGTTGCCGGTTGGCAGCCGTTGGTAGTCGGTGGCTTGGGCTAGCTTGTCGCCGAAGTAGGTTTGGTACAGCCGCTCCTTTTCACCCACCGACAAAATCAGCGTGGTGTTCTTGGTTTCAATGCGTATCTGCTTGCTGGCCTGCGCCATTGCTGTTGAAGAACTGGTAAGCAGCAGGAATAAACAGAGGAGTAGGTTTTTGGGCATAGAGCGGGCGGGAATAGCTAGGGTAAAGGATGGCAGCAACAAAGCAAAAGCTGCCCTTTCAGGCAGCTTCGCAAGGTACTTAACTTGTTGATTGTAGAGGCGCATACTTGCGTCTCGTCGTTACGGCCGTTGTTTACCTAGGTCATTCTAAGCCAAACCGTTCTGACGTTGTCGTTCAACGACGAGACGCACGTAGGCGTCTCTACACCGTTTTGCGGTCAGCAATAAAGCGGTAGAAATGCTCCAACAAGCTCAGCATGACAGCTTTTCCACTCATTAGCAACATGGTCTAGGCTGCTGCGTTTGCCGCCGCTACTACCGCAAAGGCCTCTTTTGGCGCTTCGCACGTTGGGCAGCAATAGCTAACAATGGCTTCAAATGGCGTACCCGGCGCCACCTCGTTCAGTTCGTCGCCGTAGGTTTGGTCGTAGATGGTGAGGCAACGCGTGCATTGATAGAGCGTGGGCGCCACTGGGCTTTCAGCCGGTTCGGCGGCGGGTTCTTCGGCGTAGAAGGTGCTTAGGCCTAGGTCTTCGCTCGTTTGCAGCTCGTAGAACTGGTTGCACAGCTGAATCAGGTACCAGCTCAGGCTTTCGCGGTTTACCTTCTGGCGGAAACTGATGAAGTCCTTGGAGTTGGGGTTGAAGTCGCGCGTGTGCAGGATTTCAAACTGCTCTTCCCGCAGCCCAATCTGGTTCGGGTTGTGCTGCTGCGACCGGATAACGATGGAGCCGAACAGGCCAGTTTTGGGCTGGGTCTTGATGGCAAAGCACAGGTGAAACGTGCGCACATCTTCCTCGTTGAACTGTCGCACGAGCTCGTACTTGAGGGCTAGGCCTTGCTCGCAGAGGTCTTCCACTTGCCAGTTCAGCTCGTTGGCTGCGTGCCGCACGTTGATGCGGTGTTTGCACAGGGCTGTATCCCACAAGCCACGGTCACCTAGCTCTATCCCTTTGACGATGATGGACTTCCAGGGCGTGGTGTATAGCTGCCCAATGCGCGTCTTCAGGCAGATCTTGCACAAGTCTTTCAGGAAAGCCACCGAAAACAGCTCATCGCGCCGGTAGATGCCGAGCCACAGCTTGTTGCCGTAGCGGTTGAAGCCTTCGTAGTACGGCAGCGTGAAAGTCGGCACCTTCAACGGCACCGTAATCGGCTGCAATACAAAGCTGCCGCCCGCCGCACTCACCAGCCCGTAGAGCAGCGCCCCGTCGGCCGACGGCTGGTCGTAGAACTTGTGCTGGTGGGCAAAAATCACCCGCTCGATGGCGCTGCTGAGACTCGGTATATCCTCGGAGTACACCAACGACGGCCAGCAGTACAGGCTGTTGGTCTTCGGGAAGCGCACGTACAGATACCAGTAATTGTTGGTATCGGAGGCAATGAAATTCAGGTTTCCCGAGAAGAAGGGAATGAAGGTCTGGTTGTTATCAATGAGGTTGATTTTCAGCTGCGGCCGGTAATCGAATAGGTCCAGAATGTCCTTGTATACGCCCTCACGCAGCCAATTGGCATGCTCAAACACGTCTTCCGTCACGTAGGAGCTGACAATGTTCGGGTTCACATCGGCGCTCAACTCGTAGATGATATCCGCCGAAGCTAGCTGCTGTTGCAGGCCGCGCTTCTTCTCATCGGCCACCGTAAACAGAATCTGCTGCCGGTTGCCGAACTGGAGGTGTTCCACATCGGCGCTTTCGGCCGCATCCAAGATAGCCAGCAAGTCCCCCGCCGATACGATGCCGCCGGGCAGGTTGATTTTGATGATGTGGGTTTTCGGTGGCATTGCGTTTTTGTGGGTTTTGTTCTGGTGGGGCGCCTCACCCCTAGCCCCTCTCCGAAAAGGAGAGGGGAACTAGCTTTTAGTATTAGGATTCTAGTCTAGAAGTAGATAGTTCTAAAATGCTAGAAGCTAGTCCCCCCTCTCCTTTTCGGAGAGGGGGCTAGGGGGTGAGGCGCCCTCGTTAGCACACGTTGCACGACCTAGCTTTCTACAGCACCTCCAGCGTCAGCAGGCTTTCTTCCAGGATCTGCTTCACCTCCGGGCGGCAGGAACCGCAGCCAGTGCCGGCGCCTGTAGTGGCGCACAGTTCCTTCAGATCGGTGCAGCCGGCGGCTATTTTTTGGCGGATGTTGTCGCGGCCGACGCTGTTGCAGCTGCACACGAGTTTGCCCAGCACGGGTTCGGCTTTGGCGCCGCTACGCAGGAGTTGCAGGCGCTTCTCCCCTAGCTCAATCTTGCCCGCAATCAGCTCGCGGAACTCCTGGAACTCGCTTTTGTCGCCGATGAGGATGGCGCCCACGAGGCGGTCCTGGTGGATGATGCACTTCTTGTAGTAGCGCTTGGCCTTGTCCATGAACACAATTTCCTCGTAGTGCTCTGGGTTGGGCGCCTCGGGCAAGCCGATGCTGCACAGGTCGAAGCCGTGGATTTTGATAATGTTCATGAAGGTGCTGCCGCCGTAGTAGCTGGCAATGTCGCCGCTGAGGTAGCGGGCCACTACGTCGGCTTGCTGCTCGGCGGCGGCCGTGATGCCGTAGAGCGTGCCTTCAAATTCGGCTATTTCGCCGAGGGCGTACACGCTGGGGTCGCTGGTTTGCAGGCGCTCGTTCACCACCACCCCGCGCCGACACACGAGGCCACTTTCGCGGGCTAGCTCCAGGTTGGGCACCGTGCCGATGGCCATAATCAGGGCGTCGCAGTCGATGCGGCGGCCGCTTTTCAGGCCTACGCCGGTGAGGCGGGAGCGGCCGTAGTACAGCTCCACTTCGTCGTTGAAGTACAGGTCGCAGCCTTGGTCCACCATTTCTTCCTGCAACAGCTGACTACCTAGGGCATCGAGCTGGCGGTCGAGGAAGCGGGAAATGCGCTGGATAATGGTAACACGCGTGCCGATTTCGCGCAACGAAGCGGCCATTTCCAAACCTAGCAAACCGCCACCTACGATGACCACGTGGGCGTTTTCGGGCAGATGGTTTTTGAAATTGTCGGCGTCGGTGCGGCTGCGCATGCTAAAGATACCCGGCAACGAGGGCACGTGCTTGGGCACGGCGGCGCGGCTACCGGTGGCCATAAGCAGCACGTCGTAGTCGGTGCGCTGCCCGCGCGAATCGATGACAAACTTCTGCTCGCGGTCGACGTGCTCCACGCTCACACCCCGGAGCAACCGGATATTATAGCTAGGTTCTTCGTGGTCCTGCATCTTCACCAGCCGGTCCCAGCCCTGGTGCCCGCTGATGTAGTCGGGCAGCATCACGCGGTTGTAGAAGGGGAAATCTTCCTTGCTGAAGATGGTGATTTCGTCGTCCTGGTTCAGCTCGCGGTACGATTTCACGAAGCCGTACGCCCCGGCACCGGCCCCAATTACGACAATGCGCTGGAACGGCTTGCGGTACTTGTCCACCCGCACGGCGCAGTACTTGAAATCGGGCTCCTTGGAAATTGGGTCGAAGGCGCCGCTGGTCACGTTGTTGGCGCGGTTCAGGTCATTGCCGAGGATCTTGCCCCAGTGCATGGGCAGGAACACCACGCCCGGCTTGATGTTGCTGGTGAGCCTAGCTTGCACACGCACCTTCCCCCGCCGCGACTCCACCTCCACCAAGTCATTCTCCACAATGCCGAGGCGGGGCGCATCCTGCGGATGAATCTCCAGGAACGCCTGCGAAATGTGCTTTTTAAGCTTGTTGACCTTGCCCGTTTTGCTCATCGTGTGCCACTGGTCGCGGATGCGGCCGGTGGTCAGGATGAAGGGGAAGTCTTCGTCGGGTTCCTCGCTGCGGAAGCTAACGGGCGTGGCGTGGATGATGGCCTTTTTGGATGGCGTATAGAAGATGTTGTCGACGAACAGGCGGGGCGTACCTAGGTCCTTTTGGCCAACCTTGTACGGCCACTGCACCGAGCCTTTTTCCTGCAACACACTGTAGCTCAAGCCCGAAATATCGAGGTTGGTACCCGCCGTGAGGCGGGCGTGCTCGCGGTAGATAGCGGCGGGCGAGTCGTAATTGAAGCCGGGGTAGCCCATGGTGCGGGCAAAGCGGCAGATGATTTCCGCGTCGGGCAGGGCTTCGCCGGGGGCGTCCACCACTTTCGCGAGGTGACTGATGCGCCGCTCGGAGTTGGTCATGGTGCCCTCCTTCTCGGCCCACGCGGCGGCGGGCAGAATCACGTCGGCGTATGCTAGGGTTTCGGGCTTGTTGCTGATGTCCTGCACCACCACAAACTTGGCCTTCTTCAGCGCCTCTTCGGCTAGCCGCACGTTGGGCAAGCTGGTTAGCGGATTGGTGCAGATAATCCAGATAGCCTTCAAACGGCCATCATTCAAAGCCTCAAACATCTCGGTGGCCGTCAGCCCCGGCTTGTCCGACAACGTGGTGCCGCCCCAAAACTGCTGCACCTCAGCGCGGTGCGCGGGGTTAGCTAGGTTGCGGTGCGCCGGCAGCAGGTTTGATAAGCCACCCACCTCGCGGCCGCCCATGGCGTTCGGCTGACCGGTGAGCGAAAGCGGCCCCGCGCCGGGCTTACCGATCTGGCCCGTAATCAGGTTCAGGTTTAGCAGGCTCAGGTTCTTATCCACTCCTACCGCGCTCTGGTTCAGGCCCATCGTCCACATGGAAATGAAGCCTTTGGCTGAGCCGATGTACTGCGCGGCCAAGCGAATTTGCTCTTCCGGCACGCCGCAGATGCGAGCGGCTTCGGCCAGCGTGCGCTCAAACACGACTTGCTTGTACTGCTCGAAGCCTTCGGCGTGGTCGTTGATGAACGCTAGGTCGATGTCGCCGTTCTCGATCAGGGCGCGGCCGATGGCGTGGTTCAGCACCACGTCGGTGCCGGGCGTGAGTTGCAGGTGCAGGTCGGCCAGGGCGCAGGTGTCGGTCACGCGCGGGTCCACCACGATGATCTTGGTGGCGGGGTTGGCGGCTTTGTGTGCTTCCACGCGGCGCCACAGGATGGGGTGACACCAGGCGGGGTTGGCGCCCGTCACGTAGAAGCAGTCGGCTAGCTCGATGTCGTCGTAGCAGACCGGCACGCTGTCTTCGCCCAGGGCCATCTTGTAGCCTACCACCGCGCTGCTCATGCACAGGCGCGAGTTGGTATCAAGGTTATTGCTGCCGATAAAGCCTTTTATCAGCTTGTTAATCACGTAGTATTCTTCCGTCAGGCACTGGCCCGAGGCGTAAAAAGCCACCGAATCGGGGCCGTATTTCTCAATAAAGGTCTTGAACACGGCGGCCGTGCGCTGCAAGGCTTCGTCCCAGCTCACGCGCTGCCTAGGCATGCTGCGGTTGTAGCGCATTTGCGGGTACAGCAGCCGGTCGCTCTGGTCGTTGACGGTGTATTGCAGGTTCAGGCCCTTGCTGCACAGCATCCCACGGTTGACGGGGTACTCCGGGTTGCCGGCCACAGACACGGAGCCATCTTTTTCCTTCTTCACCGTCACGCCGCACCCCACGCCGCAGTAGCAGCAGGTGCTGGTAAACGTGTCTTTCGCTGGTCCGTTAGTAGCCATCTTCTTAGCTAGGTAATGCTGTAGAGACGCGACACTTCGCGTCTCGGCGTCCGCGCCGTATGCTGTTGCCTTTATTTTAATTAGTGCTGCCTGACGAGGAGATGCGAAGTATCGCGTCTCTACATCGTTCTGTAACCGCTTTACGCCGGCTGCAACTCCGTATCGACGGTCGCAGGTACTTCGCTGGTCTTGGTGGTGAGCAGGCGCGACAGGAACACGATAGCGCCCGTGGCCGCCACGCCGATGCCGATGTAGAGGAAGGCGGTGGAGTAGCTGATGTTCTCCGACTTAAACAGGAAGCCCACCAGCATAGCACCTAGGTTGCCGCCGGCGCCCACGATACCGCTCACGCTGCCAATAGCTTGCTTGTTCACGAACGGCACAATGGAGTAGGTGCAGCCATTAGCCATTTTCAGGAACAAGGCAAAAAGTAGCATCGTCATGATAGCCAGCGTGAGGGTGCCGGCTTGCGAGAAGTAGGCAATGCCGAGGCCTTCCAGCAGCAGCAGAACACCGAGCAAATACCACTTGCCGCTCATGCCGTAGGCGCGGCCGGCTATGTCGCTCACGTAGCCCCCGAGGCCGCGGGCGAAGATGTTCATGAACCCGAAGATGCCCGCCAGCAAACCGGCCATAACCAACGTAGCCTTGTAGTGGTCCACGAAGTAGATGGAGGCCACGTTATCCACCGTGATTTCGATGCCGAAGCACGCGCCGTACGCGAGGGCCAGAATCCAGGTGCGGTAGTCTTTCAGGGCTACGGCAAACGTGCCTTTCTTCTTGGCCGTAGTGTCGCGCTGAATGTCGCTGAAGTTGCCGCGGGGCGTGTCTTGGGTGAATTTATAGTACACCACCGCCATAAGAAGCAGGATCACGCCCGGCACCACCATGGCGAGGCGCCAAGAGTTGGCCTTGTCTACATAGCCTAGGCTCACGAACGCGCCGGCCAGCAGCGGCATCACAATGTTGGCAATGCCGCCCCCTAGGTTGCCCCAACCACCGGCCACGGCATTAGCCGTACCAACTACATTGGGCGCAAACATCATCGACGTGTGGAACTGCGTAATCACGAACGAAGCGCCGATGATGCCTATCACGAAGCGGAACAACAGGAAGCTTTCATAGCTGTCGCTCAGACCGATCAGCATCACCGGAATAGCGCCTACTACCAGCAGCATCGAATACGTCAGGCGCGGGCCAATTGCGTCACACAGGCGCCCCACGAGCAAGCGGGCTAGGATGGTTGCCGACACCGAGGCAATCAGGATGTTGCCGACTTGCCCTTTATCGAGGTGCAGCTGCTCGCGCACCAGCGGCATGAGCGGCGCAATACCGAACCACCCGAAGAAGCAGAAGAAAAACGTCAGCCAGGTGATGTGGAAGGCGCGCATCTGCACGCCCTTGCCCGAAAAGATGTTGAGCTTGCTCAACGGCTGCTCCGCGGTGGTTGTGGCCATGTTCGGCTAGGTTTGAAGTGAAAAGTGGATGAGAAACAACGGCTTAGGCCGCGACAATCAATGTTGAAAGAGCACCGGCTTGAAGGTGAGCATCACCCAGGCCCACTCGTTGCTAGACTTGCCCGCCGGGCGATTCTTCAGCGCATCCAGCGACGAAGTGGCGAGCATGTGCGAGTAGCCCGTTTTCAGGTTGAACTCGGGGCTCACGTTCACGTTGAGCAGCAAATCCAGCTCCTCCCCGAGGCGGGAACCTAGCTTTTCGTCGCTGTTGGCAGTCCGGTAGACCGTGGCCGGCGACTCAAACAAGTGCGCGTGCGCCAGCAGATTAGCCTTGGGGCTCAGCTTAAAGCTGGTTTTCAGATAAGCATCGAGCAAGCCGGCCGTGCGGCCATTCTGCCCGTGCGGGTTGCTGACGTAGAAGTAATCCATGTGCCCGTAGAAGGCGTGGTTGGTGCCGTAGAGCGGCACGAAAGCCCGGTCGCGGGAGTCGCGCGCATCGGAGCCGGACAAGTAATCGACGCCTAAGGTCAGCGGCGTGAGCTTCGTGGTGAACGTCGCGTTGAAGGCGGCTAGGTAGGCCCTGATCTTGCGGCCCGCCAAGTTCGCCCCGGCTTGGTAGTAGAACTCGCCGCCGAGTACCGTAGAGCCTAGCTTTTGCTCGGCCACCACGCCGTAGGTTTGGCGGTAGTAAGTCGTGGAATCCGTGGTGCGCTGCCGGCCATCGTTGGAGAACAAGCCCGAGACCTTGGCATTGCTCCAGTCTTTGTGCAGCCACACATACTGCATGGTTTTGTAGTTGTCGATGCCGGTGTAGTAGGTATCAAACAGCTTCGTCGGCTCCGAAAAGTACGGTTGGTTGAAGCTGGCACCGGCGTGCACGGCAAAGCCGGTGCTGTCGGCATACACAAACTTGACGGCATCGTGGCTGCGGCCTTGCTGCGCCCAATCGAGCGAGCCGAAGAAGCGGGCATTGTCGTATTCCAGCGCTTGCCGCCCTACACGCACCGAGAAGCGCGGCAAAAAGCGGTATTCGCCGTACGCCTCGTACACGTTGAACAAGCTAGGGTCCGACTTATACACCTGGCTCGTGCTGCCCCAAATGCGAATATCCTGCACCGTCATGCGCATTTGCAGCTTGTCGTGGGTGTAGTTGGCACTGAGGCGGGAGCGTTGCTCCACGAAGAAGGCGGGCTTGTCGGCGCTGGTTCGCACCGTTTTGAAGCCGTTGCGAAGCTCCGCCCTAGGGCGGATTTCGGCTGATAGGACAAATTGGCTAAACGCCGCGTGAGAAGTAAGTAAGAGGGTTCCTGCTCCGAGGAGAAGGGTGCGCGTAAAGGTTTTTAGCATGAGTTAGCGGTAGGGCCAGAGGAATCTTGAGGTCGGAAATCCGCGCACCACGCCAACACCGTCGGGGCTAGCCGTTGCTCAGCCCCACATACACCTGGTCGCCTTCCACCTTCACGGGGTAGGTGGTAATGGCGCACTCGTCGCCGTTGAGGCACTCGCCGGTGAGCAGCGAGAAGGTTCGTTTGTGGAACGGGCACGCCACTTTGGGTTCGCACGTGTCGCCGGTGCTCCCTATCATGCCGCGCGACAGCACCATCTGCTGCTTGTGTGGGCAGAGGTTTTGGGTGGCGTACCACTCGCCGCGGCGCGTGAAATTGAAGATGGCAATCTGCTCGCCTTGTACCAGGGCGCACACGCCCCCGTCGCGGGGCACATCCGTGGTTTTGCACACGGCCACCCAATCAACTGCTACTAAAACGCCTAGTTCCATATGGGTTAAATGGTTGATTTTGTGTTCTAAGCCTCGGTTGAATGCCTTACGGGGCGCCTCACCCCTAGCCCCTACGCCGCTTGATGCGCGGAATGAAAAGGAGAGGGGGACTAGATTTTAGCTTTTTATACCTGCTCCTTCTCTAGGCTAGAAACCTAGTCTTAGAGCTAGTTCCCCTCTCCTTTTCATTCCGCGCATCAAGCGGCGTAGGGGCTAGGGGTGAGGCGCCCCCGTTACACTCCTTACCACTCCACCACCGCCTTTTGGCCGCGCATCAGTTCGAACTTCATGTTCGGGTCTTTCTCCTTCGGCGCGTTCACGAAGTGCGAGAACTGCTTGCGCAGCTCCGGGTTTTCCACCACCTCTTTCCACTCGCAGTGGTAGTTGTTGATGAGCAACTGCATCTCGGCCTCCAGGTCGGCGCAGATACCTAGGCTGTCGTTGATGATGACGTTGCGCAGGTACGACATGCCACCGTCCATCTTGTTGAGCCAGGTGGCGGTGCGCATCAGCGGGTCGGCCGTCTTGATGTAGAACATCAGGAAGCGGTCTAAATACTTGATGCAGGTTTCGGTGTCGATGTCGGAGGCGAGGAGTTGGGCGTGCTGGGGCTTGGCGCCGCCGTTGCCGCACACGTAGAGGTTCCAGCCTTTTTCGGTGGCAATAATGCCGAAGTCTTTCGCCTGAGCCTCAGCGCATTCACGCACGCAGCCGCTCACGCCGCTCTTGAGCTTGTGGGGCGAACGGATGCCCTTGTAGCGGTTTTCGATGTCGATGGCGAACGTCACGCTGTCGTGCAGGCCAAAGCGGCACCAGGTGCTGCCCACGCAGCTTTTCACCGTGCGCAGCGACTTCCCGTAGGCGTGGCCGCTCTCGAAACCGGCGTTGATCAGTTCTTCCCAGATATCGGGCAGGTCGCTGAGGTGGGCGCCGAACATATCAATGCGCTGCCCACCCGTGATTTTGGTGTAGAGGCCGTATTTCTGGGCTACCTCGCCAATGACAATCAGCTTCTCCGGCGTGATTTCGCCGGCCGCAATGCGCGGCACCACCGAGTAGCTCCCACCCTTCTGGATGTTGGCTAGGTAGCGGTCGTTGGTGTCCTGAATCGTGCTTTGCTTTACAATCAGCTCGTTCCAGAGGCCCGCCAACACGCTGCCCACGGCCGGCTTGCAGACTTCGCAGCCGTCACCCTTGCCGAAGTGGTCGAGCGCCGCGTCGTAGGTGCGGATGTCGTTGATGCGGAACAGGTCGAACAGCTCCTGGCGCGAGTAGTCGAAATGCTCGCAGATGACGTTCTTGATGTAGGCGCCGTTGGCTTTCAGCGTGCTGTTTATCAAGTCTTTCACCATCGGCACGCAACCGCCGCAGCCGGTACCGGCCTTGTTGCACTTCTTCATGCCGTCGACGCTGGTCACCCCTAGCTCGTTCACCACCGAGCAGATGTCGCCCTTGGTCACAGCCTCGCAGGAGCAGATCAGCGCCTCGTCGGGCAGGTTCATCACGCCAGCACCTTCGCTGGCCTCGCCGCCCCGTGCCCCTAGGATCAGGTCTTCGGGGTGCGGCGGCAGCACGATCTTGTTGTTCACGGTTTGCAGCAGCATGTTGTAAGCTTCTGCATCGCCAATGAGCACGCCACCAAGCAGATACTTGCCGTCGGGGCTGATGTTGATGCGCTTGTACACGCCGCTGTGCGCGTCTTCAAACACGATGGAACGGCTGTGCGGCTCGGCAATGAACGGGTCGCCGAAGCTCGCCACGTCGACGCCGATGAGCTTGAGCTTGCTGCTCATGTCGTAGCCGGTGAAGGCGCGGGCGCCTTGCGTGAGCTGGCTCACTACTACTTCGGCCATGTCGTAGCCAGGCGCTACCAGGCCGTAGATCATGCCGCTGTGCAGGGCGCACTCGCCGATGGCGAAGATCTGCGGGTCGCTGGTTTGCATGTCGTTGTTCACCACGATGCCGCCGCGCATGCCCACTTCCAGGCCAGCCAGTTTAGCTAGCTCGTCGCGGGGCCGAATACCGGCCGAAATCACCAGCATGTCGACTTCCAAGATGGAGCCGTCGCCGAAGTGCAGCGCGTCAATCTTGCCGTTGCCGCCGATGCTGGACGTGGCTTTGCTCAAATGGATTTGCAGACCGAGGGCTTCCAGCTTGTGTTGCAGCATGGCGCTGCCGGCCGTATCGATCTGCCGCGGCATGAGGCGCGGGGCAAACTCTACAACGTGGGTTTCTGCCACCCCTAGGTCGAGCAGCGCTTTGGCCGCCTCCAAACCGAGCAAGCCGCCCCCAAGCACCGCGCCCGACTTGGCCGTGGCGGCGTAGGCTTTAATTTCTTCTAGGTCTTCGATGGTGCGATACACCATCACCCCTTCTTTCTCAACGCCCGGAATATCAGGCACAAACGCCGACGAGCCGGTGGCAAGCACCAAGTAATCGTAGGGCTGCACGAGGCCGCGGCGCGAGTGCACGGTTTGGCTGGCGCGGTCGATTTCTTGCACTGGGTCGCCGAGGTGCAGCGTGATGTGGTTGTCGTGGTACCACTGCTGCGGCGCCATCAGCAGGTCGTCGGCCGTTTTGCCGCCAAAGTACTCGCTCAGATGCACCCGGTCGTAGGCCACGCGGGGCTCTTCGCCGAACACAACCAGGTTGAAGGCGGTCGATTTTGCCAGGAGCTTCTCGCAAAACTTGTATCCGACCATTCCATTCCCAATCACAACGACGGTGGGGAGACTTTGCTGTGTCATAGCAACTACGGTTAGCTGTTGAGCAAAAGTTGAAGGAGAAGCGTGCTGCTTGTCGGTCTTAGTGGCCGCTATGCGTGCCTTTCAGTGAGCCCGACACCCTTATTTCCGGAATGCCCCTCCGTAAGAGGCACCTTTACTAGAAATAAGGTGAGTTTTTCAAAACGCCCCCTCTTTCAAAGGGTATGTTTTGATATTTTCATGCAATTTATAGTCAAACACCCTTAATAAGCAATAGTCAAGTTTGAAATAGTTGCTAATTCCTCAAGCTACCCCCTATTTTTTTAACACTCTCACTTTTTTGATTAAGTGAGCTTGTACTATTCATTTTTTAGTGAGGAATCACTGGAAAACGCTTTGCCTTGCTGCTGAACTGCGCGAAAAAGGGACTATAGGCCTGCAAAAGCGCCCGAGCAGCTAGCACGGAGTTATATTACAAGCAGCCTATGTAAGCAGCCCTGTGGCACAGCACTGCCAACTTTTTCTTTAAAAAAGTGTCTTTACTGCTTGCTCAAACCTCTTCGGGTTGCAGATTGCCTTTCTGCTAGCTTGCTTTGGCTAGCGGTTAACTGCGCTTATCCTCTTCATGCTGGGTTCAGCAGCAGCTAATTGCTTCTAGGTCAACAGCTCAGTACTTCATCAAGTCAACTCACTATGCCTACTGCTACAGCAAGCCCTGAACTCTATGTAGTTGGTGCTGGTCCGGGCGACCCGGAATTGCTGACGATGAAAGCGTATAAGATCCTCCAGAAGGCCGACGTGGTTTTGTATGACAACCTAGCCAACAAGGATCTGCTGACCATTCCGCGCGAGGATTGCGAGAAGATTTACGTCGGCAAGAAGCCCTACGGCGCCTACACGCCCCAGGAGGCCATTCACGAGATGATCCTGGAAAAGGCCCTGGCCAAAGGCTGCGTCGTGCGCTTGAAAGGTGGCGACCCGTTCATTTTCGGGCGCGGCTTCGAGGAAATGCTGTTTGCCCGCTCGCACAACATTCCGGCGTATTATATCCCCGGCATTTCGAGCATGCAAGCTGTTGGCTTTGAAGACATTCCACTCACGCACCGGGTGGTGAGCGAAGGCGTCTGGATGATTACGGGGACCAAAAAGGACGGCACCCTCTCCAACGACCTGCGCCTGGCCATGCAGAGCAACGCCACAGTGGTTATCTACATGGGCATGAAAAAGGTGGAGGAAATTGCGGCCACTTACCTGCAAGCCGGCCGCGGCGACGTGCCCGTAGCCGTGGTGCAGCACGCCTCGTTGCCCTACCGGAAGTCGGTAGTAGGGCAAGTGAAAGACCTACCTAGCCTCGTGCACGACAACCATCTCACCTACCCCGCGCTCATCGTCATCGGCTGGGTGGTAGCCGTGGGGCGAAGCGGTGAGATGCTGAATTCTAAACAGATCTAAAGTTAAAGCTAGCTCCCCTCCTCAGATGAGGAGGGGTCGGGGGTGGTTGACCACACGTCAGAACGATTCCAACACTAGCTCTAGTTATCTATATTCTAGCTTTTCAACCACCCCCAACCCCTCCTCATCTGAGGAGGGGAGCTAGCTTTAGTTTGCTTCTACTGCACCTTCCGCACGCGCAGGTAGTCGAGCATGGCTTGGTTGACTTCGCCGTTCATGTTTTCGTTGGCGGGCTCGAAAGCTAGGGTCAGTGAGTGCGTGCCTTTTTCGAGGCGCACGAGCACGGCGTTGGTAAAGCCCCAATTCGACCATTCCTCCACGCCACGCTGCGGCAACACGATGGTACCGAGCAGCTTCTGCCCTTGGCGCAGCGTGCGAATGGCGCATTTATTATTGGTGTTGATGGGTCCATTACCGTTGGCGTAGCGGAAATCGACGGCGTAGAGGCCAGCTTCGGTCACGGTTACTGGAATAGTGAGGGCAGTGTTTTTTGTCTTACTCACCTCTACGAAGCCTTTGCCACTGAACCCTTTGTAAGGCAGCGCTGCTTTCGGCGCAATGGTTTCGAGCTGGTATTGCTGGCCGGCAGCTTGCGTACCGACCGGCAGCGGCTCGCTGGCAAACGACTCTAACCCTAGGTCGTCGACGGCAACTACCTGGTACACGGCGAAGGAGGCAGCCGAAACAGCTAGCTCCGTGCTGGCTGTGGTGGTGAGTAGCTGCCCGTCTTTCAGCACATTGTAGGTTTTTACACCTTCCTGCTTCGTCCAGGTCAGTCGGTTGTTGGCGAAGCTGACGGTGGGCGTCTCGGGCGAGAAGCGATTGGGCACCCGGTTGACGGTTGCTGCCTTGGGCGCTTTGCTGCTGAGCACCATCCGCACGGTGTGCTGCCCGGTGAGGCTAGCCGGCACGGCCGCGTCGGGCAGCGGCTGCCCATCGAGGGTGATGGAGCTGAGTTCGTTGCCAAACCCTTGTAGCTCGATATCGAGCACGGCGCCGCGGTAGTGGAAGCCCGTGAGCTTGCGCTGTCCCTGGAAGGCTTGCGGCACGAATGGGTGAAACACCAACCGGTTTGGCTCGAACTGCATGCCGAACAGCACTTTATAAACAAGACCTAGGCTACCCGATAAGCTCCAGAGCATGTTGCTGGAGTTGATTTGGGTGCCCGCGAAGTCACCGTTTTCGGCCACGAAGTTCTCTTTATTGGTCAAGAACAGCGCGGCGGGGCGGTAGATGGCGGCCATGCTTTCGGTAAGGGAAGCGTCGTTGCCGACTTTCGCGGCGGCCAGCGCCCAGAAGCTCTGCACGAAGGGCCACACGGCATTGTTGTGGTAAGGCGGAATGCCCGGAATCTGGGGGTAAATGCACGGTACGCCGTAGGCGGTGATGGGCGTTTTGGCTACGACTTGCTGCGCCCGCTCGCCTTCGGCCAGCCCAAACAACACGCTCAGCCCCTCCCCTAACGCCTCAGCCCGCGGCGACAAAACTAGGTTGGTGCGACCGTACAGGAATTGTCCGTAGTAGCCTTTATCCGCTTGCCACAGGTGTTGGTTTACGCCTTCTTTAATCTGAGAAGCTAGCTTTTGATGCTTTGCCGCCACGGCTTGGTCGCCGAGCTGCTGGGCCATTTCGGCCAGCACTACGTTGGCTTGGTAGTGCACGGCGTTGGTACCTAGGTTCTCCGACTCGTAAATATCGACGGGCTGCATCCAGCGCGGATAGGTTTGCTCGCGCCAATCCAAGAAGGAGGACTCGCCGCGAACTAAGCCGGTTTGCGGGTCGTAGGCGTTCTGCACGTCGTCCTCAATCGACTTCTTAATGATGGGGTGCACCTGCCGCAGCCACGCCTGGTCACCGGTTACTTTATAGATTTCCCAGGCGGCCGTGGCCCAAATTATGCGGTCGGTGGAGCACGGGTAGGCGCCGCCTGTGCCAGTATCCTGAATGATGCGACCCTCGGGCGATACTTTGCGCAGCAGGCTGTTCATGGCGACCTTCGGTTGCAGGCTTGCTTGGGCCAGAATGATGCTGTAGCTGATGTCGCGCGTCCAGACGCCGGCCCACTCCTTGCCGGTGCGGAAGGTGCCGTCGGGCTCCACGGCGCGGCGGGCTTCTTCCAAAGCTAGGTTGTAGAGCGCATCAGCCAGTGGGTACTCGGAGGTGTACTGCGGAAAGTCGGTGGTGTTGATGGACTGCTTCCACTGCGTAGCCGTGGTTTTGGCGGCTTGCGGCTGGTTGAGCGTCAGCAGCACTTCGTAGATGCCGTCGCCGTCGGGGTCTTTTAGCTCTAGCTCGGGCTTATTCACCAGGTTGTCGAAGTCCCAACTCAGCGGCGCAACGCTGCCAGCCACAAACACATGCTTGAAGTCTTGCTGGTAGAGTTTGTCGCCGTTGTACAACGTGTAGTAGCCTTGCTGCTTGAACGCGGCTAGCACGGGCCGCAGGTCCAGCCTGATTTTCAGCGGCGTATTGGGGGCTAGGTAGGTGTTAGCCGGCACGGGCGCTGGGTCCTCGTAGCGCTTGCCAAACGTGAGCAGCGGCGGCTCAACAGCCGTGGCACCCGCTTTCGGCAAGGCCACCACCACATGGTCTTGCCCCGAAGGCATCTCGTTGTCTTTGCCGTTGAGGCTGAACTTGAAGCTAATCTTCGGACTCAAAAACGCGTTGGCCGGACTCCGGTAGTTTGAAGTCATTTCCGTCGGCGACACGGCTCTGGCCACGTAGGCGCCCTGCTCTACCCGGTCGCGGAACAGCTTATAAGCGTCGGATTGCCAAATGGGTGCCTCGTCGGCTTTGGTGTTGGTTGGGGTGCTAGCCACTGGTTTTTGGGTTTGGCAAGAGCTTACGAGCAAACAGGCCAATAGGAGGCTTGAAGGGCGAAAAATAGCAGGCATAGAGGGAGTTGCAAGTAGCGTTTGGGTGGAGCCGTCCGTAAGTAAGGGTTTCTTCTATAATAGTCTCCCACCTGCTGCTATTCCCTAACGAGACGGCCAAGATTCGATCAGTATTCTGGTACGCCTCAAGGTTTTGTAAAGCAGACCCAGCAAACCTTTAAGCGTAGGTGCTAGTTCTTTCTTCTGCTTACCATGCTTGCGTATAGCACGCTGGTAAGCACCGCTACCCCCTCACTCCAAACACCTTCTAAACGACGTACCATGGCAGAAGTAACCAGCTTCCCCACCACCTTCAACCTAGGTGGCGACCTGACGATCAACCGCATGGGCTACGGCGCCATGCGCATCACCGGCGACGGCATCTGGGGCCCGCCGAAAGACCACGACGAATCCATCCGGGTGCTGAAGCGCGCCGTGGAGCTAGGCATCAACTTCATTGATACGGCCGACAGCTATGGCCCTAACGTGTCGGAAGAGCTGATTGCAGAGGCCCTGCACCCGTACGCGGCGGGCTTAGTAATTGCCACCAAAGGCGGCTTGCTGCGCACCGGCCCCAACCAGTGGCCTATCAACTCCCACCCCGACCACTTGCAGGAAGCCCTCGAAGGCAGCTTAAAACGCCTGAAAGTCGACCAAATCGACCTGTACCAACTGCACCGCGTCGACCCGAATGTGCCTTTTGAGAAAACCCTGGAGTTTTTGCAAAAGGCACAGGAACAAGGCTTGGTGAAACACATCGGCTTGTCGGAAACCGACGTCGACCAGATTAAAAAGGCGCAGGAATACGTGAAAGTGGTGTCGGTGCAGAACATGTACAGCGTCGACAACCGCAAGTGGGAAGCCGAGCTTACGTACTGCGAAGAGCAAGGCATTGCCTTCATTCCGTGGTACCCATTGAGCGGCGGCAACCAACAGGCCCTGGAAAAGCTAGGTCAGGTAGCCCAGAAGCACGACGCTACGCCCCAGCAAATTGCCTTGAGCTGGCTCCTGCACCGCTCGCCCAACATCCTGCTCATCCCCGGCACTTCGAAAGTGAAACACTTGGAAGAGAACGTGAAAGCCGCCTCTATTCAGCTGTCGGAAGAGGATATGCAAGCGTTGGAAAACCTGAATGACTAACACCTAGGTTATCTGGGTATATTAAAAAAGGCCGCTCGTATGAGCGGCCTTTTTGTTTTTAAGCCAAAGCGTCTATTGGTGGCGGTGTACGAAATGCAGAGGGACCTAGGGTTGCCCCCCTAGTCTATTCAGCCATACAGAAGCACTCCGTAGCCCAGGGTTTCAACCCTGGGACTCCGAAACGACAACCCATTAGGGTTAGTGAGCCATGACGCCCGCCTCTTCGCTGACAGCCACTGGCTCGTCGATAAGGCGGCGGCCAATCAGCTGAACACCTAGGGCTAGCAGCGCCGAAGCGGCCATAATAGCCACCATCGGCACGGCAGTATTCGTGTTGAAATAGCTCACCCCGAACGAAGCCAGGGCGCCCACGGCCATTTGCGTGGCGCCCATCAGGGCAGCGGCGCTGCCGGCATTTTTGGAGAACGGCGCAATGGAGAGGGCCGCCGCATTGGGGTTGGCAAAACCTAGGCAGCACAGGAAAAGGAAAAGCATCACGATGGTGCCCACCACCCCAAACCAACCTTGCATCGTCCCGAGCAGAAACACCAAGCCAATGATCGACTGGCAAAGCATCGCTACCAGCACGATTTGCTCGCTGCGGTAATAGCGCAGCAGCCAGCTATTAATCTGCCCCGAGCCGATAAAGCCTACCGACAGCAAGGCGAAAATCCAGCCGTACACTTGGCTGCTCACCCGGAAGATATCCATGAACACCAGCGGCGACCCCGACACGTAGGCCAGCAAGCCGCCGAACGTCATGGCGCCGGTGAGGGCGTAGGTGAAGAACTGCGGGTGGCGCAGCACCGACCAGAACGTCGTCAGGATGGGGCGCGGATGCAGGGAGTACGTGGGGTCGGGCGCGTAGCTTTCGGGCAGCCACAACAAGCTAGCTACCAGCAGCAACGCGCCCATTACGAACAAAACCAAGAATACCGACTGCCACCCAAACGAGGCCACCATGTAGCCCCCAATGGTGGGGGCCAGCATTGGCGAGGCACTAATAACCAGCATCAGCAGGGCAAAGACCTTGGGGCTGTCTTTCACCGGGAACAGGTCGCGCACCATGGCTACGGCCGCCACCGAGGCGGCGCAGCTGCCCACCGCTTGGAACAAGCGTAGCCAGATCAGGGCATCAATGGAGTGCGCTTCGTAGCAACCAATAGAGGCGAGAGCGTAAATGAGTAGGCCGATATACAGCGGCTTCTTCCGCCCAAAACGGTCGAGCAGCGGCCCGTACAGGAGTTGCCCAGCCGACACGCCCACGAAGTAGCTGGACAAGGAAAGGGCAACGCGGGCAGGCGTGGTATGCAGGTCTTGGGCAATGGCCGGAAAGCCCGGCAAGTACATATCAATCGAGAATGGCCCCAGCGCCGACAGCGAACCTAGGATGAGAATCAGAAAAACGTAGCGTTGTTTGGTCATAGGGGCATGGAGGCTGCTACCGTGTGCTGAACGCACCTAGCTTTCTACACTAGCACAGGTAAAAGCAGCAGAGGTAAGCTGTATAAGTATAAAACGCGCGGAAAGTTCATCCGCGCCCTGCCAAGTTGCCCTGTATAGCTGATGCCGAAGCTTAATCACAAGGCTGTAAGCTGAAGCTTGACGCAGCTACGTCTGTTATTATAGTACAAACGTAATTATTTAAGTTATATGTAAAATATTTATCCATAACTACCTGTATTTCAGTTTTTACTATACATTTATCCTTTCAGTTTAATCCATCCACCACCTTCCAAACTCCTTCCTATTATGCAGTTAAAATCCTATTCATTTCTCGCATTGTTTGTGCTAGCTACGTTTACTAGCTGCGACGACATTGAGCCGATTATTACCAACGAGCCTTCGCACTTCATTCCGGAAGTGGTGGCCTCGGGCTTAACGCTGCCCATCGGCATGAGCTTCGATGGGCTGGGGCGGGCTTGGGTGACGGAAGGCGGTACCGGCAACAACGATGCGCGCGTGTCGCTGGTCACGAAGGACGGCAAAGTGTACCCGGTCATTACGGGGCTAGCTTCGGCCTTCGCCAATGGCTCCATTGAGGGCATTGGCCACGTGCTCTACCAGGAAGGTATCCTGTACATACTGGAAGGCGCAACCGGCACACTTTATATTGCGAACGTAGCCGGCTTTAAGCCCGGCGATGCGCCGGTAGACGCCAAGACGCTGCCCAAGGAAGACATCGGCACCTTCGTGAAGGCTCAAATGCTGACGAACCCCATCAATACCGACGTCTACAACCTCACATTTGGGCCCGACGACAACTTGTACATCGTTGACTCGGGCGCGAATGCCATTATCAAGCGCGACAGCCGAACCAAGGCGCTTAGCGTGTTTGCGAAGATTCCGAATCTAGCGGCCACAGTCGAATCGGTACCCACGGGCATCACCTACGACGGCCAGAAGTTCCTGGTCAGCTCGCTTAGTGGCTTTCCCTTCGCGGCCGGCGTTGCAAAGATTTTCCGCGTCGACCTAGCGGGCAACGTCACCGAATACCAAACCGGCTACACCACTCTCACCGACCTCACGTTATCGGCCAATAACAAGCCAATTGCAATACAGTTCGCTCAGTTTTCGCTTGCGCCCCCTGTTCCTGGTTTCCAAGCAAAAACGGGCCTGATCACCAATGGCGAAAAAGCCACCCTGCTCAACGGGCTCGATCTGCCCATCGACATTGAGCAAGTCAGCGACCGGCTGTATTATGTGCTGAATCGCGGCGACGGCACCCTTGTAAAACTCACGTTTTAGCGTGAGCTACTCGGGCAGCGCAGCAGCCTAGATGCAAGATAGTTAGCTAACTACGCGCCGCAGCTCTCCCCGACAACCAAACCCCGCAACGCATTCAGCAGGATGCTTGCGGGGTTTGTTGCTTTTGAACAAAATGTAGCCCATCTGGGCTACTGCTCAATGTACTTAATGCTGCATGTGCATCGTCTTTCCGCTGCCTTTGCCCAGCTGATCGAGGGCGGCGCGGAAGCCGGTAGCTAGCTCAGCTGCCGGCCCTCGCCCGTAGTAGTGTAGGAACACCATGCGGGGCTGATCGAAGAGCATGTGGTTGTGCACGGCTACCACCTCTAGGTTATTAGCCCGCAAGGCTTTGATGACGGGGTTCACCTCGTGCTCCAACATGGCAATGTCGCCGGCGATGTGCGCGGCGGCTTGCTTGCCAGCGAAGGCCGCCCAGGAGTTTAGGCCAATGGCCGCCGTCATGTCGGTACCCATCATGGTCACGCGCAGATCGTCGCGGCCGATGGTGTACTTATAGGTCGGACCATTCACCACACCTTGGTACTTCACAAGCTGGTCGAGCACGGCTAGGTCAAACAATTCCCGGCCGATTTGCGAAGAGGCGCCAGCTGCCGGCGTGGCCGTGTTGCCCGACTGCGCCGCCGACGTGCCACTGGCCTGCGGCTGGTTGGCGGGCAGCAGCTTCGAGTCTTTCAGGGTGGCCGCGTATTTCTTGGCTAGCTCGGCGGGGCTGCCCATGCCGTGAATGTGCATGTAGAAGATGCGCGGCTCTTCGTAGAAAAAGTGGTTGTGGATGGCGCCAACTTCCAGGCCGTTGGCGTGCGCGGCCGAAATGAGTGGGTTCACTTCCTCTTGCAGCAGCACTGTGTCGCTCATCAGCATCGCCGATTTGCCGTCGAGTGTGTGCTTGATGGCTACCCAGCCGCCGAAGCCAAAGGAAATAGGCACCGCTTCGCCCTTGATGGTCACCTTCAAATCGTTGCGGGGCAAAGCAGTGGTGTGGGTGGCCTGCGCCTCCACGTAGTTACCCTTCTTACCCAGCGCACTCTCAATGGCGGCAATGTTGGCAGCGCTGAGGGCCGGCGTTTTGCCGGGCGCAGCCGAAACAGCCAAGGCAGAAGCAGGGCCTAGCAGTAAGGGAGCAGAAGCTAAAGCGGTATTTTTCAGCCACTCGCGGCGAGAAACAGCAGAAGAAAACATGTAGGGTAGATTGGGTGGGAAAGCTTACCCTAGGTAAGTAGAGAGTAAGTAGTACAGCAAGCCAGCACCAGCGCTGATGCCAATCCAAAGTATCATATTTACTTTGAAACGATACAGAGCCACGAGCGAAATCAGCAGCCAAGTCAGGCTCGGCCAGTGCACATTAGCTAGGTCGAAGCGGCTGCCGGGGAATAGCACTGCCTTACCTAGGTACACCGCCAGATTCAACACCACGCCCACCACGGCCGCCGTAATAATGCTCAACACCGCTTTTAGGTGCACGTTGTGCTGGGTGCGCTCAATTAGGGGCGCACCGACCAGAATGAAGACAAAGCAGGGCAAGAAAGTGTAGTACGTAGTCGTCAAGAGGCCGAGAGAACCTAGCCCGAGTGCGCCACCGAAGTGCGTATAGCCACCCATGAAGCCCACAAACGCCAGTACCATAATCAGCGGGCCGGGCGTAGTTTCGCCCAGGGCTAGGCCATCCAGCATTTGTCCGTGCGTGAGCCAATGCAGCTTCTCGACACTCACCTGTGCTACGTAGGGCAGCACGGCGTAGGCGCCGCCGAACGTCACTAGCGCCGCCTGTGTGAAGAACACGCTGAGCGTACGCCAAAACGAAAAATCAGATGTGGTTAGCCAAAACACGCCGAGCGGCAACACCCACAACACCAGCGCCCAAGCAAGCTGCCGCACCAAGCGCGGCAGCGAAAAGCCTGTGCCCGGCACCACCGATTGCGTCGTCAGGAAGTAGCCTTCTTCGGCCTGCACGGCTTTGGCCTGGGCAGCCGCCGAGCCTATGGGCGCCGGAAACCACCGTTGCGCCAGAAGTGCTACCACAGCCGCTCCAATAATCAGCAGCGGAAAAGGCACATTGAACCAGAAGATACCCACGAAGCTAGCCACTGCCACCGCGTAGTGCAGCGGGCTCAGCAACGACTTCTGCCCAATCTTCACCATAGCTAGCAAGATGATGGCTACTACCGCCGGCTTCAGCCCGCCAAAGACGCCCTGCAGGGCCGGCAATGTCCCGATGGTGACATATAGTAAGCTCAGGGCTAGTAAGATGAACACCGATGGCAGCACAAACAGAATACCTGCCACCAAGCCCCCGCGCGTGCCGTGCAAGAGCCACCCGATGTAGGTGGCAAGCTGCTGCGCCTCGGGGCCGGGCAACAGCATGCAGTAGTTCAGCGCATGCAGAAATTTGGCATCCGAAATCCAGCGCTTTTGCTCGACCAGCACAGTATGCATGATGGCAATCTGGCCGGCCGGGCCGCCGAAACTGATGAAACCTAGCTTCAGCCAGAAGCGCAGGGCTTCGGCAAAGGTAGGTTTGGAGACAGGCGTAAGTAGTTGCGTCATTGAACGGCGGTCGGACAGGTACGTGCGGCTATCCGGCCACTGGCTACAATGCTACGCCGAACCTTCTTGGGAAGTATAGAACAAATTTTTCTGCTGGTATAATCTTTACTTCGGCAGCCGTTTTTTACGATAGCTCGCCGGGCTCTGGCCGGTGTGTTGCTTGAAAATGCGCGTAAAATGGCTCTGGTCGGAGAAGCCAGTGAGGTAAGCAATTTCAGCGAGCGAATACGCGGTCGTATCCAGGAGCTGTAGCGCCTTTTCGATGCGCAGTTTGCGGATGTAGTCGCCAAACGACAGATTATCGAAGTAGCGCGCAAACTCCCGCGAGAGGTAGCTGGGATTCACCTGCAGCGTGTCGGCCACTTCCGTGAGGCGCAAACTCAGGTTGGTATCAAGGTGGTCCTGGATCAGTTCACGCAGCTGGGTAGCCCAGGCCGGGGGGGGCGCAGGGCGATTTTGCGTCCGTTGTAGGTAAGCTTCATACACCTGCACCAAAAGCTGCTCTTCCGGCTGCTGAGTGTGCGGCTGGCCTTGCAGGTGCTTGGCCCAACTGTAGAGCGCATCATACAGCACGAGCCCTTGCTGCAACAGCTGCTGATCGTCGCGGATGTTGTAGGCGAGCCCGGCGGAAATCGCCCACAGCCCGGCCGCTTGCTGAGCCAGGGCGTGGTTGTCGGTATCGGCACCGCGGATAATGGGCGCCATGGCGTGCAGGGCAGGGTCGTGGAGGGCATATTTTTTCAGCAAGTAATCGAACGTGCACGCGCGGCCATAGTGCGAAAGCTCCACGCCGGGCACGTCGAAAGGCGTGGCACCTAGGCGGTCGGCCGTGGCAAGTACGGCGTCCGCGGGTACGTATAGAATTTCTGCAGCCGGGTCAATGAAACGAAGAATCAGCCACGGACAAGCTAGGCGGTCAATCTTGGGATGCTCGCGGGTAATCCATTGCATAGAAGCAGGTGCTATATGATTTGCTGGGGGAAGAACGTTACCGGGTCGCCCCCTACAAAGTAAGTATAGCTATCCGTTGGCGTTTTTTCGTAAAAGGCCAGACTGAGATGAAAACCGACCTGAAGAACCCTATGCGCGAGGACGGAACAGTACTGGATTCTATTAACACCTGCTTTACGGAGGAGCTTGTTCAGCAATTAAGCAATACGCTGAGCCAAAGCCCCTCACAAATAAAGCAGGTGCTGGATCGGGTTGTGCCGTTGGTAGTCAACAGTCTGCAAAATTGGGTAGCGCGGCCCACTGGCGTGGAAGTGCTTTGGAACCTAACTCATTACGCGCACCAAGCTAGGTTTCTCGCTCAGCTGGCCACGCCAGCCGCCTTCGAAGGTCGCGGCGTTCGGCTCATGCAAGAGCTGCTCGGCGCTACGTACGCCAGCATCACGCCGCCGCTCCGCACGGTGACCCATGTATCGGAGCCAGCTTTTGCGGCTTTGATGGAAGTAGCCGTGGCCGCCGTGCTAGGCACTTTTGGCAAGTATGCCGCTGATCATCAGCTTGATGCTACTCGCCTGAGCCATTGGCTGCGTCAGCAGCAAAGCATAGCAGCGGCCCAACCGCTGCAGCCCACCACCATGCCTCCTCCCAGCCCGGCGCAACGTCCGGCGCCCCTACGCCCCGAACCCGAAGTACTCCACCGCCACACTGTAGCTGGCGCCGGCACGTGGGAGAAAGTAGGCGGTGGCATCACCTACACCCCTAGCCGCTCTAGGTCGTGGCTGACCAAGCCGCGCCGCTGGCAGCTTGCCCTAGCCGCCGCCCTGTTGCTCGGGGTGGGTTACCTGATCAGCCTATTCTTCTCCGATTCTGAGTTCACCCCGGCGACCGTCACGCCCCCCGCGGTTGAGGTGGCTAGTCCGGCTGCTGCTAACGCCTTGCCAGCCAGCTACAATGAGGCCGACGCTGCCAGCGCCGCACCGCGCACAACCAACCTGCCGGCCGGTCACTACGACCCCGTTACCGACACCTACATCTACACCATTGGCCAGCCCCTGGTGCTCACGCTGCCCGACGGCAGCCAGCAGCGCGTGGGCTCCAACTCCACCGAGTACCGCCTCTACCACCTGCTCACCGATCCGCGCCAGCGCCTCGAAACGCAAAATACGCCTTCCGAATGGATCAACGTCGACCGGGTGTACTTTACTCCCGGCCAAGCCACGCTCACCGCTGAGTCGCAGCAGCAACTGCAGAACCTAGCCAGCATCCTGCGCGCCTTCTCCCAGGCTCGCATCAAGCTAGGGGGCTACACCGATAGCACCGGCAACGCGGAAAAGAACCTGCTGCTAAGCCAAAGCCGCGCGTCGGCAGCCATGCAGGCGCTGGTTAAGCTAGGAGTTGATGCCAACCGGTTGCAGGCCGAAGGCTATGGTGCCCAAGACTTTGTGGCCTCTAATGTAGGCCCAGTAGGCCGGGCCCTGAATAGACGATTGAGCTTGCGCGTACTCAATCCGGCCAGTGCTTCTACGCCCGTTGGGGCCCTAGGTGCCGTGCCTGCTGCCGCGGCAGCCTCCGTGGCCGCGCCGGCGCATCAGGCTACCAAGGTGATCAAAAAGCGCCGCGTCACCCGGCGCCGGCCCAAAAAGGGGAAGTGGTTTCAGGGTTTGTTCAAGAAGATTCGCGGCAAACGTGCCCAGCGCAAAAGCTAGGGTTGATGATTCTGGCCTGCTCTGCGGCCTCTCCCCTACTGCCGCCACCGGGTTTAGCCCTAAACCGCGACGAGACTTTTTGCTTGTAAGCTGCTCGTTTTTTCGGCGGGAAACTCCAGCACAAACGTGGTGCCCTGCCCTAGCTCACTTCGCACCTCAACTCGAATATTAAGCAGCGCGCAGGCCTTCGCCACAATCGACAGGCCGAGGCCCATACCGTCTATTTCCTTGTGCGCCAGAGCGTCGGAGCGGTAGAGTGGGTCGAAGATCTTGCCTAGGTCCGTGGAGCGAATGCCGATGCCTTGGTCGGTGATGGTGCACTGCACTCGGTGCCCAAGGCCTCCTAGCTTAATGCTGATGGCAGAGCCAACCGGCGAATATTTCACGGCATTCGCCAGCACATTGTCCAGGATCAGGTCGAGCAAGTACGGATCGGAGATGATGAGCGGCGTGTCTTGGTCCTGCACGTCCACGCGGATGTGCTTGGTACCGAGGTCGGCGCGCTGGCGATAGAGCACGTCGTGCACGCTACTCAATACCGATAGTTCTTGGCGGTTTAAGGCTACTTCTTTGGCTTGGTTTTCAAACCGGGCGAGCAGCAGGAGCTGCTCCACGAGTTGCGTCAGCCGGTCGATTTCACGGATGCCTAGGCTGATATTTTCTACGTACTCAGCCGCGCTGCGAGGTTTGCGAATGAGCACTTCCAAGGTACCCTTAAGCACGGCTAGCGGGGTGCGCAGCTCGTGGGAGGCATCGGCGGCAAATTGCTTTTCGCGCTCTACGGCCTGTTCGATGCGGTGCAACAAGCCGTTGATGGCGCTGGCTAGGGTGTGCAACTCATCAGGGCGCGGAGGCAGGGCAATGCGCTCCGTTAAGTTACTGCGAGTAATGCGGTTGGTGGTAGCCGTAATCTGGGTGATTGGGGCAATGCTGCGACCGGCCAGTAAGCGCGCAATGCCAAATAGCACCACCAACACCAACGGGAACGACAGCAATAGCACCGTTTCGAGGCTGCGCAGCACATGTTGGGCAGCCTCTGCCGAAATAGCTGCTAGCAAGTACCCCACCGGCTTGCCGCGCTCCACAATTGACACCTGCACCTGCCGGATGGCCTTGCCGTGCAAAGTCGAATTCAGGGGCACCCGCCCATCCGTAGGGTCATCGAAGGTGAGTTGGTTGGCTTTCAGGTTGGGCGAGCGGTCCATCAGCCGCCCCTGCAAGTCGTTCACCTGAATAAACACTGGATCGATCTGCACTTCGCGGTGCTCCTCTTCCTCCCACTCACCTTTGTGCGCAAACACAATGGAGTGGTTCGCAATGGAGAGTTCCTTGCGGTGTTTGGCGGCCTCGAAGCGCAGGTTGGTATCGAGCCCCGAATACACGCGCTGTTGCACCACCACAAACACCACCAGGTATACCACCGCTATCAGGGCGGCCGTCACGAGCATGTATTGCAGAGCAATACGGTCTTTGAAAGCGAGAAACATAAATTTCGTTAGCGTAACTGAGTAGCCAAGTAGTTGATTAACTGAGCTTACAACTTCAACCTCATCCAATTATTCAACCACTTCACTACTCTCTTGCGACGTAGCCGATGCCGCGGATGGTTTGCAAGTACTCTTCGTCTTTGCTCAGGCGCAGCTTCTTACGCAACGCGTTCATGTACACGTCAATGACGCCCGTGTTGTACTCAAAATGAATATCCCACACTTGCTCAATGATCTTCTGGCGCCGACAAACTTCCCCCTTGTGCCGCAGCAAGTACTCCAACAGGGCAAACTCTTTCTGCGTGAGCAAAATTTCCTCGCCGTCCTTATACACTTGGTGCCTAGCGACGTCGAGCACGATGGGCCCGACGGAGAACCGCTCGGGCGCGGCCGCGGTGGTGCGCAGCTGCACCCGAATGCGCTCCAACACCTCGTCGAAGTGAAAAGGCTTTTTGATGTAGTCGTTGGCGCCAGCCTGCAACCCCGCTACCGTGTCTTGCACCGTGTCTTTGGCCGTCAGAAAGATCAGCGGCGTTAGGTTCTGCTGAGCGCGAAGCTGCTTGCAAAGCGCTAGGCCTGTGAGTCCTGGCAGCATCCAGTCCACGAGCAGCAGATCGTAGGGCTGTCCGAGGGCTTGGCGCAGACCCGCCGAGCCGGTAGCGGCCACATCGACGCCATAGCCTTCCTCTTCCAACCCTTGCTTCAGAAAACGGGCAATGCCGGGTTCGTCTTCGATTACCAATATCCGCATACAGTAAGGTAAAGAGTCAACAGCTTGTTTAGCAACGGATTATTTACCCAATCCCAAGCTGGCTTTTGCATTCCCAACACGAAGTACGCGGATTAGGTGGCTGGGCGCTAGTGTGGCTGCAGCTCTTAAGCAAAGCTTAAGGTTGGCTAGGCGCCAACTCATTTCTTAAATCTTGCTTAAAAAGACACTATCCCGAGCGGGGCTGCGTATGCTAATTACAGTTTTAATCTCATTTTAATCTTCAAGCTTCCGTTACTGGTCATGCGTTTTATTGCCCTTTGTCTTTTTGCGCTATTCACGGTTTTTGGCGCCCAGGCCCAGTCTACCGCCCCTACGTGGACCACTGACCTTAACGCAGCTTTGCAAGAAGCCAAAGCGACCAATAAGCCCGTGCTAGCGGTTTTCTCCGGTTCCGACTGGTGCAAACCCTGTATCATGCTCAAGCAGGAAGTCTTCGATCAGCCGGAGTTTGCTGAGTACGCCAAGGATAAGCTAGTGCTAGCCCGCTTTGACTTTCCGCGCAGCAAGAAGAATAAGCTTTCGGCCGAGCAAACGAAGCAGAACGAGCAGGCGGCGGCCCAGTTCAATAAAGAGGGCGCCTTCCCGCTGGTGGTACTGCTTTCCCCCGAGGGCAAGGTGCTGGCCAAAACGGGGTACCGCCCCGGAGGCCCCGCCGCTTACGACGCCTACCTCACGCAGCTTTTGGCCAAGCGCTAACCCCTATGCCTCGCTCATTCAGGTGGCCGTGGTTTGTTCTAGCGTTGCTCATCAGCGCACTCGCTAACTTTCTTCCGGCGCATGCCCAAAGTCCGACGACGTCGCGCAAGCCGCGCAACTTCACCCGCGAAGCGCACCTGATGGGGTCGCACTTCACCTTCACGGCCGTGTCGGATGATGATTCGCTGGCATGGCGGGCGCTGCGGGCGGCCATCCGCGAAACGCAGCGCATTGATCGGCTGTGCTCTTACTGGTATTCTACTTCGCAAATCACGCAGATCAATCGCGCCGCGGGCCTGCACCCGGTGGTGGTCGCGCCGGAAGTGTACGACCTGATTGGGCGCACCCTGAAGCTTTCGGCGCTGAGCGGTGGGGCCTTCGATATCACCTTCGCCGGTGGGGAGAAAATCTATACGTTCGACCGACAGGCGCACGCCGGCTTGCCCGACTCGGCGGTGGTGCGCGCCTCCGTGCGACGCATCAACTACCACAACGTACTCCTCGACCCGGCGCAACACTCGGTGATGCTACAGGAACCCGGTATGCGCCTGAACCTAGCCGGCATTTTGCAGGGCTACGGCGTGCGACGGGCCCAAGCGCTGATGAAGCAGATGGGCATTCGGGGCGGGCTGATCAACGGCTCGGGCGATATTTCCTGCTGGGGCCGGCAGGGCGACGGCTCTCTGTGGCGCATTGCCATCGGCGACCCGGCTTTTCCGCAGTCGGTGTCTTCCTGGCTCACGGTGACGGACGTAGCCGTTGTGACGGCCGGCAACTACGAGCAGTACTTCACGGTGCACGGCAAGTACTATGGCCACATCATCGACCCGCACACCGGCTACCCGGCTACTGGCTTGCGCTCCGTCACCATCATTTGCCCCGACGTAGAGCTAGCCGACGGCCTCGACGAGGTGGTGTTTGTGAAAGGCCCTGAAGAAGGGCTAGCCTTTATCAACCAGCTCAAAGGCGTCGACTGCACGCTCATTACCAACGACGGTCGGACGCTCACCTCAAAGGGCATGGCGGTCAACTATTACTCCACCCAAAAACCACCGGCGGTATCTACCTCCACACCCTAACGAACATGAGTTACAAGCATTGGCGTCAGGCACTAGTTGGCGTGCTGCTCCTGGCCAGTAGTGGCGGCCTGACGAGTTGCGTATCGGTGGCAGCCTACCAAAAGGTATACCTCAACGACGAGGATATGAAGCTAGCTAACAAACCGATTGAGACCTACGAAACCAATTTCGAGAGCTACCGCGAAGGTGCCGGCGGCGCCAACGGTGGCAAGGTGGGTGGCGGCTGTGGTTGCAACTAAGCCGCCACCCACCTTGCTCGTACGGGGCTAGGTAGCACCTGCCTAGGTTTATGGTTTTCTATGGTTTTCCGTCGCTCACTTCCCTTCTCATGCCCCGCATCTTTACTCACCTTATAATTCGTCTGGCGGCGGCCGTGCTTTTCACGTTGGCGCCAGTGCTCGTCTGGGCGCAGGCCACGCCCACCCCCAACCGGGTAGATGGCTACGGCGCTCCAAACCCGCCGGCCGCGGCACCTAGCCCCGCTACCAACGGAGAAACGCAGGTTGACATCCTGATGAGCTACTACGAACAAGATGGCCACCACGGCGCCGTAGAAGGCGGCATCGGCACCCAGCACCTTACCGATCTGACGCCCACCATTATTCTGAATGTGCCGCTCGATTCGGCCACGCGGCTGTCGGCCAATGTGGGGCTAGACTATTACGCGTCGGCGTCCACCGACCGAATCGACCAGGTGCTGTCGTCTCCTTCTTCCCACGATGCGCGCTACCACGCCGATTTCGGGTACTCGCACACCCTCGCCGACAAGCGCACCACTGTGGGCCTAGGGGCTGGCGCGTCCAACGAGTACGATTACCGCTCCTTCAACGTGACGGGCTCCTGGGCGCACGCCTCCCCCGACGGCAACCGCGAGCTGAGCGTAGCCGCGCAGGCTTTCTTCGACCGGGCTACACTCATCCGCCCCGCCGAGCTGCGCAGCGGCCGCAACCAGGAGCATGGCTCGGGCTTCGATACGCGCCAGAGCTACAACCTGAACATTGTATACTCGCAAGTACTATCGCAGCGCTTGCAAGTAGCCGTGAGCACTGAGCTAGTCGCCCAGCAGGGGTTGCTCAGCACGCCTTTTCACCGGGTGTATTTCAAGGAAACGGGAGGTACCCTAGGTTCAGCCAAAACAGAGCTCTTGCCCCGCCAGCGCTACAAATACCCTGTAGGACTGCGCCTGACCTACTACGCTACCGACTTGGTGCAAGTGCGCGGCTTCTACCGTTTCTACAACGACAACTTCGGCATTCGGGCGCACACGGCCGAGCTGGAAACACCTATCAAGATCACGCCTTTCTTTGTACTCTATCCCTTTTACCGCTACCACACCCAAACAGCCGCTACGTACTTTGCGCCCTACCTAGAGCACTCCACCGCTGATACCTACTACACCTCCGACTACGACCTAGCTGCTTTCTCGGCCAACAAGCTAGGGTTGGGGATACGCTACTCGCCCGTGTATGGCATTGGCCGTTTCAAAACGCCCTTCGGCAGCCGCATTGCCAAGTTCAAGAGTCTGGATCTGCGCTACGCCTACTACCGCCAGAATACGGGTCTTACCGCTAGCCTCGTCAGCGCCGATTTCTCTTTCACTATGCCTTAGGTTTTCTTCAAAACCTAAAAAATACGCGGCCGGGCCTGATCAACCAGCACGTATTTCTATGGCAGACAACTCTTTGCTAGGTAGCGTGCCCAGCAAAGTTTACGTACTTAGCTTCGTCCATCAGCTTTCAGTCGTATGGTTAACGCCCAGCATGCGCACACCGAGCAACATCTCACCAGCTCAGCCATGTTACAAGATATTGTCATTGGCCTTTCCGATGGCCTGACGGTGCCTTTTGCGCTAGCAGCGGGTTTGAGCGGGGCGGTGCAGTCGTCCGCGCTGGTCATCACGGCGGGGCTGGCCGAGGTGGTGGCGGGTTCCATTGCCATGGGCCTAGGTGGATATCTGGCGGGCCGCACCGAAATAGAGCACTACGCCTCCGAGCTGGCGCGCGAGCACCGCGAAGTGCGAGACATTCCCGAGGCTGAGCGCGCCGAAGTCGACGAGCTGCTTGCCGATATGGGCCTCTCCCCGGCAACCCGTGCGGCGGCTGTCCGGGAGCTCACCGCCGACCCCGAGCAATGGGTGCAGTTCATGATGAAGTACGAGCTAGGACTGGAGGAGCCCGATCCGAAGCAGGCCCCCAAAAGTGCCGCCACGATCAGCTTAGCGTATGCGCTCGGCGGTTTGGTCCCGCTCAGTGCTTATTTCTTCACAAGTACTCCGGCCGAAGGGCTAGGTTGGTCGGCGGTGATTACGCTGCTTTGCTTGCTGGTTTTTGGCTACCTCAAGAGCCGCATGACGGGGCAGCCCCCCGTTTGGGGCGCCCTGAAGATGGCCACGACGGGCGCCTTGGCGGCTGCCGCCGCTTTTCTGGTCGCCCGTCAGTTCTCCTAACCTAGGCTTCGGGCGCTGCCTAGCCGCTGAGCACCCATCAGCCAGTGGCTCTTGCCAGCCGGAGAATGAGTTGACACAGGTCGGCTTCCTCAAAAGGTTTTGTCAGCCAGGCGTTCATACCTGCGGCTAAATAGGCTTCACCATCATCCGTGAAGGCATTGGCCGTCAAGGCGATAATAGGAACCCGCGCGCGGGCAGCATCCGTGTGCTGCCGGATGGCTCGCGTCACCCCGACCCCACTTAAGCTAGGCATCTGAATATCCAGGATAGCCACGTCGTAGGCCTTGGCTTTCAGTAGCTCCAGGGCATCTTGGCCGTTGCCAACTGCTTCTACCTGCATGCCCCAATGTTCGAGCATCACCGTTGCCAGCCACTGATTTACGAGGTTGTCTTCGGCTAATAAGATCCGTAAGCCGCGTAGCTGCTCGTAGTCGACGGCCGGAACGGCATCGGCGCTGGGTGCGACTTCCACAACCCGAGGAAAAGTCAGGACAAAGGAGAAAGTAGTGCCCTTGCCTAGCTCACTGCAGAGTTGCAGCGTGCCGCCCATGTGGTGAATCAGTTGCTCACTGATAGCCAGCCCGAGCCCCGTTCCTCCAAAGCGCTGGCTGGTATGCGCATTGGCCTGCGTGAAGGCTTCGAAGATATGGATCTGCTGCTCCGGGGCGATGCCGATGCCTGTGTCGCGCACCCAAAAGCGCATCGCCAAGGCACTCGGCGTATCAGCCACCACGGCCGTGCCTAGCTCCACAGTACCTTGTTCCGTAAACTTAATGGCGTTGCTGAGCAAGTTCAGCAGCACTTGGTGGAGGCGATAGGCATCCCCCAGCACGTGCGGATCGATCAAGGAGCAAGGCGTCATATGAAGCTCGAGTCCCTTCTGCTCCGCTAAAGAAGCCACGGTTTGCAGGGCGCCCTGCAAAGTCACACTCAGGTCGAACGGCGCACGATCAATCTGCATGTGGTTGGCCGTAATCTTGGCCATGTCGAGCACATCATTCACCAGTGCTAGCAAGTGCTGGCCAGCCCGCTGCATGGTGTGCAAATATTCCCGTTGGGAAGCGGTAAGCGCCGTGCGCTCCAGGAGCTTGGCCATCCCAAGCACCCCATTCAGGGGGGTCCGGATTTCGTGGCTCATACGCGCCAAAAACGCTTCCTTGGCACGGGCATTCTCCTCGGCTAGCTGTTGTGCTTTCTTAAGCGCGGTGATGTCAGTGCTCACAATAAGCACTTCCTGTTGGCCTTTCACGCGCTCCAAGGGGCTCATGTGCACCTGCAAAAGGCGTTGCTCGCCCGATTTTAGCGTCAACGGCAGTTCCGTAACCAGAGGTTTCTGGGTCGTTAGTACTTGCTGACGATAGTGCTGGATCTGCCGCAGTTGCTTCTGTACCTCTGGACTTTTCTCCCCGCTCTGAATATGCTCGCTTCGGGCAGCCATCTCCTCGAAGAGCTTGTTAGCAAACGAAACCTGACCACCGTGATTGACCACGTACACGATGTTGGGCAGCGTATCGACGATGAGACGAATGAAAGCCTGTTGCTCCCGAATGAGCTCCTCGCTTTGACGTTGGCGCTCCTCGGCGGCGTAGCGAGCCGAAATATCCAAGCCCGACCCTACCACCAAGCGCAAGGACCCATCAGGATTGAACACGGGCCGCAGGTGGCGTAGTATTCGCCGCTGGCTCGCATGACCGTCCTGCATTTCTTCCCACAACACATCCTCTCGGGTAGTTGCTGCCTGATTGAAAAACGCTTCTCGTTGGTGGGCTAGCTCCGCAGGCCGCTGCCGATACGCGCAGTATTCGGCATTCGTTTTACCAATAACCCAGCTCCGTATTTCCGGGTTAGTAATGGAAGCCGGATTAACGAACACATAGCGATGCTCGGCATCGAACACCGCAATGTCAACCGGCAGCAAGTTCAAAATCGACTCGTAGAACTCTTGCTGTTGAGCAGCCTTTTCCTCCGCTAGCTTCCGCGCGGTGATGTCGATGCCCGAGCCGATCAGCAGCCGAACCGAGCCATCGGCCTCAATAACCGGACTTAGGTGGCGGAGCAGGTGCCGCGGAGTAGGCCCGTCGAGCAGTGCTTCCTCCCACTGCAGTTCCTGCCGGCTCGCCATGACCTGCGCAAACATCTGTTCTCTTTGCTCTCTTACTACCTGCGGAATAGCCCGGTAACGACAAGCTTCCTCGCTCGTTTTTCCTATCATCCATTCCCGCACCACCGGATCGGGCTCTACCGCTGTATTCAAAAACCGGTACCGGAATTCGGCATCTACGACGGCCACCGCGGCCGGTACCTGCGCTAGAATATTTTCATAGAATGTACGCTGCTCGGCCACTTGCTGCTCGGCGTGGTAGCGGGCGGTAATGTCCGTGGTGTACAGGGTTACCAAATCCTCATTCGGCACGACAACGACCGTGACGAGGTAGCGCCGCTCGGCAAGCACCAGTTCCTGCCGGTGCCCGTGGGTAGTGGCGAAAGCATAGTGCATGAACCCTAGCAGCTGCTCTCGCACCACCTCATGGGCTTCAAATGCCTGCACCAACGGCTTGGCCGCCGGGTTAGCATAAAGGATAGTTCCATCGGAAGCTAGCCTCAAAATGGGATCAGGGTTTTGCTCTGGTATATAGGAAAGTGTAGTGAGCAGGGCGTCGCGCTGGTAGCGCTCGGTCACATCACGGTAGCATATGAGCCGCCCTGCCTGGGCCTGATCAAGCACCAGATAATCTAGCTCCAGCACTCGCCCGTTTGCCAGAACAAACTCCTCATTCAGCACCGTCTTACCGGCTATATGCAGCGCTTTGGCCCGCGCGGCAAAATCAGCGGGGTCCAGAAAAGCTTCGTCGATATAAACAGTATCGGGCGGAATAGGCGGATATACCTCAGCAATAGTTGACCCGTTGGCTAAGCCAAACAGCTCTCTAAAATACTGATTCACATACAGAATCTGACCTTCTTCGCTAACTAGTAAGATCCCAATACGCAGAGTCTCCACCAGGGCACTCAGTTGGCTTTGCTGGCGCTGCGCACTCTGGTTTACGCTGGTGAGCTGCTGCTCCAGCGCGGCAATACGCGCCTCGGCCGCTAGCAGAGCCGCTTCCATCTGCTCGCGGCTTTTTTGCGCTGCTACTGGTAAATTTCCATCATTGGGGAAGGAAGGCCGAGCTTGAGCCATAACTTCAAAAAGGCAATAAGAAGTACACTAATTGTAAACAGCAATAGCAATCTTTATCCATCATGAACAAAACACCTTAATCAAAATTCAAAATAATGATATACGATAAAAATAAGTATTTATAGAATCTAGCTTGTTCTTACACGATAGACATTTATTCTATCACAGAATATTTTAATTAAATCTTTCTTCTACTTATTTATTCCAAAAAGATGATTACGCCTGCCTACAGGGCATAAACTCAGTATATACCCCATCATAATAGCCTGACTACTACCTGTATTTCACTAAAGAAGCAAGTTATTGGCCATTTTACCAGCCTACACGCAACCCCAGCACGATTCTAAATTTGACACTTCTAGTTCTCATTTTGCATCGTTTATTTCAATCCAGTAGCCATCAGGGTCTTGCAAATAAATCTGTTTTACGCCGTCCACTCTCAAAGTTGGCTCTTTGCCTTCCCCTTTTAAGTTGGTATAGGCAACACCTAGCTTTTCCAAGTGGTTGGTAAAATCGGACAAGGTTGCCACGCTGAAACACAGGTGTACATTCTTATCGGTGCTGATCTTGCACTGGCGCTGAATAATATGGAGCTGAAGCCCTGGCCCGATTGTGAGCCACGTATGCAAACCGTCATTGAACGGGTTAGGCACCTCATCTAGCAGCAATACCGTGCGGTAGAAGGTCGTGCTTCGCTTCAGATCCTGCACGCAGAGGGCAGCATGATTGAAGACGGGCGCTAAGCGGGACTTTGCTTGCCCCGTGGCGGCTCGTGAAGCGCTCAAGCCGCAGAGTAGTACCAGAGTAAACAGCGTTATTTTCATTCTCCAAGGTAATGATTGCAACTGTTTCAGCAGTACCTAGCTGCTACAAGAAATGGGTCTTCTCCCGGAGTGCCACAAACGACAAGTCGTGAGCGGCGCTCCGGGAGAAGACCCATTTCTTGTAGGCAGTCGGAGGGAGTTACCTAGCCCCGAGCAGCAGCCCTAGCACGTGTGACCAGACCAGGGCAAATAATGTTAACACAACGGCGAACAGCAGCCCTAGCATTAGCCACCAATACAGTCGCCGTTCGGGGCAAGTCGGCTGTGGCCACCACAGCATAAAAGGTAGAATCAGCGGCACCATGCTTTCCAAGCCTCTACCACCAGCTAGGTGCAGGTTTGCGCCCGTAATAACCGCTACCAGCGCACTTAGCAATAATAGATACTGCTGCCAACGGGGCAGATCGGGTACGAGTACCATCTTCTGATATGCTAGCTAGTACGGGGTAGGGTACTAACGCCTGCGTAGTAGCGGCCTTTGGGTTGGCTCCCCTTGCTCAAAGGGCTCATTCTCACCCGTTCTGCATTAACTAAAGTAAGGCTACGCTGAAGGCAAACTCCTGGTAGTAGTGCTAAACTGATGCTTCGTGCGAGCGACCTAGCGATTGAGATAACTGGAACTGCACCTCGGATGATTGCTTTCTTTTGTTTGCGGAAAGAAAAAGTATAGGGCATAATCTATCAGGAAGGAATAAGGAAATGGGTTACTGCGTATATCAAGGAAGACCGACAACATACTCGTAGCAGCTTCAGGATGAGGTCCGCTTGAAAACGCGCATTCAGAGAATAATTCGTTTTGCAGAGAGCATCCCAAACGCGAGCCAACTTCTTCTAGCGACTGTCGCTGGATCTCAGCATAGTACTAAAGCGAAGCGCATGCCCCCTTACGTGCAAGAAGGAAGCCAGTCAGAGCAGCGAGGCCGCACAAAATTTCATTTGTAAAGTCTACTCCTTGGCAAGCACTTGCCATTCAGAAGTTTAAAAAGCTCAGAAGAAAGCGCCAGAGCGCCACACGTAGTTTGTAGCTTTTTTGAAGTTGCACGAGGTGTGAATAAACGAACAGGAGAAAACTACCTAACCGGCAATTTTCTCCTGTTCGTTTATTCACACCTGATACTATACTAGCAAAGAATCATCCCGCCGTGTCAAAGGTGATACCGGTCAGTTCTTCAGTCAAGCGCCACAAGCGTTTGGCAGAGGCGGCATCCACTGCATAAGGCTTTACCCCGGCTGACATCTCTTGCCCGAGCGACAGTGTGGCTATATCTACATCTTCACAATACACTCCACCGATGTTATTTAACGACGGACTCGTCGCACACCAGATTGTAGTAGCAGCCCCTTGCGGAATGGTTTTGAGCGAGGCAATGACCTCCGGAACAATGTTTCCTTGGGCATCATAAAAACCGAATCGCTGTAGCAATTCCAACGGGGCTTCTCTCACTAGCTCAGTCCCCCAAATACTGCCGGGGTGCACTGCGTACGCTCTCACGCCAAACGCTTTGGCCCGATTATCCAATTCCAGCGAAAACAGGTTGAGCGCGGTTTTGGATTGCCCATACGCGGCTAAGGTTTCGTAGTCCCG
This sequence comes from Hymenobacter crusticola, assembly GCF_002154225.1. GTDB lineage: Bacteria > Bacteroidota > Bacteroidia > Cytophagales > Hymenobacteraceae > Hymenobacter > Hymenobacter crusticola. Next base: position 70,733 of record NZ_MTSE01000018.1, read on the forward strand.
GTGCTCAAAATTCGGGTCTTCAAAATCGAACGGCGCAAACTGGTGCCCCAGCGAGGAAACGTTGACTACGCGGGCACCATTCGCTTTTTTCAACGCCTCCCACAACCTAGCCGTTAGTTGAAAAGGCGCTAAGTAGTTGGTGGCTAGTTGCGATTCTACGCCCCGAGTATTTCGGCGCAATGGCACGAACATAATGCCAGCGTTATGAATAAGCAGGTGCAAGGGTCTGCCCGAAGCTAAGAACGTGGTTGCAAAGGCATCGATGGAGTCCGGGTTTAGGAGGTCCATTTCTGCCAGTTCTACATTGGTCACTCCCGCCAAATTTTCCTGGGCCTTATCCAAGCTTCTCGCGGGCACGATGACGGTTGCCCCGGCGGCGGCAAGCGTCTTGGTGGTTTCTAAGCCAATGCCCGTGTAGCCACCCGTGACAATGGCTATTTTGCCGGCCAAGCTCACCCCCGCGATTACCTCACTGGCCGTGGAAGCGGCCGTAAAGCCCGAACCAAGCGGCGCTTGTAAGGCGCCGTTATCATTAGTCTGTTCCATTTTTGCTTGTTGCTGTTCCGTTGAAAAAGGCCACTTATGTCAGCGCTCCACCTTATTTCATCAGGCTGATATTGGTCATTCCGCCGTCTGCTAGAATCTCCGTTCCGACAATAAATGAAGAGTCATCAGAGGCCAAGAAGACCGCTAATTTTCCCATCTCAGCGGGTAGCCCCATACGGCCCACGGGAATCAGGTCTTTCCACACTTGCTTCACCTGGTCTAGCTGCTCCTGCGGTACTATTTTGCCGAAGACTGGGGTATCAATAGAACCGGGCGACAAAGCGTTTACGCGGATGTTTCTGGCTAATAAATCCAACGATAACCCTTTCGCCAAGGAGATAATGGCGGCTTTAGCCGCTCCATAAATCGTCATGCCCGGGGCGGCCCGGTGAGCAGCACTCGACCCGATAAGAATGATGGAGGCTCCATCATTAAGGTAAGGAAGGGCTTTTTGAACCGTGAAGTAGGCACTCTTTAAATTCAGGTCCATATACCGGTCATAGTTGTCTTCCGTGACATCCATGATGGCGGCCATGGGGCTGCCATCAACGACCCCGCCCGCATTCACCACCACCGTATCAATCTTGCCGAACCGCTCGGAGGTGTCTTTGAAAATCCGTTCCAGGTCTTCCATCTTGGTTACGTCGCCTGGGATGCCGATAAAGCCGGCTCCTAGTTCCTGGACGGATTGGTTAAGGGTTTCTTGATTTCTCCCCGTGATAGTGCCGATGGCTCCTTCATTTTGGAGGGCTTCGGCAATGCCGAAACCAATACCACTATTGCCGCCCGTTACGACAGCGACTTTATTCTTGAGCTTGCTCATTTCAGTTTATTTGTGATTGTGCGCTGCAAAGCTAAAATCACTTTGTTACTTTTAGAAACTTTATAACTGAAAGTAACAGTAACCTAGAGGTAACAAGGTAACTTCTGTGTGCCACCCACCTAGGCCATAGCAGCGAGATGGAGCGAAGACCAGACCTAGCCAGATGAAACTACCATCCGCTCACCTTTTGGTACTTGCTACTGCAACAGCGTCACCCGCTTGCACGGACCTAGGTGCAGCCCTACCGCGAGAGGCTAGGAGTCACGCTGCCGGTGTTACAGGCCGTAAATACCGCCCGAAACGGATATCTTTTCCCCAGTGATCCATGCGGCATCATCCGAAGCCAGAAACACGGCTACTTTGGCAATATCCTCTGGCTGCCCAGTCCGACCTAGGGGAGTTGTAGCCACTAAGCGGGTTTCCGCCTCGCTACCGATAAAGCCGCCACTGCGCGAACCTTCCGTTTCCACGATGCCGGGCAGAATGGAGTTGATGCGGATATTACGGCCACTAAATTCCTTCGACAACGCCGTGGTCATGGCGTCTAAGGCCGCTTTGGAGGCTGAATAAACGGACCCCGTAGGCAAGGGCGTTCTACCGGCCTCAGAACTGATGTTGATGATGTTGCCTCCCCCCTCGCCAAACAGTTGTAGCGCGGCTTGGATGGCGAGCACCGTGCCCCACACGTTGATGTTGAAATGCTGATGAAACGATTCTGCCGAAACCTCTTCAATCGGTTCGTACTGATAAATGCCCGCATTGTTGACCAGGATGTCTAAGGTGCCGAATGCCGCTTTGGTTTCGGCGAACAACCGGCGTACATCGGCTTCGTTCGACACATCTCCCTGCACCGAAATAGCTGTGCCCCCGTTATCGGTAATGGCTTTCACTACTGTGTCGGCCCCCTCCTTGCTGGAGGCGTAATTCACTACCACGTTGGCTCCTTCGGCGGCAAAATAGGTCGCGATAGCTGCGCCTATTCCTTTCGAGGCTCCAGTAATCACGGCCACTTTGTTCTGTAATTTGCTCATCTGCTCGTTTGCTTAAGATTATGAGCCGCAAAGCTAGATTCACATTGTTTCTTTTAGCAACTTTGTAACGAAAAGTAACAGTAACCTAGAGGTAACAAAGTAACTTATGACATGCCAACCCCGTCAGAATGACGAACACAAAAAGGAGATGCGGGCCGTCCAGGATTCGATGGACGTGCTGAATGGCAAATGGAAAATTTCGATCATCTCTTCTATTTGCTACTACAACAAAAGACGGTTCTCCGATATTCTGAACGACGTCGTTGGCATCTCCAATAAGATGTTGAGCAAAGAATTGAAAGAGTTGGAAATCAATCAGCTCATCAAACGAACCGTCTTGGACACCCAGCCCATCACGGTGCAGTATGAGCTGACGGACCATGGCCTCACGTTGAAAACCATTATTCAGCACCTAACAGATTGGGGAATAGCCCATCACGAAAAAATATTCGGAAAGTAGTTTTGTGCTCATCCTTACTGCTCCTGAACCTGCCCGGCGCATACGATTCCTCGGACCAGCCGCACGCCTTCACGTAGCTGGTGGCCGAGAACAGTGCGAGCTAGGTCACAGCAGCCAAGGACGTACAACACGAACTGCCGCCCAAGAAGGCCCACAGTGGCTCCGGGCGCGAGTGCCCGATTCAGCACGCTCAAGAGCAGCGCAATGCGGCTACGTATTACAACCTAGGTTTGTCATTGCCGTGTGGCGGTGTTGGCGCATCTCCCACCTAAAGCGCCTGTTCTACTTTATCGAAGCTAGGGCTCGGCGTTTTGCTGGCTCGCTAACCACTGCACGCCCATTAGGGCCGCTATGCGGTTGAGCTCCCTGCTTAGCTAGGGCGCTCCTACCCTGCTGCTGAACCCAGTCAACGACCTAGCACCAAAGAATGCAGCAGGCCGGGCAACGTGCAACGTGCACCCGGCGCGTAAGCAGTTGCGGCCACCGTGGAAAGTAAGTATTTCTACTGAGGCTGGGCTACTTGGCTACCCTTGTCTTGGTCGGCGCACTCCTTCTGCAGCCTAACTGTTCAAGGAAGAACCCGTTTGTGCGCAGTTTAAGAATATGCGAAACTGAGTTACAAACGTTGTTTTACGAAGGTTTTTTTGCTGGCCGTAGTTGTGCACAAAACGATCCTTTTTGTCTGGTTTATTATTCCGTAGTTATCCAGCGGTAAATCCGTAGTTATGCGGAAATCATCCGTAGTAGTCGCTTTTTTCTAACCGTATAACTACGGTATGGATGATCTTTCGACGGAAGCGGCCCGGCGCCGTGCCATTGCCTGGGCCACCGCCCTGGCTGCCAATACCCCCCTGGAACCACAGGCCTACGAACAGGCCCTACTCGATGAATATGCCGTGGGCGCCCTCTCGCTGGAACAGGTGCTACGGCTACTCGATGAGCGCGTGAAGCACGTGCTCTACCGCAGTCGGGCCACGCAAGCCTTCGATGAGGAAGAGCTCAGCGAGCTGCTGGCCGAATCACGGTCTTGGAACGGGAGGCACGGCATCACCGGCCTGCTGTGCTACAGTAATCGCCAGTTTGTGCAGTTGCTAGAAGGCAAGTCTAACCCCGTCGACTTGCTCTATGCTCGCATTCAGCGCGACCCCCGCCACCAGCAAGTGACTACCCTGAGCACGGCCCATAGTGCGCAACGCTTTTTTGCGGATTGGCAGATGGGCTTTGTGACCGTGGATGAAGGCGAATTTCATTGGGTGCTAACGAGTTTGGATCATCCCAGCCATAACGCGTCCCTCATCGAACAGTACGTGCAAGATCCGCATTTGCGCACCCTGCTAGAAGCCTTTAGTCAGGTGTAAGTATCTACGCACCTGACAACGTAGCCAAGTCTTTGGGGTCTTATTTGAGGATCCCGTCTATTCATGTGACGAGCAGAAACCTAGCTTTGATATCCCTTACGATAACACATTGGATGACAAGAGCATAAATAGAAATAGCGTGCCCCCGTTCCAAAACATACTAGGAGCCACGCTCTTGCCATCAAGTCGGTTTTAAATCAAATAGAGCGATGAGCAGGTTGTAAGCAGTGTATTCTTTTTTTTAGAGAAACCTAGCTTATGTCTTCTAACGCTCTTTTTTCGCCATTTTCCCTGAAATCCCTCCACCTCAACAACCGGGTGGTGATGGCTCCCATGACCCGCTCGTTCTCACCCAATGGCGTGCCGGGCGTTGATGTGGCCGCCTACTACCGTCGCCGGGCTGAGGGCCAAGTAGGTTTGATTCTGACCGAGGGCACCGTCGTGGAACGCCCGGCCTCTTCCAACGACCCCAACATTCCGCACTTTTATGGCGAGCAGGCCTTGGCAGGCTGGCAGCATGTAGTAGACGAAGTACATGCTGGCGGTGGCAAGCTAGGTCCGCAGCTTTGGCACATGGGCGTGATGAACGAACACCGCTCGGGCTGGACACCGGCCCAGCCTTTCGAAGGCCCCTCAGGCATGGTAGCGCCCGGTGTGGCGAAAGGCAACGCCATGACGGAGAACGACATCACGGACACTATCGCGGCCTTTGGTCGGGCAGCGGCCGATGCCAAGCGCCTAGGCTTCGACTGCCTGGAGTTGCACGGGGCGCACGGTTATCTCATCGACCAATTCTTCTGGCATGGCCTCAACCAGCGCACTGATGCCTACGGTGGCCCTGATCTCACGGACCGCAGCCGCCTGGCCGTGGAACTGGTGCGCGAAGTACGCCGGCAGGTAGGCGAAGACTTTGTGATCAGCTTGCGTCTCTCGCAGTGGAAGCAGCAAGACTACCAGGTGAAGCTAGTGCACACGCCCCAAGAAATGGAAACCTGGCTGACGCCGCTCGCGGAGGCCGGCGTGGATATTTTCCACTGCTCGCAACGCCGATTCTGGGAAGCCGAGTTTGAGAACGAAGGCTCCGATTTGAACTTTGCGGGGTGGGTGAAAAAGCTCACGGGCCAAGCTACAATCACGGTCGGCTCGGTAGGGCTGTCTGGCGAGTTCCTAGCGGGCTTCGCGGGAGAGGCCTCCGTACCCAATGCGCAGTCGCTCGACGAATTGTTGCGCCGCCTCGACCGCGGCGACTTCGACCTAGTAGCCGTGGGCCGTTCGCTGATTGTGGAGCCAGACTGGGTAACGAAAATCCAGCAGGGCCGCGCTAAGGAGCTGAAAGGCTTCAGCCGCGAAGCCCTCGGTACGCTGGTGTAGCTACCATTGGCTTGATTATCCAACGGCCCTCGTGGCGAAGCTTATTGCTTCACCACGAGGGCCGTTGCGGTAGGATCGTTTTACCCGCTGCCACTTCTACCAGGTAGGAGTTTTCGCTCATGCACCAAGGCCATCCTGCTATTCCTGGTTGCTGTGCTGAACCCTGCCCCGTTACTGTAACGAACCATGTGCCGTCCGGCGCACTTGCGGGTCTAGCGTAGGACCATGTTCAGGACACGTTGTGCGTGCATAGTGGTCAATAGATTAGCTATGACAACGTCCATCCTGCGCTGCAACTAAGCGTGGTGACTGAGGAAGGTACAAGCAATCAACCTAGGTGCGCGACGATGCCGCCGCTTGATGGCGCGAAAAAACAATCTGTCAGCTGAGTGGTCTTAAACAACGCTGCGGCACGAAGCCGTTGCCACCATCTACTTGTTACTCTCCTCACCCATGAAGATTGGAATCATCGGGGCCGGCCACATCGGCAGTGCCCTCGCCGTACGGCTCGTTAGCCTCGGCCATTCTGTGCGCATTGCCAACTCGCGCGGTCCCGAAACCTTGGGCGATGTTGCCCAGAAAACGGGCGCAACCCCCGCTACAGCCCACGAAGCGGCCCGCTACGGCGACTTGCTAGTAGTGACTATTCCGCTGATTAATATTCCTGACCTGCCCAACGATTTGTTTGAAGGCGTGCCGGCTGAGGCGCCGGTGATTGACACCAGCAACTACTATCCGATGCTGCGTGATGGCCACCTGCCGGAACTAGAGAGCGGCACGCTTACCGAAAGCGAGTGGGTACAGCAGCACCTAGGTCGGCCCGTGGTGAAGGTGTTCAACAACATCTTTGCCGCGCACCTCGAACAAGAGGGCAAGCCCGCTGGTACGCCCGGCCGCATTGCCTTGCCCGTGGCCGGGGATGACGCCGCGGCGAAACAAAAAGTCATGGCCTTGGTCGAGGAATTGGGCTTCGATGCCGTGGACAACGGCAGCCTGCACGAATCGTGGCGGCAGCAGCCCGGCACGCCGGTGTACTGCACCGATATGCCGCTCGCCGAGTTGCAGCAAAACCTAGCTAGTCTTGGCACCGAGCGTACGGAGGAACAGCATGCGCAGTTCCTGGCCAACCACGCCGAGCAAGAAAAGCAAATGGAAGCGCAAGGCATCCGGCTAAAATAACCTAGGTCGAAAATAGCGGTTTGGTCGCTACTTGATCCAGCCCCAACCCAAGTGTCGCAGCTGTTGCCGTGGCGTTTGGCTTGGGGCTTTGTCTTGTGCATTTCCTTCATAATCAGCTTTTTGAAAACTATTCAATTTTTTTTACCGCAACCGAATAAGGGCTAACTTATTCCCATCCTTGCTCCTCTGCTAACTGCCAGCTACCAGTCTAGTGGCTAGCGAAAAAGACGACGTCAAACGGCCCGGAGGACCTAGGTTCTCCGGGCCGTTTGACGTCGTCGGATCTCGGGTCAACGCTTACTCAATCTGCAAGGAACTCGTCTGTTGCTGCTGCCCCGCGCGCACCTGCAAGCGGTAGATACCCGCCGGCAGCGCAGGCAAGGCGAGTGGCAACGTCGCAGCGGCGGAGGTCGTCGTTGTGCGCGTGAGGACCACTTGACCTAGGCTATTGTAGAGCGTTACCTGCAACGGACCCATAGCCGCGGTTAAGGCCGTGGGTAGCAGAAGTTGTACTTGCTCGCGGGCAGGATTAGGATACACTTGCAGCCGCTCACCTAGCCCAGCCAGAGGAGCACGGCTACTGGCTAGCACGCGGGTGGCGTTGCTGCCATTTTGATTGAGGCGCACGCTGGTGGAACTGCTGCCGCTGTTGCCGGTAGCTAGGTCCACGTCGCCGTCCCCGTCGAGGTCGGCTAGTGCCAGGCCCGAGGGCGTGCTGCCCACAGCTACGTCGGCGGCGGCGCGGAAGCCACCGGCGCCATCGTTCAAACGCACGCTGGCAGTGTTGCTGCCGGCATTGGCCGTGACGATGTCGAGGTCACTGTCGCCGTCTACATCGCTCAGCACCAGTCCCACAGGGTAGGCCCCTACAGCCACGGGCTCGCTGGCGCCAAAACTGCCCGTACCGGTGTTGCGGTGCACGTTCACTTGTCCGCTTCCAGCATTGGCCGTAACTAGATCTAGGTCGCCGTCGGCGTCCACGTCGCCGAGGGCCACGTTCTCCGGATTCGCGCCCACGGGCACCTCCACGCCGCCACCGAACACGCCAGTACCATCGTTCAGACGCACGCTGGCAGTAGTACTGTTGGAGTTGGCCGTCACAAAGTCGAGGTCACCATCGCCGTCTACGTCTCCCACAGCTAGGCTCAAGGGGCGCGTGCCGATGCGTACCTGCTGGGTGCCGCTGAAGCGGCCCGTGCCGTCGTTCAAGCGCACGCTCACTTCGCTGTAGGCACTCTGGTCATTGGCGACGTAGTTGTCGGCCAGGAGGTCTAGGTCGCCGTCGCCGTCTACGTCCGCCAAGGCTACCCCGTGCGGGTTGCGGCCCACTTCCACTTCTTGGGCACTACTGAAGCCTCCTTGTCCGTTGTTGAGGCGCACGCTTACAGTACTGGGGAAAATGGTACTGGAGTTGGCCGTCACGAAATCCAGGTCGCCATCCCCGTCCACGTCGCCGGTGGCTAAGTGGTAGGGCCCCCGGCCTACGTTCACGGCGGGGCCAGGCAGGTAGGTGCCGCGGCCGTCGTTGAGGCCCACGCTCACGGTGTTGCCGCGCTCGTTGGTGGTGAGGAGGTCTAGGTCGCCGTCGCCGTCGAGGTCCGCGGCCCCCACGCTGTGGGCACCGCTGCCGGCGGCTAGGTCGGCGCTGCCGCCGAAAGAACCCGTGCCACCCGTGGTTTGGGCCGTGAATTGGAACACATAGGGCGGCGCAGCCCCGCCCCCCTCGCTGCGTACGGTGGCCGGTATCACCACGGACACGGTCTCACCCGGGCGGAAATCGGTGCTAGGATCCACGGCTACCGTGCTGGCGGTGGTACTCACCTGGCTGGCTTTGCGCCCACCTGCCTGGGCCGAGAAGACGCGCACGTTACTGGCCGCGGTGGGGTTTACTGGTTGGGCAAAGGTCACCGCTACGTTAGCCGAGCGGGCGGCTAGCGCGTTCCGGGTGGGGTTCGTGCTTACAACCCTGAATGCCGTTGGGCGCTGCACGGTATAGGTTTCGCCCGCAAAAGGAACGTTGGCAATACCGGGCATCACACCGTCCGAGTTAGCTAGGTCTAAGCGCAGCGTACCGTTGCCGGTGCCCGTATTGACTGTGACTTCAAAAGCCAGCCCGGCGCCCGTGATGCTGCTCAGGCTCGCGCCGGTGAGCCCCGTTGTGGCTAGGCTGAAATTATTCAAGGTCAGGCTCGCTGCATTCGGACGGGCGGAGAAGAGGACCAGGTAACGCACACTGGCCGCATCGGTGGTGGGCGGGTCTAGGCGCGAAATACCCAGCACCTGCACAGGCGCCAGGTAAACGACGTTGAACTGCGTGGAGGCGAGGTTACCGTTGTCCGCGCGGTCCTGCGCCACGCCCGCGGGCACGCTCAGTTGCACCGTCGAGCTAGTAGGCGTCACGCTTACTTGGTGAGTAATCCCATTGCCTGTGAAGCGACTCACCGTACCGCCAACTACGTGTATGTCACTGGCGGTGAAGTCGCGCACGCCCTCGGAGAAATTAATGGTGAAAGGAATCGGGTTCGCGCTGGTCCAACTACCCGTTGGCCCGCTGATCGTCACCTGCGGCGGCGTATTATCCACGGTAAACTGCTGCGAACTTTCCCCACTACCCGAGCCCGAGGGGTCAATCAGGTACCCATAAACGTTATACGTACCCTCCTCAAATGGCGCGGGGGGCAGGCTCCAGTTGCCCCTTTCGTCAGAGGTTGTCGTGCCCCGCAACGCGCGCGAGGGATAGTCATAAATCATGACGCGGCTGTTGGGCTTGGCGTACCCGTTGATGGTAACAGGGCTCTTGACTGCACCCGTCGGCCCAATGCGGGGCGGCTCGGGGGGCGTGCGGTCAATCAGGTAAGTCTCGCCGGCGAAGGGTAGTCCTTCTAGCACCGGGGTGACGCCTGTGCTATTGTCCAGGATCAACTGCACGGGGAGCGAGCCGCGCCCCCCATAGCCGACCTCGATGGTGTAGCGTGCGCCAGATCCGGTGATCTGATTGATGTACGGGTACTGATCCGAACCCGTGACAACCCTAAAATTGGCCGCCGACAACCCGCTCACGCTGCCCGAAAGCGTGAGTGTGTAGGGCAGCGTACGGGAGCCGTTCGGCGACACCGAAGCCCGCACCAGCGAAACCACCGTCACGGCTTCGGCGCGCCCGACGGGCCTAATGACGGAGGCCCCGTGCCGGGTAAGCGCGGCAATTGTTTGGGGGTAGCCGGCCGCCGCTAGCGGGTGGATGGTTAGCAAGGGCAGCCAAGCGAGAAATAAGCTGGCCACCAGCAGGCGAAGCCCAGCGGATACGTGTTGCATAAGAAGCTAGTTTGAAAAGGATAGAAATACAGGAAAGGCACGTGAAAAAGGCGAACGAGAAGGCGGCGGAGGCGCTGTCGGGCGCCGATAATCATGCGCGCGGCCTCCATCTGCAATTGCGACCAAAGAGACGACGCTAGCCGTCCGCCCACAAGCCGCGCTTCTCCCCTAAATAGGGTAGAGAGCAGTCTTTTTTTCACCCGCTCCTTTGCTGACCTTTACCACCATGACGCTGCCCTACCGCTTGGTGATTATTGAGGACGACCCCACCGTGCGGGAGCTGCTGCACGACTACCTAGGTCGCCAACCTGAGCTAGCGTGCGTGCTCGTCGCCGACTCGGCGGAGGCCCTGCTGGCGTGGCTGCCCGATGCGGTGCAGCCCCCGCAGCTCATCCTGCTCGACATCCATTTGCCCGGGCGCAGCGGCCTTGATATTTTGCCCCGCCTGCGCCAGCTAGCTCCCACTGCCGAGGTCGTGATGCAAACCGTGTTTGAAGATTCGGCCAGCATCTTCGAAGCCCTGCGCCGCGGCGCCAGCGGCTACTTGCTCAAGAGTACCCCGCTGCCAGCCCTCAAAGCGGCCCTGCTGGAAGTGATGCAGGGCGGGGCCCCGATGAGCCGTGCTGTGGCCCGGCAAGTGCTGGCGCACTTTCGTCCGCGGCCCTTGGCGCCTTCGGCTGTGCTCACGGAGCGGGAGCAGGAGATTGTGCAAAACCTGGTGGCAGGCCTAAGCGAAAAGCAAGTGGCCCAGCAGCTCGGCATCTCGGTGCAAACGGTGCACAGCCACAGTAAGAGCATCTACCGCAAACTGCACGTGAGCAGCCGCAGCGAGCTGCTCAACTCGCTTCGTTAGCCTAGTGGTGCTATCCCCTACCGTAGGCAGTAATGTTTATCCCGTTACCTAGGTCGGTATTCCGAGTAGCACCTCCCAGCCCGGCCCGTCGGAGCGGGGGCCTATCCGCAACTGGCCGTCCAAGGCTCGCGCCCGTTGTTGCATTATGCGTAGTCCCAAGCCCCCGACGCCAGGTGGGCGAGGCGGGGTGGGGCCATCGTCAACGACTTGCAGCCATAGGCCGTCTCGGTTGCGGCCCAAGGTCACGTCCAATCGCGTCGCTAGCGGGGCGTGCCGCACCACATTGGTAATAGCCTCTTTGGCGAGTAAGTACAAATGCTGCCGCAACTGCGGCGCCAGGGGCTCCGCATCCAGCAAGTTTGTGGTTGTAAGCTGGGTGCGCAAGGTAGTCGCCTCGGTCGTTTGGTCGAGGTAGTCGCGCAGGCGGTCGAGCAGCGCCCCCACCGTATCAGCCCCCGCGTCGATGCTCCATACCACGTCCCGCATGGTGGTTAGGGCGGCGCGGCTATCCGCGAGCAGCGCCGCGGTGCCGGCCGGCGGCAGACCTGTCTGTTTCTCGTGGAGCAATTCTGCGCGCATGGTTACCCGCGTGAGCAGCGCCCCTACCTCATCGTGCAAGTCGGCCGCAATCCGGGTGCGCAGTTGCGCTTCCCGCAACAGGCGGCGCTGGCGTGCTCGAACAATACCTAACCCGGCCGCCACCGTCAGCAGCACGAGCAAGCCCATGCCCACCGCCAGTGTGCGCTGCCGCCGTAGCCGCGCCACCTCTTGGTCGCGGGCGCGCAGCAGGGCTTGCGCCCGGCGTTGGATGAGCTGGTAGCGCCGGGCCACCTGCCTGGCGCGGGTCAGGACTTGTTGGCTGGTGAGCGTATCGCGATACGTGTCGTAGCGGAGTTGAAACTGGTAAGCGCGGGCAAAGTCTCCTTGCCGGGCGTAGACTTGCGCCAGCACCCGGCATACATCCCGCATAATGGGTTGCCGGCTGCCCGGCGGCCGACGCGCATACGCCCGCTCCCCATAGTGGCGGGCACTATCCAGTTGGCCAGCGTGCAATGATAGGTCGGCCAGCGTCCCGTAGAGGGTCGTCACGGCGCCCACGTCGTGCAGTTGGTGTGCTAGGCATAGCGCGCGTTGCGCGTGCTGACGCGCCAAGGGGTACTGCCCTAGCTTGGTATACACCTGCGCGAGCCCCCCGGCCACCGTCATATGGTCTTGTGGGTACTGCGCGTAGGTAGTGGCTTGCTCGTAGCCCCGCCGGGCGCGCGCAATTTGCCCTTGCTCCAGGTAGAATTCACTCGAATTGAGCAACACCCGCAGCAATCCTAGGGAGCTATGGATGAGGTGGTTGAGTTGCAACGCCCGCTGGTAATAGGCTTGCGCTTGGCCCGGGTCGCCTAGCTGGGAATAATCATAGGCGATGCTGCTGAAAGCGTTAGCCTGGCCGGCTTGGTCATCGGCTTGCTCAGCGAGGTGGAGGCTGCGAAAGAGCCAGTCCAAGGCCTGGGCGTAATCGGTATAGAAGGTACCTAGCAACCAAGCACTGCGGGCGCGCAGGGCGAGGTCTGGCTGGCGCTGAGCGACAGACCAAGCGGCCAGCCAATATGCTTCCGCGCGGGCGTGGTGCGTGGTACCCCACTGGTTACGGCCGAGGGCAAAGAGCAGCTGCGCCTCAAGCCAAGCGTCGTGCTGGCGCCGGGCAGCAGGCAGAAGGGTCAGTAGCTGCGCTTGCGCCTGTTCGTGCTCACCGGCTTGCACCCGTCGACGTGCTGCTAGCAGGCGCGCGCGCAAGACGCCGCTGGTATCGCCTACTTGATGCGCTAGCTTGGCGGCAACTGTTGCGAGCGAGTCTTGCTGGGGCCGAGGCAATTCCTCCTCCAGAGCCAGTTGCCAGAGCAGGTGTTCGTGCGTCGCGTCCGGGGTTGGATGCTGGGCGAGTTGTTGCCACAGGCGGTGCAGGCGTCGCGACTGCGCCGAGGCCGCTAGGGTGGAGAGACTTAGTAGGGCCAGTACCCCCGCCCGCAGGAACCAAGCAGCCATAAGGTGTCGTACCCGCGCGCAGAAGCCGGGAATAGCGGCAAGGTAGTACGCGTGCCGCTTGATCGGCGCATCCTTACCTAGCTTTACCTAGCTTTTCTGCCTTCTGCTCGCCGGTTTGGGTATGGCTCCCGGCTGACCGCTAAGCTTCGCGAATTAGTCGGTACAGCTGCTCACGATAGGTATCGCTCACCGGAATTTCCTTGTCCTGAATGTAAATCGTGTTGCCATCGACCATGCGAATTTTATCCAGCGACACGATGAAGGACTTGTGCACTCGCAAAAACGGCGGCTGCGGCAGCGTCTCGGTCAGTTCCTTCAACGTTTGGTAGGTGACTACGCGTTGGGTGGGCAGATTGATAGAGACGTAATTGCTTAACCCCTCGATGTACAGAATATCGCCGTAGTTGACGCGCAGAAACTTGTTCTTGCTTTCCCCCTTCACGAACATGTGCCCAGCCGCGGGCGGTGGGTGCGGGGCGGCAACTGCGGTACCTGTCGCTATTGGCGTTGCCGCCGAGGGCGGGCCAGACACTTGCGTCAAGGCTTTTTGAGCGGCTTTGAAGAAGCGCTCGAAAGCAATGGGCTTGAGCAGGTAGTCCACCACGTCGTTTTCGTAGCCTTCGAGGGCATATTCGGGGTAGGCCGTGGTGAGCACAACCTTGCACTTGTTACCCGCCAGCTTCAAAAATTGCAGGCCTGTGAGCTTGGGCATTTGGATGTCCAGGAACACTAAATCAACTTGGCCCTGCTGCACCAGGGTTAGTGCCTCGATCGGATTGGTGGTGGTGCCTACCAGCGTGAGAAAAGGGATTTGGCTAATATAATCGGCTAGGATGAGCAGAGCCGGGGCTTCGTCATCGACAGCAAGGCAGCGAATCATGGCGAGGGGTGTAGAGCCGCCTAGCGGCGGCTCGTCGTTGGAGGATTGGAGTTACGCTGGTAATATATCATGCAACGACGAGACGCCACCAGGCGGCCGCCGCCGTTCTGGCTTAGCCCACCAGCCGCAAGGACGTCGTAAACTGTTCCTGGTCCGAATCTACCCGAAGCACGTGGCGCTCCGGGTACAAGAGCTCCAGGCGGCGGCGCAGGTTGGGCAGACCGATGCCAGTGGTGGCATCCTTGTGGTTGTCGCTGCGCTGGTTTTTAACTTCAAATTGCAGCTTCTCCTCCTCTAGGTTAAGATGGATGCGCACGGGATTTTCTGGGTCGTCGAGCACGCCGTGCTTAATGGCGTTTTCCACGAAGGGAATGAGCACGAGCGGGGCCACCTGGCGGCCGGCGGGCTCGCCCGTCACCGTGAACTCCACGAAAAAGCTGTCGGGGAAGCGCAGGCGGTAGAGCGCTAGGTAATTGTGCAGGTACTCGATTTCTTTTTCCAAATCCACCTGTCCATCGGGGCTTTCGTGCAGCATATAGCGCATGAGCTCTGAAAGCTTCAGGATGGCGTTGGCCACGGGCTTGGCCACGGGGTAAGCCATGCTAAAGAGCATGTTGAGGGTGTTATAAAGAAAGTGCGGGTTGATTTGGGTTTTGAGGAAAGCTACTTCGGCCGCCCGCTTTTCCTCACGCAACTGGCGGTTTTCCCGCTCGCGGCGCAGGGCGGCCTGCGCGCCCCAGATGGCCGCGCTCAGCACAATCATCGGACTACCGAAGAAGACGTTGTCGAAGATGTAATACGTCACCGTCGTGTCGGGTGTGTAGTTGTGAAAGCCTAGCAAGGCTGGGTAGATGGTCTCCTCAATCAGGGCCCGCAACCCGATGTAGAGCGCCAACACGCCCGCCAGTGCGGCTACCAGCTGCGGCCCACGGCCCGAGCGCAGCAGGCGCGGATACACCACAAGGTAGCACAGATAAAATTCCATGAAACGGATGAACAAGATGGATGCCGTGAGCCACAGCGCTATGCGCAGACGCGCTCTGTTGTGCAGAAACACGCCTAGAAACTCGTAGCCGCTATACAGCAGCCACCCTAGGATATGCCAGTAAACGAGCTTGTTTTTCATGAGAAAGCGAAAAAGAATATAGGCAGACCGCAGGCTGGTCCCACGTTGCCCTAGGATACCAAAGCTACTGCCAGCCGCCCGCGCCCACACCTTTTTTATGCGAAAGGGCGATTTTAGAATGTGAAAGGAGAAAACGACCTATTTGGGCAGTAACAGCAAGTTTTAGGGCATTGGAATAATGTTTTTTACCGGAGAAAAGGGCCAGCTCACCTTTGAGGCATCCATCAGCCAATGCCCTTTCCGATGCCTACTTCTCCTCGCTTCCGCTGCTTTTTCGTCCTGCTGTTGCTAGCCCTAGCCACCTTCTCGCAGCGGGTCGCCGCCCAGACGACTGCCACCGGCCTCGTACTGGATCAAGCTGGCCAGCCGCTGACCTTCGCCACGGCCGTGCTGCTAGCCCTCCCCGATTCTGCCATCGTAGGCTCCCAAACGACCACTGAGCAGGGCACCTATACCTTCAGCGACGTAAAGCCCGGCCGCTACTGCGTGAAGGCTATGCTGCTAAGCTACACCAGTGCCCGTAGCGCTGCCTTCGTGGTGACCCAAGCGGCTATGACGATACCGGCCCTGCGCCTAGCTGCTGCCGCCACAGCCCTGAAAGAAGTGACCATAGTAGGCAACCCGCCCCTACTGGAGCAACACGCTGACCGCACCGTGGTGAATGTATCGCGTCTGAACACGGCCGGCGAAACGGCCCTCGACATTCTCAAGAAAGCCCCCGGCGTGACCCTCGACAAGGACGACAACGTGGTGTACCGCGGCAGCGCCGGCGTGAACGTGCTGATTGATGGCAAGCTTACCTACCTGTCGGGTGACGCCCTGAGCAGCTACCTTAAATCCCTGCCCGCCTCCGCTATCAGCCAGCTGGAACTGATGCCTAACCCGCCCGCCTCCATGGACGCCGCCGGCACGGCCGGCGTCCTCAACATCAAGCTACGCCGCAGCCAACTCCCCGGCTTGAGTGGCACCTACACCCTAGGCCTTGGCCAAGGCCGCTACGAGAAAAGCTGGGTCGGTACTAACCTAGCTTACAACGTGGGCAAAGTGCGCCTTTTCGCCCGCCTCGACGCCGGCCGCTACAACTCCTTCAACCGCCTCACGATGAGGCGCACCATTCGCGACAGCATCTTCAACCAAGAAAACCTGTGGCGCCCCCTCACCTACGCCGGCACTTACGCCATCGGCGCCGACGTGGCCCTTACCTCCCAGCAGAGCCTAGGTATCCAACTGCGCGGCGGCCTGAACTACACCGATGCCGTGAGCACCAGCAACTCCGTGACCACCGACTGGGCTGGCACCCCCGGTGGCCGTCGCCAGATGACCAACCCCCAAGCCAGCAACGGCACCAACCAGGCCCTAAACCTCTACTACCGCTTCGCCCTCGACAGCACCGGCCGCGAGCTGAGCGCCGCCGCCGACTACGTGCACTACACCAGCGGCAAAGACCAAAGCTTTTATAACGTGGTGTTTGCGCCCAGCACCGAGCAGGGCCGGCCGGCCGAGCAGCTACGCAGCGACGCTTCCTCGGAAACGACCATCCGGGCCGCCAAAATCGATTATGTGCACCCCTTCGCTGGCACCAAGTGGCGGGCCGAAACCGGCGTCAAAACCAGCTGGGTGACCTCGCGCAGCGCCATCCAGTTTGATAAGCTAATGGACAGTGGCTGGGAGCTCGATGGGCTGCGCACCAACCAGTTTGCCTACAACGAGCACATCAGCGCCGGCTACGTGAGCGTGAACACCACCCTGAACCGCCTGGAACTGAAAGCCGGCTTGCGCGGCGAGCTAACGCAAACCACCGGTACGCCCGCCATCGGTCCGCGCATCGCCCGCAACTACTTCCAGCTGTTTCCCAGTGCCTTTGCCAGCTACAAGGTGAATGAAAACAACCAAGTGAGCGCCTCCGTGAGCCGCCGCATCACCCGCCCCGCCTACCAGAACCTGAACCCCTTCCTCAACTACTCCGACTTCTATACTGCTCAGCAGGGCAACCCGTTCCTCGCTCCGTCGCTCTCCCAGTCCTTGGTGCTGAACTATCTGCACAAAGACTTTCAGGTGCTGAGCCTGAGCTACCTGCACGAAACCAACTCCGTGAACAACGTAGTGACCCAAAACGACGACACCAAGGTATCGACCAGCACCCCGCAGAACCTAGCCGAAACCAGCACCCTGATCCTGAGCTCGGGCGGCCACACCGACCTCACCAAGTTCTGGGGCATGGATAACCAGTTGAGCGGCAGCTACACCCAGGTGCATACCATCCTGCAGGACCAGTCGGTGAACCTAGCTAGCTACAGCTGGGCGGCTAGCTCCGACCACACCTTTACCCTACCCCGCAGCTACAAGTTGCTAGTGGGAGGCAGCTACGAGTCGCCCGGCGTTCAAGGCCTCTACCACACGAAAGCCAGCGGCGCCGTGAACCTAGGTCTGAAAAAGCAGCTCTGGGCGGAAAAAGCCACCCTCAGCCTGCGCGTGGCCGATGTGTTCAACACCAACCGCTTCCGCAGCACGCTGCGCTACAACAACGTGAACCAGACCTGGAACAACCAGTGGGAAAGCCGCCGCGTGACCCTAACCTTCACCTGCAAGATCGGCAGCGGCAAAACCCAGGCCCGCCGCACCGCCGCCAGTTCCGACGAAGAAGGCCGGGTGGGCAACTAACGCTCTAATCGGCAGCCATTACATCCGCTGCTGAGATAAGCGAGGGCAAGATGACAGAGGCTACCACTCCTTCCGAGTCGCACAGAACCGGAGTTACTCCTTGCATAACTTGATCTGAAAACGGTGCTCATCACTCCGAAAAGCAACGTTTCAGTGCGCTCCACGCGAGCTTATTTGCTCAGTTAAACAAGGCTACCTAAACCAACAAAACAGACAAGAACGATCAACTCATTATGGAGCAAGACCCAGCAGGGCGCCTGTACCAACGCACGGCTATTCGGAGGCCAGCTGGCGCCGGATGCGGCTCAAAGACTGCTGGGTGATACCTAGGTAAGATGCCACATCCCGTAGCGACACGCGCAAAGCAATGTCGGGCTGGTGCAGCAGGAACTTCTGGTAGCGAGCTGCGGCACTTTCGCCGAGGTATTGATTGCGCACCTGAATCTTATCGAGCAAGGTGCGTTGGGTAATCAAGTCAATCAGCGGCTGTAGGTAAGAGAGTTGTGCATAGAGTTGGTACAGCCCCGCATGAGGCAGCACAAGCAACTCAGCGGGGCAGGCCGTCTGGATGCCCTCAGTGGCGGGCACCTGGTGGAGGAAGCTAGCTAGGATGGTGCACAGCTGGTTTTCCTTTAAGAAGAAGCAAGTGGCTTCCGACCCGTTTTCGTGCGGTGCCATGATGCGCAGCACCCCGCGAACGATAAAGTACATCTCCTGGCACACCTGCCCCGGCCGTACCAGCACCTCGTTTTCGGGCAGGGAACGGTGACGCAGGCTTTGTGTCAGCAACTCCTGATCAGCTAACGGAATGTCGCGGAATAGCTGGAGATACTGCAGAAACGGCGTGTACGGCGACATCGTTTTACTGGGGTAATCCAGGAGAAGAAGCTGGCGGAAACGCGACGCCCGTGAGTTCGGCGCAGCTGGCCAGAAACTGGTCCTGCAGGGCCGCGTCCGCCGCTTGCGGGTGGAAGGCCCGCAGCCGTTGATGGTAGAAATACTGACCGCTAACCCTAGCAGCAGTTTCGTCGCTGGCGGCTAGCCATGCTTGCGTGACGGGCGCTTGAGCTAGGCTGTCGGGGGCGCCGGGGCCACCCATTTTGGTGGCGACCCAACCCGGCTCCAAGGCATTGGCTAGTACATCGGGCCACTGGCGCGCTACGGCGAAGGCCAACAGCACGTCGTGCAGCTTCGAATCGGCATAGGCTTGGTAGCCATTCCACGGGCGCTTTTCCCAGGTAAGATCCTGCAAGCTAGCGTCGCCGTCGCGATGCAACCCTGAGCTAAGATACACCAGCCGGGCGGGCTGCTGTATCAAGCAGGTTAGCACGTAGGGAGCGAGGGAGTTGACGGCCAACACCGGCGGCAGACCGTCGGCCGTGTTGCCGCGCCGCGGCTCGCGGTAACCGATACCCGCGTTGTGAATGATTGCCTCGAAGCGGCCGAGCTGGTTAACTTGGTTGGCTACCGAGCGCATGCCAGCTAGGGTTGATAGGTCGCCGCTCACGGCCGTTTCAACGCCGGGCACGGCGGCTAAGGCCTCTCGCGCCCGCTCGGGACTGCGAGCGTGCAGCACGACTTGATGCCCCTGCTGCACTAGCAAGCGGGCGGCTAGCTGACCAAGCCCATCGGCTGAACCGGTAATAAATATGCGCGCCATAACAAAAGACATAAGAGTAAAAAACGAACCGTACGCACCCTGCCACTAGATTACTTCTACGTGGTTGCCGCCGCTACGTACTGCCGCAGCGCATCTTCCAGCAGAGTAGCCCCGGTGTGTTGCTCCGCGCCAGTGCCAGCGAAGGCAATCCAGCCGCGGTTGAACCCGGCAACCATGTCGGTCATGAGCAGCGCAGCGGCGGGCGTCGCCCTCCACGAGAGATAGGTTGCCACGTGGTCGGCCGGCGGCACGACTACCGTTTGCAGGGGGCGGCCGAGCAGGTAGCTCAAGCAAGCTGTCACGTCATCTGGCGAATACAAACAAGGACCTGCTAGCTCTGCTACGCGCGGACCGGTCCAGCTTTCGAGGAGCATGCGCGCGGCTAGCTGCCCGATATCCTCCGTGGCAACCATCGGAATGGGGCGGTCGGTTGGGAAGAGTAGGCTGGGTACTTGGCCTGTCTGCTGAGCTTGGCTTATCAGCCCCTTGACGTTTTCCATGAACCACGCCGCCCGAATGGAAGCTGTAGGCATCGGCAGCTGCTGAAAGGCTTGCTCCATGTCGTAGAGCTTGCTGATGGCGCCGAGGCCGTGGTCGTGTTGCGCGCCCACCGACGACAGATACACCACTTTGGGCACGGCAGCGGCCTGCAAGGCGGCGGTAAGCGCCACCAGCATCCGACGATTTTCAGCGATGGGGTCGGCAACTTCCAACAACGGCGGAGTCGCCACAAACACGCCGTCGACGCCAGTGAAAGCGGCTTGTAAGGTCGCGGCGTCGTGCAAGTTGACAACGGCCACTTCCGCTGCTTGAGCCTGCCACGCGGCCGCTTTCGCTGGGTTGCGCACAACGGCGCGAACTGATTGACCGGCCGCTAGCAAAGCGCGGGCCGTCGCTCCACCGACCTGGCCGGTAATTCCGAGGATAGCAAACATACCTAGGGTTGGTTACGAAGTGAACGAGAGACGTAGTGCACTATGCGCTATGCCGAATAGCTTGCGGAGCTGCGTAGCGGAAGTGCTCAACAAAGGTCCGCTTCCAGCAGAAGGCGGCATTTACCATTTGGTAAATAGCGTAGCGGCTAGGCCGCCGAGCTAGCGTTCCTTAATCAGCCTCGCCTGCTTCCAGGTATCGTTCTGCTGTCATGCGGCAGCCAAGAACACCCGGTAGCCTCCCTAAACCATCTGGTCAGAAAACAGCCTTCCTTTCACCTAGAGGCCAGTTTGTAGCGTGCGGCTGCTTGTTCAGCTAGCGGCGGCTAATTTTCCTACTAAGCCGCGTAGCTTGCACCATTCCGAAGGCAGACCATTAGAGTACGGGCGCTCCTTTTCGGACAAACTGAGTGGATTCCTCATGTTTTGATACATTTACTGGCCCCACTACCTAGGTCTTGTCATCCACCTAGGCCCACCACCCACCCGGTAATTTGTTATGAAAATCCTGCTAGTGGAAGACCACCCGGAGCTGGCCAAAAGCATTGCTAGCTACCTCACGCAGGAGCACTATATCTGCGAAGTGGCTCCCACGTTCGATGAGGCGCGGGAGAAGCTAGCCTTGTTCACGTACGACTGCGTGCTGCTGGATATTATGTTGCCCGATGGCAACGGCATCAGCCTGTTGAAGCTGCTGCGCAAGGACGGCGTTGAGAGCAGCGTCATCATCATCTCGGCCCAGAACGCGCTGGATTTCAAGCTAACTGGCCTGAGCGAAGGCGCCGATGACTACATTACCAAGCCGTTTCCGCTGCCCGAGCTGCACGCCCGCATCAAAGCCATCATGCGACGGCGTAGCGTGCACAAAAACAACATCATCACCTTCCAAGACATCACCGCCGACCTAGAGTCGTTGGAGTGCCGTGTGAATGGTAAGCTACTGAATCTCACGCGCAAGGAAACCAACTTGCTGCTGTACTTCATCAACAACAAGGGCCGCATGCTCACGCGGCAGGCCATTGCGGCCCACCTCTGGGGCGACTACACCGACAACCTAGATAGCGTAGACTTTGTGTACCAGCACGTGAAAAACCTGCGCAAGAAAATCACGGATGCCGGCGGCAAGGACTACATCAGCACTGTGTATGGGTTTGGGTACAAGCTAAACGCGGCCGACTCGTGAAGCTCAACTACCGCTACACCATCGCCTACGCGGTTATTACGTTTTTCGTCCTGAGCATCGGCTTTGCCATTGTGTACGCGGCCCTGTCGCGCAGCGTCACCCAGGCCACCATTGGCAAGCTCGAACACCTGAACGCGGTGGTAGCGGCTCAGCTCAAAAGTGGGCGCGACTACACCGGCGACCCGTCGCGGGCTAACGTGCAAATCAGCCGAGCTAGCTTCGACTCGACAAACCACGGCAGCACGGCCCAAATTCGCGACGAGTGGAACGCTGCCTTACAGTCGGAAGTATCGACTATTCGCCTGACTACCTACGCGGTGGTGGGTGGGCAACCGTACCGCATCACCAGCAAAGCCGCGGTGGTGGAGCCCAGCGACGTATACCTGACGGGCTTGGTGCTGGTGTTTGCCTGGACGTTCGTTTTTCTGCTGGCCTTGGTGGTTATCCTCAGCGAGGTCATTTCCTGGTATATCCTCAAGCCGTTCAACAACACGTTGCGCGGCATTCAGCTTTTCCAGCTCAGCCAGAAGAACACCATCGACCTGCACCCGAGCCGCACGGCCGAGTTCAACGTGCTCAACGAGTTCTTGGTGCGCATGACGGCGCAGGCGCAAAGCGACTACCAAGGCTTAAAGGAGTTCTCCGAAAATGCCTCGCACGAGCTGCAAACGCCTATTGCTAGCATCAAGGCCAAAATCGAATTGCTGATAGATTCGGAGCTGACCGAAAAGCAGCTGCTCCTGCTCACCGGCATGCACGATGAGCTAGAGCGCCTCGCCAAAATCAACCAGTCGCTGACGCTGCTGGCCAAGCTGGAGCACTACGAGTCGGGGCCCGAGGTGCGCACCGACCTGAGCCAACTCGTGCGCACCACCGAAGCAGCCTTCGCCGACCTAGCCGAGATGAAAGGCATCCGGACGGTGGAGCAGATTGCCGACGACGTGCACGTCTCTTTCGACGAATCCTTGGCCCAGCTCCTGCTCAATAATCTGTTCAGCAATGCCATTCGGCACAACTTGCCCGGCGGCGAAATTCAACTTCAGCTTTCTGCTACAGAATTGGTGCTGGCCAATACCGGCCACGCGCCTTCCGCGCCCGTGAGTGAGTTGTTTGGGCGCTTCAAGAAAGGCAATGCCTCGCTCGACTCCATAGGCATCGGCCTCGCTATTGTGAAGCGCATCAGCGAGTTATACGGTCACCGCATCACCTACACATACGAAGACGGCTGGCATCGGATCAGGCTGGCTTTTGCCCCCGAACAGACCTAGCTACCAGTTGAAGGGGAGAACAAACGTTTGCGGTACCGATCCAAAATTTCAGATAATCGATAAGTTTTCTTCAAAATTCCTTCAAAATCGGGTACTTCATTTGTAAGGCAACCTCGAACAAACAGGATCTTTCTCCTACCATCCGGCACCTCAAACGTTTCCACCCGTGGCTATCCAACTCTCACCCGCTTCTCGCTCCTACGCCACTCCGGTGGAGGCCGCGCCGCTGGAGAAAGTTTCGCCCCGGCGGCTCAAGGCTATCCTGAGTGGTTCAGTTGGCAACTTGGTGGAGTGGTACGACTGGTACGTTTTCTCGTCCTTCTCGCTGTACTTCTCTGGCTCATTCTTCCCATCCGGCGACCCCACCGCGCAGCTGCTTCAAACGGCCGGCATCTTCGCCCTAGGTTTTCTGATGCGCCCCATCGGCGGCTGGATGTTCGGCCGCATTGCCGATAAAGTAGGCCGCAAGCAGTCTATGACGCTGTCGGTGCTGCTCATGTCGCTGGGCTCCTTGCTCATTGCCCTCACCCCTACTTACCAAACCGTGGGCCTGGTGGCGCCCGTTATGCTGCTCACGGCGCGGCTGTTGCAAGGCCTCAGCGTAGGTGGCGAGTACGGCGTATCGGCCACGTACCTCAGCGAAATGGCCACCCGCAACCGGCGGGGCTTTTATTCTAGCTTCCTGTATTTCACGCTCATCGGGGCGCAGCTGCTAGCCCTTGGCATTCAACTAATCTTGCAAAAAGTACTGCTCACGGAAGCCCAGCTGCTGAGCTGGGGCTGGCGCATTCCGTTCGTGATTGGCGCGGCCTTGTCCGTGGTGGCCTTGTACTTGCGCAGCAACCTCGACGAGACGCCGGTTTTTCAGACCCAGCAGCACACCCCCGACGAGCAGCGGGGTAGCGTACAAGTGCTCTTGAAGCACCCCCGCGCCGTACTGACGGTGGTGGGCCTCACGATGGGTGGCACGCTGGCGTTCTACACGTTCACCACCTACATGCTGAAGTTTTTGGTGAACACGGCCCACATGAGCAAGGAGTCGGCTACCAACATCTGCTTTCTATCGTTGCTCGTGTTTGCGGGCTTGCAGCCGGTTTTTGGGGCGTTATCCGACCGCATTGGGCGGCGGCCGCTGCTGCTGTTTTTTGGTTTGTTTGGGGCGGTGGGCACCGTCCCGCTGCTCACCGCCCTCAGCCACACCACCACGCCTTGGGTTGCCTTCGTGCTGCTGGTGGTGGCCCTCACCATTGTGAGCGGCTATAGCGGCATCAACGCGGTGGTGAAAGCGGAGCTGTTTCCCGTCGAAATCCGCGCCCTAGGTATCGGCTTGCCGCACGCCCTCACGGTAGCCCTGTTTGGCGGCACCGCCGAATACCTAGCCTTGTGGTGGAAGGGCACCGGCCACGAATCGTATTTCTACTGGTACATCGCCGGCTGCATCGGGTTGTCGCTGCTGGTTTTCCTGTCGATGGAAGAAACCAAGCAAACCTCCCGGCTTAACCTAGAGGAAGGCGGCTAAGCCCGCGCACCTCGCTTTCTCGCTGATTCCTAGCTGTTTTTGCTCGCCAATCCGTTGGCGCCGGGCGCTTATTGCCTTCTCCGGGCTAGCTCGCCTTTCACTCGTCTTCTTTCCAGCGTACCTAATCTTCTTCATGAGTATGAACGCAACCACCACTTCCGCCGCCCTTCTCGACCGCCTCAAGCCGCTGGGTTTTCAGCAGGCAAAGGCCGTCCGATTGAACCTAGCCCCCGCCGCCTTGGTGGAAGAAGCGCTTCGCAATGGGGAAGGTACGCTGACCGACACGGGTGCCTTGATGGCCGACACAGGCCAGTTCACGGGCCGCTCGCCCAAAGACCGTTTCATCGTGCGGGACGCTAGCACCACCGACAGCGTGTGGTGGGGCGACATCAACATCCCGTTCGACGCGGATAAGTTTGACCAGCTACACGCGAAGATGGTGGCCTACCTCACCGACAAGACGCTGTATGTGCGGGAAGCCTACGCCGGCGCGCACCCCGCCTCCCAGCTTAAGCTGCGCGTGGTGAATGAGCTAGCTTGGCACAATCTCTTCTGCTACAATATGTTCTTGCGCCCCGCAGAAGGCGCCGACACCTCGTGGCTGCCCGACTTCAGCATCATCTGCGCGCCCGGCTTCGAGGCCGATCCGGCGGTGGATGGCACCCGGCAGAAGAACTTCGCTATTCTGAATTTTACGAAGAAAACGCTACTTATTGGCGGCACGGGCTACGCCGGCGAAATGAAAAAGGGCATCTTCGGGGTGCTCAATTACCTCTTGCCGCACGAGCAGAACACGTTGCCCATGCACTGCTCGGCCAACGTGGGCGAGGACGGCGACACGGCCATCTTCTTCGGCCTCTCGGGTACGGGCAAAACCACGCTGTCGGCCGATCCGCGCCGGGGCCTCATCGGCGACGACGAGCACGGCTGGCTGCCCGGCGACGGGGGCGTGTTCAACTTCGAAGGCGGCTGCTACGCCAAGGTCATCGACCTGAACCCGGAGAAAGAGCCCGAAATCTGGAACGCCATTAAGTTCGGCGCCATCGTGGAGAACACGCGCTTCGTGCCCGGCACCTGCACCGTGGACTACGCCAACACCTCCGTGACGGAAAACACGCGCACGGCCTACCCGCTGCCTTTCATCCCGAACGCGGTGGAGCCCTCCGTGGCAAGTTCGCCGAAGAACATTTTCTTCCTCACGGCCGATGCGTTTGGGGTGCTGCCGCCCATCAGCAAACTCGATAAGAGCCACGCCATGTACCACTTCCTCTCGGGCTACACGGCCAAGGTGGCGGGCACGGAAATGGGCATTACGGAGCCCCAAACCACTTTTTCGGCGTGCTTCGGTCAAGTGTTCTTGCCGTTGCACCCCACGCAGTACGCCGAAATGCTCGGCCAGAAAATGGACGAGCACCCCGATGTGCACGTGTGGCTGGTGAACACCGGCTGGAGCGGCGGCAGCTACGGCGTGGGCTCGCGCATGAAGCTAGCCTACACCCGCGCCATGATTACGGCCGCCCTCGACGGCGCCCTCCACCACACGAGCTTCACCCAGCACCCCATCTTCGGGGTAGGTATTCCGGACTTCGTGCCCGGCGTGCCGACCACCATTCTGGACCCGCGCAACACGTGGCAGGACCCAGAAGCCTACGACAAAACGGCCGCGGAGCTAGCCCAGAAATTCGTGCAGAACTTCCAAAAGTTTGCCGCCTTCGCCAACGACGACATCCTGGCTGGCGCACCCACAGTGGCCGCGGCGGTAGCTGTGTAGATAAGGCGCCGTAGCAGCTTTCTTTCTCTTTTTAATCACTCATTCCTGAGCCTCGCGCTTCACTAAAGTGTGGGGCTAGGTAGCCCTTGCCTATTCCACCGGGGTTGCGGGCCGCCGCACCCAGGAAATTTCCACTTCTATTCTTTGCTTTCATGAAACGATTGTATTCGAACCTGACCGTGCAGGTCCTGACGGCCATTGCCCTAGGGGTTGTGGTGGGGGCGCTGTTTCCGAGCTTCGGTGCGGCCCTCAAGCCCGTGGCCGACACGTTTATCAGCCTGATCAAAATGCTGATTGCGCCCATCATCTTCCTCACGGTGGTGCTCGGTATTGCGGGCATGGGCAGCCTGAAAAAAGTAGGCCGCGTGGGCGGCAAGGCGCTGCTGTACTTTGAAATCGTGACGACCCTAGCCATCGGCATCGGCATTGTGGTGGCCAACGTGACCCAGCCCGGTGCCGGCGTGCAAGCCACTGCCCGCGCCGTGCTCCAAGACAGCAAGAAAGCCGAGGAAGCCGCCAAGTTCACTTCCCAAGCCGGCGACATGAACTGGGTGGAGTTCTTCACACACATCGTACCTAGCAACGTGGTTGATGCCTTTGCCAAAGGCGACATCCTGCAAGTGCTGCTCTTCTCGGTGCTCTTTGGCCTCGCGCTCAATCAGATGGGCCAAGCCGCGCAGCCGCTCGTCAAAACGTTCGACCGGCTCTCGCACGCCATGTTCGGCGTGCTGGCCATCGTAATGAAGCTAGCTCCGCTGGGCGCCTTTGGCGGCATGGCCTTCACCATTGGTAAGTATGGCATCGCGACGCTATTGCCCCTGGGCAAGCTCATGCTGGTGGTGTACGCCACCATGTTCCTATTCATCTTCGTGGTGCTCAACCTGATTTTGCGCTACTACAAGCTCCGTTTAGGTCCGTACTTGCGCTTCATCAAGGAAGAGATTCTGCTGGTACTGGGCACGTCGTCGTCGGAGTCGGCGCTGCCGCGCATGATCGACAAGCTGGAGCGCTACGGCTGCTCGCGCTCGGTGGCCGGCTTGGTTATCCCGACGGGTTATTCTTTCAACCTCGATGGTACGTCTATTTACTTATCCATTGCGGTAATCTTCCTGGCGCAAGCTTTTAACATTCCGCTTTCCGTTACCCAGCAGCTCACGCTGATTGCTATTCTGGTGGTTACCAGCAAAGGAGCGGCGGGCGTCACGGGCTCGGGCTTTATCGTGCTAGCCTCCACGCTAGCTGCCACCAAAACCATTCCGGTGGAGAGCGTGGCGTTGCTGCTCGGCGTCGACCGCTTTATGAGTGAGGCGCGGGCCATCACCAACGTTATCGGCAACGGTGTGGCCGCGCTGGTCATTGCCAAGAGTGAGGGCGAGTTCGACGAAGCGCGCCATCAGTTGGCCTTGCAAGGCAACTCGGTGCCGGAAGAATTACTGCCGGAGCCCGTTTCGATGATACCCCGCGTGGAGAAACTCACGCCGAACGAAGTACCCGTAGCCGTTTCGGCGCGGCACTAGAACCTAGGTCGCCGGCTACTTACCCGTCGTGCTCTTACCGCTTCCCTAGGTTTTGCAGAACCCTAGGGCGCATTCTGCCTTCCCCAAAATCCCATCCTCTTCTTTCCCCTCATGCACAAGCTTTTCACTCGGCTCCTGGTCGTAGGAGCACTGCTTGCTGGCTCGGTAGCCCACGCGCAGGTAATCTTGCCGCCGACGCCCGGCAAGGCACCCGACCCGGCCCCCAACGTCATTCCGAAACCAGCCGCGCAGCCCGCCAAATCGGCACCCTACGGAGCGGGCATGAAGATCAACATCTCCCCCGACGGCTCGAAGTACGTGCGCATCATGACCGCGCACCAGGTTTGGGCCCGCTATACAGAAAACAATACTGGCACCCTGTCGGCCACGGAGGAGCCCACTCCTAGCCAGACTGATTTCAGCTTGCGCCGCTCCCGGGTGCTGCTGGTGGCGCAGCTCAACTCGCGCTTCGTCATCATCACGCAGCTAGGGGTCAATTCGCAAAACACGCTGTCGGGGGGCGGGCCGGGGGAACCAACCGGACCGGGCAAAAAGCCTTCGTTTTACCTGCACGACGCCACCATCGATTATAAGGTAAACAGCCACCTGAGCCTAGGTGGCGGCTTGCACGCCTACAACGGCATCTCGCGCCAGAGCAGCTTTGCTGCTTTCTCACTCCTTACTCTAGACGTGCCGGGCACGCAGTGGCCCGTGACCGATGCCATCGACCAGACGGGCCGGGGCCTTGGCCTCTTTGCCCACGGCCGGTTCGGGCACTTCGACTACCGCTTGTCGGTAAACGATGCTTTCCGCAACAACCTGAGCAGCACGCCCGCCACCCTCACCACCGACGTAGCGGCCTTCAACCCGCGGGCCCGCGGCAAGGTGTACCAAGGCTATTTCACCTGGGAGTTCTTGGAGAAAGAGGCCAACCTCGTGCCGTTCACGGTGGGCTGCTACCTAGGGAGCAAGCGGGTGTTGAACCTAGGAACCGGTTTCCTGTACTACGGAAAGGGCATGTACATGCGGTCGGAAGCGGCCCCTAGCTTGCAACCCAACACCAGCGCCTGGACGATTCCGTACACAAAGCAAGATTTGAGCGTATTGGCCGCCGACATCTTCTACGACACACCCGTCGATACCACTGCTGGCAACAAAACGGCCTTCACAATTTACGGCGCCTTCTACCGCTACAACATGGGTTCCAACTTCATGCGCTACGGCGGCAACGTCAACCCCGGTGCGGGCTCGGCCGTGCTGCGCGGCAACTCGGTACCGGTACTAGGCACCGGCACCGCCCAAACCATCCAGACGGGTTTCTTGCTGCCGCAGCGCCTGCTCGGTCCGAAAATTCGGCTGCAACCCTACGTCGATTACATCCACGGGCACTATGATGGCCTGCGCCGCACCGATGGCCGCATTCAGGACGTACATATTATGGATGGCGGCGTAAACGTACTGCTGGATGGGCACCAGGCGAAAGTCACGCTAAACTACCGCGCGCGCCCCGACTTCAACAACATCAACAACCTCGATTACCGCCCGGAAGTCACGATGCAGCTGCAAGTGATTCTCTAAGCTTCACGCCTCCGGTGCCCCCTGTAGCTGCTTCAGCGCCCCGCCAACCTAGGCCAAGGCGTCCTGTCGCGCTACGTATTACCCCTTTTATTATGCTCAAAATCAACAAACAAGACGCCCTCAACTACCACGCCCAGGACCCCGCCGGCAAGATTGAGGTAGTGCCCACCAAGCCCGTCAGCACCCAAGCCGACCTCGCCCTGGCCTACTCTCCCGGCGTGGCCGAGCCCTGCATGGCCATCTTCGAGAACCCCGACGACGTGTATAAATACACAGCCAAGGGCAACTTGGTAGCGGTCATTAGCAACGGCACCGCGGTGCTCGGCCTGGGCAACATTGGCCCGGAAGCCTCGAAGCCGGTGATGGAGGGCAAAGGCG
>NZ_MTSE01000019.1 GCF_002154225.1 Hymenobacter crusticola
TCTGCAACAGCCACGTCCGTTTGGAAAATGTCCAAGCGGCTTAAAGACTCGTTGCTCAGCTCAAGGTGGCACCTCTTCTAAGGCCTGCTTCAGAAACAGTCCACGCCCTCATGCTTGTGTCCACTGCTGGGTTAAAGCCCTGGCTAGGGAGCTGCAGCGCACAAAAGCGTCTCTTTTGGAGCTAAGGGCAGGTGCAGACGAGGGATCTTGCCTTCTCACCCAACTGCTCGATCAACCGGAGGTTGTGCCGGTGAGGAAAGTGCCCTCGGTTGAACAGGCCAGATTTGCTTCGACGCGTTACCCCCCATCCCGAAAGCCTGAGCTAATCGATTTTGTAAGGGCCTCGTAGAGCACTTTGCTGCCCGTTGGCGTGGGCTGCGCCATGGTCACTTGCGTGTTCTCGACGACGGTTAGCGCGCTAAACCCGCGACAGTAGTTCGTAAAAAGACGTTGATGGTGTTGCCACGCGCTTGCTAAGAGCCGATTCGGCAGCGGCTTGCCGGCGCGCAACGCATACGAGCCATTGTGCTGCTGGTAGCATTTGTAGGGGTACAGAACACTACCCGCGTCCACCAACACGTATTTTCGTTCGATCACCTGTTCGCCGGTGGTCACCTGTTCATACACGTAGAGGCGACCACAGGGATAGTGTACTTGCTTTTTCAACAGCGCAAACAGCGCTGCTCGGCTCGCCAGGAGTCGATCGCGATCCGGAGACTCGAGCAAGGAGAGGAAAAAAGCATCTAGACACGAGGGATAAGCGCCTGTAGAATCAGAAGCAGCCACTGTGCGCAGGAAGGCATGGGTCCTGCTATTCCACGCCTGCAAGAGCGGCTCCGTCAACTGCGTCTGCGTCGTTCCTGAGCAAGGTGGCGTACGACTTGCTTCCGTCTTCCCCTGACAAGAAAGCAGCAGATAACCCATCCCGAGAAGACTGATGCTGTTACGTAGCCACTTTCTTATCTAGGTAGGGGTTGCTGTAAGGGGCAAGGAAAAGCGCCGGAACCCGGCGTAAAAATCACGCTATAGTGCTTGTAGCATTACTTCATCCAACGTTCAAGTAATGTTATAGCTCATTTAGCAAGATAGCTACTACTGAATAGGTCATCAGCACTTGTGTGCAGGCATGAAGCAAAAGTTCTGAGCGTTCCTTTACGCCTATTCCAGGCTGTAGTAGCTTTGCGGGCCTGCTGCTGGCTTTCAGTAATAGTAATAGAGCAGCGTAGTCTCCGGTTGGCCCTGCTTATTCAGCGTGACGGCTTTCTTCAACTTACCATCTAGGTAGTAGGTCTTCACCTGGGAAGAAACGAGTTCGGCCTTTTCGTTCGTCGTGACAGCCTTTACAACCCTTTTCTGCTTATCTAGGTAGGTCGTGAAGGTATACTGTGGCTGGTAGCCCTTCTGCTCGGGCTTCAAGTGCGCTGGTAGGCCGTCGTAAGCAAACCAAGTCTGGGTATATTGATACCCATCCGTAAAATAGTGGTAGTGTTCGCCCCAAATGAGTTGCTGCTGATCAAAGGAGGTGTACCTATCCACCCTGCCTAGGGAGTCATAAGTCCAGGTGTACCGATTTTGAGTGGAATAGTGCCGCTGGGGCGCATCATATAGTACTAGCTGACCGCAATCATTATAGGAATAGGAAATCTCACTGGTTTTCTCCTTCGTGCGCCGCCGCTGGAAGTCCCGCTTGACGAGCACATCACCACCCGTGCTTCCATGTCCTTTGTTGAGGCCCTTCTTGCGCCGCTTTTCATAGGAAAACCGTACTTCGCGCATCAACTGCCCCTGGGTATTATAGGCAAAGGTTGTTTTGAGCTTCTCGTTATCGAGCTGTGGCAGCCACATGATTTGCTTAGTGAGCACCGCTGCTTTGTAATAGGATCGCTCGCTCGCCCACCGTGTGCTGCCCCAGTAGGTGGTCTCAGACACCAGCTGGCCATTGCGATTAAACTGCTGTTGCAGCGCCAGCGTCTGGTGCAGACTATCAGTTCCTGTAAATTGAAATACTTGGCAACGTGTGAAGGGGTACTGCAAGGGGACGGGAATAGGAAAATCCCGCTGGTGATGCGGGTGAGCACTTGCTCCCTGTGCCTTACTCGGTGTAGAGTAGTGCGTTAAGGCGAGCAGTAAAAACGAAGCACAAAGACGAACCAAAGGAGCGTAGAAGAGGCAAGCGAAGGAGTAGGTTCTAGTAGAGGAGATCTAACAAGCAAAAAGAAGACCGTGTATCAAAGGCCTACAAACCCGCCCAGCAAGTGCAGGAGTCTAGCGGCGGAGTACCACCTTGTCTCCCTCCCTCAGCTTGAGCTAATATATAATCTTTCTAAGGACAGTCCGTATAACACGGATTATGTTTAGAAGTTATTCGAAGAAAGTAGGTAAGCACTATTAGTAAGTAATTATTAGTTTTTTTATAGTCATGTCTTTGTGTGAATGTCTACTAGAACGTTTATTCTAAGCTGATCCAAGATGGAAGAAGAGAAAGCGCAATGCCTAATTTACTGGGCATTAAACGCAAAACAGAAATTGGCCTCGCCAAAGATCAGTATGTGGTCCACAGACGGAATCGATAAGGCTGTTCCGTATCTACGGTTCCGTTTTGCCGGAGTGCCGCTTGCCTCTCCCCTTTACAACCAGTTAGCTGCCTGTATTCAAGCCTACCAGGGGCTCACCCAGTGGGCGTGCCTCTACGATCCGGACCGTAGTCGCAATTACTTTTTGTTACCGCAAGTATTTGCGCCGCATTTATTTACTCACGGAGTCTATAAAGAGCAACTGCTCTCTGTGATGGCGGAGCAAGTATATCAGGAAGCTATTCAGGTAGCAATGCGTGATGCACCGAACTTGAGCCGTCACATCGAGCAAAACTGGGAGGTTGAGTAGCAATACAAACAGATTGTATTCGTACGTATGCAATAAGAGCCTGAAGATGAGTAGCTTCTATAAGCAATTCTCTGCAGAACAGCCGTTCAGATTAATTAGTATAGCCTGTCGTATAAGTAAACATTACGTTAAGCAACTTTTCCAAGAACTGAGAAGATACTCCTTGTACATTCTACTAGAAAGAAATCTAATTTTTTAAAGAAGTTCTTGCCCGCCCCTTAGAAGATGTGTCTGCGCCTGTTGCCTTTCCTGCTGTTGCTTGTGCTCTCTCGCCTCGTCCAGGCCCAACTACCTAAGCAACGGGAGCCGATGCGGGTGTTCCTGCAAGCACTACCCCAGCGGCAATCGAAGCAAAACCAGCCGGATACGTTCGTACAGGTCCACTTTGAGAATACCAGTGCCGATCCCATCCAATTGGTGGAAATTTTGTCTCCCGAGTCCATGCCTGTGACCGCGTTCTTCGAAGTAACCTTGACCTCTACGGCCACGCCTAAAAGCCTGCTCAACTCGCACACCCTGCGCAAGATGGATTTTGGTTTCACCACGCAGTACGGCTACTTGCTGATTCCGCCCGGCCAGCGCCTCACCCGAGTCCTCAACCTCAGCCAAGCCTTTCGGCGCAGTGGACAGGAGTTGCCACCAGGCAAGTACAGAGCACAAGGCTACTACGTGAGTTGGGCGGGCCGAAACTGTGTCAAAGGAAGCTTCCGCAGCAATAGTATTCTCCTGCGAGTACCGGACTGACAGTCCGATCTGAGTGGAGCGAGGCGATTACACCTGTCCGATAAGTAAACGATATGTTTAATAGCAGTTAGCTTTAAAGCGTAATCAACCTGCCGTTCTGTTGCTATTAGCCTATGGTCAGTCAAACAAGGCTACATCTTGCGCACGGTATCGGTTGGGCCNTGCGTGATAGTCACGGAGGCGTTCTTCGACGTGGCTAGTATCCCATACGGCACAGCGTTCGAGCCCTGCACACTGCTCTTTCAGGGCGGGCGTAATGCTTCCGGTTATTGGATCGTAAAGTTCAAACCGCTCTAGCGCCAGCGGATTTTGAATGAACTTGAGTGGTAACTGCTGTAAGGCAGCTGGCAACGGGCGCTTGCCTATCTTCACCCATCGCCCCGTGTTAATAGCTCCATTATTAACGGCGACAATAAACAGCAGCGGCCGCATGATGATCTGCTCTAGGTCTCGTACTCGCTCCACGGTGTACACGTCATAGAACCCGAAATCAGCGTCTGCCAGGATTCGGCCATACGCATAATGGCCATCGGCTAGATCAATTTCCACGATGGCTCCTATTGTTCGCTGAGGGCTCCCCATTATACTATGTGCTAACAAGCTCTTGACCACCTTTGACTTTGCGTTTCAACTAGGCGGCTTGCTTTTCTAAGAAGCGCTTAAAATAGAGAAAAGCTAGAAACAGGGCTATCTGTCAGCTTGTCTGGATCCTGGGAATCTTTTCCTAACATAACGCTGCTTCTCAGACAAGTCGCGGAAAAGCAATAAATTTTACTCTACTTACTTAAACCCGTTGTTATAGTGTTTTCGAGAGTTGATCCCTAGATGGAAACGGTCACTATTGAAGCTGATGTGCGCTCCCCTACTCGCAAGACGAAGCGCAATCCATGGATTCAGCAGTGACTGCCTCCAAGCGGCACCTCGCCCGAACGTTGCTTTCTTTTTGTGCTATCTTGAACAGGATTCCGTAAGAACACTATCTTTCTACTACTGCTCCTTTTACTTCCTCTAGTATGACGACCCCAACCCTCCGCTGCTCGCTGTTAACCGCTCTGCTATTGGGCGGGGTGACGAGTGCAAGTCTTGCCCAAGGAGTTCCGTCCCTATCGCCTGAGCACTATTCCCAGTACCAGCAGGGCCAAAAAGCGGACGGTGTTAGAACGTTCTCTCCCTCGAAAAACAGCCCCCTGTATCTCGTGGATGGAACGCCTGTGACTCAAGAGCAGCTGCATACCATCACGCCAAAGCAGATTCACAAGATCGACATTGTCAAAGACAGCCGTGCGGTTGCTTTGTATGGGCCACGCGCCACGAATGGGGCGGTGCTGATTACCACCAAGAAGTAACTGTGAAGAGCACTTACGGCTCCTGAGCGATAACACCTAGTGTGGTAACGGCAAATTACAACGTTTTCCAAACGGTGCGTTGCTCGGTCGAAGCTATGGCCGTTACCGTTGGGCTTATAACGTACTGTAAACGCTCGTTTATAATATGTAAAAAAGAGCCAAAACACGCGCGTTGCCGGCGTCCTGTACCATCTAGGGTACTTTGTAGTGATCATCCCCTAGCAGGTAGGTTGTCTTGAACCAGGAAGTCAGTACACAAAGTGACGTGTTTGCTTTTCCGCCTACTCTTCTTGTTCGGATTCCTACCATTAGTTATCTCCACCCTCTATCTCTGTCGTGTAATCGCACCCGAGAGTGCCTATACATGCTATTAGTAGTATAGGCAACTCTCAAGAGAATGAAGAAGGCTGCGTCTGTTAATTCCGCTCGTCCGCTAGCGGCGTTTCGTTGCGCCAGCTAAAGGCGGGCTCGTAGCCTAGTACACGGCGCGCTTTCTCAATCGAGAGCAGCGTCTCGTGCTCGGCCAATGCTTTTTTTACGGGCACCGTGGGGAAGACCGTAGCCATCAACTCGGCGGACGGTGTGGTCATGACCGTATCGGCGTTAGCGATGATGAAGGCGTGCATGCCCGTGACGTCCCACTCTAAGGCTTTGCGAATCGCCTGGGCCCCGTCGCGGGCATCGATGTAGGACCACATGTTCCACTTGCGCTCCTGCGGGTCGTCGTTATACGCCGGAAACTTCGCGTAGTCAGCCGGCTCCATCACGTTGGAGAAGCGTAGGCCCACAAGCTTGAGAGCGGGCGTCTGGTAGCAAAATTGGCGCGCCATGTCTTCCATGAGCACTTTCGCGAGGGCATATGCGCTCTTCGCCCGCAAGGGGTATTCCTCGTCGACGGGGGCGTACGGCGCAGCCTCATCGAAGGGCTCGCCTAGGGTCGTTTCGCTGGAGGCCCAGATCACCTGGTTGATACCTAGGCGCCGCGCCGCCTCGAAGATGTTGTAGGTGCCCATCATGTTGTTCTGAAACAGATGAGCGTCGGGATACTGCCGCGGGGTAGGGAAGGCCGCTAGGTGCACAATGGCTTTGAAGGCCTGTGGGGCCACACCCGCATAGATTTCCTGGCCCACGGATGAGAGGGCGTCCAGCGTCTGGCCGAAGTCGGCTAGATCAGCAATGATGCCGGGCACACCTTGTACGGGCACGGTGTCGACCACAAATACATCGTAGTCATGGGCTAACAGGTCGGCCACGCAGACCTTGCCTAGTTTGCCGGCTCCGCCCGTGACGAGGATGCGCGGGCGCGCAGAAGATGGTTGGTTGCTCATAGCGGAAGGGGGCCCTCGGGTTAGGTAGGGGTCGGCACGTGCCGACCGGGTGGCCATAGGCCTATACGGGGAAGGGCCGGCTGTGGTCAGCACAGGCGCTGCTCGGCCGGTAGCCGGGGCAGCGCCGTAGCGCCTACCGTCCCTGACCACTCCAATGATTTAGACAGGCCTAGGTGCAAGCCAAAGGCGCAGGGCCACGGAAGAATAGCGCCACCTTATCGCCGCTTTGACAAATCCTGGAGCTCGATATTTCGAAAGTCCACCGGCTGCCCTTCGCTTTGCAAGGCAATGAACCCGCTCGTTAGTAATTTGCCATCCTGCTTTATGGCCGGATCGAACCGGTTTACGACTCCCCCCCCAATCTGCGGCTTTGCATAGCGCATGACCGTATCCCCGTTGATGATGTGGGTGATGCTCGAATCGCCCAGCACAATAAGCTCGGCTCGGACCCACTGCTCCCCATCATAGGTTTTCGAGGTCGACTCGATGCAGTGGCGCTCATCCAGCTGGCCGTTGTACACGATTTGTGTGCCCGGTGAACACATGTTACCCGTGGGCCGCGGCTGACCATCGCCTAGCCCCCCAAGAAATTGAAACTCGACGGAAATGGGCCAGTCCTGTTCTTTGGGCATCGTGCGCGGATCTTGCGAATGGAACATGACGCCGCTATTGCGCAAGGTGTAGCTGGGCGCTCCTTTTTGCAGTGTACCGACGAAGCGGTACTCTAGTTTGAGGTGATAATAGGAGAAGGGCACCTTATAGTACAAGTGGCCAAACTGATCGTTGAAGTCTCCGTATTGATCATAGCGCACCTGGATAACGCCATCTGCTACGCGAAACGTATTCCCGAAATTCTCGCCTACCTCATGGTGCTGGATTTTGACCATCCAATCCTGCAGATCCTGACCATTGAAGAGCTTGATCCATGCCGCCTCCTGGCGTGAACGCTTACCAGCGGTACAACTAGATAGTCCTAGCAGCACTAGGATCGTAAGGGGAATGAGTCGCATAAGATGTCGGGAAAGAGAGGAAGTGCTGAAAGTATGAATTTAGCCAAGAAGATCGGCGAATAGAGGCAGCACGAGGAAAGCGCTTATACGACGCGTGTAGGTGGAGGGAAAGAGCAGGGACTACTGGGAAAATTAGCGGGGGCATTTGGCTTGTCTAGGACGAGTGAGATGCACACAGCGTACCTAGTCGGCAGTGGTTGAAGAAATAGCTCTCAAGCACAAAGTAGGTCTCCTTCCAGCCAAGAGTATTCGGGAGCAGAACGCAGCTGTTGATTTACCGCAGACAAACGCTAACGAATGTAGGTGTAACCCAAAGGCGATGTTCTTGGAATGTAACTTTTGTATTAAAGCTGGCGGATATGAGAACGTGACTACTGAGACGCGCGGTTGCGCCAAGCCAGAACGAATATCTTCATGCGTTTTCAAAATCCCCTTCTTGTTCTCGTTCGCCCACATGCATCCGCTTCGCGCCCACCTGCTCCGCTTTGTGCCTTACTTGACCGACGCGGAGTTGCGGCCACACCACTTAGCTCGTGGCGAACACTGGGTGCAAGCCGGCGAGTATGTGCCCGTGCTAGCCTTTGTGCTGCAGGGCACGTGCCGTCTCTACTACCCCGCCCCGACGGCGAGGAGCGCACTACCTACTTCTTCTTCGAGAACTGCCTGCTCGGGGACTACACCAGTTGCCTAACCGAGCAGCCGAGCCAGCTCCGAATCCAGGCCCTAGTCGACACTGAACCGATCATCTTCGATTACACCGTCTCGCGCCGGCTCTCCGAAGAGTGCCCCGTGTACGAGCGCTTGGGGCGGCTGGTGGCCGAATACCTGCTAGGCACGGAGGCCCGTTTGGTTGAGCACCTGCTGCTCAACCCCGAGGAGCGCTATCGGGCCTACTCAGCAGCGGCAAGACCAAGATCCTGTAGCGCATCCCCCCAGCATCTGGTAGCCAATGACCTGGGCATCACGCCCGTTTCGCTGAGTCGCATCTGGGCCCGGGTGGCGCGCGGCCATTAAAACAGGAATAGATTTTTTCTTAGCTTTTATCGTTGTCTGCGTCGGCCGAACAACGTACGGCTACACCTTTGTCCAACTGGTCTGGTTGGACCACAGAATCTTATTAGCCTGGAGCTTACCCGTAAAAGGCCCCGTCGCATCATCGGGAAACGCGACCGTAATGGTCTCCTGATCCAGCAGCACGCCTTTGCCGAACGGGCGGTTGAAGGCCGACATGTCCACCGTGATGATTTTACCGCTCACCGAAATGACCGGTCCCACGTGGCCGCCACCCTCGATCCAAAGGCCGTTCAAGATCGACTCGGCCGTGCCCTTCACTAACTGAGGAACCCGAAACTTGGCCACCTCAAACTGCGTGAAATTGCATTTGCCGGCCTCGCGCGTACACTCGGAGGCCTCGTCTTGCATCTGGTTGATGGCCGCGACCACACTATCTAGGTCTTGCAGCACTTGCGCGCGATCCACGGGCGTGCCATCGGCATTTTCAAAATCGCCGCTGAACTTGAGAATGTATTTTAAATTATCGCGGAGCGCTAAAAACTCAAACCGTTTTTTGGCCAAGTCTTCTAGCACCTCTTGTCGCTGTTGGATGTCGACCGGCACAAATTGATCGTTGGGGTTCTTGAGCGCGTCATACTCTTGCAAGAGGACCGCGTAGGGGAAGGCCTTGTCCCCGGACACGCCCACGGGAAACTGCTTGGCCGTCTGGATAATATCCTCCAAGTTGAGGTCCGCCGTGCCGATCGTGCCTTGCCGGAATACCAGCGCCCGCACGTCTAGGTGCGAGCGACTGGCGGCTTTAGCGGTATTGATGGCCGTATTTAACTCGGCCGAGGCCAAGATGCCATTGAAGGCGGCCTGTACCTTAACCGCGATACTTTCTTTCTCTTGCTCATTGGAGCCGCTGATTTGGTAGATGGCGAAATACTCGCCGCCCTTTTTCACCCCCGCAATGAACGTATCCCCAAAGCGCTGGCGAAAGCGCTCCGGATTATCCGTCACCAGTAAATCGATGGCGTCGGGGGAGAAGGTGGGGGAGTCGATGCTTTCAAAGGCATTCTGTACACTCACCCGAATGAGCACGTAGGTGGAAAAACTCGAGAAATCGCACTCGTTCACATAGTCTACCTTGGCGCTTCCCGAGAAGCCCAGGTAGGCGCCCCCCGTATCCACGGAAATCCCGAGCGATTTGTGCAACGTTTCCACATCCTGGATGGTGGTGCAGCTAATCGTGACCTGCTGGCCGCCGGCGCCTTGCACCGACGAAATAGACGTCCCTTGGACCGCCGGGGAGGGCAGCCGATCCCCGGTTAAGCGGTTATACCCTAGCCCAATTTTCATTCCGTCTGTGAACGGTACGGTGCGCGTTGCCATCTGTCTATTTTTATGAATGCACGTACTACAAGCCTAGGTTTTGCTACTGCTTACAGGGAAGCGTCCACTCCCCTTTACCCGTTGCCGGGTCACGCAATCCAAGAACACCGCTTGTGTCATGGGCCTAGTGAACGAGTGCTACACAACCACCAATCGCAAGGGAAAGCCGGATAGTTGCCTGACACGAAGCATCCGCGAAGATCGAGAGCCAGCGCCAGCGCCGCAATCACATAAACATGTGACTAGTAAGAATATAAAGTATCGCAACCGACCTGATTGCGTAGGACACCATTCTGTGTTGCTCAGCATTAGATATCCCCGGCTGGCTAACCGCTCCAGTAGGAGCAGGTTCTCATAACTAAGACCGTTGTAAGCCAGATAATAGAGGGACTAAGGGAAAGGGACTAGGGCTCATCGGCGCGGCCAGCGTGCTACGAGTGGGCAACGTGCAGGGCGGAGCGGCGGAGCGAAAGTCTAAGCCGGCGCGCAGGTATTCTGCGAGTTGGGGGCCTACCTGGCGGCAGAAATCGGCCGTTAGACCGAAATTCATCCGGGAACCGTAGGTATCCAGAAAGTGGCCATACTGGGGTGACTGGCCGGCTAGAACAGGTCCATGTGCACCGGGCGGAAGCGCAAGCGGTCGACTCGTAAGGTGTCAAATGAACGGGTCACCTCGTAGCGTTACACTTGTTGGTAGCCCACCTGGTGCCCTTGGGCAGGATCCGGCTC
This sequence comes from Hymenobacter crusticola, assembly GCF_002154225.1. Classification (GTDB taxonomy): domain Bacteria; phylum Bacteroidota; class Bacteroidia; order Cytophagales; family Hymenobacteraceae; genus Hymenobacter; species Hymenobacter crusticola. The sequence continues at coordinate 10,429 of NZ_MTSE01000019.1, forward strand.
TTGCGCCGTGGCGGGCCCAAAGAGAAGTGCCGCGAAGCCTAGCAAGAGCCAGCGCAGGTGATGGAAAAGCAAAACCGTCATAGGGAATAGGAGGGACGCCCTCCGCGAAAGGGTACACCTCCTACAAGCAGAGGGTCAACCGTCCGTTCGCTTCTAGGCCCACTTGGGATTCTCGTTACAACGGAAAGAAAAAGTAGGCTACGCCGGCGCGATAGCCAACCCGAACGCTTATCGCGATTGGCCTAACGCCAGGCAAACCCAGCCTATATTCCGTCGAAAAGCAGCCGGAGGGAAGCCCAAGAACGGATCGAAATTACCTTCCTATTTCTCTCTAACGGTTCCAATCTTCATCTCGGCCGCTTCTGATTTTAGCAGCGCGATGCGATTCGTGGCATCCAGCTCAAAGCGTTGCAGCACCGTGGCCTTTTGGAAATCCTCCAGATACAGCCACGAGGTCGGACGTCGTTCTACCAGTCGTACGCTTATTAAATCACCTAGCTTTTCCAGTTCGGGCTGCATCTCCTTTTGGGCTGGCCCAATTAGTTGCCAAAGCGCGGGAGTAAAATCCTCCGGGTGCAGCCCGCCGACCCGAGCCTGCTTTAGCATTCTGGTTACCAAAGCAGTCACCACCGGCTCATCCGCCGGAAAGGGCTCGTAGCCCTCTCCCAAATAACGCTTCATATCGGCCAGTAAGGGAACCGGTGGTTGCAACACCTGCTGCTGGATAAGGGGAAGGTCATAAAAATGTCCTCCTTTTTTTAACTCAGTAACTAAATCGAGCCGAATGCTTTCCTCCTTGCCGGCGAGCGACGTGAGGTATATAATCCCGTTGCGCAGGTCGTACACGCTGGCATATTTGGTGGCGTACTGGCCTGGCTGCCGACACGCCGTTAAAATCGGCAGTCCGTTTTCCAGGGACGGGAGCAGAGCGGGATTTAGCATTTTTTTGAGCGAATCGTTCCCGTAGCCAAATCCCCGGGATTGATGCGAGACGTTGTACTGCAGTTCCCCATTTTTAGCACCAATAATGACCGATGCGCCAGTTTTATCGGCAATGAGCATGCGTGAAGTGGCAAAACTTGGCTCGGCATAGCGCTGATAAAAAGCAATGGCTTCGGCGACCGTCTTGCAGGATTCGAGCATGCGTTCAGCCGGATTTCCCTGCGGCGTGGTCAAGCCGGGGGCAGGCGTGTAGCGGCCGCTGGCATCGGCGACCCAGTCAAAGGCCAGGCCGAATTGATTCACCCCTCCCTGGGCCCAGTCGTCATCGAAGCCCACGTACGCGCAGCCGTAATAGGTTTTCGTAGCCGGCTGAAACCAGATGCGCGTGGCCGGATTAGAGTAATCCTCGTTGTTAAAAAACAACGTCCGCTTGGCATCCGCCAAAACAAAGATGGTGCAGGCTAAAGCCGCTTGCACCGGACCAACTAGGGCGAGTACAAGTAACCAAACCCGCCCGAAACGGCCAGCTATGTTCATGATACGGTGTGTTAAAAGGTAGAAACCGGCCGGGGATTTTCCCGGGTTGAGCTTGCCAATAGGCGTTGTAATTGTCGCACGCTACGCAAGCCACACTGCGCGGCGATGGCTTCCTGGGTTAGGGCAGGATTACGGCGCAGGGTGCGGGCCAATTCCCGGCGCAAAGCGGCCGTGTACGCGTGAATGCTGATGCCAGTCGCTTTGCGAAAGGTGCGCGTCAGCGTGCGCGGGCTCATGTTCGCCCGTTCTGCCAGGGTTTCGAGCGTAGCCCCAGCCGCTAGGTTATTTGTCAGCCAGTCTTGTACTTCATGTACGCCTGAATGCAAATGGTTGCGGTAATCTAAGTACACACTCTGCTGGCTATGTCCGGCCCCGCGCCGGGTGTACACCACCAGCTCGCGAGCCACTTTGGTGGCAAATAAGGGCCCGTGCCACTCCTCCAGCAGGTGCAGGGCCAAGTCGATGCCCGCCGTTACCCCCGCACTGGTATACACGCCCCCGTCCTGTACAAACAACGTGTCAGCCTGCGCGAGTACCCGCGGAAAGCGAGCCTGCAACTCGGCCAGTCGCCGCCAGTGCGTCGTGCATTTGCGGCCATCCAGCAGCCCCGCTTCCGCCAACACAAACGCCCCCGTACAAATGGAGCATAGCCGCACGCCCCGGCCGGACAGCGCCCGCAGCCACGCAAAAAACGCCGCTCCTTCCTCTCGGAACGCGGCCGACTGCAAGTAGCTCATCTCCAGCCCCGGTACGAATACTACGTCGGTTGAGGCCACGACCACGTCCGCAAACGGCACGAGCGGTCCTAAGCTTAACCCCGCCGAGCTGTACACGGCTCCTTGGTACGAACAGTAGGTCATTCGGTACGGTTTGCCGTACGTAGCCGCCTCGTAAAATACCTGCACCGGGCCCGTCAGATCCAGTACGTGCACGCCCGGCGGCACGGCAAACACCAGTTGAGGCAGGAAAGTAGAATCGGCGTCCATCACGAAGCCAAAAGTACCAGCTATTTGCAACCACCTGCAGCCATTCACCGGACATTTTCGGCCACTTTTGCAGACGCCTAGCCTCGCATACTTGAACAGCCAAAGTCATGCGTCTAAGTGCTGAACGACAACCTGCTATAAGGTCTGCCAGGAATTGCTGTCTTTATACGTGCGTTTCCTCAACAACAAGACGATGCACCCGCTTAGCGTAATGTTATCTCCCTCGCTGCTAGAAGAAGACGATTTTGATTGACGTATCATTTCTTGGGAGGGCATTTATGTACTAACACAAGCTCAACCATAGATTTCCCAACCTGCTTAGTCTGCCAATGTATCATAACATGAGCCGTCGTTTCAATAATGCTACTAACCGCTTCCCATCATGTTGTAGAGCTTAGTACCGTGCTACAAGGCAATTCTTAATTAGAGGATGCCTTTTGCTTGGGCTAAGGAAGTTGAAACTCGATTTACGGCATTTTGGCTATTAGTTTACCTAAGCGTTGAACAGCCTCTGGACCGTAGCCATGGGACTCGAGTATACCATGTACATCCATGCACGCCAACAGCTCTTGCATCAGGGGCGCTTCTTCTTGCTCTTTTTCTTTCCTGGAAGTCATCAGCGTGGCCCAATGCGAAAGGCCATGTTCCAAACTCGAGCTGCGTGCTATCATGGCAGCTACTTCCTTCAGTATCTGTTGATAATGCGCTAGCAGATTCTGCAGTGTAAGCGCTAAGTCCTTCGAGCCTTCTGCGGCGGTTGATGGCTGTTGTTGACTTAACGCATAGCACAGCCGCAATGCCTTGCGCAGCTGATTCAGCACGCGCCAAACGGCGGTCCAAAGGTGGTTGGTAATTTTGCCCTGCTCAAACAGCCGTGCAATTTGTTTGCTGTGTTGCTTAACTGTAAAGGCGGCGGAGCCAGCGTAATTGGCGAAGTACCATACGGTCCAGTGATCTAGCACTTGGTCAGGGTTGAGCTTGCTCCAACTGTAGCCTTGTTCATGCACCTCTACGCGGGAAAACCAGCGTTCGGTGAGCGGGGGAGCGGCTCGCTCCATCAGTAGCTGCAAAGCAATTTGAGCTTCCTGCGCGAAACGCAAGGAAGCGAGAGCACTGCCCTGCGCATCGGCTTCCCGCGCGAGATATTCTATCCCATCGATAAGGCATGCTAGCACAAATTCGTATAGGGCGGACGAGTCATCTAGTGGAAGCTTTTCGAGTGAAACGCGCAGGATTTTGAAAACGGGAAGCTCCTCGTAAATGTCTTCGGGGTTCTCCGGATGCTCGTAGATGCCCATCAACAAACTAAGAAACACGGCAATGGGCAAGGGCTGGCTGGTAAGCTGGGCGAATAGCTTTTCTCGCCTACGATAGGCTCCAAACAGGCGGGGAATGACACCTCCCCATTCGGGTTCTCTGAGCTCGTGGCGCGCCACCGCGCCGAGCAGTTGAGCCACCTCGTGGGTAGGGTCACAGGCGGCTACGTGTAGGAGCCAAGGAGTTAGATTCAACTGAGCAACAAATAGCGTTACGGAGGCAAATACTAGTTGCCAATCGGGTGGACGCGAGAGCGGAACCGCGGGTGGGGCAAATGTTAGGCGGGCATGCTTGCCGTCCGTTTGCAAGCAGCAGCCATACGCCTGAAACACTTGGGCTAGATCTAGTATCTGTGGCCGAGGCTGCGGAATGACTGGCACGGGTTCGGGCCATAGCTGCGCTAGTAAGCCTTGGACAAACCCAGGGTAGTGAGGTTCTAATAGTTGATACGATTTGCGGGCGTAACCGCCTAGTACCACCCGCAACGGTTCACCCGTAAAGTCCCCGAATTGGCTAGCTGCTTTTTCTGGGGTGAAACCCTGAAGCTCGATATGCTCTGCGTCGCATATTACCCAAAGCCCCGTGCGATGATTTAATGTTACATCAGGGGAAAAGCCGGGCAACAGAAGCAAGCCTACGGAATTGAACAGGGCGATAGTATCGCCTAATAAGTAGAGCGCATCTAAATGTGCTGGAATGTTTACTTCGCCAAAGTCGGGGGAAGTTTCTGCCTGCGTCATGAGTTTCTTCAAGGAGGAGGACACCATACCAAACCGCCTACCCTACCAGGACCTGTCAACTGATCCCACGCGCGCGAAGGTGGCCAGGCCCACTCGACGTCGTTTCCGCGCGACAAGAGCGGGAGTAGATCCCACACGCTCAAACAACTATCGGAGGGTCCTTAAACTTGTGAGAATTAGCTGTTAATAACAAGCGTTCTTACACTTCAAACCAACTTTATCTACTTTGACGCCCAGTGAGTTAAGAAATAAGGTCTACTCAGCGTAGTATTATAATCAAAAAGGTGCCGTTAGAATCAAGTGGGCACCTGAACTTGAATGTTTTATTATTTAGTGTGGCTATCGTGCCAGCAGCATCTACCTACTTATGGACGTAATCTTGTAGCCTACAATCGTCATCATTCATTATAAGTGCTATAGCCCAGAGTGTGTGAAACTATCAATACCCACGCATAAATCAACCGGTTTCTACACACTTGCATCACCCAGCTAAACAAGCTGTATAAGCTGTTTTTGAGTCCGTTTTCGTGACCTTTTTGCGCAGTTGACTTGCGTCAGTTGAAGCCGCCATCGTTACTTCGCGGGGCCGCTGTAGCTAGGATCGTTCTTCTCCATGAAACGACTATTCGCCTTTTGCCTGCTCTATAGTGGGGCCAGCCTGAGCTGGGGCCAAGGACAAACCGCCTTCCCGGTTGATCCCACGACGCACCGCATTCGCTACTCGGGCCTCGTGTCCGTAACCGGTCGCCGCCAAGCGGACTTACAAGCCGGCGCACAAGCGTGGGCAAAGGGCATCAGCCCGCCCGATAAGCCGGCGGTGCTCACGCATGCGCCAGATGCCGAGCGGCTCATCGTGCACGGGTCGCAACCTTTTCCTATACGTATCGCTATGCTCCGCCGCAGAAGGCCGCGAGTACGCTACCACACTATACAGTCAAGTTGGTGTTGCACTATACCGCGACGCTTTCGCTGCAGGACGGGTGCTACGCGTATGACGTGACGGACTTCGTTTTCGGTTATCCGACGGCGCAGCCGCCCTCGCCGACGCAACTACCTGCGGAAGACGACCTGATCGAAACGCGCCCCCTCAACGAACGCGGCGCTAGCATGCTGACGGCCGAGCGCACAAGTTTCCAGCAGACGATTCAGCAGTTGCTCGTCCACCTGCAGCAGCAGATAAGCCAACCTGCCGGACAGCCGAGTGCGGAATGAGCGTTCGAATAAACTAATTCTTAGCCAACCAGGAAGAGGCTACCGGTCGCTTAAAGAAACGTTTTAAGGTCTGCCTAGCCGTCTAACCTTAAAAGCAGGTATTTTTAAGGCTAGCAGAGGAATTTGATTGTATATTTGAGGTTTGTTGCGGTAGCTAGCCTTAATTACGCCGTCTTTTGATGTCAAGTTCACCCTTGTATCCGATCAATCCTAGCCGGGACATTCCTTGGAACGCGCTGCCAGATCTTCCCATTGCCCAGTCGTTGTGGCGCACACCGGATGTGCTGGAGCAACTTGGCCAAGCACGGGAAGCCTTGGGGCGACTACACGGGCGTAGCGTAGCGATTCCCAACCAAGGGCTGCTGATCAACTCTATTAGCCTGCAGGAAGCCAAAGCCTCCAGCGCCATTGAGAACATCTTCACTACCGATGACGAGCTCTACCGCGCCTTCAGCGAAACGGCCGCGGAGCGCATGGAAGGGCCCGCTAAGGAAGTCCTGCGTTATCGCGAGGCCTTGTGGAGTGGCTACGAATACCTGCAAGCGGGTTCAGGCTTTACCCGCGACTACTTCATCCGCATGTTCCGCGAGATCAAGCAGGTAGAGGAAGGACTGCGTCCACCCTTCTCACCCACCATCATTCGCCAAGGAGGCAGCGGCTTTAATGCCGGCAAAGCTATCTATACCCCGCCGCGCGGGGCAGGCATCCTGGAGGCCAAGCTAGATAACTTGGTCACCTTTCTCAACGACGATGAGACCTATTCGCTACATCCCTTGCTGAAGATGGCTATCGGCCACTTTCAGTTCGAAGCCATTCACCCATTCCGGGATGGCAATGGCCGCACGGGACGCATTTTCAACATCCATTATTTAGTGCAGAAAGGCCTGCTGGACTACCCAATCCTATACCTGAGCCGCTACATCCTGGAGCACAAGGAGGCCTACTACGGGGCCCTAGCCGGCGTTTCACAACGCGGCGATTGGCCGGCGTGGTTACTCTACATGCTCCGGGCGGTAGAAGCGACGGCCAACTTGACGTTCGAGAAGATCAATCGCATCCTGGCCGCGCGCGAAGCCATCTTGGAAGTGGTGGTCGCCCAAAAAAACCTACGTCGCCCCGATCAGCTGGTGCAGAAGATCTTCACCCAGCCTATCACCCGCGTTAAGCACCTGACCCAGGACCGGACTTATGCCGAGAACACGGCGCGGGAGTACCTCAATCAACTCGTGGAGTTGCAGGTGCTGGAGAAGCAGACGCTTGGGGGCAATCACTATTACCTCAACCGCGAACTCTACAGCATCTTAGAAGAGTAGCCACTCGAACGTAGATCTTCCCAGAGCGACGAGCGCTCTTCTCGGGCGTTCGTGAAATACTGTTGCTGTTGAGCGCAGCACTAGGGCCGCTAGAAGGACCTGCTTGCGTGCCGCAAGGAGGCATAACGGCGGCCCCATTTTGTACAACTAGAGACGACGAGTGCCAGCCGCTGTCGGTAAAATGCGCGGCATCTAGGCCCAAGGGCATCGCTCCCAGTACAGCTTCCTCATTGTCTCACGATGCAGGTTGTACTTTGACTGCTGAACAACTTTTTGAACTGTTTTCGGGCGGATATTAACTCCTCTACTGCCCTATCTTCAACACAGCAAGTTGAAGGAGACCAACTAGACTATCAAGTATTTCAACACAAGACATATTGGTCCGGCTGGTCAGCCATTGATTTTCTGGAACTACTGCACATATGTCAATAGCAACAGGAAGCGTTTCGGCTCAGCGGCAATACCGGTTCAGCAATAGGGATTCTAACCAATAAAGAGCTGATTGCCCTCAACCAGGATAAAGGCTTTGTGCAAGCGAAAAGAGCTCTGGCGGAGAATGGGGTGGAAGTGTGGGTAAAACCGCTTGGCGATGGTAACAGCAGAGCCATCGCGCTGTTGAACCGGGGCGAGACAGAAAAGCAATTCAGTCTTTCAGCTGCGCGAGTAGGTCTGAGTCCAAAAAGCAACCTACGCAACTTGTGGCGGCATAAGGAGTTGGGCAAAATCAGCAGCAAACGAGACTTCGTGCTGCCTAAACATGGAATTATCGTGCTAAAAGCTTCTTGATGATGTCCACCCCCTCGAAAGTGTTGCTTCGAACTCGGCTTCTGCGCACCATCTAGTGGCAAAAGGCAAGGAGCTGCTGGGCAAACCTCATTTAGGCTACAAACTCCCGCAATTCGGCTACAGGTTGCCAGGCCCCGCGTCGGACCTTTGTCCTGTTCTCTAACGCATTCTCCTGTATGACTACTCCATCGCATCCTGCCGCGGAAACCGGCTCGGCACCCGTTACGGGCGCCTCCTCTAAAATCTGGTTTATCACGGGCGCTTCCCGCGGCTTTGGCCGCATCTGGACTGAGGCCGCCTTGCAACGCGGCGACAAGGTCGCGGCCACCGCCCGCAACCTAGCCAGCCTCGCCGATTTGGCGGATCAATACGGCGCCAACGTGCTGACGCTGGAACTAGACGTAACCAACCCCGAACAAGTCAAAGCGGTCGTCGCGCAGGCCCATGCGCACTTTGGGCGGCTCGACCTTGTGCTCAATAATGCCGGGTACTCCTTGGTCGGCACTATTGAGGAAGCTAGCCTGGACGACATCCGGGCGATGTACGAGACGAATGTGTTCGGGGCCGTTTCCGTCATTCAGGCCGCGTTGCCGCTGCTGCGGGCCCAGGGCCACGGCCACATTCTGGGCACTTCGAGCAACCTCGGCCACGTCACCCTGCCGGTCATTGGCTACTATTGTTCCTCCAAGTGGGCCTTTGAAGCGATTCACGAAAGCCTAGCCGCCGAAGTGGCCCCCTTTGGTATTAAGGTCACCATCATCGAGCCCGGCGCCTACGCCACCGAGTTTGGCAGCCCCGAGTCGCTGAAATTCGCAGCGGGCATAGCGGTGTACACTGACTTTAAGAACCAGTTTTTTGGTACCTTACAGAATGAGAAAAGAGGTGACCCAACCGCCACGCCGGCGGCCCTCTTCGCCGCCGTAGACGCCGAGCAGCCGCCCCTGCGTCTGTTCCTAGGTAGCCACAACCTGCCCTGGGTGCGCACGGCCTATGCCGAGCGGTTGGCAACCTGGGAAGCCTGGCAAACCGTTTCCAGTGCGGCCCAAGGCGAAGCCAAGTAAACTACCACGGGCAATCGGTGGTTTAGCGCACGACCGGTTGCCCGCCTTATTCTAAACGGAAGAAATGAAAACGCCAGAAAACGCACCGTTTCGATTTGCCTCCTTGTCTGAGGCGCACCGTTTCTTTGGCTTGCCAGCCCCGCTGCACCCGCTCATTAGCTTGGTACGCGGCGTGCACGCGCCCGCGGCGCCCGTCGGCGCGCCGCAGGCGCACGTGCTGAGCTTCTACAAGATATCCTACCGGCCCAAGCTGAGCAGCAAGCTCAAGTACGGGCAAGGGTACTACGACTTTGAGGAAGGCGGCTTGTTATTTGCCGCTCCCAACCAGGTTATTGGCGGCACGGAGGAGCGCGAGGAAGAAGCATGCGGCCACTACACCCTACTCATTCATCCGGATTTCTTGGCGGGTTCTCCCCTGGCCAAGAAGATCCGGCACTACGGCTTCTTCTCCTACTCGGCTCATGAGGCGCTGCACGTGTCGGAGCAGGAAAAGGAACTGCTTTTGGCCCTGCTTAAAACCATGGAGGCGGAACTGGCCAGCCGCCTAGACGAATTTAGTCAAGCGGTGGTCATTGCCCAGCTCGAGTTGCTGCTGACCTACGCCAACCGCTTCTACAAGCGTCAGTTTCTTACGCGCCAAGCGGTGAACAGCGAGTTGCTGCAACGGCTGGAAGAAACCTTGGCGGACTGCTTCACCCGTGAGAACCTACTCAACCAAGGCATCCCCACGGTGCAGCACCTAGCCCAGTGCTTGCATGTGTCGCCCAGCTACCTGAGCGATATGCTGCGCACGCTCACCGGCCAAAGCGCTCAGCAACACATTCACGACCAGCTCATTACTCTAGCCAAGGAACAGCTTACGACCACAAGCTTGTCGGTAAGCGAAGTGGCCTACACGCTGGGCTTTGAGCATTCACAATCCTTCAGCCGATTTTTCAAAAGCAAGACCTCCCTGTCGCCGCTGGCCTTCCGCCAGTCGTTCCAGCACAACTGAAGCGAGTTTCTCTAAGATGGTCTAGCGGAACAGCGCGGCGACGGTTTCGTGAGTAGGCTGTGGAGAAGTAACGCTGGGTACAGCTTATATACTCAGGGTAGGGCAACGGGGAACCCAACTTACGCGGTAGGTAGCGCCATCAAAGCGGCTATTTGAGGCCTTGCATTGCCTCTCGCAACTTTCCACCTGACGTGCTGTGAGGTGGCCCTGCGCAGGCCGCTGCTGTGGAGTCAGGAACTCCTAAGTAGATAACGCCTTGTTCAGATACCGTTTGCTGCCTGAGTTACAGTTCATCGCCGACCTGCCGACCCAGCCGTATGATTCTGTGGCTGTACTGGAGGACATCCGGCAGCCTCCTCCCATTCCGGCCGACCCAACCACGCTCGCGCAGGTCACCTTCGTGGAGGAGACGATTGCTGGATTCAACGACGGGCCGCTCGTGGTCCGTATTTACCAACCCTGGCATCACCGCAGTGACCGGCTTGTAGTCTGGTGTCACGGGAGGGATTCTTCGCGGGTAATCTCGATACCGAGCATCGCACGTGTGTCAACCTCACTGCCCTGACCAGGGCCGTCGTGGTCGCACCCGACTACCGGTAGGCGCCCGAACACCGCTTTTCCGCGGGGCTGGAGGACTGTTACGCAACCCTGGTGTGGAGCCGCATATATGCCGCTACCTTGCACCCGGCTGTGGGTAAGCTGCTGGTCGGGGGTACTAGCTCTGGTGCGTGCTTGGCGGTCGCGGGGTGGCTGCGCCACCCCGCGACCGCCAAAGCCCACCGATTGTCTTACAAGTCCTGCTCGTACCCCCCACGACCATTGGGTCTGTACGGCTTCGATGCGGGAGTTTGCCGCGGCTCCTGGCGGCTGGAATGCCCGCACCGCTACCCAGATGTGGCACTATTACTTGCCAGAAGGGACGCGCTGTGTACCGGCGTACGCGGCACCCTGGCTCACCGCTTCCTGCCAGCAGCTGCCGCCCGCCTATGCTGTGACCGTGGAGCTAGATCCCCTCCGCGATGAAGGACAAGCCTACGCCCACAAATTGCAAGCCGCCGGTGTAGCCGCGGGGCATCATCACTACCGCGGCGTACCGCATTTCTTTTTACTCGGCGCAGAAACCGAATTTTTCTGAGCGTTTACGCAGGACTTGGTACGCGTCGTTCAAGCGGCATAGCCACCTGTCTCGAAAAGAGCCCGCTAGGGGAAGGCAACGGCACGTCGCTGCCTACGAAAGTGGCGCGCCCGGAATGGCCGTCGCCATCTGGTCCAGGAGCTGATTGAGCTGCTGGGCCTGCTCCAAGGGTATCACCTGCAGAATGGCGTCCAACTCCTGCATTTTCTCGTCGAGCTGGCGCAGGAGTTCCAGGCCTTGGGCTGATATCACCACATCGACCAGGCGTTTGTCGGTCTGGGAGGGCGATTTCGTTACCAAGTGCTTCAGGGCTAGGCGGTCTACCAAGCGCGAGGCATCGCTCATTTTACTGTCCACCATCCGCTCCCGGATTTCCTGCGTGCTGATGGGGTGGCCCTTCTGCCCGCGCAGAATGCGCAGGATATTGAACTGCGGCTGCGTGATGCCAAAGGGCTCGAGAATGCGCGTGACTTCGGCCCGTAGCCAGCCCGAAACGCGAAGCAGATTAGTGCGCAAGTGATGCCAGTCGTTGGGATAGGTAGGGGGCATAGGGAAAGAAGTCAGCACGTGCAAGGGGGCATACCAATTGCCGCCCACTGTGGGGTACGCAAAGAAGCCACCTAGGGCGTAAATAAGCGAGCGGAATTCGTCCGAAAAACGGATTCCGCCTGACTAAAAACGCGTGCTGGCTAGCCGTTAGGCCATCATGCCGCCATCGAGCACTAGCGAATGCCCGGTAATGAAGCCGGCGCCTTCTGAACACAAGTAGATAACCGCGCTGGCAATTTCGCTCGGCTGGCCTACCCGGCTGATGGGGTGGCCAGCGCCCGATTCTTCCGGCGACAGCCCCGCCTCGACCCGCACCCGCTCCGACATCTCGGTGTAGGTCACGGCCGGCAGCACGGCATTCACCCGAATCCCGGCCGTGGCGACTTCCAAGGCGGCTGCTTTCGTGAGCCCGATAATGGCGTGCTTGCTGGCCGCGTACACCGAGCCGGTGGGGAAGGCGCGCAGGCCGTACACCGAGGAGTTGTTGACAATGGACCCGCCGCCGTGGGCCCGCATGTAGTTGATTTGGTGCTTCATGCCCAGCAGCACACTCTGCACATTGGTGGTCATTACGTGCAGGAAGTTCTCGGGCGTCTGCTCGGTGATGGGCACTAGGTCGCCGAGGGTGCCGGCGTTGTTGAAGGCGAAGTCGAGCCGCCCGTAGACCGCGTCGAGGCGCGCAATCAGGTTTGCTAGGTCCGCTTCGCGGGTTACATCGGTGGGTACGAACAAGCCGTCGCTGCCGGCGGCGCGCACCAGGCGCAGGGTTTCCTCGCTCTCTGCAGCGCGGCGGCTGGCGATAACGACGCGGGCGCCTTGCTCGGCGAAGGCAATGGCTGTGGCCCGGCCGATGCCGGAGCTGCCGCCCGTCACTAAGGCGACTTTATCTTGAAAGGGTTTCATAGGGAAAGACAATAAGAGGCCTTGCAACCAAATAGATTTGGCCGCAAGCAATTGATAATAAAGTGAGTGAAAGAGAAAGGCTACAGGCCTTTCGCGCTCAGCCCCCCGTCCACGACGAGGCACTGGCCGGTGAGGTAAGCCGCGCCCGGCAGACATAGAAAGGCCACCGTAGCGGCAATCTCTTCCGGCTCGCCCACCCGGCCTAAGGGCGTGCGGGCAATGACGCTGGCCATAAAGTCGGGCCGGGCCAGCAGCGGCTCGGTGAGCGGGGTGCGGATAAACCACGGCGCGACCGTGTTCACCCGAATGCCGTCGGCCGCCCACTCCACGGCCAGGTTGCGGGCTAGGTGCTCCTCGGCGGCCTTGCTCATGCCATAGGGGGCGCCGGTGCCCACATCAAAGCGCCCGGCCACCGAGCCCACGTTCACAATGGCAGCCGCGGCCGAAGCTTTCAGCCAGGGGTAGGCCGCCCGGCACATCTCCATCGTGCTGAACAGATTGACCTGAAACAGGCGCTCATATTCCGCCGCGGTGTACTCGTTGAACGCCTTGCGTACGTTGGTACCCACATTATTGACGAGGATGTCCAGCCCCGGCCAGTGCGTGCCGAGGTAGTCGAAAATGGCCGTGCGGCCGGCGGCCGTGCTCACGTCGGCCGCCAGCCCGGCGGCGGGCAGCCCCTGGCGCGTCCAATCGGCCACGACCGCGGCTACTTCGGCCGCATCGCGGGCCACAATCAGCACGGTGGCTCCGAGGTCCAGTAATTCCTGGGCTACGGCCTTCCCAATACCCTTGGTGCCGCCCGTCACCAGGGCCCGGCGGCCGGTAAGATTCCAACGACTATTCATAGTAACAAACAAATATGAAGTGGCTGGATGAGCTGATGAGCGGTTGCCGCTCCCCGGCCCATTCAGTTGAAATCAGCCTTCAGCGGTCGTAGGTAGGCGCTGGGCGAGGGGCCAGTCAATGGGTGTACCATCGAGGTGCTCGACATAATTGTTGAAGGTGTTCAAGGCCACAAAGCCGATGAGTTCCACCAGCGCGGCTTTGCTGTAGCCTTGGGCGAAAAACGCCTCGATGTTGGCTCGGGACGGGAAGCCCCGACTTTCCACTACATCGCGGGCCAGCGTAGCCACGGCGTTGAGCTTGGGGTCGGTGCTGGTTTGCTGGCGTAGCGCCAGGGTCTGCTCCTCGGTCAGGCCGAAGCCTAGGCCCATTTGCGTGTGGGCCGACACGCAGTAGAAGCAGTTATTGGCTTCGGAAGCCGCCAGAAAAATGGCTTCGGCCTCCTGGCCGTTTAGCTCGCCCTTGCGCAGGGTTTCGGCCCAGGCAATGGAGCCGTTGAGTGCCCGGGCCGAGTGGGCAAAGGTGGCATAGAGGTTTGGCATGAAGCCAACCATTTTCTGCAAACCGTCATACGTGGGCTGAGCGGCAGCAGGGGCCTGCTCGCGAGTTAGAATTCCAAGGGTAGCCATGAGAAAAAAGATTTTGATGTTTATAACATTAATTTCAGCCCTAATGGAATAGCCGGGCGAGGTGCCCGGCTGTTCCACATCGGCAACGTGCGGATCAAGCAGCCACGGTGCTCAAAGCGGGCGCGGCCGGAAAGTCAACCGGGATGTGGGTGATGTTGTGCAAGTAATTAGTCAAGGTCTTGTCGGCGACTAGCGCCACGAGGTCAACGAGCGCTTTCTCAGTGTAGCCCTGGGCAAAGAAGTTTTCCAGTAGCTGCGCTTCGGGGCGGCCGTGGGTAGCTGTAATGCTAGCGGCCAACTGCGTGAGGACGCGCAGCTTGGCATCAGCGGAGGTACCGGCCCGCAGGTCCAGCGTATCGGCTTCTGTGAAGCCGTTCATTTTGGCCAGTACCGTGTGGGCGGCCAGGCAGTAGTCGCAGCCGTTCACCTGCGACACGGCTAGAAACACGGCTTCCCGCTCTTTGGTCGAAAAGGAACCTTTAGCCTGCGCCTGCTGAAACGCCAGGTAGGAAGTCAGCGCATTTTCGGAGTAGCCAACAGTGGCATACAGGTTGGGCACCATGCCCATGGCCGATTGCATATGGTCGAAAATACCTTGTACGGCGGGCGAGACTTGCTCGCGGGTGGGGACTTGAAACGTTTTCATGGGGGTAGGAAAGTGAGTTGTGGTGGTTGACGCTGCAAAGATATGCAACTCAATGTTGTAAACTTCAATGTTATAAACATTGTTTTTTAAAATGGTCAAATTTTTTATTCGACTTCAGACTACAGAATGTCTTCTTAGCTTTTTAAGCGCGTTTGAGCTATTGCAAAAAATAAGTAGGCGCACGTGTAGTTTTTCGGGGGAATCGGCTACTAATACAGTAGCTACATTTCTGAGCCACTACCCAACCCTATGTGCGAGGAACGAGAAACCATCTTCCTATCCACGCTCAACCCGCACTTGGGGCTAGTATACCGTGTGTGTCGCCTTTACTGCCGCGATGCCGACGACCGGCAGGATTTGCAGCAGGAAATTCTTTACCAACTCTGGAAAGCCTACCCTAGCTTTCAAGGTACAGCTAGGTTTTCCACTTGGCTCTACCGCGTCGCCCTGAATACGGCCCTAACCTACGAGCGCCAGCGGCGTCGCCGGCCCGCCGCCGAGCCGCTCAACGACTGGGTCCTAGAACTCGCGGCGCCGCTCTCCGCCCCCGAAACGGAGCAGGTGCAGGTGCTGTACGCAGCCATTGAGCAGCTCTCGGCCGTGGACAAGGCCGTCGTGCTGCTGTACCTGGAAGAGCAGACGTACGCGCAGATTGCCGAGGTTACGGGCCTGACGGTAAATCACGTAAGCGTGCGGCTGGTGCGCATCAAAAAGAAACTCGAACACGCCCTCAAACGGGCCCTAGCCGACCTTCCCGCATGAGCACCGACTGGAAAATGCTCCAAGCTGCTTGGCAACAAGGCACACCGCCCGCCAGTAGCCGCGCCGTACAAGCCAACGAGTTGCGGACCTTGGTAGCGGCCCGGTACCGGCGTGAGCAGCGCCGGGTGGGCAACTATGTGGTGGGATCGGTCTGCTGGCAGACGATTGTCTACGCCGCCTTGAGCTACATGGCCCTGCGCTTTCGCACTGATCCTAGCACGCTGGCTTATTGCGGATTAGGCGTGCTGCTGTACCTGCCCTTCACCGTGGTATTCGTGCGCCAGCTGCGCGGGTACACCCGCCGCCACCTAGCCGATAGCGCTTCGGGTGCGGCGGTGCACGCTCACATTGTGGAACAGTATGAAGCGCTGCGGCAGTTTTTTAGCTTCAAAAAACGCTTCGACCTAATCGCCACGCCGGTTACGGCCCTGGTGATGGTCGGCTTGTTTATCCGCCTGAGTTGGGTGCCGGCCTTCTCTGCGTCGCCTACACCTAGCTTGCTGTTGGGCGGGCTTATCGTGGGAATTTTTGCCCTTGCCCTGCGCTGGGAAAACAACCATCAGTTTGCTGGCCCTTTGCAACGCCTGTACGCGCTGCGCCAAGACCTAGACCTCAGCAAAACCCACGGCTAATTACCGCCTCACCAGGATTTGCGCAAAACCCACGGCCGTGTTCGCCGCGTGGATAGGCGCCCTATGCCTAGGACGCAAGGAATTGACTGGATCCTATTGCTGAACCACCTTCTTACTTCCTTACTATATGCTCCCTCTTCCAACTTCCGTGTGGCCCCGGTGCGCCGCCGACTTCCCCTTGTTCCTGAGACGTAGGGCTAGCTTCGTAGCGGTGGCGGCGCTGCTTGCGCAGAGTTTCTTGGCGGCACCAGCGCAGGCGCAATCTGGCACGGTGCAAGCGAATGGGATGACGCTCGCCTATGAGAGCCTAGGCAACCCGCGGCGGGAAACGATTCTCCTCATTGGCGGCACCGGTAGTCAGCTCACGCAATGGCCTGATTCCTTCTGCCAGGCGCTCGTGGCGAAAGGATTTCGCGTTATTCGCTACGACCAGCGCGACTGTGGCCTTTCTACTCGCCTGGAGGCCGCTGGCTTACCGGATTGGTCCGGCATTATGACGAGGCTGGCCGCTGGCCAATCGGCGCCGCTCGCCTACACGCTCTCCGACATGGCCCGTGATGCGGTGGGGCTGCTCGATGCGCTCGGTATTCGCCGGGCGCATGTGGTTGGCGCCTCCATGGGTGGCATGATTGCCCAGTTGGTAGCCACCACCTATCCGGCCCGGGTGCTCTCGCTCACTTCCTTAATGGCGACCGATGGCAAACCCAGCCTACCTCCTATTGCGAAGCCAGAAGTGATGGCCCAGGCACCGCCGCCACCCACCGACCAAGACACGGCCGCGGCCCTCGTCTATGGCGTGCGCACGCGCCAGCTGCTCGGCAGTCCCGCTTACCCTACTGCGGAAGCGGCCATCCGGGCGGAGGTGGCGCGCGAACTCCACCGGAGCTACTACCCGGCAGGCTACCAGCGCCAAGCCGCCGCCGCACTGGTCGAGAGCCTGCATGACCGCCGCGCGCAGCTGCGCATGCTACAGGTGCCCACGCTAGTCGTACACGGTGACGCCGATCCTCTGGTGCCCGTCGCGGCAGGCCAAGACGTAGCTGCCACCATCCCCGGCGCGGAGTGGCGCCTCCTTCCGGGCATGGGGCACGAGGTGCCGCTTCAGTTGGTTCCAGTTCTCGTAGACGCCATTACGGCCGTCGCCACACGCGCCCACCCCCGGCAAACGATGCACGCTCAACCACGACCACGATGAATGGTTTCTTGTGGAGTTTACAAGGCCTACTAGCGGCGGTGTTTCTGCTGGCGGGCACGTTTAAGGTGACCCAGCCAGCCGCTAAAGTGCGAACCCTAGCCCCGGCCCTATTTCCCATTTCCTTCCTGCGGGGGCTGGGCGCCCTAGAACTATTCGGGGCCGTAGGCGTGCTGATACCTATGCTGACGGGCATTTTGCCGTGGCTGACCCCGCTGGCTGCGGTAGGCATGGGCGTGGTGCTGGCGGCCGCCACTGTGGTGCATGCCTGGCAGCGTGAATTCAACCGACTACCATTTCTACTCTTCCTACTCGCTAGCGCGCTTGTGGTGACTTACTGCCGCGGCCACTTCCTAAGATAACAGTAGTGTCTTATCCTGAAATACATTGACACAATCTACCCAGCGAAAACGGTAGATTTCTTGAACCACCCCAGTGCCTTAATTTCACGCAAAGGCAAGGTTACTCTGGTATAAATGAGAGGTGAGTTGTACAGCCAAACGAGAAAACCTATAAACTTACTTCCAGGCAGGAAATGGCGCAGACAATCTTCCTGCTTTGGCATTTTGGTGTCCTTCAATGACAAACTGCTTTATAAGCTGCAATTCATATTGTATAGGACTGCCAACTAATCGATTGCTTTCAGGTAATCTCTTATATTCGTGTTGCTAGCACGCAAAGTCGAATACTCTTTGCGCCTTCACTTTTGCTCTTATCCGCTCCAACTCACTTTTTCGATTTGCGTTGAAAGTACAGCGATATGCTCTGCTTAAGCAAGGCCGAGGGATGGTCTACTGGTGGATGCTATGGGTGTGCTTGCTAGCCGTAGTATATCCTGGCCACGCGCAACTTTCCCCGGCGAGCAAGCTACGCTTTGAGCACCTCACCATCGAAGATGGCTTATCGCACAGTGATGCGATGGCGGTGGTGCAAGACCACGCGGGCTTCATCTGGATAGGCACTAACCGGGGCCTCGACCGCTACGACGGATACAGTCTCAAAACGTACGTGCTGCCTGTTAACGCCCTGAACGGGTTGTCGGCCAATCGTATCCGAACGTTGTTTACTGACCCGACAGGGCGACTGTGGGTAGGGACTGAACTGGCCGGTCTGAGCTTTTATGATGCCGACCACGACCGGTTTGTCCGCCTAGCCGAGCAGCCCTTCCCGCATGCTAGTCGTTCCCTAATGCAAAAGCTAGCCCAGGCTGATGTAGCGGCGCTAGCCTGCGACGCGGCGGGCCGGATGTGGGTAGGAACCAACCTAGGCCTATTCGTGCTGACAATGAAGCCAGGCTATCCGCAAATACAACGTGTCGAGGCTATCTTTCCTACAGGCTCACAAAACTTGTTCAATGTCCGGGCGTTGGCCGTGGATCGACAGGGCACAGTATGGATTGGCTCCTCTAATGCAGGCCTGCAAGTAGTAAATACAAAAGCTCCGCATTTAACGCCTCGCGCTACGGCCATTAACGCTACTAGTGTGCGAGCCCTGCATCTCGACCGCCGCGGCGACCTATGGGTCGGCACGGAACACACGGTACTATGGGTGCCCGGGGCCGCGGGCCGCCGTTCTGAAGAGCTTAAAGCGACTCCGCTTCCCGAGCGGCTACCGCTGCTGCACTCCCTTCACCTGGATTCGTTTAACCGCTTGTGGGCCGGCACGACGAATGGTTTATACGTGTGGGAGCCTGGCCCAGCCATCGCCAACCGCCCGCCGCTGCAACCAGATCCGCCACACCGCTTCATGCCCCGTGACGGGGAGCCCAACAGCCTCACCTCCGAGCAAGTTTATCAGATTGTGGAAGACCGCAACCAGATCGTGTGGCTGTGTGCGTCGGACGGGGGACTTAATTGGGTGAATTTGCGGCAAAAGCCCTTCGCCGGCATTCGCCAGCTGCTCTTAGGAAAGCCCTGGCAGTCTACCAACCACATCAACGCCATTTTCAAGGAAGAGGCACGCAACCTACTATGGTACGGCACGCGCAACGGCGTGCTGTGCTACGACCTGGCTACCAATCAAGCGCGCTCCTACCTTACCCAACAGCCACCCGGAGCCGGTGAAATCACCGTTTCAACGATCTTCCAAAGCTCCAACGGCACGTTGTGGTTTGGCACCCGCGGCCACGGGTTGGTAGCACTTACCCGCCCCCACGGCCACGACCAGCTCACCACGTACGCCGGCCTAGGCAAAGGCGCCGTAGACCTGCGTCAAGCCGACATTGAAAGCCTCGCCGAGGACCGGTACGGCACGCTGTGGGTAGGTACCCGTGGTCATGGCCTCTTCCACCTGAATCAGCAGGGGCAGTTGCTGAACACCTACCAGGCACCGAGCCACGCGCTGCCTTCCATGCGCTTCACGTTCCTGCTTTACGACCGTACGCAAGACGTGCTTTGGGCCAGCACCACCGACGCGGGCCTGCTCAAGCTGCGGGTCACGCCCGACTCTGTGGAGCTACGACGGCAGTTTGCCTATCACTCGCCCGCGGGTCAACGGCTGCCCGTAAATTACGTGTGGCCCCTACTGCTCGATCGGCAGGGTGCCCTCTGGATTGGCACCATTGGCGGGGGCCTGCAGCAGCTGGTAACCGACGCACACGGGCGAGAATTCATCCGTTCGTACCAGTCGTGGCTCCCGGAGAGTGACGTGGAAAGCTTGCTGGCCGACGACGATGGCAATCTATGGATGGGTGGCAACGGACTCTACTGCTTCCAGCCCCGAACCTGCCACTACCTGCGCTACGACGTGTCGGATGGCCTGCAAAGCAACGCCTTCAAGGTGGGCGCCGCCTACCGGGCGCAGGATGGCACACTGTATTTTGGGGGCATCAACGGCATTAGCTACTTCCAGCCGCGCACCGTTCACCCCAACCCCTCGCCGCCCACCGTACAACTAACCGGCCTGCAGATCAACAACGAGCCTGTGGGAGTAGGCGCTCGGCTGCACGGGCGGGTCCTGCTGAAGCACGCCCTAACCGTGCCGCAGCAGCTGACGATCAAGGCGTCGGAGAATGACCTTTCCCTGGAATTTGTGGCGTTGAACTTCGCTAATCCGCAGAAAAGCCGTTATGCCTACCGCTTAGAGGGGTACAATCAGCACTGGGTGTTCCCGGTGGCCGGGCAGCGCACAGCTAGCTTCACTACCTTACCTCCGGGCCAGTACACGTTCTGGGTAAAGGCCAGCAACGGCGAGGGAGCTTGGTCGCGGCCGCGGGCCACGCTGCACTTCACGGTGCTGGCGCCCTGGTACTATACGTGGTGGGCTTATGGGGCCTATGCACTAGTGGCGTTGGGAATTGTGGTGTGGTACCGGCGCGTGGAAATGGCGCAGCAGCGGCTGCAAAGCCAGTTGGTGCTGGAACAGTTTCAGACGGAAAAGGAAAAGGAGCTCACGGATTTGAAGCTGGGCTTTTTCACCAACATCTCCCACGAGTTGCGCACCCCCCTCACCCTTATCCTAGGTCCGCTCGAGGATATCATGGCCGACCCCGGGGCGGCCGTCGGGCAACGCGGCAAACTCCGGCTCATGCAGCAGCAGACGCACAAGCTGCTGGCCTTGGTAAATCAGCTGCTGGACTTTCGCAAGGTAGAAACCGGCCACGTACCGCTACGCGCCCGCTATAGCGACGTCGTACCTGTGTTAACTAACTTCTACGAGGTATTCCGGCTGCAGGCGACGAGCCAAGGGATTGACTACGTACTGGAGGTGCCAGCCGAGCCCGTTCCGCTCTATTTTGACTACAACAAGCTAGAGACTATTCTCACCAACCTGCTCGCCAATGCTTTCAAGTACACGCCTGCGCCGGGCCGCATAGAGCTAGCCGCTACCCTGGTTGGTAACCCCGGCGGCGAGGCCGTTTACAGCCAGCAGCAGCTCCTCGGCAACTATTTGAAAATCACCGTTTCCGATACCGGTACAGGCATTCAAGCGCAGGAGCTGAACCGCATTTTTAACCCGTACCACCAGGCGACACAGGCGGGTGACCGACAGTTGATGGGTACTGGCATTGGGTTGTCGCTAGCCAAGCAGTTTGCCGAACGCCACGGGGGGCACCTGCGCGTGGTCAGCACCGAAGGCCAAGGCACCACCTTCGAGCTGCGCCTGCCCTTCGGCCGGCAACACCTAGCTTCCGAAGATATACCACCTGCTGACCCCACAGCGGAGCTGCTAGATGAGGCGCACGCCCTGCTGCCGCTTGACGCAGTTGACCTAGCAGAACCTGGGCGTACCCCGGGCTCCCGGCCGGCCGTGCTGCTGGTGGAGGACAACGAGGAAGTACGCGAGTACCTGCGTCAACTTTTCGAGGGAGAATACACCGTACTACTTGCCGAGGATGGGCTAGTGGGTTGGGAGAAAGCGCTTTGCCACCTGCCTAGCCTCGTTATTTCGGACGTGATGATGCCGCACAGCGACGGCCTGGCACTGTGTCAGAAAATCAAGCAACATCCCAAGACCGGGCACATTCCCGTGGTCCTGCTCACAGCCCGGACCGCCGCCCTCCACGAGTTGGAAGGCCTAGGTATGGGCGCCGACGAGTACGTAAGCAAGCCGTTTAACCCCCAGTTGCTGCAAGCCAAAGTAATCGGGCTGCTGCGCAACCGGGAGAAGCTGCGTGAATACTACCATCGCCAAATCCTGCTCGAGCCCACCGAAATTGTGCTGGCCGACGCAGACAAGCAGTTCTTGGAAACTGCCATGGCCGCCGTCGAGCGCAACCTAGACAACCCCGAGTTCAGCGTGCAGGTGCTAGCTCGGGAAGCCGGGATGAGCCAATCGTTGCTCTACCGGCGTATCAAAACGGCGACGGGGCAGACGGCCGTGGAGTTCATCCGGGATGTGCGCATGAAACGCGCCGCGCAGCTACTCACCCAAACCCACATGCGGGTGTCGGAGGTAGCCTTCCAGGTGGGCATCGCAGACGAGAAGTACTTCCGCAAAACCTTCCAAAAAGTGTACGGCGTGCTTCCTTCCGAGTACATTCGGCAGCACCGACCTAGCCGGGAAGTCTCGGACTCCTCGCATGGATGACCTTCCCCGGCGTTTCATTTCAAGCTGCGAGTAGTTATCAAGCGTTGCTCCTGATCATATTGCCTGCAAGGCGTGCGGCATAGGCTGCTTCCGTTCAAGGCGGCCCCAACACACCAAGCATTCATCCAGCGGCAGGTTGTGTTCGCGCAGCGCCTGCGCATAGCCGTTCCGTCGTGACTCGTAGTCCTTCATAGATGTTCTGTGGGTACTTATTCAGGTAGGGGTACCCGGGTGCGATGAGCGAGGAAGCTCCCTGAAGTCCCGGCGTAAACAAGGGCAATACTACCCTAGGTAGACGAAACCGGAGCGGGGCATTCCGGCAAATAAACCGGGTAAAATTCAACAATCCACCTTGGCAGCTGCCTAAAGTGCTCACCTACATTAGGGGCGGTTGCTGCTACGCCGTAGCGGCTCCGGCGGGCAGGTTGCACCGGCACCTGCTCCGTTGCAACGCGAGCGGCTAGCGCCACCAAAAAACTGCTGGTAAAAGGCTGAAGAAGCAGAAATAACCCGGTTTTTTTCCCGAAAACCCCCGGTTTAAAGCAAATTCAACCCCGTAATCTTGCACCATTCCCAGATTACGCAGCACTCCCCACATTCCCGAGCCCTCACCTAGGGTGCGGCGCGCTTGGTTAGCGAACGGAGTAGGCTGACTGTCGTCAAGCGCTGCTGAGCGTCTGCTGGGTGCCGGCTTCTGCTAGCTGGCGAATACCTCCGAGCTTCCTCTTATCCCTCCCAAATCCTTCTTCCCTTGTATGAAAAAAATACTACTTCAGAAGGTTCAGCTTCTTTCCCTGGCGTTGCCGTTCGCCTTGCTTCCGGGAATAGCGCTGGACGCTTCTGCCGCACCGCGAGTCCTCGTGTATCAGGCGGCACCCGTGACCGGTCAGGTGACTGATCAGAAAGGGGAGCCGCTGCCCGGGGTGACTGTCCGGGTGAAAGATCAACTGACGGCTACGGTTACCGATGCGATGGGGAATTACTCCCTGACCCTACCCGCTGGTAACACAACCCTGGTGTTTTCCTTTGTGGGCTTCGTGAACCAAGAAGTGGCGGTACAAAGTGGGGCCAAGGTTAATGTGCGGCTGAACGAGCAAGCTCACTCCCTGAATGAAGTCGTAGTGGTGGGCTTCGGCACGCAGAAGAAGACCTCGACCACAGCGGCCGTGTCGACGCTGCCCGCGGCCGACATTGCGCAGAAGCCCGTAGTGAACGTAACCAACTCCCTGGCTGGGCGCGTGGCGGGCGTTATCTCCACGCAAGGCGGCGGCGAGCCGGGCTTCGACGGCGCCAACATTCAGATTCGGGGCATTGGCACCACCGGCGGCACGCAGCCCCTGTACATCGTGGACAACGTGCCGCGCGATTTCAGCCGTCTCGACCCAAATACTATTGAAACCATCACGGTGCTCAAGGACGCGGCTGCCGTGGCGCCCTACGGGGTAGCCGGGGCCAACGGTGTGGTGCTGGTCACGACCAAGCGGGGCCGCAAGGGCCCGCCCCAACTGTCCTACAATGCCTACGTGGGCATCCAGAACCCGACGAGGCTGCCCACGTTTGTCAATTCCTACCAGTATGCGTTGATGCGCAACGCCACGGTCGCCAACGATTTTCCGAACGACCCTACCCGGCCGCTGCCCTACTCGGACGACGACCTGCGCAAGTTTCAGGACCACTCAGACCCCGATGGCCACCCCGACGGCCAGCCCCTACGCGACATCATCAAGAAAAACCGCCTGCTGACCTACCACAATATCTCGCTGACCGGTGGCGGCGACAAGGTTAGCTACTTTGCCTCCTTGGGCTACACGCGCCAGAATGGCATGTGGGACCCTACCTTTCTAAACAAATACAACGGCTCGTTGAGCGTGACGGCGGAGGCTACCAAAACGACTCGCGTGAGCTTGTCGGTGAATAGCTGGCTGGAGGACCAACACTTTCCCTCGTTCGGGGCGGGCTCCATTCTGCGCCAGGCCCACCGGCAGGCGCCCACTACCCCCGTGCGCTACAGCAACGGGCTGCCCACGGGCTACATTGGCGAGTCGCTAATTGGGGAAATCTACGGCAGTGGCAACCAGGTTAACCAAAACCCAACCACGCAGATACAGTTTCTGGTGGAGCAACAGCTGCCTCTGAAAGGGCTCAGCCTCAAGGGCACTGCCAACTACGACCCGAGCAGCTCCTTGCAGCGCCGCTACACCACGCCCATCACGTTTTACAACGTCGACACCAGCACCAACCCCTACACCTACAAACAGGGGACGCAGGGCAGCGCCAAACCTAGCTTTTTTGAGTACTACGCCCAGGACCGTGCCCTCACATTTCAGGGGTATTTAAACTACGCCAAGAGCTTCGGCAAGAGCGAGGTAACGGGCCTAGCCGTGGTGGAGTGGCGTACCCTCAACCACCAGCAGTTTCAGGCCAACCGCATCAATTACAATACCTCCATTGACGAGCTGGACTTTGGCGGACCGGCCGCAGCCGATGCTACCAACGGCGGCACCTCGTTTCAAACCAAGCAGCTAGGTTACATCTACCGCGTCACGTATGCCTACGCCGACAAGTACCTGCTGGAAGCATCGGGCCGCTACGACGGCAGCTACATCTTCGCACCTGGCCAGCGCTTTGGCTTCTTCCCGGCTTTTTCGGCGGGCTGGCGCCTGAGCGAGGAGGCGTTCCTGAAAGACCGCTTTGGTTGGCTCGACAACCTGAAGCTGCGCGCGTCGTGGGGCCAATCCGGGGCCTATCCTTACATCAACGGCAACATTGCCGCGTTTGAGTACCTGAGCCCGTACTCGCCCTATAGCCCGGCCGGCGTGCTGGATGGCAGCACCGTGCAGGGTCTCTACGAGGTGCGCCAAGGCAACCCGAGCATCACGTGGGAGCGAGCCAACAAGACGGACATTGGCATTGAGGCCAACCTGTGGCACAACGCCCTGAGCTTGGAAGCAGATTTATTCTACGAGAAACGCGCCAACGTGCTGACTTCCCGCACCAGTGTATTGCCCGGCGAATATGGCATTGGGGTGGGCCTGGTGAATGCCGGCGTCATCAAGAACCGTGGCATCGACCTCACCCTGCGCACCTCACGCCACTTCGCCAAAGACTGGAACCTAGACGTGACTGGCACCTTCACTTACGCCCACAACACGCTAGTGAATGTGTTCGAGAATAGTGCGACGTACAACAATCCCAACCGCCGGATTACGGGCCGCCCCATCGGTACGCAGTTTGGCCTAGAAGCCCTAGGCTATTTCACGCCCGATGATTTCACGCCCGATGGCAACAGCCTCAAACCGGGGGTGCCGGTGCCCTCCTTTGGACCAGTTCGCGCCGGCGACATCCGGTACGCGGATCTGAACGGGGACGGCAAGATTGACGTGAACGACCAGACCGTTATTGGCCGGTCTCAAACGCCTCAAATCATCTATGGGTTGGCTCCGCGCCTCTCCTTCAAGAACTTCGACCTAGACTTCCTGATTCAGGGCACCGCCCGCAGCAATATCTACCTGAACAACATCTTTGTGTGGCCCTTCGAACAGGCCGGGTCGGCAACCACACTCGCCTTCGAGGAATACTGGCGGCCTGACCGCACCAACACCCTCTACCCCCGCCTAACCGGCACCCCCACGGCCAACAATACCCAAGGCTCGTCTTGGTGGATACGCAACGGCGCCTTTGTACGCCTGAAGAGCGCGGAATTTGGCTACACCTTCGACAGCGCCATCCTGCACAACTCCCTTAAATCGGTCCGTCTCTACGTGTCGGGGCAGAACCTGCTGACGTGGACGCCCTACATCCGGGAAATCATCGACCCAGACAACGCCGGTGACAACCGCAACTACTATCAGCAGCAAGTATTCTCCCTGGGCCTGAACGCTAATTTCTAACCGCTCTTTTCATGAAAGTTCTTACCCAATTCCGGCGCCTCACCCCCGCCCTGCTGCTGGGGGGCGCGCTGCTGCTGCCCGGCTGCAAAAAAGACGATTTCCTCAACGTAAATCCCAAAAATGCGCTGAACGAAGCCAGCGCGTACAGCACCGAAACGACTGCCGACTTGGTGGTCAACGACATCTACAACAACGTACCTAGCTCCTACAACGACTCCAACCAGACCACGGAGCAGTATTCGGACAATGGCTTTTGCGCGGCGGGTTGGCAGACGGCCCAAACCGTGGTGCGCGCCGGCGCCATCTCGGCGGCTAATGTACCGACGGGCCCCAACGGCATGTGGGACTGGGAAAGCAACTACAATCGCATTCGCAAGTGTAACCTGTTTTTGCAGAACGTGGAGACGTACACAGGCAACGTCTCGGCTACCTGGAAAAAACAGCGGGTGGCGGAAGTGCGCTTCCTGCGGGCACTATTCTACTCCTACCTCTTCACTAGCTACGGCGGCGTGCCGCTCATCGACCGGCCCCTGGATACGGGCAAAGACCCCAATAACCTATTCGTGCCGCGCGCTAGCCTCGACGAAACCGTGGCCTTCATCGTGGCCGACTGCGACGCGGCAGCCGCCGACTTGCCTGCTAAGTCGGTTCGCCAGGGCGACGGTCGCGCTACCAAGGGCGCGGCGCTGGCGGTAAAGGGGTGGGTGCAGTTGTTTGCCGCTAGCCCCCTGGCTAACCCCGGCAACGACGCGGCTAAGTGGGCCGCCGCCGCTGCCACCAACAAGCAGATCATTGATTCCAAGGTCTACACCCTGTTTCCGGACTTTGCCGCGATGTTCCTGCAGGAAAACGACGACAACTCCGAGGTCATTTTCAACAAGGAGTACCTAGCCGTCACGGCCGGCCACTCACGCGAGGGCACCTACGGTCCGGTGTATGTGAAGGGCGTGCAGCAGGGCTGGGGCAACTTCGCGCCCACCCAGAGCCTGGTGGATGCTTACCTAATGAAGAACGGCCTACCCATTACCGACCCGGCTTCCGGCTACAACCCCCAGGACCCGTACGCCAACCGCGAAAAGCGCTTCTACCAGTCGATTATCTACGACGGTGCCACCTGGCAGGGCGACGTGATTACCACGCGCATGGGGGGCAACAACCAGATTGACCTAGGCTCCACTAGCGACGTGAGCAACACCGGCTACTACGGGCGCAAGACGCTGGATGAACGCATTCTAGCCCAAACCAGCCGCGCCCAGAATGCCAACGGCTCCAACTTTATCATCTTCCGCCTCGGAGAAGTGCTCCTCAGCTACGCCGAGGCCCAGAATGAAGCCGTCGGCCCCGACGCCAGCGTGTACAGTGCCCTGAACCAGCTGCGTACCCGCGCGGAGCTACCCGCCCTCACGCCTGGCCTAGACCGAGCCGCAATGCGCGAGTACATTCAGCGGGAGCGGCGTGTGGAGCTAGCTTTCGAGGAGAAGCGGTGGTTCGACATCCGCCGCTGGAAGATTACGGCCGGCGCTAACGGCGTCCTCTCCACCCCGGAGTTCGGCATGCAGATCACCCCCGATAAAACCACGGGCAAGCTGACGTACAGCCCGGTGAAGGTGTTCGAAAATCGTTTTTTTGACTACCAAAACTGGATGCCGATTCCGCAGGGAGACCTGGCAAAGAACACCCAATTGGTTCAGAACCCGGGGTACTAATGCCCTCCTTCCCTTGGCCGGAAAGGGATAATACTCCCTTTTTCGACAGGATTAATTGTATTTGACCACCAGAAGAACGGTGAATGAGTGGTAGTTAACTTACGCACCTAGCTCTCCGCTGAATAACTTTTCATTTTCTACGAGTACTCCTGCATGCAATCCTTCCTATCCCGAAAAGATATCGTCACGTTGTTGCTAATAGCCGCCGCTGCGCTGCATGGCTCCCTTGGCTTCGGCCAGCGGCAGCCAGCCGGGTTGCTAGCCGCGGACACTGCCCCCGTCCCAAAGGAAATTGAGGACCCTACGTGCATTGGCATCAATAAAGAGCCTAGCCACGCTACGCTGATGCCCTATGGCTCGCTGCCAGAAGCGCTGGCGGCCAGCCGCCACGCCTCTTCCTTCAGCCAGAGCTTGAACGGTAAATGGAAGTTCAACTGGGTGGACTGGCCCCAGAAACGGCCCGTGGACTTCTATAAGCCCTCGTACGACGTATCGGGGTGGCAGAATATCGACGTGCCCTCCAACTTCCAGGTGGCCGGGTACGGCACGCCCTACTACAGCAACTACACGTACATTTTCCAAAACGACTTTCCGCGGGTGATGAGCACTCCTTCGGTAAAGTACACCAACTACGAGGAGCGCAATCCGGTGGGCAGTTACCGCCGCACCTTCACCGTGCCGGCGGCGTGGGCTGGCCGCCGCACCTTTATTACGTTCGATGGGGTCGATGCGGGCTTCTTTCTCTGGGTAAACGGCCAAAAAGTCGGCTACAGCGTGAACAGCCGCAACGCGGCCGAATTTGACCTGACCAAATACCTGCAGCCCGGCGAGAACACCCTAGCCGTGGAAGTGTACCGCTTCACCAGCGGCAGCTACCTAGAAAACCAGGATATGTGGCGCCTGAGCGGCATCTTCCGCAACGTAACGCTCTGGAGCGCTCCGCAGGAGCACGTACGCGACTACTTCATCCAAACAGACCTAGACAAGCAATACCGCGATGCGGAGGTAACAGTGAAGGCCCGCGTGAAAAATTACGGCTCTACCGCTACCAAAGGCCGGGAGTTGAACGCAACGCTTTACAACGGCACTGCGCCGGTGGCTGGGGCGGTGGGCCGGCAGCGGGTGCCGGCCCTGCAACCGGGCCAGGAAGCCACGGTGCTGGTGCGCTTTCGGGTGCGCAATCCGCAGAAGTGGACGGCCGAAACGCCCACGCTCTACACCACCGTGCTGACCCTGCAGGAGGGCAACAGTACGGTGGAAACCCTTTCGTCGCGGACGGGTTTCCGAGAACTAGCCCTGCAGGGCCGCCTGTTCACCGTGAATGGAGTGCCAATTAAACTCAAGGGCGTAAATCGCCACGAGAACTGGCCCGACGACGGCCACGCCGTGACTGAGGCGCAGATGCTGGAGGACATCCGTCTGATCAAGCAGGCCAACTGTAACCACGTGCGCACCAGCCACTACTCCGACGACCCGCGCTGGTACGAGCTCTGCGACGAGTATGGCCTCTACCTCGTAGCCGAAGCCAACGTGGAGTGTCACGAGCGCCAAAACCAGTTCAACGACGTACCTAGCATCAAAGCGGCCATTGTGGACCGCAACGTGGCCAACGTAGAGAACTTCAAGAATCACCCGTCGGTGGTGATTTGGTCGCTGGGCAACGAGAACGGCACGGGCGGCACCAACTTCCGGGCAGCCTTGGCCGCGGTGAAGACCCTGGACCCTAGCCGCCCCACGCACTACGAGGGCTTCGGCATTGCCGATAAAAACCCGGCCGACATCGACAGCCGCATGTACACGGGCACGGCTGACCTAGAAAAGCACGCCCAGGACAACACCCTCACCAAGCCGTTTTACCTCTGCGAATATGCCCACGCCATGTTCAACTCCATGGGCTCGGTGGATATTTACAACGATCTGTTTGATAAATATCCCCAGCTGCTGGGCGGCGCCATTTGGGAGTGGCAGGACCAGGGCATCTACAACAAGCGGGACCCGCAGCACCCCATTACGGCCTTCGGGGGCGGCTTTGGGGAGTACCCCAACGACCACTACTTCATTCACAAGGGCGTCGTGTTTTCTGACCGCTCACTTAAGCCGCACTACCCGGAACTGAAGCACGCTTACCAGTGGCTGACCATCCGGCCGAAAAACGCCAAAAACGGCGTAATCACGATTAAAAATCGCTACCAGTTCCTGGATTTGAGCGGCCTGACGGCTCGCTGGGAGGTGAGCGAGGACGGGAAAGTAGTAGCCTCTGGCCCGCTGACGGTGGGCACCATCCGGCCGGGCGCGGAAAAGGACCTTACCATCCCCTACGCCGTGCAGCCCAAACCGGGTGCCGAGTACTTTATGCGCGTGTCGTTTGCGCTAGCCGCCGACCAACTTTGGGCCAAGAAAGGCTACGAGGTAGCCGCACAACAATTCGAACTGCCCATCGGCCGGCCGGCCGTAGCTGCCGCGCCCACCACAGCACCCCTGACCCTGACCGATGCACAGGGGAGCATCAATGTAAGCGGCAGCGGTTTTGCCCTCGATTTCGACAAGACCAAAGGAACCTTCTCTCGCATAGAAAAAGGTGGGGAAAACGTGCTACAGGAAAACGGCGGCCCCATGCTGCACCTATGGCGGGCCCCGCACCAGATAGACGACCTGTGGGCGTATGAAGGCTGGGAGAAAAAGGGGCTGAAAAACCTCACGTGGACAACGAGTAACGTGCAGGCTCGTCAGATTTCCCCTACCACGGTAGAAATCAGAGCCGACCTCACGGGCAAGGGCCGGCAGGACTTTGTGGTGCAGCATCAGGTGGTGTACACGGTTACGGGCGACGGCCTCATCGACGTGGCTAACCGCGTCACCTTCAGCGACCCTAGCCTAATTCTGGCACGAGTGGGCGTACGAATGTTTCTGGCGAAAGACTTCAACCAATTCGACTACCTAGGTCGGGGGCCCCTGGAAAACTACGCTGACCGCAAGAGCGGGTTCGACGTGGGACACTACGCTAGCAGCGTGGCCCAGCAGCTGACGCCCTACGAGAAACCCATGGAATGCGGCAACCACGAAGACGTGCGCTGGGCCACCCTGACCTCTGCCAAAGGCACCTGCTTCACCGTCCGCCAGGATACCGCGCGGCTGCAAGTCAGCGCCCTTCCCTACAGCGATGAGGAGTTGGAAAAGGTGGAGTACCAGATTGACCTGCCACCTAGCAAAGGCACCGTCGTGTGCGTGAGCGACAAAACGCTGGGCGTCGGCTCCAACGGCTGCGGGCCCCGGCCGCTGGAGCCCTACCAAGTAGCCGCCAAGCCGACATCCTTCCGCTACCAGCTTCAGCTTTCTGACAAGAAAAAGCAACTGCCCTAAAACTATTGATTTCGAGGCTTTTACAGTGCATGGGCAGCAAGAGGCAGCCCATGCCTAGGTACCCTGTTGCCTTGACTACGCCGCTTCCATCACCAGAAACGACGCAACGGTCGGCTGTTGAGTAGCCCAACAATCCAGTTTGCTTACATGACGAAACCTTTACCACCCTACCTATGGAAACCCACCCACAAGCTATCAGTCGTGCTCTTTCACGCTATTTAAAAACGGTTGCCCTTTTCCTATTAATGGCCGGCTCCACAGCGGTGCAGGGGCAGATAATAAACGCACGGGCTGATTCGGCAATTGCGGCGTTCAATCAAGCCTTTCTGCTGCGGCAAAACAACAACGTCTTCTACCGAAAGGCCCTAGACACCACCGAGCCCGACGGTACCTGGACGTTGGCGTTGGATATTTTCGGGATGCAGGATACTTACGAACGCAGAAACAGTGCGGCCGACAAAACCCTAATTAATGACCTCTGCACCTCCTTTCTCAAGCTGAATCCTCCTCCCTACGCCTGGGATGGCTGGAATGATGACCTTGCCTGGATGGGCCTCAACCTGGCTAGGAGCTACCAAATAACCGGCAACCGCAATTTCTTAACCCAGGCCGAGTATTGCTTCAATTTGGCGTACGACCGAGGCTGGAACACCACCTTTAACGGCGGCGGCATCTGGGAACAACAGCCGGACATGACGCCCGCCGACGGCACCGTCAGCAAGGAAGCATTAGCTAATAACCCCAACGGGAAGCTAGCATGCCTACTGTACGAAAGCACCGGCAATCCGACATACAAAGACAAAGCGGTTCAACTCTATAACTGGTCGAGAAGCCATCTGTTCAACCCGCTGAACGGGCAGGTATACACCGGAATTGATCGGGCCGATGTGGTGAACAAATCAACGGCGGTGTACAACCAAGGGTCGTTCATTGATCTTGCGGCACATTTGTATAAGATCACCGGTAATGCAACGCTGCTGCGCGACGCGCAGCTAGCCGCAAACTATGTCATTGAAAACATGACCACTAACGGTATTATCAGTAATTCGGCTGATTACCTGAACACCTGGGCCGACGAGTACGCTCGGGGGCTAGGTCACCTTTGCCAGTGGAATCCGCAGCTTTGGAGTATCTACTATCCTTTTCTCAAACGAAATGCGGACGCCGCGTGGAAAAATCGCAGAACAGATCTTAATCTGGCGTGGAATGGCTGGGCAGTTCCTACCCCCGTCACTTCCTCCGGCTGGCCCACCAAGTATGTAAGTACCGTGGCACTGCTACAGTACACTCCCGCCGTGCAACCACTGCCCGGAACGATTGAAGCCGAGAATTACAACTTTAGCAGCGGTACTTTCACCCGCGATGTTGCCGCTACGGGTACCACCCTAGGCGCGCTCGACAACGGGGATTGGCTGGAGTATATCGTCACAGTTCCAACCACGGGGCTCTACACCCTAGCCTTCACGCTGACTGGCTCATCCACGACCGGAACTTTGGAAGTTCAACAAAACAACGTCACCCTAGCCTCCCTTGCGCTTTCTACGGAAGTGAGTACTGCTGGTAAGATACAGGCCGCCGTAAAACTCAGCGCCGGTGTGCAATCCATCAAACTGCGGGCAGTTTCTGGGAGCTGGAGGATCGACAAGTTCAGCGCCCAGAACTGCAACCAAATAGTGCCTTTTGTGGTGGTGAATGCAAAGCCAGAGCAACAAACAGCTTCTGTAACTGCAAATTCCGGCGACAAAGTGCAGTTGAAACCCAAACCAGGCAACGGGACGTGGAGCTGGACCGGGCCCGACCATTTTTCTTCCGATTCGCGGGTCGTGACGCTCAACAAAATCCGTTATGCGCAAGGGGGTGCCTATACCGCAACATACACCAACAGTGAAGGTTGCGTGAGCGTGCAAGACTTCACCATCACCCTAAACGGATGCACCCCTACCCCCATCACAACTACGGTGCAAGTAAACCAAGCAGCCCCCGTACTGGCAGATTCGCTCGCCGTGCAAGCGGGCAGCTTCGTAGTACTAGCGGCCCAGCCGGAAGAAGGTAGCTGGACGTGGACGGGCCCGAACGGATTCACTTCCGACGCAAGAACTCTTTCTTTTTTGAATATCGCTTATAAGGAAGCAGGCACTTACACGGTCACTCATACCAATGCTTCAGGATGCGTCAGCACCAAGGCGTTCCGCCTGACATTGACCGGGGCAGATCCTTGTAGCTCGCCAATTGTTCCGTACCTAAACGTCAATAACCTAGCGTGGAAACAACAAGAATATGCTTCCTTAAATCTTGGCGATAGGGTCACCATTGGCCCGCACCCACTTGATGCCGGAACCTGGCGCTGGGCTGGTCCAAATAATTTCACCAGTACTGCCAGAGAATTTACCATTGAGAATTTTACGGCGGCGAAAGCAGGTATTTACACTGCTTCTTTCACCAATCCTTCCGGCTGTGTGAGCTCACAAAAATTTGTTATCGGATACAGCGGCAACTGCGCCCCAATTTCCCTTATTCCGACTCTTACCGTGAACGGTACTGCCACACAAAATACTTCCTCTATTGCAGTTCATTCCGGGGATGATATCGCCATTGCGTTTCCGACCGCTGCCGGTACGTGGCGCTGGACGGGCCCTAATGGCTTTACCTCGCAGGCATCGCAGGTTAACTTTGATAATATTCTGTTCTGGAAAAAAGGAAAATACGAGGTCAATTTTATTGATGCTAATGCCTGCATCAGTACGTATACCTTTGACCTTAACGTGCTAGGCAACGATTACTGCGGTGAACCCATTGTACCCTATTTTAATATCAATGATGGTTCTTGGCAAAGCGACACGTTGATTACGGTAACCGAAGGTGATAAACTCCAGATTGGTCCTCACCCAGTGAAAAATATGTGGATATGGACCGGTCCTAACGGGTTCGTTGCCAATACCAGGGAGATTCAAATCAGAGATACACGAGTCAATCAAGGAGGAGTGTATAAAGCTACTTATACGAATAACCTAGGTTGCTTGAGCTTCAAAAACTTCGTTATAACTGTAAATAAACGAAGCGCGAATAAAACAGAAGTATTATCAAACATCCCGCGTAAAAACCAGATATTTAATGTATACCCAAATCCCGCAACGAATGAAATATCACTAACAAATATTGCCGAAAACGAAGTGATAATAATACGTGACTTAGTTGGAAAAACCGTATTGCGCCCAGAGGTAAAAGCCACAGGTGGAGACAAAAAAATTGATATAAGCGCACTAAAACCTGGCATTTATTTTATAAACCTGAGCAATATAAACAGTCAAGCAACACTCAAGTTAATAAAAGAGTAATCAAAAAAGATTTGTTACTGAAAATGTTTAATAGCAGCACGTTTCAATTAATCATGTACTTAATATCTTTCCAATATAATTATGTTAAACACTATCATATTACATAGCTCAGCGTTGAATACTTAAACTCTAACAGAGGTAAACGAGAAAACGTCCGCTTGGTCGCCTTTGGCGATTAAGCGGACGTTAGCTTTTCAACCTGAATCGCTTCCATACCTGCTATGCTGTTTCACTGTGTTTGTTCTTCACGCCTATTAGGTCAAAGTCGTTTGTGCGGCCTCATTGAACGCCCAGCATTATACCCACCATTCTAGGCACAACCAACTTAGTGTACCTGACAGCGCAGGACATGCAGGACCTAGGTACTCTCTAATAAAATCGAGGAAGCCTCAACGCTTAGCAATTCTGCAAACTTAGCCCCTACCATGTTGCTCACGTAGGCCCGTCGGGTTCCAGGCGGCAGTATTTCAGCGAAAAAGGCTCCCCTGGTAAGCTCAGCAATATTAATGGGGGTAGGGGGGCTATGACGGAACACTGAATGCGGGCGCCAAGGGCCGCCAGCAGCAGGCCGGCAGCCGGGCAGTGAGCGACGGCGCTGGCATAAAGGCCCCCTAAACCGGTCTGGGTCAATCCCCCAGATTGGGTGATTTTGCCCGCGCCATTCGTTGGCCCTCGCCCGGAGCCGCTACATTTAGTACGCCGCCAACCTGTGCCCGCTAAAGTCAGGGAGTTGACGCTCCCCCTAAAAGACCTACAAGCAGGGCTCTACCTGCTGCGGTGTGGCGCGGCTACGGGCCGGTTGGTCGTCGAGTAAGCTAGGCCAGCAATGGTGCGCTTGGTATATAGCATTAAAAACAAGACGCTTCTGCCCGTGCTACATACTGCCTACAGGCGTGAAGCGGCTGTCAAGGAGCCTTCGCCTTTATCCTATCTAAATTCCTGGCCGGGTAAGGGCAGGCGGGACCGGCTCGCAAGGAGCACTCGAAAAAGGCGCTGGTGTTGCCTTGCGCTGGGGTGTTGTCGCGGTAGTTAGGGTAGCGTGGCCACCTAGGTTTTGTTTACTGTTCTCCGCCGGTAGCAACTTGTTAGTACTACTAAAACATTATGATTTTTACGTGCTGATTGTCAATATTTTATATAATGAAAGCTCCTGTGTTACGTGGAGACTAGAAAGCGTAGATTCGCCCCTGTTTTTTGCTTTAGCGCCCCACTTAAGTACGCTGCTAATCCAGTGTCGTGCTGCCAGTAGGGGCGTTTTTGCAGCCTATTCTCACGCTTACTATACCGCATGAAACAGTACTACGCTTCGCTACTTCTTACCAGTACACTCACCGGGTTTGCCCTGACGGCCCAGGCCCAATCGACTACCCTCACCGGCACCGTGCGAACGGCCGCCGGCGAAGCCTTGCCTGGCGCTACCATTGTGGTGAAGGGCACCTACCAAAGCACCACTAGCAACCGAGAAGGACAGTTCACGCTGCCCCTTTCTCGACAAACGAATTTTCCCTTGGTCGTCGCGGTGCAGTTTGTGGGCTTCGAAACCTACACCGATACGATTCGCCGCTTCAACCAGCCGGTGCAGGTGGTGCTGGCCCCGAGCTCGACGCTGATGAACGAGGTCGTCGTGTCGGCTTCGCGCGTGGAAGAACGTGCTTTACAGGCACCCGTGACCGTGGAGAAGCTCAATAGCCGGCAGCTAGCTAGTCTCACCGCGCCCGACCTCATCACCAACCTCGCCCGGCTGAAGGGCATCGACGTGACGACTTCGGGCTTGTTTATGGCCAGCGTCAGCACCCGCGGCTTCAACGGCACCACCTCCGAGCGGGTACTGCAACTCGTTGATTATATGGATACCCAATCGCCGAGCCTGAACCTGAACGCGGGCAATGCCCTTGGGCTGCCCGAAGTGGATATTGCCAGCGTGGAGGTGCTCTACGGACCTAGCTCGGCCTTGTACGGAGCGAATGCCTTCAACGGCGTGGTGCTGACTACCTCCAAGGACCCCTTCACCTACCAGGGCCTGAGTGTGCGCCTGCGCGGCGGCAACCGCGAATACGCCGATGGGCAGCTTCGCTACGCCCAGCGCCTCGGCAAGCGTTGGGCCGTCAAAATAGCCGGCAGCTTTGCCCGCGCCCAAGACTGGATTGCCACCAACGAAGCGGCCTTGTCAACGGCGTACGTACCCAACAACAACCCAGCCGGCTCGGGCCTCGGGTATGATGCCGTGAACCGCTACGGCGACGTGGGCAACACCTTCGGGGCGACGGGCGGGGCCCTGAACGGGCAAACCGTGTTTATGCCGGGCTGGAGCGAGCGGGAAATTATCGGCTCCGACTCGCCGGCCAAACTCTACCGCATCTTGCCCTCGGTGCACTTCTTGGTGACCGACAAGATCAAGGCCATGGTGGAGTTCAAGCGGGCAGAGGGCACCACCTCGTACCAGGCTACCAACCGCTACCGGTTGAAGAACT
This sequence comes from Hymenobacter crusticola, assembly GCF_002154225.1. Lineage (GTDB taxonomy): Bacteria > Bacteroidota > Bacteroidia > Cytophagales > Hymenobacteraceae > Hymenobacter > Hymenobacter crusticola. Next base: position 47,401 of record NZ_MTSE01000019.1, read on the forward strand.
TTGCCACCAACCAGTACCGCGCCGAGCTCCGCAGCGACCGGTGGTTTGTGCGCGCCTACCAGACCCAGGACTTCGGCGCCGATTCCTACGACCTGCCGTTTACAGGCGCCTTTATGCAGACGGCCGTGGACCCGCGCAGTACCACCGGTCGCACCTACGCCCAGCAATACTTCGGGGCGTATGCCGTGGCCTACAATACCTTTCTAGCCCAAAACGCGGGTAATACGACGGGCGCCCAAGCGGCAGCGCGCGCTGCCGCGGCGCCGTTTCAGCTTGCGGCGGGTACGCCGGAGTTCAACAGCTTGCGCGAGCAGGTGCGCCGTAACCCTACCCTGGGGGTGGGCTCGCGCATCAACCCAAGCTCTTTCCTCACCGACGTGAGCGGGCAGTACGAGTTCCGGCCCGCTTTTGCCGACATCGTCGTGGGCGGAGCGTACCGCCAGTTTCGGCTGGGCTCCGATGGGCACCTGTTTGCCGACCAGGATGGCCCGCGTATCCGCAACGAAGAGTACGGCGGCTATGGCCAGATTGCCAAGACCTTGCTGCACGATAAGCTCAAGCTTACGGCCGCGGCCCGCCTCGACGGCAGCCAGAACTTCAAGGCGGTGTTTTCGCCCCGCGCCTCGGCGGTGTACTCGCTCGGCGCGCAGCAGCAACATAACTTCCGCGTGAGCTACAACCAAGCCTACCGCTCGCCCACCCAGCAGGGGCAGTATATCTACCTCGACCTAGGTCGGGCTCTGCTGCTGGGCAACATCAGCCAGGGCTTTGCGGGCTACTCTACGGCCGCCGCGGCCCAACTGGCCCGCATCCTAACTAGTCCGAACCCGGCCGAAGCCCTGAACGCGTACGCCGTCCGCTACGACCGGCTGCGGCCTGAACGCGTGGCCACGTTGGAAGGTGGCTACAAAGGGTTGCTACTGGAGAAGCTAGCCCTCGACGTTAACTACTATTACAGCCGCTATAACGATTTCATTGGCTCGGTGCGGTTGCTCGGCAATACAGACGGGTCGCGCCCATCCGTAACCCAAATTGGGGCCGAGGCCGTCACGCCGCAGCCCTTCCAAGACCGCAGCCGCACCACGCGGGTACTGCAAGTGCAAGCCAATGCCGCCCAGCAAGTAAAGACGATGGGAGGCCTCGTGGCGCTTACCTACTCCTTGGCGCCGGCCCTGCAGCTGACGGGAAATTACAACCTGAACGTGCTCGACACGGACAACCTGCCGGCCACGTTTCAGACGTACTACAATACGCCCAAGCACAAGTACAACCTCGGCGCTTCCGGCACCGCCTGGCGGGGCATCAACTACAGCGTCAACTACCGGTGGGCGCAGGGCCACTTGTTTGAATCTCCTTTTGCCGCCGGCCAGCTTAGCAGCTACTCCAGCCTCGATGTGCAAGCGGGCTATGCCCTGCCGAAGCTGTACTCCACCGTACAAGTGGGCGCCTCGAACCTAGCTAATGCCCGCAATATTCAGCTTTACGGCGGCCCGCAGATTGGCCGCCTGGTGTGGGCTGGGCTGTCCGTGGAAGTGAAGTAGCTGGTGGTCATTACCACAACGTCCAGGCTGGGGCCGCAATGTACATGTGGCCCAGCCTGGACGTTGTGAGGGTGGCGTTCTGTGGTTCGTACTTTTCTTTTGCTGAATAACCGGGCTTAGATCAAGAAAATACATAATCTGCTTCAGCATGGACCACCAGGAAATCTTAACTTTTATCGTCCAGGTAAATAGTAAGCTTTCTAAACCATTCTATTGAAAAGCAGCTACAGTTTCACCAAAAACAGGTTTGCCGTGCTGCCTATGAGAAGTAATTTGTTCAGGAAAAAGGAGTCCAATAATTTAATAGTTATAAGAAACGGTTTAAACCTTTTCAGCGCCCGCAAAGTTAATATACATTAATTAATGCGCATGTATTACCTTCGTTCCCGCAATGGATACCAAGTCACTCGTCAAATTAGCTAAGTCGCTGAGCGACCCTACTCGTCTCCGCTTATTGCAGGAAATTGCAAAAGGGGAAATCACGGTGTGTGCTGACTTGTTTCAACATGTGCCTATCAGCCAGCCTTCGATGTCTCAGCACCTTAAGGCCCTGGGAGATGCGGGCTTGATTGAGTCGCACAAAGAAGGCCGGAACATGTGCATGTCCATTAATACCGAAAAGTTGAAGGAGTTGGAAGACTTCCTCCAACTACTTAAACCAGTTACTGTTAAAGGTTAATCAATCCTTTTGCCCGTTGGCGGTATCGTCAACGGGTTTTTATTTTTTCAAAACATTATTGATTGCTTATGAATTTATGATTGGTACCTTTGCCAAAACTTAGTGGGAAGAGTACCTGCTGCCAGCAAAGCTCTTGTCTGGGCTTTTTTTTGCCTTAATACATTATCTCATGCTTATTAGATAATGTATTGACAGTACTCACCCGCTTCTAGCGCACACATCACTTTGCCTAATAGCCTCATCTGAGCCGCTTTTTACCCATGAAACTATCTTCTCTTTTAGCCAGCAGCGTGCTGTTGGCAGGCTGCGCGGAGCAGCAAGCCCCGCAACAGGCCATGACCCCCCCGGCCCTGCCGGTAGAGGCGGTGCATACCGGCACCGAAACCACGTACCAGGATTACCCAGCTTCCATTGAGGGCGTTGTCAACGTGGAGATTCGGCCGCAGGTGGCGGGGATGCTGGAGCGCATTCTGGTGGATGAGGGCGCGGCGGTGCGCAAAGGCCAACCGCTGTTTAAAATCAATGACGCGCCATTCCGCGAGCAGTTGAACAACGCCCTGGCGGCCCAGCAGGCGGCGGCCGGGTCCGTGGTTAGTGCCCAGGTAGAAGTCGACCGGTTTGCCCCGCTGGTGCAGAACAAGGTCGTTTCGGAGGTGCAACTGCAAACGGCGCAGGCGGCCCTGACCGTGGCCAAGGCCAACCTGCAGCGCGCCAAGGCAGCGGTCAGCAGCGCCCGTATTAATATGGGCTACACCACCATTACGGCCCCGGTGAGCGGCTACCTAGGGCGGCTGCAAACCAAGCAGGGCAGCCTAGTCGGCCCCACCGATGCCCAGGCCCTGACCCAACTTTCCGACGTGCACGAGGTGCACACTTACTTCTCGCTGGGCGAGGACGACTTTATCACCTTCCGCAAGCAGTACGCGGGGCAAACGCTGCAGGACAAGCTCACGCACCTGCCCCCGGTGGCACTGGTGCTGGCCGACCAAAGCACCTACCCTACTAAGGGTAAGGTGGACATGGTCGACGGGCAATTTGACAAGACGACGGGGGCCGTGACGCTGCGCGCCACTTTCCCCAATGCCAATGGGCTGCTGCGCTCGGGCAACACGGGCACTATCCGGCTGGCCCTGGCGCACCCCGATGTGCTGCTGGTGCCCACCGCCGCCACCGTGGAGTTGCAGGACCGGGTGTTCGTGTACGCGGTGGGCGACAGCAACCGCGTCAGCCGCCAGGCCATCACCATTCAGGGCAAGAGCGGCGCCAACTACCTAGTGAGCGAGGGCGTGAAAAATGGGGACCGTATCGTGCTGCAAGGCGTGGACCACTTGCAGGAAGGTCAAATCATTCAGCCTACCCAGGCGCCTAAAGCTAGCGCCGCCGCAACGGGCAAAGTGGCTACTGCTCAATCTGTTCTATAGCTAAGCTCTTTATCGCATGTTTAAGGTATTTATTGAACGGCCCGTGCTGGCCACCGTCATCTCCATCTTGCTGGTGATTTTGGGGGTGCTGGCCTTGTGGAAGCTGCCGCTCCAGCAGTTCCCCGACATTGCGCCCCCCGCGGTGCTGGTGACGGCTACTTACCCCGGGGCGAATGCCGAGACGCTGCTGCGCTCGGTGGCGCCCTCGCTGGAAGAGTCCATCAACGGCGTGGAGAACATGGTGTATATGAGCTCGACGGCCAGTAACGACGGCTCGCTGGCGATTACGGTGAGCTTCCGGCTGGGCACCGACCCCGACCAGGCCGCCGTGAACGTGCAAAACCGCGTGGCACAGGCCACCAGCCAGTTGCCCGCCGAGGTGGTGCAGCAGGGCGTGACGGTGGCCAAGCAGCAGAACAGCATGGTAGTTGTGCTCAACCTCTACTCCACTGATGCGCGGCAGTACGACCAAACCTTCCTGACCAACTACGCCCAAATCAACCTAGTGCCCGAGCTGAAACGCATTCCGGGCATCGGGTCGGCCACCCTGTTTGGGGGCAACCGCGCCTACTCCATGCGCATCTGGCTGAACCCGTCCCAGCTGGCCAGCTACAACCTCACGCCAGCCGAAGTGATGGCCGCCATCCAGGACAAAAACCTGGAGGCCGCCCCCGGCCGCCTAGGTGAAAGCAGCCAAGAAGCTTTTGAATACGTCATCAAGTATAAGGGCAAGCGCAGCCAGCCCGGCGACTACGAAAACATGATTATCCGGGCCAATGCCGACGGCTCGATGCTGCGCCTCAAGGACGTGGCGCGGGTGGAGTTTGGCGCGGCCACCTACAACGGCGATGTGCGCATTGGGGGCAAGCCGGGCATCAACATCGGCGTCTTTCAAACGGCTGGCTCGAATGCCAACGAGCTACAGATTGCCGTGGCCAAGGTGATGACGAAGCTGGAAAAGGGCCTACCCAAGGGGGTGAAGCAGCAGACGCTCTACACCACCAAAACGGCGCTGGATGCCAGTATCGAGCAAGTGGAGCACACGCTGGTGGAGGCCTTTATTCTGGTGTTCATCGTGGTGTTCATCTTCCTGCAGGATTTCCGCTCGACCTTGATTCCGGCTATTGCCGTGCCGGTGGCCATCGTGGGTACGTTCTTTTTTATGCAGCTGGTGGGCTTTTCTATTAATCTGCTCACGCTCTTTGCCCTGGTCTTGGCCATTGGCATCGTGGTCGATGACGCCATCGTGGTCGTGGAAGCCGTGCACAGCAAGCTGGAGGAAGGCGCCGAGTCGGTAAAAGCGGCCACCACGCAGGCCATGAGCGAGATTACCGGGGCCATTATTTCGATTACCCTGGTGATGGCCGCCGTGTTTCTGCCGGTCGGCTTAATGGACGGCTCGACGGGGGTGTTCTACCGCCAGTTTGCCTTTACGATGGCCATTGCCATTGTTATTTCGGCCGTTAACGCCTTGACGCTGAGCCCCGCCCTAGCGGCACTCTTTCTCAAGCACACTCCGCACGACCATGACGGGGAGCACGCGGCCTCTGCCGCGCCGAGCACGTTTAAAACCCGCTTTTTTGCCGGCTTTAACCGCAGCTTCGACCGGCTGACCACCCGGTACGTGGGTAGTATCAAGTTCTTAATCCGCCACAAGTGGGTGGGCCTGAGCGGCCTGGTGCTGGTGGCGGTGCTCACCGGCTGGCTGGCCAAGCGCACGCCCTCGGGCTTCATTCCTTCCGAAGACCAGGGCTTTGTGGCTATTTCGATGTCCTTGCCGGCCGGCGCGTCGCTCGACCGTACCAACCAGGTCGGCTTGCAGCTGGAGGAACAGCTGCGAACCATGCCGTCTGTCCAGGAAATCAACCTGTTGACTGGCTTTAGCATCCTGACCTCTTCGAACAGCGCCTCGGCGCTCACGGCGTTCGTCATTCTGAAGTCCATCCCGGAGCGGGGCAAGGTGCAGGACATCAACGCCGTCATGGCCATCATCCGCGAGAAGGCAGCCGCGACTATTAAGGGAGCTGATACGTTCGTGTTTACCACGCCTACCGTGCCGGGCTTCGGCAACGTGGAAGGCTTGGAAGTGGTGTTGCAAGACCGCACGGGCGGCGAGCTGCCCAAGCTCGGCCGGGTGGGCCAGGACTTTATCGGCGAGCTGCTGAAGCAGCCAGCTATCGGGGTGGCCTTCACCTCGTTCCGGGCCGACTACCCCCAGCTAGAGGCGGAAGTGGACGAGGTGAAAGCCGCCCAATTGGGCGTGGGCGTGCAGCGCGTGCTGCAAACCATGCAGGCGTATTTCGGCAGCGCCCAGGCCTCGGACTTCAACCGCTTTGGCAAATACTACCGCGTGGTGGTGCAGGCCGACAAGGCCAATCGTGCCGACCCCACGGCCCTGAACGGGGTGTTTGTGAAAAACGACCGGGGCGAGATGGTGCCCCTGCGCACGCTGGTGCGCCTCAGGCGGGTGTTCGGGCCGGAAACGGCCTCGCGCTACAACCTCTTCAACTCGCTCACCATAAACGCGGTGCCGAAGAAAGGCTATAGCTCCGGCGATGCCATTAAGGCCGTGGAACTGGTGGCCGAGAAGTACTTGCCCTCCGGCTACACCTACGAGTTTTCGGGCCTTACGCGCGAAGAAATCTCGTCGGGCAACCAGTCGACCATCGTGTTCCTGATGTGCCTGGTGTTCGTGTATTTCCTGCTGGCGGCCCAGTACGAGAGCTACATTCTGCCCTTTGCCGTGCTGCTGTCGCTGCCGGCGGGCATTGTGGGGGTATTCGCGGCCATTGGCTTTGCGGGTATCACCAACAACATCTACGTGCAGGTGGCCCTGATTATGCTTATCGGCCTGCTGGCCAAGAACGCCATCCTCATTGTAGAGTTTGCCTTGCAGCGCCGCCACGCGGGCGAGCCGCTGGTGCAGGCCGCGCTCAATGCCTCGGCTTCCCGCCTGCGTCCCATCTTGATGACGTCGCTGGCCTTCGTGGCCGGCATGCTGCCCATGATGCGGGCCCAGGGGCCTTCGGCGCAGGGCAACCATTCTATCAGCATCGGCGCGGCCGGGGGCATGCTCACGGGCGTCGTGCTCGGCCTGTTCCTGATTCCCTTGCTGTTCGTGATTTTTCAACGCCTGAACGAGCGCCTCAGCGGGACGCCCGGCCCCCAAGCACCTGCGGTTCCGGCCGAGCGGGAGCGGGTACCGGTCCACGCCACGGTTAGCTAATCCCATGACTACTCTGCTAAATAAACCCTGGCACCGGCTCCCGCTGGTGCTGGCAGGCGTGCTCCTTGTAGCGGCCTGCAAAGTGTCGAAAGACCTCCCCCTACCCCAGCTGCCGCTGCCGGCCACGTACCGCACCGCGACCAACACCGATACGACGTCGGTCGTCAACCTGCCGTGGCGCAGCTTCTTCACCGAGCCAGCCTTGCAGCAACTGCTCGACAGCGCCACGGTGCGCAACAACGACTTGCAGCTGGCTATTCAGAATATCGCCTCGGCGCAGGCCACGCTCAAGCAGGCCCGCCTAGGCTACCTACCCACGGCCACCCTGCAAGCGGGCGTGACGACCAACCGGCCCTCCAGCAACAGCCTGAACGGCATTTCCTACAGCCAGTTCCTGGGCGTCAAGCACCTGGAAGACTACAACCTCTCGACGGCTGTCAGCTGGGAAGCCGACATCTGGGGCAAAATCCGCAGCCGCAAGCAGGAGGCGCTGGCCGCCTACCTGCAAAGCCAGGAAGCCCGCAAGGCCGTGCAAACCCAGGTGGTGGCGCAAGTGGCCGAAGGCTACTACAATCTGCTCATGCTGGACACCCAGCTGGCCGTGGCCCGGCGCAACTTCGCCCTCACCGACAGCACGTTGCGCTTCACGAAATTGCAGTTCACGGCCGGCCAAGTGACGGCGCTGGCCGTGCAGCAGGTCGAAGCGCAACGCCTCACGGCGGCCGGCTTCATCCCCGAGTTTGAGCAGGCCATCACGGTGCAGGAAGATGCGCTGAGCATCCTGGCCGGGCGGATGCCGGGTGGCATTAGCCGCACCGGCAACCTGCTACGGGTGCAAGTGCCGGTAATAGCCGCGGGCGGCGTGCCAGCGGCGCTGCTGGCCCGGCGGCCCGACGTGCGCAGCGCCGAGCTGGCTCTCGACCGGGCCAATGCCACGGTGGGCTACACCAAAGCCCAGCTCTACCCCACGCTGGCCATCACGGCGCAGGGCGGCCTCAACTCCTTCCAGGCCAGCAACTGGTTTAGCGTGCCGGCCTCGCTGTTTGGCTTGGCCACGGGGGGCATTACGCAGCCGCTGTTTCAGCGCGGGGCGCTGCGCACGCAGTACCAGCAGGCCCAAATTGACCGCGAGCGCACCGTCATTCAATTCCGGCAGCAGGTGCTGGTAGCGGTGGGCGAGGTATCGGATGCTCTCGGGCAGGTTCAGCGCACCCAAACGCAGCAAGCCATCGCCACGGAGCGCGTCAGCGCGCTCCGCCAGGCGACAACTAATGCCAGCCTGCTATTCCGCAGCGGCCTGGCCAGCTACCTGGAGGTCATCACGGCCCAGAGCAATGCGCTGCAAAGCGAGCTGGAGCTGGCTTCGCTGAAACGCAACCAGCTAGGGGCCAATGTGGAGCTGTACCGGGCCGTAGGCGGCGGCTGGCAGTAGTAACCGGCTTACAAGCCGCTATCCACGCGCCCTACCCTGGCCCGCAAATGCCAAGCAAAATCCTCCTATCCCCACCCTAATGCTATGGATACCAAGTCCCTCGTCAAACTAGCCAAGTCATTGAGCGACCCCACGCGCCTGCGCATGTTGCAAGAGATTGCGCGGGCGCAGCGGCTGGGATGCGCCAATCTGTATGAGTTTGTACCCATCAGCCAGCCCTCCATGTCGCAGCACGTGAAGGCACTGGTAGACGCGGGGCTGGTCCACTCGTGCAAGGAGGGCCGCAACATGTACTTGACTATCAACACGGAAAAGCTGCAGGAGCTGGAAAGCTTTCTGCAGCTGCTGAAGATGCCCTAGGGCTCTTGCAGCAAGTCACTGCCGCACAAGGGCTTTCCCAGGGCAGGCTGAAGCAGGACCTCGTCGTGGAAACGAGCAAACACTTAATCCCCATCCCATGAAAATCGGAATCATTGGCACCGGCCCCGTCGGCGGCTCCCTGGCCAAAAACCTGGCTACCCTCGGCCACCAAGTGAAAGTAACCAACACCCGCCAGCCGGCCGAATTGGCCCAGAAAGCGAAGGAGCTGGGGGCTAGCCCCGCCGCCCTGCAAGACGTGGTGCAGGACGTGGACCTCGTGTTTATCGCCGTGCCTTTCAAAGTGCTGGCCGAGTTTCCGAAAGACCTGTTCCGGTCGCTACCCCCCGAGGTAATCGTGGTGGACACCGGCAACTACTACCCCTTCCGAGACGAGAAAATCGACGCGCTGGAGCAGGGCCAGCCGGAGAGCGTGCTGGCGGCCGAGCAACTAGGCCGCCCCCTCCTGAAAGCCTTCAACAACCTGCTCGCCGAGACGATTGCCAGCGGCGGTACCGCGCCCGGCACGCTCGGCCGCATTGCCCTTTCCATTGCGGGCGACGACGCGCGCGCCAAGCAAATTCTATCCGACCTCTGCAACGACTTCGGCTTCGACGTAGTGGACGGGGGTAGCCTGGCCGACTCGTGGCGGCAGCAGCCCGGCACGCCGGCCTACTGCACCGAACTCACGGCCCCCGAGCTGACCCAGGCCCTGGCCAACGCCGTGCCCGGCAAGGCCCCGCAGCTACGCGACCAGATTATCTCGGAGCTGCTGCAACGCGAAGCCTGGCCTACGCGCGAAGAAGTGGTGGCCGGCAATCGCGCCCGGCAGCTAGGTAAGGAGTAGCCGGACCATGCTTTTTCCTAGGTTCTTTTTTAAACAAAATTTCAAGCTAACATCATGGCAACTACCATCATGCACTCGGCGCAAGCCAAATCTATCGGCGGCCGCGACGGTCGTATTGAATCAACCGACAACGTGCTCAACCTGGAGCTGACCATGCCCCGCAGCCTAGGCGGCCGGGCCCGCGAAGGCGCCACCAACCCCGAGCAGCTCTTTGCCGCCGGTTACGCCGCCTGCTTCGGCAATGCCGTCATTCACATTGCCCGCCAGGCTAAGGTGAATGTGGGCGACATCTCCGTGGATGCCCAGGTAGAGCTGTTCATGAATGAAGAAAACCTGCCTACCCTCGGCGTAGCCCTGCACGCCAACCTGCCCGGCGTAGACCAGGCCCAGGCCGAGGAAATTGTGGAAAAGGCCCACCATACCTGCCCTTACTCGCGGGCCACGCGCGGCAACATCGACGTGAAGCTCACCGTCACCACCGACGCCGCAGTAGCCGCCTAGGCAGCTGTGCCCGCCACCCCCACAACTATTGAATACAAAGTCGAGGCACTCGCACATGGAAAATAAGCAGAACCCGACCGTCCTGGTCCTGGGCGCCAGCGGCACCATCGGCCGTCAAGTTATCAAAGACCTGGAAGGTCAAGCGGTCAACGTGCGCATCACCTCGCGCAAACAGGAGGTAGTCGAGCAGCTTACCGGCGAAGGCAAAGACTGCGTTTACCTGGACCTGGATGACCCCAGAACCTTCGCGCTGGCGCTGGCCGGGGTGGACCGGGTATTTCTGCTAACCGGCTACACAGTGGCCATGCTCACGCAGAGCAAAACCCTGGTAGATGCGGCCAAAAAGGCCGGCGTCCGTCATATCGTGCACGTGGGCGTGTTTGCGGAGTGGGATACCACCGATGCCCACTTTGCCTGGCACCAGATGATTGAAAAGTACATCGAGGCCAGCGGCATCGCCTGGACCCACCTCCACCCGAACATGTTTATGGAGGTGTTCACGGGGCTGTACATCCCCAAGAACCTAACCTACACCGGCTACTGGGAAGACCGCCGCATCGGCTACATTGCTTCCAGTGATATCGCGGCGATGGCCGCCAAAGCCCTCGTCGATGGGCCGGAGCGCCACGGGGGGCAGCACTACTGGCTGAGCGTGGAAACCTTCAACGGGCAAGAAATCGCGGCGCTATTGAGCGATGTGACCGGCCTGGAAATTAAGTATGACAACAAAGGACTCGAAGGCTTTAAAGAGGTGATTGAGCAGATAGTGGCGAATGGTGGGGAGAGCTGGTATGCTAATGCCAACATTGAGTTTGTGACGCAGATGCTCGACGGCCGGATGTCCTATATGTCGATGGTGCAGAATGATATCCCCTACGTGCTGGGCCGGCCGGCCAAGACCCTGCGGGAGTTTCTGGAAGAGCACAAGGCTGCGATTGTGGAGTCAGCCGAGTCGATATAAAGGACCTACAGGCGCTGGATAGCATCGGCTAGGGCCTAGGCCCGCGGAGAAGGTTCTGCCGGGGCAAAAACACGCATGCACACTCCTACGTGATGAACAACAGAAAAACACTAAAGCTAGCTGCGGTCATTGATGGGCCGGGGTGGAATTTCTCCTCCTGGCGCCACCCGGATACGCCCGCCGACGCCGGCGAAAATATCGACTTTTTCATTAAGCAGGCGCAACTGGTGGAACAGGCCAAGTTTGAAACCCTGTTTCTGTACGATGTCAGCCACGTCGGCCCCGGCAACATTCCCTACTACCTGAGCATGTTCGAGGGGGGGACACTCATGTCGGCCCTGGCCATGAAAACGGAGCGCATCGGCCTCTCGCTGACGGCGTCGACCTCCTACACCGACCCCTACAACCTGGCCCGGCAGGTCTTGTCGCTGGACAAAATCAGCAAGGGCCGGGCCTCGCTGAATGCCATCACCTCCAACCCGGGCGGGATGGTTAACTTCAGCCGGGGCCACCTCGGGAAGGCCGACCAGTACCCCATGCATGAGGAGTTTCTGGAAATTCTGCTGAGTTTGTGGGACACGTACGAGGACGACGCCTTTCCCCGCAATAAGGAAAGCGGCGTGTTTCTGAATCCGCGCAAAATGCACCCCATCAACTACCGGGGCAAGTACTTCTCGGTGGACGGGCCGCTGAACATCAGCCGCTCGGTGCAGGGCCGGCCGGTTTTGTACATGGCCGGTAGCTCCCCCACCTTCGTGGACCTAGCCACGTCCTACACCGACGGCGTCTTCATGGCGGGCAGCTCCTTCGAGGAAACCTTGTCCCTCGCCAATGCGCTGACCGCAAAGCTGCTGGAAAAAGGCCGGCAGCCGGAAGACTTCGTGCGGTCGGTAGCGCAAAACCCCATCGTGGGCCGCACCGATGCCGAGGCCTACGCCAAGTACCAGGCAATCCGCTCCCTAGGTCCGTATTCGCACCGACCCGTTCCCCTATTCATGGGCTCGGCCGAAAGGATTGCTAATGAGATACAGAAGTGGTATGAAGCTGGAGCAATAGATATGCTGATGGTTCAGCAAGACCATCCGTATGGTTTACAAGACTTTATCGAGCTGGTGGTGCCCATTTTGCAAGCGCGTGGCATCTTCCATACGGAGTACGAAGCGCAAACCCTGCGGGGAAATCTTGAGCTACCAAAACCAGCGTTTCGAACCATTTAAGCAGCGTCTCCTGCTGTTGCTGCTACTCAAGCATATGGCCTGCTGCTACGAGCGGCCACTTACCTAAAGAAGTTATGCCTACCCCTGTTAACGAGTCCAACCGTCCGGCAAAGCACTCAGTCGCTTATTCCATTCTCGACCTCGCCATCGTCTCGCAAGGCGCTACGGTGAAGCAGACCCTGAACAATTCGTTGGCGCTGGCGCAGGCCGCCGAGGCCGCCCACTACACCCGCTACTGGCTGGCCGAACATCATAACTCCGATAACATCGGCAGCAACGCGCCCCCCCTGCTCATCGGGTACGTGGCCGAAAATACGACCATCATCCGGGTGGGTTCCGGCGGCATCATGCTGCCCAACCACTCGCCCCTGATTGTGGCCGAGCAGTTTGGCACGTTGGCGCAACTTTATCCGGGTCGCATTGATTTGGGGGTGGGCCGGGCCGCGGGCACCGACTCGCCGACCGCACGCGCCATCCGGTCGGATTACATGCAGGCGGCCCAGGCCTTCCCGCAGGAAATCGGCAGGATTCAAACCTACTTCTCGCCCACCAACAACCAAGCCGCTGTGCGGGCTCCCGTAGCCGAGGGCACCGAGGTACCCCTCTACATCCTAGGTTCCAGCACCGATAGTGCCCACCTGGCGGCCAAGCTGGGCCTACCCTACGCGTTTGCCAGCCATTTTGCCTCTACGCACCTGCACCAGGCACTACGAATCTATCGCGACGAGTTTCAACCTTCGGCAGCGCTGAGCCAGCCTTATACTATCGTGGCCCTCAACGCCTACGTGGCCGATACCGATGAAGAAGCCCAACGACAGTTCACGAGCGTCATCCGGATGTTTGTCGGCATGCTGACCGGGCAAACGAGAGAGCCCATGCAGCCGCCGACTGCCATGACCGAAGAACTGCAAGAGATGTGGCATCACCCAGCCGTCTACCAAATGCTCAAGTATTCCTTTGTTGGTAGCAAGCAAACCGTTAAGCAGCAGCTACAAGGCTTTCTAGCCGAAACGCAGGCCGATGAGCTCATCACCGCTTCCAGTATGTACGCCCTGGAAGACCGGCTCAAATCCACCCGCCTCTTTGGCGAGCTGATGACCGAACTCAACGAAGGCCGCTAAGCGGGCGCAGCCCACGGGCCCTACCTCGCGCATCGTGCTGGTGCGCCTAATGTCCGCTAGCCGGACTCGTAGGTTGCCCGCGCCGGCTACGCTCCCTAGGTCTTGCTACCTATCCCTATTAGCCTTGAACCTGACGGAAGCGCTCGGGTGCTTACTAGGCCCTGGCCTAGTTAGGATGGCGACTTCTTTGGTGGGTAATGTATTCTTGACCACCAATTTTTTACTAATATGCGGCGCCCCCGCCACGCTCACCTTTTACTGTGAAAGTGTTCTTTAAAAGCCCTGTTGTTGGCTGGCCTGCCCACCTGCTGGCCCTAGGGCTACTATTTGGGGCTAGCCCTACCCTTGCGCGGCAGCTCCCCACCCCTGTCCCACTAGTGCAACCCGACCCTACGACCTACCCGGTGCAAGCGCCTGTGCATGGCCACCTAGTAGCCTTTTCTTCACGGCGGGCGACCGAGTGAAGCGCGGCCAGTTACTAGCGAAGCTGGAGCGTCCCGATGGCACGCCCACCTACTTGCTGGCTCCCGTGGCGGGGCGAATCGGCCCCACCCGGCAGAGCTAGGTGAACACTTACCCGCGCATACCACACTGGCCGTGATAGAGACGGCGCCTTGATTTAAAGGAGGACTTTGGGTTCAACGCATCACGCACTTCGCAGGCACGCAGTGACGTACGCCCTGCAAACTACGCCCCGGCATGGTTGTTAACTAAATAATCGGGGTGAACTACTAAGGCCAACCAACTGATTAATTGGCACTATAATATGAAAATGCAAGATTTATCGGGAAAAGCTGCCCTCGTTACTGGCGCTTCGATGTAGTCATCGACAACGTTGGCACGCCCTCCCTACCCAGCCTGCTGCCTTACCTGAACGAAGGCGCGCGCCTAGTGATAGTAGGAGCCAAAGAATTTGATACGCCGATAATACTCACGACTTTCGACCTGTTGAGCCTCCGGTTGCAAATCATTGGGTGCTACATTGGCCCCGTAATGTACCAACCCGCTGTGCGAAAACTGCTCGCCCAAACCCTCGACCGGGTAGCTAGTGGGGAGCTAAAAGTCACCCTCGACAAGACCTATCCGTTATCACAGGCCGCCGCCCACCAACGGCCGAAGAGCGTAGCCGACTAGGCTGTGTAGCGATCATGCCGGACGAAGAGTAATCCGATTCACAGAATTTGCTTAGGGTCCAAGGTGCTACAGCATTAGCTACTTAATGCTTATCAGAATTTTTAACTGCACGAAAAGGTCTGCTAGCTCACCTACTTACAACACTCTTATTGTGGCCATTTTTTGGGCTTGCCCAGGTCGTTATCACGTATGAAGGGACGGAGAACAAACAGTTTCCGATAACCGGAAAAGCTGGTTCTGCCGCTGTTTTTTACGATGCCACGGAAAACACCCTGGTAGCCAAAGCGGCCAATTTTCTGGCGGAGGATATAGATAAGGTATCTGAGAAAAGCCGCAGGTATTGGCCACAGGTAGCACCTTGCCAGCCACGGTCATTATTGTTGGCAAGGTCGGCCACAAGCTTATCAATTAGCTTGTGGCCAATAAGAAGCTGGGTGTAAGTGCCATAAAAGGGCAGTGGGAACGGTTTGTTATTCAACCCATCGACAAGCCTTTTGCGAGGATAAAGCGAGCGTTGGTCATCGTAGGCAGCGACCGGCGGGGTGCCGCTCCAGCGTTAAACGCTACCGTAAGTACTTGCAAGCCGCGCTGAGCTGAAATAACCGCGAGTAGGGCTTAGAGTAAGTTTATCCCTGCTGCTCTAAGAAGGCTCATATCGTTAAGTTAAAAGATTCATACAAAGGAACCTACCTTGGCGGTACTCCACTGGCGGTTTCATCACGGCTTTTGGCTACAACCGCGCGCTGGGGGTGGGCTATGCGTTTTCCAACAACGGCAAGGTGCGCCACCCGAAGCTGAAGCAGTTGGTGCAGGCCTTCTTGCTGCAAGGGCTGCCGGCGCCCGCGCCCCGCGTGCCGCTCGATGCGGCGGCCGTGGCCCCGTATCTGGGGTACTACCACAGCACCCCCCGCAACGAGTTGGCCGGCGTGGCGGACTACCTGATGGGCGGCACCACCCTGCGCCAACAGGGCTATTTCCTGCTGAATAGCCCCTCATCGGCCGGGCCGATACCCTGCTGCCCACCGGCCCGCTCACATTCCGCCGCCCCGACGAGCGGCAGGCCACCACTGTGCTCACCCACGACCGGGAGGGCCGACCGGTCCTGATCACCACGGCCCCCACGACGGCTATCAGCTACGCAACGGCTGCTGGATTTGGGTGGTGGCTCTCGCCGGCACTGTTAGCCCTGAGCGGGCTGCTGGTGCTGACCAGTAGCCTGGCGGGCCTCTTGGAGCTGGTGCAGGTGCTGCGCCGCAAAACGCCGCGCGTGCAACTGCTACCCTTGCTGGCGACCAGTGCGGCGGCAGTCACGGGGGTGAGCGGTTTCTACCTGATAGAGCACGTGTGGCTGACCAGCCAAGTCAACCTTCTCACCATCCTGACATCGCTGGGGCCACTGGTGTTCGTGGCGTTCATCATCGCCGGCGCGGTGCTCACGGTGCGTTATTTCGGGCAGTTCCAGCGCCCGGCGGTGGCGTGGTACCTGCTGTTCACCTACGGCACACTGGGGGGCTGACTGGCCGCCGTGCTCGGCACCTACGGCTGGCTAAGCCTGCGTCTCTAGACAGTGTAGTCCTACCTACTCGGCCAGGCTTCCCCACTACTGCCCGTGAAGGAGATTGGACTTAACGAAAGCTTGGCCCCCAACTTTCATAACTTGGTTTACAAAAGGCGATTCTGGTAGGCAGCGGCTCGCTGTTGCGGTAGAAAAAGATAGGGGAAACTTAGCGTAATTTTATCCCCCGCTGCTATAAGAAGGCCGAAATGGCCACCAATGTAGTTGCTTGTGGCTAGCTGATCAGCCTCTTTAGCTATACAAAAAATTCAACTACAAATTCACCTATAGCGAATGCGCCATTTTCCCTGTGCTTAGTAGTTAAGCTAGCTTCTTGCTTGGAGCAAGGCTGGCAACGTCCTTGGCTCCCTCTTTACGGCTGCAGCCAGCCTTGCTCCATGGCGTGCTTGATCAGGGACGGCGTATTTTTGACCCCTGTTTTTTCCAGTAGGCTCTGCCGGTGGGTTTCGACCGTGCGCCGACTCGTGAAGAGCTTATCAGCGATTTGTTGGTTGGTGAGCCCACTGGCCACTAACTGCAAAATTTCCCGCTCGCGGTGCGTCAGGTGGAAAGTATCTTTCGAGTGAGCAGCCAGGGCTTGGGGTTCGGTAGCCAGCATCTTATCAAGCAAAGCTAATCCAATCTCCGAGCACAAGAACCGTTTACCCGTGGCAACCGCATGAATAGCCGTGACGATTTCAGTTTTGTC
This sequence comes from Hymenobacter crusticola, assembly GCF_002154225.1. Classification (GTDB taxonomy): domain Bacteria; phylum Bacteroidota; class Bacteroidia; order Cytophagales; family Hymenobacteraceae; genus Hymenobacter; species Hymenobacter crusticola. Next base: position 64,102 of record NZ_MTSE01000019.1, read on the forward strand.
CGCGTTCTTGAGCACGTAGCCACTGGCACCCGCGGCTAGCAACTCGCCAATGGTGCGCTCATGAGTTACCATCGACAAGATCAGAATACGCAGGTGAGGGTACTGCTGCTGCAGGACGTGTGTCGTTGCGAGGCCGTCCAAGACAGGCATGTGCAGGTCCATCAAGACGACATCTGCGGGTATCGTGGGCAACTGGGCCAGCAAATCTTGGCCGTCCGTGGCTTCTCCTACCACCTGTAGGAAGGATTCCGCCGCGAGTATCGCCCGCAAGCCGTCGCGCATAATGGCATGGTCGTCAACAAGAAAAATGCGAATCATAAGGCTGTAAGCAAGGAAATAAGAATATGCCGGCCAAGGTGCGTATCATGCGCCAATGCAAAATCAATTGTGAGCATACTACCAAGCAAGTAAGTCGACAGCATCGCAGAACAGGCGTCTTTAGCAGTAGGTCAGTTCGGGTGCCGCCTAAATTTCCCACTGACAGCTAGGCACTAGTAGCCAGTGGACTTGCCGGCTGCCGTTGCTACTTGTTCCAAGAGGCAGAAGCCTTGCTTCATGGTTATAATATAGAGAGGAGTAGCGCGCTTTGGACTGGCACAGCGCCGCTCTGACACTCTGTGGACGAGCAGGCCTACACTTGGCCGTGGAGAAACAAATGGGGGAAGAAGTTGCCATAGCATTACAGCTGGTTAGGAGCTAGCCCACGCATGCGTGTTGCCATTGAACGCGAGCCATCTTACCACATGGCTCCGCCTAAAGATAGGAGAAGTGCTACACTCATGGGTAGGGAGATGTAGCGCGTACTTTGTGTGGCACTTATCGGGAAGAATAGGACAGCTAGTCTTGACTGCGCAGAGAGTTTACCGCCAGTACCGCCGAACGACCGGTGGTAGGGCTGCTGCGCGAGCAAATAGGATGGGGTACCAGACGGCAGTGTACGAAGTGGCGGCGGGGCAACTACGTAAATACCACCGACCGGCTGGAGGTGATTACGGAGAAAGAATTGGTATTCGCCACCTTGTGTAGCGACTCAACAGTTTACAACTTTATAGGTACGCATAATGCGTTTTAGTGTGTTCATTGTCAAGTATTTACATAACATACTCGGCAGTTAATTACCCAAAAAAGCTGTTAAATACTATGTTGCTTAGCGCTACACAATTTAGTACGGGTGGAACCTGTGCGATCCACTATGAGGAGTCAGCCCAGTGGCTACACGCTACCTGGAGCGGCTGGATTGGCCACGAAGAAGCCCTGCAGGGGGCTGCCGGGTATCTGGATCAAGTGGAAGCTCATCCGAGTGCTTTCCTGCTCAACAACAACCTAGCCTTGCGCGGCCCCTGGTTCAACTCCGTTGATTGGCTGAGACACGCGTGGCTACCCCAAGCACAACGCCTGGGCTTGCGCTACATCGCGCACGTGGTGCAAGCAGATAAGGGGTCGGACATTCTCTCCTTGACCCAAGCGGAACGCATGAACGGGTTGCTCGAACTGCAACTCTTTCACGACCTAGCCGAAGCCCAGGACTGGCTGCGCAGCTGTCAGCAACAGCCGAGTACACCGAGCGGTGCGGCTTCCCTTACCTGCCGACAGGATAGCTAGCCCACAGGTTTGTCTTGGCTGGAAAGAAGTTGGCCGTTCTTTCCTTGTGGCCTTGAGCCATAATGACCGGCTGCGCAGCCATTGCTCCTGCGTATTTGCCACGCTTCACGACTAAGCCTCGGAGTTACCGAGGCTACGGGTACATGGTTCCTCTCGCAAGCATTACGGTTCAGTGTCTGAAGTAGCTTTTTCCTGCTTCTATCGCTTCGCAGCCGGATAGCAAGGGGATACCTCCTATTTCCCACTGCAATGAAAAGGTTAACGATTGGCATCATCGATTTGGTCTGCAAGGGACCGACCACCACCTTATGGGCGCGTGCCATGCACGCGAACCTCGCGAGCATTATGCCGCAGGTCGTGGCCACCTGGTGCGAGCAGGAAGGGCACGCGGTGCAGCTGGTGTGCTACACCGGCTTGGAAGATTTGCGCAAGGAGCTGCCCAAAGGCGTCGACTTGGTATTTATCAGCGCGTTTACGGAGTCGGCCCTGCTGGCCTACGCGCTCAGCAACTACTTCCGCCGCCAAGGCGCCGTGACGGTGCTCGGCGGCCCGCACGCGCGGTGCTACCCCGAGGATGCCGTCCGGTATTTCGACTTTGTGCTAGGCTTCACCACCCTGGCCACCATCCAGGAAGTGCTGCACAACTGCCAGCCGCAGCGGCCCGAGGGCAAGCACTTGTCGGCGGGCAAGCAGCCTAGCCACTTGCCCGGCGTGCGCGAGCGGTGGAAGTTCATCGAGCCCACCCTGAAGAAAGCCCCCGTGCTGAAGATGGTACCCATGATCGGGAGCGTGGGCTGCCCCTATACCTGCGCCTTCTGCATCGATGCCACCGTGGACTATCAGCCTTTGAGCGTGGAGATCATTAAGGACGATTTACGCTTCCTACTCACCAAGTTCGATAAGCCAGTAGTCGGCTGGCACGACCCCAACTTTGGGGTGCGCTTCACCGAAACCATGGACGCCATTGCGGCTGCGGCTCCGCTGAAAAGCTTTCGGTTTATGGCCGAAAGCAGCTTATCCATCCTTACCGAAGAGCACTTGCAGGTGCTGAACAACCACGGGTTTGAGGCCCTGCTGCCGGGCGTGGAGTCGTGGTATGAGCTCGGCAATAAGTCGCGCACCGCACGCTTAGCGGGCGAGGAAAAGGTGAAGCGCGTGGCCGAGCACGTGAACCTGATGTTCCAGTACGTGCCCTACGTACAAACCAACTTTGTGCTGGGCCTCGACAGCGACCTAGGCGCGGAGCCCTTCGAGCTGACCAAGCGTTTCGTGGATCTGTCGCCGGCCGCTTTCCCGGGCTATTCGCTGTTGAGTGCTTTCGGCGAAGCGGCGCCGCTGAACCTAGACTATCAGCGCAACCACCGGGTACTGCCCTTCCCGTTCCACTTTCTCAATAACCACCTAGCCATGAACGTGAAGCCCCTGAACTACGAGTGGGTGGACTTCTACGACAAGGTGATTGACCTAACGGCCTACACCTTTTCCAACAAGGCTATTTACCGGCGCTACATGGCTTCCCCCAGCCGAGCCGCCAAGTGGATGAACACCATGCGAGCGGTGTCGTCGGAGGGCTTTGGACGCCTGCGCTTCTTCAAGAAAGTGCGGGAGAAACTGGTGCACGACCGCGCTTTCCGCCAGTACTTCGAAGGCGAATCGCAGGAGCTGCCCGCCTTTTACAAAGAAATTATTCAGCGAGACCTAGGTGTGTGGTGGCAGTGGCTGCCCACCGGGGCTATGGAACATAACCAGAACGCTTACTTGCTCAAAAAGACTGCTTCTCACTCATCATAGCTTCAAAAAATCAACTCTTTTAACGCTCCTTTGGCTGTACAACTCACCGCTACTTTTAAGCTATTCTGCTCTGCTTTTCAAGGGGGAGAATGCTGTTTTTGAACTCGTTTGTTCAGAAAACCTGCTGCGTATCTGCACAACACAGTCCCAAAACTATCCTTGTGTGCACCAACATTGATTTGAAATACTCCTGAGATAACGCTGTTGGTTCATCCAAATGAGGGGTGAAAACGCATGAACCTCCTGTAAGTAGCACTGCTTGCCCTACTCCTTAATGCCCTCGCCTTTAGAGAGCCGAGTATTTCTTTGGCTTGAGGCCGATGTGTTGCTCGAATACCCGCGCAAAATGGCTCAAGTTGGTATAGCCCACCTGATAGCCCACCTCCGAAACCGTCAGGCGCTGCTCTTTTAGCAAACGGGCGGCTTCCTGCATGCGTAGCGTTTGGTAATAGTCAAACACGCTTTTGCCAAAGGTCTGCCGGAACAGTTTGCGCAGTTTCGGCTCACTCATCTGGACCTCTTTGGCCAGGTCTGCAATAGGGGGCGCTTCTCCCACGGACGCTTGTAAGCGCAGCTTAAGGGCATAGATAGTCTGCAGGTCGGCTAGGTGCACTTTGCCGGGCGGGATAGCCTCGCGTTGCAGCAGCAGGGCTATTGTATGACAGAGCAGCTCTTCGCATTTGAGCTTGCAATAGGGGCTAGCCAGACTCTCCGGTACCGGCGGCAGCAGCAGGTCACTGGCGGGTTGGAGCATAGCGGGCGAAATGCCCGTTTCAAACACAAAAGGGTCGCTAGTAGCCAGTAGGCTGGCCACCAGCGGGTGGTCTAGCTCACCGAACAGCTGCCGCAGGTAGGACCGGGAAACGGCAATGGTCACGCTGTTGAAGCGCGTATTAGCTGGCATGTCGATGACGGACGAGGCCGCGTGTGGGCAGATCAGCACACTGGCGGGTTCCGCCAGCGTCGGGGGCGAGGGTGAGGTCTGGGTAACCGAGGGCAGAATACCGCGCAGCAGAAATACCACCTCTTCTGGCCGCTCTGCTAGGTCCGTCCGTTCCACCAGCATTGCCTCGTGCAGGTAGTAGTGGCGTACCATCATGCGTAGCTCCGTACCCCAGGTAAAGCCAGTAATGTACCCACCGCCCTTGCTGGCCGGGATATCAATAAAGCGCCCGCGCACAGTGGCCCCGAGGGCCTGAGCCACTTGTAGGGCAATTCCAGAGCCCGTGTCAGTTACAGCGATTTTCATTATCGACTATTATTAATGCATTATGGGCTATTTTATCCGTAAAACCACTATCAATTTTGTACTATTAATTAGTCACTTGATTATCAACGCATCTGCTATGCTTCTACAGAATAAGCAAGTAGCCATCATCGGCGGAGGACCGGGCGGCCTGACGCTGGCCCGCCTGTTGCAGCAGCAAGGCGTGGCCGTGCACGTCTACGAGCGCGACGCTTCCCCGCAGGTTCGGCCGCAGGGCTCGGCCCTGGACTTGCACCACGACTCGGGCCTAAAAGCCCTGGCTGCGGCGGGCTTGCTGGCAGAATTCAAGCGTGCCTACCGCCCCGGTGCGGATGCGATGGTCGTCGTCAATGGCCAGCTGGAAGTCCTGCTTGATCAACACGCTGACTGGGTAGCCCAGGACTTCGGGGATGAGGGCTTCCGTCCGGAAATTGACCGGGGGCCACTCCGGGACCTGCTCGTGGCCTCGTTGCGGGCGGGGACCGTGGTCTGGGATGCCCGCTTCACGACTATGCAGCCGGCAGGAGGAGGATGGGAAATTCACTTTGAAAACGGTACGCAGGCCTATGCCGATGTCGTGGTAGCGGCTGATGGTGCCAACTCCAAGGTGCGCCCTTACCTCACCGATGTGCGGCCGGTCTACGCTGGCTTTACGCTGCTGGAAGGGGCCGTGCCTGACGCGGCGCAGCGGGTACCAGTCCTTTGGCAACTTATCCAAGGCGGCAGTCTCACGGCGCTGGAAAATGGCCAAACGATCAGCTTTCTGACCAAGGGTGATGGCGCGCTTAACTTTTGGGTCTGGGTGAAAAAGCCCGAGGACTGGCTAACTACTTCAGGTATCAACTGGACTGACCGGGCCGCGGTGGCCGCGTGGTTTACGCAGGAGTTCAGCACCTGGAGCCCAAAATGGCAGGACCTGTTCGCCAACGAGGCCCTGACCGTGGTGCCCCGCCCGAGCTACTACTTGCCCCTAACCCCGCCTTGGCCGTCGCAGCCCAACCTCACGCTGCTGGGCGATGCAGCCCACTGCCTGCCCCCCAACGGGGAAGGGGTTAACCAGGCCATGCTGGATGCCCTGGACCTAGCCGAGGCATTGGGCAGTGCGCACTTCGAAACGACGAGACACGCCATTGCCGCGTACGAGGCGAAGATGCGTCAGCGCATGGTAGGCGTCGAAGCGGAAACGCGAGAGCTGTTGGACCTCATGCACGCCGACAACAACCAGGAAGCCTTTTTGCGCATATTCTCTAGTAATCCCGACGCGGCCCCTAACACGTAGCTAGGTAGAGTATTGCTGAGCCTGAAACCTTGCTTCATAACGGTTTATACCCCCTTTCGCCAGCCTGGACAGGTGCTCGCATCGCCCGTGAGTATGGTTAAAAACAGTGCTTCAGCTGTGCGTCCATAGCAGCTGCAAGAAGCTACCGATAAGCAGGTTGGCAAAGGCGAGCAGCTTCTTCGCGGATGCTGTCTACCAATAGTTGATCTGCACCCTTGCGACAGTAACCAGTCATTTCTTACTCCGCTAACATCTACCCGCTGAATTGGCGATTGCCGGAAACAGCTTATTTGCTAGAAGCCTTATGAAAACGCACAGACTTGGCACGGAGGGCCCCCTCGTCTCGGCTATTGGGTTAGGATGCATGCAGATGTCCGGCGCGGTAGGTCCTCACCCGGGTCCAGACCGTGATCAAGACGGCATCGCCACCATTCGCGCCGCGCTTGATGCCGGCATTAACTTGCTCAACACCGGCGACTTTTATGGGATGGGGCACAATGAAATGCTCGTTGGTCGTGCCCTTAAGGGGCGACGAGAGCAAGCTATTATTAGTGTCAAGTTCGGCGCCCAGAAGTCGCCCAGTGGAGCCTTTTTAGGCTTTGACAGCTGTTCGGCCTCCATCAAAAACTTCGCGGCGTACTCACTGCAGCGGCTAGGTGTTGACGTGATTGACATCTACCAGCCGGCCCGCATCGCAGCTGATGTGCCGATTGAAGAGACAGTCGGTGCTATCGCCGACCTTATTCAAGAAGGCAAGGTTCGCTTCCTAGGGTTGTCCGAAGCAAATGCGGCGCAGTTGCAACGTGCGCATGCCGTTCATCCGGTCACGGCGCTGGAATTGCCGCTACGGGCAGAAGACCTGATGCTACTGGAGGAGACGTTTGCGGACGGCGCCATTAGGGGCGACCGTCAACCGCCGCAATTCAAGCACCTCGTTCCGAATTAATACCACCTGCGACCAAGCGTTTACCCAAAATAAGAGATACTATACCTACTATGAAAGCCGCACAATTTGGTGCCTACGGCGAGGTTGAGATGCTGGAAGTGCGTTTCGTGCCCCGCCCTTCCTCAAGGCCGGAGAAGTCCTCCTTCAAGTCAATCTAAGATCGGCTGGTGGAACAGAGGTCATTAACTTTCTGCTTACTCTGTTGGAACATTCAGATAGCACATTTTGCGTTAGAAGGCCACGATGTGAGGTGTGGCAGGTAAGCATAGGGGGATAACGCCACGAAGTGCTGCGGGATGGATAGTGGCCAGAGTCCTTCACCGCGTAGAGCTGCTGTTGCTACGCCTGCAGGGAGAAAAACGTCATGAAGCATAAGCCAGTGAGAAGGGTTGTCCGCATGCTAGCTGATCGATCATAGTCTAACAATACGTCAAACAGGTAATCGTCTTGAGCTATAAGAAAGCCCCTCCATTAGAGGGGCTTTCTGGGTTTTAAGAGCTTAGGAAACTATACTTTGCTAGGGAATAATATCGTTGCCAAGGCACAGAAATGCACAACGCGATGAACAACCACTACCTTTTTGACCATGCCTGGGACACCTTCAAAGCATTCGACGACTTAACCGTTGAGGGTAGTGGCCTGGATCAAGCTGAATTCCCGACCAGTATCTGGCAGATCCTGCGGCATCTAATCACCTGGCAAGCCTTTCAGCTACGTCAACTGCAAGGGACCATGCTGGCGAAGCCCTTTCAGGAGGACGCGACGTGGAGCCGTGAACGAGTACCGTCCGATGAGGCAGTGTTACAAGCAGCGGTACAAGAATTCAAGGGACAACTAGCGGCTTTTCAAGCGTCCCTCACCCAGCCCGCAGCTACAGACGAGCAGGAGCTAACCAAGCACCAAATCCTGCAGGAAGTAGCCCTACATTTGTCCTTTCACCTAGGAGAAGTAGTGCTGATCAGAAGGCTCAAAGGCAGCTATCCGTTACCTCACCAGATGAAAGCGTTTCTACAAGCCTGAATGGCTCAGCCTCTTTACGCTTGTCATCCGCTATGACGAACAAGGACGCATAGAGATCATAGACCTGAGCCTATAAGCAGCCTTGGATAACCCAGTATACGACAAGGCTCAGCCCTATGGCCGGGTTTTTCGCTCTCCTGTCCAATCCGCTCGTTTTTGAACCCTCCCGCCCCGTGGTACTCGCATCCTATCAAGCGGCGTGGGCCGACGAGTTTACGCGCTTGATAATCAAAGGCCCGATTACGAGCGTCGCGCTTGTAACCGTGGACGAACAACTGAGCGACGGCGACGTACTGCCGCTGCTGTGCGGCCTACAGGTGGTGCACACGTCCGCCCACCACGTGGCACTGCTGCCACCCAGCGAAGGGGGTGCTTATTGCCGCCGACCTGTGCTCGCACGCGCTGGGCTTAGCCTATAGTACCCTCTACGAAGACCGGGCCCTGGGCCAGCAGAGTATTCTCAAAGCAAGCCGTTTATCGTTCGACACGGCCGTGTTCGGGCACAGTCGGACCCTACCGGGGCAGGCCAATGAACAGCTACCGACCCAATTCGAGTAGATCCGCAGCTTAGACACCTTACAAGGCTCCTCTAAAAAATGCCCAAGACTGAAGTAGCCTAGCGGGTGCCCTCTACTGCTAAGGTGTTTGGATTCATGACAAGGGGAAAGAGAATGGATCTACCCAAAGAGCCGTTGCCAAACTGATTTTTTACCTGGCTCGGGTAAACGGGTGGCAATCCCTTCGACAATCTTCGTGAGGTGGTCGATCTGCTGTTGAATAGTAACGGGGGCGGCTGGTAAGGGAGATTGAACCAGTTGACCTTGTACTAGGCTGCGAATGTCTTCATTAACATACTGGCCGATGGTCTTGCCCGCACGTTCAGCAGCTTTCTCAATCACGGCTCGGGTGTCTCTTTCGACCCCACGTATCGACCACGTAACAGGGCTGTTCCCTTTGGGAGATATGCTGTCCTCATTGCGTGAGGCAGGGGTATGAGTAAGATCTTCCATCGCTATGTCTTACAGTTGTAAGACACATAAGTAGATAAAATTTGGGCTTGTAAGACAAAAATTAGAATTGTAAGACACCCAAATAGCGTGTAAGGACGCAATCAATAACAAGTAGCTACTGTCTCCGGATAGGGCCTTGATCAAATGCTTTCAGGGACTTTCCGAGCAGACCAACACCGCCTATTGAAGGTTGGAATCTCCTCGGATTATCGTTCAGTTGGGCAGCTATACTACAAATGCGCGGCCTCATGACACAAATGCCGTAGAAATGTCGGGCTAAAACCGGCAGATCCACCTCGGCACTAAGCTACCTTTGGCTTAAACATAACCCGATGATGAGCAAGGGATTACTGGCCGAAAAAATTGGAGCCTTAAGGAAAAGTAAAGGGCTCTCTCAAGAACAACTCGCGGACGAGTCGTCGATCAATTTACGAACGCTACAACGTATCGAATCCGGCAGTACGGAGCCGCGCGGCAATACGCTTCGCGCAATCGCTAGAGTCTTAGATACACCCCTTGAGGAGCTGCTGGATTTTACGCAAGAAGCAAACCCCGGTTTTTTACAGCTGATGAACCTAGCGAGTCTTTCGTTCTGGATTGTTCCCCTGGGCAACCTCTTTATTCCCTTGATCCTCTGGGTCCTGAAGCGGGATAAGGTGAAAGGCGTGGATCAACTCGGCAGACGCATGCTCAATTTCCAGCTTACCTGGTGCTTTATCATCTATGGGTTTCTCTTTATGGTGGTGCTCTGCCTCTTTAAACAGCTGCCTTTTTTCATTTCACCACTGCTCATCGCACCGGTTGTCCTTTCGCTTTGCTTGGTGAATACGGTCATTATTCTGGTGGCTAGTTTCCAGCTCCAGCGCGGCCGTGAAGTAGTGTATTCGTTCGCAGTTCCCATTTTATAATCACCCAAACAAGGCCATCAGGCTCTACCAATAACCAATTCATTAACAATAGATTGCCTCAACAATTTGCCCGCTTTTCTATGAAGCATTTTTTTGCTCAAGCTTACTGGCTTCTATTGTTTTTTCTAATACTGAGCCAGCAGGCAGCAGCGCAAACGCCGGGATTGGCAGCGGGGAGCGGCTCGCTCACGGGCACGGTGCTCGACTCGCTCACCCGGCAGCCGGTACCGTTTGCCTCCGTCGTGCTCTTGCTACCGGCCCCTGCCGAGAAAGTCGTGGCCGGGCAATCGGCGGACGAGCAGGGGCGCTTCGAACTCACGAAGCTACAGGCCGGCCCGTATCGCTTGCGCATCAGCTTCGTGGGCTACGGCGTGCGGACTCAACTCGTCACGGTGACCGACAGCCGGCTGGCACTGGCGCCCATTCAACTGCCCGCCACGGCCCAAAAGCTAGGCGAAGCGGTCGTCGTCGCGCAACGGCCGCTGATGGAAGTTCGCCCCGACCGCCTCGTCTACAACGCCGAGCAGGATGTGACCAATGCCGGGGGCACGGCCCAGGACGTGCTGCGCAAGGCCCCGCTGCTGGCTATTGATGGCGACGACAATGTGACCATGCGCGGCAACAGCAATTTTAAAGTGCTGGTCAATAACAAGCCCTCGCCGACGCTGGCTGCTAACCTGAAAGAAGCCCTTAAGAGCATCCCCGCCGACCAGATCAAATCGGTGGAGGTCATTACTACCCCGCCGGCCAAGTACGACGGCGAAGGCACGGCCGGCATCATCAACATCGTCCTCAAAAAGGGCACCAAGCAGGGCCTCAATGGCACGGTAAGCGCCAATGCCGGCACCCGCAGCAGCAACGGCAACAACTCGCTCAACTTCCGCCAGGGGAAGGTGAACTTCACCTCCTCGCTCAATGGCGGCCTGAACTACAACGGCCGCAGCACGTCGAGCAGCGAACAAGTCACCTATCGCAGTTCCCGCAACGACACGCTGCGCCAGGACGGCACCGGCCACACGACCGGCTACTACGGCTCGGGCTCCCTCGGGCTCGACTATGACCCCCTTGAGCACCACAGTCTGTCGCTCAACGGCTCGTTCTTCCGCTACGGCGGTACCAACCAATCCGGCAACCTGAACCGCTACACGACGCTGTTGCCGGGCTTCAGCCCCCTGTTTCTGCGGGATACGCGCTCGACCTACCAGGGCGGCAACGCCGAAGTAACCGGCACCTACACCCGCACCTATCAGCAGGCGCGGCGCGAGTGGAGCACCATTGTGCAGTACGCGTACAACGGCAACCGCAATGGCTACGAATTCAATCAATTCAACCATGCTGACCGACCGCTCGAGGTGAGCCAGGCCAGCTACCGGGAACGCAGCACCACGCGTCTACCGGGCCACGAGTACACCCTGCAAAGCGATTACACCCTGCCCTTGGGGGAAAAGAAAACCCTGGAGTTTGGCCTCAAGGGTATCCTACGCCTCACGGGTTCCCAGGCGCAGGTCGATACGCTGTTTCCAGTCCAAGCCGCCGAGTATGCGACTTCCCGGTACCGCGGCACCGCGTTTGACTATCGCCAGGACGTGGAAGGGGCGTATGCCACCTACACCTTCAACGCCACGGAGAAGTGGCACGTAGGCGTGGGTGGGCGCGTGGAGCGCACGGGCTTGTGGGCCGAGTTTACGAACACAAACACCGGCATCCCCTACCGCAGCTACGTCACGCCGCTGCCGAACGTCAACCTGAGCTACACACTGAGCAAAACCAGCAGCCTGCGCTTGGCCTACAGCCGCCGCATCAGCCGACCCTACATCTACTACCTGAACCCCTACGTCAACCGCAGCAACCCCATCAGCTACTCCTACGGCAACCCCAACCTAGACCCCGAGCTGACACATTCAGTGGAGTTGAGCTACAATAACTTCATCAAAACGACGTCCTTCAACGTGGCCCTGTCGGTGCTGCGCACCGGTAACTCCATCGAGCAAGTAAGCTTTGCCAGCACCCAACCGCTGCGGCCCGTGCCGGACGAGATTGTACCAGCTCCCAATCTGGTGCTGACCACCAGCGCCAACGTGGCCCGTAACACGGCCTTTCAGCTCAACGGCTACGTCTCGGCCAAGCCCACCAACAACTGGAGCCTCAGCCTGGGCGGCAACGTGGAGTACCTGCTGCTGCACAGCACGGCCCTGGACTTAACGCGACGCGGCTTCGCCGCCAACTATAACGCGAACACCGCTTACAAAGCGACCAAAACGCTGACGCTGCAAGGCAACCTCCTCCAGATCTTGGCGCGGCCGACGCTTCAGGGATATAACAGCGGCTTTATCTACTACGGCCTGGGCCTGCGCCAAACGCTGCTCAAAGGCCGGGCTGATGTGTCGTTCAACGCCCAGTACCCCTTCACCGCGCGGCGCACGTTTGGCAACGCGACGACCACACCCGCCTTTTCGCAGAACAGTCGCTTCGCCAACCAGCAGCGCCAGTTTCGGGTGGGCTTCGCCTACCGCTTTGGGCAACAGCAGGCCACGCGCCCGCGCAAAAGCATTCGGAATGACGACCTCAAAAGTGGCGGGGGTGGCCAAAGCAGCGGGGGCGGCTAGCGCCGCCAGCAACGGGTAGGCAACTCGCTCGTTGCACCGGGTTTAGTCGGCACTGAACGCGGGAGCGCCGCCAACGACGTAGCACCTTGCAGTGCTTTGGACAAGCTTGGGTACCGCGTCGGTTTATAGCAGTTTCGACCCCGATGCTTTGGGCGCAAGAGCCGTGACCAACTTGAAAAAGATAGTAGCCAGTCCTTCTTTAAAATGATGTAACGCTAGTCACACAAGACGGCGGCTCCTTTAACAACTAACTCCCCTCACTCAGCCCTCTCGAATGGTCGCCCAGTCTGTGTCTAGGATAGCAAAAAGGTAGTTATTGACCCAGGTCCCTCGAACAGGTGAACCTCGTCTTTTGCGGCCTTCGAGGATCATTCCGACCTTCTTTAGTACCCGGGTAGAGCCAACGTTTTCTACGGCACAGCCCGCCTCAATACGGTGCAACTGGAGGTAGTCGAACCCATAGTTTAACAAAGCGTTTAGCGCTTCGGTGGTCAATCCCTGGCCCCAATAAGAAGGCAAAAATTTGTGCCAGCCTTCTGCATTCTTAAAGTTTACTTTGCCGAGGTTTAACGCAATCAAGCCGACAAATTCCGGGCTACTTGCTCGTTCTACTGCTAAAATAGAAGCAAGCCATAAAATTTCACACCCTGCAAACGACCTTTCGCAGCACGTAAAAGGACTGTGCCTCATTAACCACTACCCTTTGCAAGCGGGGCCGTAGCGAGAACTTTCTCACAGGCGGGGCAAGTAAAGCTGCACGTCGAACAGATCCGTTGTACTGGCTTTGCCGCGCAGGGCTTGCCCTCCTAGGGCCGTAAACTGAAACTCGGGCTGCTCACCCAGCTGTTGCCGCAATGCGACTGAAATCAGAAAGCGGCTACCTAGGCTATTGCACTGGGCCTGAATGCGCGCCGTGGTATTGAGTACGTCCCCGTGGTAGACTACCTCCCGATGTTGCGTGCCTACTAGCACGGTGGTGACTATACCGCCATGCGCCCCGGCCTTGAAGGAGGGCACCACCCCGTACGCGGCTTGGTAGGCTTCGTGCCGCGCGGCAATCGCCCGCTGCATCTCGAAAAAGCACTGCAGGCAGTTGGCGTACTGCCGTCCCGTCGGTGCGGGCCAGGTGACTACTACTTCATCGCCCACGTACTGGTACACCTCCCCACGGGCCGCTGCAATGGCTGGGCTCACGTCGCGGAAAAAGTCACACACCAAGCGGCTGTAACGGTCATTACCGAGGAGTTCAGCTAGGTGCGTCGAGTCCTTCAGATCGACGAAAAGGAAAATGCGCTCTTCGGTTTCCGGCTGCTGATAACGGCCTTGTAGAAGCTCTTTCAAGCGACGACGGCTCATGCCCTGCAACAGTTGTCGGAGCAGGGTAGTTACCAAGACTGCGAGGGCATAGACAATGGGGATTAACAACACCTGTCGCCACGGTTCGGCGGTGGTGCTGGCTGGCTCTGTCCAGAGTTGCGGCAATCCTAAACGGTGCGCGATCAGGCGAAAGCCACCGTAGAGCAGCAGTAGCAGGAAGGCGTGCCCCATGCCTTGCAGGGCCGTGGCCAAGCGCAAGGGCAGGCGTTGTACCAGCGCGGGAAACACGAGTACCTCGAGTACGCCTAGCGCCCAGCCGATCGGCAGTCCAACCAAGGCCAGTGGCAGCAGGGCCCGCGTCGGGACCCACAGCAGCAGGGCTAGGGATAGTAAGATTCCGACGAAGGCGCCCCCAATACTGCCAATAGTTTGCAGCACATACCGGCGGGCGGCCCAGAACCGGGCCGAACGAGCCGCAGAAATCGTACGAGAAGTAGGCATGTGCGAAGACGATAGCCACTGCGCACTGGCAGCGAGCTGCTGAAAGGAAAGCAAGGTGTTTGTGACAGGAGGCGAAAATGTACGCATCCAGTTGCTCATACCAACTTAAAAGACGATTTGTGCAGCTAGTCACCTGACGAATTCTTAGTATCCGAGACGGATGAACGAGAAGCTTGCAATCAGCTCTGCGCGTAGAACCGATGCTTTTCTACTTTCGAGCTGACAGGCCAGGAAATGCCTTGTGCGTGTCAGTAGCTGGTTGTTCTCTGTTGTTCCGTCAACTCAGTTGGCGTTAGCCCGAAGGTTTTCTTGAACGCGAAGGAAAAGTGCGATAGGTTTTCAAACCCCACCTCCAAATACACCTCTGAGGGTCGCATTTCTCTCTTTGAAAGGAGATAGTGCGCTTGTTCTAACCGCTTGTTTTGCAGCCACTTTTCCGGCGTAGTTTCAAATATTTTTGTAAAATCTCGTTTGAAGGTCGATAAGCTACGTCCCGCCAGTTTGGCAAACGAGGCTAAGGGAATGTTGTATTTGAAGTTATGATTCATGTACGTTTCCAAGTCGATCTTGTGCGGCTCCTGAAAATCAAATAAGAAGGTTTGATAGCTCAGCCCCGCTTGTAGCAGCAACTCAATGGCTTCATAGGTTTTGAGTTCCGCCATTTTCGCCGTGAGTTTTTTCGGCTGGTCGATATACGGCAACAGAGAATCAAAAAAGCCTTTCAAGAACACATTACTGGTTAGGTCCAGCATCGCGTTGCCCCGGTAAGTGCTTTGCTTGGGAATACCATTGTCAGCGGCGTATTGCTGCAGCGTCTTTTGGTCAAGAAACAGGCTGATCAACGAAGGCGGCTCTCCCGTTGGCCCTACTTTTTTCAGCTTCTTGAATAACTCATTGCGCCGCAGCAGACCAATGGTGCCTTCTTGCATGACAAAGGTCCCCTCGTTGGAAAAGTAATGCGACTCGCCCGACAGCATGATGCCCAGCGCGTGGTCCGGGAAGTAATGTTCACTGCTTTGCATTTTCTGATGACCACGCGCATACAGGAGATTATGGTGCAGAAAGACGGTGTCCATAGCTGCTTACTTTAGTTGACTCATGATTAATTGGTCCATCTGCTTGTCGGGCAGAATCCGTTTCAAGCATAATAAAAGCCGGGAGGCTAGTTGGGAAGTGGTATATCGTGCTTGGGGGCTTTTGGCTTCGATTCCTTTCTTGACCAGTTCCGCAATTACGAGGGGTTCGGCGACATTCTTCGAGAGCCGGGTAAATAACTGATGGGTTTTCGTCGTCAAGTCTTGGTAGGCGGTATGGCCCGACACTTTCAGCAGAATATCGGTGGCAACATTTCCCCATTCCGAACGGGTAGCGCCGGGCTCCACTACGATGACGTCGATGCCGAATTCCTTCACTTCATTGCGCAGACTATCGCTCAAGGCTTCCAAGGCAAATTTGCTGGCGTGATACCACCCCCCGAGGGGAAACGCAATCTTACCGCCCACGGAGGAAATGTTCACAATCTTGCCGTAACGGTTTTCTCGCATCTTCGGCAACACCAGTTGGGCCAGGCGCATGGCCCCAAACACGTTTACTTCCAACTGGTAGCGGGCATCTTGCATGGGCAGATCTTCGATGGCTCCTTCCAAGCCAAAGCCGGCATTGTTGACCAAAATATCAACACTGCCTTCTGCTTCGACAATTTGATTGACGCATGCCACCACGCTTTCCTCGTTGGTGACATCCAGCGCCAAGGGGGTAATGCCGTAGCTTTTCAAGGCCTGCATATGGTCTGTTCGGCGCGCGCCCCCATACACGGTATAGCCATGTTGGGCAAGATAAATAGCCGTTGCTTTGCCAATTCCAGCCGAGGCTCCCGTTACTAATGCTGTCTTTTTCATGTGTGTAGGAGTTTTGTTGTGTAAAATCTACATTACAAAGGTACCGTCAGGCCTGCCGGGGCTGTTTTGTTGAAACGTCCAAGGTTGTGTGCTGAAAAGGTCAACTGACGAATAGTTTGCCGGCCCTGTACGGTCTGTTGCGCGTGCTTCCGCCCGTAGCGTCGCACCGATAGCTAGTGCTTACTTAGTAGTGCACCTAGAAATTAGCTTTCCAGTAGTGAAAATCACTCGGTGCTCCACGCTGCGGATTCAAACCCCACTACCTAGCTAGTAGCCCGTCGTGCTTCACCCACCCCCCTCACGCCTGCGAAATTTCTTATGTGTTGAGCAGGCTGCCTATTATGAGCGCTACCACGTTGCTTCCAGTTCGAAACAACTTCCCCGCTTCTTCTACCTTCGCCTGAAGGGTCTACCGTTTCGGGGGTTCAATTCACTATTGCCCGGCTTCACCACAGCGTACCACGGCTTCACTGCACTATTATTGGACGGCGTCGGGCCTTTGCAGACTTTTGAATTCGTTAGCCGCAAACGGCACCTAGGTTCTACGCCCTGGTGACACCGTAAAATCCTTGTGCTATGACTTCTTCAACTGCATGAATGCCTCTACTCAGCCTCTGGCGGCTCCTCGGGTCGTGGACTCAGTTTCTCCGTGGCTAGCGCAGGAGCCCCGGCTGCGCTGGCTAGGTATCGTGACCGTGAGCTTGCTGCTAACCGTTACGATGCGCAAGGCGGACACACTTGCCTTTTGGCAAGACTTCCTAAGTCATTTCGTGGTGACGGCCCTGTATTGGCAAGGGAATGTGGCTATTTTCATTTTTCTGCGCCGCCGATTGCCCGGCTACAAACTGACGGTGCGGCGGGTCGTGCTGCACGTGCTGCTAGGCAGCGGCTTTGTGATGGTCGCGACGCTGTTTAATGCGTGGCTGGAAGTTCGCTTCGAGGAACCGGGTGCCGCTTTTATGCCTACCTACTGGGGCAACCTGCGCTTCAGCTTACTCACAACCTTGCTGATCACCAACGTGTACGAAAGCGTCTATTTCTTTCAGGAATGGCGCAACTACTTTATGCGCGCGGCGGCCCTGGAGCGCGAAAATGCCATTAGCCGCCTCGAGGCGCTCAAGCAGCAAGTGGATCCGCACTTTCTCTTTAACAGTCTCAATACGATGGCCGCCCTCATCGGCGAGAACGAGCCGGCCCAAGAGTTTTTGGGCGCCTTGGCCAACGTGTACCGCTACATCTTGCTGAGCAAAAAGAGCACGACCGTTTCTCTGAGCGAAGAAATGACCTTCGTGGAGGCGTACGTGTATTTAAACGCCATACGCTTTGGGAAAAAGATTCAAGTACTGAAGGAAATAGACCCGGCTGCGCTGCAACTGCGCGTGCCGCCCGTAGCCGTGCAGATGCTGATTGAAAACGCCATCAAGCACAATGCTATTAATAGTCGCTTTCCGCTCCGTATCATGATTCGGGCAACCGAGCAGGCCCTGAGCGTGACCAATACCATGCACCAGAAAACGGTTCTGGAGAAAAGCACCCGGCAAGGGCTGCAAAACATCGTCAGCCGGTTTCAGCTGCTGACGGACCGTCCAGTACTTATCGACAACCGGGGCAGCGAATTTGAAGTTGTCCTCCCCTTGCTCACCCATCCGGAATGAAAACCATCATCATCGAAGACGAAGACCTAGCTGCTCAGCATCTGCAAAGCCTGCTGCGCAAGCACCCGGCCGTAGAAATAGAGGCCGTACTGCCCAGCGTGGCCGAGGCCGTGGACTGGCTGCTGAACAACCCCGCCCCGGAGTTGATTTTCGCCGATATTCAGTTGGATGATGGCTTGAGCTTCGAAATATTCGACGCGGTGCCTGTGCGCAGTCCCATCATTTTCACGACCAGCTTCGACGAGTATGCCCTGCAATCTTTCGCGCTGCTCAGCCTGGACTATCTGCTCAAGCCCATTCAGGCGGCCGACATTGCGCGGGCCCTGGAAAAGCACACCTACTGGCTGAGCAAGGCCACCACCCAGGAGAAAGTGCAGGACAGCGACGCGCAACTCCTGAAAATGCAGCAGCTCCTGGAGCAGCTCGCCCCCACTCAGTCCCGCTATCGGCACCGGCTGCTGGTCACGGCCGGCGAGGAGCTGCTGCCGGTAGCCGTAGACGATATTGCCTACTTCTACACCCTACACGATATCGTGTACCTCGTGCGCCACGACGGGCGCAAGTTTCCCCTGGAAAACAAGTTGGAGCAGCTGGAAAAGCAAATCGACCCCGCGTTATTCTTTCGCCTGAACCGGCAGTACCTAGCCTCGCTCAAAGCTATTGACCGGATTTACAGCTATTTCGCGGGCAAGCTGAAAATTGACTTGCTGCCGCCGCGCCAGGAGGAAGTTCTGGTCAGCCGCGACCGGGTCCCCCTGTTCAAGCGCTGGTTGCAGTAGTTGGTCTTCAGATTCGCTGTACCGGATGCAATTAGAACCTTACCCGGCGGCATTCCCTCTTATTTTTTTGGACTAAGTAATAGGAGCTGTCTTTTAGAAGCCTAGGCTTGGCTGTGGATCACCGAACCATCGGGATGCCGCAGTTGGGCCTAGGCTTCTTGTATTAGCGCCTGAATTGAAGATGCGTCCATGCTTGGGCACGTGCTGGGGTCTAATACAGCTAGGGAAGAAGGCATGTGTTTATCGCTTGGGTTTGCCGAAAAAGGGCGCAGTGCCGAATGCGGGTCGCTAGTGAGGGCGGCCAAGGTAAAGCTGGTTCGGGCCCTAAATGCGACCTGACTACTCGGCTATTATTCCTCACCGAGGAGTAGCCGTCGGCGCGTTTCTCCCGGCTTTACTGCGGCGGAGCCCGGCTTCACCGCAGTATTTAAAAATAGGCATACCCTGGGCTCTTCCTTTGAATCAGCAACACGGCTAGGTAGCATTTCTGCCCTCGCTTGCTGCCTGAGCGAACCGGTGAGTGCCGATTCGTGGATTCACCCCTTAATCGAACAAGCCCATGTTTACTTCGCTCCGTTCCCAGTTGCTCGGCACTTTTGCTGCGGTCGCCCTAGCTTTTCCGCAGGCAAGCTGGGCGCAAGGCTATCAGGAAGGCGTTAATGTCAGCTCCGAGTATATGCCGCTTTCTATCAAAGACGCAGAGGGCAAGCAGCATGAGTTCCGCGCCAGCATCAGCCGGTTCAATATGGGGATACCCTACTTCCTCAAGCAAGACAAGTCGCAGTACCTGATTCTGGGAGTGCAAAGCGAAGCGTACTCGTTTCACGGCACCCGGCCCGGCTTCCATGTGAACAACCTTTATTCGGTGACTCCTACGCTGGGGTACAACCGCCGCCTCTCGGACAAGCTGCGGATGGATGCCATTTTCTTGCCCACGCTGAGCTCGGATTTCCAGCGCATCAAAGGCGCGGACGTTCTGTTCGGCGGCATCTTGCGGGGCGTCTACCAAGTGAAACCCAACTTTGCCCTTCGCGGCTCTTTGGGCTACCGCGAGCAGCATTACGGCGCGCTCTATATCGTGCAAGTGGGGCTAGACTGGCAAGTTTCGGAGAAGGTGCGCATTTTCGGTGACGCCCCGACCAGCCTGACCATCAACTACACGCACAACCCTAGGTTGAGCACCGGCTTCGACCTGCTGGCGGGCAACAGCAGCTACCGCTTGGCGCAGCAGAACCAGTACGTGCGCTACTCCTTTGCCACGCCGGGGGTATTTGCCGAGTACAATATCAAACCCGGCCTCGCCTTGCGCGCCAAAGTAGGCTACTCGCTTATCCGCAACCTAGAGGTGTTCAACGAAACCGATAAAGCCGACAACGTGGACTTCGTTGTGCTCGGGAATGAACCCAAGCCCATCAGTCCGGAGATTGAGAAGGGCTTGGTTTTCCGCCTCGCCCTGAGCTACCGCGTCTTCACTAAGTAGCGCGGTTTAGCGGCGAGGTAACTCACCCGGCCACCTGGCCTCGACTTCCCTTTCATACGCCACCCGCTCTGCAGTCCTGCCGCTTGCCCTGGCTTCACCAGGTTGTGTCAGCACCAGGTTAGCGGCGCGCTGTGCTCGAAAGCCTAATTATTCCCTGCCCACTGACGCATGTACTCCCTCCGCCACTACGCGCTAGGCTGGAATCAACTTTCTCAATAACCCTTAACAACAACTCTTTATGAAAACCCTTTGGATGATCCTTGGACTGCTTGGCAGCCTGATATTGCAGGCCTCGGCCGCTGATGTAGCTCCTCTGCGCGAGGCCATTAGCCTAGCCCGTTATGCTGGCACTGATGGACGGATTCATACCCTAGCTGTGCTCGAGGACGATGGACAGGCCGTAAGTGGTGTAGACCTCAGCCAACTACTCAACCGCTACGACGCCTATTCCCTGGATGTGCTGCTAGGCTACTCGCACGAAGATTTAACCCGCCGCATCGAAGCAGAAAATTCCCGCGTTAAGCGCGCCTACACCGACCTACTGCCGGCTGTAGCGGGCAGCCACCACCCCGCACTCGGCATTAACTACACCGAGCATGGCCGCGAAGCCCGCATGACCGAGCCCTTTCTGTTTCCGAAAATGGTAGCTACCAGCGCCGCCGTGCACCAGCTCACCTACCAACCGGAGTGGCTGCTGGACTATGAAGTAGAGCTAGGCGTGGTCTTCGACCGCACCATCATGGCCACCACATCACTGGATGAAGTCCGGGTGGGTTTCCTGGTTATCAATGATTTCACGGACCGCGCCTCCCTCATGCGCCACATCAACACCAAAAACCTCGGGAGCGGCGCGGGCTTTTCCGACGCCAAAAGCCTGCCTAACTTCTTTCCAACCGGTCCCTACGTGGTGGTGCCCCGCCAGTGGCGCACCTTTTATCAAGACTTAGAGCTGCAGTTGACTGTTAATGGCCAGCCGCGGCAGCAGGAGAAGGCAGAGAACATGGTCTGGAAGCTGGATAAGATTGTTGCCGAGGTAGTCGCTACCCAAGGCCAGAAGCGCTGGGAAAGCCACCACCAGCCTGCCGCGCTCTTCGACGGCGATGGTATTCCCAAAGGAGCCGTGCTGCTAACTGGTACCCCCAGCGGCGTAGCCTTCAATGCGCCGGGCGGCGGCTTCATCGCCGGGGCCATCACCAAATCCATCTTCACCTTCAGTTGGTTGCGGGGGCAGTCGCCTATTGCCTATATGAAAGAGCGCCATATCCAAGCACAGCGCCGCAAACCACTTTACCTCCAGCCGGGCGACGTAGTGGTGACTTCCGTCTCAAAGCTAGGTCACATCACAACCACCATCCAGCCGACAACCGCAACGGCCCGCCAGACTAAACGCCCCTAAGTGTTGGATTAGTAGGAACTTGGAGCAATGAGTTCAGCAGGAGAATCCTTTAAATGACCAATGAAACTCCTGTTACAAACACCATCAGTCCGCACTCTAATGGAACAAGAGCCGCTTTCTAGCGGAATGGTTCAGGAGAACGACCGTTTTCTTGAACTTAGCAAATGATAAACGAGTGAAGCAAGGTGTTTGCTCATTTTGACTCCTGCCATTGCTGGGCTGCTGTTTTATGCCGCTTGACGGTATACCTTAATACGCCAGCAAGCGGTTCACAAAGTCATCAGCAGGTTATCTGCTTGGCCGCCCTAACTATAAAGTGCTAACGTTCAAGCAAGACATAAGCTATCTTTTTCCACGAGCCGGGCCATAAGCTGTACTTGGCTACGGCCTGCAGCCGAACGGCGGGGGTGCGTCGTCCGCCTTCCTTGGCAACGATGCGCCCTCGCCGTTGTCCCGTGACCAACCGGGAACTGAAAGCTAGTTTCGCAGTGGGCGGAATCAGTAAATCGTCTCTTGGGCCATGAGCCCGCGTCGGTAGCCGGTGTCGGTCGCGGCTGGGGTGGCTGGGGCGCCCGGGCGGGTGAGCAGCAGCAGGCGCCAGTCCGCCAGTGCAGCCCGGCGGATGGGCGCCACGTGACGGGTATACACGTCACTTTCCACCCAGCGGCGGAAAACACCTAGGTTCCGGTATTCGACTAGGGCGACGGCGTCCCACTGCTCGCCGGGTAGTCCGGCTAGTTGCGCCTGGGCCGCGCCGTGGAAGACGATGGTGAACGCGGCCGGGTCGTTGTACTGCATAAAGGCATCAATGTACGCCTGGTACGCTTGCTGGCCGGTCCGTGGCGGCTGGGCGGCCGGGTCATCGTAGGCGGCTTGGGCGCGGTAACGCAGCAGATTGAGCATCACCACGGGTTGATTGGCGGACAAGGTGGCCGCGGCGGCCAGCAGCGTGTCAAAACGCAGGTCGGGAGGGGTGTCTAGCATGGTAAGAAGCAGGGGTAAGAAGACCAGTAAAAACAGGCTGCAAAGCACGCCTCCTACCTGCTACTATCTCCTTAAACTACTTTAAGAACGCGCCGGCGGCGTATGCTTGCGGCGCAGCATGCTCAAAAACTCCGGCGTGATGCCTAGGTACGCCGCAATGTGCTTTTGCGCCACGCGGTGCAGCAGACGCGGGTACTGCCGATGGAAGCGCAGAAAGCGGGCCTCGGCAGTGAGGCGCAGCATCGCCACTAGCCGGCGCTCGAGCAGCTGGTAGCCTTTTTGGGCCAGCAGCCGAAAGAAGCGCTCAAACGGGGGCACGTGGGTGCACAGCTGCTCCAAGTCGTGCAGGCTCAGCGAGAACAGGCTAGTCGCTTCCAAGGCTTGCAAGGACAGCGTAGCCCGGCCGCCGTCAAAAAAGCTGGCCGAGTCGGTGCACCACCATCCTTCGGTGGAAAAGGCGAGGTTGTGTTCTCGGCCGTGGGCATCGGTGGTATAGGTGCGGACGCAGCCGCTTACCACAAACCAGAGACAGGTCGCCCGCTCGCCCGACACCAGCAGGTGGTCCCCACTGGCTACCTGCTGCGTGCTCAGCAGCTGGGTGAAGCAGGTGGCCTCCTCGGGCGTTAGGATGATGTCGCGGGCTACGTTGTCGAGGATGGGCTGGTACATAGGTAAGTGGGAGGCTTTAGGAACGAGTGCCGGCAGCGAACAACCGGCACCCGAGCAATAGCGGTAACTCTACCGGCTGCGGGCCGTTGCGCTGGTGCGCTTCCTGGAAAAGAAATCTGCTCTAAATGGGAGTCGGGTTTCGAGGAGTAGCCAGGGTTAGCGCTTTCCCCCAAACCGCCTACGCTAGCTGCTTGTTGCGGGGCAAGAGAGGGGCTGAAAGGCTGTTCTGTGCGCTATCCTGACTAGGGCAGGCCGTACACCTTCGACTAGGCCCGCCTATCGGCGGCAGATCAACCCTGCCGTTGCGTATACTAACAGCTTTTCATCACGAATCTGTCAGAAGACATCCCCTGGAACGGAGCCTAGGTTACCGCTGACCAATTCAAAGGGGACGCTTGCTGAAACGATAGGCGGATGAAAATGCGTGCCTGTTCAGTCGAGCGCTCATTAGACAGGCGACGCCGTCGTGCCTGATCGAGGCTTGCCCACAATAGTTTGATGATGCGTCATTCCCCATTCACTTAAGGCCCCTATCACCGTTTGCAGGGTGCGGCAATAGGCGGTGGCGGCGTATTCCACGGTGATAGGACGTGTGTTGCAGACTGTGCGAGTTATTAGCTGGTGCTGCTCCAGCTCTTGCAATTCTTTGGAGAGAATGCGCGGCGAAATGCCGATTTCGCGGCCCAGTTCTTTGAAGCGGTAGGTGCGCTCGAGCAGAGCCGACAGAATCACGAGTTTCCATTTGCCCCCAATGACGTCGAGCGTATCGGCCACGGCGCGGTGCGTGGAGCGGCAGGTACTAGCAGAGGTGCTCATTTGGCAAAGGTATTCTATTTGTAACCGGTATCCTTTAGATAACCGATAACAAAAGGGCCAGTGCGTGCTGCTACTTTTGGGCTCGAAAAATAGCTCACTCAATCTGTTGCCAGCGTACCCGCCGACGAGCTGAAAGAACGGCTCCGCTCTCTTGTCGGGTGGCGCCGAACTGCTTCAGCAGGGCACGCAAAAACTAGCGGTAACTTACTTTCTATGAACAATTTGCTTTCTGCCGTGGCCCCGGTGGCTGCTGCGCCTGTGCCCGTTATTTCGGTTAGCCCCGTCGTACTCGCGGCCCCGGACCGGGGCGTCGATTTGCACGTGCGCGTGTCCGCGCCTGCTCGTGGCCACCAACTCCCCGTGCTGGTCTTTGCCCACGGGTTTGGCTCCTCCTCGGATGGCTACGCCCCGCTCGCGCACTACTGGGCGGCGCGCGGCTTCGTGGTCCTGCAGCCCACATTTCTGGATTCGCGCACGCTCCAGCACAACCTTCCGGCGGAGCACGGCGCGGCTCTCAACGCCTACCTGAGCGACCCGCGTAAAGCGGTGATGTGGCGGTGGCGGGTGGCGGATGTGAAGCACGTCCTGGATCAACTAGGCAGCATCGAAGAGGCTATGCCCGGCCTGAAGGGCCGCCTGGACCACAGCCGCATAGCCGCGGCCGGGCATTCGTTTGGGGCGCAAACCGTGGCGATGTTGCTCGGGGCGCGGGTCATGGCGCCCGACGGCAGCCTGCTCGAAGACCTGTTCGACCCGCGCATCAAAGCGGGCGTACTGTTAAGCGTCGGGGGCCGCGGAGGCCAGGACCTCACCCCGTTCGCCGCCGAGCACTTCCCGCACCTGAACCAACACTACGCGACGTTGCGCACGCCGACCTTGGTGGTGGCGGGCGACCAGGACCACTCGCCCCTGACGCACCGCGGCCCCGACTGGTTCACGGATGCCTACACGCTCAGCCCGGGCGCCACGGGCCTAGTGACCTTGTTTGGCGGCGAGCACATGCTAGGTGGCATTTCCGGCGAGCGGGTCACAGAAACCACGGACGAGCACCCGGCGCGGGTGGCCGCCGTGCAGCAGCTGACGTGGGCTTACCTGCGCAGTGCCCTCTTCCCCGGCGATACGGCCTGGGAATCCGCCTGCGCCGACCTACAGAACCGGGCTCAGCCGCTAGGGCGAGTACAAGAAAAGCCACTTAATAGTTTTTCTTAGCTACTCCTTTCGCGAAATGAGTTCTGGTAAGAAAGGCCAAAAAGGTGTCTTTTGGTGTGAGTAAAGCACTTTTACAGTTGAGCGGCTTAAGCACCCTAACCTAGTGAAGTAGATGGGTGTTGGTAGCTTCCAAGCTACCACCCTAACGCTGGCGTCGCGGATTGATTAGGTCGCCGTTCATCAGGAAGAATAGCGGTTCTGTTTCAGCCTATTGCCGAAAAATACCTAGGTAGCCTCCGCCTGCTTGTAGGGAGAGGAAGTGAAGTCTGCCGGGTGACAGTAGCTCGCTTAATGACTCCCTGAGCCGGCGCGTCGGGGCTGTCAGCCAGCGTTAGGGCTTGATAGGTGCCCTTCCCCAGGAACGTGAGCTTCACAGGTAATTGCTGGCTTACCGTCCCGTTTAGGGCCGTTAGGTACCAGGTCGTGCCCCGACGGCGGGCCAGCAAGGACAGCGTACCTAGCTCGCTCTGCGGCAGCACGATGGTTTCATCCCACACCGTAGGGATGCTGGTGATAAACTCCCGGGCCGGGCTCGCCAACATCTCTTCCGGGTTGGCCGCCACGCACAAGAAAGGCGAGGTAAAAGTGGCCATCGTCGCTACTTGGTGAGCGAGGGTGGTGCCCTGACCCAGGGGCCCAAAGGTGAGGGGCGTGTAGTCGCCGTGGCCCGCTAAGTAGCGCGTAAAAGGGAGGGCGGCGTCGTGCTCGGGCCATACCTTTTCGCTTTCCAAGCCGCGCACGGCCTCCCGCGACAGCTCGTTGGGCCAGGTGCGCGACTCGCCGGTCCGTAGTGTGGCCGTAGCACCAACCAATTAACAGGAAAGCAACGAGCAGGCGTGCGGTTTTCATAAGGGTAGCTTTTATTAAATAACCGGCACTTGGATGGTTGCTTCGCCGGTTCGGGTGGGCCCTAGGCGCCGCAGTTGCCGCCCGTTGCGGAAGCCACACTGCGCCGCAATGCTTTCCTGGGTGAAGGCGGGGTTGTAGCGCAACGTAGCTACCAATTCCCGGCGCAGGGCCGTGGTACACGCGTGAGTGCTCAAGCTCGAAGATCCAGCAAGTAAGGAGCCAGAGCAGTTGCAGAACATGAGTCAACTCAAAGCTAGGGGGCTCGCTATTACCGTGCGTCAGATCAATGAGCACACGGATCTACAGATTAATAACTGGGCAAACAAACCTTTTGACACGAACTATAACCAAGGCTACCGCCAGTTACCACAATCGTTGCTCCCGCTCGATCGGCTGTGCTGTTACAGCCGCTAGTAAAGTTGAAGCCATACTAGTTAGATCGTAACGTAAGCCGCTTTGCCGCTCGTAAAGGCCACTAGCGATATCTTGCGGGAGGAATCGTTGAATTTTTCCTACCCAGTAACGATGGCCTGCCTCGTAGGCAGGATTACCGCTTATTCGATGCAACTGATAATATAGATGAGCAATACCTGCTGCACCTGTGTAAAACGCAGACGTATGCACGCTCGTCATACCTTCCTCTTTGCGTAACAGAGTGTTCAGGCCCACTAGTTCAGCTAACCAAGCTAGCTCCTCATCCTGCAGTAGCATACACGCTTCGTATAAAAGCAGCGCTTGACCTAAATCGCCACCGCGCCAAGTAAGCTCTTGGCTATCTCGTATTTGGTCAGTATCAGAAGTAATAGCATCAGGAAACATACTATAAATACCCTCTGAGAAATCAACTTCTCGTCTAGTAGCCAAGATGGCTAGGATACGAGCCTTAATAGCTTTCAGCAGGATCGGCTGCTGGATGCCAGCCTTATAAAGTCTAATCAGTTGCAACGCTTCGCCTGCTAGCCCATCACCCAGACCTAGTATTGTCAAACCTTCTTTAGGTTCGCTTCGAATAGGCAGCAGCAACGTCCACTTATGGTTATCGTCAGCAAGCTGCGCTTGCTCGAACAATCTGTTTAACGTAGCGGCAATACCGCTGGCCGGTAGACGCAATTGGAAGTAACGCAGGATACGGAAGAAGAATCGCTTCTGCGTTGCCTGGTGATCAACAAGCAATTGTTGCGCTTGAGTCAGCAGTTGGCTATCAGCGGCCGCTAGTAGTTCCTCCGCCTTGATAAAAGGCTGTTTATTCTTAGCAAACCAGTGAGTAAGTTGTGCGATACCCGTCAAATCTAGAATGGAGTCTACATCCCAGATTGGTCGCGAAGAAGACACAATATAAGTCAAGCCTTGTACAAAGAACCTTTGAGCATGAGCTAAGTCTTGCTCATGCTCAAAGGTTTTATAAACGGTATAATAATAAATACTTAAATCGATACTTTCTGATAAAGAAGTAACAATAGATAATTTATTAAAAATAATGGCATGGATATCTTGCCAAGATTTCATAATACTTTGGCTTTCGGGATAAATAGATAGCAGCCGAGGAACTTTCATTATTACAAAATAAGTAAATTACATAACAGATGTAATAATTTATGAATTTATAATACTTATTTTTATTATAAACTTACTAAAGTTATGGTTATCGCCATGTAATTGTAAGAATACTCGTATCTATAATAGTTTCTAAAATAGTAGATCCTCTACTTGCGCTTGATTGACGCTGACTGAACTTTACGACCGTCGTTTTCTGAAACTTCAATTTAGCTGTAGTAGTTGTGTTCATCATGTGTTTTAGTGAAATAAGTAGCGTTATAGAGCTGTGTTGTGTTTGATGAAATAAAGGTATGAAGGCACTTGGAATCTACCGCACACTTTACACCAACAGGGCGAATTGCGGTATCAAACCAGCTAAAATGGGTTCCTGCATAAAGTATTGGCTTGCGCTTCTTGACAAGCAATTGGCCCCCTACTTCCAAATAGTACTTAGCAACGCAAAGGCATAGTTGAAGATTTTATGGTTGCGTTACACATACAAATCGCTGACGGTCAAGTATTAATGATAAATATTCGTAATGCCATGGCTTCAAAGATGCCATGGCTTGATGCGATTAACAGTACATCCTGATTTGCCTCTACCCGCTGAAGTAGCCTCCTGCATGCCTACGTTAGCTATCTTCGTCGCTATCCGCACGGCCATCCCAACACGTCCGTAACACAACTATTGTATGCTTTTCACTCGAACCCAAGTCAACGTTATCTGGCAGCACTTACTGATCTGGATGTTGTATATTATCTATGAACATTCAATCTCAATTATTGCTGGTCAACAGCAAATAAATTATGGAGAAGTGATATTAAATTTTTCGTTATATGCTTTATTGTTTTATGTAAATGCTCTCCTATTACTTCCTTTATTATATGCCAAAGGCAGGTATATATGGTATGGACTATTTCTGATAGTCTTATTATTGGTCTTCTGTAGCACTAAGTACTTTCTTAATATCGTTGTATTGCCTATTTTAACTAACGAACCTTTGCACAGCTTTGCTTCAGGTAAGTTATTCTGGTCACAGGCGTTATATCGCGGAGTCTATTTTACTTCATTAAGTTTCGGTTATTGGTTCGCTGTGCATGCAATACAATTGGAAAGGCAAAAGCGTCTGCAAGAGCAAAAATTGCGGGTAGCTGAGCACAATTTGATGCAATCGGAAATAACATTTTTACGAAGTCAGATTAATCCGCACTTTCTTTTCAATACCCTGAATTTCCTGTACGCACAAGCTTACCCGCATTCAGAAGAAACCGCCAAAGGGATTCTGTTGCTGTCGAATATCATGCGCTACGCACTCAAGGACGAAGAACACGAAGGAAAGGTGATGCTAGAAAGTGAACTTAAGCATCTAGAGAATTACATTGCCATCAACCAACTGCGCTTCGATAACAAATTACAAGTTCATTATGAAGTACTTGGAAGTGTACAGTTTATGATGATTATCCCACTGGTCCTGATTACCTTCGTCGAGAACTGCTTTAAACACGGTGACTTATCCGATCCGCAGAATCCATTGGTTATTCGACTCCAGATGGTAGAAAATCGACTATCCTTTTTTACGCACAATAAAAAGCGGACAGGACCCAAGGAAAAGACAACAGGCATTGGCCTAGTTAACACGCAGAAGCGATTAGAACTTGCTTATGCTAATCGTTACACGCTGGCGGTGCAGGATGAGCCAGAATTCTTTAGTTATAAACTAGTTATTGAGCTATAACGCATGATCTCGTGCTTGATAGTGGATGATGAGCAAAGCGCCATCGACCTGCTGAAGATGTTCATTGCCAAAACGCCATTTTTGACGTTGGCTGCCAGTACCACCAATCCCCTCGAAGCGCTCGGCATTGTCCAAAGCCAACCGATTGATTTGGTATTTCTCGACATTCACATGCCGCAACTCTCGGGGCTAGACTTCATGCGCCTAATAAAGGGCAAGAGCCGGGTAGTTCTTACTACTGCTTACAGCGAATTTGCCGTTGAAGGATTTGAGCTAGAAGTATTAGATTATCTACTTAAGCCTATTGCCTTTGAGCGCTTCTTGAAAGCCGCCCAGAAAGCCTTGAATGTTTTCGCGACCCCCTCAGCCCGCTGGCAAGCGCCAGTGGAGGAAGCTGACGACTATATCTTCGTGAAGACAGAAAACAAGGGCAAGATGGTCAAAGTAGATTTTCAAGATATCATCTACATCGAAGGGATGAAAAACTATCTGTCCATCAATACAGCAGAAGAAAGCATTGTTACGCTATTGAACATTAAGGACTTAGAAGAACGACTGCCAGCAAAGAGCTTTATGCGGGTGCATAAGTCGTACATCGTTTCTTTAAACAAAATTAGAGCACTTGACGGCAACCAGATTTTGTTCAAGGATATTAAGTCATATGTGCCGCTAGGCGAAACGTATCGTAACGCCTTCTTTGAAGCATTACAAAAGAAGGTAATGAGCAGTAAAAAGTAGCTCACGGTACAGTAACTTGCTGTGACTGTCGTACTTGACAAGACTGATAGTAACGGCTTAGAAAGTCGTACAATACTAATTCATGAAGCCGAGCCTGCGCTGGAATTAGTCGGTTTAATAGCATGTGAATGTAACTACCCAGTAAGCGAGCTTGGGATAATCCGTCACCATTTTCAGACAATTGTTGGCGAATAGCCGTAGCTAGCTGCTGAAGTGACGCCGGTGCCAGAACTGTGGGGGTAAGCGTTTGTGCAATCACTGAGCGGTACAGGCGGTATTTTGCGTCCAATTGACTTTTCAGCGGCTTGTCCATGCTAAATTCCTGAGCGAAAGACTCCCGTAGCTCCTGTAGCAGCGTAAGTTTCTGTTCCAACGGAACGGTGAAAGCCTCTAACAGCTCATCTATGGCGTATAGGCCCCACTGCCAATAGGCAGTATCGTCATCTCCAGTAAACTGCTCCAGATCACGGAGTAATGCTATACTTTGGTAGTGAAATAGACTTTCGGATAGGACAATAGTGCGTGGGCCATAACGCTCTAGTTCTCGGCAGTAAGTATCGGTTTGGCTCTTCCAGATGTAACTGGCACCCAGACAGGGGGCTAAGTAGTTGCTAATTAATTGTACTGTCTCACCCAAGCGCTCGACGACTGGCAGGTGGAAGCGCACTCGTAGATGATTATCTGGATCAGCATAACGAATAAAAAACCACTTGTCAATCAGCTGCCGTTCCTGTAATTCCTGTGTGAGTGGACGCAGAACCTCGCGCAGAATACGGTTAGCCATTTGCGGTCCGCAGTACCATTTATAATATAGCCATTCTGAGCCAAGCGCGAAGTTGCGTGGTACGTCTTCGTCCGCCAGTGCTGCTGGTGTGAGATTGACTGCTGGGTAACAAGGCATGTTACGCACTAACAGAGCAAGTAGCTGCTGTACATGTGGCCGGTGTTGTTCGTCGCGAACGGGACTAGTTGCAGGATCAAATAGGAATTCCTTAAGCTTAATGGAAGGACGCTGGCGAATAGTGTCCAGCCAGACTTGGCGGAGCAAGGGATTCTCAGCGTCAACTAGTAGTTCGTGGTCTCCATCAGCCAAGGTGAAAAAGCGCGGTAATTGCCATTGCGCTTGAAAAGCCCGGAAATGTACCTCCTGTTCCGCTAGGGGCGCGGTTAACAACGTCTGTAGGTCACTAGCTGCAAGGTGCCAAGTAGCTCCTTGCAGCACAACCTGCTGGTAAGTAAGCCGAGGGAAAAATTTTGTTTCTAACGTCGCAGTTTCCCATCTGACACCTAAATGCGCCTGTAAACCTTGCGTTTGTAAATCACATAGAAACTCATAGACAGGCAAAGCTTGATGGGAGAAGTTATGCGCTGTACTCAGCCGCGGTACGATTCGGTGGCCCGTCTCCCGCGAACGTAGGATTAACTGACCCTGGCGGACGGACACCAGAAGATCTTGCACTGCTATTTGGTTTTCATAGGGCTGGGTGGACTGAGCCAGGTACGGAATTTCAAAGTCGCGAAAAGACGGCCGTAGCAAGATGTTTCCAATGCGGCTCACGGGTAGGTGACAGATTTCGGCGAAAACTACTGTGGAATTCTGCCGTTGCTCATGGGCCGTGATGTCGCGCACGATCGTCTCAAGAGCAGGATCTGCATGAGCGAAACGACCCAGCAGATTTACAGCGCTAGATCCACCTACGCTATCAAGGACTAGCTGTTCGCCAACTACCCGGAACAGGATGCTCAAAGAAGGTGGTAGCGGATCGGCAATAGGCGTAAAGGACTGCACCTCATCGGGGGTAAGATCAACGGTATAGTGGTGTTGCTGCTCCGCCTCGCGCAGTTTGCGGGCTAGAAAGCGCTGTACTTCGTCCTGTTGTTGCAAGACGTCGGTAGCTGTTTCGGTCAGATAAAGATCGTAAACCAACGGCGAGTAGCTATGCTTGCCATAGTCGGAATAAGATAAGCCGCTCTCCGTATCCAATGCTTCCAGTAGTGGTACCTCCTGCTCCTCATAACGCTGCTGAAAGCGTTGTTTGAAATGTTCTAATCGGTGATTACGAGTGGAGCGACTTAAGTAAGTTAAAGCCTTCACGGCTTCTAAGAGCGTGTCCTGTAGCGTATGGTCTAGAGTTGATGCCACCTCGTCTACCCCGCAAATCAAATCGGTCTGGAACAGCTTATCGGGCTCAATTGGCACCTCTAACGCCCGCAGAGCTGCGGCAATCCGTTGGTAACTTTGGCTTGTGTTAACTGTCTCCTGGTCAAGTATCTGCAGTTGCTTAGCAACTGCAGTAAGTAAATCCAAGGCGGCACTAATTTCGTCACTGGGTACTGCTGCGTGCATGCAGGCTAATACTTTCTGAAGATGCAAGAGATACTCTGGACCTGTGACAGTAGGCTCTAGTTCACTTACAAGTAGTTGTGAATCAATCAGGGTCTGCACAAAAAAACTTGCTTCTTCCATATCAACCGATTCTTCAGCAATTAGAAGTTCTAGCAAGGCTTCATAAGTTAGCCCACTACGAGCGGCCGCTAGTATTTTCAGAAGAGGTGAAGTCACCTCCACTGAGCTAATTTGATGCACCCGCTGACCGTCCACATAATAATACTCCACATAGCGAAGTTCGGTACCAAGTTGATACAAGCTCGTTTGGGGCCAATAGCGAAGTAGCGGTCGAATGGTAGCCTTTTGCGCTAGGTGTTGTGCCAGAGCACACAGGTAATGCATATCCAGGCGCGTGTGGCGAGTATTTCGAGCGGAGACTAGTTGCACATGGTTTTGCGCACCCCATCGGATAACGGAGCAGCCAGCGAATAATCCAAAGGGTGTGCAACGACTGCGCATCCGCGTGTAGTACCGCGTGAGGGTAGCACATAACCTAGCCACCTTCTTCGGGTCGTGTAGGGTGCCAGCTTGCCACTTGCAGCATTCCTCATATAAGCCAGGGGATGCTAGGTACAATGCTTCCGCAAACTGCTTGTCGTTGAGTGCTGTCAGAATAGTATTCTCATCAAAATCAGTGCTGAATGCTTGCGCGGTAGTTCGAAGAATTAGGTTAGGATGAAAACTGTATAAATGCTTCATAAAGAACACATAAGAGTACGCAAGAAATAAAGCTAAAAAATACGGCTGTGTAAAATGCTCAGTTTTCCTGGGATAATCTAGTGAAACGACAGACTACCACCTAGCTTTTATCCCCGCTTTGTGCTGCGGCACGAAGCCCACTACACCACATCATTACGGCACATTTCTTAATGACCATGTGCTGATTTGTTCAAATAGCTTGGTCCGCCTTACGAGGGTAATTGTACCGGGCAAAAGGGTGTATATCCCTGAAA
>NZ_MTSE01000002.1 GCF_002154225.1 Hymenobacter crusticola
GCGCACCAGCGCTGGCTCCTTCAGCAAGAAGATCCTCATTCAGCACTAAGCCTCGCGGAGACGCCAGGACCTAGGTTAGTACCTAGCTTCAAAAGCAGCTAAATAGGAAAATAACCCCGGTGAGCAAGTAGCTTACTGGGGTTATTTTTTGCCAAAAAACGGCTTTTACGTATGAGCAACTATGCTTGACCTAACCGCTGCCTTACTCGCCTTACGCCCCGCTATTGCTGCCGAGCTATCCGAAACACCTACCGCTACGGTTGGAGACTTTTTGCACCGGACACTACGGCCCGTGTTGAAGCTGCAAAATGAACTGCTGCTGCTCGTGGTTGCTGATTTTGTGCAAGAACACCATATTCCGTTTCAGGTGGCTAGCGTGGCCGAACGTGAGCGGTTGGTGGCAGAGCTTTTAACGCGCAACGTGAAGTTGCGCTACACGATTATTGGCATTATAAGTGGCCTATTTACACCGGCCGAAACAGCCTTCTACCGTCAGCACCGGGCTGAGCTGAACCGCCGGTTGCTGGAGCTAGCTAGTCAGCGCGTACAAAGCCAAGTGACTACGGTAGCAGAGCTCGTAGCGTCGGCCGACGCTGCTACATGAAGAATTATTACCATACGCTAGAGTTATCGAATTTTGCTTCTACTGCTGATATCCGGCGGGCTTATCGTCGGTTGGTGTTGCTGACGCATCCTGACCGCACCCCCGACCTAGCTGCCCATGAGCGGTACCTAGCTATCAACGAAGCCTACGACGTGCTGGGTCATGTCGCGCGGCGTCAGTTGTACGATGCGCAGCTACAGGCCTTGCTCAATCCGCTGCCGCTGGTCGTAGCAGCTGCGCCGAGACCAGCCGTTCCACCGAGGGGCCACCGTCCGCCTATGAGGGTGTGGCGCCGTCGGGTGGTCGTGCCGGCTGATTTCAGTCATTACGCTGGGCGTGCCCGGCGCTGGTGCCGGTGCTTGCTCTCGGTGCCGTGCGTCTTATTTGTCGACTATTTCTTACTAAGGCATACGGTGCAAGCTTCGGTTGTTGCCTTCTACGATCAGTACCATGCCGTTACAGGCATTCGTTATCTAATCAAAACCACGCACGGCAGCTTCGTAACCAGTACCAATTACCCCGAGAGCACCGACGCCATAACGATTCAGACCTCGTGGCTTTTTCACTTTGTGCATGCGGCGGTACTCCCAAATGGTAAAGCTTTGCCCGTTACGCCCGATTATCACTCGTGGATGGCGTTTGCTGGGCTTTTAGCGCTGATAGCTCTAGCTGGACAATGGAAAAGGCTTCCGCCTAATACCAACATCAACGCTGCAATCATCGCAACGATGCTAGCTATCATTGTGCTCGCGCTTATGCTTAATATGTAAGCAATTGCTCAAGACAATTAAAAAAGCCCGCTGCGAGCATCGCAGCGGGCTTTTTTAGTGCAGTACAAGCTAGGTTAGTCGTACCGAGAGTCGCGCAGCACAACGGGCGCTGACTTCTTGCGCATGCGCATATTCAGCAGCTCCACTACCAACGAGAAGGCCATGGCGAAGTACACGTAGCCTTTCTCGATTTCTTTGTGGAAGGCTTCCATCACCAGCATAATACCGATCATGATCAGGAAAGACAGCGCCAACACCTTGATGGTGGGGTTCTTGTTCACGAAGTCGCTGATGTAGCCCGAGAAGGCTAGCATAATACCCATGGCACAAATTACCGCCGCAATCATCACCAGCACGTTGTCAACGAGGCCAACCGCCGTCAGGATCGAGTCGAAAGAGAAAACAATGTCGATCAACACGATCTGAATAATCACCCGCGTGAGGCTCTGGTAGTTGCCAGCGTTCATTTCTTCATCGCCGCCTTGCAGCTTCGTGTGAATCTCGGTGGTGCTTTTGGCTAGCAAAAACAAGCCGCCCGCCAACAGAATAAGGTCTCGGCCCGACACACCAAAGTTAGGCTCTTGCATAAATGAAAGGTCCAGCGTGATCAACGGTTCTTTCAAGCCCACAATCCAGGTGATGCTCAGCAACAGGCCAATGCGAAATATAAGCGCTAGCAAGAGCCCGATGGTTCGGCCGCGCTTCTGCTGCTCATGCGGCAGGCGGTTGACGACGATGGAGATAAAAATGATATTGTCGATGCCGAGTACAATTTCCATAAAGGTTAGCGTCAATAGGCTAACCCAGGTATGCACATTCGCAAAGGCAGAGAAGTCGAACATTAAGTGGAGGAGCTGAAAAGTTGGTGAGCGGAGGAAGGGCTAGGTTATAAGCCTAGCTTTTCATATTGACGAATTGCAGCGGCTGACCAATCGTGGTACTAGCCCCGCGTAACACGGCAATAACTTGCTGAAGGTCGTCGATTTTTTTGGCCGAGACGCGCACTTGCTCGTCTTGGTTTTGGGCTTCCACCTTGAGCTTGCTGTCTTTGATGAGCTTGATAATGACGCGGCTCGTGTCTTTATCGATACCGGCGCGCACTTTTACGGTCTTTTTCACCAGCGCACCCGCTGCCTGTTCCTCAGCTGAGAAATCGAGGGCAGTGCCATCAATTCCTTGCTTCACCGCCCGGCCCAGCAGAATATCTTCCAACGCCTTCAGGCGCATCGAGTTTTCGGAGCTGAGCTGAATGGTGTTGGCTTTTTTGTCCAGCTCAATTCCCCCTTTGGTGTCGCGCAGGTCGTAGCGGGTTTGAAGCTCTTTTTTGGCGGTATTCACCGCGTTTTCCAGTGTTTGGGGATCTACTTTGCTTACAATGTCGAAGGAGGCCATAGTGCAGCAGCTAATACGTGAAATAGGCTGTACGCCAATCGGAGTGGGTTGTTGGCGTGCAGGTCAAAGGTAGGAGTTTGCCTACATTGTTGACAGTTTCTGTTGCTTGCTACGTGTACCCTGTTATGCACCTCACTACTCCTATCACTCCGGCCGAGTTTGCCGCCTACTACGATCTGCGGTATCGCGTACTACGTGCCCCGTGGAATCAGCCCCTAGGTTCTGAGCGCGCCGACGATGACGAAGCACCCAGTACCATACATGCCATGCTGACGGACCCCGCCGGCACAGTGATTGGAGTGGCCCGCTTGCACCCCTCAGGGCCCCACCAAGGCCAGGTTCGCTACATGGCCGTCGACCCAGCTTGGCAA
The DNA here is from genome assembly GCF_002154225.1 of Hymenobacter crusticola. Classification (GTDB taxonomy): domain Bacteria; phylum Bacteroidota; class Bacteroidia; order Cytophagales; family Hymenobacteraceae; genus Hymenobacter; species Hymenobacter crusticola. The sequence continues at coordinate 3,138 of NZ_MTSE01000002.1, forward strand.
GGCCACGGGGTTGGGCGGAAACTACTGGAACATCTGGAAGCTAGTGCGCGGCAGCGTGGGCTAACCGAGTGCATCCTGCACGCCCGCGACACAGCTGTTGATTTTTATTTCCGCCTAGGTTACGAAGTAGTAGCGCCCTCGCACACGCTTTTCGGCAGCATCCCGCATTTCCTGATGCGTAAGCAGTTATAAGGCTCAGGTTTACTCTACGTCAAGAACAAGAATGATTTACAAATCAGCACGTGATTGTCGTGCCTTTGAACAGCAAGCTCCATGGACCTCGCGAAGCAGATAGCTATTTATAACAAGATCAACCACTACGGGCGCACCAACGGAATGGAGTTGCAAGTGCAGGCGCCTGGGGAGGTAACCTACACCATGACCGTCCGTGAAGAGCATCTTTCCTCGCCAAATACCTGCCACGGTGGCGTGGTAGCCGGCCTAATGGATGCGGCGCTCGGTGCCGCTGCGCTCACCCTAGCCATGCCTGCGGGCGAGCTGGTATCAACGGTGGAATTCAAGATGAACTACCTACTTCCGGTGTATCTGCACGATGTGCTGGTGGCGCGTGGCTGGGTAGAGCATACGGGCAAAACGCTGGTGGTAACCAGTGCTACTATTGCCTGCCACAACCGGGACAATGCCGTAGTAGCACGTGCCCTAGGTACCTTCAATCGGTATCCGGCCAGCAAGCGAGACTTTGAAGGGCTAGCGGGTTAATCGTTGAAGCTGCGGCAAACTAATGACCAACCTATTATAAAAAACCGCCGGATACTCCCCTATTGCAGGGGGAGTATCCGGCGGCTAAAAGTCAGCTGCTAAAGCGACTTACAGGCGGTCAGACGAATTAGCTTCAGGCTCTTCTTCGTACTCTTCGCTGTCTTGTGGGGGCTGTACTTTGCGCACGTTGCGGGCACAGTCTTCATCGCGGTGGTTGCGGCCCACGGTAAACTCCACCCAGTCGCCTTCGCGCAGGTCGTTGAAGTCGCCCTCCGACATATCGGCGTAGCTAAAGAACAAGTTGTTCGGTGGCATCACCACGAAGCCAAAGCCGTTCTTCAGGTTTTTGATCGTGCTGATACCTACCGTACCAACTGGACCAGCTGCCGTTGGGCCTGTTGGGCGTACGGGCTTCGGTGCAGGAAAGGCAACAGGCTCTGGCTGGTTTACGAAGAGGTTTTCAATAATTTCTTCGCTGCTAGCCAAGCCGTTGTCAATTACGTCGTGCATGCCGATGGGATAAGTGGCATGCTCAAGCAATTGTTGCGAAGCGCGGGTAACGCGGTTTTCGCCTTTGAAATCTACGTATTTGAAATCCCAGTTCAGCAGCATTACGCGCGTGCCGATGGTATTGAGTTTTTTGATCAGGGGCACATAGTCGCTGTCGCCAGCAATAAGCACGATGACGTCGAAGCTCTTGTGCAGGGCTAGCTCCAGAGCTTCGAGGGCCAACCATACATCGATACCTTTTTCCTGCAAACGGCCATCACGCGTCTTCAGGGGCATGTAATGCGTGGTGATACCTAGGTTCATCAAGATATCGTCGAGCAGACGGTCGTGGAATAGCCGGTCTTTATCACGGGCTTCCGTGGCGCTGAGGCGGCCGCGGAAGAAATGGGAGTCAGTAATTTGGCTCAGACGTACGTCGACGTCTTCTTCTTCAGCTACTTGATGACGGATATATTCATGTAGTCCTTCCAGGCTAATGCGAGCTTTGCGCTCGTGTTGGAAGTAGTAGTAATCGCTGATTTTCAGGAAATAATTGCCGTCATAGAAGACGCCTATCCGAATCAGTGGGCTATTCATCTGGTTCATACGAGAAATTTTTGTGTGCGCAAAAGGGTGTGGTAAACAGAGCGATAGAATTGGTGCAAGTGACTTATTGCAAGTCCATAAGACAAGCAAAGATACAAGGTACGAGGATTAGGTTGGCATAACTCTAAACCCAATGGTTTCCGGCTGTAAGCGGCCGAAAACAGAGATGTGGGACAGTGGGTGTAAAGTTTTCTTATCAACTAAAGCTCTAACCTATGTATAGAAATCTAAGAAGCAGCAGACCAATCGAGACGCTTAACCAACTCACCTAATGCAGCAAAGCCTAACATATATTTTAACTTAGAACATTAAGGAGATGCAATACTAGGAAATAAAACATTGTCAATTAGTATAGACGCCAAGTAAAAGGCTGTCTTGTATCCTAATTATTGCCTGGAAGTAGCTTGAAAAGTAGCCAATGCAAAGATACAATTTCGTTCTTCTATATGAAAAACTCTATTGTCTAAGAACGACGAAATAAACCGTATTGTAGACGGAAGCTGGTAATTGAACGACTAAATAGGTTATTGCGTTTGTCCTACTTTATATAGAGATAAGGCAAATCCACTAAATAACCCTTCAGAAGTGCATTCGGTTGACCACAAATGCCAACACTAGCACTGCATAACCAATACAAATTCCCACTTCCAACAAGTTCCCAGAGGTAGAGCCGGTCGCAATAAGCGGAACCTTCAATGAGGTATCTAGGAAGGGATAAAACCATCGGACTCCCTGTTTGGTGAGGGAGTCGGCGATTAAGTGAGAAGCATAGCCCGCACCCGCGAATTGTGCTACACCGTGCCAACCTAGGGCTTGATTGGCGAGGTAGCCAGTATAGGTCCAGAAAGCCGCCGCCCAAAGCGTGTGCGTCCAAGAGCGATGCGCGGTGAAAGGCGCCAACGCCACGAACGCACCTAGCAGACTAAGCCACAAAAAACCAAAATACAAGCCCACAACCGCCGTACTAGCGCCCGTGAACAGAAGCGCCAACTTACGCGCCGAGCCACCTTGCATACCTAGCCCAATAAGGCCGAAAGCTAGCGCAGCGGTGTAGCTCATGCGCTGTTCGCGGCCAGGCGACAGAATGAAGTATGAGTAAGCGGCAATACAGAGCGCACCTGCCGCAAATGCCCAACGGACATAATTTTGTGCAAAACCTAGCCGCTTGCTCAGGCGACTATCAGGGTGGTCAAGATCGGGGGCGAGCGAGGAAAAGCCCGCTAGTGCAATACCAAAAGGGGAAAAAGGCACGCCAGGCACCAAGCCTGCAACGGCGACGCCGGTAATGAGGCCGATGGCCAGATGAGAAGAACCGCGCACGAATAGCTAATAGATAAGAAATAGAGTGCGAAGATACTAGCCCGGTAAGCCAGGTGATAATCTAAAGAGCTTTTTTTAGTACAATTTAACCGGCTACTGGCAAGCGACGCTCATGTATAGCAGGTAGGAATTATTCAATACCGACCATACGCTTGCTTGCCTGTTCGACGGTGATGCGCAAGTCTTTGGCTTCCGGCTTTACTGGCCTAGCTTATGGATTATTAGCTCGGGCGCTGCGGTTAAACACTTAAATCATTTCTTTTTGCTTGTAGTGCGTTGCGCAACGCAACTGCTGCCCCACGATCAGAATTTTGGAAGCTCTCAGGAGTAAGCCTTTCTTGTTCTCGTTCATTGTTCGGCGTCTGGGAGCTAGGGTTCAGTCGAAATTACAGTTGGTCTCCGGATGTACGGCGGAAACTTTCGCGCCGCCCCAACGGTATTGCCTACGTACCATGCCCGACCAAAGAAAACCTTTGGCCGGGCTTCTCCCTTTGCCCCTCGCTTTAGAATCTATCCGTTTTGAAAGCCTCCGAATTTATCCAACTCTATCGTCACGACCCGGACGTGCTGCACGTAGCCAATGCCTTGAAAGAGGTGCCGGCTGATGCCGCGCGGCGTCTGCATATTCGTGGCTTGGTGGGCAGCCAGGATGCGGTGCTAGCCGTGACGCTGCACAAGCTACAACCTGAACAACACCATTTATTCATTCTGCACGACCGGGACGAGGCGAGCTATTTCTTGGCTGACTTGCAACATTTGCTTGGCAATGAGCACGATCCGCTGCTGTTTCCTAGCTCTTACAAGCGTGCTTACGCGTTCGACGAAACGGAAAATGCCAACGTGCTCATGCGTTCCGAGGTGCTGAACCAGCTGAACTCTCGGGAGAAAATTGGGCAGTTGCTTGTGACTTATCCGGAGGCACTGACCGAGAAGGTGATCAACCGGCAGAGCTTGGTGCAGCACACATTTTCGGCTAAGGTAGGCGACAAGCTCGACGTGAACTTCCTCGGCGAAATGCTGGCCGAATACGACTTCGAGCGTACCGATTTTGTGTACGAAGCGGGCCAGTACGCCGTGCGTGGGGGTATCGTGGACGTGTTTAGCTACGCCAACGAGTTGCCGTTCCGCATTGAGCTATTCGGCGACGAGGTAGAAAGCATCCGCACGTTCAACCCGGAAAGCCAGCTTTCAGTGGAAAAGCGCGAGTACATCAGCATCGTGCCCAACGTGCAGACCAAACTCCTGCAAGAAAAGCGCGAAGCGTTCCTGGACTTTATTCCGCGCAACACAACCATCTGGGTCAAGGACATGCGCCAAACCCTGGATGTGATAGACGAGTCGTTCGACAAGGCCGAGCAAGGTTTCAAGCAGGTGCTAGAAGAAGGCGGCGGTGTACAGATTGTGAGCAAGCCGGAGGATTTATTCGAGACGGCAAAGTCGGTGAAGAAGCACCTCGATAACTTCACGGTGGTGGAGTTTGGGAAGCGCTTTTACTTTAAAACACCCACTGAGTTTGCCTTTGCTAGCAAGCCCCAACCTAGCTTCAATAAGGACTTCAGTCGCATCGTCAAGAACCTGAAGCAGAACCAGGAACAAGGCTACACTAATATCATCGCGGCCGATTCGGTGCGACAAGCCGACCGGCTTCGCACCATCTTCGATGAACTAGACAACAACGTGCAGTTTCAGCACTTGCTCATCGCCCTGCGCGAAGGCTACGTGGATGAGACGCTGAAGCTCGTGGTGTATACCGACCATCAGCTGTTCGAGCGCTACTACCGCACCCAGGAAGTGCGGAAGTTTTCGAAGAAAAAGGCGCTTACGCTCAAGGAACTGCGCACGCTCCAGCCCGGCGACTACGTGGTGCACCAAGATCATGGTATTGCGCGCTTCGCCGGCATGATGCAAGTGGAAATAAACGACAAGGTACAGGAAGCTATTCGCTTGGTGTACCGCGACGACGACGTGCTGACGGTGAGCGTGCATGCTCTGCACAAAATTGCCAAGTACAGTGGCGCTGAAGGTACGCCGCCGACCATGAGCAAGCTAGGTTCGCCGGAGTGGGAGAACAAGAAAAAGACTGTTAAGAAGAAGGTAAAAGACATTGCGGCCGAGCTGATTCGGCTGTACGCCAAGCGCAAAACGGCGCCGGGTTATGCTTTCTCTAAGGATAGCTTCATGCAGGCGGAGCTAGAGTCAAGCTTCATCTACGAGGACACGCCCGACCAGGCCAAGGCCACCGAAGACGTGAAGCACGATATGGAAGTGCCACACCCCATGGACCGCCTCGTGTGCGGCGACGTGGGCTTCGGCAAAACGGAAGTGGCCATTCGGGCGGCCTTCAAAGCCGTGGCCGATGGCAAGCAAGTGGCTATGTTGGTGCCAACCACCATTTTGGCGATGCAGCACTACCAAACCTTCCGCGAGCGGCTTTCCAACCTACCCGTGACGGTGGAGTACGTGAACCGCTTCAAAACCACGAAGCAAATCAAGGAGACCCTAGGTCGGGTAGGAGAGGGCAAGACCGATATTCTGATTGGTACGCACCGCCTTACTAACAAGGATATCAAGTTCAAGGACTTAGGTCTGCTGATCATTGACGAAGAGCAGAAATTTGGGGTAAAGACCAAAGACAAGCTAAAGGAGCTGAAGGTAAACGTGGATACGCTTACGCTGTCGGCTACGCCAATTCCGCGCACGCTGCACTTCTCGCTCATGGGCGCCCGCGACTTGTCGGTGATTGCCACGCCGCCGCCGAACCGGCAGCCGGTGCAAACGGAGCTGCACGTGTTTGATGAAACCATCGTGCGCGACGCGGTAGCTCGCGAGCTAAAGCGTGGAGGGCAGGTGTTCTATGTGCACAACCGGGTGAAAGACATTGAGGAGCAGGTGGCCATGATTATGCGCCTTGTGCCTGATGCACGCGTGACTTATGTGCACGGCCAAATGGAGGGCGACCAGCTTGAAAAGCGCATGATGAAGTTTGTGGAAGGCGAGTACGACGTGCTAGTCGCCACTAACCTAATTGAGAGCGGCTTGGATATTCCGAACGCTAACACCATGATTATCAACCGGGCTCACCTCACCGGCCTGAGTGACTTGCACCAGATGCGGGGCCGCGTAGGGCGCTCCAACAAGAAAGCGTATTGCTTCCTGCTTACGCCACCCGTAGCCAACCTGCCCGCCGATGCCCGCAAGCGCTTAAACACGCTGGAGGAATTCTCGGACCTAGGAGCCGGCTTCAACGTCGCCATGCGCGACCTCGACATTCGGGGCGCCGGCAACCTGCTGGGTGGTGAGCAAAGCGGTTTTATCAACGACCTAGGTTTTGAGACCTACCACCAGATTTTGGATGAGGCAGTGCAGGAACTGAAGGAAACGGAGTTCCGTGACCTATTCCTGGGTGACTCCACAGGGCGCTTGCAGGAAGCCGCCGCTGTAGCCCGCCCGAAGGAGTGCAACATCGAAACGGACCTGCAAATCCTGATTCCGGAGCAGTACGTGACCAACGTATCGGAGCGCTTACAGCTCTACTCGAAGCTCGACCGGGTAAAAGATATGGCTGAGCTGCGCAAGTTGGTGAACGGTATGATTGACCGCTTCGGCCCGCTCCCGCATGAGGTGGAGCAGCTCATCGACATTGTAAAGCTACGCTGGCAGGGGTGCCAGGCTGGCTTCGAGAAGATTACGCTCAAGAAAGACTTGTTGAAAGGCTACATCCAAGCCGAAAACAACGAGGCGTACTTCCAAGGAGCACAGTTCGGCAACATCCTGAACTACGTGCAAACTCACCCCACTAAAGCTCGCATGAAGGAGCGGAAAGACCAGCTCATCATTAGCATTGAGGAAGTGAAAAACGTGCAGGCCGCCAAGCGTATCCTTAGTGAGCTAGGTAGCGAAGAAAAAGCCGAGCAACCCGTGTTAGCAGGTTCGGCAAACGACAACGAGGACGAAGGCTAGGTTCTGGTTGCCAATAAGATACAGCGCTGCCCCGCTAGTTTCCTATGTTTGGAAGCTGGTGGGGCAGCATTGTTTTTATAAGATGGCAGCTTCAAAGTTGCGTCAAGCTTTGGCAGGAATGTTAAAAAGTGGCTCTACAGGGAATAGGTCATGTTGTGTCGCTACTTAGCTTGGGCCACGTGGCGCGGAGTGGCTAGTAGGAATAGGCTAAGCAGTTTGCTATATTTCGTTGTAAGCTGCTGATTGTAAAACCCTCGTGCAATGAACCCAAACCAAAAAGCATGGTGGCACCTAGGTTTTGTGGGCATGTGCCTGCTGGTGGCCGATCAGCTACCGCAGTGGCACAAGCTATGGTTCGTTTCCGAAACCGGTCATTATCACACCAGTTCTACCATCACTGTGCTGCTGTTGCTGAGTATGTTTCTGCGCCGGCGACCTAGCCTAGGGTTGATGGTAGCTTGGCAGATGGTGCAGCTGTTCATTATTGGCTCGGTGCTCCTCTTGAGCTTTCCCGACGGGAACTATGTTTTCGGCTTTTCTCTGTTGGGCTTCTTACGCCTAATAGCCCTAGGTGTCATCTTCTTTTCTGCCGAGCTAAACCGTTACGTGCGCTACAAACCGACTGACACCACCTCCGCCATGTAGCCCCAAAAACAGCCGCGCCATGTTCAACGCCTTGCAGTCGGATTCGATAACGCTCTATCTCATCAACGACGACAACCTGGCTGAGGTCTACGAGCTGTTCCAAGGCTTTCCGGATTCCAAGTCGATGTTGGAAGAGCTGTTTCGCAACTACCTGCCGCGCTACGAACGCAGCCAGCGCACCAATTTTGGCTTCTATTCCATGCTAGGCGACGAGCTAGCCGGCATGACGCTGCTGACGGTGGATAGCTGGGAAGAACGCGCCGGCTCGACTGGTGCCGACCTATTTGAGCACATGCGCGGCCGGGGGATTACGCCCCGCAGCAAGCCGCACCTGTTCTACCTAGCTTTTGAAATCCTAGGTCTGAACCGGGTAGCCACCGGCTGCCGCGTTTCCAATCTGGCGTCGAAACGCTCCATCGAAAAAACGCTAGGGTTTCAACTGGAAGGCGTGATGCGCGAATCGGGAGTGAACGACCAAGGTGAGTTTGAGGACGAGCTGCTCTATGCCATCTTGCGGCGCGATTGGCTAGCGCTGTATGACAAGTCCTTGGTGCGGATAATGGAATAGATAACGCATTCGCTAGGCCGTTCTGCTGCGCTGATCGAAGCATGACGGCCTAGCGTGAAAGTTTTCGAGCATCCTAGGCTACTCGCTCCCGGCTGTATTTGTCTCGGTACTGCTTGGGCGACAAACCGGTGATGCGCTTGAAGGTGTCCCGAAACGCTTTTGGGTCGGTGTAGCCGACGTTGTACATCACTTCGTTCACATTCTCGCGCGACGACTCTAAACTATTCTTGGCTGCTTCCACCTTCACCCGCTGAATGTACTCGACCACGGAGTTGGCGGTGGCTTTCTTGAAGCGGCGCTCTAGGTTGCGGCGACTCAGCGCGAGCATATCAGCGAGTTGATCAACCGTTATCTTCTCCTGGTAGTTGTCCTCGATGTAGGTCTGGGCGCGTTTCACCGGCTCGTCGCTGTGTTCTTTCTGCCCGTTGAAGATGACGAAGGCCGACTGGCTGACGCGCTCAATATCAATTTGAAACACCTTGGCGCACAGTACGGCCATATCGCGGCCTGCGTATTTCTCGATGAGGTAGAGCACCAAGTTAAGGTAGGAAAAAGCCCCGCCGCTGGAATAAATGCCGTGCTCGTCGGTGATAAGTTTGTTTTCCACCAGCTCCACCTCCGGGAACATGCGGCGAAAGTCATTAGCGGCGGCCCAGTGCGTGGTGCACTTCCGGCCGGCAATCAGCCCAGTAGAGGCGAGCAGGAAGGCGCCTAGGCATAAGCTCGCTACTTCAGCGCCCTGCTTATACTGCCGAACGATCCAAGGAATAAAGTCCTGATTAGCCTGCAACGCGTCGGCTGGGTTGCCATCCACGGCCGGAATAATGACCAGATCTGTGCGGTCGAGGTGCTCCGTTAGCAATTCCGTGTACACGTTGTACATCCCCCCGCACACCGGCGTTTCGTGGGCTAGGCCTACGAGTTGCACCTGAAACAAGGGCAGCTTGCCCATGCGCTGTAGCAGGGCATTCACTTCGGTGAACACCAGGCGGGGCCCTTCGATGCTGCCTAGCACGGCCCCGCGTGGAACCAGGATGGTGATATGCTTCATAACCGGAAACGGACGTGACGTGGATAATAAGCAAGCGGAAGTCGACGGGGTAAATGTGCTAAAATATTTCGCAATATCCTGCTAAAATTTGTCGCAATTCACCCGGCTTTCGCCGCATTTGCCCCCGTAGTGTCCCTCGGTTTTCGTACACCTTTGTGTTGTGCATAAGGCACATAGGTTTTTTACGATTTCCACTTCTCACTACCTAAGCTATGAAACCAAAAACGCTCACCACCTTTTACTGGGCCCTTACCATTTTGTGCTCCCTCTCCATGCTGATGGCCGGGGTCGTTGAAATGATGCGCTCGGCTGAGGGGCAAGAAATTATGCGCCACCTAGGCTATCCGGTCTATATCCTCACCATTATCGGCGTAGGCAAAACGCTGGGCGCATTAGCGCTTATTCAGAACGCGTTTCGCACCCTGAAGGAGTGGGCTTATGCCGGCTTCACGATCAACATGCTGGGTGCCGCTGCTTCCCGGGCCTACGCCGGCGACAGTTTGGCGCTGATCCTGTCACCCTTCCTGTTTCTGGCGGTGCTGCTCACGTCTTACTTCCTCTGGAAAAAGCGGCTGGCGCAATTAAGTAGTCAGAGGCAACCCTCTGCCCTAAAACTGGCATCTGAGCCAACAGAAAAGACACTAACCCCAACCGCTGGCTTGGTCGCGTAGCTGCCTAGGTCGGGAATATTTTACTGCTGGTCAGAACGCTATGAGAAAAGTAATTGTGTCCGAGTTCCTGTCGTTAGACGGGGTGATGGAAGAGCCTCTATGGACTTTTAAGTACTTTAATGAGGAACAGGCTACGTACAAGCTCAACGAGCTGCGGGCTTCCGATGCCTTATTGCTGGGGCGCGTGACGTACGAAGGGTTTGCAACCGCTTGGCCAGACCGTAAGGATGAACAAGGCTTCGCTGACCGCATGAACAGCTTGCCTAAGTACGTGGTGTCGACCACGCTACAGGAAGCCGCATGGAACAACTCGCACGTAATCCGCACGAACGTGGCCGAAGAAGTAGCGCAGTTGAAGCAACAGCCCGGCCAAAACATTTTGGTGGGCGGCAGTGGGCAGTTGGTTCAAACCCTGATGCAGCATGACCTGATTGACGAATACCGGATCATGTTCTTCCCAGTTGTGATAGGCCAAGGCAAGCGCTTATTTAGGCAAGGCAGCATGGCCACGCTAAAGCTGACCGACGCGCAGACGTTTGCCTCGGGCGTGACGGTGCTCACCTACCAGCCCGACCGCAGCAGCTAGGTTTGCTGCGGCCGTTGGAGCCTAGGCCGAAAGCGGCAGATGGGCAGACCTAAACATAGCTCGGCCAGAAACCGTATGAGGGAACGGCGGGTCACCGAACCTGCCCGTCTTTCGATTTTCCTAACAAGACACCTCCGATGAAAACATTACTTGCTTTTGCTACTGTTTGTTCGTTGAGCATCACGGCTGCTGCCGCCCAAACTACTTCGCCCGCTACGGGCACCACGCCTACCGTAAACGGCACGGCTAGCCCCCAGTCGTCGCCACCCGCGCAGCCAAATAGCTCGTTGGGCACGCTGCCGAGCAGCAACACCCAGCCGGCCAGCGACATGCAAACGGGCACCACCAGCGGCTCTACCATTTCGGGTAGCACAACGGGCGGCAACCTGAAGAAGGCCAATAAAGACATGAAGAAGGATGGGATGAAAAAGTCGAAGATGAAATCGTCGACTTCCACCAGCACCACCCAGTAAGCCACAAAGCTTGCCCAAAGAAAAAGGCCGCCCCTAGGGTGGCCTTTTTCTTTGGGCCTTGGCAAAAGCTAAAGGCTACCCCATGTACTTGTTTCTGGCCTATTGGAGCGCCGCAAAAGCTATTCTGAGCCGTCGATAGCTGCCGCTTGCCCGGCGCTGTGTACCTTGTTCAACTCACGTACGCTGGTTTACATGCTCCACCTTCGCACTGCTTTCCTCCCGATGCTGCTTATGCTATCCGCGCTATCTGTTCGTGCCCAAACCGCTGAGGCTAAACTACAAGCCAAAGCCCGCGCCATCCACGAGCAGGCGTTCGTGCTCGACTCACACCAGGATACGCCCGGTAACCTGCTCAAACCCGGCTTCGACCTCACCAAAGATCACACGCCCGCCGAAGAAGCACAAGTTGACTTCCCCAAGATGAAGCGCGGCGGCCTGGATGGCGCGTTTTGGGCGGTGTATGTGGGGCAGGGGCCGCGCACGCCGGAAGGCACAGCCGCCATCCGGCAAGAAGTGCAGGCCTTGTTCGATGTCATCCACGGTGCCATCAAGCAGCACCCGACGGAGCTAGCCCTGGCAACGACGCCCGACGAAGCGTTGCGTATCCGCAAAGCTGGGCAGCGCGCCATTTTTATTGGCATGGAAAACGGCTACCCAATTGGGCAGGACCTAGGTATGCTCCAAACCTACTACAACCAAGGAGCGCGCTACATCACGCTTTGCCACTCCTCCAACAACGATATCTGCGATTCTTCCACCGACCCCAAAGGTCCCGAGCACCAAGGGTTGAGCGCTTTTGGCCGCCAAGTGGTGCAGGAGATGAACCGCCTGGGCATGATGGTCGACGTGTCGCACACCTCTGATTCTACGTTCTACGACGTGCTGCGCCTCTCTACGGTGCCCATCATTGCCTCGCACTCGGGTAGCCGCGTGCTCAGTGATATGGCCCGCAACCTCACCGATGACATGCTGCGCGACCTAGCCCGGCACGACGGCGTAGTGCAGCTGAACCTCTTTAGCCCGTATGTAAAAACAGAGCAGAAATCGCCTGAGCGGCAGGCGGCGGAGCAGGCATTTTGCGCCAAATGGCACATCAAAACCTTCCTCAATGTGTATGCGCTGCCGCCCGCCGACCGCAAGGAAGCCCTGGCAGAATACACGCAAATTGAGAAGCAGTACCCGGTACCGTTGGCCAATGTGCAGGACGCGGCCAACCAGATCGACCACCTTGTACAAGTGGCCGGCATCGACCACGTAGGCATCGGCTCCGACTTCGATGGCGGGACCATTCTCACGGGCCTGGCCGATATTGGCGACTTTCCGAACTTGACCATGGAACTCGTACGCCGTGGCTACTCGGCCCGCGACATTAACAAAATTTGGAGCGGCAACCTATTTCGGGTAATGCGAGCGGTGGAAAAAGGCAAAGCTTAAGGGCCACGGAAAAGCTAGGTATCCTAGGGATTAAACCAAGGTGTATTGAACGAGTCCAAGAAAATATCGTTTAATACCTAGTGGCCTTCGGTGAGAAGCGTCCTTTTTTCCATCCTGACTTTCAACGAGATGAAATCTATTCGTTTGTTTCTGGCTATAGTATCCTGCTTTGCGCTTACTAACTGTGTGTACCACCGAGATAGCGCCTACCGGGGCCGCGACAACGGCCGCTATGAGCGCCACGGCCGATACGATCGGTACGACCGCCATGACCGGCACCGTGGCTACGCTCACGACCGTGATCGTGACCACGACCACGACCGGGGACGCTACTAACGGCTAACCTAGGGTATACCCCAGCAAAAGGGCCGCTTCTCCACAGAAGCGGCCCTTTTGCTGGGGTATAGTATCCGTGGCGGTAGGCAGAGTTTTATTCCTTTAAGGTAATGGTAACCACCGTGCTCGTGCCACCAACGACGAACTTACAATCGTTGAAGTCCGGAGGGCTAAGCTTGGGACGTACATTGTTGGAAAAGGCAAACGGCTCCGTTGGGATGCCGAGGAAGTTCTTGTCCAGCTTGTCGTTGTTGTTGGTGTCTTGGGTAATGGCCACGGCCCACTCGCCCTGCGGAAGATCCACGGGCAATGTTATCTTACTCTGTCCGCTGGGCTGCACTACTTTCTTGAATACGTAGCCGTTAGGCTTCAAAAACTTTTCGCGCAGGTTATAGAAGTACAGCTTTACCGCTGACTTGGTGGAAGCTAGGTTCGAAACCACTACCGTGATGGACGACGTCGCCGCGGGGTTGTCGGAGCCTGCCCGAGCTACGGAAGTGCAGGCAAGGCTGCTGGCGGTGAGCAGAAGCGTGAGTTTGGTTTTGTGCATAAAGAGACAGACGCAAGTGCTGGTTACGGGCGCAACGCCCTTCTACGCAAAAAGATTGCATAGAGGGCTGGTATCCTGTTAGAAACAAGCATGAACAAAGCGTTGCCGAAGCTAGCCTTGGCTAGTAAGTGGGTTCACTAGCAGCTTGCTAAAGTAGAAACGGGGCAGTTCAGCTCAGGTTGGAAAGTACCTAAGCTGAACTGCACATGCAGTGCTGAAAATTTTAGTGTGCTAATAGTGAATTACTTATAGCTGAACAGCGTGCTATTTTCTAATCTTAGTGCTGTATGTGCACGTAAACATTTGACATACAGAGCCTAAAGCTCAGCTTTCCTTTCCCCTCACCCAACCCAAAAAACACTTTTATGAAAAAAATAGTCGTAATGGTTGCCGTATTGGCAGCTACGCTGGCCACGGCCAAAGCGCAAACTACTTCCGGTTCTACAGGCGGTAGTACTTCGGGCTCTACTGCAGGTGGCAGCACTTCCGGCTCCGGCAGCATGTCGACATCTGGGTCGGGCGGCAGCACCTCCGGCTCGGGAAGTATGTCGACTTCCGGTTCAACGGCTGGCAGCTCTACTTCGGGTAGTGGTCGTATGTCGGGTTCAACGAGCGGATCCGGACGTTCGATGGGCAAAGGCACGAGCACCAAAGGCGCCATGCGCGGTAGCAAAAGCGGCAGCCGCTCGGGCAGTGGTTCGTCGAGCACCAGCGGCAGCTCAACCAGTGGCAGCTCAACCAGCGGCGGTACCACGGGTGGCAGCACCAGCGGTAGCACTTCCGGTAGTGGCTCTACCACAGGCGGTTTGCGCTAGCCAAACGCGTATACTAATTGCTATTTCTGAAACGCCCGGCAGCACCGGGCGTTTTTTTGTGCCCTGTTTGGCGGTACCTACCTTCGCCCCCAGCTAGCTTGCGCTGCGCAGCTTGCTAACCGATACGTTTCATTTTTAGGCTTTTGCTATGACTTCTCCCCCTATCACCGCCGTCATCTTCGACCTAGGTGGCGTGCTCATTGACTGGAACCCGCGCTACCTGTACCGCCAGCTCATCACCGACGAGCAGGAGCTGGACACGTTCTTGAGCACCGTTACCACTTCTGATTGGAACGAAGAGCAGGACGCCGGGCGCTCCTTGGCCGAAGGTACTGCTTTGCTAGCTGCCCAGCACCCCCAGCACAAAGAGCTTATTGAACACTTTTACGGCCGTTGGTCGGAGATGCTCGGCGGCGCCATCGACGGCACCGTGCAAGTGCTGACGGAGCTGCGCGCTAGCCAGCGCTACCACCTCTATGCCCTCACCAACTGGTCGGCCGAGACGTTTCCAATAGCGCTGGCGCAGTTCGAGTTTCTGCATTGGTTTGAGGGCATTGTAGTGTCGGGCACGGAGAAGATGCGCAAACCTAGCCCCGAGTTTTATCACCTGCTGCTCACGCGCTACGGGGTGGAAGCTCAGCAAGCCGTATTTATCGACGACAACCTGCGCAATATTCAAGCGGCGCAAGCCATTGGCCTGCACACAATTCACTTTCAAACGCCGGAGCAGCTGCGCACCGAACTTGAGGCGCTAGGCGTGCTACCCGCCGCTAGTTAAAGCCTATGCAAAGCAAAAGTTGGATGCAAAAAATAAAAATAGGACAGAATTGATTGATGTACGTACATTAGTTATTACCTTTGTCGCAGTAGTTGCTAGGTCAGGGCCCAAAATGGTACCAACTAGAAGCGCAACTGCCCAGTAATTAATTAATCTATACTCATCATTTCAGTTCTCTACTGACATGGCAACTACCAAATGGGTCATTGACCCCATGCACTCCGAACTTCAGTTCAAAGTAAAGCACCTCGTTATCTCGACCGTTACGGGGTCGTTCAAGAGCTTCACCGGCGAAGCCGAAACAGAAGGCGAAGATTTCGCAGACGCTAAAGTTCGGTTCTCGGCCGATATCGCCAGCATCGATACGGGCCAGGAAGGCCGTGACGAACACCTGAAAGGCGCTGATTTCTTCGATGCCGCTCAGTATCCCCAACTCACTTTCGAGTCGACTTCGATGACGAAGACCGGCGACGACGAGTATAAGCTAGTCGGTGACCTAACCCTGCACGGCGTAACCAAGCCCGTAACTCTGAATGTAGAATTCGGTGGTGCTACCAGCGACTTCTACGGCAACTTCAAAGCGGGTTTTGATGTGACCGGCAAAATCAGCCGCAAAGAATATGGTCTGACCTGGAGCGGTATAACCGAAGCTGGCTCTGTGGTAGTAGGCGACGAAGTGAAACTCGTTGCTAGCGTGCAGTTTGCAAAGCAAGCATAACCTAGGTTTAGCAACCTCGCTTTCGAAAAGCCACCCAAGCGGGTGGCTTTTTTTTGTGGCATTGTAGCGCGAAGCACCGACTGCGCGTATCGTTGTGCAACATTGCGAGCCGGCCTAGGCTCGCACCAACCGACGAACCGCAACAAGGCGCCAGCCCAGCACCTCGCTGCGATTCGCACTACATCACCTCGCTAGTTCTACTATGTCTTCCCAACCAACCCTCATCTTCCTGCACGGCTTTGCTGAAAGCCGCGAAATCTGGACTGAATTTACCCGTGACTTTCCAGCGGCGTATCAAGTCCTCACGCCCAATTTTCCCGGTTACGGCGCCGAAGATGCGCCGCAAGCCGCTGATTACTCGATGGAGGCCTTGGGGGAGTTTATTAAGGAAGAGCTTGCTAAAGCAGGAGCTTCGCAAGCCGTGCTGGTCGGGCACTCCATGGGGGGCTATGCGGCTCTCGCATTTGCCGAAAAGTATCCGGCCTACGTAGCAGGTTTGGTGCTGTTTCACTCGTCGGCCCTGCCCGACGACGAAACCAAAAAAGCCAACCGCAACAAAAATATCAGCTTTGTGGAGCGGCACGGCGTGGAGAAGTTCATGAGTACGTTCATCCGGCCGCTCTTCGCCGATGCCAACGAGCAAACGATGATGAATGAGCGGCAACAGCTCGAAGCAATGGGCATCAATACGCCGCCAGCGAGCGTGCTGGCCGGCATGCAAGCCATGCGCGACCGGCCCGACCGCACGGCGGTACTGCGCAATGCCACGTTTCCGGTGCTGTTCATTGTGGGCAAAGAAGATTTGGCCATCACCCTCGACACGTCTTTGGCGCAAGTGGCGCTGCCGCCCGTCAGCACGGCATTGTTCCTAGATGGGGTGGGGCACCTAGGTTTTGTGGAGCGACCCACCGAAACGCGCCGCGCCGTGTTAGACTTTGTGGCTGGCGTATTTGCAAAATGACTGACCTAGGGTCGGATTGCCTAGGTCAGTCATTGCTTATAACTGGTAAACGAAAATGACAGGAGAGGCTTGTTAGTTGCGCACTAACGGCACAACCAGTTGGGCTTTCTCATTGTACACGCGCACCCAATACGTGCCAGTGGCTAACGGTTGAACATCTAAAACCTGGGGGCGCTGACTAGCAACCAGTTGTTGCTGCCCTACCGGTCGGCCTAGGGCGTCGAGCAATTCTACGCCGTAGTTTCCGGCCGGTAAGCGGCTTAAATCCAGCGTTACGTTTCCTTGCGCCGGATTTGGGTAGAGCCCTATCTCGCGTTGCAGACGAGCTGCCGTTGCCAAGGGCCGGCTATAGGTATAGACGATGATCTTGTCCGGGCTGCCAAAGTTGTTAGTGGTCAGATAAATCTTGTTGCCATCGGGCGAGATGGCCACGTCGCGCAAGCGGCCATTGAGCTCCTGATCGGCGGTGAAAAAGCGCTTTGGGTTTGGGTCGGATGGCGTAGCGGGTGCTAGGGTCACGCCGTCGGGGTTCAGCTTGAACTGGAACAACTCCTGATCAGTATTCGACCCGTTTTTCAGCGTCACCACCAGTAGGCTGTTGGTCCAGGCCGGAATAGCGTTGCTGCCATAGTAGGCACCATCCGATGGAGCCACGGAGCACCAGTCTGCCGAC
Source organism: Hymenobacter crusticola (assembly GCF_002154225.1). Classification (GTDB taxonomy): domain Bacteria; phylum Bacteroidota; class Bacteroidia; order Cytophagales; family Hymenobacteraceae; genus Hymenobacter; species Hymenobacter crusticola. Next base: position 20,492 of record NZ_MTSE01000002.1, read on the forward strand.
GTGGACGTGGTGGGTTGAGGCACGGCGCACCATGCGTACATGGCTGGTTTCAGCTGGTCGTTGGCAATGAGGGGGTTGGGCACGTAAGCGTTGATGTACGCCGTTTCGCCGGGGTAATTGTCGTCGCCATGATACCCGCGTACGTTCTTCCAGCCGTAGTTCATGCCCTTCTCCAACACGTTGATTTCGTCGTCCGTACGGTCGCCGTGCTCGGTGTCGTACACAATGTTGCGCACCGGGTTGTAGATGAGGCCCTGCGGGTTGCGGTGCCCCCGAGTGAAGAAGGAATTGCCGGGAATGGGGTTGTCGGTGGGAATAGTACCGTCGATATTGAACCGATGCACTTTGCCATTTTTGTAAGCCGGGTCCTGCGCCAAGTTGTTCGGATTATTCGATTGCGGCACGTAGCAATCAGGGCTATTCGTGTCCGAAACGCCGTTGTCACCCACGGTGAAGTAGAGGTAGGAAAGCCCATTCTGTTTGACCGCCAACAATCGACCCCCTAGGTGGTCGTAGCCCGTGGGCATGTTCAACACTAGGTCTTGGCTCCCGATTACGCGGCCATTAGGCGCATCCCAAGTCAGCCGGACAATTTTGAACTTCGTGGCTGGCGCCGCGGCAGTGCCGCTGTTGTATGAGTAAACGAAATAAACGTAAGAAGTAGCACTCGCCAGAAAATCGGGGTGCAGCGTCAACCCTAGGGTACCAACGCCAATGTTGGGTTGAAAACACAGCGGCGACTGCTCCAGCGGCGACCCAGCGAAATAATCGGGCGCTGTATACACCACCGTCTTTTCGCCCGTGGTAGGGTTCACGCGCGAAACCCGCCCGCCGGCTTCGGTTAGCCACAAGTAATTGTCCGGGCCATACGTCATTTCCCACGGGGTGGTCAGGGAGGTGGGTAGTTCGGTGCGGGTAAATGTTTGGGCATGTCCTAAGCCGGATAGCAGGAGCAGCCCAATGAGCGTAGATAGTTTTTTCATTAGCGATAGGTAGTAAAGGTTTGGCTAGTATGGCCTTACGCTAATTATAAAAAATAGTCTAGCGCTACTATCTCCAGCAACGGCGCACAAAAAAAGAGTTGATCGTTGCGGTAAAAGCAACTCCTGGAATGAGTTCTTCGAGCAACTCAAGGCGAGCAACCTAGCTTTTCTGCACTGGGATGAAAAGAACAGCCGCTTTAGTAAGCTGATGGCGTGGTCGTAAATGATATACAAGTTGGTCGGATTATAAAACAGCACTGCCCTCGTGCCTAGCTGGCACGAGGGCAGTGCTGTTTTATAACTAAATCCGTCGCTTTGCCTTCTGTGTCAAGTATAGAAACACTTCTTCGCTTTGCCGAAAGCTAGGTATACATGACGCGCGTACTTATTGCATGGCTCCCGAAAGAAGTTAGTCTTTAACCAAGGATAGTTCAGCTGTTGGCGTAGGCTTCGGTTGGCATTCTGCCGAAGCGACCAACTCTTCCTGAAGGCATAGTAGAGCACCTAGGTTTTTAAAATATAAGCGTTGAAGCCGTTCACTGCTTCCGTCCAGTACACCCAAGAAGTCGGAAAGAGAGTTGTTGCTTAACAGTACGACATGTGGCATTTCGTAAGAGTGCATAACGAAGTCATACAGTGTCTTGTAGGATGCTAGATGCACAAGAGGCAGCAACTCAGTAACCCGAAGCGGTTGTAGCGCAGCATCAAAACTATCGAGGCGCTTCCTAAACAGGATGTTGAAAGTGCCCACCTCACGTTCCGTTAGCTGGCCCTTTTTGAATATCTCTTGGATAGATTCACGCATGTCGTTCAGAAGTTGCAGGATCGTTTCCAAAGCCTGCTGAATCACATACTGCACTTGGTAGCGAGCGAGCCAAGCGGCCCGTTGCGGCGCATTGCTGGCGGAGAGGTGCCAGTGTAGCGCCACTACTTGGCGGTCGAAGGTTGCTAACCAAGCGGTGTGTTGTTGCTTCTCTTGCGTGAGACGTTCTGTTACCGAGGCCGCTTCCGCCACTTTGTACGTTATGCCCTGCACCGTGAAGTGAGATTCCTTGGTACGCTTTCCCTGAATAAGTGCCAGCCGCTGCAAATCAGCGTGGCGGGTTTTCGCGGCGTCAGTGCGCGCTTGCAGTTCCGGCCCAAACAAGGCCTGGTGAGCCTCCACTAGATTATCGATCGGCAGCGTTGTCGTTTCGGCCAGCTCGGCAAACGTGCTAGGGTCTAGCAGTGTGAGCAAGCGCGTGTCGTAGGTTCCTGCGTACTGTGGATGATAGGTTAATTCATGCCGCTCGGCGGCTAAGAATTCCTCTATTTCCTGAGCTGGCAACAACGTAGTGCCCAGCTGGGTATCCGCTCCGGAATAGATGATGTGCGTAACCGATTGGCGCAGTTCGTCGGGGTTATTGAAGAGCAGCCAGGGCGAGCGTTCGTCTACTGGCCCTAGCACCTCTAGTGCTTGGGCACGCTGCTCGCGCAGATAGTCCGCCGGATGGCTGGCGTACATTTCTACCACTTGCACTTCGTCAGGTTTGAAGAGCCGCTTAGGCCCTTCTGATGACGGCAAAGTACTCGTTAAGCGCTCTGCTAAGCTTTCCCGAAGGCAAAGGGTCTGATGATAGAATAGGTCATTGGTCGCCAACTTATGTTCTAGAGCGGTGCTAAGCTGTCCCATCGCTTGTTGCAAAGCTGTACTCACTGGCCCTAGCTGATACAGCGCCTGGCAAATAGCATCGGAGCCCGCCATGCGCACGGCCATGCGGTCGGCCTCGAATTCCATCTCTCGTGACAGCGAGGCATTCACTAAATGGATGCCTTGGAAAGCTAGCTCCAGCACCTTCCGAATGGCCCATACCACGGTGGTCATCAGCCACGCTACGATCGAAACTCGAATATCCAATTGGCACCATTTGCTCAAGGTTTCATCCCAGGCATCACGCTCATACACCATGTCATGAATGATGCGGCTGGCCGTGTACGCATAGCTACCCAGCCGCATGGTGCGCTGAGCAAAGTGCCCGAACTCGTGAGCCAGCACAGCTTTGAACTCCGTTAGGTTCAGTCCATTCACCAAACCTAAGCCGATCAGTAGGTTCTTCTGCGTGGGTAAAAACAAACTCCGTAGCGTGTTGTCATACGACACGGAAGCGCTGACCTGCGCGTCGATGTAGATATTCTTAGGCATAGGTGCTCCCGATTCAGCACAGAGCTGCTGGATGAAAGCAAATAGCTCGGGCTGTGCCTCAGGGGCAAGCCGTAGCTGGCCGTCCTGCTCCTTATGAGTTGCCTTGAAGAAGAACTTCACCAAGAACACGACGACCATAGCGGCTGCCACTACGCATCCTAGGTGGAAAAGCGCCGTCCACATAGTGTAAGTGGGCAGGCGCATTGTTAGGGTGAAATACACCAGCCACAAGGCAGCGGCTAGCAAAGCTAGGTAGAGCAAAATGAAGAGCAGGATGCTGGTCATCATCGCCGCAATCATCCACCTATAACGCAGGTTAGGACGGTCAAAACCAGCAGGCAACACCGCCGGGGAAGGAGGGTATAGAGTTGAAGTCATAGATGAACTCGGTAGCTTTTAGTTGATAATATGAGGGAAAATAAATATTTATTTGGTCTTGCGTTTAGGTGTTTACTTTTTCTTGTGAAGCAGCCACCAAAAAACACAAGCCCCAACGATGGACAACATCATTGGGGCTTGTGGCATAGTAAAAAGACAGTGCGTTTTTACTTAGGCAAGAGCTGCTTCTTTCAACAGACCTAGCTTGATCGTGTGCTCGGCAAGTTGCGTAGCGTTGGCGGCCTCTTTGCGTAAGTTGTCGGCTACTACCTTATTACATGATGTGAAAGGAAAGAGGCACTATATAGAACACCTTCACGGGTTTGCCTTCCTGCTTGGCTGGTGCTACGGCCGGTTGCTGACTTCTGACAGCCGCCAAAACGGCATCATCTAGTTCGCGGCCAACTGAACTAACAATTTCGGGTTTCTCCAGTGCGCCCGCTTCGTTGACCTCGAAGTACACATACACATTGCCTTGCATCTTGTTGCGCAGCGCCATAGGAGGGTACCTTGCGGCGCGTTGCAGTTTCGTTAGAATGTCCGTCGGATCTGCTAGCGTCTTGAATACGGGCATCTGATCGGCATACGGATACACTTTCTCGGCGCTAGCAGAAGGAGTGAGGCTAAACGTGACCGGCAGAATGATGGCGGAGCTTGCGACGGGCGCTCCATTCTTACTAGCAGGCTGCCAAGTGGGCATGGCGCTGATCCATTGTGTAGCGGCTTGTTCTAAGGTGCTGCCGACTTGTTTATTGATCGTTCGGGGCTTCGATTTGCCTTGTTGTGTGCCTTCAAAGGCTGTGAGCGGCTTGGCTTCTATTACTTTCCCTGTCTCATCAAGCTTAAACTTGATAAAGACACGACCTTCGGCTTGGGCTGCGTGCGCAGCTTCCGGGTACGGTGCAGAAGCCAGGTAGGCGAGCAAGGCATCTGGGCCACCCGGATACTTAGCACCGCCAGCGTTGGTGTTAGCATAAGGGGCCAATAACTTGCTCTGGCTCTGCATGGCAAAGTTGATAGGCATCGTGAGAGCAACCGACACTGGCTGGCCCTGCTTTTTGCCCGGCTGCCAAGCAGCGGGCATAGTAGAAATTACCCGCAAAGCTTCCTGATCCAAAGCAGGGTGCACACCTTTCAAAACCTGGGCCTGCTCTACTTGCCCTTGTGCGTTGACTACAAAGGACACGAACACCCGGCCCGCTACACCGGTCTGAAGCGCTTCGGCCGGGTACCGCGTATTGTGGCGGATATAAGCCATTACCGAGTCTGTTCCGCCACCTCGGAAAGAGGGCATCTGCTCCACATAGGTATAAACGGGTGAAGCAGTTGTGGTAGCAACAGGGCTAGGAGTAGATTGGGCAAATAAGCTAGGCGTAATAGTGAGGAGCGCACCGGCTATGGCGAGGCAGTAAGCGTTCTGCATGGGTGATAGTAAGGAAGTGGATAAAGACTTGTTGAATAGCTTAGTTTTAAGGTAAGTACTTCCAAGTAGTACATGCCTAGCTTTTTACGAGATAATGAAGGCGCCGAAAGACGAGGAAATATAAGGCAAAAAAGAGCCTCCCGATGCTGAATCAGGAGGCTCTTTCTAGGATAGCAGCAAAAGCTTAAACCGTAGCTTCTGCCGTATGCTCTTTCAACAGACCTAGCTTGATCATGTGCTCGGCAATCTGCACGGCGTTGGTAGCGGCACCTTTGCGTAGGTTGTCGGCTACTACCCACATGTTCAGGGTGTTGGGCTGCGATTCGTCGCGGCGTAGGCGGCCTACCAGCACGGCGTCTTTGCCGTGGGCGTCTTTGGGCATCGGGTACACGTTGTTGGCGGGGTCGTCAACTACTTCTACGCCGTCCGTTTGTTCGAGCAGGCTACGAACTTCGGCTAGGTCGAAGTCTTTGGCGAACTCCACGTTTACGGCTTCCGAGTGGCCGCCCATCACGGGGATGCGCACGGTGGTGGCGGTTACGCGGATGGAGTCGTCGCCCATGATTTTCTTGGTCTCGTTCACCATCTTCATCTCTTCCTTGGTGTAGCCGTTCTCTTCGAACACGTCGATGTGGGGCAGCACGTTTAGGTCGATGGGGTGCGCGTAGGCGCGGGGGCCGTCGAAGTTGCCGGCGCGCTCGGCCATGAGCTGATCCACGGCTTTCTTGCCGGTGCCGGTTACGCTCTGGTAGGTGCTCACCACCACTCGCTTGATCTGGTAGGCCTCGTGCAGCTTGTGCAGGGCTAGCACCATCTGAATGGTCGAGCAGTTGGGGTTCGCAATAATTTTATCGTCGGGCGTCAGCTCTTTGGCGTTGATTTCGGGCACCACCAGCTTCTTGGTGGGGTCCATACGCCAGGCGGAGGAATTGTCGATTACGACGGTTCCCACTTCGGCGAAGCGGGGCGCCTGCTCTTTCGAGACCGAGCCACCGGCCGAGAAAATGGCTACATCGGGGCGAGCCGCAATGGCATCGTCCATGCTTACAACCTTGTATTTCTTGCCGAGGAACTCAATTTCCTGGCCTACCGATTTCTCGGAAGCCACGGGTAACAACTCGCTGACCGGAAAATTGCGCTCGGCCAGCACTTTCAGCATTTCGCCGCCGACCAAGCCGGTGGCACCTACTACGGCTACTTTCATGAGTGAAATAAGGGTTTGGAAACCCACGCGTGGAACGTGGTTCTAGGACAAAGATAAGAGAACGAACATATTGATACTGAACGAATATTTGGCTGCTGCACTGAGGCGTAAGCCCTACGCACACTAGGGGGCAGTGGCGCGGTTTTGGAACGAGGCGAGGTTTTATCGTGCGCTTACTGTTATGAGAAAATTATTATTAGGCTTATTCACGCTTCTATCCTTCCCCGCTGCGGCCCAACTCGCTGATTCTTTCGCCGACGGCAACTTTACCCAGAATCCTACTTGGGCCGGTGATGCAGCTAGCTTTCAGGTAAATAGCCAACTTCAGCTCCAAAGCAACGGTCCCGCTATCACTGGTACCACCCTTCAGCTAGTCACACCTTGCCAAGCCGCTACCGGCACTACGTGGGAGTTTTATGCTAACCTCAAGCTAGCTACCTCCAGCGGCAACTACGCCGATGTGTGGCTCATGGCCGACCAACCGGACCTGAAAACCACGGGCACCAAAGGCTACTTCGTGCGCCTCGGGGGCACGCCCGATGAGGTAGCGCTATTTCGCAAGGATGCTACTGGCAGCCCCGTGTATGTAGTGAACGGCCTCGATGGTAGCCTAGCTTCCTCGACCAACAACGTGGTGCGAGTACGCGTGACCCGCTCGCCGCAAAACGTGTGGAAGCTGGAACGGGACCCAACCGGCGCCGGCACGAGCTACGTAACCGAAGGTACCGCCACCGACGCCACTCACCAGCGCAGCAACTACTGTGGCGTGCTGCTGACGTACTCGGCGGCCAACAACCGCAGCTTTTACTTCGACGATTTTCGGGTGACGGATGCCACGCCGCCCGCCTTAGTCAGTGCCACACCCGTTACGGCGCGGCAGCTTGATGTGGTGTATAATGAACTCGTAGATGCTGCGCCGAGCGCCGTGAGCTACCGCCTCGCCGGGGCGGGTGCGCCGGCGGTGCTCACAGCCCAGCGCGACGCGACGGATCCGGCCCTTGTACACCTGACCTTAGGTGCTGATCTAGCTTTGGGTAACAACACCTTGGAAGCGCGCAACGTGTCGGACTTGTACGGCAACACGGCCACTGGGCCGCTTACAATGAGCTTCGTCAACAAGGGTTTTCCGGTGGCGCCGGGCGTCAATCAGGTGCTCATCACTGAAATCATGGCGGATGAAACGCCAACGGTGGGGCTGCCAGCGTCTGAGTATTTGGAGATTCATAATCCGACGGCTGGGACGTTGGTGGACCTAGGTGGGGTGCGCCTGCAAAAGGCAGGCAGCACCACGGGGGCGGTATTTCCGGCCGGTGCTACGTTGCTGCCCGGCGAGTACGCCGTGGTATGCGGCAGCACCCGTGCCACGCAGTTCGCCAGCTTCGGGAAGGTGTTTGGCCTTACAAATTTTCCCAGCCTCGGCAACGATGGTGACCGGCTCCTACTACGCAGCCGCACCGGCCAGACGCTATTTGAGGTCAGCTATTCGGACACCTGGTACAAAGACAACCGCAAGAAAGACGGCGGCTGGTCCATAGAAATGGTGGACCTAGCTAACCCGTGCGCTGGCATTGACAACTGGACCGCCAGCACCGACGTCAGTGGTGGCACGCCCGGTCGTGCTAATTCTACAAAAGCCACGAAGCCCGACCTTACGCCGCCTGCGCTGCTGCGGGCCGTGGCCCTGACTCCTACAACGGTGCGGCTGTTTTTTGGCGAAAAGCTAGATAGTACGACAGCGGCTAATCCGGCGCTGTACGCCCTAACGCCAGCAGCTGCCATCACCCGCGTTGCGCCCGTTAGTCCCGATTTTCGGATGGTTGATCTGACCCTAGCTGCGCCCTTGGTCGTGAATAAACCTACCACCGTGACGGCGCAGCGCATCACTGACTGCGTAGGCAATGCCGCCGGGCCAGCAACTTCGGCAGCTTTTGCACTGCCCGGCACGCCCGCGCCCGGCGATATTGTTATCAATGAAGTACTGTTCAATCCACGAACGGGTGGGGTGGACTTCGTGGAGCTGCTCAACCGCTCGGCTCAATATCTTGATGTACACGGTTGGCAGCTGAGCAGCGAAACCGTCACGGGCACAGATGTGCTGGATATCACTACCGAGCCGTATGTGCTAGCGCCGGGGCAACTCGTGGTGCTCACCACGCGCCCCGATGTGGTGCAGAATCATTACCCTACCCACGACGCGGCGGCTTTTCTAGCCATGAACAGCTTCCCATCATTGCCCGATGATGCCGGGACGGTAGTCGTGCTGGATGCCACCGGCCAGACGCTAGACCGCTACACCTACGACAAAAGCCAGCACCTCGCCTTGCTGGACGACCTGAACGGCGTGTCGCTGGAGCGCGTTCGGCCGGAAGGCCCTAGCCTTGCCAGCAACTTTCACTCGGCCGCTAGCGCCGTAGGTTACGCCACGCCCGGTCGCCCCAATTCGCAGTATCAGCCAGACCCCGGCGGCGACAAGTTCTTCCGCATCGACCCCGAAATCTTCACGCCCGACGGTGACGGCCAGCAGGACCTAACAACCGTTAACTACCGCCTCAACCAGCCTGGCTACGTAGCGAGCGTCACGGTATACGACGCCCAAGGCGCGCTCGTGCGTCACCTCGTGCGCAACGAAACCCTGGCAGTGAGCGGCTTCTGGCCCTGGGATGGGCTGAGCAACCAAGGCCGCAAAGCGCCCGTTGGCTACTACGTGTTCTACATTGAGTTATTCCAGCCGAGCAGTGGCCTGAAGTATGACTACAAGCGCACCGTGGTAGTAGGAGCTAGGTTGTAGGAAAAGCCCATGGCGCATGACTATCATTAAACCATTCACGTTCAGTAGTGTCCAAGAGCAGCGTTGGTTCCGAAATACGTTGCCTATGACCACCCAGAAACGAATTCAGCACTTGTACTGGCGTGCCGGTTTTGGCCCGCGGCCCGAAGACGTGGACGCCGACATGTCGCCGCGCAAGGCGCTGCGGAAGCTGATGCGCGAGTCGGAGAAGTTCGAGCCCCTAGATAGCCCACTGATGCGCTACGCGGAAATCAAGCCGCCCTTTGTGGCCGGCTCGGCGCCCGCTTCCGTGATGGATTCGCGCGTGACGGGTATGACGGCCCCACCCGATCAGATGGCCACCTCGACCAGCACCACTGCTGCCGCCGTCACGCTAGCACCTAGGGCGCTGCTGGCGGATACGGCTCTTGCGCGGCCCAGGCTGCTACGCCGGAGCCAACTCACGCCCCAGCAGCGAAAAATGGAAAATGAGGGTATTCGGGATGCTTTTTACCAGATGAATCTCGGCTGGCTGGAGCGGATGGCAAGTTCGCCGGCGCAGCTGCGGGAGAAGATGACCTTCTTCTGGCACGGGCATTTCGCGTGTCGGGTGCGGCAGCCAGCCACGGCTTTGCAGCTTAATAACACCATTCGGCAGCTAGCCCTCGGCAACTTCGGCGAGCTGCTGCTGGCCGTATCCAAAGAGCCCGCCATGCTGCAGTTTCTCAACAACCAACAGAACCGCAAGCAGCACCCCAACGAAAACTTCGCCCGCGAGGTCATGGAGCTGTTTACCATTGGCCGTGGCAACTACACCGAGCACGACGTGAAGGAGGCCGCCCGCGCCTTCACCGGGTGGTCGTCGGACGAGCGGCACCAGTTCGTTTTTCGGGAGAAGCAGCACGATACGGGCACGAAAACCTTTCTGGGGCGCACGGGTAATTTTGGCGGCGAAGACATTCTGACTATTCTGCTGGAGCAGCCCAAAACGGCGGAGTTCATCACCACGAAGCTCTATCGCTTTTTTGTGAACGACACGCCCAACCCGGCCCACATTCAGGCACTAGCGCAGTCATTCTACAAAAGTCATTACAATATCAGCGGCTTGCTGGAGCAGATGTTTTCGGCCGACTGGTTCTACGACGCGGCCAATGTGGGCAACCGCATTAAGTCGCCAATTGAGCTATTGGCGGGCATCAAACGCACCCTCGGTGTGCAGATGGAAGACCCCAAGCCGCTCATCGGCTACGAAAAAGCACTGGGGCAAACGCTCTTCGAGCCGCCAAATGTAGCGGGGTGGCCCGGCGGCCGCAACTGGATCGATAGCTCGTCGCTGCTGCTGCGCTTGCAGCTGCCGCAGGTGCTGTTCAAGAATGCGCAGTTCAACGTGGCGCTTAAGGAAGACGAGAACGACATCTCGCCCTCTGTGTCAAAAGCGGACCGTACGTTTCGGCAGCAGGTAAAAACACACTTGGAGCTAAAACCCATTGCCACTTTCCTAGCCAAAATCTCGGATGATCAGCAAGCTGCGAAGCTGAGTGAATTTCTGCTACAAGCCCCGATTCGGCCCGAGAACCTAGCCTTGGTGCAGCAAGCCGCCGCCAAAGCGCCAGCAGAAACACGGCTCAAAACCATGATTACAAGCCTGCTAGCCTTGCCCGAGTATCAACTGATGTAAGCACGAAAACTGGCTAGGGCTAACCAGAAGGGACGCTTTGTGCTACCCTAGCTTCCAACTTGAGTTGTATAAATTCCTTTGCTTATGACTACTCGTCGCGACTTCCTGAAAACGTCGGTGCTGGCTAGCTCCCTGCTGTTCGTGCCGAAATTCCTGCACGCGCTAGACCGGCAGGGCGTAGCTCGGCTCGGTACTTCCAATGGCCGGCGGCTGGTGGTGATTCAGCTGGGGGGCGGCAACGATGGGCTGAATACCATTGTGCCGTATCGCAACGATCTGTATTACAAAGCTAGGCCTACGCTTGCTTTGCGGGAGCGGAGCGGCCTATTGACCTTGAATGATGAGCTGGCCCTGAACCCGGCCATGACCAAGCTGAAAGCACTCTACGACGACGGCCGCATGGGCGTGCTCAACAGCGTGGGCTACCCAAACCCCGACCGCTCGCACTTCCGCTCCATGGACATTTGGCAGAGTGGCTCGGCATCCGATCAAATCGTGACGACGGGCTGGCTCGGTCGCTACCTCGATTCTGCGTGCGCTACGTGCCAGGTGCCCTACAACGGCGTGGAAGTAGACGACACGCTAAGCCTAGCCATGAAAGGCAGCCGTAAGAAAGGGCTAGCCCTGAAGAATCCCCAGAAGTTTCACCAGTTCACGCAGAACCACTTTCTGGCGCAGATAAGCAACGAGCAAGCGCCCGGCGGCGCTTCCGAGCTAGATTATCTGTACAAGACGCTAGCCGAAACTTCCTCGTCGGCGGACTACCTGTATCAGACCTCGAAGGTGTATAAGTCCAGCGTGACGTATCCAAATACGGAGTTTGGCCGCAACCTGAAAACCACGGCCGAGCTGATCAATTCGGGAATCGAGACGCGGGTGTTCTACGTGTCGCTCTCGGGCTTCGATACGCACGTGCGGCAGCAAGAGCAGCAAGGCAAATTGCTCGGCGACCTAGCTGAGGGGCTAGGTGCTTTCGCGGAAGACTTGCAAAAAAACGGGCAGTTCGACAGCACGCTCGTCATGACGTTCTCGGAGTTTGGGCGGCGCGTGCAGCAAAATGCCAGCAACGGTACCGACCATGGCACCGCCAACAACATCATGCTGCTCGGTGGTGCTTTGCGCAAACCTGGCATTCTCAACGCGGCGCCGGACCTAGCGAGCCTCGACCAAGGCGACTTGCGCTACCATCTGGACTTCCGCAGCGTGTATGCCACCCTACTCCGCGACTGGCTCGGCGCCGATGACAAGGCCATTTTGGGCAGTGAATTTGAACGACTAACTGGAATAGTATAAAAAAATTTACGTCTGTAAATCAAGTAGTTGTATACGGCAAGGGCTTGTGAGATAGGCGTATTTTGTTAGCTCAACAATATCAATAAATTCCTGCGTGCGTAAGAGGAGACAAACAACCTAACCAACCAAAACTCTTCTTACGATGAAAATATTATCCCCCTCGGCCCACGGCGTAATGGATTACGCAACGGTAGCCATCTTTGCACTCGCTCCCACAATCTTTGGCTTCACGGGCACCTACGCTACTGTTTGTTATATGCTAGCGGCTGGCTACTTGGTTATTACGTTGCTGACGGCTTTCCCAATGGGCGCCATCAAAATGATTCCGTTCCCCATTCACGGAGGCTTTGAGCTAGTTAGCGGCCCCATCATTCTAGCTTCACCTTGGATTTTTGGCTTCGCCGATGCCAACCCCGTTGCCCGTAACTTCTTTGTGGCTATGGGTATTGTCTTCTTGCTGGTATGGATGATCACCGACTGGCATGCTCAGACCCGCAGCCTCATGACTGACCACAATCGATAGTAATTAGAGTACCCTTGTGTGCTTTAGTAGGCGAAAGGCCGGCGTAGTTAATTCTACGTCGGCCTTTCGCTTTTACATCTGAGCAACAACAAAAGTACGCGGCTCGATACTTTTCCTTAAGCCTATCGGCGGAAGCTGAAGCCAATAAAGTATTCGTGGTCCGTTTGGCGGTCGAGGGCAATGTGGGTGCCGAAATCAATCTGCAAATTGTCGCCGATGTCGAACTGCGGACCTAGGTTGACGGAGGTACGCCACGCTGCTCCGCGCATGTCCCAATAACCAACTAGCTCCACAAAGCCTTCGAGCCACTTGGCAAACTCGCGGTCGACGGTGAGGGTAGGGGTGAGCTGCGAGTAGTGCGAAGACGTTTCCCGGTCGTAGCTCCAAACGCCCGCTACTTGGCCCCCCACGTTCCAGTGGTGTGGTAGTTTATAAACAACCGGCACGGAAAGACCAAGCTCAGTACCTCCTTCGCCCACATTGTGGCCCGTAGGCATGCGGACCAACCCTAGCACCGCCAGCGCGAATGGTTTGTTGTCGTCGCCAACGATGTTGCGTTTCACGCGCAGCGTAAGGTCTCCGAAACCGGCTTGGCGCAACGGAGAATCATTGCCGGAATCTTGCCACTGTTTATCAACGATGTACGACTCAACTTGTAGCTGCACATCCGTTTTGTCGGTGAGGCCTAGCTTCAGGAGCATGTGGTTTACATAAAACTCCCGTTCGTGGCTGCCCCGCTGGCGGCCGTTGATCAACCGGAAGCCGTCGTCCTCAAGTTGAAAGTGGCCGGCATCGACGGTGTATGGGCTATCGGTAATGCCTGGGCGGTCGGGCACCAGTGGGCGCATGTATTTGCGCGGCGTGGGATTGAACAGCTTGTACTGGTGCTTGTCGACCGGAATGGTGTCGTTGGCAACTTGGGCACGTACAGAGCCAGTGGTGGCCAGCAGCACGCCGGCCACGCCCAAAAAGCGTGAATAAGATTTTGTCATCAGTATGAGGGGAAATAGGGAGAGTAGCCTCATACGGAGTCTGCCGTACTAAGATGCTGTTGGGCTTAACCGCCAAAGGGCACAATGATTTTTAAGCTAGCATTGCGCCCCATGTTGTAGATGCCTGACCGGCCCGTGGGAGAGCCTGTGTAATACTCAAAGTACTTAAGCCGGTTCAGGTTCGACTGGTAGGCTTTGTCGAACACATTATCCAGCTGGACAAAGAGTTGCAGCCACGGTTTTGCCTGCTTATTAACGAAGGTGGTGCCGGCACCTAGGCTCCACAGCGCATAGCCTGGCGTCGCCGTTTCGGTATTATCAACGGCGTAGAAGCGGTTTTGGGCCGCTACGGCTTCTAGGCCGATGTGCACATACGTTTGGGCTAGGTAGCCGGTCGGTTTGGCCAGCGTAACCCGAATCTCGGAGCGCGTACGCAACGGCGGCATAAACGGCAGATACCGCGCCGCGCTTCCGTGTTGTTCTCGGAGCAGCTGGTTCCGGTTCAGGCCATGCACAAAAGCTAGGCTGTTGTCGAAAAGCAGCCACTTCACGGCGCGCGGGTGCAACTTCAGGCTAGCTTCCAGGCCATAAAGACGCGCTGCTGCTTGCTGGTACTGGTACGTGGTGTTGTCGGGCACAATAACCACAGGCTGGCCGGTCGCATCGTAGAGCTTAGCTTGGTAGATGTAGTGTTGAATGTTGTTGTGAAATACTTCCACGCTGGCATCCAGGTTCGGTAAGTAGGCCAGCAGTCCTAGGTCTTGCTGCAAAGAAAATTCGGGCTGGAAGTTGCGGTTGCCTAGGTACACGATGTGCGCGCCAGGGTCGAGGCCGTTGGAGCCAACTTCGGTGATATTTGGTGCCCGGTACCCCCGCGCCACATTGGCCTTCACGAGCAACCGTTCCGAAAGGCCATACGTGGCGCCCACGCTCCCTGATACGCCCCGAAACCACTTCCGCAACGCCGGAAACTGCGGTGCTGCCCCGGCAGCTTCTTGCGCCGAAACTTGTTGGTCGAAGCCGGTAGCGGCATTGGGGCCAACGTAAAAGTCGTCCCACGCCAAGCGCCGCGTATCATAGCGCGCCCCGCCGGAGAGGTCGAGCTTACCAAAAGACTTTTTGAGGAAGACGTACGAACCTAGGTCAAATAACGAATAGTCCGGAATGGGGAAGTCGGTGGCGTTGCGGTTGCGGTTGAGCTGCGCCATGCCGTTTACACCTAGGGTCGTCTCTAGGCCTTGCCACGCGGGTAGGTTGTAGCGCAGGTCATAGGTGTAGGTGGTTAGGGCCACGGCAAGGCCCGCTTGCTGGGGTGCCGTTGGGTGATTGAACTCGTAGCGGAAATTTTGCTGCGCACCCAGCAGCACGTTCAGCTCATGCTGGCCTAGCCGCACTTGGCTGCGCGTGAAGATTCGGTAGTGCTTTATGAGCTGGTGCAATGCCCCGATGGAGTAGGAGCGCAACCCATCTTCGGTTACCAGAGGCCGGTTCTTGATGTCATCCAGGTCAGACTCGAACACCTGCTTGGTGAAGCGGCGGCTCAGCGAGTCGCGGCTGCCGTCCGGAATTTCCTGCTGGTTGTGATAGGCCGTAGCGTACCAGTGTGAGTAGCCCCAGGATTTGTTCACGCCCACCGTGCCCGAGAGGTTTAGCTCTTTGAAAGCAGTGCCGTACACGCGCCCATCCACGCGATTCTGGTAGTTGGCGGCGGTTTTCTGAGAGGCTCGAAAGGCATAGTGCCAAGCAGGCTGCCGGTACGAAAGACCGAGGGACGTGCCGATTAGGCCATTGTTGGTGTGGTACTCGCTCACCACATCACCCCGGAGCTTGCCCACGGGGCCACTTGGTTGCGCTGGCAGCATGTTGATGACGCCGGCCACCGCATCGGAACCGTACATCAAGCTAGCCGGACCTTTCACCACTTCTACCCGCTCGATGTCGTACTGGTCGACTTCAATACCGTGCTCATCGCCCCACTGCTGACCTTCCTGCCGCAAGCCGTTGTACAAAGTTAGCACCCGATTGTAGCCTAGCCCTCGGATGAAAGGCTTCGAAATATTCGGTCCGGTGGTCATGGCTGTGAGGCCCGGCACGCCGCGTACCGCCGCGTCGATGAGGTTTGTATTAAGGTTCAAGTTCATCTCCCGCTTGCTGACAACGGCTATCGGAACAGGGCTGCGCTTAATCTCGGTGGTGCGCGATACGCCCGTCACGACGACTTCACCTAGCTTGGAGGTAGTTGGTTTGAGCGTGGCATGTACTTCTATCGTTTGCCCTTCAGCTACTTCTACTGGCACCCGCTGCGGATCGTAACCTAGGAAGGAAAAAACCAGCTCGTGCTTGCCCGGCGCCACGGCTGCTAACTGATAGTGCCCCTGCTTCGAGGTGGTAGCACCCAAAGCAGTACCCGCTAGCATTACGCTTACAAACTCTAGCGCCTCACCCTCCGCCGTCACGCGCCCGCGGATGGTGCCGTGCTGAGCATGCACGGTTTGCCAAGAGGTGCTGAGTAGCAAGCCAATAAATAGAACTCGCCAAGAAGTAAAGAGGGCTTTCATGAGGCTTCAGGATGGCTTAAAAAAATATTTAGATGAATCTAAATTAGAAGGCAAAAGAAAACCGCTGCTAAGGCAAGCAGCGGTTCTTGAAAGCTAGGCGAAGAACGTTTTGTAGAGCAGATACACGTTCAGAACGATGATGATACCCGACACCACCCAAGCCGTGACCTGTACCGCCGGACGGTTGGCAAACACGCCCATTTTGGCCCGGTCGCCGGTAAAGAGAACGAGCGGCACCACGGCAAAGCTAAGTTGCAGCGACAGAATAACTTGGCTCAGTACCAATAGCTCGCTGGTTCCCTTTTCGCCGTAGAGCAGCGTCACGATGAAAGCTGGTACTACGGCAATGCCCCGTGTGATCAGGCGCCGTACCCACGGCTTGAGGTGCAAGTTGAGAAAACCCTCCATTACGATCTGGCCAGCTAGGGTCCCGGTCAAGGTAGAGTTCTGGCCAGAAGCCAGCAACGCAATGGCAAACACGGCACTGGCGGCGCCCGCGCCGAGTACCGGAGCCAGCAATTTGTGCGCGTCCATGATGTCGGCTACGTCGTGCATGCCGTTGCGGTGGAAGGCAGCGGCGGCCGTCACCAGAATAGCGCCGTTCACGAAGAAAGCTAGGAACAACGCCACCGTCGAGTCGATGGTGGCGAACTTGATGGCCATGCGCTTGCCGGGTTCGGTCTGCTCAATGGCGCGCGTCTGCACAATGCTGGAGTGCAAGTACAAGTTGTGCGGCATCACCGTGGCACCCAGAATACCGATGGCAATGTAGAGCATGCCCGGATCTGTAACGACTTGTTTCTGCGGCACCAAGCCTTGCAAGATGCCGAAATAATCGGGGTGCGACACGATGATTTCGTACAGGAAACACCCGAAGATCAGGAAGATAAGTCCGGCTACAATGCTCTCGATTAGGCGGAAGCCTTTGCTCTGAAACAGCAAAACTAGAAAGACGTCCAGAATCGTGAGGCCCACACCCCAGGGCAGCGGTAAGCCAAATAGCAGATTCAGGGCAATGGCCGAGCCGATGACTTCGGCTAGGTCGCAGGCAGCAATGGCTACTTCGCAGAGCACCCAGAGCGTGATGGCAACGGGCTTGGAGTAATGGTCGCGGCAGGCCTGGGCTAGGTCGCGGCCCGTCACGATACCTAGCTTGGCGGCTAGGTGCTGCAAAAGCATCGCGAAAAGATTGGAAATCAGAATGACCGACAATAGCGTATAGCCGTAGCGAGCACCGCCCGCAATGTCGGTTGCCCAGTTGCCAGGGTCCATGTAGCCGACGGCTACCATTAATCCTGGTCCCCAGAACGCTAAGAATTTCCGCCAAAAGGGAGCATCTGCCGCCGGAACCTTGATGCTGGCAAATACTTCGCCCAGTGAAGGTGCTTGCCGCGCCCGTCGCCAGCCCGCTTCGGCGGGGGCGGGAGGAGCAACAGGCGGGTTTTGTACAACTGGTGGCATATCGTTCGAAAAGGATGACTTCACAAGATGGCTATTTTTTAGAAGAGCCTAAAATATTTTTTAAGCCCATTTAAATACAACATTTTCCATCTAAATGTTTCAAAAAGCCGGGACGTGGATTTTTTACCGGATTTTTGTCGCCCCATTTTGGGTTTCCAGCACATGAGCATTGCCAAAACCAAAAATCAATTCGGTCTTATATCGCTCGTTGTGAGCATAGGGTTGGTAGCCATTAAGTTTTATGCCTACTTCCTGACAAACTCGCAAGCGGTTCTGACCGACGCGCTTGAGTCGATTATCAATGTATTTACAAGTGGTTTTGCGCTGTACAGTCTCTACCTAGCCGGGCAGCCCAAAGACGAAAATCACCCCTACGGCCACGGCAAGATCGAGTACCTGTCGGTGGGCTTCGAAGGCGCGCTGATTCTAATTGCGGGCGTGTACATCTTCTACAGTGCTACGCAAGCCCTACTACACCCGCACGCCGTCGCTCGCCCCGACTCAGGCATGGCCCTGCTGGGTTTCACGGCGCTAGTGAACCTAGGTACCGGCTTCATGCTGATTCGTTCGGGTAAGCGGCTCAGCTCCGTGGCCCTCGTCGGCGACGGACAACATTTGTATCTCGACGCCCTGAGCACGCTGGTATCGTGCGTGGCGCTGGTGCTAGTGGCCGTGACGGGCAACATGCTTTTCGACGCCGGCGCCGCCCTAGGCCTAGGTATCTTTATCGTGGTGAATGGCTACCGGATGGTGCGGCGCTCGGTGTCGGCACTGATGGACGAGGCCGATGCCACGGTGGTGCGCGACGTTATTGCCGAGCTACAGCACCACCGCCGTCCCGCCTGGATCGATGTGCACAACCTGCGCGTGCTGCGCTACGGCGCCGATTTGCACATCGACTGCCATATCCAGATGCCGTACTATTTCAGCCTGGAAGAAACGCACACCGAGCTGAACAAGATTGAACATCTCATTCGGCAGCGCTTCGATGTGGAAGTGGAAATGTTTGTGCACGCCGACCCCTGCACGTTCGCGGCCTGCTCACTCTGCCACATGCCCGACTGCCCGGTGCGCCAGCATCCCTTCGCCAAAGAAGTAACCTGGACACTCGGCAACGCCGTGAAAAACGAACGCCACCACCTAGCTGCTGAAGTGGAAGAAGAAAGACAAAGCTAGGTTTCATTTTAAGTAGAAAAGAAGAGGGGCTAACCGCTATGGTCAGCCCCTCTTCTTTTCTTTACTGTACTACTAAGCGCCGGGTAAATTGCTCGGGGCCGCTGGTGGCGCGCACTATGTACACGCCTTTGCCCAAGCCAGTGAGGCTAACGACCATATCCTGTTGGCCGGATACAAAGTTGGCGCTTCGTACTACGCGGCCTAGGGCATCGTGTACGGTGGCGGTGGTAGGAGCAGTAGTGGGGCTAGGTAAGCGTAGGCTGACGGCCTGCTGAGCAGGATTGGGCCACAGGTGAAAGGCAGCATCGCGCGGGCTCTTGTTGGCTAGCACATAAGCGCGGTTTTCCAGTACCAAAATGCGGTCGTCGGTGGTGGCCGGAGTGCCGCGGCCGTCGCGGTTGCTGGTACCCACATAGATCTTGCCCTGCGGCGATACGCAGATAGCCCGCAGACGGCCAAAGCCTGCTAAGTAGCTAGCGGCTGTGCCCACTGCGTCGCCGCTAGTAGATAAGGGCAGTTGCGTCAGGCGTCCGCCCCGAAGCGCTACGGCCAGCAAAGTATTGCTCCACTCCGGAATAGCGGGGTGGTTGTAGTACGTTAGGCCGGCAATACCGACGGTGGGCGCCCAGCTGTACAGTGGGGCCCGCACGTTATTAGCGGTGCAAAAGGCCTGCTCGTCGGGTAAGTTGCAGTTGCCTTCCACCGTTGGCCAACCGTAGTTGCGGTTCGGTTCGATGAGGTTCAACTCGTCTTCCGCATCTTGGCCGTGCTCGCTGCTATATATTTTGCCATTGGCGGCGCGTACTAGGCCCTGCGGGTTGCGGTGCCCAAAACTATACATCGGGTTGCCGGCCACTGGGTTATCGGCTGGCACGGTGCCATCTAGGTTCAGGCGCAGTACTTTGCCGATCAGGGCGTTGGTGTTTTGAGCTTCGGGACGCTGCTGAGCGTCGCCGGTGGTCATGAGTAAAGTACGGTCGGGAAGAATAAGCAGGCGCGAACCGGCATGCGTGCTAGTAGCAGGAATGTTTCCTAGCAAAACCTGCGGATTGCTTAATGAGCCGGTACCCGCCGCGGAGTAGGTATAGCGCACGAGCTTCTCCTTGTAGCTGCCATCGTTGTAGTTATACACAATGTACAAGTAGGGCGAAGTGGCGAAATCGGGGTGTAGCACCATGCCGAGCAAACCGCCTTCGCTGCTAGTCAGCACATCAGGAACGGTGATGAGTGGTAGGACTTGCCCCGTGGTTGGATCGACGCGGCTAATGCGGCCCTCACGCTCCGTCATCCAAATGAAATTGTCGGGACCCCAAATCAACTCCCACGGCACTGCTAGGTTGGTGGCCAACGGCGTGACGGAAACTGTGGTGCTACCCACCGGAAAGGTAGTCGTCTGGGCCAACGTACTCCCCGACAGTAGCATAATTCCGATAATAATTAGTATAAAACTTTTCATCGTAACTGGTTAAGGGTGAATGGATAAGCTTTATACGAAAACTTAGTTCAGAAAGCTTTAGTCGAAGGGAACTTGTCTACTTCCGCAGCTAGGTTAGCTTTGTTAAAGCCACTTTCCCCTCTTTTTGATGAAAAGATTTTTACCGCTACTCACGGTTGGTTTAGTTGCTTTTGGTGCGGGGGCATTAGTGCCACGTCCCGCCGCCTTGCCCGAAATCACGGTGCCCATGGCGCGGGCCGCCCAGGAGCTGTTTGGCCTGAGCTTCACCGAAGCCCAGCTCGACTCGACCCGGCGCAACCTGACTTCGTACCGGGAGAGCTATCAAGCCCTGCGCGCCATCAGCCTGCCGAATAGCGTCGCGCCCACCCTGGTGTTTGATCCGAGGCCGTTGCGGATGCGACAGGCTATGCTGGCCACTTCGAAAACGGATGCCGGCAAGCTACCCGCTATCGGCAAAGTGAAGTTGCCCACCAACCGCGACGACCTAGCTTTCTATACCGTCCGCCAGCTAGGCGAGCTGTTGCGCACGAAGCAGGTTTCGTCGGAAGAGCTGACCACGTTCTTCTTGGCACGCCTCAAAAAATACGACCCTCAGCTGCATTGCGTTATTTCCCTCACGGAAGACCTAGCCTTGCAGCAAGCCCGCCAAGCCGATCAGGAAATCAAAGCGGGCAAGTACCGCGGCCCCTTGCATGGTGTGCCGTTTGGGGTGAAAGACCTATTTAGCGCCAAAGGCTACAAAACCACCTGGGGCTCTGTACCCTATAAAGACCAGACGTTGGACGAAGATGCTGCAGTGGTAGAGCGTCTGCGGGCAGCGGGAGCCGTGCTGGTGGCTAAGCTCACGCTCGGCGAGCTAGCCCAGGGCGACGTCTGGTTTGGCGGCAAGACCCGCACGCCGTGGGACGTGACCAAAGGCTCCAGCGGCTCGTCGGCCGGCTCGGCGTCGGCGGTGGCGGCGGGCTTGCTGCCGTTTGCTATTGGCACCGAAACCCTAGGTTCGATTGTGAGCCCTAGCACGGCGTGTGGCGTTACGGGCCTGCGCCCGACATACGGGCGCGTGAGCCGAGCCAATGCCATGGCCCTGAGCTGGAGCATGGACAAAGCCGGTCCGTTGGCTCGCTCCGCCGAAGACTGCGCAATTGTGCTGGCTGCCCTCACCGCCGCTGGTCCCGACGCGCGCGACCCCGCCACTATGCTCGCTTCCAACACATTCCGTTACGCTTTCGACGCCGACGTGAAGAAACTGAAAGTGGGCTACGTGAAAGCTAGCTTCGACCAAGACTACCCAACCAAGGCCAACGACCAAGCCGTGTTAGAAGTGCTGCGCAAGCTAGGAGTGGAGCTCGTACCCATCACGTTACCTACCATTCCGCCCGCCAGCCTACGCTTCGTGCTGACCGCCGAAGGTGCCGCCGCCTTTGACGATTTAACCCGCTCGGGCCGCGACCAGCAAATGGTGCTGCAAAATCGCTTTGCCTGGCCGAACACGTTCCGCTCGTCGCGCTTTATCCCGGCCGTGGAGTACATCCAAGCCCAGCGCGTCCGTGGCCTGCTGATTGAGCAAATGGATGCCCAGCTAAAAGGGCTCGACGCGTACGTGTCGCCCTCGTTCGTGGGGGCTAACCTTGTGCTCACCAACCTGACGGGGCACCCGGCCGTGGCCTTACCCAATGGCTTGACCGCGCAGGGTTTGCCAACCACTATCACGTTCATGGGCCAGCTTTATGAGGAGGGAAAGCTACTGGCGCTGGCCAAAGCCTACCAGGACGCCACCGATTTTGATCAAAAGCATCCGGCTTTAAATTTTTGAGTTGTCAAAAGTCCTCGAAAAAGGCAAACTCCTGTTTTTTGAGGACTTTTACGCAACACCGGACCGTTTTTTGGAGAGTAGAATGTTCAATCTTTATAGGGGTTTATTGCCCGCCAATAAGGCCCTGCTACGCAGGTATTGCTGCATTCTATTCTTATCAAGTACCCATTTTTAACGGCAATCCGACTTGAATACTACCCTTGCTACTCGCTGGAATCGGCTGACGGCGCCGCTCACCGCTGATGCGGCCCTGCGCACCGCTACTTTTCAGCAGCTTTCGGACGCTTACTGCGCTTCGGATCGGCATTATCACACCTTGCATCATGTGCGCAACCTGCTCGATTCGGTGGAACGCGCAGGAGCAGCCTTACACGATCCGGAAGTGGTAAAGCTGGCAATTTGGTTTCACGACGTTGTGTATAGTTCTCTGCGCGACGACAACGAAGCACGCAGTGCGGCCTTCGCAAAAGAGTTTCTTTCCAAAACCAACTTGTCGGCGGAGCGCTGCAACCGAGTGGCCTACCTCATTGAGCGTACCAAGGACCACACCCAGCCCCAGCCCGCCGCCGATTCCGACTTACTTTACTTCCTCGACGCCGACCTGCAAATCCTAGGTGCTCCGGAGGCTGACTACTGGCAGTATGCCCGCCAAGTGCGCCAAGAGTACCGCTTGGTTCCGGATTTCATGTACCGGCGGGGGCGCCGTAAGGTGCTAGAAAAAATGCTCGGTGCCGCGCAACTATACCAAACGGAAAACTTTCGTAGCCGGCTGGAAGCCGCTGCGCGCCGCAACTTAGTGGCGGAGCTGCACGCCTGGGAAAAGGACGGCTTATAAAAGAACAGCCGGTTGCAACACCTAGGTAGTGCAGGCGTCTTTGGGGAAAGCTAGGCTAGCTAACTTGCAGCCGCTCACTCTTTCTGCCCATCTAATGCGTCTTTCTACTCTTATTCGGGTGTTGCCTTGGTTGTTGCCAACTGCCACGGCTTTCGCTCAAACCAATTCAACGGCTACCCTAGCGCCGCTTACCGTCGAGAAGATCATGCGCGACCCGGCGCAGTGGCTCGGTACTTCTCCGTCGAATATTGCGTGGAGTGAGGACAGCAAGCGGATCTATTTCGACTGGAATCCCGAAAAAAACCGGCGCGATTCGCTCTACGTGATAGCAGCCGGAGGCGGCACACCGCGCAAAGTGAGCTTCCGGGAGCAACGCGGCTTGCCCACCACGAATGCTAGGTACGACCAACGCTACACGCGGAAAGTATACGAGCGTGACGGCGACATCTACCTGCTCGACCTGAAAACGGGGAAGACCCGCCGCGTGACCAACACCGCCGAGCGCGAGTCGGCACCGGACTTTGCGCTCCGGGAGCAGTTGATTAGCTATTTGCGCGCTGGCAACCTTTTCACGTGGGACCCGGCTACCGGCGAAACGGTGCAACGCACTGACTTTCGCAAAGGCAGCAAACCCGGCGACCCGCTGATGAACAAGGAAGAGAAGTTCCTGAAAGCACAGCAGCTCGCCTTATTTCAGATTATCCGACAGCGCGACCAGGACCGGCAGGCGCGCGAGCAGGCACAAAAAGCCCTGGCTAAGCTGCGGCCCAAAGCCATTTACACGGGTACGCAGAACGTAAGCGGCATCGTACTCAGCCCCGATGGCCGCTACGTAACCTACCGCTTGGCGCAGGAGCCCACCGGCGCAAAAACGACCATCGTACCAAATTTCGTGACGGCATCGGGCTACACGGAAGACATTCCGACGCGCACCAAAGTAGGCGTGCCGCAGACAACCTACACCCTAGGTTTCTACGATGTTGCCCGCGACACGACATTTATGGTGAGCCTGCGTGACCTGCCTGGCTACAACGATCAGCCAGCGTACCTGAAAGAGTACACGGCCAAAGCCAAAGCAAAATCCGCCGCGGATACCACCAAAGCAGCGGGCGCGAAGAAAACTACGGCGGCAAGTGAGCGGTCGTTGGTTCCGTTCGGGCCGTTTTGGTCTGAGAACGGCGAGCATGCGTTTTTGGTAGTGCGCTCTGCCGACAACAAAGACCGTTGGATTGCTACCCTCGACCCCACCACGCGCAAGCTAGCTTCTCTCGACCGGCAGCACGATGAGGCTTGGATCAACGGGCCAGGTATCGGCTACGACGAAGGCAACGTGGGCTGGCTGCCCGACAACCGGCGCATCTGGTTTCAGAGCGAAGCAACGGGGTACAGTCACCTCTACACCGTGGATGCGGCCAGTAAAGAGAAAAAGGCCCTAACCAGCGGTAATTTTGAGGTTCAGGAAGCTAGGCTCAGCCGCGATAAAAAGACCTGGTATATCTCAGCCAACAAAACGGCGCCCGGTGAAAAGCAGTTTTACCGCATGCCTGTCACTGGCGGGGCACTCACGCAGCTGACTACACTTCCCGGCGCCAGCGAAGTTACCATCTCGCCCGATGAGAAAACCCTAGCTGTACGCTACAGCTATACCAACAAGCCCTGGGAACTGTACGTGATGGACAACAAGCCCGGCGCCAAACCGCGGCAGCTCACGCACAGCACTACCGCAGAGTTTGAAAGCTACGCGTGGCGCGACCCAGAAATTATCAAGATCAAAGCAACCGATGGTGCCGATGTGTACGCTCGTCTGTACCGCCCAGCTAGCCCCGTAGCACAAGGGCCAGCCGTCATCTTTGTGCACGGAGCTGGTTACCTACAAAATGCGCACAAGTGGTGGAGCCAGTACTCGCGGGAGTATATGTTCAATAATCTCTTGGTCGATAAGGGCTACACGGTGCTCGATATTGACTACCGCGGTTCCAGTGGCTACGGCCGCGACGTGCGTACGGGCATCTACCGCTACATGGGCGGCAAGGATCTTTCCGACCACGTAGACGGTGCCAAGCTGCTCGTTGAAAAATATGGTGTTAGTCCCCAACGCATTGGTATCTACGGGGGGAGCTATGGCGGGTTTATCACCCTAATGGCCATGTTTACCCAGCCTGATGTGTTCCGCGCCGGGGCCGGCTTACGCTCTGTCACCGATTGGGCGCATTACAATCATGGTTACACCGACAACATCCTCAACGAGCCTTACAACGACAGCCTAGCCTACACCCGTTCGTCGCCCATTTACTATGCCGAAGGGCTGAAAGGAGCCTTGCTCATGTGCCACGGTATGGTCGACACCAACGTGCATTTTGAAGATATCGTCCGGCTCTCGCAACGGTTGATTGAGCTGCACAAGGAGAATTGGGAGCTAGCGGTGTACCCAGTAGAGAACCATGGTTTTGAGGAGCCTGCCTCCTGGACCGACGAGTACAAGCGAATTCTCAAGCTGTTTGAGACAAATCTAAAGTCAACGGGCGCCACCGGCGGAAGTACCGGCTCAGGACAATAAGCTAGCTCTTACCAACAAAAAGCCCCGCTACTTATACAGTAGCGGGGCTTTTTGTTGGTAAGAGCTAGGTCAACTACTACAACCGCTTTGTAAGTAGCAAGCCGCCATACGAGTAACCATTTATGTTTAGGCCTTGTATAGGCGACACAGAAATGCCCGTGCGCTCCGCGGTTTTGTGCAGCTGCGGTACGACAACACCCACCGTGGCGCCAACGGCATAGCCCACGATATTATCGGAAAGGAAATGCTTACCAGCTTCAATCCGGGTGTACGCCATGACGGCCGGCACGACGGCCGCCGCTGTCCAAATGAACGGCTCAGCTGCTGAACCGGGGTTGAAGTCGTGGTACACCTTGGCGGCGAAAAAGGTCGCCGTTGCGGTATTGGCCGTGTGGCCAGCGTAGAATGAATTGGTAGCAATGTGGTTGTTTCGGTCGCCGCCGCCTTCTGTTCCGTACAGAAAAGGTCGATAGCGCGTTACGTTGCCCACGGTCATGGTGAATATGGCGTTTTGGGCAACCAGCGTCTGTAGGTACAGGCCTAGCACCTGCCCGTAGCGGCCGCGCACATCTGCGTCTAGCGCCAGCAAGCCTGGGGCGATAAGTAGCGTAGGATACACAATAAAATCACCAACTGTCTGGGCTGTTTTGCTGTAGTTACCGGCTACAAATCGGTCGAATTTCGGTACGTCCTTCTTATTTAGAGTTGCTAGTCGAGCATCATTCAGCCCATCTTTCTGGGAGACGAGGTACAGCCCCAGTCCACTTACTGCGCCTAGCCCCACCGTGATGGGAGCATCAATGGCAAAGCGTGTGCGGTATGGAGAAGGAGCCTGCTGGGCAGTAACTGTGGGAGAGGCAAATAGGAGGGTGCCAGGCACCAAAAGGGGGGACAAGTGCTTCATACAAAGGAGATATAGCAGAATATAGATAAAACGAATAACTCAACTGTAAGGTTGGCAGAGTGGTCTCACTCTTCTAGTATCTACCGCGATAGATTAGCTAGGTAGAGCTAACGGGATAGCGCGTGTGGTAAGGAAAGTAATATGCTCTCGAGAATTTATCTAAAAAGAAAATGCCCGGCGACTTGGGTTAGGCATGCTGCTCAAGCAAGTACAAATTGACTCTTTGCCATCCAGAATTAACTTGTTCTCCATTGGTAGGTTCGCTTTTGCAATAGAGCGGCTACCTGCTAATAACTTCAGGGGGCAGTGGTGGCACGTTGTTTTATTAGATAAATACAAAAAATAAGATAATGTATAGCTGTCTTTCTAATGAGGGCGGATGCTAATTTGGCTTGCTGATCAACCTAGACAAGCATCGTTTACGCAAGAAGGGTGAAACGTAGGCTGTCAATTACCAAGCGAAACCTGTAGCTTTGCGCACCACCCCGCGTTGAATTACACAAGTAATTAAGCATCTTTTTACCGACAACGAACCGAATGCCTTACTTATTTACTTCTGAGTCCGTTTCGGAAGGACACCCAGACAAAGTAGCCGATCAGATTTCTGATGCCATTCTCGACGACTTTCTGCGGCAAGATCCGCAAGCAAAAGTAGCTTGCGAAACGTTGGTCACAACGGGGCTGGTCGTGGTAGCCGGCGAAGTTAAGTCTACCGCGTACGTTGATGTGCAAGGTATTACCCGGGCTGTTATCCGTCGTATTGGCTACACCAAGGCCGAATACAAGTTCGAAGCTGAGTCGTGCGGCATCCTATCAGCCTTGCATGAACAGTCAGCCGACATCAACCAAGGTGTAGAGCGCCAAAATCCAGAGGAGCAAGGTGCCGGCGACCAAGGTATGATGTTCGGATATGCCACGCGCGAAACCGACAACTACATGCCGTTGGCTCTCGACTTATCTCACCGGTTACTTCGCGAGTTATCCGCTATCCGCAAAGAAGGTCAGGTGATGACTTACTTGCGCCCCGACGCCAAAGCGCAGGTTACTATCCGCTATTCCGACGACAATGTTCCTGAGGCCATTGACACCATCGTGGTCAGTACCCAACACGACGAGTTCGACGATTCTGAGCAAGTAATGCTGGAAAAAATTTCCGATGATATTAAGTCGGTACTTATTCCCCGGGTGAAAGCGCACCTGAGTGATAAGGTGCAGCAACTCTTCAACGACGAAATTACCTACCACATCAATCCTACTGGCAAGTTCGTGATTGGTGGTCCTCACGGCGACTCGGGTCTGACGGGCCGGAAGATCATTGTGGACACGTACGGCGGCAAAGGCGCGCACGGCGGTGGCGCCTTCTCGGGGAAAGACTCCTCAAAAGTAGACCGCTCAGCAGCGTACGCAACTCGTCACATTGCCAAGAACCTAGTGGCCGCTGGGGTTGCTGATCAGGTGCTGGTGCAAGTTGCTTATGCCATTGGGGTAGCGAAGCCAGTGGGCCTGTACGTGACAACTTATGGCACTACCAAGGCCAAAGACGCAGCTGGCAATATGTTAACCGACGGGCAGATATCGGAAAAGGTGCAAGCCATGTTTGATATGCGCCCCTACGCTATCGTACAGCGCCTAGGTCTGCGAAACCCAATCTTCAGCGAAACGGCTGCTTACGGGCACATGGGGCACCAGCCTGGCAAAAAGGAAGTGACTCTTGCAAACGGAGAAGTGAAAACCTTCGAAACGTTTACCTGGGAAAAGCTCGACTACGTTGACCAAATTAAAGAAGCTTTCGCTCTGTAGGCTTTCAGCTCTTGCAAACAAAAACGCCCTTCCTACAACAGGAAGGGCGTTTTTGTTTGCGATATAAGGCAGAACCTAGGTTTAGTTTCTGTCTGCTGCTTTGTTAGTGAGCTATCTGTTTTTCTTTGTATTTCACAATCTGCCGGCGCAAGCATTCGTAGGCTGCATCCGCTGCTGATTCGAAGCTAGGAGCATCTTCCTGGCAGAATAGGGTGGAGCCCGGTACAAAGAGCTTCACCTCTACCGTTTTATTACTGATACCATCCTTGTTGTTCAGCTTCAGAATAACCTCGCCTTCCGTAACACGGTCGTAGAAGGTTTCGAGCTTGTCAAGGCGCTTCTGGATGAAGTCGAGCAGTTTTTGGTCGGCGTCGAAGTGCACCGAGTGCATCTGTACTTTCATCGGATGTTGGGTTTTAGTAGATAAAAAAGGGAAACAACTAATCGTTAGGCCTTTGGATGAGCCTTTTCGAATACGGCTTTCAACTTGTCGATGGATAAGTGTGTGTATACTTGTGTAGCAGCTAAGTTGGCGTGGCCCAGCAACTCCTTGATGGCATTTAGATCCGCCCCTTTGCCGAGCAGATGCGTGGCAAAAGAGTGCCGCAATACGTGCGGATGCTGCTGTGCAGAGGCCGTCGTAATCTGACCTAGGTAGTGCTTCACGGTACGATACACAAGCTTTTCATAGAGAGGTTCCAGCTTATCCGTAACGAGCAAGGCGCTGCGGGCGTTGTCGCTAGTGCCAAATTCTGTTTGCTTCTGCGCCAAGTAACGTTCCAGTACAAGCCGCAAAGTTGGGTTCAGCGGCACCACACGTTGCTTGTTACCTTTGCCCGTTACGCGCACCGTATGCGAGGCTAGGCTAACGTCGTCGTGCTGAATACCAATAAGTTCGGAGAGCCGGATGCCAGTACCATAAAGTAGCTCCAGCACTAGTTGGTCGCGTCGGCCTATGAAGGTGTCAGGAAACTCAAACGAGTTGAGTAAATTATTAAGCGAATCTTCCGGCACAAAGTCAGGTAGCTTCTTGGCCATCTTGGGCGCCGTGATGCGTAGCATTGGATTGCGTACAATGACGTTGGTGCGCAGCAAATACTTGTAGTAAGAGCGCAAGCAGGCAATCTTACGGTTGACTGTCCGTGGATCGTGCTGCTGTTGCATCAGCTCCACAATCCAGGAGCGGATGAGCATATGGTCGGCCTGGGCTAGATCAGCGAGTTCGTAGTTCTTTAGTAAAAATGCTGCAAACTGCCGCAGGTCGGTCTGGTACGAAAGCACCGTGTGCGGACTAAAGCGCCGCTCGAACCGGAGGTAATCAAAAAACAATTCCATACGCTGAACTCCTAAGCTAGGCATTCAAGGTATGGAATTAAATCGAACTATACGGACGTGAAAAAACCGGCTGATCCACTCTAGTAAGTAGATCAGCCGGTTATCGACAAGATTTTAGCAGCCCGCGACCTATTGGTTGTCGGTAGCGTACATCGTTTGCTTATACACAGCCTTTTCTTTCTGCTTACGCTTAGTAACAGAAGGCTTTTGGAAGAACGTGCGACGACGCAGCTCTTTCAGCACGCCCGTGCGCTCGAATTTTTTCTTGAAACGCTTCAGAGCCCGGTCAACCGACTCGTTATCCTTAATCTGGACGATGATCATATGTACAATGGAGTTGAAAATTCGCTGTAAAGGGTCGCAAAGGTAATCACAGTTTTTTATGATTTCAAAACGAGCCGCATAGGAATCCTACTACGAAATCGTTAGTAGCTAAGTTTAAGCCAGCGACTGGTTAAAAATCAATGTTTCAGTAGGCTACGGGCAATTACCAATTTTTGAATCTCGGAGGTACCCTCTCCAATTGTGCAAAGCTTAGCATCCCGGTAGTATTTCTCCACCGGGTAGTCTTTCGTGTAGCCGTAACCCCCAAAGATTTGGACGGCTTCGTTGGCCGTGCGCACGGCTACTTCTGAGGCATATAGTTTAGCCATAGCTGACTCCTGGGTCACATTCTGGCCATTATCCTTCATCGCAGCTGCCCGGTAGGTGAGGAGCGAGGCAGCCTCAATTTCTGTCGCCATGTCGGCTAGCTTGAACGCAATGCCCTGAAAATTGCAGATAGGTTGGTTGAACTGCTGGCGTTCCTTGGAATATTGTGTGGCCGCTTCCAAGGCGCCTTGGGCAATACCCAGGGAGAGCGCCGCAATTGAGATGCGCCCGCCGTCCAGAACTTTCATCGACTGCACAAAGCCTTCGCCGACTTCCCCTAAGATATTCTCCTTAGGCACACGGCAGTCGGTAAAAATTAGTTCTGTCGTTTCAGAAGCTCGCATACCTAGCTTGTCCGCTTTCAGGCCATGTGTAAAGCCTTCGGTGGGTTTTTCAAGCACAAAAGCAGTCATGCCGTGGGAGTCACCGACGTTGCCAGTCCGCGCGATAACTACGGCTATGTTGCCACTTTTACCATGCGTGATAAAATTTTTGGCTCCATTCAATACGTAGCAATCACCGTCTTCCACAGCCACGGTGCGCATATTTCCGGCGTCCGAGCCAGTATTAGGTTCCGTAAGGCCCCACGCCCCAATCCATTCGCCGGAGGCTAGTTTGGGTAGCCATCGGTGTTTTTGCTCCTCAGAGCCAAATTGCAAGATGTGGCCAGTGCAAAGAGAGTTATGCGCAGCCATGGACAATCCAATACTGCCGTCGACTTTCGCTAGCTCGGCAATAGCGGTTACGTACTCGACGTACCCGAAGCCAGAACCGCCGTACTCTTGCGGCACTAGTACGCCCATTAGGCCTAGCTCACCAAGTTGCTTAAAGATGTGCAAGGGAAATTCCTGATGATTGTCCCAGTGCATCATGTCAGGCTTGATATAGGCCGCGCCAAAATCGCGTACCATCTGGGCAATCATGGTTTGGTTCTCAGTGGCAACTGATTCCATAAAATAAAAAGGTTTGGGTGGACAGCGCAGCTAAAGGTGGGTGGATGCCGCGCTAGGGTGTGAAGATACGATTTTGCCTGCCCGAAAGCCAGAGAGCTAAACAGCAGGATGTGAGGCACGTATTTTGAAAGGGCGTGCCGATTTGGTTACTTTGAAGGTTTTTCAGGAAAAATTAGAGGCTGAAACTCGCTTTTTTCCAGTGCCTTTATTTTAAACTTGGCTTACTTGGCCTGCATGCAACAACCCGTCTTCTGTCGCTTTTTGCGTCTTTGGCTACTATGCGTCCCCTTCGCGTTATTGGCTTCTTCCTGCGCAAAGTCTATCTACTATCGTCAAAATATTCTTTTGCGCACTACAGGTGGAAGCGCCATTGATACTACGAAGCTGCGGGACGTAGTGAACCGTGCAGAGCGGAATTACATCATCCAGCCAAACGATTATCTCCAAGTACAAGTCTTTACCAACAATGGAGAACGAATTCTGGATCCGAATGGAGAGCTTCAGTTCGGTTCACAAGCTGGACAGAATGCCAACTCTAATCGAACGATTAGCAGAACAAGCGGGACAAATTCTACAGGCTCACAGTTCTTAGTACAGGTAGATGGGTACGTGCGGTTGCCTATGGTAGATCGGGTGAAAGTGACAGGCTTAACTCTGTTAGAAGCCGATAGCCTATTAGAAGCTCGATATAATGAATTTTATAAAGGCTCATTTGTTGATACCCGTGTTACGAATAACCGCGTTGTGGTGCTAGGTACTTTAGGTGGTAGAGTTATTCCACTAGAGAATGACAACGTAAATCTGTTGGAAGTATTGGCACTAGCTGGTGGCATTGACGGCGGAGCCGGTAGCTCCGCCCGGAGTGGTGGTAAGGCTAATAATATTCGCCTGATTCGAGGTGACTTGAAGAATCCACAAGTACAGATAATTGATTTAACTACAATTGAAGGAATGCGCCGGGCCAACCTACAGGTAGAGCCTAATGACGTTGTGTATATAGAACCTATTCGTCGTCCGTTTTTCGAGGCGCTAAATGATATCAATCCAATCTTGAGTTTAGTAACTACACTAGCTGGAGTAACTACCACCATCATTTACTTGACGCTAGCCCAGCGGAATCAATAGTGCTAAACAAAGTGTTTCTACAGCATGGAGCCAAAGCACCACTTAGAACTGGGTTAAACTCAGTTTGCGCTTTGTCTCTGTTCGGTACAAGGGTTAATCTAAATCATCGATTTCAATAAAATAGATGGCAGTAAACGAAAACGCCGAGCTAGAAGAGCTTATTCGCAATGCGGGTGGCAATGAAGCAGAGGTAGAGGACGATGAAGGCGCTGGATTAGATCTAGTTACGCTGTTGTTGGTCGCCCGCCGCAGCCTGATATGGGTTGTACTGCTAATTGTGTTAGGCTTAACCGGCTCTTGGTTATATCTACGTTATACCAAGCCAGTATACCAATCATTATCAATCTTAAAAATTGACGAAAAAACCGAAGCTGGTGCGCTAGGCTTAGGTGGCGCGCTAACGGGAGATATTCGGCAGAGTGGCAATAAGCTTTCCGGTGAAATCGAGCTTATTAAGTCTAATATCATTTACGAGCATTTAAAGGATTCATTGGCGCTCGACGTTAACTACTACGTTGAGGGTACCGTTTTGGAAAACGAGCTATATGGCTTGTCTCCTTTTAAAGTGAATTATAAGATTAAGGATGGTAGTTTGTACAATACAAGGTTTGACCTCACCTTCAGCAATCCCCAGCAATTCCGACTTTCTTACCAATATAAAGGGCAGGAAATAAGTGCTGAGTACCGCTTTGGTCAGCCTATTGTGACTCCAGCCATGGAATTAGTGCTGGCTTCTACCCCGTGGATGAACGAGAGCGTAGTAGGGAAGAAATACTTTTTCGTTATAAACGATGACGGCACTATCAGCAACTATTTGAATAAGGGCCTGAATGTGCAAGTTGTCAACCCTGACGCTAATACTATTCAGATCTCATTCACTGACTTCAATCCTAGCAAGGCTCAAGCAATTGTTAATAAGATTGATACGGTCTATTTACAAGAAAAGCTAGCCCAGAAACAAGAAGTAACACAGCGTCAGCTCAAGTTTCTGGAAACCCAAATTGTTGAGAATAAAGATAGTCTGCAGGGCGCCGAAAAAAACTTAGAGAAGTTTACTGACCGTACTAAAACTTACGATGTACGTGGTGATCTGGCTAGTATTTCAGACAAACTTCTTGAACAAGAGAAGGAGCGTCTGCAACTGCAGCAACAAATTGATCTGTTAGATGAAATAGTTGCATTAGTAGAGAGTAATCAACTTACTAACAGTGAAGAAGCAAGTATTTCTGAGAGTATTCCGGGCTTAAAGCAGCTTGGTGATGAGCAGGTTACCCAACAAATAAATCGGCTCAATGATCTTCAATGGAATTTGCGGCGCATACTGCGATCCTATCAGCCTACTACGTTCACAGTTCAACAGTTACAGGCAGATGTCAATTTAGTAAAGAAAAGTACACAACGACTATTACAGCAGAATCGGCGTTTGCTGGCCCAGCAACTCAGTGAAAAGAGTGCAGAACAAAACGAATTAAAGAATAAGTTACAGCAGATTCCGGAGTTAGCAACCCAGCAGACTCGATTACAGCGTCCTTTTGAATTATATCAAAAGACGTATACCAGGTTAGTTGAGAAAAAGATAGATTTCGGTATAGCCATAGCGGGGACTACTGTTGATTTTCAGATCCTTTCTCCCGCTAGTAATCCTGGGGCACCCATTGCACCAGTACGGATGGTAGTGTACGCTATTGGATTAGCTGTTGGCATAGTCTTAGGCCTAGGCTTGATAGCAATACGTTACCTGATGCACAACACAGTAACAAATGTGCGCGAGCTTGAACGTGCTACGACAGCATCTGTCCTGGGCGTTATTCCGACTTACGAAAAGGAAAAAATGAGCGTATCAAAGCTCGTGGTAGATAAAAGTCCCAAATCTGCTATTTCCGAGTCGATTCGCTCTATTCGGACGAACCTAGATTTTATTAGTTCGGCTAAGAAAAAGCGGCTTATTTCAGTTACCTCTACCATTTCGGGTGAAGGGAAAACGTTCGTTACAGTGAACCTAGGTGGTATCATTGCTTTGTCAGGGCAAAGAGTCATTATCTTGGACCTTGATATGCGTAAGCCCAAAGTGAACCTAGCTTTTAGCGCCGAAAACATAAAAGGAGTTAGCACTATTTTGATTGATAAGCACACAGTGCAGGAATGCGTTCAACATACTAGCATTCCTGCGCTCGACTTTATTTCGGCCGGACCTACTCCGCCTAATCCATCGGAATTGATCTTGAATGCACGTTTTGATGAGATGATAGCTGAACTCTATCAGCAGTACGATGTGATTTTAATCGATACGCCGCCCGTTGGGTTGGTAACAGATGGCATTCTGATCATGCGTAAAGCCGATATTCCAATTTATATTGTACGGGCTAATTACTCTAAGAAGGTCTTTTTAAAGAACATCAACAAGATCATTCGCGCGAACAACTTCACCCGCCTTTCTACTATTCTCAACGACGCACGCTCAAGCGGCCTTTATGGTTACGGCTATGGCTATGGCTATGGGTATGGCCAAGGTTATTACGACGAAGCCAAGCCGGATAAGAGCTTGGTCCAGCGCCTACGCAAGCAGTTTTCATAAGTTTCCGCCGCTCCCTTCCTCCCACCCGCTTTCTCACTTTCCATTTATGGGGTCGTTCCTGCAAAGGATCTTTGGCCGGCCAACCGTGGCTATAGCCGCTTTGCCTGATTTGGCTGCGCTCGAAGTAGACATGCACTCTCACCTGTTGCCAGGCCTTGATGACGGTGCCGAAACAGTAGAGCAATCGGTAGAGTTGGTGCGGACGATGCAGGAGCTAGGTTACCGCAAGCTGATAATGACTCCTCACGTAATGGGAGACTTCTACAAGAATACCCCCGCTGATATTCGAGCTGCCCTGTTACGTCTGCAACAGGCCGTAGACGCAGCAGGTGTCACTGATATAACGTTGGCCTGCGCTGCTGAATACTATTTGGACGAGTGGTTTGCGCAGAAGGTTGAGACGGGCGAGGAACTGCTCACCTTTGGTGGCGACAACCGTTATGTACTGCTAGAAACGTCGTATATCAACGAGCCCTTCAACTTTCTTGAGATTATTTTTCAGTTGAAGTCGGCGGGGTATCAACCAGTACTGGCGCACCCCGAACGCTACACGTATATGTACGACAATTTTGCGGCGCTGGAAAAGATACGAGCTAATGACATCTTGCTGCAAATCAACCTTAACTCGCTGGCAGGTTATTACTCAAGAGGTGCAAAACGCGTCGCAGAGAAGTTAATAGATGCAGGCTTAGTAGATTTGCTGGGCACAGATGCTCACCACCTGAAGCATACTACTACATTACGCGAGAAGGTGCTGCCCACTGAATATCTACGCAAGGCGTTAGCGCTGCCTTTGCTCAATAGTTCCTTGTAGCGTTTGGTGCTTAGTGGTTAATGCGTAACATGCACCAGTAATAGGTAGGTAGCTCCGCCTAACAACGCCTAAACGACCACTTTCTTTGCAGTCAAGTGCTAGTACTATGATTTTCGTTACGGGAGGCAGCGGGCTAGTAGGAAGCTTCTTATTGCCTGCGTTGCTAGCTCAGGGGCATAAGGTACGAGCACTTTATCGGCAGCAAATCCCAGCCATACTAGGCAGCGAGAAAATCGACTGGGTGCAAGGAGACTTGCGCGACACCCTAGCCTTGCGGCAGGCGCTAGCTGGCGTTACGCACGTCTTTCATTGTGCCGGTTTGGTTTCGTATGCGCCTCAGGATGAGCAGGCACTTCAGCAAGCCAACGTAGAAGGTACCATGGCGGTGGTGGATGCTTGTTTGGAGCAGCCCGGGATACGCCTGTGTCATGTATCGTCGGTTGCTGCGCTAGGGGCCAATACTAAAGAACCAGAAGAAGAAAAGCCTAGCTCAGAATTTCTGGACGAAAATGCCAAGTGGGATTTGGGCGCGGAACATCCTGCATATGCTACTTCGAAATACTTAGCGGAGCTTGAAGTTTGGCGGGGTATATCCGAGGGACTAGCAGCGGTAATCGTCAATCCATCGGTTATATTGGGTCCAGCTGATTGGGCCCGCAGCAGCACTCGACTCTTTCGGTATGCTTACCAAGAACACGCTTTCTACACGCCTACCACCTTAAACCTAGTGGATGTGCGAGATGTAGTGGAAGGAATGCTGCGCCTTACACTGCACACCACAATTAGCGGGGAACGGTACATACTCAATGCTGGGGCCTTGCCGTTACAAGAGTTCTTACAACAGGCGGCGGCTTGCTTTCATAAGAAGGCGCCTACTGTAGCCGTGCCGAACTGGGCAGCCGAGCTTATCTGGCGGCTCGAACATGTTAGAGCCGTACTCACAGGAGCTAGGCCACTTATCACCAAAGACACCGCACGCGCTGGCCGGCGTGCCACAACATATGACACTACCAAAGTGCAAAAAGCCACCGGCCTGACCTTTCGTCCGCTGACAGAAACCATTCAGTGGTGTTGTACCGGACTACGACCGAACTAGTGGTGCTCCGGTTTGGTTGTTGTATCTTAGGCCGTCGGTCTATTTACGTAGGTAGATTGCTTAACACCACCCGCGGGCCTGCCGTTTTGGCGGCTTCGCGTTGATTGTAGTCGAATGAGAATGAACGACAATTTTGAGGATCGGGATGAGGTGTTGAACAGCGTGCGCCGGTTTGAACGCATGATGGCCAGCAACGAAACCATATTTTTTGATTTGGCCGATTTTGAGAGTATTATCGACCATTATACCACCAATACGCAGTATGATAAAGCCTTACAGGCATGTGAGGCTGCTATTGCCCAGTACCCATTTAGTACCGAACTGCTGATTGATCGTTCGCAGGTGCTTGCCATGAAAGGCGAGTACACGGCGGCCGCCCAGCAGATTGAAGACGTTGCTCAACTCGACCCCACAAACCCCGACGTAGCCGTTACGCGCGGTATCATCGCTACCCAGCGGGGCGAATTTGCCGCGGCCGTTGCGTTCTTCTTGGACGCTGCTGCTCACTCGCCTGATCGTGACGATATCTACTTCAACTTGGGGTTGGCTTACCAAAGCTGGCAGAAGTATAAAAGCGCCGCGAAGTATTATAAAATGAGCTTGCGCCTGAACGCCGACAATGAGGTGGCCGTGCAGGAGTTGCTCTATTGCCTAGAAATCTCGGGGCGCTTAGAAGGCAATATTGATTTCTTCAAGCGCTTCACCGACGACGACCCGTATTCGGCGCAAGCTTGGTACAACCTAGGTCAGGCGTACTACCGGCTGGAGAACTACGACGAGGCAGTTAGCGCGTTTGAATACGCTATTCTGATTGACGCTAAGTTCTACGATGCGCACGCCTTTCTGGCTAGTACCTACGTGAGCCAAGAGAAATACCAGGAGGCTATCAAGGAGTTTCATCTGAGCTACAATGAGAAGCATCCAACGGCCGAAGCATTCTGCAACATCGGAGAGTGCTACGAAAAGCTAGCTGAGTGGGCCAATGCTCGCCGCTTTTATCAGAAAGCCATCGACATTGACCCCACCCTGGACGAAGCGTGGTTTGGTATTGGGGTTATCCTGAACGCTCAGGACCGTTGGTTTGAGGCTATTCACTTCTTCCGCAAAGCCGTTGCGCTTTACGAAGAAAGTCCAGAATACTGGCTGGCCCTGGCGGCGGCTGAATACCAAGTAGGTAACCTGGTGAGCTCGCTGGAGTGCTACGAGCGCGCCGCGCAAGTGGCCCCCGACAGCAAAGATGTGTGGCTGAGCTGGAGCATTATTTTGTACGAGCAAGGCAACTACGATGGTGCTATCGATCTGATGCGCAACGCTATAGAAGTGCAACCAGAGGAAGCCGAGCTTTATTACCGTTTGTGCGCCTACTTGCTGGCGGCGGGTCGCTACCGGGAAGCGTATCACTATTTGGAAAATGCGCTAACCCTGGACTTTGATAAACACCGGCTACTGTTCGATTATTTCCCAGAGTTGGAGTCGCAACGGGCGTTGATGCGCCTTATCGACCAGTATCGTAAGTAAGAGCGTTTGTTAGGCATTTGAAGCCCCTTGAGCTTGTTTTTCGGCTTAGTAATAAGCACGACGAAACAGGTTTGAGGGGCTTCAAGCCGTTTTAGTGAGCGGATACAAAATTCGGGCGTACTTTTGGGCCGTGCTTAGGCTGTCATTAGAATCAAAAAACCTAAGTCCTCAAGTATGAATTATCACCTGAACGACCTCCCCGAACGCACCAGCAAGCCTCGCGAACAAGGCTTTACCATGGTGATGGACAAAGGGTTAAGCATTCGTGAAACCGAAGACTTCCTGGAAGTAGGCGCCGAGTACGCCGACATTGTCAAGCTAGGCTGGGCTACTTCCTACGTTACGCCCAACCTGAAGCGCAAGCTAGAAGTGTACAAGGCGGCGGGAGTACCGGTGTATTTTGGGGGTACGTTGTTCGAGGCGTTTATCATCCGCAACCAGTTCGACGATTATCGGCGGTTACTCTCCGAATTCGGGTTGGAGTACGCGGAAGTGTCAGACGGCTCGTTGGATCTGAACCACGATCGTAAGCTAGAGTACATCCGCACGTTGTCGCAGGATGTGCAAGTGCTATCGGAGGTAGGTTCGAAGGATGCCGAGAAGATCATTCCGCCTTATAAGTGGATTTCGCAGATGCAAACCGAGCTAGAGGCTGGTGCCATCAAAGTGATTGGGGAAGCGCGCGAAGCTGGCAATGTTGGCTTGTTTCGCAGTACCGGCGAAGTGCGCTCGGGCCTAGTGGAAGAAATTCTGACCAAGGTACCGGTTGAGAAGATCTTGTGGGAAGCGCCCCAAAAGGCCCAGCAAGTATGGTTTATTAAGCTGCTCGGCGCCAACGTGAACCTAGGTAATATTGCGCCGAACGAAATTGTGAGCTTAGAAACGATTCGCTTGGGCTTGCGCGGCGATACGTTCACGCACTTCCTCGACATGGACAATGTAGATGAAGTGTTTAAGCCCGCCAAACCAACTGGTAAGCCTGGGACTTCGATGCCCCGCGGATAAAAACTAGGCTGCTTAGTGTAGAAGTATCAAAAAGGGACTGCCTAGGCAGTCCCTTTTTAGTTTGATGAAGCATAGCTTAGGTAAGGTTCTGTGAAATAGAAAAATTATATTGAATACAACTATAATCTAAAAATGCAATACTAATCCTAGAGCGATTTTGTACGTTTAGACATTCCTTTTAACTACATAACCATTTTATTATGAAACACTTGTTACTAGCTGTAGGAGCACTGCTGTTTGGGTTGCCTGCTCGAGCACAATTTACCCAAACCTTTACTGGCTCCTTAGGTGTCAATGATCCTACGATTCCAGGCGAACGTCTTTTCCGAGACGCTACGCCGTCGGTGTGCGGAACCACAAAGGCGTATCCTGGGGTTAGCAGTGGCGCTGCTAATGTGCATTACGACACCTACACAATCAGGAATGCCAACCCAACCACTACGGCATGTGCGGTAATTACCCTGACGTCGCAATGCTCAGAAAGCACAACATCCGCGCTCATCTTTGGCTCGGCCTACACGGGTAGCTTTGTGCCCACTAACCTAGCTACAAACTATAAAGGTGACATGGGGAGCAGCCCCGTAGGCAATGCCGCCACCACAATGAGTATCAATCTGACGCCTAATCAGACGGTGGTATTAGTAGTAAGCGGCGTAACATCTGCTTCTACCTGTAGCTCCTATACGCTAGGGGTCAATTCAAGCACTGTATTACCTGTTAGTAAAGACGTTGAAGCTAAGGTTGCTCTTGCTGCTTATCCCAACCCCGTTGAAGACGTATTGCATATCACGGCTGCCAAAGCGGGGACGTATACTTTGTACAACGCAACCGGCGTAGACGTACTGCACCTCAAAGAAGGCGATGCGTCATTAAGCAAGTTGCCAGCCGGTGTGTACATGCTTCAGCAGAACGAAACCAAAGTTGTGAAACGCATTGTGAAGCTATAGAAGCTAGGTAAGTGCTAGCGCCAACTAGGTAGTTGAACGTAAGCGTTCTGGCGTGGGCTTCAGGCAAAATGTTGTTCAGTTAAGCACCCTAACTTAACAGAAATGGGTTCGTACACGGATAAGTCAGCCCATCCAAGGGCTGACTTATTTTTTGTTATGAAACATACTCCCTGCTACCTAGCTTTTCTGCTACTAGCGGCTTGCGGAGGGCCTTCCAAAGAGGAAAAAGCTGCTGCAGCCGATAATCCTGCCAAAACCATCGAAACGCCAGATGCCCAAGCGGTGCATCTGCCCCAGCCCTATGCTTCCAAGTCGGTAACGAACCGCGTGAACCTGCAAGAGTGGCCCGCGGGCAAAACGCCCACCGTGCCAGCTGGCTTCACTGTCACCGAGTATGCTGGCAACCTAGACAGCCCTCGTTGGATGTACGTGTTGCCTAACGGCGACGTACTGGTAGCCGAGGCTAATACCGTTCCTACCACAGCTGTGAAGAAGACTACGGTGGCGCTGAAGCTAGACCCATCGAAAGCCTCGCGCCCGACGAGTGCTGACCGCATCACGCTGTTTCGCGATACCAACAAAGACGGCAAGCCCGATGTGCGTGAAACGTTTCTGGCTCACCTCGATCAACCTCTGGGCATGTTGGTTATTGGCAACAAGTTTTACGTGGCGAACACCGACGGCGTGATGGTGTTTCCTTACCAGCCGGGCGCAACCAAGATTACGGGACAAGGCAAGCAAATTCTGGATTTGCCTCGGGGTGGCTACAACAACCACTGGACCCGCAACCTGCTTGCTAGCGCCGACAACTCCAAGATTTACGTAACGGTAGGCTCGGGCAGCAATGTGATGGAACACGGTCCTGCGAACGAAGCACGCCGCGCTAACATTTTGCAGATCAACCCAGATGGCAGCGGCGAGAAAATCTATGCTAGCGGCCTGCGGAACCCGGTAGGCATTGATTGGCAGCCGGGTACCCAAACGCTGTGGGCGGCCGTGAACGAACGTGACGAGCTAGGAGATGAACTCGTGCCCGACTACATGACCAGCGTGAAAGAAGGTGGTTTCTACGGTTGGCCGTATTCCTATTATGGTCAGAACGAAGACCCACGCCGCAAAGGAGAGCGGCCTGATTTGGTAAAGAAGACCATCGTGCCCGACGTACCGCTCGGGGCGCACACCGCTTCGCTAGGGCTAGCTTTTTATACCAAAGATGCCTTCCCAGCGAAATACCATAAAGGCGCTTTCGTAGGCCAACACGGCTCCTGGAACCGCTCGACGTTCTCGGGTTATAAAGTGGTTTTCGTGCCGTTTGAGGGCGGCAAACCAGGCAAGCCCGAAGACTTCATGACCGGCTTCCTGGTGGGCGGCGACTCCAAAGATGCGTACGGCCGGCCAGTGGGTGTGACTGTACTGCCTGACGGCTCGCTGCTAGTAGCCGACGACGCCGCCAACCGCATTTGGCGCGTGAGTGCTACCTAGATTGCTCCTTTAAATCTGCGTGAAATTACCGGAACAGGCTGCCCATATCGGGCAGCCTGTTTTCTTTGTAGCGTAATCAACGACTCGCGACTCCCTACTTTTCTTACTTAATGGCCTCATGGAGATAATCAAACACTTTTTTGACCTCGTAATGCACCTCGATAAAACGCTCATCGACGTGGTGCAGCAGTACGGCGGTCTTACCTATCTGATTTTATTCCTGATCATCTTCACCGAAACGGGAGTTGTCATCTTTCCCTTTCTGCCCGGCGATTCGTTGCTGTTTGTGGCTGGCACGCTGGCCGCCCGGTCCGTATCGCCCGGCTCCGACCAAACCCTGCTGCACCTGACGTATTTGATTCCGCTGCTGTTTATCGCAGCTTTCCTCGGCGATAATCTCAACTACTTTATTGGTGACTACCTAGGTCCGAAAGTGTTTCAGAAGGACTATAAACTATTCAAACGCAAATACTTAGAAGATACCCAAGCCTTCTATGCCAAGCACGGCGGCAAAACTATCATCATGGCGCGTTTCATTCCCATTGTGCGCACGTTTGCGCCGTTTGTGGCGGGCGTAGGCAGCATGAAATATGCTTATTTTATCAGCTACAGCGTGGGCGGGGCGTTGCTCTGGGTGATTTCGCTGACAATGGCCGGTTACCTGTTCGGCAACATTCCGGTAGTGGAAAAGAACTTTACCATTGTTATCTACCTCATCATTCTAGTTTCGGTGGCGCCGCCGCTGTTTCAGTTTCTGAAGCAAAAGCTGAGCGGTCGGCCATCGGAAGCGTAGCTAGGTGCTGTACTCTATTTTCAAGAAAACCGCTCCGCCAATTGGTCGGGGCGGTTTTTTTTGTTGCTTTAGGAATTGAACGCGTTGAGCTAGCCCCGTTATATGAGAGAATTCGGCCTTATTGGCAAATCCCTTAGTCATTCATTTTCGCAGACCTATTTCACCCAAAAGTTTCAGAACCTAGAACTGACGGATTGTTCGTACGAACTGTTCGAACTGGCCGACATCACGGAGCTGCCAGCCTTGCTAGCCAGCCGCCCGAACCTAGCTGGCCTCAACGTCACGATTCCGTACAAAGAACAAGTGTGGCCTTATTTATCGGATGTGGCGCCATCAGCAGCCCGCGTGGGTGCGGTCAACGTGATTGAGGTAACCGCCGACGGGCAGTACATCGGACACAACACCGACTACACAGGCTTTCGCGAATCGCTTGAGCGGTTTTACCCAGACCGCGGCGAGGATGTAGCGGCACTAGTACTCGGTACTGGCGGGGCTTCCAAGGCCGTGGAAGTAGCTTTGCGTGACCTAGGTATTCGCTACTGGGTGGTGTCACGCAACCCACTGAGCAAGGGGCTCACCTACGATGATCTGACGCCCGCGCTGGTTGCGGCGCATGCGCTGATCATCAATGCTACGCCATTGGGCACGTACCCGCGCATCGAGGAGTTTCCGCCGTTGCCCTACGAAGTTCTATCGCCCCAGCACTACCTCTACGACCTCGTGTACAATCCGCGCGAAACGCGCTTCCTGCAAAAAGGGGCAGAGATGGGCGCGCACACCACCAATGGGTTTGAAATGCTCTGTCTGCAAGCTGAAGCGGCGTGGCGCATCTGGAATAAATAGCTGCGCCAAAACAATGGCGTAAATGGGTAGCGGAGTAAAAGGTTCAAGAACAAGGTTCTTACCTTATTTCGTTGCTCTCTAAACGACAACAGCCACCCGTTCCCGAGTGGCTGTTGAAGGTTGCAAGATAGTGTGCAGAAAAGCTTATTCTTTGACGGCGAGCTTGCGGGCAATTTCAGCCGTGTGCCGGCCTTGGAAGCGGGCTCCTTCTAGCTCATTGGGGCTAGGCTGACGCTCGCCCTGGCCACCAGCCACGGTGCTCGCACCATAAGGCGTGCCGCCGGTTACTTCCTCGTGGCCCATTTGGCCTTGCCAAGCATAAGGTAAGCCGACTACCACAAACCCGTGGTGGAATAGCTCCGTGTGGAAGGAGCGGATAGTGGTTTCCTGGCCCCCGTGCTGGGTAGCGGTGCTTACAAACACGCTGCCTACTTTGCCCACCAGTGCACCCGTCGCCCAAAGGCCGCCCGTGCTATCCATGAAAGCCTGCATCTGGCCGCACAAGTTACCGTAGCGCGTTGGCGTGCCGAAGATGATAGCATCGTATTCTGTTAGCTCGTTGGGCGTAACGACCGGGATGTGGGCGAAAGCAGCTTGTGCGCCGGTAGCACCGGTCTTGTCCAATACTTCTTGGGGTAGCGTCTCAGGGACGCGCTTAATTACTACTTCATTATCGGCTACTTCGCGGGCGCCTTCTGCCACCGCCTCAGCCATTTTGTAGATATGACCATACGTGGAGTAAAACAGCACTAGAGTTTTCATGCGGGTGAGCTAGGGAGTGAAAATGAGAAATACTGTATGTTCTCCACCGTGTACGGCAATGCTGGTGCGGCGGTGGTGGTGCAAATGTATGTAGGTACATTGAATGTGCAAGCAGTTTGAAGAAATATATTCGCGATGCACATGAGGGCCTTCGCCAGATAACGCCAAAAAAAGTGACGAGGCGTTGCAACCTTTCCGGCTAGTTGCAGGCTCTTCCTCCCAAAGCCAGTGACCTAGCCTTTATTCGTGCCCTCGATCTATAGAGTCGATCCGCGTATGCAACAAGCTTATTCAAGTGGCAGACGGCTGTGCCAACAGCCGTCTGCCAACCACCCCAACGGAGCCGGTGCGCTAAGCCGGTCGCAACCATGAGCGCTTCACTAGCTTCTATGAGCGCCATTGGCGGTCTGCGCCGACTCCTGACGGGCGACGGCGAACCGCCGCGCGCGGCGGCCGAGCCAGCGGCTTCGTCTGCTGCTGTGCGGCAACTTACACCGACGTTTCCGCTGAGCGAGACGGAGTTGATAGATGGTTGCCTTGCTGGCAGTCGCGCCATGCAAAAGCAACTGTACGAGCGATTTGCGGGTCGCATGATGGCCGTATGTTTGCGCTACGCCCAAACCACCTTTGAGGCGGAAGATGTGTTACAGGAAGGCTTCGTAACGGTCTTTTCCAAGCTGGGCAGCTTTCGGCGCGAATGCCCGCTGGAGTTCTGGATTCGCCGCATTATGGTAAATGCCGCCCTCCGTCAGCACCGCCGCAACACGACGCTGGTGGCCATGAGTGAAGGCGAGTACCCAGTAGACTTACAGGACGAGGAATTTACGCTGTCGAATTACGCGTTTGAAGAACTGCTGACGATGGTGCAGGACCTAGCTCCCCGCTACCGAATGGTGTTTAATCTGTTTGCCATCGAAGGCTACGG
The DNA here is from genome assembly GCF_002154225.1 of Hymenobacter crusticola. Taxonomy (GTDB): domain Bacteria; phylum Bacteroidota; class Bacteroidia; order Cytophagales; family Hymenobacteraceae; genus Hymenobacter; species Hymenobacter crusticola. Next base: position 65,299 of record NZ_MTSE01000002.1, read on the forward strand.
GCACAAGGAAATTGGCGAGCTGCTCGGCATTTCTGAGGGTACCAGCAAGTCGCAGTACGCCCGGGCCCGGGCGATTTTAAAGACAAAATTAGAGCGCCTCGATGCGCATCGTACCAATGGAACCTTCCGCTAACAAATCATCTGCTGACCAGCCTACCGGCGACTTGGAGCACCTGTTCCGACAGAAGTTTGCCGAGGCGGAGGTAATGCCCCGCCGCAACGTGTGGGAGCAGATCGACCACGACTTGCTGGTGCGGCAGAACGAATCGTACCGCCGCCGCCTGGTGCAGCAACGTTGGATAGCTGCCGCTTGCATTATGTTGGTAGTAGCAGCAAGCACCTGGGCAGTGCGCTTGAACTTCTCGCCGAAAGCTAGCCTAGCGACGGTAACCGAACAGGGTACTAACGTGACGACGAGTAAGCAGCCCACGTCAACTGCGTCTGGTGCTACCCAGTTAGCGGTTGCGCCTGCAACAGCGCCGGCCGGCAATGCTGCGCCACTCCTTGCCGCAACTGGGCGTAACCAGCAGGTCGCAACAACGACCGAAGTAGAGCAAATAGAGAAGCAGGCACCTAGCTTCGGTACAGCTTCCGAAGGATTCGCTAGCTCGGGTTCGACGTACGGCCCCCACGTAGGGCATTCTTTCGTCGGTAGCTCTGGGCAAATGCCGATGGGCCTCTTTACTGCCCGACAGGCAACGGCTGGGGGCTATGCTCCTAGCTTCGCCACCCAGGAGGCAGCGGGCGGCGGCCTAGGTCTACTACCCGACTTCATGGCGACGCGCGTAGCGGGGTTACTGGCCTCTATGACTGGTGCTCATGGCGCGTTGCCTGATACACTGCGCAAAGCGGCCTTGCCAGCTGGGCCAGAGATGCTGGCTGCGCAAGAAGTGCTACCTGAGCGCCCGCGCACTAGCGGCAAACGATGGCGGTGGAGCGCTGCCGTAGCCGCTGCCTCCTATAACCCCAATATCAACTTCAGTCGCAACAGTCAGAGTGCACTGGCAACCCCTCAGTACAGCAATTCGCCAACTCAAAACGTAGGATATACCACTCAGGCTGCCATGTATGAGCAAGCCGCTAACGAGTACCGGCAGCACTTGCAGGCCGGGGCGGGCTTTCGGGGCAAGCTCGGGGCGGCACGCCCGTTGAGCAAGCGTTGGGAGCTTACCACTGGCGTAGAAGTAGCCCAACTAGCTGCTATGTCCCAGTTCACGGCTACCACTGCGGCGTATTCGCTTGCTACAGATGCTTTCACGGGCGGTAACGCCACGTATCGGCAGCAACTCACCAACAACACTGGCAATTTCGCCCAAACTAACTCCAGCGCTACGCATTATCGTTATACCTCGGCCGGGGTGCCGGTCGCTGTTCGGTACAGCTCGCCCAAGAATGGCTTGTCGTTTTACGCTACCCTAGGTGCCGCCGTAAACGTGCTGCTAGGTAGTCGGACGGAAGTAGTGGGGACCACAGAGGCTACGCAGAAGTATTCCTTAAACTCCTCCGATTCGCCCTACCGTAAGGTGTTGGCCTCGGTGCGGGCCGGGGCTGGTGCCCGCTACCGCGCCGCCGATGGACAATGGAGCCTACTGGTAGGTCCTGAAGCTGACCTAGGTATGACAACCCTCAATGCCGATCCGGCGCAAAGCTTTTTTAAACGCTCACGACCTTACTCAGTGGGCCTAGCTACTAGTGTGGAGTTTGGAGGAACGAAGCAGACGGTTATCAATCCTTAAGCGAAAGCCAAAATTATAGCCATGCGGTACCACCACTTACTCGTGCTATTATTGTTCTGGTTGCCTTTGGCCAGTTGTGAGAAGGATGACGCATCACCCAAAGAGGATTCTGAGTACGTACCCGGCGAAGTACTGATGGGGGTTAAAGAAACAGCCACAGTCCCTCAGACCTTCGCGCTGGTAAACAGCCGGTCTTTGGAAATCTTGGCCGTTTCTATCCCGATGTACAACTCAAACCTGCCAGCAGATAGCTCGGGTTATGTTGAACGTGCGTTGAATGCCAAGCCCTACATCAATGATAAGGGTTGGAAAGCCAGTGTAATCCGCAACACACTTACGGGTAAGCTGACCATAACCGTGCGCTTGATGAACATGACTTTGGCCAACCAACAGGATTGGTTAGCTACCGTGCAACAACTGCAATTGCAGGAGCAACCCACCACAACATCCTACCAGTTGAAAGTGCCGGTGGGTGAGGAAAAGCACTGGGTGAAAGAGCTGCAACAGCAAAGCGAAGTGCGCTGGGCGGAACTGAACAACATCATTCAGATCCAACTGCACTAATAAAACCAATTGCGCTAGGTATTAACCGATAGCAGCCACTTTTACCAATAGTCGGTAGGTATGAAAAAGATAGTTATTGGGTTGGTGCTAAGCAGCACGTTGCTAGGTTGCCAAAAGGATAAAGCTGCCGAAGAAAATCTCTCGGCCAGCGACTTCGCGGTGGAGAACCAGAAAACTGCTTCTGTGCCACTTACTGGGTTGGATAACGTTGCGGTAACCCTGAAAAAGATATCCGATTCGCGGTGTCCCAACGGAGCGCAATGCATTTGGGCAGGTTATGTACAAACGACCATCGAAGTAAAAACGCCGGCCGATGCCACTCAGACGGTTGATTTGTGCTTGGCGCAGTGTGGCGTAGGCTCTCCTTGGCACTACCGCGACTCGACTACCGTGCTGATTAACAAGCAGCCCTACTGGCTCTGCTTGACGGCTGTTAATCCTTATCCATCTGTGAAGAATACTCCAACTCAAGCGCAAACTGCTGCCTTGCGCTTGGTACCACAATAATTAGTGAGTTATTGTTAGCATAAACAGAAAAAGCCCGTTCCGAAAGATGGGCTTTTTCACTTCCTAGTGGTCAGTTAAGGCAGTGCGATAGTCAGGATACGAGTAGCGCAGACGCTGTAGTCTGGGTCACTTTCTCGGCTGTACATGGGGCTAGTTTACTGGGCAGCAAAGCACGCATCTTAGCGAATTTAGTGAGCTTTTCTGCGGAGCAATGTGCGGCCTGTTGGACCTAGAAGATACTTGACCTAGCTTTTTTGTTTCTGCGGAAACCACAAGTAACACAACGGGGTTATGATAGGCTGGCTTTTTTGCCAACTTTAAGCCGGCGCGGCTAACTTTATCCCTGCATGGAATATCAACTGACCTCGGAATTCAAACCCACTGGTGACCAGCCCCAGGCCATTGCCCAGCTGGTGCAAGGCCTCAACAACGGCGAGCCCGCGCAGGTACTGCTCGGTGCCACCGGTACGGGCAAAACTTTTACCATGGCCAACGTGATTGCGCAGTCGGGCAAGCCGGCGTTGGTTCTGTGTCACAATAAGACTCTGGCGGCCCAGCTTTACGGCGAGTTCAAGGCCTTTTTTCCTAATAATGCCGTCGAGTACTACATCAGCTACTACGACTACTACCAGCCGGAAGCCTACATTGCCAGCACCGACGTTTTCATTGAGAAGGACCTAGCTATCAACGAGGAAATTGAGAAGCTGCGTCTGCACTCTACCTCGTCCTTGATGAGTGGGCGGCGCGACGTGATTGTGGTAGCATCGGTGTCGTGCATCTATGGTATCGGCAACCCCGAGGAGTTTGGTAAGAACGTTATCTACCTAGCTCCGGGACTAAAATACTCGCGCAACAACCTGCTCTACCAGTTTGTGCAAATCCTGTATTCGCGCACCGAGGTGGAGTTTACGCGCGGTACGTTCCGCGTGAAAGGCGATACGGTAGACATCTTCCCGGCGTATGCCGACTTCGCCTACCGCATCTACTTCTTCGGCGACGAAATCGAGAGTGTGCAAAAGATTGACCCGGCCAGCGGCAAGAAGCTCGCCGACGAAAAAAATGGGGTGACGCTGTATCCGGCCAACCTCTTCGTGACGGGCAAAGACACACTGAACCAGGCCATCCACGAGATTCAGAACGACATGGTGGCGCAGCACGCGTACTTCGAGAAGGAAGGCCGCGATGCGGAAGCCAAGCGCATCACGGAGCGCACCGAGTTCGACTTGGAAATGATTCGGGAGCTAGGGTACTGCTCGGGCATCGAGAACTACTCGCGCTACTTCGACCGCCGCACGCCCGGTGCCCGACCTTTCTGCTTGCTTGATTACTTCCCCGACGACTACCTGATGGTGATTGACGAAAGCCACGCCACCATTCCGCAGATTCGGGCCATGTGGGGCGGCGACCGGAGCCGCAAAACGGCGCTGGTAGAGTACGGCTTCCGCTTGCCGAGTGCCATGGACAACCGACCGCTCACGTTCAACGAGTTCGAGAGCATGTTCCGGCAGGCCGTGTATGTGTCAGCTACGCCCTCCGACTACGAGTTGACCCAAGCGGCCGGCGTGGTTGTGGAGCAGATTATCCGTCCGACGGGCTTGTTAGACCCAGAAATCGACATTCGCCCGAGCGTTAACCAGATTGACGACTTGCTCGACGAAGTGGATGAGCGCGTAAAAATGGGCGACCGAGTACTCGTGACTACGCTTACCAAGCGCATGGCCGAGGAGCTGAGCAAGTACATGGACCGCCTAGGTATCAAAGTTGAGTACGTGCACAGCGAAGTGAAGTCCCTGGATCGGGTGGAGATTCTACGCCGCTTGCGCCTTGGTGAAATCGACGTACTGATCGGGGTAAACTTGCTGCGTGAAGGCCTTGACTTGCCGGAAGTGAGCCTAGTAGCCATTTTGGATGCCGACAAAGAAGGCTTCCTCCGCGACCAGCGCAGCCTGATTCAGACCATGGGCCGCGCTGCGCGTAACGACCACGGCAAGGTGATTATGTACGCCGACCGCATCACCGGCTCCATGCAGCGCGCCATCGACGAAACGAACCGTCGGAGAGCCGTACAGATGGCGTATAACGAGGAGCATGGCATCACGCCGCGCACCGTTACGAAGTCGCGCGAGGCGATTATGGGGCAAACCTCGGTGGCCGATATGCGCAAAATCGAGCCGCAAGCCTACGTCAGCCCCGAAGCCATGGGCGATACGATGACCCTAGCTGCCGAGCCCATCATCTCGACGATGAACCGGGCGGAGTTGGAAAAAGTCATCAAGAAAACGGAAAAGCTAATGGAAGGTGCCGCCAAGGACCTCGACTTCTTACAAGCCGCCAAGTACCGCGACGAGCTAGCGCAACTCCGGCAAATGCTGAAGTCGAAGCGAGATTAACCCCTAGCTTGTTCGAGGAAAGCCCTTACTGCCCGTGGTTACTGCACCAGTAACCACGGGCAGTAAGGGCTTTTTGCATCATGTGCAGTACAAGACTAATTTCTAATGCGCACTATTCGGCCTGCCGGCTAGCAAGCGGCTGAGCTTATCGGTAGTAAAGCCAAATAATTCAAGCTATTATACTAGCTTTAAGCGCTTGTTATTGCTGTACAAGTCCTTGATACCGCGCACGCTATGTACACGCCGCCGCCTTCGCACCACGAACAACGGTACGGGGAAGACTTAGCTTTATGGCAAGCCTTCCGGGCGGGGCAACGCGAGGCATTAGGGGTTCTCTTCGACCGCTACGCTCAACAACTTTTCGCTTACGGGCATCAGTTGGTGAGCGACTCGGAATTAGTAAAAGATGCTATTCAGACGGTATTCGTGAACCTGTGGGGGTGGCGGGAAAATCTGAGCGAGGAAGTCACGGTGAAGTTCTACCTGTACCGCAGCCTCAAGCGTGAGCTGCTCAGAACGGCTGTTGTACCTAGGTTGCGCTTGGCTGGGCAACCGTCTGATGCGCATGAGCCGTCTTTTGAGCAGCAGCTAGTAATCGTCGAAGATGAGCAACAGGTGGCCGCTAAGCTAACCGCATCGCTGGCGCAGCTTTCGATCCGGGAAAAGGAAATTATCAACCTGAAGTACTTCAACAACTTCAAGATCCGGGAGATTGCTGACTTGCTCCACCTAAGCGAACAGACCGTGTCTAATCTGTTACACCGTGCGCTGAAGAAGCTGCGCAAGTCGGTGGTGCTAGGGTTGCTGTTTCTGTTGTGGCGTATCTTGAGCTAGGCATGTGCAAGGTGCAGGTAAGGGCCTATAGGCTAGAAAGTTGTCGAGTAGAAACCCATAATTAATAAAAAAAGTTGCGCGGAGCGTGGTAGAAAAAAGCGGGAGCTAGCTCTTGATCAGTAGAAGCGCCGAATTGTCCCAGTGTCGCGGCACAGCGCTTCTTCGCCTATGCCCGACTACCTTCAGTTTTCCGCCGAAGACTTTGCCCAGGATGATTTTTTCATTCGATGGGTATTGCTGCCCGATGCGGAAACGGAAGCCTTCTGGCAAAATTGGATTACCACGTTTGCTTTTCGGCGCGATGAGGTCGAAGCGGCGCGTCAGTTGGTGCTCGCCCTGCATCAATTGCCGCAAGTACGAATGGCCGCGGGTGAGAAGATGGCACTCAAGCAGCGCATCTTCAACGAGATAGCGGCGCAGGAGCCAGCTAGCCCGGAACCCGTCGTCCGGGCCATGCCCCGAGTTACGTGGCAATGGGTAGCTGCGGCGGTGGTGCTGCTCGGCTTGCTCGTTGGCGGTCGGTATGGTTGGCAAGCCCGCCAAACCGTGCCCGCCGTAGCGTATTTGGAGTTGGTGAAAGCGCAAGCACAAGCCGCAGATTCATTACGCGAAGTAACCAATACTACGAATGACACACATTTGGTTGCCCTGCCTGATGGTAGCTCGGTGCTGCTGCGTCCGCACAGCCAGCTAGCGTTTCCGGCGCGCTTCACTGGACCTAGCCGCACTGTGTACCTCGATGGCGCGGCCTTCTTTGAAGTGGCTAAAAATCCGAGTCGGCCTTTCTTCGTGAACACGGCCCACCTCGTGACCAAAGTGCTCGGGACCAGCTTCGAGGTACAGGCTTGGTCCGGTGCAGCTCGCGTGATGGTAACGGTAAAAACTGGCCGCGTCTCGGTGTATCCACAAAACAGTGCGGAGGCGATTGCGCAGCGTGGCACGCCCAAGCTAGAGGGCTTTGTGCTGGTACCAAATCAGCAAGCCACTTACCAGCTGGCCGATCAAAAGCTGCTCCGAACGCTGTTGCCACAACCCGCGCTGCAAGCTGAGCAAGTTGCCTTTGAGTACACAGAGACGCCTCTCGCTAAAGTGTTTGCCCAGCTGGAGCAGGCTTATGGCGTGCACATTGTGTACGATGAAGCCGTGCTTGGCAACTGCCCCCTGACGGCGTCTTTCACCGATGAACCCTTGTTTGAAAAGCTAGGTCTGATCTGCAAAGCTGTGCAAGCCAACTACGAAGTGTTGGACGCCCAGATTGTGGTAACAGGGCCCGGTTGTAGATAACGTTTGACCACTGCTTCGGCCTAGGCCGCAAACGTTTGCTGTCGGCCGCTGGTGCTGGTGGTATTTGGCTTTCCGTGATGCCGGTGCGGGGTTCCGTGCCGGGAATGCTTTCTGTTCTCTTCGCCTAATTCCCATACCCTATGCTCTCACTACTATTCAGCCGAATACGGCGTACCAAGTGGCTGTGCCTCCCGGTGTTCCTGCTGCTGCTCAGCGCGGGTAATGTGCGTGCTGCCACCCCCAGCGCCGCCCAAGACGCTATGACGCGGCGCATCAGCTTGCAGATCAGCAACCAGGAGTTGAAAGCCGTGCTCCGCCTAATCAGTCAGCAGGCCGATGTGAAATTTGTGTATAGCTCCCGCCTCATCAATACCCAACAAAAGGTGACGCTCCAAGCCCGTGAGCAACGCTTGGATGAGGTGCTCAACGGCTTGCTCACGCCATTGAACCTAGCTTTTGACGTGTTGCAGAATCAAGTAGTGATTCGGCGGGCCGAAACAACTGGTGCGGTGGCGCCCTCTACTTTGGAAGCGCACAACTCGCCGGTGCCAATGGCCGTGACGGTAACGGGCCGCGTGACCCAAGCCAACGGCGAGGGGCTGCCCGGCGTGACGGTACTCGTGAAAGGAACCAGCAATGGCACCACCACCGACGCCCGCGGCAGCTTTAGCCTAAGCTTGCCGGACGCCAACGCTACCCTGACGATTTCTGCCATTGGCTTCATCACGCAAGAGGTGCCATTGCAAGGCCGCACTGACCTAAGTATCGTGTTGCAGACCGATGTAAAAGCCCTGGATGATGTAGTCGTTATCGGCTATACCACCCAGCGCAAAGCCGACCTGACCGGTGCCGTGGCTCAGATCAACCAGCGCGACATTGCCAATCTGCCCGTAACCAGTCCGAGCCAGGTATTGCAGGGCAAAGCGGCCGGGGTGGCCATCACGCAGCAAACCGGAGCGCCGGGCGAAAACATTGCCGTGCGCATCCGCGGGGTGGGTACCATCAACGACAACGACCCGCTCTACATCATCGATGGGGTGCCCACGAAAACCGGCATCAACCAGATTTCGCCCAATGACATTGAGAGCGTCAATATTCTGAAGGATGCTTCCTCGGCGGCCATTTACGGGGCGCGTGCCTCCAACGGCGTCGTGATTATCACCACCAAGCGCGGCAAATCGGGCAAACCTAGGTTGAACATCAGCGCGTACGGCGGCGTGCAGACGGCCTCCAATCTGATTAAGATGGCCAACACCAATCAGTACGTAGCTGCCTACAATATTGCGGCGCAAAACGATGGCCGGGACCCAATTCCGGCGAACGTGGCCGCGGGGCTGCCCAATGTGAACTGGCTAAAACAAGTACTCAAGCCGGCGCAGCAGTACAACGTGCAGATGGACGTGAGCGGGGGCAGCGAGAACTCTCAGTACATTGTATCAGGGAGTTACCTTACGCAAGATGGTCTGATTCAGAACTCGTCTTTTGACCGCTACAACCTGCGGACGGCCGTAAATACCACGTTGTCGAAATACGTGAAGGTGGGTACCAACGCCAACCTATCGTACAACAAAACCCGCCAGGTGGGAACCTCCGGCGACGGGTTCGGCGATGGCAACCCCGGGGCAAGCGTGGTGCGCTTTGCGCTGTTTCGCACGCCAGGCACGCCTGTGTACAACGACCAAGGCCAGTTCGTGGATTTGCCCCGCACACCGGATGGGAACCTAGCTACCAGCTTCCTCGGCGATGGCATCAACCCCGTAGCGCTGGCCGACGCCACCGACCGTAACTTCAACCGCTACTCGTTGCTCGGCAATGTGTACGCGGAATTCACACCCATCGAGCGCCTACGCATCCGCTCCGATTATGGCGTCACCTTTCTCATCACCGATTACAAGCAGTTTTTCAAGACGTACGGTATCGACCGCTCCTTTAACTCGCCGGCTCAATTGGCCCAATCGAATACCAAGGAGTTTAACTACAACTGGACCAATACGGCCGTGTATGACCTGCCTTTGGGCAACAGCACCTTCAGCTTCTTGATCGGCACAGAAGCCATCAAAAACAACGTGCAGGCCATTTCCGCCTCGCGCCGGGGGTACGTCGATCAGTCATCCACGTTTCAATACCTCGACAGTGGCACCGGCGTACAGCAGAACGGTGGGGGAGAGGCGCACTCAGCGCTACTATCGGGGTTTGGGCGCGTGAGTTACGATTACAGCAGCAAGTACCTAGCTAGCTTCAACTTCCGCCGCGATGGTTCGTCGCAGTTGTCGCCGGGCCGGCGGGCCGAGAATTTCTACTCGGGTTCGGTGGGCTGGAACCTAGCCCAGGAAGAGTTTATGCGTAGCGTGTCGGCGTTATCGCTGCTAAAGCTACGGGTCAGTGTGGGGCAACTCGGCAACTCGGCCATCGGCAACTACCCATATGCTTCGTTGGTGGGCGGCAACTTCTATTATCCATTCAGTGGCGTTTCAACCCAAGGGTTGAGCATCGTGACCAAGGGAAACCCTAACATTCGGTGGGAAACCAGCACCCAGAGCAACTTTGGCCTGGACCTCGGGTTGCTGCAAGGTGCCTTGCAACTGTCGGTAGATTACTTCATCAAGAACACGTCGAACGTGCTGCTGTTTTTGCCCCAGCCTAGCAGCGCGGGCAATGGTGGCAACCCCGCCGTGAATGCCGGCAAGATTCGCAACCAGGGCCTGGAAGTGGAGTTGAATTATCGCAATACCATCGGCAAGGACTGGAGCTACACCATCAGTGGCAACCTAGCTACGCTGCAAAACGAGGTGGTGTCATTGGGCCAGGCCACACCTAGCCCCGGCGGCCGCGTGGATAATAACTACTTCGCTACGCTAACGGCCGTGGGCCACCCTATCGGCTCGTTCTACTTACTGCAGCAAGAAGGCATTTTTCAGAACGCCCAAGAAGTGTTTACCCACGCCTACCAAGGCCCCGGCATTCAGCCCGGCGACGTGAAGTTCAAAGACCTCAGCGGCCCCGATGGCGTGCCCGATGGCGTAATCGACGGCTACGACCGCACCTTTGTGGGCAGCCCCATTCCGAAGCTGACCTATGGCTTAACGGGCAACGTGAGTTTCAAGAACTTCGACCTGAGCTTGTTTTTCCAGGGCGTGTACGGCAACAAGCTCTACAACCAGGTAAACACCGACATCGAGGGCTTTTACCGGGCCTTCAACCTGACGGAGCGCGCCGCTACGAACTACTGGACCGGCGAAGGCAGCACCAACAAATACCCGCGCCTGTCGTGGACCGGTGCCTCCAACAACAAGCAGCCCTCCGACCGCTTCTTGGAAGATGGCTCTTACTTACGGCTCAAGAACGTGCAGCTAGGCTACACCTTCGGCACAAAAGTGCTGACGCCGATAAAAGTGTCGTCGGTGCGGCTGTTCGTCAGCGCGCAGAACCTGCTCACCTTCACCAAGTACACCGGTCTCGACCCCGAGCAGGGCGTCAATAGCAACTCGCTCGGCGACGGTGTCCGCGCCGTGGGCATTGACTTTGGCACCTATCCGTCGGCCCGCACCTTCACGGCTGGTATCAACGCTAGCTTTTAAGCGCTAAGCTTCCAATTATATGAAAATCAAACCGTTTGCTTTCGGCTTATTAAGCACCCTAGCCCTGACAACCGGGTGCGAGAAGTTTTTGGATCAGCCGGTGCTGGGGCAGTACGAAGCCGGCCAGTTCTTCACCTCCGATACCAACACCATCTTGGCCGTGAATGCGGCTTACGTGCCACTGTCGTTTCGCGACGGGGGCTCGAATACCATCTGGGTGCTGGGCGACGTGGCCTCCGACGACGCCGTGAAAGGCAGCAACCCCGGCGACCAAGCCGACTTCGAGAACGTAGATAACTTCAGTATTGCGCCCATCAACGCCGCTGTGGAAGCCCAGTGGAAGCGCGACTACGACGGCATATTTAAGTGCAACGTGGTCATCGACGGGTTGCCGGAGTCGAACACCAGTGTCAGCGCCGCGGTGCGCCAGCAGGCAGTAGGGCAGGCTAAGTTTCTGCGTGCCTACTACTACTTGGAGCTCACCTCGCTCTACGGCGACATTCCGCTGCGCCTCAAAGTCGAGACGCCTGAGGAACTGCAAAGCCCGGCCCTGCCGCAAGCTCAGATTTATACCCAAATCGAAACGGATTGCCAAGCCGCCGCCGACGCGCTACCCCTGAGCTGGACCGGCTCCGACCTAGGCCGGGCCACAAAAGGCGCGGCCCTGGCGCTGCTGACCAAGACCTACCTCTACGAAAAGAAATGGGCGCTGGCCGCGCAAACAGCGCAAGCCGTGGGTGCCCTAGGGTACAAGCTGACGCCCGTATTTGCTGACAACTTCCGGGCGGCGACCAAAAACAACACCGAAGCCATTTTCTCGGTGCAGCACACCAGCGGCCTGAGTCCGGGCCAGGGCAACAACCTGAATCAGTGGTTTGCCCCGCGTCCGCAGAATGGCTACGGCTTTTTCCTGCCCACCCAGAGCTTGGTAGACAACTTCGAGCGCACCGCCGCTGGCATCGTAGACCCACGCCTCGACTACACCGTGGGCCGGGCCGGTCAGCCGTTGTTCGGCGTGCCCTTCGACCCCACCTGGACGTCGACGGGCTATATCGCAAAAAAGCATTTGCAGCCGCTGACCGAAATTCCAACCACCATCAAAGGCGATGGCAGCCTAAACTATCAAGCCATTCGCTACGCCGATGTGCTGTTAATGCAGGCCGAAGCCTTCAACGAAGCCGGCAACAGTACGGCGGCCCTAGCAGCCCTCAACCAAGTGCGCAAAAGGGCCCGCGAAAGCTACCTCTACGATACGGCATTGCCGGGCGCAGGCACGGTGCCCGCGGGTTTGCTGCCCGACATCACCGTGACGGACCAAAGCCAATTGCGCGACCTGATCCGGCGGGAGCGGCGCTCGGAGCTAGCCTTGGAGTTCCACCGGTTTTTCGACCTCATCCGCTACGGGGAGGCCTACGCCCGTCAGGCGCTGAGCGACCGGGCTAATTTCAACTACGCGCGCAATCAGTTTTACCCCATTCCGCAGAGCGAGCGGGATACCAACAAAAAGCTAGGTAAGTAGCCTCGCGCCGACAGGCTTTTCATTCCCACCCCTTTGTGATTTGACCATGAGAAGGCACCTATTATACTTGCGCATCCTGCCTTGGCTGTTCGCCAGTTTGGCCCTGGCACTTGCCTCCTGCTCTGACTCGGACGATGATGACCCGCAGATCAGCGCCGATAAAACCCGGCTAACGGCGCTCATCGACTCCGTAACCGTTGGCTACAACGCCGCCGTGGAAGGCACCAAGCCGGGCAATTACACCGTCGGCTCAAAAACGGCCCTGAAATCGGCACTGGACCTAGCTACCGCCACGAAAGACGACGCCAACTACACGCAGCTGCAAGTAAACAACGCTACGGCCAACTTGCGCCGAGCGGTAGCCGCGTTCCGAAGTGCGTTGATCCAGGAAGTTTCGGTGGCCAACTTAGTGGCGCAGTGGAAGTTCGAAGGCAACGCCAACGACGCTACCGGCAACGGTAACAACGGTGTGCTGAAATCGGGGCCGACGGGACCGGGTACGGCACCGGGTGACGGCGGAGTAGTGCCGCAGCTGGTGGCCGATCGATTTGGCCGCGCCGGCCAAGCGTATGAGCTCAATAATGGCGCCTACATCGAGGTGCCGTACAAGGCAGCCCTGAACCCGCAAGCCTTGACCATCAGCTTGTGGTGTAAGCGGTTTGATGCCAACGACAACAACTACATCGTGTCGCTGAACCGCTGGAATGGCTTTAAGCTCCAACTGCAAGGTGCCGGTAAGCCGTTCTTCACCGCCTCTACCACGGCCACCATCTTCGACCGCGACTCTGACGTGGGCATTGTGCCGGTGAATACCTGGGCGCACGTGGTGACGTCGTACGTGGATGGCACCTTGAAATTTTACATCAATGGCGTGCTCGTGAAAACCTGGACCAACACCCAGGGCGCGCTCAAAACCATTCCGGAGCCGGTGAACCTAGCCATTGGTCAGCAACTACCAAAGGAGGCCTACAACCGCGCGCCGACGGCGGGCCAGGCCGCTGACTACTTTACTTACTACAGCGCCGCTTTTTTCAAAGGCCAGCTTGATGATATACGCTTCTACAACCGGGCCCTAACCGAGGCGGAAGTGACATCCATCTACACCATCGAAAAATCCTTGTAGCCCTAGCTTTTCCTCTCCTCCGTCCCGCGTCTCGGCGTCCTGCGCCGCACGCAAGCAAACCAGAGCCAGGAACAACGTGACATCATCGCTCACCCAAGAAAACGCATGATACTTTTCAGCAAAAACACCCGCCTAGCCGGTAGTCTCCTTGTCCTAGCTTCGGCTGGGCTACTGAGTTGCAACAGCTCCGATCGAACGCAAGCGACCACTGCGCCAACAACCAACAGCTGGGCGATGCTCAACTTCACCAAGGTCGACAGCGTCAACCCCATCATGGGACCTAGCATGGCCGGCCGGTTCGTTGATCCCATCTCAAAACAGCCGGTATTGTGGGAAGAAAAGGACGTGTTCAACCCGGCAGTGGTGGTAAAGGATGGTAAGATTCACATGCTGTATCGGGCCGAAAACAAGGTAGGGGCCCTCGAAAAAGCTTCGCGCATTGGTCTAGCTACCAGTACTGATGGCATTCACTTCACCCGCCTGAAGGAGCCGGTGCTGTACCCCGATAACGACGACCAGAAGAAATACGAATGGCCGGGCGGCACCGAGGACCCTCGGGTGGTGGAAAGCGACGACCACACCTACTACATGACCTACACCGCCTACGACGGCACCCTGGCCCGCTTGCAGGTGGCCTCTTCCAAAGACCTACTACACTGGACCAAGTACGGCAGCGTGTTCACGGGCGCAGCGGGCGACAAGTACGTCGATAAATGGAGCAAATCGGGCTCTATCGTGTCGCGCTACGAGCCCGATGGCCGCATTGTAGCTGCCAAAATCAAGGGCAAGTACTGGATGTATTGGGGCGACGCGCAAATTTGGCTGGCCACCTCCGACGACCTTATTCATTGGACGCCCGTGGAAATGGCGCCCGGCGAAAAGCCGCCCGTGCCCCTGCGTGCCCAGGCCCTCACCGTGCCCACCTTAAAAATCGTGCTGCCTACCCGCGAAGGCAAATTCGACAGCGACCTGGTTGAGTCCGGTCCGCCTGCCATGCTCACCGACAAAGGCATCCTGTTGATCTACAACAGCCGCAACGTGCCCGCTATCGGCGATAAGTCTTTGCCCGAAGGGACGTACACCGCAGCGCAGGCCTTATTTGACAAAAATGACCCCGCTAAGCTGCTCAACCGCACCGATACATATTTCATGCGCCCCGAGAAGGACTACGAAACGACCGGGCAGGTCAACCAGGTGGTGTTCCTGGAAGGGTTAGCGCGGTACAAAAACAAGTGGTTTCTTTATTACGGTACTGCTGATTCCAAAATTGCCGTGGCGACGCAACCTGTGGAGTAATAAGCTACACCGAACCCCTTTTCTGAAAGCGCAACCTACCTAGGTTGCGCTTTTTCTTTTTGGCTACTGTAGCGCTGAATGCAGTGCAGTTTAACGGAGACGCGAACCTCAGACATAGGTAAGCCACCCGCAACTTTATGCTGATGAATAACCTCTAGTTATCGAGCACCACTAGTAAATAGGTGATTACTTTTCGCTGCTTCTAGCAGGTAGGTACTATTGTATGATATGTCTTCTAGCTCGCAGGACTACTAGTTTATTTCTATCCAAACTTGTTATTTTTCTATGAACGGGATTATAGCTAGCTTTATAGTCCTATTTGTAGTCAGCTTGGTAAGTGCCATTGGCTATTGACCATCCTTTCTTGCGTGCTCCGGGCTTGAATGAAAATTATTCCCCTGTTACTTGCCTGCCTTTTTGCCCAACTACTCCGAGCACAGACCATCGTTTCTACCGACACGGTAGAGTATGCCCGGGCGCGGGTGTACGCGAAGGATTTTGCCGGTGCCGACCACTTACTGACGGGTTATAATGCCCGGCATCTTGACGTAAACGCCTTGCGCTTGCAGGCGCAGGTTCTGTATTGGAGCAAAGCCTACGAGCGCGCCGATAATGTGCACCGCCGGGCGGTGGCAGCTTTCCCCGACCTAGCCGTGCTTAAACTGGATTATGGCCGCTTCCTCTACGAGCTAGGTAAGTACAAGCAGGCCCAAGTTGTCTTAACGCAGTGCTTGGCGCAGGATAGTTTGCAGCCCGAAGCAAACCTGATTTTGGCGCGCCTTTCTTACCAGGATGGTCATTTAGCCGCCGCCAAAAGTCGGGCTAGCTTTATGCTGAAGTATTACCCTAGCAACGCCGAGGCCACGGCGCTACTCACCGAACTGCACGAGGCGCAAGCGCCCTACGTTCGGCTGAGCAGCCGCTACCTAACCGACGACCAGCCACTGAAAGCGCTGGTGCACGAGCTGGAAGGCACATGGTACCGCTCCTGGCTGCTGACGCCCACGGCGCGACTGCAACTCGCGGATTTTACGTTGCCAGAAACCGCGCGTAACTCGGCCTGGCTGCAAGTCAGCAACTTGCTGCGCTTCAATCAGCTAGGGTTAACCGTTGACGTGGCAGGGGGGCTGTTTCGGTCGGAGCTGAATGGTGGTAAGTGGTACCAAACCGGCAGTGTGCTGTTCACCAAAAAGGCGGCCCGCTACCTGCACCTAGACCTCAGCACCGAGCGCAAGCCGTATCAGCGCACGCTGGCCAGTCTGCGTAGCACGGGCGGTTTGATGCAGCATGTGTCTGCCGCCGCAATTCGGTTCGATAAATCGGAGCGGTGGCTGGGGAAAGCGGCGTACGAGCGGCAGACGTTTGCCGATCAAAACGCGGTGCACACGGCGTACGCTTGGTTGCTAGTACCCCTGCTGATCAATAAGGGGGCTACCCTGCAAGGTGGCTACGCCTGGAGCTACGCCACTGCGAACCACAGCACCTACGTTCCGGTCAGAGCGCTAAACGAAATTATAGCGACCAACGCGCCCGTTGAGGGTTACTATGCGCCTTATTTCTCGCCGAAGAATCAGGTAGTCAACTCGCTGCTAGCTTCTTTCAAAATAACACCGCCCTGGAAAGTGGCGTTTTCGGGGCAGGCTAACATCGGAGTTTTTGCCAGGGCCGACAATCCTTATTTGTTCCTGAATAAGTCGCCTGCCGATGAGTTGTACGTGGAGCGTGGCTTCGCGCGCACCTCCTACCATCCTGTTGATCTGCAGTTTGCTTGCCGGGTGAAACTCTCGCCCGCACTATCCCTCACGGCCGATTATACCTACCGCAAATTGTTCTTTTTCACCAGTCAGCAGGCGGGCCTGCAGCTAAGCTACCATGGGGCGCACCAGCAACACCGGCGTTAACGCACTTTGGCAGTATCGTGCCGCCGCAGGTACCGCTACCACCCAACGCCTAAGGTTGGCGGTGCTGGTGGTGGCGGGCTGCGGTAGCATTCTGCACCTAGCGGATTGGTGGTTCCGGGCGGAACATGTGGCTTCGCTGCCCCTGTTCTTGGTGCTAACCTTTATCTTTTGGTGGGGCATCTTGCGCATGGTGGTGCTTTGGATATCGTATCTGCGCATCAGCAAGCCCCCGCAGAAGCCGGCTTTGCCCCAGCGGCGGGTAGCCATTTTCACGACCAGTTCGCCGGGCGAGCCGCTGAGCATGTTTGAGAAAACCTTAGCAGCCTGCGCCCGCATCACGTACCCGCACACCACCTACCTGCTCGACGATACGCGGGACCCTAGGTTCCGGGAAGTAGCTGAGCGCAATGGGGCCGTGTGGCTGGAGCTAGTAGGCTTGCCTGGTGCCAAAGCGGGCAAAATCAACGCCGCTTTGCAGCGCACCGACGAGGAGTTTATCCTGGTGCTCGACCCCGACCATATCCCGTTTCCGAACTTTCTGGACGAAGTGCTCGGCTACTTCGAGGACGAAAAAGTAGGCTTCGTGCAAGTGGCGCAGGCTTATTACAACCAATACCGCTCCTTCACCGCCCGCGGAGCCGCCGAGCAAACTTATGGCTTCTACGGGCCGACGCAAATGGGTATGAACGGCTTGAACTGCGCCGTCGCCATCGGAGCCAACTGCACCTTCCGACGCACGGCGCTAGAGAGCATTGGGGGCCACGGTATTGGTTTGGCCGAAGACCTCATCACGGCTATTCGGATGCACGCGGCGGGCTGGAAATCGGTATATAACCCTATTGTGGTGAGCCGCGGCCTGGTGCCCGAAGACCTAGGTTCTTTTTGCAAGCAGCAGCTCAAATGGGCGCGCGGCGTGCACGAAGTGTTGTTTGCCGAAGTGCCCCGCCTGTGGCCGAAGCTCAGCTTTTGGCAGCGTCTGTCGTACCTGACGGTGGGCACCTACTACGTGTCAGGCGCCACGATGCTGCTGTTTTTGCTCATCCCGTATTTGTTCTTCTGGGCTGGCATGCAGCCGGCCAACATGGACTTCGTGGAGTTTGTGCTGAACTGGCTGCCGGTGGGGCTGTTTGGGGTGCTTATCTACTTGTATGTGCAGCGCTGGCTTTGCCATCCACAAGAGGAGCGAGGGCTGCACTGGCGTGGCATGTGCCTGAAGTTTGCCTGCTGGCCGGTGTTTTTCCTGGGTTTCGTGCTGTCGCTGTGGAATGGCCGCATCCCGTACATCCCCACCGCTAAGCAGGCCGATGGACGCTTCACTTGGTTTGCCTGGCCGCTGCTGGTGCATCAGTTGCTATTTATCGGTACGCTCTTGTACGTGGTAGTCGAGCGGGCTTATTACACGCCCGAGGCCCGCCTAGCCCTGAGCAGCGGCGACACCTGGGGCATGATGGCCTTCGCCGGCATCGCGTATCTGATGACCCTAGGGGGCTTATTTGCCGCCTACCAATCCAGCAAGCTGACCGCGGAAGAGCCCTGGGCCACGGTTAGGCTGCCTGGCATCAGTTGTCAGCTAGCCTCCTGATACCTAAGTTTTGCGCTGCGTTTGCTCTACTAATTCCACCCGTTTGTAGTTCATCATGAAAGTTCTGGTTTACCGAACCTCCGCCGTGCTGCTGGTTATCGTCAGTGGCGTGCTGCTTTCGGCGTTGCTGCTTTACGCCGGTGAGCGAAGCAAAGGACCCTTGGAAGACTTGGCGCTGAGCGTGACCAGCGACGTGGCTAGGTTCGAGAAGCACTTGGTCGGGCACGATCTGCGCAAAAGCCGTTCGGCTTCGCTGCGTTGGTTCGACCGTTACCGCACCCACCAAGCGTTGCTCAACGCCCCAGATACAATCCTGACCGGCGCTTACGACAACAACACCGCCGAGTCGTACGAGAGCATTGTGGCGCTGGAAGAATCGTTGCAAGTAAAGCTGCCTATCATCCAGCTCTACACGGCCTGGGGCAGCAAAAAAGACCAGGTTTTCCCGATGCTCCGGGCGCAGGCCATTCAAGACCTAGGTTCCATCCCGCTGATTACTTGGGAGCCTTGGCTGAATGACTTTGACCGGAACGAATTTCCAACCAAGCAGCCCGTTGAGCGCATAAACGAAGGCGGCTTGAAGGCCATTGCCAGTGGCCGCTACGATGCCTACATCGACAAATGGGCTGCCGCCGCCAAGCAGTTTGGCGCGCCCTTCTACCTGCGCTTTGGCCACGAGATGAACGACCCGTATCGCTATCCGTGGGGCCCGCAGAACAACGACCCCGCCGACTTCATTGTCGCCTGGCGGCACGTGGTGAGCCGGTTTCGGCAGCTAGGTGCCACCAATGCCATCTGGATTTGGTCGCCGCACCCGGCTTACCGCACGTACCGCCAGTTTTACCCCGGCAATGAATACGTCGACTGGATTGGCGTGACAACCTTGAATTACGGCACCGTGGCACCCTGGAGCGAGTGGTACTCGTTTGATGAGATTTTTGGAGCGAGCTACGCAGAATTCTCGCTCTACGGCAAGCCCATGATGATCACCGAGTTTGGCTCCTTGCGCGTGGGCGGCGACCGGGCCGCGTGGTTCCAGCAAGCCCTGTCGGACTTGCCCGAAAAATACCCTGTAGTGAAAGCCGTAGTGTTTTACAACAACACGAGCGACGTGACCACCACCTACAAGTCGTTGGATTGGTCGTTCAACGCGGACAAGCAGGTGCTAGCTGCCACGACACGGGTGCTAAAAAGCTGGCGGCTGCACCATGCCCCCACCGAGCGGCTGCTTAGGAAAAAGCCGCTGGCCGCTGCTCCGCTGGCTGCCCCGCACTCAGTGGGTGAGTAGCTAGGGTTGGGGCGGCAGAAGCTAGCTTATCGGGCGCTGGTTTTTTGACTACCGTAATTTTGCCGTTCCGCTCCAGGCGCACCACGTCAGCCTCGGCCAGCGAGTCGATGTTGGCGGCGTCTCGTAGGCCTTCGTGCAGGTCTTTCTCCGAAATATCGGTCTTGCTCAGCTGTTTTTTTAGCAACTGACCGCCCTGCGCCAGCACCGTCGGTTCGCCTTTGATTAGGCTACCAACAAAGTCGCTGTAATACGCGGCTATGGCCAGCAGCCGGTGCAGCACCACAAATACTGCGCTGGCCAAGAGCGTCCCGAAGAACGGCGAAGCGGCCACCACTGCCCGGCTTAGCACCGCCCCCAGAATGATCTTCAACACCACATCGAACGGCGTGCTGCTACCGAAGGCGCGAGTGCCTACCACGCGAAGCAGCCCCAGTGCCACAAAAAACACCACAACTGCGCGCAGGCACATGGCCGCCGTGGAAATGGTGTGCGGCCCGGCGTGCAGTTCAAGCAAATTACTAAACCAAGCGAAGCTCATCTGTGTATCAGGCTGAGGTGGAACAACACTTAAGCAGCGGCGAGTTTTTGCCCGTGGGCTACGAGCCGAGCTGCCTGCTTGGCGCCTGAGCGCCGAGTGGGCTTGAACTCGCCGCCTTTGGCTTCGTTGTAAGAGTGAAAAAAGTGCTCGATTTCGTGAAGCAGCTGCGGCGACAAGTCCTTGATATCCTGAAGGTGTTGGTGCTCGCGCGACACGGCCGACACGGCCAGCAGCCGGTCATTCTTTTCCACTCTTCCGTCATTTTCGGTTTGCTCGGCTTCGATGGCCCCAATTAGGCGCACTTCCAGCAAGCAGCCCGTAAACGCCGGCGCATCCATGAGCACGAGCACATCGAGCGGGTCGCCGTCGTCGCCCTGCGTGGAAGGGACAAAGCCAAAGTCATACGGAAAGCTAGACCCTTCGGGAAGCACACCCTTTAGCTGAAAAAGTTCAGTTTCTGGGTCGTAAGCAAACTTGTTGCGGCTACCTTTTGGGGTTTCAATAATCACGTTGAAGTAGCTGTTCTTGGCGTTTTGCGCCGGTAATGTGTGCAACGCGGTAGGCATAGGGAGGGGAGTGGTAACAATTTGGTAACATTCCGTTGTACCGTTGGGCGCCGGCCGGGGTTGCGAGTGTTGAGCTAGGTTTCGCACGGCTGAAGCCCTGCCAGCCGCAGGAGCAAAAGGCTGGTGGAGCATATCAGCGGCGGATTTGTTTATGAGTAAGCTAGGTAGTGTAGCAAGGCAGTATCACTGTAACTTTATTTTCTATAACATCCGTAAATACACAACGGAAAGTGCTTCGTTGGAAGCCCATCCTTTCTGATGATAGTAGTCGATTTTGGTCGCTTCCGCGCGCGCACAACACCCGTAAACTCAGGTGGGGCAGGTGGCCGTTTTCAATTGCTGGCGCAACGGGCCATTATTTCCTTTAGCGTAATTCGGTATGAGCGAAGGTGCAGAGTTGGTAAACAGTGAGGAGCGGTTTCGGTCCTTGTTCGAGCACAACCTAGACGTAATTTTATTCCAAGACCGTGAGGGCGTTATCTGGGATGTGAATGAGGCTTTCCTGACTTTATTGAACCGCCCGAAAGAAGAGGTGGTGGGGCGGCCCGTTTCAGCTTTCTTGCCGCTCGCGCTCGTCCCGGTATTTCACGAGAAGCTGCAACAGGCCTTTGCTGGCACGCGCGTGCAGTTCGACGTAGCTGTGCAGTTTGAGGGCGCCGAACCTAGGGTGCTGAATATCTCCAAAGTGCCGTTGTGGGTAGCTGGGGCTGTGGAAGGCGTGCACATGGTAGGGCGCGACATTACCGACCTAACCGCCTCGCACCAGCTGATTGAGCAGCAAGCCCAAAAGCTTAATACCATCTTTGAAAGCATCACCGATGCGCTCTTCCTCATTGATTGGAACTGGCATTTCGTGCACCTCAACCACGAGGTAGAGCGGCTGCTGCACGTAGAGCGAGCCCAACTTCTAGGGAAGAACATCTGGGACGTATTCCCAGAGGAAGTGAACGGCGCCTTCTACCAGCAGTACTACCAAGCCATGAATACCGGCAAGGCGGTGCACTTTGAGGCGTACTACGCGGCGCAGCAGTTGTGGCTTGAGGTTAAGGCTTTTCCCTCAGAAGAAGGTCTGTCGGTGTATTTTTCTGACATTACGCGCCGTATAGAGGCGCAAGCTAGCCAAGAAAAGCTCACCCAAGACCTGTACCGGCACAACCAGGACTTACAGCAGTTTACCTACTTGGTTTCTCACAACCTGCGGGCGCCCCTAACCAACGCCCTAGGCCTAGCGCGGCTGTTGCAAGCCGAGGATGCCGCGCAGCAAGAAACGCTGACCTACCTAGAGACTAGCTTAGAGCAGCTCGACGTGGTGCTGCAAGACATGAACACCATCCTTTCCGTGCGCGACAAGCAGGACGTGGCCGCGCCCGAGTCGTTGCTGCTCACCGACGTGCTAGGTCAGGTGCTGCACAGCTTGCAGGAGCTGGTGCAGCAAGCCGGCGCTTCGGTCGTGCTGGATCTGCCGTCCGATTTGCGCGTGCACGGCAACCGCGCCTATTTGTATAGCATCTTTTATAACCTGCTCACCAACGCGCTCAAGTACCGTTCGCCTACCCGGCCTTTGCGGATAGCCATTAAGGCAACTCGCCAACCCGAGGGCGAAATGTGCCTTAGCTTTGAAGACAACGGTTCGGGCTTCGACCGGGCCAAGGCGGGCCCCGAAGTGTTTAAGCTCTACAAACGCTTCCATGAAGCTGGGTCGGGCCGGGGCGTCGGATTGTACCTGATCAAAACGCACCTGGAGGCCATGGGAGGCCGAATAGAGGTGCAAAGCCAAGTTGGTGCAGGGACGCAGTTTATCTTGTATCTACCCTAAGTGAGATGTATGCAAACGTTGCTCATTGACGACGATTTTATCAGTGTATTTCTAACCGAAAAATTGCTGAAACGAGAAGGAATGGGGGAGGCTGTGCGCTCGTTTCAGGTGCCGCAGGAGGCGGTGAGCTATCTGCGCCAAACCCTGCCCGACCATCCCCCGGAGCTTATTCTGCTGGACCTCAACATGCCGCTGATGAGCGGTTGGGACGTTTTGGAGGCGCTCAGGCCCTACGAAACCGAGCTGTTGGAGCGGTGCTTTGTTTATATTCTGACCTCCTCTTTGGCCCTGTCCGACACGGCGCGGGCCAAGGAATTTGCGGTCGTGACGGGCCTGATTCACAAACCTCTGGATAGCAATCAGGTTCGCGCCATTCACGCGCAAGTGGTAGAGCGCCGCGCAAACTTGCCCTAGGGTCTTCACTCAAGTAAACCTAGGTGGACAAATTGGCGAGGCGGCGGTGCTATCAGAAGGGCATGTCGGGCGACGCATAGCAATAGCAATGAACAACGACCTGGAATACCACTCAGTGAAACCGGATGCTGCGCTGGCGACCGTGGTTGAAAGCTTCTGGATGCTGAAAACTGGTTCGGGTGTTGGCAAGCCCATCATGCTGCTACCCGATGGCCGAATTGATGTGCTCTTTTCGTACTCCAAAACGGAGCCGTTTCACGTTATGCTGATGGGGCTAGGTAGCGTCGCCGAGCAAACAACGCTCGCAGCCGATACCGTCCTGTTCGCCGTCAGCCTGCGCCTACTGGCCGCCGAATACCTGCTGCAAACGCGCGTGGCCGACATTCTCAACGGAGCCCGACGGCTGCCAGCTACTTTTTGGAACATTGTTCCCGAAGACCTAGCCGACTTCGGGCAGTTCTGTGCCAAGCTGAGCAGTACTTTGCGCGCGTTGGTGCAGCCGGCTATCGACCCGCGCAAACAGCGGCTATCTGAGCTGATTTATGCTTCCGATGGCACGCGGCCAGTGCACGAGTTGGCGGCGCAGGCGAGCTGGAGCAGTCGACAGATCAACCGCTACTTTCAGGAGTATTTCGGTTTAACACTCAAGGCTTATTGCGCCATTCTGCGGTTTCGGGCGGCATTCCCCCAGCTGAAAGCCGGCCGGCTGTTCCCCGAGCAGCACTTCGCCGATCAGGCGCACTTTATTCGGGAAGTACGCCGCTTTGCTGGGGTGCGTCCGAAAGAGCTAGCTCGCAATCAGAACGACCGATTTATTCAATTTTCTGCCTGGGCTGAAGAATAGTTTTGTCTTCGTAGCCATCAACTAACGAAGACTATGCTTCTGACAAATAAGAAAATAGCCATTATCGGCGGCGGGCCGGGGGGCCTCACGCTGGCGCGCCTCCTCCAACAGCAAGGCGTGGCGGTAACGGTGTATGAGCGAGACGTCGACCGCACGGCCCGCCAGCAGGGCGCCACCCTCGACCTGCACGACGAATCGGGCCTGCGCGCCCTCATCGAAGCCGGCTTGCTCGATGCCTTTCAAGCCCACTACCGGCCGGGCGCCGACAAGATCCGCTTGCTCGACGGGCAGGCTGCTATCCTTCACGATCAGCACCAGCAGCCCGATACGCCCACGTTTGGGCACGAGCACTTTCGACCCGAAATCGACCGCGGGCCGTTGCGCGACTTGCTGATCGACTCGCTCGCGCCCAGCACCATCGTTTGGAACAGCCAACTACTAAACCTAGCTCCTACCGCCAACGGCTGGCAACTGCATTTCGCCGGCGCCTATACCGCCTATGCCGACCTCGTCGTCGGGGCTGACGGCGCCAACTCGAAGGTGCGGCCTCTTCTGACGCCACTTAAGCCGTTTTTCACCGGCTATACGGTGGTAGAAGGCAATGTGTACGATGCGGCCCAGCACGCTCCGGCCCTGTGGGCGCTGGTGAAAGGCGGAAAAATATTTGCCCTCGACGGCGAAAAATCGATTATTCTTAGCGCCAAAGGTGACGGGAGCCTAGCCTTCTATACTTGCCAGCGTACCCCCGAAAACTGGGCACAAGAAAGCGGCATCGACTTTCAAAACGTGCAGCAAGTAGCCGCCTGGTTTGCGCACGATTTTGCTACGTGGAGCCCGCTGTGGGGCGAACTGTTTGCTACCGAGGCAGCGTACTTTGTGCTGCGTCCGCAGTACTGCATGCCCCTCGACCAAGAGTGGCCTACGCAATCCACCATCGCCCTGCTCGGCGACGCCGCCCACCTGATGCCACCCTACGCCGGCGAAGGCGTGAACATGGCCATGCTGGATGCGCTGGAGCTAAGCCGCTGTCTAACAGATGGTCGCTTCACAACGCTCCACGGCGCTATTAGTTATTACGAAAAGGAAATGCGCCGTCGTGGTTCCGAAGTGGCTGCTATTTCCATCGAGTCGATGGAGCAGATGCATTCGCCCAACGGCGTAGCCTGGATGCGCCAAGTGGTAGCGTGACAGTATTCTAATGCCATAGCTAGGTCCGATCAGCCCCGCACGATAGAACGAAAACAGGCTACGGGCTGCTAGCCTAGGCTAGCCCTAGGCATACGAACTTCGTTCTAAACGAAATAGCCCAGGGAATGAACCCTGGGCTATCCTGCATCTTAGTTATTCATCTAAGTACTGGTGCACAAACTTAATGGCCATGGAGCCTTCGCCTACGGCCGAGGCCACCCGGGCCATGGCGCCCGCCCGGCCATCGCCGGAGGCAAATACGCCGGGGACACAGGTTTCGAGCAGGTACGGCTCCCGGGGGTGTTTCCAGTGCTTGGCGTAGCGCGGATCGGTTACTAAGTCGCGGCCGGTAAGCAAGTAGCCTTTGTTGTCGAAAAGCACCGTGCCATTGAGCCATTCGGTGCTCGGTTTGGCCCCGATAAAGACAAACAAGGCCCGCGCCTTGCGTACTTCGCGCTGCCCGTTAATGCTCAACACCAGCTCCTCTAAGTGGTCTTGGCCACACACTTCCTTCACTTGCGTGAAAGACATAATCTCAATGTTCGACGTTTGCCGGATCTGCTCGATCAGGTACGCCGACATGGAGGCCGCCAGCGTTTCGCCCCGAATGACAATGTACACTTGCCGGGCGTAAGCTGCTAGGTACATCGCCGCTTGTCCCGCCGAGTTGCCTCCGCCTACGATGTACACGTCGCCTTTGTCGCAGGAACGGGCCTCGGTACGGGCGGCGCCATAGTAGACCCCCGCCCCGCTGAGGCGGTCGATGCCAGGAATGTCGAGCGTACGGTAGCTAACACCTAGGGTAAGTACCACGGCTTTGGTACGCACCTCGCTGCCGTTGGCTAGGGTCAGAACTTTATAATAGCCATCCTGGATGCACATACTGGTGACTTCCTGCGCCAGGAATTCCGCCCCGAGCCGCAGGGCCTGCGACCAAGCACGGTGAGTCAGCTCACTACCGCTCACGCCTGTGGGAAAACCTAGGTAGTTCTCGATGCGGGAGCTGGTACCAGCTTGACCACCAGGGAGGTTGCGCTCCACTAGTAGTGTTTTTAATCCTTCGGAAGCGCCATACACAGCGGCGGCCAAGCCCGACGGCCCAGCGCCCACCACCACCACATCGTACAGATCGGCCGACGCGTGCGAGGCGAGACCTAGCTTCGCCGCAATCGCGCCGCGCTCCGGATGGGCCAGGGCCTCGCCGTCCTCGCTGATGACTAACGGCAGATCGGCGGTCGTGAAGCCCGTGCTATTGAGTAGGATCTGCGCCTCGGGGTTTGTTTCCACATCCAGCCACTCGAAAGGTACCATGTAGCCGGCCAGGAAATCCTTGACCTCGTGGGAAAGCGGCGACCATTGAAAGCCAATAACGCGCACGCCCTGAAACCTAGGTTTGTAGGTTGCCTGCCAGGCGTCCAGCAAGTCGTGGAGCGTGGGGTAGAGCAGCTGCTGGGGCGGGTCCCAGGGCTTGAGCAAGTAGTAGTCGAGCTGGGCTTGGTTGATGGCCCGGATGGCGGCTTCAGTATCGGCATAAGCTGTGAGCAGCACGCGCTTAGTGTTGGGGAAGAGCGTGCGCGTCTTCTCCAGCAGCTCAACGCCTTCCATACCCGGCATGCGTTGGTCGGCCAAAACCAAAGCTAGCGGCTCGGCTCGCACATTAAGCTCTTTAATAATTTCCAGCGCCTCGGCGCCGGAGCTGGCGCGGATGACGCGGTAGTCGCGGCGAAACTCGCTGCGGAGGTCCCGATCTATGGCGCTCAGCACCTGCGGGTCGTCATCGACGGCTAGGAGAACGGGTTTTTTCATGGTGAAGAGAATAGAGCAGCGTTGTGGAAGGAAAGGTGTGCGGGTGCAAGTCTACGCTACGGGCAGCCAAGCACAAAACTCGGTGTGGCCCGGCGTCGATTGCACCTCCAGGCGGCCATTGTGGTTGCGGATGGTGCGCTGGGCAATATCCAAACCTAGGCCTGTGCCGTCGCCGGCTTGCTTGGTGGTGAAAAAGGGTTCGAAGATGCGCGATAAGATTTCGGCCGGAATGCCAGGACCGTTATCGACAATAAAAACGCGCACGAAGTCGCCTTCCCGGCGCGTGCGCAACGTGATGGTGCCGCCCTCGGGTAAGGCGTCGAGCGCATTGTCGATTAAGTTCGTCCATACTTGGTTCAGGCTGCTGACCTGCCCGCAGATCATAGGCAGATCGGGAGCGTAGTCGCGCACGAGCTGAATGTTCTTGTTGCGCAGCTGGTAGCTGAACATGTTGAGCGTGCTCTCCAGGCCGCTTACCACATCTAGCGAGGCCATGTCGGAGCCCCGGTCCATGTGCGAATACGTCTTTACATTGTTGACCAGCGTGCTGATGCGGGAGCTAGCTTCCTGCACGTCGCAGACCAAGTGGTAAGTGGTGAGTTGCCCTTCCAGCCAAGCCAGGGCGGCAGGTAGCACCTCAACGGGCAGGTCGGCAGCGACGGGCTTGAGCTGGTCGAGGGCTAGGCCGGCATCAATTAAGCCGCCGGCCAGTTGGTAACCATCAGGCACGCCTTGCTCTTCTAGCCAATCGGCTAGCTCATCTTCTAAGTCGGCGCGCTGCAACGCCGAGGGCCGCGTTTGGGGTTCCGTGCTGCAAGCCGCCTGCGCTAGGTTCATGAGGGCTTCCAGCGACTCAGGGGTAGGGCAGTGGCGCACCAAGCTCAGGAGCAAGGCTGGCTTGGTCGCGGCCCGATCGGCTAGGGCTTCGGCGGCCCGGGCAATGGCTGCGGCCGGGTTGTTCAGCTCGTGCGCCAAGCCGGCCGAAAGCTTGCCTAGCGCCCGTAGCTTCTCGTCGCGCTCCTGGCCCCGAGCCTCCTCTCGTACCCGGTCGCTCATGAGGCCTACCAGCCGCTGCACCAGCTCAGGGCTTACACGTTCGAGTTCCGGGAAAAAGTTGCGGTGCAGAGCGTACATGACGGTCTGGCCAACGGCAGCGCCGTAGTTGGACAAGGTTTGTAGGCGCGAATACGGCAGCACGCCGCTTACTTGCCCCGTCTCAATGCGGAAGTAGGGCTCTCGGTGGCCATTCTGGGTACGAAAAAATTGGACGCCTCCTTGCACGAAAGCTGTTAGGTACTCGGCCGGATCACCGGGCTGCACAATGGAAGCATCGGGCGCGTAGTCGCGACGCTCGCCATTCATCAATAGCCAGTCTATTGTTTCAAGGGGCAGCCCTTGAAACGTTGTGATGGTCAGTAGCTCTTCTCGGGTCAGGTTGGCAGGCATACGTACGGAGTAGCTGGGTTCTGGTATCAATCAATATACACTACTAGCGCCGGACTCAAGGTAGAGAGCCTGCCTAGGGGGCGACTAGCAGCCGTGCAAAGTGTTGCGTTCGAGCAGTAGGGCTGCACGGTTGGCTGCGTAAAATAACTAGGTATCTACCACAAAAAAGCCTCTCCCAAATGGGAGAGGCTTTTTCAACGTTTTGCTACCGTACGCTTATTGCTTCAGCAGACGCTTAGTGAGGTGTACCGAGTTGCTGTTGATGACAACTAGGTAAGCGCCCGCCGGTAAGTTCTGCACATGAAGGAGGTGCGTAGCGCCACCAGCTAGCTGCTGCGTGCTCAGGATTCGGCCAGCGGCGTCGAGTAAAGTCACGGAGTAGTTGCCTGCTGGCACCTGCGTTAGGTCGAGCGTAGTTTGGTCAACAGCCGGGTTCGGGTAGAGCTCCATGGCAACCGTTGCCACTGCCGAGAACTGCACCGTGCGCACAGGCGAGAAAGACTCGGTGCTGTCGGTGTCTACTTGGCGCAAACGGTAATAAAGCTGTTGTCCGGCGCGAGCGGCGGCTTTATCAACAAAGCTGTAGGTGTGCACGGTGTTGGTCGAGCCGTTGCCAGCTACCGTGCCTACGGCGGTGAAGTACTGTCCGTCCAAGGAGCGCTCTACTACGAAGTGGTCATTGTTCTTCTCCGAAGCCGTTGTCCAGGCTAGCACAGCATCGTTCACTTTGGCCGTGGCGGTGAAAGCTGTCAACTCAACCGGTAGCGGTACCGAGCCGATGGTGAAGCTCTGGATGATGCTGTTGGTGCCACCATTCACGTCCGTCGTACTAACAGTTACGGAGTAGGTTCCTGCCTTCAGCTTGGTGCGGTCAGACACGAACAGTTGGCCTGTGGTTGTATTCAGACTCACGCCGAGCGCTGCCAATTGTGTAGCCGTGAGCGAAGAAGTTGCAGCCAGTACAGCGTTTGTGCCTGTAGTTGGTAACCCGTTGCTCGCACCAGCGAGCAGAGCGCCTGTGGTCGTATTGTACACGAGAGACGAGCTACCCGAGGTAACGTAGCGAGCACCGTTCAAGTCGGTGATATACGTCAGCACGTCGTTGTTCTGGTATGGCGCAACCCCGCCTTTGGTCGGCGTAGCAGCGTACGTCGAGTTCTGATCAGTGCCTACCTGAATCGTATACATGGCCGTGTTCGAAGTAGCCGCTACGCTAGCGTTATCGGTAGCTGTGTAGCTGAAGAAGGCATTGCCCACGAAACCAATAGTTGGTAGGTAACGCAGCTGGCTAGCTGACGTAGCCGTCAGCACAGTGGTCGTTGTAACGGCAGTGGTGCCATCTGCTAGATAGAGTGTACCCGAAGTAGGCAGCGCTGTAATCCGGTAGGTTAGCGTGTTGTTGTCGGCGTCGGTACCTACCAATGGCGAGATAAGCATAGCTTTGGTGGCCGTATTACCCTCCGGTGATTGAACGCTGTTTACGACGTTATACGCTACTGGCGCCCGGTTGCTAATCGTGTTAACGCTAGCGGAGTTGTTGTCCGGGTCCGTATCAACGTCTGATGTCACAGCACCTGCTACCGTTACCAAAGTAGGCGTAGAAGGCGTGGTGAACGATACGTAGTTCGTTACGGCATTGGCCTGACCACCTGCCAACGAGGCAATAGCAGGGAAGGTAATTGTCGTAACCCCATTCAGGGTGCTAACCGAGCTACCAGCCGGATACGTCAGGTCGGTTACTGTGCTAGGTACCGTCACCGTCTGCACCACGTTGGTGGAAGGTGACGCCGTGCTAACGTTGGAAGTTGTTACAGCATACGTCACTTTCGAGCTAGGTGCTACTGAAGCAGGACCGCTGATGCTGGTAGTAGCATTCGCCT
The DNA here is from genome assembly GCF_002154225.1 of Hymenobacter crusticola. Taxonomy (GTDB): domain Bacteria; phylum Bacteroidota; class Bacteroidia; order Cytophagales; family Hymenobacteraceae; genus Hymenobacter; species Hymenobacter crusticola. Next base: position 95,399 of record NZ_MTSE01000002.1, read on the forward strand.
GCGACGTTACGTTCACCGTAGCCAAAGCTGTGTTGTTGCTCAATGCCCCGTCGGAAGTGGCCGACGTAATGGCGGCTACGGCCTTGATCGGACCTGAAGCCGGAGCCGTGAAGCTCACCGTGTACGTACCAATCACGGCGGCACCGCCCGCGACGGTAGCTACTGTTGGGTATGTCACGATGCCCGTATTAGGGTCGTAGTTGCCGCTGCTCGACACCAGAACGTCCGTCAGACCAGGTACTAGAACAATCTGCGGTACCACGTTGGTAGCGGTGCCCGTACCTAGGTTGTTGAAAGTAGCCGTCAGCGTAGTCGCAGCGTTAGCATTCACCGACGTTGTGGCAGGCGTGAAGGTTGCCACTTGCAGGTCAGCGGTAGCAGTAGTAGCAGCTACCGGAGTGGTAGCTACACCAGCGTAGTTGTTGTCGAGGTTTGTGTCGTAGCTGGTAGTAGTTACCCGAGCTACGCCCGTGAGTTGAGCCACGTCGGGCATCGTTACCGCCACTTCGTTCGAGAGGCTAGCTCCGCTGGCTAGTGCATTCACCACCGGGAACGTCACCAGACCAGTTGCGTTGTCATACGTGCCGGTGTTCGTGCCACCAGGGAATGTGACGTTGGCAGCGCCTAGGCCAGCGGGTAGTTGCAGCGTAGGGGCTACGCTCGTTGCCGTTGCCGCGCCTTTGTTGGTCGTGCTTACTACGTAGAACACTTGGTTGCCTACTACTGCCGAAGCCGGCGTCGTTGCACTGATCGTTATATCAGCAGCAGGCGTCACAGTAGTGAGCACCGTAGCGGTGTTGTTAGCAATAGTAGTTTCCGCGGTGCTCGAGCTAACAAAAGCCACTGGGCTGAAGCTGCTCATGCTGGCTGGTGCCGTGAATGAAATAGTATTCGTCTGCGTGAAGCCCGTGGCTAGCGGATCGGCGAAGCTAATGGTCAGAACGCCCGAAGTAGCGTCGTATTGGGTGCTGTTAGCTGCTACACCATTAAGCTGTATAGAGGTCAGGCCTGCGGGCAACTGTACTTTTTGTACCACGCCATTGGCGGTAGCACTACCGTTGTTGGCTGTCGTTACCGTGTAGGTTAATGTCTGACCGGGCAGCGCCACTACCGGACCAGCTAGCGTGGTAGCTACGTCTGTTACCGGTGTCACTTCAACTTTCGCCTCTGCTACGTTGTCGTTGGGTACTAGATCGGCATTCGAGGTGCTCACCGTAGCCGTAGCCAGAACGAAGCCTTGTTGCGGTGCGGCAAACGTAACGGTGTACGTTTGGCTACTGCCCACGGCTAGGTTCGAGGTTAATGCGGGGAAGGTCAGCAAGCCAGTAGCTGGGTTATACGTACCACCGCCTAGGTTGCTGAATGCCAAGCCAGTTGGTAATGCTACCATTTCCTGCACACCGGCCGCAGCACCTGGGCCAGCATTGTTAGCCGTAATGGTCAACGTGATGTTAGCACCCGCTGCTACGCTCGTCGCGGAAGGCGTGATGGTCGTATATACGTTGGTCGCTGCGCCTGTGCCCGTAGCGGTCGTAACCGTGGGGCGCGTGGTGGCACCATTCAGCTGCGCCGTGTTGTTGTTCGTGCCAGCTATCGGCGAATTCAGGTCACCGGCATTGCTGTTGGTCAGGCCAGAAGTCACAACGGCTACTGGCGCCAGAAAGCTGCTGCTAGGTGCTACGAAGCTAATGGTGTTCATTTGTGACTGACCCGCTGCTAGCGTGCTGATAGCCGGGAAGGTTACCGTAGTCGTGTTAGCACTCGAGTTGAACGCCGCCGTGCCCCCATTAGAGGCATAGATGCCCGTTACGTTGCCGGGGAGCGTCACCGTCTGGATCACGTTAGTTGCTGGCGATACCGAATTGGCATTAACCGATGGGCCCACGTTGCTGGTCACGATGGTGTAGGTAACCTCGTTGCCAGCCGTTACGCTGCTCGGACCGTTGATTGCCGTCGTCACATCAAAACGCGGTGCAATAGTCGTCGGTACGGTAGCAGTGTTGTCGGAGGTAATCGTTTCCGTGCCGCCGTTGCCGCTGATATTAGCCGTTACAATCAGTGGGTCCGTAACCGGAGCTGGGAATACAACCGCCGTTGTGGTCGTACCCGTACCGGCCATTAAGTTACCAATAGTCAAGGTCAGCAGGCCAGTGCTCTGGTTGTAATTGCCGGTCGGGAAGGTAATAACGCCGTTGTTCAGTGTACCCGTGCTACCGCCGACAGTGAAGCCAGTAATTATAAGGCCTGCTGGTAGTTGCACGGTTTCTACCACGTTCGTAGCGGCCACCGAGCCAGGATTGCTGGAGGTTACATTGTACGTCACCGAAGCACCCGCATTAGCCGATGATGGGCCTGAAAGCGAGGTAGCTAGGTTGAAGGTGGTCCCTTTTACCTCTACCGAAATATATGCGATGTTCGATACCGTGCCCGAAGTGTTTTTCACGGTATAGGGTATTGTGGCAATGCCCACGAAACCAGCAGCGGGCGTGAAGGTCACGTTGCCGCTAGCATCTACCGCGAAGACGCCCTGCGAAGTAGGAACGGCCGTGCCAAGCGTCACGGTTGTGGGGTCGATGGTGCCGCTCGGCGTGTCGTTTGTCGTTACGGCCGTAGTACCCGTGAAGGTATAAGCCGTGCCAGGCATAGTCGTGGCAAAGTCGTTGTTGGCGACCGGGGCCTGTAGCACAGGTGCGTTCCCCGAGAATTCGGAAGTGCCGCGCTCCGTGGCCGAGGTAGAGGTGATGGTCGCCGTTGCCGTCAGCTTGACGCCGCTAGCAGCCAATGCGGCTTGTTGTGCCGAAGTCAGCGAAGCAAGCGGAATCGAGAAAGAGAAGCGGTTTTGACCTGTCTCTGTTCCCTGATAGAAACCGTTGACCGTTGCGTTGCTTTGTCCGTAGCTGCCGGTGATGGCATCTAGGTCCGCGGTTGACCCTTCAGTGCGTGAGAACAGATAAGCGGAGCCCTGGCCAAAGTTGGCACCAATTGCGTTGAGCGACGCTGCATTCTGGGTGGCAATAAAAAATTCCAGCAAGGCACCCGTTTTAGCGAAGCCCGTCAGCAACAGGTTGCCATTGCGGATGGTAGCCGTTGCGATAACAGGATAGTTCAACAAGCCGTTGGCACCCGTGTCCGTGTCGCTGTTGTCATTGTACGACACAAAAGGAGAGGAACCAGCGGGCAGGCTATTATTGGTTGTTTCTAAATCAATGCCGATGTTACCCGTCGTCACGTTGCCGTTGGAAGCGACGCTGCCGTTACCGCTGATCGAGTTCATCGACAGCACGTTGTTGCTCGTGTTAGTCGTGGTGCTAGTCGTCGTGGTGCCGTTCGTGACGGCAATACCAGCGCCGATGTTGTTGGTAATAATGTTCTGACTAACCGTGTTATCGCTGCCGAACAACCGAACACCAGCATTTTCACCGTTGGCGCGGCCATTGTTCGTGATGGTGTTGCCCGTCAGAGCGTTGCCACCAGATGAACCATACATATCTACACCTGCGCCGAAGTTGTCAAGAACGTAATTGCCGGTGATAATCGTAGCCGAGCTATTCTCGATATCAATGCCGTCGAGGTTGTCAGCGCCGATACTGTTGTTGCGGATTTCATTGTTGCGAATAACAACGCCTGTCGAGCCGGCTTCTACACCAATGCCTTTACCCCGAGCGTAGCCAATCAGGTTGTTCTGCACAATGCTAGCTGTAGCGCCAGTAGTAGTGCCATTGCCTTTGCCACTGATGATGCGAAGGTTGTCGCCCGTACCCGAAGAAGTGGTGCTGTAAGCTAGGCTAGCGGCAGTAGCAGAAATGCCCAAAAAGTTGCTTTCAATCAGGAAACCAGTGACGTTGCCAACCCGCACGTTTGCGTTGTTGTCGTCGTTGGTTGCGGTGCCAAAACCTAGCACCGATAAGCCACGCAGGAGTGTACCAGCTGCTTGTACATCAAGACCAATGTTGACGGCCGTAGACGTTGTGCTCTGAATTTGCACTTCCGGTTTGTTTACCACCATTAGAGCTAGCTCGTCACCCGTGTTGGCAATGCCATCGGGGCCAACCCCTACGGTACCTGCCGTGCCAAGCGTGCCCGTGTTGGTATTACCAATATTCGCGGTCTGTGTCGAGCCATCAATAGCAGTATTTGCATCCGTGAGAGCCGGTAATGCACTCGTGGGTCTGATAAGTGCTACCCCGTTGGTCAGTTGCGAAGCTGGACCGCCGTTGTTGCTAGCCAATAGACCAGCATGAGCCGCTCCATCCGGAACCATAAAGATAGACACCTCACTCCCGGCTACCTGACCCGTTTGAGCTAGGCCTGAATTGCTGAGGGCGTTGGCATTCGTAATGAATTGACGCAACGAGCCTTGGCCTCCATCATTCGTGTTCGTCACCACGTCGAAGTTGAAACCGAAGTCAGGGCCCACTGTTGCTGCACCACTGCTGGTTATTGTCGCAATAGATTGAGGAGTGACAGTCCCTGTGCTTAGTCCCGACAACGTCTGCGTACCCGAGTTGGCAGCAGCATCCGTGTATGAAGGGTTCTCACCTCCAACGCGGGTTGTGGTGCCATTGTACGTCTGGACAGGGGTGAGAGTCGTAGTATAGCCTGCACGCGAAGAAGATACGGTACTGTTGACGACGCGAATGGTGTAAGTGCCATTGATGATGTTGAACGTATATTTTCCGGTAGCATCAGTCGTCGTCGTTCTAGCCAGTGCTCCAGAGCTGTTGTAGAGCTCAACGGTGGCATTCGGGCGGCCTGCAGCACCAGTGGTAGTGCTTGGCCGGCCAGCGCCACCTCCGTAGTTTACATCCTCAAACACTACCCCACTAATCGTAGAAGCTACGGGAATCGTGTAGGTAGCAGCCGTTTGAGCAGTCCGTCCGGCGTTGTCCGTCACCGTGTACGGGAAGGTTGCAGTACCTGTGTAGCCGGCTGTTGGAGTAAAAGTCAGGAGATTCAGCTGGCTTGAGGGAATAGCTTGTCCGGCTACTACAGCTGTGCCGTTAAAACGCAATACCCCGGCCGTTGCAGCCGGCAGGGTTATAATATTATAATAGGCTAACGTACCATCTGTATCTGTACCCGATAGATTGGGCGACAATACTGCCGCCGCAGAAGAAATAGGTAATGTTGTGTTGGTGATGTTGTTAGCTACCGGTGCGTTGTTAGCTGCGGCGGGGCCGGCACACAAAGCGGAAGATGGAACTACTTGACGAGTAATGCCAGCAGCGGTACTGGCGTATTCAAACTTTAGAATGTTATCGCCGCCTTCTTCCGCATACAGAATCAGGATGTCGTGAAAGCCTGCCGTTAAGGTAACTGTGAAAGACCTTTCGCTTGCGCTGTGCGCGCCACCGTTGCTGATGGATGCATTTGTAGCGCTAGGCGTAGTTGCCAACGCTGGGTTATCAATCCACATGTACGAGGCATCATCGGAGGTCAGGTAGAAAGTATAGCTACCCGTTACTGGAATGTTGATGCTTCCGCGGTAGCGTGCACTGAAGTTATCTGGGTTGGTAGCCGTACCTGATGAGTATACAGTAACCGGAAAGCTGTTCGTGGTAAAGTTTACCGTCAAGTCGTTGCGACGCTGGGGCGCAGTACGTTGAAAAAACGTAATAGCACTCGCATTGAAGCCTGCTTCCTGGTAGAAAGTCGTGCGGTAGTACTCGGCAGTTAAGCCGTTAGAAGTTGTGCTATTGTCCAGAAAGGAAGGTTGACACTGTGCCCAACCTACTGTTCTGCCCAAAGCGGTCCAAGCTAAGAGTAGGACAACAAAACGTAAAGTTGTTTTCATGCTATAACTAATGGGAATAAAGGGATGACGAGTAGGTTGGCACGCTATGCTCAATTTGGGAAAAAAGCAGAATCAATTATGGTGCAAACCTGCCTTAGTGTTGAGCTGTAAATGATATAATTCGACGAATGATAGTCTGTACTCGACCAAAGATGACTGTTTAATTGGTGAATAAACGAGGATAGTTTTTATTCAAATTATTGAATATAGCCGCCTACAGCTGTGTTTTCATTTATAGACAGAAAATTCTTGTTAAGGGAAAATTTAAACAGGCTTGTCTTTGTATATGAATGCATCTAATAAATTATTGTATTATTTTATTATGGAGCAATGTGTAATTGTTTAAAATCAATTTGGATTATTTAATTATAAAAGTTGACAAAATATCTGCAACACGAAAAGAGCCCCACCAATTTTGGTGGGGCTCTTTTCGTGGTAAACTAAATTCAGTGGATGGCTACTGCTTTAGTAAACGCTTCGTGATGTGAGTGTCTTTGCCATTGATCAGAATGAGGTAAGCACCACTAGGCAATTGTTGCACCTGAAGCACATGGACCCTGCCACCGTCCAACGACTGCGTTGTTATTGAACGGCCACCTAGGTCGACCAAAGACACCGTGTACGTACCAGCTGGCAACGTGCGCAGATCTAAGCTAGTTTCTGTAACCGCGGGGTTCGGATACAGGCTTACATTCACTTGATTCGGAGCTGTTGTGAAAGCCACCGTGCGTACCGGAGAGTAGGCTACTGTCCCGTCTGCGTCTACTTGCTTAAGTCGGTAGTAAAGCGTCTGGCCTAGCTGGGCCGCACGAGCATCGATCAGGCTATACTCGTGTGCGGCAGTGCTAGTACCCTGACCTTTTACCGTACCTACAGTCTCAAACGTAACACCATCAAGCGACCGTTCTACCTCGAAGTGGTCATTGTCTTTCTCCGAAGCCGTTGTCCAAGCTAGCACTGCATCGTTGCCCTTTGCAGTAGCTGCGAAAGCCGTTAGCTCGACGGGAAGCGGGACGCTGCCAATCGTGAAGGTTACGGGTTGGGTGTTAGTGCCGCCATTGACATCTACTGTGGTGATGGTTACCGTATACGTGCCGCTTCTTAGCAGAGCCCGGTTAGAGACGGTAACAGCACCCGTAGTAGAATTAACGGTTACGCCAGCTGGCAATGCATTGCTACCCGAAGCCAGTGCCGCTGAGCGCACACCGATGTCGGTGATGGCTTGGGGTGAAGCTGCATTGTAGGTGCCACCGTTCGCGTCGAATGCGTTACTGATGATGTCGCCATTCTGGTAGGGGTTGTTGCCTCCTTTTGGCGTAGTGTTCGTGTACACCGAGTTTACATCTTGGCCAACAGGGATGAGGTAAGTGGCTGGCAGCGACGTAGCCCCAACAGCATCCGTAGCTGTATAAGTGAATGACGCATTGCCCACATAACTGGCCGCTGGATCAAACGTCAACTTCGCAATATCGGCTAGGGTGATGGTAGCACCTGGTGCCAACGCAGTTGTACCGTTGTACAGAATACCTTGCGAGCTGCTCGGAAGGGTCGCGATGGTATACGTCTTGATATCCGTATTGCCATCTGCGTCCGTCGCGCTTAGCGAGGAAAGTAGCAGCGGACCAGCCGTGTTACCTTCTGGCGACTGCAACGTATTGATCACGTTGGCCGCTACCGGCGCACGGTTGTTTGTTGTGGCCGTGTTCTGAGTTGAAGTATTGTTACCCGTCGTGCCATTGTCGCCAGTAGCCCTCACGTTGCTTACGACGGCGAAGCTTGTGCTAGGTGCCGTGAAGCTGATCGTGTTGGTTACCGTATTAACATCGCCGGGGTTAATGGTCGAGGGCACTGGTATAGAAACCGTAGCGCCTGAAGCTACCGTGATAGGCGCGCCACCATTTAGAGAATAACTCGTTACGCCTGCTGGCAGAGTCACCGTTTGGGTTACGTTTGTAGCGGGCGAAACACTGTTGTTACGCGTCACTACCGAGTAATTCACGGTGTTACCGGCTATGGTAGTTGCCGGACCTGTTAGGCTGGTGGCAACGTCCACATTTGGGGTAACAGTCACTTTAACGACGGTCGTGTTGTCGGCAGTTGTCGGGTCCGATTCGTTGCCACGCACTGCTGCTACGGCTACCAACGGGTCAATGCTAGGTGCTTTGCTTACCGTGATGGTATTGGTCACAGCGCCCGTAGCACCTGTGTTCGGGATGCTCGTGCTCGGGAAAACCACTAAACCAGTTACGTTGTCGTAGCTACCACTGCCTGTTACTACCACCGTGCCCCCATTGCTGGTGAGGCCCGCTGGTAGCTGCACGGTTTGTACCACACCCGTTGCCGTACCTGTGCTGGTTGCGGCGTTAGTCGTCGTGACGGTGAAGGTTACTGGTTGACCAGCCGTTTGCGTAACAACATTAGACGTGAGTGTCGTCGTCAGGTCGTTCTGCGCCGTCGTAGCAGGCTGTATTGTAGTCGCGAGGCTGGCCGTATTGTTACCTACAGTTGGATCAGTGGTGCCCGTTACAGTTGCCGTCGCGACGGGTACCAGTACGTTGGTATTAGCTGGCGCATTGAGGGTGATCGTACCAGAAATGGCGGCATCATTACCGGCACTCTGGTTGATCTGGGCGGGGAAGCGGACAATACCATCAGCGCTGTTGTAGCCGGAGGTAGTGGAGTTGGCTAGTACGTTGCCAGCCGCATCGCGCACCACGACTCCAGTTAAGCCCGTTGGCAACTGCACGGTAGTTGTGACACTAGCTGCGACGGAGCCTCCGTTGTTAGTAGTAGTCACAGCATACGTGAGCGGGTTGCCCGCGACGATGGTGCTAGGGCCCGTGAGTCTTACCTGCACATCAGCGCTAGCCATCATGGTTGTCGTAACCAGCGCTGTGTTGTTAACCAGGCTCGTCTCGGCCGAGTTGGTTGTCACAGTCGCGATGTTCACCAAGCTAGCACCAGCATTAGCGGGTGCCGTGTAGGCAATCGTGTTGGTAACGGAGCTGCCGCCTGCCGCCGACGTAATAGCGGAGAAGGCCACGACACCCGTGCTGGCGTTGTAAGTAGCACCATTCGCATACGTGGCTACGTCGCCATTCACCGAGCTAGGTGCATTGCCACCAATGGTTACGGCGTTGGTGCCACTCGTAGCGAGGCCCGCTGCAATATTGACGGTCTGGATTACATTACCAGCAGGAGCTAGGCCAGTGTTGGTCGTCGTGACGGTATACGTCAGGCGCTGACCAGGCATTGCGGAAGTAGGACCGCTCAACGCTGTCGTCACATCCGTTGCAGCTGAGTTCACCGTTACCTGGGCTGTTGCTACGTTGTCGGCAAGTACATTGTCCTGGGTCGTAGCGCTTACATCAGCCGTTGCGGTGACGACTCCCGAAGCAGGCGCGACAAAAGTGATAGAATAAGTATTGTTGTTAGCCGCCCCTGCGTTTTGCGAAGGCACAGACTTGAACGTAACGATGCCAGTGCTGGAATCATACGTTGCGCCGTTGGCATAGGTAGCTATTGTGCCCGAAACAGATGTTGGGGCTGCCCCACCAATTTTAACAACGTTGACGTCAGCGGGAGCAGTTGGCAAACCCGTGGGAATGGCCACACGCGTCACAACATCCGTTGCCGGATCTTTGCCAGCATTGCCTTCCGTTACAATGAACGTAAGAGCAGAGCCTGCGCTAATGCTAGCCGCCGATGACGTCACCGTCACAAACGTGTTGGCGTTGGTAGTCGTTACAGGCGGAGCCGTCACGCTGGTATTCACCGAGGCCGTGTTGTTGCCCGTGTTCGCATCAACCGGTGACGAGGCCACGCGGGCACCGACCGAGTAGTTGCTGCTCGGGGCGGTGAAGCTAACCGTGTTGTTGACCGTCTGACCAGCGGCGAGCGACGTAATAGCCGGGAATGTTACAACGCGTAGCGTGGCATCGTAGGTTGCGCCACCAGTTACGAACACGTTGGAAGCACCAACCGGTAGTGTCACTGTCTGCGTCACGTTAGGTGCCGCTGAGCTGGTGCCGCTGTTCGTCGTTGATACGTTATAGAGCACTTGATTGCCCGCCGTGATAGTTGCCGGACCGCTGATAGCCGTCGTGACGTCATACACGGCATTTGTGTTGTTGGTAGCCGTTGCCATGTTGTTGGCCGTTTGTCCCGCTTCGTTCGATGTTGTGCTGATCGAAGCTGTGGCTACCACCGCTGCCGTAGTCGGCTGAGTGTAGGTGATGGTAGAGCTAACTAGTTGCCCACTCGTGAGCGTGGTGAGGCTCGTGTACGTTACTAGGCCAGTCGTATTATTGTACGAGCCGACCGTGCCTGTAAAGTTTACCGTACCTAGGCCGGCGGGAAGTTGTACTGTCGCCACGACGCCATTTGCTGTCTGGGGGCCTGTAGCGCTCAGGTTAGTGAAGTTCACCGTAAACGTTCCCTGTCCGCCTGCGCTCACCGGACCGTTGCCCGAGATGGTGGTCGCTACATCGGCAACCGAATTCACGGTGGGGGTAAGCGTAGATTGATCAGGAGCAGCATTCACTCCTTGGCCCGACGTAGTTGTTATTGCGCTGTTCATGGGCGCAGCGCCCGTAGTGGTTGGGGCCGTGAAGGCAAAGTTAAACGAGTTGGTAACGCCACCGGCCAGTGTTGTTGTGTTGCCAGTGAAATACAACACGCGCGTGCTAGAGTCGTAAGTCGTGCCTGGATATGCGGCTTGGATCGTGCTCAGCTGAGTAGCCGTAAGTGTGGCGCCTACCGGCAGCGTTACTCGCTGCGTTACACCGTCGGCCGAGTTCGGGCCGTTGTTGGTGAAAGTAGCTAGGTACGTGCCCGAAGGCTGACCAGCATTTAGCGTAGCCGGACCTGTGAGGGTTGTTGTTACATCCGAGGCGCAAACCGAGCCCGTTGCGCTATTCGCAATGCTGCTGCTGATTTGAGTGTTTGCGACGCCTACCAAGCCACCCGTTGCACCGAAGGCCGTGCTGCCCGTGGTTGTGCCGTTAGCGCCACTCGAAACCGAAGTGCCCTTCACGGCGCCGTTGGCTAAGACAACGCCACCACCACCGCCACCGCCAGGTCCGTGAGGGCCGGCGGTACCACCGGTGTTGGTTCCACCGTCGCTGCCATTGGCCGTGAGCGTGACGTTTGTCAAACCAGCAGTGTTCGTCGCCGTGACTAGGATAGAGCCACCGGCGCCACCACCGCCCCCGCCGTCGTCTGCCACGGTGGTGTTGGGTGCCGCGCCGCTCGCAATGAGAGAGCCGCTACCCGTAATAGAGCCGGTACGTAGGATGATGATGCCACCACCCGCTTTGCCACTGCTGGCAAAGCCATTATTGGGTGTTCCGGTGCCATTGTTGGTAGTGCCAGCACCACCGCCGCCACCTAGGACAAGGCGGTTGCTGCTAACTACCGCGAAGTTGGCGCCAGGTTCGCCGCCAATAGCTAGGTTACTGAAGAAGTTATTGCCGCCGCGGCCACCAGCGCCACCATTGGCACCGCCGCCACCGCCGCTGTTATCGATGTTGTTGTTACCACCACCACCAGCGTTGCCAGGGGCACCACGGCTAGCGCTGCCGCCGTTTGGGTAGCCATCCGTATTCGTGTCCAACACGGCAGTGCCTGTGTTTACATAGCGAGGAGTACCAGCGGTGCCTTCACCCTTTTGCGCATTGTAGTCAGAAGCTGTCGTCGTGACGTAAGACGCATCGTTGCCAGTAACAGTCGATTGAATACGACCAGCCCCACCGCGGAAACCAGCACCCGTTGCGTCGAGGTTGAAGGTGCCTAGGCTCGTCTGGCCCGCTACGTCTATCACGAGGATACCACCCGTGGAACCGTTCCAAGGGCTAGGCGTGATGGTAGCACCTAGGGTAAGATTACCGTACTGCGGTACACGAATCACTTGGAAGCGCCGCTGACCCGTAGTAGTGGTTGCGGCGGCATTCTGGTAGCCGAACTTCAGTCCATTAACCAGTTGAATTGTGCCGCCACTAGCAGCCGTCACGGTGTTAGCCGCCACTACATATTCGTACTGACCTGCGATGAAGTTTGCGTTGTTTAGGTTGCCATTGGCTGCGCCACCTGCTACACCGTCGCCGTACGCATCGTTGTTGCTGTTATCGATGTCAGCCCCCTGCATCTGGATAACCAGCAGAAGGTCGCCGGCCGTGATGTCGGTTTGAGCGCCAGCGGCAGCGTTTACCTGAATCGACTTTGCACCAGCATTTAGAGTCTGGGTGGTAATGCTAGGATAGTAAGCATCAGGGTTAACCGCCAAACCGACAACGTTGCCTTCTTTACCTGGCGTAGCACAAGCTGCTGCAATGCCACTGGCTCCCGTTGCTGTTACCGGAATGGTGTACGTAGCCGGTGTAGCATCTTTCTGCCCTTGGTCGTCGGTTACGGTGTACGTGAAATTAACCGGGCCACTGTAGGTTACTGCCGGAATAAAGGAAAGCTGAGTAGCCTGCGTCGGCGTCAGGACCAGTCCAGGGAAGTTGGTCGTATTCAGAATAGTGCCGTTGACGTAGAGTGTGCCTTGGGCAGAAGGGGGTAGGGCTGTAATCGTGTACGACTGCACCGTGCCATCGACTGCTGCGCTGAGGTTATTGATAGCTGTGGCGCCGATGCCGGCGGGTAAGCTAGCATTCGTGATGTCGTTGGCTACTGGGTCCAAGCGGCACCAGGTCATTTGATCGATGCCAATACCCGCAGCAGCACCATCGTTGCCCGCTCCAACGTTCTGATACGTTATAGTTAAGCTCTTAATAGGGCTAGGAAAGTAAGCTATTACTGTTCCATCTACGTTGCTAGTAGTATTGGCAGTACCAGTTGCCACGTTGCCGCTGGTCGCTACAATAGCTGAGTTGCTGTTGACCTTTGATAAAGAAGGCAGGACAGTAGTAGTACCGTCATTACCGGTAAAGATGACCCGGTCAATAAACCCAGCACCAATATCGATGTCTTGTATTCGTACGGTGAAGTTTGATACTAGGCGAGAAAAGGTATACGTGACGGAAGAGCTGTTGGTACTATTTGCGGAGTAGTCAACGCTCCAGAGTAAGGATTGCACTCCGTTCAAAGTGCCTGTGCTGAACGAGTTGGTGAAATTGGCGCCAGGGTTGTAATCCACAGTGCCAACCTGGGTTACAGAAGAGCCAGTAGGAACTCCCTCAGCAGTGCGATTCCGCCAATCTTCTCCCGCGGCGCGCGTGCTATAGTTGAGAGTGGTAGTTACCGTGCAAGGCGCTACGTGCTGCAATGGAACAGTGAAGGTGGCGGCCGTAGCCGAAGTCAGATTCTCGTCGTCTTTTACAGTATAGCTAAACTGGGCGCTGGTACCCGTATAGCCCGCTGCCGGATCGAAGCGCAAGCTGGCTGCCTGGGTAGCGTTCAGCACTTGGCCGTTAGTTACAGGCAGGTAGGTAGAGCCCGTAGAGTTATAGTAAAGCACACCCTGCGAGTTAGGCGGAATAGCCGTAATGGTATATGACTGCACTATGCCATCGACGGAGGAGCTTAGGGGATCAAGGGTAACTTGGCCGGCCGTGCTGGGCAGGGTAGCGGAGTTTGTCACGCTGTTGGCCACTGGCGCTAGGCGGCACCAGGTCATATCTACAATGCCAATAATCTGCTGATCAGGGTTGGCTAGAGCCGGGTTACCATTGTTGAAGGTAATGGTAAGCGTGGTGATAGGGCGGGGGAAATATGCCCAGACCGTCGCATTGGCCGTGCTGTTGCCCGTAGCGGTAGCCCCTACAATGGTTATACCACCAGCAGAGGTAAGGGTTGGCGTTACCGAAGAGGTGCCGTTCGCTCCAGCAAATGCTACTTGGTCCGTGTAATCTGTAGCGAGCAAGCCCGACTGCGAATTAATATTATTTACTTCTACACTGAAGTCAGATACAGGTCGGCTAAAGTTGAACCGTATGGAGTTACTACCGTTTGCAGTGGAGAAGTCGTTGGTCCATACCAATACTCCTTGGTTGTTCAGTGAGCCTATCTGCAGCGAACCAGCCGTGTTATTGAACGTGTAGTTGCTGGTCCCGATTTTAGTAGGACCATTGGCGCTCGGTAGGCTTTCTTGCGCCCGTGCTTTCCAATCTTCCCCAGTTGTGCGATCTGCAAATGCGAACGTAACGGAAGCTGTTGTGCAGGGGTCAGAAGCAGATGTTACCAGTACTTTGCGTGTGCTGGTGTTATTTTCCGTTGGATCACTGCTCGCCGTTTCGGCTGAGATGGTAGCAGTGTTGTTATACTCCGAAGCAGTTACCGGCGCCGTGTACGTGTACGTGAACGAGCTGCTGCTACCAGCATTCAAGGTGCCGACGGTCGGCCACGTAATCGTATTAGTGGTAGCGGAATAGTTGCCACCACCAGCGTTGGTTACCACCGCACCGGCTGGTACCGTTACTTGCCGCACGACGTTGGAAGCCGCCACATCCGGTCCGTTGTTGCCGAACTGTACGGTATAGGTGAGACTTTGTCCGGCCACTGAGTTGTCAGGTGCCGTTGTAAATTGAGTATATAAGTCGGCCTGCGCGCACCAGCTAATGGAGTTGATGCCAATTGTTTGCAAGCGTGCGGTGTTGCCAGCGGCCGCCGAGTTATTGTAATACAGAACCAGCTTGGTCACACCGGCAGGCATGGTTGCGGCTAGGTTGCCAGCGGTATTACCAGCTGCTACGTTGCCACCTTTGCCTCGTACTCTACCGCCGCTCACGTACTCGTTGTTGGCGCTGGTAGTGAAGTTGGCACTAGTCAGCGTAGCGGGCGTAGTACTGCCATTGACGTAAGCTTCAAATACTAAATCGTCAATGAAGTTAACGTCCGAGTCAACGTCCTGAAACTGGAAAGTTAGGTTGTTGACCGGACGCGTGAAGGTGAGCGTAACGGAGGCGCTATTAGCACCGTTGACGTTCTGGTTATCCTGCTGCCAAACGAGCGATTGGCCACTCAGATTACCGTTCGTACCCACCGAGAAAACGTTTGTCTGGCCACCTGGTACGGTGCTGGTGTAGCCGCTGTAGGTAAACGAGGTACCATTTACCGTTCGGGTTCTCGTTCGTTCATCACCTGTGGTGCTCGTGTTAGTATAGTTCAGCGTGCTTGTTGTCGTGCACACCTGCGCCCAAGCAGGTGGAAGCCCTAAAGGAATTAGGGCTAGCAAAAGCCCTAAAAATCGTAAAGCTGCTTTCATAAGATAGAAGTGGGAGATTATGAGAGTTGAGTAGTGGCAGGTTTGAGGTGAATAGGGGTGAGTTCTATTTTGGGAAGTGATAGTAGCTTCCTCTACTCAGGCCCCATAACGCTTTGTGTCTTATTGGATATTTGATATGTATAAAAAGCGCTTATTCACGTGTTTTTTGGATGCTTTATTACTTTAATTATGTAATTACTGTTGTGTTCTATAAATGAGAATAGTTAATCTAATTATGGGAAGCTTATTTAATGTAAAACTAAATTTTTATATATTTTATCTTATAAATAATTATTGAATCTTCAATTTAAATGCTTGATATACAAAGCATTGATATTAAAAATGCTATATTTTTTATCGCTCATTGATATATTATCAAACTAAAAATGTGCCATACATCTGCTCTGAATTTCCTGTAGAGAATAAGCTATTTAGTATTTAATAGAAATCTCAGTGATTGGTATAGTTATAAAAGTGTGTTAGCGTATAACTCGCTGTTATTAATTGTATTTTTTTAATTATAAAAATTATAAGTAATATGCAATGACTATTCTGCATGGACATTTAAGCACCTGCACGAACAGCAGAGGAAAGAAAGCTTTGTAAAAAAGCAGCGCCCCAACTCCTCCGAGACTGGAAGAGTTGGGGCGCTGCTTTCGAGCTGACTACTGGCGTGGCTTGTTCTGTGGGACGAGGCCCACTTTCGCGAGGGTGCGAGGACCTAGGTAACTAGCGAGGCACTCAAAAATTAGTGGCTAGGCTGAGCGCGCTGCTAGCCGGAGCCTAGGTTTGCTACTACTGCATTACGACCAGTTGTGTAGTAAGCGGCGGAGTAGAATTATTTGCCCGGTGTGGTAAGCGGTGTGATCTGCAATGAGCAAGGCTTCCCGAAAAAGGTTCTGCCCTGTCCCGTGCTCGAATGGCTTGAATAAATCCCGATTTGAGTCGTGGAGCAACTCCACAAATTGATTTTTATCTTGCTTGATATGGGCTAGGGTCGTTTCCCATTTCTGCTGATCGGCAAGGTCCTCGGCGCTTGGCCAGTACTCATCAGGCCATTTAGGCGACTCATGCACCGGGTTATTACAAAACTCCAGGATATCCCATTGCGCGATTCGCACGTGTTCGGCTAATTGCCAAATAGTGTAAGGTAAGCCATCCGCGGGCTTGTTTAGTAGCTCGAGCGGAATATCAGCACAGGCTTCTTCGAAAGAAACGTGCGCATTGCCTCCTTCTAGTAGTTGAATAAGTTCTTTTACCAACGATTCTCTCGTCTGCTTTTCCATGAAGTCTTATCAGCTAAATGATTGCTAGCTCAGACCAAACGTAGGCTGCGCCAAAACGTTTTTCGTTTGTCGCCCCTCGGTTACTCGTAAACGTGGCTCCTCCTACCCAGGGAAGTGTATCGCCAACGTTGTTATCTTCCTTAACTTTTAGCGCAGCGCATTCTAGGACAAGCTAATCCTAGCTTATTTCGCGCATCTTGCCACCTGATCGTTTCCTAACCTAGAGCATACTGATTCGATGAACGCCCCCTCTTCCCCCGAACTGTTCGTTCACCATGTGTTATTCTACACCCCGGCCAGCGCCAGCGACGCCGAC
This sequence comes from Hymenobacter crusticola, assembly GCF_002154225.1. Classification (GTDB taxonomy): domain Bacteria; phylum Bacteroidota; class Bacteroidia; order Cytophagales; family Hymenobacteraceae; genus Hymenobacter; species Hymenobacter crusticola. The sequence continues at coordinate 112,000 of NZ_MTSE01000002.1, forward strand.
AAAGCCAAGCTGCTAGAAGGACTGCAGACACTCCGAAGCATTCCTTCGATCAAACTGGCGCATATCGGCACGCCCGCCGCCACCACCCGCGACGTGATTGAGCGGACGTACACCTACTCGTGGCTCTGCCTGTTCGAGAGTGCGGCAGATGAAGAAAGCTATCAGCAGCATCCTATCCACGACGACTTCCGCAACCAGTACGCCTCCTACTGGGAGAAAGTAGTAATCTACGACTCGGTGGGGCCAATCTAAACCTAGCTAGGTAAGCTAGGCGAGGGTAAGGATGCCCAGCTCTGCAAACGAAACAGTGAAGACAGTGCACGGCCGCTTTGCTGCCGGCGAAGCGTCGTTAATGGCGTGTGGGACCTAGGTTCTCGCGGAGAAACGACATGCAACACGCGCAGAGCAAGTCAGGACAAAACCTGTTAGCAACATCATAACAGCTTAATTGAATGAATAGGAAGCTCACAACATTACTATTTCTGCTGAGTATCGTTTGCAGCTTTGCCTTCACGCAGACAACTCAAAAAGCCAAGCGGCCACCAAACATTATCTTCATTCTGGCCGATGACCTAGGGTATGGCGACGTTAGTTGCTACGGGCAAAAACGATTCAAAACGCCTAACATCGACCGGCTGGCCGCAGAAGGAATGAAGTTCACGCAGGCGTATGCCGGCACTGCGGTTTGTTCGCCATCTCGCTCTTCCATGTTTACTGGTCAGCATACTGGGCATACGCCCGTTCGGGGCAACCTCGCCGTGAAGCCCGAAGGACAGTACCCGTTGCCTGACTCAACTGTCATTATTCCGCAACTGCTGAAGCGAGCTGGTTACGCCACTGGCTGTTTTGGCAAGTGGGGGCTAGGCGGGCCTGGCACGAGCGGCGACCCTGTCAACAAAGGCTTTGACGAGTTCTTTGGCTATAACAGTCAGACCCTGGCGCATAATTATTACCCCTACCATTTGTGGCATAACCGGGAGAAAGTTCTGCTCCCCGAAAACCGGGGCGCGCGTTCCGTCACCTACGCTCCGGCGCTCATTCACCAAAAAACGCTGGAGTTTATCGATCAGCACAAGGACCAGCCCTTCGCGCTGTTTGTAACGACGGTTATCCCGCACGCGGAACTCGCCGCCCCGCCGGCCTACATGAAAAAAACCATTGGGAAATTCGGGCCGGAAACGCCTTATGTCGGGCCTGACACCAGTGCTGCCACCTTCACCAAATCGGGCCCTTACCTATCGCAGCCGTATCCGCGGGCGGCCGTCGCGGCCGCGATGCTGGTGCTAGATGATCAGGTAGGTGAAATCATGCGCAAGCTCAAAGAACTGCATATCGACGAGAATACCATCGTGATTTTTTCCTCCGACAATGGCCCCTCCGACGAAGGCGGAAAAGAGCTAGCTTATTTCAACAGCAGCGGAGGATTACGCGGCGCGAAAAGGGATCTATACGAAGGCGGAATTCGGGTGCCGTTTCTGGTAAGATGGCCTAGTCAGGTGAAAAAAGGCGCAGTGAACAATCAGCTAATTGCCTTCTGGGATCTGCTGCCAACCTTCACGGAGCTAGCTGGCGTGCCAACTCCTGCCAAGACCGACGGAGTATCCATTGTGCCTACGCTGACGGGGAAAGGCAAGCAACCGCAGCATCCTTACTTGTACTGGGAGTTCTACGAGCAAGGTGGCAGCGTTGCCGCCCGCATGGGCAAGTGGAAAGCCGTGCGCCTAGACCTAGCTACTACCTCGAATGGGCCTATTGAGCTGTATGATTTGGACACTGATCTTGCCGAAAAGCATAACGTAGCGCAGCAGCACCCAGAGCTGCTAGCGCGCTTCGAACAAATATTCGCGAAAGAACACGTGCCATCGCCAGCCTTCCAGTTTTTGCCAAAAAAGGCGAATGCAGAGTGATAGGCACCTAGCTTTTAGTTGGCGGAATCGTTTAGCAAAGTGGCCTGAATGGTAAAGGCTGTTACCGCGCAAAGCAAAAGACCCGACTCGTGCGCAGCCTCTTGGCTGCCGGAGTCGGGTCTTTTTTTGAAGCAAACTCTCCGGTATCTGCTTACGATACAGAAGCTAGCTTTGCGTACTAGCGGAGGGATGCGGTAGTAAGCGGCGTCACGGGCGTTTCACGCGGGATGCGGCCTTGGAAATGAGGCATGGACACGTTCGGAAGGCGCGGCAACACGTAACGGGCGAAATAGTCGGCTTCGTCGAGTAGGGGGTAACCGGAGAAGATGAACGCGCGGAAACCCATGTCCAGGTAGCGGTTGAGCTTCTCCACAATTTGGTCGGGTGTGCCCACTAAGGCGCCGCCGGCCCCGGAGCGGGCCTTGCCGATATCCGTCCAAAGCAACGGTTCTACAAAACCTTCGTTGTCGGCATGCTCGCGCAGCTGGTTTTGTCGGTGCACGCCCAACGACCACGAGTCCTGAGCCCGGCTCTTGATTTCAGCACCTTTCACCGGGTCAAACTTCGACATGAGCTTGCGGGCGTAGGCACGGGCTTCGGATTCCGTTTCGCGCACGATAACGTGGATGCGCAGGCCAAAATCGATCTGCCGGCCGTGGCGAGCGGCGCGGGCGCTGAGGTCCTGCATGGTTTCGTAGAGCATTTCCTCCGTCTCGGGCCACATCAGAAACATGTCGCAATATTGGGCGCACACCTCCCTGGCTCCCTCGGAGGTGCCGCCGAAGTATAGCAGCGGGCCTCCGTTTTGCTGGTAGGGTTTAGCGGGGTCCGATGGCATGTCGAATTGATACAACTCGCCCTTGTGTACAATGCGCTCCTGGGTCCACGCCTGGCGCAAAATCTCAATGGTTTCGGCGCAGCGCTGGTAGCGCAGCTCGGGCACCTCGCGCAAGCCAGGCAGGTCCGAGTTGATAATATTGATGGTAAGCCGGCCTTCGAGCATGTGGTCGAGGGAAGCTAGGGCACGGGCCAGCATGGGCGGGTGAATCTCACCGGTGCGGATGGCCGTGAGCAGATTAATGCGCGACGTTTGGGGAGCAATTCCGGCGGCAAAGGTGAGGACATCCTGACCCACAGTGTAGGACGTAGGCAGCAGAATGTTGGAATATCCTAGCCGCTCCGCCGCTAGCGTAATATCCCGGCAGTGCGCCCAGGAACTGCGGTACGCGCCATCGAGCACGCTCAGGTATTGGGTGTCGCCGCCACACAGGTCGTCGAACCAGGAGATTTCGGCTACGCGCTGGGGCGTGCGAATGGCAACGGAGGTAATAGGAGAAGAAAGAGACATAGCTCGAAAAGCAATATACAGTTTTGAATAGGGGAGGGCGGAATGTGGCTTGGTCTACTTAGCGGGCTTTACGCCGCGCTGATTAGCTGCGAAGTACACTCCCAGTCCTACGATAGCTAGGAGGGCAACGTCGCGCGCTTCGGTGCCAGTACTACTCAGCAACAGCCACAGGCACAACCCCACGCACAGGGCTGCTACCACGCCGCCACCCAGTACTCGAAAAGGCGCCGGCTGCGTCGGGCGCCGACGGCGCAGCACCGGCAAGGCCGCGCACGTGAGGGCGAAATACGTGAGCCGAATAATAGTAGAGAGCGTAAGCGCGTAAATGAACGTGCCCGAGATAGCAAGCCCTAGCTTCAGAACGGCCGACACTAGCAGTGCCACGTAGGGCGTGCGAAACCGCGGGTGTGTGGCCCGGAAAATAGCCGGAATTTGACCCTGCTCGGCCAAGGCAAATAACAACCTAGGTCCTGTAAGCATGAGCGCATTGAGCGTGCCAAGAGCAGTCAGCATTGCCGCCGCCGCGACGAGCGCCCCGCCAGCGGACCCCAGAAACTGCTGCGAAGCGCTGGCCAAGGGCCGCTCCGACGTAGCTAGGTTTGGGAGCGTACCAATGCACACCACCTGCACTAACAAGAACAGCACAGCCACCGTGGCAATGGCCGTGAACAAGGCAAAAGGCACATTGCGCTGAGGCTGTTGAATTTCGCTGGCCGGAATAGCCGCTACATCAAAGCCCGAAAAGGTGAAGATGAGCAATAGCACCGCGCTGGAAAAGCTAGGGTAGGTGGGAAGTACCGCAAACGAAAACGCCTGCCAGTTCACGAAAAACAACCCAACGGCTGTGAACAGCACCAGCAATACCAACTTGCTCACTGTGAATAGATTGTTCACCAGCGAAGCCGTGCGTACGCCCACCCAATTGAGCAAAGTCAGGCCAGCAATGAGCCCAGTCATTAGAGCAGCCCGACCCATTCCGGCGCCCACTGTGGGCCAGAAGTAGGCAGCATAATCGACGAACAGGTTGCACAGCGCGGCGAAGCTAGCTAGGCGCGAAATCCAGAGCAGCCAACCCACCTCAAACCCCACGAGTGGGCCAAAGGCTTCCCGGGCGTACAGGTAAGGCCCTCCGGCCCCGCTGAACCGGCTGCTGACTTCGGCAAAGCATAAGATGATGAGAGAAACAACGGCCGCGCTGACCACATAAGCAGCTAGGCTATACGTGCCTACCAAAGCATAAATTTTGGCGGGCAGCCCCAGAATCCCGGCCCCAATGGTAATGTTGATGATGAGCGCCACGAAGTCCCAGCGCCGGATGCCGCGCACTAGTTCAGGCCGTGCCGCGGCCGGGGAGGTAGAAGTCATGCAAACGAAAGAAAGCGGATGATAAGAAGGCGGCCAGTCGGCTACCAGAGCAGGCTAGGGAGTTGCGAGGCAACAACAGCGATGCTTTCCAATCAGCTTTTCGAGGGGCATGCGGAGGAGAAAATAAGGAGCTCTTGCATTCATCTTTCAAACAACAGCCAGGTAGAGCAACGGCAAAGATAGGCAGCAGCCTAGCCAGCGCAAACGTTTTATGCACGCTGCCTAGGCCTAGAAACGCGATGGTTATTTAAAAGAAAATTTGCGTTTCTCAGAAACGCGTCTTTACCTTTGGTGCAATCAATGCCTTCTACCTGAAGGCTGGTTTTTATACAGAGGCGTGGAGAGACAGGCTCGACGATACGCCGACAACCCCCAGAATGTCTGGAACGGTGCCAAATCCTGATCATATAAAAACAATACAGCCGTGAAACGCTTCCGTAGCTCCTCTGCCGTCACCGCCACCTGCTATGCCCTACAGCATGGATGTTGTGGTATGCAGCGCATGGTCGTCTGTATGCAGGCGACGGGCATGAGCTACTAAGGAGCAGGCGTTATCCTCTTTTTCCTTCTTGTTTGCTCGCGTCGTAGTGGGACCTAGCACCTCCACCTCCGACACCTTCAGGCTGCTTTTGCCGCTTGCGTAGCCGTAACCGCCCCGGACGGTACTAGGCATGTCAGCGCTCCAGCAGCCGTCCTTCCAGAATACCATTCTGTCGTCTTTTCTGACTACTTGCAGCGCGACTATTCACCAGTCGAAGTAGTGGCCGAGTACCTGCTGTTCTGCGCTACGTCTTTACCTAGCTTGCCTGGTGAAGCGGCAACAAGAGAAGTACGCTTGTGCAGCAGCTAAGTGCTTAGAAGCTAGTTAGTATAGCTTCGAGCCTATGGTCATGCAAGGCCACAGAAGCAGGAATCAACCCAGCGCATTCCTGCTCATTTCTACTCCCTTATCAGATGAAACTTTCTACTCTGCTGGCGGCGCCGATTGCCGTCGTGGGTCTAACTAGTACGAGTTACGCCCAAGTAGCCAACGCACAAACCGTGACGGGTACGGTCACCGACGCCTCCGACCGAAGCCCCTTACCCGGTGTGACGGTAGTAGTGCGCGGCACCACTACCGGCGCTTCTACGGATGGCAACGGTCAGTTCTCGCTCACGTTGCCAGCCGGCAGCAATGTACTATTGGTCAGTGCAGTAGGTTATCAAAGCCAAGCCATTAGTGTTACCTCAAGTTCAGTGAGCGTAGCACTAAAATCGGCGGTAAAACAGCTCAACGAAGTGGTGGTGACGGGCTACAGCGAGCAAAACCGCAAAACCCTCACCAGCGCCATTAGCTCAGTGAAGGGCGACGAACTGAAGGACATTCCGGCTGCTAGCCCCGACCAACTTCTGCAAGGCAAAGCGCCCGGCGTGCAGGTGTCGGCCAACTCAGGCGTGCCGGGCGGCGGCATTTTCATTCGCATTAGGGGTAGCAACTCGGTGAATGCCAGCAACGACCCCTTGTACGTGGTGGATGGCGTGTTCATCAACAACACCAACCTGATTGCTACTGGCCTAGGTAACCAAGTGTCTTCTAACCCGTTGGCCGACCTGAACCCGCAGGATATTGAGAACATCGAAATCCTGAAAGATGCTAACGCCACGGCCATTTACGGCTCACGCGGCGCTAATGGCGTCGTGCTCATCACCACCAAGCGCGGCAAGGCAGGCGACAAAACCCGTGTTACCTTCAACACTTATCACGCGTGGTCGAAGGCGCCGAAGCAGTACGACCTGGTGAGCGGCTCGGAGCTAGCTATGCTGGAAAATGAGCGGTTTCTCAACGACGGTGGCAACCCAACCCAAGTACCTTACCGCTCCGTGACCTCCGGCGGGCGCGGCTTACCCGAAGAGCAGTCCACCTACGATCGGCTCTCGGATGTGTTCCGCACGGCCCAAACCCAGAGCTACGAGCTGTCGGCGGCCGGGGGCTCGGCCAAGACACAGTTCTACATTGGGGGCGGTTACTTCAAGCAGGAATCGGTGGCGAGACCTAGCGCCTTCGACCGGTTCAGCCTACGCGTAAACCTCGACAACTCCGTGACCGACAAGCTGCGTATCGGCACGAGCACGGCCCTGAGCCGCACCCACCGCAACGTGAGCAGCAACGATAACAACCCGGTGGGCGTCATCAACTCGGCCCTGTTCACGCGTTCCAACCTGTCGATTTATAACCCCGACGGCTCCTACGCCAAGTACGGTTCGTTTGATAACGCCTTGGCGCTCATCAACAACCTCAACAACGACGCCGTCGGTTCGCGCGTCATCTCGAACGTGTACGGCGAGTATCGTTTCCTGAAGAATTTAACTTTGCGCAGCAGTTGGAGCATCGACTTCAACGACATGTACGAGAACAATTTCAACAACACGTTGATCCTAGCCGGGCAGCCTCGCGGCACGGCCAACTCGTACCTCTCCCGCGACATCACCCTGCTCAATGAGCAGACCCTCAACTACCACGTCGATTTTGGTGACCATTCCATCCAGGCGGTGGTCGGCAACACCATCCAGAAGAACACCTTCCAGCGCACTAGCCTAGCGGGGCAACAGTTTCCGAGCAACGACCTGACTACCATTGCCTCGGCGGCAACGCAAACGGGCTCATCGTCCCGCTCGCAGGCGGGGCTGTTGTCGTACTTCGGTAAGGCCACCTATAGCTTCAAGCAGCGCTACACCGCCGACGTGAGCGTGCGAGCTGACGCCTCTTCCCGCTTCGGGCAAGACAACCGCTGGGGCTACTTCCCGGCTGTGGGCCTCGGTTGGCGTCTCGGGGAGGAAAGCTTTGTGCAGGACTTAAATATTTTCCAGGAGCTGAAGCTGCGGGCTAGCGTGGGCAAAACGGGTAACCAGGCCGGTATCAGCGACTTTGCCGCGCTGGGCCTGGTGCAAGGTGGCGCTAACTACCTCGACCTGCCCGGCACCGCACCCTTGCAGCTCGCCAACCCCAACCTGAGCTGGGAAAGCACCCGCCAATGGAACGTGGGCCTAGATGCGGCCGTGCTGCAAAATCGCTTGGTGCTGGAGCTGAACTACTACGACAAGTACACGTCGGGCCTGCTGCTAAACGTGCCGGTGCCGCGCAAGACGGGCTTTGCCTCGGTGGTGCAGAACTACGGAGCCGTTAGCAACAAGGGCATTGAAGTGCAGCTCACGGCCAACTGGCTGCCCAAGTCGGCGGTGCAGTGGAGTACGACGTTCAACGTGGCCCGCAACGTGAACAAGATCGAGAAGCTAGCTTCGCCGATTACGACTGGCTCCCGCGACGTTTTCCGCTTGCAGGAAGGTGCGCCGCTGTACTCTTTCTGGCTCTACCACCAGACTGGCGTGAACCGCGAAAGTGGCGATGCCGAGTACGAAGATGTGAATGGCGACGGCCAGCTTTCGGTGGCCGACCGCAAGCTGGTCGGTAATGCGTGGCCTAACTACTTCGGGGGCGTAACCAACTCGGTGACTTACAAAGGCTTCGACTTTAATTTCTTGCTGAACTTCGAACAAGGAGCGAAGATCATGAACATGAACCGTTTCTTCTTGGTGCACGGCGGCACCCAGAGCAACATCGGGTACCTCCGCGAGCAGCTCGACCGTTGGCAGAAGCCCGGCGACGTGACCACCATTCCGCGCCTGACCACGGTGGCTTCCAGCAACAACTACGGCGGCGTGGTGCAAAACCTAAGCGACCGGTACCTAGAGGACGGCTCTTTCCTGCGCCTGCGCACCCTTACCCTAGGCTACACCCTCCCCAAGCCGGCCATTGCCAAAGCCCACCTGAACTCGCTGCGCGTGTACGTGCAAGCTGCCAACCTCTTCACCATCACGCCTTATTCGGGCCTCGACCCTGAAGTGAATTCGCAGAGCGGCGTGAGCAATACCAAAAACTTCGACTGGGCCACCGTGCCCCAACCCCGCACTTTCCAGCTAGGCGTCACAGTCGGACTATAATCTTTGATTTTCGATGAAACAGACGATACACCGCCTTCTTTTTGCATTCCACCTGACCGCCGCGGGCCTAGCTTTTACCGCTTGCCGCGACTTGCTGGAACCCACGCCCGTCCAGCAGCTCTCCGATGATAAGGCCATCACCGACGCCGGCAGCGCCCGCTCGGCCACCATCGGAGTCTACGACCGGGTACAGGCTTACTACCAGCTCAACTGGCCGGTGCTAGGCTTCTTGCCCGGTGAAGATGTACGCTTCAACGGCACGCTAAACCAGTTTTTGCAAATTGACCAGAACCAGCTCAGCGCTGATAACGTGCTGATTACGGAAGCCTGGACGCAGATGTATCAAGCTGTAAACGGCGCCAACAACGTTATTGCCGGCGTGCCCGGCGTGAATGACCCGCTGCTGCCTACTACCGAGAAAGATCAGCTGCTAGGTGAGGCATACTTTCTGCGGGCCTTGGTGTACTTCGACCTAGGTCGGGGCTGGGGCGGGGTGCCGCTGGTACTCACACCCACCCGCTCCAAGGAAAATGGACAGGGCATTCGGCGCAGTTCTCTTGCCGATACCTACGCCCAGGTGCTGGCCGACCTGACCCAAGCGGAAACCTTGCTGCCCGACGCCACCACCCGCAACCGGGCCGTGAAGGCCTCGGCTCGTGCCCTGCGCGCTCGTTTGCACCTCTACCAAAAGCAATGGGCCGACGCAGAAACCTATGCGACGCAGGTGATTGGCAACAACAACTACCGCTTGGTTACGCCTTACCGTACGTTTTCGACGGCGCCATTCCTAAGCCAAGAGTCTGTGTTTGAGCTAACCTTCAGCAACTCCGACGCTAACTCCATGTGGAACAACTGGTTTCCAAGCGCTTTGGGTGGTCAGTTTAACTTTCAGCCGGTGCCTGCGGCTATTGCGCTGCTAAACGACCCAACGGTGGGCGGCAGCCGCTCGGCCTTGCTTGCTACCACGGTTATTGCGGGCTCCAACGTAACCTACGGCAACCTCTACAGCCGCTCGGCCCAGCGCGACGACCCTAGCTACGTGCTGCGCCTAGCCGAGCAATACCTCATCCGCGCCGAAGCCCGCGCCCGCCAAGGCAAACTCACTCAGGCCTTAGCCGACCTGAATGCCGTACGTGCCCGCGCCGGTGTACCCGCCAGCACCGCTGCCACCGCCGATCAATTGCTCCTAGCCATTGAAAATGAACGCCGGATAGAGTTTGCCTTCGAAGCCGACCGGTGGTTTGACCTCGTGCGCACCGGCCGCGCCGGTACGGTGCTCGGCGTCACGGATCAGCGCCGGTGGGTGTTCCCCATTCCCTTCAACGACCTCGTGGCCGACTCCGACCTGGAGCAGAACCCAGGGTATTAATCCAGATGCACGGAGCGCGGGGTTTGTCGCCCGCGCTTAAGCCAGAGTCCGCACGGGCGACAAACCCCGCGCTACCATCGATCAAACCTAGTCTTTCGATTCCTATTCTCATGTTAAAAGCGTACTTCTCCGCCGCCCTATTCACATTGGGCCTAGGTCTAGCTCTGCCAACTGCCGCGCAAAACACGTACTTTTTTCCGGCTGCTCAGGCCGGCAGCTTCGACCCAGCTATACCCACGCCCGAAAAGTTTTTGGGCTATCCCATTGGCACCCACTATACTCGCTCCGATCAAATCGTAGCCTACCTGCGGGAGCTAGATCGGGTATCCGACAAGGTGAGTTTGCGCACACTAGGCAACACCTTTGAGGAGCGGCCGCAGGTGGTAGCCACCATCACGGCCGTGGAAAACCAACAGAACCTAGCGAAGCTGCAAGAAGCGCGGCGGGCGCTAGTTGACCCGAAGCTGCCCGCGCCCGATTACCGCAAGCTGCCGGTGGCGGTGAGTCTCAACTTTGGGGTGCACGGCAATGAAAGTAGCTCCTCGGAAGCGGCGCTGTTGCTAGCTTATTACCTCACCGCCTCCACCAGTCCCGAAACCAAGCAGTGGCTGGAGCAGGCAGTAGTGACCATCGACCCACTGGAAAACCCCGATGGCCGCGACCGAGCCTCGCACTGGTTTGACCAGAATAAATCGTGGCCCAACGTGACCGACCCGCTCGACCGGGAGCATACCGAAGCCTGGCCGGGTGGCCGCACCAACCACTTCTACACCGACCTAAACCGCGACTGGCTGCCTCTGACCCAGCCCGAAAGCCGCGCCCGCATGGCGTTCTTCCACGAGTGGTATCCCAACGTGATGATCGACTTTCACGAGATGGGCACCAACGGCACCTATTATTTCGAGCCGTCCAAACCCTTCAGTACCGAGAACGACCTCATTCCGCGTGCTACGTACGAAGTGCTCAACGTGCACCTAGCCAAATACTTTGCTAAGTCATTGGACGACCTAGGGTCACTGTACTGGACCAAGGAGCAGTTCGATAACCTGTCGCCGATCTATGGTTCCACCTACCCCGACTTTGAGGGCGGCGTGGGTATTACCTTTGAGGTAGCTAGCTCCCGCGGCTTGGCCCAGGAAGGCACCAACGGGGTCGTGACGTTCCCTTTCACCATTCGTAATCACGTGGCCACGGGCCTTGCAACGGTGCGCGGCGCGGTGGAGGAAAAAGAGCTATTCCTAAAGCATCAGCGCGACTTTTTCACGTCGGCCCTCACCGACGCGCGCAAGTTCCCGACGAAAGCTTACGTCTTCGGTAGCGAGCAAGATGAAACCCTGACCAACAAGTTTTTGAGCCTACTGCTCCAACACAAAGTTGAAGTGCACGAGCTAGGTAAGGATGTAACGCTGGACAAGCAGGATTTCAAGAAGGGCAAGGCCTATGTGGTGCCCACCAGCCAGCCTCAGTACCGCATCGTGAACTCCTTGTTTGAGGAGCTGACTACCTTCCACGACAGCGTGTTCTACGACGTAACGGGCTGGAGCCAGGCCCACGCCTACGGGCTGCCGGTGTCGAAGCAAAAGAATACCAACCTCGTGCAAAGCGCCCCCGTGCAGGCGCCCAAAACGCTGGCCGGCACCGTGCGTGGGGGCAAAAGCAGCTACGCCTACATTCTCCCTTGGTCTGACTACAACGCGGCGCATTCGCTCACGGCCTTGCAGCGGGCGGGGGTAGTGGCCAAAGTGAGCTTCAAACCCTTCAGCGCCGGCACCAAAGACGACCACACCGATTTTGGCTACGGTGCTCTGGTGATTCCGGTGGCGGGGCAAAAGCTCTCAGCCGATTCAGTTTTTCAGATTGTAAGCCGGGTGAGCCGGCAGAACCAAGTAACGTTTACGGGCGTGGGTACCGGCTTCAGCCTAAGCGGTATCGACCTAGGTTCCAATAACGTGCACACGGTGCCGGAAGCCAAAGCAGCTTTGCTGGTGGGCACGGGTACCAACGCTTCTGAAGTGGGCGAGGCATGGTTTGTAGCGAGCCAGCAGCTCGGGTTGCCCCTGAGCCGCATTGAGCTCAGCAACTTCGGGCGGGCGCCATTGGGTCGTTACACCAGCATCGTGTTGGTGGGTGGCGTGTACACGGGGCTGGATAAGGCTTCAGTAGACAAGCTACGTCGCTGGGTGCAGGAAGGGGGTACGCTTATCACCATCAAAAACGCTTCGGACTGGGCGATTAAGCAAGGTATTGTGAAGGAGAAGCTGCTGGTGCCCGCCAATGGCGGCTGGGCCGATACCACGGCTACCGCCAGCGCCGCGGCCAAAAGTAAGCTAGGTCCTGCGGCCACTCACCGCGCCGACTTTGTACAGCAAGAGCAAGAGGGCACCCGCGCCATTGCCGGCTCCATTTATTCGGCCGACATCGACATCACGAACCCCATTGGTTTTGGCCTGACCAGCCGCAAGCTGTACGTGTTCCGCAACGGCACTACTTTCCTGAAACCTAGCCGTAACCCTTACGCCACGGTAGCCCAGTACACGGCCAAGCCGTTGGTGAGCGGCTACGTATCGCAGGCTAACCTAAAGCAGATCAGTAACTCGGCGGCCGTAGTGGTCAGCAAGGTGGGAGCGGGCCGCGTGGTGCTCTTCGCCGACGACCCTAACTTCCGTCACTACTGGCATGGCACTTCCCGCTTGTTTGCCAATGCTTTGTTGCTAGGTCCGCTGCTCAACTTGCCCGAAGGCCCAGCGGCTATTTCAGCGGAGGAAGAATAAACCAAGACGTGCCGCCTAGCACCTGCTAGGCTACGCGGGGGCGCCCGGCGTGCTGGTGGCGGCCGGCGGACGCTGGGCGTTCCTTTTTAGGCGCAGGCTGCCTTGCTGTCCGTGGCCGATTCATGTATTAAACCGTAGCGCTTACGTGCTCTAATCTGGTATTTCCGTTCATGAAGCTTGACTTGTTGATGATTGCCGCCCACCCCGACGACGCCGAGCTAGGGTGCGCCGGCACCCTGCTCCGTCACGCAGCGGCTGGGCGGCGAATCGGCGTGGTGGACCTGACCCGGGGCGAGCTAGGTACTCGCGGCTCGGCGGCGTTGCGCGACCAAGAAGCTCAAGAGGCGGCGCGTCTCTTGGGCCTGCATGTGCGCGAAAACCTAGGTATGCGCGACGGATTCTTCGCCAACGATGAAGCGCATCAGCTGCGCGTCGTTGAAGTTATTCGCCGCTTCCAACCAGAAATCATCCTGACCAACCCAAATGTAGACCGCCACCCCGACCACGGCCGCGCCGCCGACCTTGTGCACGATGCGGCTTTCTTAGCGGGCCTCGTCAAAGTGCAGACTGAGTGGGACGGTGCGCCGCAGGCGCCCTGGCGGCCGCGCTTATTGCTGCAAGCCATCCACCACAGCTACGTGCGCCCCGATGTGGTCATGGATATCACCAGCTTCTGGGACCAAAAGCTGGCGGCACTTACGGCATTCAAAAGTCAGTTTTACCATCCCGATTACACCTCTAACGAAGCCAATACGCACATTTCCACGCCTAATTTTTTGCGCATCCTAGAGGCGCGGGCGCAGGAGCTAGGTTGCTATATCGGCGCCACGTACGGGGAAGGTTTCACGTGTCGTCGCCCTTTCGGATTAGCAGACCTGTTTTTATTGCAGTAATGCTCGAACACTTCAAAGTCTTCTCGAAAAAGACGGGGAGCTTCTTCCCGTCGCCTGTCACATAGTACCGACTCAGGCTTAACGCGGGAAATAAATGGTAAAGGTGGTGCCGACGCCGACTTGGCTGTGCACGCTGATTTTGCCGCCTGCATTTTCCACCATGCGCTTCACCATGTAAAGACCAATGCCCGTACCCTCCACATGGGTGTGGAGGCGCTGAAACATGGCGAAGAGTTGCTCCTCACGGGCTAGGTCGAAGCCGAGGCCATTGTCTTCTACTTCTAGCACCACGTAGGGCTCCTCCTGCCGGGCCCGCACGTGCACCACTGGCAGCCGATCGGGGTGCCGGTACTTGAGCGCGTTGCTAAGCAGGTTATACACCACTGAGCGCAGATTCTTCTCGGAAAAGGTAAGCAACGGGCAGTGCTGAACGTTTACTTGCAGGCGCCCGCCAGTTTGTTGGAGCAGCGGAGCTAGGTCAAGGCGTACGTCCTCAATAATGGGGGCTAAGGCCACCGGCTCGGTAGGCGGATCGTGCTCTTTTTGCAACCGACTCACGGTGGTCAGGTGCTCGATGGTGCGGGTGAAGCGGTCCACCGAATCCTGCATCAGGGTGAGAATATAATCTACTGCGCCAGCCGGGCTTTGCGCGGGCAACTCGTCGCGCAGGGAGCTTAGCAAGCCCTCAATGTTGTTGATTGGGGCCTTCAAATCATGCGAAGCCGTGTAGATGAAGTTATCTAGGTCTACGTTGGTGCGCGTAAGCTGCTCGTTAGCCTTTGCTAGCTCATGGGCGAGGGCTTGGGCCTGCTGCGCGCTATCTTCGGCCGCCCGCCGAGCTTCAACTTGGTCGGTGATGTCGGACACGAGGGTGTAAAATCCCTGCACAGCGCCCTGGTGCACGTCGGGGATGTAGCTAGTGCGGATATGCTTGGTAAAATCGGCGCGGTAAGGCATCCAAGCTTCGAACTCCACCAGCTCGCCGGCTAGGGCTCGTTTAATGTAGCCTTGCGTAGTGGCATAAGCATCCTCACCCACTATCTCGCGCACCGGGCGACCGAGCAGGGCAGTGGGTTCCTGGTCGAACCAAGTCTGGTAGGCGCGATTAGCGAACCGATAAATTTCGTTGCGGTCGAGGTAGCCGATGAGTACGGGCAACGCGTCCGTGATGAGGCGCAGCTGGTGGGCGCTAGCCTCGCTGTCCTGGCGAGCACGCACCTGCTCCGTAACTTCGAAGGCAAAAACCAGTACGCCGTCGATGCGGCCTTCCCCGTCGCGGCGTGCTTGCTGAATGTAATTGAAATAGCGATCTTCCAGTACCCCGTCGGCTGGGCGGGCAATGCGTGCGCGGATGCCTCGCTCCTCGTGGGTCTCACCCGTGGCCAAGATGTGCTGAAACACGTTCATCACAGAATGCTGCGCTAACTCGGGCACAGCCTCCAAGAAAGAAAGCCCTAGCAGCGGCCGGTTGGGCATCAACTGTTGATAGCTAGGGTTGACGAATTCAAATACCAAATCGGGGCCAGCCAAGATGCAAATGCCAGCAGGCGCTTCCTGAAACAAATTGTGCAGCCGCTGCCGTTGCGCGTCGCGCTCCTGGCGAGCCAGCACTTGCTCAGTCACGTTGAAGGCGAATAGCGAGATACCTGCCGTTTGGCCTTTCTCCTGGTAAGCCTGGTAGGTGAAACTGAAGTAGATCGTGTGGGCCGGCTTGTCGTCGGTGGCCGACACCCGAAAGGGAGTATCGGTTCCGTAGTAGGTTTCGCCGGTCTGGTACACATGGTCCATTAAAGCGATAAAGCCCTGTTCCTGTAGCTCGGGCACTGCCTCAGCCATATCAAAGCCCACGAGTTGCCGGTTGGGGAAAAACTGCTGGTAGGCGGGGTTGACGTATTCATAGCGGTGGCCTGGGTCGCGTAATAGCGCCACTGCAGCCGGCGTCTGCTCAAACACTTGGTAGTAAAACTCGCGCTGCTCGGCCTGGCGCTGGGTGGCCGCTAGCAAGTCGGCCTGCAGGATTTCGGCTTGACGACGGCTCAGCACCTTCTCCGTTACATCGACGATGAAGGCAAGAACGCCCGTAACGTGGTTCTGCGCATCAGTCAGCGGCTGATAAATAAAGTCTAGGTAGTGTTGTTCGGGCTGGCTCGTCGCGGCGTCGAAGATGGTGGCGGGCGTTTCGGTTCCTACAAAGGGTTTACCCGTACGATACACCTCATCAAGCAAGCGAACAAAGCCCTGCGCAACTACCTCCGGATATACCTCGGCCAACGGAAGTCCTATCTGCGCGCGGTGGGCAGACAAGGCAGCGTAGCTGGTATTGAAGAAGGTAAGACGGTGCTCTGGGCCTTCAAACGTGGCAATAGCGGCCGGTACCTGTCCCATGATCTGCTGCAAGCGGCTTTGCTGCTGACCTAGCTCCGCAGTGCGTTCTTGCACGCGAGATTCGAGGGTTTGATTGAGCTGCTGTAGCTGTTGGCGGGCCAATACTTCGGCCGTGACATCGTAGGCGAAGTTGAGGATGCCGTCGATGCGGCCTTCGGTGTCGCGCGTAGCCTGAAAACACACGTTGTAGTACTGCAACTCCAGCTTGCCGGTATCGGTGAGGTCAACCCACGTTTCTAGCTCAGTGCCATAGAAGGGCTCACCGGTCTGGTACACGCCATCAAGAATTTCGTAGTACTGCTGGCCCTCGAGTTCAGGAAGAGCCTCGCGCACGGGTAAGCCCTTAATGGTGCGAGTAGGGAAATCACGCTGAAAGCGGTGGCTAACTAAGTCGAAGATGTGCGTGGGGCCGCGGTAGCTCGCTACAACGGCTGGGAAGTTCTCCAGAATGTGGTAGAGGCGCTGCCGCTGAACTTCTATTTCGGTACGGGCTGCCTTCTCTGCTGTCTGTGCCTCGCACCGCTGGGCATCGGCCTGCAGTTGCTCGGTGACGTCGGTAACGGCGTGCAACAGATGCGTAACACGACCCTGCTCGTCGAAAACGGGACGATTGACGGGCAGCCAGTAGCGCTCTATAAACTGGCCCGGTTGATCTAGGATGGGTATGTCATAGTGCTGCGGCGCCATCTGGTGGGGCTGGCCGGTGGCTAGCACCTGCGCCAAGGATGTGCGCAGGTTACGCGTAGCGTGGGCCTCGGGCGCGGCAGGGTTGTCGGGGAAGACGTCGAACAGATATTCCCCTAGCAGGGCCTCTCGTTTGGTTAAGGTGGCAGCTAGGTAATCGTCGCTCACGGCTGCAATCTGGAGCGTCGGGGTGAGGAGCAGGAAAGCGCCAGGCAGCGCATTAAACACCGGCAGCAAAGCGGGCATGCTGGCGGACGCAGCGGAGGCAGGGTGGGAAGACATAGGCAATTGAGAAGGTAATTACAGATGACGTCACCAGCACCCTTTACACACAAAGCAGACAACTGCTTACGGGAACGAAGATAGGTTTAAAAGTAGGGGTTTCGTTGAGTAGTTTGAAGCAACGCTGTTGCCATGCTTGCTTCCTTTGGCTAGCTGCTATGACGGATGGGTACGGCCTTCTTGCTCGTTTTTTAAGCTAGCATACGCATTCCGGTCAGCGTAGAAAAGTTGCCGTGTATGGCAGCTTCGGCCTGCGGTATAGCAACCTAGCTTCTGCTGTCCGCTTAAGACTCTGTGCATGCAGCCATAACTTGGTAGTCCTGCTGTGCCACTCTGCCTGATAAGGCCGCGCTGCTCAGAAAACGAGACAAGCCAGCCACCCCGAATTACCAGAACGGCTTGTTGTTGCGTGACAGTAGGGCTTCCTGGCCAAGGTAAAGGTGGATCCTAGGCTTCGCATCTGCTGTGGAGCCCTGGTCTACTCGGTCGATACAGGCACAATTATGGTTCTTGGACGCTTCTGGCTCGGTATTCCTTTTTATGTGGTAGGGATGAGGCCAAGATGTTCGGTGTACATCGTCCGTTATGGGTGAATGACTCACGTCTGTCTTGCTACTAGCCTTCGGTAATAGACTGGTTCCACCTAGAAAGCATAGCTAGGTAGTAAGTCGGTTATAAACGCGTCGAGGGCATCTTCTGCCAAGGGATTATTACTACTCAGGCAACACAAGCAGCTTCTACAGTTTGGGTCGAAAAAGAATCAGCCACTTAACATGGCTGTTAAGTGGCTGATTCACATTGAGCGAGAAACGAGGTTCGAACTCGCGACCCTCAGCTTGGGAAGCTGATGCTCTACCAACTGAGCTACTCTCGCGGAGCGGTACTGATTTAACAAAAGTACACAGCAAAAAGCAAATTGCAACTGCTAAGCTGTGGCAAATAGGTATAGAGGTTTCAGCAGCAAATAGTCGGTGCTAGCAGGGCAACTTAAAAGCAGAATTACCTCTTGTTGGGGTTCACGTATAACATCATTAAAAACGTGTTTATATGGCTTCTTCCAACCGCAATCGGGGTACACTTTATTTATTGATGGGCTTGATTCTGCTAGGAATACAACTTTATCGACTGCCCGGATTTTACGCTGATTGGCAAGTAGAGACACTGGATACACCGCGATTTTTCTTGAGCATGGTTATCCTGGTGGGTGCGCTATTTATGCTGCGCGCAGGCTGGCGAATGCGGCGTGGTGGGCATACTATTGATTAACTACTTAAGCAGGCTACTTTCGTACTACGGGTCGGGGCTCTGTCTTGCACCGCTTAGTCAATTATTCTCACGATGTCATCTCCGCTCCAAATTGCTGTTGCCAAGCGTACGGCTGCAATGGCTGCTCAATTAGCCGTTTTCGGCCGCCAAGCATTTTACGACACCTTCGCCGCCGACAATACCCCAGAGGATATGGCGGCTTACCTGGATGAAAGTTTCGGCGAGGCACAGCAGTTAGCCGAACTGCATGATCCTAACACTGTTTTTTTGCTGGCGCGAATGCAGCAGGAATTGGTCGCTTCTGCCAAGTTACGTTTCGGTTCGACACTGGCACTTGCACCTGGCAAGTCGGCAGACACGCAGCTGGAGATATCACGCCTGTATGTGCGGAAAGATTGGATTGGCACGGGGCTAGGTGCTGCGCTCATGCGGCGCATTATTGAGGAAGCCCGCGCGAAGGGTTGTCGGAGCATTGTGCTCGGCGTGTGGGAGCGGAACGAGCGTGCTATCGCTTTCTATCAGCGATTTGGCTTCAAAACCATCGGCAACATGGATTTCATGCTGGGCAAAGACTTGCAAAATGACTTGATCTTGCGCAAAGGCTTGTAGCCATTGCGCTTGGGAAGAGGCTAGCCTCCCTATGTGACGCGGTACACTTACTTTTGGCCCGCGTTACCTACCAACCTGCTATGCACTTGAGTTATTTCCTTCCTTCTAGTCTGTTGTCGCGTGGCGGAGCTTGGCTGATGCCTTGCTTGCTTGTGGTAATGGGTTGTTCATCGGGAGAACGGTCGGCAGGACCGCTACCGACCGGTCACTACGAAGGACCTATCACCTACCAAGGCACGGAAGTGCGCGCAATTCTTGACTTGCGTGAGGATGCAAGTGGACACCTGGAGGGCGATTTGCGTTTTCCCGATAATCAAACTCTGGGGTTCCCTACCAGCAACTTGCGCTACAATGCGCCACTATTGCGGTTCGAGCGCCAAGCTAGGTCAGGCAACAGTGCCGTAGTAGAAGCTATTCGCGAAGGCGACTTTTGGCGCGGAACGTTCACGACGGATAGCGCCCAAGCAGAGCTGTTGCTCGTGCGGCGCGGCAAGGCTGATGCGCGGCCCTATGGCGCACAGCCCTTGACTATTCGCTACGGGAGCCAGAACATGAGCAGCACCTTGCGGCTCCCCGACGATACCTTGCGCAAACATATGGCCTTGGTGCTGGTGCCTGACTCCGCCACTGACCTGAGCCAGACGGCGGACTTGCTGGCTCGGCAAGGCTTTGCAACATTGCTGACGCAACCTGCACCTGTCAGCCCGGATTCGGCGGCCGGCCAAATGGCTCGGGCGGCACTAGCAACGCTTCGTGCTACACCTGGCGTTGACACCCTGCGTGTTGGATTGTGGGTGGCGGGCGCAAATGCACCACTAGCGCTAAGCCTAGCTATGCAAAGCAAGGCCAAGCCAGCATTCGTTATAGCTCAAGCCGTGCCCGTAAGCTCGCCAACTGGGCAACAACCTTTTCGCGCGCTCATGCGCCAGCGAGTTCCCGTATTAGCCTTGTACGGCGGCAACGACGCGGCCCTCGATACGCGGGAGAGTGCAAGGCGATTGCGCAGCGCGCTTGGAGGCCGAGGAGCGGCAGTGCGGCTGTACGCCAACGCCAACCGAAATATGCTGCTGCCAGGAGGCACGCGTGCCGATGGTAAATGGGAGTGGACCCGCCCTGCGCCAGGCTACCTAGACGAACTACTTGCGTGGCTGCGAGCAAGGCAGTAAGCTAAGGTATTCTTATAGCTACCTTACAATAGGAGCAAACCTTTCTCGCGTAATAAGAGCCAAGTGGGCGAAGCTAAGAAGCTCTCAAACGACGAACCAGCTGCTTTCGTGGGGAACGTGTGCGCTGCTTCTTTCAGTAGAATCTTGGCGTCGTAATCGGCGCTGAGCTGCACGAGCAATTGGTGCAGCCATTCGCCAATTGCAGGAGATGTCTTGACTTCAAAATCTTCGGCTTGTTCGTAAAAAGTAAGCACCGCCCGTTGGCCTTTTTTGTTGTCAGTTAGGCAAAACTCAGGGGAGTTGCCGAGCCAAAACAGACGTAGGTTCTGCTTCGCAACGTCTGGCTTGCCTGGCTCCTGCAGTGCTTGCTGAACAAGTTGCCGTGGTAAGGTGGCACGCGGTACTTTAAAATCAAACCAAAACTGGAGGGGTTCCTGCAAAGCCACTCCGTGCATGTAGTTGTATAAAGCTTTCGCTAGGCCAGGGCCAAACTGCTCATGGTCGGCGCCGGTAGGGTCATCATGCCACAAGTCATTCCAAGCAAAGTTGCCGGGCTCTGGGCCGATAGCTACCACGTTGTACTTGGCTGGGTTCTTCCCCACCGGCGAGTGCGCCGTCATGGAAAAGCGGTGCCAATACCCGGATTGCACAATGCCCGCCCCGAACAACTGCCGCACCACTTCCAGCGAATCGACGGTTTCTTGCGCGGTTTGGGTTGGAAAGCCGTACATCAGATAAGCGTGTACCATAATGCCCGCCTGCGTGAAGCCGTCCGTCACGCGGGCTACCTGGGCAATAGTGACACCTTTTTCCATTAATGCCAATAGGCGGTCGGAGGCCACCTCCAAGCCGCCTGACACAGCAATACAGCCTGCGGCCGCTAGCAGCCGACACAAGTCAGGAGAAAAGGTTTTTTCGAAGCGAATATTGCCCCACCACGTGATGCTGACGCGCCGTTTGAGCAACTCAATGGCTAGGTCGCGGAGCGCCAGGGGAGGGGCCGCTTCATCTACGAAGTGAAAGCCGGTCTGCCCGGTTTGCCGCACAATCTGCTCGATGCGGTCCACGAGCAGGGTGGCGGGGGCAGTTTCGTAGCGACTAATGTAATCCAGCGTCACGTCGCAGAACGAGCACCGTTTCCAGTAGCAGCCATGGGCAATGGTGAGCTTGTTCCACCGGCCATCGCTCCAGAGCCGGTGCATGGGGTTCAGTACCTCAATGACTGACAAGTACTCGGTAAGTAATAAGTCGGAGTAGTCGGGCGTACCAACTTCGGGGTGCGGAATATCCGCATGAGGATAGTTCACGTACTCGACCTCACCAGCCTCATTGCGCAGAAAAGTGCGTTGGAGTTTCGCTTGTTCTACCAGACCGTGATGCTGCGGTTGCCGGAGCGTTTCACTCGGAATGTACTGCAAGGCAGGAGGGTCTTGCGCGCGAACGGCTTGACTGACGACTTCCTGCACTTCGACCAGCTCAGTCTGACGTTCTGCTTGAGCCTGTAAATATTCTAATAATCGCAGCCACGGGCCTTCCCCATCATCGAGGGTGAGGTAATCTATGTAATCGAAGAAGCGCGGTTCTTTCAACTGGCGTAGCTCCGTGTTGGGGTAGCCGCCACCCATCAGGGTCTGGGTTTGCGGAAAGCGCGCTTTCACGCGACCAGCCAATCGGAGGGCACCATACAAATTACCCGGAAAAGGCACCGTAAAGCCGACTACATCCGGCCGCACGCGCTCTAGCAACTCATCCAGTAACTCTAGCAGCATGCGGTCGACAAGGTTAGGCTCCGCTAACAATGCCTCGTACAACGGCTCGAAGCTGGTAGCCGACAAAGCTAGCTTTTCAGCGTAACGCGAAAAGCCAAACTGTGGCCCTACCGTTTCCTTGATCAGGTCACCTAGGTCTTCGAGGTATAACGTAGCTAAATGCCTCGCCTGATCGGTAAGTCCCATCGTACCGAAAGCTCCTTCCAAATCCGCAATGTTATCAAAGCGGGCCGCCTCAGGCAGAAAGCGGCTATGGCAAATGCGCGGGGCAAGTGTAGTATCCTTGTTCTGCAGAAAGCGGATAACGGGCTCGATGGTCGTGATGTAGCTGCGTTGTAGCCGCACCATGCGCCGAGCATTGTCGCTAAGCTCATAGTGGCCTTGCTCTATCTCTGCGAATACACGCTTGAGGCCGGCTGCTGAGAACATACGCAGTACCAATTCCAAACCTAGGTCGGCTTGCGTAACGGCATAACCACGGCCACTTAAGAACCCTTTTATATAAGCCGTAGCTGGGTAAGGCGTGTTGAGTTGCGTCAGCGGCGGGGTAATGAGCAGGATACGGAAGGTAGACACAGAGGCAACAAAAGAAAGCTTACCACAAAGGTACAAACGTGCTCTGCCAAATAGGAGAGCACGACTCTGCACGGCGGCAAGGTAACCTAACCAGCTGTCTGTAAGTTTCCTTAACGTGAGATTAGCGCTTAGCTAGGGTATTTATTAAACGACACCAGCGTCGCCGCCGTGTTCTACATCTTCATGCCACTCATCCGCATCAATGGTGCGTTCAGGCGTAGGTATACCTGCGCCGATACGGGCGTTTTGCCATAGTACCCGCGGATCTGCTCGTCTGGCCGGTACACACTGCCTTGGGCGCCGATGTGCAGCTCTGGCCCGCGCTGGCCAAGCTGGGCCAAACGGTAGCTAGCTCCTAGCGTTAGGGCGTGAACGTTGTAGATAGGATGCTCGCCTTCCGTGTGAGGCAGGGCAAGTTCCTCCGCATCTTTTTGCAGAAACTCGTAGCGGCCATAGACCGTGGGCTTACCCAAAGCTAGGTTGGTCTCGGCCAGTACGGCGTGCTCATTGCCGAACGTGTAATGGTTCATGCCCCAGATAACGGAAGAGGCAATGTAGTGATAGGTGCCCCACTGCCGGCTGTGCATAAGGCCAGCCGTGGTACGTTGCACATCTTCATCGGCGTGCAACTCCTCGGGGCTTTTCACCCATGCTTGTCCAACTTGTAAAGAAAGTTCGTTGGTCGGGTTCCACATAAGGCGGGCGGCCCACGAGTCAGCCCTAGGTCGGTCAAAGCCGTAGCGACGTTCATTTGGCTCGCGCCCAGTGAAGTTGGAGCCTTCTAGCTTGAATTGCTTGTAGCGCACACCTATCGTAGCCACGCCAAACGTGATATGCGTTGCATCCACCCAATGGTGGCTCAGGGGCGCGTCTGGGTTCGACATGGCCGAGATGCGGTGCATAAAAGCCGTCGGACCAACGGCTGGTTCGCCCGGATACCCTAGGTACAGCGTCAGGTCCACGTCATTGGACAACGCGTGCGTATAGCCGACACTCAAGCCAGAAAATAAATCGTGGGGGTGCTGACGGTCAACTAGCGGCTTTCCTTTGTAGGCCTCACCCGATTGAAAAAGGAGCGGGTAGCCGTTGTTGCCTTCTGTGAGCGGGTCCAGCGAAACCATCAGCGTAAGATTCAAAAGTCCGCGTTGGCCTACGTTACGCTGAGCCATGGTCATAAACCAATTAGGTGCGTCTACCGTCCGGCCACCGCGCTGGCCATTTTTCCGGCCGATGTTCTGGTTCGTGTAGCGCCCAAACACGGCGCCGTGGTACATAAGCATCCAAGGGCCCTTGTGCTGCATCCACATGTACATGGGGGTGGCATCAGGTTGCCAAGCCGTGCCCGAACCATTACGCGACATAGGCAAAGCACGCGAATATGCGTGCGACATGCTCATGCCATGATCAGAATGTGTCATGCCCGAATCGGCCATCGGCATGCCGGGCTGGTGCATACGAGCATGCCGGTTGGTATCGGACGCGGCACTGTGCATGTGCTGCGCAGAAACTGCCGAGGATAATAGAAGCGTGAAAATAATGAGTCTCAATAGACGCATAAAAGAGGCGGTTGGAGTTGTGGAGAAGAGTATCCTCCTACAACTCCAACCGCCTCTTAGGGGTTGTATGCAATTCGGCCGCAGAACGTACAAGGTTCTGCGGCCGTTTTATTCTTTGCTAAGCTAGCTCATCCAGTGCTAAGCGTTTCGGCATGAGTTCGCGGCGGAATTCACTTACCGAGCGACCTGTGACTTGACGAAATTGGTTGCTTAGGTGTTGGCCGCTGCTATAACGCATCTGGTCGGCGATTTCACTTAAAGTAAGTTCGCCGTAGCTCAACATCTCTTTTACCCGCTCAATCTTAAGCCGAATTAGGTACTTCTCGATGGTAAGATTAGCCGTGCGTGAAAATACCTTGCTCAAGTGCGAGTAGGTAGCGGCGAATCGGTCCGTTAAGAAAGCCGAAGTAGTGAGCGGCATCCGGGCCGTGCGTAAATGCTCTAGGTACTCGATCAGGCATCCTTTGATTTGCTCAGTCAGTTGCTCGGCGCGACCAGTGAGTACATCGAAACCTGCTTCGCGTAGCAGTGGCGCTACGGTAACCGGGTCGACGGGAGTCGCCTGATCCAGTTGCGCTTGGCCTAGCTGGACATTGGTGGGCTTATAGCCAGCTTGTTCAAGAAGGTGGCGTACTGCCTCAACGCAGCGCGGGCACACCATGTTTTTGATATGGAGCAAGGTTGTTTTCACGGACGATTGTAATTAGGTAGTACGGAGTTACTTCAACCGTTTAGGGGTACTTGTTGTTTTCCGACTGGTCGAATTACCAGCCGCAGTAGTAGTACGAATACGACGGCTGGAAGATACAGCAGGTACTGCTCGCCAGCCTTTACCAAACCAGTTTGCTGCTGCCCAGTTGATAAAAGGTACTACGCCAAGAAAAGTAACTGCCAGCAGCCAGAAAAATACGAAAAAAGCACCAAACAGTCGAGCGAAGAACGCGTCGCTGGTACCAAACAGATACCCGATTAGCAGCAGAGCTAGCCCAAAGCTTACCCCAGCTAATATCCCTACTCGGCGTAGCCATACCTGATAGGGGACAGGAAGAGAAGCAAAGCGAATCATAAGGAATACGTGAACGGCAAATATAGTGGTTGGTTAGCGGCTTAGCTGATAGCAAAATGGTGTAACAACCTCACGAATGAATTACTGGAAAGCATGATTGTGCCTCAACAAACCTAGGTACGGGTTCAGGTCAGAGCGCATAATCAGCTAATACGCAAAAACTGTTGCGCTGATCAGCCGTAGAGGCTACTTGCAGTTGTTCCTCCTTAGTATTAGTATCTCTCCTATGAAACTTACCCACTCGTTTCGCTCTTTCGCTTTTGCTTCTCTGTTGGGCATTGCTTCTTTAACCTCCTGCAGCACAGGCACGGATTCAGGAGATACCAACGTAGAACGCGGCACTAGCAAGTCTGATGCACCTATGCAGGAAGGCCCCGCCTCTGGTGGTTCCGACTCCACAACCGCTGGTCTTCGGCCCGACTCGGCCCAGCGCCCGACTGGCAAGCAACTCTACGACCATGCTGCCGATGCCCACGACCGTAACCACGACGGCCTCGAGGATGAGCAGCCGCCGCAGCAGAAATAGTAGTTAGCCAAATTCTTGGAAAAGCAACAAGGCCTCTTTTGACCGAAAAAGAGGCCTTGTTTAGCATTGATTGATGTAATGAAGCTTCCTGCTACTTTCTACCAACAACCTGATGTAGTGCAGATTTCGCGTAGCCTGCTCGGTAAATATGTCTTTACTAACATTGAAGGGATACTAACTAGCGGCCGGATTGTTGAAACTGAAGCCTACGCGCATATAAATGATCAAGCGTGTCACTCGCACTTAGGTCGTTTCACAAAGCGCACACGCGTCATGTATGAAGCCGGGGGCGTAGCCTACGTGTATTTGATTTACGGCCGTTATGCGCTGTTTAACATTATCACCAACGAGGCTGGCAAAGCCGATGCTGTGCTTATTAGGGCTATTGAGCCAATCGATGGTATTCCGGAAATGCTAGCTCGTCGTGGATTAACTAAAGTTGCGGCCAACCTAACGGCCGGTCCTGGCTTAGTTACGCAAGCGCTAGGTATCACCACGGCTTATTACGGTACCAGCCTAACCGGCGATACTATCTGGATTGAGGATCAGGGCGAAGCAATTCCGGATGAACTCGTTGTTGCTAGTCCGCGAGTGGGTATTGATTATGCCGGTACTGATGCAGCTCTACCTTGGCGGTTTCGTTTAAAAAACAGTAAATGGACGAGTCCGGCCAAGTAGCCTCTTCTCAATAAATTTGAGTGAGTTACTTGGCCGGATTCGCTTGCCTAACGAAGGCTCTGACTACTCAGCGGCTGCACTGAGCGGCTGCATCATTCGTTCGCACACGAGCACAATAGGGCGGCTGCGTAAATCTGTAGTAGCAAATAGGTAAAGCTCTCCACCTTCCCGGATACCCGTCCGACTCCGGAACTCAGCTACCGAATCGGGAAAATTACGGGTGGTAACGTGTGCCCGCGCTTCCGGACCTAGGTGTGGCCGCAAGGCATCGCCAGCGTAGCGCTCGGTCGCCACGATGCGGAAAATACGTCCCGGGAACTCTGGGCGTAGTATATCCGAGGTATAAAGGTGACTGTGTTGGTGCAGCTTGAACATTTCAAATGCATTACCGATACTACGAAAGCCGCCCGCTTTGAGTATGGCTACATTAGGTTCGTAAAGGTATTGCCGAGGTTCAGCAAAGCGGGAAATAGCACGCGCCTCACGCGCTTTGTTCAGGCGGAATTCCTGTTGTTGTCCATTGCGCAGGAGATTTATCGTGAAGCGCTCCGGATCCACGGCCGGCTCTGGCCCTAATTCATACAGCACTTCCTTGCATTCGTTATCTACCGCTACCACCCACAACCGCCGAACCTGTTTTAGCTCCACCAATGCCTGCTCGATATCAAGCATCGGAGAGGTTTTTAGTAAAACACGCTGACTTTTATGCAGCAGCAAAGGCATTATGCGTAATACATCCGGCTCACAATCATGCAAGCGGTATATTTTACGCGCCGCCGTATTACGACGAGCCGGATCGAGATAGAGCCAATCAAATGCCTGATCTGTGCTCTTCAAGAAACTTACCGCATCAGCGGCGTGGCAGATAATATTCGATTGACCTAGCTGCTCTAGGTTATAGCGAACCACTGCAACCAAGGCCGGATCACGCTCGACATAATGAACCTCCGAAACCTGGTGGGCAAAGTAACTAGCGTCGACGCCGAATCCACCAGTAAGATCTGCGAGCCGCTCGCCACTTACCAAGCTAGCTTTGAACGCCGCCGTACGGGCAGAGGAGGCTTGCTCAACCGATAAAGCCGGCGGAAAAATCAAATCTGGATTGCTGGCCCAATCAGGTAACTTAGTTCGAGCCTTTTGCCGCGCCTGAATTTGGCGCACCAGATCAGGCACCGGTAAGCTAGGAAAACGGCGGGCTTGTAGGGCCAGTTGAACGGGGTCTTCATGCAGGTGATCGGCAACATATTGCCGAGCCGCTGCTGGGAGCGGAAATTCCATGAAATACTCCTACGAAAAAAACGCAAAGTTAGCGTAAACTCCAGCGGATTGCTAGCTGGGGTTGCCCAGTCGGAGCTGTCAAACCCACTGCTGTAGGAGCAAGTCGACGCAGCATATTATGATAGCTGGTTGGAAGACCACTGTTGTATTCCTCCACAGCCCGTTGGAAGTAACGGTTGGTGTTGCGCGAAATGAACACATTGGCCAGTAAGCTAGCGGCTGCTACTCCGATAATCACTTGTTGTTTGGTATTGAAGTATACCTGCTGGTCGCCAGCCAATACTTGCTGCCCATAAGCTGCTACTGCACCAACAAAAACTAACCTTTCTCCAATTAGCAAGGTTTTTTGCCGCCGATAATCATTCAAGTAGTTGAGTGCTTCTGTATTGCCAGCCAAGTACGGCCGAAGGCGTTGACCAAAAAAACCAGCATTTTGGTAGTCATTGCTATCGTCCAATGCAAAATAGAAGTTCGCTTGTGGCCCATTAAGCCCTCTCACTTTATCCTCTGAACTCAGGGTAATAAGTGGGTGATGCGTCGTAATGTTGGTTTGTGCCTGTGCAGCATTGAATAGCATTACAAAGGGCACTAAAAAGGTGATGCGGCGGCTATGGTGCTTAGCTGCCAGCTTAGAGAAAGAGAACATAAAATTGTAGGAAACAGCTGTTAGTTAGCAGCTGCTAAGTGGTAGAAAATTTGCTAATGGACCAGAACAGAGTGCGAGAAGCATACGTTCTCCCTGCTGTCATATAAGGTTTTTCTAATAAAGCAAAGACGATGCTAATCCGTGAACTTGCAAGCTGTTTTTGACATACTTGGCAGCTCACCACCTGGAATGGTACAAATAGCTGCGCTTGTTGCTAATTGCAGATCAGCTAAAATGCCAAGAACAAACTTGTTACCTTTGTAGTTAGACCGCAAAACAGTTACAACTATGGTAGAGACAACCTACGTACCTTATAAAGTTAAGGACATCACACTGGCCGAATGGGGCCGCAAAGAAATCCGGTTAGCGGAAGCAGAAATGCCGGGTCTGATGGCACTACGTGCTGAATTCGGTCCTTCGCAACCACTTAAAGGTGCGCGCATCGCTGGCTGCTTGCACATGACGATTCAAACGGCTGTACTCATCGAGACGCTCATCGAGCTAGGTGCTGACGTTACGTGGTCGTCGTGCAATATTTTCTCCACGCAAGATCATGCGGCAGCGGCTATTGCAGCAGCTGGTATTCCTGTGTATGCCTGGAAAGGCATGAACGAAGAGGAGTTTAACTGGTGCATCGAGCAAACGCTGTACTTTGGTGAAGAGCGCCAACCGCTGAACATGATTCTGGATGATGGCGGTGACTTAACCAACATGGTACTGAACCAGTACCCAGAGCTAGCAGCCGGTGTTCGTGGTATTTCGGAGGAGACTACTACAGGTGTGCTACGCTTGCTCGACCGCGTAAAAAACGGTACTCTACCGATGCCTGCTTTCAATATCAACGACTCGGTTACGAAGTCGAAGTTTGATAACAAGTACGGCTGCAAAGAATCAGCAGTAGATGCTATTCGTCGAGCTACTGACGTGATGATGGCGGGCAAGATTGCCGTAGTAGCTGGTTATGGTGACGTAGGTAAGGGCACCGCTGCTTCGTTGCGCGGGGCTGGAGCACGCGTTGTTGTTACAGAAATTGACCCCATTTGCGCGTTACAAGCTGCCATGGATGGTTACGCCGTCAAAAAAATGGCAAATGCTATCAAAGAAGCCGATATCGTAATCACGGCTACGGGCAACTGCGACATTTTGACGGAAGAGCATTTCCGGGCGCTGAAGGATAAAGCTATCGTCTGCAACATTGGTCACTTTGACGATGAAATTGACATGGCTTGGCTCAACACGAACTACGGTCATACAAAGGACACGGTAAAGCCCCAGGTAGACCTTTACAACATCGATGGCAAGGAAGTTATCGTGCTAGCTGAAGGCCGTTTGGTAAACCTAGGTTGCGCTACTGGTCACCCTTCCTTCGTTATGTCGAACTCTTTCACTAACCAGACACTCGCTCAACTAGAGCTATGGGAAAACTCGGATAAGTACGAGAACAAGGTGTATACGCTACCTAAGCATTTAGACGAAAAAGTAGCACGTCTGCACTTGGCTAAAATTGGTGTAGAGCTAGATGAGCTAAAGCCAAAGCAAGCCTCTTACATTGGCGTAGATGTAGAAGGCCCATTCAAGTCGGATTTATATCGGTACTAACTCAGGAGGGTAAAACGAATTATAGATAAAACAAAGAAGCCGCGCAGAGCGCGGCTTCTTTGTTTTATCTATAATTCGTTAACAGGTAGTTCCGTGTGATGCCAACTAGTATTGAAGTTAAATAGCTGTGTTCTTCCGTTTCTACCTTGATATAAAATAACCCCTTGGCGAGGCTCAAAACTCAGATTACCTTGTACAAGATAGTCTTCCTGTTGTAAGTTGGTAAGTCTGTGCAGCGACTCAACTTGCCAGTGTTTGCCTTGGCGCAAAGCGTGATAAAGCTCATCATCTTTACCTCGATAGAATACTTCTTTCTCAGGCATCATCGGGTTCACTACCAAAGCTCCTGTTGCTGGGCTGACATTGGGAAAATCACTCCTTAAGACCTTATCAAGCTCGTCAGCATCCTTTGTATAGGATAGAGCATAATTGTTGTCATGAGGTTTTAAAATACGTATATAATCAATATCCATATGAGCTCTTATGACTGTTTCATCATAATTCTTCATTTGCAAAGTAGCCAGTAGCATTCCTGCGCAAGGGTGCGTTGCTACCGCCGAATCAGCAACGTCATAAAGATGACGACCATTGAAGAAGAAAGAAACCTTTGTAGGGGTCCAAACAGCTGAATAAGTATTGAAGCTAGCTGAAAGGGAAGGGCCATTGGGTTTACCCAGTATAGCTCCTTTTCCTACGTGTGCGGTAGAGTCATTAGGAAGTGTTTTACGCCAATCTATAACACCTGACTGAATGACTCTATCAGGTTCAGGCTTCAGATTATCTATGACGTCAATTTCAGTATGACTCGATAAGAACCAGAAAGTAGGCCATACTCCATTACGTCCTTTCGGGAGTTTACAGCGAATTTCAATCATGCCATAGGTAAACCCCGGGTACATATCATTACAACTCGGGGTACCATCTATGTCAACTTTTGATTCAATCTTACCCGATACAAAGAGTTTGTCACCTCGATTAGTTGATTTAATTTCCGGCAAACGTCGAGCAGAAAGTCGTAATAAACCTGTGTGGCGATGCTGTCCGTCAGAATGCAGAGAGACTTGTTCTGGTGTAAAGTATTCGTCGCCCCACCCTTGATTTGGGTCATTTGGGCTCACGAAACGCCAATTTCGGCCTAGCTCTTCTCTTTTCGTGTACGTGAAGTCGTCTCTAAATACCTCTTGATAGTTTCTATAGTCTATTACAGATTGTGCAACGAGTGTGCTAAAAGGGAACGCACTGAGAAAAGTAAATAGCCAAAACCTAATCCGCATATGGAAAATCTTAAAAAGAAAAGCTCAGTAGAAGTAATGCCAAGCGTACAATATTATTAGACATATAAGGTGTTTAATAAGTAGCCGAATCTTGCACAAATCTTGCCATGGGAGGTGTCCTACTGATTACGTGCTATACGTCTTAACTGGAAGAAATTGTTAACTACGTCGTATTACAGCTGCCCAATTGAATAGATTGGGTCTAGCGGCAATGCTCATAAAATCTGGATATTTGCGGCTATATGCCCATCCTGCTCTCAGTTGTCATTATCACTTATAATGAAGAACGCAACATTGGTCGCTGCCTGCTAGCATTGCAGGATATAGCAGATGAAGTGGTCGTCGTAGATTCTTTTTCCTCAGATCGAACGGTTGAAATCTGCCGAGAGCACAACGCCAAAGTAGTACAACATGCATTTGCAGGGTACGTCGAACAAAAGAATTTTGCTACTGCTCAAGCGCGTTTCGACCATGTACTTCAGCTCGATGCAGACGAAGTGCTTACCGATACATTGCGCGAGCATATTCGTCAAGTGAAAACGAATTGGCGCGCTGCTGGCTATACGCTAACGCGGCTTACCAACTACTGCGGGACGTGGGTGAAACATGGCGGCTGGTATCCTGACCGCAAACTGCGCCTTTACGACCGCCGTTGCGGCCAGTGGCAAGGCTTGCTGTTGCACGAACGTTACGAACTACGACCGGAGCATCAGGTAGCTGCTCTAACGGGCGACTTGCTTCACTACTCGTATGACTCCGTAGAGCAGCATGTTGCGCAGCTCAACCGCTTCACGAGCATTGCGGCCGATGAGCTAGCTCTCCGGGGTAAGTATAGAATTACTGTGTTTCACTTGCTGCTAAAGCCTTGGTGGAAATTTGTGCATGGATACTTTTTTCGGCTAGGATTTCTAGATGGCTTTGCGGGGCTATGCATTGCTGCTATTTCGGCTTGGGGCGTTTTTCTCAAATTTGCTAAGCTGCGCACCAAGAATCATCGCCTTAATCTTACCTCCGGCTCATGAAAACATTTATAGTTAGCCGGACCGACGCCATCGGTGATGTTGTGCTCACCCTGCCCGTATGTGGTCACTTGAAACAGTTGATACCTGGCTGCCGAGTTGTGCTGCTAGGTCGTACGTACACGCAAGCCGTAGCGGAAGCCTGTCCCTGGGTAGATGCTTTCCTGAACTACGATGAACTAGAAACCCGAGAAGAAAGAGAGCAACTAGCCATGCTGCAAAGCCAGAAGGCCGATGCTATTCTGCACGTTTTTCCCAATAAGCATATAGCGCAACTGGCCCGTAAGGTTAAAATTCCAGTGCGGATTGGTACGCGCAGTCGGTGGTTTCACTGGCTAACCTGTAATAAACTGGTGACGCTTAGCCGTCGGCATTCTCAACTGCATGAAGCTCAACTCAATTTAAAGTTACTGCAAGCACTCGATTATGTTGAGCAACCTAGCTTAGCGCAGGTGGCCCAGCTGGTTCGTTTGCGGCCCACAGTGTCGTTAGCGGATGGGTGGAGACAACTGCTAGCTGCCCGGCAACCAGAGCAGCTCAATATCATCCTGCATCCTCGCTCGCGAGGGAGTGCCCGCGAGTGGGGGCTGGAGCATTTTGGCAAGCTTGCTCACTTGCTACACAAAGCAGGGCATCGGGTCTTTGTAACGGGAACAGCGGCAGAAGGGGAAGAATTACGCCCGTGGCTAGCAGCTCACGCTACAGTATTAGCTGGCGAGCTTACAGGTAAGCTAGACCTAGCCCAACTTATGGCGTTTATTGCTGCAGCTGATGGGTTAGTAGCTGCTAGTACGGGGCCTTTGCACTTAGCAGCAGCCTTGGGGCGTCATGCCCTGGGTTTGTATCCGCCGATGCGTCCTACTCATCCTGGGCGTTGGGCTCCCTTGGGGCC
Source organism: Hymenobacter crusticola (assembly GCF_002154225.1). Classification (GTDB taxonomy): domain Bacteria; phylum Bacteroidota; class Bacteroidia; order Cytophagales; family Hymenobacteraceae; genus Hymenobacter; species Hymenobacter crusticola. Next base: position 144,902 of record NZ_MTSE01000002.1, read on the forward strand.
GCACGCCGAATACTTAGTGTTCGACCGCCCCGACTGTAATGACTGTCGGCAAGCGCCAGCTAGCTGCACTTGTATTCATGCTATAGCTCCGCTGCAGGTATTGGAGCGTATTTTAACTTGGCAGCGCCTGCCCGTTACTACTTTTGCTGCTTTCTAAGTCTCGTCTGCTTACTTCCACTATTGTATGAGTTCATCTACGCTAGCAACTGCATTGCGGCAAGCATACCGAACCGGCTATCTTTCCCAATGCTTACTGCTAGTAGCCTGTAGTGCTGGCATTATAGGATTGCTATCTGCACGGGCATTGGTGGCTTTAAGCCCGCTAGTCGGACTGTTAAGCGCTGCTACCAATCCGACGTGGCGCACTGAGCTAGCTCGGTGGTGGCATAATCCAGCGGTGATATATGCTGCTTTGCTTTATGCAGTGCTTGTGTTTACTGGCCTATATACTGCAGAATGGGGCATTTGGCGACACGAGCTTTTCCGACAGCTTCCTCTCTTGGGTGTTCCGCTAATCTTTGCTGTTGCCGTGCCTCTAAGTGAGCAGCAGCGATTCTGGCTAGGCTGTATGTTCGTACTAGGTACCACTCTGCTAGGTGCTGATACACTAGTGCGTTATCTGCTCACTGCGCCCGAAGTGCACGAAATGTTCAATACTGGCCAAAACATCCAAACTGTTACTGGGGTATTTCACATTCATTTCGGTGTAATGCTCGCCTTGGCCTTTTATTTTGGGGTGTTGCTACGACGAAATAGCTACGCTACGCGCATATGGCGTTGGCTCCTACTTCTAGCTGTACTGTTAATTGTAGCTGTGCTGCATGTGCTGGCATACCGCACTGGGCTGCTTGTTTTCTATAGCGTTCTTTTGTTCGATTCTGTGTGGTTGATTGTCGCTCGTCGTCAATTCTTGTGGGGATTAGGGGCTCTGCTTTTGTTTGTTGTATTACCTTGGTTTGCCTACAAAACATTGGAGCCCATTCAAGCTAGAGTCAACGGTACCTATTACGACTTAGAGCAGTTCAGCCTCAGCCACGATATCAATAATTTTTCCTTGTCAAAGCGTTTGGCTGCTTGGGAAACGGCTCAAGCAGTAGCGGCGCAGCACCCGTGGCTAGGAGTAGGACTTGCCGATACGGAAGCTGCTATGATGGAGCAATATAGCTGGCGCGACTTTGGGCTGCAGCCGATCAACCGGGTGATGGTCCATAATCAATATTTGCACTACCTATTAGGCGCTGGTATCGTAGGACTATTTGTGTGGTTGCTCGTCTTGTTGGGGCCCTTGGCGCAACCTAGAGTACGTCGTAACCCGTACGTCATACATTTCCTGCTCATTCTGGGCGTAGCAATGCTAGTCGACTCGCTTCTACAGCTCCAGATTGGCTTTAATCTTTTCGTATTCCTCTATGGCTTTCTAGTCGTGAATGCAGAACGGCAAGCGCAGCAGACAGCTAATTGATCTGTCCAAAACAAGTGTAGCACTAACTGGATTATTTGATCAATAGCTCTTTTTTTACAATTTTAGCCATCTACACCTAGCGCCCATGAGCGATTCTCCCGAACGGGTTCCTAAGCTGAGCAAAGAAGAAAAGGACCGACGATTCCAGGCCGAATTGATGCCTGTCCTTGACTCTTTGTACAACTTTGCCTACCGCCTCACCCTTGATGAAGACGATGCCAATGATCTCGTCCAGGAGACGTATTTGAAGGCATATCGTTTCTTCGAATACTTCGAGCCGGGAACCAACGCGAAAGCGTGGCTGTTTCGCATCCTGAAAAACTCGTTCATTAACGACTTCCGAAAAAAGAGTAAGCAGCCCGCCAAAGTCGACTATAGCGAAATTGAGGGTTATTACAATACGGAAGATGTAGAGGCCGAGGGCGACGTAGGAAGTACGTCGTCAGACATGCGGCAACAAGCAGTGCGTGACCTTATCGGCGACGAGGTAGCTAGCGCATTGAACTCGTTGCCAGTCGATTTTCGTACCGTCATCATTCTCTGTGACCTAGAAGGGTTCACCTACGAGGAAATGGCAAAGGTATTGGACATTCCAATCGGGACTGTCCGTTCGCGGTTGCACCGAGCACGCAACTTCTTAAAGGAAAAATTGGAAAAATACGCCAAGTCGATGGGGTACGGCAGCGAAGAGCAAGCCGACGCTTTAACGACTGATGACGATGACAACGAATAAACCATGATTTAATTATGAAAGCCACCTCTACAACACCAACTAGCCAGACCGCGGCCATTACTGGTCCCGACTGTGAACGCGTGACGACAATTCTCGACCAAATCATCGTGGGCCAAGCCCCTAGCGAGGAGGATGAAGATTATTTCATCAACCACGCCGACGACTGCTCTCCCTGCTTCGATAGCATTGATAAGCAGCGCATTTTCGTTGGATTTCTGACGCAGTATGTAGGCCGTAAAGGTGCTCCTAACTCATTGCCCGCTACGATTATGACGCGGCTTAAAACGGAAATGGCGTAATTTCGCCCAATGCAGGGTAAAATTATCGTGTTTTCAGCGCCTTCTGGTGCGGGCAAAACTACTATCGTCCATCGGCTGCTGGAGCGAATTCCAGAGCTAAGCTTTTCCATTTCGGCTTGCACGCGTGATAAACGCGGCCGTACAGAAGCCAACGGTAAAGACTACTACTTCATCACTATTGAGGAATTTCAAGAGAAAATCCGTCATGATGAGTTTGTAGAATGGGAGGAGGTGTATGCTGGCAACTTCTACGGTACATTGAAGTCCGAAATCGAACGAATTTGGGCTAGTGGCAAACATGCCATTTTGGATGTAGATGTGAAAGGCGGTTTAAGTATCAAAGAGTTCTATAAAGACCAAGCTCTCGCTGTCTTTGTGAAGCCTCCTTCTTTAGAAATCTTAGAATCTCGGCTGCGTACCCGCGCAACCGATTCGGAGTCTAGTATTTCTGGTCGGCTTTACAAAGCCAAGTTCGAGCTAACGTTTGAAGACCGATTCGACGTAGTACTCATCAACGATAACCTAGATGAAGCCTCTGCACAGGCTGAGAAGCTGGTACAAGACTTTCTGACTACAGAACCCACAGCGTTGTGAGTGTGCAGTCTAGGATAGGGTTACTATTTGGCTCCTTCAACCCGATCCATACGGGCCATTTGATATTGGCAAATTTCATGGCCAGCCACACAGACTTAGATGCTGTGTGGCTGGTAGTGTCGCCTCAAAGTCCATTTAAAGCTGAGCAGGAACTATTACCGGAACGTAATCGGTATAATCTAGTGCAGCTAGCTATTGCTGGCAACGAGCGGCTGAGAGCTATTGACATAGAATTTAGCATGCCTAAGCCTAGCTATACTATTGATACGCTAGACTTATTACGGGCGCAGTATCCTGACCAGCAATTCGTATTGCTAATGGGAGAGGATAACCTGGTCGGTCTGCCAAAATGGAAGCATGTAGATCGTATTCTAGCAGAGGTTTCAATCTACGTTTACCCGCGTTCTGGGACTGCCATTTTACCTAGCATACCTGCCCAAGCGCATATTATAGAAGCTCCGTTATTGAATCTATCAGCTACCTTCATTCGCAAGTGCATACGAGAGGGTAAATCCATTCGATATTTAGTTCCTGAGAATGTAGAAGAGGAGATTATCCGCAAAGGGTATTGGCAGTAAGCTCGCTAGTAACAAAAAGCCCCAACTGAAAGCTAGTCAGTTGGGGCTTTTCTATTTTAGAAAACTGACTTAAATGGTCATAATCTCAGCTTCCTTCTTACTCATTAAATCATCGATTTTGCTGATGTAGCTATCCGTTGCTTTCTGCACTTTAGCTTCAGCATCCTTCACGTTATCCTCCGCAGCGCCTTCTTTTAACAGCTTGCGTAGAGACTCATTCACGTCTTTGCGAATGGCCCGAATACGAACCTTGCCATTCTCCGTTTCATTCTTTACTTGTTTTACTAAGTCGCGCCGCCGCTCTTGCGTCATTGGCGGGATGTTGAGGCGAACACCTTCAGCATCTGACTGCGGGTTGAGACCTAGGTCACTATTTTTAATGGCCTTTACTACTTCGCTGATGACGTTCTTTTCCCAAGGCTTGATGAATAGCGTACGAGCATCGGGCGCAGAAACGTTAGCCACTTGGCTGATAGGGGTGGGGGTACCGTAGTAATCTACTCGTAAACTATCGAGCATTGCTGGAGTGGCTTTACCTGCCCGAATGCGACCTAGCTCAAGGCTGGTATGCTGTAGCGCCTTCGCCATCGATTCTTCGCCTTCGCTTAAGTAAAACTGAATTTCCTCGTCCATTTTCTGGAATTCTGAAGTTAAAAGTTATTGCTGTACCAAGAAATGCTGTTTCTGGCAGTTGCTTATCAAGTCATCAAATGATTAAGCTTGCCCAGTTGGTGCATCCAGGCTCGGCTGCAAACTGCTGTGCTTAGGGTCAAGTAGTGCAGCCTCTGAGCTTACCATTACAACACGAGTGCCGATATCCTGACCTTCGATGAGGCGCTGGAGGTTACCTGCGCTATTCATGTCAAACACGATGATAGGCAAGTTATTCTCCTTGCACAGTGTGAAAGCCGTCATGTCCATCACATTAAGGTTTTTTTCAATAACCTCATCAAAAGTGATTTCTGGGAATCGAGTTGCTGTAGGGTCTTTTTCTGGGTCAGCGGTATAAATGCCATCAACGCGAGTGCCTTTCAGAACAACGTCAGCCTCTATTTCAATAGCCCGCAAAGAAGCCGCTGAGTCAGTGGTGAAATAAGGCGACCCAATACCAGCGCCGAAGATGACAACCCGTCCTTTTTCTAAATGGCGCAACGCTCGGCGCCGCAAATAGGGTTCACACACTTGTTGGATCGTGAGCCCAGAAAGTAAGCGAGTTTGCACACCTAGCACTTCAAGAGCGCTCTGCAAAGCCATCGAGTTGATGACAGTAGCTAGCATGCCCATATAGTCGCCCTGAACCCGATCGAGGCCAAAGGCCGCTGCTTGCACACCCCGAAAGATGTTGCCTCCGCCAATCACGACAGCTACCTGCGTACCGCTTTCGGCCGCAGCTTTAATTTCTTCTGCGTATTGCATCAAGCGAGCAGCATCAATACCATACTGTTGCTGGCCCATTAGTGCTTCACCGCTTAGCTTCAGCAGGATTCGGTTGTACTTCAAAGTAGAGAGAGTTAAGTGGAGAAATCAGGAATTGTGCGGCCAAAGTTACCATGGCTGCGGGCTTGTCTTAGTGAGGTACAGGCATATCGAACGTGTCTTATTGAGCGTCATGATAGCCTATATTCTAAAACAGGGAAGGAGCACCTAATTCAGCTAAAAGAAATAAGTACTTGACCTTTCCCAACATTATCGCGCAAACTCACTTTAATGGAACTAACAACTCCATCAACAGGAGCCTTTAAGATATTTTCCATCTTCATAGCTTCCAGTACTAAGAGCGGGTCACCTTTTTGCACCGTCTGATCAGGCTTGACACGTATGTCGACAATAAGCCCTGGCATTGGCGCCTTAAGTTCATTGACTCTGTGAGCAGATGAACCAGCCATACCTAACCTATCAAGCAAAAGGTCAAAACGATCTTTGGCCTGAAGTTCGATAAGGTGATTATCGACTTTCAGCGTAAATATTTTTGCTGTGTAGTCAGTGCTAATTACTTCAATCGAGTAAGATCGACCTTGATAAAGCAAATGATAACGTCCATCTCCTAGCATTACCAAATCCCAGGTGAATTGCTCGCCAGCAACGGAAATAGGACCGTTAGGCTGATAATCTACTTCCCAACTTCGGTTAGAATTAGTGCTTATCTGGAGCATAAGGGTGTATAGGATAGGGCGCGGAAAAGGGCTTAAAGATAGGTCAAATCTGAAATATTTTCGGAAATTTAGGCCACATTCCTATAGTGTCTGCTAGCATGAAATATTCGGTCCTCGGCATTCTTGGCCTGGTCCTCACGTGTCATATAACCGCGCCAGCGCAAGCTGTTAAATCTACCAAAGCGGCATCAACAAAAACAGTAACTCGCAAGAAGTCAACAAGTCCAGCTGCACAAACGACTCCTGAGCCTGTTACTAGCTCGTTAGTTGTGCCTTCGTGGCTACCGCCTACTGCTCCACTGCAGCCCACTGCTACTATTCTCACGGATCTGCTTAACACAAAGCTGGACATTCGCTTTGATTGGGCTAAACAACAGCTGATCGGGGTTGCTACAATAGCGGTTCAGGCGCATTTTTACCCACAAAGCCAGTTGGTGCTCGACGCAAAAGGATTCGATGTCAAGAGTGTGCGTCTCTTAGTCAAAAACAACAAGGAGAAAAATCTAAATTACACTTATGATAAGCGTAAACTCACTATTACGCTCGATCGTCAGTATACTCGTACGGAGCCATATGAAGTACGCATCAGCTACGTCGCAAAGCCAAATGAGCTAGCTGCAGGTGGTAGTGCTGCTATTACTTCTGATAAAGGCCTGTACTTTATTAATCCATTAGGTACCGATAAGAGCAAACCTCGACAGATTTGGACGCAAGGCGAGACAGAAGCTAATTCATGCTGGTTTCCAACCATCGACAAACCCAATCAGCGTATGACGCAGGAAATCACTATTACAGTGGACAAGCAATTTAAGACGCTGTCTAATGGAGTGATGACTTCTTCTAAGCCGAATGCGGATGGTACTCGTACCGATGTATGGAAGCAAAGCCTACCAGCTGCTCCCTATTTAACAATGATAGCTGTTGGTGACTTTGCAGTAGTAAGCGACCGATGGCATGGAAAGGCTATTGACTACTATGTAGAGCCCAAATTTGAAAGCACAGCTCGAGCAGTTTTTGGGCGTACACCTGAAATGTTAGAATTCTTTTCTACTAAGCTAGGTGTAGAGTTTCCGTGGGAGAAGTATGCTCAAGTCGCTGTCTACGATTTCGTTTCTGGCGCCATGGAAAACACGACAGCCGTGACACATCGCCAAGAGGATACTCAACTTACGCAACGTGATTTACTCGACCGTGACGATGATGCTACGATTGCACACGAGCTATTCCATCATTGGTTTGGTGATTATGTTACCTGCGAATCGTGGTCGAACTTACCCCTTAACGAATCATTTGCTGATTATGCTCAGTTCTTATGGATTGAACATAGCAAAGGCACCAATGAAGCTGCTCTCGAGCAACAGAAGGGGCTAAGTCAGTACCTATACGAAGCACAAAGCAAAAGAGAGCCGCTTATCCGCTACCAGTATGAGAATCGAGAAGACATGTTCGATTCTCATTCGTATAGCAAAGGTGGACGTGTATTGCATATGCTGCGAAAATATGTTGGCGATGATGCCTTTTTTGCAGCTTTAAACCGCTACTTAATGCAGAACAAGTTTTCCTCAAGCGAGCTGTCAAAGTTGCGTATAGCTTTTGAAGAAGTCACAGGAGAAGATCTCATGTGGTTCTTTGATCAATGGTTTATGAAACGGGGGCACCCAGAAATACACGTTACGCACACCTATACCAACGGACAGGTGAACTTGCATGTGCAGCAAACACAGGATACGACATTTACCCCGCTCTATCGTTTACCTGTTACAGTAACAGTATGGAACAATAACCAACCCATCGACCACCGTATTGTAGTAACCAAAGCCGACCAAGTATTTTCCTTACCTGCTTCGCAACACCCTAGCTTGGTAAAGTTTGATGCCGAAGGGCAACTCTTAGGGCAAATTGAAGAAGAACGCACACAGGATGAATTGCTGTTTCAATATTATCATGCCCGTAATTATTTGCAGAAGCATGAAGCAATAGAGCAGCTCCGACCGAAAATGGGTGATTTGTCGGTTAGTGGCATGTTACGTACGGCGTTGAATGATGATTTTTGGGCGGTGCGACAAAACGCAGCAGAGGCTTTGCGCAAGTACAAAGGGGCTGAAGGTGGAGCAGTACGGAAAGAGCTACAGCGAGTAGCAAGTAGAGATCAAAAAAGCCAAGTAAGAGCCGCAGCAATTACTACGTTATCTTCATTCTCTAACGAAGATTTTAGCAGTGTGTACGCTACTGCGCTCAACGATAGCTCCTACTTAGTGGTGGGCAGTGCTATTAAAGCACTAGCGAAGAATCCTTCTGTTAATACTAGAGAACAGATTAGTGCTTTGCAAGATACTCGTAACGAAACACTTTTGAACGCTTTAGCTGATTACTATGCCTTGAATGGTACTGTTGATCAATATCAATGGTTTCTGCGTCGCATGCCTGACATTAGCGATGAAAACCTATATCAATCTTACTTTGAAGATTTCGCTACGTTAATGCTAAGAATGCCGCCTGTTGAGCGTGATAAAGGCTTACAACGCCTTGAAATTTATGCTAGAACGGGTTCGAAATTCTATGTGAGGCTAGGTGCTTACAAAGCGTTAAGCATGATGGCTACTACTAGCCCTACCTTAAAGGCAACGATGCGTGATATCCGAGAAAAAGAAAAAGATCAGCAAGTGAAAGCAATGTTCACTATGCTACAGTAGAATGATGTATCAGGCTTAAGAATAGAATGATAGCTTCGTTTTTGGCATGAAAAAGCTGCTAAAAAGAACAGTCAAATGAGATGATAGCGAAAAATAATTCTATCCTTTTCATTATGATGCTTGACTTGCATGAGAAACCCATTAATTTTGCAGCTCCTTAAGCCATCCGCCTGAATTAGGTATGATTGAAGAAGGAACCTACTTTTGATAATCGGTCAAAAGATTTATCTGGGGGCGTCGCATAGCGGCAATTGCGGGTGACTGTAACTCACCTCCTTCGGGTTCAAAGGTTCGAGTCCTTTCGCCCCCACTTTAATGTGTTAGCTAAGAAACAGGCACGAGCTGTTTTGCCTTTTCTACCTAGCTGTTTGTCTGCGGGAGTAGCTCAGTTGGTAGAGCGACAGCCTTCCAAGCTGTAGGTCGCGAGTTCGAACCTCGTCTCCCGCTCATTACAAGGAGCAAGAATTTAGGCAGAAATCTAGTCGCGCGATTTCTGATGGTTCATGTGAATTGTTTAGTTGAATTAGCCGTTGTAGCTCAGGGGTAGAGCACTTCCTTGGTAAGGAAGAGGTCATGGGTTCAAATCCCATCAATGGCTCCACTTATACTAGTACTAGCGGAGCAGCGCGATTGCTCCGTTGGGATTTATTTAGTAAGCAAAAGCGACGTGCAGTTTTCCTAGTTTGGCGAAGCTGTGTATCGCTTTCTTGCAATATAGTCAAGTCGCGTTTTTCCCTCTTACACCACAAAATTCCTCTTAATCTCTTTACAATGGCTAAAGAAAATTTTGATCGTTCCAAGCCGCACGTGAACATCGGTACGATCGGGCACGTGGACCACGGCAAAACCACCCTGACTGCTGCTATCACTACGGTACTGGCGAACAAAGGTCTGGCCGCTAAGCGTGACTTCTCGTCGATTGACAACGCTCCTGAAGAAAAAGAGCGTGGTATCACGATTAACACGGCTCACGTAGAGTATGCTACCGAAAATCGTCACTACGCTCACGTTGACTGCCCTGGTCACGCTGACTATGTGAAGAACATGGTAACTGGTGCTGCCCAGATGGACGGTGCTATCTTGGTGGTTGCAGCTACTGATGGCCCAATGCCCCAAACTCGTGAGCACATCTTGCTAGCTCGTCAAGTTGGTGTTCCTCAACTAGTCGTGTTCATGAATAAAGTGGACATGGTTGACGACCCCGAGTTACTCGAACTCGTTGAGATGGAAATCCGCGAACTGCTTTCGTTCTATGACTTCGATGGCGACAATATTCCGATCATCCAAGGCTCTGCCTTAGGTGGTTTGAACGGTGACGCTAACTGGGTACCTAAAATCGAGGAATTGATGGACGCTGTTGACAGCTACATTCCAATTCCTGCTCGTCTAACTGACCTGCCCTTCTTGATGCCAGTGGAAGATGTATTCTCGATCACTGGACGCGGTACAGTAGCTACTGGCCGTATTGAGCGTGGTATCATCAACTCAGGTGAGCAAGTAGACATCCTAGGTATGGGTGCTAAGCAGGGCCTGAAGTCAGTAGTTACCGGTGTAGAGATGTTCCGCAAAATCCTCGATCGAGGTGAAGCTGGTGATAACGTTGGTCTATTGCTCCGTGGTATTGAAAAAGACGATATCCGTCGTGGTATGGTTATTTGCAAGCCTGGTTCCGTAACCCCTCACCAGAAATTTAAAGCTGAGGTTTACGTACTATCGAAAGAAGAAGGCGGTCGTCATACACCTTTCTTTAACAATTATCGTCCTCAGTTCTACCTGCGTACTACTGACGTTACCGGTATTATTACTTTGCCAGAAGGCGTAGAAATGGTAATGCCTGGCGATAACATTACTATTCAAGTTGAACTGATCAACAAGGTAGCAATGGAAAAAGGCCTTCGTTTCGCTATTCGCGAAGGTGGCCGTACAGTAGGTGCTGGTCAGGTTACTGAAATCCTCGACTAAGCTGATTATAAAACAAATCCGCCTCTGATTTTTCAGAGGCGGATTTGTTTTATCTATACTTTACATTACCTTTGCACTCCCAAAGAAACTTGGGTTTCTATTGGGAGTGTTTCTACGGGCGTAGTTCAAGGGTAGAATAGAGGTCTCCAAAACCTTTGATGGGAGTTCGAATCTCTCCGCCCGTGCAAAAACAAATTATTTGGTTGAGTTTTCAGAGCCAAACCGGCGCTAAGTCATGAGTAAGCTGACGAAATATTTCCGCGACACGACTGAGGAAATGCGTTACAAAGTAACGTGGCCTTCTCTCGAGGAGCTGCAGAAAAGCGCTGGCTTAGTGCTTATCGGGTCACTAGTTTTTGCTGCGGTTGTTGGCTTGATGGATGTTGTGTTCAACAAGAGCCTAGAGGTTTTCTACAATTCATTCCGTTAATCTGATGGGAGAATTGAAATGGTACGTTGTTCGCTCCGTAAGTGGGCAAGAGAAGAAGGCCAAACAGTATCTGGAGACTGAGATTGGACGACATGGCCTCTCCGATTTGGTACCGCAAGTACTGATTCCAGCTGAGAAAGTATACGAAATGCGCAACGGTAAAAAGCGTGTACGCGAACGTAACTTTTTTCCAGGCTACATACTTATCCACGCTGACTTGACACACGGCGAAGTAGATCACATCATTACCAGCACTCCTGGAGTGATAGGATTTTTGAGTGATAAAGAGGGCAAGAATGCGAATACGAAACCTATTCCATTACGTCTCTCTGAAGTTAACCGGATTCTCGGTATCGTAGACGAGAGTGAGGAAGAAGTCGCTTCTCTTGAGACTCCATTCATTCCTGGGGAGATGGTGAAAGTCGTAGATGGAGCCTTTAGTGGCTTCTCTGGGACAGTGAGCGAAGTATTTGAAGAACGCAAAAAGCTAAACGTAATTGTAAAAATTTTCGGTCGGAGCACTCCTATGGAGTTGAGCTATACACAGGTCGAGAAAGAATCATAGCATAAAGAAAGTTATCGTCACTAGCTAGCTGCTTCGAGCTAGTGGTGCTTCCACATATTTCGAAGCAATATTTAACTGAGGGCTACTAGTGTTACGACTATTTAGCCCGAAGCCCTTCAAACCAAATGGCCAAAGAAATTAGAGGTTATCTGAGACTTCAGATAAAGGGAGGCGCTGCGAATCCTTCGCCGCCGGTTGGACCTGCACTTGGTAGCAAAGGCCTTAACATTATGGAGTTCTGTAAGCAATTCAATGCTCGGACTCAGGATAAGGCTGGCCAAGTATGTCCTGTTTTGATTACCATGTACACGGACAAGTCATTTGACTTCGTGGTGAAAACCCCACCTGCTCCGGTAATGTTATTGGATGCTGCTAAAATTCAGAGCGGCTCGAAAGAGCCAAACCGGAACAAAGTAGGTTCAGTAACATGGGATCAAATCCGCCAAATTGCTGAGGTGAAAATGCCTGACTTGAATGCCTTCAAGATTGAGTCAGCAATGAAGCTTGTAGCTGGCACGGCCCGTAGCATGGGTATCACGATCAAAGGTGACGCTCCTTTCGCTCAATAACTTTTAAACCAAGAAAAACTCATGGCAAAAGTTAGTAAAAAGCGCAAGGAAGCCCTTGCCAAACATGATCTAACACAAGTACGTTCGTTAGTAGAGGCTGCTAAGGTGGTAAAGGATATAACCTATACCAAGTTTGATTCCTCTGTTGACATCGACGTACGTCTAGGTGTTGACCCACGCAAGGCAGACCAGATGGTTCGTGGCGTTGCTACGTTACCTCACGGCACTGGTAAAGTTGTACGTGTACTTGCACTCGTTACACCTGATAAAGAAGCTGAAGCAACTGCTGCTGGTGCTGACTTTGTAGGTCTTGATGATTACATCGCCAAGATTGAGAAAGGCTGGACAGACATTGACGTAATCATCACCATGCCATCAGTAATGGCAAAGGTTGGTCGTTTAGGTCGTGTGCTAGGTCCTCGTGGCTTGATGCCGAATCCGAAATCGGGTACGGTAACTACTGATGTAGCCAAGGCTGTGCAAGAAGTAAAAGCTGGTAAGATTGACTTCAAAGTTGATAAAACTGGTATTATTCACTGCAGTGTTGGAAAAGTATCGTTCGACGACAACAAGCTTGCTGAAAACGCCTTTGAAGTTATCCAAACTTTGAACCGTTTGAAGCCTTCTTCAGCGAAAGGCACTTACATCAGAAGCATTACGCTTTCAAGTACAATGAGCCCAGCTGTACCGGTAGACACGCAAGTAACTTCCGCTTAAGATAACTAAGACGACGATATGACCCGGGAAGAAAAACAAGCCCTCGTCGACGAGTTGAGCGAGAAGTTTCAATCGCACAACGCGTTCTACATCACCGATGCTTCGGCGATGACGGTAGCAAAAATCAATGAATTCCGTCGCCTGTGCTTCAACCGCGGCATGGAGTTCAAGGTTTATAAGAACACACTGATCCGCAAAGCACTTGACACGCTTAGCGGGGAGACAACAGAAATCGATGCTGCACTGAAAGGTCAGTCAGGTGTTCTGTTCTCTAAAGAGTCGGGTTCAGCCCCAGCTAAGCTTCTACAAGATTTCTACAAGCAGCAAGCTTACGGAAAAGGTGTAGAGCCGAAGCCAGCACTGAAAGGAGCATATGTAGATGCTAGTATCTACCTAGGTGCTAATCAACTTGAGACTCTCAGCACAATCAAAGGCAAGCAAGAACTGCTCGGCGAAATCGTCGGCTTGCTTCAGTCACCTGCCAAGAATGTTATCTCTGCTCTATCGAGCGGCGGAAGCAAGCTGGCTGGTATCCTCAAAACGCTTTCCGAAAAAGAAGAGGTTGCAGGCTAACCGCTGCTCATCTTTTTCACTTTCAACTTATACAACAAACAACTTTTTTAACAATCTACAGAAATGGCAGATTTGAAAGCATTCGCTGAGCAGCTCGTTAGCCTGACGGTGAAAGAAGTAAACGAACTAGCTGGTATCCTGAAGGAAGAGTATGGCATTGAGCCTGCTGCTGCTGCTCCCGTAATGGTAGCTGGTGGTGGTGGTGCTGCAGCTGCTGAAGCTCCTGAAGAGAAGACCTCATTCGACGTTATCCTGAAAGCTGCTGGTGGTCAGAAACTAGCTGTTGTGAAACTAGTAAAAGATCTAACTGGCCTAGGCTTAAAAGAAGCTAAAGAACTAGTTGACGGTGCTCCAAAGCCTTTGAAAGAAGGTGTTGCTAAAGACGAAGCTGATTCGTTGAAGAAGCAATTGGAAGAAGCTGGTGCTGAAGTAGAAGTTAAGTAAGCTGCGGCCCGCTTTTTCTTTTAGAAACATGGATAGGCCTGGCAACTAAGCCAGGTCTTTTCCTGTTTGTAGACTATAAGTTTTATTGAATTGCCCTTCCGTGCCGCATTGCGGCTTTTTGTGCCTAGGTACGGAAAAGGGTATGGCAAAGGTTGCCATTGTTAGATTACGCTTCAGTGTCCATTTCTTAACACCCAAACGCATTGGCTACACCGAAAGCAGAGGCTTTGCAGAAAGCCGACGAGCGAATCAACTTCGCCAAGATTAGGAAAGTTATTGAATACCCAGACTTCCTGGACGTGCAGCTGCAATCGTTCCAGGATTTCTTTCAGTTGGAAACTGCGGCGGAAAGCCGTGCCGACGAAGGTTTGTTTAAGGTATTCGCGGAGAACTTCCCGATTTCGGACTCGCGCGAAAACTTCGTGTTAGAGTTCATTGACTACCATGTCGATCCACCAAAGTATTCGGTTGATGAATGCATTGACCGTGGCTTGACATATTCAGTACCGTTGAAGGCTAAATTACGTCTGATCTGCAATGATACGGACAATGAAGACTTCGAGACAATTGAGCAAGAGGTTTTCTTAGGGAATATTCCCTATATGACCGAGAAAGGATCTTTCGTAATCAATGGTGCTGAGCGTGTTATTGTTTCGCAGTTACACCGGTCGCCAGGCGTGTTCTTTGCGCAAAGCAAACACACTAACGGTACTAAACTGTATTCAGCTCGCATTATTCCGTTCAAAGGTTCATGGATTGAATTTGCTACGGACGTAAACAACGTGATGTATGCGTACATCGACCGGAAGAAGAAGTTTCCAGTAACAACGTTGTTACGTGCTATCGGTTACGGCACTGATAAAGACATTCTCGATTTATTTGGTCTGTCGGAGGAAGTGAAAGCTGATAAAAAGAGCCTTAAGAAAGCAGTAGGGCGTAAGCTAGCTGCTCGGGTGCTCCGCACTTGGACAGAAGACTTCGTGGACGAGGATACAGGTGAAGTTGTATCTATTGACCGGAACGAGGTATTACTAGAGCGTGACTCTACGATTGAAGAGGAAGATATCGACACAATCCTGAATGCAGGAGCTAAGTCGGTAATTCTGCATCGCGAAAACGTTAACATTGCGGATTTCGCGATTATTTATAATACGCTCCAGAAGGATAATTCTAACTCGGAGAAGGAAGCAGTCGAGCAGATCTATCGTCAACTTCGAAATACAGAGGCGCCTGATGAAGAAACTGCTCGTGACATTATTCAAAAGCTGTTCTTCTCTGACAAGCGTTATGACTTAGGCGATGTTGGCCGTTACCGGATCAACAAAAAGCTAGGACTCGACAAAAACTGGGAGGCTCGGGTATTAACGAATGAGGACATTGTGCTCATTGTAAAATACTTGATTGGTCTAATCAATTCGAAAGCTGTAGTCGATGATATCGACCACTTATCCAATCGTCGAGTACGTACGGTAGGGGAGCAACTTTACGCCCAATTTGGTGTAGGTTTGGCTCGTATGGCGCGCACTATTAAGGAGCGCATGAACGTACGTGATAACGAGGACTTCAAGCCTGTTGATTTGATCAACGCTCGTACCTTATCGAGTGTGATTAACTCATTTTTTGGTACGAACCAGCTTTCTCAGTTCATGGACCAGACTAACCCGTTGGCTGAGGTGACGCACAAGCGTCGCGTTTCAGCTCTTGGGCCAGGAGGTCTATCGCGTGAACGTGCTGGCTTCGAAGTGCGTGACGTACACTATACGCACTATGGCCGTCTATGCACTATTGAGACACCAGAAGGACCTAACATTGGTTTGATCTCATCCTTATGCGTGCATGCTCGCGTGAATGGCATGGGCTTCATCGAAACACCTTACCGTGCTGTAAAAGAAGGGAAGGTCGACGTAAGTGAGCAGGTAAAATACTTAACTGCAGAGGAAGAAGATACGCATCACATTGCTCAGGCTAATGCTCGAATTGATGAAGATGGTAACTTCCTGTCGGAACTAGTAAAAGGCAGATTTGAAGGTGACTTCCCAGTGGTTGAGCCTGGCGAATACTCCTATATGGACGTAGCGCCGAACCAGATTGTATCGGTAGCTGCCTCGCTAATTCCATTCTTGGAACACGATGACGCCAACCGTGCGCTGATGGGTTCGAACATGCAACGTCAGGCAGTACCATTGCTCCGCCCACAGGCGCCTATCGTAGGTACCGGTTTGGAAGGTCGCACGGCTATTGACTCACGCACGTTGGTGGTAGCCGAGGGCACTGGTGTTATCGATTATGTTGATGCGAACAAGATCATTGTTAAGTATGACTTGACGCAAGAAGATATTTTGGTAAGCTTCGACGCTGAACGTGTAACTTACGACTTGATCAAGTTTCGCCGCACCAACCAAGATACTTGCATCAACCTGACCCCAATTGTAAAGCGTGGCGAGCGCGTTGAAAAGGGACAACCCTTGTGCGAAGGTTATGGTACCAACAATGGTGAGCTAGCCCTAGGTCGTAATATGCAGGTGGCTTTTATGCCATGGCAGGGTTATAACTTTGAGGATGCCATCGTTATCTCGGAGCGTGTGGTTCGTGACGACATTTTCACCTCTATTCACATTGAAGAATTTGAGCTGGAAGTACGCGAGACCAAGCGTGGTGAGGAAGAATTAACGTCGGAGATTCCAAACGTAAGTGAAGAAGCTGTTCGCAATCTTGACGACAACGGTATCATCCGTTTGGGCGCTGAGGTAAAAGAAGGCGATATTCTTATCGGTAAAATTACGCCTAAAGGAGAAACTGATCCGACTCCGGAAGAGAAATTGCTCCGTGCCATATTTGGTGACAAAGCAGGTGATGTGAAAGACGCCTCACTTAAGGCGCCACCCTCACTTAACGGCGTAGTTATTGGTACCAAGTTATTCTCGCGTCCAAAGAAGGATAAGAACTTGCGCGCTAAGTCGAAGAAGGAAGTAGAAGAGTTGAAAGACCGCTATGCCCAAGAACTTCGTGGTGTAAAAGCAGTGATGGTTGACAAACTAGTGCAATTGCTGGAAGGCAAGACCTCACAGGGGGTAAAGCATAAGTTTGGCGACGAAATCCTGTCTAAAGGTGCTAAGTTTGGCAAGAAGAACATTACAGAGGCCCTCTTCCCTGAGAAGAATCCTTACAAGGATGAGAGCAACTATGCTGTACCAGAAGAGGTAAATATGTTCAAAGACCTCATTCTAGAAAATTGGACTGCTGATGAGAAAGTGAATGGGATGGTGCTACAATTGGTGAAAAACTACACCAAGCGTCGCAACAATATCACTGCTCGCTTCAAGCGCGACCGATTCACTCTGGAGGTAGGTGATGAGCTTCCAGCAGGTATTGTTCAGCTTGCCAAAGTATATATCGCTAAGAAGCGTAAGCTGAAAGTAGGTGATAAGATGGCTGGTCGTCACGGTAACAAAGGGGTAGTAGCCCGTATCGTTCGCGACGAGGATATGCCTTTCTTGCCTGATGGTACTCCTATGGATATCGTGCTCAATCCGCTCGGTGTGCCTAGCCGTATGAACATCGGGCAGATCTACGAGACCGTACTAGGATGGGCTGGTTTGAAACTAGGTCGCACATATGCTACTCCAATCTTCGATGGCGCCACCGAAGAAGAAGTATCGCGTGAATTAACAGAGGCTGGCCTGCCACGTTTTGGCCGTGCTTACTTGCATGATGGTCTGACGGGTGACCGTTTCGACCAACCGGTAACTGTAGGCGTGATCTACATGCTGAAGCTAGGTCACTTAGTTGACGATAAGATGCACGCTCGCTCCATTGGGCCATACTCGCTCATCACGCAGCAGCCGCTGGGTGGTAAAGCGCAGTTCGGTGGTCAGCGCTTCGGTGAGATGGAAGTGTGGGCACTAGAAGCCTTCGGAGCTTCTAACGTACTGCAAGAAATCCTAACTGTGAAGTCAGATGACGTAATTGGCCGTGCCAAGGCGTATGAGGCTATCGTAAAAGGTGACGTGCTTCCCAAGCCAAATATTCCAGAGTCATTTAACGTGCTCATTCACGAGTTGCGTGGTCTGGCCTTGGAAATTACGCTTGATTAGATACAGTAAGGTACGACTCAACTCCATCACATGGAACGAGTCGTACCTCTTCTAATGTTACCCTAGGCTGCAAGGCATATTTTCTTCCGACATAAGTTTTTATAAAAACGACAGCATGGCGTTTGCAAAAAATAAAAAACTGGTGCAGGATTTCTCGAAAGTTACTATCTCGCTGGCCTCGCCCGAATCCATTTTGGAGCGGTCGAACGGCGAAGTGGTGAAACCCGAGACGATCAACTACCGGACGTACAAGCCTGAAATGGGTGGCTTGTTCTGCGAGCGGATTTTCGGTCCTGTGAAGGATTGGGAATGCCACTGCGGCAAATACAAGCGCATCCGTTATAAAGGCATTATCTGCGACCGTTGTGGCGTAGAAGTGACTGAGAAAAAGGTGCGTCGTGAGCGGATGGGCCACATAGAGCTAGTAGTACCTGTTGCGCACATCTGGTACTTCAAATCCTTACCCAATAAAATTGGCTACCTGCTGGGCCTGCCCACCAAAAAGCTAGACCAGATCATCTACTACGAACGGTATGTAGTGGTACAGCCTGGTGTACTAGCTGAGGAAGGTGTACAGCAACTCGACTTTCTTACGGAAGATGAGTACCTCGACATCATCGACAAGCTCCCCCGTGAGAACCAGATGCTGCCAAATGAAGACCCCAATAAATTTATCGCCCGGATGGGTGCTGATGCGTTACAACTTCTGTTGGAACGTACCAACCTAGATGAGCTTTCTTACTCTCTCCGCGACTCTGCTGCTCACGAGACTTCGCAACAGCGTAAAGCTGAAGCATTGAAGCGCCTGCGTGTAGTAGAAGCGTTCCGCGATGCAGCTACCCGCATCGAGAACAAGCCAGAGTGGATGGTAATCCGCATGGTACCGGTAATTCCCCCGGAATTGCGTCCTCTCGTTCCGTTGGATGGTGGCCGTTTTGCTACCTCCGACTTGAATGACCTGTACCGTCGCGTAATCATCCGCAACAACCGCTTGAAGCGCCTGATCGAAATCAAGGCACCTGAAGTGATTTTACGCAATGAGAAGCGTATGTTACAGGAAGCTGTTGATTCGCTGTTCGACAACTCGCGTAAGGTGAACGCCGTGCGCGCCGAAGGCAACCGTGCTCTGAAGTCGCTATCCGATATGCTGAAAGGCAAGCAGGGTCGCTTCCGTCAGAACTTGCTCGGTAAGCGTGTTGACTACTCTGGCCGTTCGGTTATTGTCGTTGGTCCTGAGCTGAAGCTGCACGAATGCGGTCTGCCCAAGAATATGGCTGCTGAGCTGTTCAAGCCCTTCATCATCCGTAAGCTTATTGAGCGTGGTATTGTGAAGACGGTGAAGTCGGCGAAGAAGATTGTTGACCGTAAAGATGCTGTGGTATGGGACATCTTGGAGAACGTTTTAAAGGGACACCCTGTCCTGCTGAACCGTGCTCCTACGCTACACCGCCTAGGCATCCAGGCTTTCCAGCCTCGCCTTATTGAGGGCAAAGCTATCCAGTTGCACCCACTTGTTTGTACGGCTTTTAACGCTGACTTTGACGGTGACCAAATGGCTGTACACGTTCCTTTGGGACCAGCTGCCATCCTGGAAGCCTCAATGCTCATGCTGGCTTCGCATAATATCTTGAACCCTGCCAACGGGGCACCTATTGCGGTACCATCACAGGACATGGTGTTAGGTCTGTATTACGTAACCAAAGGGAAACGTAGCACCGATGATGAGCAAGTACAAGGCGAAGGTCGCATGTTCTACTCCGATGAGGAAGTGGTAATTGCCCTCAACGAAGGTCAGCTTTCGAAGCATGCTTACATTAAGGTACGGACGAAAGTGCGTGACGAGAATGATGAGCTTGTAACGAAAGTTATCGAAACTGTTGCTGGTCGTGTGCTATTCAACCAGCTTGTACCAGAAGAAGTAGGTTTCGTTGATGAACTTCTAACGAAGAAAAAGCTTCAGCAAATCATCTCGCTGGTTTTCAAGCGCTCGGGCATGGCTCGTACTGCTCAATTCCTTGATGATATTAAGACCCTAGGTTTTCAGTCTGCTTACAAAGGCGGTCTGTCAATGGGTCTCGGTGATATCCAGATTCCTGCTGAGAAAGACGCTCTTGTAGCTCAAGCTCAAGCTGACGTAGCTGCTGTAACGCAGAACTACCAGATGGGTCTGATTACGGATAACGAGCGTTACAACCAAGTTATCGACATCTGGACGCGTATCAACAATCAGATCACAGAGACGCTGATGGGTCGCCTTGAAAAGGAGAACCAGGGCTTCAACTCGATCTACATGATGATGCACTCTGGTGCTCGTGGTTCACGTGAGCAGATTCGTCAGCTAGGTGGTATGCGAGGCCTAATGGCCAAGCCTCAAAAGTCGTTGCAAGGTTCGGTAGGCGAGATTATCGAAAACCCAATCCTGTCTAACTTCAAAGAAGGTCTAGACGTTATTGAGTACTTTATCTCAACTCACGGTGCTCGTAAAGGTCTGGCTGATACTGCCCTGAAAACGGCGGATGCTGGCTACTTGACTCGTCGTCTAGTAGATGTATCACAAGATGTAATCGTGAATGAAGTAGACTGCGGTACGCTACGTGGCCTTGAAGTTTCAGCTTTGAAGGACAATGAAGATATCGTAGAATCCTTGGCTGAGCGCATCTTAGGTCGCGTAGCAGTTCATGACGTGGTTCACCCAGTAACGGATGAAGTGATTCTGCCGGCTGGTGAGGAAATCACTGAGGAGTATACTCGTTTGATTGACAATGCTGGCATCGAAACGGTCGAAATTCGTTCGGTACTTACTTGTGAATCAAAACGAGGCATCTGTGCTAAGTGCTACGGTCGTAACCTGTCTTCTGGCCGTATGGTACAGAAAGGTGAGGCGGTAGGTGTTATCGCTGCACAATCTATCGGTGAGCCTGGTACCCAGTTAACGCTACGTACGTTCCACGTAGGTGGTACTGCCTCCAACATTGCTGTTGAGGCTAGCATTCGTGCGAAATTCAATGGTGCAGTAGAGTTCGAAGACATTCGTACAGTTGACAGTACCAACGCAGAAGGTGAGAAGGTAAAAGTCGTGATGGGCCGCTCAGGTGAAATCCGGATTGTGGAGCCTAACACGGGCAAAGTATACATCTCAAACCACGTTCCTTACGGCTCTTTCCTCTATGTTGACGAAGGTCAGCAAGTAGACAAAGGCTTCGTGATGTGTAACTGGGATCCATACAACGCTGTTATCCTCGCTGAGTTCGATGGTACAGTCCAGTACGACGCCATCACAGAAGGTGTCACCTACCGTGAGGAGTCAGATGAGCAAACTGGTCACCGCGAAAAGGTTATTATCGAATCGCGAGACAAAACGCAGAACCCCTCAATCATCGTGAAGCCTGGAAAATCAGGTGACACTGAAGGTCAAAAGGGCTATAGCATCCCAGTTGGTTCGCACATTAATGTGGAGAACGGTGATAAGATCAAAGCTGGTCATATCCTAGCTAAGATTCCACGGGCTGTCGGCAAGACGCGTGACATCACAGGTGGTCTACCTCGCGTTACTGAGCTGTTTGAGGCACGTAACCCATCAAACCCGGCTGTTGTCTCGGAAATCGATGGTGTTGTAACTTACGGTACTGTAAAGCGTGGTAACCGTGAAATCTTTGTCGAGTCGAAAGACGGGGTAAAGAAGAAATACATGGTACCGTTGTCTAAGCACATCCTAGTGCAAGACAACGACTTCGTACGCGCTGGTATGCCGCTTTCAGATGGTGCTATCACACCAACTGATATCTTGAACATTCAGGGGCCAGGTGCTGTGCAAGAGTACCTAGTGAACGAGATTCAGGAAGTATACCGTCTGCAGGGTGTAAAGATCAACGATAAGCACATTGAGGTGGTAGTTCGCCAAATGATGCAAAAAGTGGTTATCCTTGATGCTGGTGATACTACTTTCCTAGAGAATCAAGTAATCGATAAGATTACGTTCATGGAAGAGAATGATACCATTATCGACATGAAGGTAGTTACCGAGGCAGGTGATTCTCCAAACTTGAAGCCTGGTCAGATTGTGAGTGCTCGTCGCCTGCGCGATGAAAACTCTAGTCTGAAGCGTCGCGATCTTAAGTTGGTGCAGGTACGTGAAGCACAACCCGCTGTATCACGTCCTACGCTACAAGGCATCACGCAAGCTTCATTAGGTACGCAGTCGTTCATCTCAGCTGCATCTTTCCAAGAAACGACGAAGGTGCTTTCAGAAGCCGCCATCCGTGGCAAAGCTGACGAATTGCTGGGTCTAAAGGAAAATGTAATTGTAGGTCACCTCATTCCGGCTGGTACTGGTTTGCGTGAGTACACGCGCCAAGTTGTTGGCTCGAAGGAAGAATTGGAAGCACTACAAGCTGCGAAAGCCGAGGCCCCAGAGCCGAAACGCGCTTCACGAGCTAGCAAGCGTGAGGCTTCTGTACAAGAGTAATATTGTGTTTAATGATTAAGGGAAAGCCGGCTAGGATGACTAGCTGGCTTTTTCTTTTTAGTAGTTTTAGCAATCCATCTATTCTCAAACAGCCTACAAGCCATGGAACAAGATCCTTCTGACCTAAATAATCCCCAAGACCCTACTGCCATTAATATAGAGTTGCCAGAAGCTATTGCAGAAGGCGAGTATGTAAATCTAGCTATGATCGCTCACAGTAGCAGTGAGTTTGTGATAGACTTTATACGGATGATGCCAGGCGTACCAAAGGCTAAAGTGAAATCACGTATCGTCCTCACACCAGAGCATGCGAAACGTCTATTAAGCGCACTTGGCGACAATGTGACCCGTTTTGAGCAGACCTTTGGCACGATCAAGCAACATTCTGATGTACCTAGTTTTCCAATGAACTTTGGTGGAACGATGGGAGAAGCGTAATAACTAGAAGTAGACCTAGAACAAGAAAGTATATTATCTGTGGCACACCAATTCTAGCTTGAAATAAGAAAGTGTTGAGTAAGCTATACTTAAGTGTTAAAACCAATGAAAGCAGATCTTAGCGTTTCTATAAAATTATCTATTTCAACCTGTTTGCTATTCTAAACAAGAACCTCTACCTTTGCAAGCCTAATTTTTTGGGAGAGAACCCCCCTCGACAAACCATTCTATAGATGCCAACCATCAATCAATTAGTACGAAAAGGAAGAGAGAAGCTGACGACCAAGTCGAAGTCGCCTGCTCTTGATTCTTGCCCGCAGCGCCGTGGCGTGTGCACCCGTGTATACACCACTACGCCCAAGAAGCCGAACTCGGCCATGCGTAAAGTCGCTCGTGTGCGTCTCACCAATGGCAAAGAAGTCAACGCCTACATCCCAGGCGAAGGCCACAACCTGCAGGAGCACTCTATCGTGCTGATTCGCGGTGGCCGTGTGAAAGACCTGCCAGGTGTACGTTACCATATCATTCGTGGCGCTCTTGATACTGCCGGTGTAAACGGCCGTTTGCAGCGCCGCTCGAAGTATGGAGCTAAGCGTCCAAAGCCAGGTCAACCAGTAGCAACTGGTAAAGGCGGTAAACCAGCACCCGGTAAGAAGAAATAAGCTAGTAGGGAGTAATTGGTATTGAGTGTTGAGACCCGTTCTCTTCTCAATACTTGATACTCAATACCTAATACTAACCATGAGAAAGTCAAAACCAAAAAAGCGCATTCTCCTGCCTGATCCTAAGTACAAGGAGACGCTAGTAACCCGTTTCGTAAACTACATGATGTACGACGGGAAAAAGAACCTCGCTTATACTATTTTCTATGATGCTTGCGAATTAGTAGAGCAGCGTA
Source organism: Hymenobacter crusticola (assembly GCF_002154225.1). Classification (GTDB taxonomy): domain Bacteria; phylum Bacteroidota; class Bacteroidia; order Cytophagales; family Hymenobacteraceae; genus Hymenobacter; species Hymenobacter crusticola. The sequence continues at coordinate 168,569 of NZ_MTSE01000002.1, forward strand.
CCAAGGAAAATGGCTTAGAGCAATGGCGTAAAGCGCTGAACAATGTGATGCCCAGCGTGGAAGTGAAAAGCCGCCGTGTAGGTGGTGCTACCTTTCAAGTTCCAATTGAAGTACGCGCCGATCGTAAGATCTCAGTTGGAATGAAGTGGATGATCCAGTACGCACGCCGTCGTGGTGAAAAAACCATGAAGGATAAATTAGCTGGAGAAATCATTGCAGCTGCTAAAGGTGAAGGTGCTTCGGTTAAGAAGAAGGATGACACCCACCGGATGGCAGAAGCTAACAAAGCTTTCTCGCACTTCCGATTCTAGTATTAGCAATTTCTGAAAGCTAGGGGACTTAAAGTCTTAATTCTATGTTTAGACAATAGTTAAGACTTTAAGTCCCCTAGCTTCTAAAATTCAACAAGAAAATGGCTAAGCAAGACCTTAAATACCTCCGCAATATTGGCATTATGGCGCACATTGACGCCGGTAAAACCACAACTTCGGAGCGCATTCTTTATTATACTGGTAAAACCCACAAAATCGGTGAGGTGCACGAAGGTGCAGCTACGATGGACTGGATGGAGCAGGAGCAGGAGCGGGGTATCACAATTACCTCAGCTGCTACTACAACTTTTTGGAACTACCCTACTGACGAAAAAGGTGATCCTACGTCGGAAACGAAGCAGTATAAGATCAACTTGATCGATACTCCTGGTCACGTAGACTTCACTGTAGAAGTAGAACGTTCATTGCGTGTACTAGATGGTGCAGTAGCCCTTTTCTGTGCTGTATCTGGAGTAGAACCTCAGTCGGAGACTGTATGGCGTCAAGCGGATAAATATAAGGTGCCGCGTATTTGTTTCGTTAACAAAATGGACCGTGCCGGCGCTGACTTTTTCAAAGCTGTTGCTGAGATTAAGGACAAGTTAGGCGCTAATCCAGTACCTCTGCAAATTCCTATTGGAGCTGAAGACACGTTTAAGGGTGTTGTAGACTTGCTCACGGGCAAAGCCATCGTATGGGATGACGCTACCCAAGGGAAGTCATACCATGAGATTCCAGTACCCGAAGATCTAGTGGATACCGTTGCAGAATGGCGTCAGAAATTAGTAGAAAGCGTAGCTGAATATGATGATGCGCTACTCGAAAAGTTCTTCGACGATCCAGACAGTATCACCCGCGAGGAAATGATGGTGGTAATCCGTAAAGCGGTTATCGACATGAAATTCTCTCCGGTAATGTGCGGCTCGGCATTTAAGAACAAAGGTGTTCAATCGATGCTAGACGGTGTAATGGCATATTTGCCTTCACCACTGGATATGCCTCCTATCATTGGTACGAATCCCGATACCAACGAAGAAGAGGTTCGTCAGCCTACTACAGATGCACCTTTCTCAGCATTGGCATTTAAGATTGCTACTGACCCATTTGTAGGACGTTTGTGCTTCTTCCGTTGCTATAGTGGTGTATTGGAGGCAGGTTCTTATGTATTTAATAACCGGACTGAGAAAAAGGAACGTATCTCGCGCTTGATGCAGATGCACTCCAATAAGCAGAACCCAATTGACCGCCTAGAGGCTGGTGACATCGGGGCAGGCGTTGGCTTTAAAGACATCAAAACAGGCGATACACTTACCGATGAGAAGAACAAACTAGTTCTCGAGTCAATGAGTTTCCCTGAACCGGTTATCGGTTATGCTATTGAGCCCAAAACTCAGGCTGACGTTGATAAAATGGGCATGGCTATCGCCAAGTTGGTTGAAGAAGACCCAACCTTGACAGTGCAGACTGACCCAGAAACTGGGCAAACAGTACTTCGTGGTATGGGCGAGCTACACCTTGAAATTATTATCGACCGCATGCGTCGTGAATTTAAGGTAGAGATCAACCAAGGTGCTCCCCAGGTTGCTTATAAAGAGGTACTAACCAAAAAGGTTGAGCACCGTGAAACTTATAAAAAGCAAACGGGTGGTCGCGGTAAATTCGGTGATATCGTTTTCGAACTTGGCCCGAAAGAAACAGAGCCAGAGAAACCTGGGTTTGAGTTTGACAACGCCATCGTAGGTGGTGTTATCCCACGTGAATTTATTGCCCCCATCCAGAAGGGATTTGAGGAAGCCATGAAGAATGGTCCTCTAGCTGGCTTCCCTGTTGAAGGCATGAAAGTACGTTTGTTCCATGGATCTTACCATGATGTTGACTCTGACGCTCTGTCGTTCGAATTAGCTGCACGTGGTGGCTTCCGTGAGGCAGCTCGTCAAGCTGGACCTAAACTTCTCGAGCCAATTATGGCGGTAGAAGTAGTTTGTCCAGATGAGTATACAGGTCCTGTAACTGGCGACTTAAACCGCCGACGTGGCTTGATGAAGGGCATGGATACGAAGGCCGGTGCTCAACTTATCAAAGCTGACGTACCTCTCTCTGAGTTGTTTGGTTATGTAACCGATCTACGTACCATATCTTCAGGTCGTGCTTCCGCTTCGCTCACGTTCTCGCACTACGAGCAAGTGCCTCAGAACTTAGCAGAGGGCATTATCGCTAAAACGAAAGGTAACGCTGTCCGCTAATTGCTTTCAGACTAAGAAAAATGAACCAGAAAATTCGTATTAAACTTAAGTCCTACGACCACAATCTCGTAGACAAGTCGTCCGAAAAAATCGTGAAAGCGGTTAAAGCTACGGGTGCTATTGTAAGCGGTCCAATTCCACTGCCTACCAATAAAGAGAAGTTCACAGTTCTTCGTTCACCCCACGTGAACAAGAAGTCTCGTGAACAATTTCAGCTTTGCACGTATAAGCGCCTCGTAGATATTTACTCGACTTCTTCAAAGACTGTAGATGCTTTGATGAAACTTGAATTACCTAGTGGTGTTGACGTAGAGATCAAAGTCTGATAAGGCCCTAGTTTACAGCTAAAAAGTACCCTCTTGTTTAATTACTTGAGGGTATTTTTTTGTTTCAATTAACAAGATTTTTATTCACTTGAACTGAAAAAGATTTACAATAAAAAATTATTGTATGTATAAGATACCTTTATCATCTATCCAAAAGCTAGCTGCTATGTTTTGCGGGATAATTCTGATTAGTTTTTTTACTATGAGCTTTATGCCATTATTTTCTAAAATTGGTGTATGTGGACTCTTTGCTACTGCTTTGCTTTACCAAAAACTAGGAGTAAAAGAGACCGTATGCGTGAGTAATAAACATGTGTATTTAGTTCTAATAGGAGTGTTCATAATTCATCTAGTTGCTGGTATTAACACAGAAGCAGTACACAGCAAAGCATTTTGGTCTGATATAGCTCTGCAGTTACCTTTCTTACTGATGCCTTTGTCCTTCGCCCTCTTACCAACGTGGCCCAGTAGCTATTTACGCCGTTTATATCTCCTGTTTTTTTGTTTAGTCGTTTTGTCTGCTGCAGCAAGTACAGTTCATTACTTGCAACATACAGTTGAAATTAACAAGCTGTATTCACAATCGCAGATAATGCCTACTGTACCAGACTATATAAGATTTAGCTTAATGGTAACCTTTGCAACTGTAATAGGTACTTTATACAGTAGCTCAAATGGAAGAGCATATGGAATTCGTTTGAGTATGAAGGCAAGTACTGGCTTCTTAGTCTTGTACTTGTACTTGTTAGCTGTGCGTAGTGGTTTAGGTGCCTTTACTATATTAGGGATACTTTCTGTAGGATGGCTAATCATAAAAAAACGCAGGTATAGACAGGGGGCTCTGTTAGGAATACTATTGGTGGTAATGCCTTCGATAAGCTTTCTATATTTCCCGACTTTTCGTAATAAATATTACAATACTGAGTATGATGTAGCTCATGTAAAAACTACAAGTTCTGCAAATAACTTGTCTTTAGTTGGACGTTATTACTCTTATCAAGTTGGTGTACGTTTGGTACAGAAGAACCCATGGTTCGGAGTAGGCAAAGCTGATATGAAAAAGGAAATAGGCCACTTTTATCAACAAGACTACCCTGACATCGATCCTTCGTCTTACTTAATGCCACACAATCAATTTCTTTATTGCTGTGTAGCTTTTGGCGGTATAGGTTTGTTAATCTTTTCATACAGTTTCTATTATCCGCTATTTAGGATGAGGCAACAGGCTTCTTTCTTATTTATAGCACATTACATCATTGTTTCTCTATCTTTTATAGCAGAGTTTACTTTGGATCAGGAAAGCCAAATAGGTATTTTATATACTTTAATTTTTATATTGTTATCATTAGCTAGCTTCATACAGGCCGGACAGGCTGATCCCATACTTAACTGGGGACCCTATATCAGCCATAAGCAAGCAACTGATTAGATATTTGTGTATTATAATATAAAAAATTTTATTTCATTATGAACTGTAATAGTGGGATATTTTAACAAATACTAATAGTTAGCACTTCTCTGTAAGAGATTGTGCTTAGCTTGCGCTATTTGTCACTTTACTCAAGTTCGTCATTGAGCACTCTGCTTACCCATTCGCGAGCCCAACTTGTTGCAGCGATATTTTGCGCGTTCATCATTGTTGGGCTTTTCACGAGTAGTTTCTTCCGTATACTACCTAGTATTGGCATAGCAGGTTTAACATTGACAGCTATTGTATACGCTGCTACTAATCGTCGAGCTGGTCAACCGTCTATGTGGCTCGTGTACTTAGTACTTACTATCGTATTCTTCTTGCACTTAATTAGCGGATTTAACACGCAAGTAGAGAATAAGGATAGTTACTGGCGAGACATACTACTACAGTCTCCTTTCCTGCTATTGCCAACAGCTTTCTGGCTTCTACCATCTATGAAAAGCCAATATTTAAGATATTTATGGACGCTGTTCTTCGGATTAGTAGTAGTGTTTGCGTTAGGTAGTACAATCAATTATTTGCTAAATACTGAATATATAAATGAAATGTATTTGCATTCACAAGTAATGCCTACTGAACCGGATCATATTCGCTTCAGTTTGATGGTTTCGTTAGCTGTTACAGTAGGCTCCATTATGACTGTATACCAAAACTGGACATTAGGATGGAGCCGTTGGTTGATTGTACTTAGTACAGTATTTTTAGCTTTTTATCAACATCTGCTCGCTGTCCGAAGTGGCTTGATAACGTTTTATGCACTAAGTGTAGTAGCTATCGTTTGGTTAGTAAAAGCTAAATACTATCAGGTGATAGTTAAATTAAGTTTTTGTCTGCTTCTGTTACCTATTCTAAGTTTTGTATGCTTCCCAACATTTCGTAACAGATTTCATAACACTCGTGAAGATATCGGACAGGTGAACCGGATACGCTCGGCTGATAACTACTCATTAACAGGTCGAGTGTATTCGTATAGGGTAGCTATGCTTCTTGTGAAAGAAAACATGTGGCTTGGGGTAGGTAACGTAGATATGGAACAAGAATTAGCAAGGAAATACAAGGAAACATTTCCCACTATTAGGACTACATCTTACATAAAGCCACATAACCAATTTATCTACCTCCTTGTAGCCTTCGGAATAGTAGGAGTCGTGCTTTTTACAACCTGCTTTTATTATCCTTTGGTTTGGGCGTGGCCAAGACCTGCCCCATTACTAATAGCACACTACTGTATCATGACGCTGTCATTCTTAGCCGAATACACTTTAGAGACCCAGATAGGACTTACATTCTCATTGATATTTTTGCTACTATCTCTAAACGGTCTATCTAATGAACCCGATCAAGACTATTTTTGGACACCAGTTTAGTGTTTTTGAACAGCCAATTTTAGTGATGTGGTCGAGACCGGGCTTACGACCAGAACCATTTGAATTGAAGCTTCTAAGCTTCTGAAAAAATATTCAAAGCTAGGTTGGGAAAAGACTTGTCTATTCCCTAGCTTTGCACTCCCATTACGAAAACGCTATTTGGGTGTTTTCACTGTGTCTTTCAACAAATTAACAAAACGAATGCCTGGCATCATCGGTAAGAAAATCGGTATGACAAGCCTCTTCACTCCGGACGGGAAGAATATTCCTTGCACGCTTATCGAAGCGGGTCCGTGCGTAGTGACGCAGGTGAAAACGCTCGAAAATGACGGTTATACCGCCGTCCAGCTCGGTTACGGCGAGAAGAAAGCGAAGAATACAACAAAAGCATTGGCTGGTCATTTTGCTAAAGCTGGCACTACTCCTAAAAGGAAACTTATAGAGTTTCGTACGAATGAAGTAGCTAACTACTCAGCTGGTAGCGAAATCAAAGCAGATCTCTTTGAAGAAGGAGAATTTGTTGATGTAGTAGGTACCTCAAAAGGTAAAGGCTTTCAAGGTGTTGTAAAGCGTTACAACTTTGCTGGGGTAGGTGGCCAAACGCACGGCCAACACAACCGTCTGCGTCACCCTGGTTCTATTGGTGCTTGCTCTTGGCCTTCTCGCGTATTCAAAGGAATGCGTATGGCAGGCCGTATGGGAGGTGACCGGGTGAAAGTGCAAAACTTAAAAGTGATGCGCGTAGTAGCTGACAAGAATTTAATTCTCGTTAGCGGCTCTATTCCCGGTGCTAAAAACTCTTACGTAGTACTGGAAAAATAACGCGAGATGGAACTGTCAGTATACAATATTAAAGGGGAGGACACGGGCCGTAAGGTCACGTTGTCAGACGCCATTTTTGGTGTTGAGCCTAACGAACATGTGATGTACCTCGACGTTAAGCAGTACTTGGCTAATCAACGCCAGGGAACGCACAAGTCGAAGCAGCGTAACGAAGTACACGGTACGACGAAGAAGCTTAAGAAACAGAAGGGTACTGGTGGGGCTCGTGCTGGTAGTATGAAATCGCCAGTATTTGTAGGTGGTGGTCGTGTTTTTGGTCCTCAACCTCGTGACTATGGCTTCAAACTAAATAAGAAAACCAAGCGTCTGGCCCGTCTTTCTGCACTAAGCACACTAGCTACCGAAGGAAAAGTAGCTTTAGTAGAAACTATAGCTCTTGACGCACCAAAAACTAAAGAGTTTGCTTCCATTCTGGCTAGCTTGAAACTAAATAACGGCAGAAAAACTTTGCTCGTAACTGGTGAAGCTAATAAGAACGTTATACTATCGGCTCGCAACATTCAAAGGGTAAAAGTTGCCACGCCAGTAGCCCTGAATACGCACGATCTGCTTAATACAGATACATTGCTGTTGTCAGAGGACGGTTTGAAGTCGTTGGAACAACTTTATATTACTGCTGAGTAATGAGCACGCTGAGAAAACCGATTGTGACCGAAAAGGCCACAGCCCTGAACGAAAAAGGCCAATACGCTTTCGAAGTGGAGCGCACTGCCAATAAGGTTCAGATCAAAAAGGATATTGAGCAACTCTATGGTGTAACGGTAACGGGCATTAGCACGATTCGTACCTTAGGCAAGCTCAAGTCGAAGTTCACGAAAGGCGGTGCTGTATCCGGCCGCCGAGCTTCGGTCAAAAAAGCAATTGTAACTGTGAAAGAAGGCGATGTCATCGACTTCTACAACGGCATCTAGGCAGATTAATCTGCTAAAGCGCATTTTAAGGTAAAATGGCACTCAAGAAACTAAGACCAACATCACCGGGTCAACGATTTCGAATCGCACCGGCTTTTGACGAAATTACCACGTCAACGCCGGAAAAATCGTTGTTGGCACCCATGGAAAAATCCGGTGGCCGTAACAATTCGGGCAAGATGTCTAACCGCTATATTGGTGGTGGACACAAGCAAAAGTATCGTGTTATCGATTTTAAACGTGATAAAGCTGGAGTTCCAGCCACGGTGAAAACGATTGAGTATGATCCAAACCGCACTGCTCGTATTGCTCTACTCAATTATGCCGATGGTGAGAAGCGTTATATCATCGCCCCCGCTGGTTTAGAAGTAGGCACTACAGTTGTTTCGGGTCCTGGCGCTGCTCCTGAAGTAGGTAACGCACTTACGTTGCGAGAAATCCCATTAGGTACAATTGTTCACAATATTGAACTGATGCCTGGTGGTGGTGCTTCAATCGCTCGTTCGGCTGGCACTTACGCTCAGCTAGTAGCTCGCGAAGATAAGTATGCTACACTGAAATTGCCTTCTGGTGAAATGCGTATGGTACTCGTTACCTGCATGGCCACTGTTGGTACAGTATCCAATGGCGACCACATGAATGTACGTCTTGGTAAGGCTGGTCGTAATCGCTGGCTAGGTCGTCGCCCACGTGTGCGTGGTGTAGCTATGAACCCAGTAGACCACCCAATGGGTGGCGGTGAAGGTAAATCAAGCGGTGGTCACCCACGTAGCCGCAATGGTATCTTCGCTAAAGGGCAAAAGACCCGTAATAAAAATAAGTATTCTGAGCAGCTCATCGTAAACCGTAAAGGGAAGAAATAAACAATGGCACGTTCGCTAAAAAAAGGGCCGTACATTGACTTCCGGCTCGAGAAGAAAGTTTCGGCAATGGATGATTCCGGTAAAAAATCAGTGGTGAAGACTTGGTCGCGCCGCTCGATGATTTCGCCAGACTTCGTTGGCCACACATTCGCTGTTCATAACGGCAATAAGTTCATTCCAGTATACGTGACCGAAAACATGGTTGGTCACAAGCTCGGAGAGTTTGCACCTACACGCAACTTCCGTGGTCACGTTGCTAAGAAAGATAAAGGCAAGCGCTAAGATGGAAGCTACCGCTAAACTCCGTAACGTACCTACCTCGCCTCGTAAGATGCGCTTGGTAGCCAACCTAGTTCGTGGCCAAAAGGTAACTCGCGCTCTAGGCTTGCTAAAATTCGAAGCCAACTCTGGCGCTGAGAAAATCGAAAAGCTACTTTTGTCGGCTTTGGCCAACTGGCAGCAAAAAAACGAGAACGAGCGCATAGAAGACGCGAACCTCTACATCAAAGAAATCTTTGTTGACGAAGGGCGTCAATTAAAGCGTCTACGTCCTGCTCCACAAGGGCGCGGTCATCGTATTCGTAAGCGTAGCAATCACGTAACGTTGGTAGTCGATTCGAAAGTAGAACCACTGGGTAGTAAGGCTGCTATTCAACAAGCTACAGAAACTAATTCGACCCAGACTAGTGTTACTCGCACTCGTCGTGGTTCTTCCAAGAAAACTACCACTGAAAATACGGCTGAAGCCACCGCATAAGCAACTATGGGACAGAAAGTAAATCCAGTTGGCTTCCGTTTAGGTGTCATCAAAGGATGGGACTCAAACTGGTATGGCGGTAAGGATTTTGCCGACAAACTTGTTGAAGACGAAAAAATCCGCAAGTATATTCTTGCTCGTATTCCGAAAGGCGGCATTTCTCGCATCGTAATTGAGCGCACTCTGAAGCGCATTACAATCACTATCAACACGGCTCGCCCTGGTGTAGTGATCGGCAAGGGCGGTCAAGAAGTGGATAAAATCAAAGACGAGCTTAAGCAGATTACAAGTAAGGACGTACAGATTAACATTTTTGAAATCAAACGTCCTGAACTTGATGCTAAATTGGTGGGTGAAAGCATTGCTCAGCAATTACAAGCTCGTATCTCTTTTCGTCGTGCTATGAAGCAAGCTATCCAGGCTGCTTTACGTGTTGGCGCAGAGGGCATCAAAGTCCAATGTGGTGGTCGTTTAGGCGGCGCTGAGATTGCTCGTTCTGAGCAATATAAAGAAGGCCGGACGCCTCTGCACACATTGCGCGCCGATATCGATTATGCTTTGTCTGAGGCTCAGACAGTATACGGTAAAATCGGTATCAAAGTGTGGATCATGCGTGGCGAGATTTTTGGTAAGCCGGACTTATCTCCGAACCAACAACCAGCTAATCAAGCTGGTGAGAACCGTAACGACCGTAATGACCGTGGCCCTCGTGGTGAGCGGGGCGACCGTGGTGGTGATAGAGGACCACGTCGCGACCGTAATGATCGTGGTGGCGAAGGTCGCAATGATCGTGGTGGTGATAACCGCAATGGTCAAGGTGGCCAAGGTGGTCAGCGTCGTGGTGGCGCAGGTGGACAAAATCGTGGTCCACGTCGTTAACCCTTTTCTCTTCTCGAATTTATATTTTCGATAACTCATGTTACAACCGAAAAGGACCAAGTATCGGAAGATGCAAAAGGGTCGCGTGACAGGCTTGGCCTACCGCGGCAGCTCCATTGACTTCGGTTCATTTGCTATCAAGTCACTGGAAACTGCGTGGATCACGGCTCGTCAAATTGAGGCTGCCCGTATCGCAATGACCCGTGCTATGAAGCGTGAAGGTCAAGTTTGGATCCGAATCTTCCCAGATAAACCAATTACCAAGAAGCCTGCTGAAGTGCGTATGGGTAAAGGCAAAGGCTCACCCGAATATTGGGTAGCTATTGTACATCCCGGTACCATCATGTTTGAATCTGATGGTGTATCGTTAGAAGTTGCACAGGAGTCATTGCGTCTTGCGGCGCAGAAATTGCCCGTAAAGACGAAATTTGTTGTTCGTCGCGACTACGTAGAAAGTTAGGAAGATGAAAAACACTGATATCCGCAACCTCTCAGTAGAGGAATTGAAAAGTCAGATTAAGACTGAACAAACTAATGGACAATCGTTGCGTTTTGCGCACGCTATTTCGCCATTAGAAAATCCGATTCGCCTGAAGCAAAACCGCAAAAACGTAGCCCGTCTGAAGACTGAGCTTACCCGTCGCGAAAAAGAGCAGGCTAATCAAACTGCTAAATAAAACGATGGCAAGCAACGAAGAACAGCAGGCTGTGGGCGCAATAGAGCGCAACCTGCGAAAAGAAATTATCGGGCGCGTCGCTAGCTCCAAAATGGATAAGTCTATTACGGTGGTAGTTGAGCAAAAGCAAAAGCACCCGATCTATGGCAAATTTGTGAGCAAGACGACTAAGTTTATGGCTCATGATGAAAACAACGATTGTGGCGAAGGTGATACGGTTCGCATTATGTCAACCCGTCCTCTTAGCAAAAACAAGCGTTGGAGATTGGTAGAAATTGTAGAGCGCGCTAAGTAAGATGATCCAGCAAGAATCCCGTCTGACAGTCGCTGATAATAGCGGCGCTAAAGAAGTGCTCTGCATCCGTGTTTTAGGTGGTACAGGTAAAAAATACGCTAGTGTAGGAGATAAAATCGTTGTTTCGATTAAGTCTGCTATACCCTCTGGCAACGCAAAGAAGGGTACTGTTTCAAAAGCAGTAGTCGTTCGTACGAAGAAAGAGGTACGCCGTAAAGATGGTTCTTACATTCGTTTTGACGACAATGCAGCTGTATTGCTCAATAACAATGATGAACCACGCGGTACGCGTATTTTTGGACCAGTAGCTCGTGAGTTGCGTGAGCGTCAGTTTATGAAGATTGTTTCATTGGCCCCTGAGGTTCTGTAAGCATAGTAGCAAATGGCAACGAAAGCAAAAGAGCAAAAGCCCGCGAAACTTCACGTAAAGACTGGCGACACTGTGACAGTGATTGCCGGTGATGAGAAAGGTAAAACTGGCGTTATTAAGTCAGTAAATCGCTCAACACAACGTGTAATCGTGGAAGGCCTGAACTTGGTTACTAAGCACAACAAACCTAGTGCGAAGAATCCCCAAGGTGGCATCACTAAGATCGAAGCGGGTATTCACGTAAGTAACGTGAAGCGCTTGGAATCGACCAACGCCTAACCTGTTCACGACAATGGCTAGACTTAAAGAAATATATCAAAAGGATGTTGTACCTGCGCTCCAGGAAAAATTCCAGTTTAAGAGCATAATGCAGGTACCACGCATCACAAAGATCTGTATCAACCGTGGGATCGGTTCAGCTGTCGCTGATAAGAAACTAGTTGATAATGGTGTGGATGAGTTAACAACCATCACTGGTCAGAAAGCTGTACCAACCATCGCTAAACGTTCTGTTTCAAATTTCAAATTACGTGAGGGTATGCCAATCGGCGCCCGTGTCACTTTGAGAGGTGAGCGTATGTATGAGTTTATGGACCGTTTACTCACAGTTGCTCTTCCCCGAGTGCGTGACTTTAAAGGCATCAATGATAAGGGCTTTGATGGCCGTGGTAATTATACCCTAGGCATAAAAGAGCAGATCATTTTCCCTGAAATATCGATTGACAAAATCAAGTCGATTTCAGGCATGGATATTACCTTTGTAACAACCGCCGAGAATGACGAGCAGAGCTATGAGCTCCTAAAAGCTTTCGGTATGCCGTTCACCAACGCCAAGAAACAAAACAATGGCTAAGGAATCTGTTAAAGCAAGAGAAAGAAAGCGAATTGCTACAGTAGCCAGGTATGCTGAGAAGCGTAAAGCCCTGAAAGCTGCTGGTGATTACGAAGGTCTCGACAAGCTCCCGCGTAATGCTTCTCCAGTACGCATTCACAATCGTGACAAGATAAATGGCCGCCCTCGTGGCTATATGCGTAAGTTCGGTATTAGCCGTGTCACCTTCCGCGAAATGGCTCTAGCTGGTAAAATTCCTGGCGTGACGAAGGCTAGCTGGTAATATTTATCAGTTGCTATTTTTTTCAAAATAGCAAACAGTATTTGGCAGGTTGCCGAAAGAAACCATTGGACGGAACTGAAACCGCGCCAAGTAGTCTTAACCGAAAATTTCGTCGCTGTTAATTATAGCGACGAAATTTTTCTTATCTTTGCGCTCCCGAAAAAGGAGTGTCTTGCTCAATATCAAATGAATACAGATCCAATTGCCGATTACCTTACCCGATTGCGTAATGCGCTTAAAGCAAATCATCGGGTGGTAGAAATTCCGGCTAGCAACATCAAAAAAGAGATAACAAAGGTGCTTTACCATAAAGGGTATATCCAGAGTTACCGTTTTGATGACACTTCGGTTCAAGGCACTATCAAAATTGCTTTGAAGTATAATCCTGCTACAAAGCAGCCTGCTATTACGAAACTTGAGCGTGTAAGTACGCCTGGTTTACGTAAGTACGCCCACGTAGAGAACCTTCCTCGCGTGCTAAGCGGTCTGGGTATTGCAATTCTATCTACGTCGAAAGGCGTGATGACAGAAAAAGAGGCGAAAACTGAAAATGTAGGCGGCGAAGTGCTGTGCTATATTTACTAAGAAAGAAACGCACTATGTCACGCATTGGTAAATTGCCAATTAACCTGCCCACTAATGTGCAGGTCGAAGTAAATAACGAGAACGCGGTAACTGTAAAGGGCCCCAAGGGCACTTTAACTACACCGGTCGATCGGGATATCACGGTAGAGAGAGTCGATGGTCAACTGGTTGTTACTCGTCCAACTGAGCAGAAGCGTCATAAGGCAATGCACGGTTTGTATCGTTCACTCATCAACAATATGGTCGTTGGTGTAAGCAATGGATACAGTGAGCAACTTGAACTTGTTGGTGTAGGTTACAAAGCTACTGTTGTTAGCAACACATTAGAATTGTCGCTTGGTTACTCCCACAATATATTTCTTTCGTTACCAAAAGAGGTAACAGCTACTGCCGTAACGGAAAAGGGTAAAAACCCAATCGTTACGCTGACTAGTATCGACAAGCAATTGTTAGGACAAGTAGCTGCTAAAATTCGCTCGTTGCGTAAAGTAGAGCCCTACAAAGGAAAAGGTGTACGCTTCGTTGGCGAGCAAATTCGTCGTAAGGCTGGTAAAACAGCTTCGAAATAATATTGTATCATCATGGCTTTCGATAAAGCAACAAGAAGAAAACGGATCCAGCGCATCATCCGCACTAAGGTTGCTGGCACGTCCGAGCGCCCACGTTTGGCAGTATTTCGCAGCAATACGGGCATTTATGCTCAGATTATTGATGATACTGTTGGCCATACATTGGCGTCTGCTTCCTCAAAGCACGTTTCGGTGGAAGGGGGTAACGGAGTCACCCTCGCTGCCGCAGTAGGCAGAGAACTTGCCTCGCGTGCTCAAGCAAAAGGCATTTCGAAAGTGGTATTTGACCGTTCTGGTTATCTCTACCACGGCCGCGTAAAATCATTAGCTGAAGGAGCCCGTGAAGGCGGCCTCAATTTCTAAGAATATGTCGCAAGATAATAGAGATAACCGTGGTGGTCAGAATCGTGACCGTAACGGAAACCGTGAGCAACAAGCTCCACGTGCTGGCGATACTGACCTAAAAGAAAAGGTTGTTGCTATCAACCGTGTTGCCAAAGTAGTAAAAGGCGGACGTCGCTTTAGCTTCTCAGCTATTGTGGTAGTTGGTGACGGAAACGGCACTGTAGGTTACGGGTTAGGTAAAGCGAACGAAGTAACTGATGCTATTGCAAAAGGTATCGATGATGCCAAAAAGAACCTTGTAAAGGTTCCTCTTTACAAGCATACGGTTCCTCACGTGATGGAAGGCAAATACTCCGGAGGCTACGTACTTGTACAGCCAGCGGCGGCTGGCACTGGTGTTATTGCTGGAGGTGCTATGCGTGCTGTTTTTGAGAGTGCTGGTATCAAAGATGTACTAGCAAAATCGAAAGGCTCTTCAAACCCACACAATGTGGTTAAAGCTACTTTTGATGCTCTCAATAAGATGCGTGATCCAATGCAGATAGCGCAACAGCGTGGCATTTCTTTACAGCAAGTTTTCCACGGTTAAGCGAAATGGCACAGGTTAAGATTAAATTAGTAAAAAGCGTAATAGACCGTCCAGAGCGGCAGAAGCGCACTGTCAAAGCATTAGGCTTAGGCAAATTAGGCAGTACTACGGAGAAGGAAAACACTCCTCAGATTGCCGGTATGATAGCTGCAGTGCAGCATTTGGTAGAAGTAACAGAAATCTAGGAATAGTCGACATGAATCTCAGCAATCTCAAACCAGCTACTGGAGCTACGCGCAACGAGAAGCGCATCGGTCGCGGTACGGGTTCTGGCCGTGGTGGGACTTCCACACGTGGTCATAAAGGTGCAAAGTCACGGTCAGGCTATTCTAAGAAGTCTGGCTTTGAGGGTGGTCAAATGCCTCTGCAACGCCGAGTACCTAAATTTGGCTTCAACAACATTAATCGTGTAGAATACAAGGGGATTAACCTTGATATTCTACAGACATTGGCAGAGAAAAATAGCTCTACTACAATGGATGCTACTTATTTTATAAGCCATGGTTTAGTGTCTAAGAACGCAAAAATCAAAGTTCTTGGTCGTGGTGAAATAACCCAAGCGCTTGAAGTACATGCTCATGCTTTTTCAAAGTCTGCAATTGAGGCTATTGAAAAAGTAGGGGGTAAAGCTGTGACGTTGTAAAGCCTGAAGGCAATGAACAAATTCATCACAACGATTAAGAACATTTTTGCTATTGAAGATCTGCGTATGCGGATCTTCAATACGCTATTCTTCATTGCCATTTATCGGCTAGGTTCTTACGTTGTGCTGCCCGGCGTTGATCCTACGAGGCTGAAGCAAGGTGCCCAAGGGTTATTCGGTATATTAGATACCCTATTAGGAGGCGCTTTTAGCCATGCTTCCATCTTTGCCTTGGGTATTATGCCCTATATCTCTGCTTCTATCGTGTTACAGCTTCTCACTATTGCTGTGCCGTATTTTCAGAAGTTGCAAAAAGAAGGTGAGTCTGGTCGCAAGAAGATAAACCAATATACTCGTATTCTGACCATACCAATTGTTATGGCTCAGTCTGTGGGGTTCATTGCAACTATTAACGCAGAGGCGATAATGAACCCTGGTACGTTGTTTACCATTTCTACAATGGTTATTCTTACTGCAGGTACATTATTCTGTATGTGGCTTGGAGAAAAGATTACTGACAAAGGTATTGGCAATGGTATCTCAATGATCATCATGATCGGTATCGTATCACGCCTACCTGGTGCCATAATTGGTGAGGCAGCTGCTAAAGGAATGCGTGGATCTTTAATCTTTTTGATTGAGATGGTAGTATTGTTCTTGGTAGTGATGGCCGTAATTGTTCTAACACAAGCAGTGCGCCGCATACCAGTTCAATATGCAAAGCAGGTTGGCGGTACTACACAACTCAATGCTCAACGGCAGTTTATTCCTTTAAAAGTGAATGCTGCGGGAGTAATGCCAATCATCTTTGCGCAATCTTTGATGTTTGTTCCTGCTATTGTTGCATCAATTTGGCAGAACGACAGCGATACCGCCAGTTACATAGGAGTAAAGTTTTCGGATTATACTTCTTGGCAATATAACTTGGTTTTCAGTATTCTAATCATTGTATTTACTTACTTCTACACGGCAATTAGCGTCAACCCTAATCAGATTGCCGACGATCTAAAACGTAGCGGAGGTTTTGTACCAGGAGTAAAGCCCGGACGTGACACATCGGAGCACATGGACGAAGTGTTGACTCGTATTACTTTACCAGGTGCTGTTGCTTTGGCATTGATTGCTATATTTCCGGCTTTAGCATTATTAGCAGGAGTCACTCGCCCTATGTCAGCTTTCTATGGTGGCACTTCCTTGATCATCATGGTCGGAGTAGTACTTGACACACTGAATCAAGTGGAAAGTTATCTACTGATGCGTCACTATGATGGTATGATGAAAACAGGTAAGCTTCGTGGCCGTGCACAGAACATTGCAATGGCTTCCTAAGACATGCTTGTTTACAAAACTGAAGAAGAGATAGAGTTAATGAGAGCTAGTGCGAAAGTGTTAGCTCAAGCTCATGGGGAAGTAGCCTCTATGATCAAGGAAGGAGTTACTACTCGCCAGCTTGATTTACGAGCAGAGGAATTTATCCGTGATCATGGAGGGCAACCTTCTTTCAAAGGTTATAATGGTTTTCCATTTAGCCTTTGCATTTCTCCTAACTCAGTAGTAGTACATGGTTTTCCTAGTAACTACGTTTTAAAAAGTGGTGATATCATTTCAGTGGATGCAGGTGTGCTGCTGAAAGGATACCATAGTGATAGTGCTTATACATACCCAGTAGGAGAAGTTGCACCAGAAATACTTGCTTTACTTGAATCCACCAAGCAATCTCTTTATTTAGGTATTGAAAAAGCAGTAGCCGGTAACCGTATAGGAGACGTTGGCTATGCTATTCAAAACTTCGTTGAGAAACGTGGTTACGGAGTAGTAAGGGAATTAGTAGGTCATGGTGTTGGTAAAGATCTTCATGAACAGCCACAGGTGCCTAATTATGGTAAGCGTGGTGCAGGTGTCAAGTTGCAGCCTGGCTTAGTTCTAGCAATTGAGCCGATGGTGAATCTTGGGACTAAAAATGTTGTTCAAGAAGCAGATGGTTGGACAATACGTACAAAAGATCGTAAGCCATCAGCTCATTTTGAGCATACAGTAGTCGTCAGAAAAGAAAAGGCGGAGATTCTTACCTCCTTCGAATACATAGAAAAAGCCTTACAGTAGCCTTATGGCCAAACAATCCTCCATTGAGCAGGACGGAGTAATTCTAGAAGCCCTCTCTAACGCGATGTTTCGAGTTGAGTTGGAAAATGGGCACCAACTGGTTGCTCATATTTCTGGGAAGATGCGGATGCACTACATCAAAATCCTGCCAGGAGACAAGGTGAAGCTTGAAATGTCGCCCTACGACTTGTCTAAGGGCAGAATTGTTTATCGTTACAAATAACCCGACGACATGAAAGTCAAAGCATCGGTTAAGAAGCGCAGCGTTGACTGTAAGGTGATCCGCCGCAAAGGTAAGCTTTACGTAATCAACAAAAAGAACCCACGCTATAAGCAGCGTCAAGGTTAACAGCACCATACTTTCTCAAAAAGCACATGGCTCGTATTGCAGGGGTAGATATCCCGGACAACAAACGCGGCGAAATCGCCCTTACGTACATTTTCGGTATCGGTCGTAGCTCGGCCCAGAAAATTCTAAATCAAGCTAGCGTTTCGTTAGATAAAAAGGTTAAGGATTGGACGGAAGCTGAAGCCGGTGAAATCCGTAGCATTATTGCCGCGGAACATAAAACGGAAGGTGTCCTGCGCTCCGAAGTGCAGCTCAACATCAAACGTTTGATGGACATCGGTTGCTATCGTGGCCTGCGTCACCGTAAGGGCTTGCCAGTTCGTGGTCAACGTACCAAGAACAACTCGCGTACCCGCAAAGGCAAACGGAAAACCGTTGCCAACAAGAAAAAAGCTACTAAATAAGTTGTAGCGGGAATCGAAGCCTACCTGAGTGCAATTACTTGGGTAGGCTTCAACACCTTCCGCATTTTTGCGATAACTAAATGGCACAGAAAAGAAAAGACAAAGCCAAAAAGCGCGTTGTCGTTGTTGAGCAAGTAGGACAAGTCCACATAAAGGCTTCCTTCAACAACATTATTATTTCTATTACCAATAACAATGGCCAAGTAATTTCTTGGGCGTCTGCTGGTAAAATGGGGTTCCGTGGTTCGAAAAAGAACACTCCCTACGCTGCTCAGATGGCAGCTACTGACTGCGGAAAGGTAGCTCATGATTTGGGTCTACGTAAAGCCGAAGTATTCGTGAAAGGTCCAGGGTCTGGTCGTGAATCAGCTATTCGGACACTCCAAAACGTGGGTATTGAGGTGACTACTATTCGCGACGTAACGCCGCTGCCCCACAATGGCTGCCGTCCTCCTAAGCGCCGTCGCGTTTGATCTATTGAACACACAACTTATTGCCCATTGTCAATGAGTTGTCTTCGGTGTTGGCAATTAGATGCTGCTATTGTATTAAGCATATCTAAGTTTTGCCGATACCTTCAGTTCATTCCTCTTAAAAATCAACATCCCCGAAATGGCACGTTATACTGGTCCAAAAACCAAGATTGCCCGTCGCTTCTCAGAGCCAATTTTTGGCCCGAGCAAAGCACTCAATAAAAAAAACTACCCTCCTGGCCAACATGGTCGTGGTCGTCGCAAGAAGCAGTCTGAGTATGCTATCCAGCTGATGGAGAAGCAGAAAGTAAAGTACTTGTACGGCATGCTGGAAAAGCAATTTGAGAACCTCTTCCATAAGGCGGCTACCATGCCTGGTATCACAGGTGAAAATCTGCTGTCTTTGTTAGAGTCGCGTCTCGACAACACCATCTATCGTTTAGGTGTTGCTCCAACTCGTCGTGCTGCTCGTCAATTAGTTTTGCACAAGCACATCACAGTGAATGGTGAAGTTGTGAATATTGCTTCTTACAAACTGCGTCCCGGTGATTTAGTGGGCGTACGCGAAAAATCAAAATCACTAGAAGCTATCACTACTAGCCTGAGTGCTCGTAATGCTCGTGCATTCTCTTGGTTAGAGTGGGATGGCAAAGAGATGGTAGGCAAGTTCCTCAATGCTCCTGCCCGCGATCTAATTCCTGAGAAGATTCAGGAGCAGTTAATCGTCGAGCTTTACTCGAAGTAATCATTTGGCCTAGGTCTGATTCGCCTAGGCTACTTCGATTTTTTTCCTGTTTATATTTTTAAAGCCCCATTTATGTCAATCTTAGCTTTTCAAATGCCGGAGAAGGTTGTGATGGAGAAATCCGACGACTTCTACGGAACGTTTGAATTCAAACCGCTGGAGAAAGGCTACGGCGTCACGATCGGCAACGCACTGCGCCGCATCCTGCTGTCGTCGCTGGAGGGCTACGCTATTACGTCGGTTCGCACCCCTAGCGTACTGCACGAGTTCATGACTATCGAAGGAGTGATCGAGGACATGTCCGAAATCATTCTGAACCTTAAGCAAATTCGTTTTAAGAAAGCGAGTGATGCTATTGAGGATAAAATCACGGTTCGTATCAAAGGTCAGGACACGTTCACGGGTGGTGATATCAACAAATTTACCAATGGGTTTCAAGTTCTAAATCCAGATTTGGTTATTTGCCATGTTGATCCAAGCGTAGAGCTAGAGTTTGAATTTACTATTCAGAAGGGTCGCGGTTACGTACCAGCTGAAGAGAACAAGCCTTCCGATCAAGTATTTGGTCAGATTGCTATTGATGCTATTTTCACGCCGATTAAGAATGTGAAGTATAGTATTGAGAATACTCGTGTTGAGCAGAAGACTGACTACGAACGTCTACTAGTAGAAATTCAAACGGATGGTTCGATTCATCCAGAGGATGCCCTGAAAGGTGCTGCTAATATTCTGATCCAGCATTTCATGTTGTTCTCAGACAACACCATGACTTTCGAAACAGCGAAAGCTGAAGAGGAAGAGACGGTTGATGAAGAAACGCTGCACATGCGTAAAGTCCTGAAGACGCCACTGGCTGACATGGACTTATCTGTACGCGCCTACAATTGCTTGAAGGCTGCCGACATCAAAACGCTCGGCGACTTGGTGCAGTTGGACATGAGCGATATGATGAAGTTCCGAAACTTTGGTAAAAAGTCGCTTACTGAGCTTGAGAATTTGGTAGAAGAAAAGGGTCTAAACTTCGGTATGGACCTAAGCAAATACCGTCTCGACGAGGACTAATCTTTTTAAATGTGCTGATTAGCTCTTGTGCTAGTGCTGCAAAGCATATAGCACATCACCTAATCAGCACATTCATTTTGTACCTACTTATACATCAATACACCCTAGGGATGGCAGTTCTAATGAGGTGATCACTACAGAGATCATCCGCCGTGGTTGCCATTCGCAAGTGTATACATTTTGCAAACTGCATAACAAACAATGAGACACGGTAAAACCATTAACCATCTAGGTCGCACAGCTGCGCACCGCAATGCTATGTTGTCGAACATGGCTTCTTCTCTGATTCTGCACAAGCGTTTAACTACTACGGTAGCTAAAGCAAAAGCTCTGCGTAAGTTTGTTGAGCCCCTGCTGACCAAGTCGAAGAGTGATACTACTCACTCTCGTCGTACTATCTTCGCTACATTGCAGAACAAAGAGTCTATCAAGGAGTTATTCGATGCAGTAGCAACTAAAATTGCTAACCGCCCTGGTGGCTACACTCGCATCTTGAAGTTTAGCGACAACCGTTTGGGTGACAATGCTGAGATGTGCATCATCGAGTTGGTAGACTACAACGAAACTCTGTTGGAAGCTAAAACTGCTGGTGAAGCTAAAACCACTACTCGTCGTTCGCGTCGTGGTGGTAAGAAAGCAACTGATGAGACGGTAGCTACTGGTGAGACTGTTGCTCCTGCCGCTGTAGTGGAGACTAGTGCCCCTGAAGATACCCCAACCACTACGGTTGAAGAGGGTCAAACTCGGGATGAAGCAAAAGCTGCTGACGAAGAAGCTGCTTCTTAGTACTGGTTATAGATAACAAAAAGGGACGTGCTGTAAAGCGCGTCCCTTTTTGTTTGTAGATATCAGTACATTATCTGCAACACATTAGCCCTGTTAATTGAATTGCTTACCTTGGCGCCCGGAAAAACCTAACCAAGTATCTTCTTCCTTCTCAAGCTAGGCTAGGGCAAAACACCATTTTTCACCTCCATTTTCTCTCACCATGAGCATTATCTCAGCCATTCACGCCCGCCAGATTTTTGATTCGCGTGGCAATCCGACCGTTGAAGTGGATGTAACCACCGAAACCGGAGTGGTAGGCAGGGCCGCTGTGCCATCGGGTGCTTCTACTGGCAAGCACGAAGCCGTAGAACTTCGCGATGATGATAAGTCCAAGTACATGGGCAAAGGCGTGCTGAAGGCCGTCGAAAATGTAAATAGCAAGATTGCAGAAGAGCTAGTGGGCTTCTCGGTATACGAACAAGCACTGCTCGACAAGATCATGCTGGAGCTAGACGGTACGCCAAACAAAGGTAACCTGGGTGCTAATGCTATTTTGGGTGTTTCGTTGGCTGCTTCTCGTGCAGCAGCACAAGATGCTGGTATGCCCTTGTACCGGTACGTGGGTGGGGTAGGTGCTACTACGCTACCTGTGCCAATGATGAACATCCTGAATGGTGGTAGCCATGCGGATAACTCCATCGACTTCCAGGAGTTCATGATCATGCCTGTGGGAGCTAGCTCTTTCTCAGAAGCATTGCGTTGGGGCACTGAGATCTTTCATCACTTGAAGAATGTGTTGAAGAAGCAAGGTTTTAGCACCAACGTAGGAGACGAAGGTGGTTTCGCGCCTAACATTAAGTCGAACGAGGATGCTATCAAGATCGTGTTGCAAGCCATCGAAACGGCTGGCTATAAGCCAGGCGACGACGTGATGATTGCGATGGATGCTGCTACCTCGGAGTTTTACGAAGACGGGCATTACCACTTCAAAAAGAGCACTGGTGACAAGCTGACTTCTGCGGAGATGGTGGCTTACTGGACCGATTGGACCAAGAAGTATCCTATCATCAGCATTGAGGATGGTATGGATGAGGATGACTGGAGCGGCTGGAAGCAGCTGACCGATAGCATCGGCTCGACAACGCAACTAGTAGGTGACGACTTGTTTGTGACCAACGTAACCCGCTTGCAGCGTGGCATTGATGAGAAGATTGCCAATGCCATCTTGATCAAGGTAAACCAAATTGGTACCCTAACGGAGACCATTGATGCGGTGAACCTAGGTCGTCGGAATGGTTACAAGAGCATTATGTCGCACCGCTCGGGCGAAACCGAAGACAACACCATCGCTGACTTAGCGGTAGCATTAAACACAGGACAAATCAAAACTGGGTCGGCTTCGCGCTCCGACCGCATGGCCAAGTACAACCAACTGTTGCGTATTGAAGAGGAGCTAGGTGAGATTGCCTACTTCCCTGGCAAGAAGATGTAGTTTTCGCGCTAGCGCAAGCAAATTGATACGGCTGATTCCAATTCGTTGGAGTCAGCCGTATTTGTATATTTGAAGTGCTATGGAGATTAACGCCTTGTTTCAGCGGGTACCGCGCTTTTTTCGCAGCTTCTATTTTGTGGCAGGCCTTGGCTTCCTAATCTGGATGTTCGTGTTTGATGCCAATGACTTTGTGAAGCAATATGAGATGTACTCGAAGTGGCGCGAGCTTCAAACTGAGCGGGATTATTACCTAAAGAACATCGAATCGGTAAAGAAAGACCGCGCAGAGCTATTGAGTAGCCCAGAGCTGTTGGAAAAGTTTGCCCGTGAGAAGTACATCATGAAACGGCCTGGGGAAGATGTTTTCGTGCTCGTGCCACAGGAAGACAAATAGCGCTCAGCTGAGCAAGTAGTACCGGCAAGCCGGCCTTGAAAAGGTACTTTGCGTATTGGAGGCATGTCAAAACCCTTTTGTTTTTCTTCTTGGCGCTCCGTTCAGCAGCTAGGTTTGCTATGTAGTTTGAGTCTGTGCGTGCTGTTGCAACCTAGCATTACAGCTGCAAAAAGTACCAGACCCTCGCAGGTACAGGTGGCACGACAGTTTTTGCTCGCGATACTACAGCGGCAGTATAAGCAAGCTTATCAACTACTGACACCTGAGGTAAGCGCTGCTATTACGCTGCAACAGTTTGAGGCAGCCGCGCAACCCTTACTTGAGCAAAGCCAACGTCATGGGCCTGCGATTGACTTATACAAGCTAGGTATGCGCATCAGCGATGGTCCGGTGACACGCTACTTCTATACCTTTTCCTTTAAGAGCGATACGTTGCAGTCAAAGCCTAGGGTGCTGCTCGATGTTAGCTTTCGTGATTCGACGGCAACGCGGGTACTGAGCTTCGGCCTCATACCAGCGCCGCAACGCAAGGTGAAGTAAGTATCACTACTAAAAAGCCCTAGGCTGGGAAGAAGGAGCACACGACTCCTTCTTCCCAGCCTAGGGCTTTTTAGTAGTGATACTTACATAAAGCGCCTCACGCTATTCTATCTTTTTGCCCGTCATGGCTTGTTTGATGGAGATATTCATCACGCGTTCGGCGAAGGGGCTTGTAAGGGCTTCTAGCTCATCCACGGCCTTGAGGATGGTGTCCTTGTCGTTGGTGGTGAGAGCCTCTTTTAGTTTCTGCGTTTGCGCAGTCGTCTCGGCAATTTCCTCCTGCGTGAGATGCTCTGCGTTCTTTGTGAGGAAACGCTCTACCTGATAGATCATCTGTTCGGCTACGGTGCGGGCTTCAATGACCATACGGGCGGCTACGTCTTCGCGAGCGTGGGTGAGCGAGTCCATGAGCATCTGCTCCACTTGCTCGTCGGTGAGGCCGTATTGTGGCTTAATCTCGACGGCTTGGCGAGTGTTGGAGCGTAGCTCAATGGCTTCGACTTTCAAAATACCGTCGGCGTTCAGAATGAAGTTCACATCAACCTTGGGCAAACCAGCGGGCATAGCCGGAATACCACGTAGGTCAAACTCGGCTAGCTTCCGGTTTTCCTTTACTAAGTCTCGCTCGCCTTGGTACACCGCGATTTTTAGGTTTACCTGCCCATCGACGGACGTAGTGTACTGGCGGCCCGCTTTGGTCGGAATCTTCGAGTTGCGCGGAATAATGGGGTCCATAAGGCCACCTAGGGTTTCGATGCCTAGGGTCAGAGGCGTTACGTCGAGCAGCAGTACGTCGCGGCGGTTGCCGGCCAAGATGTCGGCTTGAATAGCGGCGCCTAGGGCTACTACTTCGTCGGGGTTGAGCGAATTGTTAGCGGGCTGCTGGAAGAACTCCGATACGGTGTCGTAAACCAGCGGCACGCGGGTAGAGCCGCCTACAAGCAGCACGGCGTCGAGGTCCTTAGGGCCTAGTTTCGCATCGCCCAGCGCTTGGCGGCACGAGTCGATGGTACGCTGCACTAGCGGCTGAATAAGACTGTTGAACTTGGCTTTGGTAAGCGGTAGACGCAGGCCGGCAAATTGTGCCTCAAACTCATCGTGCTGGCTTAGGTGTTTTTTAGCCTGTTCGGCTAGCAAGCGCAGCTCTTGTTGGGCCGATGAGTTGTTGTACAGCACCGTGGCCAGTTGGTAATCGAACGTCCAATAATCGATTATGGCGCGGTCGAGGTCGTCGCCTCCTAGGTACGTGTCCCCGTTGGTGCTTAGCACCTCAAAAATTCCCTGCTGAATACGCAGAATGCTAATGTCGAAAGTGCCACCACCTAGGTCGTACACGGCGACGGTTTTTTCCTCCTCGGGCGAAAGACCAATGCCATACGCCAGAGCCGCAGCTGTGGGCTCATTCACAATGCGCAGCACTTCGAGGCCCGCCAGGCGGCCAGCGTCGCGCGTAGCTTGGCGCTGCGAGTCATTGAAGTACGCGGGTACGGTGATGACGGCGCGGTTGACGGGCGTTTTGAGCGCGTGCTCGGCGCGGGCGCGCAGTTCCTTCAGAATCTCCGCCGACAAGTCGATGGGTGAGTAGAACCGGTCGCCTACCCGGATCTTAACCAGCCCTTCGGAGTTATCATCAATGATCTTGTAGCCGAAGTTCCCCGCGTGCTCGCCTACGTCGCGGTACGATTTGCCGAGCAGACGCTTTACCGAGTAAATCGTGTTTTGCGGTTCGGTAAGTAAGTATTCCTTGGCTTCGTTGCCAACGATCGGCTCAGCGTCATTGGCGGGGAAGTGAACGACGGAAGGCACGATGGTACCGCGACCCTGGTCGTTGATGGCAATGGGTTGCCGGTTTTCGGGGTGGATGTAGGCGACCAAACTGTTGGTGGTACCTAGGTCAATCCCGACGATGATTTCTTCTTGTTGTATGCTCCCGGTCGAGAGGTTGATTGCGACTTTGGCCATGCGTGTAAGAGAGGACGCGCCGTGGCGCGTGGGGTGAACAGAACAGCTTAGCGAGCTAGGCTAGTACTTAAACTGTTTCGGGCCGCAAAAGTAGCGAAGAAATGCCGGCGGGTAGGATTTCGTGCGCTAATGCCTAGGCCCAGCCAACTGCCCAAATGGTGAGAGGACCGCCTTGAGGGTGAGCGTGAAAGCAGAACCTAGCCACTTAGCAAGGAATTAATTTTCGCTTAAGATGGTTGTATTACCGAACGCCATCAAGAAAGTATAGCTACTTGATGGCTTTTTTCGTATTAGAGAGATACATGGTTTCCCGAGCACTGGGAGGCCTTTTCCAATAAACCGAAACCAATCAGTGAAGATGGAAAAGCCAAATGTAGTGCGTCGTCAGCGAGTTAAGCGTCGTGCCCGTCGGATGATGCGCCGCGTGTTGCCGTTCGTTGCTTCCTTATTTATGGCCACGCCCCTTGCCTCGTCTATTAATAAGTCGATGGCCGGAGGGGTACGTACGGAAGCGAATTCTGTATCCGCTAAGCAGATGCAGGTTGCGTTCTACGAGCAAGATCTTCAGAACCTGTACCACGCCCTGAACGTGGAGCAACAAGGCTTGCACTACGATGTGTTTGAGAAAGCCATGACGGGCTACCTCAATCTGAAGCAGGACAACAAGCTAGGTGACAAGCAGCTGCTAACCGTTGTGGATTTTAGTTTGCCTTCTACTGAGAAGCGCTTGTGGGTGCTAGACCTAGCCAACAAACAGGTGTTGTTTCACACGCTCGTGGCACACGGTCACAACTCAGGCGAAAATGTGGCAACGAACTTCTCCAATGAGAACGAGTCAAACATGAGCAGCCTCGGTTTTTACGTGACCGATAGCGAGTACATGGGCAAGCACGGCCGTTCGCTCAAACTCAATGGTCTAGACCTAGGTTACAACGACAACGCGCTTATGCGCTCCGTGGTGATGCACGGCGCTGATTACGTGAGCGAGGACTTTATTCGCCAGAATGGCCGGCTAGGTCGTAGCCTCGGCTGCCCTGCCTTGCCAATGGACCAGTACGCGCAGATTATTGACACGGTAAACGGCGGCACTTGCTTGTTTATCAATGGGCAAAGCCCCACGTACTCTTCAAACTACCTAAATACGGAAGTGGCAATGGCTGCTTACCTAGGTGGTACTCAGTCGATCTAATAACTATTCTTTCTATACAAGAAAAGCCTGCTGACATTGTCGGCAGGCTTTTTTGCGTTTGTAGGCCGCGATGGGACTTACAGCGTGAGGCCGAATTTTTGGCCAACAGTTTCCAAATCTTTCACAACCGGGTCGAGCAGCGGAATGCCTTCAATTAGCCGAGTAGCCGATATCTCGCGTTCTGGGTCGCCAGGGATGAGCACCTGCTTGCCTTCAACAGCGCGGGCGTTGCGGAAGGTAGAAATCCAGTTATCCATGTGCGCTTTGAACTCTGCGGCCGGCCGGAAGGCATCGATACGCATGGCGCCGAAGAAGTGCCCGATACCTTGGCCTATGGGGTCGGCGGGCGGTTGCAGGAACGCTACGAAGGGTGGCACCCACGGCCCATAGTTGGCCCCCGAAAGCACCGCCGAGAAAATATCCACGATGCTGCCGAGGCAATACCCTTTGTGCGAACCAGTTTCGCCGCCGAGTGGGAGCAGGGCACCGCCTTCTTTTAGCTCATTCGGGTTAGTAGAGCCTTGGCCGTTCTTGTCTTGAATCCAGCCATCGGGGGCAGGCAACTGCTTGCGCTGTAGGATTTCGAGCTTGCCGTTGGCCGCTGTTGTCGTGGCAAAGTCAGCAACGAAGTCGGGCTGCTCACCGGCGGGCACCGCCACGGCGATGGGGTTAGTACCTAGGAGCCGGTCGAGCGAGTAGGTAGGCGCCACCAGGGGGCTAGCATTGGTCATGGCCATGCCGATCATGTCATGCGCCAGCGCTTTCATGGCGTGGTAGCCTGCGATGCCGAAGTGGTTGGAGTTCTTGACCGACACCCAGCCCGTGCCCGCTACGCGTGCTTTCTCAAGGGCTACATTCATGGCTTTGGGCGCCACTACCAGCCCTAGGCCCCCATCGCCATCGACTACGGCCGTGCTCGGCGTCTCATATACCACGCCCACGCGTGGTGTTGGGTTGATGCGGCCTGCTTCCCACAAGCGCACGTAGCCGATCAAGCGTGCCACGCCGTGCGAATCGATGCCGCGCAAGTCGGCCGCTAGCAGCGACTCCGTAGCTAGGGTAGCATCATCGTCCGGGCAGCCGATGCTTTTGAATACCGACTCGGTGAAGGTGAAAAGCTGGTTATAAGGGAAAATCACGGGCAGAGTTAATAAGTTGAATTGACCTTAACTGAATAGCGCTCATGGGCTGGCGTAAATAGTCGCTCTGTTGGGCTACTCGCTAGAATACCGGTCCTGCCTTTAGCTTCGGCAGACAACTGCAAGGATACCGGTCAAACTAGGAGTACCTCCAACCAAGAGTAGCTAGCGCTTTAGCATTTCGGATAGCAAACCTTCTTTGAGTGCGTAAGCCGAAGCGCGGATACGTGTGAAACCGTATGTCTTGAGTACGAAGTCAACCAGCACGCAGGCAACTACAATCATGTCGGCGCGCAATGAGGTCATACCAGGCAGGGCCAAGCGGCCGGCGCGGTCAAGAGTAAGCAGTTGGTTGTAACTCTCGTAGAAGCTGTCGGAGCTGATTTCGGTTTCGGGTGGCAAAGCACTATCCGACCGGTTTACGCCCCCGCGAGCCGCTTGCAGATCACCTAGGGTATCGAAGCTGCCCGAAGCACCCACCAAGTCTACGGGTTGGTAGTGCTGCACGGCGGAGGTCAGCGGAGCTAGCGTTGAGGCTAGGTAAGCCTGTTCAGCGCCGACCTCTTCAGTCGTGATCGGGTCGTGGTGCATGAATAAGTCCAGCAGCCGTTGTGCCCCAATCTCAAAGCTTTGCTTCCAGAAGATCGTCTCGCCGTTGGCGATGATAAATTCCACACTGCCGCCGCCGATATCCATGAGCAAGTGCGGCTGCTGACCTAGCTGTACTGCTTGCCGTACGCCCTGGCAGATCAGCTCAGCTTCCCGGTCGCCGGGAATGACGTCGACCTTGATGCCGGTTTGCTCAAAAATGTCCTCTACCAGCTCAGTACCGTTGCGGGCGCTACGCACGGCGCTGGTAGCCGTGGCTCGTACTTCGGTGACTTGGTGCAGCTCAATATCTTCCTGAAACGCGGTGAGCGTATGAAGTGCCCGGGCATAAGGCGCCGGTGCAATTTCCCCGTTGCTGATCCCTCCTTCGCCTAGGCGCACACCTACCTTCGTCTGGAGTAGCGTCGTCGGCTTGGCGCCCTGCGCTTCGGGTAGCTCCACAATCAGCAAGTGAAAAGTGTTCGTGCCCATGTCTATGAGCGCTAGGCGTTGGTGTTTGGGGATAGTCATACGTGAATACGTTTATCATCAAAGATGCTTTCCGCACATGCTGCCGCAACACGGAAGCTGGAAAGCTAGGTTACGCAATAGTTGTTAGCATCAACTGCTGAAGCGGCAAAAAGTCCCGAGAGGAAGTTTGCGTTGTGCCTGGTCGTGCAAGTAAATCTCCCCGATTTCACGTACGCCTTGAATAGGAGGGAAGATGTTGTTGATGAGGTTATCCAGAATTAGCGCCGAGAAGCCCAGCGAGTATAAATTGATAAGGAAGAAGTGGTCTGTAGGGTCGAGGAGTTGGTGGCAGAGCTTGAGCAATTCATTCAACTCATCTTCCAGTTGCCATTTCTCGCCATTCGGGCCACGCCCATAAGCGGGCGGATCCAAGATGAGCCCCTGGTACTTGCTGCCTCGCTTCACTTCGCGGCGCACGTATTTCATGGCATCTTCCACGAGCCAACGCACCCCGTCGAGGTTCGACGCCTCCATGTTGTCGCGGGCCCAGAAGTTCACTTGTTTTACCGAGTCGAGGTGGGTCACGTCGGCGCCGGCGGCACGGGCTGCTAGGGTCGCGGCACCGGTGTAGGCAAACAGGTTCAACACGCGTGGCACAGTGGCTCGGCGCTTTTTCGTTTGCTCGAAAATGAAGCGCCAGTTAGGGTCTTGCTCCGGGAAGAGCCCCACGTGCTTGAACGCCGACAACCCGAGGCGGAAGCGCAAGCGCAAGTCGCCCTGGTCGTAGTTGATCACCCATTGCTCGGGCATGCCAGCTTTGAGCTGCCATTGGCCGCGCTCAGTGCTGCCTTTTTCGCGGCGGAACGTGGCATTGGCGCGCTGCCATTCGCTGGCGGGCAAGTGCGGGTCCCAAATTGCCTGGGGCTCGGGCCGGGCTAGCACGTAGCGGCCAAAGCGCTCTAGTTTTTCAAAGTTGCCAGCGTCGATCAATTCATAATCGGGCCAGGTGCCGGTGGTCAGGAAGGAATACATAACTTTCGGTAAAGCCGCTCAGGCGGGAGGGCAAAGGTAGTCTGTTGCCCGGTATCCGTTAAGCGCTGAGCAGGTGCAGCCCACAGGTTATGACTGAAATAGAACGTTTGCTCGATCAATTTCGCCGCGCGTACAACGGCGACTCGTGGGCGGGACCTTCGCTCACCGCTACGCTGCAGGGCGTTACGGCGGCGCAAGCCGCGTCGCACCCTTTAGCGGGCGCGCACAGCATCTGGGAGATCATTCTGCATCTCGAAACGTGGATCAGGACGGTATACCGACGGATCGAGCAAAACAAGCTTCTTGGGCCAACGGACGCGGAGAATTGGCCTAGCCTGCCAGAAGCAACCGATGAAGGGGCGTGGCAGCAAGCGCAAGCTCGGCTCGGGCAGGCCCACGAGCAGCTATTAGCGCGTATTAGTCACCTGCGCGATGCTGATTTGAGCCGAGAGTTAGAGCCAGTTCCAGACTATCCGGCCGGCACGCCAGGCCCGTACTACGTGTTGCTGCACGGGCTGGTGCAACACCATCTATATCATACCGGCCAAATTGCGCTGCTGCGAAAAGCATTTGCCTGAAAAATATGTTGAAGACCTAGGTGCCATTGCTAGGCCACGGCTGCCGATCTTTGTCTACCATTTGCCATTATGACTACGCTACACTTCCACAAATACCAGGGCACCGGCAACGACTTCGTGATGATCGACGACCGCGCCCGGCAGTTCGACATCACCGATTATAAACTCGTGCGCCATCTCTGCGACCGACGCATGGGCATTGGAGCCGATGGTCTGATCCTGCTCCGCCAGCACGCCGACTACGACTTCGAAATGGTGTACTTCAACGCCGATGGGCACCTAGGGTCGATGTGCGGCAACGGCGGCCGCTGCACCGTGGCCTTCGCCAAGCAACTGCACGTTATCCAAAACCAAGCGCGCTTCCTCGCCGCCGATGGGCCTCACGAAGCGCGCGTTGATGCCGACGGCACCGTGCACCTGCGCATGCAGAACGTAACAGGGCAGCAAGTAGTAGAAGAGCACGGCATTTTCCTGGATACGGGCTCGCCGCACATTGTGCAGTTTTTATCACCCAATACGCTAGCTGAGCTCAACGTTTTTGCCGAAGGCCAACAAGTACGCTATAGCGAGTATTTCCGGGAAAAAGGCACTAACGTCAACTTTGTAGAAGCGCCTGCCACGGCTGGGCAGCCCTGGCAAGTGCGCACCTATGAGCGCGGCGTGGAGGACGAAACACTTTCCTGCGGCACCGGCGTAACGGCCGTTGCGCTGGCGGCTTCCCGCCAAGGCGCTACTAGCCCTGTGCACTTGCGCACCCGCGGCGGCGACTTACGCGTGTCGTTCGAGGCGCAGCCCGATGGCTCCTTTACCCACGTTTATTTAAGCGGACCTGCTACCTGGGTGTTCGAGGGAAATATACCATGCTAGTGTGCCTGTAAAAGTAGCACAACCTCCTAGGAGCTAGCTCTGCCAATAGCTTCCAGCCCCAGCACCAAGCCCCCGACAATGCCTATGTAACGTTGTCGGGGGCTTGCCTTTTTTGCTGCTTATCCTACGGGGAAGTATTAGACCTAACCAATGAGTCCGCAGTAGTCTATTTCGTTCTTTCCCTATGAATATGTTAGTAGAACGGTTATAAAGCGCTTAATATAATTATATAAAAAGAGAGTAAAAACGAGTTGAATGCAAGCTGTGTAAGCAGTAATACTATTTTGCGAAAAGTTATTTTATCGCTATTTGTTGTTTTATTCCAATACAAAGTGGTACATTGGAGGGAGTTAAGCTACTGACGGATTTCGCTAGCAGTCATCTATCCTCTCTGTAGCTTCTGTGTAGTTGTGTCAGGAGGGTACTTGTATTGGTGTTCATGAGGTCTGAAGAAGAGCAGGTCTGCTCTTCCTAGGTAGCACACGCGTTACTGGCTTATGGCTGCTGCCTATCAGCACACGATTTACGCTTATACATGCTTCAATCTGCAACCGTGCTGCTACGAGCACTGGAAGATTCTGACCTAGAGTTCTTGTACGCGCTGGAAAATGACCCAGCTATTTGGTCCGTTTCCGATACGCTTGCGCCTATTTCTCGCTACACGCTACGGCAGTACCTAGCTAATTCGACCGCTGATTTTCATGAAGTTCGTCAGCTGCGGCTTATCATTTGTTCCGCAGATAATAGCCAGCCCGTAGGCGTAATTGACCTGTTCAACTTTGAGCCATTGCACCAGCGGGCAGGAGTTGGCATCACCGTACTAGCTGCCGAGCGCCGTCGTGGCTATGCGCAGGCCGCACTAGGCTTGTTATTGGAATACGCAGGTCAGCATTTGCGCCTGCATCAGCTCCATTGCACGATTTCGGCCGATAACCAAGCTAGCTTGCTCCTGTTCCAGGCCGCCGGTTTTCGGGAGGTTGGAGTACGCTACGAGTGGCTCCGCACGGCTTCCGGTTGGGAAGATGCCATTGAAATGCAACATATTATTAAAATTTAATTAAAGTTCAGCTTGCCATTAATGGTGAAGTCAATCAAGTACTTAGAAGAGATGCCTTATACATAGTGTTGAGCTTGTGTAAGATGGTGGCTTCCAACATGCCTGCTACTAGTATCCTTTTTCCTGGTCTTCCGTATAGATAAACACTGCGGGATTAGGCACCTGTACCGAACAGTATTACCAGTCCTTCTTTCTACTTTCCAGCTTCTTTGATATGCCGCTCCCGACCTCGGCGGAGGCGCCACCACGTGCTGCCTCTCCAATGACCCAAAACACTCATTCCGCTCCTTCCACCACTTCCGCCGCCCCTATTGCCGATTCCTAC
This sequence comes from Hymenobacter crusticola, assembly GCF_002154225.1. Classification (GTDB taxonomy): domain Bacteria; phylum Bacteroidota; class Bacteroidia; order Cytophagales; family Hymenobacteraceae; genus Hymenobacter; species Hymenobacter crusticola. The sequence goes on from NZ_MTSE01000002.1 coordinate 201,269, forward strand.
TCTTTATCTGACCTAGTGTGCTTTGCGCACCTACACTGGGACTTTGTGTGGCAACGTCCACAACACTTATTATCACGATTTGCTCAAAAGGGCCGTGTTTTTTATATAGAAGAAGCCTTTATCCACCCCGACCAAGTAGAGCCACACTTGGAAATAAAAGATCGGCAAAACGGTCTGAAAGTAGTGGTGGCGCACTTACCCACTGGCTTAGACGAGGCTAGCTCCAATCAAATTCAGCAAAATCTGCTGAAGCAATACTTCGCCGACAACGCCATCAAGCAGTACATCTTTTGGTACTACACACCGATGGCGCTGGATAAATCGAGGGACTTTACGCCAGCCCTAACCGTGTATGATTGCATGGATGAGCTGGCCAACTTCAAGTTTGCGCCGCCCCGCCTGCGTCAACTGGAACAAGAGTTATTTGAGCGGGCTAATTTGGTTTTCACGGGCGGACAAAGCTTGTACGAAGCCAAAAGCAAGCAGCATACTGATGCGCATGCTTTCCCGAGCAGCATCGACAAAGACCACTTCGGTCTGGCTCGCACCGAAATGCTCGATCCACAGGATCAAGCGTCCATTCCACACCCACGCATCGGCTTCTACGGAGTAGTAGATGAGCGACTGGACATCGAATTGCTCGGCCAATTGGGCGCGGCTCACCCCGAGTGGCAGTTCGTGATCATCGGACCCATCGTAAAGATTGACCAGAATACGCTGCCACGCACCGCCAACATCCACTACCTAGGTAGCAAAGATTACAAAGAGCTGCCAACGTATATCCATGGCTGGGACGTAGCAACGTTGCTCTTCGCTGACAACGAAAGCACGAAGTTTATCTCGCCCACCAAAACCCCCGAATACTTAGCCGGTGGTAAACCAGTAGTTAGCACCCCAATCCGCGACGTAGTACGCCCGTATGGTGAGTTAAATCTCGTCCAGATCGCTGCTAACGCCGAGGACTTCGCCAAAGCCATCGAAATTGCGTTAAAGCAAAAAGATGATGCTGACTGGCAGCGCCGGACCGACGAATACCTAGGTACTATCTCCTGGGACTTGACCTGGGAAGCCATGGTAAACCTGATGCAGCAAAAACTGGCTGCCAAAAACACTGGCTCGAACGGAGCTAGCTAATAACCCAATCTGACTAGGCCGTTCATTACTGGCCCCAACCCACAATCTCAACTACCAAGACCCAGTTAAGCTATGTTCGACTATCTCATCGTCGGGGCCGGTTTCGCCGGAAGCGTGTTAGCCGAGCGGCTAGCAACCCGTTCCAACAAAAAAGTACTCATCGTAGACAAGCGTAGCCACATTGCTGGCAATGCATACGATCACTACAACGAGGAAGGCATCTTGGTGCACAAATATGGTCCTCATATCTTCCATACCAACTCCAAGGACGTATTTGAGTACCTGTCCAACTTCACTGATTGGCGCCCTTACGAGCACCGCGTGCTTGCTTCGGTAGATGGCCAGTTGGTGCCGATGCCTATCAACCTCGACACGATCAATAAGCTGTACGGTTTAAACCTGAATAGCTTTGAGGTAGAGCAATTCCTGGAGTCGCAAGCTGAAGAGGTACCCGTAATCCGTACGTCGGAGGACGTAGTAGTAAGTAAAGTTGGCCGACAGCTATACGAGAAATTTTTCCGCAACTACACTCGTAAGCAGTGGGGCCTCGACCCGTCGGAGCTAGATAAGTCGGTAACGTCGCGTGTGCCTACTCGCACCAACCGCGATGACCGCTACTTCACCGACACGTATCAGGCGATGCCCTTGCACGGCTACACCCGCATGTTCGAGCGGATGTTAGAGCACCCCAACATCAGCATCATGCTGAACACGGATTACCACGATATCATTGATTTCATTCCCTTCAAGGAAATGATCTTCACGGGTCCGGTAGACGAGTATTTCGACTTCAAGTTTGGAAAACTGCCTTACCGCTCGTTGGAGTTTAAGCATGAAACGCTGAACACGGAGAATGCCTTAGCGGCTGCGGTAGTAAACTACCCGAACGATAACCTGTACACCCGCATCACGGAGTTCAAAGCCTTAACCGGCCAAAAGCACCCCAAGACGAGCCTCGTGTACGAGTATCCGAAAGCTGAAGGCGACCCATATTATCCAGTGCCGCAGCCGCAGAACGCGGAGTTGTACAGCAAATACAAGAAGCTAGCTGACGAAACGCCAGGTGTGCACTTCGTAGGTCGTTTGGCTACCTACCGGTACTACAACATGGACCAAGTAGTAGCTCAAGCGCTAACGCTGTACAAGAAGCTGACCGAGAAAACGGAAGAAGCTACTACCAAGCTTCCCCCTATCACGGGTTCAACTTCGATCATCGACAAGATTGTGAAGCGGGCGCCCTCGAAAGAGTAATCCCCCTTTAGTATAAAAGCTGACTACAACTAGTCGGCAGCAGGATAGCTGTCATCCTGAGCATGCGCAGAACCCCTTCACCCTAGTGGCGGTTACCCGCCTAGGCCTGAAATCAGGTTCCTGGCGCGGCTCAGGATGACAGTCCTGTTTTCTAGCAGTACGAACTCAACGCTAGTAAGAAGTAGAGTTCGTTTAAAGGCAACAAGGATGGAACCAGTAGAAGTATGGGGCGGCGTGGAATGCACCATTCGGCGAATAAGGGAAGGATATTCCGACCAACTCGTCAGTAGCGGCCACCGCACCCGAATTGAAGACTTGGATCTATTTGCGGAGCTAGGTATTCGTAAGCTACGTTACCCGATCCTGTGGGAGCAAGTCGCTCCTGAAAGTCTCGACACACCTGATTGGACGTGGACTGATGAGCGCATGGCGCGTCTCCGCGAGCTAGGCATCGACCCCGTTATTACCCTGCTGCACCACGGAAGTGGGCCGCGCTACACAGCCCTAGACCAAGATAGCTTCGTACCAGGCCTAGCTCGCTTTGCGGGTATGGTAGCCGAGCGGTATCCGTGGCTCACGCACTATACCCCCGTCAACGAACCACTCACTACGGCCCGTTTCAGTGGCTTGTATGGCATCTGGTATCCGCACGGAACCGACGATCATACTTTTGTCCGGATTCAGCTAAACCACATCCGCGGCACCCGAGAGGCAATGAAAGCCATCCGGCAAGTGAACCCAGCGGCAAAGCTGGTACAAACGGAAGACCTAGGCAAAACGCACAGCACGCCCAACCTAGCCTACCAAGCGGAGTTTGAAAACAATCGGCGCTGGTTAACCTATGATATGCTCTGCGGCTACCTCGACGGCAACCATGCGATGTGGGGCTACCTGCGCGACAATGGGGCCTCCGAGCAAGAGCTGATGGACCTCGTACACGACCCACTGCCGCCCGATATCCTTGGCATCAACCATTACGTGACAAGTGAGCGGTTTCTCGACGAGAATCATCAGTATTTTGAGCACCACCGGCGCGTACATGGCGGTGAGCGCCCAGATTTTGCTGATGTAGAAGCAGTGCGCGTGCGCCCAATTCAGCTACTCGGCTATTATGGCTTGTTGAAAGAAGCCTGGGAGCGGTATCACTTACCCATTGCTGTCACCGAAGTGCACCTCGATTGTACCCGCGAAGAACAAATGCGTTGGGTACAGTACGCGTGGGATGCGGCTACTAGGTTGAAAGAAGAGGGCGTGGATATGCGCGCCATCACCATTTGGTCCTTACTCGGCGCTTACGATTGGAATTCGCTCCTGACGGAGGAGGGGGCATTCTACGAAAGTGGCGTATTCGATTTGCGCGGCGGCAGGCCTAGGTCTACCGCCTTGTTCAAAATGATCAAGGGCCTCGCGACCGAAGGCCACTACCATCATCCACTGCTGCAATCGAAGGGCTGGTGGGAGCGAGACGACCGTTTCCGCTACCACCACCATTGTTCTGCCTCCAAGACCTCCTAAGCTATGAAGATACTTGACCAAAATGACCTAGCTGCCAGCCCTACGCAACCCCCTGTGCAGCCGCTGCTCATCACGGGTGCACACGGTACGTTGGGCCGCGCCTTTCAGCGCATCTGCGCCATGCGCGGCATCGAGACAGTGGCATTGAGCCGAGCCGAGCTAGATATTTCCGATCCTATTTCGGTAGAAGCAGCATTTGCGCGCTACAATCCGTGGGCCGTTGTGAATACCGCCGGCTACGTGCACGTCGACGAGGCAGAAAAAAGCGCTGAGCGGTGCTACCGCGAAAACACGACTGGGCCCGCTATCTTGGCGGCGGCGTGTGCTTACCGCGATGTACACTTCCTCACATTCTCGTCAGACCTCGTATTCAACGGGAATAAGTCGGTAGCGTATGTGGAGAGCGATATGCCTAGTCCCCTCAACGTGTATGGCAACAGCAAGCGCCTAGCCGAGCGCGATGTACTGGCCTGTATGCCGCGTGCCTTGGTCGTGCGTACTAGCGCATTCTTCAGCCCTTGGGACGAACATAATTTTGTGTACCACGCGCTGCGTGCCGTCCATAACAACCAAATTTTTGAAGCGGCCGACGATGTACTCATTTCGCCCACGTATGTGCCCGATTTGGTGAATACCGCCCTCGACTTGCTTATTGATGAAGAACAGGGCGTGTGGCACCTAGCCAACCAAGGCGCCTATACTTGGGCCGAGCTAGCCCGCCTAGCTGCCGATATGGCTAGCTTAGATACATCACTGGTGGTGCCGCGTGCCATGCGTGCTTTCGGCTTGCCGGCTACTCGACCCCGCTATAGTGTGCTAGGTAGCAAACAAGGCAATTTATTACCTGCTAGCGAAGAGCGTCTCTCCCGCTGCGTTTCGGAGGTTATCACCGCCATGCGAAGTGCCTCAGAAGAGCTGCTGGCCGTTGCTTCGTAGCACTCGGCTCTGCCGCTCAGGCCTGCGGTCTTCTCCATTTTCGGCAGAGCCTGCGGCTAACCTCCCTAGAATCATACACAAAGCCATAACCTAGGCTTAGTGAGCCTGCCAAGTTTTCCTACTTTGAAACCCTGCATACTTCTTGAAGGAGCAGGGTTTCTTCGTTCTGGGAACCAAGGAACACCGCGGGCGGGTTTTTCCTAAAAACGCCGTAAATTTGAGGTGCGCCCCGGCGTTTCAGCTAAAATACACTAGCATGCTTGATTTTATAGGGAAGACCGTCGCCAAGATTTTCGGCTCGAAAGCGGACCGGGACTTGAAGGAGATTATCCCGTACGTGTCACTTGTCAATGCCGAATATGCCAAACTGGCATCTATCTCTGATGATGAGCTACGCCAGCGCACCGAAGAGGTGCGCGGCCGCATTGATGCCCATCTAAAGGGAATTGATGATCAGATTGCCGGGCTGCACCAGCGTATCGCCGATGAATCTAGCCTGGATGCTACCCAGAAGGAGGCTATCTTCGATCAGATTGATGCGCTGGAAAAACAGCGTAACAAGGATTTGGAGGTAGTGCTGCTTCAGGTGCTGCCGCAGGCTTTCGCCATCGTGAAAGAAACGTCACGCCGCTACAAAGAGAACGGCCAATTGGTGGTTACGGCCACCGACTTCGACCGGGATATTGCGCGTCGCAAGAGCAACGTTACCATCAGCGGCGACAAAGCTACTTGGTCGAACAAGTGGACGGCTGCGGGCGCCGAAATCACCTGGGACATGGTGCACTACGACGTACAAATCATTGGGGGCGTAGTATTGCACCAAGGTAAAATTGCGGAAATGGCCACGGGTGAGGGCAAAACTCTCGTTTCGACGTTGCCTGCTTTCCTAAATGCGTTGGCTAAACGTGGTGTTCACCTAGTAACCGTGAACGACTACCTCGCCAAGCGTGACTCGGAGTGGAATGCGCCGCTGTTCGAATTCCACGGCATTACCGTGGATTGCATCGACAAGCACCAGCCCAACACCGATGCACGCCGTCAGGCCTACCTAGCCGATATTACCTACGGCACCAACAACGAGTTTGGCTTCGACTACCTGCGCGACAACATGGCGCGCGACCCCGAAGAACTCGTGCAGCGCAAGCACCACTACGCCATGGTCGACGAAGTGGACTCGGTGCTGATTGACGATGCCCGGACCCCGCTGATCATTAGTGGCCCCGTACCGCGCGGCGATGTGCACGAGTTTTACCAGTTGAAGCCTCGCATTCAGATGCTGGTGGACGCGCAAAAGAAGCTTATCCAAGATTACTTGGTGCAAGCGCGTAAGCTTATCAAAGACGGCAAAGACGGCTACAAAGAAGGGGAAGGCGGCCTAGCGCTGTTCCGCGCTTATCGTGGCCTGCCGAAGAGCAAGCCGCTCATCAAGTTCTTGTCGGAAACCGGCATTCGCGCCGTATTGCAGAAAACGGAAAACCATTACCTGCAAGACAACTCGCGCCAGATGCCCGAGGCTGATATGCCGTTGTTCTTCACCATCGACGAGAAGAACAACCAAATCGAGCTGACCGAAAAAGGTATTGACCTCATCACGGCTCAGGGCGAAGATCCGCACCTGTTCATCATGCCCGATATCGGGTCGGAAATCGCCAACATCGAGAAGTCGAAAGACCTAGGTGACGAAGAGAAAGTGCACGAGAAAGACCGCCTGATGCACGAATATCAGGAGAAGTCGGAGCGCGTACACACCGTGAACCAGCTGCTGAAGGCTTACACGCTATTTGAGCGCGACCAAGAATACATCCTGACCGAAGACGGCAAGGTGAAAATCGTGGACGAGCAGACGGGCCGTGTGATGGAAGGCCGCCGCTACTCCGATGGTCTGCACCAGGCTATTGAAGCCAAGGAAAACGTGCGCGTCGAAGATGCCACGCAAACCTACGCCACGGTGACCTTGCAGAATTACTTCCGCATGTACCACAAGCTAGCCGGTATGACCGGTACGGCCGAAACGGAAGCAGGCGAGTTCTGGGAAATCTATAAGCTCGACGTGGTAGTTATCCCGACGAACCGTCAGATTTCGCGCAAAGACGAGCACGACAAAGTCTACAAGACCGTTCGTGAAAAGTACAACGCCGTAGCCGAGGAAATCCAGACGCTGGTGCAAGCTGGCCGCCCGGTGCTCGTCGGTACTACGTCGGTGGAAATTTCGGAGCTGGTAAGTCGCATGCTGAAGCTGCGCGGCATTAAGCACCAAGTGCTAAACGCCAAGCAAAACCAGCGTGAGGCCGAGATTGTAGCGGCTGCGGGCTTCCCCGGCACCGTGACCATTGCCACCAACATGGCCGGTCGTGGTACCGACATCAAGCTGCGCGAGACCTCGCGTGACTCGGGTGGCCTAGCTATTATCGGCACTGAGCGCCACGAAAGCCGCCGCGTCGACCGCCAGCTGCGGGGTCGTGCCGGCCGTCAGGGCGACCCAGGTTCATCGCAGTTTTTCGTGAGCTTGGAAGATAACCTGATGCGTTTGTTTGGCTCCGACCGCATTGCCAAGCTGATGGACCGCATGGGTCTAGAAGAAGGCGAAGTGATTCAGCACTCCATGATTACGAGCAGCATCGAGCGCGCTCAAAAGAAAGTGGAGGAAAACAACTTCGGCACGCGGAAGCGCCTGCTGGAGTACGACGATGTGATGAACGCCCAGCGCGAAGTAGTCTACAAGCGTCGGCGCAACGCCTTGTTCGGGGAGCGTCTGGAGCTGGACATCTGGAACATGATCTACGACGTGTGCGAAGACATCGTGGTAGGCCACAAGATTTCCAACGATTACGAAGACTTCAAGCTAGCTATCATCCGCGTGTTCGGCTACGATACGCACCTGACGCAGCAAGACTTCAGCGCCGTACAAGCGCCGCAGCTCACGCAGCGCCTGTACGATGAAGCCCTAGGATATTACCACAGCAAGAATGAATTCATTGCCGGCAACACCCTGCCGCTGGTGAACGACCTGCTGGGGCAGAATGCACCGTACGAGAACATTGCCGTGCCGTTCACAGATGGACGCAAGCAACTGCAAGTAGTAGCAAACTTGCGTCGTATGCAGGAAAGCCAAGGCCACGAAGTGATTCGTGGCATGGAGAAAGTGGTAGTGCTATCGGTTATCGACCAGGCCTGGACCCAGCACTTGCGCCAGATGGACGATCTGAAGCAAGTAGTGCAGAACGCCGTGTATGAGCAGAAAGACCCGCTGTTGGTGTACAAGTTTGAGTCGTTTGAGCTGTTCAAGCAGATGATCGGCAAAGTGAACGAAGAAACAGTTTCGTTCCTGTTCCGCGCCGACGTGCCGGTGCAACAAGGCGCCCAAGGTTACGACGAGCCTGAGTTCTTCCTAGAAGATGAGCTGCCGACGCAGCCTTCGCCAAAGTTGAAAGCGCGTAAGGAAGTTTCTTCGGTTTCGCTCGGAGCAGGCCCCGAAGACATGGGACCAGAAGATGCGCCTGCCCTCGAAAAGCAGCAGCCCGCACGTGCTCAGAAAATTGCAAATCGTAATGAAAAGGTGAGCGTGCAATATATGGACGGCCGTATCGTTCGTGACGTGAAATACAAAACAGTAGAAGACGACCTCGTCAACAACCGGTGTGTGCTCCTTGATTAAAAAGAATTGAGCATATTAGCTTGATAATTAATGGCAGGCGGTTATCCGTCTGCCATTAATTGTTTTTTGGCTATATTCGTTATGCTCTTTTCAAAGCTAGCGTGAGGTTGGGTTGTTTATTGTCTTTCTGCGCGCCAGCTAACCACATATTTGCACGATGTTTCACCCAATGAGTGCTACTGCTACAAACCTCGCCACTCGCATTGATCACACCTTATTACGGCCAGATGCCACGCAAGCCCAAATTGCTCAACTCTGCACCGAAGCTGCCCGTTATCAATTTGCCACCGTCTGCGTACCGCCGTGCTATGTCCGGTTTGCGGCCGAGAAGCTACTCGATACCGGCGTGGCAGTTTGTACGGTAGTTGGCTTTCCATTAGGCTACCAACTCACCAAAGTAAAATTTTTTGAGGCGCACCAAGCCCTCACCGACGGAGCCCGCGAAATTGATATGGTGATGAACGTAGCTGCGTTCAAATCTGGGCAGTTGGAAGAAGTAGAAGAAGAAATCGGACAATTAGCCGAGCTTTGCCACTTTAAAGGGGCTCTCCTAAAAGTGATTATTGAAACGGCTTTACTTTCAGAGGAGGAAATCATCATGGCCTGCGAGCTTTGTGCGGATGCTGGTGCTGACTTCGTCAAAACCTCCACCGGGTTTGCTAGCCGAGGTGCTTCGGAAGCCGATATCAAACTCATGCGTCGTCATTTGCCTGGTCATATCCGTATTAAAGCGGCCGGCGGTATTCGTACGCGTACGGCAGCCCTGATACTGATTGCAGCTGGCGCCGACCGCATTGGGTCGTCGAACAGCGTGGCTCTGTTGGAAGAAAATGAAACACCTGCTCCTTAACGTGTCCCTTATATCTGCGCTACTTGCCCTAGCTTCTTGTGCGGCAACTGCGCCTACCGTTGCTACGACAACCGCGCCCGCCTCAACCGACACTACCCGCAAAGCGCCTTCTTCTTTGCCGGTTGAGGATCTGAGTAAATACCGGCCAACTTTTGGCGGGGCAAAACCAGAAGCTAGTGCTACCGCAGCAGCTACCAAGTCGCGCCCTGTGTTGCCTACAAATCAGGTAAACGCTCAAATAGATCAGCGGCTGCGCGACCAGGCATATACCAACCAGAACGTCAAGTATGCGCAAGGATACCGCATTCTGGCTTACGTGGGCCTAGAACGCGACCAAGCTATGTCTATCCGCCGCGCCATTATCGGGCAGTATCCGGAGGAAACAGATTACGTTACCTTCAAGCAACCCGTTTACCGCTTATGGGTTGGTGATTATTTGACCCGTCTGGAAGCGGAGCAAGCACTACAGCGTATTCGGCCATTGGCTCCTAAAGCCGACTTGCAGCCCGCGCAAATAGTTCTGAATAAAACGGCTTACTAGGCCTTTCGCTTTCTCAGAGAAATATTTAGAGGTAGTCAGCTGCTAATTTTTAGTGGCTGACTATTCGCTTTTATACGGTAGATGTTGATGTTTGCGGGAGGTTCGCCTAGCTAGCACGTAAACTCTAGACCTAGGTAGCTTAAGCAAGAATCACTGTTACCCATTGCTATTCACCGAACGCACAAATCCGTGCAAGGCTGCGCTTTTAAATAAGATGATCGAAACTATCAAACAACTTGCGACTGATAACGCGGCCGATACCGTGGCGTTGCGTCAGTACCTGCACGCTCACCCGGAGCTTTCTTTTCAGGAGTTTGAAACGGCAGCTTTTGTAATGGCACAGCTTCGGCAGCTCGGACTAGACCCGCAGCCTATGGCCACTACTGGTGTGGTAGCCCTCATAGAAGGGCGGAATCCAGGTCGGCGTACCGTGGCGTTGCGCGGTGATATGGATGCGCTGCCTATCACGGAGCAAAACGACGTGCCTTATAAGTCGACGAAACCAGGTGTGATGCACGCTTGTGGCCACGATGTGCATACGTCTTCACTACTGGGCGCGGCCCGCATCCTGACGCAACTGCGCGACCAGTTTGAGGGAACGATAAAGCTCATTTTTCAACCCGGCGAAGAGTTGGTACCGGGCGGCGCTTCCTTGATGATCAAGGAAGGCGTGTTGGAAAACCCCGCTCCCGATAGCGTGCTAGGGCAGCACGTGTTTCCGATGCTGCCAGCCGGACAGATCGGAATTCGCAGCGGCCGCTATATGGCTAGCACCGATGAGTTGTACTTGACGGTACGCGGCAAAGGTGGCCACGGCGCCATGCCCGACCAAAACCTAGACCCTGTGCTGGTAGCCGCGCACATCATTGTGGCGGCGCAGCAGATCGTGAGCCGCCGGGTAAACCCGAAGATCCCGACGGTGTTGTCCTTTGGGAAAGTTATTGCCAATGGCGCTACCAACGTCATTCCGGATGAAGTACGAATTGAGGGGACTTTCCGTGCCCTCGATGAAGCATGGCGCGAAGAAGCTCATGGCATCCTGCGGAAGCTAGTAGAAGGGTTGGCTGAATCGATGGGCGCTACGTGCGAGCTAGAAATTCGGCGGGGTTATCCTTGCCTCGACAACGAGCCCGAACTAACCGCTCGGGTGCGAGCTGCCGCAGAAGAGTATCTAGGTGCCGAAAACGTTATTGAGATAGATCAGTGGATGGCCGCCGAGGATTTTGCTTATTACTCGCAATCGGCTAAGGCCTGCTTCTACCGGCTAGGTACTCGGAGTAGCGACGGGCGTTTTGCTTCTTCCGTGCACACGCCCACGTTCGACATCGACGCCAAAGCCCTGGAAGTAGGACCTGGGTTGATGGCTTGGCTCGCCATTTGTGAGCTGGCCTCGGGTGACTCGACAACTACTCCTGAGACGCTCGCGGCCACCTCGACGGCTGGTGTTCATGCTTAATTCGCTACGCGAAGCCTTCTCTTGGCGATTAGGTGCTACAAGCTTATTGTTAGCCGCCTTGGTGGTAGCTAAGCCAGTTGCGGCTCAAAGTCGGCGTGCGATGAATGGGCTAGAGCTGTGGCCAGAGCTTCAAGTGGAATATGCTTTGCAAGCAGATAGCTACGGGTGGCTAGGTGTTAGCGCCCCGCTTACTACTGCTGCCGGCTCTGGCTTGAAATACGCCGGTCTTCGGGCTGGCTATGAGCACTTCTGGAATACGCAATGGAGTGGGGGTGGCTTGCTGCAAGTTGCCACCTACAATAACTATCGCATTGGCAGCAACGAAAAGCGTTTGAGTGTAGACGTGACGCCGGAGCTGTACGTACGGCACTGGAACACCTTCGGAAGCTTCAATTTTCGGCAACGGCTCGGCGTGGAATACTTCATTCCAGCTGGGGAAGCTGCGAGTCGGGCGTTGGCCCGCCTACGTTTCGACCTCGACCGACTCGTGACAGTAGGCGGGGTGGTACTTAGGCCTCGTGTGGCCTACGAAGGCCGCGCCTTTGTACGCTTGCAACGCGACAGTAACGAAGCCAAAGAGCGGGTAATCGACTACACCACGCTACGCGCGGAACTAGGCGTACGGCTATCCGACCATGTTGATTTCACGCCCTGGTTTGCGCGCCACACTGCTTACGCTTTCACACTACCCCAAACCAATGCTACGGGCCAGGTTACAATCCCAGGTGGCCGTCGCAACTTTGTTACTCCTTACCTCGGCTTAGATGTCCGCTATACCTTCTTCCGCGGCCAGGAAGCCTTTGAGCGGCGCCAGTTACCAACGCAACATTAAGACAATATAGCCAGGCGGAGCACCGCTGAAGACCTTTGCAAAACGACCTAGTTTCTGGAATAATTTCTTTCAGGAACTAGGTCGTTTTTCCGTACCCATTAGCCTTACAGCGCAACAGCATTCCAGCTTAGACCTGGACCTAGGTAAGAGGTGGTTTAGTGTACTAGGCATAAGATTGCAAAGACACATTGTGTATTGATTGTGACAAAAGGTCATATATGATAATTAGATAGGTAGTGCTTTTAAAAGCTGCTGAGTGTCATTTTGTATAGTTTGTTATATGTTCGACGAACAGCTCTATCTCTTATTAAAGACTTTTTGTCATAAATTTGGGGTGCAAAATGCCTTGGTATAGATTTTATAGAGTAGAGGTGTATCGGAAACGATAACACATACTTCAGACTCTAAATAAGACTTGTTTTCCATGGCAACTCTCTTGTATAACAACCGTCCTGCTCTCCGCCCTTCGCGCGCTTTCAACTCAGTACTAAACGAACTGCTACGCGACACGCTTCCGGCCGCGAATCAGCCCGCTAAAAGCTTTGTACCCCAGGCCGATATCCTCGAATCGGAGCACGGGTTTGAACTGCACCTAGCCGTACCCGGCGTCGTAAAGGAAGACGTGAAGATCGACTTTCAGGAAGGCAACCTCGTTATCAGCGGTGAGCGCAAAGCTCCGGCTGCCGAGGAAAATGCTCCGAAGTTCCGTCGCGTTGAAACGGCTTATGGTACATTCACCCGCACGTTCCGCTTGCCCGACACGGTTGATGTGACGGCTATTGACGCGCAACTCGCCGATGGTATCCTGCGTGTAACGCTGCCTTTCGACGGCAACAAAGTGACTAAGCACCACATCGAAGTGCGCTAACTTTTAGTTGCAAAAAAAGGCACCGGTCGCGGTGCCTTTTTTGTTGAAGTGTTTGTTAGGAATATATAGTTTGCAACCGAATACCAAGAGAAAGGCTCTTAGCGTTTGAGGGCGTAGTTCATTGGACGCTCACGATTTCTGTTGTAACTTCCTTTATCAACTTTTAAAACAAACAACTCATTTCTTACCCATGCAAGCAAAACAAATGATGCTCGGTCTGCTCACTTCTGCCGTACTCGGTGGCGGTGTGGCCGTGGGTGGGTACAAGCTGTTGGAGCCGGAGCGCACCTACGCGCCCCAGGCCGTAGCTGCCGACCCGAACGTACGATATACCAGCGAGCTGCGCAGTAGTGCGTACAACGTCCCGGAAGGCCTGAACTTCGTGGCGGCGGCTTCTTCCGTGACGCCTGCCGTTGTGCACGTAATGACCGAGTACGCTCCAAAAGCTAACCAGAGCGATATGTCGCGTATGGACCCGTTCCTGCGCCAGTTCTTTGGTGATGGTGCAGAGCAGTTCCATGGTCAGTCGGGTCCCCAAATGGGCTCGGGCTCGGGTGTTGTTATTGCCGCCAATGGCTACATCGTAACCAACAACCACGTTATTGATAAAGCCGATAAAATCGAGGTCGTGCTCGACGACAAGCGTAAGTTCAAAGCTACGCTCGTAGGCGCCGACCCCAATACCGACCTAGCATTGCTGAAAGTAGAGGCTGACAACCTGCCTTTCGTGAAGTACGGCAACTCTGACGACGTGAAAGTAGGGCAGTGGGTACTCGCTGTGGGTAACCCTTTCAACTTGAACTCAACGGTAACAGCTGGTATCATTTCGGCCAAAGGCCGTAATATCAATATCCTGCGCCGTGAGGACAATATGGGTATTGAGTCGTTCTTGCAAACGGATGCCGTGGTAAACCCCGGTAACTCGGGTGGCGCGTTGGTTAACCTCAACGGTGACCTGATCGGCATTAATTCGGCTATTGCTTCGCACTCCGGCGCCTTCGAGGGGTATTCTTTCGCCGTACCTAGCTCCATCGTGAGCAAAGTAGTGGATGACTTGCTTAAGTACAAAGTAGTGCAACGGGCACTGCTAGGCGTAAGCATCCGCGAAGTGGATGCGCAGTTGGCTTCGGAGAAAAAGATCAAGAACCTGAACGGCGTGTACGTGATGGGGCTGACCAAGGGCAGTGCCGCCGCAGCAGCTGGCTTGAAAGAAGGCGACGTTATCACCGAAATCAATGGCGCGAAAGTGAACACTTCCTCGCAGCTGCAAGAGCAAGTAGCGCGCTACCGCCCTGGCGACAAGATTAAAGTAACGTACCTACGCGGCGATAATCTCAGCACGGCTTCGGCTACGCTGCGAAATTCTACTGGCACCACGGACATCGTCCGGGAGCTAGCGGCTACTACGCTGAAGTACGAGGGTGCTACCCTAGCTCCAGTAAACCGCTTAGAAATGAATAAGCTAGGTATTGAAGGTGGCGCCAAGATCAGTGGCATCAAAGGCAGTAACTTCCGTGAAACGGGTATTGCCGATGGCTTCATTATCACCCGCATCGATAAAAACAAAGTAGGTAAGCCGCAAGACGTGGCCGCGTACTTAGACCAAGCCAAAGAAAGCGGCGGTGCGCTCGTGGAAGGTGTATATCCCGATGGCCGCAAAGCATTCTACCCAATCGGGCAAGCAGAGTAAGCTAGCCTCTCTTAAATTGAAAAGCCTCGCCAACAACTGGCGAGGCTTTTTTGTGGGGTAGTGTGAGCGAAAAAGGAGAAAATCTAAGCCAACAACCACTGCATCGCGGAGCCTTCGTCGCCGAAAAGCCGCATACGGTACGTTCTTTCGTTCGACAGGCCGTAGCTGAGATATTCTTGCTGCACGGGGTTGGACTCGTATACAGCCATGCGGGCGGGCGAGCAGAGCACAGAGATGCGGAGCTGCTGGGGAAACAATTGCGCCGCGGCCTGGGGGTAGAAAACGCTGGTAGTCCAGCTGCCTAGCTCAGGGCTGAGCTGATCGCGGCGTCGCACGTCTAGAAGCCATCGAGCCGTGGCATGCTGCTCCGACTCGCGCAGCAACGCGGTGAAATCGGCTTGGAGTTGCACAAGGGGAGCGTCTTCCAGCCAGCGCGCGACAATCACCCCTAGGTCGGGCCGATAGATGATGGAGCAAGTGCTAGTCGACATGGGAAGAGTGGGTGAGAGAGAGTAGGGCAGCGACATAAGCAACCGGAACAAAGTGGACTTTCGTGAGAATCGGGTGGTTCGCCACCGCGGCTGCGCGGGCTAGGGCGGTAAGCCTAAGCTACGGAATTTGCAAAAAGAATACCACCGTGCCGCGCCACATCGACCATTGCCATCTGCGCCACGCACAAACCTGAAAACCAGTGAAGCCCACACTCAGGGCCGCATCCCTGCAAAACGAAAGAAAGCTAGCTTCGACTTACAATTCTGGCTGTCTTTTTGCCTAGTATGGCTTTCCTGCACTGCCTATTTGCACACATTGATTTTTTGCCTCTTTATCCTTCCCTCGCTAAGGACGTCATTAGTAAAACAAGCGGAGATGGAACAGTAGGATGCTAGCTAAGCGACCTGGCTAGGGCCCCAAAAAGAAGAACGAGTTCGGGGCTAATCCCGAACTCGTTCTTCTTTTTGGGGCCCTTTGGTTAAACAAGTTTTGCTCTTTCTTGAGCTGGGTACCGCGCTAGAACAATTGTAGCCCTAGTATCCTTGTTGCTAGGTATCTCTTGCTGCTCTGTTACCTTGCTGGCAATGTTGCGCCTTCTGCTGATTCTGTTGTTGCTCGCGCCTGCTGGGCCGGCTGCTGCCTATTCTGTGCTTACCCATCAAGCCGTCATCGACTCGACCTGGGAAACGTGCCTTGTGCCGCTGCTGGAACGGCACTACTCTGGCGCGACCCTTGCGCAACTAGATGAAGCCAAGAGCTATGCGTATGGGGGTGCCATCATCCAAGATATGGGTTACTACCCGCTGGGGGCAGAGTTCTTCACCGATCTAACTCACTACGCACGAGCGGGCGACTTTGTGCACAACCTGCTCACGCAGGCTCGCAATCGGAATGAGTATGCATTTGCCCTTGGAGCCTTATCGCACTACGCCGCCGACAACATTGGACATCCGCAGGGGACCAACCTAATTATGCCCACGGTTTACCCTAGCCTGCGCGCCAAGTACGGCTCTGTGGTAACGTATGAGCAGGCGCCACATCGGCATACAGAGCTGGAGTTCTCCTTTGATGTAGTGCAAGTCGCGGCGGGACATTACCGGACGCAGGAATACCATAAGTTCATAGGCTTTCGGGTAAGCAAGCCGGTACTAGAGCGGGCCTTTCAGCAAACATATGGGCTGGAGCTAGGGCAGGTGTTGTTTAATATCGACGTAGGAGTAGCCTCATTTCGCTTTGCTGTCAATCAGTTGTTGCCGGCTGCGGCCAGGGCAGCTTGGCATAGCCAGCGCAAGAAAATCCGGCAAGTGAGTCCACGGGCGCGGCGCCGAGAGTACTTGTACAAAACCAACAAGCACAAGTTTGAGAAGGAGTTCGGAACCGCGTACGAGAAGCCCGGCTTTGGCGCCCGGCTGATGGCTAAGGTTCTCAACCTGCTACCTAAGATTGGGCCACTCAAAACGTACGCCTTCAAGTTGCCTAGCGCCGAGGGAGAGGCCGTATTCCGGAAAAGCTACCGCGCCGTATTGGCTAGCTACTGTGCCCTCACTAGTCAGCAGCCCCTCGACACAACGGCCGCCGTGCCATCGGTACCGAATACCAGCCTGGACACTGGCCAACCCACGCGTCCTGCCAGCTACGGCCTTGCCGACGAGACCTATGCGGAGTGGCTCCGCGAGTTGCATCAGCATCACTTCCGAGATGTACCCGCCGCGGCAAAACAGCATCTGCTGGCTTATTACGCGCATGGTATTCCGGCCGCTACACCGGAAGAAGAGGAAGAAGATGACCGGCGGGAAACCCGCAAAGAGCACCGCGAAACAGAGGAAGCTCTGACGGCGCTACGGACACTAGCGCGTTGAAAGTAGGCACCGCTATTTTGCTAGCTTTGTTAAGGAAGCATGGTACAAATTACCTAGTCTTTCGATGGTCTAGGTTTCCGACCAGCCGCTGTTTATAGTGTCTGGGCGACCTAGCCTGCTTAACTAACCGCAGCCGGCAACCAAGCAGATGTGTAGGGCATCGGACCAGCAAACGACTCGTACAAAACACCTCATTCAGTATTTTATGAAACAAGCCCTCGAAGAAGCCATTGCCACTGGCGCCGCGCCCGCTCCAGAAGATCCGCACGGCATCCAGACGATTTTGCAGGAGCTAGGGGTGCTACCCGATAACCCCGCCTATAGCACCGGGCTAGCCTGGGGTGGCGAGGCTAACGAAAAAATCCGCTCCATCCATTCGCCCGCCGACGGGAAGCGTATTGCCGCAGTCCGTTTCGCGACGGCTGAGAATTATGAGCAGGTGGTAAAAACGGCGCAGGCCGCCTTTCAAACTTGGCGCCTTGTGCCCGCCCCCAAGCGCGGCGACATCGTGCGGCAGATCGGCAACAAGTTACGCCACTACAAAGAGCCACTAGGTAAGCTAGTGAGCTACGAGATGGGCAAGATCATGCAGG
Source organism: Hymenobacter crusticola (assembly GCF_002154225.1). Classification (GTDB taxonomy): domain Bacteria; phylum Bacteroidota; class Bacteroidia; order Cytophagales; family Hymenobacteraceae; genus Hymenobacter; species Hymenobacter crusticola. The sequence goes on from NZ_MTSE01000002.1 coordinate 218,941, forward strand.
AAGGCCTAGGTGAAGTGCAGGAAATGATCGACATCTGCGACTTTGCGGTGGGACTTTCGCGTCAGCTGCATGGCTTCACTATGCATTCGGAACGACCCGCGCACCGCATGTATGATCAGTACCATCCCTTAGGTGTTGTAGGCATTATTTCCGCCTTCAACTTCCCCGTGGCGGTGTGGAGCTGGAATGCCATGCTAGCCGCCGTGTGTGGCGACGTGAGCATCTGGAAACCATCGGAGAAAACGCCGCTGGTAGCGGTGGCCGTGCAACACATTGTGCAGGAAGTACTCAACGAAAATGAGCTACCGGAGGGCGTCTTCAACTTAATCGTTGGCGACGCCGAAATCGGACAGTTGCTGGCCGCTGATGCTAGGGTGCCGTTGGTATCGGCTACGGGCAGCACGCGTATGGGCAAGCAAGTAGGGCAGGTCGTAGCGGCCAGGCTAGGCAAGGCTTTGCTGGAGCTAGGTGGCAACAACGCCATCATCCTCACTGAGCACGCCGACCTGGATATGGCAATGCGCGCCGTTGTATTTGGGGCGGTGGGTACGGCAGGGCAGCGCTGCACTACCACGCGCCGCCTCATCATCCACGATTCTATTTTTGAAGAAGTAAAGCAACGTCTGCTCGGCATTTATCCCAAGCTGCCCATTGGCCACCCCTTACAGGACGGTACGCTGGTCGGCCCACTCATTGATCAGCAGGCGGTAGATGGCTTTACGAAAGCTCTGGCGCAGGTACAGCAGGAGGGAGGAACGCTCTTGACCGGCGGCGAGGTGCTGACGGGTGAGGCGTACCCAACGGGCACCTACGTGACGCCCGCTTTGGTCGAGGCCGAAAACCACTACGCCACCGTGCAGGAAGAAACCTTCGCCCCGATTCTCTATCTCATCCGCTACAGTGGCGACGTAGAAGCAGCCATTGCCTTGCAGAACGGCGTGCGCCAAGGGCTTTCGTCCTCGATCTTCACCTTGAACATGCGTGAAGCCGAGGCTTTCCTGGCCGCCACTGGCTCCGACTGTGGTATTGCCAACGTGAACATCGGTACAAGCGGCGCCGAAATCGGTGGAGCTTTTGGGGGGGAGAAGGAAACCGGCGGCGGCCGCGAGTCCGGCTCCGATGCCTGGAAGGTCTACATGCGCCGGCAGACGAACACCATCAACTACTCCCGCGAATTGCCGCTGGCGCAAGGCATCAAGTTCGACGTGTAGCCACTGACCTTCTTCCTTGGTTTGAGAGCAACGAAAAGCCCGACTGGTATCACACCAGCCGGGCTTTCTAGTTAGGTTACTTTCAATGACCAAATGATAGTCTTAACAGGAACTATCTTTATTGGGAAAGCTAGAGATGCATCCCTAGTTTTCCTGGCCTTTCTGCTTCGTTAAAAGGGTGTGAGCTATACTCTTATCGCCCCCAACCTTTATGGTTGAACTTTGCTTTAAACGTCATATTTACCGCGAACGGCTTTGTTGTCTATAGCTCGCGTAGAACTACTTAAATCTTAGAAGTTTCTGTGCGCACTTTCTTCTCACTCAGCCGCCTTGGCTTATTTTGTGTGTTGCCAGCCGGATGGTTGCGTATGGGCTACCCGGGTTTAACCTGGTATTATGCCCCTTCCCTGATTGGTCGCCCTGTCGCAGATTAGGTTGGAGCATTTTGGGCGACAGGCTTAGCTGAATTCTTTTATTACTACTGGGCCTATTTACCCGGATTTTGTATTTACCACTTAGTAGCGTGCTATTACCTCTTGGAGGGTAGGTTTTCACGAAACCGCGCAATAGTATTAGGTCTAATAATAGGCGCCATATGGTATGGATTGGCAGGGGCAATCATTGACCCAAGGCAACGAACTGACCACATGAAATACTTAGCACTTATGTACAGCCTGGTTGGGGCGCTATTCGGTGGGCTCTATTACTGGTGGCACCTTGACAGATCAAATAAAATAGCCTCCTAGAACGTGGCAGAGCCTAATGGCTTGAGCGGAATAGAAGTTAGAGATCAGGCAACAAGAAAGAACACAATAGCTTAATGTAGAACTGGTGCAACCCTAGCCTCACCTTCCTGTCTTTCTCCCGCTTACCTACCAGGATTAGCAGCTTAGCCGAGAAAAGTTGATATTTACCCTATCTGCTCTCGATTAAACGCAACCTAACAAGGACATATGGAGGCTTTCGCGTACACTGACATTAATGCTCCGCTCGTGGAGCGCTGCCGCCTCGGCGACCGCCGCGCGCAGGCCGAAATATATAAGCGCTACGCCAAAGCCATGTTTAATGCCTCGCTGCGCATCACCGGCGACTACGCCGAGGCCGAAGACGTGCTACAGGAGTCATTTCTAAGTGCTTTCCGGGAACTGCATGGCTATAAAGGCGATTCGTCGTTTGGTAGCTGGCTGAAGCGGATTGTCATTAATAAAAGCATCAATTGCTTGCGCAACCGGCGCCTGCAACTCGTGCCGCTCGCCGACCAGCACGATGGCGCTAGCCCAGACCTAACCGACGACCTAGGGGTAGAAGGGGAAAGCCTCGCCTGGCGGGCCGACGTAGTGCGGCGTTGCGTGCAAGAACTACCAGATGGCTATCGGGTAGTTCTGTCACTGTATTTGCTAGAGGGCTACGACCACGCCGAAATAGCTAGCATTCTGAATATCACGGAGTCAACTTCTAAATCACAGTATAGTCGGGCTCGCAAGAAACTCTTGGAGCTAGCCCGCCTGCGCGGATTGTAAAACCCAACACAATCAGCAGCTTATGGCGGCCGCCTATCGCCCACCCGGCGAATATGACGAGAAGCGGTCAGCCCTGGGGAGAAACGTGCGTATAACCACCTGTATGAACGAGAATAAAGACGAACTAGAGGCATTTATCGAGCATCATCGAGCTGACTTCGATGCGTTCGAGCCCCGCCCCGACCTCTGGGACGACATTGAGCGCGAAATGGCTACTACAGTTGATTCAACTGCGGAAGAATCCCCGTTGCGTATCATCAAGCTAGCTCCCGACGAACCTAGCCAACCTACCAAGTCCTACCAAAAGTATCGTTTGGCCGCAGTGCTAGCGCTGATGTTGCTAGCAAGCGGCGGGTACTTTTGGAAGCAAACCAACAAACCAGCAGCCTTTACCTGGGCGACCACCAAAGCGTCACCACTGGTAGCAGCGGTTGGTAGCGAAGCCGCCACCGCGGCGCCTGCTTACCTGCACGCACTCCCCGATGCCATGCCTGCCACGAATGCACCCGCCCAGCGTTTGTCGCAAGCTGTGGCGCGCATGGAAGGGTATTATGCTGCCCAAATTGCAGAGCGCGAAACAGAGCTAGCGCAGCTAGACAGCGAAATACACAACGCCCCCGCGGGCTGGCAACACGAGCTAACGAGCCTTGACTCAACTTACCGGCAGCTACGCGTGGAGCTATACCGCAATCCGGAGCCAGATGTGGTGCTAGAGGCGATGAATCGTAACCTGCAGATTCGACTTGATATTCTGAAGCAACAATTGCGGACGCGTGAGCAGATTCAGGCTTACCATGCCTCGTCGCCCATGCTGGCCGCCGATAGTCATCGCATGCCATGATAACGCGCCTACTCTTAGCAGGCGGCCGGTCAAGGGCTTGTCTGACTATACTCGTGCTAGCTACCGCCGCAAGCCTGCATAGCCATGAGGCAAAGGCCGCTGCCGACAGCCCCGCGCTGCCCCTAACGGCCAAAGCTATTATGCAAGGGCAACAAGGTGGCCCCACCGAAGCCTCACAGAAAGCGCAGCAAGGATCCGCTACCAATGAGCAAGGCACGCAAGGGGAACAAGGTGAGCAAGGCGACGCTACTGCGTTGACGAGCGAGAAAAGCCGGAAGCTGAGCCGGACGTTTGCCGTGAGTGCCAACCAGCCGTACGTACTCGAAACGCGCTACGGCCGGGTGCAGATCAACGTCTGGAACCGGAATGAAATCCGCACAGACGCAGAAATTATCACGCACGCCGATACGGACCAGAAAGCGCAACAGCTGCAAGACATGATTGATGTGCAGATGGTGCGTAATGAGGCCACTTCTGGCGGCGTGACGGTGCGCTCGAAGTTCGGGGCCATGCCACACGAGTGCTGGAGTCGGCGGCGGCTGTACGAGGTAAATTACACGGTTTGGTTGCCCAAGAATACTCCGCTGAAGGTGACGAACACCTTCGGGGAAATCAGCATCAGCAGCGACTTAACGGGCACGACTGAGCTAGCCGTTGAGTATGGTGCACTGCGTACCGGTCGTCTCGAAGGCGCGCAGAATGTGTTGCGTGTGAGCAACGGGCAAGCGGCGGTACCCTTCGCGCGCCGGGCTAGCATCGAAGCATCCTACTCCAAACTACGGCTCACCGAAGCCGTCACGGTCGAGTTGCGCAACAACTACTCAGATATCGACATGGGGACGGTGCAAGACCTGACGGTACATAGCAAGTACGGCGACGTGGCACTAGGCACGGTGCGTAATCTGCGCGGCAGCTCAGGCTTTTCTACTTTCAGCATCGACAAAATCAGCGACCGGCTGGATATGAAGGTGCAGTATTGTCCTTCCTTTGAAGTGCGCAACACGGGTAAAAACTTCCGCCAAATCAACCTCGACGGTGGCTACAGCACCATCATGCTCAACTTCCCAGATGGCGCCGGCTTCAACTTCGACGTGAATACCGACCACGGCAAGCTGCTAGTAGACAAGAAGCTAATTCAGGTGCAATCAGAAGAAAGCAGCGCCTCTTCCAGCGATATGCAAGGCCGATTTGGTGGCGTGCTGGCCAAAAATGCCGGTAACGTCAACATCAAAGTCCGTTACGGCAACGTGCGCTTCAACCGGTAAGAAAAGCTCAACGATTTTTGGAATGTGCCGGTCGGGTGGTTGGATGAGCCATTCGGCCGGCACGTTTGCTTGACCTAGGTCGCTTCCCTTCGCGCTAAATTTCTGGCCGTCTCGTGCACGCTTATTTATTCCTATCTATTCTGGGGCTAGGTAGCCTAGCAGCACCCGCCACTTTTGCTCAGCACAAAATGCCTGCATCGCCCACTGCGCCAGTCGCCCTTTCATCGCCCATGCGCACTTATGCGCTGCGGCTGCGGCCCGGCGACGACCTGCGACAACAGCTGACCGCTTTCACGCAGCAGCACCGCATCAAAGCGGCGGCTATCGTCACCTGTGTAGGCAGTCTGACGACGACAGCGTTGCGACTGGCAAATCAAGAAGGACCAACGGTGTACCAAGGGCATTTCGAGATTGTGTCGTTGGTCGGCACGTTGTCGGTCAATGGTAGTCATTTGCACCTGTCCGTGTCCGATTCGACGGGGCGAACATTGGGCGGCCATTTGCTAGATGGCAACCGCGTTTATACCACCGCCGAATTAGTGATTGGCGTGCTGGAGGAGCTAGAATTCCGCCGCGAAACCGACCCTGTATCGACGTACCAAGAGCTAAGCATTTACCCCGCACCCAGCACCCCAAAGCCACGAAAAGCTTCACCGAAAAAGCCCTAACTTCAACGGGCGTCTTCTACCTAGCTTTTCTACAATGACCCCTACTGGCCCGGTACCCCTAGCTTCGACCGATACGCCACCCATGGTGGCCTTTCGGCGCAGCATTCTCAACCCGCTGAAGCTGCGGCTTTTTATGCTACGTCGCTTACCAATGGCCTACCTGGCCGGGTTGCGCGTGCAGCGTTTTACGGCGCATGAAGCTAGCGTGACTGTGCCTTTTAAGTACCTCACCCAAAACCCGTTTCGTAGCATCTACTTTGCCTGCTTAGCGATGGCTGCCGAGCTGGCTAGTGGCGTGCAAGCTCTCATGCACGTCAGTAGTGGCCCGCCCATGTCGATGCTGGTAACCGGCATGGAGGCGACGTTCAAAAAGAAAGCCGTAGGGCTGATTACGTTCACGTGCCCCGATGGCGCTAGCATTGGGCAGGCCGTAGCAGAAAGTCGCGCCACGGGCGAAGGACGCACGGTGGTAGCCACTAGCACGGGCCTTGACGCTGCGGGCGAGGTAGTAGCCGTATTCCGCATCACGTGGTCGTTTCGGGCCCGCTAGCACGTCTAGCTGATCACAGGCAAGTTGTTCGGTACAGACCTAGGTCCGGGACACATTGGGTATTCGAAAACGAAAAAGGGACAGTCGCTGTGACTGTCCCTTTTGTAATACTAGTAGGCGGTGTGCTTACTTCATGAAGTTGGAAGCGATGGCAAGTACAGTAGCCATGTCGAGCGGCTCGTCGAACGCTTCAGATGCTTGCGCGGCGGTTACGAACGAACCAGTTAGCTCAACGCCAGCTTGCGTTGTGTTGGCTTCGCTGGGGTACATAGCGGCTGGAGTGCCTGCGCCGTAGATAGCAGCCGTGATGGTGGGAGCAGGGCCACCACCGTCGTTGCCCGAAATCCAGCTCTTCGGAGCCGACTGAGGCGAGCCAGCCACCGATTGTGGACCACCACGGCGCATAGTGCGCAAGTGCGACGCGTGCCGAGCTTCTACTGAGTGGATGTTCAGGGCTGCTTCCAGTACCGTGTTATTGCTGATGAGCAGGGGAGCGCCCCCTTTGTAAGCGCGCACGCCCGTGTCTTCAAAGCTTTGGGCTAGGGCTAGGAATGTATTGCGGTTGGTGAATACATCGGGCAGTAGGGCAGCGCGCGTGCCGCCTTTCGAGCCGGTGTAGTCGAAATTATTGGCCGTGAGAGGCGCAATAGCATCATTGCCAAGAACGCTGCGCAGGAATTTTACGTGGTTGTACTCGTCAACGGTGATGGTAATAACCTGGGCGCGGTCATCACTCGTCAACAAGCCCGGACGGTTTACGCCTTCGTTGTAGAAGATGGCTTCCAGGTACTCCAGCTTCAGTGCAAAGTTGAGCACATCTTTGATTTGCTGGCTCAAGCCCGACGATTGGCCGTAGGCTTTCTGGAACATGGAGCCCATGGCCAGCGGCACAGCGGCAGTAGCTAGCTTTTTGCCAAAGCCTGCAAAGTGCTTGAACATGGCGCGGCGCTGATCGAGACGCTCGTAAACCTCCGGGTCTACTTTCTCGATTTCAGCGATGATGTTGAGAATATTCATGGGGTATGTGTGTTTACAATAGGAGAATGGGGAAACGCAACGCTATTCAGTGGGTAAGTTGCTGACGTTCAGCTTCGACCCTTTCTTGAGGTAGTTGTTAGCAACAGCGACTACCTGGGTGGGCGTCTTCGACATCTCAAGACCCGTGTTGAAGTCTACTACATCGGGTCCAACGAACGTACCGTTGCTGAGTAAATCGCGGATAAGAGCCGCGTGACGTGCTTCTACCGACACAATTTTGCCGGCCAAGCCTAGGTACACAGGGTTGGAAATAAGCTTACCAGCACCGTTGTAAGCAGCTACCCCTAGGTCTTCAAAGGCCTTGGCAGCACCTAGCACGCTTGCGCGGTTAGCGAAGTCAATGGTCGTGAAGTCGGGTTCTAGGTCACGGATGGGCGTACCACCGTTTGCCTTGATAGCCGTCTTCAGGAAGTCGCGGTGAATCCGCTCGTGTGCTTCTAGGTCTCCCAAGATCTGACGCTCTGCGGCGCTAGCGCCGTTGTAGTAAGTGCTGGTAATCACCTTGGCGTAGAAAGCAGCTTCGAGTTGCTCGAGGGCATAAGCGAAGTTCAGCACCCCAAAATCACCGCTGCCGACGTTTACCTCTAGCAGGCTCGCTGGTACGTTCGGGTTGTTGAAGATCTCATCGAGGATGTCGTCGCAGCCCGTTAGGGCGAGGCCACCGACAGCTACACCAGCGCCAGCCGTGTAGCGTAAAAAAGTGCGCCGTTGCAGAGGCGTGTTCGAGCCCTTTTCAGGATCTGCAACAACAGGTTTTTTGGACAGAAGTTTCGACATATTTTTTTGAACTAAAACGTGAAAGAATACTTGGTCACAACGATACGGAATTAGTTGAGTGTCAGATTGCCTTCTCATCAAAATACGTATTAATACGTATTTAAAACGTTTGCAGAATGCGATATATTAATGCTGATAGGATTTTATAAGTATACAATTTGGCTTTTTAGTTAATGTTACTCTTCCGGTAATTTTCCGGTAACCTAGCCTCCTTGTTTCACCTGTTTGTAGCTCAACAGCCGATCGGTTATTTGTGAGCTAGCTTCCGCCGCTCAGTTGAGCGCGCAAGCAGAGCTAAGAACAAAATGCATCTGCCCGCAGAAACACAAAAAAACACCAGCTTCCACAACGCCCCCGTTGTAGGAGAGTCGTTGTGAAAACTGGTGCTCAGCTAGGCTGGAGGCAGCGCTAGGAAGCCGTTGAAGCTAGCTTCGTTAGCCTACTATTATAGTATCGGGTCTTGCTCTTCCTTGGTAATGACATCAACTAGACCGTCTTCGCTCACCACAATGGCCATGCACGGGTAAGGAGAGCTTTCTACGTAGCGAATGGCTGAGTTGTAGCGGGCACCACGTGTGCTGCTACCACGGCCGCGCGTGGTGGCTTTGCCGTCCAGAATAACGCCAATGGAATAGCAATACGCATCGGGGTCGATGAGTACGGCGCCATCAATGGCCGTTACTAGGCGCGTAATGAGCGGTGTGAGTGGTACAGGCTCGATGAGCGTACATTGCAATTTAAGGCGGTCGGCTTCGGCCAGTGCTTCCGTAGTGACTACCAGCAGCGTGCCGTGCTTTTGCCGGCTAGCTTCCACTACTACTTCCCACAGGCGTTCTACTTTCACGTGGTCGAATAGGCCAAAAACGCGTTTCAGGTCTTTGCGGAAGCGAGTCCGGTTCAGGCGCACGCGGGGCAGGCTTGGTAGGCCGTAGCTGGCGCGCATAAGCACCTTCCCGTCGTGCTGAAGCTCCCAAGCGTAATGATTGATGAAATTCACGACAAACAAATCTTCCCGATGTATGTCGTAAGTGCCCACCAGTCGCCCTAGGGCATACACGTTTTCTCCATCGGCCAGCAGGCTAATGTCGCTGGTTGTCATTTCCAGGAGTTTCCGCACAGCCCGGTAATCGGTGAGCGGCGTGGGGCAAGTGAGGGCAAATACCTCTTCCAGGTTTGGGTGCCGCCGTTGCGCAAGCAGTAGTTTGCCGACGCCTTCGGCTCCTTCGTAGCGCAACGACGAGATGGTGTTGCACGTGTCGAAGAGGCGGGCCGCGTTCGGGTTAACATTCAGGGCCTGCGCCGGCGTGTCCATCAGAATACGACCAGCGGCGCGGAGTAACTCGTCGTTTTCGCGTGGCCGTTCCATCATGCTAGCTCCTGGTTCGGGCTCCGACAAGGCTTTGCCGCACTCCTCGCTGAAGCGCAGAATAGCCGAGACCAGCAGCGACGAAGCAAGCGGCCGACCATTGAGATAGTAGCGGTTGGGCTGTAGGGCCGGATAAGTTCGCAAAGCCCGCCGGTTGACCTGCAATACCGTCACGACATAGTAAGAGCCAATTTCCACAGGCCAACCGGCGAAAGACTGCCGTTTGCCGGTGGGGGTGTCCAGTGCGTCGAGGGCTTCCTGCACGGCCATGCGCAAGCTGCGGCCGTGCCGCTTCCGCCGGAGCACGTTTTCGCTGAGTATCTCCTGGTCGCCATTGAGCCAAATATCAATCTGTTGCAAGCTGTTGCTACGCGCTATTACCGTTCCGAAGCTGGCGAAGTCAAGGCCACAATCGGCGGGCTCTAGGCACACGGGCAAAACCGGCAGGTTCTCCTGTTCAACGGGAATACCGATTAGAATAACAGATGGATCTAGCTCGTCGTCGAGCGTGTCAAAGAGGTCTTGTGCCAGCAAATGAACAGCTTGCCGGAACCGCGCTTGGTTGGGCCAGATGGTTGAGGCAGCTAGGGACGCCGGGAGCTGAGGTGCCACCGGCGGGGCAGCTAGAAGTGGGAGGGGAGTAAGCATAAGGAAGGCAGGAAGCTAGCTAGGATAACGTGTCAAACGCAGCCAAACAGGCCTGCGATGCCCGCCGGATGAGAGTGCCGTTACCTGCTGCGAAGTTACCTTGTAATTACCCCTAATGAGTTGATGATAGTGCTGCGCAGCTGAGTCGTGGAGGGCACCCAAACGACGGGGTACACTATAACAGACGAATAGCAGCCCTGGTTACTTTAGCTTACAGCTGAAAAACGATGGGCAGCACCATTTTTTGTCGTAAAGGCTGGCCTTTGTAGCTGGCCGGATTCCATTTGGGAGCCGCTTTGATCAGGCGTAGGGCCTCTTCGTCGCAGCCTGAACCAAGTCGTTTTACCAGCTTGGTATCGGTGAGGGAACCATCTTTTTGAATGATGAACTCCACCATCACCCGACCTTCTACTTTGCGTTGGCGGGCCAAAGCGGGGTAGCGCAAGTTCTCTTGAACCCAGGCAAAGAACGCGTCGGTGCCGCCTACTGGCCGGGCTGGCGCATCGGGCGTGATGGTCTGGGTGCCGGAGCCAGCCGCCGCACCAGCCGAGCTAGGTTCCGAGCCTGCCGGAATCTGGAAGGCAACCGGGATGGTCACCCGTTGGCGCACCTTTTCGCTGTGGTTTTGCGCGGGTATCCACTGGGGGCCACCTTTTATCAAGCGAATAGCCTCGGCGTCGAGGGCAGGTGCGAGGGGTTGCGGCACGGCCACGTTGGATACCACACCCGTTTTCTCGACCACGAACGTCACGTTCACGGTGCCTTGCAGGCCTTGTTGCAAGGCGGTTGTGGGATACTGCTGGTTGTCGGCTAGGTACTGGCCATACGCCTCCACGCCACCAACCGGCACAGCTGGCTTTTCTACGTTGTCATAAATCTCACTGGCCTTGGGGTCCTTGGGATACTTCAGCTTTTGCTGAGCATGGCTGGAAAGAGTGGCCGTAGTAAGCAGAGCGGCAAGCAGCAAGCGGGAAAAGGAAGTCATAGAGAGAAGCGTGTGGGAATAGGGGTAAGCGGCGTCAACCATCAGCGTACGGGTGGCTGGCAACTCAGCGGCTAGTTCAGGTGTGGAATAACAAACACATTTCCGCTATCAAAATTCAGGCGAGGGTTGAAGAAAAGAAGCGCAAGCACAGCGGATGAAAGAAGTAGTAGGCCTAGCTGCTGCCGTAAAATAAGTTGCCTTGCTTTTGCAACATTGAAGCATTTAGTTAAATGTTCCTACCTTTGTGCTTCATGTATTCTTCATGAGAGGCGTTTCGGAAATAAGTATTGGGAGAAAATTAAGCGTTTGGTGGCTGCTGTTGCTCCTCCTGCGCACCTCCCTGCCCGAAGCAGCCGTGTTGCAAGCTCACTTTCACCAGCATACCGAAGTAGAGCCTGCAACCAAAGCCATGGGGTTAAAACCCGGCAAGCACCTGCTCACGCCCAAGCACCAGCACTGCCACACTGAGCAGTTTTACAACGTGCCTTTCCAGCCGGCCGAAGTGGTATCGGTGGAAGCTCCTGTGCAACTCCGGCCTTATGCTGTTTACCGGCCGCAAGCACCCGTGTGCCGGTCTTGGCACCTGCTGAAAGGGGCCTCTTTGCGCGGCCCACCCGCTCTTGGCTAAACGCTGAGCGTCGCACCATTCCCTTATTAAGCAACTGTTTCTAGGTAGGCATCTACCTAGGTACCAACCATTGATTGCCTGCACTTTCTGCTGCGGCTCCGCTACACGCCCACGCAGCCCGGATGGTACCGTCTGCGCTTCTTCTTTCGTTCTGCGTGGGCTAGCCTGCCCGCGCTACCTCGTGGCGGTTTGTGCCGCCCTGTGCTGCTATGCCAACCGCATACCGGCCACTGCTAGCTCCTAGCTATCCGCCGGGAGTCTTCTCCTCATCTTGTTTTCTCTGACTGCTCTAGTGCCTAAGCGCTATAGCGCGGCATGCCTTTCCCCTTATGCAACGACTTTTTCTATTTCTACTGCTGCTGCTGCCGGCTTTGTGCGGTGCGCAAAACCTAGGTAGTATCAATGGGCGAGTTCTCAGCGCCGACGCACACCCATTGGAGGGGGTTACGGTGGTGGAAACAACCGGCCGTTTTTCTGCTCTAACCGACAAAGAAGGCCGTTTTGCGCTAACCAACTTGCCGCTGGAGCAACTGACGCTGATTACGCGCAGCCTCAACTTCAGCGAGGCGCGCCGTACGGTGCTGCTCACGGCCGAGGCACCCAACGCTACCGTTGACTTTCGCCTGAATGCTAGCTCCAACGCTTTGCAGGAGGTGGAGGTGCTAGGCCGGAAAGAAACGACCTACAAGAGTGACTACAGCTTCGTGGGAACCCGCACGGCCACGGCGCTCATCGACGTGCCGCAGTCGATTTCGACGGTGACCAAGGAGATGATGGATGACCGCCAGGTATTCCGCCTTACTGATGTGGTGAAGAACGTGGCCGGCGTGACGCAGTACTCGCACTACGACGACCTGACGGTGCGGGGCTTCCGCAACGGCTACGAAAGTGGTTTTCGGCTGCTGAACGGTTTGCGTTCGGGTTTCAGCTACGGTAACTCCTTTACGCAGGCGCCGCTCACCGTAAACCTAGAGCGGGTGGAAGTACTGAAAGGACCCGGCGCGGCGCTATTTGGCGACATCAACCCCGGCGGCACGGTGAACATGGTGACCAAAAAGCCGCTGGCCGACACGCGCCGCGCCATTTCGTTCTCCACCGGTAGCTTCAACACCACGAGGGCTACCGCCGACTTCACGGGCCCGCTCAACGAGCAGAAAAACGTGCTCTACCGCTTCAACGCGGGCTACGAAAAGACCAATACCTTCCGCGACGTGAACGACACAAAGTCGCTGATGATTGCGCCCACCGTCACGTTCCTGGTATCGGACAAAACCACGCTCAACGCCGAGCTGGTGTACACCCACATCAACGGCTACCTCGATCGGGGCCTGCCCATCAAAGCCAACGACTTGTATGCCGCGCCGCGCAGCTTTACCCTGAGCCAACCGAGCGACTATTTCCGCACCAATACCTACTACCTGAACGCTTCGCTCACGCACAAATTCACGGATTGGCTGTCGCTGAACGCGTCGTACCTCGACTTCACCTACAACGAAAACCTGAGCGAGCACCGCACCCTGAACACCTACGCCGATGCGCCGACCAACACGGTGATGAACCTACGCTACTTCGACCGCCGCGCCGAGGAATACACCAAAAACCTCTCGACTTACTTCTCGCTGAACCGCAATACGGGCGCTATTTCCCACAAAGTAGTGGTTGGGGCCGATTACATCCGCTTTAACACGGATAAGCAAAGCACCATGTTTGAAGCGCGGCAGAAGCTGGTGAACGGCGTCGCTACTCCGCTAACGTTCGACTTGAATAAGCCCTTGTATGAAATTCAGGACCCCACGAAGTACATCCGGCGGCCATTGCCTCAGTTCTTCATCGACTACATCAACTCGGTGTACCACACGGTAGGCATTTATGCGCAAGATCAGCTGGAAGTAACGCCTCGCCTCGGCCTGCTGCTAGGTGTACGCTACGAACTATTTGCCGACGAGCGCGACTACGGCGACGGCTCCACCACCATCCCGCAGCGCCGGGTGATGCCCCGCGCCGGCCTCACGTACGCCCTGCGCGACAACCTGAACTACTTTGCTAGCTACAGTTCCGGTTTCCGGCCGCTGAAGCCTGAGTATATCCGCTTTCCGGAGCGCTACGGCCGCAGTTCGGCTTTCAGCCCCGAAACCAGCTACCAGCTCGAAACCGGCCTGAAGGGTGAGTTCTTCGACAAGGCGCTATTCGGTACCGTGGCGGTGTATCAGATTGTGAAGCGCAACCAACTAGTTGCTACCGGCTCCCTCACCGCCGATGGTGGTCAGGTATACCGCCAAAACGGCCAAGCTCGCTCACGCGGAGCCGAGGTAGAACTGACCGGCAACGTCCTATCGAACCTGAGCCTGAATCTGAATTACGCCTTCAACCACACGGAGGTGATGGATGCTGACTTGCCGGCCGAAAACGGTCAGCCGCTCGCCAACGCACCCAAGCACATGGGCGGCTTGTGGGCCAAATACACCTTTACCACCCCGGCCCTGCGTGGCCTAGGTATAGGAATAGGCGGCAACCACGTCGGCCGTCGCCGCTCCGAAAACCAGGTGACTGTTGTAGGCACGGAGGAGAAATATTGGGCACACTGGCCCAGCTACACCGTAGCCGACGTGGCGCTGTTTTACACCATTAACAAGTTCAACTTCCACGTCAACCTCAACAACGTGTTCGACAAGTACTACTTCGTCGGCGGCTATGATTTCTTCCGCACTAGCCCCGGCGCGCCCCGCAACTTCATGGCGACGCTGGGCTACACCTTCTAATAAGCTAGCATACTAGCCCCCCTCCTTATTTCAAGGAGGGGTTGGGGGTGGTTCCTCTCGTTGAACGATAGGTTAGGGCTAGTTTCTAAGCTCTAGCAGAACCACCCCCAACCCCTCCTTGAAATAAGGAGGGGAGCTAGGTTCTTGCGACATCAACAAAAGAGAAACATGACCTACATCTTAGAGGCGAAGGAGTTGCGCAAGCAATACCCGAATAAGCTAGCCTTGCGCGGCTTGAACCTACAGATTGAGCCGGGCGAAGTATTCTGCCTGCTCGGCCAGAACGGCGCCGGCAAATCCACGACCATCAACTTGTTTCTGGGGTTCGTGCAGCCGACGGCGGGCGCGGCGTACATCAACGGGGTAGAGGTAGCCAGCAATCCGCTCAAGATCAAGCAGTACCTAGCCTACATTCCGGAGAACGTGATGCTGTATGCGCACCTGACGGGCGTGGAGAACCTAGCTCTGTTCAGCAGCCTAGCCGGTTTCCGTTATTCGGAGAAGGAACTGCTTGAGTACCTCGCCAATGCTGGCCTGCCAGCCGAAGCCGTGCGCCGGCGCGTGGGCACCTACTCGAAAGGGATGCGCCAGAAGGTGGGCATTGCCATTGCCGTAGCCAAGCACGCCAAAGTGCTCTTGCTCGACGAGCCCACTTCTGGCCTCGACCCCAAGGCTAGCAACGAATTCTCGGAGCTGCTGCGCCGGCTGAGCCAGCAAGGCACGGCCGTGCTCATGGCCACCCACGATCTGTTCCGGGCCAAGGAAGTCGGCACGCGGGTGGGCATCATGCGTGAGGGCGAACTAGTCGACGTGCGCCCCACCGCCACGCTGAACGCCAATGAGCTAGAGCAGCTTTACCTCACCTACATGCAGTAGCCCATGATTCGCAGTATTGCTAAAAAAGAACTCGTGAGCACCCTGCGCGACCGGCGCTTTGTGGTGCTGAGCGTGCTGATGCTAGCCTTGCTCTTGGCCGCCACGCTGGTAGGTCGGGCGAGCTACCGCACCTTGCAGCGCGAGCGGCAGGTAGCCCAGCAAACCGTCAACGACCAGTTTCACCACCAACCCAACCGCCATCCGCACCGCGTGGCCCACTACGGCTCGTTTGCATTCCGGCCCAAAGCCGGCCTGAGCTTCCTCGATGCCGGGCTAGATTCGTTCACTGGCACGGCGGTGTTTCTGGAGGCGCACCAACAAAACAGCGTCAACTTCAGTCAGGCCCAGCAAGCTAGCTCCCTCATCCGATTCGGGGAGCTGACGGTGGCCTTCGTGCTGCAACTCTTGGTGCCGCTGCTCATTATTTTCTTGTGCTTCAATGCTTTTGCCGAAGAGCGCGAGGCTGGCACCCTGAAGTTGTTGCTCACCCAGGGCGTGTCGTTGCGGCGCATTGCGTGGGGCAAAATAACCGGCTACGGCCAAGCCGTGGCGCTGGTGGTAGTGCCGGCGCTGGCGCTGGCGGCGTGGCTGCTTTTGTCGAACGAGTCGTTTGCCAATAGCCCCGACGCGTGGGCACGCCTAGGGTTGTTTGGGCTGAGCTATGTGGTGTACTTTTTTCTGTGGATAGTGGGCGCGGTGGTGGTGTCGGCGCGGCAACAGCACGCCCGCACGGCGCTGGTGCTGCTACTCGGGTGCTGGATGCTAGGCGGTATCATTCTGCCCAAAGCCACGGCCAACCTAGGTGCCAACCTGTTCCCAGCTATTACCAAAGCGGAGCTGGATGCCAAGGTGCACGAAGATGCCCAAAAAGGCATCAACGGCCACGACCCGCAGGATGCCCGCTCTGCCGCGCTGAAGGCCAACCTGCTGAAGAAATACAAGGTCGATTCGGAGGAAAAGCTGCCCGTGAGCGTGGGTGGCCTGGTGATGGCCGAAAGCGAAGCATATACCGCCAAGGTGTACCAGCAACACTTTGCTACCCTTAACCACACCTATGAGCGCCAAAATGCCCTGACGGTTTGGGCGGGGCTGCTGAACCCCTACCAGGCCATTCGGCCCCTGTCGATGGGGTTGGCGGGTTCTGATTTTGCGCACTACGTGCATTTTCAGCAAGCCGCCGAAGACTACCGCTACCAGCTCGTGCAGCGCCTCAATGCCCTGCAAACTAGCATGGGCTACGGCGACAAAGAGCGCAAGCTCGACGCTGCTACGTGGCGAGCCATCCCCACATTTGCCTACGAGGCGCCTGTACTCGGGTGGGCGCTCGGCTACTTGGTGGGGCCGGCGCTGGCGCTGCTGCTGTGGGCGGTAGGGCTAAGCTGGCTAGGTCTGCGGGCAATTGACAAAACAAGCATTGTGTAGCGTGATGAGGACTTTCTGGATTTTAGTACGATACGAGTGGCGGCACTTTCGGGCAGCTAAGGGCTTAGTGCTCCTCACCGGACTGGTGTTGCTGGTGGGCCTCTACGGCATCTACTACGGCACCACCGAAATTGAGCGCCAGCGCCAACACCTAGCTACGCTGCCAACCCTGGCGCATCATAACGTGGAGGAGCTGAAGAAGAAATTCCCCGGTCCCGCCGACGCCGGCGACATTGGCTACTACCACACCACCTTCGCCGTGCACCACCCCACGGAGTGGGCTAGTCTCGCCCTCGGTCAGCGCGACGTGAACCCCTACTATGTGAAGCTGCGCTTGCTCGGTTTGCAAGGGCAGCTTTACGCGTCCGAAAACGTGAACCCCACGAAGGTGCTCAGCGGCAACTTCGACCTAGCTTTCGTGCTAGTGTACTTGTTTCCGCTCTTGATTATTGCCTTGAGCTTCAACTTACTGTCGAGCGAGAAGGAGCAGGGAATTCTGGTGCTGTTGCTAGCCCAGCCGGTGCGACCTGGAGTAGTGGTGGCGGCCAAGCTGACGTTGCGGCTGCTGCTCGTGCTCGGGCTAGCCCTCTTGCTCTCGGCGGTGGCTGTAGCATGGGCGCGGGTGCCGCTGGATGGGCGCGTGGGCGTTTGGGTGGCGCTGGTGGTGCTCTATTGCCTGTTTTGGTTTGGAGTGGTGGCTATCGTCACGGCCTTGCAGCGCAACTCGGCCTTCAATGCAGTGGCGTTGGTGGGCGCGTGGCTCGTGCTGGTTGTGCTGCTGCCGGGCTTGCTGAATGTGTATGTGGATGCAACCCGGCCCGTGCCGCAGGGCTTGGAACTGACGATCAAGCAACGCGAGGAAATCCACGGCGGTTGGGACAAACCCAAAAGCGAAACCATGAACCGCTTCTTTGCCCTGTACCCGCAGTGGCGCGACACGGCTACCATCCGGGAGCGGTTTGTGTGGCGCTGGTACTATGCCTTCCAGCACCTCGGCGACGAGTCGGTGCGGCCGCTGGTGGCAGCGTACACCGATGGCTTGCGCCAGCGCTTTGCCTTGGTCGAGCGCCTTGCCTGGGTGTCGCCGGCTGTTAATGCGCAAGTGAGTCTGGCTGCCTTAGCCGGCACCGACCTGCCCACGCACCTCGCTTTCCAGCAAAGCGCCACCCGCTACCACGACGCGCTGCGGGCCTTTTACTACCCGTACCTGTTCCGCAAAGTCGCTTTCACCCACGACGACTACGCCAAGGAGCCGACGCACACCTTCACCAGTACCTCGGAGCTAGGTACGGCTACCAGCGGACTGTGGAAGCTGCTGGTGAGCGTGGGCGTGGTGTGGGCTACCGGGCTGCTGCTGTTGCAAGTGCGGCCACTCAACCCGCGGTAACAAGGCTGACGCCTGCCGGTCCGACGCCACAGTCACTGAATGGGCGGGCAACTCATAGATTCAGTTAAAATTATAATTCTTCTTGATGACATTCCGCGTTCTTTCCCTTTTCCTGTTTGCTACAGTGGCGCTGCAAAACCTAGCTAGCGCCGCCGTGAAGCCTTTTGTTTTTCAAAATCAAACCATTAAAGCCGGCACCAAACGCTCGTTTCTACTGCCCGTGGTGGCGGGGCAGGATAGCGCCGTAATACCGGTGACGGTGTTTCACGGGGCAAAGCCGGGGCCGGTGCTGGGCATTACAGCGGGCGTGCACGGCTACGAATATCCGCCCATCTTAGCGGCCCAGCAATTTGCCCGCTCCCTGAACCCGGCCCAACTCAGTGGCACCATACTGCTAGTGCACCTAGCCAACGTGCCAGGATTCCTAGGCCGCCGCACGGATGTTAACCCGCTGGATAATAAGAACCTGAACCGGGTATTTCCAGGCAAGGCCGATGGCACCATCACGGAGCGGATGGCCTGGCTTTTAGGGAATGACATCATCGGCCGTTGCAACTATTTCATTGATGCCCACGCCGGCGACGCCCCCGAAGACCTACGCCCGTACGCGGGCTACTATAACCACCTCGATACGCCCGAACTGTCCGAAAAGGGCCGGCAGATGGCCGTGGCGCTAGGCTTTCCGTACGTGGTGCAGTTCGACAACACGCCCACGCTGAAAAGCGAAGCGAGTATCTACTGCTCCCGCGAGGCTATCAAGCGCGGCATTCCGGCCGCTGATATTGAGTGCGGGCGTCTGGGGATGCCCGAGGCCGAAAACGTAGCCCTGATTCAGCAGGCCCTGTATCGGCTACTGGACTACTTGGATATGCAAAAAATGCCGTCAGCTATGGCGCCCAATCAGCCTTTCATCATCGCGCAACGTACCTCCGTTAGCAGCAAGCACACGGGCTTTTTCTACCCGCAGGTGAAGGCTGGCGAGTTCATCCACAAGGGCCGCAAGCTAGGGTACGTAACGGACCTCTTCGGCAACCCCCTCGCCGACGTGTTGGCTCCCGTGAATGGCGTGGTGCTGTATATGACCGCTACGCCGCCCATCAACAAGGGCGATGAGTTGTTCAGCATCGGTCACATCCCGGTGGCCGCGCAGCCGTGAGGCGCCAACGCGTGGTAGCCTAGCTAGGAGCGGCAGCCGTGTATCTTTAGCAAAAACTTGCTCTTTACTGCTGTGCCTGCCACCGACTTTCGCCCGCTCTCCATACCGCCTGCCGATGTATTTCAGGAAAACCAAACCGTGCACGCCGCCCGTGAGCAGCACTACGCGGGCCGGCACCGCATCATAGCGTGGCTGCGCGTGGTGGCCTTTGGGTTGAGTGCCTTTGGGGTTTACTACTTATTCAGCCTCGGCCAACTGCAAGCGGCGTTCGGGCTGGTGTTTGTGGCGTACTTGGTGTTTTTGCTGCTGGTGCGTTGGCACAACAATGTAGGCTACTGGCGCGAACACCACCGCCTCCTGGGTGAGCTGAACCGCGACGAAACGGCCCGGCTGCAAGGCAAGCTCGCGGCCTTCGACCCCGGCTTGCGCTACCTAGAAGCCACGCACCCCTACGCCGCCGACCTCGATGTCTTCGGGGCGCACTCGTTGTTTCAACTCCTGAACCGGGCCACGTCGCGGCTAGGGCGCGATTGGTTGGCGGGGTGGTTGCTAGCGCCCGCCCCCGCTACGGCCGTGCGCGAGCGGCAAGCAGCCGTGGCCGAGCTAGTACCCGACCTAGCGTGGCAGCAAGAGTGGCAGGCCCGCGCCCGCCACTTTCCGCGCCAAGAAGCCGACCCGCGCCAGTTCACCACGTGGCTCCGCCAACCCGATTTTTTCGCGGGCAAAGGCTGGTTGAAAGCCCTGTTGTTTGTGCTGCCGCCTTTGGCCGTAACGAGCGTTGTGTTGTGGCTCACCGGCAACGGCGCCGCGCCGCTGCTCGTGGCGGTGCTTGTGCTAGGTGCCCTGAACGCGCGATTCCAAAAGGAGAGAGGGGAGTACTTTCAGCAGAGCATGGCCATGCGCGACGCGCTGCGGGCCTACCACGATCAGCTAGCTTTGTTTGAGACGCGCACTTGGCAGGCGCCGTTGCTCACGCGCTTGCTCCGCGGCTTGCACGCGTCCGAGAACGGCGCGCCGGCTTCCCAACTCATCGGGCAACTGTCGCGTATTGCGGGGTTGTTTTCGATGCGTGAAAGTCCAGCTATTGCAGTATTAGCCAATAATTTACTGCTGTGGGACTTTTTCTGCATGTGGCGGCTAGAAGGCTGGAAGCAACGCCTCGGCGGAAAGCTTGATGCCATGCTGGAAATAGGAGCCGAGCTAGAGGCGCTGGTGAGTTTGGCCGGCTTCCAGTTTGCCAACCCTAGCTACGCCGTGCCCGAAATCAGTATGGCGGCGCTAGAGTTTACCGCCGAGGGGCTAGGGCACCCGCTCATCTTCGCTACCGAACGCATCCGCAACGACTTCAGCACGGTGGGCGCGGGTCAGACTGGCGTCGTGACGGGCTCTAATATGTCGGGCAAAAGCACCTTTCTGCGCTCAGTGGGGCTGAACATGGTGCTAGCCTTAGCCGGTGGCGCGGTGTGCGCCGACAAGCTGCGCGTGAGTCCGGCCCAGGTGTACACCGCCATGCGCACCCAAGACAACCTAGCCGAAAGTACCTCGTCGTTCTACGCCGAGCTGAAGCGCCTGCGCCTGCTGCTGGAACTTTCGGCCACGGGCGAGCCGGTTTTCTACCTGCTCGACGAAATCTTAAAAGGCACGAACTCCGGCGACCGACACCGGGGCGCCCGCGCCCTGGTGCACCAGTTGCACCGCCGCAATGCCAGCGGCCTCGTCAGTACCCACGACTTAGAGCTGGCCGACCTTGCCGACGAGCTGCCCGGTGCCGCGGTAAACTACAGCTTCAACAGCACCATTGAAGGCGACCAAATCTTGTTCGACTACCACCTCACGCCTGGCGTGTGCCGCAGCTTCAACGCCAGCAAACTCATGCAGCTGATGGGCATTGATCTAGATAATAGCTAGGATACCTCCAATTTTAATTTGCTCTTAATGTCAGGGTATTACCTTACCGTCGTATAGCCGTAGCGGCAATGCGGGAGCGCTGTTGCTCCGCGACTGAGTTGTATTCTTTCTTATGTACGTTCGTAATAATCTGCGCCCACGCGTCATCTGGCGATTGACCTGGCGCAGTGTGGTCGTGTATACTATCTATTCCACGGTAGTCTGCTATCTGTATGGGCCTTTGGGCTTGCATTCGCTGGATATTCCGTGGCAGCCCGTTGGTACCCTAGGTACGGCTGTGGCGTTTTACATTGGCTTCAAAAACAACGGTTCCTACGACCGTTTTTGGGAAGGTCGTAAGCTGTGGGGCGGTATTGTAAACTACAGCCGCTCGTGGGCGATGCAGGCCCTGGAGTTCGTGACCTCCGTGGTAGATGCCCCCGACGTGCAGGCGCAGCCTGCCTCCGCCAATGAACTAACGGAGCGACATCGAACCCTGGTATTTCGGCACGTGGCGTGGGTGAATGCCGTGCGCCTGCACCTGCGCCGTCAGCCCGAGCTGTGGGATACCGATGTGGCCCCTTTTCTAAAGCCCGAAGAGTCGGAGCGCATGCGCCACTACCGTAACCCCCCGGCACAAATGCTACGGCAGCAGGCCGCCGATCTGCGCATTCTGCGGGAAGAGCGCGGCTTGCTCAACGACTTCCAGCACGTGCAAATGGTTGACACGATCCGGGAGTTTAACAACCTGCAAGGTGCCTGCGAACGAATCAAAAACACACCTTTCCCGCGCCAATACGCTTTCTTTAGCTACTTGTTCGTGCAGATATTCTCCTTGCTACTTCCTGTGGGGCTGATTGGAGAATTTGAGAAAATGGGGCCGGGTCACTTCTGGCTCACCGTTCCTTTCGCGGTGCTGGTAGCGTGGGTGTTCAACACCATCGAGGCAGTGGGGCACTTCAGCGAAAACCCATTTGAAAACGAGATGAACGACGTGCCCATGACGGCCATTTGCCGCAGCATAGAGATTGACTTGCGGGAAATGATGGGCGAAACGAAGGTGCCGCCAGCACTTGCCCCCGTCGACGATATCTTGTACTAACTCACAAAGTTTTCGTAGCAACCCTAGCTTCTCTTTCGACCTAAAAGAAAAGCTAGGGGCTACTGACGGGAAGAACAAGCGGAGAAATTATCCGCTCGAAATCTGCTCGTTTGGTCGTAATAAGTTAGCCGATGCCGCTTCCCCTGAAAAGCTGCCCTTCGCAAGGGGTGGCTTTTTTTATGTTGCATAAGCTAGGTTGCTGAGCGGGTTACTTATTTACTGAGCGCGCTATTAAGCATAAGCTGCCGGTGCCTATTGTCCTTTCGGTTTGCTTCTTGCCTAGAGGAAAGCGGCTCACGCAAGCAGCCCG
Source organism: Hymenobacter crusticola (assembly GCF_002154225.1). GTDB lineage: Bacteria > Bacteroidota > Bacteroidia > Cytophagales > Hymenobacteraceae > Hymenobacter > Hymenobacter crusticola. Next base: position 241,337 of record NZ_MTSE01000002.1, read on the forward strand.
CGTTTCTCGCAAACCTAGGTCCTGCGAGTGGTTCGTGCTACCGGCAGCGAACGTAGCCAGGTGCCTGCTAGCCCAAAATAATCAAGTCGGCTTGCCAAACGGTCAACCATTTTCCGTATAGCAGCTGTTCATACTTTGACTATGGCTAGGACAAGTGAGTCGCACCAATGGTCTAATGGGCGCCACCCGGCTGCCAACTGCTCCGATGAATTCGCAAACTCGTAACATCCAGTATTTTCTTTTCAGCCAAGACTTCTCCGATGGCGTGCGCATTACGCTGGCTGCGTTGCTGCCGGCTCTGCTGTTTGGGCAACTAGGCGAGCTTACCACTGGGATTACACTTTCCACCGGGGCCGTCTGCATTAGTATGATCGATACGCCGGGCCCGGTAGTGCACAAGCGCAACGGAATGCTCTACGGCAACCTCGTCATTTTTCTGGTGGCGTTGCTTACAGGGTTTGCGCGCTTTAGCGACTGGACCCTAGGTCTGGAAGTGCTGGCGCTCAGCTTCCTCATGACCATGCTCAGCGTGTACGGCAACCGGGCTGCTTCGCTCGGGTCGGCGGCGCTCCTCGTCATGATTTTGAACATGGAACAGCCCCTGACGCCCGGCGAAGTTCTCCTGCACAGTGGGCTCATCTTGGCGGGGGGCGTGTGGTACATGGCGCTGGGATTGGTACTGTTTCGGGTGCTGCCGTACCGGCCGGCCCAGCAAGCTCTTGGGGAGTGCATCCATGCTATTGCCAATTACCTCAAGCTCAAAGCAGCTTTTTACCGCATCCGCACCGACCTCGACGACGACTACCGTAAGCTCGTAGCACAGCAAGTAGTTGTTAGTGAGAAGCAAGATGCTGTGCGGGAGCTCCTGTTTAAAACGCGCCAAATTGTAAAAGAATCGAATGCCACGAGCCGCCGCCTGCTGCTCACGTTCGTCGACGTGATGGACTTGTATGAGCATATCACGGCCACCTATTACGACTACGAAGCCATCCGGACGCAATTTGGCCACACCGGCATCTTGGAGGAAATAGCTAGCCTCATCGACCTAATTGCCGCCGAGTTGGACAACATTGGTTTCGCCATTCAGGCCAATCACTCGTTTCGTAGCCGCAGCAATTTTCCTCAGCGCCTCGAGCACCTGAAGAGCCGCATCGATGCAGTAGGGGAGCAGGAGCAAGGAACCAGCAACCTGGTCCTGAAAAAGCTACTGGTGAACCTGCGCAACCTCACCCAGCGCCTCACCGATGTGTTGAACTACTTCAACGCCCAGTCAGACACGATACCCACCCGCCACACGGAGGTAGAGTACATGCGCTTCGTGTCGCACCAAGATTACGACCTGAAAGTGCTGCGCGACAACCTGACGTTCAACTCGTCGGTTTTTCGGCACTCCGTGCGCCTGATGCTGGCCAGCGGTATTGCTTTTCTAACGGCCAAGCTGCTGTTTTCCGGCGACCACAGCTACTGGATTGTGATGACCACGGTGTACATGCTCAAGCCTGCCTTCAGCTTCACCAAAGAACGTAATTATCAGCGCATTGTGGGTACGCTCAGTGGCGGTGCCATCGCCGGTGTATTCTTGTTGCTCACCGACGATAAAGACCTCCACTTTGTGGTCATGCTGATCTTTATGGTGCTGTCGTACAGCTTCCAACGGCGCAGCTATGTGGTGTACGTCACCCTTATGACGCCTTTCATCCTGATTATGCTCAGCTTCCTAGGTATGAACTACCTAGATATTGCCGAGGAGCGTATCAAGGATACGGTCATCGGCTGTATTATCGCTTTCTCGGCTGGCTACCTGCTGTTTCCCAACTGGGAGTTTGAGCAGCTTAATGATTACATGCGCGACGTGCTGAAGGCCAACGTTAGCTACTTGCACAAGCTAGCGGAGAGCCTAGCCGGCAAGCCCGTGGCCTTGACGGAGTACAAGCTCGTGCGCAAAGACGTGTTTGTGAGTTCGGCTAACCTCGCTGCAGCGTTCCAGCGGATGCTTTCGGAGCCCAAAAGTAAGCAGCGCAGCAGCGAGGATGTACATCAGTTTGTGGTACTTAACCACATCCTGACGTCCAACATTGCGACGCTCACCTCGAGCCTGATGGCCAAGGAACCGAGCGAGCAGCCCGTAGACGGGGTGCGAGCGGTAAGACGGGCCTTATCCTTTCTGAACGCAAGCTTGAAAAAGCTAGATCCCACTAGCGTGCCAGCTGAGCCGAACATGGGCGAAATCACTCCCTACTCCGAAGCGACCGGACGGCGCAAAGCTGCCCTCACCTCCGATGAACGGCAGTTGCTTGAGCAGCTAGACTTCATCCAGAAAGTAAGCAGCGATATCGGACGAGTGACGGACGCTATGCTGGAAGTGCCCACCAAACCGAAGCGGCTACAAGCCGTGGTCGATAGCGAACTGCACTAAGGCCGCTACGTTGTTGAGCTCTAGCTTGTGCATGATGTTGCGCCGATGCGTACTGACTGTAAGCTCCGCCAAAAAGAGGCGCTCCGCTATTTCACGCGTGGTTAGGCCTTCGCAAACCAGCTTCACTATCTCCCGCTCCCGGTTCGATAACCGCTGTAGCTTCAGCAACGGGTCGGCACCGTTCACGGGCAGCTGAGCCGACGTAGCACGCGTTTGCTTCGGAAACACGGTATGTCCCTCGCGCACCCGGCGGATGGCGGCCACTAGTTCGGCCATATCCGCCGACTTGGGCACGAAGCCCACCGCCCCCGCCACGATCAACTGCTCAATAAGCTTGGGGGTAGTAGCCATGCTAAAGACCAGAATGCGCAGCTCCGGATGCTGTTGGCGCAACCTAGGTAGCAAGGATAAACCATCAATGCCGGGCAAGTGCAGGTCGAGCAGCAGGATGTCGGCCGGAGAACTGCCGGCAGTCGTCAGCCACGACAGCAGGGCTTGGCTATCCGAAAATTGCTCCGTTACCACTAAGTCAGGCTCCTCGTCTAGCGAAGTGGCAAGGCTCTGCGTGAGCATCCGGTGGTCATCCAAGATGAGCAAGCGCGCGGGCATCAGGGGAAAAATTAGTCAAAAAAGGGAATCGACCGGTAAGATGCGGATTCTAACCGAGTATTCAGCTTTCGAGGCTCTTTGCTAGGCTTGCGAAGACTTGTACGGTAACCGCACAAACACACTGGTACCGTGTTCAGAACTGTCGATGTGTAAGCTGCCTTGCAGATAGTCGGTGCGGGCCCGCACCCCGCGTAGTCCGATGCCCCGGCCCGGCGGCGTGGCCGGCATCCCACGGCCGTTGTCTTCTACTAAGATCTCCAACGAATCGGCGTGGCGGAGCAGCTGCACGAGTACTTCCGACGCCCGGGCGTGGCGCAGGGCATTATTAAGTAGCTCAGCCGTGATCCGATAAGCGGCTTGTTGGACCCGGGGCGGCAACTGCTCTAGGCCTTCGTCGCAGTAAGTGCGGATGGTAGGGTTGCCGTACAGGTTGAATAAGTCCCGCAGCGTTTCTATCGACTCAGTTAAGGTGCCTTGCCCCGGCTCCGTCGGAATCAGTGAGTGGCTAAAGGTACGTACCTCGTCGCGCAAGTGCCGCAGCAACAGTTCGGTGTGGTGTCCTGCGGCCGCTGCCTCTGGCGAACTAGCAAAGGCTGCTCGCATAGCCGGACCTTGGCAAGCCATATGCAAAGCAGCTAGGTTGGGCCCCAAGGCATCGTGTAGCTCACGCGCAAGCTGTTCACGTTCTACTTCTTGCGCCGCAATCAGTTTCGCACTCAAAGCATTACGTTGGCGCAGCTGCCGAATGCGTAAGCGAGCATTCTGGCGTAGGGTATGGCGGAAGCGGCCCATTAGCAGCACGCTGAGCATCAATAACTCAAAGAACAACCCCCAAGCGAGCATATTAGGCTGCAGCAGGTGCAGGTTCGTAATACCTAGGTGGTTGAGCCAGAACAGCGAAAAGCCGATGAAAAAGAAAAAATACGTGAGGCCAAAATAGGCAGCCAATCGCCGACGAGGCGTACCCGAAACGGCAACGAGTGCCACCCAGCCGTAAAGAAAAGTGGCGAGCAGCAACACCTCTCGGCCGGCATTCAGCACCAATAACCCCGCCCCGCTTGTGCGCATGGCCAAGGGGTACAGCAATGTATAAAGACCTACAAAAACGGCTACTAGCGAGGCAAGCCACGTCCCCCCACGGTAAAGACGAGGCCAATCTTTGCGCAGGCGCAGAAACAGCTGCATGATGTGCATGCCGCAAGCAGAAGCGAGCAGCATGAAGTTAAACTGCCCGACGTGCCACAAGGAACGATAAAGCCAACTTGGCAGCAGTAAGGCGTCCAGCCCATCTTCCATCAGCAAAAAAAACGTTGTGCAGACCACGTACAGCACATACCAGACGTAGATTCGGTCGCGCAGAAAGGCATACAGCATCAGGTTGAATAAGGCGCTACTTAAATAAAACCCAACCAGCCAAATCCAGTGATGATCAAATGGGTAGTTGACTTCCCAGGCCAGAAAGTCCTCCGTGGTCGTTACGTCGGTGGGCAAGTACAACGCCCCCGCGTGATGATCAATGCGCAGGTAAAGCACGCCTCGTGCGTGGGCCGCTAGCGTAAAGGGCAAGCACAGCGCCCGGGCCGGAAACGCCCGTTGGGCCGCCGGTAGCTGCGAGCTAGCACTCACCACCTGCGTGAACGTTTGGTCGCCCTCGCGACGCCAGTAAAGCGTCGCGCTGTCCGTGTACGTGTACAGACTCCAGAGAAACCGGGTTTGATGCGGGAGTGTATTGGCCACCGCTAGCCGCAGCCACACCCGACGATGCGCAAAACCAAGATTGAGGGTCTGGTGCCAGGGGCCTGGCTGAAACTGCCCGGCACGCCACACAGAGTCGGCGTGCTCTGCGGTGGCGGGAGCCTCAAAGGGCTCAGCATAATATAGATACGTTTCGGAAAGGTGGTCGTTATTCGACTGCTTTAGGTATAAGGTATCTACCAGATTTCGCTGAACAGGATGAGCCGTAGCGCACAGGCAACTTAGTAGCCCGCCAAGCAGGAGCCACAACACGTAGAGGCGAGCAGGCACAGGTAACAAATAGGCTAGGTAAGATACGTTCGAGTAAGCAGCGCAATATTATTGTATAGTATTCATTTCCAGTACTAACACAGATAAGAATTTAAACCTTGCTTCCCAAACTAGCTTGTTGCCCTTGCTGCCTTCGGCTTTGGTAGCGAACCTAGCTACGCTATAGGATACGTAATTCCGCAAAATCAAATTTTAGATGCGCAGTATGTTTTTGTGGAGGCTACAAAAGCAACAGGGCTACCCTATAGGCAGCCCTGTTGCTTCTGAAAGAAGGCGAGGCATAGTCTATTTCGTAGTTTTCTTACGGCCCGACCCGCTTTTCTTGCCTCCGCCGTCTTGCTTGTTTACCGTGGCCCACGCGATGCGCTCAGCTTCCTCGGGTGATTTGCCTTGCTTTTCATACCCTTCTTCAATGTGCTGAGCCTCCCGCTTTTGCTTATCGGTGTAGGCTGATTTATCTCCCTGTGGCATGATCAAAAGATAAAAGGTGAAATAGTTTGTATACGTCGGAAGTCGCCTACTGTTTGCCCGCTGCGTATGTGGTTAGCCTAGGCTGCCTATCTTCGCCTTTTTATTCGCTTAACCTCCTGCTGCCATGCGCCAGCTAGCCGATATTCCGCATCCGGAAGCCAAAATCACCCTTTTCTCCTGGAATGGAAAATACCTGATTAAGCTCGAAAGAGGGCCATTTGAACAAACCTACAAGGTGAGCGAGATGGACGTTACTAGTGAGGATGATGTACGGGCACTGCTTGACGACGAGTTCGTGGAAGCCGCAGTTCAACGGTTTACTCAAATGCGGCAAGATCTGCAAGCTGCTTTTTCCCGCCACGATTTGTAGCCCCAAGCTGGCCTTAAAATCGTTCTTGTATTTTGACTTTAGCTCATGCGGTTTTTCTGTTTTTTTCTTTTTCTACTTGTCACCGCTATGCCGGGCGCCAATGCGCAGCTCTACGATGTACGTGGTGGTACGGTCAACTTCGAGCGTAAGGAGCGCGATGCCCTGAAAGTGCAGGTAGACGGTACCGCCGCCTGGACGCGCGACTACTGGCAAAGTTGGTTGAAGGACAACTACAACATTCGGCTGAAGGGCGATGGTGTGTTCGGGGTCGGTAAGAAGGACGTGTTGGTTGCCAAGCAAACACCGGCTTCCAGTGTTTCTGGGAAGCTAATTGATTTGTATTCCACCATCACCTCGCCGGCTGATACCGTGTCAGAACTTGCTGTCTTTGCCGACCTAGGTTCCAGTTCCTGGATCAATCCTGACCGGACACCTTCCGAGTATGCTGCGCTCCGTACCATTGTGCAAAGCTTCGCAGCGGCCGCCCGGCGAAAAGCGTATCAGGAACAAGTAGTTGAAATGGAAAAGCAAGTGCGTGAGTCTGAGAAAGAGAAAGATAAGCTTCAGAAGGAAATCACAACCTTGCAAGCCAACACCACAAGCAACCTAGCTAAAATTGAGTCGTTGAAGCAGCAAAACGTTGCCAATACCCTCAAAGCGCGCGAAGATTCCGCCAAGGTTATTACAGCCAGTCAGCAGCTAGACTTGCGTACCAAACAGTTGCAGCGGCGTCGTGACCGGCTGGAAGCCTTAAACCGTAAATAATTTGTGCCCAATGCCTGCCGCTCTCGGCAGTGCTTTTTCGCACCAGTACCTATATGGAAAAAGATCCTTCCCCGCTTGACACCCTGCGCCAACTCAAGGAATGGCTCGATGCAGGTACTATCACGCCCGCTGAGTTCGAGACGCTAAAACAGAAGTTGGTGTTCAGTCAAAAAGAAACGCCTGCCGCTCCGCCGTCTCCTTCTACCACTGCCGGCCCAGTGGAAGATCCGTTGATGCCGCCCGTGCTAACAGAGCCAAGTACAGCACCTAGCCCAGCTGCTTCGCCCTATTTTACTGCTACCCCGTCAGCCAATCCTACTTTGGGGGCTTCTGTGGGTGCTAGCTCGTATGCCTCCGATGTGGCTGCACCACCTACGGAGTCTAGCGAAGAGGAAAAAGATGAACTAGTAGCACCCGCACCTGCCCGCAACCCGTTGGCGCTTGCGCTAACTATTGGTGGCGTGTTGGCCCTCCTCGCTTTAGTGTTATATCTAACGCTTGGCAACCAAGAATCAGAACGACTCACGAGCACTTCTCAAACCGAAGCCGACAGCATAAAGGTCCAGCCCGAAGTAGGCCCGCAAGCTCAGCAAATTGATTTACCCCCAGCCGCGGCTCCCGAAACGGTGCGGGTAGCGCCCGCTATACCGCCGGTTGCTGCCCCTGCCGTCGATTCGGCGACTACCACCACAACCGCTGCTGCGATTACGCCTGCTACGACCACCCCTGAAGCCTCTGCCAATGACGAAGCTGCTGTGCGCAACCAAGTCCTGAGCGCGCTAACCTCTTACTACAACGATTTAAAAGAGGCACCCTTCGACGCAAGCCAGCATTTTGCCTCCACCGTAGAGCGCTTCTATACCATGCAAAACACCACTCCAGCGGCCATCAACGATGACCTAACCAAAACTCACTTTCCAGAATTTTTGGAGGCTGATACGCAGATAGACCCAGCTAGCGTACAAGTGGGCCCTATCGCGGATGATGGAACGCGGGTAGTAACGTTCCTGGAGAAGGGCAAGGCCTTTCGGCAGTCACGCCAGCAGCATCAGCAAACGACTGCGCAAGTTCGTGTCCGCTTCGATAAGAACTACAAGATTGTGTATTTGCGGCAGGAGCGCTTACTAGAAAACACCTTTACTGACTAGTATTGCTGATCAGTAATTTCTGTATAAACTGCTGCCAATTGATAGCAAGCAGTTCTGCACCTTAATGCTTCCTTCTCATACATTCTACGCCAAGTTGAAGCTAGCTTTGCTGCTTTCGACGGGAGGTGTTGTCTCATGCATAACGGTTATCAAACCAAGCCGGGACTTTGCGCACTATACGCCAGCAACAAGTCCTGATTATGCGCAATCGGCTAACTGGGCTGCCTTACCCGACCAACTCGACTCGGCTGATGCTGTGCCGTACGGCACCACGTTGCGCGACCAGCAGAGTACTGCCACCGTCGATGTGTTCTTCGTGCATCCCACTACCTATTATAGCCGCGGCAGTTGGAATGCTAGCTTACAGGATAAGAAGGTAAATCTATTTACCGACCGGAATGTCATGCGCAAGCAAGCCAGTGTATTCAATGCGGCAGGACGCATCTATGCTCCGCGTTATCGACAGGCTACGCTGTTTTCTTTTTTTGACGAGCAAAACAGTAATGGTAAGCAGGCATTAAGTCTCGCCTATAGTGATGTAAAGGCTGCTTTTCAATACTACCTAGCTCATTATAACCACGGTCGCCCTATCATTATTGCTAGCCATAGTCAAGGCACGGTACATGCGACCCAGTTGCTCCACGATTTTTTTGATGACGATCCTGCGTTGCGTAAGCAGTTAATAGCAGCTTATTTAATTGGCTACCACGTAAAGACAGCCGAATACAAAACCATTCGGCCTTGCCAAGATTCCACCCAAACGGGATGTTACGTTAGTTGGAACGTAGTGGAGTGGGGCAAGGAATTCGCGCCCTTCGAAGGAGGTGTCGCAACTAATCCACTCACATGGCAGACGGATACTGCTACTGCGCCCACTATTTTAAACCTAGGTGGTGTACCACAAGCTTTCAATCGGGTTGATCGGCATGTAGTGGATGCTAAGGTGCATAATGGGCTCGTTTGGATTCATCCACCTACTGTAAGCGGTTATCCACGTTTCCTGCTTCCTGGACAGCCTCAGTTACGAGCCTCTTTTCACATCGCCGATTATGGCTTATTCTACCTGAACCTACGTCACAATGCGGTAACTCGTGCAAAGGCTTGGCGCAAGCAGCCTTAGTACAGCATATATGGCTTACTTAGCTAGCTACAACAGAGAAGCCCGCTCGTGTGCACGAGCGGGCTTCTCTGTTGATTAACGTAACTAGACTAGAGCAGTACGTCAGCGTGACCTTTCAGAATATTGCGAGCCATGGCAAGGTTGGTGTCCTTTGCGTTAACAGCTAGGTAGATGAACTTGCCACCGTCGGGAGACAGCTTCAGCAGGTGCAACTGGTCCGTAAGGGTCAGCAGAATGTCCTGAATCTTCTGGTTCAGTTTTAGAGCCGAAATAGCTTTCAACTTAGCTTTCACTACTTCTGTGTTGTAGGCAGCAGCAGTTTCAGCATCGAATTCAGCGATGTTAGAGTGGTAAGCCAGCGGCATGCCGGTTTCAGTTTCTACTACGGCTACAGAAACAAGCGTAGGAAGTTCTTTCAGAATGCTCTGAACAGTTGTATTTGGGTTGATACTCATTTTAATAGTTAAAGAAATAAGATGTGAAAAATGTAGAGAGGGAAATGTGAAGTGTTATCCAACAAGCGTGCGCATAATTTCGCGCGCTATTGCCATGTTTGTATCGCTGCTCTTGACTGCTAGGTAACAGTAGCGACGCTTATCAGCCATTAGGCGGATGATGTGAAATTGATCTTCTAATACAATGGCTAAGTCGTTCATCTGCTGATCGCTAAGCCAAGATGTATTTAAGGCCTTCTGGAGCTCTTTGATAGCTTTCGTATTGTAGGCTGTAAGCTTATAAGGATCAAAATTGGCCTGCGACGTATAGGAAACTAACATGCGCCCTGACTTAATATCTACTACAAAAAAAGCCAATAACTCAGGCAGCTCTTGTAGAAACTCATTTACAAGTGTAGTAAGCTGGGCACGTTCAGTTCCAAATGCCTCTCCAGTTACCTTCTTGATGCTAGGTTTGGTCAGGAAAGGAATTTTCATCTAATGGTATAGCTAGAAGGTAAGTTTGATAAATATGAACTATCTAAGTCTATGTTGGCTTTGAGCTTCAAAACCGCTTTGATAATTGGCTTATTCCAAAAACTAGACCAATGCTTGCCAAGAAGTGGTTTCAAGTAAAATTTTTTAAAAATTAGATAAGCCACTTATTTTATCCAGCACATACGAAGGAGGCTTCATGTATCATGAAGCCTCCTTCGTATGTGCTGGATAAAATAAGTGGCCAATAAAAAATGCAATTATTAGTTTGGTAACAAGCCACTTATGAACGTTGCATAAGATTAGCGCTCGTCAAACCAATACTTGCTGGCTAGAAGAATAGCCAATGACGTTTCTTGCTAGCTTTTTTCTCTTTTTCACGAGGCACTAGCGTCATGTTCTCAACCCGGCCACCTTTTACTTGTACTTCTTCGTCGCTATAACCACCGTACCCGTATTGTAGGGTGACAGGTTGGTTAGCGGGCACTCGCAGTAAATACTCTCCTTTAGCATCAGTGCTCACCCCGTAGAAGCTACCTTTCTGCATAATAGTAGCGCCAATCAAAGGCTTGCCTTCTTCATCAAGGATGCGGCCACGGACAGTAGCTACGCGTAACATACTATTAACTCCTTCTACTTCCGCTGTTGGAGCAATAGAAGCAGCTAGGTTAGCCGCTGGTAATGCTGATACTTCCGTTGTTGGTCGGCTAGAACCAGCGAATACGGCACCACCAATAAGGGCGCCACTTACTACCATAGCAGCAGCACGCTGGCGGAAGCGCTGGGGTTCGGTGCGAATAAGGTCGAACTGACGTTGTACCCAGCCGACAGCCTGCACATCGTGGCCTAGGTTCTTCATCTCATAGAAGCGACGTAAAGTCTCGTCAGCACGGCGACTGTTGGCTTTAATGTAAGCGTCTACTGCTTCTGTATTTTTGCTAGAAAGGTCCCCGCGCAGGTAGGCGTCGCGGTAAGCGGGAAGGAGTTCACCTGTTACGGCGTGAAATGGGCTGGCATTCAGTTTCATAAAACAGTTGCAAATAAGTAGTGGGAGTAGTGGAGGTGCTCTTGAAAACATAAGCAAGTTCTGTATTATAATCTAAAATATAAATATTCAAATTATTGATATTAGAAAAATCAAATGGCTAATTTTTCTCAAAACAACTACAATATGAGATTAAATAGAGTTTTTGCCATATTTAAGCATAAGCTGAGCCTATTTCGTTAGACAAGAAAAATTAATTTTCCTAAAAATGTACAAAATTCCCAAATATGGAAATTGCCCTTAAACTCCCTATTAACGTCTATTGTATAAGTATTTAAATAATAAATAGGATTAGCATACAGGCTCGTGTTATGCTGTAAAATACCAATGCTATGCTGTGAGGTTAGTTACGACAGATTAGAATAGAACGCTAGATATATTTTAACTGTACCTAAGTATGGTTTCTCAATTTGAGACTTACTTGATAGAGGAGTACGCATTACCACAGCTAGCCTAGCTAAGGAGCTTGTGAGTTGTTTAATTGAGCTGACTGAGGTTCTAAAACAAAAAAGCCTACCGGTATTCCGGTAGGCTTTTTTAACAAGTTCATGGAAACCTAAAATAGCATTTAGGCGCCAATAGCAACACGCTTAAAATCCGTGACGGTTAAGCCTTTTTGCTTGTTATCAAGCAGCTTAGCGATAGTAACGGAGTTATCCTTTACAAACTCTTGGTTCAGGAGAGTATTGTCCTTGTAAAACTTATTCAATTTACCTTGAGCAATTTTCTCCAGCATAGCTTCGGGTTTTCCCTCTGCACGAGCTTGCTCTTTACCGATCTCGATTTCGCGCTCAACCGTAGCAGAATCAACGCCTTCTTTGTCAACTGCTACTGGCTTCATTGCTACAATTTGCATAGCCACATCACGACCAACTTCTGTAATGTCAGCGCCGCCTACATTTTTCAGACCTACCAACACACCCTTCTTATTGTCGGAGTGGATATAAGAAGCAACTTTCTCGGCTGTTAGGGTAGCGTAAGTTACATCGATCTTCTCACCGATTTTACCCATTAGGTCAGTGATGTGCTCTTGTACAGTTAGGCCGTCAGCTTCTTTCGCTGCCAACAGATCCTCTTTCGTACCAGCATTGGTGCGCACAGCTGCGTCCAGAACCTGTTGAGCTAGCTCACGGAAGTTAGCAACTTTAGCCACTGATTCGGTTTCGCAAGCTAGTGCTACCAGCTTACCTGTAGTGCCATCTTCGCTCACGCTTACTAGTACGAGACCTTCAGAAGTCTCGTTTTCAGCACGCTTGTCAGCAATCTTCTGACCTTGCTTGCGCAGAATGTCTCGAGCAGCCTCGAAGTCGCCATTAGCTTCAGTTAAAGCTTTTTTGCAATCCATCATACCGGCGCCAGTCATAGCGCGCAGCTTGTTCACGTCTTGGGCGGTAATAGCCATTCCTGTGATTTTATGGGTGTAGGGTGATGATTATATCGTTGGTAAGAGGGTAAATGCCTCTATTACTTTCTCTTCACGGATTGTACCAGAGCAGAAGCGCCGGCCAATTTGGCAGAGCAACAGGATAAAGAAAAAGGGAACACCGGAGCCGAGTGCTTCGCATGTTCCCCTCTTCTCAAATTGTATGAAGACTATTCGTCGGCGTTTTGCTTTTCCTGAATTCCTTCATCTTCCGACTGCTTGCGGTCAGCTTCTTCCTTGTCAACTTTGCGCTCCGACAATCCTTCTTCGATAGCCTTACTGATTGCGCTAACAATCAAAGAAATAGACTTGGAAGCGTCGTCGTTAGCAGGAATTGGGAAGTCTACTAGCTCAGGGTTCGAGTTCGTATCGCAGATAGCAAACACCGGAATGTTTAGCTTTTGAGCTTCTTTTACAGCAATGTGCTCACGCTTCACGTCTACCACGAATAGAGCAGCGGGCAGACGGCTTAGATCAGCGATACCACCTAGTACACGCTCCAGCTTTTCACGCTCACGCGACATCATCAGACGCTCACGCTTAGCTAGGGCAGCATAGGCCGTGTTTTCTTTCACCATCTTGTCGATGGTGCTCATTTTCTTTAGCGACTTGCGCACGGTAGCGAAGTTCGTCAGCATACCACCTAACCAACGGTCGGTCACGAATGGCATTTTAAGACGCTTAGCTTCGTCCGTTACAATTTCTTGTGCTTGTTTCTTGGTAGCTACGAACATGATCTTACGACCGCTCTTCGCAATGTTGCGGATAGCGTTAGTAGCCTGGTCCAGCGAAACAAGGGTTTTATTTAAGTCAATGATATGGATACCGTTCTTCTCCATGAAGATATACGGCGCCATTTTGGGGTCCCACTTGCGCGTAAGGTGACCAAAGTGGGCACCAGCTTCAAGCAGGTCTTTATATGTGGTGGACTGAGCCATGATGTAGTTTCCTCTGGAAGATTAGCGTTTCGAGAACTGGAACGAGCGGCGAGCTTTGCGACGGCCGAACTTCTTACGTTCAACCATGCGGGGGTCGCGGGTCAAGAAGCCTTCTTTTTTCAGCGCCGGACGCGTTTCGGCATCTTCGCTTGTGAGGGCTTTAGAAATAGCGAGGCGAATAGCCTCAGCTTGAGCAGCAATACCACCGCCGCGTACGTTCACTTTCACATCATACTGCCCGAGTTTCTCAAGCGTTGCGAAAGGTTGGTTCACGATGTTTTCCAGGAGTTCGTTGCCAAAGTAGGCCTTCATTTCCCGGTTGTTGATAGTGATATTCCCTTGCCCGGCCTGCATGTAAATACGGGCCACCGAGGTTTTTCTTCTACCAGAGGTGTTGGAGATTTCCATTAGAGTTAGTTAGAGAAAAAGCGTAAGTCAGTTCGACTTACAGGTTCTTTAAATCAACAGCTTTAGGCTGTTGGGCTTCGTGGGGATGCTCAGCACCGGCGTACACGAACAAGTTACGGAACTGCTCGCGGCCAAGACGGTTGCCTTGTAGCATACCTTTTACAGCGTGCTCAATTACGCTAGCCGAATTCTTAGCTTTCTTGTCGCGCAGGTTTACACGCTTTTGGCCACCTGGGTAACCTGAGTGCGTTATGTAAATCTTGTCAGTCATCTTTTTGCCAGTCACGCGCAATTTGTCGGCGTTTACTACGATAACCGAGTCGCCGCAATCAGAGTTGGGCGTAAATGAGGGCTTGTGCTTGCCGCGCAGAATGTTGGCGACCTGGCTGGCCAAACGGCCTAGCGGTGCATCGCCAGCATCAATCACGACCCAGCCCTTATTGGCGTTGGCTTTGTTGACGGATTGCGTCTTGAAGCTCAGATGATCCATTGGGGAGTTGAGTAAGCGTTTGAAAATGAGGAAGGAACCGAATATGGTTCGGGAAAAACGGACACAAAATTACTGACTTTTGATGGAAAAGCAATAGATGGTCAATAATTGTATCTAAAACAGAGCATTAGCGAAGATATATGCGAAGGGGTAATAGCCGGTTAAATTGTAAAGCCCCATTTCAGTACGAGTATCTTGCCACTTACTTTCTGTCGCCGCTATTTATGCTTTTGCCCATTACTCAACGCTTCTTCACGCCCTCTGATCCTCGTTGGAGATGGCTTGCACGTATCATCTTAGTTATGGGCTTGTTTGTCCGGATCGTGGTATGGTGGCAACAACGGTCCATCAATTTAGACGAGGCCAATTTGATTCGAAATTTTATTGAGCGTAGCTATAGTGGATTGTTCCATAACTTAAGCTACGAGCAATATGCCCCCCCCTTGTTTTCCGTTTTGGTGAAAGCTAGCATTGATACGTTGGGCAATGAGGAACGCACAGTAAGGCTAGTACCACTCCTAAGTGGTATGCTTATGCTCGTTCTATTTTATCGGCTCGCTTATCGATGGTTGACGCCTATGGCTGTAGTGCTAGCGTTAGCTTTTGTTGCATTCGATAAAATCTTCTTGGATTATGCTACTGAATGCAAGCAATACGCGACGGACGGAGCTGCGGCGTTATTATTAATCGAGCTGACGTATGCAACAGGTAGACAGTCCAGTAAATGGAGCGCTTTATTATGGGTAGTTCTAGGGGTGGTTGCTATATGGTTATCCATGCCTGCCGTGTTCGTGCTAGCAGGGATAGGTTTAGTTCTGCTCAACTATGCCATACAGCATAGGGATACTTCTGCAATTGGTGGAGTAATAACTATGGGGGGCTTATGGAGCTTAAGTTTTCTACTGTATTTTATCCTATTGCTCCAGCAGAACGCGCAATCAGATTATCTGCAAAATTTTCATCGAGAGTATTTCTTAGCCTTCCCACCGCTGAGTATAGAAGAGTTCAAGCTACTTCTAAAACAATTAGGTGAATTAGTTGATAAGTCTGTTGGCAAAACGGCGGTTGCGAGTGTGCTAGCAATGATTGGGTTTGCGATGGGTGTCAGAGAATTAATTCGCCGACGGCAAGCAGAGGGATGGCTGTTGCTAACTCCAATTATTTTTTGCCTCATAGCTTCTGCTCTGCATTACTACTCCTTAATTCCGCGGCTTACTTTATTCTTTCTGCCTCTGTTGATTATCATCATCTTTATTGGGCTAGATAGACTCTTAAGTAATCGATGGACTAGTTACCTCTTTTTGGTTGGCATTATCATTACATTCATTAACCAGCAGCACTTGTACAATTTATGGCAACCGTTTGAAGGAGATTATGCTGAAGTCAGTCAAGGGCTAGCTTTCATCGCGCAGGAGCAACAGCCTAACGAAACAGTATTTGTGTACCACAACAGCGTTCCCGTTGTGCGTTATTATACCCAACATCGTAAGCATCCTTTTGCGTTACGAAACTTGGTATTGCAGCACTATCGAAACAGCCAGACAAATATTGTGACGGACGATGTACAAAACTTACTTCAGCATGGAATACGCCGAGTGTGGCTGATCTATGATCGACCCGACAGCACAATGGTCAACTTAGCTAGGACAATAGGTGTCATACGCAAGCGTAAAAAATACTATCGCGGCTACGCCCTATTATGTGAAACTAACTAACATTTATCGGTTCTGTTGGAGAACATCTACTAGTACCCGAAAGTCCTTTGGGTATGGAGCCTCAACTGTAATTTCCTCGTCATTTAGCCGCGTAAAAATCAACCTAGCTGCATGTAGCGCAAATCGTTTTATGAACGGCTGCTCCACGTCACCCTCTTTCACGTTGAAACGCTTTTTCAACGATGATAAATAGAACTCCTCTCCTCCGTACAACGTGTCGTTGACGATAGGAGCTTGCAGGTACATTAAATGCAAACGAATTTGGTGCATACGACCTGTGATAGGTACACATTGCACTAAAGTATGACGAGCAAAAGTTTCGAGCGTAGTAAAATACGTTTCGGCGGGCTTGCCTTTATAGGCTAAGCGAGCTTTGCCTTTCGTCGTTGTTTCGATGCTACGGTCAACTAGCTTATTATCGAATTGATGTACGCCCCAAGCTACAGCATGATAAAGCTTCTGCACTTGCCGATTCTCAAACTGCATCGAAAGATGCCGGTAAGCCTCCGGGTTTTTAGCTAATGCTAATGCTCCAGAAGTTTCCTTATCAAGACGGTGGCAGGCTTGCATGTCAGGATGGTACTGACGAGCTAACCTAAGGATGTTAGGCGCATTGCCAACGCGCTCATCAAGCGTCGCTAAGAAAGGTGGCTTATTGATGACAACAAAGTCGTCATCTTCAAACAGAATTAGGTCTTTAAAATCAGGCTGCTTCATAGTAGGCTACAAAGGTACGCCAGAGAAGCTTAGCCTAAACTAACTAGATTGGTGTTGGTCTGACTCTACGTTGATGGTTGAACTTCTGAGCTTAGTGAGCTTAAATTCCAATGTGGTACCCTGGCCGACTTCGCTACGAACCCGAATGGTAGACTTATGCGCTTCCACAATATGCTTGCTGATAGCCAAACCTAGGCCCGAGCCACCCGAATCGCGCGAACGGCTCTTATCGATGCGGTAAAATCGTTCGAAAATGCGGCTCTGGTGCTGCTTGGCAATACCTTCTCCATCATCATGGACACGGATATTAACTGCCTTATTGCCTGCTATGAGCGAAACTACCACGTGTCCTGCCTCGCGACCATACTTAATAGCATTATCGATCAGGTTGACAAGCACTTGACGAATGCGGTTGCGGTCGGCTAGTACGTACACGCTGGTAGAGGCTGGGTTCGGCAGCGATAGTTCAAGGGTTACCTGTCGCTGTGCTGCTTTAAACTCAAGCTGTTCAAATATTTCCTGCACGAGGATAGTTAGGTCAAACGGTTGTTTGCGCAAGCGTACTACACCCTTTTCTAGTTGGGCTATTGTGACTAAATCTTGTACCAGCGCATCAAGCGTATCGAGGCTAGTGGCTGCTTTTTTTAAAAACTTTTGGCGCAAAAACTCGTCGTCGACATCGCCATCCAGCACCGTGTGTAGGAAACCTTGGGCGGCGAAGATGGGCGTTTTAAGCTCGTGCGAGACGTCCGCCAAAAATTCGCGGCGCAACACCTGTAATCGCTTAAGTTCATCAATTTCGCGTTGCCGCCGCTCGGCCATCTGCAGAATCTCGTCGCGTATACGCTTCAGCGGCTCTGGGCGGAACAAGAACCGATTGGAAAGCTTGCGGAACTCTTTGCGTTTGATGTTCTCCAACCCTGCGTAGATGTTGTTGATTTCTCGAAAAATCAGCGCTTCAAAAGAGAGGTAAACCAGCAAGAAACACGCAGCAATGGTGACGCCACCCGTCAAAAAAGCTTGCCGGAATGGCAATGTCGGACCTACCCAGGCAAAAGTAGTAAGCACGCCGGCCACGAGCAGAGAAAGAAGGATTGCAATGGCACGGGATGAAAGATTCACAGAGCGGGGTGATGAATTAGTTGATGTGTTGGTAGAATGACTGGTGGCGTAGTTGAGAGTTGCTAGCGTCAGAACGCAAAGCTAGCATGCTGCTGCCTCCGACGATAACACCGAGCAACTACCACAAGTAGCCTAACAGCACATCAACTAATCAGCACTTACCCTAGTCGGTGTTGAATTTATAACCGACGCCTTTTATCGTCTGGATATGGTGGTCGCCGACTTTCTCCCGCACCTTGCGCACGTGCACGTCCACGGTGCGTGCTAGCACAAATACGTCGTTGCCCCAGATGTTTTGTAACAATTCTTCGCGGCCAAACACTTTGTGCGGTGACGTAGCGAGAAAGGCGAGCAGTTCAAACTCCTTTTTAGGTAGAGTGATTTTGCGTCCGTTCTGAAACACTGCAAAGCCAGTTCGGTCAATCTTGAGGCCGTTAATTTCAATAGTGTCAGAAATAAACTGCGGGTCTTTATCGCGGCGTACGTGGGCCGCAAGACGGCTAAGCAAGGCCCGTGGCTTGATGGGCTTGGCAATGAAGTCATCTGCGCCGGCTTCGAAAGCGGCTACTTCCGAAAACTCTTCTGCACGCGCCGTTAAGAAAATGATGTACGTCTCCTTGAACCTAGGTTGCTCCCGCAGTTGCTGACAAGTAGCAATGCCGTCTAGGTGAGGCATCATTACATCGAGCAGAATGATATCGGGGCTAAACTGCGGAGCTACTTCTAGCGCTTTACGCCCATCGGGGGCACTAGCTACCTCGTAGCCTTCTTTGCGCAGGTTGTATTCCAAGAGCTCTACAATATCTGGATCGTCATCTACTACCAGGATTTTGTAGGTGTTAGCGTTGGCGGCTGGTTGCACGGTACGGGGTTTTTGGTTGTAAAAGAAAATGCACGAGGACAAAACTACCGCTTGCCAAGCGGCGGGGCATGTTACCATATTGTGAAGCCTCTGCAAGGCGGATACAAAAAAAGCGACTCGTTAGAGTCGCTTTCACAAAAAGGTTAGTTCTGAGCTACCAAATTCAATCGGTTTTTCAAGCCTTGATATTTGTACATATCAATCTTGATTGATCCTACAAACATCTCAGCTTGAATGAGTACCGGAATCTTATTGCGGTCATCGGACAAGTAAACGGAAATAGCGTTTTCGCCGCGGAAGAGCTTATTGGCAGGCATCTTAGGTACCAAGCGAATGGTGCGGATGACGCCAGCTTTTGTTTCTACTGTTTCCCTGCCTTTGTAGATCACATCCATGGCAAAAACATCTTTGTCGAAGAAGCCCTGTATCCGAATGACCTCACCTACTCGTCGCTGATCGTAATTGAGTGTGCGTAAGTAATATACACCGCTCACAATATCGTGCACATTGTTTGGCACTTTGAAGGTCTCGTGCTTGGTAGGATCTTGCTCCTTCTTCTTCGTTTCCACTGCCACCATGTCGCGGGTGTGGTCAAAGTCTACTGTTTCCTTTTTCCGGTAATGATTTTCCTCAATGTTGCGAAAGAACTTCTGCGGTAAGATGCTCGCCGTGTCGATGTAAGATCGCCATGTGTCCCGAACTCGCATAAATAAGTCAAAAGAGCCGTTGGTGCGGCCCGTGACCGTAGCCCGATAGCAAGGGCGTTCATTCACCCGATGCAGCTCGTTCGATACCTCAATGGTAGCCTCCGCTGCGTTGATGAGGCCATAGTGCACCTTATAGCTGAGCACTTCACCCCGCGTAAAGCTCGTGTTTGATAAAGTGCGGTTGCTTTCCGAAGGCTGAAAAGCCGTCAGAGTTGCGCAAAATAGGATGAGGGCAGGGGAGATGAATAGCCAGCGACGCTTCATGAGGAGGCTAAGATACAATGTAGCCGGACTAGCTCAAAAGCGGTGCCAGCAAAGATGGTTAAGATCGTGATAAGTAATTAAGTGCCACCGGAGTAGCAGTAACCTAGGTATACAGGAGAGCCAAACATACGTAAAAGTTACATTCGAGGCTTTTGTAACTATCTAAGAATAAAATAAAAAGCCTTCCCATTTCTGAGAAGGCTTTTATTAGTAAGTAAACAACGAATATTATTCGTCGTCTTCGTCGATTGACTCATCAGTTGGGATGGCAGCTAAAGCAGCAGCAGGCTCGCCTTTCACCATGGCCCGAATCTTAGCTTCGATTTCGTCAGCTAGCTCGTGGTTGTCCAATAAAATCTGCTTCACACCCTCCCGACCTTGACCGAGACGGTCGCCGTTGTAGCTAAACCACGAGCCCGACTTGGCAATAATGCCCATGTCGACACCTAGGTCCAGGATCTCGCCGACTTTGGAAATGCCTTCGCCGTAAAGAATGTCGAATTCGATAACCTTGAAGGGCGGTGCAACTTTGTTTTTCACCACCTTCACCTTAGTCCGGTTACCGGTTACGTTGTCTTTATCTTCTTTGATCTGGCCAATCCGACGAATGTCGAGGCGAACAGAAGCATAGAATTTCAGGGCGTTACCACCCGTAGTCGTTTCCGGCGAACCAAACATCACCCCGATCTTCTCGCGAAGCTGGTTGATGAAAATGCACAAGCAGTTGGTCTTGTTGATGGTACCCGTCAGCTTACGCAGGGCCTGGCTCATCAGACGAGCGTGCAGACCCACTTTCGAGTCGCCCATGTCGCCTTCCAACTCACCTTTGGGCACCAGCGCTGCTACCGAGTCAATAACAATGATGTCGATAGCGCCAGAAGAAATCAACTGGTCAGCGATTTCAAGGGCTTGTTCACCGTTGTCGGGTTGGGCAATCAGCAGGTTCTCGGTATCAATACCTAGCTTTTCCGCGTAGCTCTTGTCGAAGGCGTGCTCGGCGTCGATGAAAGCCGCCATACCACCTTTCTTCTGTGCTTCCGCGATGCAATGCATGGTCAGCGTGGTTTTACCCGACGATTCTGGTCCGTATATTTCAACGACACGACCGCGCGGCAAACCGCCAATACCGAGAGCGATATCGAGGCCAAGCGAACCAGTGCTGATAGATGGGATATCAGACACCTTGTTGTCGCTCAGTTTCATGACCGTGCCTTTGCCGTAGCTCTTGTCTAGCTTATCCAAGGTAAGCTGGAGCGCCTTTAACTTCTCGGCGTTAGGATTGACGGCTTTGTCAGTGGTTGCAGCCATTAGAATGGAATTGAATATAAACTTAGAGTTTGTGAAGGTAAGCTTTTGAAGCCGGTTTTACAACCGTTTTGTGGTCCGTTTGACCACTAGCGAATGCCCTCTTGGGGTCGGCTATTGGTAACATGCCTGACCTATATTTTGTCCCCGCAATGCTAAAAATATTTGCTGAATTTTCCTGCTGAAAACGTGCAATAAAGGCATTAAAACCGGGTGTGCTAGGTAACGGCTGTTGCTCAGATTATTAGCTTTTTTAAAGCAAGCTAGGCCGAAAGAGAGTACGCATCTAGGGCTGAGTCTTGCGCGCTGCTACGAGCAAACGTAAAGTGTCGGATTTCTGGTTCCGTTTGACGCAAAGGCCACAGTCGCGGACGTGTAGGCAGAGGACGAAAACCGACATAATTGGCTACGGCATGGCTACGGTAATTGTTGGCGTGGCAGCGAATATCGAGGCGACCTGCATTAATGGCTGCACCAAAACCGAATTGTACAGCGGCCGATAGCGCTTCGCGGGCATAGCCATGGCCCTGAGCTGCTGCTGATAGGTAATACCCTAGCTCAGCAGTAGGCGGCTGGCTCCAAGTTGGCTTCAAGCTGATATCACCTAGGTATTCGCCGGTGCTAGTGTGCCAAATGCCAAACACGAATAAGCGCCGCGCCTGCCAATCTTGCCGGAAAAGCTTGATAACCCGAACTCCATCTTCGAGGGTGCGTACGGCCGCTACCCGCGCCGGGAAGGCATGCTCAAGTCGTGCCCGGTTTTCTTGGATAAGATTGAAGAATACTGCCGCGTCAGTTGGCTCGTAGGGCCGAAGCGTTAGTCTATTGGTTGGGATGGAAACCCACGCGGGTGGCTCAACACAGAGTGAATCAGCAACGTGCATAAATGGAAGAGGTAGGATGCGAATTACACGTACGCACAAACAAGACCAAATGGTTGAGAGCTTCGCAACTGCCATATTCTACACTAACCCATCTAGTTGGATATCGTTAAGCGCTGTATAGTGCTAGGCTGCGCGATCTAAACTCCCGCTAGGTACATAGCTTTTCATCAAGAAATCAACGCTTTCAAGGAGATGACACCCATATCAGGACGACTCACGGGCAAAGTTGCCATCGTGACAGGCGGCGGAGCCGGCATAGGCGAAGCTATTAGTAAAAAATTCGCCAAAGAAGGCGCCTTTGTGGTAGTAGCAGGCTTTGCCGAAGATCCGGTAGGGCAGGTAGTTGAAGAAATAGTAGCAGCTGGCGGACGAGCAGTAGCCTTCACGGGTGATATCTCCCATGAACAAACAGCCCAAGCCTGCGTGCAGGCCGCTGTCGATCAGTTTGGTAAGCTTGATGTGTTAGTCAATAATGCTGGGGTTTTTCCAGCTACTTCCACGTTGGACAAGTATCCGACGGAAGCCTTTGAGTACATGATCAAGAACAACATCTACTCGAATTTCATGATGACCCGGGCTGCGTTGCCATATCTGCAAAAAACGAGAGGTAACATCGTGTCAGCAGGCTCGGAAGCAGGGCACATGGGTGAGCCGCAGAATACCCCTTACGGAGGCACCAAGGGCTTCGTACACGCTTTTCAGCGCGGCGTAGCTGTTGAGCAGGCAAAGTTCGGCGTGCGGTCTAATATTGTAGGTCCTGGGCCAATCGACACGGCCTGGACCCACAAAGAAACAGGCCCGATGGACTCGAAAATGGAGAAGCTCACGGTGCAAGGTGTTCCCCTAGGTCGGCGGGGTACGGCTGAGGAGGTGGCCAACGTATATGCCTTTCTAGCCTCTGATGAAGCTAGCTACGTAACGGGTGCTACTTACTTTGTCGACGGAGGCGTGACCATCTCGAAAGGCCCGCACGGCGACGAGGTTCCAAGCGACCTAGCCAAAGAGCCAGAAGGTGTGCTGGCCCTAGAACACGAGAAAGACGGACATACTGAGATTCGCCAGCAGGATGCCGGGCACATGGCCTAGACCACGGATTCGACGAATTTTTCGGATTCCGCGGATTTTGAGTCGATTTTCTTCAACTTTAGAAACAACAACGCCTCCCTAGCATTAAGGAGGCGTTGTTGTTTTCTTGCAATGCTGCAGATCGTACGCAAACGAAGCTACAAAATCTGCGGAATCCGAAAAATCCGTCGAATCCGTGGTCTAGGTTACTTTTTGACCGCTAGGCTCCTGGCATCCGGATATTGATGTTGGGCGGGACTGCCGAGTGCTTGCTGCGTGCGCATAACGTTGACCTGCCGAGCCGCTTCATTGAAAAACTCTAGGCGGCGAATGAGCATCTCTTTCGTTAGTACACGACCTTCGGGGGTACGCATAAAGGCTTTCTTGTCTTCCAAGATGCGGCGCATAATGGCTTCCGTCTCCGATTCGTGCTGCATATACTGCTGATGAAACTCAGCTAGCCGATCAAGGCCTTGGGTAGCTAGGCGGAAATGGTCGCCGCCTTGGTTGAGCACTTCGCAAAGTACATACACCTCTAGCGGGAGCGAGGTTTGCAATGCAGTTGTTCGCAAATCTAGTCCTACTTGCAACGCCTCTAGCAGGATTTCCACGTTGCGCTCAAACTGCTGATAGTAACCCGGAGCTTCCATCTTTTCAGGTAATAATTACCAGTTATCGTTTATGAATTGTTTAGCAAGCTATCATTTAATATCCAACTAGGAAGCATCAGCACAACCATGAACCTAGCCTTGAATACACCTGATAACTGCTAATTGAAGCTTAGCAACCTAGAGCAGCTCCTTGATAATCTGCTCGACACTGATGCCTTCCGCTTCGGCTTTGAAGTTGCGGACGATGCGGTGACGCAAGATGGGCAGTGCAATGGCACGCACATCTTCAATGTCGGGTGAATACTTACCGTTGAGCAACGCGTTGCATTTTGCACCTACGATAAGATGCTGCGAGGCTCGCGGCCCAGCCCCCCACTCTAGCAGTTGACTGACCCGAGCGGGAGCACGCTCCGTATTGGGGCGCGTTTTGTGTACAAGGTTTACGGCGTACTCTATGACGTTGTCAGCTACAGGCACGCGACGAACTAAGTGCTGATAAGCCTGAATATCAGGCGCGTGCAGCACCTTGCTTACGCTTGGTTTTTTATCAGTGGTAGTATTCTTCACAATCTGCAACTCCGCTTCGTAGCTCGGGTAACCTAGCTCAATGTTGAACATGAAACGGTCGAGTTGCGCCTCGGGCAGGGGGTAAGTGCCTTCTTGCTCAATAGGGTTCTGGGTTGCTAGCACGAAGAACGGCCGATCGAGGGCGTAGCGCTTGCCAGCCACCGTCACCGAGTATTCTTGCATGCTTTCAAGCAGAGCAGCCTGCGTTTTAGGCGGGGTGCGGTTGATTTCGTCGGCTAGTACAATATTGGCGAACACCGGACCGTGCACAAACTGAAAGTTGCGGTCTTGCGTCAGCGTTTCCGAACCGACAATATCCGAAGGCATTAGGTCAGGCGTAAACTGAATACGGTTGAACGACAAATCCAGTGAATCGGCAATCGTCTGAATTAAGAGCGTCTTGGCTAGGCCAGGTACTCCTACGAGTAAGCAATGGCCCTGAGAGAAAACGGCCGTCAGCACTAGCCGCACCACTTCATCTTGTCCGATGATTACCTTACCAATTTCCTGACGCAGCGTTTGATAGGACGCAGCTAGCGCGTCGGCGGCTTCTTTGTCGGAAGAGAATGTACGCATGTAGGAGGGCTAAAAGCAAAAAGCTAAGAGGTAGAAGTGAGCAGCAGCACAATACTACTAATGCTCGACTTCTACCTCCTAGCTTCTTACCTGATTTTTAAAGAGTGGTTGGTGCAAGTACTTTGCAGTCGGTGTACTGAGGATCTACCTCAATAAACACGCTACCCCGGTTTTGTTTAAACCATTCGTCCAGGGCCTTATTTTTCTTTTCGTTCAAGGCGGCTTGCGAAATCTTCTGGTAGTCGTCCTTCAGGTTGGCCTGGTGGGGAGGCGTATTCGACTTCAGCCAAATGATACGCATCGCATCCTTTCCGTCATCAGTACGGTAGGGGAGAGGCGGCGTAATATGGCCCACCTTCATGGTGTCAATCGTGAAGAAGATAGCGGGGTCTAGCTTGTCAAGTGGCAAGTAAGTGCTACCATCCTGGCGATTGGTGAGCAGACCGCCACTGGCGCCCGAGGGTTTATCGTCTGAGATGTCCTTAGCCGCTTTCGCAAAGGTAATGCTGTCGGCTAGGATGCGGCTGCGAAGTTTGGTAAGCTGTGTCGCCGATTCGTTCACATCTTTACTTCCTGTTTCGGGCTTGATCAGGATGTGACGGGTGCTGAAAGACTCACCTTTCCGCTCAATCAGCTGAATCAGGTGAAAGCCAAACTGCGATTCAACAATCGGCGACATTTGACCAGGCTCTAAGCGCAAGGCTGCCGCCGAATACTCGGGTGCTAGGTCTTTACGCGTGAAGAAGCCTATGTAGCCGCCTTCAGCAGCCGAGCCGGGGTCTTGGGAGAATTGCTTGGCCAGTGTCTCGAAACTCTCACCAGCCTGGATGCGGGCACGTAAGTCGTTGAGCTTCGCAATGGTAGCTTGCTTAGCTGACTGATTTACCTGAGCTAGCTTTACAATCTGGCCTACTTCTACTTCAGTGGAAAAGTACGGTAGGCTGTCTTTCGGAATACGGCTAAAGTACTGGCGTACTTCGCGCGGCGTCACGGTTACTTTGCCGGCAATCGTCTCCTGCATTTTCTGCTGCACAAGCTGATCTTTTACTTGGCTGCGCAGATCTTCTTTGAGCTGCTTAAGTGGCTTGTTATAAAATTCTTCCAGCTTTTTCTCCGAGCCAATCTGCTGCACGAAGTAAGCCATGCGCCGATTTAACTCGCCGTTTACTTGGTCGTCTGTTACCGTAACGGAGTCCGTTTCGGCTTTGGCTAGCATAAGCTTGCCCATAACAATGCCTTGTAGAAGACGGCAACGCAAATCAAGGGGCAGCGGTTTGCCTTCGGCACGAGCTTCCTCTTGAGCGTAACTAGCGTCCAGGTCCGACTTAAGCACGATTTGGTTGTCGAGCTTTACGATGATGGCATCAACCATCTTATTGCCTACGGGTCGGCCTATTCCCAACTGCGCGAAACTAGCAACCGTTGTGCTAACCAGTAAGAAAACGCTCAGCAGCGCCCCACGAACCGGCGTACGAGAAAAATGAGTCATGGAATCAAGTAATAACGTTCACCAAGAGCTAGCTCGCTCTGTAAACCTAGGTTGCTTTGCAAACGCACAAAGCAGCCGGTAAATTTCAACATAAATCCTTTCTCTGACAAAAAGCCGCTCCGATAGTGGCATTTTGAACAAGAGCCGCTAAAACAGGCCCACGTTGCATGCGTCGCTAAAATAATGTTGCACGCTGCGTATAGAGCACCTAGCAGCGGCGAAGCATCGGAAAAATAAAACGCCCTGGTTGGTTTGCCAGGGCGTTTGAGAAAGATCGAAGCAGCTTACTTAGTTACCAGCTTATCAACTTCGGGCTGATTTATTTTCACGGGGTACTTCTCGCGAAGCTGAGCAACCCATTGCTTTTCCAGATAATTCTGGTAGTCGGAAGTGGCTTGTCCTCGTGCTTCCGACAACGTTTTGGGACCTGCAGGTAATGCTTTGTCGATGGTAACGGCGTAGTAGCGGCCATCCTTCTGCACATTGTAAGTGCCGGGGCCTTTGCTCATTAGCTCGTCTACTACTTTGTTATCACCTTTCTGAAAGTTGCGCTGCGTAATCTGCACAGCCAATGAGTTCTGCTCATTCAAGCTAGCTTCTAGCATTGCTGGGTTGGTGCTGAACAGCACTGCTTGAGCAGCGCTAGTACCTTTCGGGGTATAGAAGCTTTCGGTCGTAACGCCTTTCTGCTTCAAATAATTAAGCACGCTAGCCGACCGGCGCTTGGCCAATGCCGCGCTTTCTTCTTTGCGGGGCTTCAGCAAGCTGCTCGTGTTCAGCAGCAAGGTAGTGTCTGTGGCAAGCTGGGTAGCGAGGCGGTCGAGGGCGAGTTGGCTGGCAGGAAGCAGTTCAGTTGTGTTGCCTTTGAACTGTAGCGACGACAGTGGGTTTTCCTTCACAGCATACACACCAAATTTCATCTGCTGCTGCGCTTTCGTGAGCAGGTCGGGGCTGGCAGCGCTGATAACCGTGCCGTGCACGCGAGGCTCCCATTGGTATTTGCTCTGGTTTTCGGCGAAAAACTTCTCCAAGCCAGTCGTGTCTTCAATAGCTTTGGACCAAACTTTTTCATCCATCAGCTGGAAGAGTAAAATACCATCGCGGTATTCCTTCACCAGCATGCGGTAGTCCTCATGCTTGGTTTCCAAGTTGGCCTTTTCGTAGTCGGTCAGGCTCTGATCTACATATTGGTCGTAGAGCAGTTGCATAGCATAACGCGGCTCCGAACCCGTGCGTGGGCGTTGGTTTTGCTGCACAAAGGCTAGAAAATCTTTCGCTAGGTACGGCTTGCCTTGGATAGTAAACAACGTTGAGTTGTCGCTTGGGCCCTTGCTAGCTTTCGTTGCCGCTGCTGGGGTCGTATACTTGAAATGGCCGCTCACCAGCGAGGTGTCAGCTTTGCTGAAAATGTAGTCCTTGCCGACCTTGTTCTCAACGAATTGATTTTCTGTGCGAATACGCTTGAGAAAGGCCGTGCGGTTTAGCTCCGAGCGCGAATCCTTGGCTACTTTGCTTTTCAGCGTGGGCTCCATGGCAGCAAACGTCGGAATGGCTTGCTTTTCAATGAGCTTGATGATGTGCCAGCCATACGGAGTTTGCACGGGTGCCGAAATGTCACCGGGTTTTTGCAGCTTAAAGGCGGCCTCTTCAAAGCTAGGAATCATGCGGCCGGTGCTGAAAGGTGGAAGCTCTCCGCCGTTGGCTGCCGAGCCCGCATCTTCCGAAAACTGGGTTACTAGCTTTTCCCAATCCTCTTTGCGCTGCAAACGGCTGTAGAGCTCATCGATCTTCTTTTTGGCCGTCAGCGAGTCCGCTTTGGGCTGACCTGGCGTGGCCCGAATCATCAAGTGGGCAACTTTGATCTCGCCTTGTGCTGGACGAGCGTCGTTTACCTTGATGAGGTGGTAGCCGAAACGCGTGCGCACTGGCTGCGACACCTGCCCCACTGGCGTGCGGTACGCGGCCGACTCAAAGGGATACACCATCTGCATGGCGGTGAAGTACCCTAGCTTGCCACCGTTTTCGCGAGCCGATGGGTCCTCCGACGCTTCTCGGGCTATTTTGTTGAAATCCTCGCCGCCAGTTATGCGTTGGCGCAGGGCCGTAGTCTTTTGGTAGGCTGCCAAAGTATCCTTTGGGTCGGCATCAGGCGCCACCCGAATCAGGATGTGAGAAGCGCTGATTTCCTTGCTCATCCGATCGTAAGCTTCCCGCACAAGCTGGTCGGTTACGCTTTTCTCGGTGAGGTAAGGTTGCGCTAACTGCTGCTTGTAGCCGGCAAGCTCCTGCTTGAAGGCTTGCGTGGTATCGAGGCCGCGCTGCTCAGCTTCCAGTACTTTTAATTTGAAGTTGGTATACAGGTCTAAGTATTCCGTTACGCTGGGCTTCGTCCCAAATTCGGGCGCCGCACTATTATTCTTGCGGTAGACGTACGCAAACTCCGAGGCAGGAACCTCGTGGGTACCTAGGGTTTCCAGTACGGGCTGTTTAGCGGTAGTAGTCGGTTTAGTAGACTGGCACCCGGCCAGCAGCGCGCCGGCAGCAAAGCCAGCGTACAAGATGCGTTTGTGCATACGGGAAATAAGAATCTGAAAGAGCAGTCGGTAATAGTAATTATGAAAAGAGCGTGACCGGCTGACTGTTGCAATTTTACGGATTTTTTCTTGGCTCTCCCACGCCTTGTAGGATTAGGATACGGAATAGGATTGTAAAGCTGACCTAGGCCATAGTAGCCCAGAAAAAGAAAGAGCCTGCTTTCGGGTGAAGCAGGCTCAAAAGGGAACATCGTAGTAAAAGAGCAGCGCCTATGTGGTATTAGCTTAGGCGCTTGTAGAGGCGACAGACGTTATGATTATTAGCGCTTTCGAACTCCACCTTGTCCATGATTCGGTTGACGAGAGCCATGCCTACTCCTCCTTTCTTGCCGAGACGGATAAATTCAGGTAAATCAGGCTCGCGGAAAGAAGAAGGCGTGTATGAGTGGTTGCTGCCGTCTTCTATTTCAATGGAGAAGGTATGGTTCTCAACTGCCAAAGCTAGGTCTAAAAACTGGGACTCATCCTCAGCGTTTGCGTGGATAATCAGGTTAGCCACTACTTCATCTACCGCCACCAATAGCTGGTTGAGCAGCACATCAGAGAGATGATACGTATTCAAAAAAGCCGTAACGAAATCGCGCACGACCTTTAGGTTGCGGCGATTACAGCTGATTCTAATAGCGTTTCTCATTCTCAACACTCGCTCCTGATCAGATAGCTGTAGCTTCTGCCGCTGATGGTACAATAGTCATGAGGGCGTCCAACCCCAAGATTTCAAACACGTTGTGCACTTTCTCCTGCATGTTGAAGAACACTAGCTTCACGCCAGCGTCCTGAAAGCTTTGCAAGTGCGAGATAAAAACGCCCAAGCCCGCCGAAGAAATATAATTCAGGCGCTGGCAGTCAATCAGAACTTTCTGGTAGTTCAGAATCTCTGGTTTGGCCAGTTCCGTGTCGAGCAGCACAGAAGAACTAGCGTCCAGCTCTCCGTCGAGAATGAGCGTAAGAATGTTATCGGAAGCTTGTTGAGTCACTTTCATACGGGTGCTCTACGTTAGATGCCAGGTTCGGGTTGAGAGGCGCGAAACTTGATAACGAGCAGGGTTTGATCGTCGTGAATAGGCTGCCCACGGCTGAACTCGGCTAAGTCGTCCAGGATCTGCGTTTTAATTTCGTCGGCGCTCAGATAGTACGTACGTTCCAGCATTTGTTTCAGCCGCTCCTCACCGTACTCCGATTGGTCAGCTGCACGCGCTTCGACAATGCCGTCGGTGTAGATTACCATCACGTCACCCGGGTTGTAGTCGTAAAACTGGTTCTTGATGTGGCGTTCGTACGATTCGTTCCGGATGATGCCGAGTCCTAAGCCAGCCGTGCGGAAGTAAGACACTTCCTCTTTAATGGAATGGTAATAGAGCGTGTGGCAATGGCCAGCGCGCGCAAACACAAAACCACCGTGCTCATAATCAATGATGTAGAGCGAGGCTGTGATAAAGGATGACTTTTCCAGGCAGTGCACCAGCGCCGTGTTAGCCATCGACATGAACTTGCTAGGTACCGGAAACTTCTCACGCTCCGAGCGAGCTAGGGGGTTTTCCTGCATCAGCGCGTGAAAGATGCCTTTCATCTGGGCCATATGGAAGGCTGCCGTAACGCCCTTGCCCGAAACGTCGCCGATGAGGATAGCCAGCCGGCGACCTGGCAGGTGCAGAAAGTCGTAGAAGTCGCCGCCGACTTCCTTCGCGGCTAGGGCGTGCGAGCTGATTTCGAACCAGTTATCAGTAGGTAGGTTTTTAGGAATCAGGCTGTCTTGCACGGACGAGGCAATCTTCAGCTCCTCCTGTACCCGCTCATTCTGAATGGACCTAGCCATGAGCTGCAAGTTCTCGATGCTGAGTACCGTCTGACTAGTAAAAGTCTGCAAGATGCTCATGTTCTCGCGGTCGAACCCTTGCCGTTGGCGTTTGAGCAGATAAAGCGTGCCATAGTTGCGCTTAGTAGAGCGCAAAGGCATCACAATCAACGCTTCAAACTCTAGGCCGAGTGCCCGAAAACCACTACTGTTATTAAGATCGTTGTTCAGATACTCAATCTGGCCTAGGTTGTAGTCGGCGAGCAAGCGGCGGATGGCGACTGAATCGGCTTCTGCGATGTTATGCCGTTGATACGTTGTGAGGGTGTCTTCTTCGAGTATATCGAGCCAAGCTGCGTCGGCTTCTACCGTTTGTACCGCAGAGTCGAAGAGCATGGCATACACTTCCTCCTCTGTTTGCCCGCGTTGAATAAGCTGGGTCAGGCGTTGCAAGCTTAGAATCTCTTCTCTTTTCTGCTCGAAGACGCCGGCCGTTGGCAAATTAAACAACGTGACGAGCAAGCCCATTACGGCGTAGAACGTAGCAAAGAAGACGGTGAGTACTAAGAAGGCGTGTTGTGAGGCAGGTGCTACCAGGCGTGGGTCTTGCTCGATGCGCAGAAAGTACGCCACGAAGATGGTCATACTCATCAGGATAGCACCTTGCAGCAGCACTGCCTCTAGCTTTTGCCGGCGGTTGAGGTAAGCAACCCACTTCTGATTGCCACTCAAGTACACGCCGAAAAAAGCTAGCGCCCCTAGGACCGGTAGCGTGAAGTACAAAGGAAACTGCCAGCTGATGAGCCGAAACAGTAACGTAACTCCGAGCAACACTTCAAACCACAGCCACTCGCGTTGTAGGCGCTCGGAAGCTCGAAACAGCACCAACGACCGCCAGGCATAATTGGTGAAGGCCAAAAAGATGACAAACAGCCCTAGGTTGACTGTGTAAACAATGGCGAAGAATGTGCGGTCGGTGGCAGCATGTTTAAATTGTACTACTCGTTCAAGCAGATGCAGCCCTACGCAAACAGTGGCTAAGAGTCCAGGGCCGAGCACCAACCGCCGTAGTAAGCCAACGAAATCAGTGCCGCGCAGTAGGTTTGGTTGCGCCCGCTGATAGCCGAAAACGGCAGCTACAAAAACTGCCTGAGCCGTTAGTGTTATCCAATTGGGGGGGATACCAAAGCGGCTAGCAGCAGCCGGACTTGCGTGCAGCAGCGTACTAACGAGCAACACCATCCAACTCAGCAGCATTAGCGGCAAAAATGCCGTTTCAAGCTTCTGGCGAATTGTCATGAAGTAAGGTAAAGTACAGTTTTTTTGCTTTCACTGTCAAAGACAATAAAGCATAATGAATTGGCAAGATAAGCTTTCCGGCGCAAATTCGTTTGTGCGTAGCTACAACCGGATTAGTAAAACGCAGAAGCAAGCAAGGCGCGAAAAAGTATTCTTAGTAGCTATAATTTAACAAATCAGAGTTTTTTCTTCGGAGTCCAAGTAACTCAATAACCGACGCGCCAGAAAATGCTAGTCTGACTAGTACGTATTTCTGCTTAGCTGTAAGTGTTTTTACTGACTTAGCTATGAGAAAGCAAGTGTTCAAAAAGTACATAATCCTACTTGCCAGTGCGGCAAAGTAGGATTATGCTAGGATAAGGAAGGAAGATTACTTAGCGGCTGCTGTAATTTGGTGCTTCGCGCGTGATCTGCACATCGTGCGGATGGCTCTCGCGCAGACCTGCATTCGTGATGCGCACCATGCGGGCCTGCTGGAGCTTCTCAATGGTAGCGGCCCCACAGTAGCCCATGCCTGCCCGCAAGCCGCCAGCCAGCTGGTATAGAATTTCGCTGACGGCTCCTTTGAACGGCACGCGGCCCACAATGCCTTCGGGCACTAGTTTCTTAACATCATCTTCGGCGTCTTGGAAGTAGCGGTCTTTGGAGCCTTCTTCCATGGCCTCCACGGAGCCCATGCCGCGGTAATTCTTGTACTTACGGCCTTCGTAGATGATTACTTCACCAGGTGCTTCTTCGGTGCCGGCTAGCATTGAGCCAATCATCACGGAGGAGGCACCACCAGCCAACGCTTTCACAGCATCGCCCGAAAACTTAATACCTCCATCAGCAATCAGCGGAATACCAGTGCCTTCTAAACCCCGAGCGGCTTCTATCACTGCCGAAAGCTGCGGTACCCCAATACCGGCAATGATGCGGGTAGTGCAGATAGAGCCAGGTCCAACCCCCACTTTTACGGCATCGGCACCGGCGTCGGCGAGGGCGCGGGCCCCTTCGGCTGTTGCCACGTTGCCGGCAATAACTTCCAGGTTCGGGAAAGCAGTCTTGATGTTGCGCACCGCGTCGAGGACGCCTTTGGAGTGGCCGTGAGCCGTATCCACGCTCACTACGTCTACGCCTGCTTCTACGAGGGCAGCTACTCGATCGAGTAAATCGGGCGTAACCCCTACGGCCGCGCCTACCCGCAGGCGGCCATACTGGTCTTTGCATGCATTTGGAGACCGACGACGCTTGCGGATATCACGGTAGGTAATGAGTCCCACTAGCCGGCCTTGTGGGTCAACGACAGGGAGCTTTTCGACTTTGGAGTCTTGTAGAATCTCTTCGGCAATTGCTAGCTCAGTGCCAGCCTCAGCCGTCACGAGCTTGTCCTTGGTCATCACCTCCGCTACGGGACGTGTCATATCCTTTTCAAAGCGCAAGTCACGGTTGGTCAGGATCCCTTTTAAGCGCCGTTCGGCATCCACGATCGGAATACCCCCGATCTTGTTGTCACGCATGAGCTGCTTAGCGTCACCTAGGGTGGCGTGCTCCTCTAAGGTAAAGGGTTCCAAGATCATACCGCTCTCCGAGCGCTTCACGCGGCGCACTTGCTCGGCTTGCGCCCGGATGCTCATGTTCTTGTGAATAATGCCGATGCCACCTTCTTGAGCCATAGCAATAGCTAGCTCTGATTCGGTGACGGTATCCATGGCTGCCGAAAGGAAAGGCAGGTTCAGACGGATGTTACGGGTGAGCTGGGAGCTGGTGTCGGCGTCGCGGGGCAATACCTCCGAATAGGCAGGTAGCAGCAGAACGTCGTCGTAGGTAAGCGCCTCGAAGGCAATTTTGGCGGGCTGGTCGGCCATAGCAACAAGAGTTTAGGTACTTCTTATTGCCGGACAAAGATACGGCGAAAATTTGGCTTGCACATTATGAATGTATTGTCAATATAAAAAGCCCCAACGCTTACCTACAAAAGCTAGGGCGTGGTGCTCTGCCCGAAGAAGGGCGACAGCAAGGCCGCTTCGTGGTTTTTCAGGGGAGCCCCTGCAGTTACACGCCCGTCTGAAAACCTAGCCCCAGCTATTGGAGTTGAAGCAAGGCAAGTGCAGCATACTAGGCTGCCTTCTATTCACCACGTTTTTGTAACACGTTCATGGCAACATCTTCCAAAGTATGGTTTATCACGGGGGCTTCTACCGGTTTCGGCGAAGCCTTAGCTAGCTTCGTGCTCGATAAAGGTGACCAAGTAGTAGCGACCTTTCGCAATGGCGAGCAAGCAGAAGTTTTCTCCCAGAAGGCCGATGGCCGCGCGCACGGCGTAATAGCCGACGTAACCAATGAGCAGCAGGTAAAGGAAGCTGTGCAAACTGCTATCAATGTATTTGGCCACCTCGATGTGGTAGTAAATAATGCTGGCTATGGCTCCATGGGTAGCATTGAAGAAATAACGGCCGAGGAAGTCCAGCGTCAGTTCGACGTGAATGTGTTCGGGCCGCTGCACGTATTGCGGGCCGCTTTACCCCACCTGCGCCAGCAGAAAAGCGGCCACGTACTCAATATTACCAGCATTGGAGGCTTGAAAACGTTCCCCGGCGTGGGCGTTTACAATGCCAGCAAGTTTGCCTTGGAAGCCATTGGCGAGAGCCTAGCTCAGCAGGTGGGTCCATTGGGCATCAAGGTAACGAACATCGAACCTAGCGGCTTCCGCACCGACTGGGCTGGTCGTTCGGCTACTTTCGCTGATACCAGCATCGACGATTACCGGCCTACAGTAGGCGAAAACCTCAAAGGCATTCAGAGCTACAGTGGCAAGCAGCCTGGCGACCCAGTGCGCGCGGCCCAGGCAATGTACGATGTAGTGAACCAGGAAAATCCGCCGCTGCACCTGCCGTTGGGAAAAGCGGCTGTGAAAGGCGCCCGCGACAAGTTCACGAACCTCTTGCAGGAATTGGAAAGCGTAGCCGCTATTGGCAACGCGGCCGATTTCCCGGAAGGGGAGTAAGCGTAGTTTATTGGTCTGCCCGGATTGCTCCCGGTTGTAACCCCTTCCTAGCCCCACAAAAAGCGCCTATCGCTGAGAGCGGTAGGCGCTTTTTGTGGGGCTAGCTTATGCGCGAAACGGTATGGCGTAGTGTCGCTTGGCGTATTTAAAGAAATTGTAAATAGTACGTCTGGCCTTCCGTTCAGCTTGCCCACGCAAGCAGGTTTGCCGTATTTGAAAAGAATCCAACCGATTTTACCGTGCATTCGAGCCTTAATGACTTCCACGTTCGCTCGTGGGAAGAGCTGCAGCATGTGCTGTTCCGCGACACCTGGGACGGGCGAATTGGGCGCTATCGCTCGCCCTTCGTTTACCGTGGCCTTCGCTCGCATACGTACACGCTTACCACTAGTCTGGTGCGCCTAGGGGGCGACTTTGCCTTGCTAGAGCATCACCTGCTGCGCAACTTTCGCAAGTACGCCCGGCACGCCGCCGATTCGGAAACGTCCATTTGGAATTGGCTGGCTCTGGCACAACACCACGGCTTGCCCACACGCCTGCTCGACTGGACCTATTCGCCCTATGTCGCCCTCCATTTTGCCACTGACGACTTAGAAGCATACCACGAAGACGGTGTGATTTGGGCGCTCAACTACGTGAAAGCTGCCGAAAGTCTGCCTTCGCCCCTGCGCGAAGCAATTCGCCAGGAAGGCTCCAACGTATTCACTCCGGAAATATTGGAGCCCGTGTGCCCTACGCTGCGCGACCTAGCTCAAATGCAACCCGAGCCATTCGTCTTGTTCTTGGAGCCGCCTTCCCTGGATGAGCGCATCGTGCACCAATATGCGCTGTTCGCACTCATGTCGACGGCTGACACGCACCTGCACGACTGGCTTAAAGAGCACCCTGACTTGTATTTCCGCATCATCATTCCGGCGAGCCTGAAGTGGGAAGTACGCGATAAGCTCGACCAGGCGAATATCACGGAGCGAGTGCTCTTTCCGGGGCTAGGTGGCCTGAGTCGGTGGCTGCACCGGCACTACAGCTCGGCCTACGGGAGGTCCGCAACTAATGATTTGGAGCAAGGACCAGGGTAGAATAGGAAGTGTGATTTGTCACGACCGTACTACGGCTTGTTTTTTCGAAAATCGGGGTTCACGGTCAGACCGGCTTGTAGAGTGTGATTGTACTCAAATACCTGCCCGTCGTCGTGTTGCACGATTTGGTAAAGGTACCCTAGCTCCAAAGACGTAGCAGACGTAAACTGGTAGCCTAGGGCACCATAAAGCCGGTTCTGGTTGAAGATGTTCTGCTTCACGTTGGGCCCGTAGTTGATAAAAATATCATCGTAGGCGGTGATGTATAGCGTGTTCGGGTCCCCGCTTTTGCCCTTGATGGATAGCGTAGGCTGAATACGGTAGCGGCTGCGGTTGGAGATTTTGTAGGTATCGGCGCCCGCATCGCGAATCCAGCGTTGTTCTTGGCGAAAGCGGTGCATGATTTCCAGCTTGCCATACGTTTCGTTGAGCTGCAACTGCTGGTAGAAGCGTCGCTCACGCGAGCGGCCTTCGGCCGGATAGTCACCGTAGGGCAAAGACAATAAGTAGACATAGCCGGCCGTGAGCATCAGCTTTTCGGACGCGTGATAGTTCAGCCCGGCCCGGTAAAAGTATTGTTGTGGGTCGCGCAAGAAATTGGTGCGCCGGTACTGAAACTCAGTGTGCACACTCCACCGCTGACTAACGCGGGCATCGCTGTAAAACATCAACCACGCATTGTTATTTCGGTCACTAAGGCGGCCCTGCACAGGGTTTTGCCCGTGCGCTGTCACGCTAATGACCAAAGCCAAGAAGGCAATACCGAGGGGGCGTTTGACTACGCTAGAAAAAAAGGCGGGCATGAGGAGCGGAGTCTGATCAGGTAACCTTTACGGTAAGCACCTGTAAAAGATGGATCACGCCAAAACTCTGACTTACTTCAGCCCATTCTGCTTCCGAGTGCCGCGCATAGGTTCGGCCTCCAAGGGGTTATCAGGCCAATAGTGCTTAGGGTAGCGGCCGCGCATATCCTTGCGCACCTCGAAGTAGCCATTAGCCCAAAAGCTGCGCAAGTCCCGCGTGACCTGTACCGGTCGGTAGCCCGGCGACAGCAGGTGCAGCGTGAGTGGCACCCGTCCGCCACCTACCACAGGCGTATCAAGCAGGCCGAACACTTCTTGCAAGCGCACTGCCAGCACGGGCGCCGTAGGGTCGGTATAATCGAGGGTGATGCGTGAGCCCGTGGGTACAGCGAGGTGGGTTGGGGCTAGGCGGTCAAGTTCCTGTTGCTGGCCCCAGCCGCCCGGCAACCACGCAAGTAGGGCTTGGCGCAAATCGAGGCGGTTCACTTCCGCTAGCGACTTGACGCCGCGCAGGTAAGGCCCAAGCCACGCCTCTAGTTGCGCCAGCAGTGCTTCATCCGACACCTCGGGCCACTCGGCCGGGGCTAGGTTGTGCAAGAAAGCTAGCCGCGCCCGCAATTGCTGGGCCTCGTCGCTCCAGGGTAGCCGACCTAGGCCATTCGTTCGTAGCCCCTCCAGCAGGGCGGCTTCTACTGCTTCGGGGCTGGGGCTGGGCAAAGCGCTTTCCGAAAGATTGAGCGCTCCTAAGCGCCGACGGCGTCGGGCGGCCACGCGGCCATTGGCAGCGTCCCACGTTACCTCCTCGCTAGTCTCGATTAGGTCGGCGAAGTACTGCTCTAGCTCAGCGCGGTCGAGGGGAGCCGCCAGGGCAGCACGTGGTGCAGTGGGCGGACCGTCGAGGTGCGCTACGGCAAAGAACACATCATCGCGCCCGAAATATTCGGCTGGTAACATTGCCCGCTGCCCCGTGACGAGGCGCACCCGCTCCGGCGACTCACGTTGGGCGAGGCGGTCGGGGTAGGCAAGGGCCGCGAGCAGGCCAGTGGCATCGGGCTCCAAGGACGTCGAAGTGATGCCCGCCCGGTGTCGTAGCACGGCGGCTGCTTCGCGTATGCGGTGCAGCGCGCCGTGGTCGGGTACCAAGCCGGGTAGGGGTGAGCGGCCAGTTGCCACAGCTTCCAAGCGTAGGCGCAAATCGGGGGGCGTGGTGGTGCCGTCGGGGAGGCGCAGCAAGTCGCGTTCAGTGAGCAAGGCCGCTAGCGCGCAGGCCGTGGCACCGTGGCCTGCTTCCTTGCCTCGAATTACTAAGTGTCCCAGGCGGGGCACCAACCCTAGGCCTGCCAGCGTGCGGCCATGCGCAGAAGGTTGGCCCGTTGGCAGCAAAGCACCTAAGCGTACCAGTAGGTCGCGGGCTTGGGCTAGGGGCGCAGCCGGTGGGGCATCGAGCCAGCGCAAGTTAGAAGCATCCTGTACTCCCCAAAGAGCCAGCTCCAAGGCTAGCCCACTTAGATCAGCGGTCAGAATTTCGGGGGGGAGGTGGGCCGGATGCTGGGTGTGTTCGGCTTCGGTCCAGAGGCGGTAGCAGGTGCCGGGCCCTAGGCGTCCCGCCCGGCCGCGGCGCTGGTCGGCGGCAGCTTGGCTCACGGGTACTGTTTCGAGAGACGTAAGCCCCGTGCGCGGCTCAAAGTGCGGCACGCGGGCGTAGCCGCCATCCACTACCACCTGCACACCTTCAATCGTTAAGCTTGTTTCGGCGATGCTGGTGGCCAGCACCACCTTGCGCCGACCCACTACCGACGGGCGTAGGGCAGCGTCTTGTTGCTCGGCGGGTAATTCGCCGTGCAGCACGTGCACATCGACGGTGGCGGGCAGCGTGCCAGCGAGCTTCTCGGCGGCGCGGCGCTGGTCGGCAAGGCCGGGCAAGAACACGAGCACGTCGCCGGCATGTTGGGATAACGCTTCCCGCACGGTGGCGGGCGCAAGGACAGCGAGGCGCTCGTGGGGGCGGTTGCTGGTTGCCGCTAAGCGAGCTGGAGCTAGGTAATGCGTGGCCACGGGATGTTGTAGGCCCGCGCTGCGCACCACCGGCGCGCCGAGCCAAGTGCCTAGCCGCTCAGCCTCCAGCGTAGCACTCATAATGAGCAGGCGTAAATCGGGGCGGAGTACGGCTTGGGCGTCTAGCGCCAGCGCCAGACCTAGGTCGGCTTGCAGACTCCGCTCGTGAAATTCATCGAAGAGCACGGCCGCTACGCCTTCCAACGCAGGGTCGTCTTGCAGCATGCGCGTCAGGATAACTTCTGTTGCGACTTCGATGCGCGTGTTGCTTGAAACCTTGCTTTCTAAGCGCACCCGGTAACCCACGGTTTGACCCACGGGCTCACCTAGCAAGCTAGCCATACGGGTAGCCGCTGCTCGGGCAGCCAAGCGACGCGGCTCCAGCACGATAATGCGACCCTCTGCTGGCATCCAGTCGGCTCCTAGTAGAGCTAGCGGCACCACAGTTGTTTTGCCCGCCCCCGGCGGTGCTTGCAGTACGGCGCAGTTGGTGGCGCCCAGCGTGGCAAGTAATTCTGGTAGGGCGGCCCGGATGGGAAGGTCGGGGAGCATGCGAAAGTAGTAATGGGGTGAAGAGCTGGCGTGCAAAAATACGACGCCGCACCCAGGACTTTCCTCTGCAAGATTTTTAGGTCAGGTTGTTGCAACCCTACCAATGTAATATTGTTACTTTGTTAAGTTACTTACTAAAGGTACTTTGTTAAATGGGTGAACAATCTGATGCTGTGCAGCTGGCAGCCGAGTTGCGAACGGTGATATTCCGGCTAATCAAGAAGCTCCGCGGTCAATCACCAACACACGCAAAAATTTCACTTACCGAGCGGGCCGTGCTTAAGCTGCTCGACCAGCACCAGCAACTACAACCCACCGAGCTAGCAGCCAGAGAGAAAGTAACAACCCAGGCCATGTCGCAGGTTCTGAGGCATTTGACCGAGCTAGGATATATCACGCGGCAACCGCTAGAAACGGATAAGCGCAAAGTAGGTATTGCGCTTTCGCAGGAAGGGCGCGTGTTGTTAGAGAATGTGCGCCTGGAGGTAGATGAGTGGCTGCATGTCGCCCTAAAAGAATCCTGCTCGATTGAGGAGCTAGCCAGCGTGCGCCAAGTTCTGCCGGTCCTGACCAAACTCGTTGATTTATAAAAGGCAGGTGCTTAAACCTAGCAGACCACCAAGCTATTACGTATGAACTCAGGTACTTTTCGCGCGTTTCGTAGCCGCAATTACCGCTTGTTTTTTGCTGGACAGTCCCTCTCTTTGCTTGGTACCTGGATGCAGAAAACGGCCGTTAGCTGGGTGGTGTATTCGCTAACGCACTCTAAGTTTATGCTCGGCGTAAGCGTGTTTGCGACGCTCTTTCCCGCGGCTATTTTCTCCTTCCTAGGTGGGGGCGTGGCCGACCGTTACCATCGTTACCGCGTGCTGCTGCTCACGCAAGCCCTGTCGATGGTGCAAGCACTCCTGCTGACGTTGTTGGTCTTTTTTAGGCCCAACGCCGTTTGGGGGATTATCGCCTTGAGTGTGGTGCTCGGTATTATCAACGCGTTTGATGTGCCCACCCGTCAGTCGCTGGTGCCAGAACTGGTGGAAGACAAGCAAGACTTGCCCAACGCCTTGGCGCTGAACTCTTCTATGGTAACCCTAGCTCAACTGCTAGGTCCGGCTTTTGCGGGCTTTGCGCTGGAAAAGCTAGGGTCTGTGGCCTGCTTCGGCCTGAACGCGGTAAGCTTCGTGGCCGTTATTGGTTCGCTTTTGTCGTTGAAGCTGCCGGTGTATGAGGCTAAGCTGCGCACGAAAAGCATGTTGGAAGAGCTGCGCGAGGGACTACGCTACGTAGCCAACACGCCCGCTATTCGGCATATCATCGTCATGTTGTCACTTATTAGCCTGTTTGTGCTGCCGTTTACCACGTTGCTGCCGGTGTACGCCAAAGATATTTTTCACGGCACGGCCACCACGTTTGGCATGCTAGAAGGCGCTGTGGGGCTAGGGGCTTTTATCGGGGCGTTCTTTCTGGCTTCGCGCAAACCGGGCACTAACCTGAAAAAACTGCTCACTGCGAATACCTTTATCCTCGGTGCGGGGCTGGTGCTGTACTCGCATATGCCGTGGTATGTGGTGGCGCTGCTGTCGTTGGTGTTCGGCGCTTTTGGGATGGTAACGCAACTCACTATTAGCAATACGCTGCTGCAAACCACGGTGCCACTGGCTCTGCGAGGCCGCGTGCTTAGCTTGTATGTGTTGTCTTACGCAGGGTTGTTGCCCCTAGGTAGTTTGCTGGTGGGGGCGTTGTCGCAGCGCATCGGCGTGCAAAATACGGTGTTGGTGGAAGGCATCGTGGCATTGCTGATCGGGATGCTGCATGTGCAGGCGCTACGCAAAGAGAAGCTAGCTCAGCAACTCTCTCCAACGTCGCCTGCGCTGGTAGTCGAAGTAGCCGGCTAAGGCGAGACTCTTTGTTACACACGTAACCTCTTTTAGCTCAATAGTAACTGCCCTCGGCTTGGTCGACTTACAAAACGGCATCTTACAACTACCGCTCGTTGGTTCTACTGGCGAAGTCTTGGCAAATGCTAACAAGCTGCTTGCTGCGCTCCTACAAGTAGGCGCATCAGCGAAATCGATGCGACCGACAACATCGTTAGCGTGCTAGCTGCATCAAAAGGACCTTCTCACGCAGCCGTTTAGCCACTCCTAATACACGGCCACCGTCGGGTCGACGCGCAGGCTCCAGGCGTGAATGCCCCCGCGCAGGTTTAGCAGGTTCGTTAGGCCGTGCCGGTGTTGCAGATACGCCAGCGCTTGCATGGAGCGCACGCCGTGGTGGCAGATGAGCACAGTCGGCTGGTCGGGGTCAATTTCGTCGGCGCGCTGCGCTACTTCCCCGAGCGGAATCAGAAGGCTGCCTTCGATGCGGCAGTAGGCGTATTCCTCCGGCTCGCGTACGTCGATAAGCTGTAGGGCTTCTCCCTGTTGGAGCCGGGCGTGGAGAGCTTCGGGTGTGAGTTCAGGGAGCATAAGTAGGCAGCTAGGAAGGCAAGTAAAAAGAAAGCTAGCTGCAAAAATAAACCACGGCGCGTTAGCTTTGACTTTTCCCTGTACGCGCTTACTCTTCGCCTGTGCTTCAGTCGCTTTATGATTTTTGGGTTGCCGCTGCCGGCAGCACGCCGCTTGAGTGGGTGGCCGTGCTCACGGGCATAGCCTGTGTGTGGCTAGCCGCGCGCGAGTCGTTGTGGAATTTTCCGGTGGCCATTGTTAGCTGCGGCCTTTATGTGGTGGTTTACCACGGGGCGCGGCTGTACGCCGACCGCAATTTGCAGGTGCTATTTATTCTGATGAGTCTATACGGCTGGTACCAATGGCTGTATGGCGGCGCCCGCAACACCGAGCTGAAAGTGTCGCGCACGCGGCGCTTGGAGTGGGGGCTGCTGCTACTAGGCGTGTTGCTCTTCACGCTCGGCTTCGGCTACTACCTTCAGCACTACACCGACGATTCACTCCCACACCTCGACAGCCTAACCACGGCCATCAGCCTAGCCGCACAGTACCTGATGATGCGTAAGCGCCTGGAAAACTGGTGGCTCTGGATTTTGGTCGACGCCTTGTACGTACCGATTTTGTGGCACAAAGAGCTCTACCCCACAAGCGGCTTGTATGCCGTGTACTTAGTGCTAGCCACCTATGGCTACCTAGAATGGCGGCGTGCCGAGGCGAAAGCCAAAGCAGACCAAATAGCTGCTGAG
This sequence comes from Hymenobacter crusticola, assembly GCF_002154225.1. Taxonomy (GTDB): domain Bacteria; phylum Bacteroidota; class Bacteroidia; order Cytophagales; family Hymenobacteraceae; genus Hymenobacter; species Hymenobacter crusticola. The sequence continues at coordinate 283,728 of NZ_MTSE01000002.1, forward strand.
CCCCTAACCGTTTTATAAGATGGTACGCGTTGCCATTACCGGCCCCGAGTCGACGGGGAAATCAACGTTGAGCCGACAGCTCGCCGAGCACTACGGCACTGCTTGGGCGCCCGAGTATGCTAGGGTGTACCTAGATGCCCATGGCCCAGCTTATACCCTAGCCGACCTAGAAGAAATTGCCCGCGGACAACTGGCCGCCGAAGAAGTGGCTGTAGCCCACGCTCAACGCGTTGTTTTTGTTGACACCGACTTACTGGTAATAAAAATCTGGGCGGAGCATGCCTTCGGAAGTTGCCCCGCGTGGATTTTGCAACAGCTAGCCCAGCAGCGCCACGACCTGACACTGCTACTCAACATCGACCTGCCCTGGGAGCCGGACCCCTTGCGAGAACATCCGCACATGCGTGACTATTTCTACAAGGTGTATCAGCAAGAGCTACGGAAGCTAGGTATTCCGTTTGCCGAAGTCGGCGGAACCGGCGAACAGCGGCTGGTGCAGGCGTGCACACTGGTAGATAAGTTGCTGGCAATGCAGCGCGAAGCCTAAGCTTCGCGTATCGTTGAACGGCTAAGCCAACCTGCAAACGCAATAGTTCAACGATGCACGACGGGGGAGCTTGGCTAATGCCTTCCTACGGTTCGCGCTACCTTATTACCTTCACCGCATGACCTACTCTCTCGAAAACAACCAATGCCGCGTGGGTGTGCAAGCCCACGGCGCCGAGCTTAGCAGCTTTATCCGCAAAGACCTCGACAACCTCGAATACATGTGGCAGGCCGACCCGGCCGTGTGGGCGCGGCACGCGCCGGTGCTGTTTCCCATCGTAGGGCGTTTGCCGCAGGATACGTATCAGCATCATGGCCAGACTTATAAGCTCTCCCAGCACGGCTTTGCCCGCGACCGGGAGTTTATTCTGGTTCAGCAAAGCGCCGATACACTCACCTTCGAGCTACGCGCCGATGAGCAGAGCCGTGCCGTGTATCCGTTCGATTTCGTGCTGCGCATTTCGTATCGATTGCAGGCTACTACGCTCACGGTGCGCTGGGAAGTGCAAAATCCCGCCGGTGAAGAGCTGTTGTTTAGCATCGGCGCGCACCCAGCGTTCCGCTGCCCCTTGCTGCCCGGCGAGCAGTTCGAAGACTATTACTTCAGCTTCGACGCACCTGAGACTTTCGAGCGGTACTTGCTAGAAGGAGGCTTGCTCAACGGCCAAACCGAACCGGTACTGGCAGGAGCGACAGAATTGCCGCTCACGTACGAGTTATTTGCCCAAGATGCGCTAGTGCTGAAGAAGTTTGACTTTTCGCAGCTCGCTTTGCGGAGTCACCGCTCGGAGCGTGCTGTTAGTGTGCGCTTCGATGGCTTCCCGTACCTAGGTCTCTGGACCAAAGGCCCCGGTGCGGCTTTCGTCTGCATTGAGCCGTGGCAGGGCATTGCCAGTTCCGTGGGCGATTCGGGCGAGTTAGCCGATAAAGAAGGCATTCTGACCCTCGCTTCTGGCCAAAGCTTCGCGGCCGAATACACGATAACTGTGCAGTAAGAGCGGCTTGTGCTGCGCTTGGCATCTGCGCTATTTGCGTGCCCCGATTAAACTTATCGGTAAATAGACCGCGCCGCGACGAACAGGCTGGGGCGCGTTACTGTCGTTACTTTCTTTATGCTCATTACCATTCGCGCCATCCAACCTGCTGCTACGTACCCACTGCGCCATTCGGTGTTGTGGCCCAACAAGCCGCTGGATTACGTCAAGATAGACGATGACGACCTAGGTATGCACTTCGGTGCCTTTCACGAAGAGCAGTTGCTGGGCGTTATTTCCTTGTTTGTGAACGGTGAGGCGGCACGCTTCCGCAAGTTCGCCGTCGCCCCTGGCTCCCAGCGCCAGGGCATTGGCACACGCCTGCTCACGCACGTGATGGAGGAAGCCCGGCAACGCGGGGCCCGCACCATTGCCTGCGATGCGCGGCAAGAAGCTACAGGCTTGTACTACAAGTTTGGGATGGAGCCCGCAGGCCCTGAGTTCTACAAAGGTTCTATTGCCTACGTGCGTATGCAGAAAGTGCTGACCTAGGTTCTGTGCCCGAAAATTGGCGGCCCTTCTCTCTACTGTAGTTGCCAGCTCGAACCGGCAGCCGCAGTAGGGAGAAGGGCCGTTGAATATGGTTACCCGTTGAGCGCAGCTACGACAGCAGCGGTGCGCTGGGATGCGGGGTTTTGGGACGCCGATTGTAGTCGGGCTCCCAGTCGTTGATGGGGCGGCTGATGCCGGGTGGCAGGTCTAGGTCGGGTAGGCCGCCGTCAAGTGGTTCGCCCCCATCATCGTCATTATCGGGCGAGGGTGGGCGTTGGAACCGACGGCGCGGAACTACCATGAAGTAGGCCAAGATGGCAAGTACCACGAGCGTGTAAATTAAGCTGATCATGGCAGGTGGAATAAAGACGAATCGGTAGAGGAAGGGTCTCGCGGACAGTAGAAAGATAACGGGAGAAAGAGCAGAGTTGTTTTCGATTGCGATCAAAATCTCCTTCCGCCATTTGCCTACCTAAGGTAGATGATTTTCAGACCAAAGTAAAGAACCCACCCGCGCAGTTTGGAACTAGTAGTAGCGTGGTCTAGCTTTGTAGGTAACTATAAGTTTAGGGGTGCCTGGCATTTTGCGCGCAAAACCAGCCGGGCTGAGATCATACCCATTGAACCTGATCCGGGTAATGCCGGCGAAGGGAACAAACGATCCGCGAACGTATTTGCCTGCTGCGCCGACCCCTAGCGCTAGGTTCGTTCTTTCTTACCAAGTTCTTCTTGAAAAACTTTTTCCTTTCAGGCGTGGCGCTCTTGGCGCTGCCGCTTTCGAGTTGGGCGCAAGGACCCGTATCGGGCTCCGTGGTGGACGCTCGCACGAGAGTTGTGTTGCCCGGTGCTACTATTTTGTTGGATGGGGCCCCCGCCTCAAGTGCTGCCGACGCGAATGGCGTCTTCTCGTTGCCAAGCGTACCAGCTGGCTCGCACGAACTGCGAATCACGTTTATTGGATATCAAGCACTAGTCCGGCGCGTTGAAGGGCAGCCGGCTGCCCAGCAACTTACCCTAGGTCTACAGCCCAGCGGCGTGCTCACGGGCGAAGCCCTCGTAACGGCCTCGCGCGCTAATGAGCGCACGGCTACGGCCTACACTAACCTCAGCAAGCAAGATCTAGCGCAGCGCAACTTCGGCCAAGACTTGCCCTATCTGCTCGACCAAACGCCCTCGGTGGTGGTGAACTCCGACGCCGGCGCGGGCGTGGGCTACACCGATATCCGCATCCGGGGCACGAGCAACACGGGCATCAACATGACTATCAACGGGGTGCCGCTGAACGATGCCGAGTCGCACGGCTCCTTCCTCGTGAACCTACCCGACCTAGCTTCTTCCATCAACAGCCTACAAGTGCAGCGCGGCGTGGGCACCAGCCAGAACGGGGGCGCAGCCTTCGGAGCTAGCATCAACATCTCGACGCTCGACGTACGCCGCGAAGCCTACGCCGAAACCCAGAACACCTACGGCTCTTTCAACACCTGGCGCAACAACGTGCAGTTCGGGACCGGGCTGCTGGGCGGGCACTTCATGGTCGACGGCCGCTTGTCGCGCGTGGCGTCGGATGGCTATATGAACCGGGGTTCGTCGGATCTGAAATCGTACTACTTCTCGGCGGGGTATCAGGCTAAGAATACGTTGCTGAAGTTCATCACCTTTTCGGGCCGCGAAAAAACCTACCAGGCCTGGAACGGCGTACCCGAGCCGGCCATTACTGGCAACCGGGCGCTGTTGCAGAACTACATCGACAACGGAGAGCTAAGCGAAGCCGACGCAGCGCGGGTGCTGCAAGAAGGCCGGCGCTACAGCTACTACACCTACGACAACCAAACCGATAACTATCAGCAAAACCACTACCAACTCCACCTTTCGCAAGGCCTAGGTCAGGATTGGAACATCGGGGCGGCGCTACACCTCACGCGGGGCTTCGGCTACTACGAAAACTACCGGGCTAATCGGCGCTTTTCAGACTACAACCTAGCCAATGTTATCATTGGTGGCGACACCATCACGCGCACGAACCTCGTGGACCGCAAGTGGCTCGATAACTACTTCTACGGTGGCACCTTCGCCCTGAACTACCAACCCCGCGACAACGACAAGCTCCAAGCTACCATCGGCGGCGCCTGGAACCGCTTCGACAACGACCACTACGGCGAAGTCATTTGGGCGCAGTACGCTTCCAATGGCAACATCCGACACCGTTACTACTTCAATGACGCCACCAAAACCGACTACAACGCCTATGCTCGCGCCACATGGCAGGTGCTGCCCAAGCTAGGCGTGTACGGCGACGTGCAAGTGCGCCACATCACCTACAACATCAACGGCATCGAAGATGACCAGAACGACGTGACTACCCGCGCCCGTTACACCTTCTTCAACCCCAAAGCCGGCGCGACCTACGCATTAGCCGAAGGCCAGCAGCTCTATGCTAGCTTCGCCGTGGGCCAGCGCGAGCCCGTCCGCGCCGACTTCACCGACCGCCCCGCTGGCGACCAAACAGCCAAAGCCGAGCGGCTAAACGACTTCGAAGGTGGCTACCGCCTGAATATGCCCAATGCGAATTTGCTCGGTCCGCGTACTGCCTTACGCTTAGAAGCTAATTACTTCTACATGCACTATCGCAACCAGCTAGTAGCCACAGGCCAACTCAATGACGTAGGCACGGCCTTGCGCACCAACGTGGCGCGCAGCTACCGTACTGGTTTAGAATTGACCGGCTCTGCTTCGGCCAATGATAAAATCAGCCTGAGCAGCACCATCACGGTGAGTCGCAATCGCATCCTCGGCTACCGCGACGTGACCTACGATGCCGACTACAACCCCGTGGTAGCGGAAGCGCGCACCTCTACCATTTCGTACTCGCCCTCGGTAGTTTCGGCGCACACGCTGGAAGGTCAGCCACTGAAAGGCCTGCGCGTGGCGCTGCTCTACAAAACCGTCAGCCGCCAGTACCTCGACAACTCGGCCAACTACGGCCGCCGTATCATGCCGTATCAGGTGATGGATTTCCGGGTGCGCTACGCCATTCATCCCACGTTTGTGAAGGAGATTGAGCTAGGCCTGCTGGTTAACAATGTGTTGAACCGTAAGTACGTGGCCAACGGTTACACCTACAGCTACCTAGGTGCCAGCGGCGGCCTCGATACCTTCAACTGGTATTTTCCACAAGCAACTCGTAACGTGCTAGCATCGGTAGGGGTGAAGTTTTAGCGTTCGGAAAACAACGTAAAAGCCGTCTGTCATCCTGAGCTTGCCAAGGACATCACTGTGCGTGAACGAACCGTTGTTAGGACGTCGTTCTAACGTGGTAAGGTCGTTGGGCAAGCTCAGGATGACAGACGTTTTAATTCCTGCCTAGTCTGGTAACTTCCTATCTTTGAAAACCACCCCTAACTACTTTGCTATGTCTTCCCAAGCCGATATTCTCTCCCCAAACGCTAAGGCCCACAGTGCGCAACGCGGCTCTACCAACGCCGCCGGCTTCACCGATTATTTTGACCTCGACGGCCTGTTGACCGAGGAGCACAAGCTCATTCGGCAAAGCATGCGCGACTTTGTGAAGAAGGAGATTTCGCCCAACATCGAACGGTGGGCGCAGGAAGCGCACTTCCCCTCGGAAATTGTGCGGAAGTTTGGCGAAGTGGGTGCTTTCGGCCCGACCATCCCGACGGAATACGGCGGGGGTGGCCTCGATTACATCAGCTACGGCCTGATTATGCAGGAAATCGAGCGCGGCGACTCCGGCATGCGCTCCACGGCCTCGGTGCAGGGCTCCTTGGTGATGTTCCCGATCTACCAATACGGTTCGGAGGAGCAGCGCCGCAAGTTTCTGCCCAAGCTAGCTTCCGGCGAGTGGCTCGGTTGCTTCGGCCTCACCGAGCCCGACCACGGCTCCAACCCCGGCGGCATGGTCACTAAGCTTGAAGACAAAGGCGACTACTACCTGCTAAACGGCGCCAAGCTCTGGATTTCGAACTCGCCCGAGTGCCAAGTAGCCGTGGTATGGGCCAAAAATGAGGAAGGTCGCATCAAAGGCGTCATCGTAGAGCGCGGCATGGAAGGCTTCACTACCCCCGAAATCCACAACAAGTGGAGCCTGCGCGCTAGCATTACCGGTGAGCTGGTGTTCGACAACGTGCGCATTCCCAAGGAGAACGTGCTGCCCAACGTAGAAGGCCTGCGTGGTCCGCTCTCCTGCCTCGACTCGGCCCGCTACGGCATTGCCTGGGGTGCCATCGGGGCCGCCATCGACTGCTATGAATCAGCTTTGAAATACAGCTTGCAGCGGGAACAGTTCGGGAAGCCCATTGCTAGCTATCAGCTTCAGCAGCGCAAGCTAGCCGAAATGATTACCGAAATCACAAAGGCCCAACTGATGGCCTGGCGCCTAGGTACCCTCAAAAATGAAGGCAAAGCCACCACTGCGCAAATCAGCATGGCTAAGCGCAACTCGGTAGCCATGGCACTAGAAATAGCTCGCGAAGCCCGTCAGATTCACGGCGGTATGGGCATCACCGGCGAGTATCCCATCATGCGCCACATGATGAACCTAGAGTCGGTAATCACCTATGAAGGCACGCACGATATTCATCTGTTGATAACTGGGGCGGATATTACGGGAATTCAGGCATTTAAGTAGTTAATTGTTCTACACGCAAGAGACGGTCATTCTGAGATGGATGGCCGTCTTTTGTGCTTATAGCCAAATAGCCAAACGCTGCCGTGAGAATAACTAAGCATAAAGTATGGCAGTGGAGCCTGAGCATAGCGTTTATTTTATCAGGGTTTTTTGCTAGCCTACTTGTGATAACTAATAATGAAAAAAGTACATATAAAGCCAAGGGAATCCAACAAGCTGTGTTAGTGCCAGATACAGCTGTATATTCCTTGATAAATTACATAGCAGATCACCCTGTAAAAACAGATAATGATTTAGGTTCGGAGGAGAAGTTCTTACCAGACGGAATTTTGTTAGATCGGAAATTCAGCTTATCAAAAAAGCAAGGCAACTCACAGCCATATCTGCAAGATGGTAGGTTACAGAAGTTGGTCGCCGAGAAGATCTTGAGTCCCACTGATGCTACTTTTATCAAGCAGCAGGCCGCTACAGATACTGTTTTCGTTTGGCAGAAAAACAGGTTGTCAATTAAAGTGCTTGTCTCAATGGATACCTTGGTTTCTTTAATGCAAGCGCTTGATCAGAAGCAAAGGACGTGGGATTTCTGGCCGAAATTACAAGCGCGTTATAAGAGTAAATATTTCAATAGTATCAGTTTGCCTTTATTCTCTGCCGATTACAATACGGCTATTATTGAAACGACTTTTATGTGCGGTGGTACATGTGGCGGAAGCGAAACTTTAGTGGTTCAGCGTAGGAATAATAAGTGGATAATCATCAAGCGTCTTAGAAATTGGGATGTGTAGTTATTAGGTAAGCAAGAAGCTAACGGTGCTTAGTTTCCATTACTTCCCCCAGCAATCCTATATTAGCCACCGATTTCTAACCTAGCTTTCTCAACGCGCTGTTATGGCTGCTACGCCTTCCGCTTCTTCGCCTTTGGTTTTGCTTGAATGTCTTATTGCCGGTACCTCTCACCGCGAAGGCTTGAAACCTTACGAGCCTAATTTGCAGATAGACCAAGCCTTAACCCTGAGCCGCGAAGCCGACAGCACCTACGACGACTGGGCCGTGCGCGTCTACACGGCTGATGCCGATGCCATGTGGCTAGGCTACCTACCTGAGGGCCGCAACGAAACCATTGCCCGCCTGCTCGATGCTGGGTTTAAGCTGGGTGGCCGCCTCACGCACAAAGCCTGGGAAGATGACTGGCTGTACCTGGAGATGGAAGTGCTGTTGCTGGGAGAGTAACCGCAACTTACGGTTGGCTCAAGCCATCTTTTCGAAGCAAATACCGCACGGTGGTGCCTTCCTGTAAGGTATTCACCAGCACCCAGCCTTGCGCGCCTAGCTCGTTGAGCTTTTTCACCTCCGCTTGGTAAACGTAGTTACGGAGGTAGCGTGCCCGGCGCATCGCAGTAGACGTTGAATCAACCCTGCCTTGCCTAAGAGCCGTGTTTAGATCTTGCCTAGAAACGCTTGCACTATAGAGCTTCGGCAGCTCTACCGTTTTAAAAGAGCCATTAGGTTCGATAAGCGTTAAGGAAGGTTTGGGCCCTGAGATAGGCTCGCTATCAAGCTCACGTACTAACATCAAGTATTGTGAAGTAGGTACTTTCTGAGCGTAGCTAGGTGCAACGCAAATAAGAAGAAACAAGCTGGTTACGGAAAGCAGCTTTGTCATAGAAGTAGAGAAGGTGAGGTAGAGAGAATATCAACTAAAACTGTAAATACCGCGCCCCTATTGCGGAGCGTGCGGCCACGCGAAGCTAGGCCAGGCGCCAAAAGCCACAGACGTATTCCAAGTATTGGAGCCCCTGGGTCTCATATTGGATAAGCAAAGGGCAATTGAGTGTATAGCTGAAGACGAAAAACAGTTGAAAATATTACCCTAGCTACTAAGTATAGTATTTAATATATATTTTATGCTGATGGCATATTGTGTGTTTCTGTCCACACCAGATCAACCCCTAGTTTTAACTCTATTATTTTACCTACTACAGTCTCTTATGTCGCTCTTCGCTTATTTGCTCCAACCCGCGGGTGGGACCCTTTCTTGCCCTGAAGCTGCACAGGCAGAAGCCGAAATTTTAGCCGCTCATTTTCGGCACTTACAGCGCCTGCAAGTTGGGCATCTGCTGAAGCTCGCCGGCGTCGGTGGGCAGGCTAATTTTGGTATGGTACTGTTCGAAGCAGAATCTTCGGCGATGGCGGAGGCCGTAATGAACGCCGATCCGCTAGTCAGCAGCGGCTGCATGACGGCCCAGTGCGTGCCATTCCAAATAGTATTGCAATCGATGAGTACGCAACTGCCGAACGCGGCTTAGAAAAGACGCATCGTAAGGTGGCGAGCCTAGCTTCTGCCTTCGATAAAATTCAGCTATACACCAGTAGCACGTACAAAGATAAAAACCGCATTAGCACCTAAGCTAATGCGGTTTTGTTTTTGGGGTGGCTAGGTTCAGCTCGTTGGTAGTAGCACCACTATCGACTAGAAGCAGGAAACTTACTCGTTTGTGGCTAGCAAGAGCAGCCGATAGGCTAGGTTGTTTTGAGTAGTAGTTTGTAAACGCCCGCTTGTATATTTACTAGAAGCTGCTTTCGTACCAATCCGCACTTTTGCCGTTTAGTGAAGTCTTTGCCGCTGCGAACCTACGTTTCCTGGACCGACGATGCCTTGCTTCAAGCGCTGGCCACCAACGACCGAACGGCTTTCGCGGAGCTATATGAGCGGTATTGGTACCGCGTGTTTGCCGTAGCGTACCGTAAGCTGAAATCGCGCGAAATAGCTGAGGAACTAGTGCAGGACCTGTTTGCTACGCTCTGGCACAAGCGCGCCGAGCAGGCCATTCAGCAACTCGAGTACTATCTGCTAGCTGCTATCAACCGGCGGGTTATTGGGTACTTGCGGGCGCACCAAGTACGGGCTGCCTACGCCGACTACTGTCGCCGCTCTCAGACGGAAGCCAGCCAAGAAACCGAGCACGACTTAGCTGCCTCCGATCTGTCGGAGGCATTTGCCAAGGCGTTGCTGCGCTTGCCCGAGCAATCGCGCGAAATTTTCCGTTTGAGCCGACTAGAGCATATTCCAGTCGCAGAAATTGCCCTGCGGCTCAATCTGTCGCCTAAGGCGGTGGAATATCACCTTACCAAGTCGCTGAAGCTGCTGCGCGTGTACCTGCGCGACTTCACGCTAATGGCTGTGCTCTTTCTGTTTGTGCGTTAAGAGCTACAGCTATCCGCTCGTCTCAGATTCTGCTTAAGCACACTTTCGGCTGTTAGGTTGAGCTGGCCGAAACATGATAGCGACAGGAGCGCGTTTCTAAAAATATTTTATTTGTTGCATAAAGTGTTGATGATCAATGTTTCGGTGTTTGTGAAGCTAGGTTTGGAAAAGAAAACTTGAAAAAAGTTTAGCGGGAGCTTAGGGGTTGATAGCCGTTGTGCGTCTTCCTCAATAGAAGCCTTTCTGTCTCCTGTATGATGACCCAAGCTGAATTTGAAGCCTTGCTCCAGCGCTACCTCGATGGCCGTAGTCGGCCGGGTGAGCGGCAATTGGTGGAGAAATGGAGCGAGCAGCTAGGGCAGGAAGAAAACCTGGTGCTCGACCGCAGCATGCACGAGGAAGTGCGCACGGCCATGTGGCAGCGCATCATGCAGCTTACCGCCGACGAAGAAATTGCTGAGCCTGTAGAGGAGATGCCTGTTATCGCACGGCCACTTTCCTTCTGGCAAGGTCAAGCAAGCCGCTGGGCTGCCGCGGCCGTGCTGGTGCTTAGCCTTGGGCTGGGTTGGTGGCTGCTCCAGCGCCATCAACAGAAAGCTGACCTAGCTTCCGTGAAGTGGGTGCGCCAAATCAATAAGCTGCAATACGAGCAGGATATCACGCTGCAAGATGGCAGCCACGTACTGCTATATCCGGGCAGCCGCCTGCAATACAAAGAAGGACTAGCTGGCACCCGCCGCGAGGTGTACCTCACGGGGCAGGCTTTTTTCAACGTGACCAAAAATCCCGCGCGGCCCTTCTTGGTGTACACTGATAAAGTCGTCACGACGGTGCTAGGTACCAGCTTCTTGGTAACGGCATACGCCAACAAAGAAGCGAAAGTAGCCGTGCGCGAAGGCAAAGTAGCTGTGCAACCGCGCCAGGGAGCTCAGCTAGATGCCACACCGGCGCAGCCCACATTCAAGGGTGTGGTGCTTCTGCCCAATCAGCAAGTAGTGTATTCTGCGGAGGGCAACCACCTCGATAAAGAGCTAGTTGCGAAGCCGGCGGCGCTTACCTCGCAACCGCTCGACTTCAAAAAACGGCCAGTAGCAGAAGTGCTAGCGGCGCTGGAAAAGGTGTACGGCGTCAACATTGTGTATGACCCCGCAAAGCTGCGCGAATGCACCATCACCATTGCCTTTGATAATGAACCCTTGTTCGAGCAGCTTGATATTCTTTGCAAAGCATTGAACGCGAGTTATAAACGAGCAGATGACGCACAAATAATCTTTGAGAGTACGGGCTGTAAGCAGTCCATTAAGTCTTAATGCTATTCTCCTGCGGTAGCTAGCTTTTGCGCCTCGCCGGCTTCCGCTTCCGCCCAACGGCACGCTAGCTTCTGCTAGAAAGTCAATCATACTTACCACGATAACGCGCTTTTACTGAGCGTGCTAGGTTCCTTTTGCTCTTCCCAAACCTGTTCTATTCCCACTGCAAACGATTTCGGCCTATGAACAACCGCGTACCTTCCTTCCGACGCTGGTACCCCGTCAGATTAGTTGCGTTGAGCTTAACGCTGGCTACTCCGCTAGCTTCCAGTGTAGCTGCACCTAGCCCGGTGCTCTCCCAGGTCTTGTTAGAGCAAAAAGTTTCGTTTAAGGCAGAGGCGCAAACGATTGAGTCGGTCCTCAACCAGCTTGAAAAGCAACTGAACGTGCGCTTCGTGTACAGCCCGTCGCTTATCGGCTCCGACCGCCGCGTGACGTTGCAGGTAGAAAACAAACCCCTCACGCAAGTATTAGATGAACTACTCGCCCCGCGCAAGATTCAGTATGAGGTACGCAACAACCGCATCATTCTAAGCCAACCTAGCTCTAGCTCGGGCAAATCGACGGCCGATGTGCCGGTATCGGGGAGGGTGGTAGATGCAAAAGGGGAGGGGCTGCCGGGCGTGACGGTGGTAGTAAAAGGCGCCGCCATAGGCACCGGCACTGGCCCCGACGGCAGCTTCACCCTCAACGTGCCGGAAAATAGCACGCTGGTTTTCAGCTTTGTAGGCTACACGCGCAAAGAAGTCCCGCTCACAGGCGCTACTAGCAACTTGAGCGTGACACTCGCGGAGGACACCAAAGCCCTGGGCGAAGTAGTAGTGGTCGGCTACGGCGTGCAGGAGAAAAAGCTGCTGGCTACGTCTATTTCGTCGGTGGCGGCCAAGGATGTGGAGCTGCTGCCCGTCGCTTCTCCGTCGGAGGCGTTGGTGGGCTTGGTGGCGGGCGCGCAAATCACGGAACCGTCGGGGGAGCCGGGTGCGGGTGCGGTGATTCGCATTCGGGGGCTAGGTTCTATTTCGGCAGGTAACAGTCCGCTGTACGTGGTGGATGGCTACCCGCTCAACAGCCCCGACAGCTACTACCAGATTCCGCCCGGTGATATTCAATCTATTCAAATTCTGAAGGATGCGGCGGCTTGCGCTATTTACGGCTCGCGCGGGGGCAACGGCATCGTTATCGTGACCACCAAGCGCGGACGCGACGACGGCAAAACGCGCTTCAACTTTACCGCCAACAGCGGCATTATCCAGGTAGCCAAGCGCATCGACTTGATGAACCGCGACGAATTCCTGGACTACCTGCGCGACTCGTTTTCGGCGACCAACCGGGCCGTACCGGCTAGCCTGCAAGCCGGCGCACCCGCCTTACCCGACACCGATTGGCAGGACGAGATTTTTCGTACCGGCGTGCAGCAGCAATACCAACTGTCGGCCAGCGGCGGCACCAACAACTCGCGCTTTTACATCTCGGGCGGTTACTTCAAGCAAACCGGCGTGGTGCGCAATACCGGCTTTGAGCGCTTTTCGTTGCGCGCCAACTACGACGCCCAGCTAAGCAAAAAGGTGAAGCTAGGTCTGAGCCTAGCCCCTAATTTCACTCGCACCGATGTGAAACCTATTTCGGGGAGCTACAACGGCGGCAACATCTCGGGTGGCGGTCCGGGCGGCGAAACGGCCATCATCACGTCGGCGCTTATTATGCCGCCCATTGTGCCAGTGCGCCTGCCCAACGGTGACTACGCCAACGTGCGCAACGGCGTGGGTGGTGCGCTGTCACAGCCGCTCGACCTCCTGAACCCCGTATCCACCATCGACTTGTATAAGGACCGGGCCAACGCCGTGCGCGGCCTAGGTACAGTCACGCTCGATTATGAGGTGGCGAAAGGACTAACGCTGCACACCAACTTCGGGGCGGAGCTGCTGAACACCCGCCGCGGTATTTACGTGCCGGCGACCCTAGGCACCGCCAGCAACCAGCTCGCCAACCTTTCGAACCCTACGCTGAACAACATCGATGCTCGGCAGCTAAACAGCACGAACCTGAACTGGGTGTGGGAAAATACGGCGACTTACAACCGCACTTTTGCCACGGACCACAGCGTGACGCTGCTGGCGGGCTACTCGGCTCAGCGCAACACCAACGAGGGCAGCACAGTGCTCGGCCAGACCGGCACCTACACCAACACCGACCTAGAGTACGTAACCGCCGCCGGCCAGATTTTCGGCCAGGCGTCGTACGCGGCCAACTCGCTGACATCGGTGTTCGGCCGCCTCGACTACGCTTTTAAGGAACGTTACATCCTGACGGCAGCCCTGCGCACCGACGGCTCCTCGCGCTTTGGTCCTGATAATCGGTTTGCCACGTTCCCGTCGTTGGCGCTGGCCTGGCGCGTGGGCGAGGAAAACTTTATTAAGTCTGTTCCGGCCATCAGTGAGCTGAAGCTGCGCGCTTCCTACGGTGTGACGGGCAACAACAACATCGGCGACTACAACTACCAGAGCTACCAGACGGCGACCAACTACGCATTCGGCGCTGGTACCGGCACCCGCGCCTACGGCTTCTCGCCCAACGGCGTGGCCATCCGCGACCTAGGGTGGGAAACCAACACGCAGTTTGACGCCGGCTTCGACCTAGGTTTGTTCCGCGACCGAGTGTACCTGACGGTGGCCGCTTACCAGCGCAACACCACCGACTTGCTGCTCAACCGCAACATTCCGGCGGTGCTCGGTTTCTCAACGCGGGCGTTGGCCAACGTGGGCGAAGTGCGCAACCGCGGCCTAGAAATTCAGCTGAACACGGCCAACATCGTGAAAGGCGACTTTACCTGGAGCACGGCGGCCAACTTCACCCTCAACCGCAACAAGGTGATAGCGCTGGCGGGCATCAACGAGCAAATCACCTTTGATGCCATATTTGGCTACACCAGCTCGATTCGGGTGGTGCCGGGGCAACCGCTGGGCGTGTTCTACGGCTACGAGCAGGCCGGCGTGTACCGCGACCAGAACGACGTGGACAACAGCCCCAAGTGGACGGCTAGCAACCTAGCCGTGCAGCCCGGCGACTTCAAGTTTGTCGATAAGAACGGCGACGGCCAGATCAACACGGCGGATATTGGTGTCATTGGCAATCCGTTTCCGAATTTCACCTACGGCTTGCAGAACACCTTCGGCTACAAAGCGTTGTCGCTGGGCGTGACGCTGCAAGGCTCCTTGGGCAACGACGTGCTCTACGGCGGCGACCGGTACACGTTCAACTTCCCCGGCCAAGTGAACGGCCGCACGGCAATGCTCGACCGGTGGCGCAACCCCGAAAACCCCGGCGACGGCAAAACGCCTCGCGCTACCACGGCTTCGTCGTTGCGCACGCAGTTCAACTCCTACTTCATCCAAGACGCTTCGTTCCTGCGCATCCGCAACATCACGTTGCGCTACAACCTGCCCGATAGCTGGTCTAAGAAAGTCGGCCTGCAAAGCGCCAACGTCTACGCCTCGGCTCAGAACGTGTACACTTTCACCAAGTACATCGGCTACAACCCCGAAGCGAACAACTACGGCAACTCGACCAACCCCACCTACGGGGTAGATCAGGGTTCCTACCCCATGAACCGCACCCTCACGCTGGGCGTCCAGGTTGGCTTCTAAACAGCGCATCAAAATTCCCTCTCCCTCCCATGACTTTCCACTACAAGAATATACTCGCCAGCATCAGCGTAGCGGCGCTGCTTGGCTTGGGTGCGCTGGGCACTACCTCGTGCAACAAAGAGTTCATCGACTTGAATGACCCGACGCGGGTGCCGACCACCGAAGGCTACAACGATTCGCTGAGCATCCTGACCGCCGTGACGGCCGCTTACTCTTCTTTGCAGGAACTCTACGGCAAGTCGTCGCCCAGCAACCGGGGCATTTTTCTGTACGCCGAAGTGACTTCCGACAACAGCTTCGCGCTGACTTCGGGCGAGCGGCTCAACGAGTTCAACGACTTCACCCTCGTCAGCGACAACACGCACCTACAAAGCCACTGGCTAGCCACCTACCGCGCCATTGCCCGCTGCAACATTGTGCTGAGCCGGGCCGGCGCCGTGAAGCTGACGGATGCCACACGCAACCGCCTCTACGCGGAAGCGCGCTTCATCCGGGCCCTGACGTACTTCAACGCTGTGCGCATTTGGGGCGATGTGCCGCTGGTGACCGGCGAAATTGCTTCCATCCCCGACGCCTACCAATTTGGGCGCGTACCGGCCGAGCAGGTGTACGCGCTGATTGAAGAGGACCTAGCTTTTGCCGAGAACAACCTGCCCGTCACGCAAACTGCGGCCAACCTAGGTCGGGCTACGAAAGGAGCCGCTACGGGCTTGCTCGGCAAGGTGTATCTCACGCAGAAGAAGTACCAGCAAGCCGCCGACAAGCTTCAGCCGCTCGTGACGGGTACCACCTATACGTTGCAAGCTAGCTACGCGAACATCTTCACGACTGCCAACGAGATGAACAGCGAGATTCTGTTTGCGGTGCGCTACAGTAAAGGCGGGCTCGGGATTGGCAGTCCGTTTACCAACTGGTTTCTACCCATTGCTGTGACGGCCATAAACGGCGGCTCTGGGAGCCCGCAGCAGTTCAACTCTGTTGATCCTGACTTGGTAGCGGCCTTTACCGCTAGTGGCAACACCGACGTGCGCGCCGCCGCTTCCTACGGAACCGGCACCGATAGTCAGAACCGGACGGTGTACTACACCAGAAAGTACATCGACACGCCCACCAGTTCCACCGACGCCGAAAACGACTGGATTGTGCTCCGCTATGCCGACGTGCTGCTCATGTATGCCGAAGCCATTAATGAGCGTGGTGGCCCCACTGCCCAGGCCCTCGACGCCGTGAACCGCGTGATTCGCCGCTCGCGCAACCTGCCCGTGGCTACCGCCAACGCCACCGTCGATCTGCCTACTTCGACCACTCAAGCCACCCTGCGCGACCGAATAGAGCTGGAGCGCCGCTTGGAGCTGAACATGGAAGGCCACCGCTGGTTCGACCTCGTGCGCACCGAGCGCAACGGTACGAACCGCGCTATCCAGGTAATGAACGCCTACTTCGCTCGCAACGCCTCCACTAATACCATCGACAACCACGACCTGTTGTTCCCGGTGCCGATTCAGGAAATCCAAACTAATCCTGTCCTGACGCAGAATCCGGGGTACTAAGTGCCGCTACACCTAGGTTCCGATTCGGAAATAAGGCTAGCATTGCGCTGTCTTACCACCACAACCTCTTTCATGAAAAACCAACTTTTACGGCGGGCGCTGCTGGCTGTGTTGCTTGTGCTAGGCTCGTTTGCTAATCAGCCGCTTCGGGCGCAATCCATCCTGATTCAAAATATGCCGGCGCGGAGTGTACTCAGCCTCGACGGCAACTGGAACTACATCATCGACCCCTACGAAAACGGCTTCTACGACTACCGCCGGGAGCCATTCGACCAGTCGAAATCGGGCAAAGGTGGCTACTACGATAACCAGAAACCTAGCTCCAAGGACGAGCCCGAGCTGATTGAGTACGACTTCGACCACTCAGCCACCCTGCAAGTGCCCGGCGACTGGAACTCGCAGGACCCCAAGCTGCTGTACTACGAAGGCACCATCTGGTACAAGAAGAGCTTCAACTTGACACCGAAAGCCGGCAAGCGCTACTTCCTGTACTTCGGCGCCATCAACTACGAGTCGCATATCTACTTGAACGGCAAAAAGCTAGGCATGCACAAGGGTGGCTTCACGCCGATTCAGTACGACATCACCGACCGCCTCAGCCCCAACGGAGACAACTTCGTGGTGGTGAAAGCCGACAACACCCGCCGCCAAGACGAAGTACCGACCATCAACACCGACTGGTGGAACTACGGCGGCATCACGCGCAATGCTTTCATTGCCGAAACGCCCGAGACCTACATCACTGATTACAAGGTGCAGCTGGCGAAGAGCGACTTAAACACGCTCACCGGATACGTGCAGCTCGGCGGCGCTAACAAAGCCGGCCAAACAGTGACGCTCGACATTGCCGAAGCCAAAGTTCGTCAGCAACTTAAGACGGATGCCGATGGGAAGGCTAGCTTCAGCTTCCCCGCGAAGAAGCTCACCTACTGGTCGCCGCAGAACCCCAAGCTGTACGCCGTAAGCCTGAGCAGCGGCAGCGACGCCGTGCAGGACCGCATCGGCTTCCGCACCATTCAAACCCGCGGCGCTGATGTGATGCTCAATGGCAAATCGACCTTTCTGCGTGGTATTTCCATTCATGATGAGAACCCGCTGATTCCGGGCCGGGCCCGCGGCGAAGGCGACTTGCGCATGCTGCTCACTTGGGCCAAGGAGCTAGGTTGCAACTTCGTGCGCCTAGCGCATTATCCGCACAATGAAACCATGCTAAAGCTAGCCGACGAGCTAGGGCTGATGGTGTGGGCCGAGGTGCCGGTGTACTGGACGATTTCGTGGCAAAACGCCGCCACCTACCAAAACGCCGAAACCCAGCTTTCTGACCTCATTTCGATGGGGAAAAACCGGGCGGGCATCGTGGTGTGGTCGGTGGGCAACGAAACGCCGCTGAGCGAGCCGCGCCTGAAGTTCATGAGCAGCCTGGCCAAGAAAGCCCGCGAGCTAGACGACACCCGCCTGATTTCGGCTGCCCTGGAGCTGCATCGCGAAGGTTCCAACGTCATCGTAGATGACCCGCTGGGCGAGTACCTCGACCTAACCAGCATCAACGAGTACGCGGGCTGGTATTGGGGCGGCAAGCCGAGCGAAATCACGAAGTACACCTTCAATATCAAGTACAACAAGCCGGTGTTTATCAGTGAGTTCGGTGGCGATGCGCTGGCCGGCTACCACGGTACGGCCGAAACACGCTGGAGCGAAGAGTACCAAGAGGCGCTCTACCAGAACCAGCTCAAAATGCTGAGCACCATCGGGAACCTACGCGGCATGACGCCCTGGATTCTCACGGATTTCCGCGCCACCCGCCGTCAGCACCCGGTGTACCAAAACGGCTTCAACCGCAAAGGCTTGATTTCAAGCTCGGGCCAGAAGAAAAAGGCCTTCTACGTGCTGCAAGAATACTACCGCCAGCAAGCGAAAAAGTACGACGGCAAGTAGCGCGGACGCTGTCGTCCGCGCGTGCGGATGCACCAGCCACAAGCGCGCGGACGACAGCGCACGCGCTACTTTAACCTTGACCACAAACCACGCTTAAAACCCCACCGCACATGAAAACACAACTTTTCTTGAGCATGCTCAGCCTAGGTCTGCTGACGTATTGCATTCCCAACCAGCAAACGGGTGAGGATAATCCTGGTCCCACAACGCCTGCCGTGACAGGCTTGAAGCAGCTCGCCCCGTTTCCGATGGGCGCGGCGGTGAACGTAAGTCTGTTGAAAAACCGATCCGCTTACGAGCAGACGGTAGCCACCGAGTACAACAGCCTGACCGGTGAAAACGCCATGAAGTTCGCCTCCCTTCACCCGAGCCAGACGACCTACACCTGGAGCGACGCCGACTATATCGTGACCTACGCCCAGCAGCACAACGCTAGGGTGCACGGCCACACGCTGATCTGGTACAAGTCGCTGCCGAGCTGGGTGACTAGTTTCCAAGGCGATTCGGCGGCGTGGGAAAACCTGATGAAGACGCACATTCAAACCGTCGTCGCGCACTTCAAAGGCAAAGTAGCCTCCTGGGACGTGGTGAACGAGGCCTTTGAGGACAATGGCACCCTGCGCAACAGCGTATGGCGCCAGCACCTAGGTGCCGATTTCATTGCCCGCGCCTTTCAGTATGCGCACGAGGCGGACCCCGCCGCTCTGCTCTTCTACAACGACTACGGTCACGAGTGGGGCCCCACCAAGCGCACCGCCATTCTGAACCTAGTGAACGGCCTGAAAAACCGCGGCATCCCGATCCACGGCATCGGCTTGCAGATGCACACCAACATCAACCGCGCCGATACGAACCTAGCTACGGCCATCAGCACGGCCGGCCAAACGGGGCTGAAAGTGCACATTGCCGAACTGGATATTGCCCTAAACCCGGATAAAACGGCTGGCCTCACCTTCACGCCGGCGCTGGCTGCTGCGCAGAAAGCAAAGTACAAAGCCATTGTACAAGCCTTCAAAGCCTTACCTGCCGCCCAGCGCTTCGGTATCACTACCTGGAACGTAGGCGACGCCGACACCTGGATCCGCGGCTTTTGCAGCTGCTCCGACTGGCCTTTGCCCTTCGACGACAACTATCAGCGCAAGCCCGCCTACGACGGCATCGTGGAGGCCTTGCAGTAATACTTCCAGTGCATTGACACAGATATAAAGCACGCCATGCTGAGCTTGTCGAAGCATCTCGCTTCCTGACTTCTGCTGCGGAGCGAGCGAGATGCTTCGACAAGCTCAGCATGACGTGCCTTTTTGCTTTCTAACTTCTACTCGAATGCCTTTGCCTTCTTCTAAACGCCTATTCTTTTCTTTCTTGCTACTCTCGGTCAGCGCCTCTGCTTTCGCGCAACAGCAACCTAGCTCTGCGGCCATCGAGCAAAAGGTAACGACCTTGCTGCAGCAAATGACGCTGGAAGAAAAGGTAGGGCAGCTGAACCAGTACTCCGGCCGCGAGCTGACTGGGCCGGCGAGCAACCGTAAGAACGATCTGCTCAACAGCATTCGGAGCGGGCAAGTGGGTTCTATGTTGAACGTGAAGGGCGTGAAGGATACGCGTGACATCCAGGCGGAAGCCTTGAAGTCGCGCTTGAAGATTCCGCTGCTGTTCAGTCTCGATGTTATTCACGGCTACAAAACGGTTTTTCCAGTGCCGCTGGCCGAAGCCGCTAGCTGGGACATGGCTGCTATTCGGCTCAGCGCGCACGTAGCGGCCAAGGAAGCCGCCGCCTCGGGCATCCACTGGACGTTTGCGCCAATGGTGGATGTGGGCCGCGACCCGCGCTGGGGCCGCGTGATGGAAGGAGCAGGGGAGGATACCTACCTAGGTTCGCAAATTGCCAAAGCTAGGGTGCTCGGTTTTCAGGGCGAGAAGCTAGGGGGGACGGATGCGGTACTAGCCTGCGCCAAGCACTTCGCAGCCTACGGCGCCGCCATTGCCGGCCGCGACTACAACGCAGTCGACCTAAGCCCACAGCAGCTTTGGGAAACGTACCTGCCGCCCTTCAAAGCCGCTGTAGAAGCCGGCGCGGCCACCTTCATGAACTCGTTTAACACCCTGAATGGCATCCCCGCCACGGGTAATAGCTACTTGCAGCGCGACATTCTGAAAGGCCAGTGGCAGTTCTCGGGCTTCGTGGTGTCTGACTGGGGCTCGATCGGGGAGATGGTACCGTGGGGATACGCCCAAAACCCAGCTGACGCCGCGCAAAAAGCCATTACCGCCGGCAGCGACATGGACATGGAAAGCGACGCGTATCATCAGAATTTAGCGCAGAGCGTGAAAGCGAGCAAGGTAGAAGTAGCTCAAGTAGACGACGCCGTACGCCGCATTCTGCGCAAGAAGTTTGAGCTAGGCCTGTTCGACGACCCCTACAAGTTTTCGGACCTTAAGCGCGAGCAGAAGGTGCTGAACGACCCACAGAACCGCGTGGCCGCCCGGCAGATGGCGCAGAAGTCGATGGTGCTGCTAAAGAATGAAAAGAACGCGCTGCCTCTCAGCAAGCAGCTACGCAAAATTGCCCTCATTGGTCCGCTAGCGCAATCGAAGCGCGACCTAGATGGCGGTTGGACGGTGCTGGCCGACACCACCGAAATCGTCTCCATCTACGAAGGCTTGACCAAGCGGGCCGGTACAAACACGCAAGTAAGCTACGTAAAAGGCTGCGCCGTGACCGGCGACTCGCGCCAGGGCTTTGTCGCGGCCGTGGAAGCCGCCAAGCAAGCCGACGTGGTGGTGCTGACTGTGGGCGAAACATGGGAGATGACCGGCGAGGCGAAGTCGAGGACCGATATTCATCTGCCGGGCGTGCAGGAAGAGCTGTTCAAAGCCCTGAAGGCAACTGGCAAGCCTGTGGTGGTAGTGGTGCTAGCGGGCCGGCCACTGATTTTCAACACCATTGCCGATTCGGCCGATGCTATTCTGTACGCGTGGTGGCCCGGCTCAGAAGGCGGCAATGCCCTGGCCAACGTGCTCTACGGCGACTATAACCCCGCCGGTAAGCTGCCCGCGTCGTTTCCACGCGCGGTGGGCCAAATTCCGATTCCGTACACCCAATACAGTACCGGCCGCCCCGTCACCAAACCCGGCCAGATTAAGTATAAGTCGGCTTACATCGATGAGCTGAACACGCCGCGCTACGCCTTCGGCTACGGGCTGAGCTACACTACCTTTCGCTACGCCGACCTGAAAATTAGCCGCCCAACGATGACAGCCGCTGAGTCTATTCAGGTACAATTCACGCTGACGAATACCGGCAAAGCGGCGGGTGAGGAAGTGGTGCAGCTTTACCTACGCGACCTAGTGGCATCCGTTGTGCGCCCACTGAAAGAGCTGAAAGACTTCCAGAAAGTGATGCTGAAGCCTGGCGAAAGCAAAATCATCACCTTCACCATCAGTAAGGAGAAGCTAGCTTTCTACAACCAGCAACTAGCGTGGGTGGCCGAACCCGGCGACTTCAATCTGATGATCGGCAGCACCTCCGATGATATTCGGCTGGAAGGCAAGTTTGCGCTGGTACCTTAAGCGGCATAGCCCGGACTATAAAGTTCAGACGGTTGGCAGGAACGCCAAAATCTGATAACAACCTAAACGCTCAGGCTAGGGTAAGTAGAGACCTAGCCTAACGTGCAGGTTTTGCCAGCTTATTCCGCAGAAAACACGCTAGGTGCTTTCGTGATTGTTGTTTCCTAATCAGCTTTGTTATGTCACTCAATTTTGATGATTACCAGCGCGACGCTAATAATTGGTTGAAGACAGTAGCCCGGCACCTCGTAATGGAGCGTGAGCCGGCTGGACGTATTTTTCGGGCTGTACTGCACGCCTTGCGCGACCGAATCCCGGCCGAAGAAGCGGTGCACCTAGGTTCGCAACTGCCCATTATCTGGAAGGGCATTTACTTCGACGGGTTCAAGATCCGGCCTGTGCCCATCAACATCCGCACGCGGCAAGAGTGGCTGGATTTCATCCGCACCTATGACAACCGCGCAAACGTGGTTGATTTCCCCTCCGACGACGAAGCGCAAAAGTCCTTCTCAGCCGTGATGCACGCCTTGCAGGAGCTGCTAACCGAAGGACAATATAACCAGCTGCACCACATGCTCCACGACTCCATTAAAGAGTTAATCGAGCCGCAGGGAGTGTAGGATTTGCTGCCGCCTAGCTTTGGTAAGCATGCTAAAAGCTAGGCGGCAACGAGTATCACCGCAATTCATCGAACGCGTACTGGGCATTGCTCCAAAATTCATCCAGCGCGATCATACGTGGTTTGAAAAAAGAAATCAACTGCGGCCAGTCGTCGCGGCTGAATAAGTTGACGGGCTCTAGGGCTTTGTAGATACGAGCCAGGGGCTGACCATTAGCGTCTGTGGCCTCTGGCTCCCACTGCCAATTTTCGCCCAGACTTTCGTGTAGCATACTCCTTAGAGCCACAAACTGCTCGAAGAACAACGCCCGGATGTCCGCGTCAGGGTGGGTCAGCTCGATGCCGATGGTCGCACGCCGGCCATCAGCCTGCATCCGAAAATACACGTGTTTGAGGCCAGTCTTATAATTGATCCAGTTGGTCGGCATGCCTTCCGCCGATGGTACCGGGGCCATGTACTGCCCAAACGTCGTCCAGAACGCTTGGCGCAACTGCGAAACCTCCGCTTTGCTATACATACTGATGAA
This sequence comes from Hymenobacter crusticola, assembly GCF_002154225.1. GTDB lineage: Bacteria > Bacteroidota > Bacteroidia > Cytophagales > Hymenobacteraceae > Hymenobacter > Hymenobacter crusticola. The sequence goes on from NZ_MTSE01000002.1 coordinate 306,805, forward strand.
GGGTTGCGTTGGCTAACCTAGCGTTTCGGCTAGCTCCGTTATTTCCTGCCGCGCAGTTTGCACCGCTGGCTCTTGCCCAAACTCCTTTTCTACCCACCGCGTGAAGCCTACAATTAGCGTGACTACCGCTTGCCGGCTGCTGCCATCTGACGAGGAAGCGGAAGGGGCCTGCGTAGTGGGAAAAGCGGCTTCCATGCCAAGCGTGCCGAGCACATCAGACACGAAAGCTAGTGCGCAAACGTGCATGGCTTGGTAGAGCAATACCAGTTCAGGCAGCGTTAGCGGTAGGCGCTCGGTAGGCTGCACAGCAGCAAGGCGCGTGGTCAGGGCATCAGCCTCATCGGCGGGCAAGGCAGTGAGGCGCGGCAGCGCTTGTAAGAACGGGTGGCTCGATTGCGTGTGTCGCAACTCATGTACCAGCAGCAACGCCAAGCGAAGCAGTTGCAAGTGCCCATCATCGAAACCTAGGCTGACTACCGCTGGGAGCTGTGGGCGGAGCGAATCAGCATGTTGCTCGAACACAGTGCGCAACTGCTGTGCCCGCCGGTGCAGAGGCGCCAAGGCTGCTGCCCCACTCGGGCCGACCAGATGTTGCTCAAGAGCCTGCCGTAGCTGCTGACCGAGGGCTTGGCAATACTCCAGCAACGTGCGCAGCTGTACCTCGTCGATCTGCATTTGGTGCTGCACAAAAGCTAGCACCGGCGTAGCTAGGGGGCTTTCGAGGCAGAGCTGCCCTACCACAACAAAATCGAACAGGCGCAGTGGGCGCTCGATGAGCAGGCGCTGCAAGGCCGGCGTCGAGTCAATGGCGTTAAGCTCCTGAACAGCGGCAGCGTCCAGACCGGTAAGCGCCGTTACGTGCTGGGCTACCACATCGGTCGGATGGCTGAACAAATGCGTGCAAGCCATGCCAAGTAGCGACATGCACGGTGCTAGGTGCGAATAAGCGTCGGCAGGAAGCTGCTGGAGAGAAGCTTCTGGGTTGTTAGCGGAAAACATGGCCGCAAAGGTCGGAAATCAAGTTGCAAAGAGCGAGCACAGCCTTAAATGTTGTGTACTTAGCTTGCATATGATATCTGAAGCGAATGAGAAACTTGAATGCATTACTACAGTTAGCAACACAGGTTCTTCGCTTTGCTGCGAATACTATATGAACTATTAGTAACTGGTCTATGCTAATTTTGTTAGCAAATAACGGATAAGGTGACTTTGAGCGGATAATTTTGCTAAAAAAACGGAGCTTTTTCCTAAGCAAAAGCGTTACCTTTATCCAACGTCCTATCTGAATATAGACTCATGCGCGAACCTTTTCTGACTGGCGGCGACGACCATATGAATCCCTCCGAAAAGGAGATTGACAAGGCGCTCCGCCCGCTAAGCTTCGATGACTTTGCGGGTCAGGCCAAAATTGTAGACAACCTGAAGGTGTTCGTAGCGGCAGCCAAGCAGCGCGGCGATGCCCTCGACCACGTTCTACTGCACGGGCCTCCCGGCCTCGGCAAAACCACGCTTTCACATATTATTGCCAACGAGCTAGGTGCTGGCATTAAGATGACCAGCGGCCCGGTACTGGATAAGCCTTCTGACCTAGCTGGCTTGCTCACCAACCTCGATCCGCACGACGTACTGTTCATCGACGAGATTCACCGCCTGAACCCCGTGGTGGAAGAATACTTGTACTCGGCCATGGAGGACTATCGCATCGACATCATGCTCGACTCGGGTCCGAATGCGCGCTCAGTGCAGATTAACCTGAGCCCTTTCACGCTTATTGGCGCTACCACACGCTCCGGCTTGCTGACCTCGCCATTGCGGGCGCGCTTCGGCATCAATGCACGCTTGGAGTACTACGATTCGAAACTGCTCACTGACATTGTGCAGCGTTCGTCGGAAATCCTAGGCACGCCGATTTACGAAGATGCCGCCTTTGAAATCGCACGCCGCTCGCGGGGCACACCGCGTATCGCCAACAACCTGCTGCGCCGCACCCGTGACTTTGCCCAGATTCGGGGCACCGGCACCATCACGGTTGATATTGCGCAGTTTGCCCTGAACGCCCTCGACGTCGACCACCACGGCCTCGACGACATGGACAAACGCATCCTGACCACCATCATAGACAAGTTCAAAGGTGGTCCGGTGGGTATCAGTACCATTGCCACGGCTTGCGGCGAAGAAGCCGAAACCATTGAGGAAGTGTACGAGCCGTTCCTGATTCAGGAGGGCTACCTTAAGCGTACTTCCCGCGGCCGTGAGGCGACGGAAGCCGCTTATCAGCACCTAGGTAAGACGATGCCCCAGCACCTGCGTGGCAACACGGCCACCGGCGAGCTGTTTAGCTAGGTTTTCGAATTTACAGCCGATTATGCAAGCGGCGTCAAGCAGAATTATCTGCTTGACGCCGCTTTGTTTTTCGAATAACCATTCTGACTATTAGTAAGTTAAAAGCTAGGTTTTTAATAATGTCTGCTTTAAATTGAATAGAACAATGCTACCAAACAGCGCGCAGAAAGTAGCGCTATGCTACTAATGGTAGCGCAAACACGAATGTTACAAATAAGAGACCCTATTTTAAAAGAAGAATTATGAGTACTCACGTTAACAAAACACAAAAAAGCAAGAGCCAACCGGCGGCACATGCTGTTTCGCAGAGAAAAAGTGGTGACAGGACTACTGCTCATCTTGTGAATAACCGTCCTGAAGCAATCGTGCAAAGGAAACTGCAAGAGATAACCAATAGCAGGCGGCAAACTATGCAGTTGAAAAATGAGCAGAAGGTAGTTGCCAAAGGTGCTCAGCCTAAAGGGACAATTCAGCGCGTGCTGACAGCAAATGAGTTGCAAGAATGGGCTTCCGTTCCAGAGGCAGAATATGATTGGATGGATGATGCCGAGAAGGAGCAAATGGGAAGATATAAGTCAACCAGAGCTGATCAGGCAGAACAGAATAGAAAGTGGACGGCAGCTTTGAACTCACGCGTACGAGGAACCAGGTGTGTTTCCTGGGACTTCGGCGGGAAAAACTACCATGTTAATCTAGCGTTAGGAGAATACCACATTACTGAGGAGGCATCGCCCAAGATTCATTATTTCTTCAGCGGATTTGGAGAAGATATAATGGATAAGACAAGCGGGAATAAGGGTAAAGACGATAGACTTTTTTCTGCGCTGCCAAGTGACGTCCAACTCTTCATAAAGAGCAATTTTGCCGCACTTCTGCTTTAAATGCTCACCTAAAAAAACAAGCGTCATGCGCACGAGTGCGCTAGCTGCAGGCGGTAGTACCTAGGCCGGAAAAGCCAGCAATTGCTAGCAATAGTTGGAACGCTCTGCCACCGGCGGAGCGTTCGGGCTTTTCAGACGTACTTTGTGCGCGTCTAGCCATGCAATTACAATGCTTCCTACTGCTCATTATACTGCCTTCATCAAGCGCCGGGCGGCGGAGCTAGGCTTCATGTACTGCGGCATCTCGAAGGCGGAGTTCTTGGAAGAAGAAGCGCCTCGCCTCGAAAACTGGCTCAACCAGAACATGCACGGCAAGATGGCCTACATGGCCAACCACTTCGACAAGCGCCTCGACCCGCGCCTGTTGGTGGAAGGAGCTAGGTCGGTAATTTCGTTGCTGCTCAACTATTATCCGCCGGAAGAAAGCCAGCAGCCCGACGACACCTTGAAGATCAGTAAGTACGCCTACGGCAAGGATTACCACTTCGTCATCAAAGACAAGCTAAAAACGTTGCTAGCTGATATGCAGGCGGAAATAGGGGAGGTAGGCGGCCGCGTGTTTGTCGATTCGGCGCCGGTGATGGATAAGGTATGGGCCAAGAAAAGCGGCCTAGGTTGGGTAGGAAAAAACTCCAACCTCATCCGACCCGGCACCGGTAGCTTCTTCTTTATTGCCGAGTTAATTGTAGACGTAGATCTAGAGTACGATGGTCCCATTAAAGACTACTGTGGCACTTGCACCAAGTGTATGGATGCTTGCCCCACCGATGCCATTTCGGCACCCTACGTGGTCGACGGCAGCAAGTGCATTAGTTACTTCACCATCGAGCTAAAGGACCAAATTCCGAGAGAAGTAGATGGTAAGTTAGGAAACTGGGTCTTCGGCTGCGACATCTGCCAAGATGTATGCCCCTGGAACCGCTTTGCCAAAGCGCACCAAGAGCCGCAATTTAATCCGCACCCAGAACTGAAAAACCTAGGTCGCGCCGACTGGGAGGAAATCACACACGAGCTGTTCTCGGAGCTATTCCGGCAATCAGCGGTGAAGCGGACGGGTTATGCCGGGCTTACGCGCAATATTCAGTTTGTAACGGAAGGTGCGCCGCTCGCGCAACCTCCCGACCTATAAAGACCCTTTACGAACAACGGCCACCACATTCGTGGCGGCCGTTGTTCGTAAAGGGTCTGGAAATAAAAGCTACGCTAATTGGGTAAACACTCGGTTTAGAATACGTCGGTAGCTTTTAGCAAATTGTTCGTAGCACCATGCTTTGAACTGGAAAAGTTCGTCGGGAACAAGCTGGCGCAAAGCTTTGCGTAACTCTTTCTCAAAGAGTATCTTATCAAAGCTTACTTTTACAAGGATGGTCTTCGCATACTCCAACATCTCAGCAATCTGTTTTCAAGGTGGGTGGGAAAAATGGGGGTGGAACGCCTTTTATACGAATGCTTTAAAGAAAGGATGCAGGTCGCTAACAAACAGGCGTTAGTTGTGCGAATGCACATACAAGAAAAAAGGCTGCTCACTGAGCAGCCTTTTTTCTTATGCAGAACATGAATAACGCGTTAAGCAAACAAACCGAAGTTTCTGCCTTTCTGCGAGATGAAGTTGCGGGCGATGGTTTTCACAGTAGCAGCATCCAGGGGTTCATCAAACGCTTCGGAAGCAGCAGCGGCCGTGATGGTTTGTCCGGTAGGCGGAGTGGTGTTCGATTGAACGTTGATGGTTGCTTGGGTAACGTTGTCCTCCGCTGGGTAATCAGCAGCAGGGCTACCAGCACCATATACTGGCGCAGTAACAGCTGGTACAGGACCACCACCATCGGTACCAGAAATCCAGCTCTTAGGTCTAGCACTTAGGTTACTCAAGTCGCCAGCTACTGCTACGCCACCGCGGCGGAGTAAGCGAATGTGCGACGAGTGACGTGCTTCCACCGAGTGAATATTCAGAGCAGCTTGGAGAATATCCTTATTGCCCATCAGATTCTTTGCACCGCCTTTATAGGCACGTACCCCAGTATCTACGAAACCTTGTGCGGTAGCGTAAAAGTTAGCTGTGTTACCAGTGCCAAAAGGGTTAGGTAATTTGCCACCAGCAGTATAGTCAAAATAGGTAGCGTCTATGTCGGTAGAAGCAGTGCCATTACCATTAAATGCTTGGCTGCCCAATACAAGCTTTAGAGCAGCGATATGGCCTACTTCATCATCACGAATGATCGTGATAGCAGGGGTATCAGCCGATGGGACGGTACCAGCAGTGCTCAAGCCTGTGGCATAGTAGTTACGCTCTAGGTATTCTAGCTGGAGAGCTAAGTTCAACGTGGACACAATTTCAGCAGGCAGGGTGGTCGTTTGACCATAGGCCTTCTGGAACATTGCTCCCAACAAGCCAGGTAGCGTAGCAGCAGTAACTTTCTTACCTAGGCCTGCCATATGCTTGAAAGCCCGACGACGCGTGTCAAACCGTTCGTAAACCTCGGGGTCTACTTTTTCAATCTCGGAGAATATTTTAAACAAATCCATGGGAAAAGCTGAAGAGATTATGAGGAGTACGACCGGATTATTTCAAGCTGTTAGCGCTCAGTTTTGAGCCAGAAGCCAAGTACAGGTTGGCAGACTCTAGAACCTGCGCAGGTGTTTTCGACTTCTCTTGGCGTGCAGTGGCACTGGTCGTGCTGAAGTCTACGATGTCTTCCGTAATGAAGGAGTTAAAGGATAGCAAGTCGCGCACAAGCGCAGCATGACGAGCCTCGACTGACACAATTTTGCCAGCTAGGGTCAAGTAAGCTGGGTTTTCGATGAATCGGCCTGCACCATTATACGCAGCTACTCCTAGGTCTTCAAACGCCTTTGCGTAATTGAGCACGCTGGTGCGATCGGCAAAGTTGATAGCCGAAAAATCAGGAGTAAGCGCAGGAATGGCATTATTGCCTAGCGCCGTTTTGAAGAAATCGGCGTGAATTTTTTCGTGCAGAGCTATATCCAGAAAGATTTGTTTTTCTGCGGCGTTGGCACCAGCGTAGTACCCACCACCCAGCACTTGGGTGTAGAAAGCGGCTTCGAGCTGCTCTAGTGCATAGGCGTAGTTCAGCACGCCATTGTCGCCTGATCCTACGTCGATAAGATTAGAGTTGGAACCGTTGTTATCATCATCGTCGCAGCCAGAGAGCAGCAACGCCGTGGCCCCAGCGGTTGCCCCAGCATACATGAAAAAGGAACGGCGCTTGATGGGTACCAGAAGCGGCTTTGCGACTTCCAGTTCGTCCTCGGGCGTGTGAGTTTTTTGGGACATCGGTAAAGTTTTTTTGAGTGGCTAGAAGAAGAGCAAAAGGTAAATAGCTGGCTAACAATAAGTAATCAGCTGGTATGAGCGAGCAGAAATAGAGCGGAGTGCTCCAGCTACTTACGGTGGGCTAAGGAGAATGTTGATTGGTCGCAGCGTAAAGGAATACTACAATAGCATAGGCTAAAATCATAAACACTGGCTGCTGAGCCATATAGCCGATAAAAGCTAGCAACGTAGCTCAACGGTTAGAGGCTTATAAAGACTGTGAAGCTCAAAATCATGTACGTTATGCTAGCTTCGGGTGGGTATGTTAACGAGATGCCATGGCCTAATGGAGTGACTAATAAAACTGGAAGGCCCTAGCCCAAACAAAAAAAGGGCAACCCACTGGGTCGCCCTTTATCAATCAGGAAATTACAAAAAGGAAATTCTTATCCGAAGAAGGTATTGCCTGTTACTGTGAATGTGCTGGCAATTGACAGGACGGTGGGCACTGGCAACGGCTCATCGAAAGCTTCGCTGAAAGCAGACGCTGGGAAGTTGAGGCTAGCTAATGCCGACTGTAAGTTCACACCGCCTTGCGTTACGTTATCTTCAGCCGGGAAAGTGATGCTTGCGGGCGTGTACGAAGGAGATGTACCGGCGCCGTAGATGCCCGCAGTTTGCGCAGGGGAAGCACCACCACCGTCTTTGAAGGAAACCCAGCTCTTTGGTGATGCGCTGCGGTCACTTTCATTGTTGCCTGCCGTAGGTGCCACAGCAGAGGCTGTGTTATTGCTGGCGCCAGCCCGGCGCATAGTGCGCAAGCGGGAGGCATGGCGCGCTTCTACTGAGTGAATATTCAGTGCCGTTTCCAAAATCGAGCGGCCAGCGGTGGTTGTGCTCATCAAGTAAGGAGCTCCGCCTTTATACGCGCGCACTCCGGTATCTTCTAACGACTGAGCTACGGCAAGGAAAATAGCAGGGTTCACGAAAACACCAGCAAATGGACCTGCGTTTGAGCCCTTACCACCCGTAAAGTCAAATATGTTCGTAGCAGGCACCGGAACGGTGTTGGCGGGCAGGGCAGCTACCAGCGCTTTCACGTGGTTCGACTCGTCGAGGCGGATCTTGTCGAGCGAAGATAGGTTGGTCGCGCTGAATAGGTTACGGAACGTGGTCTGTGCCGCAGTAGCTGTAGCACCCGGAGCACCAAGGCCAGCATTATAGAAATAAGACTCTAGATACTCTAGCTTCAGAGCAAAAGCCAGCACATCGGTTGCGCTAGGAGCGCTCGTGCTGGTTTGACCGTAGGCTTTGTTGAAAATAGCCGTGAAAGCCAACGGTACAGCAGCAGCAGCTAAGTTCTTTCCCAGGCCAGAAATGTGTTTGAACACCCGGCGACGCGAATCAAAACGCTCGTATACCTCAGGGTCTACTTTTTCGAGCTCGGAGAGGATTTGGAAGATATTCATGTCTAATATGAGATTTGAGGAGGAGGGCAGGCTAGAAGCGCTGCCTATTTGATACCGGAAACGTCAATCTTGGAGCCCGCCGCGAGGTAGGTATTAGCTGTCATCGCTACGACAGAAGGCTCCTTCGATATTTCGATGCTGGAAGTGGCAATCGTTACCACGTCGCTGTCGACGAAGGATCCTTCCGTTACCAAATCACGAATCAGGGCCGCATGCCGCGCTTCTACCGACACAATTTTGCCTGCAATTACTAAATACAAAGGCGTGGTGATGTACTTGCCAGCGCCATTGTAGGCAGCTACTCCGAGGTCTTCAAAAGCCTTGGCAGCACCTAGCACACTTGCTTTGTTGTCGAAGTTGATGGTGCTAAAGTCGGGCGTAAGGTCCTTAATGGGCGTAGCAGGGGCAGCCGTAATGGCGGCCTTGAAGAACTCCCGGTGAATAACCTCGTGATAGTACAGGTCGTCTAAAATCTGCTTTTCAGCGCTAGTGGCTGTGAGGCCTTTGTAGTAAGCCCCATCGCGTAGCTTCGTATAAAAAGCGGCTTCTAGTTGCTCTAGAGCGTATGCGTAGTTTAGCACGCCCACGTCGCCGCTACCCACATTCACCATAGCAGGATCGCTGCTATTGTTGTCGTCATCGTCGCAGCCTGATAGTAACAGCGCTGTGGCCCCAGCCGTAGCACCCGCATACATAAAAAACGAGCGGCGCTTGATCGGCACGAGAAGCGGTTTGGTGAACTCCGCTTCCTCCTTAATAGCTTGAGGATTTTTGGACATTTTTGATAATTGCGTTTTAGTGAAGATGGGTAAAAGGAATAAAGAGGCAACGAGGCTCCGACAAAGCAGCAATCGTTTGCTAGCTTGCAGGGGCAATTATCTCTCCGGGTTTGACAGCACTTACGACGGTGCCTTGTAACCGGATTGCAACGGATCGATATTTTGTACTATATCCCCAAATCTGAACAGCATGCAAGGGCTACAGAATGTTAGGTAACAAGCTGCTCTGTAGCCTACAAGCCCTTTTTCGCTAGTTTTGGTATTGGCTAAATTTCTCGCATGCCTTTTTTCGCTCGCCTCTTATTTTTTTTTGGCCTAGCCTGGGTACTGGGGCAAGCTGAGACTGTTATGGCGCAGACCGTAACCTCCAAGGCTGAAGCCGACATTGTACTAGGCCCTAATTCGTTTGCACTCAGCGATTATTACACAATTAGTTTTCGGTTGCGGGGGGCGCCGTTAGAACGCTATTCTGCTTTTCCGGATTTGGAAGGCTTCAAGAAAAGCGGTAAGCTGAGCACCACTACCACGCGCATCGTCAACGGGCGCACGTCCGTGGAGCTGACCATCACGCAGCGCTACGCCGCCTACGACGAGGGCGAGTACGTGGTGAAGCCGTTTAGCATCACCGTCAATGGCCAAACGGTGCGCTCAACTGGGGCCACGCTAACGGTAGGACCGCAGGCACCGGCCCCCGCCCCCTTGGTTGGCAGCAACCCCTTGCAAGGCGTGGGTTCTCTGGATCAGCTCTTTGGTAAGCCGAAGCCCCAAGACTACGTGGAGCCCAAAGACAACGCTTTTCTGCTCTTGCTGCCCGACAAAACGTCGGTGTACGTGGGCGAAGGCGTGCACGTAGGCTTGTACTTCTACCTAGCTCCCTCGGACCAGGGCTTGCTAGACTTTCATAATTTCCCGGAGCAGTTGCCAGCTATTCTGCGCCAGCTACGCCAGCGCACGGCCTGGGAAGAACCCTTCGATGAGCAGGAAATTCTGCCGGAAAACGTGACTATGGGTGGCAAACCATACTTGCGTTACCGGCTTTACGAGGCCGTGTTTTACCCACTCAACACTACGCCGCTGATGTTCCCGGAGGTGTCGTTGCAGATGGTGAAATACCGCCTGGCAAAGAAACCAACTGAGGGCCTGGATAACCGCTTGGAAGGCTACAAAACGTATCATACGAACGTGCGGCTGATTGCTGTACGGCCCTTGCCGCCTCACCCGTTGCGCGACCAAGTGCCAGTGGGCGACTACCGCTTGCGCGAGGCCGTTGACCGTACCCTTTTTCGAACGGGTCAGGCATTTAAGTATACCTTTACGATAGAGGGCGAAGGCAACCTAGCTGCTCTGAACGGCCCAGGGCTAATAGCACGGCCTAATCTAGAAGCCTATGGCCCCGATATACAGCAGGAGCTTACTAGGCAAAACGGCCGGGTGGGCGGCCGTAAAAGCTTTGTGTACCGATTAGTAGCCCAGCGCCCCGGTACCCTGCCGCTCGATAGCCTCTTTCAGTTAATCGTGTTCAATCCGACGACGGCACACTACGACACGCTGCGTTCTGAGCTAAAACCAGAGGTAAAAGGGCCCGTTCGCACCGCGTCTTCTTTCGGGCTGCATCCAGATGATACCTTTTATGCTGAAGCAATAGCCTCAGCCGATGCTACCCTACAACCTCTTGATGAGTATCGGGACGTGCGCCGCTATGCGAATCTGGTTTTGCTCGTTCTGCTTGGGGTAGCTAGCTTTGGTTGGTGGCTAGGGAAGAAAAAGTAATTGCAGTTGACAGCTACCACGTAGCAGTTATCAATTTTGTAGCGTGAGCACGGCACCTCATAGTGGGGCTGGATGAGTACTCACAAGGTTCACCCTAGGTCCTGAATCAAGCCTCGAACTGGGAACTGGTAAGTAAGCGCTGGTAACTGATAGATGTTAACTGGCAACTGATAGTACCTTTGCCGGTGCTGCGTTTTTGCATGGCTTCCTGCTAGCTGGAAGCTGTTAACTGATAATTGAAAAATGTCTAGTTCTTTCGGTACGCTGTTGCGCATTACCACCTTCGGCGAGTCACATGGGGTGGGGATTGGGGTTATCATCGACGGTTGCCCTGCGGGGTTGCCTATCACAACGGAGGAAATTCAGGTAGCCCTCGATCGGCGGCGGCCGGGCCAATCGGACCTCACGACGCCGCGTAAGGAAGCCGATCAGGTGGAAGTACTCTCGGGTGTGTTTCGCGACGAGACGACGGGTACGCCCATTAGCCTGCTGATTCGCAACAAAGACCAAGCTAGTCACGATTATTCTCACATTGAACACGCCTACCGGCCTTCGCACGCCGACTACACTTACGACGTTAAGTATGGTCGGCGCGACTACCGGGGCGGCGGCCGCAGCTCGGCCCGCGAAACGGCAGCGCGGGTAGCGGCTGGCGTAGTAGCCGGTAAGTTGCTGGCTCAATATGGCGTCCGCGCCCAAAGCTACGTGTCGCAGGTAGGGGCCATTGCCGTGCCCGTAGGCTATGAGCAACTCGACCTAGGTCTGATCGACAGCAACCTGGTCCGCTGCCCACACCCCGAAACGGCCGAGCGAATGGCTGAGCTCATCCGCCAGACCCGCGACCGGCACGACACGGTGGGCGGCCTCGTAACGGGTGTCGTGCAAGGAGTGCCGGTTGGGTTGGGTGAGCCTGTGTTCGATAAGCTGCACGCCGAGCTAGGCAAGGCTATGTTAAGCATCAACGCCGTGAAAGGCTTTGAGTACGGCTCGGGCTTTGCCGGAACGTTGCTGTTTGGCTCGGAGCACAACGATGCGTTTTATACCGACGAAAATGGCGCGGTGCGTACCCGTACAAATCACTCGGGCGGTATTCAGGGCGGTATCAGCAATGGACAGGATATTTACTTCCGGGTGGCGTTTAAGCCTGTAGCTACCATTCTGCAAGCCCAAGCAACCATCAACGACCAGGGCGAGGAAATCAGCCTCGCCGGACGTGGCCGTCATGACCCTTGTGTGCTGCCGCGCGCGGTGCCCATCGTTGATGCCATGACCAACCTCGTGCTAGCGGATATGCTGTTGCGGGCCCGAGCCAATAAGGTATAGTAGTTCATACCTAGGTTTGGCTCCCGCAACTGGCTGCCCTACTTAGATCCAAAATGGATGGTCAGTTATGCTCGTCCGTAATCCAAGCGTAATGACCTAGCGTGCGCGGCTGCATAGCTAGGTCAACGTCGGGTCGCACTATGGGGCGGGGTGCCCGATGATTCAGTTGTACCCACGAGTCGGCGTACACGGCTACGGGGGTAATGCCGCGCCGCGCGTACTCAGCAGCTAGAAAGTGCGCGAACTGCAGAATCGCATCAGGCTGGGCAAGCAGCTTATGACATTGGCGCGGCGTAAGATACGTGGCTGGCTGCACCACCTCCACATGGCCATCGGGGCAACGAACCCGGTACGACACACTACCTGCTTTGGTACGTAACATCATGTGCCACGCAAAATGGTGCCCTTCCTCCGTCCAGTGCACGCTGCCAGGATACAGAAAGTGGCGCAGCGGCACCAAGAGTTGGATCAGTGCATAACTAGCTAATACGGCCGCTAACCCCCAAGTGTGGGCTGGTTGGCTCGGGAGAGTTACGGGAGCTGAAGTTGAAGGTAAGCGCTGCTCAAACCACTGCCGAACACTCCGGATACCTAGGTGCCGTGGCCAGCTCGGAGGGAAAAAAACGGCCGCCGTCATGAGCAAAGAAAACCAAGGAAAGGTACCTAGGCCAAAAATTGCCACGTTGGAGAGGTGGAAGAAGGTAGCCGCGCCGAAAGCCCAGGGGCGCGAGCGGCGCCACAGCAAGGCAGGTACCACCAACAAGTCGAAAGCTAGGCCTGCGTAGCTCATGGCGGGCGGCAGCCAAGGCTGCGCTAAGAGCGGGCCAATAACAGGGCGGGTGCTTTTTGCTTGCAGCCATAATGCCAGGGGCGAGTTGGTGAGCCAATCGGTGTTCAACTTGGCCACGCCCGCGTACAGATATACGACGCTCAACTGAAATAGCAGCACAAGGCGCGTCCAGTTCGGGACACTAGGGGCGTAACGGACTCGGCCGGCACGAACATCAGCGGAAGCAGCCTGGTGCGCAGGAATGAAGAACAGCCACCCCGCTACAAGACAATAGAGGTAAAAGTGATTGATGTAGCGCGTCTGCTCCACCAAGAACAGCCACGTATAGGCTAGCCACAACACAGCCGCACTAAAGCGGTAGCGCCACCCTACCGCCACCCCAATGCCTCCCAGAATGGCTAGCAAGTGCAAGCCATACATACCCGCCGGCGAGGGTACTGGCAGCCACTGCGTGAACAGGTACGAAAAATGAAAGCGCGGCTCTGTGTACTCCCGGCTGTAGCCCAAAGCTAGGCTGCCTGCTTGTTCCAATGCCAGTAATACGCCGGCCCCGATGCGAAAAACCACAAGCCAGGCAATATCAATCGGACGAAAAAGGAAGGCAGTTAGACGGCGTAGCACGGCGCGCAATAACGGAAAGAGAACCAGCGTACTTTTAGCGTAAAAAGGAGGCTTGTGGTTCGTGCTAAGCGGCTGTTTCTGGTTGTCGAAAAATCAACGCTAGGTAGGAGCTACGCACGGTAGGCGCGAGAAGTAGGATGTCCTTCATCGAACGGCCGTAGCTCTAAAAAGCAAAATCCCCTTTTTAGCAATTGCCAAAAAGGGGATAAATAGGTGTGTAGATCATTACTACAATGTTACATGTTTTGTTGAAATATTAATAACAAATCGGGATTTATTATATTTAGTACCTGTCCTTTCTTTGAGAAGTGAAAAAGTAGAAATGGCAACCTACGCCTACGTAGTACACCAAAAGAGAGGGGAGTTGTGTAGCTTTGCAACTTCTTGGCTGCTGTGATGTTTAGCTATTGATTGCGGCATCCTGAGACCAGGCGTATCGCACCTCATTTTGTCTCTTAAGTCTTTTTGACGATGGCTGAACATACTATTTCCCCCGCCACACCGGTGTCTATCTACGCCGAGGCTAGCCCCAACCCCGAATCCATGAAGTTCGTGCTCAATACCACGTTGCTCAGCGACGGGGTGAGCGTGGATTATCCGAACCTGGAGGCTGCGGCCAATTCGCCCCTAGCCCAGGAGCTTTTCAACTTCGACTATGTTGGTCGGGTGTTTATTGCGGCCAATTTTGTGACCATCACCAAAACCACTGACTTGCAGTGGACGCACCTCATCCCGGAGTTGCGCACCTTCCTGAAGTCGTACGTGGAGGCTGGTGGCCCCATTTTCACCGTAGACCCCGCTGCTGAGCAAAAGGCTGCTCAAGAAGCTGCGGCCGGCAATAGCTCGGAGCAGGATCAGCAAACCAGCCAAAAAATTATCGACCTGCTCGACAACTACGTGCGCCCTGCCGTGGAGCAAGATGGTGGCAACATCACCTTCCGCAGCTACCAGGATGGCATCGTAACGGTGAACCTGCAAGGCTCGTGCTCGGGCTGCCCCTCGGCTACTGTTACGCTGAAGTCGGGTATCGAAAACCTACTGAAGCGCATGGTACCAGAAGTAAAAGAAGTTGTTGCGGAAGGCATAACAGCTTACTAAGCACAACCTAATAAACCCAGGTCGTCATGCTTCGCAAAGCTTAGCGTGACGACTCCTTAAACCAAAAAAGGCCTGACCGAACCAGTCAGGCTTTTTTTATGGACAAACGGAGAAGATCTTGGACTGTGGCAACCGGCAAAAGCTAGGTGCTAGTCGTTCTTCGATTTCAGGGTGAAGACGCGGGAGATGTTGAACCCAAAGTAGATGTCACCGTCGAGCCAGCGGCCGGTTGTTTGGGGAACGAAGAACTTCTCGATCATGCCTTGACTGTTGGTAAAGTGCAGCTGAAACACGTGCCCGCCCGTTTCGATGTCGAAGCCGACAGCGAGCGAGTTGCGGAAGCGGTCGGCGGTGGCGCCAGGCAGCAAGTAGTAATACTCGGCGGTGAGGGCCACGCGCTTTGTGAGCTTCTGCCGACCAGCAATACCGAGGGCGTACACGTCATTTTGCTCGGCGCGGGTGTCCACAAAGTTGCGGTGCACGAGCGTGGGCATCAGCTGCACGGAAAGCGAAGGGCTGAATTTCCGCGCAATCAACGCTTGGTACGTGTACGTGAGCCGCGAGCCGTCGGGGCGCTCCTGGTCCGGAAACTTGAGGCTGGTAAGCGCCGAGCTCGCAAAGAGCGTAACCGACACCGGCATGGCCCGCGCACCAGTGCTTTGGCGCAAAGCACGGTATTTCAGAAAACCATCATACGTTTTTTCCAGCGAGCTCCGGCCTACGCCCACCGTGAGGCGGTCATTGATACCGTACTCCAGACCTAGCCGGATGGTGGCTTGGTCGAGGCCGAAGAAGTTGTATGCGCCGCTGTTGAGCATGCCGAAGCGGTGCGAAATCAGAAACACCATGGTGCCCGCGCCCGGCGTTTCCACCGACTGGCCGTTGATGATGCGGGTTCCCTTGAAGGTGGCCTGCACGTATTCGGCGCGGGCACTGTCGGTGACTTGCGTTTCCAGCGTTTTTAGCAAATCATCCTGCGCGTGGGCGCTAACCGATACCGAAAGCAGAGCTGCCGCCAACCAACTGCCGCGGCCAAAAGAGAAAGGTAGTCTCATAAGGTAGAAGCTAGGGTTGGGCCACCGTGGGTGGGTTGCACAATAAAGACACGCTCACTTCCACCGTTTTGGCAATATGCTCCCGCACGAGGGCTGGAATCTCAATGTTGTAGTCGGCCGGCGCGATGGTGAACTTGGACTTGGCTAGCAGCTGGTTGTCTTTCAGCTCTAGCGTGCCGGGCACTCGGATATGGCGCTTCACGCCGTGGATGGTGAGGTCGCCCTCTACCTGCACCTGCTGCGCCCCTGGCTTGCTTAAGGCTGCCGATTGAAAGTTAACCACTTGGCCCGCAAACGTTGCCCGCGGAAACTTCTCCGATTCCACGTAGTTCTCGTTGAAGTGCTCCTGCATCAAGCTGCGCTTAAATTGGAAGCTCTTCATGGGTACCGTGAAGGCCATCTGGCCACTGCTCATGTCGAGCACAGCTCCTACTTGGCTGCTGCGCGCATCGATGTCCTCCATGGGCGTGCTGGAAAAGAAGCTGATGCTGCCCGCTCGGGTGGAATACTTGGTTTGGGCGCTGGCGAGGTTACACCCCAGCAACGACAAGGCAACTAGCAAATACTTCATCATCTGGTAGGCTAGGTTAGTTGTTGGGAGCTCCGGCAGTAATCCAAGCTTGGAAACGGGCAATGTCGCAGTCACTCAGTTTCGCGCCATTCAGGGGCATTGCTCGGTAGCCGGCGGCGTGCGAAATCGAACCGAGCAGGCGGCCGTTATCTGCGTAGCGTTTCACTTGGGCATAATCCACTAGGTTGATGCCGCCGGCAGGTGCCCCCGCGTTGTGGCAGCCCCGGCAGCTTTGCGCCAGAATAGGGGAGATGGAAGCCGTGTACGTCACGCTGCGCACGTCGCAGGTGGGTGTCGGCGTGGGTTCCTCCGCCGCAAGGTCTTCCGCGTTGTCGTAGGTGCAGCTGCTCAGCCAAGCTAGGCTCAGCAGCCACAGAGTAGAAAGTAGAGGGCGCATAGCGTTCAAACTTTTAGATGACTCAGAGTACAGAGACTTCTTTATGGGTTGGCGACGTACCAAGGATCTTGGCCGGTTTTCACGCCATGTCCTTCCACCTTGCCACGCGTGGTACCATCGGGCGTGTAGTAGTAAAGCGGAATACCTTTATAAGTAGTGTGTTGGCGCGTCGTACCGTTGGGTCCATCGGTGCGGGTGATGGCGCCGAAATCGGATGCTTTAAGCGAGGAAGGTAGCACGAGCTTATCGGTGTAGAACACAGGCCATGCGTTGATGCAACCCCCTGTGCAGTTAGTGGGTAAGGTGGTGGGCAGGCGATTGTCGCGGTCGAAGATGTAGAGTGTGCGCGCCTGCGGATCAACCAAGAAGTTTTGCGTGGAAGTTTGGTTCGTGCTTTTGTCGAGTACCGACGTCGTGGCAAGCATCACCGTGTAGTCAGGCTTCACGACAAACCAGGTTTTGTTGGCTACTTGGTCACCGAGGGTTTCACCTGGTTTCTCCCGCACGTTCTGCCCGGCGCTGTTTGCCGGCGCGTAATAATAGAGTGGCCAACCCCGGTACGTAGTTTGGAGGCTGCCATCGGCGCGGGTGATGGTTGCAAAGTCATCGGCTTTTAACCCAGTACCTAGCTTCATATCGGCCGGAGTGGTGTAGAAGATCGGCCACACGGCGGCGCAGTTACCGCTGCAAGCGCTGGTGCCCGCCACGTCGCGGGTGAAGTAATAAAGCGTATTGCCCGCGCCATCCGTCAGGATATTGCCGAAGGTGGTATTGGACGTAAGCTTCACGGAAAACACTTGTTCCGGAACCTGGTCGTCATCATCGTTATTACAGGCGACCATCAGGAGTAATAAGGCGCTCAGCAGAAATGAAAAGCGCCAAGCGACGCGGGCATGGTAAGGCTGAAACATGGTTGTGCTGGTTTGATAGTGAGGGAGGTAGAAAAGCAAGGATAGCCTAGCTTAAGGCACACGCAGGGCCCAGCGGGTGCGAAAAAGGCAACCGGAAACAAAGGCCTCGTCGCGAGCGAGACCAGCAAAAGCAAGGAGGAAAGTGCCTAGGGTAGGCTAAGGGGCAATAGCCCGGCGAGATGGCAAGAAGCCGTATTTAAGCGAAAATAAGAGGCCCGCGCTGCTCAGCCTTACTTGGCCGGCGCCTACATTGCCCAAGGGTAATTGCACGAAAGGTTCTGCTTGAAACGACAAATGAGTATTTAGTTGCCGTTCAACGCCCACGGATAAGTTGACCACGCTGAGCACGAAGTTGGCGCCGTTTTCTACGCGTACTGCAGCGGTGCGGGGAGTGCCGTTTACGTAGTAATCGTAGCTGTAGCGCTCGTTGCGCATGAGAAGCGAGTTCATGCCCGCGCTGAAAAAGACCAGGTGCGTGGGGCGGCTGAGTAGGTCGTAGCGAAAGTCAACGGGTATTTCCGTGATGCGGCAGTTGCCATTTACTTCGTAGTCGCCGGCGCGCCAACCCCATGCGGGTGGAGCTGTGTAGTATTCGCTGGCTGCTTTATAACGCTTCACGCTCCTGATGAGGCTAGCTCGTACGCGCAGTCTGTTGGTCAGGCGATACTCCAAACTCAAGCCTAGGTCGCCGCCCATACGCGCTGTTTGGATGGTGCGCACGGCACTTAAGGAAGGCGCGCCCAAGGCTCCGACAAGCAACCGATACGTAGGCTTTTCTTGCTTTTTAATGATCGTAGAGTCAACCGCTGGCTCTGGCAGGGCTAGCTTCTGGCTTGTCGTATCCGGTGCCAACGCAACCGGTGCAATGGCCGGCAGACTAGCGGCAGAAGTAGTATCAACTAATGTTGCGGCAGTTGCCAAAGATTGCGAGCTTGGTCGCTCAGTGCTTATGCTAGCTTGCTCTTGGCCGGCCAAGCTGGGAACAGATTTTGTTTGCTTCGTAGTGGGCACCAAATGGGTTTTGGCATCAGCGGAATGTGTACTACTGACTGTCGCCGCCTTGCGCTTACGGGGCGCTGCCGCTCCCATAAACCTAGGTCGCGTTGTCGGTGTGAGTTCTTGCTGGTGGGCGTGTAGGGGAGTAGATGGCGCTACTCCTCTGGCTGGCGTAACGGAAGTAGGCTTGTTTGTCTGTTCGGTACTTGCTGAAGCCTTCGGTGAAGAAGCGGCTTCACTAACTGACGACGCACGGGGCTCAGGCCTAGGTGTAGGGTTATTTGTTTTGGGCAAGCTCACGTTTGGTGATAAGCCTACGTGCGACTGCGTTTGCGTCGTAACTACGGCGGGCTGCTCCTTTACGGATACGTCATCGCTTGACCGGTGACGCCAGCTAATTTGCCATACTAACAGCGCCAGTCCAACCAGTGCCAATTCGATGGCGAAGAAGCGCACGATTTTCCGGCGCAACAACCGGCTCATTAGGTCTTCGTTCAGCTTGTCTTCCATGCGTGACCAGGCGCCCAGATGGACGTCATCCGGGTAGGCTTCGGCGCCGCGCCGAAACAGCGCATCTAGCTCCTCATCCGACATTTCCGGCGTACGCATGGTGTTTAGTTTTTTTTAGTAGGTCCTTCAGATGGCCCCGAGCTTTAAACAAGTTTGATTTAGAGGTTCCGACCGAAATTTTAAGCTGCTCGGCAATTTCCTCGTGAGTGAAACCATCTAGCGCATACAGGTTGAACACGGCTCGATAGGCTGGTGGCAGCAAGTAGATGAGCTGCAACAGCTCCTCGTACGACAAGCTATCCAGCGGCGAGCCACTCGCATCCGGGTGGCTCACTACCACTTCCTCCAAACCTTGCTGAAAAGCGTGCTTTTCCGTCGTGCGGAAGTGGTCGATGGCGGTGTGCACCATGATCCGCTTGAGCCAGCCGCGGAAAGAGCCTTCCACATCTTGGTGCTGGCTTTCATCGAAACGATGCAGGTCCCGGAAGATTTTCAGGAAACCATCGTTTACGGTTTCCATCGCCTGCTCTCGGTCGCGTACGTAGCGCAAGCAGATACTTAGCGCATACCCGTAGTAGAGCGAATACAATTGACGCTGGCTTTCGCGCTGCGCACGGCGGCACCCCGCCAGCAAGGCAATGCATCTTTCGCGAGTGTGGTCGAGGTGAGACACGGGCTTCGGAGGGGTTACATCTGCCAACTCGGAGGCTAGGCAAAATTGGTTGCCTAGGTCGAAGAAAAAAGTTGTTGCGTAGTAAGGTAGTCGTTCTTAAAGTGCAGAAGCACAAGGCGTATAAATAAAAAAAGCTAGGTCATCTGACCTAGCTTTTTTTGTAATAAAGAAAATAGGAGACCTATTTCACAGCTGTCGACAGCTTAGGAGCTTCGGCGTCGGAGATAGTAGTGCTAGCCGTAGTGCCCCGCTCGCGAGCCTCCTTGCGACCGTAGGTGTCGAGGATGATCGGTGTAGCGATAAACAGCGACGAGTACGTACCGAAGATGATACCGATGATCATCGAGAACGAGAACGAACGCAACGTCTCACCCCCGAAGATGTAAAGCACGAGCACGACCAAGAATACCGTAGTGAACGTAATCATGGTGCGTGAGAAAGTGCTGTTCAACGCTGGGTTCACCACTTGGGCGAAGGTTAGGTTGGGGTTCTCACGTAGGTACTCCCGGATACGGTCGTAAATAACCACCGTGTCGTTCATCGACAGACCGATAACGGTCAGCACGGCTGCCACGAATACCTGGTCCATTTCGTAGTTCAAACCGAACAGACGCGCAATCGGGAAAGCTGCAATAACGAGCAATGCATCGTGGAACAGCGCAATAACGGCCGCCATCGAATACTGCCACTTCTCAAAGCGGAACAACACGTACACGAAGATGCCGAGCAGGGTGAGACCTAGGCTCAACACCGACGTCTTCTTGATGTCGTCGGCAATGGTAGCGCCTACTTTCGAAGTACTACGAATCTGCGGGTTGTCGGCACCATACTGTTTCAGGCCCGTTAGCAAGGCTTGTTCAACCTGCTTGTCACCGGCTACGCTCTCATCCTCGGCTAGATAGCCAGTAGTGATACGCAGACGATTGTCGGCACCGAAAGTCTTTACTTCCGTACCAGCACCTTTAAAGTCGTCGGCCAAGGCTTCGCGTACATCAGAGGCTACTTCTGCTTTGTTGAAGTCGACTACGTAACTACGACCACCGCGGAAGTCTACACCTAGGTTCGGTCCACCTTGCACGGCCATCAGCACGAAGCCTAGTACAATAACAACCGCTGAGAAGATGTAAGCAATCTTACGCTTGCCTACGATATCGAAGTTCAGGTTCTGGAACAAGCCGCGCGAAAGTGGCGTGCTGAATGAGATGCTCGTTGTTTCCTTGCCTTTCGTGAGCCACTCAATGATGAGACGCGACACGTACACGGCCGATAGGAAGGAGGTCAGCACACCGATGCCGAGGGTAATGGCAAAGCTTTGTACCGGACCCGTGCCGAAGAAACCTAGGATAACAGCGATGAGCATCGTTGTCACGTTGGAGTCGAAGATAGCCGTGAAAGCACGAGCATAACCTTTGTTGATAGCATCATGCACGCTCAACCCGTGGTTTAGTTCTTCCCGAATACGCTCGAAGATCAACACGTTGGCATCCACTGACATACCGATGGTGAGTACCATGCCAGCAATACCGGGCAGCGTGAGGGCCGTACCAAACTGAGCGAGTACGCCCAAAATCAAGAACATGTTGAAGAGCAGCGCCACGTCAGCTACCAGACCAGCTTTGCCGTAGTACAACGCCATGAAGATCATGATGATAACCAGGCCAGCCAATGACGAATATAAGCCTTGGTTGATGGCTTCCTGACCGAGCGATGGACCTACTACCGCTTCTTCCACGATGCGCGTAGGAGCGGGTAGCTTGCCTGCCTTCAGGACGTTGGCTAGGTCTTGCGCTTCTTCAATGGAGAAGTTACCCGAAATGCTAGAGTTGCCGCCAGCAATTTCCGACTGCACTACTGGCGCCGAATACACGTTGTCGTCGAGCACGATGGCTACCTGACGGCCAATGTTAGCGCCCGTGAGTTTCTGCCACTTGCGGCCACCTGTGGGGTTCATCTGCATCGATACCTCAGGGCGACCACCTTGGTCGTAGTCCTGACGAGCATCGCTGACAACTTCGCCACCCATGGGAGCTACACCTTCGCGGCTCTTGCGAATAGCATAAAGCTCTAGATATTCTTGGCCATCGATTGCCTTTGGCTTCACGTCCCACAGGAACGTTAGGTTGGGGGGCAGTACTGCGCGTGCTTCTTGGCTAGCCATCAAAGCATTCACGCGAGCCGTGTCGCGCACGTTGGCACCTAGGGTGCCAGGCATGGTGAACAAACGAGCCAACGGGCTACCTTGCTTTGCAGCAGCGGCAGTAGCTTTATTGGCTGTGTCTGTAACGCTCTTCTTTTTAGCGAGCTGGCTAGCTAGCGAAGTAGAGTCGCCAGCAGCGGCGGCAGTGGTAGCTTTAGTAGTATCGGTCGCCGTAGTAGCGGTTGCTCCGGTAGTGGTAGTTTTCTCGGAAGCTTCTTTGGCCGTCAAGGCCTGATCGAGCTGCGCTAGGAAGGGGCCAAACTCATCTTGGCGCCATACTTCCCAGAACTCTAGTTTCGCCTGGCCTTGGAGAAGCTTGCGTACACGGTCGGGGTTATCAACACCGGGCAATTCGATCTGGATACGACCGGTGCCTTTCACGCGCTGAATGTTGGGCTGGTTTACGCCGAACTTGTCAACGCGCGTGCGGAGGATGTTGAAAGAGCGGTCGATAGCTTCTTCTACTTCCTTATCAATGGCGCCGATTACTTTATCGTTCGACGAGTTGATGTCGATGCCACGGCTCTTGTTAGTCGTGTTTGCGAAGATGCGAGCTAGCTTGCCATCGGGCGAAGTCGAGCGGTAAGCTTGCGCGAACAGTGCCGTGAAAGGCGTCGAAGGATTTGTTTTTTGTGACTCTTGAGCCCGAGTCAACGCGGTATTGAATGCCGGATCTTTCGAGTTGCCCGACATAGCACGTACGATTTCCACCGGCGAAACTTCCAGCGTTACGTGCATGCCACCTTTTAGGTCTAGCCCTAGGCCTAGCTCACTCTGACGCACGTCGCGGTAGGTATAAGACCCAAACACGGGTGCCCGCCATACCGAATCCAAATAATGTTGGCGCAGCCGCTCGTCGAGCTTGCCGTTGCGGGTACCGTATACCACGGCCTTCTGCTGCACCCCCCGCGACACGAAGGTGAAGGTGAGGAAATAGATGCACAACACCGACACAATGAGGGTGAGGGCAATAATGAGTCCTTTATTACGCATTTAATTGATAAGTTTTTTGATGTGCTGATCGGGTGATTTGCCGGTGTGTTTACTTCGTATAGGCTAGCTTTAAAGATCTCAGAACCTGCTACAAATCAGGAAATCCGTGAACAGCTATTCCAGGAAAAATAGCTCACTAGCCCACAAAAAATGTGCAAATCAGCTACGGGGCGTGCGGCGATAAGGCCGCCAAGAGCAAACGGACGCGGAATAAATCCGGGACGGCGCAGGGCCTAGGGCGCGGCGCCGTGTACTGGCTCATCAGCCGCAAACCTAGCAGCGGCTCAGCTGCGGGCAGCCACGCATCGGCGGCTGGCACGAGCCACGGGCCTAGAGAGGCCGTGGCTTCAAAGGTTACTTTCTGCTTGACAACCGTGGCCTTGGCGGTGGCGCCTACGCGCGCTGTCTTCCCAACCGGTACCCGCAACGTGGCAACCGCTTGGTGGTTTAGCGAGAGCACAAACAGCAACGTGGCTGTGAGCAACGCAAAACGCAAACGAGGCAAAACGGGAGGGATAAATAGCCGCATTAGAAAAGCAAGGGCTACAAAGATAACCAATTACGTCGGGCCAGAAAACAAATTGCCCCTGCTCTAGTTGCCCAACTCTACATATTAATAGGAGTAGGCCCTAAGCAAATGCAAAAGGGCCACTCTAAATGAATGGCCCTTTCAAAACGAGGTCCAAGCCCTACCCTAGGTATCTAGTGGCGGCCGGTAGCCTACTCTGCAGCCTGCTTGCTAGCCGTTACTTTGCTTCGCAAGAAGGAAACCAACACCTCTAGGCCCCGGTCGAAGTGGTGATTATTCGGGATAATGATGTCGGCATCGTGCTTGAACGGCTTGATGTACTTCTCGTACGTGGGGGCTACGTGGTTGGTGTAGCGATACAGCACGTCCTCCAGATCGTAGCCGCGCTCATCCCGGTCGCGCACAATGCGTCGTTGCAGCTTCACATGCTCGCGGGCGTCGATATATACTTTCAAGTCGAGGAGCTTGGCTACCTCTTCGAAGTAGAAAACGAAAATGCCCTCCACCACCACAATGGGCGCTGGTAGAAACACAAGGTCCTGCGGCTGGATGTTGGGGTTATTATAGGTGTACTCCTGGCGTCGTACCTCCAAACCCTGACTGATGCGCTGCACGTCGGCCGCGTAGCTAGCCGAGTCGATAGAAGAGGGTAGGTCAAAGTTCGTTACCCCATTCGAGTCGACTTGTTGGGTCTCACGAGGATGATAATAGTTATCCTGGGAAATCAGACAGATGTCTTCCGGAGGAAAAGAAGCGAGCAGCCGTCGCAAGAACGTCGTCTTGCCGGAGGCGCTGCCGCCCGTGATACCGACGATGAAAGGATGTTGCATGGAGTAAGAATGCAGCCCGTACCGGCGGGGCCAACCGTGCAAATTTAGCAAATTAGGCCTGTTAAGGGGCGAAGAAATTATCCTCGCCTTTTCCTGCCGTTGGAAAGTAGTACCTATTACCCTAGCTTTTGCAAAAAAGCAACGAGTTGTTCCACGGCGCGCGACCGGTGGCTCATGGTATTTTTCTGCGCCAGGCTCATTTCGGCAAACGTTTGGGTGTGGCCTGAAGGGCGGAAAACCGGATCATAGCCAAAGCCTTCGTGGCCATGTACTTCTTCCGTAATGCTGCCGTCTACGGCGCCCGCAAACTCGTGGTACTCGCCACTGGGCAAGAACAGCGCAACGACGGTGCGAAACTGTGCACTACGGTCAGTGGCACCTTGCAACTCGCGCAGCAGCTTCTCCACGTTATCAGCGGCACTACGCTGCGGACCAGCGTACCGGGCCGAGTAGACGCCGGGCGCGCCATTAAGCGCGGCTACCTCTAGCCCCGTATCATCAGCAAAGCACGGAATGCCGTAGTGTTCCCACACGTACTCGGCTTTTTGCCGGGCGTTGCCAGCAAGCGTTTCCTGGGTCTCGGGCAGTTCTTCGTGGCAGCCGATTTCCTGTAAGCTCAGGAGCTCGATGGACGCTGGCAGCAGCGGGCGCACTTCAGCTAGCTTGTGCTCGTTATTCGTGGCGAAACAAAGGCGCATAGTAAAGGTGAGTAAAGGATGGCTAATGAGTTGTGGCAGAAATCAAAGCTGAGATACTAGCTCAACGGCTCGTGCTAGCTGAGCCAAACAGGCGTCGGCAGGCTAGGTGGCACAAAGGTACTAGCCGACCGATTCAACCCTAGGGCGCCCTGCCTAGTGGAAGCTAGGTAGAAAAGAAGATGCGCTTATTTTTAATTTTCGAGGCTAACATGTACTTTTGCAGTCCCTTCCGCAAAATCGGCAGGCACCGAAGGTAAAAACGGCATCAGACCATGAAAAAAGACATCCATCCCCAGTATCGCGAAGTCGTGTTTCAGGACACTTCGAGCGATTTCAAATTCGTAACCCGCTCGACGATGTCCTCTAACGAGACCATCACGATGGAGGACGGCAAGACGTATCCTGTTATCAAGCTTGAAGTTAGCAGCGCGTCGCACCCTTTCTACACCGGTAAAAACGTGTTCATCGACACGGCTGGCCGCGTAGAGAAGTTCATGAACCGTTACAAGAAGAAGTAATTGTAATGTTATAAGCTAGTAGCCACAAGCTGCCAGCTGCTTCTTAAAACTCCCATTGGTATAGCCGGTGGGAGTTTTTTTGTTTTCTACTTTTGGCCTAGGCTAATCGGCCTAGCTCTCTTAATCTTTCCGGTATATTCTACGGCAAGCCTTGTAGCTTGCAACTTGAATCCCTTGTATGATGCACGTTTTATTGTTTGATGATCCTGCTATTCGGCCGCATTTGCTGCCTTTTACCTTTACCCGCCCCGTGGCGGCGCTTCGTTGCGGCATCCTGACCATTGCTGAAAAGTGGCAGCAGCGCCTAGGAACCACCGTTGGTTACCTTACAGAGGGGTACCTGCAACCCAAATTCCCAACAGGCCCAATTGATGGTCCTGCCTTGGTGATCAATGGTGCCATTTGCCCCGACGATTTGCTAACGCGGCAAGTGCAAGCATTGCAACCCGGCGAAGCCCTGATGGATGCTGAGCTGCTAGTGGCCGCTCACCTGCCTGACGCCACTGCGGTAGCCGAACTCATCCAAAATGGCTTTGCCGTTACAAAGCAAGTAGCCGAGCCAGTGTTGGCCATTCGCCAGGTATGGCAGTTATTTCTGCACAACGGCGCCGAAATCCGCCGAGACTTTGAGCTGATTACGCATGGCCGGGAGTCGCAGCCGGTGAATGACGTGCATACTATCGTGTACGGGTCAGAAAATATTTTTATTGAGGAAGGTGTCCGAATTCGAGCAGCTATCCTGAACGCCGAGAACGGTCCCATCTACTTAGGCAAAAATAGCGAGGTGCACGAAGGGGCTATCTTGCGCGGACCGATGGCGCTCGGCGAAGGCGCACATATCAACGCGGGTGCAAAGATGCGCGGCGACAATACTGTAGGGCCCCACTGTAAAATTGGTGGGGAAGTCGCCAACACCATTTTCTTTGGCTTCTCCAACAAAGGCCACGAGGGGTACCTCGGTAATTCCGTCATTGGCGAGTGGTGCAACCTAGGTGCCGATACAAACTCATCGAACCTGAAGAACAACTATGCGCCGGTCAAGATCTGGAGTCACACAGCGAAACGGTTCGTGAATACGGGGTTACAGTTCTGCGGTCTCATGATGGGCGACCACAGCAAATGCGGCATCAACACGATGTTCAACACCGGTACGGTGGTAGGCGTGGCCGCAAATATCTTCGGGGCGGGCTTTCCGCGCACATTCATTCCATCGTTCAGCTGGGGCGGTGCGGCCGGTTTCGAAACCTTCAAGCTGCCGAAAGTAGGGGAGATGGTGGAGCGTGTTATGTCGCGCCGGCGCCTAGCTTACGATGCCACAGAGCAGGCTATTATGACGCATATCTTCGAGGAAACGAAGGAAGAGCGGGTGTGGGAGAAATCAATTAATAGTTAACAATGAGCCATGCACAAGGAGCAAGTAGTACTAAAAACTTGCTCCTTGTGCATGGCTCATTGCTCATTGAAGAGCAATGCGTTTTTCTGAAATACCGGGTCAAGGCAGCGTCAAAAAACTCTTAGCACAATCGGTGCAGCGGCAGCACGTGGCGCACGCGCAACTCTTCCGTGGGGCAGAAGGCTCGGCTGCTTTGGCCTTGGCCCTAGCGTATGCAGCTTTTTTGAACTGCGAAGCGCGTGGGCTAGAAGCAGAAGATTCGTGCGGGCAGTGTGCTAGCTGCCAGAAAATTGATAAGCTGATCCATCCTGATCTGAACTTTATTTTGCCCGTCACCACCACCAAGCAGGTGTCGAAGGATGCGGTCAGCAGCAAGTTTGCGGCGGAATGGCGCAGTTTCGTGCTCGAGAATCCTTATCAAGGGTTGAACGATTGGATGCAACACATCGGCGCCGACAACAAGCAAGGTAGTATCTCAAAAGAAGAGAGCTTGCAGCTGTTGCGGTTAGTATCGCTGAAAGCATTCGAGGGACAATTCAAGATTGTCATCATTTGGCTGCCCGAGCTGATGCACCCGGCAGCCGCCAATGCGGTGCTCAAACTGCTGGAAGAACCACCTGCCGCCACCGTTTTCCTACTCGTAAGCTACGCACCCGAGCAGTTGCTGCCTACCATCGTGAGCCGCGTGCAGCCGGTTGTGGTGCGTGCTTTCGCGGAAAACGAGATAACGGAATATCTGCGCGATCATTACCAAGTGCCGGAAGTGAAAGCGCGTCAGCTTGCACAAGTCGCCGACGGCAACCTAGGTGCTGCCCTGGCCGCCCGCGAAGCCGCTTCCGACAACGACTACTTCACTTTTTTTGCGGAGTGGATGCGGCATTGCTACGGCTACAAAGTAGACAAACTCCTGGCCCAAAGCGACGAGTTTCAGAAGATGGGCCGCGAAAACCAGAAGGAGTTTCTGCAATACGCCCTAGGCTTACTGCGTAAGGTGCTGCTCTTCGGCATCGACCCGCAATTTGTACCGCATCTGCCCGCAGCAGAGCAGCAATTTATTAATGGCTTCAGCCGGTTCGTGACGCTCCGTAACGCCGATCCACTCACCCGCGAAATCAACGATGCCCACTATCACATCGAACGCAATGCCAATCCGCGCATGACGTTCGTGGATACCTCTTTGCGCGTGGCCAACTACCTGAAAATGGCTTCCTGAGCGTTTAAAAGCAGAAAATACGATCTGCTAATTTGCTATAGCTACTGCTAAATGAGCTATAGCTGGCACGATCCGGCAGACAATCCTAGCTTTGTGCAGGCACAAGAAACGAAGCTTTCGTGCTTGTTGTATCTGCTAAAACCTAGCTTCGCGAAGCAGAAAAAGAAGCTAGGCTGTTGGCCGTCGAAGCCTGTTATTAATTGGTAAAGGATACTTGGTACATGAAGAATATTCGCATTGGCACCCGTGGCAGCCGACTGGCTTTGTGGCAGGCAAATCACGTAGCGGCTTGTTTGGAGCGTGAGCAATACACAACCGAAATCGTCATCATCACGACCACCGGTGACATGGTGCTCGACCGCTCGCTGGCGAAGATCGGCTCCAAGGGCGTTTTCACCATTGAGTTGGAAGAAAGCCTGCGCTCGGGGCACATTGATATTGCCGTGCACAGCGCCAAAGACGTGCAAAGCTCCATTCCGCAGGATTTGGAGTTGCTCGCCTTCATGGAGCGCGAGGTTGTGAACGATGTGTTGGTTAGCTACGACCCCGACTTTTCGCTCGACAAGCCGGGCATCGTGCTAGGGACCAGCAGCACGCGTCGGCGGGCTATGTTGCAGCGCTACTACCCGGCTGCTACAACGGCCGAAGCGCGTGGCAACCTGCAAACGCGTCTGCGCAAGTTAGAGGAAGGCCAGTACGATGCGCTGGTACTCGCCTACGCCGGCGTACACCGCATGGAATACGACGCACTGATCCGCTACATGCTGCCCGAAACGAAATTTGTGCCGGCCACTGGGCAAGGCAGCGTTGCTATTGAGTGTGTCCGCAGCTTGGAGCCAGCGCTAAAAGCTAGCCTCCAGCGCATCCTCGACCACCCCACTACCCATTTGTGCGTGCAAACCGAGCGGGCCTTCTTACGCACGATGGAAGGCGGCTGTAGCATTCCTTCTTTCGCTCTAGCTACTTACAACGATGCTGTGCTGCAATTGCATGGTGGCCTTATTAGTTTGGATGGTGAGGAGTACGTGGAAGAAATACAAGCCACGACCGACCTCTCGCAGATAGAGGCTCTCGGCGTACGGGTAGCCGAAGCTGTGTTGCAGCGAGGGGGGCGCCAGATTCTCGACGAAATCCGCAGCCACCGGACTGAAGCCTAGGTCGTCGTTAGCTAGCTCCCAAATTCATTTTGCCCGCTTACTTTCGCGCTTTCTTGTTATCAATCTATTCTCCGAAATGAAGTCTAGTATTCGTATTTCTGTGTTGTTGTGGGCTGTTCTGTGGTTGCTGGCTTTCAGTGGGCAAGCCGCGAAAAAGCCTAAGAAGAGCAAAAAGGACGAAGTTGTAACCATTAATACTTCGCTCGGCGACATCAGGCTGATTCTGTTCGATCAAACTCCGAATCATAAGGCAAACTTTCTGAAGCTAGCCAAAAGTGGCTTCTACAACGGTACCACCTTCCACCGCATCATTCAGAATTTTATGATTCAGGGCGGTGACCCAAATACCAAAGATGCGGACCCCGGCAACGATGGGATGGGCCCTGCCAACGAAAAGACCATTCCAGCCGAAATCCGGCCCGATTTATACCACAAGTACGGCGCCGTAGCAGCCGCCCGTCAGGGCGACTTTGTGAACCCAACGAAAGCTAGCAGCGGGTCGCAATTTTACATTGTTGAAAACCACAGTGGTACGCCCCACCTCGATGGCGCTTATACGGTTTTTGGGCAAGTGATCAACGGCTTAGACGTCGTTGATAAAATTGCCGCTCAGCCCAAGAACATGATGGATCGTCCGCAAACCGACATCAAGATGACGATGAAAGTGGAGAAGCTGAAGAAGAAAAAAATTACGGCACTCTACGGGTATAAATACGAATAACGCTTCCCTCGTCAAATCGGCTCTCACAAGATGCGCATCCTCATAACGGGCTCCAATGGACTACTAGGCCAGAAACTGGTCGGGTTGCTAGCCCAGCAGCCGGACATTGAGCTCATCGCCACTTCTCGCGGCCCGAATAAGCTCGCCAGTAGCTACCCAAGCTTACCCTTTGTGCCGCTTGATGCGAGTGACCAACGGCAGGTGCAAGAAGTCATTGCTGCCCAAAAGCCGACCCACCTCATCCATACCGCCGCCATGACCAACGTGGATGAGTGTGAACTGAATCAGGAGCAGTGTTGGCAGCATAATGTGACGGCAGTAAAGTACTTGGTAGAAGCCTGCGCTGCTCATCAGGTACACCTCATTCACGTGAGCACCGATTTCATCTTCAGTGGGGAAGAGGGGCCGCTAACAGAGAACGCCAAACCAGGGCCAGTTAACTTCTACGGGGAAAGTAAGCTAGCTGCTGAGCGCTTGGTGCAAGCTAGCCAAGGTGCTTGGGCAATTTTGCGGACGGTGCTCGTGTACGGAACTGCCCACGACTATGGACGCACAAACATTGTGCTGTGGGTACGAGATTCGCTACGGGCTGGTAGACCCATCAACGTGGTCGATGACCAATTTCGTACGCCTACGTTGGCCGAAGACCTAGCTCAGGGCTGCTGGCTAGCAGCTAAGCACAACGCAACTGGCATCTACCACATTAGCAGTGATGAGATGCTCACGCCCTACCAAATGGCGCTTCAGGTCGCTGATTTTTTCGGATTAGATACCTCTCTCATCACGAGGGTAGATGCGAGCAGTTTCAGCCAACCAGCCAAGCGGCCGTTGCGCACGGGATTTATTATCAGTAAGGCCCAGCGCGACCTAGGTTTCCAGCCGCATTCTTTTGCCCAAGGTATTGCCCTGCTCAATCAGCAGACGATGGTCAACTGAGTAGGGGGACTTAATATGAGTTGTTTGTGACATGTCCAAAACGCAAAAAACCCGGAGGCAATGCCTGCGGGTTTTTTACACACCTATTTGCAACATTTATCAAGCTTCACGATAGCTGCTCTTTTTGGCAGCATCTTCCACTTTAATTTCTATATTTATGCTCTGTCAATTTCAGATGGAAGTGGTAGTACTCCGACGAGCAACCCACCTACTAACACCGCTGAACCATTTTTTAGTGCAGCTTCTCCGATTGAGTAAGCAACCATTTCTCCACAAATTGTCTGATAATCAGCCGGCTTCATCGTTGCCTTGTACCGAGCGGCCATTTCTAGCAGCAAGTAACGTAGCGCGATTCCTTGACGGCGTTTGAGTAAAAGACGAGACATAAACAAATAGCAGCTGGCGATTTTTGAAGTAGTAGTAAGTCCTGCTGTTGTAGCGCCAACTGTTAGTTTACATTACAATATTACTGCATACGCGAAGGGATGTAAAGGACATAAACAGAGGGATTGTGACTTCGTCTGACAAAGGAGTATTTAGAATTATATCAATAGTAAATAGGGTCGCAAAATTCAACGTATATAAGTAAAGTTCTAATGATCAGAGGATTGAATTTTGTAGGAACTTAGATAATTCCTGATCCGAATAGGATACATTGATCAACGCGTTGGTAAAGTTCACCCGATTTGTGACGCGTGTAATATTCATTATTTACCTGTGTGCTCATCAGGGCGCGCCAGCTGACGAAGGGCCAGCATTGTACCGAGAAGCAGCAAGCCAGGCTCAACTATTAGCCACCAAGCCGCGGAGTCCAGGCGGGCAGTGGCCATTAGGCGTCCCCAACTCGCTATTTCTGTTGGCAAACCGATACCTAGGAAGGATAGCGTGGTTTCTAAGCCAATGAGGGCAGCTATGCTAAGCGGGAAAGCCGTACGGACACTTCGGCTAGCGTTGGGCAGCACATGATAGATGAGGATAGACATATTTGTGAGGCCTGTTGCCCGCACAGCCTCTATGTATGGCAGTGCTCGTATCCGCATAACTTCTGCCCGAATCAGACGGGCGGGGCCTGTCCAGTAGGTAAGGCTTAGCACAAGTAGTAAAGTAAAAACGGATGACTCCTGCACAGATGCAATTACTAGCACCAGTATCAATCGGGGAATCGACTCCAGCAAAGCAATAGCGCTCATTACAAGCTGATCGACGGGAAAGGTCAGCGTTACTCGCTGCAATAGCTCCACGTGTCTAGTAGCTAAGAGGCTAACAAGAGCAAAGCTCGTGGCCGTAAGGGGCCAAGCTAGCTCAGGCGCTGGCCAGAGACGAAAGATGCTGAGAAAACCCGTGAGCAAAAGACCACCGACGCCGAAGCAGTGACCTAGCGAAACGCGCAGACTCGTGTTACCCCAAAAGCCGGCCGCGCTACCTAGTAGTATCCCAACCCCCACCGCTAGTAAAGCAGCTGGTATACTAATTATTAGCGTGGTACGAGCACCAAAAACCAAACCCGCGAGCAAATCACGACCTAGGGGGTCAGTACCGAGCCAGTGCCTTGACGCAGCTAATGCTGTAAAAGGCGGCTCAGACAGATGCGTTAGGTCCGAGTCGCCGGGAGCATAGGGGAGCGGTAGCCAGTCTGCCAGCGCAGCTACGAGAAGCAAAAAAGCCAACCAGCCGAGCGCAACTAACTTCCGGCGATTACTGAAATAGCTTGAAAAGCTCATAGCTGCGAACGAAGGCGCGGATCAAGCTGCCAATAAAGCCCGTCGGCTACAATGTGAGAGAGCAGGCGTACGGAAGCTATCAGCAAAACGCTTCCTTGTAGCACTGGGTAGTCGCGCGCCGCTGCGGCATCTGCTAAAAGCCGCCCCATGCCAGGTAACGCAAAAATTACTTCTACAACGACCGCGCCGGCAACCATAGCGGGCAATAAGTCTGTGACCAGAGCGACAACTGGCAACAAGGCGTTCCGGAGGGTGTGGTGGCGTACCACCTGCCGAAACGCTAGCCCTTTCGCGCGCGCCGTGACAGCATAAGCCGTCTGTAATTCGTGCTGTAAGGAGGCATCTAGCTGCGTAACCAAGCCTGGTAGAGTGATCAGCACTAAGCTAAAGACAGGCAAAGCTAGGTGGTGCAAGTAGCTTCCTACGTTCGCAAGCCACGTATCGGTGGGTTCTGGGTTATCAAAGCCATAAACTGGGAATAGCGCCAGCATATCCGGATTGGCCAATAAATACAGCAACACTAGCGCTACCACAAACAAGGGCAACGCATCAAGGCTATATAAAATAGTCAACAAATAAGAGCGCCAACGCGAGTGCCGTGTCATCCACAACGATAGCCACAAGGCTGCTCCGATAGCCAGAAAAGCAGCCGCTGCGGTAAATGGTAACGTGAAGCGCAAGGTTTCGATAAGTAGGCTAGCTACGGGTTTGTTGTCGCGATAGGAGCGACCTAGCTCGCCGCGCACGACATCGAGCCACCACAGGTGATATTGATTCCGTAGGCCGTGCCAACGCCAGTGGCTCTGTCCACCTGTGGCGGAGCGCTGAATGGAGAAATAAAAAACAGGCTTATCTAGGCCCAAGCGTCGGCGTAGTTGTAGCTCTAGAGCTTGGCGTTGAGGTGCTGTAATGGCTCTACTACCCGTATCAAGCTGACTTTCGATTGCACGTGCCAGCAATTGATCATCAGGCAGCGCCCGGCTCAGCAAGAAAAAGACAGAGACAATGCCCCAGGTAACCGGAAGCAGCCGCAGCAGGCGAGTAAGCAATAAACGTAGCATCAACCAACCTATTGGCTATTATGGGCTGGTTGGGTAATAATGGCTTTTACCTCATAACCAGGTTTTATTCCTGAAGGCTGCAAGTTTGCAATTTGATTGGAAGCAACTAACCGATAAGGAAGAAAAAAAAGCGGTACTAAGGGGCTTTCTTGTTGGAGCAGGAGCTGAAACTTACGCAGCAACAGCACCTTGCGCTTTTGGTCTGCTTCCGCAGAAATTGCTTCAATCAGTTTGTCGCTGTTAGCTGTGCCAAAACGCGTGTAATTGAGTACACCAATGCTGGCCGTGTGCAAGATCGGGGCAAAGTTGAAGATGAACGGGTTGCCAGCTATCGTCCGGATATAGACATCGTAACTCCCTTCACGCAAGCGTGCCGATAGGAGCGAGCTTTCTGTTGGCTTCAGATTAATTGCAATGCCTATAGCCTTTGCCGCATTTTGAAATTGAAGACCAATTTGTTCGAACAGGGGGTCATTGGCGCGGTAGTTAATGGTAAAAGCTAGCTTCTGTGCTGCGCCATTAACGGTACGCCGGAACCAATTACCATCAGCTTGCCGGAGCCAACCTGCCTTTTGCAGCAGGACTACTGTTTGGGCCGGATCATACGAAAGCAGCGGTAGGCTATCATTGTAGTAAGGTCGGCTTCGTTTGCTGATTAAGCCAACGGTACGCTCTGCCAACCCGTACTCAGTTGCCTGGATTAAGCCAGGAATGTTCAACAGATGGCTCAGTGCTTGCCGCGTCAGCCGATCCTCCAGCAAAGGTTGCTTGGTGTTGAAGCCGAGCGTTACAATCTCGTAGGAAGGATGCGTGTAGAAGTTTAGCTTCTGCCTAGCACTTGCCGACGCGCGTAAGCTGTTAAAGTCTTTGGCCGGAATTAACGGATAAACGTCAAGCGTACCTTCCCGGAGCGCCAGTAGGGAAGTGCCTGGGTTCGGAATGATCCGGTACTCAATGGCTTTAGGATGAGCTGCCAGTTGAATAGGAAAAGGACGTAGCTGAGTAGCCCACCAGTTGGACTTGCGCCGAAACCGCAGGAACTGTCCGCTTTGCCACTGCTCTAACTGATATGGCCCGCAGCCAGGCAGCCGGTCGGGGTGGTGAGCTAGGTCGGCGGCCTGATAACGGCTTACAAAAGCCGACAGCACAGGGTTGCGGGCAAGCGTAACCGTATCACTGTGTTGGAGGTAGGTTAAGCTAATCGGACGCAAGGTCCCTACTTTATCCAAGGCGTACTCAGGCAAAATGAAAAAGTTGCCGGATTCCCTGATGTAGTCTGGCGACTTGCCCTTGCACACAAGCGTGAAACGCCGTGAATCGTGTGGATCAAATTGGATATCCCGAATAAAATCGAGCCTAACTTTTATGCCTTCGTTCGGTAACCCCGGACAATTCATTGCCTTCAAAGTAAAGGCCACATCGTGAGCTTGCACTGGCTGACCGTTATCCCAGGTTGCTCCATCACGCAAGGTGTATGTTATCAGCGTCAGCGAATCCTTGTAGCGAACGACGGGAGTCTTGCTCGCTAGCCACGGAATCAGCTGTCCTTTCGGGTTATCGAAAGCTAGGAGGCTAGTGTGCAGCAAATTTAAGCCTTCGTCTGCATAAATGTTGGCCATTGCCAACGGGTCCAGGGTTTCTGGGTCTTGTGCCCAGCGGATACGAATAGTACCGGAATGCTTCTTCGGACCCGAACAAGCAATGCATTCCGTGATAATAAATAGGATGAATATAAACTTAGCTATTCGCAACATTGCCTGGTAACCACACGAAACGGCGGCTACCAGGCAAGTTAGGCAATAATTGAAATAGTCGTCAGATCAAGCAGACGCTATGGCTTAGTGACCATCGCCCCAGCCGCCAGCGCCGCCACCTGTAACAAGGTGACCATCGCCCCAGCCGCCAGCACCGCCGCCGGTTTCGCTCGTGAGGTGACCATCGCCCCAGCCGCCAGCGCCACCACCGGTTTCGCTCGTGAGGTGACCATCACCCCAGCCACCAGCACCGCCGCCAGTTTGCAATGAGGTTTGCTGGGCAGGCGTGATAGTTGTAGTAGGGTTGCCAGTAAGGGTGGCGAATTGGAAAAGGGCGAGGGCGATGAGCTCGAACATAATGTTATTTATTTATGAGAGTTGGGTTTGTGTTTCAGGCGTTTGAATGACACAAATTTGGCTCATTGCGCACCTCATGTAAAGGAAGCTTTGATTCGTTCTATGACTTGTATAATGCGAATAAATTATTAAACTTTATTACGATTCTAAGATAACTGAACACTTTTATGCATGAGCACTAATGTTTTTTATCTCATGAATAGTATGATTTTTATCTAAAATTGTGACATTACAATTTCTATATTTACTCAATTATCCACGATGCAAAGTAGAGCTGTGCTAAAATCAATAAAAAGGAAGAAATTTGATTTTTTGTGACATAGATTCATTATAGACCTAGGCTCTTTAAGATGCGTTTTATGATGCTGAAAAGCCCTTCTTGTTATGGATGAACTAGCCAATTTAGCCCGCATTGTGACCGATCGTCGTCTGAAAGCGACTCCGTTACTGGATTTTGGAAGTAAAAATGTTTCCAACAAGGAAGTCGAACTCGTGCGACTTTTAGAAAAAGCGCCAGATAGCACCCAACTGCAACTGACAAAAACGCTGTATGGGTCGGTAAGCGGGGCTAATCAAGCCGCTTTGCGCAAGTTGAAATCGCGCGTGCAGCAGAAACTGCTACATCACTTATACTTTCTAGATCAATCGGACCCCCGGCATTTGGTGTCCAGGCAGTACGAATTGCAGTGCATTGAACTTCTGCATCAAATAAGTGTGCTCCAAAGTGAAGGAGAGTACAAGATGTCTGAGCGTTTGCTGCGTAAGTGCTTGCGGCTCGCTATTGATGGTGAGTTTACGCAGTATACCGTAATGGCTGCGCGCCTACTGCGGAATGTGTACGCTCAGCAACGGCAGCCCGCACTTTACAAAGCTGCTTCAGTACAGCTTACGCACTATCAGCGGCAATTAGAGCTAGAGGAGGAAGCAGGGCACTTGTACTGGGCAACAAAAATGACTCAGACGCACACTGTACGCAGCAGCCGAAATCTTCTCAATAAGCTTCCAGATTACCTCCAACGCTTGCAAACGCTGCATAAGCAAGCAAAAAGCTACGCTACTTTCCACTACCATTATACTACGCAGCTGATGTATGAAGGTATGATTGGAAACTACGCGGGCATCATCCGTCTAACGATGGATGCCGCACGTTTGGCAGCTAAAGGCAAGATCAACCGAAAGCGTTTTGATAAGCGGTTCAATCATTTCATGACGGTTTATGCCCACTTGCGGAGCCGACAAGTGGAGGAAGGCCTGAAGCTGGCTGAGGAGTATTTCAAAGAATTTCACCCTTCCTCAGGCAACTGGTTTTATTTCTTGGAATATTACCTGTTGCTTGCCATTCATGCGAAGAACTATACACGAGCGCAAGAGCTGCTAAAGCTCGCTCGCCAAAATCCGTATTATCGCAAGCAGCGTGTAGCCGCGCAGCAGCGTTGGGAGCTATTTGAAACGTACCTACACTTTGTGCAGCCCGAACAGTCGCCGCTACGGCGGTTGCATTTCTCGCAGTTTGTCCTGACCGTACCGGATTATAGCCGCGACAAGCGCGGCCACAACGTTGCCATTCTGATTCTACAGTTTCTGCACTACCTGCGCAACCACGATGCTGAGGGGCTGCTCACCCGGATGGAGGGCTTACGAAAGTACCAGCAGCGCCATTTGCGAGAAGCTGAAACGTTGCGTAGTCAGCTTTTTCTGCGCCTACTCATGCTTACTATTAAGGAAAACTTTGATGTGCAGGCTTGCGAGAAAAAAGGGCAAGCGTTGCTCACTCGTTTGCGGGAAACCCCGCCACCTGGAGAAGCTTTTGCGGAAATAGAGATTATTCCCTACGAGGAGCTGTGGGCGCTGACGTTAGAAATCCTACAGGTAAATGCCAAGGAGCTAGCTACTTCTGAATTGATGGCCTATAAATAATAAGCAAGCTAGCTTCGAGGCCGTTGGAGCAGCTTCTGGGACAGTCGGCTATCATATCGGAGAGATAGAGTACGGCAACCTACGTCAGGGTTGCGTTTTAACAAGTTATCAACGTAGTTGGAGAAGCGACAGTCGTGCGCTAAGGAGTTTGGTCTGTCTTATCGTAGGTCTAATAACGACCACTAGT
This sequence comes from Hymenobacter crusticola, assembly GCF_002154225.1. Classification (GTDB taxonomy): domain Bacteria; phylum Bacteroidota; class Bacteroidia; order Cytophagales; family Hymenobacteraceae; genus Hymenobacter; species Hymenobacter crusticola. The sequence goes on from NZ_MTSE01000002.1 coordinate 344,445, forward strand.
CAGCTAAGCTTCTGCCAGCATAACAAGGCAAGGCGTGCTGGCTGAGCCATATACGTTTATTTCTACTCCCTCTCCCCGACGATGAATAGAAGAAAGCTGGTTAAAAACCTAGCCCTAGCCGCGCCAGCCGCGTGGCTACCTAGCGTAGTAGCGGGCCTCAACTGGAGCCCGTTGGCCCCTACCCGTGGGGTAGCTGCCGGAACTTTCCAGCCTACTTGGACCTCATTGGCTCAGTACCAAACTCCCGCGTGGTATCGTGATGCAAAGTTTGGGTTATGGGCGCACTGGGGGCCGCAGTGCCAACCCGAGCGCGGCGACTGGTACGCCCGCGGCATGTACCAAGAGGGTAGCGACCAGTACAAGTATCACGTGGAAAAGTATGGCCATCCGTCCAAATTTGGCTTCAAGGACGTGATAAACGAGTGGAAAGCCGAAGAGTGGAACCCCGACGAGTTACTGGCGCTGTATAAGAAAGCTGGCGCTAAGTACTTCGTGTGCCTAGCCAACCACCACGACAACTTTGACTTATACACTAGCACTCACCAGCCTTGGAACTCAACCCGCCTAGGGCCCAAAAAAGACCTGGTAGGCGGCTGGGCTAAAGCCGCCAAAAAGCAGGGCTTGCGTTTTGGGGTGAGTGTGCACGCCGCCCATACCTGGAGCTGGCTGGAAACCAGCCAGCGCGCCGACAAAAATGGCCCGTTAGCCGGCGTACCCTACGATGGCAAAATAACCACTGCCGAGGGCCAAGGTAAGTGGTGGCAGGGCTACGACCCACAAGCCCTCTACGCCCAAAACCACCCTTTGAGCCAGAACAGCCAAGACAATGGCATGATCCATCGGCAGTGGGATTGGGGCAACGGCGTGACGCCACCCAGCAAAGAGTATTGCGAGAAGTTCTACAACCGCACCATCGAGCTGCTCGACAAATACGAGCCCGACCTAGTGTATTTCGACGATACGGCTTTGCCGCTTTGGCCCGTCAACGACGCTGGCCTGCGCATTGCAGCACACATGTACAACACCAGCACTCAGCGCCATGGCGGACGCAATGAGGCCGTTATCACCGGCAAAATCCTGACCTCCGAGCAGCGCAAGTGTATGGTCTGGGACATTGAGCGCGGCCAAAGCAACGAAATCGAGCCCCTGCCCTGGCAAACCTGCACCTGCCTGGGCCAGTGGCACTACGACCGCCGCATCTACGATCATCATGGCTACAAGAGTGCTCAGACGGTCATTCATACCCTCATCGACGTGGTGAGCAAAAACGGCAACCTGCTCCTGAGCGTGCCTATTCGTGGCAACGGCAGCATCGACGATCAGGAGCGCGCCATCGTGGAGGGTATCGCCGCCTGGATGCAAGTCAACAGTGAAAGCATCTACGGCACGCGTCCCTGGAAAATTTTCGGCGAAGGCCCCGCCCAGGAGAATGCTGCCGCTCTCAGCGCCCAGGGTTTCAACGAGGGCAAAGGCAAGCCTTTTGGGGCCGAGGACATCCGCTACGTTGTCAAAGGCAAAACGCTCTATGCCACTGCCCTAGGCTGGCCCGCTAACGGCCGCTTGCTGCTCAAGGCATTGGCTGTAGGCGGGTCGCACTATGCTGGTGACGTTAAGCGGGTAGAATTATTAGGTAGCGCTGGCAATATCTCATTCGAACACACCCAAGAAGGCCTAGCGCTGGTGCTCCCCTCACCAAAGCCCAATGCTATTGCCTACGCCTTCAAGATTACGCCAGCTTAGCTGTGTGGTCTTTCTGGCGATAGGTAGTGCCATAGGTAAGCTGCGAGGATGTAGGGAATAGGGAAGGCGAAACCTGCGGGACAAGTATGCAATGGCAGATGGCTTATCCTGTGCCGAATGTCTTAGCGCGACCTAACCTAGGCTAGTCAGCTTACTAAGGTATTTACTCCTCAGATTGGCTGTTAATTAGGTAGCACCCCAGGTAAAAAACAGAGTATATGCAGTTAGAAAGCGGTTTCGAGCGAAACCTCGTCAGATGAAGGCTGAAGAAAAGTTAACCTCGTCTTTAGCCAAACTTCATTTGGTGCGGCTAGTATTGTAGTAGGTAAGCTCCACCTTAGCCTAGCTGCCTACTGGCGCGGCGAGGGCGGAGCTGTCTAGCACTTTCAATCCCCTCACCCTTGTCCGTTGCCTTAATGAAAAGCCTGTACACCATTGGCCTGCTCGTTCTTTCCAACATCTTCATGACACTGGCCTGGTACGGGCACTTGCAGTTCAAGACGATGCCAGCGTTCCGCAATATCTCCCTGTTTGGGGTGATTATGATCAGTTGGGGCCTTGCCTTCTTTGAGTATATTTTTCAGGTGCCAGCCAATCGTATTGGCTACAAAGAAGACGGCGGGCCATTCTCGATGTTTGAGTTAAAGACGATTCAGGAGGCCGTTTCGCTGATTGTGTTCACGCTAATCACCGTTTACTTTTTCAAGACGGATAAGCTCGCCTGGAACCACTTGGTAGGCTTTGCGCTGATTGTGCTGGCCGTCTTTTTTATCTTCAAAAAGTGGTAGAGCGCTCAAGTAAGCGCGTTCGTCTCTGCTTTTTCGAGCTAGGTCATGGTCGCGGATAAGCGCCGCAGCATTCGGGCTTTAGCCCCTATGAACCTCTTCCTGGCTGATGTGCGCGACGGGGTAGGGCCTTACCTAGCTATTTATCTGCTCACCGTACGCCACTGGCAGCCGGGCCCAATTGGAATTGCCATGTCGCTGCCCGGTTTAGTGGCGGTGCTGTTACAGACGCCGGCCGGCTCCTGGGTTGATAACTCGCAACACAAGCGCCGGTTGCTGGTGCTGGCCTCGGCCGTGGTAGCGGTGAGCTGCCTTGTGGCCGTCACGTTTGTGTCGCCGGCTATTATCTATGCTACCCAGGCGCTTACCGGCGCTGCTACGACCATTTATGCTCCTGTAGTAGCAGCCATTACGCTAGGGTTGGTAGGCCACCGGCGCTTTGCCCAGCAGACGGGCCGTAATGAAGCGTTCAATCATAGCGGCAATGTATTAGCGGCTATGCTGGCGGGGCTTATTGGCTATTATTGGCGTTACGAAGGAATTTTCTATCTCGTGGCGGCCATGTGTGTGCTTGGGAGCTGGTCAGCGCTGCGCATCGACCCCGCGGCCATCAACAACGAGCTAGCTCGTGGCCAGAGCGCCGATGCTTCTGACCCAGCAGCAGAAAATAATAGCGCTACAGTATCCGCGCCGGTCGCAGGCCCTACGGCTGGAATACGTCAGATGCTCGCCAACCCACGCATACTGCGCTTTGCTGTGGCCGTCGTGCTGTTTCACTTTGCCAACGCGGCCATGCTGCCGCTTGTTGGGCAAAAGCTAGCTCTCAGCAACCAAAAGGCATCTGCGCTGTTCATGTCGGCCTGCATCATTGTGGCGCAGCTCGTGATGGTGCCAGTAGCTGCTTGGGTGAGCCGGCGGGCGCCGGAGGCGGGGCGCAAACCGGTATTTCTGCTGGCTTTTGCGGTGCTGCCGATTCGGGGCGTGCTCTACACCCTCAGCAACAATGCCTTTTTTCTGGTCAGTGTGCAAGTGCTCGATGGTCTGGCTGGCGGAATTTTTGGAGTGATAAGTGTCATCATGATTGCGGATCTTACCCGTGGCACCGGCCGCTTCAACTTCGTGCAGGGGGCCATTGCTACGGCCCTTGGCATTGGGGCAGCCCTGAGTACGGTGGGTGCAGGCTACCTCGTGCAGCACTTTGGCTACCGCGCTGGCTTCTTAGCGTTAGCAGTAGTAGCGACGGTGGCATTGGGCTTTTTCTGGTACTGTGTTGAGGAGACAAACCCTGTGCTGGCGCCTAACCAACTGCCCGAACCGGCAACGAGCTAAAGCCGACCGTTGGCCGCCGCGCCAGAAGAGTACGACCTAGCTCCATTCTTTTTTTCGTGAATACCGGCCCGCATCGCCTAGCCTCAAGGAATAGTGCAGGCTGCCAATGAGCAGAGCCAAGACGCCAGGTGTTCCAAGGCGCCACTCAACTGGGACTGAAGAAAAATTAATTTCCGCTTAAGTTGGTCCTAAGCCGAGGACGACAACTTTGAGGCAGACAAACGGAACGACCCGGTTGTATAATCCTACTCATCTTTATGTTGTCCTTCGCAGTAAAACCCGTTTTCGTAGCCAGCGTGGCCTTGTTCCTAGTCGGCTCTCCTTTGGCGTTTGCCCAGCAAGCACCTAGCGCTTCTACCCCGTCGACTAAGGCAAAAGTTAAAACTAAAGCTGGCAAAGCTAGCCCAGCCACTCCACCGCCCGCCCCGGCCAACGGTTCTGCCCTGGCGCCACCTACCGGTGGTCCCCAATCCGGTGCCCCCGGCGGCCCACCCCGCCCGCCACGGCCCGGCGATGGTCCGGAAGAACCGAGGGGCAAAGCTCGCGTGCAGGAGCTGCATGATTTCAGCGGCACGCTGACGGAATACGTGGCCACCAACGACGATCAGGTGTACGACAGCTTTGTTTTCAAAACCAGCGCAGGTACCGAAACCGTCCTCTTTCCTCGCCATCTAGGTCAAGCCCTACTCGCCGTGGCGAAAGTTGGCAGTCAAGTAAGCATAACCGGCTTCCGTGACACCAATCCGCAAGGACAGCCGAGTCTGCATCTGGTGGGTTTGAGTGCGGGTGGACAAACTGTACGCGACACCCCGCCGGTCCGCCCCGCTACTCCACCTGCCGAAGAAACCACCACGGCCCGCGGCACGGTGCAGCGCCTAGGGCAGGACCCCCGCGGCCGCACCAACGCCGTGGTACTTAACGACGGTACCATCCTGCGCCTACCGCCCACGGCTGCGGAGCAACTCGCCAACAAGCTGAAAGTAGGTGCCACGGTAGCCGCTACCGGCGCGCTGCGGGCCTCGGTGCCTGGCGAAGTAGCCGCGAAACCTACGCGCGTTGTGCGCACCCAAACTATTACCCTCGACGGCGTTCAGTTCTTGGTGCAATAAGCCCACTTAGCCTTACTGCCTTGTTCTTCAATCAGCCTTGGGTTCCGGAATCCAGGGCTGAATTGGATTCCAACGGTTCTGGTTACGTAAGAGCTAGGGTTGAGCTCTACTACTGTATTTTATGCGCATTCTGATAGTTGAAGATGAGCCCCGCCTGGCAGAGTTTGTGCGCCAAGGACTTGTGCAGGCCGGCCACGTGGCCGACACCGCCGACAACGGCGCGACGGGTCTGGAAATGGCGGCAGTCACGGCGTACGACGCTATTTTGCTGGATCTGATGCTGCCTGGCCAAAATGGCTTCGAGGTGCTGCGCAACTTACGCGAGTTCGGGCTTCCTACTCCAGTCATCATTGTGAGTGCACTCAGCGGCACCGAACACGTTATTCGGGGCCTAGATGCAGGCGCCGTAGACTACTTGCGCAAGCCTTTCGCTTTTGAGGAACTGTTAGCCCGCCTGCGCACAGTGTACCGCAAAACAGCACCTATTGAGGCGTCAATACTGCGTCTGGCTGACCTAGAGCTGGATTTGGTGCACCGTCGGGTGAGCCGGGCGGGACAGCTGCTCACCTTAACCAACCGCGAATTTGCGCTGCTGGAGCTGCTGCTACGCAATCCTAACCGGATCGTTACCAAAACCCTGATGGCCGAGAAAGTATGGGAGGTGGATTTTGATATGGGCTCCAACGTGATTGAAGTGCACCTTTCGCAGTTGCGCCGCAAGCTCGACCGCGCCTTTCCCGACTTGCCGCCGCTGCTGGAAACGGTCGTCGGACACGGCTACCGCCTCCACGACCCCGCCGCCACCCGATGAACAGCCTACGTGGTTTGCGGGGGCAGCTTGCCCTAGTTTTTACGCTAGTATTTGGCCTAGTAACGGGGCTGGCCAGCCTTTACCAGTACCAGCACGTGGGCCAAGTGCTGCACCAAGGCGATGACCAGCGTCTGCGCGCCCGCGCTTACGTACTCCTCGAGCAGGTCGACGTCAGCGGGGCCGTGCCGGTGGTGCCTTTGCCAGGCGCGGGCGAACGAATGCGTGTGGTGGTGGAAGTGAAGGGGCAGCCGCCCCAGGAGCTGTTCCAATCGCCTGGCTTTGTCACGCCAGAACCTAGCCTGCCGAACCTGCGCGGGGTGGAACTGCGCCGTCTAGCTTTCAATGAGCAAGGGCAGTCCGTGCAGATCCGCCTGTGGCTCGTGCACTCAGCCCAGCCCTTAGCTGCCGACTTGCGCCGGGTGCGCGTGGGGTTATGGTGGGCATTGGCGGCTAGTTTGGTGCTGGCCCTTGTGCTAGCAGCTGGGTTAGGAGCGTGGGTGCTCCGGCCGCTGCGCCGTATCAGCCGCTATGCGCAACAAATTGGCACGGCGCCGGGTACAGAGCGCCTACCCGAGCCCCAAACCGGCGACGAAGTGCAAGAGCTAGCCCGCACCCTCAACCGCATGCTCGACCGGCTTCGACAAGGTGCTGAGTTGCAAGATAATTTTCTGGCCGCCGCCGCCCACGAGCTGCGCACGCCCCTAGCGATATTGCAAACTGGGCTGGAAGTGACGCGGCAAGCACCTGAGCTGCCTACTAGTCTGCGGGCGCCGCTAGCTGCTCAGGCGCAAGAGCTACAACGGCTGAGTCATTTGGTAGAAGATTTTTTGCTGGTCAGTCGTCTTCGTTCCGATGCCTTGCCACTTGCTCGGCGCCCGATCGCGCTGAATGAGTTAGTTGTGGCTGTTGCTGACCAGTTGCTGCCACGCTTTCAGGCGGCGGGCCGGGTGCTGCACCTAGCTGTAGACGAAGAAGTGGTTGACTATACCATCGACGGCGACGCGGATAAGCTCACGACGGTGGTGCTCAACTTACTCGATAATGCCCTGCGCCACGCGCCACCGGGTGCGGCCGTGCACGTGTTGGTCGGCCAGGAAGCGAGTGGCTACCGCTACGCCGAAGTGCGCAACCCACTGCGCACTTCGCTCGGCGACTTGTCTCGCCTAACCACCGCCCGCTACCAGGCCGACGTGCTTAGCAGTGGGGCAGGCCTAGGCCTGTGGATCAGCAACCGTATCGCTGAGCTGCATGGGGCGCCCCTGGTGCTGCACGAAGCTGAAGGGTGGTTGAGTGTGCGGCTGCGGCTACCGGCTGCCATAACCTAGGTCCAGTACAGGGCTTAAGGAACAGCAGACAAAAAGGGATGCTAGGTGGCCAGCAAATAAAGCAAGAAAGAGGGCTTTGGGGAAGATAGTTTTGCAGCACAGAAGTTAGCTAGGCTGCAACATCAAGGTTGAACAACAACGATGGGCCGGCTAACGCAGTGACTGTCCGGGCACGGATCGGGACCGTTGCCACGTAAGCTCATCCGGATGGCATACTGCCCTGGTCGGCGAAAAGCATGCTGCACGCGTCGGCCATTCGTTACGTAGCCATCACGGAAATCCCAGAGCACGACTACGTTTTCGCAGAGCGGCATCTGCGAATCGGCCGCGTCGCAGGTGATGACCTGGCCGACCCGAACGGTGTCGGGTGCCGAGAAGTTGAGGACGGTTTCTTGTGTAAAATCTACGGGTAAGACCTTCTCAGCAGGGCGCACTTCGCCGGTCCGGTCATCAACTACATCAAGCTGCACGGTATATCGTTTGCGTTCTTTGTAGCAATGCGAGACCATAAGGCCGGTAAGCATGGTGCCATCGCCCATATGCCAACGGTAAGTGAGCGGCCCACTAAGCGAATCGGCCGAGCGAGAAGCATCTAGCTCCACGCACAAATCAACTACACGGGGCAACGGGCAAGCAACGCTCACCGTATCGCCTGCCTGCTGCGCGCGCGCTGTGGCAGCCAGCCCCAAAAGGCTGCTGAGCAGCAGTACGCGAAAAGAACCAAATAGCGCTCTGAAAACCACGATAAGCTAGGGTCCTAAAACTTATTAAGCCGTTGCAGCACGTCGCGCAAGTATGTTTGCCCAATGGGGATGTGCTTGTTATCAATGACAATCATATTGTCTTCGATGGAATGGACAGCACGGATGTTGACGATGAAAGAGCGGTGTACCCGCACAAAAAGCGCCGTCGGAAATTTCTCCTCTACCGCTTTCATGGTGCTGTACACAATAAGTTTGTGCTGCGCCAGCACGATGTGCACATAGTCGCCGAGGGCCTCTACGTAGCGTACCTCTTGGAAAGGAACCTTCACCAACTTCGTATCGACCTTCACAAATGTGTAATCAATATCCGAAGGGGGCGCTGGGCTTTCTACGTCTGCACGTTGGCTCTGCATCTCAAGCGCTTTCTGAGCTGCTTTCAAAAAGCGGGCATAGCTAACTGGTTTGATCAAATAGTCCACCACATCGTATTCGAACGCTTCAACGGCATATTCCTTACTGCTCGTAATGAGCACCACCATGGGAGGATTGTGCAAGGTTTTAAGCAAATCGATGCCCGACATAAGCGGCATTTCCACGTCCAAGAACAATAAGTCAGTGGGTTGATGGCGTAGGACTTCGGCCGCCTTTACGGCACTATCGCAGCTGCCAACGGCTTGCAGGAAAGCGGTATTTGCGATGCAGTTATTAACAATCTGAATAGACAGCGGGTCGTCATCTACTACTAGACAACGCAAAGCGGGGGTAGAGCTGGTAGGCATATAGTTGGTAGGAATAAGAAGAATAGATACGTTAGTTCTGCTCAGAATTATGATGCCAAACTTGTTCGTTCAGGCGAGCTTCTAATTGCTGCTCAACGGTAAGCCATTGAGCAGTAAGCGTGCGCACAGAAGCAGAAAAATTCGTTCCGCCAGTCGCCTGACGTGCTTGGTGCTCTAGGGTTTCTAATTGGCTCTGTAGGGCAACAGCGCCGAAGTAAGCTACCTGGCCTTTTAATTTGTGCGCAATGCGCGCTAAGGTATGCGAGTCCTCCGCGTCAGCGGCCGTCTGAAGCTCAGCTAGAAGCAACGGTGCCTGCTGCAAAATGGTGGTAACAAGCTGCGTGATGAAATCTGCGTTGCCGCCAGCTAATTCGTCCAGCAACGTCCAATCTAAGCTAGGCGCAGCGGCTACAGCTAGGTCGGCGGAGGGCAGCGCCGACGAGCTAGGGTCTTCCTCGTTTTCAACGCGAGTACGACCCGTATAGTAAGCAATACGGGCGTAGAGCAGCGCCGGATCAAAGGGTTTGGCCAACGTATCGTTCATTCCGGCGTCCAACGCCAGCGCCCGATCTTCGGGCAGCGCAGATGCCGTAAGGCCGATAATGGGCAGCACCTGCGCATTGGGAAAATGCACGCGCAACTGTCGGCTAGCTTCATAGCCGTCCATTTCGGGCATTTGTACGTCCATCAAGATTACGTCGTATGGTGCTAGCTGAGCGGCTTCTACTACCAAACGGCCATTCGCCGCGATGGTGACTTCCGCGTTCCAGGCCTCTAGGGTCTTGCGAGCAACAAGTTGGTTCAGTTCGTTGTCTTCGGCAACGAGCACGCGCAGTGCTGGCTTGAAGGGCCGCAGCTCGGCAACACCCTCGGGCCGAACCTGGGTGATGTTGGCAACGGCGTACGGAATTTCGAAGTGAAAAACCGAGCCTAGCCCTTCGCTGCTTTCCACCCAAAGTCGTCCACCGTGCAGTTGCACAATGTTGCGCGCAATGCTAAGACCTAGGCCCGTGCCCCCAAATTGGCGGGTTGTGCTGGCGTTAGCCTGGGAAAAGTCTTCAAAAATGGCGTCAAGCTTATCTGCCGCAATGCCGATACCAGTATCTGCCACAGCAAAGTGCACGAGGATAGCGTTCGTGGCCGTTGGCTGAGCTGTGGCGGTAAGGCTCACGCCACCCTGGGCCGTGAATTTGACGGCATTGCCCACCAGGTTGACGAGTACTTGATTGAGACGAACGGAGTCGCCATACACAGCGGCGGGGACATCGGGCGCCACGTGCAGACGAAAAGCAAGGTTTTTGGTAGTCGTGGCAAACTCGAACATGCGGGCCACGCGGCCTAATAGTTCGGGCAGATTGAATGGAGCCTGCTCAAGCGTAAGCTTACCTGCCTCGATTTTGGAGCTGTCGAGAATATCATTGATGATAACGAGCAGGTTCTGCGACGAGGAGTGGATAGCCGTCAGGTATTCGGCTTGCTCTGCCGTTGGTGCTGTGTTGCGTAGTAAGTGAGTCAGCCCAATAACGGCGTTCATAGGTGTCCGAATTTCGTGGCTCATATTGGCCAGAAATTGGGCTTTGGCTTTCCGCGATGCTTCGGCGGCGTCGCGTGCTACAATGAGCTCTTCATTGATCGTTTCGATATGGGCTTTTTGGCGGTGGAGCTTCGCGGTTCGTTTGCGAACGGTCGTTTCCAACTGTAGCTTCTGCCGGCGTAAGGTGGCTTCTCGGGCGCGTATAATCCCATAAGTACCTAGGAGGAGTGTCGCGGCGGTGGCTATTCCAAACCACGGTGTGCGCCAGAATGGCGTAGCAATGGCAAAGGCAACCATCGTCGGCGACGACCAAGGGCCCGCCGTGCCGCTACGGGCCCGCACTTCGAAGGTATAGCTGCCAGCGTCGAGGCCCGGAAACTGCGCTTCTCCTACAAGGCTAGGGCGACTCCAATGGTTGGAGAGGCCCCGCAACCGATATTCGTAGTGCAACTCATGCCCGCGGGAAAGACTCACGCCCCGGTACAGAAAGGCAACCCGGTGCTGACCGGCGGCAAGTTTACCGAGGTGTTTGGGGTTACGCGTGGCCCCATCTACCTCCGCTAGCAGAAGTGCGACTGAAGGCAAACGTGGTTCGGTAGCCCAAGAGGCGTGATTTATAGTCAGGCGTAACAATCCGGTGCGGGTACCTAGCCACACCGATTGTTTGGTAGCGGTGGCGAAGGGTAGGCAGTCGTGCACCCACGGGTTGCTGGGGCTAGTGACCGACCAGAAATGGTGGGTAGCCGGATTGAATACCGTTAGGCTATTGCGATGAACAAGAAGGATCTTCTCGGGACCTAGCTTGCTAGCATCGGAAGCAGTTGACTGGAAGGGTAGTATAGCATAGCAATACTCTGACGGTAGCCCATCGGCGGCGGTATACTGCCGAAAGCGCCCTTTCTCGTAACAGAATAATCCGTCACCTTCGGTGCCAATCCAGATACGGCCGGCTTTGTCGGTAGCTAGGGCCGTCGCATCAAGGCCGCCTGGCACGAGCCGGTACTGCTGGAAGTGCTCTTGGTTCCAGACGGTAAGGCCGGTGCCATGCGTCGCAATCCAAAGCTGCCCATTAGCGTCGAAGAGTAGCGCTTTGATGCTGTTGTGCAGCAAGCCATTAGCAGTAGTAAAGTGTTGAACCGAACGCTCTATCTGGCTAGGTAGCCGATAGATACCGTCGGTGCTGGTACCAACCCAGAGTGTTCCGTCAGCTTCTAGCGCCACTGCAGTTACGTGTAAGTCGGGCGGGAGGCGCGGAACTGGCTGCGCAGCACGTCCACTGGAAACCCGCCACACCCCTCGATCAGCGGTGCCAACCCAGCAAAAGCTAGGTCGCCCAGTCAAAGCTGGCTGCTCGATAAGTGCCGTGACGGCAGCCGGTACGGAGGCCAGGACGCGGTTGCTAACAGGGGGATAAGTATCCGGCAACGAAAGAAGAGTGCCGCGCTCAGTGCCTGCCATGGTTGCGTGGTCACTCAAGGTGGTTACTGCGGCGGCTAAGGCATTTGGGTAGAAAGCTAGGTGCAAATCGGCGTGACGCCATAGGCCCTGGCCCGCGGTACCGAGCCAGATGCTGCCGTCTCGGTCACGCAACAAGCAGTTCACAACGGTGCCCGCGGGCAGCGCCGGATGGTAGCGCCGGAGGTAGGCTTGGACTTGCGCGTTGCTAGAAGCAGGCAAACCGTGGCTCGGCTGCAAAAAGCTAGCTTGAGTGGGCGACGATGCGGCTACAAACCGCTGCCCGTTCCACCGCGAAACGCCTCCTTGATAGTGCCCCACCCATAACTGTCCCGTGCGCGGCTCTTCGCGCAGTGTCGTAACAAAGTCCTCGGCCAGCCCCTCTTTGGTAGTGAAGGTGACGAACTCTGTGCCATCGTAGCGCACCAATCCCTCGCCGGTGCCAATCCATAAATAACCGGTATGATCTTGCAGGAGCGCATAAATAAACGGTTGGGGTAACCCATCCGCCGCGCCAAATTGCTTGAGGTACTGCTGCTGCCCCCGGACCGGTAGGCCTAGCCCAATAAGCAGCAGCACAGCTAGCACGTAGCGCATCATACCTAGCACAAGAACCGCAGATTATTTACCCGTTACTTTGAACTCGGTGCGGCGGTTCAACTGCCGACCAGCTTTGGTCTGGTTGGTCGAAACGGGCTGCGTATCACCATAGCCAGCCGAGGTCAGACGCCCTTTGTCCACGCCTTTGCCCACGAGGTAATCAACCACCGCTTTGGCGCGGCGCTGACTTAGGTCTTTGTTGTATTCCGCTTTGCCTACGTTGTCGGTGTGGCCCGAGATTTCAAGGCGCAGGTCGGGCATATCGGTCAGTAGCTTCTGCAAGCGCTCCAGTTCGTTGGTGCTTTCGTTGCGCAGGGTGGCCTTGCCCGTGTCGAAGAAGATGTTATTCAGTACCACCTTCACGCCCACGTCGAGCTTTTTCAGGGCAATATCCTTCACCACTTCCGAATAGGCTGCACCAGCAGGCAGGTCAAAGTTTTCGGAGTGGAATAAGTAGCCATCTTGCTGGACTACAATGCCATAGTTTATGCCCGAGGGAAGAGATACGAGGTAGCGACCCGACTGCGCGTTGGCCCGGAAAGACGCAATGGTCTGGTTGCGGGTGTTATCCACTACGTCAATGGTAGCTTCCAGCGGCTGCTTGGTTACTTCATCCGTCACAGTGCCCTTCATTATAGTAACCTGCGCCGTCGCAATCGGTACGGGCGGAGCCAAGGAAGTTTCCTTTACAGGCTGGGCACGCGAGGCAAGTAGCTGATCTTCCTGCGACAATACCGGCGGCTTCTCCGGGCCTAGGAAGGTGATGAGGTAAATATCTTTGGAACCTAGGCCATCCTCGCGCACAGAAGAGTAGTAGCCGTGGCGCCCCGAGGCAGAAATCACGAAGAACACGTCATCGTCGGGAGTATTGATGGGCCAACCTAGGTTTTCGGGTGTGCTCCATTTGCCGTTTTCAAACACCGACTTGAAGATGTCGTAGCCACCCATCGAGTTATGTCCCTCCGAGGAGAAGTACATCGTTTTGCCGTCGGGGTGCAAAAACACGCCTTCCTCGCCGTACGGGGTATTGATGACCGAGCCTAGGTTTTGGGCTTGGGTGCGGCCTTCCAACTCGATCTTGTAGATGTCGCGCGAACCTAATCCACCTTCCTTGTCGCTCACAAAGTACAAGCTGCGTCCATCCGGCGTGTAGGCCGCCGACGACTCGTGGTACTTGGTATTGATGCGAGACCCTAGCTTTTGGGGTTTGCGCCACTCAGTGCCGCGCAGGTCTGCCTCTTGCAAGTCGCCTCCGTTATCTTCCGCATACACCATCATGCGCTGACCGTCGGGGGAAAGACCTACCGTGGCATCGTGCCCGTCGGTGTTGACGGGCTGACCTAGGTCGCGGGCGGCGCTCCATTTGTCCTTCGCGCTGTTGCGAGTGCTTTGGTAAACGTCTTCAAAGAAACCGCCGGTTTCAGGATCTTTCTGTCCGCCCGTCGAGTTGTCGCGTCGCGACGTGAAAAGAATAACCGATTCGTCGGCCGAAATAACAGGGCCGTAGTCGGCATAGGGCGAGTTGATGCTCGGACCAGCGTTGTCGATAAACACCCTACTCGGATGCTGTTGCAGCTTTTGCCCGTTTTCGCACTCCGTTATTTTCTTGCGAATATCGTTGAGGGACACCGGCGGATTTTTGCCAGTGGTAGCCGATTGGGCGGCTTTATATTCCGCAATAGCCTCCGTCCACTTTGCGTTCAGGTGCAGGCCACGACCCAGTAGGTAATGAATGCGCCGGTCTACGTCGGCGTTGAGCTTGTAGGCTTTTTGCAGATACGGCAGTGCCTGCGGCTTCGCCCCCGAGTGCAGATAGGCGTCCCCGATCTTTAGGTTCAGCTGTGCGTTGTCGGGGTTAAACTTCTGCGCTGCCAGGTAGTGCGGCAATGCTTGCTCGTAGCGGGGTGGATCGCTGAGGTACCATTCGTCGCCCTCCTTCAACTCGCGCAAGGCTGCCTTCAGGCCATCCTTGTCACTACCGAAGCGGTCTTTGCTGAATTCGACGTTCTGGGCGTGAAGCGTGAAGGATAACGGTAAAAAAGCTAGCAACAGGTACTTACGCATTGTCTACATAGGATTATGCTAGGCTATTCAGGCGCGTTATGGGAAGACGTACGCACTGAGGCCCGCAGGAATTATTTCAATAAACTCTAGTTACTTCGTCGCGCTACTCGCCACTGCACCCTGAGTTGGCGGCGTAGGTAGTGCCTGCCTCCAGCCCTAGTTCAGCCGCTTTGTGCCAATCCTGGCAGGCACCATCAGCGTCGCGTAGCATCTCGCGGGCGTGCCCCCGATTGAGGTACGCTTCGGCGTATTGCGCATTTAGCGTCAGCGCTTTGCTGGCATCGGCGGCTGCTTTCTGATATTCTTTCAGCTTCAGATAGGTCGCGGCCCGGTTGTTCAAAGCGAAGGCGTAGGAGCCGTTCAGTTCAATAGCCTTGGTAAAATCCGCTAGGGCTCCTTGATAATCGCCTAACTCGTAGCGCGTTCCGCCACGGTTTGTATACGCCGTAGCATTGTCTGTCTTCTTGCCAATATAGCTGTTATAGTCACCTAGGGCGCCTTTCAGATCGCCAGCGCGCCGGCGGGTAGCGGCGCGGTTTAGGAGGGCAGGTAAAAATTCAGGTTGTAGGTTAAGAGCCTTGGTGTAATCCTGAATGGCCGCCGTGAAGTTACCGAGCTGACGTTCGGCGCTGGCGCGGTCGTGGTAAGCATAAGCGTAGTTTGGGTCGGCTTTCAATGCTTGGTCGAAGTCAGCTTGCGCGGCTTTGTAGTCCGCTTTTTCGAAGCGCAATGCTCCTCGGTAGTACCAAGCCGGAGCGTACGTGGCTCTTATCTCCGTCGCCTTGGTGTAATCTTGTTCGGCCTCATCACGCTGGCCTAGTGCCTCGCGCGCCTGGCCACGGCCAAAAAGAGAGGTGTAACTGCCCGGATCAAGCCGAAGTGCCTGATCGTAGTCCTGCACGGCGGGAGCGTAGTCTTTTAGTTCGTAACGCGTCGTAGCACGGTTGTAGAAGGCTCTCCCGAAATCAGGCTTAGCTGCTAACGCTTTATCAAAATCCAGCAGCGCCGCTTGGTAGCTCTTCTGGTTGTACTTGGCTACTCCGCTATTATAATACTTCTCCGCTAGCTGCGCCGGAGGCAACGTACTAGCGCGCACCGTGTCTACCTGAGCCTGTCCGGCAAAGCTTCCTAATAGAAGAACAGGTAGAAAGAATTGTACTTTAAAAGATAAAAATGATTTCATAGCTAACGAATAGAAGCAAAATGGATTCCGAAATATAAAAAGATGGGGCTGAGTACCGAAATACCCAGCCCCTTTACTCGAAAGATGAAAGTTAAACAAAGGATTATTCTACCAAGAGGCGGCGTGCAGCTCTGGTGCCGTTAGTGGCTTGGTAGAGAAGGGTATACAACCCTTTATTAGGCGGGGCCGGCACCACGTGAAACCTAGGATTGCCGACAACCGGCACATCTTCCTGCCACACAACACGCCCTAGGTTGTCTACTAGTGTCAACGTTGCCGCTCCGGCTTGGGCGGGCAAAGCTAGCTGGAGCAGTGTTCCTGGATGTGCAGGATTGGGCCAGGCCTGCAACCCTGCGGCATCAGCATTACTCGTCAAGCTAAGCACAACCGAAAGCGCTATGTCGTTGAAGGCAATGCCGCCTTGCTGCGCAACGGTTATGGCTTCCGGGCGGCCGCTGCCGTATTGCTGGAACTTTAGGCGCACGTCGCTGCCAAGCCGCAGCCCGTGTGCTTGGGCGAACTGCGTTAAGTTGATAGCAAAATCATGGGAAGAAGTTGTGGAAGTGGCGCCCGTCAGGTCGGCTAAGCGGTACCACGTTTGGCCCCCGTCTACGCTCAGCGCAACGCCGTCTCCCTTTTGAGACCCGGTGAACTGCGTCGGCAGCACGTCGTCAGTTTCGTTTTCAAATTCCTTCTCGCGGAACGTCAGCAAAATCGTGCCCGTTGCGTTAGCGGCGTTGACGTAGAATATGGCCTCGCTAGAGCTAGAAATCGGCTGAGAGAAAAAATGATTGGTAAGAGCACTCAGCACCAGATGCGCTTTGCCAGCCGGTGGCCCTTCGTCTAAGCGGATCTGCACACGCCCTGCAAAATCGTTATTTGTTGCCCAGAATTGGTTTAGGGCTCCACTCTCAAAGTTCTGAGCAGTAGGTATAAGCGTGCTGACTGCATTGCCATAGAGTGCGGCATAAGCATTCAGCAAACCGGCGCCCGAACTGTTATCGAAGCCTGCCGGACCTAGGTCGCGCGCCGTGTTGCGAAATCGCTCATACACCTGGGCAGGAGTGAGGTCAGGCTCGGCTTGGCGGAGCAAGGCCGCTACAGCGGCGGCATGTGGGGCTGCCGCCGAGGTACCGAAGAAGTTTGGGAAGCCGTCGGCTTCCAAGTCGTTGGCGGAAGAACCAAAGAAGGTGTTGTTTACGCCATCCACGGCTGTGATATCCGGTTTAGCCCGCACTTCTGGTGCGGGCAGTGGCGTGCCCATTGGGCCAAACAAGATGGTGGGGGAGCCTTTTGAAGAATAGGCTTGCACCGTACGCTGGTTGTAGTAGCCGACGGCGGCAACTGCTTGCGCCTGCCCCGAGGCCGCATGGCCCACCACTGTGCCACTTGTCGTGAGCCATTCGGTAGCTACTGCCGAGCCCGTATTAATGTACTTCAACCGGGTCGGGTTAGCGGTGCCGCGGAAGCGTACGATGCTGAGGTGGAAGCTAGTAGTATGCGTGCGCGCCGTGTCGTTGGTGAAAGCAAGCAACTCAGAAGGTGTCTGGAGGCCTATATTATTATCGTTTGCTAGCATCACCGTGTCGCCTTTCGCAGATACCAGGTACACATCTAGGTCGGTTTTGACGCCCGCTACTGTATAAAAGGGATCGGCCCACTGCAGCGTCAAGAGCACATTCTCCCCGTGCGGAATAAAAAAAGTCTGAGTAAGATCTTGGCCAGTAGGACTAAAGTTGAGTTGGGCGTTGCCCTGGGTGCCTACCGGGCTAAAAACCGGGGTGGCATTCTCGTAACTTTGACTACCGTAGTTTCCGGCCGAAGAAAAGTAGGCTACGCCCCGTTGCGTCGCTACCTCCTGGATGGCTTGCGCAATAACGCCATCTTGGAAAAAAGGCTCTTCGTAATAACGAACGTCGTCCGTGAGAATCTTGCAGTTGCCTTGGCTCGGGCTAGCTAGGCGTTGAATTTGGGTTGCAAAATTTCCTTCGCCCAGAAAAACGCTGCTAAACGCCAGTTGCGCACCTGGGGCTAGGTCATGAATGAGTTGGCACATGGCTCGCCCCTCGTCGGAAGCACCGGGCGCAGCAGGCGATAAATCCTGGAGCACCTGAACCCCGTTGGTAGGTAAGTCGTCGGAAACTATATCTGCAGCGGCGCCCCCGAGGGCATTGAAAGAATCACTCATCACACCAATCCGGATACCACGACCGGTATAGCGGCCCGGTTGCGTGGCGCGTGCGCGTTCTGTCTCCAATACGTGGTCGGCCTCACTGGTTACGCGCCCGGTGTTGCTGAAAGGGCGGTACGAAGCCCGTACTCCTAGTAGGCCCTGTTTGGTGAGATGGACTAGGCCAGCATTGGGGTGGAGCTCGGCAATCGGTAGAAACCCTTCCACAAAGTGCAGCGCTGGCCAAGCCGATTGCACGACGAACCCACGAGCTTGCAGCGCTGGCAGCAAGCCCGCTACATCACGAGCCGTAATACGGACTAATACGGTAGAAGCATCAGCATTGAGCTGCAACAGCGGGTGCGCGGCAGATAGCTGTTGCGCCGCTGTGTGGGCAATTAGGCTAGCATTCTGTGCCGCATACAAGCGTTGTAGATCACCTGCAATTGGCGAATTATGGCTAGGGCGCAGGCTAGAAACAGAAGAAAGAGCAGTGCTCAGCTGCGGAGAGCTAGCTTGGTGAGTGTTGTGTAGTGTAGCAGCAATTGGTGAAGATTGCGCCTGTACTCTTAGCTGTATACTAACCCACAAAAGAAGCGTTAGTAAGTTTAATCGGGAAGAAGGCAGCATGAAAAGGTACAAGATGCAGGAAGCGTTACACGTTCAGCTGCAAGTCTATTTATAGAGAAGTATATTAAAAGTTTAAATATATAATTGTTATTATTTTTTAAATAGTACTTGTCTTATAAATATTTTATTTAACGAATGCTCTCGGAACCGTAGCCTAGGGTCGCCGGTTTAGTAGAGTGAATGCCGTATCTTTGTGTACTGCACTTTTCTCACTTTAAAGTTTGCACCTCATTATGGCCACCTATCCTGAATATATGGTAGCGCCCATCCGGCAAGACCTAGTCGAAGCCGGTTTCGAGCAACTCATGACTCCTGAAGAAGTCGACAATGCCTTAACCCAGCAAAGCGGCACTGTTCTCATTGCTGTCAACTCTGTATGCGGCTGCGCAGCTGGCAAAGCTCGCCCGGCGCTGAAACTGGCGTTGGCTAGCTCCGATAAGAAGCCTGCTAAACTCGTAACTGTTTTTGCGGGCATGGAAACCGAAGCGGTTGCCAAGGCGCGTGAGCATATGTTGCCTTATCCTCCGTCTTCACCTAGCATTGCGCTATTCAAAGATGGCGAGCTGGTGCATATGATTGAGCGTTACCACATTGAAGGCAACGATATGATGCGAATTGCCAATAACTTGCAGGGCGCTTTCGAGGAGTACTGCTAAGTATATTGCAATCCTGCGCAGCTGCGCAACGCCATCGACAAACAAAACCCGCGGCCGCAAACCGCGGGTTTTGTTTGTCCGGTTAGCTAGCTTTTGTCGCTTACTTTAGGGATCTGCTTACCAAGACGCTTTCCATTACGCTGCTCGTTCATGATTGCTCCGCCCGCTAAGAAGGTTGCTATTCTACAATCGAATTACATTCCGTGGAAAGGCTACTTCGACATCATCGGGGCCGTAGATGAGTTTATTTTCTACGATGAAGTGCAGTACACGAGGCGTGATTGGCGCAATCGGAATTACATCAAAACGGCGCAAGGCCTAGCTTGGCTGACTATCCCCGTGGTGCAGCAGGAGCGCGAGTCGCAACGCATCGATGACACCATTGTATCTGACCGCAACTGGGCGGTAAAGCACTGGCGCACGTTGGCCCAAACCTATGCCCGTGCCGCAAACTTCCACGTATACAAAGCGCAGTTCGAAGAGCTATACACAAGCTTATCAACTGTTTACTTATCGGAAATAAACGTAGCCTTCATCCGCGCCATTTGCCAGGTGCTAGACATTCGCACCAAGCTTTCGTGGTCGACCGACTACAGCTTGCCGGCTGGATTGAATAAGACGGAACGCCTAGTGCGCTTGGTGCAAGCAGCGGGCGGCACGGAATATCTTACTGGTCCAGCGGCCCACAACTATCTAGATACAAGGCAGTTTGCTGAAGCGAATATCGCGCTGCACTGGATGAATTACGAAAACTACCCCACCTATCGTCAACTGCACAGTCCCCCTTTTGAGCACGGCGTGTCCATTGTCGATTTGCTGTTCAACGAAGGAAGCCAGGCGGCTGCCTTTCTGAAAACTACTTCCAACCTGCACAAGCATGCCTGAATACTCGGTTGTTGTCCCGGTGTACCAGGGAGAGGCGACGATACGGCCGCTCACCTTACAACTTCAGGCGTGCTTTCGAGAGCTAGGTCAGGCTTTCGAAATCATTTTTGTATGCGATGGAGGGCCAGACAACTCTTGGCAAGTAATTCAAACCTTACGCACGGAGCTAGGTAACGACATAATTAAGGCAGTGCAGCTGTCGCGCAATTTTGGGCAGCATAATGCCTTGCTCTGTGGCTTTGGGCATGCGCGCGGCCGTTTCATTATCACCATGGATGAGGACTTGCAGCACCGCCCCGCCGATATTGCGCGCCTACTCCACCGCCAAGCCGAGGCCGACTACGACGTGGTGTACGGCAAGTATGAAACCTTGCAGCATTCGACCTTTCGCAACATTACGTCGCGGGCGATGGGACGCCTGTTGCGCCTCGGTATTCCGGATTTGCATCCCGACTATTCAGCATTTCGCCTGATCAAAGCGGAGGTAGCGCGGCAGTGCCTGACGATGCGCAATTCCTATACCTTCCTCGACGGATACCTGACCTGGGTAACCAACCACGTTGCGAGCGTGCCAGTGGTTCACCAGGAGCGCACGGTGGGGAAAAGCGCTTACACCGTAGGCAAGCTGGTGGCGCATTCCATTAACATCTTTGCCACGTTCTCCGATCTGCCTATTCGTTTGCTGTCCGTCACGTCAGTAGTTGTGTTCTTGCTCACCAGCGCTTACTCAATCTACGTGCTGGTGCGCAAGTTTATGTACAATGATTTTTTGCTAGGTTTCCCCTCGCTTATTATTTCGATTGGCTTCGGAGTGGGCTTGCTTCTGCTAGGTATGGGCATCTTGGGCGAATATACTCACCGTATCAACCTGAAGACGACACGGCGGCCTAACTTCATCGAGCGGAAAAAATTGCTCTAGCGTCTTGCCATCCGCCACACAACTATGCCCACGCAAAAGCATCGCATTGCCTTCTTAGTATCAGGAAATGGTGGCTCTCTAAAGGTAGTGGCAAGGGCTATTGAGGTGTTGCAACTACCTTGGGAAATCTGTCTGGTGCTAGCCGATCGGGACTGTGGCGCCTTGCGCTTCGCGCAGCAGCACCAGCTAGCGTGCACGCAAGTTGCCTACACGCAAAGCGCACCCCTAGCGCTGCAAACTGCGCTAGTACAAAGTCAGCCGGACTTTGTAGTTACGAACATTCATAAGATTATTGACCCCGAAACCCTCGCCCTTTTCCCGGGGAGGGTTATCAACCTGCACTATTCGCTGTTGCCCGCTTTCAAGGGCTATATAGGCATGGAAACGTTACGCCACGCGCGACAACTTAACGCCGGTATCGTTGGGGCTACTTGCCACGAGGTAGAAGAAGCGGTAGATAGTGGCCGCATTATGAGCCAGGCCGGGCTAGCTGTCGACTGGGATGCCGAACCGCTGGAGCAAGTCGAAAATCTGGTGTTTCGGGCGGCCGGGCTAGTCTTGCTCGATGGAATCCACCGGAAACTAGGGACTACTGCGCGCGAAGCAGCTAGTGTTAAGTACCAGCATAGCGTCTTGTTTTTCGCTCCCCCGCTCAGTTTTGAACCCGCCGTGCTGGACGAGGAGTTTTGGGAAGCCGTTAAAAACAGCTAGCCCCGTCAGCTAGGTCCGCCGGACCTAGCTGACGGGGCTAGTAGATAGCTTATGGTCAAAAGCTTAGTTAGCTACTTCGCTCAAAAATTTGATGCGCATCAGGCGAATATCCTCCTCTGTGTAGTCGTCCGGACCTAGCTCTTTAAGCGCTACCGCAATATTGTCGGTAGTGGCCTGCATGAAGTAGTCGTAGATTTCTTCTTGGCGTTCTTCGTCCAGCACGCCATCGATGTAGTAATCGAGGTTGAGCTTGGTACCGGAGTAGCAGATGTGCTCAATCTCTTCAATCAGCTCGCGCATGTCAATGCCTTTGGAAGAAGCAATTTCCTCCAAATCCATCTTCTTGTCGATCTGTTGAATGATGT
Organism: Hymenobacter crusticola; assembly: GCF_002154225.1. Lineage (GTDB taxonomy): Bacteria > Bacteroidota > Bacteroidia > Cytophagales > Hymenobacteraceae > Hymenobacter > Hymenobacter crusticola. The sequence goes on from NZ_MTSE01000002.1 coordinate 366,199, forward strand.
AAATCTTGATTTTTGACTTATTGACGGCCGATTTCACCACTACGTCGGCGGCCGTGACAATGTCGTTTTCCTCCACGTACTTCTGAATCAGCGCCAAGAACGGTGCGCCAAACTTCTGCGCTTTGCCTTGACCCACGCCGCCAATGTGGGAAAGGTCGTCCATCTTCGTGGGGAAGGTGGTGGCCATTTCCTTCAGCGACGGATCCTGGAACAGCACGTAGGGCGGTAGGCTCTTTTGCTGAGCAATCTTCTTACGCAGTGCCTTCAGCATTTCGAACAGCGTTTCGTCGTGGCCGGCGGCTTGCTGTACCTCTTCCTGCTCTTGCTCCTGTTGTACCTCCTCGTCGAAGTTGTGGTCTTTGGTGAGCTTGATGGAGTGTGGGCTTTCAATGAAGTCAAGGCCCTTTTGCGAGATCTTTACAATACCGAAGTTCTCGATGTCTTTTTCTAAAAAGCCATTGAGCAGCGCCTGACGCAGAAGTGAATGCCAAAACTGGGCATCATGGTCTTTGCCTTCGCCATACACGGGCAAGCTGTTGTGACCATAGCTTTCCACGTGGGCATTGTTCATGCCCATTAGCACTGTGCCGATGTGGTCGAGGCCGAAACGCTCCTCGGTTTGCACAACGGCTTTCAACGCTAGCAATACTTCCTCTTTGCCTTCGAAACGCTCCTTCGGATGGCGGCAGTTGTCGCAGAAGCCGCAGTCCTTCTCGAAGATTTCGCCGAAGTAGTGTAGCAGCTGCTTGCGGCGGCACACGGCCGAATCGGCGTAGTTAGCCATTTCCTGCAACAGCAGCTTGCCGTTGTCGCGCTCCGTGACGGGCTTGTCTTTGTTGAACTTCTCCAGCTTTACGATGTCGTCGTAGCTGTAGAACATCAGGCAGTTGCCTTCCAAACCGTCGCGGCCACCACGGCCGGTTTCCTGGTAATAGCCCTCGATGCTTTTGGGGGTGTCGTAGTGCACCACGAAGCGCACGTCGGGCTTATCAATACCCATCCCGAAGGCGATGGTCGCCACAATCACGTCGGCCTCCTCGTTGAGGAAGGCGTCTTGGTTGGCCATGCGCACGTGCGGGTCGAGGCCGGCGTGGTAGGGGAGGGCCTTCACGTCGTTTACGCGCAGCAGCTCCGCAATTTCCTCCACCTTTTTACGGCTCAAGCAGTACACAATACCCGCTTTGTTCTTGTGCTGCTTCACATATTGAATCAGCTGCTTTTTGGTATTGTGCTTAGGGCGAACTTCGTAGTAGAGGTTAGTCCGGTTGAAAGACGTTTTAAAAACTGAGGCGTCGTCCATTTGCAGGTTCTTCTGGATATCCAGCTGCACTTTGGGCGTGGCCGTGGCGGTGAGGGCAATAATAGGCACGTTGGGCCCGATATTATCAATGATGCCGCGAATTTTGCGGTACTCGGGGCGGAAATCGTGGCCCCATTCCGAGATGCAGTGTGCCTCGTCGATAGCAACAAACGAGATGCTCGCTTTTTGTAAGAAGTCGATGGTCTCGTCCTTGGTCAAGGATTCGGGCGCCACGTAGAGCAGCTTTACTTCGCCGCTAATCACGTCCCGCTTCACTTTGTTGGTTTCTGATTTCGACAAGGTCGAGTTCAAAAACTGCGCATTCACTCCGAAAGCATTGAGCTGGTCAACCTGGTTTTTCATCAGGGCAATCAGCGGCGAAATCACGATGGCCGTGCCGGGCAATACAAGCGCTGGAAGCTGGTAGCACAGCGACTTGCCTGCGCCAGTAGGCATGATGACGAAGGTGTTGTTGCCCTCAATAACATTCTGAATCACGGCTTCCTGAGTGCCCCTGAACTGGCCGTACCCAAAAACTTCCTTTAACTTGCCCTTCAGATCAGCCGTTGGCATAACGGCATTTTTTACGGCTGGCGTAGACATCCTCGCTTACTCAATTGGGTTGTAGAAGAGAGTCGCAACCACAAAGGGTTGAACTCTCAATCTAGGAATTTTAATGGTAGTGAATACTGACTGGCAGGTAAAAAATCAAGGTGTTGCACCGAAAACCACGCTGGTCGTTCAAGGCTTCTTACCTGCTAATCGATATCAAATTTAGATTGAAACAGCAGAACGATATCAACTCCGTTGCAAAAAAAGTGCTTCTGCAGGAGGCTGAAGCAATTCGCGGTGTAGCCGACGCTATAGAGCAGACCCCCGATTTTGCACAATGTGTAGAGGCCATTCTGGCTTTGCGCGGTCGTGTGGTGGTAACGGGCGTGGGGAAAAGCGCCCATATTGCCGGCAAGATCGTAGCCACGCTCAATTCCACCGGCACGCCTGCCCTCTTCATGCATGCCGCCGAGGCTATTCATGGCGACCTAGGTATGATTCAGCCGGAGGACTTCGTTCTTGCTATCAGCAAGAGCGGCGATACGGCCGAGATTAAAGTGCTTGTGCCCCTGCTGCGCCGCAGAGGCGTTTTGCTGGCTGCGCTGGTTTCCAATGCGAATTCTTACCTCGCCACGCAAGCCGACTACGTGCTGCACGCTCCCGTAGAGCGCGAGGCGTGCCCGCACAACCTAGCCCCAACTACCAGCACCACCGCCGCGCTGGCCCTCGGCGATGCCCTCGCCGTTTGCTTGCTGGAAGCCCGGCAGTTTAGTAGCTCCGATTTCGCGCACTTGCACCCTGGGGGCACCTTAGGCAAGAAGCTTTATTTGAAGGTAGGCGACTTAAGTCGCCAGAATGAAAAGCCGCGCGTGTCAGTGGAGGCGCCCTTAAAGGAGATTATTCTGGAAATATCGGGGAAGCGACTAGGGGCTACTGCTGTGCTTGACCCCGATGATGACTCCTTGCTCGGAATCATTACCGATGGCGACTTACGACGGATGCTCACTAACTTTGCCCGTCTCGACGACATACGCGCCAGCGACATCATGACCCCTAAGCCGGCAACCATTGATCTGGACGATTTTGCGGTAGAAGCGCTCGTTCGTATGCAGCAGCGCAACATCACGCAGCTCATTGTCACTGAAAATGAGCAGTTTTGTGGTTTCATTCACCTGCACGATTTGTTGCGCGAAGGAATAGTATAGCTTGGATTGCCCGCGAAAACCTCCTAGGTTGCCTGCTTGTAATCCAACGTGTTGTTGTCAAAACACAAAAGATAATGTTGGGGTAACTGCATTATCAATGGGAAATATAGCATATTTGCTTTCTTTAAGACATAAGGCTTTGCATGACCAGGGTCTCGGACCTTTTTAGAACTATGGAACAGAACACCTACCTCGTGGTAATGGCCGGCGGCATCGGTAGCCGCTTTTGGCCCTTTAGCCGCACCAATCACCCCAAGCAATTTCACGATGTGATGGGCGTGGGGCGCTCAATGCTACAACTCACCGTCGACCGCTTTCAGGGCGTTTGCCCGCCCGAGAATGTGTTTGTGGTGACAAACCGTGATTACACGGAACTGGTGCATCAGCACCTTCCCGAGTTGCCACTCGATCAAATCTTGGGTGAGCCTATCGGTCGCAATACGGCGCCTTGCATTGCGTATGCGAGCTACCGCATCATGCAGCGCGACCCCCAAGCGGTGATCATCGTGACGCCCGCCGACCATGCCGTATTGCGCGAAGAAGAATTCCGCAGCACCATCACCCGCGCCGTGGATGCTGCGCGTACCCATGAAGTGCTGATTACCCTAGGTATCAAGCCTGCTCGCCCCGACACTGGCTACGGCTACATTCAGTACCTCGACCAAGACGATAGCGGTATGCCCGGCGGGCTGAAAAAGGTGAAGACCTTCACCGAGAAGCCCAATTTGGAGCTAGCCAAGATGTTCGTGGAAAGCGGTGACTTCCTCTGGAACTCAGGCTTGTTCGTGTGGCGGGCCGACGTGATTGTGCAGGCTTTCCACAGCTACCTGAGCGATATTTCTGAAGTGTTCGACGATGGTTTGGCCCAGCTCGGCACGCCCCAGGAAGAAGACTTCATTACTCAGGCCTACACGCGCTGCCGCAACATCAGCATCGACTACGGCATCATGGAGAAGGCGGACAACGTGTACGTGCTGCCCGCCGATTTTGGCTGGAGCGACCTAGGTACCTGGGATTCTCTGCACCGCATTGGCCGCCCCGACGAGTGCAACAACGTTGTCGATGGGGATGTGATTCTCTACGATACCTGCGAATGCGTGATCAAGACGCCTTCTGAGCGTTTGGTGGTAGTGCAAGGCCTTGACGGCTACATCGTTGCAGAGTACGACAATGTGCTCCTAATTTGCAAGCGCACCGAAGAGCAACGCGTGAAGGAATTCGTAGCCGACGTGAAAGCTAAGAAAGGCCACGGCTACAACTAACCTAGGTACTAGCCCAAGGCGCTAGGCATCTATTTCCCCGAAGTATTTGGCAACAAATATTTCGGGGATTTATTTTTTGCGGGAAATTATTTCCCGGAGGAGCTACTGACCTAGCCATGCAATTAAAGGTAGTTATTGGAAATATATTTTTGTTATTAATTGAATTTTAACATTTTACTAAACAATGTGCTGTATTATTGTTAAGAACTATAGAGGAGCACATGCCTCTTCTTGTGCTGTTGAGTTGCCGTTAAGCTAGCCTTAACGTTTTATAAAATTTGTTGCTCCTGACTTAATAGAGGTCTGAACAACAAGTTTATCCGCTTCTACATTTTGCTGTCGAGCCGAACAACGTAATTGTTGGGCCAGGAGCAGAAGTGTTTACCCATCCGCGGAGCGCTTTTGTAAGCGTGCCTTACGGAGCCTCCTTTCCACACCTATTGGTTCGCGTTTGTCCCTTGTCACCGGAGTTATCAGCCGGTGAGAAATGTGCGTGCACTACCCACTGCTAGCAGCACGTGCCGCACGCGTTACTACTTACGCCCGCGTCCTGGGTTGGTAACTACCACGAGTCGCAAGCACATCCCTGATCCTACTACCATACCAGCAGAGCCCCATGAATTTCAAAGACAGACTGTACGAAGTTTACGTGAGTAGCGAGCAAGGAGGAGGAGCCGTAATGAACCAGCTGAAAGACGGCAAGAAGCTCTTTGACGGCAACGGCCCATACATCACACAGCTCATCAAAGAATATATTCCTTCCGACCGCAATCTGCGCATCATCGACCTAGGGTGTGGCCACGGTGCCCACCTGTATTTCTTGAAGCAGCAGGGCTACCACAATCTGATCGGCGTAGATACTTCGGCCGAGCAGGTAGAGCTAGCCCATCAGCTGGGAGTAGAAGAGGTGCAGCGCGGCAACATCGATGAGTTCTTGTCCCGCGACCAAGAAGCAGCCGACGTGGTGCTGCTGATAGATATTCTGGAGCACTTGCCACTGGAGGGGACATTCGAGCTGCTCGACAGCATTTTTAGCAAGCTGAATAAGGGCGGTCGGTTAATTATCCACGTGCCGAATGCCGAAGGGCTTTACGGAATGCGCATCCGCTACGGCGACCTGACGCATGAGCAAGCCTTTACGCCCACTTCCATTCGGCAGCTGCTAAAAACGATTGGGTTCTCCAAAGTCACCTATTCAGAGGATAAGCCCGTAGTACACGGAATTTTGTCGTTTGTCCGCCGCGTGTTGTGGGGCGTTCTGACGGCGCCGCACCGCCTGCTCCTGATGGCGGAAACCGGGCACAAACGCTTCATTTTGTCGCAGAATATGTTGGTGGTGGCCCAGAAGGGCGGCTAAGTGTAGCTGCTGACACCTAGGTCTTGCGAACGGCGCGTGATCGTAATTGGGGCTTAAGGCGCAGAACAAAGAGCCTTCGTAGCGCCTTGGCTTGCGGATATTGAAGAATCAGGTAGCTTTAAGCGCTTGCCTTTCCGCGCCAACCGACCATCTCACCCCTTCACAAGGCAAGCTTTCTGATATTATGACGCTGAAAGCTAGGTGCTTCTCGTGGCAGCCATTGGTGCTGTTTTTCTCGTTGCTGGTTGTCGGATTTGAAAGCTGGGGACAGGCCGCCCCGCAAGGTAAGCCGGTTCGGATAGAAGTGAACTTGCAGCAGGAGCTAGGTCCCATGAAGCCCATTTGGGCGTGGTTTGGCTACGACGAGCCGAACTACACCTACATGAAAGATGGGCGGAAACTGCTCACCGAAATCAGTCAGCTCAGTCCGGTGCCGGTGTACGTGCGCGCCCACAACCTACTGACGTCTGGCAATGGGGAGGCCGCCATGAAATGGGGCTCTACCAACGTGTACACCGAGGACGCAGAAGGACGCCCGCATTACGATTGGGCGCTGGTCGACAGCATTTTTGATACCTATGTGAAGCGCGGAATGAAGCCCTTGGCGCAGCTAGGGTTTATGCCCGAGGCCATGTCGACGCACCCAACGCCGTACCGGCATTACTGGCAACCGGGTCAGCCGTACCAAAACATTATTACCGGATGGGCCTATCCGCCGAAAGATTACCAGAAGTGGGGCGAGCTAGCCTACCAGTGGGTGCGCCATTGCGTGCAGCGCTACGGGCAAAAAGAAGTAGAAAGCTGGTACTGGGAAGTATGGAACGAGCCCGATGGCTTCTACTGGAAAGGCACACAAGCAGAGTTCTTCAAGCTGTATGACTACGCCGCCGATGGCGTGAAGCGCGCCCTACCTACTGCCCATATTGGCGGACCAAACGTGACCGGCGGCGCGCAGAAATACCTCGATGCCTTCCTCAAGCACTGCACGGAGGAAACCAACTACGCGACCGGCAAGATCGGTTCGCCGCTGGATGCGGTGCTGTTTCACGCCAAAGGCGCCCCGAAGCTGGTGAATGGGGTAGTCGTGATGGACGTGCGCCAGCAGCTGCGCAACATCGATGGCCACTTTAAAATCTTGGCCAAGTATCCGCAACTGAAGAGCCTGCCTATTATCCTCGGCGAATCGGACCCGGAAGGCTGCGCAGCCTGCGGTATGCAAACCAATCCGGAAAATGCGTATCGCAACGGCACCATGTATTCGAGCTACACGGCTGCCTCTTTGGCGCGCGAATACGCACTAATGGATTCGTACCAAGCCAACCTTATTGGGTCAACCAACTGGTCCTTTGAATTTGAGAACCAGCCGTGGTTTGCGGGTTTCCGGGACCTAGCTACCAACGGCGTGGATAAGCCGGTACTGAACGTGTTTCGCATGTTTGGGATGATGAAGGGCAACCGCATCACGGTGCAAAGCCCGCGCATGTACCCGCTGCAAACGGTGCTCGATTCCAGCGTGCGGGCTCGGACGGATATTGGGGCCCTAGCAGCCAAAGACCAGCGCACCGCCACCGTACTGGTTTGGAACTACCACGACGCCAACCAAACCAGCCCCGGCGAGCCGGTGCAAGTGTACTTACAAGGGCTACCGGCTGGCGCAGTCACCGTAACGCATTACCGCATCGACAACGAGCACAGCAACTCGTACGAAGCGTGGAAAAAGATGGGCTCACCGGCCCAGCCAACTGCGGCTCAGATTGCGGCGTTGGAAAAAGCCGGCCAACTACAGATGCTAGCTAAGCCTACCAAGCAGCAGGTGAAAGGTGGCTCCCTGGCCATGAGCATGCTGTTGCCGCGACAAGGGGTGTCGTTGCTCAAAGTGGACTGGTAAATAACAAGGCCAGTAGGAGACTACTGGCCTTGTCGAAACAACAAAGAGGATACGCAAGAGCTAGCTTAGGTCATAGATGCCCACGGGGTCCATGTCGGTATACTCTAGGTTTTCGCCGGCCATGCCCCAAATGAAGGCGTAGTTGCTCGTGCCGCAACCCGTGTGAATCGACCACGGCGGCGACAGAATCGCTTGTTCGTTGCTGATCCAAAGCGGACGAGTTTCCTGCGGCTGCCCCATCATGTGCAGCACGCGCTGATTCTCGGGCAGGTTGAAGTACAAGTACGCCTCCATGCGCCGGTCGTGCACGTGGCTCGGCATGGTGTTCCACACGCTGCCGGGCTTGAGCTGGGTGAGGCCCATCACGAGCTGGCAGCTCGGAATGCCTTCGTTGTAGATGTACTTGTAGATGGTGCGCTGGTTGGCAGTTTCCATGGTGCCCAGTTCGACGGGCGTTGCCTCGGCTTGCGTGCGGCGAGTGGTAGGATATTCTTTGTGCGCCGGTGCCGAGAGCAGGTAGTACTTCGCCGGGTTGGCGGCATCTGCGCTGCTGAACTGCACCTCGCGGCAGCCTTTGCCGATGTAGAGGCAGTCTTGGGTACCTAGGTCGTACGTTTGGCCATCAACCACAATCTGGCCCGCGCCGCCGATATTCAGGGCACCTAGCTCCCGGCGCTCCAGGAAGAAGTTAGCTCGCAGTTCGGCGGGGCAAGGCAGGGTTACGGGCTCCGCGAGTGGGGCGGCGCCGCCCACCATCATGCGGTCGTAATGGGTATAAACGAAGTGAATATCGCCGGGTACGAAAACCGTTTCTACTAGAAAGTGGCTGCGCAGTTCCGCCGTATTCATGGCCGCAGTTTCGCGCGGGCTGCAGGCATAGTATTGAATCATAACGTGGAGTGTTGAATGGTAAGCGTTGATGGTTGAATGTTGAATGCTAGGTAGTGGATGTTAATTAGTTGAATTCTGACTCTGAACAACTCAGCACACAAACCCCAGCACGCAACATTTCTTTATCGTCCCATCCAGCCGCCGTCGACGGTCAGGATGGTGCCGTGTACGTAGTCGCCGGCTTTGGAAGCTAAGAAGACCGTTGGCCCTTTGAAATCGTCGGCGGTGCCCCAGCGCCCGGCCGGGATGCGACCTAGGATGCTCTGGCTGCGCTCGGGGTCGTTGCGCAAAGCGGTGGTGTTGTCGGTGGCAATGTAGCCGGGAGCAATAGCATTCACATTCACCCCTTTGCCAGCCCACTCGTTGGCCAGCGCCTTCACCAAGCTACCGATAGCGCCTTTGCTGGCCGCGTAGCCCGGCACCGTGATGCCACCCTGGAAGGTGAGCAGCGACGCCGTGAAGATGATTTTGCCCGACCCTTGCGCCAGCATCTGCCCACCGATGGCACGAGCTAAGCGGAAAGGCGTATCGAGGTTGATGGTGAGTACCTCGTCCCAATCGGTGTCGGAGTGCTCGGCGGCGGGGGCCCGGCGGATGGTGCCGGCGTTGTTGATGAGGATGTCGATGCGTGGGAAGTCCTGCTGTACCTTCTGAATAAACGCATCGACTTGGTCACGCTTGCTGAAGTCGGCTTGATAGGCGGTGAAGTTTCGACCTAGGGCACGCACGGCTTGTTCGGTTTCGCTGCCGCTCAGGGCCAGGGAGGCCGACACCCCGATGATGTCGGCGCCGGCTTCGGCTAGGCCCAGTGCCATGCCTTGCCCGATGCCTTTGTTGCAGCCAGTCACCAGCGCAATTTTACCCGTCAAGTCGAAGAGGGGGGATGTATTCATAAGGTCCGTTTTTGTTAGCGGGCGTTAAGGTAAGCAGCGCCGGCTTTTCTTGCTCGTCATGGCCGCTATTTAGGAAAGGGTACCTAGCAGCTGGAATGGAGACATGCGTCCGCATAGGTTTGCGGGAGCTGCCGGAATAGGCTGATGTTCTATAAAGCTTTGATTACTACAGGAGCTATTTCTAATCTCCGCTTAATTTACCCCCCATTTTGACCAAAAGCCCCCCGCTAGCTTGGGGCAGACGCCTGTACTTTTAAGCTGCTGAAACGATTGCGGAGCCGCTCGGATAATGCATTCTACTTTACCCAAAAAGAAGATACCCCAGTTCCTCTTTCGGCTGAAGCACACACCTGCTTATTTATTTCCCACTTGTCCGGTGCAATGCCGGCATTAATTTCTCATTTTATGAGGGTAAAAACGTTACTCTTCTGCGGGGCCCTGGTGCCGCTGCAAGTAATGCTCCCGGCAGCCGTTCACGCAACGACGTCGGGAGAAGGCAAAAAAGTGGGGGCGAATTCAACGTTGCCCGTAACCGAGGCGCTAGCTGTTGAAGGGCCCATTACGGGTACTGTGCTTGATGAAAAAGGCAATGGCATGCCCGGCGCCACAGTAGTACTGAAGGGCAGTACCCTAGGTACTTCTACCGATGCTAACGGCCGCTTCACTCTAGATATTCCGGCAGGTACAGCTAGCCCGACGTTGGTCGTTTCTTCTATTGGCTACGTGAAGCAGGAAATTGCGGTGGGTACCCAAACTACCTTTTCCATCAAGCTAGCCCAGAACACGCAAGACCTGAACGAAGTGGTGGTGGTGGGCTACGGTACCCAGAAGCGCTCCGACGTGACGGGCTCTGTGGCCTCGGTGCCGCAGGACCGCCTAGAGCGCATTCCGGTTTCGAACGTGGCGCAGGCCCTGCAAGGCGCAGTGGCGGGCGTTAATATTACTGCCGCATCGAGCGTGCCGGGCAGTCAACCTAGCATCCAGGTGCGGGGCGTGCGTTCCATTACGGCCGGGACCAACCCCTACTTGGTAGTGGACGGGGTGCCCTTTCCGGGCAACCTCAACGACATCAACCCCAACGACATTGCTTCCATCGACATTCTGAAGGACGCCTCTTCGACGGCTATTTACGGCACGCGGGGCTCTAACGGCGTAATCCTGGTGACTACCAAGCGCGGCAAAACCGGCAAGCCCCAGATTCGCTACAACGGCTACGCTGGGCCCGAGTACATGGTATACAACCTCCACCCGCTCGACGGGCCGGCCTTTTCGACCAAGTGGCAGGAGTTTACCCGGCAGCGCGGCATCAACCTCACCCCCGTGCCGAACACTGGTGAGCTAGATAACTACAACAACGGTCGCACCACCGACTGGATGGACCTGATCAAGCAGCAAGGATCTATTCAGGACCACAATGCTTCTATGTCGGGCGGTACGGAGAACGTGAAGTATTTCGTGTCAGGTGACTATTTCAAGCAAAAAGGCATCATCAAAGGCTACCAATTTCAGCGCATTAGCCTGCGTTCGAACATCGATGCCACGCTCACTAACTGGCTGCGCGTGGGCACGTCGACTTTTTACTCTACTTCTAACGACGACGGAGGCCGCGCCGACCTGAGCCTAGCGCAAGTGCTGAGCCCCTACGGCAGCGTTTACAACCCCGATGGCACCTACACAATCTATCCGCAGCCGCCGGAGCAATTGGTCAAGAATGCCATGCTAGGTCTTACGACGCAGCGCCAAGACCGCGTAAACCAACTCACCGGCACGGGCTACGCCGAGGTAGAGCCTACCTTCGTGGAAGGGCTAAAGTATCGGGTGAATGCGACGTACTCATACCGTCCGGGGCGCTTTGCCAACTACAACGGTCGTCAGTTTGGTGACCTGCGCGGCACGGCTCAGCTCATCAACGACGAGCGCCAGAACTACACAGTGGAAAACCTGCTGTTTTATAACAGGTCCTTCGGGAAGCACCACTTCGACCTGACGGCCCTCTACAGCGCCCAGGAGAACCGGTATTTCACGACCACCGAAACGGCTACTGGGTTCATCAACGACCAGATTGGTTTTAATAGCATCGGGTCGGGCTCGAACACGCCTACCATCAGCTCTTATAGTGAGCGTCGGACGCTGGTGTCGCAGATGGGACGCCTCAACTACAACTACGACAGCCGTTACCTGTTCACGGTTACGGCCCGCCGCGACGGTTCGTCGGTGTTCGGCATCGACGCTGATAAGTACGCCGTTTTCCCGTCGGTGGCCCTCGGATGGAACATCGCCAACGAGGCGTTCTTGAAAGACCAAGACCGGGTGAGCGTGCTGAAGCTGCGCTTTTCGTACGGTACTACTGGCAACGAGGGGATTAATCCCTACCAGACTATCACGGGTGACGCGCTGCTGCAATACGCCTACGGTGGGGTAGCAGCCACGGGCCTGCGAGCCGACCGAATCGGTAATACGCGGTTGAAGTGGGAGCAAACCACCAGCGCCAACTACGCCGTGGACTTTGGTTTCCTGAAAAACCGAGTTACCGGTACGGTGGAATATTACGACGCCAAAACCAAGGACCTGCTGCTAAACCGTCAGATTCCGATCATTTCGGGCTACAGCACTATTTTGGATAACGTGGGTTCGGTGCGCAACCGGGGCCTGGAACTGAGTCTGACCACGGCCAACGTGCAGAATTCCAACTTCACCTGGGAGACTACGCTGAACGCCTCGGGCAACCGCAACCGCCTGCTGAGCCTAGGCTACACCAACGCCGACGACATCGGCAACCGCCTCTTCATTGGCCGCTCGTTGGGGGCCGTGTACGACTATGTGAAAACCGGCGTGTGGCAGCAAGGCGAAGACCCCAGCACCCAGGACCCCGGCTCCAAGCCCGGTGACCTGAAGTTTGCTGACCTCAACGGCGACGGCAAAATCACGACCCTCGACCGCAAGTACCTAGGTACAAACTACGCCAAATGGCAAGGTGGCATCACGAACACCTTCACCTACAAAGGCTTGAGCTTGCGCGTGTTTATCCAAACGGTGCAAGGCGCCCTGAAGAACAATCCCAACCTGAACTTCCTGGACCTAGGTGGGCGCCTCAACAGCCCGCGGGAGGTGGGCTACTGGACGGCTGACAACAAGAGTCAAGACCGCCCTAGCCTAAGCTACATCAACCCCCGTGGATATGCTTTCCCCAGCAACAGCAGCTTTACGCGCCTCAAGGACGTGACGCTCAACTACACGTTCCCGGCCGCGCTGATTGATAAGCTGAAGCTAGGTTCGCTGTCGGTGTACGTGAGCGGGCGCAACCTGTATACCTGGACCAAGTGGGTTGGCTGGGACCCCGAGCAGACCTACACCATTGGTAACGGCACCGGCAACATCGACAACCCGACTAGCCTGCTCAACGCGCCTACGTCGTTCAGCCCGGGCTCGGGTGTGAACCCTAACTTCCCCACCGTGCGGACGTTCGTTTTCGGCCTTAACCTAGGCTTGCGCTAATTTTTTCAGCGGTCAGCACCTAGCTTTTTCGTCTTGCTAAAAGCAGACAGGCATGCGCTACTTGCTAACCGCTCATAAAACTTCCCACTTCGACATATGAAACGTTTTGCGTTAGCTTTTACGGCCTTGTTGGTCACGGCTCAGTTTATGAGCTCTTGTAAGAAAGATTACCTGGAGGAAAACCCCGCCTCGCTTTATACGCCCCAAACGGTGCTTGTAGACTCGCTGGGCTTCGAATCATCCATGGCAGGCTTGCAGTCCGTGGTGCGCGAGCAGTACACCCGCTCCGACGAGCAAGGCCTGCTCGGCATGATGCAGGAAGGTACCGACGTGGCTATTCCTGGCCAGGTGCAAGGGGCTGAAATACCCTACTACAACTACACGCTGCTCAACGCCCAGGACCAGGCCGCCGCGGTGATGTGGAGCTGGGCCTACCGCACCATCAACAACTGCAACCAGATTATTCAGGGGGCCGCCACCGCGCCAGCCACGCTGCGACAGGGCTACAAGAACCGCATCAGCGCCGAGGCTAGGTTCTTCCGCGCCTACGCCTACAACTTCCTGGTCACGCTCTGGGGCGACGTGCCGCTAGTGGATGCGCCCGTGACCTCGCCGCGCACCGACTTCACCCGCACGCCCGTTGCCGATGTCAACGCCTTTATCATCAATGATCTAACCACGGCTATTCCAAGCCTTCTTCAAGCCAGCCAGCTCAGTAGTGCTGCTTCGGGCCGTATCACGCGCGGTGCTGCGCAGCACCTGCTCGGTGAAGTGTACTTGCGAACCAAACAGAACGCGCTGGCCGAACAGGTGCTACAAGCACTGATTAGCAGCAACCAGTACAAACTCATTATGGCCCGCTACGGGGTGCGCTCCAATCAGCCGGGCGACTACTTCTCCGATATGTTCATTATCGGTAACCAGCGTCGTAGCCAAGGTAATACGGAGCTGATCTGGGGAATTGAGCAACAACTACTGGTCCCGGGTGGCACCACCAGCGCCCAGCAGCGTCGCATGTGGGTGCCTGCCTATTACAACATCAAGGGAATGGCGCTGGCCGATTCGCTCGGCGGACGGGGCCTAGGTCGCCTGCGCCTCAGCAACTGGGTCGATTACCGGCTGTATACTAGCCCAGACATGCGCAACTCCAAGTACAACCTCAAGCGGCGCTTTTACTACAACGACGCCACAATGCCCGCTACTTACGGCAAGCGCGTGACGGGCTTAGCAGGCTCGGATACCATCTACAACATCACGCCCTATACCACCAAGTGGAACCAGTTCGACCCCAGTGATACGTTCGGCTTCGGCACGATCAAGGACATCACGATGATGCGCTTGGGCGAAACGTACCTGTTGCTAGCCGAAGCCCAATTCAAGCAAGGCAAGCTAGCCGAAGCCGCCGCGAGCATCAACATGCTGCGCACCCGCGCGCAGGCTCCGCAAGTAACGGCCAGCCAGATCGACCTGAATTTCATTCTGGATGAGCGCGCCCGCGAACTGATCGGGGAGGAGCAGCGCCGCATTACCTTGGTGCGCACGGGCACGCTGGTGGAGCGCACGCTGCGACTGAACGGTGCGTCGGTAACGGGATTAACTGAAAAGAACCTGCTGCTACCCATTCCGCAGACGTCTATTGATTTGAACAACAGCGGAAATTTGGCGCAAAATCCTGGCTATTAAGGCCGTGAGGTAAGAGGCTAGCGACGTGATGCTGGTGCCTAAAAACAAAGCCCCGTACCTAGCTAGGTGCGGGGCTTTGTGTGGAAGAAGCTTGTGCTACGAAAGAGCCTTTTCCATCACCACGAATGTGAGCACCTGGTTTGGGATGCCAAACTTAGGCGAAGTAGGAAAGGGCTCGGTGGCGCCCGTCAACTGGTAGCCGCGGCGCTCATACCAGGCAATCAGCTCGTGCCGCACCGAAATCACGGTCATTGTAACCCTTCGGCAGTGCTGGTGCCTCGCATACGTTTCTCCTGCTTGCAGTAGCTGCTTGCCAATGCCTTGTGTCTGCAAGCCCGGCTTTACCGAAAGCATACCTAGGTAAAGCGTATCCCCTTTTTGTTTTAAGTACACGCACCCAAGCAATTGTTCTGCGCTGTCGGTGCACTTGAGAATGGTAACAGCGGGCGTCTGTAGCATCTCGTGCAAGGAATCGGCATCCGTCCGAATACCTTCCAGCAAGTCGGCTTCGGTGGTCCACCCTTGGCGGGACTCCTCGCCGCGGTAAGCACTATTGACGAGGGTCACCAACGCCGGAATGTCAGCTGGGGTAGCAGGCGCGATTTGTAAAGACGTATACATGCGTGTAAATGAAGCAGCTAAGTGTAGCCAAAGCCGAACCTAGCTGCTTAAAGCATAACGAGTAATTCTTCGTTGCCTACTTGTGTGTACTTATTGAGCAGCGGCTGCGCGCAGCCGCTGGCGCTGCACTTCAAATAGCATGATACCACTAGCCACCGATACATTGAGCGAGCTGATTTGGCCCACCATCGGAATGCGAATTTTGTGATCAGCAAGCTTCAGGTACTCGGGTGAAATACCATCTTCCTCGCTGCCCATCAGCACCGCTACCGGACCGGTGAGGTCCACGGCACCGGTTTCGAGGCTAGCTTCGGCCTTTTCTGTGCACGCCACCACCTGCACGCCCGACTGTTGCAGGAATGCAATGGTTTCTTTCAGGTTAGGCTCCCGACACACGGGTATCAGGTTCAACGCGCCGGCTGACGTCTTGAGCGCATCCCCATTGATTTGCGCCGCACCACGGCTCGGCACCACGATGGCGTTAACCCCTAGGCACTCTGCATTTCGGGCGATAGAACCGAAGTTGCGCACGTCGGTGATGCGGTCCAAAAGGAGCAAAAGCGGCGTTTTGCCCTCCTCGTACAAACCCGCCAGAATGCTGTCGAGCGGCTGGTAGTCGATGGGCGACACGAACGCCACTGCGCCTTGGTGGTTCTTGCGCGTGAGGTCATTCAGCTTTTCGAGCGGCACTAGCGCCACCGGAATGTTGGCGGCCTTGGCTAGCTCGCTTATCTCCTGGGTAATGCTGTTCTTGGTGCTGCGCAGCAAGTATATTTTTTCCAGGGTGCGGCTTGCATTCAACGCCTCCAAAATGGGGCGCAAACCAAACAGCATTTCAATGCTGCGGTCGGCGGCTGGTTTGTGCGGGTAACGGGGCTTGTCGCCACGCGGCGCACGGTCGCCGCCCGCGTTACGGTCGGCGCGGTCACCCGGCCGATTTACCGGGCGGTTTTCGGAATCGTAAAAGCGGCGGCGCTCATTCAGCGGGCCGTCGGGGCGGTCAGTCCTTTTCTCCATTGATCGACGGCGGCATACCAGAGGCGTTCATACTCAGGGCGGCGCACCAATTCATAGTGTTCGGGCGCAAAGGTACTGGGTTTAGCGTGGAACGTGTACGTGCCTTCGCCCATCATGCCGGGTCGGTACATCCAACGCTCCTCCGTGGCGGTGCGATACACCGTTTCAGGCGGGCCATACACAATGTACAGCATGCCGCGGTCAGTCATCCAACCAGCTTTATAGCTCGAAAATAAACGATTGGCCGCCGCTACTCGCTCGTAGTACGTTCGAATCAGCTGGCGGGCAATGGTTTGCTGCCCATTGGCTATGTCCAGCCAAAATCGGTCGACGGCGCGCTTTGGATCGGGCGCATCGTACAGCCGCTGACGTTCGGCCGTCGAGGTCAGGTAGATAAGAGGCTGAATTAATTCCGTCGCCTGCGTCAGCTCCGGGAAACTGTTACGCTCAGCAAGCAGCCCAACAGGTTTTTCGCCGCCGCTCACCCGCATGGCGTACAAGCCGGGCCCAGCTAGTTTGATGCGACGACCGGCTTGTATGCCCGACGAATCCTGCACGGACATTGTGCGAGGCGGCGGGGGAAGAGTGGCTGGGTTCGTCATGGGCGGCAAGGCCGTCATGAAGTTGGGTGCGTATTGCTTGATGGTCAGGGGCTGTTGCGCGCCGTAGCTACTCACCTGAAATACTTCATTAACCCGCACGTAGCGCCGCAGCAGTGGCGTCCCTATCGAATCGGCTAGCATAAATGTCCGGCTAAGTCGCTCAGGTGTAATTTCCAACCAAACACCTTCGCTGCTATCCTCGTTATCGGTTGTGCCGCTGTGCACGTTCAGCACTTGGCCGGCGGCCAACGAAGCAATGGGCAAGCTGAAGTCGACGAGCCTGTCGGTGCCTAGCGGCCGTATCCGACGGGCTAGGTGCCGCACACTGTCTTGCCAAACGGGTTTCCGGCTTTCGTAGTTTGGCCAGATTACAACCCGCAATGGCTGATTAGAAGGCAAAGCTTGAGCATTTGAGAAACGCAGAAAAATGTGCAGGCTATCGTTCTCGCGGCGGGTGTCAAGCTGAACCTGGCGGTCCAGGCGGTATTGACCTGAGAAGTCGCGACGTGGTCCGGGAGGCACCGCGCTCGGTAAGCTCAGCAAACCTAGGACGAGCAAACAAGGCGCCCCTAGGGTAAGGAGAACAGGTTTTTTCATTTCAACAATCGACTAGCGCAACAGGCTGCTGCATGGGCCAACCTGCCTGTTAGAACGATTTACGTATTACAACAAAAAAAGCCGATTCCTATGAAAGGAATCGGCTTTTGTAATTAAGAACCTAGCTTACTGCTGCGGGTAATATTGGTTGAGCAGCGACACGGCCTTGGAGGCACGCTGTTGGTCGCCGAGCTGTTCGGCAGCCCGGTACACGTTGCTCAGGCTGATTAGGTGTGTTTGAATTTCACGGTCGAACAAGGCGCTATTATGAGTAGAGTAGTAGGCGAGTGCCTGCTGCGCACGGTTCGTTACCGTGTCCATAATCTCATTGGCGCGTTTCTTTTCGCCCACTGCTACCAATGGTACAATGGCTTGCGGCGTATAGAAGTCATACGGAATTGACTTATCCGGCATTACTTCAAACGACTTATTCAGCACTTGTTTCGCCTTGGCTGTATCGCCGGAAGCTAGGTAGGCCTCGGCCAACTGGTTGAACTTGTCTCGGTAATTAGCCGGGAAGCGCAAACTGTTTTCGTCGTAGAAAATGTTCGGATCGTTGAGGTTCCGGTAAGCAAACGCCTGCATCATGTTCTTGTACATGATGTCCTTGGCGATGTAGCCTTCCCGGTCCGACTTCGGATCATAGCTAGGGTCGCGCGCGGGCAGGATGCGGTTGGCCATGCCTTCCAATTGGAAGTAAGGCTGCAAATTCATGAAGTCGGAGTTGTCGACTGTGGTAGAGAAGTACACTGGGCGCTTCCAATTATTGGTGGCCAGGATGTCCAGAATCACCAAGTTCTTCTTCTCAATAGCCCCCTTGCCTAGGTCCCAGCTCATCCGTGATACCAACTGCTTACGCCGCTCGGCTGGAATAATACCGAGCTTTTCTACGGCGGCCGTATCGACGTTGAGATAGAACTTACGCGTGGGGAATGAAAGCATGGTGCTGCCACTCTGGGTTTCTACCTTCAGCAAGTCGCTGTTCTGCTCTACTAGCTGAATAAATTGTTTCAAGTCTACTTCCTTCACCGATGGGTTCTCCACGTAAGGCAAGTAGTCGTTGGTGCCCTGCGAGTAGTCTTTGTTCTCCATCGAAATGGGGAGCGGGTCCGACTTGTAGGAGCGGCGCTTCATCTGGTCGATGTACCAGTCTGTATTCAGGTAGCTCAGTACGGCCACGCGCACGTCGGTCCGGATGCCTTCTACCTCTTGGGCGTACCAGAGAGGGAATGTGTCGTTGTCGCCGTTGGTAAATAAGATAGCATTCGGCGCGCAGGAGTTCAGCAGGTTTTTGGCCGAATCTACCGACGAGTAGCGGTCCGAGCGGTCGTGGTCGTCCCAGCCTTGGGCCACCATAATGCCTGGTGCGATAAGGCCAATGAGCAAGGCCACGGCGCCACGGGCGGTATCGGCTTTCAATACGGTGCGCAGCAGCTCGGCCAGCCCGAGTACACCGAGGCCAATCCAGATGGCGAAAGCATACGTGGAGCCAGCAAATGTATAGTCTCGCTCACGCGGCTCAATCGGCGGCTGGTTCAAGTAGAGCACAATAGCTAGGCCCGTGAATACAAACAGCAAGCCCACAATAAATGATGTTCGGCTGTCGCGGCGCACGTGGAAGAACAAACCAATCAACCCTAGGATCAGCGGAATGGCGAAAAAGTTGTTGTGCGCTTTGCTGTCCGCTACGCGCTCTGGCAAGCCTTGCTTCGATGAAGTCGGCCATACCACCCCAGCTTGCTGCACGTCACTTTCCCGGCCCACGAAGTTCCATAGGAAATAGCGCATGTACATGTGCCCCATCTGATAGCGGAACAGATAGCTCAGGTTTTGGCCCATCGTCGGCTTCGCGTACGAAGGCCGGTTTGTGTTGGGGTCAGTGTATTGCTGAATGTCAATCCACTTCTTGTAGTTGTAGATGTGCTCTGGCTGCGAGCTGTATAAGCGTGGTAGCAGCATCTTGTCCTCGTCGCGGTAAATCGTTTCGAGACGCTTTTCAGCTACTACATACTTATCCCCTTTGCGAACATAGCGCGGCGCTCCTTCTTCCTGATCAATAGGCTCCGCATTGAATTGCGGGCCGTATAGCAACGGCCGGTCACCGTATTGCTCCCGCTTCAGATAGCTCACGAACGACAACACATCTTCCGGATCGTTCTCGTTGATGGTTGGGTGATAGCTGCTGCGAATCGGGACAATCAGATACGTTGAGTAGCCAATCAGAATAAACACGAAGCTTAGCATGGCAGTGTTCACCAAGCGGTTGCGTGTGCGGAAAGAATAGCGGAATCCTAGCCAGATTAGGGCAATAAAGGCAATTAGGAAGAAGATCAGGCCTGAGTCGAACGGTAGACCTAGCGTGTTCACGAAGAACACTTCCACAGAGCCTGCCAGAGAAGGCAACCCCGGAATGATGCCGACGAGAATAGCGCCCACAATCACCATGCTTATTACCAGCGTGACTATACCGCCCGCCACTGTAGGGTTCGCCGTGCGGCGGTAGTAGTAGATAAAGCCTAACGCGGGTAGCGCTAGCAGGTTCAGCAAGTGAACCCCGATGCTGAGGCCTACTACATAACCAATAAGAATAAGCCACTTGTCGGAATCGGCCTCGTGGGCACGGTTCTCCCACTTGAGCATAATCCAAACAACCGCCGCCGTAAACAACGACGACATGGCGTATACTTCGCCTTCTACGGCGTTAAACCAGAACGAATCAGAAAAGGCGAAGGCTAAGGCGCCTACTACCCCCGAACCTACGATCAAGAGCGTTTGGCCGCTGGTGGGCTCTAGCTGCTCATCGTTTGGCACATTGGTCCCAAGCACCAGCTTTTTCGCCAGAATCGTGATGGTCCAGAAAAGAAACAGTACCGTGAATGAGCTGCTGAGCGCCGACAAAGCATTGATCAGCACAGATACCTTCGTGACGTCGCCGAAGGAGAACAGCGACATAATACGCCCTAGTAACAAGAAGGTAGGTGCCCCCGGAGGGTGAGGAACAAGCAGCTTGTAAGAACAGGCAATGAACTCGCCGCAGTCCCAAAAACTGGCAGTAGGCTCTAGGGTAAACAGGTAAGTGAGCGTGGCAATAGCAAATACCAGCCACCCCACTAAGTTATTCAGGCTTTGATAACGACGCATACTACTTAATCAGAGAAGAGCCAAAAGTAGGTAATAAATCCGGCCGTGCCACACCTAGGTTTGGGTCATAAGAGTCGACTTGCCAGAGGAGAGCACAAAAAAAGCAGTCGATAAATCGACTGCTTTCTCTAGGAAAACGATGGCAAGATAAACAATTAGTTTTGTAATACGAGACGTTTCGTACTTACAATTTTATCGTTTACTAATAAGCTGTAGAAGTACATACCTGCGGGCAGATCCGAGAGGTTCACGGCAATGGAGCTGTTGTCCTCGGGGCGAAGCAAGGTAGTGCGCACTTCCCGGCCAATGATATTGCTTAAGCGTAACTTATAATCCTGCCCAAGCCCAATGCGCTGACTGAGCGAAACCGTCACCATGCCTTTAGCTGGGTTAGGATAAATACTCAAGCTTGGCGCAGCAGCGGTAGCTCTTACTTCTTGTACCTTAATAGCATGCGCTAACTGCGTTGTTTTGGGCGCCACAGAAGCCGCCAGCACCGTTAGGCGTGCAGCTACGAAGGCAAAAATTAAAAAGTAGCGTGTAAAAATTTTCATGAATTAGGTGGTGGGAAAGGAAGTGGGCGCAAAAAGTAAACGAAAGATCAGTGGGTTTTCAAAGGAGAGTGTCCTGTGCTTACCCGTGTTACCGCTGAGTTGCAAGCACCGTGCCCTAAGCTAGGTGGCTAGCAACTTGTCAGGGTACAGATACTGTGTTAGAATGAAAGGTTGCAAGAAGGTTTACTTTCTCTGAACATTAAATGAAAAAATTAGGCCTTTCCCTAAAATATTCACCAGCTTCCGACGTCATTATAAGTAAACTTGAACTTTGATATGACAAAGATGACCAATCACTCTTAGTATATAGTAGGCTTTTCTACGATCTGGGCTTAATCATAGACAAACTTGATTTCTTGAAGGCCGAATCGTTGCAGCTTGCCATCTATTTCCACCATCAGCCGACCGGCCTCATCCACGTCCACGATACGGCCCGTTACTCTTCTGCCGGCAACTTCGTACGAGTGCCATTCTTCGTAGCGATACAGTGCCCGTAAGTAGTCGGCGCGCAGTGACACCCGCTGTCCGGCGCGTGCTTGCAGGTAGCGCCGTTCCAAACTTTCGAGCAAGCGCATAGCTAAAGGCGGCAGCGCATAATGTCGCCCAGTAAGCTTGCCAAAAGAAGTGGCAGTGGGGATGCCAAAATTTTGTTGGTTGATATTTAAGCCAATTCCAACGATACTAGATTGAATTTTGGCGCCGCTTACGGTGTTTTCAATGAGTATACCACCTAGCTTCTGGTCGCCGAAGAAAAGGTCATTTGGCCATTTGAGGCGCAGAGCTGGATCGGGGCCCAGTAAACTGCTAGCCCAGTCGTGCACGGCCAGCGCAACGGCTTGGCTTAGTTGAAATTGGTCGTTAGCGACCAGGAAAGAAGGAAACCAAACCACCGAAAGTGTCAGGTTTTCGCCGGCAACCGCCTCCCAGCGGTTGCCACGTTGGCCGCGACCAGCGGTCTGTTTGTCGGTAATTACAGTGCAGCCTTCGGTGGCGCTGTTTTTGACGACTAAGGTCTGGGCTTCCGTGTTTGTGGATTCACATTCGGGCAACCAGATTAGTTGCTGGCCCGTGAAGAGGGTTTGGGGGGATAGTGCCTCCACCTGATTTTCGTACTTTGTGACGTTCAAACCTAATAGTATCCTATGAAAAGTACCCTAGTCCGGCAGGATTCGGACAGATTGGCAGATGTAGTAGTGCGCGGTATGCAAGAAAAAAAGGCTGCCGATATCGTGGTACTCAATCTCAAAGAACTTAAGAATGCAGTAGCAGACTATTTTGTTATCTGTTCAGCATCTTCCGATACCCAACTCGATGCTATTGCTCGCTCAGTAGAAGAAGAGGTGGAAAAGCTTACTGGCCAGCAACCCTGGCAAACCGAAGGCCGCACCAATCGTGAGTGGGTGCTGCTCGACTATGTGGATGTAGTAGTGCACGTATTTCTCCGCGACCGGCGTCAGTTTTACGCGCTGGAAGAGCTGTGGGGCGATGCCGAAATTTCCTACATCGAAGAAGAAGCCGAAGCACGTTAAACTCGCGTAGCGGCTCCGAACAATTCCTTCAGGCGGAGTGTTCCGCTTATGTTTTGCTCTGAAATCCCAATTCATGCCTGATACAACCCCCAAAAAGAAAAAACCCATGCTACCCGCCCCCACGCCGCGGCCGAGTATGCAGATGTGGGTGCTGGCCGGGTTAGTGGTGTTCATCTTCGGGATGTTCTACTTCAACCGCAGTACCTCGACCATCGAGACTACGCAGCAACGCTTCGAGCAGATGCTGCTAGCCGGCGATGTGCGCGACGTGACCTTGGTGAACGACCGAATGGTAGAGGTGACCCTCAAGCCCGAAGCCGTAAAGAACGCCAAATATAACCCAGAGCTAGCTCGTCGTGGTCCACTTGCCATGGAACAAGGGCCGCAGTATAGCTTTCGTGTCGTAGACGGTAAGACTTTCAAGGAAGACCTCGACAAAGTACAGGCTGACCTGCCACGTGAGCAACGCGTGGGCCTCGACGTGAAAGACCGTCAGGGTTATGGCGACCTAATTACAAGTTGGGGCTTTATTCTATTGCTGTTCGTTGGCTTCTGGTTTCTGATGCGTCGTATGAGCGGCGCGGGTGGTCCTGGTGGTCAGATTTTCAACATCGGTAAGTCGCGTGCTGCTTTGTTCGAAGGCGGCGATAAAGTGAAGATCACCTTTAAAGATGTAGCCGGCTTGGAAGAAGCCAAGGAAGAAGTACAAGAGATTGTCGAGTTTCTAAAAAACCCTTCCAAGTTCACTATCCTAGGTGGTAAGATCCCGAAAGGTGCTTTGCTTGTAGGTCCTCCCGGTACTGGTAAGACCTTGCTAGCGAAAGCTGTGGCTGGTGAAGCCGACGTGCCTTTCTTCTCGTTGTCGGGTTCTGACTTTGTAGAGATGTTTGTAGGGGTAGGTGCTGCCCGCGTGCGTGACTTGTTCAAGCAGGCCAAAGCCAAAGCACCCTGTATCATCTTCATCGACGAAATTGATGCTATTGGTCGGAGCCGTTCGCGCGGCAACGTACCCGGTGGCAACGATGAGCGTGAGAACACCCTGAACTCGCTGCTGGTAGAAATGGACGGTTTTGGTACTGACTCGGGTGTTATCATCCTAGCTGCTACTAACCGCCCGGATACGCTGGACTCAGCCCTGCTGCGCCCTGGTCGTTTTGACCGTCAGATCAGCATTGACAAGCCAGACATCAATGGCCGCACGCAGATCTTCAATGTACACTTGAAGCCGCTGACCCTGGCCCCTGACGTGGAAGCGAAGAAGCTAGCTGCGCAAACCCCCGGCTTTGCAGGTGCTGAGATTGCCAACGTCTGCAATGAAGCTGCCCTTATTGCCGCCCGTCGCGACAAGAAGATGGTGACTATGCAAGACTTCACCGACGCCGTCGACCGTGTCATCGGTGGTCTGGAGAAGAAGAATAAGATCATTTCTCCTGGTGAGAAGAAGATAGTAGCGTATCACGAAGCTGGCCATGCCATTGCTGGCTGGTTCTTGGAGCATGCCGACCCGTTGGTAAAAGTGAGTATTGTGCCGCGTGGTGTGGCTGCCTTAGGCTATGCCCAGTATCTGCCCCGCGAGCAGTTTCTATACAACACCGAGCAGCTCACCGACGAAATGTGCATGGCTCTAGGTGGGCGTGCCGCTGAAGAGCTAGTGTTCGGTAAGATCTCGACGGGTGCGCTAAGCGACTTGGAGCGTATCACGAAGATGGCTTACAGCATCGTGACCATGTATGGCATGAACTCGAAGCTAGGTAACATCTCCTTCTACGACTCGAAAGGCCAGAATGAGTACGGTTTCACCAAGCCATATTCAGAAGCTACTTCGCAGATGATCGACGAAGAAGTGCGCACCATCATCGAGAATGCTTACAACCGCACCAAGGATTTGTTGACCGAGCGTCGGCATGAGTTGGAGGTGGTTGCCAAAGAGTTGCTAGATAAGGAAGTGCTGCTGCAAGATGACCTAGAGCGTCTGGTAGGCCGCCGTCCTTATGATAGCCAAACAACTTACCAAGCTCACATGGCTGGCACCGACCGTAGCGAAACGCTCAGCGAGCGTAAGCAGGAACACGCCTTGCCCCTAGGCGACGACCTCCCCGACATGAACCTGCCTGGCATCGACGATAAGCCAACTAACAGTGGCCATACGGATGTGCCCTCAGGCAGCGCCGTAACACCGGTGTAGTGTTGCATAATCCATTATGAATTACAAAAGAGCTAGCCCAACAGGCTAGCTCTTTTGTTTTGTGGCTGTGCTGTGGGCAAGGAGTCCTATCTTTGACGGCTAGTGCCTTTCACCCAAGTATCTGCCGCAAGTCTGATGGCTGAATCTTCCCGCGAACTTATTTTGCGTCGTATCCGCGAGTCGTTGCAAAAGCCGGCCCCCCAAGCGGCCGCGCCCGACTTCATGACATCGCTGCACCCCGCGCCCGCCGAGGATTTAGCGGTGATGTTTGCGCAAAGCTTTGTGCGAGTAGGTGGCGTATTCTATTACTGCGAATCGGAAGATCACTTCTTTGATCAGCTCTTTACCTATAAAAAGGAGAAGAAATTAGAAAACTTGTTTGTGTGGGAGCCTGAGTTGAAAAAGCTGCTGCACAAAGCTGGTCTCGTGTTTGTGGGTGATGAAAAGGAGTTTATCAAAAAAGCAGACGCTGGCCTTACGACTTGTGAAGCGCTGGTAGCGCGCACTGGCAGCGTACTTGTGAGCGGCGCTTCGGCTAGTGGCCGCCGCCTAAGCATCTACCCCGACCAGCACTTGGTACTAGCGCGCACGTCGCAGATTGTGCATGATATTGGTGAAGGACTGCAAGCGGTGAAGGACAACCACGAGGGCAAATTGCCTTCGATGATTTCGCTCACAACAGGACCTAGCCGCACGGCTGATATTGAAAAAACGTTGGTGCTCGGTGCTCATGGCCCGCGCAGCATTGTGTTGTTTTTACTGGATGACGCGCCCGCCGCAACTACCTGACCTCGCGCTGCCGCCCGGCCGTCGCGTGTACTTCGCCTCCGACTTCCACCTTGGAACGCCCGACGCGGCTAGCTCCGCCGCCCGCGAGCGGCGCATCGTGCGTTGGCTTGACCAATGCGCTCAAGATGCTGCTGCTATCTATCTGGTTGGCGACATTTTCGACTTTTGGTTTGAGTACCGCCATGCCATTCCGCGCGGCTTTATCCGGCTGCAAGGTAAGCTAGCTGAACTAACCGACAGTGGCATTCCTGTGACGTTCTTTACTGGCAACCACGACATGTGGATGTTCGACTACTTCACGGAGGAGTTAAACATTCCTATCCTGCGCCACCCTATTAGTCAGCGGATTGGTAATCATACCTTCCATATGGGCCACGGCGATGGGCTAGGTCCGAAGGATCATACGTATAAGTTTCTGAAGCAAATTTTTGCGAGCCCAGTGGCGCAGTGGTTGTTTGCGCGGCTCCATCCAAACTTTGGTATCGGCATTGCCAACAATTGGAGCCGCCGCAGCCGCATTCAGAACACAGCCAAGGACGAAAAATATTTCGGTGACGACGAATGGTTGCTAGTGTATTGCCGGGAACTGGAGCGCCTGCACCACCACGATTATTACGTGTTTGGGCACCGACACTTGCCGCTTGATGTAGAGGTAGCACCCGATAGTCGGTACATCAACCTAGGTGAGTGGGTAAATTATCGCTCCTACGCCAGCTATGATGGAGACCAATTGTCGCTGTTACATTTTGAGCAAGAGGTTAAATAGCTATTAGTAAATAAATCGTAATTAGTTGATATAGAAAAGTATGGGTAAGCTGGAGCTCAAGATGTCGTATTGGCTGAAGCAATTCGTCATTGTCTCGTTGCTCTCTACTCACTACTTGCTGCCAGCTCGCGCTCAAACCTCGGTACCTCCAGCAGCTTCGGTGGCGCCGGCGGGCAAACCTGCTTCCAGTACACCAGCCTATAACGCGACAGCAAATACAAGCCAAGAAGCCGTAGATGCTAATGGGTGGAAGCTAGTGCGCACCATCAAGCTAGCTCGGCCGGGAGCTGCTTCGCTAGACCGTCGCGGTAATTTCTACGTAGCCGACGAGCAAGATAATATCCATCAGTACGGCCCCGATGGGCAGGCGCTCAACCTTTATTCACCGCCCCAGCCCGGCCATACAGCTCAAATTGAGGCCTGGAACAGCGCCAAAATTCTCGTTTTCTACGACGATCGTCAGGAAATCCTGTTGCTCGACCGGTTCATGACGCTCATCACGAACGTACGGCTCATCGATTTCTTGGACGGCAGTATCCGTGTGGCAACCCTCGCCCCTGATGACCGACTGTGGCTGTTCAATGAAAGCGACCTGACCCTGCGGCAGTTCGATCCGACGCTGCAACGGCTCATGCTTAGCACCCCGCTCGACCTGATCATCGGCCGTTCGAAACCCGATTTTCGCTTTTTGCGCCAGTACCAGAATAACTTGTACCTGGTAGATCGGACGAGCGGCATCTTTGTGTTTGATAACCTAGGTAACTACCGCAAAAAGCTCCCTTTTACGGGGTTAAATACAGTTGGCTTTCGCGGCGATGAGCTGTATTACCTAGCTGGCAACCAAGTGCATTTCTTTCAGCTCTACACGTTCAACGAGCGAAATGTACCCTTGCCTGCAGCGGCAGCCACAGCCCAACAGGTGTTGCTGGGTGAACAGTATGCCTACATCGTGACGGCAACGGGAGTGCTAGTTTATCAAGTAGCATAAAGCTAGCTAGGTTGTATGCTAGCCTGGGGCTGTAGCTGACCAGTGAACAGGAGGGAAGGCAGAAGGAGAACAAGATTATGGCTAAGCATACTGGTAGGGTGCCGCTTTGGTAACCCGCCTAATTGTCGAGCCGTTACTAAGAACCTAGGTCACAGCTGCTCTGTGCTTAGCTGATCCTCTCTTCTTCCAAAACCAAACCCTGTTCGTATGAAAGCCCTCGTGTATCATGGGATGAAAGACGTTCGCGTCGATACCGTTGATGATCCTAAAATCGAAGAATCGCGCGACGCCATTATTCGGGTAACCAGCACGGCTATCTGCGGCTCCGACCTGCACATTTATAATGGCAGCATCCCGCAACCTAGGCCTATGGTGCTCGGGCACGAGTTTATGGGTATTGTGGAGGAAGTAGGCAAAGGCGTTGGCAACCTTAAGCGCGGCGACCGGGTCGTGGTGCCCTTTCCAATAGCGTGTGGCACGTGCTTTTTCTGTAACCACGATCTGCCCGGTCACTGCGAAAATTCTAATCCCGACCATTACGGTCCGGAGGGTGGGCTCATGACCGAGAAAGGAGGCGCCCTCTTCGGTTACACCGACCTTTATGGCGGCTACAATGGCGGCCAGGCTGAATATGTGCGCGTGCCTTACGCTGACTACGGTCCGCGTATCGTGCCTGATAGTCTTACCGACGAGCAGGTACTGTTCCTTACCGATATTTTTCCTACTGGCTATTCTGGCATTGATTGGGGCGAAGTAAAAGGCGGAGAGGTGGTAGCCATTTTTGGCGCTGGCCCGGTGGGCATCATGGCTGCCAAATCAGCGTGGCTGCGCGGCGCGGCGCGTGTAGTAGTTATCGACCCGCTGCAGTATCGGCTCGACAAGGCGAAAGCAACAGCCAACTGCGAAACCATTCTGTGGGATAACCAAAAAGATACTGTTGAGCAAATCCGCGCTATGAGCAGCGGCCGCGGCGCCGACGTATGTGTGGAAGCCGTGGGCTTTGAACCCATGCGCGATTTATTCGACCGCGTGAAGTCAGTGGTGAATTTGGAAAAAGGTTCGCCTAAAGTGCTGGAGGCCTGCATGAGCGCCGTGCGCCGTGGGGGCATCGTATCCGTGCTAGGGGTATATGCTACGCCGTTTGATAATTTCCCAGTTGGTCAGTTCTTCGACAAAGGCATTACCATTCGGGGTGGTCAAGCTCCCGCTCAAAAACACATCGACAAGCTGCTAGAATACATTGTACAAGGCAAAGTGAAGCTAGATGACATCATCACGCACCGCTTGCCGCTGGCAGATGCCGCGCACGGCTACGATATTTTTCGCAATAAGAAAGATAACTGCGTAAAAGTAGTGCTTCAGCCTTAATATCAGCCCTCAACGTTCTCTATTAGCGGTTCTACCACTTGATTTATCTAAAAAGCTCGCCAAACGGCGAGCTTTTTTATTTTCTTGTGGGCTAGGTATGGTGGAACATTCGAGCCTTTGCTGGCCTTTGGAGGCAGCTACGATCCGGTGAAGTTCAACCAAAACCTGGCAACAGACTACTGACAACTTATAACCGGTATCTTTGTAGACAACCGATTTCGTGCGGCGCTTTGTCCGCCTTACCTATAGATCTTTTCAAGCCGTGGCTTGCACTTCTTGTTCCTCCGGGGGCGGCTGCTCTTCCTCAGCGAAGGGTTGCGGCTCTAAAGGCGGTTGCAGCTCTGGAGGCTGCACCCGTCTCAATGTATTCGACTGGCTTCAGGATGTAGACCTGCCCAGCGACTTTAAAGAATTTGACCTCGTCGAGATCCGCTTCAAAGGCGGCCGCAAAGACTTTTTTCGTAATACTAGCCGGTTGCCCCTCGTCACCGGCGATGCCGTGGTAGTAGAAGCCGCCGGCAATGGTTGGCACCTAGGTCATGTGTCGTTGAAAGGCGAATTGGTGCGCTTGCAAATGCGCAAGAAAAAAGTGCCCGTCGACTCCAAAGAGATTCGTGGCATTCTGCGGGTAGCTACTTCCCAGGATGTAGAACGCTGGGAGGCGGTGCGTGACCTCGAAACCGGCACTATGTTCCGGGCGCGCTCGGTAGTGGAAGAGCTGAAACTGAAGATGAAGCTCTCCGACGTCGAGTACCAGGCCGACCGCACGCGTGCTACCTTCTTCTACTCCGCCGAAGACCGCGTAGACTTCCGCGACCTAATCCGCCGTTTGGCCGACGAGTTTCGGGTGCGCGTGGAGATGCGCCAGATTTCGCTGCGCCATGAAGCCGGCCGCCTAGGTGGTATCGGCTCGTGCGGGCGGGAGCTGTGCTGCTCTACGTGGCTCACCGACTTCAAGAGCGTGAGCACAACGGCGGCCCGTTATCAAAACTTAAGTCTGAACCCCGCTAAGCTTTCGGGGCAATGTGGTCGCCTAAAATGCTGTCTAAACTACGAGCTCGACACGTACCTCGATGCGCTCAAGGATATTCCGCAAGTACAGCGCCCGCTCCAAACCGAGAGAGGAGAAGCCTTCCTGCAAAAAACCGACATCTTCAAGAAGCGGATGTGGTTTGCGTTTCGTGGCGACAACAACTGGGTGATGATCCCAACGGAGCGCGTACGCGAGATCCAGGACATGAACAAGCGCGGCGAAAAGCCCGAAAACCTGCTAGCTCCGGTACTGGAAGAAGAACGCGCCCCCGAGGTATCGGCCCACGTGGAAGGTAATCTCGACCGCCTCGACGATAAAATAAAGTCGGGTAAGCGTAGCAAGCGGAAAAAGAAAAAAGTGAGTGCTGAGCAAGGCCAGCCAGTAGTTGCTGCGCCCGCGCCCAAACTGCCGCAGAAAGAAAAATTGCCAACTCCCAAAGCGCCAGCTCCGCCATCCGGTACCGAACCGGCAGCAAGTGCTACGGGAGCTGCGGAAGCCCAATCCGAAGTTCGTCGGCCACGTGGTTCGGCTGCGCGGCCTCTCAACCGGCGGAGTCATCGTAACCGATCGGATAAAGACAATAAAGAAGGAGGCAAGCCTGAAGGAACTGCGGACACCCCAAAGCCGCCCCGCGGCAATGAGCCGCGCCCACCCCGGCCAACACCCAATCCGAACGGCGATAGTGCGCCGCGGGCAGCAGGTGAGGGCGGTGAGCGAAACGGTCGTTCGTCTCGGCGCGGCCCGCGGCCACCCCGGCCTGGTGGTGGCAGCCCAACCGGCGCTCCTTCTACTCCTGCTTCCTGATACTACCTATGCGTAAACTGATTCACTTGTGGCTAGTCCTGGGCTTAACGCTCGGGCTAGCTGCCTGCGACCCTAACCGGGTATTTGAGAAAAACACTGACCTCGACAACAACCGGTGGGCTGTACAAGTAAAGCCAGCGTTTGAGTTTGAGATAGCCGACACTACGCAGCGCTACGACATTTACATCAATATTCGCAATACGCTCTCGTACGGATACTATAACCTTTACGTGAAGCACACGCTCACGGGCCCCGACAACAAGCGCATTTCGCAACTGCTGCACCAAATGCTGCTGATGAACCCGCAGACGGGTGAACCGCAGGGGAGCGGAACGGGCGATCTTTTTGACCACCAATTCTTGGCGCTGCCCAACCAGCATTTTCGGCACCCCGGCACGTACAAGATTGTGCTGGAGCAGTATATGCGCCAAGACCAGCTACCGGATATTATGTCGGTGGGAATACGCGTGGCAAAAGCAGGCGAACCCAAAAAGTAGTTGGCCTACATTAGCCAAAGCCTAGGTAGGAAAGCTAGCTTGCTGCCCAAGTGTACTAATAAAAAAACCTCCTTCAGCTCAGCTGAAGGAGGTTTTTTTGATTTCTATGTGCCCTATCACAGGCAGAAGATCCGACTAGCTGATAAGACGTACTTTAACGGCATTCAGGCCTTTCTTGCCCTGCTGCACATCATATTCTACTTTGTCGTTGTCGCGAACGGGCTGCATCAGGTTAGAGGCATGCACGAAAACATCCTCACCACCGTCATCCGGCTTGATAAAACCAAAACCCTTGGTCTCATTGAAAAATTTTACGGTACCGGTACTCATATTCTGCTAAAAAAATGAATGGATTGTGGTGAATGAATGAGCTAAAGGTAAAACTTATTTTGAGTTCTCCTCACTCATCAAAAAAAGTTGTAACTCGATTCTTGACAAGCAGGAGGTTGAAATTTAACCGGAACGACACCGCGTACCTGCGTACGAAGCTAGCTGCGGCAGATAATAATTTAGCCTTGAGCGTCAGCAATATGGCGAGCAGGAACAGCAAAACAAAATCCTGCCCCAGTCAAAACCGAAGCAGGATGTGCAAATAGGAGCTGCTAGCAAAGGGGGAAGCCCCTTAAATGCGCTCTACCTTAACGGCGTTCAGGCCTTTCTTTCCTTCAATAACTTCGAAAGATACCCGATCATTTTCGCGGATTTCGTGGATAAGGCCAGTTTGGTGCACAAAGATATCTTGGTTGTTTTCGTCTTGAACGATAAAACCGAAGCCCTTTGACTCATTAAAGAACTTCACTTTGCCTGTTTTCATAAAGAGCAGGTGATTTGGGGATTAATGAAAAAAGAATGGATTAGTTGGAAGAGGCTAGCCAAATACGCACGGGCAAAAGGCCGTGCGTGGGGCGAAAATAAGCGGCTTGATCAGTAACTCCAATAGCCGACCTAGGTAGAGCTACTCTGCCCGCGCAAATACCGAACACCAAATACGAGGTGCTAGTGTGGCTAGCAGCAGCGGCGCAGATTTCCCTGGTAAGCATTAACTCTGCTGAGACACACGCGTATAGCTCAGATCACGAAGTACTTGTTTCCACCCACCTATGTACTCTCCCATGGAAGATAAAACGGAAAATCCTCGCAATAATGAGTCGCAAGTAACCGATGGCGCTGATAGCAACACCGTTAGTATGCAAGCCAAAATGGGTGCTGGAGCTAGCAACACCCTAGCGAATAGCGTAACCCAGTCTGAAACGCCTGCTATGCAGGGCACCCCGGCGTCAGACCAGAAGGCCTCATCTAGTGAGTCGCTCGTCGATTCGGAAATGAGTGTTGGCAAAGGCAATGTTGGTGGACCGACGGGGCAACAACCAAACAAGGAAGCTACCCCCGAGGATGTGCAGCCCGGCGCCGGCGAATCGCAAGAGCAGCAGGAGCGCCAGCAACACTCCGATTCGGAACCTAGTGACCAGTACGGTGGCAACTTTGGCAATAGCGTGCAGGACATTTACCAAGATGATGACCGGCATGAAAACCAAATCAGCGGCGCTAGCCGCGGGGAATTTGGTACCCAAGACCACGGCAACACGCAAGGTGGTTACGGTAACCAGTTTCGCGCGACAAACGAAAGCGGCAACTATACTCTCTCCAACGGGCCGCAGGAAAATTCTTACCAGAACTACAGCGGGCGCGATGATTCGTACCGGCAAGGGCAGCAGAGCTCTACGCAAGTAGTTTATGGTCAGGATAATTTGCCTTACGAGCAATTGCAGCCTAATGCGCAGGCCGGTAACGATGGCAGCACGTACCTAAATGACAACGGCTCGGGCTACGGCCGTAGCCGTGGCTACAGCGCCGACTACGGCACTTCGTCGTTGACGGATAGCAACATGGGCACCACGCCTACGAACCGCAGTGACCTAGGTGCGCAGCAGCGTAATCAGAACGAGGACCGCAACTCATCACGCGGGGGCTACGATAACCAGGACCGTACCCAAGGTGGCAACGGCCAGCAAACAAGCCGCGACGAGCGAGAAGACAGCTACAATCAGGCAGCCGGCATTCCAGATCCTAACAGCCGTAGCACGTACCAACAACCTTCTGCCCGCGACGAGGAAGAGAACAAAACGAACCGTAGCGGCTCGGGTGACGGTCAGGGTGACTACAACGGCAAGACCACGGAAGGCTTCGGGTCGCAAGGCGGCTCGTATGATGATGAGTACGCCTCCTCCGACCCCAACAGCAAGCAAGGCGCCCCTGTCCGCGGCGACTACGATAATGCTGACAAAGCCAAAAACTACGGCGCCGAGAAGCGCGAAGAGTATCGTGCTGAGGACAAAGAAGACTATGGCTCTGCTCCACGGCGCAACCAAGGCCGCGATGCTGCCGATAGCAACGTCTGAAGCTAGGTAGGACTACACTTCTTCATACACCAACGGGGGCTTCTCAATAGTTGAGAAGCCCCCATTGTGTAGTAGCGCAACAGAGCTGAGAAGATGCTACGAACCAGGTTGAAAATGCTGGTGGTAGTCTTTCGCAAATTGCTCGAAGGTGTAAGCAGGTCGGCCGGTCAGTTCTTCTACGGTGGACGTGACAGCTGCTGCGTGCCCAGCCTTACCCAGCGCATGCAATTCCAGCATGGCGTCGGTCATCCATTGCGGGGCTTGGCTCATGGCTTGGCGGGCGGCTGCTTCGGGCACATCCACGTACGCGATAGGACGGTTAGCAGCTTGGCTAATAGCAGCTGCCACTGCTGCGCCGGTAAGGGCGACTGGGCCCGTGAGCGTGTAGGCTTTCCCTTGGTGCTGGGCAACGTCCGTGGTCAAAATGTTGGCTGCTACGGAAGCAATATCACGCACATCGATATAGCTGATGGCTCCATCTCCCAACGGTAGATAGAACTTATCCTCTTGGCAGATGGAGTCACTGTTATGATTGATGAAGTTTTGCATGAAGCTAGTGGGGCGCACCAAGGTGTAGGGCACACCGCTTTGGGCTAGGTATTCTTCCACTTCCCGATGCCAGCGTCCAAGTTGAATGCCAGGCGTTGCATCAGCGCCGGCTACTGAAAGGCGCACGATCTGCTGCACGCCTGCCTGCTTGGCTACATCAATGACTTGCTTGGCGTAGGCTACTTGATTTTCAACGAAAGGAGTAACCAGAAACAGCCGCTCGACCCCAGTGAGGGCCACGTGCAAGGTTTCGGGGCGAGCATAATCGATTTCAACAAGCTGCGTATCAGGGTAAATATGCCGCAGTCGGTCGCCTTTGATAATGGAGTGAACGCCAGCCCGCACCGTTACTCCGCGGTTGGCTAGGTCTAGCACGAGTTCGGAGCCCACCGTGCCGGTAGCGCCCGTAATGAGAATGGTATGAGCCATGGAGAGATGAGGTGTAATGGATGGTGGTGCCGGGTGTGACACGTTAACAGGCTTACGGCTGATCATAAAAAGCCGTTTAACTCCTATACCGGGTCGTGCATCTGCCGCTTGTACCGGCCGTAGTGCGCTACGCTACCTTTTTCGCTGCACCCGGAATATTTTGCCCTTTTCATTGCTGAGCACAAAGTCGTGCTCATTGGTAAAGACCAGCGCTTCCGCTTGCCCGGTAGTTGGGATGAGAAGGCAGCTTTTGGGACAGTCGAACAGCTTTCGGCCGGGCTGCACATCAATCAGAAATACGCGTCCGTAGCCGAGTAGCGCCACTGTGCGGCCATCGGGGCTGATGTCAGCGGCCGTAACCCAGGTGTTGACTTGAATGCTGTCGACCAGCGTGGCCGTGTACGTGCCTGGTTTCGCGGGCAGGGCGTATTCCTTCACCCAGTGTCCCTCGCCCCGGTTTTTCGTGAACAAGTACAGACTATCGTGCCGGTAATAAAACGCTTCGCAATCGAAGTTGCGGGCTATTTTCTTCGGCGGAAAATCGTGCTGGTCGGGATACGCAAAATGGATAGTGTCGATGGTAGGTTTCTGCGGCAAGCCACTAAGGCGGTAGATAGCTAGGTTGCGCCGCTTGTTCTGGTTGTTGCCGAAGTCACCGATGTAAAGATGCTTTTCGTCATCCTGCGCTAAGTCTTCCCAGTCGATGTTGGTGAGTGGGGACAAATCGAGCTTCTGTAACAAATCACCCTGGGGCGTCACTTTGTAGAGGCTGGCAGAGTTGCCACCATCAGCTTGGGTCCATAGGTCACCTTCTGGGTTGGCTTGCTCAAAACCAGAGCTTTCAGCCACCAGCTTTTTGGACATCCGGCCTATTTGCTTTACGGTGTAGTCTTTCCGGACTTTCTCGAAATCGCCCCGGTCTTGGTGCTGGGTGCAGCCGCAAAACACAGATTGAACAAAGACCGCAATCGGAAAAAGCTTATCGCGCAACAAAAATACTAGCGGAGGAACCATACGAAAAGGACAGCAGCCGCTGGCAAATCGATGGATCGGGGCCGTGCGGCGGTGCTCGTGCATACGCAAGCCCCCGCAACACGGCCGATTCCCGCAACAAATTTCTGCTGATTAGCCGCCCGACGGCTAGCACGAAGGCCCGTTTGGGAAGTGTAGTGGGCGGTTGATTTGCAAAGAGGTGCTGCGCTCAAAAGCGTAAATATGGCTTAAGCTTTTCGAACGTGGCCTCGTCCAGAATACGGATCTGGCGCAGGTCGTCGGGTTGCTTGAAGGGGCCGTGCTGCTGGCGGAAAGCCACCACTACGCGTGCCAATCGCTTGCCCATGTACGGATGACTTTGTAGCTCGTCGAAGCTAGCCGTATTCACGTCGAGTGAGGCTGGGGCAAAGCTAGCTTTCACGAAGGTGTATTTGCGCAGGCTGTCTATGAGATCGGGTGCGTCGCGCAAGCTATAGATTTCGGCCATCTGCTCGGCTCGTACGAAACCACCGAGTCGCGCCCGGTAGGCTACAATACGCGCCGAAATGCCGCGCCCGATGCCCCGGATCTGCATGAGCTGTGTTGTATCGGCGGTGTTCAAGTCGAAAATAGCCAAGTGCGCGGGCTTGCGGGCAAACTTGCTGGTGGGAAAGCTAGGACGTTCCGTAAACTTACCAGCGAAGCGCTCGGAGCTAGGATAGGAGCGAGCCGTGCGCGGCGGAAGCTGATCGGGCAGCAGCATGTACGGAGCTAGCCGCGCGTACACCGAATCTGGAAGCCCATAGGTGCGTCGGATCTGCTCTTTGGCTTTGAACCCGCCTACTACGTCGCGGAAGTGCACAATGCGTTCGGCCACGAAGTGCGGCAAGCCGCGGGCTTCCCACTCAAGCGGCGTGAGACTATTTGGGTCGAAAGGAGCAAGGGGGACCTGTGGCACGGGTACGCGCGGGGCATAGCCGCGGCGCGGGTAGCGCCGGTCGGCGAAGGCCCGAGGCTGGCGCTGGACCGCTAGCTCCGTTGCTACCTGCTCTAACTGGCGCTGATCGGCGGCTGGGTCGTACTGGGGCAAGGCGGGACGCAACAGGGCCGGCAGAAACAACCACAACAGTAGCAAAGCCACCAGCACCACAAAACCGGACGTCTCGCGACGCGAAAAGCCGAAGTAGCGCCGGAGCGCTGTCTGGCTCTTCCTAAAAAAAGAAGCTGGCGGCGTAGAAGGCCTAGCTTGTTTGACTTTCATAGGAC
Source organism: Hymenobacter crusticola (assembly GCF_002154225.1). GTDB lineage: Bacteria > Bacteroidota > Bacteroidia > Cytophagales > Hymenobacteraceae > Hymenobacter > Hymenobacter crusticola. The sequence continues at coordinate 402,831 of NZ_MTSE01000002.1, forward strand.
ACGTATATACCTAGCGTAGCAACGTGCGTTAAAAATCAATTATCATTCCGATCTGACGTGTAGCAAAGGGGGGCTGCCTCACAGCTAGGTTACCGTCTGATCTTTACGTCGACCTCGTAGCGGTACTTTGGGGGGCCGCCCAGCGGAATAGCAAAAAAGGGCAGGGCCGTATCGTATTGGTCGGTGACGTAGAAGACAAGGTCGTTACTGGCCTTCGAGAGGGAGTTGATTTGCATATCCAGGGAAAGACCGTGCTCCTTGGCGCTAATGGGATGCGTGCTGCTGCTCCACTCATTGTCGCCGCTCACGGCGGCCGCGTGGCCGTTCTTAGCCACACTAAAGATCTTGATGGTGGCGTCCTTGTCGAGGTCGAAGTTGCTTTGCTTGATGCTTACTACCCGATCGTTGACGAACGGGTATAAGTGCGTGCGAGCCTTGCCCTGCGACAAGCGGAAAGAGTACTCATAGGTAAACGCATTGCCGCCTTCCACGGGCACATTCTGAGTGGGGCTGGTGCTCAGAAAGTACCGGTATAGGTTACCGTCGTCGCCCCCGAGGCCCTGCGCCACCATCTTGAACGCATAGCCATCAAACTCCGGCACAAACTCGCCTTCCAGCGGATTCAGCGGCCCAAAGGTGTACCATTTGTTGTCGTAAGTAGGCTCGGCGCCAAAGTTCTGCTGCTTGAGCAACGTGCCTTCCCGAAAATTGCCGCTGGGCTCAGGGCGGCGGGCGTCGGCGCCCGAGTGCGCGCCAGTACCACCGTAGAGGCTGAAGCGGGTGCTGGTGTTCCAGCCAAACTTTCGCTCGTCATGTTGGCCGCCGCAATCGGGGTCGAACACGCGGATGTACACCGGCTGGCGGTTATTCTTGGGAACCAAAAAGAAAAAGGTTTGGGCAAAGTCGTCGTCGCCCCAACTCTTATCCGCTTTATTACCGAAAGTAACCAAAAAGGCAATGTTCTCACCCGGATTAGGCACAGCTTGTGCCTGGGCTATTTGAGTGATAAAAAAGCTAGCTAACAGCCACCACAAACAGAGAAAAGGACGAAACATAGAGGCAAGATACCGGGATTAGGATAAAATCTGGGTAGGATGCCGGTATAGCATTGCCGTTAATGTTTGCGGCACGTATCATTACAACACTTTCCTCTTCTTGTTCGCCCTCGTTCTTGTCCATCTATGAGCCCCACCGCCGTTCGTACTACCGACTTCCTGGACCGCTTAGCGGCCGATTTGCAAACGCTGCGCGCTATTACGTCTCGGGAATTTCGGTCGCTCACCGACGAACAGCTCAACCGCCGGCCTAGCCCCGGCAAGTGGAGCGTGGGGCAGTGTTTGGAACATCTAAACATTGTAGGGGGGCACTACCTCCCTAGCATTGCACTTCGCCTGCGCCGGGCCAAAGACCGAGGTACACGTCCAACTGAGACGGTAAAGTTCGGTCCCATTGGGCGGAAGCTGGTAGAGTCGATGCGGGCAGACGCTACCACAAAGCCGCAGAAAGCACCGCAGAAATTCGCTCCTAGCGGCAGCCGCTTGCCCCGTACGGTGGTGGAGGTATTTAGCCGCCAGCTCGACGAATTAGTAAGCTTGATTGAGCAGACCCGGGAGGTAAACGCCAATAACATCCGCATTCCGAACGTCATCATCCCCTTGGTGTTCTTGCGGCTGCCCGACCAACTAGAACTGCTGACTGTGCACATACAGCGCCATGTGGCCCAAGCCGAACGTGTGCTGGCTAGCACGGTACGGCCAGCCAGCGCGCGGGGCGACGAATAGCTAGGTTTTGCGCAGGGTTAGCTGAGGGCAAGAGATACCTAGAAGCGAACAGATAAAAAAGATGCTAGCTGTGTGGAATAGGGGCAGTTCGAGCATCTGTTCTTTAGAACTTATTTCGCTACTGCCTAGCTTGCCCCATGCGTCCGCTATTACTGCTTTGTTTTCTCCTGCTTCTATTGTTCAATACTAGCTCCTCCGCGCCCACGTCGCCTGCCACGCCTGACCCCAAAAAGTGGAAGCAGATTGATGCACTGCTGGCTAAAGACCGCACGGTGATGGCCGCAGAACTGGTAGAGGAAATCTACCAGGGTGCGCGCCGACGGCAAGATGCGCCCGAATACCTGCGCGCCCTGCTTTATAAACTGCGGCTACTGGAGGCCAAACAGGAAAATGCCGATGAGAAGGCTATTGCCTTGGTAGAGGCCGATGTAAAAACGGCCAAGTTTCCCGCCCGGCCTATCCTGCACAGCCTGTTGGCCCAACTTTACGCCAACTATTACCAACAACACCGCTACCAGCTCTACGACCGCACCCGCGTTGCCGCTGCCGATTCGGCTGACCTGGCCACGTGGGATGCGGCCCGCCTCGGCAGCGCCATCGTGCGGCACTACCAGGCCTCCGTAGCCGACGAGCCTCAGCGCCAACGGAAGCTATGGCTCAAGGACCTAGGATATGCTATCCGGGGCGGCGATACGGAGGGGCGTGCCCTACGCCCCACGCTCTACGATGTGCTGGTGCACCGCGCCATCGATGGGCTCGGTAACGACGAATACTACATCACTAGCCCGGCCGCGCAGTTTCGCCTCGCCAATCCGGCGCTGCTAGCTCCGGCGGCCGAGTTTGCGCGCCTAGCCCTGCAAGCCCCACCCGCCGACTCGCTCAACGGTCAATTTCACGCGTTACGGCTGTTGCAGCAGCTGACCGCTTTCCGGCTCACGGAAGCCAGCAACCTCGCTGCCCTAGCCGATGTCGATCTAAAGCGCTTGGCTTTCGTGCAACAGCACGCCGCCTTTGCCAACAAAGACTCGTTGTATCGGATGGCCCTAGCTCGTGAGGCGGAGCATTATAAGGAGGTGCCCATTAGCACGATGTTTTTGGTTGAGGAGGCTAACAGCTTGCCCCAGAGTCAGCCTATGAAAGGCCGTGAGCTAGCGTTGGAGGCAGAGAAACGTTTCCCGAAGTCCCGTGGGGCCCAGCAAGCCAGAGCTCTACGGCAGCGCATTGAAACCGAAGAGCTGAGCTTTACCACGGAGGAAGTAGTGTTGCCGAACCAGCCCTGGCTGCTGATGTTGAACGTGCGTAACGTGACGCGGCTCTACGCCAAGGCGTACCGCGTGAGCACGGCGCAAGCACTCCGGCAGAATGGACGGCAGCTCGGCCCTGATTTCGTCAAAACCTATGCGCGCGCCCTGGCGGCCACGCCAGCTGCTACCTGGACTCTGGCCGTAACCGTCCCGCAAGATTATAACAACCACACGGTACAACAGGCCGGCCCGGCGTTGCCCCTGGGGCACTACGTAGTGGTTCTGAGCACTGCCGAGCAAAACCCGTTGAAAGTACAGCAGGAAGGTGCTACGGCGTATGCCCAGCTCACGGTGAGCGAGCTAAGCCAAGTGCAGCGGTCGGCTGCCACCGGAATTGGAGCCAGTGTGCTGGTTCTACATCGGCAGAGTGGAAAGCCCCTGGCTGGCGTAGGGGTGCTGCCTTACTACCGATACTACCTAGATCCGTTACGGGCGGCAAAAGCACAAGTCACGGACGCGACAGGACAAGCACAAATCCTCGAAGCCAACACCTCCGATCAGCTTGCCTTCACGACCGTGTTGCTGTCCTCCGGCTCCGATTCGCTGTTGGTACCAAATAGAGGATACTATGGCTTCCCCTTGCCGCGCCAACAGCCGGAGCGAGCCCAGTATCGTGTCTTCCTGTTCACTGACCGCGCCATCTACCGGCCTGGGCAAACGGTTTATTTCAAAGGGATTCTCACAGAGACGCGCGATGGTAAATCGCAGCTGTTGAGTGAAAAACCAATGTCCGTACAGCTCATGGATGTGAACAGGCAAACGGTACAAACCTTGACATTCAGAACGTCGGACTTTGGTAGCTTTCATGGCTCTGTGGTATTGCCAACGAGCTTGCTCAACGGTGAAATGACGTTGCAAACCGACTTTGGTAGTCTCTTTTTCTCCGTAGAAGATTACAAGCGCCCTACCTTCCAAGTAGCGTTCGAGCCGATGAAAGGCCAACCAGCCTTGGGAAAAGCAGTGACCATGCAGGGTAAGGCTACCGCCTATGCTGGCCAACCCATGGATGGCGCCAGGGTGCAATACCGCGTCGTACGTCGCACCATGTGGCCGCTCTACCAGTCCTCCCTAGGTAGCCAACTAACATCTAGGTTCTACCCTCATAGCCAGGCAGAAGTTGAAATTGTTAATGGCACCACGCAAACGGCCGCTGATGGGAGTTTCCTCGTTTCGTTTACGGCCCAGGCCGATACGACGGCGTCGAAGAACAAAGGGTGGGGGCCCAGCTACTTCTTCGAGGTAACAGCTGATGTAACGGATGTGGCTGGCGAGACGCATACGGGGCAACAGCACTTCAGCTTGGGAGCCAGCACGCTGAGCTTGCAGCTGACCATACCTAGCTTATTGAACCAAGAACATATTCCGGCTTTGCTGCTGCTTAGCACGAACGGAGCAGCACAACCCACGCCTGCTCGTGGCCAACTGCACCTTTACCATCTGACGCCACCTGCTCGCAGCTGGCGGCCACGATTGTGGGAGCAGCCGGAACGGGAAGCACTGAGCCCAGAAGAATTCAAACGCCAATTTCCGCGGGATGCTTACGCCCATGAAGACGACGAGAGCAAGTGGCCCCGTACGCTCGTGCTTACCCAAGACTTTGATACGGAAAAAAGCATACGGCTGACTACGTTATCAGCTGCACTCCAACAGCAGCCACCTGGCTGGTACGTGCTGGAAGCCACAACAATAGAGGCTGGTCAGCCTATCAAAACGGAACAAGCCTTCACCCTCTACGCCCCAACCGCTACTACACTGCCGGTGCCCACCCCGAGTTGGTTTGTGAGCTTGCAGGATAGCGTGACGCCGGGTGAATCGGCGCGCTTTCTGGTTGGCAGCAGCGAAGCCGGCACACAGGTACTGGTTGAAGTGGAAGCTAAGGGGAAGCCACTGATGCAAGAATGGATAACTCTAGCAGCAGGCGAGCAGCGCTTGGTGGCAGTGCCAGTAGCGGCCGAACTCAACGATACGCAACTTTATATTCACGCCACGCAAGTGCGCGACAACCGGCTTTACACACACAGTGCAACCGTGCAGGTAGCTAGGCCGGCCGAACCGCTAGCCCTTAGCATTGACACCTTCCGCGACAAGCTTCAGCCGGGTCAAAAGGAGACTTGGCGGATTACTATTCATAATGCGCTAGGCAAAGCGGCCGAAGCGGAGCTGCTAGCTACTCTCTACGACAAGTCGCTAGATGCTTTTCGGACGCCGCAGTTCCAGGATTTTGCATTTCCAAGCACCTATTATCCAGCCGTATTCAACTGGCTTGGAAGCTTCAACACGGAGGCTTCGGCTGCCCTTAGTAGGTTCAGTCCTGCTTTTGAGCCCTTAGAAACGGTATTTTATCCGGGACTGAACTTATGGGGGTACCGTGAACTGGGGCCAGGAGTGGAGCCGGTGAAAGAAGTGGTAGAAACCAAAATACCCACCACTCCTGGACCTACTACCGTCAGGATCAGAGGGACAAACACCCTAGCGAAGGCTGCTCCAATGGCTGCCCAGCTAGATGAAATGCAAGCAGGGGGATATGGCTCCCAACAACGGCAAGAAATAGCTGGCAGTGTAGCTACCACCAGTGGCGGTCAGCAGACTGATCTTTCCCTCGTGCAAGCCCGTCAAAACTTCCAGGAAACGGCCTTTTGGCGCCCCGACCTGCGCACCAACGCCAAAGGTGAAATCGTGCTGGAGTTTCAGATGCCGGAAGCTGTGACGCGCTGGCAACTACTAGCCTTGGCGCACGACAAACAGTTGCACTCCGGCCTGCTCCGCCGCGAACTGGTGACGCAAAAGCAGTTGCAAGTAACCCCCAACGCCCCACGTTTTTTTCGCGAAGGCGACCAACTGCGCTTTACCGCTAAGGTCAGCAACCTCACGGCGCAACCACTCGGCGGTACGGCCCAGCTATTTCTCTTGGATGCGCGCACCCAGCAACCTTTAGAAAGCAAGGTGCTGAAGGGACAAGCACAGCAAAAGTTTACCCTAGGAGCCAATCAAAGTGACGCCCTTAGCTGGGACCTAGCTATTCCCGAAACCGCTGATGGAGAGGTGCCGCTGGAGGCCATCACCTACCGCGTCGTCGCACAGACAGAACCGGCAAAAAAGCGGAAAGCTAAAAACCAGCAAATCTTTTCCGACGGCGAGGAAAATACCTTGCCCGTGCTGCCCAACCGGCTGCTCGTGACGGAAGCGCTACCGCTATCTGTAATCGGGCCGAATACGCGGACGTTTGAGTTGAAAAAGCTCACCAGCACCACGTCGCCTACGCGCCGCAACTACTCGCTCACGCTGGAAATGAGTCAGAACCCGGCGTGGTACGCCGTGCAGGCGTTGCCCTACCTGATGGAGTACCCCTACGAATGTTCCGAACAGCTATTTAGCCAGCTCTACGCGAACGTGTTAGCGGCGAAGATTCTGCAGAGTAATCCGCGCATTAAGCCCGTGCTAGCCGAGTGGAAGCGTGCTGCGCAGAGCGGCAACAAGCAAGCCTTGGCGTCCAAGCTAGAGCAAAATCAGGAGTTGAAAAATCTGTTGCTTCAGGAAACTCCGTGGGTGCGCGATGCCCAAACCGATACCGAACGGATGCGCCGCTTGGGGGAACTGTTTGATGCATCGCGCTTGCAGGCTGAGACCACCAAAGCCCTCGCGAAGCTAGCGCAGTTGCAACAACCCAGTGGTGCCTTCCCGTGGTTCGAAAAGATGCCCGCCGACCGCTATATCACCCAGCTTGTAGTGGCCGGGCTAGGCAAACTGCAAAAGCTAGGTGCCTTCGACGCTACGCAGAACGAGCAGGCTAAAAACATCTTACGAAATGCCCTAGGTTACTTGGACGCGCAGCTTCAGCAAGAGTATGATAGACTTCGGCGTGAAAAGGGCGTCAATGTAAAAGCGAACCACCTTTCCGACGTGCAGATTCAGGCATTGTACGCCCGTAGCTTCTGGGTTGGACAGCCCGTGGCGAAAAGTGCGCAGCTAGCGCTGGCGTATTACCAACAGCAAGCTGCTACGTACTGGAATGAGCAAACTCGCTACCTACAGGCGCAGCTTGCTCTGGCCCTACACCGACAGAAAAGTCAGAATGCTGCGGTGCAGGACATCATGGCTGCGCTACGCGATAATGCGCTGCACGACCCAGACCTAGGTATGTACTGGAAGGAAGTGCGTGGCGGCTACTACTGGCGCGAGGCGCCTACCGAAACCCAAGCCACGCTCATCGAGGCCTTCGATGAGGTAGTCAACGACCAAAAGGCGGTTGACGAGATGAAGCTGTGGCTCCTGCGGCAGAAGCAAACCCAGAATTGGCCCAGCACCCGCGCTACCGCCGACGCCTGCTACGCTCTACTGCTGCGCGGGTCTGATTGGTTACAGCCAAGCCAGCCAACGGAAGTGCGCCTAGGAGAAAAGCTTGTGCAACCCAGCGCGCTGGAAGCGGGCACCGGCTATTCCAAAACGACTTTTTCGGCCGCTGAAATCAAGTCCACCCAGGGGCAAGTATCCATCAAGAAGCCCGATGCAGGTCTAGCGTGGGGGGCTTTGTATTGGCAGTACTTTGAGCAGCTTGACAAGCTGACACCTGCTGCAACATCCCTGCAACTGGAACGGCAGCTATTCCGGGAACAACGCACAACAGGGGGTCCGGTACTAGAAAAGCTAGCCCCCAATGCTCCCTTGCGGGTAGGCGACGTGCTGGTCGTGCGGCTTGTGTTCCGCTCCGACCGCGACTTAGAGTACGTACATCTCAAAGATCAGCGCGCTGCGGGTTTGGAGTTGATAAATCAAGTGAGCGGCTATCAATACCAAGGGGGGCTAGGATACTATGAGAGCCCGCGTGATGCCGCTACCAACTTTTTTATTAGCTACTTTCCTAAAGGCACATACACTTTCGAGTACCGTCTGCGCGCTTCGCAGAGCGGTAATTTCTCGGGTGGTCTTTCGCAGTTGCAATGTCTCTACGCGCCAGAGTTCACGACTCACTCCGCCGGCACACGCCTACAAATTGTGCCTCAGCCTTAGCGAGTGGTTCACAAGTAAAGTAGGAAATGGCTCTGGCAGTAGAATTTATACTGCTAAGTAGCAGCCTTCTAAAATGAATGGGTAACTTGGCCCCACTAGCCTAGGTCATAATTTTGCACGTGTGCAAAATGGTCTAACAGAGGGCTGGCAGGCTTTTCGTTAGGCGCACGAAATAGAGAAGGTTGTCGCGGCAAGGCTTGCGACTTACCTTTACTGATTCATAGTATGATGGAATGATGCAGAAACGTAAGATCTATGTCCTGGCCGGCTTGCTGCTTTGTAGCGTTTCGGCTTTTGCTCAGAGTGGAAAGAAGTCGGTTGCCGTTGACCGCAAAAATCAAACGGCATTGCCCGTTCGGGCCGTGTTGCCGGGGGAAGAAAACCTTTCCGCACAGGAGCGCGCCGAGCGTGATTTTCTGATGCCTACGCGCCGCAAGAAGACCGCCGAGAAGGTAGAAGAAGCACAGCAAGCAGCCGTTGAGGTAACTGCCCGAAACCTAGAAGCGGCCGAGGCTACTGTAGCAGCCGAGGAGGCAGTCGAGCCAGCTGTTAAAGCTGCGCCGCGTGCGCGTCATCGCACGTCGCACCGGCGTAGTAGCTCGCATCGTAGCTCGACGCACTCAACTAAGCGCAAAACAACCAGCAAGTCAGGCTCTTCTAAATCGAAACACGTAACGAAGAAACCGGCCAGCAAGCGTCGGCGCTAAAAGACATACAGGATAAAAGAAAAGGAGAGCCATGGCTCTCCTTTTCTTTTATCCTCATACGTGTGTAGTGCCTACCTAGCTTCCTTAAGCCATCTGCGGCATTAGCCGCACCACCAATCCATCGAGGCGAGGCGTGATACGAATTTGACACGAAAGCCGGCTCCCGTCGCTTAGAATGGGTAGGCTTTCGAGCATATACATTTCATCATCGCTGGGCTCATCGAGGGCCGGACCCGCCAGCACTTCCACGTGGCAGGTACCACACAGCGCCATTCCGCCGCACGTGGCCTGAATATCGTAGCCGCTGGCTTTTAGGGCTTCCATCAAACTCAGGCCCATATCGGTAGGCGCAATGATTTCGCGGCGCTGGCCAGGAGCTTCCTCCACGTATACGCGCACGTCCAGGTTATCTGCACTCATAGTGAAGTGGTTAGCTTGTAAGAGCTAGCTTTTTGGTTGCTAGCTGCTACGCTTTTCTGAAAATTTCAAGACAAAGCTAACAGCTAGCAACCAAAAGCGAATAGCTTTTACAAAGTAGGTACCCCGTTGACGGTCGTATACTTAAGCACGTACTTCTTGTCGGGGAAGATGTGCTTGTAAGCGCCCTGTGCCATCAGCGCCGCTTCATGGAAGCCACACAGAATGAGCTTGAGCTTGCCCGGGTACGTGTTGATGTCGCCAATGGCGTACACACCCGGAATAGAGGTGGAGTAATCCATGGTGTTCACTTTCACCGCGCTGTCCTCAATCTCCAATCCCCATTCCCCGATCGGACCTAGCTTTGGCGTGAGGCCAAACAGCGGAACAAAGGCATCGACTGATACCTGCTCCGGCGTGCCATCGTTGCCCGTGATGGTCACATATTCCAGCGTACCGTCGCCGTGCACGTGCGTCACGTTCGACGACAATACCAACCGGGCCCGGCCGGCATCGTGCAACGCCTTCACTTTCTCGGCAGAGTCGGCTGCGCCGCGGAAGGTAGTGCCCCGGTGTACCAGCGTCACTTCTTTGGCCACGTCAGCCAAGAAGATGGTCCAGTCGAGAGCAGAGTCGCCGCCACCAGCAATAACCAAGCGCTTGTCGCGGAAGTGCTCAGGGTCGCGCACCATGTAGTGCACACCTTTGCCACCTTCATAGTTTTCCAAGTTTTCAATGGCTGGCTTGCGCGGCTCGAAAGAACCTAGCCCACCTGCAATAGCAATGGCCTTGCAATGAATCTCGGTGCCATCGGTCGTCGTGAGTTGGAAAGAGCCATCTTCCAGCTTATCGAACTTCTCAACTCGTTCGCCCAAGGTGAACGTGGGGTGGAAGGGTTCGATCTGGCGCATCAAGTTCTGCACCAAGTCGCCGGCCAATACTTCGGGGTAGCCGGGAATATCATAGATAGGTTTCTTCGGATAAATTTCCGACAACTGCCCGCCTACTTGCGGCAAGGCATCTACTACGTGGCAGCGCAACTTCAACAAGCCCGCCTCAAACACGGCAAATAGCCCGACTGGGCCCGCCCCGATAATACAGATATCGGTGGAAATGGTATTGGTCATGAATTAAACAGCGAATACAAATGAATGGCTAACGCCCAGAAGTTTAACAATTAAACCACCGAAATCGTTGGCCAAGCCCATCAAAAGTACCGAGTAATTAGCTTGAAAATTCAGCTAAATCGATATCAGTCTAGGTGCCTGCTAAGGCGCCGCAAAGATAGAAGCCCGAGCACGTAATTCATAATAAGTCTAAATTACTAAACTGTAAATCCGTCGGCTTATGTGCATAATAAGATACTGCACTAATTAAAACAGATTACTAGCTAGGTTCCAATGAAGCGGAAAGCCTCAACCGCTAGCGTTATTATGATGATTGGTGGCTATTACTCGGCCTAGCTGCAGTAAGCCTCACTGTTTGAAAGGCGCAAGGCCAAAAATGGAACAGGTCAGCTAACGCTACTTAACCAAGAACTGCAGCAAAATGAAAAAGGCCCTCAGCAAGTTGCTTAGGGCCTTTTGGTGGTCACGTAGGGAGTCGAACCCCAAACCTCCTGGTTCGTAGCCAGGTGCTCTATCCAGTTGAGCTACGTGACCGTTTCCGTGTTTGTGGGTGCAAAGATAGGAGCTTATTTTTCAGTCAAGCAAGCCCTCGCTAAGTATTTCTCTAAAAAAGGAATTCAAATTCACGCAAGCCACTGATAGTCAGTCTAAGTTTTTTACACGATTTTCAGCTCCTTTGCTCAACGCGCGCTTTAGAGCCCGGTTGATAAGGTAGTACAGCCCAAAAAGTGACACCATTACCAGCACCAACACCAGCAACTTGCCAGTGGGGCCAGAATCAGGGTCGCGCACGAGGGCTAGCACGTCGTGGGCTTTGGTGCCCAGCCAGTAGAAAAATAGACTGCGCGGCAGCATTCCTACTACCGAAGCTAGCAGAAAGCGTAACCGATCGACGCGTAGCACGGCCAGCACAAACGTCATCAAAGCAAAAGGCGTTACTGGCGAAATGCGCGTGAGAAAGATGAGTTGCCAGCTATCCGTCTTTAGCTCGTTCATTACGGCATCTATTTTTGGGAAGTGATGGAGGAAGCTGGTCATCTTACCATGGTCGAGGGAAGATGCTACTTGGTAGCCAATGAGGGCAGCTAACGCGTAAGCTACGAGCATGCCCGGCGCACCTGCCCACCCAAAGTAAAAACCCGTAATCAGCACGGCCACAGTGGTTGGCATGAGGGCAAACGTCATTAGAAACGCCAACACCACGAAATAAAGTAGGCTTTCGCCGAGGGTAAGGTCTTGCAGTAAAGTTGGGGAGCGGTACAGAACATAGCTGACCAACGAAACGCCAATCAGCGGCATGCCCGAGAGGAAAACCATGGACAGCAGTGTAGACGCGTTTTTTTGGATGAGCTCTTTGAATAGCATAGGCGGAAATAAATCGGGCCGACTGGTGTCAGTCGGCCCGAAGCTAAAACGAAAATATCAGGCAAATGGCTACACTTGCTGTTCAGTTTCGCTTGCAGCGTCTGTCTCAAGGGCAAGCTGCTCGGTAGAAGTAGCCTTCCCGCCGAAAAACTTGCGGATGGCAGAAACACCCGCGGCCAACAGACCTAGGATCACCTTCCAGAACTTGAGTAGCGTGATCAAAATGACTTTGCCAAACTTCAGGATAATAGCGAAAAAGCCCACTTTGGCAAGCACCTTGCCCGCTACCAAGCCCCCAATGGTGTAGGCGGCTACTTCGTCGATACCAGGGTTGAAATCGGCATAGCGTAAGCCTTTGGCAAAAGCCACACCGTCGATTACGGCCGGAATTTGCTGCTGAATTTCTGCTACTTGGTCGGGGGTGCCAACGGCATTCAGGATCAATACCCCTTTGCGACCTAGCAGCCGCAGGTTGTAGTTGAGCGTCCGCTCGGACCCCTCCCCAAACTGCAGTTCTTTCGCCCAGTGCAAGGCTTTTTTGTCTTTATCGTAGTAGGGCTTGGCGGCCCACCCAATAAGCTGCACGGTTTCGTAGCCTGCGGAGGTTCTTTCTTCGTTTGCCTCCGTCATATCGTCCCGCATTTCCTTGAGCAGGTCGTCGTAATTGATATCGTCGGCGTCGGTATCTTTTACGTAGCCCATGGGTTCGTATTCTATCACGAGAGCCCAGTTCTTTTCATCGAGCGGACCTTTGTGCAAGGGAAACAACATCCCCAGTGATTCGCCATTTGGATTGCCCCACCACTCGGTAAGCACGTGGCGGCTCTGGGTGGAGTCGAGGTAACGAAAGCCCTCCGGTACGTTGAGTTCTCCCACTCCGCCCGGCAGCTGAATACGACCTAGCTGGTAATGGAGCTTATTCTGGAGCGAGTCGATGACGAACTTGCGCCGGGTTTCCTGCTGTGGGGTCGGGGGTTCGGGCGTAGCAGCGTGCGCTGCCAGGCAGGCTAGAAAACTAATAAGGAAGAGAAGATGTTTTTTCATATAAAATAAAAGGATTGATGAAAATAGATTCAATGGCAAGTTACTAAGCAAAATATATAGTTGTATTAATATTTAGAACCGAGTAAAAGTATTTCAGGCCTTCTACCTTTGGGCCTTCAACCTCCTCACGCTACTAGCCACCCATGAAATTCGGTACCAAGACCATTCACGCTGGAGTACACCCTGACCCCACCACGGGGGCCATCATGACCCCGATCTACCAGACGTCTACCTATGTGCAACGCTCGCCCGGCGACCACAAAGGCTATGAATACTCTCGTACCCATAATCCAACCCGCACGCAACTGCAGAATGCCGTAGCAGCCCTGGAAAATGGCAAGCACGGCCTAGCTTTCGCTTCCGGCATGGCCGCCACCGACTGCGTAATCAAGATGCTCCGCCCCGGCGACGAGGTCATTTCGACCAACGACCTGTACGGCGGAAGCTACCGGATCTTTACCAAGATATTTGAGCCGCTGGGCATTAAGTTTCACTTTGTGCCCATGCACGACATGGCCGCCGTGCGCGAGAAAGTAACGGAACGCACGAAGCTGATTTGGGTGGAAACGCCTACTAACCCGCTGCTCAACGTGATTGACATTGCGGCAGCTGCGGCCGTAGCCAAAGAAGCCGGCGCGCTGCTAGTGGTCGATAACACGTTTTCTACGCCGTATCTGCAAACGCCGCTTGACCTAGGTGCCGACATTGTGGTGCACTCGCTCACCAAGTACATGGGCGGCCACTCCGATGCCGTGATGGGCGCCCTTGTGGTGCAAGACGATGAACTGGCGCAACGCCTGGCTTTCCTGCAAAACGCCTCCGGTGGCACGCCTGGTCCCCAAGACTGCTTTCTAATTTTGCGGGGCCTCAAAACCTTACACATTCGCATGCAACGGCACTGCGAGAATGGTCGGGCTGTAGCCGAATTTCTCCGGCAGCACCCGAAAGTCGAAAAGGTGTACTGGCCAGGTTTTGCTGACCACCCGAACCACGAAGTAGCGGCCAAACAAATGCGCGACTTTGGTGGCATGATTTCCTTCGTGCTGCAAGGCGACCGGAAAGAGGACGCCGTGGCGGTACTCGAGAAGTTTGAGCTATTTGCCTTAGCCGAGAGCCTAGGTGGCGTAGAAAGCCTCTGCGGCCACCCGGCTACTATGACCCATGCTAGCATTCCGGCGGAGGAGCGCCGCAAAGCGGGTCTATCCGACTCGCTTATTCGTCTGAGCGTCGGCATTGAAGACGTAGAAGACCTAATCGAGGATCTGCGACAGGCAATTGGCTGAAAAGCTAGCTGCTGATAGATAGACGTTCAACGCAGCGTCCTCACAAAAAAGCCGTTTGGTATAAACCAAACGGCTTTTTTGTGTTGGGTGTAAAGTAATTTCTGGGTTCGATCGTCAGCAGCATTGCGCTTTGTGCCTTCTCTCATTTTGCTGCCTAGCTCATGCAAACCCCCTCACGATTTAACGGTAAAAAATACCTCAACACCATTGCTACTAGTGTGTCGCCGCCAAATGGCTACAGCCGAATGCTGCAACGCTGGCTCATGGGCAAGGAGATACGGACACCCCAGCAGCAGCTAGGCCCGTTTGCGGTCGATGTGGCCGCTTTGGCGGAACCGGTGCCTGCTAGTGCGCTGCGGGTTACGTGGCTAGGGCATTCATCGGTACTCCTGGAAATAGATGGCAAGCGCTTCCTCACGGATCCGGTGTGGAGCCGGGCTTCGCCCGTTGGGTTTGCTGGTCCTAAGCGGTTTTTCGCGATGCCTCTGCCGCTTACCAGCTTACCTGCCCTGGATGGCATTATCATCTCGCATGACCACTACGACCACCTCGACGAAGCCGCCGTGCGGGCTTTTGCCCGCACGAACGTCCCCTTCTATTGCCCGCTGGGCGTAGGCGCGCACCTACGGCGCTGGGGCGTGGCTGCTAGTCGAGTTACGGAACTGGATTGGTGGCAGCACATTGAAGTAGGCGGTACGCACACGCTCGTCGCGACGCCTGCGCGGCATTTTTCGGGCCGTGGCATGCTTGATCGGGACAGCACCTTGTGGGCCTCGTGGGTGGTGCTAGGGCCGCAGCACCGAGCGTTTTTCGGAGGCGACTCAGGACCGTTTGAGGCTGGCTTCCGCGAGATTGGGGCGGCGTACGGGCCTTTCGACCTGACTATGCTGGAAGTAGGCGCCTATGACGAAAATTGGGCGGATATTCACATGGGCCCCGATCATGCGGCGGCGGCGCACCAAGCCTTGCGCGGCCGTTTGCTGCTGCCGCTGCATTGGGGAACCTTCAACCTAGCTTTCCACAGCTGGACCGAACCCATAGAGCGGCTGCAAACCATAGCAGCGGCCCAGCACCTAGCGTTGCTACTGCCACAGCCAGGGCAGCGCGTTGATGCACGTAGCGGCGCTGCCAACTCACGCTGGTGGCACGAGCAGAGTACCCTGTAAGGTTTTCGGGCTATGAAAGAGAGGAGAATAGTTTCACTTAGGTGATAAGAAATGGGGCTCGCCTGCTATCTTGGCTATCTTAGAATGCAGAGAATGACTGAGTTCGAACGATAACTTACGTCGTAGATCCTGTGCCAGACAGCCCAATAGCCTATTTTCCTTCTTTCACCTAACTCTTCTCTCATGAGAAAACCATTACTCGTTTCTTTATTCTTGCTGCTAGTGTTGAGTGTCGCGGGACCCGCTTGGGCACAGAGTATCACCGTTACGGGCCGGGTGACGGGAGCCAACGGTGCCGCTGTGCCTGGTGCTACCGTGCTGGAGCGCGGCACGACCAACGGCACTCCAACCGACAACACCGGACGCTACCGCATTGAAGTGCCAAACACCGCCACGCTGGTGTTCTCTGCTATTGGCCTGACCACGCAGCAAATTCCGGTGAACGGCCGCACTACCGTTGATGTGCAGCTAGCCGACAGCAAAACAGACCTAAGCGAAGTCGTCGTGACGGGTTCGCGCGCGACGGAAGGCCGCTCCAACATTCTCACAGCCTCGCCGGTCGATGTGATTTCGGCCCGTGAGATTCGCGCTTTCGCCCAAACCGACGTGTCGCAGGTGCTTACCTACGCGGCTCCTTCGTTTCAGTCGTCGCGCCAGTCTATTACCGACGGCACCGACTTTATTGACCCAGCTAGCCTCCGCGGGCTAGGTCCCGATCAGGTGCTGGTGCTCGTGAACGGCAAGCGTCGGCACACGCAGTCGTTGGTAAACATCAACGGTTCAATCGGTCGGGGTTCGGTGGGTACCGACTTGAATACCATCCCGACGGCTAGCATCAAGCGCATCGAGGTGTTGCGTGATGGAGCAGCAGCGCTTTACGGCTCCGACGCTATTGCTGGCGTGATCAACATTCAGCTCAAAGATGACTCGACTGGGGTGAACAGCAGCGCCCTCTATGGCCAAACTACCGAGAGTGACGGCAAAACCGAACAAGTCGACTTCAACGTTGGCATTGGCCTCAATAAGCGTGGCTTTATCGATCTAAGTGGCCAATTCTTGAACCGCGGCTACGTGAACCGGGCTTTCGAAGACACGGCGCCGCTAATCTACCTAGGTGCCAATGGGGGCAATTATCCTGCCTCGGCTAACACGGAAGATGCCCGCCGGCAGCTAAAAGCGCAGGATGATGCTTTGGTAGCTACTAACGGCTTCAACCGCAAAGACATTCGTGTGGGCCAATCCGCTACGCGCAACTTTGGGGGCTTCCTGAATGCGGGTTACCGCTTAGGAATGGGGTATGAAGTGTATCTATCAGGCGGGGCTTCCTACCGCACGGGCCGCGGCCCGGGCTTCAATCGCCTGCCTAACCAACCCACGCAGAGTGACCCGAACATCTTTCCGAATGGCTTCCTGCCGTTCATCAACACCAAGATCTATGATCAGTCGGCCATTGTAGGCGTGCGCAAGACGTTCGGCGGTTTTGCCGCTGACCTAAGCAACACCTTTGGTCGCAACGAGCTAGGGTACTACGTAAGTGGCTCCATCAATGCCTCGCTGCCACAAGGCGCTGACCGAATTAATCCGACCGATTTCTACGCTGGGCGCCTGGCGTTCTTACAGAACACGACCAACCTAGGTTTCTCGCGCCATTTCACGGACCTAGGGCCGCTCGAAACCTTCAACCTCGCGTTCGGTGGTGAGTTCCGCTACGACCGTTTTCTGATCGGCAAAGGTGAATATGCTTCTTACGCCAACTTCGGCCGCGTTGCCAGCAATGGCAGCCCCGCCGTACCGGGCGCGCAGGTATTCCCTGGCTACCAGCCCCAAGACGAAACCAACCAGTCGCGCACGAACGTAGCTGGCTACCTCGATTTGGAAAGCGACATCACTGCGCGCTTGTTGTTGCACCTAGCAGGGCGGGCTGAGCGCTACAGCGACTTTGGCGGCAACGTGAGCGGGCAGGCATCGGCTCGCTACACGCTCACGGATGCGCTATCGTTTCGGGGCACCGTGGGCAATGGCTTCCGGGCGCCTTCCTTGCAGCAACGCTACTTCGTGAACACCAGCACGCAGTTTGTGAGCGGAGTGGCCAACCAAGTGCTAACCGTCAACAATGAGAATCCTATCGTTCGCAACGACATCAGCAACACCACCCAGCCAGGCTTCGGCGTGGAGCCACTGAAGCAGGAAAAATCGACGAACTACAGCGCCGGCCTCACGTCACGCATTGGCAAGAGCTTCACGCTTACGGTGGATGCGTACCAGATCGATATCCACGACCGGATTGTGCTTTCCTCGCAGTTCACCACGGCCAACCCCACGGTGGCTGCTATCCTGAAGGGGTTGCCTGTGAGCCGCGTGCAATTCTTCGCCAACGCCGTGAATACGCGTACGCGCGGCATTGATATCATTGCCAACGAACGCCTTACGCTAGGGGAGAGGAGCCGCTTGCTGCTGACCGCAGCCGCCAACTTCAACGAGACCAAGGTGCAAAGCGTCAATAGCTCCTCATCCACCATCAACAACGATCCTACGGCTGGCACGTCTAACTTGCAAAACACGCTCTTCGATCGTTCTCAGCGGGCTCGCCTGGAGAATGGCAACCCGCGCAGCAAAATCAACTTATCGGCAAATTATTCCTACGGCATCTTCGGCATTGAAGCTCGCACGGTGCGCTTCGGCGAAATTCAGATCAAAGACGCTGACCCAGCTCGCTCTAACCTTGACCAAACTTTCTCAGCGAAGTGGATCACGGACCTGACGTTGAGCGCTCAAATTATGAAGCAGATCGGTGTCATCGTTGGGGTGAATAACCTGTTCAACGTGTATCCCGACAAAATCTACGTCAACCCGCGCAACAACCCGAATAACTTCTCCGTCGACCCAACCCTGAGCTATAGCTCGACGCTCGACAACTCAAACCGTGGCCGTTTCCTGTACCCCGCCAACCAATTCGGCTTTATTGGGGCTTACTACTTCGCCCGCGTGAACTTCACGTTGTAGGCGAAGTCTAGTCTGAACTACTGCATAAGCACAAAAAGCCGGCTCACATGAGTCGGCTTTTTTGTTGAGCGCATGCGCTTTTTCCGGTGTAACATACCCTTAGGTACTTGACCCTCGGACAGGCTAGCAACCCTTGCGCTGTACATAATCGGGCGTGGTGCGCGAACCTAGGTAAAAGATTATGGTGAAGTTTGGGGATGCGGGCAAATGTTTTGATATTCAATTATATACCTGCCTTGGTAAGCGCCGCTGACACACCTAGGTCGCCTCCCACTATCCACCACCATACCACTCCAAAATCATTATGAAACGTTTACTCTATTTGAGCGCCTTCCTATCCCTAGGTGCCGTGACTAGTTGCGATGATGACGAAACGGGCGAGATCATCCGCCTGGCGCACGCCGATTTAGAAGCGAAAAGCGGCAGCAGCCTGACAGGCACCGTTAGCTTCAGCCAGCTGAATGGGCGCGGCGTCCGTGTGTACGTAGTGGTGAGTGGGGCAACGCCCGGCTTGCATGCCGTACACCTACATCAAAACGGCGACTGTTCTGGCCCCACGGCCATGAACGTTGGAACGCACTGGAACCCGACCAGCGAGCCGCATGGCCGGCGGGGTACGCCACCTTTCCACCGTGGTGACATCGGCAACATCACCGTGAACGCAGATGGTACGGGTGTGCTAGCGCTAACCGCCGAAGACTGGACCATTGGTGGGGCCGATGCGAGCCGCGACATCTTAAACAAAGCCGTGATTGTACACGCCGGCGCCGACGATTACGTAACCCAACCTTCCGGTAACTCTGGGGTGCACGTGGGTTGCGGCGTCGTAACAGACGATCTGTAGAAGCTGATGCGTTCTAAACATACAAAAGCGCTCCTCGCTACCTAGCGAGGGGCGCTTTTGTATGTTTAGAACGCTACTCTACTGACGCACCAATCGCTGTACTTGCAGACCATCAGCGGTGCGGGCAACGTACAGACCTGGCCGAACCGTTGCCGTCGGTTGCCACACCACCGTGCCATCGGCCTGGCTCGTAAGCTGCTCGACTACACGGCCTAGCTCATCTACAATTGTAACCGCCTGCGCCTTACGAGAAGCTAGCTGAAACTGCACCTGCTCGTGGAAGGGAGTTGGGTAGGCCGGTTGCGCTAGGGTTTGGCGAGAACGGGTAGCCAGAACCTGGTTTGTAACCAAAAAGGTGATAGTCCGGACCTCAAGGCCCGGCGTCGGACAGCCATTATCTTCAACTGTTACCGTGAAAGAATAACGTCCTAGTGGCTGTTGCGGTGGTACTTGCCAGTTGAGCTGCGCTTGACCCGCTGTAAGCATTTGAAAAGTAGCGCCCGGAATAAGACCACCGACATCACTGCTAATGCGAAGGATCTGGCCGGCATCAGGATCAGTTGCTGCTAGCTGAAGAGAAACAAGCTGGTCAGGTCTTACCGAAATTACTCGCTCAACCGGCTGTGGGGCTGCGGCGCCAGCTACTCTAGCTTCTGCAATAGTAGGATTATGGTTATCAGCGCCATTTGGGGATCTGAACACAATATCGCGCGTAACGCTCCCAATCTGCTGCCAACTGCCACCTAGGCGTCGGTATTCATCGACGCGAACAGCTGCAACTTGGTAGCCGATAACTACCGGGCGGGTGAGGAGTTCTCCGGTTGCCGCGTTCAAGTGAAAAAACGGAACAGCATTGCCCCCCGCTACTTGATAAGTTAAGAAAGGAAAAGCAGGCGTGAACTGAACCGGTCCGTACGTTACTCTAGCTCCCGTAATTGGATCAACAAACTCACCTCCTGCGGAACGACTATAGCTAATGGGAACACTACAGGTTCCAGGAAATTCCAGACCGGCTAAGGGTTGAGCAGAGGTATACACTAACGAATCGCCATCTACATCGAAGGCGCTGAAGCTATAACGACTTAACTCGTTGTTGATGAAAGAAGGTAGTGTGAACGAAGTAAACGTGGGGGAAGAATCTATAAGCCCGTTGGAGTTATCCAGTGTGGCTGCGATATGCATACTATTAGCGTAAGGCTCTACCAGGTTTAGGATTTCCATGCTCCGGTTGGACCCATAAGCGGTAAGTGTCCAGCGTGCTGGTGGTAATGTGACATCACCCTCGAAAATCTCCATTTCAAAAGGTGGTAAACTAGTGGAGCTACACGTAGGTAAGTAAGATCGTCGTTGCGTCAAAGGGAGCGTTGCGATGAAGTTCCCTGGCGATGTTTGCAAGCACCCATTGCTATTACAACTCACATAAAGCAAAGCTTCTCGAACCACCGCACTAGCATCACGGTAAAGCCTGGCGGTAATGTGGTACTGATTGGGCACGCCATTTTTAGGTGTAAAAGCTAGCTCACCCCCAGCCAGGTGAGTGGCCTGGCCAACAATGCTTCTCATACACAAGGCCGTGAGCAGCAGCATACGAAACAAGAGTAAACGCATAGATAGCAGGAGTATAAAAAGACGAGACACCACTTACTACACCCTCAAAATAAGAATTTGTTCTTTCTATATAGGCTGTTGCTCAAAATGGGAACGGGCTGGTAACAAATGAGCTATCTAGTGCGCTTTCCGAATAACCCTATAAACGAGCAGGCCCACCAGAACAACTCGAGGAAGTTGTTCTGGTGGGCCTGCTCGTTGAGGCAGAAGCGTACTACTTAGCTACTTTCCTGTCGAAGTAGACGACGTCGAATTGGTATCTAGAATCTTGAACAGCTCATCCAGCTTAGGCGTCAGGATGATTTCGGTGCGGCGGTTCATCGCCTTATTCGCGGGTGTATCGTTGCTAGCAACGGGCACATACTGCGAGCGGCCCGAAGCCGTAACCTGGCTCGGCGTCACGCCACCCTCGGTGAGCAGGCGAGCAATTTCAGTAGCGCGCAGCACGCTCAAATCCCAGTTGTCTTTCATGCCGCCCGAAGCTCCGCGAAAGGGTACGTTGTCGGTGTGGCCTTCTACCACCACGTTTACGTCTTTCTGCTCTTGCAGCACCACAGCTAGCTTTTTCAGCGCATCAATGCCTTTGGGGTCCACTTTGGTGGAACCGCTCTTGAACAGCAGCTGCTCAGACAGCGACACGTACACTTTACCGTCTTTCATCTTCACCTGCAAGTCGCTGTCTTTGAAGCTGAGCAGTGCGTTGCTCACTTTCGCTTTCAAGTCGTTCACGGCCTTGTCTTTGTCAGCGAGGGCCTGCTGAAGTTCGGCGAGCTTGGCTTCGCGGGTTTTCAGATCGGCATTCAGCTTATCAACGTCGGCTTTGCTTTTGTTGAGTGAGGTAGCTAGCTCACCTAGTTCCGCTTCGCGGCGAGCTAGGTCCTTGGCAACCTTATTATAATCAGCTGACTTGTCGGCAATGGCTCGGTCGCTGTTTTTGAGTAATTTATCGTAGCTATCGGTGAGCTGCGTATACAAATTGCGCGTCCGGCGCAGGGCGTTGCCGTTCTGGGTAGAGTCGTCCGCTAGGCGTCTGTTATCGAGCTTTAGCTGCGCTAGCTCGTCGGTTGTTTTCTTTAGCTCTGCCACGGCCTGGCGGTATTGGCGCTCAGCGGTGGCTTTTTCTTGCTCGGTAGCGGCTTGGCGGGCGCGCAGGTCATCGTATTTCTTCGACGCAACACAGCCTGGTAGTAGCGTGGTAGCGGCGAGAGCCGTGCTGAGTAAAAGAAGTTTAGGCGTTTTTTTCACTACTAATACTGCATTAAAGGGTAAGAACCCAACCTAGGCTGCTTCTAGCGCGTGGTCGGTATGGCAAGGTAGGACGTGGCAAGCGCAACTTGCAACTCTGGCCGGGAGCGAACCATTTTTCAGGCTATATTTGCCTTGTTCTTCCGGCGTATTCTTTCTATTTTCTTTTCGAATGGCCTTTCCCGCAAGCAACAGTGCAAGCGTTACGTTAGCCACAGTGCCGGATCTTCACCAGCTTTCTACTTCACCTACTTAATTTAGCGTCACTTCCTAGCGTCGGCCTTAGCGGCCGCGTTGACTTGTGTTCGACTAACTCAACTTAATCAAAGCTTGCAGCGAATAGCTAGCAGCTTCCTACAACATATGTCTTGGTTTAAGCGCGTAGAAAAAGGCATCGTTACACCAACGGAGGAAAAAAAAGAAACCCCGGATGGCTTGTGGTATAAGTGTCCCGAGTGCAAAACGGTGGCCACCATGGCCGAGCACAAGCGGCTGCTGTACACTTGCGCCAAGTGTAACCACCATGACCGCATCGACTCAGCCGAATACTTCGAAATTCTGTTCGACAACGACCAGTTTGTCGAACTCGATGCTGATATGACCTCGGCCGACCCTCTTCACTTTGTGGATACCAAGGCGTACCCGCAACGCTTGGCTGCTACGCAGAAGCAAACGCAGCTGAAGGATGCCGTCCGCACTGCGCACGGCCAACTGGAAGGACTAGACCTCGTGGTGGCGTGTATGGATTTTAAATTCATTGGCGGTTCCATGGGCTCGGTGGTAGGCGAGAAGATTGCCCGCGCCATCGACTATGCCCGCCAACACCGGATACCCTTCCTGATGATCAGCAAATCGGGTGGGGCACGTATGATGGAGGCTGGCTACTCACTCATGCAGATGGCGAAGACTTCGGCCAAGCTAGCGTTGCTCTCGGAAGCAGGCGTGCCCTACATTTCTATGCTGACCGATCCCACCACCGGGGGCGTAACGGCGTCGTTTGCCATGCTCGGTGATTTTAATATTGCCGAGCCCGGTGCCCTGATTGGTTTTGCGGGCCCACGGGTTATCAAGGAAACCATCGGTAAAGACCTACCCAAGGGCTTCCAAAGCGCCGAATTTGTACTGGAACACGGCTTTCTCGACTTCATTGTCGACCGTAAGCAGCTAAAGCAGCAGCTCGCTGACCTAATCACCATGCTCCGTCCAACGGAAGTAGCCGCGCCGGTTGCCACAACCCGTTCCAAATCGAGCGCCCGTTCCTAAGAACAGGTAGCGCCCTAAACCTCGGCCCGTCAGGAGCTTCTAATCCACATTGGATTCGTGAAGCTCCTGACGGGCCGAGGTTTTCTCTTTGAACGCGAGTTGGCTGCTTAACCTAACTAAACATTTTTTGTTCGGAAGCAGTAAGCAGGTGCACAGGAGCTTCCTCCTTACACTTCTTTACCACACAAGTTCCCATTTATGAAATCTCCCAAGTCGCTTCTCTCTTTGTTTATGGCGCTTACCCTGCTTTTGGGTTCGTGCGCTTCTTCCAAGCAAGCCAATCAATCAGACGGATATTCTACCACAGGTTCGGCGAACGGGACTGGTCCTCGCAAAACCGGAATGAATAAAACCACAAAAGGCGGCCTGTTCGGCGCTGGTGGTGGTGCCGTAGCGGGTGCTGTTATTGGCGGATTGCTCGGGGGGAAGAGTGGTACGGCCGCTGGCGCCATCATTGGAGCTAGTGTAGGCGGTGCCGGTGGTGCCCTGATTGGTCGCAAGATGGATAAACAAGCCGAGGAACTACAGCGTGATATGCAAAACGCCAAAGTAGAACGCGTAGGAGAGGGCATCAAAATCACCTTTGACGCGGGTATACTGTTTGACGTGAACAAAGCGGATCTACGCCCAGCTTCCATGACCGAGATTGAGCGCATGGCTACCGTGCTGACCAAATACCCCGACACCAACGTGCTGGTAGAAGGCCACACCGACAACACTGGCTCCGATGCTATCAACCAGCCCCTATCAGAGCGCCGCGCCCAAGCCGTTGCAGATTACACGCGTACGAAAGGGGTAGATGCTTCGCGCATCACCACCAAAGGCTATGGCTCATCGCAGCCGCTTGCCGATAACTCTACCGAAGCAGGCCGCCAGGCCAACCGCCGGGTGGAAATTGCCATCTATGCCAATGAAAAGATGAAGAAAGCGGCCGAAGCTGGTCGTTTGTAAGCCACAACAACTGCCGCAACAGAAAAGCAGTGCTCCCAAGCACTGCTTTTCTGTTATAAAAGCCCCTGACACTAAGTTTTTGGCGGCCAAAGCGTTTGGCGGGAAGTAGCAGCTTACCAGCAGCTGGGCTATAGCATAAAAGCAAGGAGTATTAAAAAATGCCTGTAATTTGCCGCTTAGTAGCAGTGTTCAAGGTAGCTGATACTGAAGGATGTAACGCTGATAAAAGCCTTTTACGAGGGTTTTTTTATCCTTTTCAAATAATTTATCAACCATTCTCAGCGTTTTGGCAAGGAGGTTGCAAAATGTTGGGTAGAAAAGGATTCCTTCAGAGCTATCGCTAAACACTTATCTGCCCTAGCTCACTTTTCTTACTACAAATAAATAAACTCAGAAACATGAAAACTCTCCGTTCGTATTTCGCCTTAATGCTAGCTTTCCTGCTGCTAGGCACTAGTTTCGCAAACGCCCAAGACTCAGCCAAGACCAAGAAGCCTTGGAGTAAAACTGCCAAAGGTGGTCTGCTAGGTGCTGGTGGTGGTGCCGTTGTAGGTGGCGTACTAGGCCGCGTAATTGGTGGCAAAAACAGCACGGCTGGTGGTGCTATCATTGGTGCTGCTGTAGGTGGTGGTGCTGGCGCTCTTATTGGCCGCCGCATGGACAAGCAAGCTGCTGAGCTGAAGAAAGACATGGAAGGCGCCAAAGTAGAGCGCGTGGGCGAAGGCATCAAAATCACCTTCAACTCGGGGATCTTGTTCGCTAAGAACTCGGCTACTTTGACCAGTGCTGCCGCTGAAAACATTAATACGTTGGCTGCCACGCTGAAAAAGTACGGTGATACCAACGTGCTAATCGAAGGCCACACCGACAACACCGGTACCGATGCCATCAACGATCCGCTGTCGAAGCGTCGCGCTCAGGCTGTCGCCAATGCTATCACGGCACAAGGCATCGACACCTCGCGCCTAACGACCCAAGGCTATGGCTCGAAGCAACCAGTTGCTGACAACGCAACGGAAGCTGGCCGTACGGCTAACCGTCGTGTAGAAGTAGCCATCTATGCCAATGAAAAGCTGAAGAAAGCTGCTGAGAAAGGCACCATCTAAGGCAAAGCGCTTAGCGCTTTAGCAGTAACGAAGCGCTGGTTCCAGAAGGAGCCAGCGCTTTTTTTGTGTCCGTTAGAAGCTAGGTCTTATGTGCCAGTAAGCCGCCAGTGCTACCTAGCTCGTAACCTAGCGTTGGGCTAGCCGGTACAACAGGCTATGACCGCTGCTACCACCCTCACGCCCGACCAGAAGACCTGGCAGAACCACCTTATCCTGCATGATTTCTATGGCCCATTGCCACTGGCACCGCGCCGTACGCCCATGCGCGAATTGATTTCGACGTTGCTCTCGCACCGAACGACGCACGTGGCCGAAGAGCTAGCCTATAGCCGGATGCTGGAGGAGTTTGGCGATTGGGAAGGCGTACTTGCGGCGGCTTTGCCTGCTTTGGCCCATGCCATTCGCACTACCCGTTGGCCCGATACGCAGGCACCACGTATTCAGGAAATCCTACGCCGCATTAAGGCCGAGCGGGGCGAGTTTAACCTGGATTTCTTGGCTGATTGGCCAGTAGAGAAAGGATTGCAGTGGCTAACGGATATGCCTGGTATTGGCCTAAAAACTGCCTCGCTCGTACTTCTCTTTAACTTCCAGAAGCCGGTGCTACCCGTTGACACACACGTGCACCGAGTAGCACAACGCGTAGGAATGATCGGTCCGAAAGTGTCGGTGGAAAAAGCGCATCAGTTACTGTTAGCGCAATTGCCTAAAGACGCGGTGGTGCTCCTCAACTTCCACAAACATAATTATTGGCATGGGCAGCATATCTGCTTTTTCACGAAACCAGATTGCGTGCGGTGTCCGCTGAAGGGCTTCTGCAATTACTACGAGGAACATTATGGCCCGGCTACGGCGGAGGCCCTAGCTGCTACCCCAAAGCACTGGGATACAGCTTGGGGTGAACTGCAGCATTGAGGCAAGCTAGGTAGTAGACCGGGTTCATGTAAAAGCTTGTAGCTTGCAACCTAAAGCTAGCAGCTAATCCATGCGCCTTGTTCATCATCCGGTCCTGTGTAATTACTACGTCACGTACCGGTGCAATGCGCGTTGCTCATTCTGCGACATTTGGGAGAAACCGTCCCCTTACATCCAATTAGCTGATGTAGAGCAAAACCTGCGCGACCTGAAGCGGCTTGGGGTGAGTGTTGTCGATTTCACGGGCGGCGAGCCGCTACTGCACCGCCAGATTCATGAATTTGTAGGCTTAGCCCACGACCTAGGTTTCATTACCACGCTCACCACCAATTGCCTGCTTTATCCAAAGTACGCAGAGCGTTTGCGCGGAAAAGTGGATATGCTTCACTTCTCCCTCGATGCTTCGGAAAAGGAAGTCCACGACAAAGGCCGCGGCGTAGCGTGCTTCGACTTTGTGCTCGAAAGCATTCGGGTAGCGAAGGAACTAGGAGAGCGGCCCGATATTTTGTTCACCGTTTTCCGCGAGAACTTAGCCGACTTAGAAGTTGTGTACCGTACCATTGCGCAGCCTAATGGCTTAATGCTCATCATAAATCCTGCTTTCGAGTACAACAGCGTGGCTACAGGTGAGCAGCTCACGACGGCGGAGCTAGACTACTTATCGGCTTTTGGCAAACGCAAAGGCGTGTATCTCAACGAAGCTTTTATTCAACTACGTCGCGATGGAGGCAACCACGTGGCGGCGCCTGTGTGTCGCGCAGCTAGTACTACGCTGGTTATCTCTCCCAATAATGAGTTGGTGCTGCCGTGTTACCACCTAGGTACCCAACAGTTTCCTATAGCGGGCCAACTATTTGACCTTTATAACTCCACTAACGTGCAGCAACTAGCGGCATTGGAGGGACGCCTGCCACAGTGCGAAGGCTGCACCATTAACTGCTATATGCAGCCTAGCTTCGCCGTCGAAACCAGCAAATACTTCTGGCAGGCGCTACCTAGCACGTTGAAATACAACCTGCATAAAGGCACGTGGAAGCGAATGCTCGCACGGTAGAAAAAGTAATTGAGTAAGCAACTGAGTAGATTCTAGAGGAAAGCTTATTATCTGCTTAATTGCTTCCGGATCTAGTCGATTCGCATCACTCGTTACTCTGCTCATGCCTGCTCTGATTCTACCAGTTCACGGGATTACGCCCCAGCTAGGTTCCAATTGCTTCGTTGCCGACAACGCCACCATCGTAGGCGATGTGGTGCTAGGTGCTGACTGCACCGTGTGGTTCAATGCCGTCATCCGCGGCGATGTAAACAGCATCCGTGTTGGCGAGCGAACGAACATTCAGGACGGGGCAGTGCTGCACTGCACCTACCTACGGGCCGCCACTACTCTAGGCGCGCGCGTTAGCGTTGGTCACCGCGCCATTGTACACGGTTGCACCATTGAAGATGATGTACTGATTGGTATGGGCGCCATCGTAATGGATCACGCGGTGGTAGGCCAAGGCTGCATTATTGCGGCGGGTGCAATAGTGTTGGAGAACACACAATGTGAGCCTGGCTACCTTTATGCGGGAGTGCCTGCCCGCAAGATCAAGCCCGTAACCGAACAGCAGCGCAGCAACTTACTCCGCACAGCCGATAACTATGTGTTATATGCTAGTTGGTTCAGCGATGCCAATGCAAGCTAGCAAGGAAAGAGCTAGCGTATAGATTGTAGGCGAATCTGGGTCCGACTCACATTTTCGTGTGATTGACAAGCTAGTAGGCAGGATTATACTTTTGCCACACGGTTTCGCTATGAGCTTCGAGTATGATGACTGACAACATGGTTAAGCACAATTAAGCGTGTTATATGTGCGCCTTTTATGGAGAGAATGCGCAAGTGTAAAAGCTAAGTTAGTTATTTATATGTAATATATTAATTTAAATATATTTGCAATTATGTCAATTTACTTGAACGCAAGACACATTCATTGCAATCAACTAATCTAAACTCTAGTAAAGATCATTTCTTCTTTTTCTCATATTCACCTCTTATTTACCAACCTTTTTTATGAACAAATAATATGCTCACCTATTTGCCGTTTTGATAGGTGTCGCCTCGCTGTCCGCTTGTAGCAAAGCCAATTTTGCGTTCAAACCTGCGACTTCGCCTTATCATGGCAGCGCAACGCATATTGTAAGTATTTCTGCTTCTAGGGAAGAGGCTCCAAGAGTAACGCTTGACAATGCTACTCTGACTGCTTCGACGGAGGGTGCAGTTGCTCCAACCGTAACTTCTGCCTATGCTATTGCTCAAGCAGCAGCCGTTCCAGTAAAGATGAAAACTGCTGCTACTCTAACTAAAGCTGCCAGCATCGAAGAAAAATCTATTACTACTGCATCTGCCAAAGCTGAGCGTAGAGTGGCGAAGCAGATGATCAAGCAGACTCTAAAGAAAGCACCAGAGGCGACAGAAGCCGGAGGGAAAAGTCAGGTGGTAGCCTTAGTCCTAGCTATCCTAGTTGGTGGGCTTGGCATTCACCGCTTCTATCTTGGCTATACTGGCATCGGAATAGTGCAGCTACTAACGTTGGGTGGTTGTGGCATCTGGGCTTTAATCGATCTAATTCGTATTATTACTGGCGACTTGAAACCAAAAGGTGGTGAGTACGCGAAAAAACTTTAAGCGTGGTCGGGCGCTAGTTGTAGTCGTAGGTTCAGTTGGGCTTTGGCTTTTATTGCTAGTGCTACCAGCATCCTTCTTCGATCATGGCCAATCAATCTGCTTGAGCCAACTGTTATTACATCGCGCATGTCTAGGCTGCGGTATGGCTCGTGCTTGCATGCATGCCTTGCATTTTGATTGGCAACAGGCCTGGAAATATAACCCGCTAGTCGTGATAGTGTTGCCTATGCTGACTTGGTTATGGGGTCAGGAAGTATGGAATCAGTCACGACGACTAAGCCAAGAGCTCATTGATTAGCACTAAGGATTTTACTCAAGCATAAAAAAACGCTCTAGGTATCTAGAGCGTTTTTTTATGCTTGAGTAAAATGAAGCTGTCCCCGTTACTTAATTATCCGATTCCAGGGCCTTCAAATCATTATCATCCGAAGTCGCGTCGGCACGTGTAACACGTAACTGGACCAAATCCACCACTCGCTTCGAGCGTTTCAAAATGCGAAACTCGTAGTTCTCGAGCACGGCGACATCTCCTACTTCCGGGATGTTACCATAAATTAGGTTGAGCAAGCCGCCTACGGTCTCATAATCTTCGCCCTCAGGTAAAGGGTAAGGGAGGTACTCGTTGGCGTCGGAAATGGGGGTGGACGCGTTTACACGGTACTCGTTCTCGGATATTTTCTCCACTACGGGTACTTCGTTGTCGTACTCGTCTTGGATTTCACCAACGAGCTCCTCGATAATATCTTCAATAGTAACGATGCCAGAAACACCGCCAAACTCGTCGCTCACGATGGCAATGTGCATATGCTTGCGCTGAAACTGGCGCAGTAGGCGATTAATCTTCTTCGTCTCGGGCACGAAGTAGGCTGGGCGCATAATCTTGGAAAGCTCCACTGACTCGTTGCGTCGAATGAGCTGAAGCAAGTCTTTCACGTAAAGAATACCCACAATATTGTCGATGGACTCCTCATACACGGGGATACGAGAATAACCTTCGCTGTACACGGTTTCTAAGACGGTATCCTGGGGTGATTTCACGTCGATAGCGGCAATTTTGGTGCGCGGCACCATAATTTGCTTTACCATTCGGTCGTTGAACTCGAACACATTCTCGATCAACTCGTGCTCCGACTCCTGAATCTCACCGCTCTGCTTGCTCTGGTCAAGCAACAACCGGATTTCTTCGGCGGAGTGTACATCGCCGCTGTGCGTTACGTGACCACCAAACAAGCCTGCAACCAAGTTGGACAGCTTGTTCAACATCCAGATAAATGGAAACGTGATGATGTAGAAGCCCCGCAAAGGCGCCGCGATAATCAAGCTTGTGTTTTCGGGTTGCTGAATAGCTAGCACCTTAGGTGCTTGCTCTCCAATGACAATATGTAACGTGGTAATCAGCGAAAACGAGGTGCCAAGCGCAACCCGGTGCACCGTTTCGGGCGACCACGCAAGGTTTAATTTGTGAATAATAGCCAGTACAATCTCTGCTACGACACTCTCACCGATCCAACCCAGTGCGAGGGAGGCGAGCGTAATGCCCAGCTGCGTAGCAGAAAGATAAGCGTCTAGATTTTGCAATAAGGTGAGCGTGAGCTTTGCTAATCGATTGCCTTCCTGCGCTTTCACCTCCATTTGAGAGAGACGCAGCTTGACCAGAGCAAACTCTGCTGCTACAAAAAATCCGTTCAGCAAAACCAGCAGAACGGTAAATAGTATGTTTAAGCCCATAGTGTCGGTTGCGTAGGCTTAGCCGGCCTAGCCCCCATGTTATGACAAAAGTACGAGATTCCGCCCAAGCGGTTCGGGGTAAAGAATAAGACAACAGTCTGGCAAGCATGCTGGTTCATCTGGATTATCAATGCTTATAGCAGAAAGTGTGACACTTCCTGCCGAACTTTGTTTGTTCTCTTACTGAACTTTGCCTTTTTGTTACTGCATGTTTATGCCGCGAAAAATAAGTTTGCTGACCTTCTTACTTACCTGGTGCTTTGCACTGGTGGCTTCGGCCCAGGTGCTCACGCCCACCAAACTCTCCACTGCCGTCAGCAAACCGGCCGCCCAAGTGGGAGAGGAAATTGAGTTGATCGTGAACGCGCGAATCGACGATAAGTGGCACCTTTACGCCACCGACTTCGACCCCGACCTAGGTCCGACGGTGTTTGCTTTTACATTCCCGAAGAGTACTGCTTACGAAGTTGTCGGTAAACCCAAGTCAGTAGGCGCGACCAAGCACTTCGACGACGTCTTTAAAGGCGACGTAATGTACTTTGAGAAGACTGGCCAAATTCGCCAGCGCATTCGGGTGCTCCAGCCAGGGCCGCTCACTATCCAAGCCAGCGTAGAATATCAAAGCTGCACCGACGTAGATGGGCGCTGTATCCCGGGCGATGAAAAACTCAGCTTCGGCCCCGTAGAGATAACCGGCAAAGCGGCTGCACCTGCCAAACCTAGCAAACCCACCGGAGCCATCACGCCAGCTTCCGCGGATAGTGTCGCGCTGGCTACCATCGCGCCCCCAAAAGCTACGGCAGCCGCTACAACAATCGCATCTGCCCCGGTTGATACTGCCACGCAAGCCGCCGCGGCTACCATTACGAGCAATGAGTCAGGCTCTACGCCAGCCACTACGTCGGCAGCTACGGTAGCATCAACTGCTGTTGCCGGTGCTACTGCCGCCGACGGGGGCAGTTTGTGGAGCTTTGGTTTTTTGGCCTTCTTATCGGGCCTCGCTGCGCTTATTACCCCTTGCGTGTTCCCGATGGTACCCATGACGGTGTCATTCTTCACGGGTAGCGCCGATAGCCGTAGCCAAGGTATTCTGAAGGCCCTAGTCTACGGTCTGTCTATCATCCTGATCTATACTATTATTGGGGTTGTAGTAGCACGTTTGCTAGGTGAAGACGGGCCTAATTTTATGGCTACGCACTGGCTACCCAACCTGGTCTTCTTTGTAGTCTTTGTGGTGTTCGGTTTGTCCTTTTTAGGCTTGTTCGAGATTACGCTGCCGCACGCCATTGTGAATAAAGCCGACGCGCAAGCCGATAAAGGAGGCTGGCTAGGAGTCTTTTTCATGGCTTTCACCCTTGTGCTCGTATCCTTTTCCTGCACAGGGCCTATTGTGGCTACGGTACTTGGCCTAGCTGCACGGGGACAGACGATTATGCCAGTAGTTGGTATGTTCGGCTTTTCGCTGGCCTTTGCGCTGCCTTTTACATTGTTCGCTATTTTTCCATCGTGGCTCAAGAGCTTGCCTCGTTCGGGTGGGTGGCTGAATACGGTGAAGGTGGTACTGGGCTTCATCGAGTTGATGCTAGCACTTAAGTTTTTGAGCATGGCTGACCTTGCCTATCACTGGAATATTCTCAACCGTGATGTGTATTTGGTGCTGTGGATTGTGCTGTCGGCGTTACTTGGCCTGTACCTGCTAGGGAAGTTTAAGCTCTCCCACGACAGCGACTTGCCCCACGTGAGCGTAGGACGCCTACTGATGGCCGTGCTTGCTTTTAGCTTCATGGTGTATTTAGTGCCGGGCCTATTTGGTGCGCCGCTGCCGCTGCTAGCAGGTTATCTGCCGCCTCAAAGTAACCGCGACTTTAGCCTAGCTAGCGCCGAAGCACCGGCGATGGCAGCGACCAACACCTTGTGCGAGCAACCGCGCTACGCAGAGTACCTAGAACTGCCGCACGGCCTGCAGGGCTACTTTGATCTTGAGCAAGCTAAGCGTTGCGCCCGTCAGCAACACAAGCCTATCTTCATTGATTTCACGGGCCATGCCTGCGTAAACTGTCGCAAAATGGAAGCTACCGTTTGGAGTGATCCGCAAGTACTGAAGCGCCTGCGCGAGAAGTACGTAGTAGTGGCCTTGTATGTCGACGATAAAACGGAGCTACCCAAGACCGAGTGGTATACCTCAAAGCGCGACGGACAGGAAAAAACAACGCTTGGTAAGCAAAATGCCGATTTGCAGGTGGTAAACTATGGCGTTAATGCGCAGCCGTACTACGTGCTGCTGAACCCCGATGGCACCAGCAACCAACCGCTCGTGACACCAGTAGCCTACGAGCCCGATGTGGCCGACTTTGTAAAGTTCTTAGATGCTGGACTAGCTAGCTACCAACAGTCGGCAGCGCCCGTAGCAAGCCGCTAATCGCAAAATCAGCCGCGTAATGTTGCCGATTTTCAAATACTAATGCGATTTGGCTGAGGAGTTTACTAGCCAAACAAGAAAAAAGGGAGCCACAGGTAAGACTGTTGGCTCCCTTTTTACGTAGATTCGCCGTGCAAAAACACGCAGAAATATAAAATAAAAAGGCTGCACCCACCCAGATGCAGCCTCTTAAATAAGAACGCACCCACCCAGATACGTTCCGTTATTTCCCCTCACACATTGTCCACCCAAAAAGCTGTAGAAGAAGGGTTCGAACCTCCACGGTGTAGTTAGCCGGCCGCCGGACCAGTTTCTCCCAAATCACCACCCCCGAGAGAGGAGGGCATGTCTGCCAATTTCATCATTCTACATTTTGACTCGCCCGCCGTTCGCGTTTGATTATGACAAATGTAGAAGAAGAATCCTTATTGTAAAAACATTGACGGCTTTTAATTGAAAATTTACAGTATTTTTAATTTATGGCTGTTATTTTTGAAAGGCACATAATCACCCCACCCAAATAATATGAGGAATTACGAACTTGATGACACCGATCGTAAGATTCTAGCGCTGTTGCTGGAAGATGCCAAAATGCCCTACACCGAGATTGCGCGGAAAGTACACGTCTCGGGTGGTACAGTACACGTCCGAATGGCACGCATGGAGGAGCTAGGTATCGTGCAAGGTGCTACCTTACGCGTTGATTATCAAAAGCTAGGCTATGGAATGACGGCCTTTCTAGGCATTTACCTCTTGAAAAGCTCGCTCTATAATAGTGTGGCTGAGCAGCTGCGAAAAATCCCGGAAGTAGTGAGCATCTACTATACAACAGGTAATTATGGCATGTTTACCCGCATCGTGTGCCGCGACACCCAGCATTTGCGTGATGTACTTCACGACCAAGTACAGCACATCGAAGGCATCGAACGAACCGAGACGCTTATCTCCTTAGAGGAAACCCTAAACCGCCCCGTGCAACTGCGTTAGGCACCTAGCCAAAACGAAAAAGAGCCGCCTAGATATAGGCGGCTCTTTTTCGTTTTGGCTAGGTCGTTGACCTACATAGTAGATTTAGTGGTCGTTGTCGTTTTGGTCGTTTTGCTAGACGCGGCCGACGATTCTTTGCGTACAGGAGCTGTCGTCGTTTTGGTAGAAGCGGCTCTCGTGCTAGTGCCTCCTGTAGAAGTAGTCGTCTTCACAGTAGAGGTGGCAGCGGGGCGAGTAGTCGTCTTCGACGTTTTTGTGGTCGTGCTGCTGTGGCTAGCTTGTTGGGTGGAAGTAGTAGGCGTTTGAGCCACGGCAATGGAACCAGCCAAGCTCAGCAAACAGGTAAGCTGAAGAGAGCGAAACATAGGGAGAGAAAATAAGGTGAGAAAGTACATAAATAACGAAAGGATAAGCTAAAAGTTGAGCTTACGGCCTGGAAAGTATTGATCTACTTAACTATTTTTATATACTGCTGCTGATGCTTTCAGCGTGAGTACTTTTCGTAGCTATCCTATTCCCCTCGTGCCTTGGTCTCATGAGCGTTTACTTACCCCTTTTGGCATTGGTGCTGTTGGGAGCAATGCCCCGCGTGAGCTGTGGACAAAGTTTACCAGCAGTGTATCTGAACGCTCGCAACCAAGAAACGGTACCCGATAGCGCTACTCATTACCGCGTCGTCAACCAGAAAGAAGAGACGGGAGGCTACGGGATGCGCGAGTATTCATTAGCTGGTACATTGCTGTTACAGGGCACTTTATCGGCTATCGATCCGCCGGTGCGCAATGGTGTGTTCACATGGTTTCACCCGAGCGGCGCCAAAGCCAGCCAAGTGCAGTACCACAACGATAAAGCTAACGGCTTATACCTAGCTTGGTACGAAGATGGACGCGTACGCCAGCGGGGCGAATACATGAGTGGGCGGCGCACTGGGCGCTGGCTTAGTGTGCACCGCAACGGTCAAAAGCGTTCCGAAGGACACTATGTACTCGGGCGGCCACACGGCGAATGGCGTTATTACTTCAACACAGGTCAGCTTAGCGCAGTAGAACGCTTGA
Source organism: Hymenobacter crusticola (assembly GCF_002154225.1). GTDB lineage: Bacteria > Bacteroidota > Bacteroidia > Cytophagales > Hymenobacteraceae > Hymenobacter > Hymenobacter crusticola. The sequence goes on from NZ_MTSE01000002.1 coordinate 437,821, forward strand.
GCCAAGGCCGCAGTATGAGCCTTGCTTTATACCAAGCCGATGGCACACCTAGCTCGGCTGGTGGACCGCGCCGGCAAGCGCCGGCATTTCCGGGTGGTGAAGCTGCCTTGCTCGACTACCTGGCCCGCAACACGGTGTACCCCAAAACGGCCCGGCAGCGCAATATCATCGGCAGTGTGCACGTGTCCTACACCGTTGGCGAAGATGGTCAGGTAGGGCAAATACACATCGCACGGGGTCTCTCTCCCGAAATCGATAGCGAAGCCCGGCGCGTGGTAGCTAGCTTGCCCGCATTCCAACCGGGCCATGAGTACAATGTGCCCACCGCGATGACGTACACGTTGCCAATTCATTTTGCTCCCTCCTTTACATTATTACACGGCGTGCGCCCCGCCCAGGAGCCCCCGACTGAAGCGCGAGTGGGTTATCCGGACGAAGGCTTATGAGGGCTTGGTCGGTTAAATCCACCTCTCTATCTGTTTTCTTATCGAGGTAATTTATTGTGTGTGCGTAGTTTAATTCCTTTAGGCTATTGGCAGAGGAGGCTAGCTGGCATAACGCTTGAGTTAAGAAAGGCAGATACGTCTTTAAACTTTCTGTCTGAGTGGTAGTGGCCCAACTAATTGCCAACTATTCTTCTCAACTCATTAAGCCTTATTGCTTTATCCATGAAAGCTCCTTGTTTGCCCTTGCAGCCGCTTTTGCCTGTTAGCTTCCATCCCTTCCAACGCCGCTGTACTACCCCTAGGTGCTGCTCCTGCCTCTGAAATCCGGCAAGATGATCATGACAAAGATCGTAAGTGCGATGAGGACCATAAGCCTACTGCTGCCGAGCGTGGCTGAGTATAAGAACGACCATGCCACGATGGGAGTAGCAAGTAAGCTAGCCTAGCCTTAGAACACGAAAAAGCCCCGCTCTTCCTTGGAGGAGCGGGGCTTTTCTATGTAGTGCCTAGGTAAACTAAGCGGTTACTTGCGCATCTAGTTTCTGAGCGAGTACGTGCTTCGGTACAGCACCTACTTGCTTATCCACGATTTGGCCATTTTTGAACACCAGCAGCGTTGGGATGCTGCGGATGCCGAACTTGGCCGACGTCTGTGGATTAGAGTCTACGTCAACTTTACCGATAACGGCTTTGCCTTCGTATTCGCCAGCCAACTCTTCCACTACCGGGCCAACCATGCGGCACGGGCCGCACCACTCGGCCCAGAAGTCCACGAGTACAGGCTTATCAGAGTTGATAATTTCGTCGAAGTTAGCATCGGTAATTTCGATGGTTTTGTGTCCCATGATAGTCAGGGTTTATGTTCAAAAGATGTGCTGTTTACGGTCAACCGGGCCGCAAGGTAGCAGTTGGGAGTTCAACAAGCTGCAATGTATAAAGTTCAAAAGTTGAATTAATAAACGTATATACATAGGTTGTTGAACGCTTCTGCCTTTGCAGGGATCAAACCAAGGCTATCAACAGAAGCTACTGTGGTTTGTTTAATACAAAGTCGTAAGCGCGTGCTTCATCACGAGCCCGACCACGGAGCTTGTAGAAGACGTAAAGATTGAAGAAGTGCATGGCACCTAGGATCAAGATAATGGTGCCCACTTTAACGCTTAGCGTCTCAACAGTTTGTTGGTAGCTGTGCACTTCGGCCGTACTGCGCAGCGTGAGCGTAGCGTATCCCACGTTGATCAGGTAAAAACCGGTGAGCAATAGCTTGTTGACCGAATCGGCCAGCGGCTCGTTGCCATGGAAAATATCGACCAAAAAAGTGCGGCCATTGGTGAAGAGCGTGCGGGCCACCCAGATGGTGAGCAGCACTGTGATGGGCAGATAGGCGCCGTAGACTAATAAATAGTAGTTCATGGTTTCTTAGATTGAAAAGTGAAGAGTAAAACGAGAGGCTAGCGCGTAGGAGTGAGGTAGGAGGGCGTGCATTGCGCATAAAAACCTAGGTAAGCTGCGGGAGTAAGTTGGACAGGGCTAGGTCGCAAGTAGGAAAGCGGAAGGTGAAGCCTTGCGCGAGTAGCCGTTGCGGTACCACTTTGCGGCTTTTCAGAATTAGCTCCGTCTCGGTGCGCAGCAAGAAAGCCCCGATTTCCAGCAACCATTTGGGTTGCGGCAGTTGCCACCTAGGTTGGTAGTGTTGGCAGAGCTGGGCGTTGAAGTCCTCGTTGCGAATGGGCTGCGGGGCGCAGAGGTTGAAAGTTCCTTCTAAATTGGGGCGCGCAATCAGTAGCTCCAGCGCCCGGCAGAAGTCATCGATGTGCAGCCAGCTCATCCATTGTCGTCCGTCGCCCTGCGGGGTTGCTAGGCCCCAGCGAGCCAGCCGCGCCATCACAGGGAGGGCGCCGCCACCAGCACCTAGCACGATGGCTGTGCGTAAGGCCGCCCGGCGCGTGTGCGGCGTAGCAGCCACCCAAAACTCGGCTTCCCACTGCTGCGCCACCCGTTCCGAGAAGTTCCGCCCGATGCAGCCATCGGCTTCGGTGTTAGCGGGCTGTTCGTCTCGGGTGTCGGTGTAGATGGTGGCTGTCGAAGCATTCAGCCACACCGCTGGCGGGTTTTGGCACTGAGCAATAGCCTCGCCTAGCACCTTGGTGCTATCAAGCCGGCTGCGGATGATAGCATATTGATTGACAATATGGTAGCGACAATCTACCGAGCGGCCAGCTAGGTTGAGTACTACGGCTGCGCCTTCTAATGCTTTCGTCCATGGCCCAAGCGTGTGCCCATCCCAGTGCAGCATGCCGATACGGTACCCGCGTTTGCGCGTGAGGGTAATTACCTGGTAGCCAAGTTCCGTGAAGTAGTGAACTAGGTGTTTGCCGAGAAACCCGTTGCCACCGGCAATAATCATCTTGGGCTTTTCCATGACGAAAGCGGTTGAAGTATATGTGTTCTATTAATTCTAAACTTTCAATAAAATTTGAAATAAAGAAGCAAAAAAATAAGCCCGGTCCTTAGCTCGGGCGCATTAGCTTCATAAACGTGCTCAGAAACCAATTCTCATCGGCTTTGATGAGTGTGGAAGCGGCACTATTGGCAAAGTTGGCGAAGCTCTGCACACTGGCTATCATCTTGGTAAAAGCCTCTGTTTCCTCCGGCGTGGAAGTGGGGGAGGGCTCTACCTGGCTGATTTCGCCGAGTACGCGCATAATAGGTTCTAGCTCCCGCTTGCGGCGTTCTTGCAAGATGAGGGTAGCCACCCGATGAATGTCTTTTTCGGCGGAGAAGAACTCGCGCCGCTCGCCGGGCCGGAGCTCCTTGCGCACAATGCCCCAATCCATGAGGGCGCGCACGTTCATGTTCACGTTGCCCCGCGAAATCTGGAGCTGGTCCATGATGTCTTCGGTGCTCAGTGCATTCGGCGATACCAGCAACAAGGCGTGCACCTGGGCCATCGTCCGGCTCACGCCCCAGGCCGAACCTAGGGTACCCCAGCCTTCTATGAACTTGCTTTTGGCTTCGTCGAGTTGCATGGTTCAAATGTATAAGAGTATTTCAAACTTTCAATAATAATTGAAAGAAATATTTTACCTCTCTTTCAATCTCCTAATCCTGATAGCTGTCTTACGGCGATGTTCAACTAGAAACATGCGCCGAGCAATTCTGAAATCAACCGAATCCATACGAACGAATTTGCCAAGACCATAAATGGCAAGCGTGTCGAAGGAGCGAGAAGAGTTAGATTGAAAAGATACAGGAACCGTGTAACCTAGGCAGCCTTGCCGAATAGTAACGGAGTCACCTTGTTGGTTAAGTCTGACTCTACTATAGCCTGAAGCGTTCTTCAGAGCTAATCGGAGATGCTCCGGAGTTTTAATGAACAGAATATCATCGTTACCAATTATTGAGGCGGAGTGTGCTGGATTGATATTGTGCCATGCTCCAACTAGGTCATCATCGACTACGCTTGATGCTTTGCTACATGACGCTAGCAACAATATCCCAAAGACAAATAGGCGGTAACAGACCATGGAATCGATTGTATGAGTCAGAAGCTGCAGACGTTACTATTTCTTCTTACCTAGGTCTGCGGGCTCTTAAAACTAGGTGGCCTCATCTTCTTGTAAGCTAAACGATACGATAAGCAAGTTAGTCTTGGCTGGTCTGTTTACTGACCGCACAGCCTAGGTAACTACTCATTTACTCTTCCTCATCGGTATGTACCCCGAGCTGCGCGTTGATCAGCGGCATTTTGGGGGAGAGAAAGAAGCCGGTGAGACTGGCGAACATGACCGGCACAATACTGTGAAAGCCGGTGAGTGTACCGAGCAGTACCGTCGTGCTGATGGGCGTGCGGGTTACGCAAGCGTTGATAGCCGCCATACAGCTAATCAGAATGAGCGGGAGATTATGACCCGGAAGCAACGAGTGTAGGAGTAAGCCTGCAACTGCCCCCACAAAAAACAAGGGGATGATAAAGCCGCCGCGCCACCCCGAAGTCACCGTTAGGGCAATAGCCAGCAGCTTGGCACCCATCAGTAGCAGCAGAAACTGAGGCGAGAAAGTGCTACGCAGTACTTCCGCTAATTGATCGTGCCCGAAGTAGCGCGACAGCGGCACGAAGTAGGCGATAGTTCCGATCAGAATGCCGCTCAGGGCCATACGCCAATAAATAGGCAGGCGCCGACTCCGAAACAAGCCTCGGCAGCGCCGCACAATAAAAATAAAAAGCCAGCCGACGGCCGTGCCCACCAAGGCGTATAGAACTGCCAGAAAACAGTCGTTGAGGCTAGGTGAGGTGTAAAGCGGAAATTGCCAGGTAGGACCTAGGCCCGTGTGCGTGATCAGAACGAAAATGATGTAGCTGGAGCAGCTGGCTACGAAAGCCGGAATCAGGGCCTGGTAGTACTCAACTACGTGGCGGTGATGCAGGATTTCGAGCGCAAATAAGCTGCCGCCGAGCGGCGCCCCGAACAGCGCCGTGAAAGCAGCGGCCATGCCCGCAATGCTGAGTGAGCGTAAGTCTTCGCCGCGCAGGCGAAAGCGCTGGGCTAGCCACGTGCCCGTGGAGCCTACTACTTGTACTAGTGGCGCTTCCGGCCCGGCACTACCGCCGCTGGCAATACACACCAACGACGACAGAATCATGGAGAGGTTATTTCGAGGATCTAGTTGGCCGCCTTTGAAGCGAATGTTGTTCACAATCAAGTCCATCTCGCCTGGGTCACCGAGCTTGTAAATGACCAGTCCGGCCAGCAACCCAGCCGTGGCCATGAGTGGAATCACCCAGAGGCCCGGCACCATGGCCAGCCACTCCATCAGGTGCTCGAGCACAATCCAATAGCCACCCGCCAAGACGCCACCCATTATTCCGATCAGGGCCCACAAGAAAAACAAACGGCTGAATACAAACGGGTTAAATTGCAGCGAATCGTTTACTCGGGTACGAAGGGTTAGGGCGCGTCGGCGGGTGCGAAACTTCATGGTACAGAAGGGGAGGCTATGAAATAGCTAGCACTACATCCGGGAAAGAATGTAGTGCCAGACGTGCTTAATAAGAAGAGAGAAGGAGCGCCTAAATCAGTTGGCAGGCTTCGATTTCCATCTCGCGCATCTTGCGGATAAAGGCTTTCGGCTCGATGCGGTAGCGGCGTGAGTACGTGTCTACGGTGAGGTGTTCGTGCGGCTCGGCGAACTTAATTTCCAGCTTTTTCGAACCGGCTGACTCCTCTACGGCGGCCATGAAGCGGTCCATAAACGGCTCCGTGACGGTGCGGAGGTCAAGCTGCACGCGCACACCGTTAGCTAGCTTTTCGGCTACGTTGAACAGCGGCTCCATGGTCAGAATCTTGAACTCGAACTGGTCGGAGTCGCGGAAGCGCTGGGCGTACTTGCCCCGGATGTACATGGGCGGCACCTGCTCCTTATCGTAATTGCGGGGGTTAATGATGGAGCTGAAACGCGAATAATCGTCGCGGAACAAAGCTAGGTTTAAGCTCGATTCGTAATCTTCCACGCTGAATGACACGAAGGGCTGGCCCGTCTTGGTCGTCTTGAACATCACGTTCGAAATCAGACCGGCTACCGTTACTTCGCGGTTCTTGTAGTTCTCTACTTTGTCCAGCCCGCAAGTGCAATAAGAGTCAATTTCAAGCTTGAAATCGTCGAGCGGGTGGCCCGAGAGGTAGAAGCCTACGACTTCCTTTTCGCGGCGGAGCTGCTCGGTGGCGGGCCAGGGCTCCATGTCAGCCACTTTGGGTAGGGGCATGGCTACCGCGCCAAAAGCGCCGCCACCAAATAGGCTCTGCTGGGCTGAGTCTTGGTCGGCTTGGTACTGCTGGCCCATGCGCACCGCTTTGTCAATGAGGTTCTGGTCGCCGCCGGGGGCTTCCACAAACTGACGGCGGTGATACCGCTCGAACGAATCGAAGGCGCCCGATAAAGCTAAACTTTCAAACGTCTTCTTATTGACGGCCCGCAAGTTGACCCGTTTCGAGAAGTCGAAGATATCCGTGAAAGGACCCTTTTTAGCGCGCTCCGCTACGATGTTCTCGATGGCTGCTTCGCCGGCGCCTTTCACGGCGGCCATGCCGAAACGAATCTGACCTTTTTCGTTTACGTTGAACTTGAGGATCGATTCGTTCACGTCGGGACCTAGCACGGGCACCCCTTGGCGACGAGCTTCCTCGATGAAGAACGTCACCTTCTTGATGTCCGACATGTTGTTGGTCAACACGGCGGCCATGTACTCGGCGGGGTAATTGGCTTTGAGGTAGCCAGTCTGGTAAGCCACCACCGAGTAGGCGGCGGAGTGGGAGCGGTTGAAGCCGTAGGCCGCAAACTTCTCCATCACGTCGAATACCTCGTTGGCCTTTTTCTCCTTGATACCGTGCAGTTCGGCCGCGCCCTTACAGAACTTCTCGCGCTCCAAGGCCATCTTCTTCATGTCCTTCTTACCCATGGCGCGGCGCAACAAGTCGGCGCCGCCGAGCGAGTAGCCGGCCAAGATCTGAGCGGCCTGCATGATCTGCTCCTGGTACACCATGATGCCCTGGGAGTAGTTTAGGATGGGCTCCAGCAGTTCGTGCGGGTATTCCACTACCTCGCGGCCGTGCTTGCGGTTGATGAAGTTCGGGATGAACTGCATCGGACCGGGCCGGTAGAGGGCGTTCATGGCAATCAAGTCCTCGATGTTGGTGGGCTTGAGGTCCTTGAGGTACATGCGCATACCCTCGGATTCAAACTGGAACGTGCCGATGGTGTCGCCGCGCTGGTAGAGCTCGTATGTCTTAGGGTCGTCGAGCGGAATGTCGTCGATGTTGATGTCAACACCGTGGTTCTTCTTGATCAGCTCTAAGGCGTCCACGATAATCGTGAGCGTCTTGAGCCCCAAGAAGTCCATCTTGAGCATCCCCGCTGATTCAATCACCTTGCCGTCGAACTGCGTGACGAGCAGGTCCGAATCCTTGGAGGTCGAAACCGGAATGTACTTGGTGATGTCGTCGGGCGCGATGATGACGCCGGCGGCGTGGATACCAGTGTTCCGCACCGAACCTTCTAGCTTCTCGGCTAGGCGCAGAATCTGACCGCGCAGGTTGTCGGGCGCATCATCGCGCCGAATCATATCCAGCTCCTGATTCTCTGCAAAGGCGCCAGCTAGGGTCGTGCCGGGCTTTTCGGGGACCATCTTCGCTAGCTCGTTGGTCACGGGCAGCGGCAATTCCATGGCCCGCGCCACGTCCTTGATGCTGGACTTGGCGGCCATGGTACCGAAGGTGATGATCTGGGCCACCTGCGTTTTACCGTACTTGTCCACCACGTAGTCGATTACGCGCTGGCGGTTCACGTCGTCAAAGTCGATGTCAATATCAGGCATTGACACACGCTCCGGGTTCAAGAAACGCTCGAATAGCAGCGAATACTTAATCGGGTCGATGTTGGTGATACCCACACAGTAGGCCACCGCCGAGCCCGCCGCCGAACCACGACCTGGGCCTACCGCCACGCCCATGTCGCGGCCCTTGTTAATGAAGTCCTGCACGATGAGGAAATAGCCCGCGAAGCCCATCGTCTGGATGATGCGCAGCTCGTATTCCAGCCGTTCATCGATTTCGGGTGTGCGCTCAGAGTAACGCGGCGGCTTGGTCATTGTCACGATACCTTTCCCGGCACTCGGTCCAAAAGCCCCCACATACGTTAGCTCCCGCAGGAATTCATCGGCGTTGGCAAAGCCGGCGGGTAGCGGGAAATTGGGCAATAAGATGTCACGGGCCAGCTTGGGCGGCGTGATCTTATCCACAATCTCGTTGGTGTTATCCACACTTTCCGGCACGTCGCGGAACAGGTGGTTCATCTCCTCCTGGCTCTTAAAATAGAACTGGTCGTTGGGGAAGCCGAAGCGCGACCTAGGTCTGGGCATCTGGGCTTCCTCATCGATGCGCATAAGCTGTCGACGCACCTGGTCATCGGACGAAGCTAGGGGGCGCAAATTGTCGAGATGATCATAAATTACCTTTTTCTCCGACGACATCAGGCGGAAGTACTTGGTCTGGAAGTCGCCCACTGGAATGCTGTGCTCTTCACCTGTATTCACGCACAAAAGCAGGTCGTGGGGCGCGAAGTCGTCCTGGTTGACGTAGTGAGAGTCATTGGTGCAAATGACCTTCACGTTGTACTTCTTGGCCCACTTCAGCAGCACCTGATTCAGGTCTTCCTGGCTCTTGCCGGTGTTGTCGATGTTCTCGATGCCGTGGCGCTGAATTTCAATGTAGTAATCGTCGCCAAACACATCGAGCCACCATTTCAGCTGTTTCTCGGCTTCTTCCTCCGTTTTCCACAGCAGCGCCTGCGGAATTTCCGCACCAATGCAGCACGACGTGGCAATCAGACCCTCGTGGTACTGAAGCAGCAACTCCTTGTCGATACGCGGGTACTTGGAGTACACACCCTCAATAAAGCTCATCGAGCAGAGCTTGGCTAGGTTGTGGTAGCCTGCCTGGTCTTTCGCTAGCAGAAGTTGGTGATGGCGCACGTCCCGCTCACCTTTTTCGCGGCTAAACTGCTTCTTATGTCGGTCTTCTACCAGGTAAAACTCGCAGCCCACGATGGGCTTCACGTTGTACTTGTTTGCCTCTGCCACGAAGTTGAAGGCGCCGAACATGTTGCCGTGGTCGGTGAGGGCAACGGCGGGCATGCCGTCGGCCTGCGCTTTCTTCATCAGCGCGCCAATGCTAGCTTGGCCGTCGAGGAGGGAATACTGGGTGTGGCAATGAAGGTGGGAGAAAACAGGCATAGCAAGCGGATTTGGAGGCAGAAGGCACCTAGGGTTCAGTAAAGTTACCGCCGCCAACTGGGAAAGGAAAGCTGCCGAACCGGATGTATCTGTGTATCAAGAACAAAAAAGGATGGCCTTTAGAGCCATCCTTTTTAATGAGATCTTCCTGGCAACTAGTTGCCCGCAAAATACTATAGACAAGTAAGCAGACAGTTACTAGTGTAAGATCACGCGTTTCGTAGTGCCCTGTTGCCCCGTTGGGGTTACCGTTAGCAGATAAACTCCCGGTGTCAAGCCAGCAGTAGGTAGCACAGAAGCTTGTCCTTCGAAAGCTAGTTCGCGCACGAGGCGGCCCAAGGCGTTGTACAGGGTTGCTTTGCCACCGTTAGCGGCAGCGGTTTCGAAGTGGAGGTCGGTGCCACGGTCCACTGGATTAGGCCAAGCACCCATAGCTTGAGCTTTGAGCGTCGTTTGCTGAGTAGCTAGTATAGTGGTAGCGTTGCGGTGCACGATTATCTGGCCCGTCGGATCGTTGCTGTTGCCACTGAGGCTATACACGACCAAATCCAGGTCGCCGTCGTTGTCCATATCGCCGAGTGCAAGATCCACGGGGCGCGAGATGGTCGAAATATCTGCCTGGCGGATAAAGTTACCTGTACCAGTGTTCAAGTTTAGATTGATACTGTTTGAGGAGGCGCTGTTTTCGCGCGCATCGGTGATAATGTCCAAGTCTTTGTCACCATCAATGTCACCTATCTCTACTACCTGTGGGCCGCTGCCAATTAATAAATCAGGAGCCTTCGTAAAAGTGGCATTACCGTTGTTGCGCCACAGACTAAGCTTTCCATCTGGTTGGAAAATCGGAACGGCAATATCTACGTCGCCATCATCATCAAAATCGGCTAGTCCAATAGTGCCTCGATAGCCGCCCACCGGTAATTCGGTGGTGCCAGAGAACTGTCCTTGACCGTTATTCAGACGAATGTTCAAGGGGCTAGTCGATGTATTGCCATATCCAGTTAGGGCATCCAAGTCACCGTCGTTGTCAAGGTCAGCCAGCTCTACTCGCATTGCGTTAGAAGATATGCTAACCTGCCCGTTGCCCGTGAACACGCCCGTTCCATTGTTCAGGCGAACTTGAAGCGTTTTACTGGTCCCTTCCGAGAAGATAAGGTCTAAGTCGCCGTCGCTATCCAAATCGCCCAGCGCGAGTGCAGCAACCTCGGTACTTGTGCTAATAGTACTTGACACCGGGGTAAAAGTACCCGCGCCGTTATTGCGCAAGACGCCTAGGCCCGTGTTTTTGATTGCATATACCAGATCGAGGTCGCCGTCGCCATCCACGTCGCCTGGCCTGAAGCGCTGGGTAGCTACGTTGAGGTCAACAAGTGGCGCGAGTTTGCCGGTACCGTCGTTACGCAGTACGCCCAGCGACGGCCTCCCTAGGTAATAAGGTACTACTACATCCAAATCGGAGTCGCCGTCTACGTCGATAAGCGTCAGGTAGTCTTGTGAGTTGCTTTGGGTGCTTATCGGGGTAGCTACTCCCGCCTCAAACCTGCCGCCGCTGCCACCCGCAACGGCGGCTGTAAACTGCCACGCGTATTTGGCCCCATCCGGACCTGTGAGCGTTGCCGACAAGGTTTCACCTGCTCGAAAAGGGGCAGCAGGTACAAAGGAAATCGTGTTGTTGTTGATGGTAGTCGTACCACTTCGCAAGCCGCCTGACTGCGAGCTATATACCTTCAGACTGGCTGACGTAAATGGGGTTACTGTGGCCGAAACCAGAGTAGTGACGGGTTGCTTAAAACTATGTGGCGCGGGCGAAATATTAGAAATAACGGGAAACTGGGCTACTGCCTGATTGGCAACGAAGAACCCAACGAGTGTAGCAGCAAAAGCTGACCAATAGGAAGTAGATGGATGCATAAAAAGTTAGATTAGAATAGTAAGAGGAAGCAATATTCGAAGGTAGTATTTTAAATAGGTTTAATTAGCTATTTGCCAGGCTGAGCAGCAGCTATTTATCTGAATTACGAGAACAATTAAGCTAGGACCGATAGTAGCTTGACTATCACGAGAGAAACACTAAGCATGGCAATGAAAGCGGGAAATAACAAACAGATGGGAAGGCAGAAAGTACCCAGAGTTTAGTAAAGCTGCCGAGCCGAGCATTTCTGATTGTCACTGATAAGAAAGGATGGCCTTTGGAGCCATCCTTTTCGAGCAGCGAAGCTAGGTGCTGGTGCCAAGCAAGCTGGGTCCGTCTGTCAGGAGCCTAGCCACGCAGCGGCGCGATACGGGTGCCGCCAGGTGAAAACCTCGCATCAGCGCCGGAAACGGTCGTTTTTCGGCCGGCGCCCGTTTCGCGTAGCAGCAGCGCCGCCACGATTGCCACGCTGGTGCACCCGATCCAGAACAAGCCGCCGGTCTGAAAGTGTGCGGCTGGGTCGGCGGCGTTGCCGAGCGTTTGGCCGTAGAGGCGGGCGAATAGGGGGCCTAGCACCGCACTCACGCCAAAGGTGAGAAAGTTCATGGCGCCGGTAGCGCTGCCTTTCACCTCATCCGGGTTGGCTTCTTTGATAATGGAATACGGAATCATGGCCGCGCCCGAGGCTACGCCGAACAAAAATAGGCTCACATACAGCGGCAGCAAGCTAGGTAAATACAGCTGTTGCAAACCCAGCAACATCATGCTAGCAGCCCCACCAAACAGCACCGGCTTGCGGCGACCTAGGCGGTCGGCGGCCCAACCGAGCAACGGGCAGCCCACTACCCAGCCTAGCGGGACCATCGAGCAAGCCCATGCCGCGGCCGCGTAGCTCATCTGCTGGTCTTGCTGCAACGAGGCCACACCCCAATTCATGGCAAAGATGGTGGTAGGGGCGAAGAGCAACCCGGCAATCAGGCCACACAAGTACGACTGCGGGTTGCGAAAAACTATCTTATAGGGCTCCAGCAAGCTAGCTTTGGCGTTGGGTTGCTGCGCTTGCTCCGCGGCGTCATTGGGGGTAATGAAAAACAACGCCAAACAAGTAGCTAGGTTGGCTGCGCCCATCAGTACCCAAAACGTGCGCAAATCGAAGCCGTTGTGAATAAGCGGGCCCGCAACCGACTGCCCAAGGGCGCCACCTAGCATGCCCAAGCACTGCGTAGCACCGATAGCGGTAGCCAGTGACTTAGCCTGAAACCCGCGCGACGCTAGGTATACCGAGCCCGTAAAGGCGAAAGCCGAACCGGCGCCCTGTAGCAAGCGGCCTGCATTGCCAGCCAAGGGACCTGGCACGGCAAATAGCGCGCACCCGAGCGCCACTATCGCAACCCCAGCCGGCAGAGCATACTTGGCACCCGTGCGGTCGAGGGCGATACCGGCTATCAGCCCGGCCAGGGAGTACGTGTAATAATACGTGCCCAGAATGCCGCTGACCTCCGTCGTGCTTACGCCAAACACCCCAGCCAACTCCGGCAGCATCACGGCGGGTCCGGAGCGCACGGCGTATTCGAGGAAGTAAAAAATGAGGGAGAATACCCAGGCAATAACGTAGGGTCGAGTGCGGGCTGAGCTACTAGGGACTAACATCTTCTGTAAAGGCAATTGCCACCCTGTCGGGCCCGCTCATGATGAAGCTAGGTCCTGTGGAGTGGTCAGATGGGCTTAATCTATCCTATGTTTACTGTTCGCTGCCGGCTTTGTTTCGGGTGTGTACCTACCGCTGCAACTACGCAGCGTGTTTTCGCGAGGCGCGGTTGCCAGATCAATCACCCGGTTGCTTGAAGCCAGATGTACCCGGCGTAGTTGTGCTTTTGGCCTGGCTGCTCACCTAGGATGAGCCTGGCTTCTAGTAACGTATACATAATACCATTACGCCATGGCCTAGGACGAAATAGGTCCTGGAAAGCCTTTTGTGCCCCAATACAAGAAGGCTCGTTTTCGAATTCGTCGTGTAAGCTCAGCACTCAGCAACACCGATTGCTCTTTGACTTGCGCTTCGACCTAGGAAAAAGACAAACTCGCCATGGGTGTAGTGCGCTGAGCTAACTTCATCTACTTCTATATAGTTCTGAACGATAAAGGTGCTTTTCCCGTTAGTAGGCCTGAGCTTCTAGGTGGACATCCTACCCTTGAGCTCGAACGCAGCTCGTAGTCATTCGGATAGAATGCCTCAACAGCGCTGATGCTGTTGCGTGGTTCCGCCCTCATTAGCCAGAACCCACTGTCTTGCTGAAACTACCAGTACAGCAAGCCGCCTAGGTGCCCTTCATGGGCCGGCGGCTGAACAAGCTAGCGTATAGACCCTCTGGCGCCTGCCCAGAGACACGGTCGGTATTCTTGTGCCTCGATTATCTACGGCCTATTGCATAGGCTTTCACCCTTCACGGCTAAGGTACCGCGCCGCGCCCCACATGAAATATCTTCTGCCTTTAACCGATCCGGAGTACCGGACCGGCTCCCCGTTATCTTGGCTCGACCGGCAACTGCTCCCCTTTTGCCAAGATCCGCGGGACTTGCCTTTCCTGTATCTTACGCTGCGTATTTCGCTCGTATTAATCCCGTTAGCGGCCCTTCTCTTCGTGCCAGCGGTTACGGGTTGGCTCTGGGCCGGTATCGTCGTCATCTATCTAGGTCTGAGCAACTTTTATTTCAAAGGCCCTTTTGGTCTGATGCTGCACTGCACGTGTCACCGCATCCTGTTTAAGAAGAAATACGCTTTGCTGAACAAGTACATTCCGTGGATAATCGGGCCGCTGTTTGGGCAAACGCCGGAGTCGTACTTCACCCACCACATGGGCATGCACCACCCCGAAAATAACCTGCCGGACGATGAAAGCTCCACCATGTTTTACCAACGGGATTCGTGGGTGAGCTTCTTGCGCTACCTAGGCGGCTTTTTCCTGCTAGGCATCCCGCGTTTGTTTCTGTACTTCATCCGCACCAACAAAAAGACATTGCTACTGCGTGCCGTGAGGGGGGAGGGCTTGTACATCGTGCTGTGCCTTGGGCTGCTGTTGGTTAATTGGCAGGCGACCTTGATTGTCTTCGTGCTACCCGTTGTGCTTTCACGCATCGTGATGATGCTAGGCAACTGGAGCCAACATGCCTTTGTGGCGGCCGCCAGCCCCGACAATTGCTACACCAACAGCATCACCTGCATCAACACGCGCTACAACCATAAGTGCTGGAACGACGGCTACCACATCAGCCACCACCTCAAGCCTGCCATGCACTGGAGCGAACACCCGCGTTCCTTCCGAGAGAACATCAATCACTATTCAGCGAACGACGCCATCGTTTTCGACGGCATTCACTTCCTGCACGTGTTTGTCTACCTCATGACGAAGCGCTACGATTTGCTAGCGAAGAACTTCGTGAACCTTGGCAACCGCTACAGCAACGACAGTGAAGTAATAGCGCTGCTAAGGTCGCGCACCCAGCGCATTAATCGGCAAGCATATGCCTAGCCCTATCGTTGGGCTAGACAACCAAAAGGCCGGCCGACTTACTAGTCGGCCGGCCTTTTGTTGTGAGTTGAATAGCAAAGTGGCTACTCCTTAGTTGGCTGAATAACCAGCACCTCGCCGGGCTTCACATTGAAATCGGGCTTGTTGTTCCACTCCATAATCTGCTTGATTGTCACCTTGTACTTGCGCGAAATACTGTACATCGACTCTTTGGTTTCGACGGTGTGCCGAATGACGTTGCTAGCCGGAACCGACGACGCGATGGGCGCGGCAGCAGCACTAGGTGGTGTGGTAGTGGCGGCGGGGCGTGAAGTAGGTGTAGTCGCGACGGTGGCCGGTGCGGTAGGCTTCGGGGCAGGCGCGGCGGTTGGTGCAGGCTTGGTGGCTGTTGTGGTTGAGGTCGGTGCGGCGGGCGTGGTAGCTGTAGCAGGGCGCGTTGTCGCGCTAGGGGGCGTAAGGCGTAGCGTCTGGCCTAGCTGTAGCGACGGATTTGGGGGCAGTTCGTTCCAGGCAATTAGGTCGGCGGGGCGCAAGCCGTAACGGCGGGCAATGGCGTAGATTCCTTCGCTTTTTTGCACGATGTACAGGCCGTTTGCAGGCAAGGCTTCCGTTGCTACCGGCACAGCTAACGGTGCTGCGCTAGGAGGGGTAGCGGCAGTAGATGCTGGAGTTGTCGGCTTCGTGGCGGCCGGCGTAGCGCTAGGTACCGGCTCACGCAAGACGACTTTGGTAGGAGCTTTCGTCGTTGGGGCGGAAGACTGTGGTTGCGTTACGGGAGGTTCTGCGGAAGTGCTAGCTTCCTCTTCAGCCACGGGCTCTTCGCTAGGAGTTGGCGTTGGGGTAGGAGGGGCTTGTTGCGCTGGCCGTCCGGCGTACACCGTCCGCGGCGTTGTTGGCGTGGCAGGAGTGGCCGCTAGTTCAGCTTCTGTGGCAGAGTCGGCCGTAGCGGTGGTGGCAGGAGGGGTCGGCAGGTCGTTCAAGCTTTCCGTGGCTAGGTCGCCCGAAGTCATCGTGACGCTGTCTTCCTCGGCTACGTCTTCCTCCACCCGGTTGCGCGTGGCCACGCTGCCCGCATAAGGCTCTGGTTCGGTGTCTTTGGTTTTACGCGAGCTAGGTGTTGGCGCCGGAGTAGCCGCTGGGCTAGGCTTCGCCGTTTGGCGGGCCACCGGGCGCTCGAAAGCCGCTTGCGCGGTGGCATTGGTGCTAGGAGCATACTCAATGGGCACTTCACGGGGCCGGGTGTGCTGTAGCCACAAGACCCGGCCGGGGCGCAGCTCCTCATTGCGCGCCATGCGGTTTTTGTTCAGAATAGCTTTGACACGCACCCCATATTTCTGCGAGACAATGGCTACGCTTTCGCCAGGCTGGGCGGTATGATACGCCACGGCCGCTTTATCGCGCTTCCGCTGCACAAAGTAAGGCTGCCCAACGATGATGTTGTCGAACGCCATCAAGTCGTTGTAGTTCAAAAACTTGCGCATCTTCAGGTCGGCGCGGCGAGCTAGGCTCTCCTTGGTGTCGCCGGGCAGAGCAATAAGCGCCCGCAAGCCGTTGATACGCACAAACTCTGCATTTTCCGGGTCCGTTTCGGGCGGGGAAAGCAACTGGCCTTTCGCCCCAACTTTCTGCTGGGCCGCCATGGCAGTAAGCTGAATAGGATCGGTAATGGGCACCAAAACCGTGTAGGCGCGGTCCGTAGGTACCTTTCTATCCAGCAGCCAGCGGTTGTGCTTAGCCAAAACGTCCACCTCCGTTTGGAGGCTAAAGGCAATAGCCGATAGGGTTTGCCCCCCGGTCGCCGGAAATTCCTGCAACAGCATGGGTGGGTTGGGATTCTGCCCAACAGCTGACTCGAACGCTATTTTGTGCGCCAGAAACGTGAGGATATACGGGTGGGTGTCCTGCGTAATCTCCATCTCCGTGGCGTCGTAATCGGTGGGCAGAGTGTAGGGCTTGGCGCCGCTCAGACCTAGGTTGTAGGTAAGCAGCGTGTTCACCCAGTTATGCAACACGCCATTATTGCGCAGCAAATACTTGGAAGCGCCTTGCGTCGCTACGACGATATGCTTGCGCTCATCAACGGAATTATTCACTTGCACCCCTAGCTCCACGGCCGATTCGCGCTTAAACTGCCAGTAGCCCACGGCCGCGTGAATGGATTCGGCATCGCCCTGCAAGCCGCTTTCCTGGAGCGACAAAAAGTGAAAGTCCAGCGGAATACCCTGCTCCTGAAAGACGCGGTCAATGATGGGGAAGTGAGCATCGGCTAGGTCGACGCGGGCCTGGAAGGAAGGCTGGTAACGCCGCAGCGCATCCACTTTTTCCTGCACGGCGCGGCGGCCTTTATCGGTCAGGCGCAAGTACAAACCAGCAAATTCAATGGTGGGCGGTACCGTGACACTCTGCGCCACTGCCAGCAACGGCAGTAGGCAAAATAGCAAAAGCACAATTCGTTTCATGGGCAGAATTTAGCGAGGCAGGAGCCACTCCCAACGCATTTCTGGGCTCCTTAGCTTACAAAGTAGGAGAAAAATCCTGGGAGGCACGCAGTAAAAAGTACTATTTGCTGCGCCTAGCCTAGCTAGAAAGTGCAATGAGCCTAGCCCAGCAGCGGTAGCAAAAAGCCCGAAACAACCCTAAGGGTACCTTTTCAGACTTACGGCTGCCGCTGGTAAGCTAGGCTCCTTGCCAGTTTATTTAATAGCTTAGTTGCCGCCGGGAGGGCCTCCGAACCCGCCACCACCGCCGGGCGGCGGACCGCCTGGGCCCATGCCACCACCTTCGCCGCCACGGCGCCAGTTGCCACGGTTTGGGTTGTCAGAATTACGCTCCCGGTCACGGTTTTGGTCGCCTGGCTGCGGCATGTTGCCTTTGCGCAGGTTGTAGGTGAACATGGCCATGAAATACTGCTGCAAGTTGTTGGTACGCACCGTCTCGTTGTAAGCCGAGGTGATGTTGTTCTGCAAGCTCCGGTTTTGCTTCAACAAGTCGAAGGCAAACACTTTAAACTCGCCCCGCTGATTCGGGAACACCTTTTTGCCGATGCTAGCATTCCAAAGCACATACTGCTGGGTGGGCGAGGAGGCAACACCCTGGTTGTAGATGTGGGTTAGGTCCGTTTGGACCGAGATGCCGGGGCCCACAATCCAGCTAACGCGCGCCGAGCTGTTTTGGGTGTAGTAGTTGGTATTCAGGCGCGTATTAACGGTGTTGCGCGCGTACGTCACGTTGCCACTGGAAGAAACTGTAAAATCTAGGTTCGGGCTGATGTTGCTACTGATGGTTACACCTAGGTTGCCGCTGGGTGAGCGGGAATAGTTGACGAGCTCGTTGTTGAGGCCCGGCGTGCGCGAGAAGCCCACGCTGCCGTTCACGTTCAGGTTCGATTTGATGAAGGCCAGCGGCATGCCGTAGGTGGCAAAGGTGCGCAGCGTGTACTGCTGACCTAGGTTCACGGGCCGGGTAAGCTGCCCGCCGAGCGGCAGTTGCACCACGCCGCCATTGATGGCAATGGTTGTATCGCGCAGGGCGACGAAGGTGCTGTTGGTGATAAAGTTGTCGGTGAACGTGGCAAAAGCGCCCACGAAGAACGACGTCGATTTTTCGGGCTTCGAGGCCGAGTAGCGCAGCGTCATCACGTGCTGGTACTGCTGAATCAGATCGGGGTTACCGGTGGTGAGCTGCAAGGGGTTGGAGTTGTTCACCACTTCCTGCAACTGACTGATGCTAGGTGCCGAGGTGCGGCCGTTGTAGTTGAAGCGCAGATTACGCTGGCGCGAGAAGTTGTAGCGCAGCATGGCGTTAGGCAGGAAGTTGTAGAACGTCCGGTCGAGGGTACCCGCTTGCGGGAAGCGCTGCCGGTTGTTCAAGTCAGCTCTCTGGCCCGTCACGCCCACCATAATCTGGTAGTCCTGGGTCTGGCGCCGGAAGCTAGCTCCGAGGCCTTGCGTCAGGTAGTTGCTCTTGAATACGTTGCTCAACCCCGTGTTCAGGTCATCGTAGTTGCCGGTAAGCTCCGAGAAATCGTAGGTTTTCTTGTCGGAGTCGTTGGGGGCGTACGAAGTGTTGTAGTTGAACTGGAGTAAGTCCGTCTTGCTCAGTGGCTCGGTGTACGAAATGCCCGAGTTGAGCTGCCAGCCCACTTGGTCGAGGTGCGAGTATTGGTTCAGGATATTCTCAACGGTGGTGTCGCGGCCCGTACCGGCCACCGTCGACAACGACCGGGAGAAGGAGTAGAGGTAGTTGTCGGAGTTGCGCGTGTTGTAGTTCGCGTTCAAATCGATCGAAACCGTCCGGCCAGGCTTATGGAAGCGGTGCCGGTACAGCAACTGGTTCGAGGAGGAAATGCTCGACGCCTTAGAGTTGTATTTACTGTTCGTGTTGCCGCGCTCCGTGCCGCCTACCTGCGTCAGACCATCAACGGTGCTGTTGTTATTGTTGCGCTGAAACGTGAGCGACGGGATGAACAAGATTGAGTTGACCGAGTCAATCTTATGCTCTAAGCGCAGGTTGAAGCGGTGGTTGAGGTTACGGCTCTGCGCCAGCGAGGTCTGCTGGTAGGTTTGCTGTTGATTGAGGGGCGTGTCGCTGCTGGAGCCGCGGGTGGCGTAGATGCGGTCGGTCAGCTGGTTGGTGGTGTTATTGGCTAGGTTAAAGAAATAGCTAGCCGTCACCTGCGTGTTCTTGCCCCACTGGTCAGAGTAGTTGAGGCCGATGGCGTTGGTGCGAGAAATGCCGTTGCCACCGCCCCCGCCGCCTCGGGAGTTATTCGTAACCCCGAGCAAATCCGCCGAGCCGAAGTTCTGCTGGTTGATATTGTTCGACTGCCCGACTACCGAAATACGGCGGTTGCCGCTGAACGTATTGTAGTTGCCGCTCACTTGGTAGCGCTCCGCCCACGAGGCGCCCGTGCCCGTTTGCTGCCCCCCGCCCGCGCCGGCTACAAAGCGTCCAAACTGCCCTTTGCGGTATTGCTTCTTCGTGACGATGTTGATGGTTTTCTGCGTGTTGCCATCGTTGAAACCCGAAAAGCGCGACTGCTCGCTTTGCCGGTCGAATACCTGGATGTTGTCGATAATTTCGGCCGGAATATTCTTTAGTACCGCATCAGGGTCATTGCCAAAAAACTCTTTGCCATCAACGAGTACCTTTTGCACGTCTTCGCCCTGGGCCTGCACCTTGCCGTTTTGCGTGGTGACGCCGGGCATCTTGGTTATGAGGTCTTGGGCGTTGGCGTCGGGATTCGTCTTGAACGCGTTGGCATTGTACTGCGCCGTATCGCCTTTCTGTACGGCGGCGGGCGTTTTGCCCACTACCTCCACGCCTTTGAGCGTCACGCCAGCTTGCAGAGCTAGGTTACCTAGCGCAACCGATTGTGTAGAAAGCGTTAAGTCGCGGTTGATATTCTGGTAGCCGAGAAAGGAAATGGAAAGCTGATAACGCCCGGCCGCCAGCCCCGTGAAGCTAAAATTGCCACTTGGGTCCGCGGCGACGCCGCGTTTCACGGAGTCGGGGAGGTGTAGCAGCAGCACATTGGCGCCAATCAGCGGCGATTGGTCTTTGGCATCAAGGGCCCGGCCCGTAATGGATAAGGTTTGCGCAAAGGCCGCACTACTAAGCCAGTATAGAAGGAATAACGTAAGAAATTTTCTCATGCGATGCGTTGGAGGGGGCTTGTACCTCCTGACTAGACGCGCGCAAGCAGCCAAGGTTTAATTAGTTCCCGTCAGAAAGGGAAAATTATTTTCTAGGTTCTGTTTCGAACTCGCGTTAGCGTTTGCGGACGATTAAAATTCCGTCGCGTACAGGGAGCAACACGTTCTCCACCCGCTCATCCTGCTGCACTTTGTCGTTGAACGCTCGCACGGCGTGCGCATCTTTGTCGGCGGGCTTTACCGGGTACGATGCCAACGCTTTGCCGCTCCACAACACGTTGTCAATCAGGATAAAGCCGCCGGCGCGTACGTGCGGCAGCACTAGTTCGTAGTAGGCGTCGTTGTTGATCTTGTCGGCATCAATAAACACCAGGTCCCAAGTTTCTTGGAAGCTAGGTACCAGGTCGAGCGCTTGGCCGATGTGTAGGTGAATGCGTTCCGCTAGGTCAGCCTCCGCCACGTAGCGCCGGATACGGTCTTCCAATTCTGGGTTTTGCTCTACGGTGTGCAGCTCGCCATCCGGGGCCAAGCCTTCCGCCAAGCACAGCGCCGAATACCCCGTAAACGTACCTAGCTCCAAAATCCGGCGGGGCCGCACCATGTGGCTAATCATGCTGAGCAAGCGGCCTTGCAAATGCCCCGACAGCATGCGCGGAGCCAGCACCTGCACGTGCGTTTCGCGGTTGAGGCGCCGTAGCACGTCCGATTCGGGCGAGGTGTGGGCTTCGGCGTAGGTATTCAGTTCGTCCATGTTGGGTAAGGGCTGATCGAGAAGGCAACTCCTGAAATCTTGTAACTCGCTTAGTGTAAGTTGGCTGTCAATTGGTGCTGCTAGGGCTGCCGAGTACGAGTTGGTTGTGCTGTTTTACTAGCACAAGTTGCTGCTGCCAAGACTGTATCCGGCGAATGCCTTGCAAAGCTAGGGTATGCCAAGAGTCTCCGTTATCGTTGGTTTCAACTACCTCCCCAGTTGTGGTTAGTACGTAGCCATTGCGGGTGCCCGGCACGAATACTACTTGCTCAGCGCTGTAGCCTGCGGGAAAAGCTGGCTTTAGCCACTGGCCGTGTTGAAAGCGTAGCAGCGTTTTGGAGGGTAAAGCGTAGTAGGAGAGATGCCCTTTTGTTTTGCGCGTCTTCTTGTTATCAAGTACTACCCACAGGTCGCGGTTTGTGGCTTGAGTTAGCGAGCACACTTCGAGTGTATCAGGCACGTCGAGCAGGGTATAGTTGGGCTGCAAAGAGACGGGTAGCACGAAGATGTTTCCTGCCGTGCTGTTGAGCTCATCTTTAGGAATGGCTGGCATACGGTCGCTGCCAAATACCAGGAGCCGTGAACTATCGGGCGAGAGGCTGAACCCGCGGATACCACGTTTTACCTCGACCCCATAGTGACGAGGCCAACTATTTGCCCGTAAGTCTTTGGAATACGTTGTGTCGTTGCCATAAATCCAAATGTCACCATCGGCATGGAGCGTGCTGCGGCCTTCATAAGGATTGGCATAGGTACCGACCAAGAAATTGTGCCCGATGGCCGTGAGGGCACTAGCATAAAAAGTAGTAGGCAAAGTTTGCACGTTCCAGGTGGCCCCACGCGTATTTGTAATGGCAATGAAGGAATGCAAGCCTTTGTTGGCCGGATACGCGTGATAGCCTCCTGGCCTGAGCAACGGCCGGGTAAGGAGCGTAGCATACGCCGACTCCGTACTTAAAAGACGGTATTGCTGCCAAGCAGTGCCACAGGAGGCCACGAAGCCAGCTAGTGCTAAACAAAGCGCGCCAATAACCCAGCGGTGGGCTTTTACCTTGGGCTTGCTATACCCTAGACACAAGCACAACACTAGCAGCAGACCTAGCCCTGTAAAGCCAAAAGCGCCTTCCTGTATTGGCAATGGATGCGAGTGGCCAATGATGGCTCCGTACGCTTCATCGACAAAGTGAAACTGCGAAACAATGAAAGAAGGAGGAGTAACAATTACTTCCGTGGCGTTTCCTCGAAACCGGTACAGGTGCCCGCCCTGGTCGAGCACCAAACCCGAAGAATCGGTTAAGAACTGTAGTTCTTGTATATGCTGAATGCCTTTCAGCGTGAAAATCCTCATAATGAAGCAACCTAGCTCTCCTGTGCCTAGGTAAGGCGCGCGAAACAGATACGCAATGATCAGCGGCTTATAGTGTGGGTTGCCTTTTCCAAGTTAAGCGGAACGTGGGGTGCGCAGATACGGCCACATCGGGCAGGTAACAAGCAAAGCCGCCATCATGGCGCTCATACCCGTCACGATGAAAATACCGTCGAAAGCATATGCCATGATGAGCGGATACGCTAGGTGCGCCACGTACAGAAACGCTGCCCAGAACAAGGCCGTCAGGACGGCGCACAGCAGCCAGAAATTACGCCGTTTTCGGGAGGAAACGTCGGGTACGTTGCGAGTAGTGGGCAGGGCCCATACGTACCAGCCAACGACAGCTAAGCCGACGACGGAGGAGCCGTTTTGTAGCCAGGCCCGCAATGTGATATTGGCAAACTGATAGCTTAAGATCTGGAGCTCCGACTCAAAACGTCCCCGCTGGTGTGTGAAGGTATCCCACACTAGGTGCGAAGCGCACCCAACCAGAATGCCGAGCAACAACCGCGGACTCCACAAATTGCGTAGCGGCCAGGGTTGCCTAGCAAACCACTCTAGCCTCAGCCGGAAAGAATCGGGTAGACTGAAGATCAACGGCTTTTTGACAATACCATGAAACAGTCCGATGATCAGAAGACTAAGGGGCAGGTCGAGCCAAAGCACTCCAAGTAGTGTGTGACCGACGCCACCACCGGGCCGCAGTCGAAAAAAGTATTCTAGGTCGGGCGCCATGCTGCCCACAATAAGCCCAGATGCTGAGAGCCAACGGCGCGTTCGGCGAAGCAGGGGCAGCACAATAGCCGGGTGAGCGGGAGTGAAAGGCATAAGATCAACTCTGAACCACGAATGTGAACGGATGTGGCGGATTACACGGATTTTGTGGACGGCGTTTAAGACGGCATCATGAAAGGGCGCAGCCGAAATAGCCAAACGCCGTAGCCCGATTTGCCGCGGACATACTCATAAGCGGCCACGCGAAATAAGCCTTCGTAACGGAAAGCCGTGCTGTCTTCGTGTACGACTTTGCGCAGCACGCGCACCGGCCGGCCCGTTTCTTGGCTTTTCACCAACGCTAGGTTACGGTCCGTCAGAACCTGGTCCGTGACCTGCTTGCCGGTGCGCGGGTCGCGCCCGCCGTGGCCTGTATACAGGATTTCGTCGTCGGTGAAAACGTCGTCCTCGTAGGCGTCCGCTAGCACGATGGAATCGGCCCCTTCGTGCTGCGTGCCGCTGATGCCAGCCCGTGTGGGCCGGTGCAAGCCCGCCGCCGACAACGCAAGCCGATTAGCGAAGAAATCGCCGGGACGGTAGCTCCCAACATGTCCGAACTGACGCGCCAAGGGGTGAGTGACTGAGGAATAGAGCCCAGTAAGATACAAGAACGATTACTCAGTCACTCAGTTGCTCAGTTACTCGTTGGGCACGTATTGCAGCACGCTTAGGTTGTCTTCGCGCAGTACGTCGTTGGCTAACTCGCACAGCTCACTGGCCGAAACTTTGCGGATTCGGTCGAAGATTTCATTTAAGGGCTCTACCCGGCCAATGTCAAGGGTGCTTTTAGCCAGCAGTTGCATCAGCCCGCCGTTGCTTTCTTCGGCCATAGCCAGCTGCCCCATGAGTTGCTCTTTCGCCGTGTGCAGTTGCGTCGAGCCAAGCATCTTTTCGCGAAGCTGCTTCAACTCCTTCTGCACCAAGCCAACGGTGCGGTTTACCTGCTTCTTTTCCGTGCCGAAGTAAATGCCAAACAGGCCTGTGTCGGTGTAGGGCGAGTACGTGGCATCGATGGTGTACACCAAGCCGTACTTCTCCCGAATGCCTAGGTTCAGGCGCGAGTTCATGCCGGGGCCACCTAGGATATTGGTGAGCATGAAGAACGGAATCCGGCGCGGGTCTTCAATGGCGTAAGCTGGTCCCCCAATGAGGCAGTGTGCTTGCGTAATAGGCTTGCGCTCAAGCTGCTCTACGCGCTGATAGCTCGTAAACGGTGCACGGGGCCGCGGGCCAAGCCGAGCGGGCAACGGAGCTAGGTACTTGTCCGCTAAGCGTTTTACCTCCTTGAAGGGTAAGTTGCTCACGGAGCTAAAGATGAGCCGATCCGTACGAATCTGCTCGGCCAGAAAGTCCCGGAAGTCTTTCTGCTGAAAGCCCGATACGCTCTGGCGGGTGCCTAAAATATTGTGACCTAGGGCGTGTTTGCCAAAAATCACCTCGTCGAAGTCGTCGATGATGGCATCGTCGGGCGCGTCGAGGTACATCGACATTTCCTCCAGAATCACGCCGCGCTCTTTCTCAATCTCGCGCTCCGGGAAGATGGAGTGAAAGGTTAGGTCCGTGAGCAACTCGAAGGCGCGCTCGAAGTGCGTGCTCAGCAACGAGGCGTAGAAGCAGATTTTCTCTTTGGTCGTGTACGCATTCAGTTCGCCGCCCACCGTCTCGAGGCGGTTCAGGATGTGGAACGAGCGGCGCTTTTTGGTGCCCTTGAAGGCCATGTGCTCCCAGAAGTGCGCTAGGCCCTGCTGGTGCTCATTCTCATCGCGGGAGCCAATGTCGAGCAGAAAACCGCAGTGGGCAATTTTGGTGTGCAGAACTTGTTTATGCAGGACCCGAATGCCATTCGGCAACTCGTATAGATCGTAATCAGACATTATGTAGGGTCTTGGAAAGCGGACGAAGTGGAGGCTTGAAAATTAGCAAGCCCAACCTGATAATAACCATTCAACTACCTAGGTAGTTGCAAAAGAACAGCGGAGTAAGTGAGTAGCTAAGTAAACCGTTGAACGACACTACTGGCTTGTCGCGCTACTCCGATACTCTTTCCGCTAACACCGCCAGCAGCTGAGTAGTTTTGATGTCGCGGGCGCAACGAAAATGGCCAAGTGGGCACTGGCGGTAGCCGTGCAAGCCACAGGGCCGGCAAGCTAGCTTCTCTTCCAGCTCCACTACCCAGGAGTGCGGGCTAAGCGGCCCAAAGCCAAAGCTAGGTACCGTAGAGCAGTAGATGGCACAAGTAGGGGCGCCTACCGCCGAGCACAAGTGCATAGGTGCCGAGTCGTTAACGTAGTTCAGTACGGCCCCGCGCATGAGCGCCGCCGAGGCAAGCAACGACAGCTTCCCCGCCACATTCTGCACATTCGGTTGGCCGCTAGCTACCCGCAGCTCTTCGCAGGCTGCCACATCGGGCGGGCCGCCCAGGAGAAAGATGGTGTAGTGCGCTGGCAAGGCATGCAGAAGTTTAAGCCATTGCTCCTCAGGAAACTGCTTGGTAAACCACACCGAAGTGGGCGCAATGCAGATATAGGAACCCGCATGAGCCTGTTGGGCAACTTGTGCGGCAGCGGCTTCATCTTGGGCGGTAGGATAGAGGCGCGGACGTGTGGGAGGCGCTTCTTTGTCGGCACCCAACAGCATCAGGTTGCGTTGAACTTCGTGCAAGCCTTCGCCAATGATATGCGGCACCGACCGCGTGAAAGCGAAGGAAAGCGGATTTTTATCGAAGCCAATCCGCTCCCGCGCCCCCGAAAAAGCCGTGAGCATCCCCGTCGAAGCAAACCGCTGTAGCGTAATAACCTGATCGTAGCCAGTAGCCCGGATCTGCCGCAGCAACCGTCCCAGACCTAGGTATTTGTCTTTCTTTTTATCCCAAATCAGCACGTTTCGCACGTGTGGATGATCCTTCACCAAGCCTTCGTTGCCCTTGCGCACCAAGAAATCGACAGGCGTGTTGGGGTGCTCCTGGTGCAGACGCTCTAGCAGTGCTGTCGCCAGAATCACGTCGCCGATGAAGGCCGTTTGAATCAGCAAAATAGCACGTTCGGTGGGGTGAGGCATCAGGAGCAAAGGAAAGGGACAAAGATACCTAGGCCTAGGTATCTAGCGCAACTTACGCGTTGTAACTGCTAAGGCAGTGTAGCAAGTGCTGAGCGCGGCGGCCATTGGCTGCTTCCTGTGCTTTAGAAAAGAAAGCTAGCCTAGCTAGCTACCAAACCGTATTCCGCATTGTTCTAACTTGCGCAAGCCGCGCTTTGGCGCGTTTTTCCTTACCAAAGTTTCTTCTTTATGCGTTACGGCCCCATCGATCCGCAGCTCTTTATTCAGAATCGTCGCAACTTCACGGAGCGCCTACCCCCGGCGTCGTTGGCCATTTTTCAGTCCAACGATGTGATGCCCACCAACGCCGACGGTACCATGGCGTTTCGGCAAAATACCGATTTGTTTTACCTCTCCGGCGTCGATCAGGAAGAAAGCATCCTCGTGCTTTTTCCGGATGCTAAGCTGCCGCAGCACCGCGAAATCTTGTTTTTGCGCGAAACCAGCGAGCATATTCTGATCTGGGAAGGCTACAAACTAACCAAAGAGGAAGCGCGGGCGCAAGCAGGCATTCCTACCATCATGTGGCTCGACTCCTTTAAGCAAGTGCTGCCGGCCCTGATGAACGAAGCTGAAAACGTGTACCTGAACTCCAACGAGCACATTCGGGCCGTGGTGGAAGTCGAAACGCGCGATGCCCGTTTCAGCAAGTGGATCAGGGAGCAGTACCCGCTGCATCAGTACCGGCGTGCGGCGCCCATCATGCACCAACTGCGCGCCATCAAAAGCGCCGAAGAAATTCGGTTAATGCGCGTAGCGGCCGATATCACCGACAAAGCGTTCCGGCGCCTGCTAGGTTTTCTGAAGCCAGGTGTGTGGGAATACGAGATAGAAGCCGAGATCCTGCACGAATTTGTGCGCAACGGGAGCCGCTGGCCTGCCTACGGCAGCATCATTGCCTCGGGGCCCAGCGCGTGCATTTTGCACTACGTGAGCAACGACCGTCAGTGCCAGGACGGCGACGTGTTGCTGCTGGATTTCGGTGCCGAGTATGCCAACTACGCCGCCGATCTTTCGCGCTCTATTCCCGTGAACGGTACCTTCACCAAGCGTCAGCGCGACGTGTACGAGGCGGTGTTGCGAGTCATGAAATTTGCCACTGCCAACCTGGTTGCTGGCAACAACATTGAGGAGTACCACGCCGCCGTGGGGCGCACCATGGAGCAGGAGCTGATCAAGCTGGACCTGCTCAACGAGTCGGATGTGAAGAACCAGAATCCGGCCGCACCTCTGTACAAAAAGTACTTTATGCACGGTACTTCGCACTACCTAGGTCTCGACGTGCACGACGTGGGCGACAAATACCGCAGCTTCGAGCCGGGCATGGTGTATACCTGTGAGCCGGGCATTTATATCCGGGAAGAAGGGCTCGGAATTCGCCTCGAAAACGACATTTTGATCACGGAAAACGGCAACGAAGATCTGATGCGGAACATCCCATTGGAGATCGAAGACATAGAGCGACTTATGCGCCGGAGCTAGCGCGTGCAGTGTCGCTCATGAAGGGCAGAATTGCTTGCCTAGTAAGCCTAAAAAGGCTCCCGATATAAGACGGGAGCCTTTTTTTTGTGCTTTTCTAAAATATATTTGCCCCAAAATAAGAAATTTGAAACCCATATATAGCGAGGCTGAAGAAGCTTCGTTTGGGCTGACAATCAACTACTAGTAGTATCTAGCCAAGATAAAGTAGTAGGGAGCAAATCGGCCAAAAAAGGTTCCATTTTTCGCCTTGACAACAACTTTATTTTAAAGTCGAAGTATAGGCAGCTAGTTCTCTTACGCATTCACCTACTAAATGCAACAACACCGGACGTCTTTGTTCACCCTCAAACACCCTGCTATGAGAAACGTTCTAGCAAAATCTGCTGCCCTGGGTCTGGCGCTGCTGGCGGCTGCCCCAGACGGGCACGCGCAGACATCGGATCAAAAAACTGCCATTAATATCTATGGCAGCACCCTTCAGTACCACGGCGACCTAGGTTCGGAGTGGTTTAAGCACGACAAGATCGAGAAAGGCTTCGGCATTGGCGTTGATCGCTACGTAGCCAAAGGTCTTGATGTAGGCTTGAACCTGAGCTACGGCGACATGAAGTTCAATGCCAACCCACCCAAGAACGCATTGTATGTGTTAGAAGGGAAGACCGTGCGGGGATTCGATGCGAACGTAGTGAACGTAGGCATTCCAATTAAGCTGAAGCTGAACAACGGTACTTGGGCCCTGAAAGAAGATGCGTTCTTCGCGCCTTACCTGATTGTGCAGCCCGGTGTATTCTTCGCCAGCACTGACCGCCGCTTCACCGACCAAACGCAGCGTAACTCCAACGTCGACATCTACGCATTCGACATCATGGGCGCTGCTGGTATCAAGCTGCAATTCTCGCCTGCTTTCTCCATCTTCGTTCAAACCGGCCAGCACTATCCGCTGAGCGACCGGGTTGATGGGGTAGCGCTGAAAGGCAACATCAATGACCGCTACCTCCAACACACCGCTGGTATCACGGTAGGCCTAGGCAAACCAAAAGATACGGACGGCGACGGTGTTCCAGACCGCAAAGACAAGTGCCCCGATACGCCCGCTGGCGTAGCTGTTGATCCCAATGGCTGCCCACTTGACGGTGACGGCGACGGTGTACCGGATTATCAAGATAAGTGCCCCACCGAAAAAGGCCTAGCTACCCTCGAGGGCTGCCCAGACCGCGACGGTGACGGCGTACGTGACGGCGACGACGCTTGCCCAGACCAAGCTGGTCTGCCTGCTCTAAAAGGTTGCCCAGATGCTGACGGCGACGGTGTACGTGACTCTGATGACAAGTGCCCCGGCACTCCTGCTGGTACGCAAGTAGATGCTACTGGCTGCCCAGTAGTAGTAGACGCTGACGGCGACGGTGTACCAGATGACCGCGATAAGTGCCCCGGCACGGCTCCTGGTTCGACGGTTGACTCGACTGGCTGCCGCGTAATCGACCCAGCGTTGATGGAGAAAGTGAAGCCTGTACAGTTCGAAACGAACAGCACCGTACTTCGCAAGTCTTCTTACCCAACCCTCGACAACGTAATCACGATCCTGAACCAGTATCCTGAGTACAGCGTCCGCATCTCGGGCCACGCCGATAGCCGCGGCACGGATGAATACAACCAAGGCTTGTCGGAACGTCGCGCTGCTTCGGCTAAGCGTTACTTCACCAACAAGAAGATGGATCCGAACCGTGTAACGACCGAAGGCTTCGGTGAATCGCAACCAGCTGCTCCGAACACGTCGAAAGCAGGTCAGGCGAAGAACCGTCGCGTAGAGTTCAAGTTCGAGTTCTACATCCCGAGCGCACCTCAGCCATAATTGCTGAATAGTGTAAGCTCACCGACCAAAAGCGGCGGACCTACCCGGTCCGCCGCTTTTTTGTTGGCACTCGTCAGTAAAAAAACAACCTAGGATAAGCTGTTATGCTGTTAGTGGGAATAGACCGAGCTAGGTCAACATGCACAGTGTGTTTAAGAATCGTTCTTTAGTAGAGACGCAAAATATTGCGTCTCTTCACCGCTCTAGAAGCAACGTACTCGGTAGGAATCAACAGGACAGTTTCCGTTGCGAGTAGCTTATATAGCAAGCTCAAAACCTAGGTTTGGCCTTGATTGGCTGCCGAATAACCCACGAGTTGATACCTGAATCAGTATAAGGCAGATGCATCCTAGAACCATAGGAGCGGAGGCAACTCGTGCTACGAAGCAACTTCATAGGAGCTAACGCTGCCATTCCTTGAGTAGGCGCACGTGCAGTGCGCTATGTTACGCAAGGCGGTGCCTCTGCAAACAACTACTGCACATCAAACAAAAGGCCCTGCTAGCTAGCAGGGCCTTTTGTTTGATGTAATAGTAAAGACGCTTACTTCGTAATCTGGCTGACCGCAGTGGGAAGAAACTTAGTGAGCTGATTGAGTTGGTCCTTGGTGAAGTCGCCGGAAACGGCCACCAGCATAAAGGAATCGGGTGCGCCCTGTACATTGCCCGTGGCTACTAGCTCCTGCACCCGGTCGCCTTGATGGCGAGCAGAGTAGCGAAGCTGACCAGCGCTGTTATCGTTTGAAGTAACGGGGAGTGGTGTATAACGCTCATTAGAAAGCAGCCCGTCTACCTCCTTCAGCAAGCCTTCCGCCACCAACTTTTCCGACTTAGCCGAAGTAGGCGTAAAGGTGAGGACCTTCACACCACGCACGGCCGTCAGGGCCTGCGATATGTCATTGTCGCCACCTAGCTTGCCAATACGCCCCAGCAAGAGCCGCGTGGTGAGGCCCGCTGACCAGTCGGTGGTACGGAAGCCTGGGCGGTTCTGATACTTGTTGAAAAACGCAGCAACCGTTTTGGCCGGGCGGCCGGGGCCGCCCGTGCGGCAGCTCGCCGCCAGCAGCGCCAGCAGAACAAAGAGAGAGAAAAAGCGAAGTTTCATAAAATGACAGAAAGCGTAAACATACGATTTGCTTCCTGTACGCAAGTGCGCGGCGGCTGTTTGGCCGCTAGGCTACTCGAAAGAAATCGTATTTAGAAAAAATACGTCGCGGTCTGACCCGTGTGGTACGCGAACGTGCTGGTAGCCATACGCCAAGAACCGGCTGCCATACCAAGGCAGCAATCCTTCTTGATTGGTATCCAAGGGTTTCTCTTTTGAGTCGGGTTGGGGCGATGTAGCTAGGGTCACCTTCAAATCGTTTGGCGAGGCAACTGCATGGTCGATGATCTTGTAATAAACCTCTTCGTCTTTGAGGTAGGCCATTACAAACTTCTCGCCGCCCGCCAGCGGACGAATCCGAACAGTTTCTACCAAGTTGGATTGCCGCACGTCTTTGAGTACGAACGCATTATCCCACAGCAGCATCCCGTTGCGGTCGAAGCCGCATACGATGGCCTGCGAGGCTAGGTAGCTGTTGGCCGTGTTATTAGCCGCGTTAAGCGGATAGTAGCTAGGCACGTAACCATTAGCGTAATATGGGCTGAAGCTCCGGGCGTAATAGTTGTTAAAAGCGCTATTGCTTTGTGAGTTAGGGAAATAAACCTCGCCGACTAGCACGTAGCCATCCTGGTAAGGCTCTAGGTCGTGCATGAGCAGGTGATAATGGTGCCGTAACTGCCGATCCGACTCCTTCATGCGCTGGCCCCGTTCGCGCATCCGGGCGGCACGGGCAGGCTGCATAAAATCAAAGAAGTGCTTAAGATTCATGAAGTCGTAGAAACGCAATGACTTACGGGAGCCCGTAGGCGTAGTGCCCGCCGAGAGGTCGGCGGCAAAAAGACCTTGCGAATAGCGGGGGTCGCGCAGTGTGTAAGTGCCAGTGAGCAAGTTGGCCGCGCTGTCGCCCGGGCTGATTTGGGCCGTAATAAGGCCCCGCTCACTTTCAGCCTGCACAAATTCTGACTTCAGGAGCGTCCCGTCGGCGGCTAGCTGTTTCACCTGCAAGCGCGTTTTCTGCCCGTTCGATTGGCTCATCACGAACTTGGCTCGCTTCGTTACGGAGTCGGCTAGGAAGGTGAACTGCGTTGGCAACGTCTCGTACACGGCGGGCAAAAACTGGTGCGTACCGACCCGCAAGTTGAGCAGCATTACGGTGAGGTGGTTTTCCACCATCGTCGTCACAAACAGATTGCCGCCCAGCGCCTTGGCTTCATAAATCGTGCGGCTGATTTTTGTTTCAAAAGCCCCGGAGTGCAGCAAACCATCATGGGCATCGAGGCTAGCTACCCAAAGATGATCGGGCGTGTATTCTGATTGGAACAGCGCATATACCATGGAGCCTTCCGTGCAAAGCTGTACCACCTCGTACTCGGGCGCTACTTCCAACGGCAGCGACCATACGGTCCGCAACTTGCTGTCGAATTTCTGAAAGCTAATCTGGCGGCGCATGGTGCCCGACTTTTCGTCGTTTACCAGCAGTACTACGCTGCTGTCTTCGGCTAGCGTCTGCACGTACACGTCGCTGGCGTAGGCTGGCAACGGTAATTCAACGCGGTTGGGTTGGGTGGGAGGGGCTTGGGCTAGGCTCCAGGCTGGCAAACCAGCCAGTAGGAGCATAAGCACGCGGAGTAGTGGGTGTTTCATAGCGGCAGGAGTACAGTGCTGCCTTTGCGAGGCGTTTGTTACCTAAGTAAGATACGAGGAAGCAGCGGCAAAGTCACGTTCTATTTCGCCAATAGGTACGTGTTTTTTGGTGCGGTTTTGCTTCGTAACAACACGTAAACTGTGGCACAATGTTCACTGCTTTGCTACGATCATGGTCAAACAAAAAAGCTAGGTTCCGGCTGCTTAAGCGACCGAAACCTAGCTTTCGCTAAGGTGGTAACTTGCCCTAGTGCTAACTGCCCAGCTCTAGCACCACGTCGAACTCGGCGGGCTGCAAGGGCATCACCGACAAGCGTGACTGCCGCAAGAGGCCAATTTGACCTAGGCGCTCATCTTGCTTGATTTGGGCCAGGGAAACAGGGCGAGACAACGCATGGTGCGGCGTGAGTTCCACGGCCACCCAACCACTGCCAGCCTCCGCCGTTGAGTCGGGGGCGGCGACGCGGCTCACTGCGGCAATGCCCACTACCGTTTTATCGGTGACGCTGTGGTAGAAGAGCACGAAGTCGCCGGGCTGCATCTGTTGCAGGTAGTTACGCGCCTGAAAGTTGCGGACGCCCGTCCACTCTGTGCGGCCTTCAGTGGTAAAATCGGTCCAGGAATATTTGACGGGTTCTGATTTAACGAGCCAGTAGTTCATACGGCGCAAGCAATTAAAATGGAGAAGCAGCAGACCTAGGTAGCGCGGCGGTCAGCCGGGCGCATAGTCTATCAAACAGGCAAACTTCTCAACTTTTCGTCGAATACTTCTTCTAAAGAAGCTGCACTTTGAGGATGCTGTTCGTCAACTCTATGACTTTCAGCTTATAATCGCCGGCGCCATATTGCGCGGAAAAATGTCCGTGGATAATAGCAGCTTCTTCCCATGTCCAGGTTCCTACCTCTGACGGGATAGAACCCCCATCGTTAGGAGCCGGATTGTAGTGAACTAAGCGTCCATCCGCATGGAAAAGGTACCCTGTGCGGGGCCACGAAGGCGGAAATGCGTAGCTTTCAGGACGATAAACTTGGATGAAGCTGTTGGCTGACTCTTCTTCGTGCGACCGGAGCCACGTGCGGTCAGCTAGCTTTGCCGACGTTGGAGCCACATCAGCGTCTGGCTTGCAAGAAGTTAGTTGAACTAATAAGAATACAGCGAAATGTAATCTGAGAAGCCGCATGTAGTGTAGGGGAAGAGTTGCTGCTAAAGAGCCTCCAAGCACGTGGAGAGGTTGCAAGCCCTACTGCACCCGCCGCACTTTCAGCACGTTTTTTTCCAGCGACACAATTTCCAGCCGATAGTCTGGGTCGCGCTTATCGTCGAGCGTAATGTGCAGGGTATGGCTACTTTCTGGCTTCCAGGTGCCTTTGCGTCCTTCCAAGCCATCTGTGGGCGCAATGTCAAACTGGGTAAACAAGCCATTAGGGTCGAAGCTGAACCCAGTGCGGCCGCGCGACGGCGGGAAACTGTAGGTATTGGGGCGGTACACCAGCACGTCGCCTTGGTCTTCCTCCTGAGCGTGCAGCCACGTGCGGTGCAACTGCTGAAACTCCGGGGAGGAATTTGTGTTTGGTCGGCAAGTGGCGGCCACTAGCATGATACTCAGGCAGGCTAACAAAGTGAACAAGCGCATAAGACTAGGAGCGAAGAAGCTAGGAGAAAGAAGTTCACAAATAGCAACAGCTTACGTACAGCTTCTACTGATACGTCGGCGGCCCAAGTTAGTCATGTAGCTGATAGGGCGCTGTAACAGTTCCCGCGTACTGTATCGTACCTTTACCTTACCACCTGGCGCCTGAGCCGCATTCCAGACGCCGTAGAACCTATTGATTTTGGATAACCGCGCCCTGATCCGCGCCTTCCGCTTGGCGGCTTCGTTGCTGGAGCTGCACGACGAAAACCCGTTTAAGATTCGGGCTTATGAAGGCACCGCTGCCGCCCTCGAGCGGCTTGAGTTTCCCGTGGCCGAAATAGAGCGCACCGGCCTGCCCGATCGCACGGGCCTAAGCAAAACTGCCGCCGCCCGCGTTGCCGAACTTCTCGATACTGGTAGCTTCGACGAACTGACCCGCCTCCTTAGCATCACACCGCCCGGCGTGGTAGAAATGCTGAACATCAAAGGCATTGGGCCCAAGAAAATTAGAGCCCTGTGGCGGGAGCTAGGTATTGAAAGCCCCGATGCCCTGCGCGACGCCGCCGAGCAAGACCGCGTAAGCAAGCTCAAGGGGTTTGGCAAAAAGACCCAAGACGCCATCTTGCAAGCCCTGGAGTTTAGCCAGGAGAGCCGCGGCAAGCTGCTGTACCCGCAAGCCGAAGAGCTAGGCAATGACTTAGCTGCCCGTTTGCAGGAAACGCTCTTCACCGACCAAGTAGCTGTAGTTGGGGAAGTGCGGCGCCGGCTAGAAGTAATCGAAACGGTGTGCCTGGTAGCGGCTACGTCGCAGCCCTGGAAAGCACAAGAGATGCTCAACGGCCTCGATGGCCTTACCGCTGATCCTACGCGTTCGGGGCCCTTTGCGTGGCGTGGCGCGGCTACGGCCTCGGGTGTGAAAGTGGAAGTGTACTTGGTGAAGAAGGAAGACTACACCAACCAGCTATTCCTACTTACCGGCGCCGAAGCGCACCTAACTGAGCTGATTCCGGATGCGTTACCCGGCCAACCTAGCTCCTTGCGCCAAGTGGTGAAGCGTGAACAGTTTTACCAGGAAACGGCCATTTACCAGAAAGCTGGTCTGCAATACGTAGAGCCCGAGTTGCGCGAAGGCCTAGGAGAAATAGTGCTGGCGAAAGCCCAAAAGCTACCGAAGCTACTCGAAGACAGCGACCTGCGCGGCTCCCTGCACAACCACAGTACCTACTCCGACGGCTCGCACACGCTACGTCAGATGGCCGAGTTTCTGCGCGACAACGGCTATGAGTACCTAGGTATCTGCGACCACTCGCAGGCCGCGCACTATGCCAACGGCCTAAACCCCGACCGCGTGCGTCAGCAACAGCGCGAAATCGAGCAACTCAACCAAGAACTTGCTCCTTTCCGCATCTTCAAAGGCATCGAGAGCGACATTCTCGGCGACGGCGCCCTCGACTACGCCCCCGACGTGCTAGCTTCCTTCGACTTCATTGTGGCCTCGGTGCACAGCAACTTGAAGATGGACGAGCAGCGCGCCACCAACCGGTTGCTGCGCGCCATCGAAAACCCTTATACCACCATGCTAGGCCACCCTACCGGCCGTTTGCTATTGCGGCGCGAAGGGTATCCTATTAATTACAAGGCTGTTATCGATGCTTGCGCCCAGCATAATGTAATCATTGAAATTAATGCGAACCCATGGCGCCTCGACCTCGACTGGCGCTGGGTCCGGTATGCCCTGGATCAGGGGGTGAAGCTGAGCATCAACCCCGATGCGCACCATACCAACGGCTACGCCGATATGCGCTACGGCGTAATGATGGGGCGAAAAGGAGGACTCACGAAGGAAATGACCTTCAACGCCTTATCTGGCGACGAAATGGCAACCTACTTTGCCGAGCGCAAAGCCAACATCAAGCCGGCCGAAGCCTTCAAGACGACGCTATTCTAAAAAGCTAGGTAGCAGGCAAGCAACGCCACCGGCTTATTACCGACTTTGCCTGTTGCTGGCGCTGCTACCTAGCCTAGGCAATACAACCTTTGTGCTGTTGAAATAGAGTAGAAGGGGATTCTGTTCTACAAGGCGCTATAAATCGATTGCCGTGTTACATCCTATCAAGCCTCTATGAAAATCCTGGTTCTGCGCTTTTCTTCCATCGGCGATATTGTGCTGACCACCCCCGTAATCCGGGGGCTGAAGCAGCAAGTGCCCGG
This sequence comes from Hymenobacter crusticola, assembly GCF_002154225.1. Classification (GTDB taxonomy): domain Bacteria; phylum Bacteroidota; class Bacteroidia; order Cytophagales; family Hymenobacteraceae; genus Hymenobacter; species Hymenobacter crusticola. The sequence continues at coordinate 474,068 of NZ_MTSE01000002.1, forward strand.
CGCGCAGGTACACTACTGTACAAAACCCGCGTACCGCAGCATTATCGAGTCAAATCCTTACGTGGATAAGGCGCATTACCTCACTGGTACCCTCGGGGAGCTGGTCAAGGAGTTGCAGGCCGAGCGCTTCGACTTCGTAGTCGATTTGCACAACAATCTGCGCACGGCCATGATCAAGCTGCGGCTAGGAGTACACGCTTCCAGCTTCGATAAGTTGAACTTGCAAAAGTGGCTGCTAGTGCGCTTCAAGATCAACACGCTGCCGCACGTGCACATCGTTGATCGGTACCTAGCGGCCGCCGCACCGCTCGGCGTGCGCAACGATGGCAAAGGGCTCGATTACTTTATTCCAACCCAGGACGAGGTCGACCTAGAGGTATTGCCGGCCGATTTCCAGCGCGGCTACGTGGCGTTTGCCATCGGCGCGCAGCACGCCACCAAGCGGCTGCCCGTAGAGCGTATTATCGAGCTGTGTGGTTTGCTACGGCGCCCCGTCGTGTTGCTGGGCGGCCCCGAAGATGAAAGTACCGGCCACGTCATTGAGCTGCATTTTGAGCAGCAGCGTCAGCAGGCAAAAACGGATAGCCTAGTCGTGCGAAGCGTGCCTGATAGTCCCTATTACTTTCCCCGAAATACCGACAAGCGCCCCGCGCAAACACTGATCTACAACGCCTGCGGCCATTTTTCGCTGAATCAGTCGGCGTCGCTGGTGCGGCAGGCGCAGTTTGTAGTAAGCCATGATACGGGCCTAATGCACATTGCCGCAGCGTTCAAAAAGGAAATCTTCAGCGTGTGGGGGAATACGGTGCCGGCTTTCGGCATGTATCCCTACCGCACCGAGTTTCGCATTCTGGAGCGCGAAGGGCTAAGCTGCCGGCCTTGCTCCAAAATCGGGTACGCCAAGTGCCCGCTCGGACACTTCAAGTGCATGCGCGAAATACCTTTCAACCTAGACTTGCCGCCGACCCGCGACGGGCGCTAGAGCAACGCAAAAGCGAATATGGCTGCGGATGTGTAGCTTGGGGCATACTAGTAGCTATCTATCCCCAAAATCTCATGGAAACGCCGCCTCTCGTTCCTGCTCGTGTTGTGGTAAAAGTTGGTCCGGAAGCCTTACTGGCGGAAGTGCAGGCTGGCCGCCACACGTTCTTTCTGGATGAGCCTGTTGCCGTTGGTGGGCAAGACCTAGGTCCTACTCCCTACGATATGCTGCTCTCAGCCCTTGGCGCCTGCACAGCCATCACCCTGCGCTTGTACGCCACGCAGAAAAAATGGCCCTTAGAAGGCATCGAAGTGCAGCTGAGCCATCAGCGTGTCCACCGCAAAGACTGTGAACAATGCGAGGCTTCGGGTGAAATGCTAGAGGAAGTGTCCAAGGAACTGCGCCTGCTAGGTCCGCTCACCCCCGAGCAGCGCCAGCGCCTTCATCTTATTTCTGAAAAGTGTCCGGTGCAGAAAACACTCACGAGTGGCGCTATGCGCATCATCACAACACTGGCTGAGTAATATCAATTCTTTGCTATACTAACCCGTCAAAAGCAACTTCTATGGCTCTTTGCGCGCACCTTCAAGCTATCGAGACGATTATTCCCACGCCATCCGAGCACGTCTGCCCCGAGTGCGTGGCTATGGGCGACACCTGGGTGCACCTGCGCGTGTGCCAGACTTGCGGCCACGTCGGTTGCTGCGACTCGTCCAAGAATAAGCACGCTACCCAGCACTTTCGCGCCACTGAGCATCCCGTGGTGTCGTCGGGCGAAACGGGTGAGCAGTGGGTGTGGTGCTACGCCGATAGTCAAATGGCGGAGTATTAGAAGGAGAAGCTAGCTTCTCCTATGCGGCGTAGGAATGTTGTGAAGGTTGAATGATTAAGAGGGCCGCTCATTGATTGCTGCACAGCAAGGTCACCCAAGTCCGCAGGTCGGTCTTGCCTGCGGTTTATGCAATAGAAGCCAGCTTTTGCTTCGACGAAAACAAACTTCTCTGTATAACCTGCTTTGTATACGTTGCTAACTCTCTCCGCATCAAGACCCCCTGATAAGCGATAAAATAGAGTTTCGTAAGAACCCACCGGGTCTTGAGCTAGGTAGTAAGGACCAACAAGGTGACGTTCATGCAGATCTAGATCAATGCAAGCTGAAAGAAGAAGTGAGAATAAGATAAGAGAGAACCGCATGCTGAATCGATGGAGATAGTAGCGTTTGTGTTGTGCAGTGCAAATTTCCTGCACTTAAAGAGTTGGTATCAGCTAAAAACCAAAAAGGGTCGCTACTTAGCGACCCTTTTTGGTTTTGGAGATAAATAGAAGTGTTACCCAATCTTTTCGAACCCGCAGTAGCTGTGCAGCACCTGCGGTAACCGAATGCCGTCTTCGGTCTGGTTGTTTTCCAGCAGGGCGGCCACAATACGTGGCAAAGCCAGAGCCGAGCCGTTTAGCGTGTGCAGCAGTTGCGTCTTGCCGCCTTCGGCGCGGTAGCGGAGCTTGAGGCGGTTGGCTTGGTAGGTTTCGAAGTTGCTAGCCGAGCTTACTTCCAGCCAACGACCCTGAGCAGCACTCCACACCTCTAGGTCGTAAGTGAGGGCCGAGGTGAAGCTCATATCGCCGCCGCAAAGACGTAGTACGCGGTAAGGCAAGCCTAGCTTTTGCAGCAAGCTTTCAATGTGCGCCCGCATTTCCTCCAGAATGGCGTAGCTCTGCTCTGGCTGGGCAATCTGCACAATTTCCACCTTGTCGAACTGGTGCAGGCGGTTGAGGCCGCGCACGTCGGCGCCCCAGCTGCCGGCCTCGCGGCGGAAGCAAGGCGTGTAGCCCGCATTGCGGATGGGCAGCTTTTCCGTCGGGATAATCTCGTCGCGGTAGAGGTTCGTGATGGGCACCTCAGCCGTCGGAATCAGGTACAGGTTGTCCTGGGCATCGTGGTACATCTGGCCGTCTTTGTCAGGCAGCTGGCCCGTGCCGTAGCCCGAGGCTTCATTTACCAAGATAGGCGGCTGCACTTCGAAGTAGCCAGCGTTGCGCGCTTCATCGAGGAAAAAATTGATGAGAGCCCGCTGCAACCGAGCGCCTTGGCCTTTGTACACCGGGAAACCTGCGCCGGCAATTTTGTTACCTAGCTCAAAGTCGATGATGTCGTACTTCTTGATCAGCTCCCAGTGGGGGAGGGAGTGGGCGGGCAGCTCGGGTTTGGGGCCATGTTCGGCTACCACTTCATTGTCGGCGGGAGTGCGGCCAGCGGGTACGCTGCTGTGGGGCAGGTTGGGCAACTTCACCAAGGCCTGCTGCAGCGAGGCTTCTACCTGCGTAAGCTCTTCGGCAGACGTTTTGGTTTGCTGCTTCAGCGTGGCCGTGCGGGCTTTAAGCGTTTCGGCACCGGCTTTGTCGCCGCTTTTCATCAGGCCACCAATTTGGCGAGCTAGCTCATTGGCTTCGGCCTGGGCTTGGTCATGCTCCGTCTGGAGTTGCCGCCGACGCTGGTCGAGGTCGAGAATGGCGGCCACTTCCGCTTCGGCGTTGGGGTAATGTTTTTTCGCCAAACCAGCCAGTACGAGGTCAGTTTGTTCTTTTAGTACAGAAACTTGCAGCATATAGCAGAAAACGCGTAGTGGAATGGGAACAAAAGTAGATAGAAGTAGCGTAAGCAACATGCACGGAGCCTGCTACGTACTAAGCAAACTAAGTTTAGCTAGGTTATTGACCGGCACCGCGTATAACTTATAAATTTCGTGTATCCTATTTGGCGGTTCGGGCGTATTCTGTTAACATTGCGTTAGCAAGCCGGCCGCTGATGCCGGGCCCGCAGTTAGTATTTCTCGCGTACGGCCCGTTTTCTTTCCAGCGCCTCCCCTACTATCACCCCGGGTTTCGTGCTATTCTCACTGTCGCGCGCCGTTCTGCGGCTACTCACCCTTGTCAGGTTTGATCTATAGTGCTCCATTGCCGGTTCTGTGCCCTGTCCGTTTTTTCCTCCTGTTTAGTTTATGTACAATATTGAAGAGTTGAAGGATCGACTGCTATCCGAGCTAAAGGAGATAGCAGAAGAGCTAAATGTTGGCAACTTCAAGAAACTCAGCAAGCAAGATCTGATTTATAAGATCTTAGATCAACAGGCGATTACGCCGACTGATAAGCTTCCTAAAAAAGTAAAATCGGCCAACGGTAAGGCAACCGATCAACCGTTCTCTGACGTGGCAGTGGCTGCACCGCCTGTAGAAGTGGTGGAAGCGGCTCCTGCCCCCGAACCAGCGGCCAATGGCCGGGCGGCGGCTGCAGCCCCTGCCCGGCGTGAGCCTGCCCCGCGGCGTAACCCGCGCGCTTCGCAGTCCGCTGTTGCTGCCCCTGCCGCTATAGCGAGCGAGGTAGAGGCTCCGGCCCTTGAAGCTGCTGCACCTAGCCCCGCGCCGGAGCCTACAGTAGCTCCAGAGCCCGCGACAGCCCCAGAAGCAGTAGCTGCGTCAGATGCAAATCCGCAAGACCTGACCGGTCCTAATCGTCCGGTGAAGATATACCAGCGGCCTGAACGCCGGACGCGCAATGGCCGGGCATCGGAGAACGGTGCGGTAGCCGCGCCTGCTGCGGATGCTCAACCAGAATTCTCCTCAGATGCGCCAGCACCTAGCCCTGCCCCAGTAGTAGCCGAAACGCCGGAAGCTCCTGTAGTAGAAGCGCCTAGCGTTGAAACAGCAGTTACTGAAGCACCGGTTGCGGTGGAAGCAGTGGTAGCGCCCGCTCCCCGCGAACCGCGCCCTGAGCAGCCAACAGGATTTGTACGTGAAGGCCGCGAGCCACGCGAAAACCGCGAGTTTCAGCGCGAGCCACGAGAAAATCGTGATGGCCGTGAGCAGCGAAACGATGCTCCGCGCGAGCCACGTGAGTACCGTAATGATGCACCCCGCGACCGGGATAATCGCGAGCCACGTGCGTTGCGCACGGATGCGCCGCGTGAACCCCGCGAGCAGCGCGATGGCCTAGGCAACCGCGACCAACAGCAACGCCGCGATGATCGGTTTGCCGCCCGCGACCAACAGCGCCAACAGCGCCAAGGAGAAGTTCGGGAGCCACGCCAGGGGCAAGGTGACCAACAGCAGCCCCGGACGCCGCGTAACGATTTTGATATCACCATCAACAGCGAAGGCACCCTGGAAATGATGCCCGATGGTGGCTATGGTTTCCTCCGCTCACCGTTCTACAACTACTTGTCGTCGCCCGACGATATTTATGTAGCGCCGCAGCAGGTAAAGCAATTTGCTCTGAAAGCAGGCGATACGGTGAAGTGCACCATCCGTCCGCCTCGCGAAGGCGAGAAATACTTCGCGCTAGTAAACGTGGAAGGCATCAACGGCCGCACGGTGGAAGAAGCCCGCGACCGGATTCCGTTTAATAACTTGACGCCGTTGTTCGCTCAGGAGCGCCTGAAGCTAACGACCAAGTCGAGCTTACTAAGCACCCGGATTCTGGATTTGTTTGCTCCCATTGGTAAGGGCCAGCGTGGCCTGATCGTGGCGCAACCCAAAACGGGTAAGACGGTGCTGTTGCAAGAGGTAGCCAACGCCATTTCTGAGAATCACCCCGAGGTTTACCTCATGATTCTGCTCATTGATGAGCGCCCGGAAGAGGTAACCGACATGGCACGCTCGGTGAAAGCTGAAGTGCTCAGCTCGACCTTCGACGAGACGGCCGACCGCCATGTGAAGATTGCCACCATCGCGCTGGAAAAAGCAAAGCGCCTTGTAGAGTGCGGCCACGACGTCGTTATTCTGCTTGACTCCATCACACGCCTAGCTCGTGCCTACAACACGGTGCAGCCAGCTTCCGGCAAAATCCTATCGGGTGGTGTGGATGCTAACGCGTTGCACAAGCCCAAGCGTTTCTTCGGGGCAGCCCGCAACGTGGAAAATGGTGGTTCGCTCACCATCATTGCTACGGCGCTGATTGAAACCGGCTCGAAGATGGACGAAGTTATCTTCGAGGAATTCAAAGGTACCGGCAACATGGAATTGCAGCTCGACCGCAAGCTTGCCAACAAGCGGGTGTTCCCAGCCATCGATATTCCAGCTTCCGGCACTCGTCGCGAAGACCTGCTCATGGGCAAGGACGAACTCAGCCGCATTTGGGTGCTGCGCAAGTTCATGTCGGACATGACGGCTATTGAGGCCATGGAGTTCCTGAAAGACCGTATCAAAGGCACCAAGAGCAATGAAGAGTTCTTGGTTTCAATGAACGGCTAGGTCGTATAAAATGCTCAAACGAAAAGCGCCAACCCGGTAAGGGTTGGCGCTTTTCGTTTGAGCATCCTTGAAGATATAAAGAAGTAGAAGCTAGGTAGCGTAAAAACCTGTTCTGCGTCGCACTGTAGCGGGCATAAATTAAGCGCGTCCGTTGTTCAGCTGTTATCACTACTTCATCGCCGCTCAAGCTAGGTACAAGAGAGCCGTTCTAACATTTACTCCGTTAGCTAGTTTTTCGCTCATGGAACCCGAAATCGACCTGCCCGAGCTACTCTATATCTACGACCCGTTGTGCAGCTGGTGCTACGGCATGACGCCCGTTATCCAACGCATTCAAGCTGAATTTGAGGGGCGTATCAATGTTTCGGTGCTGAATGGGGGCATGGTAACGGGCGAGCAGGTGGGGCCAATTCGTGCCAAATGGCCTCAACTCGAAACGGCTCTGCCCGAGTTGGCGCGCATTACAGGCGCACGATTCGGCGAAGCTTTCCGAACCCTAGGTCAGCAAGGAGACTATGTGCTAAACTCAGAGCTGCCGTGTCGGGCGCTCGTCGTTTTCCGCCAACTGGATGTAACGCAAAACCGCGCTGTTCATTTCGCGCATGCTATTCAGCAGGCCTTGTTTGAAGACGGCAAGGATCTGAACGATCCCGCGACTTACAACGCATTGGTTGCGCCGTATGGCATCGAAGCAGAGGCTTTCCAGCAACTATTAGCTACTGCACAAAAAGCGGTACGTCAAGAATTTGCCGCCGTAGCTCAAATCGGCGTCAAAGGCTTTCCTACTTCTATTCTGCGCCTAGGCAACCAAGGCTACCTATTAGCCCAGGGCTTTCAGCGCTATGAGGTATTTGCCTCGGGGCTGGAGCTAGCTTTGTTGCAGGCTGACGAAGAAGCAAAGTAACCTAGCTTTTGGCTGAAGCTCAACCGCCAGTACTACCTAGCTTTACCACCTGCTTCTTCAGCGGCGACCACGCGATCCGGCGGGTTTCTTCCTTACCTACTAAGTAGCGGAAGCCAATGGCATCGGCGCGGTTATGTAGGTCGTCCCAGGTGGCGCGGTCGAGTTGGCCAGGCTGGTATTTTTCGTTTTTAGCCAGGGCTGGCTGCTGAAAATTTTCGTCAGCAAAAAACTCGTCGATCCGCTTCTTTACAAAAGCTTCGCGCTCGGTTTGGGTGGCACTAGGTCCTTGCATCTCATACACCATAGCTGCTTCCAAATCGGGGGCGGTGAGCACCTCTCGGAAGATAACTTGCCCGCTGGCGTCGGTGATGGTAAAGCTAGCTTCGCCGCTGAGTAAGTTGGGTCCGCGCAGCGTGAGCATAAACACATCGGGCGTAGAAGGAGAGGAGAAGAGGTGCTTGCGCTGCACCGTCTTCAACGTATCCGATTGGGCATTCACCTTGGCAGCGCGGGCCGTATCCATTGGTTCGGCAGTTGAAGCGGTGTCGGCTGTGGGTGCAGTAGTGCGGGCCTGTCGGGCATCGGGTGTCGAGCAAGCAGCCAATAGCAACAGCAGCAGCAAAGGTGTGGTAAAGCGCATAACCTGACAGCGTTAGCAAGGTAACTGTTGAGCCAAAAACCTAGGTGCTACAAACGAAACAGACGCAGACAAGTTACAGATAGGGCAAAAGCAAAAATCCCTTCCGCCGGGTAGGCAGAAGGGATTGTAGGCCGAAGTTGAGTGGAAAAGTCTTGTTATTGCAGCGGATCGAAGGAACCGGCTGGCCAACCTAGGGTCTGCTTCAAGCTAGGATTGTTGTCAATAGCCTGTTGAGGCAAAGCGAAGAAGTAGTACTTCGAATCCCATTTGAGGATTCTGGGGCTGGGATCTAGGTCCTTAACAGTAATATCGAAGTAATCTGTGTAGGCTTTGTCTAGGTTCACGTTATCACGAGTGGTAGTGAAATCAGCTGGAACACCTGTTGTTTTCAGCGCGATTTCGACTCTACGACGGCGTTTATTGTTTAGCGTCGATTCAAATAGTTTATGACGACGCAAATCCCAGAAGCGCTTGCCCTCGAAGGCAAATTCGATTTGCCGCTCGTAAAGAATAGCTTCGAGCATTTCGGCCTGACTCATACCGGCTTTCAAACCGTAGTTGCCATCAGCACCTGCTTCGATGCCTGCTCGCTTCCGAATGGCTTTTAGCTGGTCGTAGGCTTCGGGCAAGCGGTTGATACCGCACGCACTTTCAGCTAGGTTTAAGAGCACTTCTGCGTAGCGAATCTCAATCCAATCGGTGCCGACATACTGCGCATCGCCGGTGGCTACGGTTGGGTTGATGGCTTTACGCGTGTAGAAGCCTGTGTTGGTAGCCGTCCGCTCTACGCTTTTGCCTTTCTCTAAGTACGTCCAGAGCTTGTACGAATTATTGCCGTTCAGTGGCCACGTTGCTCCATTATAGGCAATGGTCTTATCGAAACGTGGGTCACGGTTCTTGTAGAAGAGCTGCTGCGTGTAGCTGTACTTCGTCGATTGGCCAGGCTTTTTGCCATCAAGCATCGGGAAAGCACTTACGATGTCCCAAGTCGGCTGCCAGGAGCCACCACCCGTACCGGTGTAGGCTGGGCGGGCACTGTTATCGTAGCCGTTAGGTTTCCTTACTTGGTCGCCGGTGGCTGTGTTGAAGCCAGTGATCATCACTGCTTCTTGGTTGCTTGCGCTTTCCGTGAACCACAGCTGGTCGAAGGAAGGGTGCAGGCTGTAGCCATTAGCACTCAGGATAGCAACCGCTTGTTTGCTGGCGTCATAAGCATCCTGCCACCGAGCAGAGTTGTTGGATGGGTTGAACTGCGGGCTAGCATAGTAAAGCAGCGCACGGGCTTTGAACGCGGCGGCGGCCCCTTTCGTGATTTTGCCCCACTCAGCAGCGGTCCACCTACCTGGCAAGAACATGATAGCCGAATCAAGGTCACTTTTGATCAGCGCAAATGTTTCGGCGGTGGTATTGCGGGGTAGATACGCCGCGGCGCGCGCATCTTCGCCAACGGCATCCAAAGGCTTTGTGATAAGCGGAACCCCGCCGTAAAGGCGTACTAAGTCGAAATAGCGCCAGGCACGAAAGAAGTAAGCTTGGGCACGTAGGCGGTTTTTGGTGCCCTGTAAGAGCGAGCCCCGGTTTGCATCTCGCAAGAAAGAATTGATCAGCCGGATCTTACCGTAATTATTGGTGGGACTTAGTCCAGTGCCAAAATCCTGGATGTCGTTGGGCTGTAGGGTGCCCTCCAACAACCTAGCTTCGAGCGAAGAGACGTTTGTGTTCGCACACTCGTCCGACAGGTTACTAGGGTTGATGCTATTTAGACCGATGGTGCCCTGCCCAGCCCAGCCCGGTAAGTTTTGGTCGTAGATAACGCTGAGGTTGAGGTTGGCGAGGGTTGAGTCGCCAAACACTAAAGTTGGGTTGGCAGCCCCTAGGTCAACTTTGTCGAGTACCTTCTCGCAGCTGGTTAGCAGCATGAGCAAGGCAGCGCAAGCAGTAGCCGTGCTTTTCAAGCAAATATTCATTTCTACAAAAAGATTACAGGCCAACGTTCAAACCCAAGGACAGCGAGCGGATGGTGGGGTAGTTGTCGAAGCCACCACCGTACACTTTGTAGCTGTAGGGATTATAGAAATTGAGCGGGTTCACAGCCACGAAGAATAGCTTGACGCTGCTCATGCCCACTTTGCTGGCTAGTTGCACCGGGAAAGTGTACGAAACAGTAGCGTTGCGCATACCAGCCGTGAAACCATTGCGAAGCCAGTAGGCGGAGTTCACATCGTAGCTTTGCACGTAGGCTGGGCTTGGATACTTGGCATCCGTATGATCGGCCCGCCAGTGGTCAGCCCAGAAATCAGGGCGGTTCGAGGTAACGGTTCCTTGCTTACGAGCGGCACCTTCCACCTGAGCCGGAGCGCCAAAAGAAGCTCCCATGACTACTTGGATGCTCAGCCCCCGATACGTCATGCTGGGGTTGAAGCCGATGCTGTAGTTGTTGTTCTGCCGTTTGGAGATATACTCCTGGTCCACCTCTGTGATAATGCCGTCGGGCTCCGTGTATTGGCCGTTGGCATCTTTGGGGCCGCGAAGGTCCTGGTAGTAGAGCATGCCAGGCGCCGGCGCTTTTCCGAAGATGGTATAGCCTTTATGAGCATCTACGTAGTCTTTTACCTCCTGATCAGTGCGGAACATACCTAGGTAGCGGTAGCCCTCAATACCTAGGTTGGTGGTGCGGCCCGTAGGGTCGTTCCACTGGCCAACCTTGCCTTTATCTACGTCGATCTTAATGGACTTGGCGTCGTTCCAGGTTAGGAACGTGTTGATGCGATACGACCAGTCTGCGGTGATTTTGTCGCCGTAGCCCAGCGATATTTCGTAGCCGTAAGCATTTACTGTTGAGAAGTTTTCGGAGGGTAGCGTGGCGCCAATTAGGAGCGGAGCAGAAGCGCTCAGGGCCGTTAGCATGTTGTAACGGTGGTCATAGAATGCATCTACCGTGAACGACAACCGGTTGCCTAGCATCTGCATATCGATGCCCGCATTATACTTGATGTTATCGTCCCAACGTGCTTCGCGGTTGGCAATGGCGTTTTTGGGTTGTACCCCTATGCCTTTGTCTGCGTTGTTGAACACAGCTCCTTTACCTAGCAGAATATCATAGCTCTGTAGCCACTGATACGCCTTGGTAGCATCACCACCGAGGTGACCCACCGAACCCCGGAACTTAAGGAAGTTGATGGGGCGAATATTATTTTTGAAGAAGGACTCGTCGGAGATAATCCAGCCGGCCGATATGGAGGGGAAAACACCCCACCGATACTCCGGCGCAAAGTTGGTGGAGGCGTCGTAGCGCACCGATGCTTCGAGTAGGTAGCGGTTGTCGAAGTTGTAGTTCAGACGACCCGCGTACGACAGGTTAGCCGTTTTAACTTCGCTCTCCGTAGTCGTAGTAGTACCTAGGGCGAAGTTCATGTTGTCGTAGCCGCCTTGTACAACGCCTTCCTTCATGCCGGTCAGCTCGTCGCGGTGGTACTCGGCTTGCTCAAAGAATGCAATAGCCGATACCTGGTGCCGCCCAAACTTACGGTCGTAGTTGATGTAGCCGTTTACCTGATAGTTATCGTAGTAAGAGGGATTGAGGCGCACCCGGTCCCCGTTGTTCAGCGAAACTGTCCGTGTCACTGGGCCGCCGTAGATGTGCTTATTGGTACCTAGCATATCGAACTGGTACACATTGTAGCGGGTGCCGTACTGCTTACCAAAGCTATTATCCATGGTTTTGCTGTACACGGCCCGCACCTTCAAGCCTTTGATGAAAGGCAGTTCGTAGTCGAGGGAGGCATTCAGGTTGAAGCCTGAGTTGCGCGTGAGGCTGTAGTTGTTCAGCTTCTGTACTTCGAAGAAGTGAAAAGCATCTAGGGTATTGGTGTTGCTGCTAGTGGATAGCAGTACGGGCAAGCCATCTACATAAGGCACGCTGAACTGCGGAGTGTAGAGCAGGCTCCGCATGTCGTTCTCGGGGTTTTCACTACCCTGCTTCAGGAAGTACATCTTCTTCTGAGCTAGGTCCCCGCTGAGTATCATACTCGCCCGCAAACCCCGCGTGATGTTCACATCGGTGCTGGCCCGGAACGTCCACTTGTTAGCATTGATATTATCAAAGTTGGCGTTCTGGTAGTTGTATGATACCCCCGCAAAGTACGTAGCTCGCTCGCTGCCCCCGCTCACGTTTAGCGCGTGGCGCGTCACGACGGCAGGCTTCCAAGCTGCCTTCAACCAATTGAAGTTGTGCTGCTTGAAGTAGTCAAGCTCATCCTGGGTGTAGTAAAGTTGTGAAGTAGGCGCTACACCGTTGGTGAAGTTGAGGTCGTTGAGGTAACCGGCTTGTTCGTACCCGCTCATCATGCTAGGTAGTCGTACGGCATCGGCAGTACCAGCCGAGCCGCTGTAGCTGAACTTAGGCGCGCCGGCTTTGCCACGCTTCGTAGTCACCAGCACCACGCCTTGGTTGCCACGGGCGCCGTAGATAGCGGCAGCCGCATCCTTCAGTACCGAAATCGATTCGACCTCTGATTGGTCGAGTACGTTGAAGTCGTCCTCTGTCCGAACAATGTTGTCGATGACGAACAACGGACGTAAAGTGCCACCGTCTTTCGACAGGATAACGGGGTTACGTACGGTGATCTGGCCGTTGTCGCCGGGGCGACCCGTACCACCGCTCACGCCCACGCCGGGCAATTGGCCCACCAGCGTAGTCGATAAGCTACCAACAGGCAGTTCTTCAATGGCTTTCATGTTGACCTGCGCCACGGAGCCCGTCAGGTTGACCTTCGTTTGGGCGCCGTAACCAACGACTACCACTTCGTTCAGGGCGGCCGCGTCGTCTATGAGGGTAATAGTGACAATAGCACGGCCATTCACCGCAACTTCTTGGGTTTTGAAGCCAATAGAGCTAAACACCAAGGTTTCTTTGCCGGTCGCTAGCTCGAGGCGGTAGGAGCCGTCGGGGTTCGTAACGGTGCCGTTCTTCGTGCCTTTTACCACCACCGTTACGCCCGGAATACCAGCACCCTTGGCATCTTTTACCGTACCGCCCACGCCATTAGCCACAGGCGTATCGGTGAGCCGGTAGAAAGTAGGCTCGGATGAACTAGCAGCATAGGTGGCGGGAATCCCGAGCAGAAACCCGGCTAGTAGCGCACAGGCTAAGCGGGTAGGAGGGCTTAGAGTAGGTGGGAGCTGCGCTTGTAGATGATGGATCATAGCAAATGGATGGGGAGTTAAAATCGTACAATCCGCTGGGGCTAGTTGCTGGGAGTTTCGGCGCGGGCGCGGCGCTCTGCCCAGTCCTTTCCGGCCTGCTTCATGTCGACACCTTGCGCGGACAAGTAGTTGTTGATGCGGCCTTTATACTTGCCAAACCAAGCATGTTTTTCCTTCGAGGAGCCCGCGTCCATGGCGTGTTCGCGCGCTTCAGTTAGCCAGGCCATGATTTGCGTTTTCTGCGCTTCCGTCAGATCGGGCAACATTTCCTGGTAGGCTTTCATCGTGATGGGCAGCACAGCGTAGGTCATGCCATCCTTCACTTGATCGACCTGGCTAGAGGTAAGCGTGCGGCTAAGCTTGCCCAGGTACTTTTTGTGCAGCTTATCACGCGATGCAGCTACCGCAGCCTCTATTTTCTTTTTCTCGTCGGCTGTGTTTTCCCCTTGGGGTTTGACTTTTAGGGCGGCTAGCTGAGCATCTTGTTTTTCTTGTAGCTCGTTGAGCTCCCGGTACTGATTCGCAATGGCGTCGCGCACTTGCGGCGCTTTCTTCGCGTCTAGGCCTTCAATCTTTGCTACAATCTTATCGGCCCGCTCGTTGATGGTGCGCGTGTAAGCAGCCTCTGCCGACTCCGTGGGTTGAGCTTGTGCAAAAGTTAGGTTACTAACTGAGCCGGAAAGGATTGCGGCAAGAAGAAGACTTCGAAGAGCGTTGTGCATAGTGTGTTTGTAACTGCGAGAATGGTAGCAAGTTACATTCTATTGCCCGACGCCTATATCCAGTTTTTTACCAACTTATTGTAGGAAATTACCATACATGAAGCTAAGGTGAAGCTCATGAGCGGGTGAACTCTACAAGGATACCGCAAACGTTACCGATATTATTCAAGAAACAGAATTCGGGCGGATTATCTCTCCGAGAGCATTTCTGCCTCCCGCAAGTTCAGAATGGGCGTTTCTTCAACTTCCACTGGTTTGCGGCGCCAATAGTTGGCTAGGATAGATCCAGAAATGTTCATCCAGGGACTGAAAACAGCGGCGGGAAGTCCTACGGTACCTAGCTTACCCATGCTACCCGCCAGCCCCGACGCCATACCGCCATTCTGTAACCCCACCTCGAAGGCCACTGTACGCGCGGAGTTCTTATCCAAGCCTGCCAAGCGACTGAGCCAATAGCCAAAGAAGTAGCCAGCGGCGTTATGAATAATTGAGGCCAGGAAGAGCAGGAAACCGACCTTGAGCAGGTTGTCGCGGCCAGCGGCGGTGGTCACGGCGGTGAAATAGATGATGCCGAACATGGAAAGGTAGGGCATTATGGTGTCGAGCCGTTGGTACCGGTTTGCCAGCACATGATACAGCACCCCTACGACCAAAGCGGCCGCCAAGAAACCCACAACGCTCAAGCTTTCTAGCGCTTCGGGACTACCTAGGTGCGTTTCGAAGAACTGCCACAAGCCCGCTGCTAGTGCCACCAACCAGCCGACAGCGGCAAACAGCATCAGGCGTACCGTACGCCAACCGTGGGGAGAAGCAGTTTTGAGGTAGTCGTGGAGCAGGGCCGCTGAAATTGGGACAAGCACAATCTTGATGATTTCCATCATCATGTTCACGAACTTAATTTCGATGAGCGTGCCGGCTAAGAGCTTCAGCAGCAAAGGCGTAAGGAATGGAGCAGCTAGGGTAGCCATGGCCGTCACGACTACTGATAGCACCATGTTGGCTCGCGCCAGATACACCATCACGTTGGAAGCTAGCCCACTGGAGCAGGAGCCAATGAGAATGATGCCGGCGGCAATTTCGGGCTCGAAACGAAATACTTTGGTGAGCAGCAAACCCATCAGCGGCATCACCGAGAAATGGCAAGATAGGCCAATGAGCACACCCTTGCCAGTCGAAGCTAGCCCCGAAAAGTCGCGGATGCTCATCTGAATACCCATCCCAAACATTACCAGCTGCACGACGAACAAAATGAGCCACTTGTTGCGCAAATCGACGCTGCCCCAGTGCGAGAAAGCGGCCGGGTAAACCATGCCCGCCACTACGGCCACAATGATCCAGGCGGTGTATTGGTAGCTCCGCAGCAGTGGTATGCTCTTCATCCCCAGAGCAAAGCTCACGGCCGCCACAACAGCCGCTGGTTGCCATAACAGCGCGTTTTGCTGAACTATCCCGAGCAGTAAAGTGGCCATTGCTACGCCACAGACGAGTAAACAGAGCTTAGAAATCCGATTCATAGCAGCAGGATAGCGGGTTAAGACGAATAAGCTGAATTAGCGTGGCACCACGACGTAAGCGCCGTGATACTCTGCTCAGCTTATAGCAGCTCTTTAGCTAAGTGCTGCACGGCAATGGCGGGGCTAGCTAGAATAGGTACTTGCTTGTCAGCTGGGTCGAGCGTGTCGACCACGCGGGCCATGGAGGCTTGCGCGAGCACCACCACATCTACCTTCGTCACGAGGTCTTTGAGGGCACCGGCTACCATGGCATCATGGGTGGCAGCGTCGCCGCTCATGAGAGCGTCGAAGGCACCTTCGCAGAGCACGGACACTAGCTCGATGTCTTTGCCCGCGGCGGCCGCACGGCGGCGCACCAAGTCGCTGGTAGGACCTAGGGTGGTAGGCAGCGTGGCAATAACACCGATGCGCTTGCCGGTTTGCACGGCCTGGTCGGCCATGGGCTGATCGACGCGGAGCACGGGCACTTTGGTGAGAGCCGCCGAAGCTTCCACCGCCGCCCCGATGGAGGAACACGTCACCATAATGTAGTCGGCGCCGGCGGCTTCGGCGGAGCCCACGTAGTTGACCACGCGCCGCGCATTATCGGGGCGTAGCTCGCCGCACTTGATAACATTCTTGATCAGGCTATCGTCGACGATGTTAAACACCTGCACGCCGGGCAAGTACTCGTTGCAAAGCTGCTGAAACACGGGCACCAACGTGGCGGAAGTGTGGATAAGACCTAGGGTTGGGGTGGCCATAGTTGTACTGAGAGGTGAGGAGTAAGATGTGCGCTCGGGCAGACGCTAGCCTGCTAGGAGGGTGTTGGGGTTTCAGACAGTTTTCCGGTCCGTAAAGCGCCGAAGTAATTAGGCTCGCCAACTTGGCCGCCCTTGAAGTTGACCTCCACGCCGTGCAAGGGCGAACCAGGGGCCGAAGCGCGGCAAAGGGGCGCCCCTGGGCAGAGCGGCGCTATCATTTCTACCGCCTCGATACCCATGGCGCGGGCCGCGTAGCTGGAGGTGTCGCCGCCGGCTACTACCACCCGCTGCACCTTGGTGTGCTGTGCTACGGCGCGGGCAATCAGCCCCAAGGCCGTACCTAGCTTTTGAGAAGATAGATTTTCTTCTGCCCGCGCCGTGCCGCCGTTGGTGTGCACCACCACGCTTTGCCCTTGCTCCATGTAGTCGATGGCAGCTTGCTTGTAGTCACACAGGTCGAGGGCTTTTTCGGGGCGGCGGGCTAGCTCCTGCGCGTTCAGCACAACTTCGGCAAAACCGTTTTCCTTGGCCCAAGCGACTTGCCCCGCCGTAACGGGGGAGCAGCTTCCCGAAATCACAAGCAACGGATCAACAACGCTAGGGGTAGGCCACGCCGTGACTGGTGCAAGCGCCCCCTGTTGCGCCCAAAACTTACCTAGAGCCATTTCCACGCCCGATGAGCCCACCGAAAACAGCGGCTGATCGGCGGCGTAGTAGTCCAGCGTTTCACCAATGGCAAGCAGCTGCTCGTCGTACAGCGCGTCGATGAGCATCACTTCGGCGCCGTTTTGCACTTGCGCAGCTAGGGTGGCACGAATCGCAGCTGACGGCTTCTCGATGGAGAGAATATCGAGTAAGCCGATTTGCTTCGTGGTTTGCCTAGCTAGGTGCAGGCGCAGGTCGCTTTCGTCGGCGGGGGTGACGGGGTGCTGACGCATGGAGGGGTGCCGATCGAGCCGGAAAATGCTGCCTTGGCTGCCGATGCCCATGCGCGCAAACAGGTTGCCGAACGCGCAATAGCGACCTAAGGCTGGGGCAGCTACTAGTAGCGGCACGAAGGCAGTATTGAAAACCGACTTGCCTACTTCAATAGCTCGGCCGATGCTACCCACCGTCGGCGACGAGTCAAAGGTGGAACATACTTTATAATGAACGTGCCGCGGACCTAGGTCGCGCAGCTCCGCAAATGCCTTCTGCAACGTGGTTTGCATGGTCTTGGGTGGCATAGCGCGCGTCAGGCCGGCTACGCCGATAGCATCAAGCTCCGGGTAAGCGGCTAGATGGTCAGCAGTGGGCGGCTCGATAAACAGGGCTGTTTTGGCGCCTGCCCGGCTCAGAAATTCCAGCGCATCGGTCGAACCGGTGAAGTCGTCGCCGTAGTAGGCGAGGAGCAGTTGCTTCCTCATAGGCTGCCGAACTTCCTCACCGACTCCGCAAACTCAGGGTAGCGTGCGGCTATTTCAGGTATACCTAGGCCTTGCACGGCGCCTTCCCACGCTTGCTGCAATGCGAGCACGCCCGCTTTAGGACCCATCGGATGCGCCAAGATGCCGCCCCCGGCCATGTACAATAGGTCAGTGGTTTGGGTGCGCCGGTAGGTTTCGGGCGCCTGCCCGCCCCACTGTCCCGACGACACCACCGGCAGCACTGAGTAGCCCCCGAGCAGCGGCGTGAGGCAGGCCTGGATGGATTGTACCACGCTGTCGTCTGACTCCCAAAACTTGTTCTGGATGCCATTCACGTGAATCTGGTCGACGCCGGCTAGTCGCCATAGCTTCTGGTAGGCCGTGAACTCGATGCCAAGCAAAGGGTGGCGGGTCATCATGCCCCAGCCATTGCGGTGCCCGTGAATGGCCAGGGCGCGTTGGTCACAAATCTTCTTGGCGCCAGCTAGGCCCACGCTGTTTAGGCTAACCATGGCGCAAGTGCCGCCGCTACTCACTACTTTGTCGTAGCGGCGCAGCATTTCGTCCATCTCCCCGCTGATGTTGAAAGCGTACATCACCTTCTTGCCCGTTTTGTCAGCGTGGCGATTGATGACGTTCATAATGGCATCCACCCGCGCCTCAAAGGGTGAATTGGCCGCCGCGCCTTGCAGCTCGTCGTCCTTCACGAAGTCGATACCTGCCTCAGCGAGCGTGCGCACCAGGTCGGCAGTTTGCTCTGGTGTAAGGCCGATGCTCGGCTTGATGATGGTGCCGATGAGCGGCCGCTCGTATACGCCCGTGAGGGCGCGGCACCCCTCTATGCCGAACGCGGGGCCGGCATACTGATCGGCATAGGAGCTAGGTACGTCGAGGTCGAGGAGCTTCAGGCCCGTAAACTGCCGAATTTCGTAGAGGTTGCCCTGCAACGTAGACACCAGCACCGGCAAGTTGTAGCCAAAATTTTCAACCGACCACGATACGTTCACCAAGGCGCGGTGATAGTTGCCCGTGCTGCTGGAAGCACCCGGAATAGCCGGTTCCGTAACCGTTTCCAATCGTTCCACCGATTCCACCCGCGCCGCGAAGCGCTGCTTGAGTTCTGCCGTTTCGCCCGGCACCGCCACAAAGGTGCCCGACGATTGTTCGCCGGCTAGAACAGCCGCGGCTGCTTCGGGCTCAAAAGGTGTTTCGATGAAATAAGTGGCGGTAATGCGCTCCATGTGCAGAAAACAGGCTAGTAGGCGACTAGCTAGCTTGAAAAATCGATTTGAGGTAAGCGGTGTTAGCGCCGAAGTTCTTCTTGACGTTACGCGGGTCGTTGGCGTCGCGCGAGCGTTCAATCACCAGCCAGCCTTCCCAGCCCATTTCGGCTAGGGTCTGCTTCACACGGTTCATGTCGAGGCGGGTATTGTTTTGTAGCCATACGCCATCGTCGTCGGTGCAGTGGATCTGGCAAATGCGCTTGCTACCGAGAATTTTTAGCTCCTGGTTCAAGTCGCGGCCGGCCTTCAGGGGATTTGAGAAGTTGAAGTAGATCTGAATGTGCTTGGAGCCAATTTCCTGTAGCAACTCCACTTCGCCTTTCGCATCCAAGGCTGTCTCGATGCCGACAACGACGCCCGCTTTCTGCGCCATTTTGCCCACCACTTTCAGTCGCTCCACAATGGCGGGGCGCAGTTCGGGGTTCTTCACTAGGTCGCCTTGCGTGCCGAGGGGCAAAAAGGCCACCTTCACATTCATGGCCTTCATCGTATCGAGGCAGTCCTGTACCATGCGCTGATAGGTGGCGCGCGTGGCAAACGACTGGGCGTAGAACCCCGTCATGGCTAAAGAGCAGATTTCGAGGTTCAGCTCCTTGGCTTTGTCCAGAAACTGCTGGCGTATCTCCGGATTAGCAAGCTGACTGTCAAACGTTTCCCGCTGACCTAGGCCGCCCATGTCTACCTCTACGCCGTCGGCCCCAATGTCTTTGGTGAGTTGCAAAGCCCCTAGCTTTTGCCGCTTCAGGATCATCAAATCGACCACGGCAATCTTGTAGGTGAGCTTCTTAGACTTGGCTAGTAGTACGTTCGGCAGCAGCAAGCTTCCCGTGAGTAGCAAGCTGCCTTTCAGAAAAGTACGGCGGGTGAGGGAATTAGGGAGCATGGGGAGTAGAAGGTTTCGGGGACAGAACTAGCCCGCAGAGGGCGCAGAGAATTTCGCAGAAGACGCAGCGTTCAGCGTCGGCGGGCTAAAGACGAACACGCTACTTGCTAGCTTTCAGTTCTACTTCAGGCTTGTCGGTGCGGAAAGGGCGAGCGGGGAGGCCAGATTTCGAGAACAAGTTGGGTTGAGCCGACTCATCCCAGCCAAAGCGTACGGCCGTGGGTTGGGCTACACCAGCGGCGGTTACTACCACCTGCTGACCTTTGATGCGGGCCTCAGCCGGCACGAAAACGCCATCAGCGCCAGCTAGCATGAAACCCGACAATGGCTTGCCGTCTTTGCTGACGAGGCGACCACCATTTTCAGAAAATGTTAGCGTAACGGCGTTGCCCTTCACTGCCATCTGTTGGTACACCGGGCCAGACGCGGCAAGGGTCTTGTAGCCGTAGGTATTTGTGAGGGCAAGCAGCGCCAGTCGGCGTCCGATTTCCCACTTAAAACCAGGATGAATGCCGCCTTCTGTATTGGCTAGGTCCGTCGTGACGATCATGCCGGTGCGCGGAATCTGCAGTGCCAGCTCTTGCGCTTCCCGAAACTTGGGCAGTGTTTCCTTGGTCAATGGCACCTTGGTGTCCTTCGATTCGGAGTACTGGAAAGGAGCTAGCTGCACATAGTAAAATGGCAGCTCTGAATCATGCCAAGCCGCGCGCCAGCTCTGAATCAGTGTTTTCATCTTCTGGGCGTAGCTGGCTGTTTCGGCCAGGAAACAGTTGCTCTCGCCTTGGTACCACAGAAAACCGCGCAGCGTGAGTGGCACCAGCGGCCGGATCATCGGCTCATAAAACTTACCCGGCTCGCCGTCTACTTTCTGCCCCGCAAAGCTAGGGTCGGCCTGAAAAGCCGCCTCCGACACCCAGGGCTCGATGCGGCTGCCCGGCACAGCGGAGGAAATTATGCCGATAGGCACATGCAGCTTGCTGTACAGCTCTTTGGCGAAGAAGTAACCCGCTGCCGAAAACGACCGCAGCGCCGAATCTTGGGCGATGCTCCAGCCGCGGTGCAGAGAATCTGGTTTCGCCAGCTCCTTGCGGTTGACCAGAAAAATGCGGATAGCCGGGTTGTGGGCGTAGTTGAGCTCATCCACTGGGTTTGGGCCCTTCACTTGGGGGCGCGTTACCTTGCTGTTCTTGCGCATGGTGTACTCCATGTTCGATTGGCCTGAGCACAGCCACACTTCGCCCACCAAGATGTCGTGGAGCCGGATGGTATTGCTGCCGCTAATCACGAGGTCGGCGGGCGTGGCGGAGGCGGTCAGGGGCTGAAGCGTGACCTGCCAGTTTCCGTCGGCGTCGGCGGTCGTGCTAGGTTTCTGCTTACCAAACTCTACCGATACAGCCTCGCCCGGCGCGGCCTTGCCCCAAATAGTGAGGGGTTTGTTGCGTTGCAAGACCATGTTGTGCCCCAGCACCCGCGGCAGCACGATCCTAGCCTGCGCCGGCCAAGCTAGCACGCACAGCAGCGCCCAAAGCAGTACGTTCTTCCTCATTATTTTACGCGCCCCGCTACTTAAAGTGACTAGAGAAATGTGCCCGGAAATAGAACGTGTCCTGCCGAGTTGAGCAGAACACGTTCGGGAAAGACGATGCAAAAAGGGCCTTGGTACGAGCTTAGTTCTGGCTCAAAAAAGCGCCCGGCGAGGGAGAGGTAGCGTCCTTCTTGCGGCCCGATTTCTTGGTCAAAGACCTTGACCCTGAGGGCTGCACCTGCTTCAGCGGCACCACGCTGTTCAGGTAGTTCTCGATGTTGGTGTAGCCGTCTTTGCCTTTCACTTGGCTAGCATCACCTGAGTTTTTGGGGTCGAGTCCGTGCTTTTTCTCGTAAGAATCAGGCATGCCATCCTTATCAGAATCTTCATAGGGCGTGCCAGCGTAGGTTGGGTAGCCACCTACCTGGATGGGGTCGGTGATGATGCCGTTCTTGTAGGAATCGATGGGCAGGCGGCGGTGCTTGAACTGCGTAGTGGGCAGTGGCACGCCTTCTTTGTAGGCAATCTTGCCCGTGCGCACTTGCTCAATCACACGCGTATCCACGGGGTCACGCTTGGGCAGGGTCGCGCCAGCGTTTTCAAGCACGTAGTTGTAGGCCTTTTCGGTGGGGATGATGGTGATGTCGGGCATAGGCAGCGGCTGGTTCGTCTTGATGTCGGCGGTGTACTTGCCCGCATTTGGCATCTCTTCCACCTGCACGCCTCCGTTCCAATTGTCTTTGGTCACGGCATCGTGGCCTTCCATGATGTTGCCAGCTACGTAGGCCCGGCCAAACGTCAGGTACCCTAGCTTGCTGCGGCCCGACTCCGGCTTGAGAATGCGGTAGCCGATGGGCGAATCCTTGGGCGTCTGGGGGCCAGGCTTGTAGTAGTTGTTGATAATATTGTACATCGCCCGGTAGTCGCCGCCGTCGGTGGAGCGGTGCACCCAGTTGAACATGACGTTGTTCGCGAAGTTGAAAACGCCGTTCCAGCCAATCGACGGGTTGCGGCCCGCATTGTCGGCCCACAGGTTGCGCATGAACGTGCAGTTCTCGCCGCCTAGGGTGCTGCCAAAGGCGTGGTTCCAAGTGTCGAGGGCCTCCGAGAAAATGGAGTTTTGAATCGTGATGTTCACCGTACCTAGCTTCTGCTCAGCAATGCCGGTGCTGTCGTTGTACATGTGGCGGTACATCGACATGTTCTCGTCTAGGCCCCAACTCGCCGACACGTGGTCGATGATGATGTTGCCCACTGGGTTGCCACCAATCGAGTCGTCGCGGCGGCCCACGTTGGTTTCGCCCCGCCGGAAGCGCATATAGCGAATCACCACGTCGTGGGTATTGATCCACACCGACTCACCGGCCACGCAAATTCCGTCGCCGGGGGCCGTTTGACCGGCAATAGTGATATAAGGCGCCCGGATAATCAGCGGGCTTTTCAGGCGGATAATACCAGCTACATTAAACACAATGGTGCGGGCGCCGCCCTGTTCGCAGGCTTCGCGCAGCGTGCCAGGGCCTCGGTCTTCCAGGCTCGTCACCACGTACACCTTGCCACCCCGACCACCGAAGGAATGCGCACCGCCACCTTCCGCACCCGGAAAAGCAAGCAGCGGCGACTGGGGCAAATCGATCGGGCGGGCTGCCCACGGAATGTACGGCTTGCCTTCGCGGGCCTCCTTTTTAATGATTGGATACGCCTTTTGCCAGGCAATATTAGACTGGCGAAGCTCCTCTTCCATCATCTCATTGGACGCCTTCTGAACATCCGGCGGAATCTGAGGGTACTGCGCTAGCGCTACGGATGGCGCGGCCAAGGAAGCTGCTGAAATGAAAAGAGAGGCGGCGTATTTTTTCATGAACAGGATGGGTTTTTTACTGCGGCTAAGTAACGCCACAATACCGCCCAATACCTCTATCATTTTTTCGACCCTGTGTAGGATATTATCATTCCTGCTTATTCAGCACGGCAAGTTGTGCTAAATGCCTGCCTAAAGCTGTTTTAGCTTGTGTAAGAACCTAGGTCCGAATACCGACGGGCCTCTAGAGGTGTTGCCACACGAGCATTGTGATAAAAGCTGCGCTCAGACACAAGGACGAAACCTGGTTCATACGCATGGTGTGCTCGAAGTCGGCTGCGGCGGGGTTGCGCCATACTTGCCAGGCCCAGCTGTTGAACAAGGCCACTACAGGCACAGTAGCTAGCAGGAAGATGATAAGATTGCGTAATTCTTGGCGCTGCCAGTACGTGAAAGCCAACACCAAGGCGCCGAGCAGCAAGCCAATGGCGGCAAATACAAACGTGCCCCGAATACCTAGCAGTAGGCTCAGCGTCTGGTCACCGCGCTGCCGGTCTTCGGTGTGTTGGTACACTTGCGTGAGCGGGTAAGAACCGCACAAAAACAGCGTGCTCACCAAAGCTAGTAGCAAATTGGTCGGCTCCGTGAGTTGCGCAGCGGCAGCGCCCACCCCAACCTGCGTCATCAGAAACGTGAAAGCGCCCTGGAAGACCACCACTACCAGCGTGCTGATCAGGGGGTATTTCTTGAGCCGGATGCCTTCGTAGCTGTACGCTTTGGAAATAGCTAGGTACACGGCTACCATAGCAGCGAACGGCAAGCCTAACAGTATGGAACCTAGCACGGCCAAAGCGTCGAACAACCATACTAAGTGAATCAGCTCCTCCGAAACCTTCGGCGGCTGCTTTAAGCCACCAATGCTGCCTTCGTCGCGGTCGTAGTAGGAGTTGTAGCCGTTAGAGGCCGGGTACGCCAGTACGTGCAGCACAACGAACACGCCCAGGGTTCGCATACCGTCGAATGGCCCACGCAAAGCACTAAGCCCGAACCAAAAAACGGGCATCAGGTAAACCGAGAACGGAATGCGCAGCAGCGGCAACGCACGGCGGTAGGCAGCAAAGGGCATAAGCGAAGGTACTACCTACTTTGAGTTGCTGCTCTTCGGCCACCCCAATAAGTAGGTTACTTGCGAGCCCGACCAGTGCCGGGTCTTGCCGGCTTGCCACGCAAAGCTACCATTAGGGTCGGCGCGGTGCGCGAGGGCCAGGAGCTGCTCGGGTGGGTACATACGCAGAATCGACACCGTGCCATCCCAAATCGTGCAGAGCGGCACCAGCGGAATGACGTAGGTGAAGAACAACCGGCTTAGCCGGAAAGGTGGCATGAAGGGCGTGGCTAGCAATTGCAATACCGGCAAGATCGTCCAGGCCAGCAGGAGTTCATGCCAATGCTTGCCCGCCCCCTCAAATACGCCAATGCCCGAGCGTTGCCGCACGGCGTCGGCAAGCATCGCCTCAGCGGCGGTAGGGGAGAAGTGGTGAAACGCGGAGAAAATCGTGCGAAATCCCGTAAGGTGTGCCGGCACGGCTAAGGCATCTACAGGTGCGGCTTCGTAGGTGATACCCGTGTCTGGGCGGGCGGCGAGTTGCTGCCACGCCGTCGGCTGCGGATATAAGTCGGTCAGGGTGGTGCTTACTTCTTGCAAGTCGGGTGCCGCTCTGATAGCACGTGCAACACCTTCCGTGCCCCCGCCGGCACCGGCACCTAGCTCTACAATTTGCTGTTGGTTGGTAGCGCGTAGGGCAACTTGCAAGAGCGGCACAACGGAATCATAGATGCGCAAGTGACTGATCATAAAGCGCAAATAGTCCATCATGCCCGCACGTATTACGCTAGGGAACCACGATAAATCCTCAAATTCGAAGAGTTGGAGGCGAAGTTTCACCCCCAAACGTACGGGAGAAGTAGGAGCTAGGTCTAGGTTGTAGGCTTGCTGCTGCCCGCTCCGCCTTCCTCTACCCGAATAAGCAGCGGCATGCTCACAACCTAGCAACGTTGTAAGCATGCTGCTAAAGTCGCGTAGGCGAAAGGTTATTTGAAAAACTGGGCGCGCTGTTCTTGGGTCAGCGAGAAGTAGTCGATGTTTGGCGGGCCTACCGGCAGGGGCAGTACGATGCGGTAGAGGTAGGTGATGGTAACGAAAGCCGAGAGTAAGTAGGGGAAAGTCAGCTCCATTACCCCATCTAGGCTGCCTAAGGGAAAGCAGTAAAGAAGCAAGATGTTGGCGATAAAGTAGAACAGCACGCTTCCCGACAGCATGACCAGGTACTGCACCCGACGACATTCAACGCAGTTGATAGCCGAAAAAAACGGAACCCACAGTGGCAGAACAAACAAAGAAAGCAGGGCAGCAATGCCTCCGCTAACCAAGGCAATTAGGGCATCGTCGAGCCTACCAAGAGAAAACTTGATAGCTAAAATAAGAGTGCCACCTAGGTTGCTAAGAACCCACAGTAAAAGAGTTTGCTTTAGCGAATTGCGAGTGATTTCATAACGCTTTGCCATAAGACAGGGCAAAATTGAAGTGAGAAATAGAACACGGCCTTGCAGGTAACTAAGAGTAGCAAAATATAAGTAGGGTAGCTAGCTAGCAGAAGGTGAGTTCACGCTAGCTGGATATACATACGACAGCGAGCGATGAAATGGTTTTAGCGTTCGATAAAATAGTTTATATACTCTATGAATAGAGAGAGTGCCAAAGCGGAATGTGCTTATTGCAAGTCTCTTACCCTTGGTAAACAAAAATAATAAAGAGGAGCTAGTTGTAAAAGTTAAAAAATAGAATCAGCTTTGTAATACAAAGTGCTTTTAAATATATGAAGCCCGCTACTGATCCACTTGCTCAACTGACTGAGATCCGCGCCATTATGGAGCGCTCCTCCCGCTTTATTTCGCTCAGTGGCCTATCAGGGGTAGGGGCGGGGGTGGTTGCCCTACTAGGGGCTGGCATCGGGCACGTCTACTTGCGCGAGCAGTACGGCGAGCAGGGCTTCTATCGGCTCTTGAATAGCGACCAAGGCCAGCGGATGGCAATTTTGCCGTTCCTACTAGGTCTTGCTACAGCTATTATTCTCTTTGCGTTGGTTGTTGCGTTTTACTTTACCCAGCGCCGGGCCCGGCAAGATGGCGCCGTACTGTGGAGCAGCTTAGGTCGGCGGCTAGCTCTGAGCCTAGCTATTCCGCTGGTGGCGGGCGGCTTGTTCTGCTTACAGCTCTACATGAAGTCGGCGCTGGGCATGGTGGTGCCGGGGATGCTGGTGTTCTACGGGCTAGCCCTGCTCAATGCGAGCAAGTACACGCTGGATGAAATTCGGCTGCTTGGCTTAACTGAAATAGTACTTGGTTTGGTAGCTATGCTGCTTCCTGGCCTCGGATTGGCGTTCTTTGCGCTCGGTTTTGGGCTTTGCCACATTGGCTATGGCCTGCTCATGTACAATCGCTACGAACGCACTCCTCAATCGTGAAGCACCTCATTCATACGCTCAATAAGGCGTTCGACCACCGCGTACGGTTGGGCGTAATGGCGGTGCTCATGGCTAATGACCTAGTAAGTTTCAACGACTTAAAAGAAGCTCTCGATCTTACCGACGGCAACCTAGCTAGCCACGTGGCCGCGCTGGAGAAGGCGGGCTACGTTACCGTCAGCAAACAGTTTGTGGGAAAAAAGCCTAATACCACCTACACCGCCAGCACGGAAGGCAAGCAAGCCTTTCAAGAGCACCTTAACGCGCTTGAAAAACTGCTGAAGGGCGAAAGCTGATTTTTTTTGCTCTATAACTTTGAAATACAAAGTACTTTATAAAATTGAAATAGTTCATGCGTTTTCCTCTCACTTCCTTACAAAAGCTCCTGCTACCACTCGGGGCAGTGCTGTTTGATTTCTTATTCTGGCAAGAGCAAACGGGGCTCAACTTACTGCTGTACACCTTGTTTGTGGTGGGGGCAGTGCTGGCCACGCTACCACGCCATGCGCCCGTGTGGCGTTCGGGGTACTTCCAGCTAGCGCTGGTAGGCACGCTCCTGAGCGGTGGGCTGGTGGTGCTGTACGGCTCCTTCGTGGCGAAGCTAGCTTGTGTGGCATCGCTGGCAATGGTGCTCGGCTACGTCAACCAGCCCGATCTGAAGCTAGTCGCTTATGCGCTGCTCACGAGCCTGGGCAACCTAGGGCGTGCCGTACCCGCTGTTGTCAATCAACTAGAGCCGCCGCGACAGGCTAGCCTGCGGCTGAAGCGGACCTGGTTTTACGTGCGGCTGTTTTTGGTTCCGCTTGGCTTGCTGGTGCTGTTTCATGTGTTGTTCAGCTTAGCCAATCCGCGCTACGAGGCGCTGACGGCTAGCTTTCTCACCCTACTAGGCGACTGGTTTGCCCGTGTGTTCGAGCAAATCTCGGTACCGCATGTGCTGTTCTTTTTGCTAGGCCTAGCCCTCACGACTAGCGCGCTCATCATCGTGCCCGTGCACTTCTTCGCCGACCACGAGTCGCGCTTCGGAGAGTTTGTGCGGCGGCAGCGCAACCGGGTAGCCTCCTTCGCCGTGCGCCAGCCCGACTTCAGTACGAAGCGTTTCCAACTGCTCGATTTGCGCAAGGAGTACCTAGCTGCCCTGGCCGTATTCGGGCTAGTGAACCTGCTGTTGCTCGTCGAGAACCTGGTCGACGTCAACTGGATCTGGTTTGGCTTCGAACCAGAGAAGGGCTTCAATCTGACCCAGTTTGTGCATGAGGGTACCTACGTACTCATCTTCAGCATCTTGGTGGCTATGGGCATTGTGCTGTGGTTTTTCCGGCGCAACCTCAATTTCTACGCGCCGGGCCTGCGCTGGCTGCGCTTAGGAGCTACGGTGTGGGTGGTACAGAACGCGGTGTTGGCCGTGTCGGTAGGGCTGCGCAACTACTATTATATTCTGCACATGGGCTTGGCGTACAAGCGTATTGGCGTGTATGGGTTTCTGCTGCTGACACTGTTTGGGCTTGGCACTATCCTGCTCAAAATCTGGCAGCGCCGTTCAGCTTACTCGTTGGTGCGCCTCAACGCACTGGCTGCCTATGCCGTGCTCCTACTGCTGGCTGGCGGCAACTGGGAAACCTGGATAGCGCGCTACAACCTGCAAACTCGCTTCGATACCCTGGACCTAGGTTTCCTGTTGAATATGCCGGGTCGCATGCTACCGGAGCTGGTAGAGAAACGCGCTGTGCTTGCCCAAATTCCAAATCTGCGGCGCGAAAACTCCGACGGTACCATTGATTCGGTTGGCGCGGCCAAAGCCCAACAACTGCTGGATGCGCGCGTGGCCAATTGGCTGCACGACTACCAAGCCGAGCATACGTGGAAAAGCTGGACCTACGCCGATGCCCGCGCTTATGAGCAGCTGCACCGCATTGGCCTAGCAGCTAAGTCGGACGGTGCTAGCCAGACGGCCCACGTGCAATTCCTGCTGCCAACATCAGCTCCTAAGTAAGCACGGCTATGAATTTCCAAGACTGGGCTGCGTATTTCCGCGCCAACCAAAACCACCTCGACAATCTAGGGTGGGATGATACCTACGAGCTGACTGACCGTGAAAAGCGCGCCGTCCGCCGCTCCATCCAACACTTTCAGAAAGGCGAAAGCTCCGACGGAAAACACTTCTGCCAACAAGCCCAGCAGCTAGCCGACCCTAGCTACGCAAGCACCCTCAAGCTGTTTCTGCAAGAGGAGCACGACCACGCCGCCGTGCTCGGCACCTACTTAGATCGGGAAGACATACCGCGCCTACGCACACACTGGCTCGACCGAATCTTCC
The DNA here is from genome assembly GCF_002154225.1 of Hymenobacter crusticola. GTDB lineage: Bacteria > Bacteroidota > Bacteroidia > Cytophagales > Hymenobacteraceae > Hymenobacter > Hymenobacter crusticola. The sequence continues at coordinate 502,760 of NZ_MTSE01000002.1, forward strand.
AACGGTTGCGGCGGCAGATCAGCCTGGAAAACACCGTGCGCGTGATTCTGACGGCCGAAATCATTGCCTCGGTATATTATCGGGCGTTGTTTCAAGCTACCTACTCGGGCTTGCTCCAACAAATCTGCCTGCGCATTCTGGCTGATGAGGAGATGCATCTCAACTTCCAATGCTTCACGCTCCACCAGATCAGCCAGGGGCGCAGCAAAGTCCGGAATTGGCTGGTGCGCAAAGCCTACGGCGGGCTGCTCGTTGGTACCATCGTGGTGGTGTGGCTGAGCTACCACCGCACCATGCGGGCTGGCGGGTACGGCTTCTTCACCTTCGCTGGAGCCGTGTGGAACAAGTGGATCTGGACCGAGACGATGCAGAGACAGGTGGAGCGCATTACCATTCGCGGCCAACAACCTATTGTGCCAGCCGATCAACCATGTGCGAGCTGGGCTTCGAGCCGGCACGTGCAACCGCGCTGGGCTCACTAACGATGTGGCCCGCCACCTAGGGTACCTGTTGGGCACCGTCAGCTTGTGCTACCTAGGTGCAAAATACCTACTGCCACCACGATCCTAAAACCCTAGCTACGGCAAAAGCCCCCCTTTTTAAGAGACACTAACTATTATGGAAACTACATCGCACACCGCATCACCCCAAAACGGCCGTACCTCCTTGGGCCGTCAAGTAGCCACTGCTCAACAAATTAAGGACACGCTCACTATTCTAGGGATGAACGTGTTGTTAGTATTCGGTATCCTGTTCGGCATTGGCATACCAGGCTTGATCCTATACGGTCTGCGGTGGAAGCTGACACGTGGGGGAGCAACCCCAACTCGCGCCATTGTGCTCTGGGCTCTTACCACCGTCCATGAGGTGCTGTGCGTGGCGCTGTTTTTCTCAACCGACATGCAAGCCGAGCTGCACGAGTGGGCTACTTACCTAGGGTGGGGCTACGCGCTAGGAGTTCTAATTAGCTTGGTGGGAGTGGTGGAAGCCGCAACGAACTCTTCTTCGCTCGCTGAATCGCTGCCGCAATGAGCCTAAGGATTGTAAGACCGTTGTCGGCAGGCTTGTGCCTAGGGGTGTTGGTAGGCAACGTGGCGTTGCTTTGGGTATGGGTCCAAATTCCTGCTTGGTACCGCTCGGGCAGCGCAGATGTGGGGAGCTATGCTGCTTTACAGCAGGTTTGGCTAGGGGCCGCTGCTCTCAGCGTTGTGTTGCTGCTCACCAATGCGGCCGTGTTGCGTTGGGCTACGCTGCCCCTTGCCTTGCCCCACCTAGAGCACGCTGGCCCCGTCGATACCGCGCAGTTCTGGAAGCACCACCTCGTCTTTTGGTTGTGCGTGGTGTTTCATTTGGCTTGCCTCGCATTTGCGACCTGGCTCGCTTATAGAAGTATGAGTAAGGGGTGGCAATGACCTTTTTGACGCTAGGACGCATGAAACTGACCGAAAAGAAAGACAACGCAGCGCTTGCAGTCCAACTAGCGGATTTCTTGCTCTTGGTGCTGCAACTTGTTCCTACTGTACTTTGGTGGCTTTTGGCAACGCTGGTGTTTGCCGTTGTGAACCTGATCTTCATTAAGGAGGTTTGGCCCAACACACCCAAGGCTGAGTATTTCCTAGTAGGCATGCTCTCTACGTCTTTGCTGCTACTGGTCTGGATGGCGTCAAGCATGGCGTGGCGCATCGCCAATCACGTCAAGACTAATTCTTGGAGCGTGGCGTGGCGTTTGGCGGCGGTGCTAGGTTTTTTGGGCGCTACCGGCATCACGGCCATGGCCTTGGTAGCCCTGAGTATTCATTTACTTGAAAAGCTAGCTTGATACAATCGCTTCATGCTATGAAACGTAGCTCTCTGGCTCGCAAGGCTAGGCACCCTGCACGCCACCGCACCCCGTATCTTTTTCTAGCGTTCATAACTACTTTAGCAGGCCTAGCTTCCCGAAAATACGGGGGCTATTTGCCGACTTTTATCAGTGCCTACGCTGGCGATGCGCTCTGGGCAATGCTAGTATTTTGGCTTATTAGAATTGCATTCAGCAGAAAACCTAGCTGGTGGGTCGCCAGTAGAGCGCTCGTTTTTGCGTTTGCCATCGAGGTCAGTCAGCTTTATCACGCGCCCTGGCTCGATTGGCTGCGTAGTACAACCCTAGGGAGCTTGGTGCTGGGGCATGGGTTCTTGTGAAGCGACCTAGCCTGCTATACCGTGGGTGTGGCATTCGGTTTTGTTCTGGAGAAATGGGTGATGGCTAAGCTCGGCAGGAACCGGGTGGAGTTAGTTTAACTAACGGAAACTGTTCATCAGGTCTTTGCAGTTTATGGGGGTACTATTTTGCAAGCTTGACATCAGAAAAGTCGCGACCCGCGGCTAACTGATATATTTGCCCCTCCGTTAACGGAGCTTATGGCTCTGGCTGGCTCCCAACACGTTCTGCATGTCTGCTTCCCCTACCCTAAAAACAGATGAAACGCCCAAACGGCGTTGGCCTAATAGACTTTCGCGTGCTATCTGGGCCGCGTTTGTGATAGGGGCCGGCTTGTTTCTGCTTTACCCCATTTTGGTAAGTACCAACTTCTTGTTCCTGTTTGGTAAGTCGCCGAGCTTAGAAGAGTTGGAGAACCCCAAAGTAGAACAGCCCTCCGAGCTCTATACTGCTGATAATGTGTTGATTGGTACATACTTCCGCGAGAATCGTTCGCCGGTGCCGTACAATCAAATCTCGCCGCTCCTGATCAAGGCGCTCATTGCAACCGAAGACGTTCGCTACTACAAGCACTCCGGTATCGATCCGCAAGCGATTGTGGGCTCGGTGTACGCAGTGCTGCAAGGTGACAAACGGGGTGGCAGCACCATCACGCAGCAGCTCGCCAAAAATCTCTATAAAACCCGCCGCGGCGAAACGCGGGGTGCCCTAGGGCATATTCCCGTTGTGAGCACACTGATCAGCAAAACCAAGGAGTGGCTGACAGCCGTGGAGCTAGAGCGGCGCTACACGAAGGAAGAAATTCTGCGGATGTATCTCAACACCGTGGAGTATGGCTCGGAGGCGTTCGGAATTAAAGTAGCCGCCAAGACCTTTTTTAACACTTCGCCCGATAGCCTCAAGCCCGAAGAAGCAGCCATGCTAGTAGGCGTGTTGAACAATCCGACGGCGTATAACCCGAAGTTTCACCCCGAAAGCGCCCTAAAACGCCGCAACGTAGTGCTGGAGCGCATGGGGCAAGCTAGGTTCCTGAAAGCCGGCGCGGTCGATTCTTTGCAGAAGCTGCCTATTGCTCTGGATTATAAAGTCGTGAAGCACATCGATGGCCCCGATACGTACTTCCGTGGGGCGGTGGGGCAGTTTGTAAACGACTGGTGCGAGCAGAACGGCTACGACATGTACCGCGACGGGCTGCGCATCTACACCACCATCGATTCGCGCATGCAAGCCCACGCGGAAGAAGCTTTGCAGAAGCGCATGAAGACGCTGCAACAGCAGTTCGACCGATTCTGGCGCAACCGTGGCGGCAACCCGTGGGTAGACGACGACGGCCACGAAATTCCCAACTTCATCGAAACGCAGATTAAGCGCACCGAACTGTACAAAGAACTGGCGGATCGCTACAAAGGCCAGCCCGCCCGCCTCGATTCGGTTCTGCATGCCAAGCATCCCATCAAGGTCTTTACGTGGAAGGGCGACGGCGATACAACGCTGGTGATGTCGCCGCTCGATTCCTTAGCCTACTACAAGCACTTTCTGCACGCCGGCATGATGACCATGGACCCGTTTACGGGCCAGGTAAAAGCGTGGGTAGGGGGTATCAACTTCCGCTTCTTTAAGTACGACCACGTGAAGCAAGGCAAGCGGCAGCCGGGTTCTACCTTCAAGCCGTTCGTGTACCTCACCGCCCTCGACAACGGCTACTCGCCTTGCGACCGGATTCGGGATGAGCGCGTGACGATCAAGTATGTAGAGAACGGCAAGGATATGGAGTGGCAGCCCAAGAACGTGACGCGTTCTTACACCGGCACCAACATGACCCTACGCCACGCCATGGCCCGTTCTGTGAATTCCGTAACGGCTCAGCTGACGGAGAAGGTAGGTTGGAACAACGTGGCTCAGTACGCGCACAAAGTTGGGATACAAAGCAAGCTGCTCGATGTTCCGAGCATTGGCCTAGGTTCGGCCGGTGATGTGAGCGTGTACGAAATGGTAGATGCATATAGCACCTTTGTCAACGGAGGCTTCCGCAGCGAACCGCAGTTTATCACCCGCATCGAAGACCGCAACGGCAACGTTATTAAGCAGTTCGATCCGCGGCAGAAGCGCGCCATCTCGCCTGAAACGGCGTGGCTCATGCTTTATATGCTGCGCGGTGGCATGGACGAGCCCGGTGGCACGTCGCAGGCCCTGTGGGAGTACGACTTGTGGAATAACAACAACCAGATAGGGGGCAAAACCGGCACCACGTCCAACTACTCCGATGGCTGGTACATGGGCGTTAGCAAAGACCTCGTAACCGGCGTGTGGGTTGGGGGCGAAGATCGGAGCATTCACTTCACCAACTCGCAACAAGGAGAAGGTGGCCGCATGGCGCTGCCCATCTATGGCACGTACATGGAAAAACTTTACCAGGATAAAAACCTGGATATCACCATGGGGCCTTTCCCGAAACCGTCGGTGAAAATTACGAAAAAGTACAACTGTGTGTCGCCTGCCGAGCCCCGTCAGCGCCGCGATACGCCCGTGGATTCTATTGTAACCGACGATCTGCTGGAGCGGATTAACAGCGGCACCATTGCGGTTCCAGATAGCTTATAATGACTAAACCCGAATAAGTAGAGACGCAATATTTTGCGTCTCTACACTGGTCTCATAACCTAGAAAGTTAGCTGGAAACCAGTTTCTAAGTGTAGCCCGAAGAGTATTTACTCATCTTCCCCGTAAAAGGACTCTAAAGCAGGCTGGAGCTCCTTATATTCAAACGTGAAGCCTTGCTGCAAGGCCTTTTCGGCACTCACCCGTTGGCTGTAAAGTACGATTTCGCTCATTTCGCCCATCATCAGCTTCAGGCCAAAAGCAGGTACTTTAGGCAGTACCAACGGGCGGTGCATCACGGCGGCCAGCGTTTCGGTAAACTCTTGGTTGGTGACGGGGCTAGGGGCTACGGCGTTGTAAATGCCGTGCCACTGTGGCTCCTCTAGCGCTTGGATGAAAAGACGGCAGACATCATCCAAGTGAATCCACGACATGTATTGTTTGCCGGAGCCAAGCACTACGCCTGCCCCTAGCTTCATCGGACGGGCGAGCTGCGGCAAGGCGCCCCCCTCCGAACTTAGCACAATGCCAAGGCGCATAACTACCGTGCGGATACCTAAGTCGTGGACCTTCAGACCGGCCAGTTCCCACTTATAGGATACATCTGCCAAAAAATCTTCGGAAGGAGCTGGTGCCGTTTCCTCGTCTACAAGTTGGTCGCCGCTGTCTCCGTAAATGCCAATAGCCGAGGCTGATAGAAACGCTTGCACATGGTGGTTGGGCTTGGCTAGCTCCCGAAAAAGCAACTCGGTACCACCCAAGCGACTATCCATAATATCGCGCTTGCGCTCAGTCGTCCACTTCCCCTCCGATACGCTGGCCCCAGCCAGATTAATAAGATAATCGGCGTAGGGAATGGCTGCTTCGTCGATGGTGCCCCGACTAGGATCCCAGCGGAAACTCCGGTGGCGCCCCGTATTCGCCTGACGGCTCAGTAAGGCCACATCGTAGCCTGCATCGATGAGCATGTCGGCTAGGCGAGAGCCAATCAGGCCCGTACCCCCCGTGATGAGAACTTTGCGCGTCATTCTTTTTTAGGGCCAATAGGTTAGTACGTTCTGCCAATCAGAAGCTAGCTATTCTACGCAACAGCTAATGGAAGGTGAACCGTGATGCAAACTAACAGAAGACTGCAATCTGTCAACTACCCTAGGCAAGCAGAAGCTGGTGGGTACTAGTCGAACTATTTACCAATTAAGCGCAAAAATTCACTGCGCAGCGCGTCGCTCTGCCCAAAGGCGCCGCCATACTCAGCCGTTAGCGTACCGCTGCTGGTGTCATTAACGCCGCGGCTCATCACGCATAAGTGGTCAGCTTCAATGAGTACGGCCACGTCGTCGGTGCCTAAGGCTTGTTTGAGCTCCTCGGCAATCTGGCGGGTCAGACGTTCCTGCACCTGCGGCCGCCGCGCGTAATACTGCACCACCCGGTTTAGCTTCGAAAGGCCAACTACATGCTCGCCAGGTAGATAAGCTACGTGTGCCTTGCCAATGATGGGCACGAAGTGGTGCTCACAGCAGGAGAAGAGGGTAATATCGCGTTCCACCAGCATCTGCTGGTACTGATAACGGTTAGCAAAAAGTCGTACCTCCGGCCGATGCACCGGATCAAGGCCCTTAAACCACTCGTGCACAAACATTTTTGCTACGCGACGGGGCGTACCGTTCAAACTATCGTCGTTGAGGTCTAAACCCAACAGATTCATGATCTCGCGGAAGTGCTCGGCAATGCCGGCAACCTTTTCTTCATCGCTCAGGGCAAATGCATCAGTGCGAAGTGGTGTACGCAAATCGGGAGCAAGATGAGCGTCAGTGTGAGGGACGGGAGAGCCGTCCGTGGCAGCTGCCGCGGGCACGGATTTATCCATGGTATTCTACAGAGTTACGGTCGGTTTCGTGCAGCGTGACCGATAAGGCGAGGTGCGGAGCTAGGTGGGGCCGCAGCCGCTGCCAAATCACGATGGCAATATTTTCAGCCGTAGGGTTGAGGGCACGGAAATCTTCCGTGTCAAGATTCAAATTTCGATGATCAAAGGTATCCAGAATCTCGCGCTTCACCAGCTTGCTCAGATTCTTCATGTCGTACACATAGCCCGTGTCCGGATCGATTGGGCCCGTCAAACGAACGGTCAGTTCATAGTTGTGACCGTGGTAGTTAGGGTTGTTGCACTTGCCAAACACCTCCTGGTTCTGCTCATCGCTCCAGGCTGGGTTGTGCAGACGGTGTGCGGCATTAAAGTGCTCGGTGCGACAAACAGTGACTTGCATAGTCGTTCTGAACCGGTGGCTAGTGTTTTTGTTCGTGGAGCCTGCAAGTTACGGCTGATTTCAATGCTTTGTCATTGGACGCAAGCCCGGAAGCTACTAGGCTGTTAACTACAGCGCGAAGGAATTAGCAAGGCCTAAATGCTGTGCTCGTAGGCGCTTTGGGGGATGAAGGGTTATGTGGTGCAAACGCAAGAAAAGATGAGTGATTTTTGCACTGTGTTTATATGCGTTGTAATGAATTTAACAAAATCGTACTGTATAGAGGAAACCCGACTGAAAGCCTACATACATGGCATGAGTATGGCTAAACTTGAAAAGTAGTTCTCCTGAACGAAGACCTAGCAATACTTGCAACTAACTTTCAATCAATTACTTAAGTTTTTATGAAAAAAGGCGTACTCCTCTCTTTGCTGGTGTTCGTGCTGACGGTAACCGGCTACGCGCAGAAGTCACCCGTCGATGAGACGGATATGGCAGTAAAAGGCATTCCTCGCAAAGGACAACGCGTTACTATTCAGTTGGATAGCAAGCGAGTGGATGAATCTTGGCAAAAACAACTGAACACTCAGTTCGGCAGTAAGCTAAAAAGCGACAAAGGTATTTATAGCCTCGACGGTATCATCATTGAGGATATTTCTAAGACTCCCATTCGGGTTATCAGTAAAGTAGACGCACAGCCAACAGGCACGTCAGTATGGTGGTCAATTGACCTAGGTAACGCTTATTTGAGCAAGGAAGCCACGCCAGTGCAGTGGAAAGCCGGTGAGAAATATTTAAAAGACTTCGCCCGGATGCTCTACCGCGAAGACTTGGCTGTGCAAGTAGCAGAGGCCGAAAAGCAGATGGTGGCTTCGCAGAACAACCACTTAGCCGTTATCTCAAAAGCTGAAGCTATCAAGAAGGATATTGAGAAAAACAAAGCCCGTAAAGTTGAAATTCAGCAGCAATTGGCTCAAAACGCCGCCGAATTGCTACAGTACAACAACTTAGTCGACGCTAACCTGAAAGAACAAGAAGCCGCTCGGGCCGACATTGTAAATATGCGTGTGGCCTTGGAAGCTGTGAAGGACCGCGCTAATAAGATTGAATAGTTACAAGCTAGGTTACTATCTTTATTCCTACTACTTATAGAAAAAGCTCCGCCATTACGGCGGGGCTTTTTCGCGTTAAATACAGCTGCGCTACTACTGCATAGCTTTGCGTACCTGTTGCTCGGCCGCGTGTTCATCTTTCCACCCCACTATATGCACCGCTCCCCATTGACCGTGATGCAAGAACCACAGCCGTAAACTAGCCTGTACAGCCGGGTAGTGCTGCTGTAGTGCCGCCCATGTGGTGACATCTGGAAGTATCTGCTGGCTAGGGCGGGAAGGCACTGCTAAGATTATTTTTTCCAGCACGCCAGCCTCTTCCAGCACCAACAGGCCAATGGGTATAATTTCTAGGACGGTGCCGCTAGGCTCGCTCTCAGCAAGCACGAGCACCGGCTGGGGCCGACCTGTCGGGAAGCTAGGAGTTGGCGTAGTGTAGGTGCCGGGAATGAAGCCATAATTACCCGGAAAGGGTAGGAACTCAACGACGTAGTCGGTGCCAGCACGCTGGCGGCTGCGGAATTCTTTGCTGGCCGGATCATACATCTTCTCGTGATTAGTACCGGCTGGCGTTTCGATAACAGCCTGCAGTAGCTTGCGCTCTGAAGAGAAGGTAGGCAGATGAGCATAGTCGGGCTGGCAGCTAGCTAGCCCGAGTACAAGCAAAGCGAGCAAACTTCGACGCACAATAAGCCACATAACACGCAATCAATTACTGAGCGAGGCCTTCATCCAGCAGCAAGAAGGGGTTGAGTCGATCGAGCCGCAACAGGAAACGGATATTGTTTGTGAAGTTCTGACGGCTGCTGGGAAAACCATTCTGATACTGTGAGCCTGTTACTGGGAAGTAAAGTTGTAGAATGTCATTCGCAATTGGCAGCACGAGGCCAGCATCGTAGAATAGCCGCTGGCTGCTACGCCCTGCCGCAACGAGTTGCCGCTCTTTGGTAGCGCCAAAATCGGCGAAGACGGCCAGAGGCGTCACGGGCAGATCCGCTTGTAAATTGAGGGTACTAAGCCAGCGTTGGCTCTGCACGGGTAAGTACGCCTTAAAGGCACCGTCGCGACCATCCGTCTGGTGAACTTGAGCGGTAAAGGCATCCGATATCTGCTGCCGATCCAAAAAAGCTGTCTGACGGCGGTAGTCGGGGCTGCCGCTCAAGCCCATCACAAACTCGGTAGCATTCGACTTTTGCAGAAACCGCCCGCCAAATAGCCGGGCTTGCAGCCGTTTTTTCGGGGCATATAGTCGTTCGTAGGTGGCTGTAGCGCGTAGCAACGTGGCTTCACGGGAGCGGTTATCTTCCGCAAGCGTAGGTATTAGGTGATTCAACTCAACGTGTGCCGTCCATTTTTGAAGGGCGTTGCCGCCACGCACCCCATACTCGGCGGTTTGGATGCTGGACGTACGATTCAAATCCTGATTGCGCACGGCGGTGTTGACCAGCCTTACGAAGTGTTGTGGAGCGTTGTAAGCAGAATGCGGGAGAAGCAATGTGAGGCTAGGTTCTACTTTGCTGTAGCGCTCAAAGCGCTGAATGGTGATGCCTACGACCACCTGCCGCGCCGTACGCCGCGGTAGTACGTTCAGATTCAGCGTGCCAATGCCATTAAGCTCATTGCGGTTGAAGCTATACATGGGCATCGCTAGGTAGCTGAAGCGCTTTTGGTTTAGCGGACTGTTGTAAAAAGCCGCACCTAGCATAAACTTGTCCGAGGTATTAGCTCCCACTACTGGCAGCCAGTTGATGGTGGCCTTGTCCCAGCGCTCCACACTAAGCAGCGGTTTGAGGCGTAGCGGCTCTACCTGGCGCAACGAGCCAGTGGTTTTCATGTGGTCGTCGCGGCGGTTCAGTTGCGGTGTCACGTACGTCGGGTCAATGACAACCGCAGCCACTCCTTCGCGTCGGAAATTGAGCTGCGTTTCTACCTCATCTTCACCGGTGCCGATTACTGGCGTCCATTGCGTTTCGAGCACTTTTCCTTGCGCATCTAGCGTGGCAACAGGCACTGCGAAGGGAGCAGGTGATTCGTTGCGCACCAATACTTTCACCTGCGCATCAGTTGTCTGCAAATCCGACACGGTGGCATTATATCGGTTGGTCGTGCGAAGCATATCCTGAAAAAACCAACCTAGCTTTTGACCGGCACTTTCCTCAAACACGGCTTGCATGTCTTCAGGATAAGGATGGCGGAACTGCCAGCGGTCATAATAAGCGTGCATCGCCTGGTCGAATTTCTCTTGACCTAGGTAGGCCGCTAAGTAACTCAGCAACGCCGCGGTCTTCGTATATACAATTATGGGGTAATTGCTTTTCCCATAGTCGCCTGCCATCACTCCACTTACTGGCTGATCAAGCCCTCGGCTGGCGGCTGCTTGATACGGCACCTGGTTGAGTGTAGCCGAGGTTAGGCCTTCCAACCCTAGGCTGCCCGCAATTTTGCTTGACTTCAGCAAGAAGCCAAACTCCCCGGCTGTCGGATCTTCGCGCGAGGTTACACGGTTTTCAACGTATGAGTTCACTCCTTCGTCCATCCAAGCGTACGCTCGCTCGTTGGACGCCAGCACGCCATAAAACCAGTTGTGACCTACCTCGTGCACAATCGCCACGGGCATCGTAACGGTCACCATAGGGTATTCCATGCCTGAGCCAGCACTGAGGGCGCCATCCACTGCCGTTGCAGCCGAGTAGGGATATTCACCCACCCACTGCGAATAGTAAGTAAGGGCATCATTTACGTCCTGTAAGCCCTTAATCCACTGGGTAGCATCTTTGTTTGTGAATAGCACCCAGGACGTGACCTGCTTACCTGAAGACAGTGTGACGCCGCTCTTAAGCACGTTGAAGCGTTTGTCAGCAAACCAGGCAAAGTCGTGCACACGGTCTTGCACGTAGCGGAGCGTTTTGGTTTCCGAAGAGGAGGCTGGAAACGAAAGATCACTGCCGAAGTCTTTGTCTGTCTTCTTCTGTGTCGTGGCTGCTGCCAACTGGTCCATGCGTTGCTGCTCTTCGGTATTCTGCAGCACGCCCGTGGCGCCCACGGTGTAATTGGCCGGCAGCGTAACGCGCACATCGAACGAACCGAACTCCGAGTAGAACTCGCCTTGGTCGAGGTAGGGCATGGGATGCCAGCCTTTGGAGTCGTATACAGCCGGCTTTGGGTACCACTGGGTAATTTGGTACGACTGCTCAACGTGACCGAACCGGGAGAAAGAATCCGGGATTTTGACTCGGAAGGGCGTTGTAATCGTAATCTGTGCGCCAGGAGCTAGGGGCTCTGGCAAGATGAGTTTCGCAATATCCGGATTGAGCGGGTCGTATTCTAGGCGCGCTGCCTGGCCATTGACTTTGAAATCAAGCTGACCGATGTAGCCGCGCTGTTCGGGTTTGGCAAACTGGAACTTGGTGCTTCCATTGCGAAGCTGCTGCTTGGCAAACGCCGTTGTGTTGTCGCGGTAAGCATTGGGCCACAAGTGAAACCAGATGAAGGTAAGCTGATCTGGCGAGTGATTAATGTAGCGTAGCTCTTCTTGTGCCGTCAGCAGGTGCTGTCGGTCGTCAAGTGTCACGTCAATAGAGTAATTGACTTCTTGTTGCCAATACGTACCTGGGGCAGAAGACTGTGCTAATGCATTGATAGACAGAATTACTATTCCGAAGCTAATGAGATAATGTTTCATGTAAGAATGAACACAAACGGGTCGAGTAGATGCGCCACGAAAGTACGTTTTCGCCTCCGAAAGATCCGCCTGCAATAACCTTTGTGGAGCTTAGCCCGTTTGCCAAGACCATATTCTCACCTCCAGCCGCCTAGGCGGCTTCATTCCCTTACTACTATGTCATTCCATAAACAACCTAAGGACGATACGCAACACCAGAATCACCTTGACGGGACTACCAAGATCCTAGGTAGCGATTTGCAAGAGGAAGCTACCCGCTCGGGGCTAGACAATACGCTTCAGCGTTGGATCGAAGACTTGAAAGATGTGAACAATCCTGAACTGCATCAGATCATTGTAGATCTGCAGGAGTTGAAAGCCCACTTCGGCTCGGGTACGCTGGATGGCAAAGTAATCGGACGCTTGCTAGGTCGCCTGGGCGAGAATACTATTAAATCGGCTGTGTTTGCAGAAGGCAACACGAAGCCACGCGTAGAAAACCTAGGCGAGGCCTTGCTGAAAGCTGCTAAGCTGGTACAAAGCCCAAGCACGAGCCCAGAAGAAGATCTAGCAAACTCAAATTCTAAGAGCTAAGCTAACAAAGGCAGTGGCCTAAACAAGAAAAAGCCGGCTCCTTTTCAGGGCCGGCTTTTTTGTGCTTGTTGCAGTAGGCTATGATAGCCTAGCCACGCTTTTCTTTGATCTTGGCAGCTTTGCCAGCCAAGCCACGCAGATAGAACAAACGAGCGCGACGTACTTTACCGCGACGAATCAGTTCAATCTTGTCGATGTTGGGCGACAACAGCGGAAAAATACGCTCGGTGCCGATCTGGTTTGAAATCTTGCGAACGGTAAACGTTTCGCCGTTGGTGCTAGGATTCCGACGCTGAATAACAACGCCTTGGAACTGCTGAATGCGCTCCTTGTTACCTTCGCGAATTTTTACGTGCACATTAACTGTGTCACCGGCGGCGAAGGCAGGGAAGCTGGCGCGGCGCTCCTGGGATTCCTGCTGGATAAAATCGAGTAGTACGCTCATGGCTGGAAAAAACTTTGAAAAGGACGGCGCCGCCGCCCAGATGATTTTTGCTAAAGAGGCGCAAATATAGCGCTCTGTTTTTGTGAATGCAAGTATTATCGAGTAATTGAATAGTAGAGCTAGCTGCGAAAGCCGAATAGGGGTATTATTCAGCTACTCAGTCACTCAGTTATTCTTCTCCGAGAAGATCGGGTCGCCGCAAACGGGTGCGTTCGAGCGCCTGTTCATGCCGCCAGACTTCAATTTTGGGTGTGTTACCGGACAGCAGAATCTCGGGGACTTGCTGTCCGCGCCATTCCGCAGGGCGGGTGTACACCGGGGGAGCTAGTAGATTGTCTTGGAATGAGTCGCTCAAGGCAGATTCCTCATTACCGAGCACTCCTGGCAGCAACCGAACCACGGCATCAACCAAAATTGCTGCTCCTAATTCACCGCCGCTCAAGACGTAGTCACCCACGCTGATTTCGTGCGTGATGTACGCCTGCCGGATACGCTCATCAATTCCTTTGTAGTGACCGCAAAGAATGAGGAGGTTGCCCGCCAACGACAGTCGATTGACAAGGGGTTGACGCAGTGTCTCCCCGTCTGGCGTCATATAGATGACCGCGTCGTAGGAGCGTTCAGCGAGTAAACCGTCCAAGCAGGCCGCAATCGGCTCGACACGCAACACCATGCCTGCACCACCCCCAAACACGTAGTCATCAATCTGGCCGTGCTTGTTGATGGCAAACTGACGCAAGTCGTGCACATGGATTTCTGCTAAACCTTTCTCCTGCGCCCTCTTTACGATGGAGTGCGCGAAGGGACTAGTAAGCAGATCCGGTTGGCACGTGACAATATCAATACGCATGGCAAGGGTACAAGCTAGCTTAGGCTGAGCACGTAGGAGGCAGAAGCTAGGTTCTTAGCAAATGACTACTGCTCGTCGGGTTCGTCTTGCTCCCAGGAGCCGGGACTGAGATACACATCAAGTAGGCCTTCGGGCAAATTGACGTGGAGCTTACGCGTTTGTTCATCCGCCCGTGAAATTAGCTCATCCACTACTGGAATAAGCACTTCTTGGCCTTGGTAGCGCATCGCAAGTACGTCTTGTTGGGGCAACTCGTAGAACGTTTCTACGATACCTAGCTCGCCTAGCTGCTCATCAACTACAGTATAGCCAATCACGTCGTGGAAGTAGAATTGATCTTCTTCCAACTCCGGCAATTCCTCAAGCGGCCGGTACAGATTGGCATTGCGTAGTGGTTCAGCAGCTTCTATCGTGTCGATGCCTTTGAGCTTGAGCAGGGCGCGGTCTGTCGTCTGCGGCTGCACGCGTTCTACCGCAAACTCTGTTAGCTTACCTAGTGCCGTTGGCAATTCTAAGTACACCGACTTCATCTTGCGGTAAGCATTCAGATCATCAACGTCCAGAAAAGCAACTACAAGGCCACGAAGACCATGTGGTTTCACCACAGAACCAAGCTGATAGCAGTCGTCAATTGTCATGTGCGGGAAGGTAAAGGGCCATTAAAAAGCTGGGGAGCTTAAGAGCTAGCCTTCTATGGTTGGCATTGCTCCTAAACTCCCCAGCTCAATAACTACAAACCTAGGAAGCAGCTTCCTCAGTTGCGGGAGCTTCCGTCGCGTCAGCTTCCGTTGCAGCTGGTGCAGCAGCAACAGCTTGCTTCTGGCGGATAGCCTCGGCGCGAGCTTCTTTTACCTTGGTTTCAGCAGCCAGCTGAGCTTTGCGAGCCTCCTCTTTGGCAGTGCCCAGGGTTGTGCGCTTGCCTTCGATTTTTGCGTCTTTCTGCTCTTTCCAGTCAGCGTAACGCTGATCAGCAACGTCTTGGCCAATTGCGCCCTTGATAACACCTAGTTGTAGGTGCTTGCGGTACAACACACCACGGTACGACAACATTGCACGAACCGTATCGGTAGGCTGAGCGCCCTTCATGATCCAATCGAATGCCTTGTCAGCATCAAAGTTGATCGAAGCGGGGTTGGTGTTGGGGTCGTAGGTGCCAAGTTTCTCGATGAAACGGCCGTCGCGAGGAGCGCGGGCGTCGGCTACTACGATGTCAAATTGCGCGGCTTTTTTGCGGCCACGGCGGGCAAGGCGAATTTTAACTGCCATAAACCTAGTTGGTTATGCGACGCATCCCGTGCGTCTGGTTGAAAAGTGAGGCGCAAAGGTACGAAAAGATCATAAAAGATTAATACACAGCAGCGATTATCCAGCAAGAAGAATCTATCAGAAAATAGAAGGACAAACAGAGTGTTGCATTTTTGAAAGGTTGCAGCAATTCGACATTATATTTGAAAAAGTTTTAATAAATGGCTTATTGCAATAATAAATTTTTAATAGAGGATAAGATTTCATAGCTTTTGAATGTAATCGATGCTCCTACACCTTGAAAGCTTTATCACGAAGAGATTTTCTAACCAAGAGCGCCATCATCGGGGCCGGAGCTTATCCGGCTATGTTGGCGCTGAACTTGTTGCCTGCTGCACCAGCCCACGCCTTTAACTTGCAGGGAAGCGGCAAGGGGAAACACATCATCATCCTAGGTGCTGGGCTAGCTGGCATGACGTCGGCGTACGAGTTGACTAAGCTAGGCTACCAGTGTACCGTACTCGAAGCCCGCACCCGCACCGGCGGACGATGTTGGAGCATTCGCAATGGCGCCACGGCCGCCGAAACCAACAATCCACAGCAAACGGCCCGCTTCGATAACGGATTGTACTTCAATGCTGGCCCTTCGCGCATTCCACACCACCATCAACTCACGATGCACTACTGCCGGGAGCTAGGGGTGCCACTGGAAGTATACAACAACGTCAACGAGAGCACTTACTATTACGCGGAAGGCAAAGGGCCTTTATCTAACAAGAAAGTACGCGCCCGCGAAGTGCACAACGATATGCGGGGTTACATGAGCGAGCTACTCGCCAAAGCCGTTGACCAACGCAAGCTCGACACGGGGCTGACCCAAGAGGATGCCGCCAAAGTAATTGAATACCTGAGAGCTGAAGGAGGATTAGATGTTGATAAGCTCTACAAAGCTTCTGCCCGTCGGGGCTACATGGAAGCGCCAGGGGCGGGCACCCATGCCGGTAAGCTAGGTGACCCGCTGAGGCTGGCGGAAATTATTCAGTCAGGCTTGCTTGACCCCGATTTCTACAACGTAGCGGAGTATACCTACGAACTTCAAATGACCATGTTCCAGGCCGTCGGCGGCATGGATCAAATTGCGAAGGCGCTGGAGAAGAGAGTGGTTGGAAACCTAAAGCTAGGTGCCGAAGTAACGGCCATTCAGAACCAAACGGAAGGGGTGAAGATCACCTACAAAGACCAGAAAGGCACGCACGAGCTAACGGGTGATTTGTGCATCTGCACGCTGCCGTTGCCGGTACTCGGTAACGTCAATCACAACTTCTCGTCGGATGTAAGCCGCGCTATCGATTTCGTGCCCTACATCCAAACGGGCAAGATTGGGCTACAGTTTAAGCGTCGCTTTTGGGAAGAGGACGAACAAATCTTCGGTGGCATCACGCACACCAACAACGATCTGACCCAGATTTTCTATCCTTCTTATGATTACCTAGGCAAGAAGGGCATCCTCATTGGCTACTATAACTTTAACGAGAAGGCCAAGAAGGTGGGGGAGCTTACCTACCAGGAGCGGGAAAAGCTAGCGCTGCAAAAAGGTCAGCTTATTCACCCGCAATACCCCAAGGAGTTCGAGCAGTCCTTTTCGGTGAGTTGGCACAAGCTACCTCATAGCCTAGGTGGCTGGGCTTTGTACAACTCCGACGAGCGTAAAACGCACTATGCAGCACTGCTGAAACCAGAGAAGAACGTGTATTTCGCCGGGGAACATACCACGTACCTCACCGCATGGATGGCAGGCGCCTTCGAGTCGGCACGCAGTGTGGTGGCCTCAGTGCATGGCCGCTTGAGTGAGCAGCGGTTGAGCTACCCCAGCGTGGGCAGCAACTAACATTCCAGCATGACAACTTTCTAACTCCAACTACCATGGAAACTTCTATGAATCGGCGTAACTGGCTAAAGTCGAGTGCACTGCTAGCCGGCGGTCTAGCCTTTCTGCCCTCAGGGCTTTCGGCGCTGGCAGCCAATCGTTCGGCTGCTCCTGCGTTTGACCTGGGTGTGCCCTTAACCGACGAAGCCGCTGCATTAGCTGGTCCGCCAGAAATGAAGGCTCGCCTGCTGGCAAACGAAAACCCTTTTGGGCCTTCGGAGAAAGCGAAGCAGGCGATGGTGGAAGCCATGTCGACGAGTTACCAGTACCCTTTTATGTACACGCGGGAATTGGTAAAGAAGATTGCTGAGCACGAAGGTCTGACGCCTGAACATATCATGGTAGACGCCGGCTCTAGTCCGCTGTTGCAAGCCACGGCCATTTACTACGCCCAAAAAGGTGGTGCCATCATCACCGGCGACCCATCGTACCGCGACCTGCCCGACAGCGCGAAAGACCTGAATGCGACCATCGTGGAAGTGCCGCTCACGAAAGACTACAAGCTAGACCTCGATGGGATGGAAAAGAAGGTCGGCACTGGCACTGCGCTGATGTACTTGTGCAACCCCAATAATCCAACTGGCACCATGCTCGATACGGCTAAGCTGAAAGCCTTCTGTGAGCGGGTATCGAAGAAAGTACCCATCTTCATCGACGAGGCTTACATCGACTACGTGCCCGATCCGCAGACCACCACCATGATAGATGCCGTGAAGAAAGGGCAAAACGTCATTGTGGCGCGCACCTTCTCGAAGCTATATGGCTTTGCTGGCCTGCGTGTGGGCTACATTGTGGCTCAGCCCGAAACGATCAAGCTACTAAGCAAATACACCGTAGGTGGCATGAGCATTTCGGCACCAGCTATCCACGGAGCCTTGGCTACTTACCAGGACCAGGCATTCATAAAGGAAACGTTGCAGAAGACCTTAGCTTCCAAGCAGTTTCTGTACGAGACGCTCAAGAAGGAAGGCTACGAGTACATTCCATCTTCTACCAACTTCGTGATGTTCCCGCTGAAAATGGAAGGCAAGCGCTTCGTGGAGGAGATGGCGCGGCGCGGCGTGGGCATCCGCAACTGGAAGTTCAACAACCAGGAATGGTGCCGCGTGAGCATCGGCCGCATGGACGAGATGCAAGCCTTTGCCGATGCTTTCAAGCAACTATCCTAGCTTTTAGTACCCGATCATATTACGCACAACCATGCACAAACGCATACTAATCCTAGCTTTCTCGCTGCTCAGTGCAGGCGCTTTGCAAGCACAGACTAATCCGCGCCCGCTCACGCTCGATGAGTACAAGAAGGCCAAAGCTTTTCAAATCAAAGACCCGGATACAGAAACCTATGTCAAGTTTGAAAATGCGTACATCCTCGACCGGTATGAGATGCGCAAGCCGTATTTCATCACTGGTGATGATGGCCTGAAAAAGCGCATGGACTTGTATAAGCTCATTGCCAAAGACGGCATGCAAGAGCTAGGTCTATTAGTGTTTTATACCAATGAAAAAGGTAAACGCTACCAAGCATTAGTACCCGATTTCACGGCTGATGGCAAAGTGTGGGAGCAGTACTTCGAAGACATTCATGCCATCGACAAGGAAGAGAAAAACTTCGTGTTGAAGCTCTCCTATGTGCTGTCGAAAGAGATGAGCTATCAGCAGTACAAGAACATCAACCAGGGCAAAGACCTGAAGCTAGAGTCAGCCACGTACGGCAACGATATCTGCTTTCCTGGCGACCAAGAGGTAGCGATGGCGAATGGTGGCAAGAAGCTCCTGCGCGATATTCTTCCTGGCGACCAAGTCGTAACAGTCGATCCTAAGACTAAGCAAGCCACCATCACGCACGTAAAGGAGTTGGTCGCACACAATGCCAGCAACTATGCCATTACACGCCTAGTAACCGTCTCGGCCCGTGAAGTAGCTAGCGCAAAAGCCACGGAAGTACACCTTACCAGCCAAGTGCTGGAAGCCACCCCGAACCACCCCATGATGACTCGCGACGGTCAAAAGAAAATGGGTGAAATTCAGGAAGGCGAGGAGGTACTTTGCCTCAACAAAGTCACTAAAACCTACGAGCCGTACACGGTACTGCAGAAGAAAGAGTACGCCGGCGGTATACAGAAAGTGTACAACATGGTAGCCGCAGAAGGCACCACATTTCTAATGAATGGAGTAATGGTGATGCAGAAATAGTAAGCACGCTAGTTATGCTGAGCTTGTCGAAATATCTCTACCGCTGTAGTCAACCCTAGTGCCTGAGGTTATAATATTACAATAGAGATACTGCAGCAGGCTGAGCTTGGTAAGTGTAAATGAAAAGGCGGCTCCTACATAGGAGCCGCCTTTTCATTATGATGTAAAAGCTAGGTAAGCTACGCAGCCATGCGCGCTACCGCTTTTTCTTTGCGCTTAATTTTAACGATACCTACTTTATCCATCGACCAAATGAACATGTAGGTTGGGTCAAACTCCCACCACTTCACGCCGAAGTTGACGCGCATGGGAAGTTTGTGGTGGTTGTTTTGAAACAGCTCACCGAAAGCTAGGAAGTCCAGCGCCAATGTGTTCTTAGAGTGGTCGTGGTTGTCGAAGTTCTGGTAGCCGTATTTGTGCCCGCCCCAGTTAACGATAGCACCGTGCAGCGGGCCCATTAGGAAGTGAATGGGCAACAGCAGGTACATCCACCACGCCGTAGCAAAGTTGATGTAGAATAGCACGTACGCGGTGCCCCAGCCAAGGCGCGAATACCATTTGTCTCCTAGGTTCTCAATGAAATTCCATTCCGGATAGTCTCCTTCAAAGCGCTCAGCTAGCTCATATTTATGGTTCAGCACGTCGTTGTAGATGTTCTTCGTCTTCCACATCATGGTGAAAGCGTTCGACGAGAACAACGGCGAGTGGGGGTCAAGCTCTGTGTCGGAATAGGCGTGGTGCATGCGGTGCAGCAACGCGTAGGCCCGTGGCGACAAGAACGACGACCCTTGGCAGATGTACGTGAACAGGAAGAAGAATTTCTCCCAAAACTTGTTCATCGTGAACATCTTGTGGGCTGCGTAGCGGTGCAGATAGAAGGTCTGCGTGAACAGCGAGAGGTAATAGTGAGCAATGAAGAAAAACAGTATGGGCATGGGCCAAAAAAGTTAGGGACGCATACAAGGGCAACAAGGGCGTGCCCGCTAAAGCCAAATAAGACCAGAGAAGTTCACATTCTCTTCACAAACCTACGGCCAGGGCTGCGCGTGTTCAATATGCAGAACAAAAAGACCAAAATCTTATTCAGCTCTCACTTCGATAAAGTGCTATCGACGCCTATGACGCTGCTGTAAGCACCTAGGTTAGTCAGAAAAGCTAGGTATATAGCTCACGAGCTGCCTCCCAGTGCGACATATCGGGCACGGGAGCTTCAAACTTCATTTGTTCCTTCGTCACGGGGTGTTGCAACTCTAGGCGCCGCGCGTGCAAAGCAATGCTCACATCGGGTAGGGGCGCCAAAAAGCCGTATTTCACATCGCCCACAATAGGTGTACCTAGCCCCGTAGAAAGCTGCACCCGAATTTGATGCGGCCGACCGGTTATGGGTTTCACCTCGATAAGGTGGCGATTGCCTGCTTGCCCCAGCATCTGATAGTCTAGCTCGGAGCGCAAGCCTTGCGGGTGCGGCTGTGAATAGGCCTTGGTAACGTTCCGGATAGGATCCTTTACCAACCAATGCACGAGGTGCCCTTCCTCTGGCTCAGGGCGCTTGCCTACCAATGCCCAATAAGTTTTATGCACCGTGTTGTCACGAAACATTTCGTTTAGGCGACTCAGCGCTTTGCTGGTTTTGGCCATGGCCACTACTCCGCTCACGGGGCGGTCGAGGCGGTGAGCTACGCCAATGAAGGCAGCACCTGGCTTCTTGTATTTGAAGCGCAAGTACTCAGCCGCTTTGGTAGACAGCGGTTCGTCACCGGTTTCGTCGCCTTGTACGAGCAAGCCTGCTGGCTTATTGATAATAAGTAAATGATTGTCTTCAAACAGAATCTCTTTCTGCTCAGACCACAAATTGGGACGGTTCACCAGTAAATCAGTTAACAATTAACATCTACCAATCATCAGTCAACAGAAGATCAAGGCCAGATTGGACTAGTGGGCGAGTACTTGCTCGCTGAGCACAGTATCAAACCTTGGCCGCTACTTGATGATTCTTAACTAATAACTGGCAAATGACCTAGTAGGCTTCTTGTTGGCTCGGGAAATCCCGACTTTTTACGTCTTGCACGTAATGCCGCACGGCCTCGCTCATAATTTCATGCAAGTCGGCGTACCGACGCAAGAAACGCGGCTTGAACTCTTTGTTGATGCCTAGCATGTCATGTACAACCAGGACTTGGCCATCGACGTCGGGCCCAGCACCAATCCCAATTACGGGAATAGATAGTGCTTCGGTTACTTGTTTGGCTAAGGTCGACGGAATTTTTTCTAGCACAAGGGCGAAGCACCCGAGCTCTTGCAGCAGCTTGGCATCTTCGATAAGCTTCTGTGCTTCGGCTTCTTCCTTTGCCCGTACGCTGTACGTGCCAAATTTATAAATACTCTGCGGTGTAAGACCTAGGTGCCCCATCACCGGAATGCCCGCCGTGAGAATGCGCGTGATAGATTCTTTGATCTCGGCACCGCCCTCCAACTTGATGCCATGCGCGCCCGATTCTTTCATGATGCGAATGGCAGAACGCAGGGCTTCCGATGAATTGCCTTGGTAAGAACCAAACGGCAAATCGACCACTACAAAAGCTCGTTTTACGCCCCGAATAACGGAAGAGGCGTGATAGATCATCTGATCCAGCGTGATGGGAAGCGTGGTTTCGTGGCCCGCCATCACGTTGGAAGCCGAGTCGCCTACGAGCAGCACGTCGAGGCCAGCGCCGTCTAAGATGGTGGCCATCGAAAAGTCGTAGGCCGTGAGCATTGAAATCTTTTCGCCGCGCTGCTTCATGGCCAGCAATTGGTGCGTGGTCACGAGCTTAACTTCTTTGTGCTGCGACATGGTAATAGGGGCTTAAGGTCTTGGGAACGTTGATTCGTGAAAGATGCCAGAAATCGGCGGCCAAAACTGGCGAATTTCTAGCAAACACTCCCACCTGTGTTCTTTGCCCGCTGTGCGGCGCAAGAAACCTGGGTTCCCAAGTGCTTACCGGTTCAAGAAGCTGCGATTGCGGTTAAGTTTCAAATCTTGCAGCAAGCTCGACTTTGCCGCAATGGTCACGTTGTAGCCACGGGTATAGCCAAAGGGGCGCCAGTTGCCGCTGATCTGCCAGCAGTGCAAGTCGCGGTAGAAATCCAGAGACGTGAACGTAACGTTCTTGTTCTTGAAGTCATAGCCGGTGCTGTAACCCAGACGAAAATTCTCGGTAAGCTTCACGGAGCCGCTCACATTGAGAGCCGCTACAGTAACAGGCAATGGACGCAAGTAGCGGTTGAGCACCGTGAGCCGGCTCGCACGGGGACCCGGATCGGTATAAGAAGCCCCAAACGACGTACTCAACTCCCAAGGAATCTCGAAGTCCACGTAGTCTTCGTATGGGTCAGCCTGTTGCGGAGCACCGAGCACGGGGTCGTTGGTAGGAGCCACTTCCCGCGCCACGTTCGACTTCTTCTTGGGCTTAGCTGCAGGGTTAAATTGGTAGGAGAGCTGAATGCTGGCCGACGATAAGCGGGCTATACGACGCTGCTCGAACAAGTAACGGTTGATAAGGGTGCCGCTTGAGTCACGTTGATAAAACTCAAAAGTGCCGTTGATATTAATGTTGAGCTTGCGGGCAACCTGCGTGCGGAACACTGCAGACAGCGGGGCTAAATTTAAAGAATCAGCTGCAAAATTGTACCCGGTGCCAAAGTCGAGACCGTCAAGTAAGCTTACCTTTTTGAAAGGAGTAGTACCAGTTGTGTCCTGTGTATCGCGAACTTTCATCTCCAGCGAGTTTTGCAGGCTGAAACTAATTTGAGATACCCTAGCGCCACCTGGTTGTCCAAAGGCAAACCCATTATAGTTGGAAATGGCATAGCTAGCACTGGTAGGATTTGTGATCTGCTGAGATCCTAAAGCACGATAGTAATCCAGCAGTACATCCGTATTGTAGTAATTGCCGTTCTTATAAACATCAGGCGAGAAGCTATAGGTTAGGCTAGGGGTAATCTTGTGCCGAATGGCTTCTATCTTCTTGCCTTTAATGGGTAGGATACCATAAATGGTGGTTCCTAAACTAGCGCCAGCCGAGAAATTACTGATTGGGCTAAATTTGCGGATGGTATCAACGCGTATAGCACGGGCTGCTTCCACGTAGCTGTACTCGAGCCGCTTATTGTACCAGGTGCTGCTGTAGTTGACGTTGGGTGTGAAGCTTAGGTGCTTGAGAACCGTGTAGCTGCCGAGCGAGATTTGAAATTGGTGCTGAACGCCCGATTGAGAATTACGCAGGATGGTACCTAGGTTTGAAAGATCAAAAGGAATGTATCGCCCTGTCGTTGTGCCACCAATAAGCGGAAGGCTGTTCAGAGACCGTGGCGCTTCGTAATTGGAGATGTTGTTTTTTGCATTGCCTGTGTAAGCAATGGAAAATTGCTCGTAAAAGCGGCCGCGCGGTGTGATGCCGAGCCACTCGTACGGATATTGACGGGCAACACCTACCGTGATGTCCGGTAGCACAAACGTCATAGAGCCGGTAGTGGTGTTCTGGCTCTGTGACATGTTGATAGCGTAGTTGATGGGCGAGTTCCGAATCTGCTTTTGATAGCTAACCGTGGAGCTAAAAGCTGGCGTGAGGTACCGCCGCGCATCAAACGCGTTCTGGGTATTATAATCGTTGCTACCGGCCTGTACGCTGGCGGAGAAGCGGCCGCCGCCTGGCTTCTGCACAGGTGAATGACTCCAGTTGATCCAAATAGTTTTGGGGGAGCGGGGCTTGCGGTACTCGGCATCCGTTGATGCGGTGGTTGACGACAGAATTTGGTTGGGCGGGCGCTGGCTGTACTGCAAGCTCAAGCGCCCGTTGTAGGCGTAGCGTTTGATGTACTGCATCTCGCCCGTCAGGCCGAACCCACCAAATGACTGCGCATTGCCTGAATAGATGTCGCCCGTTAAGCGCACGCCGATATAGTCATTGGCGGCCCAATAGTAGCCGCCATTGCGCAGGAAGAAACCGCGGTCGGTGGTCGAGCCGAAGGTGGGGATGATAATACCGGATGCACGGCTGTGACTGCTCGTCATCGGGAAGTAACCGAACAGGAAACCTAGGGGCGTTGGAATGTCGCCGATTACCAAGTTGAAAGGTCCAGTCACGACTTTCTCGCCCGGAATCACCTTCATCTTGGTCGCGTTGATGTAGAAGTGCGGGTGCTCTAGGTTGCAGGTGGTGTAGCGCCCATTGCGGCCGTACATTTCGTTCAGCGCGTTCTTCTTGATAGTTTCCGCGTGAATGTAGCCTTCTCCTTCGTTGGTGACGGCCTCCGCAATCTTACCCTTCTTTGTTTTAAAGTTGTAATTGATAACGCCAGCTGAGTAAATACCGCCTTCATTGTTGAACACCGGCTTGCCCTTTACTTTTCCTGTCGAGTCAGCTACGCCTTCCGCCTTGACGACGTTGGTGCCGTAGTCTACAGTAATCATGTCGGCCTTGAGCTCCATTTTGCCGTAGTTAACATCGGCTTTGTTGTAGAGGTAAGCTTTCTTGCTCTGCACCTCAAACCGGATGGAGTCTTTGGCAACATACTTCACGGTCGTTTCCAGAGCGCCTTTGCGCGGCGTTACCCGGAGCGAATCGGCCGTGCGCGCCGTGTCGGCTACGACAACAGTACGGACGCGAGTAGTGTCGTTGTTGGGTAACGGAATGCCTGCGCGCCCATCCGGACCTAGGCGGGGCACCGTGGTCGGCACTTTGGCCTTCTGTGGACGTTGCTGGCCATGCGCAGCGAAAGGCAGACCAAGCCAGACCAGTAGCACCGGCAGCAGCGTAGCAAGCCGAAGCGCGTGGGGCAAGTAGCGAAAAGTGGAGAGGCTGAACAGCGCGGACAAGGCCACGTAGTTTTATTCGTTTAGTTTTGTGGCGGTTTGCAAAGGTAGCGGGTAGCTACCCCAACTAACGAACTCTGTGCGGAATATTGTCGCTCTTTGTGTTTTCGGCCTATTATTTTTCGCTGGGCCATCAAGGGCCGTGGCACCTGGCACCCCAGGCGTACCGCGGGCTAGGTATCATCTGCGTACGGTTGTGCTCGATGCGGGCCACGGCGGCAAAGACCGAGGCTGCGCGGGCGTAAGTGCCCGCGAGGCCGATGTAGCGCTGAAAATTGCGCTGGAGGTCGGCCATATGATCGAGGAAAACATCCCCGATGTAAAGGTGATTTACACCCGAAAAACCAACGTGTTTGTTGAGCTAGCCGACCGGGCAGGCATCGCCAACCGACATAATGCCGACCTGTTTATCTCGGTGCACTGCAACTCCGGCCCTTCCGTGGCGCACGGCACCGAAGTTTGGACCATGGGTACGGCCAAAACTGCGGCCAACCTATCTGTGGCGAAGCGAGAGAACGCCGTTATTTTACAGGAAGACAATTATAAGGAACGCTACAACGGCTTCGATCCGAACTCGCCGCAGAGTCATATCCTATTTTCGCTTTATCAAAGTGCGCACGTACAAAATAGTTTACGTTTTGCCCAACGTGTTGATCAACAGTTTCGTACAAAGATAGGTCGGGCTTCGCGTGGCGTGAAGCAAGCTGGCTTTTTGGTGCTCTGGAAGTCAACGATGCCTTCGGTATTAATTGAAGCCGGCTTCCTGACAAACCGCACGGAGGAGAACTACCTCAACGATAAAGCCGGACAAACGTATATGGCTTCGGGTATTTATCGCGCCTTCCGGGAATACAAAAATGAGCTGGAAGCCATGAACGAAGAGTAGTACAGTTCCGTACACTCCGTTGCTCGTAAGTACGTGTTAGTCAAAACTCAACCTCTTCCTCCGCCCTGTTGTGTCGAAAGAAATAAAAGTTGCCTTACTGGCCATTGTAGCCTTAGTGGCTTTATACCTCGGATTTACTTTCCTGAAGGGAAGCAACGTGCTGTCTTCCAACAAGACGTACTATGCCAAATATGATAATGTGGATGGATTGGCAGTGGGCAACCCTGTTATCCTGAACGGTATCAAGATAGGGCAGGTAAAGGAAATGCAGCTATTGCCCCAGGAAATGAACCGCGTGAAAGTATCCGTGGAGCTAGGGAAGGAAGTGGTCGTCGGTGACTCTACAGTAGCTAGCTTGTCAGGCTCATTACTTGGCAGCAAAACCATCACGTTGTTTCTAGGAAAAAATTCCAAAATCTACGATGGTGGTCAAGAATTGAAGTCGTACACCGTGGCTAGCATCACCGATGCTTTCCAAGCCAAGGCGTTGCCTGTGCTAGGTACCGTCGACTCGACTCTGCTAAAGGTAAATGGCTTCTTGAGCAAAGATGCCAAAGTAAGCATCCAGCAGACCTTGTTAAACGCACAAGGCTCTACTGAAGCGCTCAAGAACCTGCTGCTCATGAACCAGCGCAATATCAATCAGATTACGACGAACATGGCACGCTTAAGCGGCGATCTAGCTGTTACGAGCAAAAAGTTTGACCGCATTGCTGCCAACTTCAGCCAATTAACGGATTCGCTGAAATCGGCTCCTATCGGGCCGGCGCTGCGCCGTATGAATGTGGCCGTGGGAGAAGCACAAAGTGCGATGACTACCCTAAACAAGACGCTCACCAGCACTGATGGGTCGCTTGGCAAACTCATCAACGATGACTCGCTTTACAATAATCTTAGCAACACGGCAGCCAGCTCTAACGACTTGCTTGTTGACTTAAAGGCAAACCCTAAGCGCTATGTGCACTTCTCGCTGATTACTTTCGGGGGTGGTAAAGACAAGACCAAAAAGGAAACTACCAAGAAGCCAAACGGCGAAATTGAAACGAAGACGAAGAACGTTCAGACAACTTCCCAAACGTCGTTGTCTGGTGATACAGTCAAGAAAGACTAGTTCGGCATTATCCGCAGAACTCCTACCTTTAAAATCCGCCTTCGGGCGGATTTTTTGCTTTCCACCCACCCGTGAGAGGCTGAGTAATTGAGCAGCTGAATGATGTTGTTCAATGATTTGCTCAACCTCTCAGCCACTCAGTTACACTATGGACCTTGAGTTCAACAAAAACGAAGATCAACTAAAGCAGCTGACCTATCAGCTACGCCACCGCCTAGAGAAAGTAAAGCTAGGTGGCGGCGAAAAACGTATTGCTGCTCACAAAGCCAAAGGCAAGCTCACTGCTCGCGAGCGAATTGAATACCTGCTTGATAAGGGCGCCGAAGGCATCGAAGTGGGCGCTTTTGCTGGCGAGGGTATGTACGCTGAAGAAGGCGGCTGCCCAAGCGGCGGCGTAGTCGTAGTGGTGGGGTACGTGCAAGGTCGGCAGTGCGTAGTAGTAGCCAACGACGCCACTGTAAAGGCCGGCGCTTGGTTTCCAATTACGGCCAAGAAAAACCTGCGTGCCCAGGAAATCAGCATCGAAAATAAGCTGCCTATTATCTACCTCGTCGATTCGGCGGGCGTGTACCTACCCATGCAGGACGAGATTTTTCCGGATAAGGAGCATTTCGGCCGCATTTTCCGCAACAATGCCGTGATGAGCAGCCTAGGTATCGTGCAACTGGCGGCCATTATGGGCCCGTGCGTGGCGGGCGGAGCTTACTTGCCCATCATGAGCGACGAGGCCATGATTGTAGATGGAACAGGCTCAGTGTTCTTGGCCGGCTCCTATTTGGTGAAGTCAGCTATCGGCGAAAGCATTGATAATGAAACCCTAGGAGGCGCCACCACGCACTCAGAAATCTCAGGCGTAACGGACTACAAGTTCAAAAACGATGAGGAGTGCCTTGACCACATTCGCAACATTTTTGACAAGCTAGGTGCCCAACCGTCGGCTGGCTTCTCGCGCAAGGCGGCCGCACCACCCGCCGAAAAAGAACAGGAAATCTACGGCCTGCTGCCCACTGACCGGGCCAAGCCCTATGATATGATGGATATCGTCCACCGCTTGGTCGACAACTCCGAGTTTGAGCCGTACAAAGACCTCTACGGCCAGACGCTCATCTGTGGCCTAGCCCGTATTGACGGCTGGGCCGTGGGTATCGTAGCCAACCAGCGCAAAATCGTGAAGACGAAGAAAGGTGCCATGCAGATGGGCGGCGTCATCTACTCCGACTCAGCCGATAAAGCGGCGCGCTTCATTATGAACTGTAACCAAAAGCGCATCCCGCTGGTGTTTCTGCACGACGTGTCGGGCTTTATGGTGGGCTCGCAAAGCGAGCAGGGCGGTATTATCAAAGACGGGGCGAAGATGGTAAACGCTATGAGCAACAGCGTAGTACCAAAGTTCACGGTAATCATTGGTAATAGCTACGGTGCCGGCAACTACGCCATGTGTGGCAAAGCGTATGATCCTCGCCTCATCGTGGCGTGGCCTACCGCCCAGCTAGCTGTGATGAGCGGCGCCGCTGCGGCCAACACGCTCCTGCAAATTCAAGTGGCTAGCCTTAAAGCCAAAGGCGAAACCATCACGCCGGAAGCGGAGAAGGAACTTCTGGATAAAATCAAGGCGCGCTACGAAGAGCAACTTTCGCCCTACTACGCCGCTGCTAGGTTGTGGGTCGATGCTATCATTGACCCGCTGGAAACTCGCAAGGTGATTTCGGAGGGCATTGCCATGGCAAATCATGCCCCAATTGAAAAGACGTTTAATGTGGGCGTGATTCAGGTGTAGGAGATAGTAATGGTACCTATTTACTCGAATGGCTAGCCGCTTCCTCGCAAATCTAAGTGTGTTATTGCTACTTATAGGTAGCTTCAGTTGTCACTCTCATCCAGTTTCGGAAAAGACTCTATCAGCAGCTAAAGTACCTTTAACAAAGGCTGAAAATCACGCTTTACAAATCGAGCGTTGGCCTCCTGATTATAAGGTCAGCATTGAGGATACTACTATTCAGTTCGAAAATGAGTACAGATTGCAATGGACAACATATAGCCTGAATGATAATGCGGTGCTCGACACAGTATCCATGTTTGCTGCACATAACTGGCAAACCGAACTAAAGGATTGGAAAAATGGTCAACTGTTATTCAAATGTATTTTGGACAAGCAAACCCTAGGTCGTACCAGGTATAGCGAACCGTATGCGTGGAACAATGTCTTTTATAGAGGTTGTCGTAACCACATGTTCATTTTCGAAGCCTCGTTGTGCATACCTGATTCTGATATCTGCGAAAATGCTGAAGTAACAGTTGATGAGCGTGGGATAGTACACTTTGTTAAGTGGTTGGAGCAAGAATCGATGGAGTGAATCCAAACGTGCTATAGATCCTTTACCTAACTTTTAGTAATTCCAACCTGTTCCAAGTGCGTGAACGATACCACGTTTCTTGAGTGTTTCTGGAGTAAGAAAACCCAGCCGGTTTCGTGTCGTAGCGACATGGAACCGGCTTTTCATCTGACCGTACGAGGAATAATGAATAAGGCAGAGCCCAAACCTGCCTAGCTAAGTGAATGACGAACAAAGAGATTAAAGCCCTTATTTCCCTACTCGACGATCCGGAGGTAGCGCCCCAGATACAAGATAAGATTCAGTCCTTGGGCGAGAGTATCATTCCGTTCTTAGAAGAGTCGTGGGAGGAAAGCCTGGATCCTAAACAACAGGAGCGCTTGGAGGATCTAATTCATAACCTGCAGTTTGACGCCTTGCAGCAGCGTATGCGGGTATGGCGCGACTCGGGCGGCGAAAACTTACTAGAGGGCATGTGGCTGCTCAACAGCTACCAGTATCCTGACGCAGACCTTCAAGCATTGAACCGGGCTATCGAGCAATTACGCTTTGAGGCCTGGACGCTCATGCGCCCTGATATGCACCCTGCTGATCAGGTGCAGGCCCTCAACCATGTGGTATTCCGAAACCATCGTTTTGCCGCCAATACGCAGAATTTCCATTCGCCAGCCAATTCCATGCTGCACCTGGTGCTGGAAACGCGCCGTGGTAATCCACTTACCCTCTGTGTGATTTACCTGTTGGTAGCGCAGCGCCTGAATTTGCCCGTGTACGGGGTAAATCTACCCAACTTGTTTGTGCTCACCTACCGGCCCGAAAACCGTAAGGTGGAGCCTTTCTACATCAACTGTTACAATCGGGGGCTTATCCTGTCGCGTGCCGATATTGAGCACTATGTATCGCAGCTAAATTTGTCTTCTAATGATATCTTTTTTGAGCCCTGCTCGCACCTAGACATCGTACGGCGAGCTTTGCGCAACCTAGTGCTGAGCTTCGAAAAGATGCAGGAGCCAGCCAAGGCCGCTGAAGTAGGAAAGCTGTTGGCCATTCTTACGGATGATGCCCCGCCGGCCACCGACGATGAAGACGAATAAATAGCTTCAGCGCGAATTCAACCTCAATCAAAAAGCCCGTCTTGCTAGTATGTAGCAGACGGGCTTTCGTGCAAAGTCAAAGTACTACCGCACTTACTTAAGGGCGCTTGATTAGGCAGCCAGCGGCTCGTTTATCGGTAACGCTTGCTGGCCGCCCCGCCAGCACGTCGTCGAGGGCGGTAGCTAGGTAGCGCTCCTTCACATAGCCTTCTACCTGCGGGTTGTCATCGACGGCTCCTTTATAGCGTACCGCAAACCCCTCACCAACGGGTTGGAGCACCACCACTTCAGGTGTTTTGGTAACGCCAAGTAGGGTGCTTACTTTCTGACCTTCGTCGGTGAAAAAGGGTAGCGAAGCTGCGTCGCCCGCATCGGTTGTATGGCCGTCTTCGATGTTGATGGGAGCGTTGATGAAAATGAACTGTACGCCGCGGTCTTTGTAGCTAGAGGTTAGCGCCCGAAAACGCTCGCGGTACAGTTTCGAGAATGCGCAGCTAGGGTTCACGAATGCGATAACGACGGCTTTGTTGCTGGCATAGCTCCGCAGAGAAACCTCTGCATTAGAGGCATTCTTAAGACTAAAATCGTTGACGGAACGGTTGCTTTGAGCATTGGCCGCACCGACGGCCACCGTACAAAGGAGTAAGGCGACAGCGGCAATAATTGAAAGACGACGAACAGACATGAAGGTGGGTCAGGAGGGTAGGGGCAAGGGAAGATCCTCGTAACAATAAGTGAGGATATAGCCGGCGGCTGGACAAGTATAGTAAATCTGGTGTTGGCTGCGGAAGTTTTCTAGCAGCAGGTGCCCCGTCAACACACCTGCCTCCCGCAGCCAAAACGGGTCAAGCATAATTTGCTCCTTAAACACCAGACCCCGGCGACTGTGCAGCTTATAGAGCGTTTCTTTGGCGCTCCAGTAAAGACTATACTTGGTCGTTTCGTCACCGGCATTGGCCTGCTCAGCTTCTGATAAAAAACGAGAAGCTAGCTTTTGGGCCTTAGGACGTATCAGTTCAATATCTATGCCAACACGACCATGCGTAGCAACTAGCGCGGCTAGCCATTCGCCTGAATGCGAGAGCGAAACGGCATACTGTGGCAACGCCGGAAAAAAGGGGCGTCCGTTCTCATCATTGTGTAGCATGGGCCCGGCACTAGTGAACGTTTCGAGCAGCTTACAGGCTACTACTCGGCCTGCCCACCATTGCGTTGCGCGAGTACTAGCACGGCCCATAGGCTGCAACTCAGCATACTTTTCCGCGGAAGATAGTTGCTCCATCAGTTCCGCCGTCGATTCCTGTACGTGCCAAAGACCTAGCACCACCGAGGCAGAAAGTGGCGTAATAGAGTGAAGAGGCATGTGGAAAGTAGGTTAGCCGTACGGAACCCGAAGTAAGCTCTAAATTTGTCCTTCATCTAATCTGCTTAACCGTATGCCGCCGCTTTTTCGCCCCCAGGTGCAAAAACTAGCTACTCTTACTGGGCACCGCGACTGTGTGTATGCGCTAGCAGGCAGCCCCAGCGAACCGACATTTTACTCGGCGGGCGCCGATGGGCTTGTAGTCGGTTGGAACATTGATAACCCACAACAGGATGGAGAGCTAATTGCCCGCGTAGAAAACGCGGTGTACACTTTGCGCTACTTACCTGAGCGCGATTTACTGCTGATTGGGCATAACTTTCAAGGGGTGCAGGCCATTGCGCTGACCGGTAAGAAGCTGGTGCACGCCACGGCACTGCCTCCCTTTGCCATCTTCGACCTAGCGTATTCATCAACGCGGCAGCGTCTCTACGTTGCACTCGGGGACGGTACGCTGGCCGTGTTGCGAATCGACGACTTTCGGGTGGAGCACCTAGTGCGCATTACCGACAAAAGCCTACGTTGCCTGGCCCTGCATGAAGAGCGCGGAGAGCTCGCTATTGGGAGCAGCGATGCGCTAGTGCGCGTACTGGATGCCGACTCGCTGACCGTGAAGCATGTACTCACGGGTTCGACCAACTCCGTATTCACCGCGGCGTACTCACCTGATGGCCGCTACTTGCTCACGGCAGGGCGCGATGCGCACCTTCGCGTTTGGGAGGTTGCCACTGAATACCGGGAGCAACAAGCTATTGTAGCGCACTTATTTGCTATTAACCACCTAGCGTTCAGCGCCGATGGGTTGCTGCTGGCAACGTGCAGCATGGACAAGTCGGTGAAGGTGTGGGATGCGGAGACATTCCGGCTGCTGCGCGTAGTCGATAAAGCACGCCACGCAGGCCACG
Source organism: Hymenobacter crusticola (assembly GCF_002154225.1). GTDB lineage: Bacteria > Bacteroidota > Bacteroidia > Cytophagales > Hymenobacteraceae > Hymenobacter > Hymenobacter crusticola. The sequence continues at coordinate 535,377 of NZ_MTSE01000002.1, forward strand.
GCACCTCCGTCAACCGATTGTTTTGGTCAGGACGGCAGAATAGGCTAGTTTCGTGTAGCGACGACCGTAGCCTCGCGGTTTGGCAGTTGACTTCTGCCAATTAACAGACAACAGGGAGCAGCCTGCTCGAAGACTTCGGTTTTGTTGATTGCTCTTTGTCATTGTCAGCCACGGATTGTTAACTGTTAAATGGTCACTAGTACATGAAGATCACCGCACTCGATATTCGGCAAAAGACGTTTGAAAAAGCCTTTCGGGGGCTTGACAAAGACGAAGTTCAAGCCTTTCTGCTCACGCTCTCCCAGCAGTGGGAGCGTATGGGCGATGAGAACCGCGAGTTGCGTATGAAGCTTGAGCACGCCACGCACGAAGTGAGCAAGATGCGCGAGGTAGAAACATCTCTTTATCGTACGCTCAAAACGGCCGAGGACACGGGAAACAGCATCACCGAGCAAGCACAGCGCGACGCGGAGCTGCGTATTCGCGAAGCCCAGTTGAAAGCCGAACAGTTGCTTAACGAGGCACGGCAAAAAGCGCGGGGCGTGATGGACGATGCTTACAAGCAGGCCGAAAAGACGGTCACTGAGATGAAGACTGAAGTCAATGGCCTAGGGCAGGAGTGTCAGCGCTTGGAAAGCCAGCTGGATGGCTTGGTGCGCGACCTGCATCATTTGGCCACTGATGCGTTGGATAAAGTAGAAAAAGCGAAAGCTCGGCCGAAAGCAGCCGTGGCAGCCATCCTTTCGCGGACGGCAAGCGTAAAGGTGAATAGACCAGACCCTTCACCTGAAACTGACGCTCCCATGTTTGTTACTTCTTCCTCTACTTCGTCTAGCGCTGCTATTGCTGGCGCTTCGGCGGCTACGTTTGGTGGCTCGGTAACCCCGGCCACTGCAAAGGTTATTGATCTGCAGCCCGGTAGCTACAATCCTAAACCAGGTCAGCAGCCTGACCCTAGCAACCCCGATCAGGCGCCCGGACCAGATATTCAACCGATGCCATCGCCGCGCGAGAACCCAGGTATATCGGAGCCTTCCCGCATCTACCAACCTGGACCGGCGCAAGTTCCCGAACCGGACGCCCCCACTGTGGAGCCTATGGCGCCCGATATTCAACCGATAGGACCTAGCCATCCGGAAATTACGCAGCCCTCGCCGGCCACGCACCCCGGCATGGTAGCAGTAGCGGCCGAGAAATCTTTCTTCGATGAGATCTAGCGTCAGCTTATCGCTGCATAGCTAGCACCCCAAAAAGCCCACAACTTATTATTGTGGGCTTTTTTATGAACGTACTTTTATCAACGCGAGCAGCCTCGCAGTACTAAAACACAGAAACACATGGGTCAAATAGCGCTGGAAGGAATGGAGTTTTTTGCGTTCCACGGCTTCTACGACGAAGAGCAGAAAATTGGGAATAAGTACGGGGTAGACCTTTATATTCAGACGGACCTTCATGCTGCGGGTGCCTCCGATAACCTGGCGCAAACGGTCAACTACGAAGTGCTTTATCGTTTGGTAGCGGAAGAAATGGCCGCTCCGGCGCGGCTCCTAGAGCACCTAGGCCATCGGGTAATGGACCGAATTCTGGCACGCTTTCCGCACATCCACGGGGTGAAGGTAAGTGTGTCGAAATTCAACCCACCGTTAGGAGGAATCTGCACTCGTGCCCGTGTGACCCTAAAACGGAAGCGTGGATCTGCTAGCGCTGATAATTAAGCTTCTATGCTGGTTATAACGAAACAGGCCTAGGTACACCGTGTACCTAGGCCTGTTTCGTTGATAGCTCTTGATGCTACTGCCTTACTGCACTCGAGCGTAGTAGACTCTGAATCGCAGCGGATTGGAGGAACTATTTTGTGCTCCTAGTACTACCCGTGATACCTCGTCGACACTAGTAGGATTCAAGAGTATACCCGTATTAGTGATGCTACGATTCAGCACCGCTTGGAGGTAAGTGGTCAGTTGAAAGGTGTAACTAATTACTTCTAACCCCGTCCGAGGTGATATGATTACCGGATTTGCCGGAGGTGGGGGAGGGTATGTGCCCGTAATAGTAGTCCTACCATCCAACAGCGTAACAGCAGCCCCCCTGCGGTTAGAAGGGTCAGTGAGGGTAATCGCAAGTGTATTCGGAGGAGCCAAGTACCGTGATTCTGTGCCCTGCACCCCTTCCATCGTCAACTCGGCTGAGATGATAGCCAACGAGCCACCTAGCTCTTTAAGGTTGTTGATATACGGAACGTCTACCCGCGTATACAGACCTAGCCCGGCTTGAACGTAGGTTTCCGCTGCTGTGACGTTGCTGCTCAGCGCCTGATAAGGTCTGGTGAGTGGAGCTAACAACGTAGCACTACGGTTAGCCCGCAACCGGTAGAAGTGTCGGCTACCAGTAGTTAGCGGAAAAGCATATACAATAGGATCACTTGCGGCTGCCGCTTCGTGATAGTACAAGCTCAAGCTGGAACTAGCGTCATTTACCAAATAGCGTAGCAAGGCTGCGTCATCTGATGCACCAGGCGATAGAACCAAACCTTTAAAACGAGTTTGTAGATCAGTATCTGAGGTCAATGCTCCTGAGCGAGCAAGTTGATACAGCTCCCGACCTAGGTTATCGTTTAGGCGTATGCGAAGTGTGCGAGCACCCGGGCGCGCCCGAAAAGTGTACTCTTGCGCCTGAGTTGCCCCGACTTGGCCGAGTGGTGTGGCGTCGTAGCGCAACGCATCGAGTGTGTAATACGTCTTGTTGACGAAGTCCTCCTGTAGGCGCTGCACAAGCAAGTGTTGCGTGCGCGTGGTATCACCATAACGATACGTATCCGTACGTAATGTGAGAACCAAAGAATCGTAGGAAGTAGTGGTGCTAGGAATAGGGTTATTACCCAATCCGAGTTGCGTAAAGCCCCGCGCCTCTACCGTCCCCAAGCGTGAATCGACGTAGCGGCCCACCATCAAGGTTGAGCTAGTAGACGACGGAATAGAATCGAGCTGCACGGTAGACGTACGTACCGTGAACGTATCAATGTACGTGATGCCTACTTTGTCCGTCGTAACGGGAAGATCATTGCCGATAGCACTCTCATCGGCGCAAGAGGTAGTGAGCGCAGCTAGCAGCAAGCTGCCAACTGCGCACAAACTGCGAAAGAAGCTATTGCTATTGTGTTGCATCAGGAGCTAATTCCAACACATCATCTAAGCGCGTGCTACCGTTGGAGCCAGTGGCAATATAGCCCGTGTTACCTAGGCCAAAGCCTACGCTGTACGTGCGAGGAGCGGCAGGGAAATTAGTTTTTTGCGTCCAAGAGTCTGCATCAGGATTGAATTCCCAGCAGTCGAGTTTAGAGCCCTCGCCTGCAGTTACATATCCTTTTCCATTCACCACAAAGCTAGCACCATAGTTACGAGCAACAGCGCTGTAGTCGTAGCCATCGGTCGAGTTGTTAGTGAGGCTGCGCATGCTAGTCCAGGTATCGGTGGTCGGGTCGTATGCTTCGTTGTCGGTCAGCGTATTACCATTATCGGTTCCCGATAACACGTAGCCAAAATTGCCGATAGTAAAGGCCATAGCGCCAATCCGTTTGTTACCGAAGAGACTAGCTTTCTGCGTCCAAACGTCCGTAGAAGGGTTGTATTCGTAGAAGTCTTTTAGGTTGGCAGCGCCGACAGCTCCGTTGATAATACCGTATCCTGTACCAACGTAGCCTTTATCGCCAATGGCTAGGCCTACAGCGCTATAACGAGCACCACCGGCAAAATCTTTCTTCTTTGTCCAAGTATTAGAGCTTGGATCGTACTCGTAGAAATCACTTAGACGATTAGCACCGTCATACCCAGTGCCTACATAGCCTTTGCCTCCAACGGCAAAAGCTACAGCATTATAGCGTGCTACACCTGGAAAAGGAGCAATTGCACGCCACGAACGGTTGTCGGGGTTATACACCCAAAAGTCTTTGAATTTGTCGGTGCCGTTCCAGCCTAGGCCTACATATGCTCGGTTATTAATTGTGAAGGTGACGGCACCACTGCGGGGCGCACCTTCGAATTGAGCGCCAGTTGACCACACGCCAATGATTGCATCAGTATCATTATCATCTTTTTTGCAAGAGCTAATACTGAACGCGCTGAGCATTAAGCAAACCGCGAAGAGAAGGTGTTTCATAAAAAGCGAAAACTGTAAAAGAAAAAGGGTACAGAGGTAAGAGTTAAAAGACAGGGGTAAGGTGGCAGCAAGTTCCGGATTTTTTAATCATTCTTCCGCACGCCAAAGCTACGAACGCCGCAACTACGTCCGAAATTGCCTCTATCAACGTGGGCGAAACATAGATGAACAGCGGTGCCTAGGCCGCTAAGCACAGCTGCAAACCTAGCATAACACTTCCTTTTCGGGGATTACGAAATAAATCGTAGCATTTCGTTGCATCTACGATTAAGTTCGTATATGTTTGACTTACGAATCTGTTCGTATCAACATTTGCCTCCTAATTATGAGTACGTCCCCACTCCCTAAGCCTACCGAATCGGAACTAGAAATCTTGCAAGTATTGTGGCAGCACGGCCCAAGTACCGTCCGTTTTGTGAATGACCAACTCAGCCAGAAGCGCGAAGTGGGCTATACCACCACGCTGAAGCTGCTCCAGCTGATGCTGGAGAAAGGCCTGGTGCACCGCGACGACGATAGCCGGACGCATGTGTACCGCTCAGCGGTTCGCCAAGAGGAAACGCAAGGCCTGCTGCTCGATCGGTTCGTGGACACTGCTTTTGGCGGCTCCGCTATGAAGCTGGTGATGCAAGCCCTCGGCAACCGCCATACCTCGCGCGAAGAGCTAGACCAGATTCGGTCGTTGCTCAATGAGATTGAAAACAAAGACGACCAACACCCTAACGCAAAGGACTAATGAACTGGTTGGAGCAAACTTTTTCGCCGGCGCTTGTTCGCGCCTTGGGTTGGATGCTGATTCACTCCGTGTGGCAAGGTGCCGTGGTGGCACTAGCGCTGGCGGGGTTGCTGCTGCTGCTACGCCGCCACAGTGCGCAAGTGCGCTATGTGACGGCGGCGGCGGCCTTGGTAGCGCTGTTATTGCTCTCGCTCGGTACGTTTGTCCGACATTATTATGCTGCTTCCCCTGTCACTGAAGCGCCTGTTGCTCTAACTAGATCGGTGGAAAAAAGGAGCGTTAGCGCTTCCGCCAAGGCTACGGCCACAGTCAGGCAACCCGGCAGTACGCTGAGTAGCCGCGCCGCTAAGCTAGCTGCTTGGCAGCTGTATTTCGAGCGGAACATGCCCATGCTGGTGCTGGCCTGGACCCTAGGCATGCTGGCTATGACCTTGCGTTTGCTTGGCGGTTTGGCGTACGTACAACGCGTCCGGCATTACCGGGTAGAGCCGCTCCCAGCAGAATGGTTGGAGCGCCTAAGTGCTCTGGCTAAGCAGGCTGGGCTCAGCCGCCCTGTGCTCCTGCTGCAGTCGGCGCTAGTGAAAGCGCCCTTGGTGGTTGGACACGCACGACCTGCGATTCTGTTGCCGCTGGGTGCCGTAATGGGACTGAGCCAACTACAGTTGGAGGCTATTCTGGCGCACGAGCTAGCGCACATCATTCGGCGCGATTATCTGATGAACTTATTGCAGTCGGTGGTGGAAACGTTGTTTTTCTATCATCCGGCCGTATGGTTTATTTCTGCCTGCCTGCGTACCGAACGCGAAAATTGCTGCGATGACGTAGCCAGCACGCTGTGCGGCAACCCACTACACCTAGCCCGTGCTTTGGCGGCGCTGGCCGAGCTAAGCGTCGAGCCTCGCGTTGCGCCGCGGTTGGCGCTGTCGGTGATGGGCCCCGATGGTTCGTTGCTGGGCCGCATCAAGCGGTTGTTGCAGGGGCAAAGCACGCCCACGTTTGCCGAAGGCTTTGGCGCCGCCTGCGTTATGTTGGTTGGCCTAGGTCTGCTGAGCACCGCCGTGGCTTGGGCCGATCCGCAACCTACAACCAGCACGACCCTAGGTAGCCTCAGCGAATTGCCCATCAACCTAGAAGAGAGCAGCGTAGCCACTACCCAAGGTACGCCTACGCACCTAGTACTCGCGAAGCCCGTCATGCTCACACCGGAGCAAGAAGACAGCCTAAAGAAGTCGGGTACGGTTGTGATTAAAAAAGACAAGAAAGGCCGATTGACTGACCTGTACGTGGATGGCCAGCGGGTAGAAACGGCCACGCCGACCAAAGGCAAGAAAGCAGCGCAGGTAGAGGTGGTGCAGTTGCCCGAAAAAACGATTGATGCCGAGGACATAGCTAATGAAGAAATAAACGTAGCGCAACACAAAACAGCGTTGAGGGAGATGAGCATGAACCAGGTTATAGCAGCGTTGAAGAACGTGGATATGCTAACGCCTGGCATACTGCAAAACTCCGAGCAGAGCCTGCGGGAAGTGGAGAAGAATGCCAAGACCGATGAGGACCGTGAGTGGGTTCAAAAAGCTCGTCAAGAGATTAAAGAAGCGCAGCTCGAACTAGAAGAAAGCAAGCGGGAAGCCGAAGAAGCACGGCGTGATCAACTGGAAATAGCGCGCGAACAATTGGAAGTGAAGCGAGAAGAGGCAGAGGCCCTGCGCGAAGCGGAAGAAGTTCGTCGGGAAGAGTTGGAAGCTGCATTGGTTGAGGAGTTGGAAGCCGACGGCTTGATCCGTGACGCAGGCAACTACCAGCTTCACCTAAGTGCCAATGAGTTGGTCGTGAACGGCAAAAAGCAGTCAGCGGCTATGCTGAAAAAATACCTAGCTCTCTACGAAAGCCAGAGTGGGCGCAAGCTTACGGGCACTAAGTCGTACAACAGTGTGCGCAACTCGGTTAGTCATAGTTCCTCCATGGCAATGGAGCGTCCTGAACGGCCCGAGCGCCCAGAACGGCCTGAGCGCCCAGAGCGTCCCGAAAGACCAGCACGTCTGGCTCGCCCTACCATGCCGGTCCCACCGGCGCCACCCACAGCGCCGGCCCCGGCTCCGGCCGTTAGTGCCCCTCCGATGCCACCTGTGCCGCCCGTACCACCTGCGCCACCGGCCGTGGATAGCAATATCATCCGGGATGAGCTGCGCAGAGACGGCCTGATCGGCAAAAAAGACAAAGGCTTTCAGTTTCAGCTCAACAGCAAAGAGCTGCTCGTGAACGGCAAAAAGCAGTCGGAGGCTCTGACGAAGAAATACCGCGAACTGCTGGACGTGCCCGCCAGCACGAATAGCAAAAGCTCCCGCACTATTCAAATCTCAGTTAGCGAATAAGCGAGTCTAGCTCTTAAAGCCGGCTGCTCAGAAGAGTGAGCCGGCTTTTTTGTGCCCATTGCTTTCGAGGCGGGCAACGGTCGGGCGGGTGCGTGCATCTGGTTTGTATTCGCCCCGGGCTGCTTGTAGCAGCGCAGCTGTTCCTGCTATTCGCTTTATCCACTCTTCCTTATCGCTCCACTTTCTATTCCTGTTTACAATGCGTTTTCGCATTCTTTTCCTCGGCTTGTGGCTGCTCTGCTCGCTGGCGGGTTACGCGCAAAAAACACCCGCCACTACCACCCCGCAGCTAGCTCCTAAGCGGCAGCTTACTGCGCTGCGTATCACCCAGGCACCTAAGCTCGACGGGGTACTCGATGAGGCTGTGTGGCGGGAGGCACCGCTAGCAAACAAGTTCACCCAGTACCGACCTAATCCGGGCTTGCCCGAGCAGCATCCTACCGAAGTGCGCGTGCTCTACGATGACGTGGCGCTTTACATCGGCGCCGTGATGCACGACGTGTCGCCCGATTCCGTTTTCCGGGAGCTAAGCCAACGCGACGACATGGGCAATACTGATTTCTTCGCGGTTTTCTTTGATACCTACCACGATAAGCTCAACGGCTACGGCTTTTTTGTGACCTCAGGTGGGGTGCAGCTCGATGCTCGTTATTCGCCGGCCGGTGGCGAAGACATGGCCTGGAATGCCGTGTGGGAAAGTCGCACGGCCCTGCACGGCACCGATTGGGTGGCTGAGCTGCGCATTCCCTATTCGGCTATTCGCTTCAGCGCGGCGCCCGAGCAGGTGTGGGGGTTCAACTGCATGCGGCGGCGGCGCAGCACCAACCAAGATTTTCTTTGGAACGAAACCAAGCCTGAGGTAGATGGCTTCGTGAACCAATGGGGCGAGCTGAGTGGCTTACGCGACATCAAGCCGCCGTTGCGCCTTTCGCTCACGCCCTACGTGTCGAGCTACCTCAACCATTACCCGTATCAGGAGCAAGGCGTGCGCAACACCAGCACCAGCTTCAACGGCGGCGCCGATCTGAAGTGGGGCATCAATGAAAGCTTCACGCTGGACGCTACGTTGGTGCCGGATTTTGGGCAGGTGCAGAGCGACAACCAAGTGCTCAACCTGTCGCCCTTCGAAGTGCAGTACCAGGAAAATCGCCAGTTTTTCACCGAAGGCACCGAGTTGTTTAACAAAGGCAACCTGTTCTATTCGCGGCGAGTAGGCGCCCAGCCTATTGGGTTTGCAGAAGCCGAGAATCAGCTGCAGCCGGGCGAGAAAGTGGTGGCGAACCCCGGCGTGACCCGCTTGCTGAACGCCACCAAGGTGTCGGGGCGCACGAGCAAGGGGCTAGGGGTGGGGTTGTTCAATGCCTTGTCGAACAACGTGTACGCCACCCTACGCGACAGCGCGGGCGCCGAGCGCAAGGTGCTCACCCAGCCTTTTGCCAACTACAACATCTTCGTGCTCGATCAGTCGCTGAAGAATAACTCCTACGTGTCGCTCATCAACACCAACGTGACGCGCACGGGCGGCACCTACGACGCCAACGTGACCGGCGGCTTAGTTCGCATTGCCAACAAGAAAAACTCCTACGCCGTGGATGGGCAAGTGGTGTACTCGCGGCGGCGTGGGCAGGTGTTCAACTCCGAAGCCCCCATTGACGACCAGAACGGCTACAAGTACTTGCTCGGCTTCGGCAAGATCAGCGGCAACTTCACCTGGAAGGTCAAGCATGGCATCGAGTCGAACAGCTACAACCCCAACGACCTAGGTATTCTGTTCGGCAACAACAACATCACGCAGTCGATCGACATTAGTTACAACAAGTACAAGCCGTTCTGGAAGGTCAACAACCTGTACACCTACTATGGCGTGAGCCAATCGTTGTTGTACAAGCCCACCCGTTATCAGAACGTGACGGCGTACGCCGGAGGCAACACCACCTTCACCAAGAGCTTCCTGAACGTCGGCACGGACCTCGACTACTCGCCCGCGTCGCACGACTTCTACGAGCCGCGCACTTCGCCGCTGGGCCGCTACTACGTGCGAGTGCCAGCCAACTTTGGCGCTGCGGCCTTTGCCTCGTCCGACTACCGCAAGAAGCTAGCTTACGACGTGACCCTACGGGGGCGCTGGCACGCCAACGACGGCGACCGGACCGGTCGCACCGGCTACGACGTGAGCCTGAGTCCGCGCTACCGCGTGAGCAACCAGCTTACCTTCCGCTACGACCTAAGCTGGGGCGTGCGGCGCAACCAAATCGGCTACGGCGGAGCGCTCAACAAAGACGAACCGCTGGACGTGGAATTTATGGACGCCCCGTTGCTAGGCCGGCGCCGAGTCGTGACGGTAACCAACACGCTGTCGGGCTCTTACACCTTCAACAACCGCATGTCGTTCACCATTCGAACGCGTCACTACGTGAGCAGCGTGCGTTACCGCGACTTCTTTAGCCTAGGTCCGGACGGCCAGGAAACGCCCGCTGCTTACCGTCGCAACCGCGACACCAGTTTCAACGCCTTCAACGTGGATGCGGTATTCGCGTGGTGGTTTGCACCTGGCTCGCAGATGAGTATTGTGTGGAAAAATGCCGGCTCCAGCTTTCTGGAAGCCAACGAGGCTACGCCGCTCTACTTCAATAACTTGAACAATACCATGAATACACCGCACAACAACTCGCTGTCTATCAAGGTGCTGTATTACCTCGATTACCTCGTGCTCAAGCGCGTGCTGCCGGGCGCGAAAGGGTAGAGCGTTGGGTGAACTTGGCGGAAATAGGTTTGTTCTATAGCAGACGGCTTACTGTAGCACAACCTAGGTTAAGCGGACAAGGCTGTCGGGCAGAAGGCAGAGCTAAGTCGATGAGTAAACAGAACGTACTACTATTTCTCCTGCTGCTTGTGGCAGCGTTGAGCTATGGGCAGTCGGGTACGATGCGTGTGGATAGCTTGCGGGCGCGGGCCAGTCGGGCGATGCGCGCTACTGATTTTGTGAAAGGAGCTAGCTTTTACCAGCAACAAGCCGAGGTCGAAAAGTACCGGACGGCCAAGGCCAACGCGCACTACAACGCCGCCTGCGCTTACGCCCGTGCTCATACCCCCGACCGAGCGCTGATCGAATTGAAAGCCGCTGCCAAGCTGGGGTGGCACAACGTGGCGCTGGCCAGAGACGATGATGATCTGGCGAGCCTGAGGCAGCTTCCGGCATTCGACGCTATGCTGAAGCGCATGGCGAAGGTAGAAACCAAGCAGCTGAACCCGAGAAAGGCGAAGCTGGTGACGAGCGACATCGATCTGTTTTGGAAGGCTTACGACGCCACCCTCAAAAACCCAGGGCTCAAAGAAGAGATCTACCAAGCGCAGTACTTCGATAAGGGCTCGATTGGCCTGCAAGATTATTTCTTGAGTAAGATTCGCTCCACGCACTTGTTTGTGAAAAACCTAGACAGCAAGCGCGCTTTCTACCCCGCTATTCGGGCCAACACGGAGCAAGTAGCAGCGATGAAAAAGCAGATCCGGGCCGGCTTCATCACGCTGAAGGAGCTATATCCGCCCGCTTGGTTTCCCAACGTCTACTTTGTTATCGGGCGTTTCAACGCGGGCGGTACGGTGTCTGGCAATGGCATGCTCGTCAGCGCGGATATGGAGGCGCGCACCCCCGATACCCCCTTGAAGGAGCTGACGCTATGGGAACGTAACAACCTAGGTTCCTTGGAGGAGCTGCCCGCCATTGTAGCGCACGAGCACATCCACATCATTCAGAAAAAAACGAAAGGGCGAACTTTGCTCCAAGGTGCCATCCACGAGGGCATGGCCGATTTTCTGGCGGAGCTTATCACCGGCAAGAATCCGAATGCTCGCCTGATGACCTACGGCAATCTGCACGAGAAAGACCTCTGGGCTGACTTTGCGCAAGAAATGGCTGGCACCAGCTGGCGCAACTGGATTGCCAACGGCGACCAAGAAACGGACGAAAAGCCTGCTGACCTAGGTTACTTCGTAGGCTATAAAATCTGCCAGGCCTACTACGATGAAACAGCCGATAAAAAGCAGGCTATTCATGACATGCTGAACCTGGAAGATTATCCGGCCTTTTTGCAAAAGAGTCGCTACGAAGAAAAGCTAGCTTTGCGCTGAAAAATTTGCTTTAAGCTCTGTTCTATGGCTCAACACATCGGCCGCGTTACGCTCCTAGTCCGCAACTACGACGAGGCAATTGCCTTCTACACGCAAAAGTTAGGTTTTCAACTGCTAGAAGACACCGACCTAGGTGGCGGCAAACGCTGGGTGGTCGTAGCGCCCGCCGGCGCCGCTACGGGCCTGCTACTAGCCCAACCTACCGATGAAGCGCAAGCGGCCTACATTGGTAACCAAGGCGGCGGCCGGGTGTGGCTGTTCCTGCACACCGACGATTTCTGGGCTGATTACCACCGCATGCAAGCCGCAGGCGTGCGGTTCCTAGAAGAACCTAGGCAGGAGGTCTACGCCACAGTTGTGGTGCTAGAAGACCTGTACGGTAACAAGTGGGACTTGTTAGAGCCAGCGATGTAGCGCAGCCGTGTGAAGCATGGTAATGCTGCTGGTTATTCAGAACGACGCAAGGCTGATTTGCTACTCGCTAGAAACAGCATTTCGGGCAGCGTAAAAAGCCTTCTGTCCTTTGCATCAGAGCGATAAGTATATACATTGGCTCATCCATAACATACAGATGCACAATGGGACTGAAGATTAGGTTGCTTATCCTCTCTCTGGTTTTTACGTCCCTTACGGCATCATCTCAAGTGATGCAATCGGTACTGTGGGAGGTGTCCGGAAGGGGACTGAAAGACAAATCTTATCTTTTGGGTACAGTTCACACCCTTTCCCCGTCTCTGCTGGACAAATTTTCAGTGAAGCAGTACATGAGGAAGGCGCAGTTTGGCGTTTTTGAAATCTCTGGTGACCCCATCATTCCGGCACAGCCCAAAACGAACGGTACGCTGGAACGGCCCCAGCCTCCTCTGGATAGTCTTTTCAGCAAGCAGGACTATGCATTGGTAGACAGCATCTTCTCCGCTTCTCCATTAGGTAGTATAAAAGCGCACAATGAGGATGCCGACTTGCTTGGCATGCTGTACGCAGTTAGGATGCTGAAGCAAACATCCGCTGCGGCCGAAACGAGCGGCTTAGATACGGGAATTGCCGAGGAGATGAGGCGCACGGGAAAGCCGCTGTTTCGCCTCGATGCCGATGATGATCCTGACAGAAGAGCTCTAGAAACCAGTTATACTCTGCTAGCAAATCTGATTGTTCTATCTATTAAAGATAAAGACAGTAAGGCTGACCGTGCTTTTAAAGAAAACATGGAAGCGGCTTATATAGCGAAGCTTTCTGCCGACCTGAAGCTCAACGAAGAAGCGACAGGGTTTATGAGAGAAATAACGGTGCGACGAAATCTGTTGTGGTATCCGCAGCTGGAACAGAAGATGAAGGAAGGTTCTTGTTTTGTAGCCGTTGGCCTAGGGCACTTGCAATACAAAAGCGGGCTCATTACGCTGTTGCGCCAGCATGGATATAAGGTAAAGCCGGTTACGTTGCTTAAAAACTAGGAAACGGAACGTGGATTCTGTTCAGCTAGCCGTTGCAGCTCTCATTCTTGCACAAGGCTATATTGCCACACTTGCCCTAGGTCGACCAGACTCTACGTATCCATTCAGGATATCACCTGCTAGTGTACACTGCCGAAAAAAATAAAGCACGAAGCCTACTTTAATAGGGGCGCTGAGCGTATCGTACGATCTACACGAAGCGCAGACTTTGCGCTACAACCCCAATAGTTCGCCTGCTGCACCAAAGGCTGACTTCTGGCCGCTGATTACCTGCTGACGCAAAGAAGCTAGCTGCACTTGCACTTCGGGGCGCGCATAGAAGCGCTCTTCTAGGCCGTGGCGGATGGCTTCGTGGAGCCAGTGCAGGTTTTGCTGCTGCCGCCGCCGCTGGAAGTAGCCGCTGGCCTGGGTTTGCTGCGTGTAGTTTTGAATGACCTCCCACACTTGCGGCACGCCCGCGCCGCTCACCGCCGAGCTGGTCGTGACCACCGGCTGCCAGCCCGAGTCGGTGGCAGGGAAGAGGTGCAAAGCGTTTTGGTATTCGCGGCGGGCCCGGCGAGCCGCCAGCTCGTTGCCGCCATCGGCTTTGGTGATGGAAATGGCGTCGGCCATTTCCATGATGCCTTTTTTGATGCCCTGTAGCTCGTCGCCGGCGCCGGCTAGCATCAGCAGCAGGAAGAAGTCGACCATGCCGTGCACGGCGGTTTCGCTTTGGCCCACGCCCACCGTTTCCACGAAAATGACGTCGTAGCCAGCTGCTTCGCACAGGAGCAGGGCCTCGCGGGTGCTGCGCGTGACGCCGCCCAAGGAGCGCCCCGCCGGCGACGGCCGGATGTACGCCTGCGGATGCGCGGCCAACTGAGTCATGCGGGTTTTGTCGCCCAGGATGCTGCCGCCGCTGCGCTGGCTCGTAGGGTCGACGGCTAACACGGCCAGCCGCTTGTGCTGCTCATTCACTAGAAACAGGCCTAGGGCTTCAATAAACGTGCTTTTGCCCACGCCCGGCACGCCCGTAATGCCTACCCGCACCGACTGGCCCGCGTGCGGCAACACCCGATCGAGCACCTGCTGCGTGAGAGCTTGGTCGGAAGCTAGGGTGCTTTCCGCGAGGGTAATGGTTTGGCTGAGCACGACGCGGTTGCCGGCCAGGATGCCATCGGCGTATTGATCAGCGGAGAGGCGCTTGAGCAAGGAACAAAGAGTTAAGCAGACAGAACGTGTACGAGGAGCCTAGCAGCGCAGGTTCCAAATTGGTAGGTGCAGGGGATGACGCTGACGTAATAGGAAGTACTATTTATTCTAGGGTTTTCAATAAATTGTCCGCTGATGCACTGCGCGGTACTGGCTTAAAAGTAGCAGATTGCCTGCGCTTCCAGGTTCTTTCCCTTTCTCGAACCCACCTATCTATGAAGAAACAACTTACGCTATTCTTAGCCGCTCTCGGGCTGGCTTTGCCAACTTGCTTATACGCCCAAAACGAGCTGGGAAACTTCTCCGCGACGGGACGCGGGGGTGTCATCAACACGTTTGCCACCGACTATCAAGTGATTGGCGTGAACCCCGCCAACCTAGGTCGCGGGGGTGGGGCGCGGGTGGCCTTCACCATTGGCGAGGTTAGTGGGGCAGCTAACTCTCAGTCGCTTACTAGGCAGCAGCTCAAAAACTTTGTTTACAACCGCGACCAAAGCCTGACCTTGGCCGATAAGCAAGGCCTAGCGCGCTCCTTTACTTCAGATAATGCGCTCAACGTGAATGCCGGTGCTACGGCGTTCGGCTTATCCGTGCAACTGCCCGTGATTGGTGGCATTGCCGTGAGCAGCCGGCAGCGCGTAGTAGGACACGTAGAATTGAATAGGGACGCAGCCGAGCTCTTATTTTTAGGAGAAGATGCTCCCATTTACGCCAACTACGACCCAAATAGCGGGAAGGTGCCGCTTATTTCGGAAGTACTGGCGGGCTCAGCCGTGCAAGCTTCCTTCCTGAACGAATACAACATTGCCTGGGGTAAGAAACTCCTTGATCTGCCAGCGTTTCAGCTGTCGGCGGGTGTGGGCTACCGCTACGTGCAGGGCTTCGGCGTGATGGATATCCGCATTCAGCCCGGCGACCTAAAGGCGTACAGCTCCTTGTCGCCGGTGTTCAACATCGACTACAGCAGCATCAGCGCTGGCAACCCCGACTTCAACGCGCAAGTGGATGGCGGCCTCGAAAAGACCGGCAAGGGCCACGGCTTCGACCTAGGGGTAGCCGCCGAAATTGGTAAAATGATACGTGTGGGCTTGTCCGTTACCGACATCGGCCACATGACTTGGGAAGGCAATTTGCTGTCGGCCAACGATCAGAAGCTGAAAAAGCTTAATTCGACCGGGGTAGGAACCTACAACTTCTTCAAGGAAGCTTCCGAAATTTTGGCTTCCGGCACCGACAGCTTGTTTCAGTACCAAGCTGGCCAAGCCCGCCGCGCCAACCTGCCCACCAAGCTGCGCGCCGGCTTTGGGGTGCGCATCAGCGAGTTTCTCGAAACCGGTCTCGACGTGACGCTGCCGCTCAACAGTGTGGCCGGCAACTACGTTTCGCCCTACGTAGGCGCAGGTATCGACTACAGCCCCAAACGCTGGCTGCGCCTAAGCAGCGGCCTAGCAGGTGGCGCCGGGTCACGGCTGAGTGTTCCGTTCGGTATCACGTTCGTGAGCAAAGTATACGAAGCTGGCTTTAGCACCCGCGACGTGCCAGGCCTGCTCACGGCGAAGAACCCGTACTTATCGGCAGCCGTGGGTGTGCTGCGCTTTAAGTTTGGCAAAGCTGATTGAGCGCGGTAGCGCGAAGCGTGAGCTTCGCGCTACCGGCTTGTGGCGCTGCCCAGCCTTACGGATTGCGCAGAAAAATTGGCAGCCCTAGCTTGCTGCGCCGGCCACCTAGGTTCAGGCCATCATCGAGGTAGTTGCAGGCTTTACCAACGGCATTTGGGTTCTGGATGACACCTAGGTAGGGGTTGTCCTCGCGGGCCACGTAGATTTTGCCGTCGGGGCCGAGCTGCAAGCTGCCCACTTTACGGTTGGCCGAGTTGCCTACGGGCGTCACCTTATTCGTAGCTAGGTCGAACTGCCACACCTGCGCGTTGCCGCCGCCGGTGCCGTTGCTGCTGCCGTAGAGCTTGGTGCCATCGGGCGAAAACTCCACGCCGTAGGCTTCTTCGTAAGGACCAAAGGAGCGGGGCTTACTCACCTGCCCGGTGCGCCGATCGAAGTTGAATACTTCAAACTTGTTGCTTTCGCGCCACAGGGCACTGGCGAGCTTGGTGCCATCAGGCGAAAACTTCAGGCACCCGATGGCATTGCGGCCGGGGCCAGCGTTCATGCTGCCCACATTGCTCATCACGGGTTTGCCAGTCACGCCATCGGCCGTTACGAGGTAGGATACGAACGCATTGGAATTCCAGCGGTGGGCCACCACCCACACGTCGCGGCCGTTCTGGTGCCGCACGGCGGCTAGCTTTTCGGCCACGGGCGTGATGAGCAAGAGGTTGGCGCGGGGCACATCCCCTAGGCCATTGTCGCGCGTCATATCCACGATGGAGTAGCGCAAGCCGTTCACGCCGCCTTGCGGAGCCGTGGTGAACACGTAAAATATATTGCCACTGCCAGGGTCTGGCACGACCAGGGCGCTTTGGGTGCTGGAGCCGCTGCCCATCAGCTTGCGGCCGTTGGGCATCACCTGGTGCTGGCGGTTGAAGATGTTTTCGCCGTTGGTGTAGAACAGCAGCTGGCCGCGGCTAGTAGTGGCCACAGCACTGCCTTCGTACGTCGTCATTTTGCTGTCGAGCAGCGGAGTAGGCTGCGCATCGGCAAACGAGAGGCCCGCCTGCTGACCAAAGTACCAGATGGAGCTTTCGCCCTGAGCATGAGCCCAAAAACTAGGTGTGCTGAGCAGCAACACTAGCAGAAAACGATAAAACATAAGAGGGAGAGAAGAGGATACTAACGCCAGCAGGAAGCTAGCTTACGTGCAAACGGCCCACTGGCTGCAAACGTAATGTGTGCTTTGAATCTTGCAAGCTCCCTTAGTAAGTGGCGTTGGATTTTATACGCAAACACCAAGCTGCCTAGGCTAACAGAAGCTAGCGTAAGGCCACGCTCAAACGCCTCAGCCCGCTGGCTATGACTTTCGGTAGAAGCGGTAACCAACTTCTAAGATAATCTGCTGTAAGTTCTGATGCAGGTAGTGTGACTGTTGCTGAAATTGAATCGTGCGCCGGTACTGGGTTAGGCCCCATTCGTAGCGCGCATTAACATCGAGCCGCCACAGGCTGACGCCAACCCCAGCTTGTAGGGCGGCCTGCAACCGAGCCGGTGGCGCGGCCAACGCATCAGCGACGGCCTGCACGTCGGAGCTGGTGAATTGTCGGTTATTAATCGTGTTGCGAAGATGATACCCAAGGCTAAGTCCCGCAAACAGGCGAAGCGGCCCCGATTGATAGCCTGCCAAGAGTCGAGCGTCGAGGTGCCGGATGCGTTGGGCGGCGTACTGCAGCGAGCCTAGGTTGTAGCTTATTCCTATCGGTGTAGCTAGGGTTGAAACGTAGCCGATTTCTGGCTGCGCATACCAACCGCCCCACCTGCCAGCGGCCAAAGAGGGTGATGCCATTCCCCGTTTCATCATTCGACTGATCTGCCTGCGGATCGATGGTAACGGAGCCTAGCTTGGAAGCCGATTGGCCGGAGTGTAGCCGCGCAATGTTGAAGCTGCCGCTGACGCCTAGCGCCTGGAGCTGTTGGCCCTGCGCAGTACTAACTGCGCCAAGAATAAACAGCGAGACTACGACGGAAGTAAACGTGTTTTGCATAATGAATGAGGGATAAAGGATACCGAAGAATGCACATGAACTAATAGCAGTAAGGAAAGGATAAATAGCTGTATTGCAAACGACAATGGGCGATAGTTTTGGTGAAAGCCTCACCTCAAATCGGCCACTCGCCCGCTAGCAACCTAGGTAGCAATGGCTGCACAATGAGGTAAGTGGCTCCCCACAGACGGTGCTCGCCTACCTGAAAAAAGGGAAAGCGCGCCGACGCGTCCCGGGTAGGTGACCAGAACTCACCCTCTTGCAAGGTACTGGGGTTGGCTAGGTGGCGTACGCTCACGACTAGCACTTCCGCGATTTCGTGTTCCATGGGCAGCCAGGCAACGGGTGGCACGATGCTCCCCAGGAATGGCGTGATCAGGAAGTTACTGCCATACGTTGGAATGGCTGGCAGCGTGTCCAGGATTTGCACATCGGTGGTAGGCAGGCCGGTTTCTTCCCACGTTTCGCGCAGGGCAGTATCCACAAGCGAGGCATCGGTAGGCTCCGGTTTACCGCCGGGAAAAGCAAGCTGTCCGCCGTGAATACCGAAGTCGCCGCGACGCACTAGTACGAGTTGCAGTTCGCCAGCGGCATCACGATAAATAGGCACCAGCACGGCAGCTTGGCGGAGAGGGGCAGCAGAAAAACGCATATTAAGAAGCAAGAATAACGACAAAAGTAGTGCGCCAATCAGCTCGGCGCTGTAAGCTCGTAAGTAGAGGCGTGCGCTCGTACCTTTGGTTCCATCCTCCTGCTACTACCACCCGTGTCTACTGCCTACGACGTTGCCATTATCGGAGCCGGACCCGCCGGCACAGCTTGCGCGCTAGCTTTGCGCGGGAGCGGTTTGCGCGTCGTGCTGCTCGACCGGGCCAAGTTTCCCCGCGACAAAGTGTGCGGCGACATCATTCCGAGTCCTGCGTTGAAGGCGTTGCGCACGCTCTCTATGGAGCTGTACGAGGAAATACTCGCGCTAACCCGCAAAGCTGAAGCCCCTACAAGTTGCCTGATCACGCCCGACGGCCACCAGGTACGATTTCATTGGAAGGGCCGTACGTTCAACAGCGCCCGGTTGCACTTCGACGAACACCTGCTGAATACGGTTAAGAAGCACACGGATGTGCACGTGCTGGAAAGCAAGCCTGTGGTAGGAGTCGCGCTAGCTTCCGACCACGCTGTGCTGACCACTGCTGACGGCGACTCGCTCACCGCACGCTTAGTTATTGGCTGCGACGGCGCTAATTCGGTGGTAGCGCGCAAGCTCACGCCGCGCTCTTTCGACCGGACCCGGCACTGCGTAGCCGTGCGCGCTTACTTCAGCGGCGTGACCAACATGCCCGAGCGTACCAACGAGCTCTACTTTTTGCGCGAATACCTACCAGGATACTTTTGGGTTTTTCCGGTTGGAGAGGGCATGTACAACGTGGGTTTTGGCATGCTGTCGGCCACCGCCGCGGCGCAGAAGCTCGATCTGAAAAAGGTCTTGCTGGCGATTGTGCAGGAGCACCCCCAAGTAGCCGGGCGTTTTGTTGATGCTACCCAGATATCGGCTATCGGCGGGGCAGGGCTGCCGCTGGGAGGTACGCAGCGCCCCATTGCCGGTGCCGGCTTTCTGCTAGCCGGCGACGCGGCTTCGTTGGTAGAGCCGCTGCTAGGGCATGGTATCGACACGGCTATGCAAAGCGGCATGCTGGCGGCTGAGCAGGTGAAGCGGTGTTTTGCCAGCCAAGATTTCAGTGCTGCCGCCATGCAATACTATACCCATGCGGTTCAGGAAAAGCTAGGTCGTAAGCTGGCCCGCAACTATTGGCTGATGCGCTTTCTATCCAACAAACCGCGGCTAGTGAGTGCTAGCTTTCGTTTAGCCAGCAACTCACTCTTGCAGAAATGGCTCGTGCGCGCTGTTGGCTGATAAATAAGCGAGCAGGTGGTAGCTGTATTCACTCTGCTTCAAATACCAGTTGGGGCTTAGCGTTTTGTGCATCATAAAGGCGCAGGCTGCCGTCGGCTACTTCGTAGCGAACAATGGTTGGGAGCGCCGCTAAGTAACGAGCCGCTACCGTGGGGCTGTTGCAAGTGGGGGTAGCTAGGGTCAGCGGCTCTAGGCTTAGCTGTTGCGTGGCGGGCTTGTAGGCAAACTTGCCGTTGAAAGCAGTGTAAGTAGCTAGGCCATTCACTAAGTTGTTCGCCCTGAACTCGATGTAAGAATCAAAGTCGTAGCTGTAGCTGGAAGCCAATAGCGGAAAGTTGCCTACATACGTTAGCTTCCAGCGGGTATTTAACAACGCGCTTCCAGGCGCCAGATCGGAATCTTCCTGACAACTAACAAGCAGCAGAGCAACGCTTGCCAAACAACTACTGACGTATCGGCGCATAACCAGTTTTGTAAAGGGAATCCGCTAAGAAGATCAAGCGGACCTACGAAAGGTTGCATGATTTATGTTGGCCGCCGCTGACCGTGCAACGAATAGGCTGGTAGCACGAAGTGCCCGGTGTGCTGCTTACCCAATGCTGCGAATTACGCCGCCATCTACGCGCACCGAAGCGCCGTTGGTTGCGGAGGCGAGCGGGCTAGCTAGGTACACCACTAGGTTGGCTACTTCCTCGGTAGTGGCAAAGCGCTGTAGTAACGAGGAAGGGCGCGCATGCTGGAAAAAGTCGTGCTCGGCTTCTTCTGCCGACTTGCCTTCGGCCGCTAGCTTTTTGATAAAGTCCTGCACGCCCTCCGACGCCGTGGGGCCGGGCAGTACCGAGTTGACCGTCACGTTGGTGCCTTTGGTAAGTTCCGCTAAGCCTCGCGCTACGGCTAGCTGCGCCGTTTTGGTAGTACCGTAGTGAATCATCTCTTCGGGAATCTGGAAGGCCGATTCGCTGGAGATGAACAGAATGCGCCCCGCGTTCTGGCTGAGCATCTGGGGGAAGTAGTGGCGCGAGAGCCGCACGCCACTCAGCACGTTTACCTCAAAGAACCGCATCCAATCCTCGTCGCTAATTTCGGCGAAAGGCTTCGGCTCGAAGATGCCCACGTTGTTGACCAGAATATCAACCTGCGGTACTTCTTGCAGGAGGTGCTGCACCTGCTCAGCCTGTCCAAAATCGACGGCTACGCCCCGCACTTGCGCACTAGGTGTTTGGGCTTTGATCGTGCCAATGGCTTCCTGAATGCGGGCCTCAGTGCGACCAGTGATGATAACCTGTGCGCCTTCTGCTGCTAGGCCTTGCGCAATAGCCAGGCCGATGCCCGCCGTGGAGCCCGTGACCAAGGCAGTTTTATGGGTGAGTTGGAGGTTCATAAGAGAGGACGTTCGTTGAAAGCTTCAACAAGTACCTAGGTCTACTGTTCACTAAACCCGGCAGCCCGGCTCGGAAGCGCGCAAGTAGCAGCCTGCTTTTTCATGAAGCGTTGTCTTAATCTTAAAACGTACAGATTGCCAGCACCGGGTAAAAGTGCTCTACTTTGCGTCTGTATAAGCTCTTCGATTAGCCTGAAGCACCTGGTCGTGGGCGCAGCCTAGCTGCTTACTATTTACCGCTGCTTCAGCGGATAGCGTAGCTGCCAACCGAGTCGACGAGCACTTCGGGTAAAGTATGATGCCGCGTGAAATACTCATAGCCAGGCTGCAAGCTCTTCCAAAAGTCGTAGTGCCGGCTGTGCTGCCGCGTAAAAAGATTTTCTTCCGTCAGTGAAAAAGGGAAAATATGCACCTGAATGTGTTGCTGGCCTGCATTATGAGCCTCCACAGCCAGTACGTAGGCTTCCTGAATGAGCGCATCCGTAATGGGCACGCACCCAATGGTTACATCGGAGCCGTGAATGAAGATATCTTGGCCAGGATGCGCGCTACCCAGCAGCCGATCGGAGGCGTTAGGGTAGTTCAGCCCCAATGACAAATAGTAAAGGCTACGCGGGTTAAAACGGTCGAGTTCGTAGAAGCCTTCTGGTACTTGTCCATCGCCCTGCGCCCGTTTGGGACCTAGGGTGCCGGAGGTGCCGGCAATAGAATAGGTGCGCAGCAACTGGTACGGGCCTTCGCCTGCGTTGCGCCCCCATACTTCCAACCGTTGCCCAATCTTGAAGGCACGAAAGAACAACTCCAGCCGGCTAGGTTCGATGTGGTGACTTCGTAGGAGCGCTTGCAACGGCTCCCACGTGGCCGCATATGCCGCCCGGACTCGCGGGTACAAGAGCTGTTGGTCTCGAAAAGAAGGTTCCTCTACTTGAGCGCAGCATGTGGAAAGCAACAGTATGACAGCCAGCAGAAAGCGCATAAATGGACAAGACCGCAGAAGCTAGCGCCAATCAGCTGGCGCGCCGCCCAACGACAAGCACAACGGTACCAAGCAGGTAATAAGTATATATTTATATGAATAAAATAGCGCAACTGAGCAGAACAACGGGATAAAGCTCGTAGAGAAAGATTGCGCACAATACGATTGGGCGAGTAGCTACTACCGTTCGGGTCTGTATTAGGAGATTTGGCCGAAACATTCCATTTGGTGCGGCGGTAGCCTTTTCCTTTGCATAGCAAATCAGCAAGTCCTCAACACCTAGCTCTTGCCTTTATCCTTACCTGCTGTCCGTCTCCTAAACTAGAATATGCACACCTGTTTTACCCGTTTTGCTGCTTTTGCTCTGCTGTTATTCGTGATGCTAAGCGCCACCGCTACATTCGCTGCTACGCCTTACACCCGCGCCGTAACCCGCGGTCATGGCTATGCACACCGACCATACTACAAGCCGTATCATGGCGCGAAACACCGGGGTCTGCTGAGCTTGCTACATCGCTAATCAGCTTACTTGGGACACGTCAAATACCGCTAGCATCGTTTACCCGGAAATACACACGCCTATATTGCAACACCGCCCCTGGCAGGTCTTACAGACTAGCTAGGGGCGGCTTTTTTAGGGGGTTGCGGCTACGAGGAGTGCACCGATAGGGGAGGAGTCACTTGTTGTTTGCTAAGCCGCTGGAGCACTACCACCAGCACTAGCACGATAGTGCCGCAGATAATACCGAGCACTGGTGCAGTCGTAACGCCTAGGGCCCAGCCATTGAGCTTGGCACTAAGCACGTCGCAGAAGTTTACCAGCGCCATGTATGTCGTAAACTGCGAGCCTTCCACTTTCGCCTGGCACAGGGCCATTAGGGCGGGAAGAGCGGCTACGCTAAAGCACGGGTCGGCCATATTGGTGAGCAGCAGCCCAGCCGTGCCCACACCTTTGTAGTGCCAGAGGAAATACAAACTGCTAAATCCAAGCAGGAAAATACCTAGCCCGAGCATCACCCAGCGTTGCAGCCGTCCGGCTCCCACCCGGTCCGAAATCATGCCGCCCCCTACGAGTAATACTAGCGTAGCGAGGCTGCCCCAACTGCCCTGCAAGATCGAAACATCACTGTCGGGCCAGTGCAGGCTGTGGATGAGGTGGAACGAATACGCCCGACCAAAAAGCCCCGCGCACAAGTACACCAGAGCGATAATGCCGAACAAACGCAGGCTGCGGGTCTCGGTAACGCTGTGATAAAGCGTTTTGAACAGCCAGCGCAACGACGGATTCTGGGCAGCTTCCTCCCGCGTTTGCCGCGCCCCAAACCTAGGGATAAGCTGGTCGTGGCGGTCGAGGCGAATGAAAAAGGTGAGCACCGTTAGCGCCAGCAAGATCAACGACTGGGTAAGGGCCGCCTGATGAAAACCGTAGCGATGCAGCAAGTAAGACAACACGGCCGCGCCAAACGAAATACCCATCAAGTAGCCCGCCCGCATCAGGCCATTCACGCGGCCGCGCTCCGCTTCGGGCGTCACCTCAATGGCAATGGCATCGACGCTAGCATCCTGGATGGAAGCGAAAATGCTGTGTACAAAGAACAGCCCCGACATGAGTGGCAACTGCGCTACGGGGTCATGGATGAGTAGCAACGACAGCGACACCAGCATGGCTACCAGCTGCGTAAGCACCACCCATTGCTTGCGGTGCCCAATAACGGAGTACTGGTATTTGTCAATTAGTGGCCCCCACACGAACTGAAACGTCCAGGGGATGCCCACGATAGCTGCAAACGAACCCACTGCCTCCGCCGTCAACCCCTTGCCAATCAGATAGTTGTAAACCGCCGTGAGCGCAAAGCCCGACGGGATACCCTGCATGACGTAGAGGTAGAAGAAGGTAAAGTACCGTAGCCCGACACTTTCTTTCAGAACAGGAGCTGCCACAAAGATCCGTTAAGCCAGTAAATCGGGGCGACTTATGGCGTGCTGAATAACCTAATTAATTCTTTGTTTGTTTAAAAAATGCAAGCGCAATGGCGGAGCTTTGGCTTCGTTTTGAAGCGCAAAAGGGCTAGGTTGCTTCTGCGGCTTATGTTGGTCGTCATTACCTGTTTAGCGCGCACCTCTTATGTGCTGTTGCGCTCAACCGCAGCGACAACTAGCCGTAGCAGTAATCGAGAGCGAAACAGTATATTCGCTTTGCCCTTGCCCACCTAGCTGCCCATTCTTGTGAATTCTTCTCTCCGAATGTATTCTTCTTGGTCGGACGCTGCGCTGCTAGATGCGTTGCGCGCACACGACGAAGAAGCCTTCGGAGAAATATATCGGCGCTATTGTTACCGACTCTTCACCCTCGCGTATGGCAAGCTGAAAAGCCGCGAAGTAGCTGAGGAGCTAGTGCAGGACTTGTTCGAATCGCTTTGGAGCAAGCGAGCTACCGCTACCATTCAGCAGTTGGACTATTACTTGTTCTCCGCGCTCCGCTACCGGATCATCAACTATATCAAGGCGCAAAAAGTCAGGGCAGGCTACGAGCTATTCTGCCGCGTGTCGCTGTCGGAAACCGATACCAACACCGAAGATTCGCTGGCTCTGGATGATTTAAACTCGGCCTTTGCCGCCGGGCTGCGGCAACTGCCAGAAAAGTCGCGCGAGGTATTTCGGCTGAGTCGCCTAGAGCATTATACCGTATCAGAAATTTCGGCTCGTGTGCACTTATCGGAAAAAACGGTCGAGTACCACCTGACCAAGTCGCTGAAGCTGCTGCGAAGCTACCTGCGCGAGTTTCTGCTGATTTTGTTGCCACTACTGCTATTCATTAAGGATAGATAGAGCGCTGTACATCAATATGTTGGCGCGTAAGAATAGTAGTAGCGCCCTAGGCAACGTAAAAAAAGTGCTGGTTCGTTTTAGGGGTGTGCCTGGTTTCGTTGACTTCCTTTTTAGAAGCCCGCCTAACCTCTGCTACTGTGACGGAATCTGAGTTCCATATTCTTCTTCAGCGCTACCTCGACGGCTGTTGCACGCCCAACGAGCAAGCTCTAGTGGATCAATGGTACGACCGACTGGAGCAGGCCGAAGCGAAAATGCTACCTAGCCAAAACCAGGAAGCGATAGAAGATGCCATTTGGCACCGCATGGTGCGCACGCAGCCAGTTGCTGCCCCCGTGGCCAAGGTAGTGCAGCATCCGGCGTCTTTCTGGCAAACGCCTCTTGTGCGGTGGGCAGCCGTATTAGCTCTGGTTGCCGTTGGGCTAGGTGTATTGTTCGGATTGAGCGGCCGGTCTTGGTTGGCGGGGCAAGAAGTAGCCACGGCGAAAGACAGCTGGACGCGCCGCACTAACACCACCCGGCAGGTGCAGGCTTTTACGCTGCCCGACGGTAGCCGTATTACGTTGAATCCAGGTAGTAGTCTGCGATATGCCGCAGGGTTTGCCGGACCTAGGCGCGAGGTATATCTGGTGGGAGAGGCTTTCTTTAAGGTGAGCAAAAACCCGCACCGCCCTTTTCTGGTATTCACCAAACAGGTAGTGACCACCGTACTTGGCACGAGCTTCCGGGTGAAGGCCTATTCGGGTAGTAAAGAAGCTTCCGTGGCTGTACGAGAGGGCAAAGTAGCAGTGCAAGCCCGCACCGCCGCCAACTTAGATGCTACACCCGCTAAGCCCTCCGCCAACGGCGTGTTGTTGCTCCCCAATCAGCAGGTGGTGTACTCGGCTGCCAGTCACCACTTGACGAAAGCCCTGGTGGCAAAGCCGGTGGTGCTAGCTCCCCAGACATTCGAGTTTGAGGAACGACCCGTGCCGGAAGTTCTTACTGCGTTGGAGAAGGCCTACGGGATAGCAATGGTGTACAACAAGGCCAAGCTGGCTGGCTGTACCGTGAGCATTGCCTTCTACAAGGAGCCCTTATTCGAAAAGCTAGACCTGCTGTGCAAATCCTTGGGTGCTTACTACACGCTGGAGGGTACGCAAGTCGTCATTCATAGCAATGGCTGTCAAACAAACTGAGCGTTAGCATCTGGTTGTTTTCTATATAAGGTTTTGTCTTACTGCTGATTAACGCATCCCGTCAGATGCGAAAGGTTGGCTGTTTTCTTTAGTTCCCACCATAATCTCACACTCATGAAAAACCCATTACGGCTTTCACCACCTCTTTGGCGTCCGCTCCGAGTGGTATTGTTGCAACTGGTCCTTACCTGCCTGCTAGCTAGCGTCGCAACGGCGCGCCCGAGCTTAGCCCAGACTGTATTAGAGCGCAAAATTACCCTTCAGGTAGAGGCACAAACCATAAAGGCGACGCTAAACCAGATTGCCAAGCAGACCAACATTCGCTTCGTTTACAGTCAGCAACTAATTGGGGCTGAGCGCAAAGTGACTTTGCGCGCTAAGAATGAGCCGTTGGAGCTCGTGCTAGATGAGATCCTGGCGCCACTGAAAATCCAGTACGAAGTAAGCGAAGACCGCGTCGTGTTGCGCATGCCTTCTAAGCCAGTTTCTGCAAACGTTTCAGTAAACCAGGATATTACCGTAACCGGCCGCGTACTTGATGATAAAGGCGAAGGGCTGCCGGGCGTAAACGTGGTTGTAAAAGGCACGACCAATGGTACTCAAACTGGCGGCGACGGTAGCTACACGCTCACGGCTCCCGATCAAGGTATCTTGGTTTTCTCCTTCGTAGGTTTCAATCCGCAGGAAGTTGCCATTGCTGGCCGCACCACGGTGAACGTGAACCTAGCTCCTGATACCAAGACGCTGAATGAAGTGGTGGTAGTGGGCTACGGCACGCAGGCTAAAAGCGAAGTAACCGGTGCTATTGCTTCTGTAAAGGGGGAAGAGCTCGTAAATCAAGCCTCTCAGAATCCGGTTAGCTCATTGCAAGGGCGGGTCGCAGGCTTGCAAATCACCAACTCTGGTGCGCCTGGTACCTCCCCTGATGTACGCATACGCGGCATTGGCTCAATTGCAGGTAGCGCGCCGCTTTACGTGGTAGATGGTACGTTCGTGCCCGATTTGAGCTTCGTTAACCAAGACGATATTGCCTCCATCGAGGTATTGAAGGATGCAGCGAGTGCTTCCATTTATGGGGTACGCGCCGCTAATGGCGTAATCATCGTCACGACCAAGCGTGGCAAGCAAGGCACACCACGTATCAATTACAATGGCTTTGTGGGCGTGCAGAAGGTGACCAACCAAGTAGAGATGGCCAACGCGCAACAGTACGCTACACTCATCAACGAAAAGAATGGACCTAACTCATTAGCTACCAGCCTGCCGAGTACCGATTGGTTGAAGCAAACTACGCAGCCTGCCACCATCCATAATCATCAGTTGAGCTTGTCGGGTGGTTCCGATAAAATCTCGTACAGCTTTAGCGGTAGCTACCTGAACCAGGAAGGCCTGATCAAGAAGAACAACTTTGAGCGTATCACTGCTCGTTTGCAGACGGACTTCAACGCTACGGAGCACATCAAGCTAGGCTACAGCGCCATTTTCGCTAATACTAATTCGCGCGATATTCCGAGCGATATTTTTTACCAAGCTTTTATTGCTCCGCCGGTACTTCAGCCTTTTCTCCCAAATGGCCGATACGGTGATCCTAACTTAATCGGTAGTGGCCTAGGTAACTTCAGCAATCCACAAGGCAGCCTCGACTACTACAATCAAAAAACGAACGGACAAACGCTGGTTAGCAACGTGTTTGCTTCGTTTAACATCTTAAAGGACTTCACGTTCCGTACAAGTGTTGGTATCAACTACGCCAGCACCAAGTTCTACAACTACCGCAAAGCCGACTCGCTCACTACGGCGCAGGTGTATCGGGGCAATACGTTGCGGAAAGGCTTTGGGCGGTCGAGTACGTTGCAGTGGGAGAATACGCTGACGTATGACAAGACCGTTGGCGACCACCACATCACCGCCTTGCTTGGCAACACTGCGTTGCGCACCCGCGTCGAGCAAGTTATCGGCTCGATAAACGGCGTGCCGCCTGGTTCGGATGCAAACTACTACTTCAACCTAGGTACCGTAGGCACAAGCAACCTCGAAAACCCAGTAGATCTGTTTACGCTAGCTTCCTATTTTGGCCGCGTCAACTACGCTTATAAAGACCGCTACTTACTGACCGCAAGCTTCCGCCGCGATGGTTCCTCGAAGTTCAGCAAGCGCTGGGGTAACTTCCCTTCCGTTGGGGCCGGTTGGGTTTTATCGGAAGAGTCTTTCCTGAAGGAAAACGGGATCTTTGACTTCCTGAAGTTGCGCGTGAGCTACGGCTTGCTCGGCAACGACCAAGTGGTGAATAACATTGCCATCCAGCGGGCTAGCTTTTTGGCTGGTTACACTTCTTTCTTCGGCGGTCAGGCAAACACAGGAGCTAGCATCGACACGCAGGTGCCGCCAAACCTAGCGTGGGAGAAAGTGCGCGAAGGAGATGCTGGTTTGGAAATGCGTTTCCTCAACAACCGCCTGACAGCAGAAGTAGATTACTACGACCGGCGCACCATTGATGCCGTGTTCCCGATTCCGGTACTCACCTCGCCTGGCTACACCAACGCCGGTGGGTTTTATGCTAACAATGCCTCCTTCAAGAATTCGGGGGTAGAAGTTGCCGTACGCTGGGCCGCCGATGCCGGCACCGACTTCAGCTACAGCGTAGGGTTCACGGGAGGCTACAACCAGAACAAAGTGCTGTCGACAGCCGGTGGCGATGCTCCTCTGTTTGCTGGTGGGTTGCCCGTTGGTGGTTATCTAACCACAGTTTCGCGCGTAGGCGCACCGATTGGCTCGTTCTACGGCTACCAAGTACAGGGCATTTTTCAGTCAGAGCAAGATGTCGCTAGATCTGCTCAGACTGATGCCAAAGCAGGCGACTTCCAGTACCGCGACCAAAATGGTGACGGTGTGATTGACGACCGCGACAAGGTAATCATCGGCAACCCGAACCCTAAGTTCAGCTACGGTCTCAACACGAACTTCCGCTACAAGGCAGTCGATTTACAAGTTGACTTCCAAGGGGTAG
Organism: Hymenobacter crusticola; assembly: GCF_002154225.1. GTDB lineage: Bacteria > Bacteroidota > Bacteroidia > Cytophagales > Hymenobacteraceae > Hymenobacter > Hymenobacter crusticola. The sequence goes on from NZ_MTSE01000002.1 coordinate 564,345, forward strand.
GCGGGGTCGACATTTACAATGCAACGCGTGGCGTGCGCTACGGCAACGAGAACTATACCGAAGAGTTCTACAATAAGCGGTGGCACGGGGCTGGTACCTCGAACACGTACCCGTCCGCTAATCTTACAGGCCGTAACCTAGATCCGAGTGATTTCTACGTGGAGAAAGGCGACTATGTGCGGTTGCGCAATATTCAGCTAGGATATAACCTGCCCAAAACCTTATTCGGCGAGAAGGCACGCATTCAGGGTATTCGCATCTACGCAAATGCCCAGAACCTATTTACGCTCACCAACTACAGCGGCTTCACGCCGGAAGTTGGGACGTCGTACGACCCAACGAGAAGACCGTACTCCGCGGCCAACCCCACCGGCTACGTGACCGCAACGGGCAGCAACAGCGGCACGAACCCCACTAGCTCGGGTATCGACCTAAATGTGTACCCGCTATCGGTTACCTACAACTTCGGGGTGAACGTGAGCTTCTAAACGCAAAAGACTACATCAATGAAAACCTCTTTCTATACTTTCCGGCGCCGTGCGGTGCTGGCCTTGGGCATCCTAGGTCTGATGGGCGTTGGCTCGTGCAGTGAATCGTACCTGAATGTGACGCCGCAAGGACAACCCCAGAGTGAGCAGTTCTTCACCAACCAAGAGCAGGCCTTGCAAGGCGTGAACGCCATTTATGGTAAGCTGCGCGATTGGAACCTGATTGCTTTCAACTGGCTAGCTGTCACTACGCTAACCTCAGATGATGCGGAGAAAGGAAGCGTCGCCGGCGATGCGGCCTTCTTAGACGACTACACCTTCTTCCGCATGACTGCCACCACGGGGCCAGCGGAAGGGTATTGGGCTGGTCAGTTTCAGGGCATCAACTTGTGCAACCAAGTAATTACCAAAGTGCCCTCTATTGATATGGATGGCACCTTAAAAAACCGCTTAGTAGCCGAAGCGCAATTTGTGCGGGCCTACCATTATTTCAACTTGGTGCGTGCTTTTGGTGGGGTGCCATTGCACACCAAACCTGCGGAAACGCCGGATGAGCTAAACCCGGTCCGCGCTTCGCAAGATGAAGTGTATACCTTCATTGTCAGTGACCTAACTGCGGCAGCGGCCGTGTTGCCTCAAGCGTATTCGGCTAGCGACGTAGGCCGGGCCACGAAGGGAGCGGCGCTGTCGTTGCTGGCGAAAGTGAAGCTGTATCAGAAGCAGTGGGCTGATGTGGTGACACTGACTGACCAAGTGCAAGGGCTAGGGTACTCGCTTGCGCCCGACTTCTACCAGATGTTCCGGGTTGCGGGCGAAAACGGCCCTGAGTCGATTTTCGAGGTGCAGACGCAAACGCTGGTAGGCAACTGCGATGCTTCTAATAGCCAATGGGCCGAGGTGCAAGGACCACGACCCCAATTTGGCTGGGGCTTCTTCAACCCCACCGCGGATCTAGAAAATGCCTTTGAGCCCGGCGACAAGCGTAAGATTGGTACCATCTTGGCGCGCGGTACACTCACGCCTTCTGGCGATTCCGTTACGGCCAAATCGCCGAACCCGCGCTACAACATGAAGGCTTATGTGCCTAACTCGGTGACGAAAGCTTGTAGCTACGGCCGTGACCAGAACATCCGCATTCTCCGCTTGGGCGATGTGCTGCTCATGAATGCTGAAGCGGCAAACGAGCTAGGCCAAACGGCTAAAGCCTTGGCTTCGGTTAACCGGATTCGGGTACGTGCAGGATTAGCGCCTTTAGCATCTACTCTCTCGCAGGAGGCGCTACGCCAAGCTATCTACAAGGAACGTCGGTTGGAGCTAGCTCTCGAAAATGGTGACCGTTTTTTCGACTTGGTACGGCAAGGCCGCGCCGCTACGGTGCTGGCTAGTAAAGGCTTCAAAGCTGGCAAAAACGAATTAATGCCAATTCCGCAAAGCCAAATCACCTTGAGTGGTGGCCGGCTCACGCAGAACCCTGGTTATTAATCACGAAAGCGGGAGCTGGCAATAGCTAGCTCCCGCTTTTGGTTTTGCCTCGCTACCCAACCTAGCTCAGTACTTCGTTCCTACTTGCCACCCATGAAGCATTCTTTCCTTTTTGCCTTCTTCTTCTTTTTAACCACTTCGCTGCTTGCCCAGCAACTACCCGCAGTAGGCAGTGGTGTCCAACGCCCGCGCAAGCTCTCCGACGAGCAATTGCTCGACCTGGTGCAGAAACAAACCTTCCGCTATTTCTGGGACTTTGGCCACCCAGTGAGTGGCATGGCGCGGGAGCGCAGCAACAAGTCCTTCGATTACGGCGACGAAGTGGTAACCACCGGCGGTACGGGCTTCGGCCTCATGGCCATCATCGTGGCCGCCGAGCGCAAGTGGATTACGCGCGAGCAAGCCGCTGAGCGGGTGCTGAAGATTGTCAACTTTCTGTGGAAAGCCGACATGTACCACGGCGTGTTTCCGCACTGGATGGACGGCGCAACCGGCAAAACCATCCGCTTCAGCCTAAAGGATGATGGTGGCGATATTGTGGAAACATCGTTCCTGTACGAAGGCCTGATTTGCGCCCGCCAGTACTTCACGAAGGACACTCCTGCGGAAAGCCAACTACGCAACAAGATCCTGTGGATGTGGGAGAACGTGGAGTGGAACTGGCACACCCAAGGCGGTCAAAACGTGCTCTACTGGCACTGGAGCCCGAATAACGGCTGGAGCATGAACCACCAGATTCACGGCTGGAACGAGTGCCTCGTGACGTACGTGCTGGCGGCTTCCTCGCCCAAGTACGCCATTGAGAAGAAGGTGTACGACCAAGGCTGGGCCACGGGTGATTACTTCAAGAATGGGAAGAAGTACCTAGGTACCACCCTGCCGCTGGGCTTCGACTACGGCGGACCGCTGTTCTTCTCGCATTACTCTTTCCTCGGTATCGATCCGCACGGCCTCAAAGACCAGTACGCTGACTACTGGCAGCAGAACCAAGCCCACACGCGCATCAACTACGACTATTGCGTATCGAACCCCAAGAAGTACAAGGGCTACGGCAAAAACAGCTGGGGCCTCACCGCTTCGGATAGCTACAAGGGCTACGCCGCGCACTCGCCCACCGAAGACCTCGGCGTGATTTCGCCCACCGCCGCGCTGTCGGCCATGCCCTACGCGCCGGCTGAGTCGATGCTAGCTTTGAAGCACTTCTACAACGACCTCGGCGACAAAATCTGGGGCGAATACGGCTTCGTGGACGGCTTCAGCGAGCAGCACGATTGGTACGCAAAGTCCTACCTAGCCATCGACCAAGGTCCCATCGTGGGCATGATTGAGAACCACCGGACAGGCTTGCTGTGGAAGCTGTTCATGAGCTCCCCCGACGTGCAGCGCGGCCTCAAGAACCTAGGGTTTGAAAGCCCGCATTTGAAGAAGTAAGCGCCATTGCACGATGTAGAGACGCAACACTTTGCGTCTCGCCGTTGCTGCTGATGTTTTTCAGGCGTTTTAGCTAGGTCGTTCAACGGGAGACGCAAAGTATTGCGTCTCTACATCGTGCAACGAAGCGGTAGAGATGCTAGCTACGCTGACCTACGGTTCGACAAACTCAGCATGACTGTTCCTTTATCCGCGACCATCCTACCCATGCTCCGAACGCTCCTTCTCCTTCTTACTGTACTGAGTCTAGCCGCTCAGGCGCAGCCAACTTCCAGCCCCGGCCAGCGCACGTATTGCAACCCGCTGAATCTGGACTATGGCTACACGCCCATCCCAAACTTTGCGGAGGCCGGCAAGCACCGCGCTACCGCTGATCCGGTTATCACGCTCTACAAAGGGGATTATTACCTGTTCTCCACGAACCAATGGGGCTATTGGTGGAGTAAGGATCTGTATAACTGGAAGTTCGTGTCGCGCTCTTTCCTAGAGCCGCAGCACAAAGTGTACGACGACCTGTGCGCGCCAGCAGTGTTCGTGCTCGGTGATACGCTGCTGGTCTACGGCTCGACGCAGGAAAAGAACTTCCCGATCTGGATGAGCACTAACCCAAAGAAAAACGAGTGGAAAAAGGCCGTCGACCCGTTCCAGGTTGGCGCTTGGGACCCTGACTTTTTCCTCGACACCGACGGTAAATTGTACCTCTACTGGGGCAGTTCCAACGTGTATCCGCTCTACGGCCAGCAAATCAGCCGCAAAAACTTCGCGCCGATTGGCGAACGAAAGGAGCTGTTCAAGCTGAACGACGCGCAGTTTGGCTGGCAGCGGTTCGGCGAATACCTCGACAATACCTTCCTCGACCCGTTTATGGAAGGCGCTTGGATGAACAAGTACAATGGCAAGTATTATCTCCAATACGGCGCGCCCGGCACCGAATTCAGCGGCTACGCCGACGGCGTGCAGGTGAGCGACAAGCCCTTAGGTCCGTTCACGCCGCAGCCGCATAATCCGTTTGCCTACAAGCCGGGCGGCTTTGCGCGCGGCGCGGGACACGGCAATACCTTTCAGGATACGTGGGGCAACTGGTGGCACCTGTCTACGATGGTTATTGCGGTGAAGAACAATTTCGAGCGCCGCCTAGGTCTGTGGCCCGCGGGCTTCGACAAAGACGGCGTGCTGTACAGCAACACCGCTTTCGGCGACTACCCAACCTACCTGCCCACCGGCCCCGAAGATCACCTGAAAAGCCGCTTTGCCGGCTGGATGCTGCTGAACTACAACAAGCCCGTGCAAGTATCGTCCACGCTCGGCGGCTACGCGGCCAACCACGCCGTAGACGAAAACATCAAAACCTATTGGAGCGCCGCCACCGCCAACAAAGGTGAGTACCTGCAAACCGACCTAGGTAGCGTGTGCACCGTGCGCGCCATCCAGATCAACTACGCCGACCAGGACGCGCAGTTCCTGGGCAAGCAGCAGGGCACGTATCACCAGTACAAGCTCTACCAATCGAATGACGGCAAAACGTGGAAGGTGCTGGTGGATAAAAGTCAGAACCGCACCGACGTGCCCCACGACTACATTGAGCTGCCCGCGGGCGTGAAAACCCGCTACCTCAAGCTCGAAAACATCCACATGCCCACCGGCAAATTCGCCATCAGCGGCTTGCGAGTATTTGGGCTAGGATCGGGCACCAAACCTAGCTCGGTGAAAGGCTTCGTGGTGTTGCGCACCGAGAAAGACAAGCGCAGTGCCTGGCTGCGGTGGTCGCCGACGGATGGGGCCTACGCCTACAACATCTACACCGGCATCGCGCCCGATAAGCTTTACAACTGCATCATGGTGCACGGCCAAAACGAGTACTACTTCAAAGGCATGGACAAAGACCGGCCGTATTACTTCACCATCGAATCCATCAACGAAAACGGCATCTCGCAACGCACGCCGGTGATGGAAGCAAAATAAAATCCGTTCTGCTGGGGCGCCTCGCCCCCAGCCCCCTCTCCGAAAAGGAGAGGGGGAGCCCGATGCAAGAAGGGAAAAGTGCTAGGTTTCCAGTTTTAAGTGATTTTTTCAACGCAATCTTCAGCCCTTCGCACTCAATACTTCAGACGAGTGGCTCCCCCTCTCCATTTCGGAGAGGGGGCCGGGGGGTAAGGCGCCCCACTAGAACGTCATACTTCAACCAATACCCCTTTTACATGAACTCAACTTTCCGCGCGGCCGTGCTGGCGCTGGGGCTCCTAGCAAGTCCGCACCTACAGGCACAGAAGGCTGCCACGGCCACCACCGCCAACGACCCGAAAATGAATCAGTTCATTAATGAGCTGATGAAAAAGATGACGCTGGAAGAGAAAATCGGCCAGCTGAATCTCGTGTCGGTAGGCTTCGACGTGACCGGCCCGGTAGTGAGCAAAGACGTAGACGCGAAGATCCGCAAGGGCCTCGTGGGCGGCGTGCTGAACACCTACACGCCCGTGGCGGCGCGCAAGCTCCAGGAAATGGCGGTGAAAGAATCGCGCCTGCACATTCCGCTCATCCTCGGCTACGACGTGATTCACGGACACCGTACCATCTTCCCGATTCCGCTGGGGCTGGCGGCTAGCTGGGACCTAGCCGCCATGGAGCGTAGCGCCCACATTGCCGGCCAGGAAGCCGCCGCCGACGGTGTTAACTGGGTGTACTCGCCCATGGTGGATATTGCCCGCGACCCGCGCTGGGGCCGCGTGGCCGAAGGCGCCGGCGAAGATCCCTACCTAGGTTCGCGCATCGCCGAGGCTATGGTGCGCGGCTACCAAGGCGCCGACCTCACCAACCCCGCCAACGTGATGGCCTGCCTGAAGCACTTCGCCCTCTACGGCGCCGCCGAAGCCGGTCGTGACTACAACACCACCGACATGAGCCTCCAGCGCATGTACAACGAGTACCTGCCGCCCTACAAAGCGGCAGTCGAGGCCGGCGTGGGCTCAGTGATGAGCTCTTTCAACGACATCAACGGCGTGCCCGCCACCGGCAACAAGTGGCTCATGACCGATCTGCTCCGCAACCAATGGGGCTTCAAAGGCTTCGTGGCCACCGATTACACGGCCATCAACGAGCTGATTCCGCACGGCCTCGGCGACGAGAAGCAGGTGTCGGCCATTGCCCTCACGGCTGGCATCGACATGGACATGGTGGGTGAGGTGTTTCTGAAGAACCTAGCCCAAAACCTGAAAGAAGGTACCGTGAAGCAAGCCGATATTGACCTAGCCTGCCGCCGCATCTTGGAAGGCAAGTACAAGCTAGGGCTGTTCAAAGATCCGTACCGAGGCGTGAGCGAGAAGCGCGCTAAGGCAACCCTGATGAAGCCGGAGTTCATCGAAGCCGCCCGCGACGTGGCCCGCCGCAGCATGGTGCTCTTGAAGAACGACAAGAACACACTGCCGCTGAAGAAATCGGGCACCATTGCCGTGGTTGGGCCGCTGGCTGACCGCGCCCGCGACATGATCGGCAACTGGAGCGGCGCGGGTGAAGGCAAACAAGCCATATCCATCCTGCAAGGCCTGAAAAATGTGGCTGGCAACGGCGTGAAGTTCACCTACGCCCAAGGCGCCAACGTGACCGACGACGAGCAGATGATTGCGCGCCTCAACGCCCACGGCGGCGAGCTAGCCCTCGACAAGCGCACCCCCGAAGCCATGATCCAAGAAGCGGTGCAAGCCGCCCAAGCGGCCGACGTGGTGGTGGCCGTGGTAGGGGAGTCGCAGGGCATGACCGGTGAAGCCGCCAGCCGCGCCGACATCAGTTTGCCCGGTCGCCAGCTCGATCTGCTGAAAGCATTGAAAAAGCTAGGTAAGCCGCTAGTCATTGTGCTCGTAAACGGCCGTCCGCTGACCTTGCCCTGGGAAAACCAGAACGCCGACGCGATGCTCGAAACGTGGTTTGGCGGTACGCAAGCCGGCAACGCCGTGGCCGATGTGCTGTTTGGCAACTACAACCCCGCCGGCAAGCTCACCATGACCTTCCCGCAGGTGGTGGGCCAAGTGCCGATCTACTACAACCACCGCAACACCGGCCGTCCCTTCGCCGGCGAGCAGCTCGACAAATACAAGTCGCGCTACCTCGACGTAACCAACGACCCGCTGTATCCCTTTGGCTACGGCCTGAGCTACACCACGTTCAGCTACTCGAAGCCCGAGCTGAGCAAAGCCACCCTGCGCACCGGCGACACGCAAGAAGTACGCGTGACGGTGAAAAACACCGGCAACTACGACGGCGAAGAAGTCGCGCAGCTCTATATCCGCGATATGGTAGGTTCCATCACGCGGCCCGTGCAAGAGCTGAAAGGCTTCCAGAAAGTGATGTTGAAAAAAGGGGAGAGCCGCACGCTCACCTTCCGCCTCACCCCCGACGATCTTAAGTTCTACAACGCCGATCTGAAATTCGTGTCAGAGCCCGGCGCCTTCCAAGTGATGGTCGGCGGCAACTCGCGGGATGTGCAACAAGCTAGCTTCACGCTGGAATAAGAAGGCCTAGCTAGGTCTCATATGTAAAGAGCGGTCATGTCTGGGCATGGCCGCTCTTTTATTTTCTAGTATAAGCAGTCGCCTGCCGGTCCGACGCCCTACGCGTCCGACCGGCAGGCGACTGCTTACTTAATCCGGCCGGCTTCGGTATCCAAGGCGGATTTCCGCTCGCGGGGTGCGGCTACTTGCTTGTTGCCAAAGTTGTAAGTGAAGTTCAGGCGCACTTGGCGGGTTTCGCCGTAGCCATAGCTGCGCAGGTAAAAGCCCGCAAACTGACTTCGGCTGTTCCAGCGGCTCGTCAGAAAAATATCGGTGATACCTAGGCTCAGACTGCCAGCGTCCTTGAAAAACTTGCGGCTGAGGGCCGCGTCGAGTTGGCCGTTGCCGTGATTACGCTCGTTGGCCGAGGTAGCGGTGGGCGAATTGTAGTTACCTACCAGCTCGGCGTTCAGGCCCCAAAAAGGCAGTTGAAAGCTTTGTTGCAAGCTCATATTGCCCGCCAATGCCCGCAGCCGAAACTGCCGATTCGCATCGAAAGCAATCTGGTTGTCGACGTAGTAAAGCGTGGCGCTGGCCGAAATATTCCACCACGTTGTCGGTGCGAAGGAGCGAGTGGCCGTCAGGCTGAGGTGGTGTTGGCGGCCCACGTTGCGCGGCGTCATGGCCACCTTATTGCTCTCCAGCGTGTCGTTGATGGAGGCGATGATGTCGCGGGTGCGGGTGTAGGCTAATGTAAGAGCTAGGTTGCCGGCAGTGGAATAATCGACGGCGAAGCGGTTGGCGTACTGGGGGCGCAGCAGCGGATTGCCCTGCCAGAAAGAAAGCTCATCGAGCAGTGTAATAAACGGGTTCAGGCTCTGGTAAGCGGGCCGGTCGAGGCGGCGGGCGTAGGAGAGGGAAAGGCGGCGTTGGTCGCTGAGCTTGTAGCCCGCCGAGAGGGCCGGAAACAAGTTGAGGTAGTCGCGCTTCACGGGCTGGGTGGGCGTGGTTTGTGCATCCGCGTAACGCAGTTGCCCCCGCGCCCGCGTGTTTTCCAGCCGCAGGCCGCCTTGCAGACGCACGCGGGCGCTAACGGCCACCTGGTAGTCGGCGTAGGCGGCGGCAATTTGCTCGTGGTATTCAAACCGGTTGGAGCGCTGCGCATCGAGTAGCTCAGCGGCGCCTTCCACCCGTAGGAAACGGTAGTTGTTATCCGATTGCACATCCGAAAACTTCGTCCCGACGCTCAGCTGCCCCCGACCTAAGCTATCCTGAAAATCGGCCTTGAACGCGTACAAATCAATGCCGGCTTGGGTAAGCGAGCGGTACAGGTTCTCGCTCAGCGTGGTGCCTTCCGGGCTGCGGTATACGTTGGGCTGCAAGTTGCGCGAGCCGCCATCAAAGTAGCCGTAGTCGGCGGCGGCGCTGAAGGTGCGGCCGGTGCTGTCCTGCCAGCGGTAGTTGAGGCTCGCATTATAGCGGTTGGCGCGCTGAAAATAGTAGTCGTTGGTGGCGTAGAGAGTGCGCAGGAGTTGGCCGGTGGCCTCGGGCGAGATGCGCGTGATGGTGTGGGTAAGGCCAGGGCCAAAGCGCTGGTTGGTGCTCAGCGCCAACCCTAGGGTCTGGTGGTCGTCGAGCTGGTAGTCGGCGCCGAGCGTGGCGTTAACGTTGCTGCGCTTGTCGGTGTCGCGGGTGGGGCTGTCGTAGATGGTGTCGCGCTGCACCCGGTAGAGCGTGTAGCGGTAGGCGTAGTGGCCGATCTGGTGGTTGTAGGTGCCGTAAAGGTTCAGGCGGCCCCGGCGGTAGTTTAGGTTGAGGTCGGCGTTGGTTTTGGGGGTGTACCAGTGCGAAACGCCCACCGTAAAGGCGCCATTTAACCCTTCGGCCATGCCTTTCTTTGTACGGATGTTGATGAGCCCGGCCGTACCCGCCGCATCATACTGCACGCCAGGGTTGGCGAGCAGGTCGATGTTGCTGATGGCATTGGCCGGCAAGGTTTTCAGCAGAGCCACCAAGTCGGCACTTTCCAGGTACACCAGCTTGCCATCGAGCATGAGGCGCACGCCCTGCTTGCCGTTCAGCGAAACAACGTTGTCGCGACTGATAGCCACGCCGGGTGCCCGGCGCAGCAAGTCGTAGGCGGTTTGGCCCGCTGCGGTGGTGCTGCCGGCCACGTTCACGCTGAGGTTGCCGTTTTCGGCCGTCACTAGATCTTGCTTGCCAAACACGCGCACTTCCCCTAGCTCGGCAGCCGACGCCGTGAGCACCAGCGTGCCCCAGTCGCGGCTAGCTAGGGTAAACGCTTCGGACTGATACGGCTGGTAGCCCACAAACCGCACCATGAGCTGATAGGCGCCCGGCGTGGCATAGTGCAGCACAAATTCGCCCGCGGCGTTGGTAAGCGTGCCCTGCACGGCCTGCTGGTCGGTGGTGCGCACCAAGGCCACCGTCACGAACTCCAAAGGCTGCTGTTGAGCATCCACTATCCGGCCACGTAGCGTCTGATCGGTTTGCGCCTGGGCGGCAAATTGAATCAGCAAGCACAAGAGCAAGGGTAAAAGATGCCGCATAGAAGCTAGGTAGCTGGCGTGGATTGCGCCCCGGAGGTAAGCAGGAGCGAGTTGCCGCCAAAGATAGAAGCTCCGAAGTAGCGGAAACCAGCCTTTTTGCGGCGGGAGCTACCTAGCGAGGCTCCACAGCGCCGCAGCCACCACTGCCCCAACGAGCGTATTAAGCGAATTGACGGCATCATTCGAAAGCCAATGTTTGCGCTCCAGCGTGGCGCCCAGCACCGAATCGGCTAGGTTGCCCACCGTGCCCGCCAGCAACAGCCAGCCAAATGCGCTGCTCCACCCAAAACCTAGGCTATACACCACGGCAATAACCACGCTGCCAGCTAGCCCCAGCAGGGTGCCTTCCACGCTGACTACGCCGTTCAAGCCGCGCGTGTCAGGCTTCAGGGTGAGAATGTTGTAGTAGCGCCGGCCGTACACGTTGCCTAGCTCCGACGCCATCGTGTCGGCGGTGGCCGAGGCAAAGCTGCCAGCTATCATCAGCTGGAACACCGTCGCGTAAGCGGGAAACAGCCAGCTCAACAAACCCAAGATGCCCGCCACGCCCCCATTGGCCAGCGCCTGACTGGCGGTGCGGCGGCCTTTGTTTTCCTCCGCTAGTCCAGCCCGGCGCTTCTCTTCTACCCGCCACCCCGAGGCCGCCGACCCGAGCAGGAAAAACAAGCCGAGCATAGCTAGCCCCGTGAAGCCCGCCCCTAGAAAGATCAGGACGCCCAGCACGCCGCCGGTGCAGGCGCCCGCCACCGTGAGCTTGCCCGCCCGCACGCTGTAGAGCATCCCGATACCCAGTATCAGCGCCACCGCCCCGACTTGTAGAAGATTGTTCATCTGGCTCGACGAAAGGAGAGGAACACTACCTAGGCTATGTCGGCGACTAGCAGCTTGGTCTTCGCCGCCACCGGCTCCGGCAAGCGCGTGCGCAAAAGCAGCGTCGCGATAGGCTCGGGAATGTCTTTGATCGTGAGCGGATCGGCGGGGCGGACTACCAAGTGATACTGCGGATCGGGGTGTTTGTTCAGCAACGTCTTATCGAAGGAGAACAAACCCCGTTGGGCGTAGCGAATGGCGTTCTGGTAGTTTCGGCCGCTCTTTTCAGCATTGGCTTCTACCTGCACCAGCGCAGCAGAAGCGGTATCGGGCAGCGCCAGAAAATACTGGTAGAGTTGCAACAACGTCTCCTCGGAAGCAGCCACCGACTCGGGCAACACGCCGCCCCCGGAAGAAACGTGCAGCACGTGCCCGTCGCTGTCAACGGCAAACCAATCGATGTCAGAATCTTCTTGTTCTAGTTCGTCAATGCGCATAACAGCGGGTATGAGTAAGGGCCTGGTAGAAGTCGGTTCAAAGCTAGGGGGTTTGTGCTCAACTCATACGGTGCTGTCAAAGGGTTCGGACAGGTGGTGTACTTAGTGGCAGAAGATGAAGCTGGCGCATGACAAACAATGTTCTGTTTTTCTTATACTTGCAGCCAAGTAAGCCTACTAGTACTCCAATGGAAATCCGCTGAGTTGACCCGATGATTGCGTGCCAGCACTTCTTCTGCCCGAGCGGAAGAGGTTGGCAATCAACTTATCCGTTCGTTCATCGCGCAAGAACCACGCGTGATGGTCAACCGCAGAACTTATGTAATTCCAGTTGTCGGCAAGGCCGCGGGAGTATGCGTCAGGTGCCGTCTTTCTCGACAGGCATCCGCCAAACGCCTCATGCAGGCAGGCGTTCAAACCAACACCAGTACGAGAAAGCAATAACTGGAGCGAAGCGATTCGCTCCGGCAATTTCAGCCGACTGTTGTTGCTCCTAGGCTGCTTCCTCCCGTTGCTAGTCCATTAGCCATATCAAGCGCGCCAAGCGTGCTGCTTCGCCGTGTCGTTGCCGGCGTTTTCCCTAGGTCTGACGCTGCGTGCGCGCTAGGGGTACTCTATCGTTTACTTTTTACGCCTTACGCTATGAGTATCGTAGTGAATGCGCTTGCCTATAGGCACCCCGATGGCGAGGTGCTGTTTCAAAACCTGCATCTGTCGGTTGCCCGCGGTAGCAAAGCCTCGTTGGTGGGGCACAACGGCGCTGGTAAATCTACCTTGCTGCAAATTATGGCCGGGCGCATCCCGCCATCCGTGGGCGAGGTGGCGCTGGAGAAAAAACCGTATTACGTGCCCCAGCACCTAGGTCAGTACGACGACTGTTCGGTAGCGCAGGTGTTAGGAATCGACCAGAAGCTGGAGGCTTTGCAGGCTATTCTGGCCGGCGATGCGGCCCCCGAGCACTTCGCCCAGCTCGATGATGATTGGGAAATCGAGGAGCGCGCGCAAGCTGCCATGGCGTTTTGGCACTTGCAGCACCTCGACCTAGGTCAGCCCATGCACGCGCTGAGCGGCGGGGAGAAAACCAAAGTGTTTCTGGCGGGCGCGCTCATTCACGCGCCCGGCATCATCCTGCTCGATGAGCCCTCCAACCACCTCGACGCCGAAAGTCGCCGCTTGCTCTACGACTTCGTTCGGAAAAGCAAAGCCACGGTGCTAGTCGTTAGCCACGACCGGGCCCTGCTGAACCTGGTTGATCTGACATTGGAACTCACCAAAACCGCCGTGGAAGCCTACGGCGGCAATTACGACTTCTACAAAGAGCAGAAGGAAACGAAGCTCACGGCCCTGCACGCCCAACTCGACGACAAAGAGAAAACCCTACACCAAGCTCAGCAAAAGGCCCGCGACCTAACCGAGCAACGGCAAAAGCAGGAAATGCGGGGCAAAGCGCAAGGACAGAAGAAGGCCTTGCCGCGCATTGTGGCCGGCAACCTCAAACGCCAAGCCGAACAAAGTTCGGCGCACATAAAGGAAACCCAGCAAGACAAAATCAACGACCTAGCCAGCGACTTACGGCAAATTCGAACGCAGATTCAGGAGCAGAAAACGCTTAAAATCGACCTAGGTCAATCGGATCTGCACCGGGGCAAGGTGCTGGTAAAAGCCAAGGGCATCAACTTCGCATACGGCGACCAGGCTCTCTGGCAGCATCCGCTCACTTTCCAAGTGCGTTCCGGCGACCGGGTCCGCATCACCGGCAACAACGGCGTCGGGAAAACCACGCTGCTCAAACTCATGACCGGCACCCTAAGGCCCTCCACCGGCGAGCTGTTCGTGGCGGATTTCAACACCTTTTACATCGACCAAGACTACTCGCTTATTGATAATAGCCTGACGGTGTTTGAGCAAGTGCAGCGCTACAACTCGCGCAATCTGTTGGAGCATGAGCTGAAAACGGTGCTGCACTACCAGCAATTCCCCCGCGAAAGCTGGGACCGGAAATGCGCGGGCCTAAGCGGCGGTGAGAAAATGAAGCTGATTCTCTGCTGCCTCCTTGTCAGCAACAACGCCCCCGACGTGCTCATCCTCGACGAACCCACGAACAACCTCGACGTGCATAGCCAAGAAGTGCTGACGGAAACCATAAAGGACTTTGGCGGCTCCATCCTGCTGATTTCCCACGATCAATATTTTGTGGAACAGATTGGAGTGGCTGCTACTATCCATCTTGCTTAGGAAGTCAGCACGTTATGCGGAATCTGAACGTCATTTCGACCAACAGGAAAAATCTTGCGTGCAATGCTAATCTTGGTTGTCAGGTTTACTACTGCATGCGCGATTTCTCCCGTTGGTCGAAATGACGGTTTCGTTGGCTAGGCGCTTCGTTGCCATAATGCAGCTAGGCACCTTATAGGGAGAGCGGCTTCCAGGTAACATCAGCTACCGCGGCTGTATTAGTAGACAGATACTTGTTATACAGTTCCTGCGCAGGTCCTTGTTCTGGCTCACCGCCATCTGAGTGCAGCACCAGCAGCAACGCCTCCGGGCCTAAGCCGAGTTGGGAAGCTAGGTGTTGGCGCACGTCGGTAGGGGAGGCGTTCAGGCCATCTTGCAGCTTAACGACCGTCACGGTTTGCCCGTCTTGCTCAATCTGAGCGTACACGCCCGCTGGGCCGGTAGAAAAAGTGTCTGGGAGCATAAGAAAGTGGATTGGGGAAGCACCCCTAGCATACGGAAAGCAAGCGCAAAAGGACCGATCATGACACCGCGCGGACCTAGGTTCATCCGCTAGAGAACGGACCGATTTTATCCTGATCTTGCGCCCCGCCACTTTCCCACTGCTGCTATGATCCGGTTTCTTTCCTCCTGCCTTTTGCTGGTCGTTTTATGCTGCGGCTTTGCTGCTTTCCGGCCTAGGCCGGCGGTGCTGGGCGTGGTGAAAACCCGCAGTGGGCCCGTATCGGGTGGGCAGAACAAAACGGGTGATGTGGCCTATTACAAAGGTATTCCCTTCGCCGCGCCGCCCGTGGGCGACTTGCGCTGGAAAGCTCCGCAGCCGGTGAAACCCTGGTCCAAAGTGCGGGCGTGTTTGGCATACGGACCTAGCCCGGTGCAAGCGGCACCCGCGCCGTTCAGCATGTGGAGCGAGGAGTTCCTGATTCCGGCCACGCCCATCAGCGAAGACTGCCTATACCTGAACGTGTGGACCGGGGCTAGGGCCGCCGCCGAGCGCAGGCCGGTGCTGGTCTGGATCTACGGGGGTGGGTTCACGAGTGGAGGCAGCGCCGTACCCATCTACGACGGCGAAGCCCTGGCCCAGAAAGGCGTGGTGTTCGTCAGTCTCAACTACCGGGTTGGGCCGTTGGGCTTCCTGGCGCACCCGGAGCTAACGAAAGAATCCGGCAGCCACGCTTCTGGCAACTATGGCTTGCTCGACCAGCTAGCGGCCCTGCGCTGGGTGCAGCAAAACATTGCCGCGTTCGGCGGTGACCCCACCAACGTGACCATTGCCGGGCAATCGGCGGGCTCGATGAGCGTCAATTGCTTGGTGGCTTCGCCCTTGGCCAAGGGGTTGTTCACCAAAGCCATTGCCGAAAGTGGGGCCGGGTTTTCGCGCCCGTACCCCACGTTGGCCCAAGCCGAGCAGGAGGGCATGCGCTATGGCCAAGAGCTGAAAGCGCCGACGCTAGCCGAACTACGCCAGCTACCGGCCACCGCCTTCGTGCAGAAAATGACTAGCCTGCGCGGACCCATCACCGATGGCTACGTGCTGCCCGCTTCCATCCCCGAGCTGTTTGCGGCGGGTAAGGCCAACCCCGTGACCCTGCTCACGGGCTGGAACGAAAACGAAGGCTTGCTGGCGGGCCCCCTGAAGAACGCCGCCGATTTCCGGCAGCAAGCCGAGCAGCAATACGGCGCCCAGGCCAGCACCTTCCTGCGCTTCTACCCGGCCACCAACGATGCCGAAGCCGAAACATCCCAGCAGAACCTAGGGCGCGATATCATCTTTGGCGTCCCGAATTATACCTGGGCCAACGTGCAAAGCCAGACCCTGCACCGCCCCGTGTACGTGTACCGTTTTGCCCGCAAAGTGCCGGCTACCGGCCAATACGTGAAGTACGGGGCGTTTCATACCGGGGAAGTGCCCTATGCCTACCACAACCTGCGCTTCGTAGACCGCCCCTGGGAGCCCGGCGATGAGAAGCTAGCCGATACCATGACGGCCTATTGGGTGAACTTCGCCCGCACCGGCAACCCCAATGGCGTCGGGCTGCCCAAGTGGCCCGCTTACCAACCCGCCGATAAACAAATCATGGTGCTGGACCTGAACCCCGCCGCGCACCCCTTACCCGACCAAGCTAGGTTGGACTTTTTGGCTACCCAAACTGGGAAGAAGTAATGAACTGAGCAGCGTTGCTTACACAAGTAAATAGCACGTAGAGCGCTGCTCGGCCGGATTTATAATCCGGTCGTTAGGAGCCGCGGATTTGCAATCCGCCCGTCTGCGCCGTCTGACACAAAGGCGTAAGCCTAGCTTAATCCAAGAACAGAACCTCTAGCAGTCCACGGCCACCAGCATAGTTGCTAGCCGAACTGAACACATACGCTTCCGCCTCTAGCACGAGCTGCGCCCGCACTGGGTTCTGATGAATGTAATGAAGCTTCTGTTGCGCAAACGCTGGCGTAAGCACCTCCACCGCATGCGAACCATCCTGCCAGAACTTGGCATTCGTGATTTTAGGGTTTACGATCCCATAAAAGTAAAATCGGTCTAGCAGCCAAGCCTGGCGGCTTTCGGTGGGCTCATCCAGGATAGCCTGCACGATGGCTTTGGAAGTAAATTTCTTGAAGTCGCGCAGAATGTGCGCTAAGTTATGGCCATCTGCTGCCCGTGCCAATAAATGGAGGTGGTTGCTCATCAAGCACCACGCAAACAGCTCTAGTCCCTTCTGCTGCTGGCAATAGCGCAAGGCATCGACGATGATGTGGCGGTACACCGGCCGCGTAAACACATCTACCCAGTCGACAACGGTGCAAGTCAGATAATACGGCTGCTCGCTACGAACCGTATAGCGGATACCCATAAAAGCAAACTTGAGAATAGCGCTAACAAGAATAAGTAGCTAGGATAGCTACTGCTAGGTTACAGCAAGCTTGTTGCCAAGCTAGATACGGCTACTTGTTGCCAGATAATATCAGGCCGGATTGGTCCGCTTGATCTGCTCGTCTGCTCGGTCGGATTTATAATCCGGTCGTTGGGAGCTGCGGATTTGTAATCCGCCCGTTCACGCCGTTTGCTGAAAATACAGTGAATTCTATAGCAGTAAACAGCGCTGCTAAGCCGAAAATATAAACTAGTGAAATAGATTATGTGCTATGCAACTCAATCTTATGATTGCTGACGGCGCTTACGGGCGGATTACAAATCCGCAGCTCCCAACGACCGGATTATAAATCCGGCCGAGCAGACGAGCTAGCTGCCGTTTGAGTAATGTATAATATTAATTGAAAATCAATAATTAACACGGGGTAAATTTAGGCGCACTATGTAAATCCTTACTTGTGGGTTTTGCTGTAATAGTCTTGAACCATGCTGTTTAGTTCTGTCTCAACAGCTCTGGCTTTTGCAGAATTTGTGAGATAGTCGAGTATATCGGTGCCGTTCATGAAAATGTGGCTGTGTTTAGTTGTAAAATTTATTTTTGAGTAGAAGATGGTAGCTCTAGAGATACTATCAAACTCTTGGGGACTATAGCGCTTAGTTGACCAAAAGTTTTCAATTGCTATAGCGTCTTTTGTCAGAGTGATATTAGGTGTAAAAACAACTGTTAATAACACAAAGGAGCTACAAACCAAGATTATACTTAGTGGCTCGCCGGCTATAGATTCCTTGATAGCTAGGAGAGCAAGCGATGGAACAACAATTAATAGAATGAACCACTTTCGTATTCTAGACGAATGGAAACCCAAACGCAGTTTTTGCATACTCTTTAATTCTCCAGCTTTTCCAAAATCTCCTGCGCCGCCACGGCAATAACCGTCCCCGGTCCGTACACGCCGACCACGCCCGCATCATACAAAAACTGGTAGTCCTGCGCGGGGATGACGCCGCCGGCAATGACGAGAATATCTTCGCGACCTAGCTTGGCTAGCTCCGCAATGAGTTGGGGGATGAGCGTTTTGTGACCGGCGGCTAGGCTGCTCACGCCCACTACGTGCACGTCGTTTTCGGCCGCTTGGCGGGCTACTTCGTCGGGGGTTTGGAAGAGGGGCGCGATGTCCACGTCGAAGCCCACGTCGGCGAAGGAGGTGGCAATGATTTTGGAGCCGCGGTCGTGGCCGTCCTGGCCCATCTTGGCCACCATCATGCGGGGGCGGCGGCCTTCCTTCTGGGCAAACTCGTCGGCCATCTGGCGGGCGCGGTTGAACTGTTCGTCGTAGTCCATTTCGGAAGAGTACACGCCCGACACGGCGCGGATAGTAGCTTGGTGACGACCGTACACTTTTTCGAGGGCGTCGGAAATCTCCCCTAGGGTCGCGCGCACGCGGGCGGCGTTTACGGCCAGCGCCAGCAGGTTTTCCTGGCCCGAGCGGGCCGCGTCGGTGAGGGCGTCGAGGGCGCGCTGCACGGCGGCCGAGTCGCGCTCCGAGCGGATCTTGTTTAAGCGGGCTATCTGCGACTCGCGCACGGCGGCGTTGTCGATGTCGAGGATTTCAATGTCGGTCTTCTCGTTGACCTGGTACTTGTTCACGCCCACAATCACCTCCTTGCCCGAGTCGATGCGCGCTTGCTTGCGGGCGGCGGCTTCCTCGATGCGCAGCTTCGGCAAGCCCGTCTCGATGGCTTTGGCCATGCCGCCTAGCTCTTCCACTTCCTGAATGAGCGCCCAAGCCTTGTCGGCTAGCTCGTAGGTCAGGCGCTCCACGTAGTAGGAGCCGCCCCAGGGGTCCACCACGCGGGTGATGTCGGTTTCGTGCTGGAGGTAGAGTTGGGTGTTGCGGGCAATGCGGGCCGAGAAGTCGGTGGGCAGGGCAATGGCTTCGTCGAGGGCGTTGGTGTGCAGGCTTTGGGTGCCACCGAGCACGGCGGCCAGTGCCTCCACGCAGGTGCGCGTCACGTTGTTGAACGGGTCCTGCTCGGTGAGCGAGTAGCCCGAGGTCTGGCAGTGCGTGCGCAGCGCCAGCGACTTCGGGTTTTCGGCCCCAAACTGCTTGATGAGCTTGGCCCACAAGAGCCGCCCGGCGCGCATCTTGGCAATTTCCATGAAGTGGTTCATGCCGATGGCCCAGAAAAACGACAAACGGGGGGCAAACTGGTCGATGGTCATGCCCGCTTTCAGGCCGGCGCGCACGTACTCCACCCCGTCGGCGAGGGTGTAGGCTAGCTCCAGGTCGGCGGTGGCGCCGGCCTCCTGCATGTGGTAACCCGAGATGCTGATGGAGTTAAAGCGCGGCATCTGCTGGGCTGTGTAGGCGAAGATGTCGGCAATGATGCGCATCGACTGCTCGGGCGGGTAGATGTAGGTGTTGCGCACCATGAACTCCTTCAGAATGTCGTTCTGAATGGTGCCGGTGAGCTTTTCTGGCGTCACGCCCTGTTCTTCGGCCGCCACAATGTAAAAGGCCATAATGGGCAGCACCGCCCCATTCATGGTCATCGACACCGACATCTGATCCAGCGGAATCTGGTCGAAGAGCAGCTTCATGTCCTCCACCGAGTCGATGGCCACGCCCGCCTTGCCCACGTCGCCCACTACCCGAGGATGGTCGGAGTCATAGCCGCGGTGCGTCGCTAGGTCGAAGGCCACGGAAAGCCCTTTCTGCCCACCAGCTAGATTGCGGCGGTAGAAAGCATTCGATTCCTCGGCCGTGCTGAAGCCCGCGTACTGGCGAATCGTCCAGGGGTTTTGCACATACATGGTGCTGTAGGGCCCGCGCAGGTATGGCGCTTGGCCCGCCCCAAAACCTAGGTGGTCGAGGCTAGCCACGTCGTCGGCGGTGTAGTAGCTTTTCAGCGCAATGCCTTCGGGCGTGCTGGTTTCGGTAGGGCTAGCCGCTGGTGCCGGTAGTGCAGCTGCGTTGTAAGGTATCTGGGAGAAGTCGGGCTTCATAAGTAGTGAATTAGCGAATTAGTGATTTAGCGAACTGGTGATTAAGCGGGTTTGCCGCGTTGCTCAAAAGGCAGCACGATAAACTCACGAAATCACTAAGTCGCCAACTCACTTCCCCTGCAAACGCGCCAACACCTCTTCGGTGCTGTAGCCGTTGACGTTAAACTCTTGAAAGCCAAAATAGCGCACTGCTTCCTGCAAGGTGGCTAGGTCGGCGCTGAGCAAAGCCGGGGCCGTGAAGGTGCTGTCTTCCTCGTCAACGTGGTTGATGAGGCGCGCGAAAGCGCTGAACTGCTCAGGCGTAGCATACATCAACGTGGCTTCTTCCGGCGACGAAAACAGCACCGACAAAGTACCTTCTGGGTGCGCGGCGGCTAGCTCCGGCTGCTCTGCCTGCGGCAGCAGCCGCACAAACGACTCCAGAATCAGCTGGTTGGTGTGCGGACCCAGCAACACCACGGCGGCCCGCTTCAGCTTCCGCTCGCGGCGCTCGAAGTGCATGGCCGTGGCGAGACGCAACACTTCGGAAGAATAAGTAGCGCGGGTTGTGTCAAAGTCACGGCTGCGTAGCAAACGCTTAGGGTTGAAGCTAAACTGCTCCTGCTGGTTCTGAAAGCGGTTGGTGCCCACCACCACCTGCTCGCCGGTGGCAATGCGGCGGAACTGCTTTTGGGCGGCCTCGTGCACCTCCTGCGCTACCAAAGTTGCTGCCGTTGGCAATCCACCCGCCGCTTCCACGTGCTGAAATAACGACCAGCTCTGCTGCGCTAGCTCGTCGGTGAGCGTTTCTAGGTAGTAGGAGCCCGCAGCAGGATCGGCCACGCGGTTCAGCCCAGCTTCCTCGCGCAGCACGATGGATAAGTTGCGGGCAATGCGTGCCGAAAACTCATTCGACGGGGCATACAAGCTGTCGAACGTGCCGACGCTCACGGCATCGGCACCACCAAGCACCGCCGCCATGGTTTCGGTGGTAGCGCGCAGCAGGTTGGTGTGTGGGTCCAGCGTAGTCTGCGACCAAGTAGCCGTGCTAGCGAAAATGGGTAGTATTGTTGTAGTGGGCAAGGCGTAGGCGTGCAGCAGCGTAGCCCACAGGCGGCGGAGCGCCCGGAGCTTGGCTAGCTCCATAAAGTAGTTGGGGTTGATGGCTAGGTGCACTTGCATGGCCGCCGCCACATCGGCGAGGGGCAGGTCCTCGGTTGGTAGCTCACTTAGGTAAGTCGCCGCCGTACTGAGCGCGAAAGCCAACTGCTGAATTGCCGTTGCTCCAGTATTCCCAAACCGTTCGGTGTGCAGCGACAACCCCCGAAACGCTGGCATGGCGCGGGTGAGTTGTAGCACGTGGCGTAGCTCGCCAAACTGGCTAGCTAAGTTGTGGGTGTGGTTGGTAACAGGGTCGTACTGAAGAAAGCCGCGCAGCGTATCTGCTCCCGTACCAAGCAGGCGCTGCACCAAGTTAAGCCCCGAATTTTGCACGGAATAGCCGATGTACGTCGTAGCCAAAGGCAAGCACTTACTTAGATATTCTACGTCGAACACCCGCGCATCCGAGAGCACGAAGTGAATGCCATCGGCGCCGCGTGCTAGGGCACTAGCTGCTCGATCGATAGCGCCGTGACCTAGGTCGGCGGCGGCAATGTGGTAAGTTGGCACGTTCAGCCACTGCGGAGGCACTGCGCCTGGGAGTTGTGGCGCTGGTAGCGGGCCGAGTTTGGCCAAGTCCTCTTGGTGGTAAAAAGGCTGAATAATAAGCCCTTCGGGCGTTTGCCACGCCAGCGAAGCTAAGTCCGCGCCTTTTAAATCGCGACGAATACGCTCTTGCCAGGCGGCTGTACTTAGGGGAGCAAACTCGGAAAAAGAAACCGGGGTGGGACGGAGCGTATCGGTCATAAAGGAAGCGGAAAAGGTAGCCGTTCATACGCAGCAGCTAGGTCCTAAAGATACCGATTGGGTTCAGAACCCAGTGAAAAACGCGGTTGGTTCCTATGCAGCGCTGCCGTAGCTTTGCGGGTTGATTTTGAAAATCATATAATAATATTTAAAGATATTAACCAGCCCTTTGACTTATGCGTAAGCTTCTTTTATTCGCCGGTTCCTTCGTTCTTTTTTCCTCTGCTGCCTGGGCCCAAGCCGACTTCCGGCCGGGTTATATCGTGCAGCCAAGCGGCGACACATTGCGCGGACAAGTCGACTATCGGGGCGCCCAACGGAGCGCTCGGCTCACGCGCTTCCGAGCAACTACTGAAGGCTCCGTAACCGATTACACCCCCGCACAGCTACGGGGCTATGGCTTTGCTAGCGGTAAGCATTATCAAACCGAACTGGCAACGCTAGCGAGTGCCGCGCCGGAACCTTTCTTCCTCGAAGCCATTGTGCTAGGTCCCGCCAGCCTGCTTGCGCTGCGCGGCAAGGACGATGCCGAGCACTTGTACTTGCGTAAAGGAACTCAGTCTTTGCAAGAGTTGATACAGCGCACCGAGGAAACGGTTGTGAACGATACGCGTTACTTGCACAACACAAATGAATTTCAACGCACGCTGGCAGCTAGCATGCAAGACTGCCCTGTGGTGCTGACTAGCTTGGCTAAACTTCGGTACAGTGTCGGGAGCCTCGCTACCGTTGTGCGGCAATACAACGCTTGCGTGGGCACAGACCGCACTACCGTCAGCAGCCCCGTCGAAAAGAACCCCTTTCAGTTCATGCTGATAGTAGGAGGGCAGACCAGTAGATTAGACATCAGACGACTAAACGCAGAAAATGGTGGCAACAGCATTCGTGGAAAAGCACAACCTACGATCGGTATAGCTGCCCACGTTGCGCTTGCACGCTTGAACCCGCACTTGGCCGTGCGGCTAGAGGCGCTGTATAGCCCGCTCGTCGTTTATAAAACGGAATACGACTACAAGGCTGCCACCGACGTGTACACGACGCATTATCAAATGGAAGTCAAGCAAAGCAGCATTCGTATACCGGTGTTGTTGCGGTACACCTTTCCCTCCAAACGGGTACAGCCGTTCATACAAGCTGGCGTTAGCGGAAATATTCTGCTCCAACTCAAAAACCAAGAGCGCACTCGCTTCGCCGACCGCCCGGCCTTCCCGGAGTACACGGCCTGGCGCCCGATTGTGGAAAAGCCCCGCCAATTCGAACAAGGACTGTTGGGAGGACTTGGGTTGAACTTCGCACAAGCCAGCGGCCGAAACTTGTCGGCTGAAGTGCGGTATGAGCGCACCAATGGATTTAGTGATAATGCAGGCACGCCCACCAGCATGCGCTTCTATTCGGTGCTGCTGAGTTACAGCCTGGCGAAGTAGGTAAGATGCACTGTGTGGCCTACGTCTTGGCAAAGCAATAAGCAAGGCGATACCAAGTTCATTTTTTGGCTATTCCAGCGTCACCTGAACTAATCAACTGCAGGGCGACGTATCTTTGTGGTTCCGCATTCGTTTTTCTTGCCCACCCATGTCTTTTCTTTCGTCTCGTGTAGCTGCTTTTAGTTTATTGGCGGCTGTGGCGTTGGCGCCGGGTTGCCAACGTGCTGTTTATCAAGCGAAGCCCCAACTAGCGCCCGTTACTGCCCAGCCCGTTGGGAAAGCGCTACCAGAAGATGCTCAGGTTGCCGCGGTTATCACACCCTATCGCCAGCGCGTAACGCAGCAGATGAGCGAAGTACTGGGCTCTGCGCCGGTGCCGCTTACCAAAAATCCTGGTGAGTCGCCCCTAGGCAACTTCGTCGCCGACTTACAACGGCAGCGTGCTGCCGCCGCACTACGCGAGCCCATCGACGTGGGCGTAGTCACCAACGGAGGCCTGCGCACGTCTTTGCCCGCTGGCGCCATCACCCTAGGCTCGGTGTTTGAACTGATGCCTTTCGAGAACGAATTAGTGGTGCTCGATACGCCTGGTCCTGTGATGCAGCAGCTGTTCGAGTATGCTGCTCGCATCAAAATGGCGCTTTCCAATGTTACCTATACCGTAGATGCCGCTGGGAAGCCTGCAAATATTCGGATTGGTGGGCAGCCTTTCAACCCCGCCAAAACCTACACCGTCGCCATTTCGGATTACCTAGCCGGTGGCGGCGACAATATGATCTTTTTTAAAGCGTTGAAGCCGCGCGATACAGGGGTGCTTCTGCGTACGGCCATCGCCGATAAGATCAGGCAACTGAACAAAGAAGGCCAGTCCATAACTGCTAAAGTAGAAGGAAGAGTGAAAGTCATTTGACAGGTACTGCCTACTAGTTGCCAGCTAACGTCGTACACGCCTAGGGCTAGGCGGACAGCCGCTGGGTAAAGGCTCACTGAGCAGGTAGCAACTAGTAGAGGGTAAGTAATGACTGAAAACTAGTAGCTGTCAATTGCTAATTGTTAACTGAGAACATGAATCGCCGCGATTTTCTGAAGAACTCTACGTTTGGTGCAGCTAGCTTGAGCTTGCTGGGCGTAAGCTTGCCCGCTGTGGCCGCCAGCGAGGCCAAGCTGGTTATTCTGCACACCAACGACATGCACTCCCGCATCGACCCGTTTCCGGAGAGCGATAAGCAGTGGGGTGGTCTGGGGGGCATGGCGCGTCGGGCAGCGATGATTACGCAAATTCGGAAGCAGGAGCCCCACGTATTGCTTCTCGACTCGGGCGACATTTGGCAGGGTACGCCCTATTTCAACTTCTTTGGGGGCGAACTAGAGTATAAGCTCATGAGTCAAATGGGCTACGACGCAACTACCTTCGGCAACCACGATTTCGACAACGGCTTGGAGGGCTTGCAAAAGCAGTTGCCCAACGCGGGCTTTCCTTTTCTTATTGCCAACTACGATTTCTCAAAAACGCCGTTGGCTGGGCGCTTTCAGCCGTACAAAGTGTTTGAAAAAGCAGGGCACCGGATCGGCGTTTTCGGCCTCGGCATTGAACTCAGCGGCTTGGTAGCCGACAAAAACTTTGGTGCTACCCAGTACCTGGATCCTGTCGGGAAGGCACAAGAAATGGTGACTCAGTTACGCGGCCCCGAGCGGTGTGATATGGTAATTTGCTTGTCGCACCTAGGGTACAAATACGAGAGCGCGAAAATTGACGACCGGAAGCTCGCGGCGCAAGTCAACGGCATCGACCTGATTTTGGGCGGGCATACGCACACATTTATGGACGCGCCTGAGCCTATTCAGAGCCCCAACGGTCGAGCTACTCTTATCAATCAAGTTGGCTGGTCGGGGATTAACCTAGGTCGGTTGGATTATACGTTTGCGCGCGGGACACGCCAGCCGACTGTGGCAATGGCTGCTGTGCTGCCCGTGCAATTAGCTTGAAAAACGCAAGCAATTGGCGGTTTTTTTCTCTCCTGACTTTTCCACATTTTTGTCTCCCCTTGTCAAAATCGGGTCCTAACGAGCCCGTACCTGTGCCCTCTCTTTTCCACCTTGCACCTGCTGCTTTTGCTATAACTAATTGATGCTGAAGGACTGCCGAATCGTATGGGCCAATTGCCTTCGTGTCATCAAGGCAAACGTGGGGGAGCAGAGCTTCCGGACGTGGTTTGAACCCATCGTTCCGGTTCAGCTCCACAATAATGTGCTCATCATTCAGGTGCCTAGCCAATTTTTTTATGAATGGCTGGAGGAGCACTATGTGGATGTCCTGAAGAAGAGTATTTACCAGGAACTGGGGGTGGAAGGGCGCCTCGAATACAGCATCGTGGTCGACCAGGGCAATAGCCAGAACAAGCCGCGCACCGTCAACATCCCGACGGCCAGAAAAGCGGCTGCGCCTTCGCAGCCGGCCACGGATGCCGCGATGGTAGCAGCCGGCGCCATGACAGCTTCGGCGCGCAACGTGGCCGCCGCAGCTAGTGCCCCCGTACCCTCTGACACCTTGCGCAATCCGTTCGAGGCTACCAAGGGTATCGACCGCAACTACCTGCAGTCGCAACTCAACGGTACGTATTCGTTCGATAACTACGTGGAAGGCAGCTGCAACCGGCTAGCACGCTCAGCAGGCCTTGCCGTGGCAAATAAACCGGGCACGACAAGCTTCAACCCGCTGATGATTTATGGCGGGGTGGGGCTCGGCAAAACGCACTTGGTACAAGCCATCGGCAACCATATCAAGGCAACCACGCCCGATAAGTTTGTGCTGTACGTGTCAGCCGAGAAATTCACAAACCAGTTTATCGAAAGCTTGCGCAACAACGGGGTGCAGGACTTCGCCAACTTCTATTTGTTGGTCGATATTCTGATTCTGGACGATGTGCAGTTTCTGGCCGGCAAGGACAAGACGCAGGAGATGTTTTTCCATATCTTCAACCACTTGCACCAGGCTGGCCGGCAGATCGTGATGACTTCCGACCGGCCGCCCCGCGACCTGAATGGCCTAGAAGACCGTCTGCTTTCGCGCTTTAAGTGGGGGCTGACCACCGACCTGCAAAGCCCAGACTTCGAGACGCGCATGGCCATCATCCAGAACAAGATGGAGCAGGATGGTATCGATATTCCGCCGCAGGTGGTAGAGTACCTAGCCCATTCGGTGCACACCAACGTGCGCGAGCTAGAAGGGGTACTCATTTCGCTGGTAGCCCAAAGCAGCCTCAACCGCCGCGAAATTGACTTGGAAATGGCCAAGCAAGCGCTGCGGCACATCATTGAAGAAGTGGAGGCCGAAGTAAACCTCGACTTTATTCAGAAGACGGTAGCCGAATACTTCGGCGTCCCACTCGACTTGATGAAGGCCAAGACGCGCAAGAAAGAAGTAGTGACGGCGCGGCAGGTGGCTATGTACTTTGCTAAGGAACACACCAGCCATTCGCTCAAAAGCATTGGTCACAACTTTGGCGGCCGCGACCACAGCACCGTTATTCATTCTGTGCAAACGGTATCGGATCTGATTGACAGCGATAAGAGCTTCCGCAGCACTATTCAGGAGCTCCGCAAGAAGTTCGCCGGCAAATAAATAGCCCGTGGCGCGAAGCCAGCGCTTCGTAGTTGTATATATAACCTAGGTTCGACCAACAAAAAAGCCCGCAGCTAGCGGGCTTTTTTGTTGGTCGAACCTAAGTTATGCGGGCGGTTGAGCATCATGCAAGGCAATGTTGTTTTTGCTGGCAAAAGTCCGGACTTGCTCACGCAGGATGCGCTTGCGGCGGGTACCTTTTACCTCGCGCAAGCTCAGCGCATAAATTTCGCCGTTCTTTAAATTGACGCGTAGCTGCTGAGGAACAAATTCTAGCAGTGCAATATCTTCCACGGGAAACACCTGCTTGGGGCGAAACAAGCCATTCTTGTGCACGATGTAGCCGGGCGTAAACTCCAGATAGCTCTGCGTACCGAAAATGGGCGCATTGTGCACGAGCACGTAGCCGACGTAAACAAAACTGAAAACGAGGAAGACATAGTGCAAAAAATGGTAGTCATTCAGCCCGGAGTCGGACCAGATCAGGAAGATCGTATAGATAATCCACAGACTTCCGATGAAGAGTTGTCCCCAAAACGGGATGCGCGCCGTGTTGGCCGGTTGAAGACGAATGCGCGTAAAAGCTGAGGCCATAGAGGCGGAAAACGGTGGGATAGAAAGAGTTGCCAGCAATCAGGTACGAGTAGTTCTACCGTATTGCTTGGCCAAAACTACAACTGACAGCTGGCAACTCATAGCTAGCTCCTAGATTACTTCAGGGTAGCCGAGGCTAGCTCCATTTCGGGTACTGCCTTCAGTAGGGCTGAAATTGGGCAGTTTTCTTTCGCCGTTTCGGCGTACTGCTGAAACTCTTCCTGCGATATTCCTTCTACTTCGCCTTCCGTGGTGAGGGTGATTTTCACCACCTTCGGCACTTCACCCGAAGTATCTAGGCTAACCTTCGACTCGGTCCGGATTTGCTTTACCTGCTTGCCGTCCTTGGTCAAGATGCTGGTCAGGAACATGGTGTAGCAGCCAGCATGTGCCGCGCCGATCAACTCCTCGGGATTGGTGCCTTTTTGGCCTTCAAAACGAGCCCCAACAGAGTAAGGAGCGCTAACTGTCCCGCTTTGCGTGGTGATGTTGCCACTGCCTTTGATGTCGCCGTTCCAAACGGCATTGCCACGTTGGTTAATCATGGTGAGAGTAACTGAGTAGGTGAGTGATTGAGTAAGGCATACGCACGAAGCCCGCTGAAAGATAGGAACTCGACCATGATTTGCTAAAACGGAGCCTACCTTTGTCGGAAATGCGTTTTTTGCGTAGTAAGCCGCAGCTGCCGCTACGTACCGCGACCTAGGTCGGCGGTAGTGATACTTTCTTATTCAATTACTCCTTTCCTCAAATCTATGGGTCTGAAATCGGTCTTGAGCCGTCCGGTGGCGGCCCTGGTGCACGGCCAGTACCAGCAGTGGTTGCGGCAGCCCGTGGCTACCCAGCAGCGCGTGTTAACTGATCTGCTGGCTCAGGGCGCCCACACAGCCTTCGGGCGCGACCATGATTTTGGGGCTATAGCGACGGCCTCGGACCTAGCGCGCCACGTGCCCGTGCGCGATTATGAGGCGCTGTATCCCTACATCAACCGGGTGAAACAAGGGGAGGCCAACGTGCTCTGGCCCGGTCGGCCACTGTACCTAGCCAAGACGTCGGGTACCACCTCCGGGGCAAAATATATTCCTCTCACAAAAGCTAGCATACCCAACCACATCAACGGTGCGCGCGACGCGCTGCTGCACTACATCTACCGCACTGGGCGGGGCCAGTTTCTGGATGGCAAGCTGATGTTCTTGTCAGGGAGTCCGGAGCTGGAACAAGTCAACGGCGTGCACACCGGGCGTTTGTCGGGCATTGTGAACCACCACATACCAGCGTACCTACGCCGCAACCAGCTACCCAGCTATCCGACCAACACTATTGAGGACTGGGAAACCAAGCTCGACCGTATCGTGGAGGAAACTCTAGACCAGCGCATGACGCTGATTTCGGGCATTCCGCCGTGGGTGCAGATGTACTTCGACCGCATCGTGCAGCGCACTGGCCGAGCGGTGAAGGATGTGTTTCCCGACTTCAACTTGTTCGTATACGGGGGCGTCAACTTCGAGCCCTACCGCAAAAAACTGTTCGACACCATTGGTCGGCCGGTGGATAGCATCGAGACGTTTCCGGCTTCCGAGGGCTTTATTGCTTTTCAGGACGAACCTGGCAACCCGGGCTTGTTGCTGCTGCTCAATGCAGGCATCTTCTATGAGTTTATTCCCGCTGAGCGGTTCTTCGAGCCTAACCCACCTAGGCTTACCATCGCCGACGTAGAGCTGGACAAGCAGTACGCCCTAGTGCTCAATACCAATGCCGGCCTTTGGGGCTACAGCCTCGGCGACACGGTGCGCTTTGTAAGCAAAAATCCGTATCGCGTGGTGGTGAGTGGCCGCATCAAACACTTTCTCTCAGCTTTTGGGGAGCATGTAATTGGCGAGGAAGTAGAGCAAACGCTCCGGGAAGCCATGGCGCAGTTCTCGGAGGTAGATGTGGTTGAGTTCACTGTGGCACCCCGCGTAAGCAACAACCCCGCTGAACCGTCGCAACACGAGTGGCTAGTCGAATTTGCCACGCCGCCCCGAGATGCGCCTGCTTTTGCCGCAGCACTGGACGCCGGTTTGCGTCGCCGCAACGTGTACTACGATGATTTGCTGAGCGGTAACATCTTAGCGCCATTGCGGCTCACGGCCCTGCCAGCAGGAGCTTTTCAACGCTATATGAAAAGCTTAGGCAAGCTAGGTGGGCAGAACAAGGTACCTAGGTTAAGCAATGACCGGAAGGTGGCAGAGGGGTTGCTAGGATAATTACCATGCATTGTATTAGGACATTTGCGCGAAGCCACGGCCCGATCTACGAAACACCCACCTAGCTTTGGTATTGACTGGCTCATCGACGATTCTGAAGGCGTACGATTAGAGGCAGCCCAGCATGGCTTCTCTATGCTAGTCGTGCAACCTGAAGATGCTCATTGGGTGCTAAAAAGTAATTACCACGCTCGTGCCTCACCAACGAACCTAGGATGATAAAAAATACCCTCCATGCTGCCTGTCTTACCTTCGTGCAGCAGCGCATCGACGCGGCGCAGCAGGCCATGCAAGCCGCCCAAGAGTCAGCCAATAACGAAACCAAAAGCAGCGCTGGCGACAAATACGAGACCGGTCGCGCCATGGCCCAAGAGGAGCGCAACCGCAATGCCGTGCAGCTGAAGGAAGCCTTGCATCTCCAAGCCGAGCTAACTCGCATCGAGCCTGATAGGCCCTGCGATACAGTACGCGTTGGTGCCTTGGTACAAACCAGCCTAGGCTCGTTCTACGTGAGTATCAGCGCGGGTAAGCTGACGGTTGAGGGGCAGGAATTCTTTGCTATTTCGCCGGCCGCTCCTATTGCCGTTGCCTTGCAGGGTAAGCGGGCTGGGGAGGAAGCGCTGTTCAACGGCAAGAAAATCCGCATCGTGGAAGTACGATAAAGGCTAGCTTTGCCACGAGGCGTTATCACTGGCCGCGCCACCGCCTAACCATCCTTCCCGAACGTGCTCATGAAAAAAGGAGTTTTGCTCGTTGCACTGTTAGTCGCCAGCCTGGCTGCCACCGCCCAGACGCAGGCGGCAATGAATGCCAAAACCTGCGGCGAGTACCGCAAAGCCGACCAACAACTCAATCAACTTTACCAACAAGTCTTGAAGCTGTACGCCAAGGATGCGGTATTTTTAAAGGCTTTCAAAGCGTCGCAAGTAGCTTGGCTAAAGTTTCGGGATGCGCAAACCGAGGCGCTCTTTCCCAAGCAGCCCACTGAAGTGAAGCAAGTAACGTATGGCTCAGTTTACTCCCTCTGCAATTGTCAGTCACTAACTAGCCTGACAAATGATCGGAATAAACAGTTAAAAGTTTGGGTAGTAGGAATCGAGGAAGGCGATGTCTGCTCGGGTTCTGTACGGAGGAAAGCACAATAAGCTAGCTTCGGCACGGGCATGTACTACCTTTGTTCGTGCAAGTTTGATTCTATGTTCTCTTCCCACCCCAAACGCGTCACGCTGCTTGGTTCCACCGGTTCTATTGGTACCCAAGCCCTCGACGTAATTCGCGCGCATCCTGGCCGCTTTACTGTTACGGCCCTTTCCGCGCAGTCCAATGCTAATCTGCTGGTGCAGCAGGCGCGCGAGTTTCAGCCCGCCGTGGTTGTCATCGGCGATGAAGCCAAGTACGTTACCGTGAAAAGCGCCCTCGCCGCTCAGCCAACCGAAGTGCTGGCCGGAGCCGCAGCCTTAGCCGACGTAGCCGGCCGCGACGATGCCGACGTGGTGCTCACGGCTATGGTGGGCTATGCGGGGCTGCTGCCCACGGTGCGCGCCATTCGAGCAGGCAAAACCATCGCGCTGGCCAATAAAGAAACCTTGGTAGTAGCCGGTCAGCTCATTACGCAGCTCGTGAAAGAACACGGCGTAGGCTTATACCCCGTCGACTCGGAGCACTCCGCTATCTTTCAATGCTTAGTAGGGGAGGAACGCAACCCGATTGAAAAGATTATTCTAACGGCTTCCGGCGGTCCATTCCGCGGGCGCACCGCCGAGCAGCTAGCTACGGTTACCAAAGCGCAAGCCTTGAAACATCCCAACTGGGATATGGGCGCCAAAATCACTATCGATTCGGCTTCGCTCATGAACAAGGGCCTAGAAGTAATTGAGGCTAAGTGGTTGTTCAACCTGACGGACGAGCAGATCGACGTAGTGGTGCACCCACAAAGTATCATTCACTCGCTAGTGCAGTTTGAAGATGGTTCCCTCAAAGCGCAGCTAGGGCTGCCCGATATGAAGCTGCCGATCCAATACGCCCTAGGCTTTCCGGAGCGGTTGCCGTCGAGCTTCCCGCGCTTTTCCTTCCTCGATTATCCGCAGCTCACCTTCGAGCAGCCCGACCGCACCACATTTCGCAACTTACCCCTAGCTTTTGAGGCTATGCGCCGGGGCGGCAATGCGCCTTGCATTCTCAACGCCGCCAATGAAATTGCCGTGGCCGGGTTCTTGCGCGATGAGCTAGGCTTCCTGCAAATGCCAGACCTAGTGGAAAGCTGCCTCACAAAGGTTTCGTACCTTGCCAACCCTTCACTCGACGACTATGTGCTCACCGACCAGGAAACTCGGCGGGTGGCGCAAGAACTAGTCAAGCAGCTGTAGGTGTTGTTACAAAAGCTAGCCCAAAGCCTCATGCCGAAGTACCGCGCATGACAGTCACATTTTACATTACTAAACTCTTTCCCTTCTCCTCTTGGAAATTCTCATCATGGCCGGCCAGATGTTGCTTGGCCTTTCCATCTTGGTGGGCTTGCACGAATTCGGGCACTTTGCCACTGCCAAGTACTTTAAGATTCGCGTCGATAAGTTCTATATCTTCTTCGATTTTCTGTTTCCACTGCCGGGTGTTGCCAACTTCGCTTTGTTCAAGAAGAAGGTTGGAGAAACCGAATACGGCCTAGGTTGGTTTCCGCTGGGTGGCTACGTCGCCATCCACGGCATGATCGACGAAACCCAGGATGCTGACTCGCTAGCGGCTGAGCCCGCCCCCAATGAATTTCGTGCGAAGCCAGCCTGGCAGCGCCTCATCGTAATGCTCGGTGGCATCATCATGAACGTAATTACGGGCATTGTCATCTTCTCGGCCCTCACGTTCAAGTATGGCGAAAGTTACCTGCCCGCTTCGGAGGTTCGCTTTGGGGTGGTGCCTAATAAGCTAGGAGAGCAAATCGGCTTTCGCACGGGCGACAAGATCGTGAAGATTAATGGACGACCTTTCACAGAGTTCAACGACGTGTATGGCGCCGATGTCGTGCTCGGCAGCCACAGCTACTATACCGTCGACCGCAATGGTCAGCTGCTAGATATTCCGGTGCCATCTGATTTCATGGATCGGCTCTCCGACCAGGATCAGGCCGCCTTTGTAGTGCCCCTCGACCCATTTGTGGTAGACGAAGTAGTTGCCGGCGGACCCGCCTCCAAGGCCGGGCTGCAAACGGGCGACCGGATCACGCAAGTAGGCAAGCAGAAAATTCAATTCTTTCCTGAGCTACAGCAAGCTCTGAAAGCCAACGCCAGTAAGCCAACGCCGCTGGTAGTAGAGCGCAGTGGCGCGCCCGTAACGCTCACCGTGAACGTGGACGAAGATGGCAAAGTAGGCTTCCGGCCGAAGTCGTTGCTGAACTATGCTACGCGCAACTATAGCCTGGCCGAAGCAGTGCCCGCGGGTGCAAAGCAAGCCTTCGGGGTGGTTGGGACTCAGGTGAAAGCCTTTGGCAAGATCTTCCGTGGCGAAGCTTCAGCGCGTAAGTCGCTAGGGGGCCCCATGGCTATTGCCCAGCAATACGGTGGCAAGTGGGACTGGATCCGGTTCTGGACGCTGACGGGCATGCTCTCGATGGTGCTAGCCTTCATGAACCTGCTCCCCATTCCGGCCCTCGACGGCGGGCACGTATTGTTCTTGCTCTACGAGATGGTAGCTGGCCGCAAGCCGTCCGATAAGTTTTTGGAAAACGCCCAGAAGGTAGGGATGGTGTTGATTCTGAGCCTGATGGTCTTTGTGATTTTCAACGACTTGTTCAAATCCTTGTTTTAAACCAAGCTAGGTGCTTCGGCTCCCAAAGCGCCCCTCTCCGCGACGAGAGGGGCGCTTTGTGCTACTATCGTTTGCGCTATGCGTCGTTTTTC
Organism: Hymenobacter crusticola; assembly: GCF_002154225.1. Taxonomy (GTDB): domain Bacteria; phylum Bacteroidota; class Bacteroidia; order Cytophagales; family Hymenobacteraceae; genus Hymenobacter; species Hymenobacter crusticola. Next base: position 597,878 of record NZ_MTSE01000002.1, read on the forward strand.
CTTGCTTATTACCGCCCTGTTCATCAGCCTGCTGGCGGCGGCCCACGCGTATCATGCTAGCATCATGGAGCTGCACTATAATGCTAGCAAGCAGCAACTAGAAGTATCGCTCAAAGTCTTTACCGATGACTTCGAAAAAGCCTTGTCTACGGGGCAACCTATCTCTATCAGCCTCGATCAATCGCCTAAGCCCCAGGTAACCGCTCTCGTAACCGCCTTGCTCCGACGATCCGTCGTGTTTGGTACGAAGCCCGGTGAGGCATTGCCAATCCAGTTCATAGGTATTCAAAAGGAAACTGATGCGCATTGGCTTTACTTCGCTGTGAAGCTCGCCAAGCCTGTAAACGGTATCTACCTGCGTCATTCATTGCTGGAAGACACCTTCCCCGACCAAATGAACATCGTAAATGTGGAGGCAAACGGCAAAAAGCAAAGTGCGCTTTTTAAGGATGGTGATGAAAGCCAAAAGCTAGCTTGGTAATCTAGCTAGCGCCTAGCTGCCTTACCACCCCGCACCACCATCAGCTGCTTTATCGCCCTCCGGTTTGATAAGTCGGAATTCCACGCGGCGGTTGATGCGGGCATCTTCCTCTGTTACTTCAGGTTTTAGCGGTTGTGTGCTGCCATAGCCCATGCTTTCGATGCGGTTGGGCTTGAGCTTGCCTTTCTGCTCTAAGTAACGGCGGATAGCTTCGGCTCGGTCCTGCGACAATTTCTCATTTACATCTGGGTCGCCATTGCTATCGGTGTGGCCCGAGATGCTGAGGCGGAAGCTTGGGTTCTCGCCTAGGAACAGGGCAATACGGTCGAGTGTACTGTGCATAGAGGGCAGAATGGTGGCTTTGCCCGCGTCGAACTCGATATTCTTGAAAATAAGCGGCAGTTTGTAGTCGATAGAGTTGCTCAGCAATTTCATCACCGTATCACCTTTCAAAACAAATTGCTTCTGGACGCTAAACGACTCGGGGCTCTGAATAAGCATCACGTAGTGCGAGCCTTCAATCAGGTCGAAGTCGAAGGAGCCATCGGGGCGCACGTACTTGCTGGCGACCTCGATGCCGTTGTCGGTGTCGATAATACTGACGGTGCCATTAAGTGGTTTGTTCGTCAAAGAATCCACCAAGCTGCCTTCCACGTGGGTGGTAGCGAGCGGCTGGGCTTCCATCGGCAACGGAAAGGAGTAAAGGTCTAGGTTCTTTATATCCTGCGCCTCCGAACGGGCGTAGTACAGATTTTTCGATTCCCCGTCGATTGTGAAGTAATACTCTGACCCCTTACCGTTCACGAGCGGTCCGATGTTGCGCGGTTCCTGCCACCGGCCCTGCACTCGGTACGTCTTATAGATATCGAAGTCGCCGTAGTTCAGCAGCTGCCCACGTGAGCTGAAGTACAGCACATTGTAGAGCGGGTGGAAATATGGGCTTACCTCACTCTCGCGCGTGTTCACTGCGGGCCCCATGTTTTCGGCGCGGGCCCACTGGCCATTCTTTTGCTTGTAAGTGTACCAAATATCCGACAGGCCAAACCCGCCGAGGCGGTCAGAAGCGAAATACAGGGTGTCTTCGCCCGGCGACAAAGTTGGTTGCGAATCCCAAGCTGCAGAATTCACTTGCGTACCTAGGCTCTTAGGCACCGACCACTGTCCTTCTTTGAAGGTCGAAACGAACAAGTCGCAGTTGCCGTGGCAGTTAGGGCATTCACACCGGGCAAAATAGAGGGTGTGGCCATCTTTCGTGATACACGCCGATCCTTCGTTGTAGGAGCTGTTGATGGGTTTGGGCAGGGGTTCCGCATCCGTCCACGAAACGCCTTCTTTGCGCGAGGTGTAGAGGTCTTCGTCTATCACGCCATTGATACCGCGCATCTTACGCTTGGACGAGAAGATGAACATACCCGCGTCGGAGTTGATCGTAGGGCCGTAATCTTCCGCTTTGGAGTTGATGGCATCCCCCATGCTCGTGTACACGCCTTTGGGTGGGCGAAACGCGGTGATGCTCTTCCGATATTCCACTAGATCGTAATACACCTTGAGGGGCACGTAAAAGTCAGCTGTCTTTTGCTCCAGCGAGTCATAGTATAGCTGTACCTTCGTTATATCTTGGCGGCGGTGCTTCAGGGCTAAGCGGAAGTAGGCTTTGGCCTTTTCCTCATTTCCGGTACGCTCCCAGAGCTGCCCTAGGCGCCAGAGCAGAGGCGTATCTTTGTAAAAGTTCTGAATGCCAAACTGACCTACGTATGCGGTTAGTAAATTGCGGGCTTGAACCCAATTGTGGCGTTTCTCCGCTTTTTGAATGGCTTTCAGATCTTTTTTGTTCTGATAATACGCAATGCGGTTTACGTTCGGGAAGTCAGGCGTAGCATCGGGGCGTAGCCGCAACCGCGTGCTGACTTTACCAGTAAGCTTACGCTGCTGCAGAGGAGCCTTAGGGCTAGGTCGCTGCGCATAAGTGCCAGCGGATGAGAGCAGAAGTAGAAAGAGCAGGAGCGAGCGTAACGAACGAAGCATAAAGTAGCATAGCACTAAAACTGACCCAAAAAATAAGACGGGCACCAAAAATAGCAGTTTTTTGATGCCTTTTGCCGTTCTCTAGTGGCTGTCGCGTTGGCCGTTGCTGATGCAATGCATGTGCCGCCTTGTCGGAGAAGAAAGCCAAAATTGAACTAAACTAGACGTGGCATAGCACTTGACAAACCTGTACTTTTCGGAAAACCGCTAACTCAAGCGTGTGCAGGGGTGTTGTCAAGCTGTCATTCTGACAACGTCGCCTTTTCGTAGTTCCCTACAAATGAGCCATAATCGCAATTCGCGTAAGCCTAGTCCCTTTTCTTCGTTGCTGATGGCCGATGATCCGTCGGAGATGGTGTCCATCGTCGCAACTGACCCCGATCAGCCCATGAGTGAGCAAGATGCGCCCGCCGAGCTGCCTTTGTTGCCAGTGCGCAACACGGTGCTTTTTCCCGGCGTCGTGTTGCCCGTCACGGTTACACGTAAGAAGAGTATCCGCTTGGTGCGTAAGGCTTACCGAGGCAATAAGATTGTGGGCGTCATTGCGCAGCGCAGCCAGAGCGATGACCCAGGCTTAGCGGATATCTACGAGGTAGGTACCATGGCGCGTATTCTGAAGCTGCTTGTGCTGCCCGATGGCAATACAACCATCATCATTCAGGGCCAAAGCCGTTTCAAGATTGAGGAAGCTACGCAGGATACACCCTTCCTGACGGCCCGCGTAAGCTACTTCCCCGAGACGTTTCCGAGCAAAAGCTCACAAGAGATAAAAGGGTTGGTGGCTTCGTTGAAAGATGCTGCCGTGAAGATGCTTAAGCTCAACCCGGAGATTCCGCAAGAAGCTCAAGTAGCACTCGATAACATTGATTCGCCGGCTTTCCTGACCCATTTCTTGTCCTCCAACATCAACGTAGAGGTAGGGCTAAAACAGAGGTTGCTGGAAATTAACGATGGCGTAGAGCGCGGCACTACGCTGTTAGAAATGATGCTGAAGGAGATTCAGCTGCTGGAAATCAAACACGAGATTCAGAACAAGGTCCACACCGACATTGACCAGCAGCAGCGCGACTACTTCTTGCGCCAGCAGATCAAGGTGCTACAGGACGAGCTAGGTTTCGATGGGCCCGATCAGGAAATAGAAAAATTACGGGCGCGAGCGAAGGCAAAGCATTGGCCGGAAGCCGTGGCCAAGCACTTTAACAAAGAGCTAGATAAGCTAGGTCGCATCAACCCGCAAGCCGCTGAATATCCGGTAAGCGTAAACTACGTGGAGTTTTTGCTCGATCTGCCGTGGGCCGAGTACACGAAGGATAACTTCAATCTGAAGCGCACCAAGAAGATACTAGACGCTGACCACTACGGCCTCGAGAAAGTAAAGGAGCGGATCATCGAATACCTCGCTGTGCTAAAGCTGAAGCAGGACATGAAGGCTCCCATTTTGTGCCTATATGGTCCGCCCGGTGTTGGCAAAACATCGTTAGGACGCTCGATTGCGCAATCATTGGGGCGCAAATACGTACGTATGTCATTGGGCGGCGTGCGCGACGAGGCTGAAATTCGGGGGCACCGCAAAACGTACGTCGGCGCGATGCCAGGTCGTATCATTTCGCAGATTAAGAAAGCGGGCGCCTCGAATCCCGTTATTGTGCTCGACGAGATTGATAAGATTGCCTCCGATTTCCGCGGCGACCCTAGCTCTGCCTTGCTCGAAGTGCTCGACCCAGAGCAAAACTCCACTTTCACCGACAACTACTTAGAGGTAGAATATGATTTGTCGAAGGTGCTGTTTATTGCTACTGCCAACTCCCTCGATACCATTCAGCCTGCCTTGCGCGACCGGATGGAAATTATTGATCTGACGGGCTATACGCTAGAGGAGAAAACACAGATTGCGAAGAAACACCTGTGGCCCAAACAGCTCACTGATCATGGGCTCACCTCGAAAGATGTGAGCATTACCACGACTGCTCTGCAACGTGTCATCGACGATTATACCCGTGAGTCGGGTGTGCGTAGTTTGGAGCGCAAGCTAGGAGCGGTGGCCCGCAACATTGCCAAGAGCAAGGCCATGAAGGAATCCTTCCCGGAAGTGCTCGAGCCCAAAGACATTGCCCGCATCCTAGGTGCTGCCACCTTCGACCGAGATTTGTATCAGGATAATGAAACGGCTGGTGTCGTGACGGGCTTGGCGTGGACTTCGGTCGGTGGGGACATTCTCTTTATAGAAAGCCTACTCAGCCGCGGCCGCGGCAAACTGACGCTCTCGGGCCAGCTAGGCGACGTGATGAAAGAATCAGCGGTAACGGCGTTATCGTATTTGCGCAGCCGCGCAGATTCGCTGGGGATTGATTACCGCCTTTTCGACCAGTACGATCTGCACATTCACTTTCCAGAAGGTGCCGTACCGAAGGACGGGCCGAGTGCGGGTATTGCCATTTTCACCAGCATTGCATCCATTTTCACCCAACGCAAAATTCGCAGTCACCTAGCAATGACGGGTGAAATTACCTTGCGTGGCAAAGTGCTGCCGGTAGGCGGGATTAAGGAGAAGATTTTAGCAGCTAAGCGCGCAGGTATTCGCAATGTCATTCTGTGCGAGAAGAACCGCAAAGACATCAACGAGATAACACCCGAGTATCTCAAAGACCTCACTATTCACTATGCCGACCGGGTAGATGATGTATTGCGGGTCGCGTTGCTGGAAGAGAAAGTAAGTAATCCTATGCCGCTTATTGTGCGCGACGAGCCGCTGTCGGCAGCGCCGGTACCTAGCGTGGAAGTAGCCTAAACAGAAGAACGGGGGTAAGGAGCACGTTTTGTTTCTTTACCCCCGGTTCTTTTATACAATAAAAAGTAGGTAGTCGCGTCTTATCTTCAGTTATTGGGAACTTCTATATACTAGGTCAATGATTCGACAGCTACGTGGCCACGCTATAGCATCTCTAATTTTCGTTGGTAGTTTGCTCGCTAGTCGGGTCAGCCACGCGCAGATCGGTGGGCAACAAGCATTCTCCTTCCTGAACCTGCCTAACAGTGCGAAGCTAGCAGGGCTAGGTGGAGCCAATGTTAGTTCCCGCGACGGTGATGCGACTATGCTCTATGGGAACCCGGCTTTGCTAAACCAAGAGATGGACGGCACGCTGGCCCTCGGCTATGTCGATTACCTAGCAGATATCAAGCAAACCACGGCGGCGTATGTGTTCAACACCGAGCATGCCGGGCGCTTCGGTGTTGGGTTAACTTATTTGAACTACGGCAACTTCGAGGAGTTTGATGCTGCCGGTAACAGCCTAGGTAGCTTCTCCGTGAATGAGTATGCTGTAGGCGTTTCTGACGCCTACACGAGCGGTAATTTTGTGTTGGCAGGTACGCTCAAGCTAGGTGTGTCAGGCATTGCCGGCAATCATTCAGTGGCGGCATTAGCTGATATGGGCGCCTTATTTAAGCACCCGACGAAAGATTTCAACGTTGGCCTGACAGTAAAAAACGTCGGTTACCAGCTAAAGACGTACACCGGTGCCGAGCACGAGCCGATGCCGCTCGATGTGCAGCTAGGTGCTTCGATAAAACCCGAGCATATGCCCATTCGGTTTTCGCTCACTGCACACCATCTACAACAGTTCGATATCGTGTACCTCGACCCTAACCAACGCGGGCAACTCGACGAGAACAATAACGAGGTCAAGCCCAAAAAGACAATTGGGGACAAAATAGCGCGGCACTTTGTCGTTGGCGGGGAGGTTATTTTAAGCAAAAACTTCAATCTGCGCGTAGGGTATAATCACTTACATCGGCGCGAACTACGCCTCGATACACGTTCGGCCGGGGCTGGGATGAGCTTCGGCGTGATGCTACGCATCAGTCAGTTTCAGCTCGATTATACTCGGGCTTATTACCACGCCTCTGGCGCCAGCAACTACTTCACGGTCGCTCGTAATTTGAATTCGTTGTTCAAAAAAAACTAGCTATTTAGTTAGCAGCAGGCTTTTCGCTACCACGTTTGCGCCGCTTTGGATTTTCCTGCGTAGAAAAGCCGACTCTTTTTCAGTACTCTATTCCCTAAGCAGCTGCTTTCCCAGCGGCTATTCATTCCAATGCTAGATTCTTCCAACTTCCTTACGCCGGTCCAAATTGTGGCCGAGCTAGATAAGTATATCATTGGTCAGCACGATGCCAAACGGCACGTGGCTATTGCGCTGCGCAACCGGTGGCGCCGCTTACACGCGCCGGCCGATATGCAGCAAGAAATTGTTCCGAACAACATCTTGATGATCGGTTCGACGGGCGTGGGCAAAACCGAAATTGCCCGTCGTTTGGCGAGCATCGCGGGAGCGCCTTTCACCAAAGTAGAAGCTTCCAAGTTTACAGAAGTCGGCTACGTCGGGCGTGATGTCGAGAGTATGGTGCGCGACCTGGTAGAGCAGTCGGTGAACATGGTAAAGCAGCGCCGCAAAGAAGAAGTGAAGGTGCAAGCCGCCCAAGCCGTAGAAGATATTATTCTAGATGCGCTGATTCCGCCCGTAACCACTAGTACTCCTGCGGGGGCTAGCCCTGCATCGGGCTTCGGGGGCGCCGATGGTCAGGATATGCCTAGCTCTGACCACGAACTAAACGAGCGTACCCGGGAGAAATTCCGCGTCAAGATCCGTAATGGCGAGTTGGATGACCGTAAGATTGATATCAAGGTACAGCAAAATAGCGGGCCTGGTATTGGTGTAATCGGGGGGCCAGCTGGTTTAGATGAGGCTTCTTTATCGGGCTTACAAGACATGCTAGGTTCTATGTTGCCGAAGAAAACTCGGAAACGCAAAGTAACGATTGCCGAAGCACGCAAGCTGCTACTAGACGAAGAAGCAGCCAAACTCATCGATATGGATGAGGTAAAAGACGAAGCCATTCGCCAAGCAGAAAACGCCGGCATCATCTTCATCGATGAAATTGATAAAGTAGCCAGCCGTAGTGGCAAGGGTGGGGGAGGCCCCGATGTGAGCCGGGAAGGTGTGCAGCGTGACTTACTGCCTATTGTAGAAGGTAGCGCTGTAAACACTAAGTACGGTATCATCCACACCGACCATATCTTGTTTATCGCCGCTGGAGCTTTCCACGTGGCCAAACCAAGCGATCTGATTCCGGAGCTACAAGGGCGCTTTCCTATCCGTGTCGAGCTGCAAAGCTTAACAAAAGAAGACTTCTTCTTAATCCTCAAAGATCCGAAGAACGCTTTGACGAAACAGTACGAAGCGCTACTAAAAGCCGAAGACGTAGAACTCTCTTTCGATGAGGCTGCCCTAGAGCGCCTAGCCGAAATCGCCTCGCAAGTAAACGAAGAAGTAGAAAATATTGGTGCCCGTCGTTTGCACACGGTGATGAGCCGCCTGCTTAATGATATTCTGTTCGATGTACCAGATCGGATTGGTCCTAATGCGCACATCCTGATTACACGCGAGCTGGTAGAAGAGCGGCTGCGTGATATGGTCCGCAACCGCGACCTGACGCAGTATATTCTATGATGATAGCATAGTGCTCTACAAAAAAGGCAGCCCATGGCTGCCTTTCTTTTTTCAATCTTTTGCGTACTATCAATTCAGTTACTATTAATAGAAGAGCCTAGCTTCCTCTCATCAATGCATTACTACATCATCACAGGTGCCAGCCGAGGGCTCGGGAAAGCTCTCGCCGAAGAGCTTTTAAAGCAGCCCGATACGACAGTTTTAGGTGTGTCGCGTCATGCAACCATTGAGCATGACCGCTATCATCACCAGCCGCTCGACCTCTCTGATAGTACGGCGGTGGAAAACAACCTAGCGAAAGTGTTTGTGCAGTGGAAGGATGCCGATAGCTTAACCCTAGTGAACAACGCAGGTGTGTTGGGGGAAATTGGGTACATGGGAGAATTGCAAAACGAGCATTACAGCTTTGTTTTCACGATCAATGTAGTAGTGCCAGCAATGCTTATGAATACCTTCCTCAGTGCTTATGCTAGCTACCAAGTGCCACGAACTATTCTCAACATCAGCAGTGGTGCTGCTCAACGTCCGGTGGATGGCTGGAGTGCTTACTGTGCCTCGAAAGCGGCGTTAGAGATGCTTTCCCGCACTGCGCAGAAAGAGCAAGACCTACGTAGCTCAGGCGTGCGCATCCGTGCGCTCTCGCCCGGCGTGATTGATACGAATATGCAAGAACAGATCCGTACGGCCGACGAGCAGCAATTCAGCGAGGCAGCTAGGTTTGCTGGGTTACATGCAGAGGAACAGCTACAGGCTCCAGAAAACGTAGCTCAAAAGATTACAAGTTGGCTTCGCCGTTTGTCAATCGATGAAGAAGTAGTCTTACGAGTAGAGATGCTTTCTTGATACAGGACAACGTATTACTAAAAAGGCCCAACTAAATTTGGTTGGGCCTTTTTAGTAAAGAGTGATGTTGAATTACGGGTTGATAAGACGCACTCGCACCTCAGCAGGAATAATGGTCCGACCGTCTTCTAAGGTTAGTAGGAAGAAGTAGCGCAATTGGGTAGGTACTTGTGGATCTGCTCCTACAGTTAGACCAGGCGGCGTTACGTATGCAGCCGTTTTAGTGGCTGAACTTGGCAAAGTAGCAGTATAAGTACTCAGCTGGGTGTTGTATCTTCGTATAGCATTCAGATCAGATGTGAAGGTTATCTCATTTGTGCCATTGCCCTGCACGGGAGCAGTGAGATAGTTGGGATAACCCGAGTTTTGAATATACTCCAAACCACCTGCACCAGTACCTACCTTTGTAATTTCCTTGATTTTTCCCTTGTCAGCTGGTATGCTGAAAGTGATAGAAAAAGTACCGGTAGTATTGTTCGTGTTCGTACCTGTCACTTTGGAAGTAACAATGGCATACCGTTCAAAGTACTCTTTGTTGGTGACTGTAACTGGAATATCAGCAAGGCTGTCTTCAAGAGGACCTAGGTTGTCATACTCCTTTTTGCAAGCTATTAAGCTTACAAAGCAGAAGATGAATGCTAAAAGCTTTATAGAAATTTTCTTCATGATGCAGTATCAGCAAGTGTGTTCCAAACCAATGATTAATCAATGTCCCACCAAACACGATCTGCTACTGTAGGCAGAGGAGAAGGAACATTGGCACCATTAGCACTGATTTCTGATGGCGGGTACAAGAAACGATTCGGCACATTAGGCGTGAAAGTAACGTTTAGTGCAGGTGCTAAACGAGGGTAGCCCGTACGGCGATAGTCATTGTATGATTCGTAGCCGTTTCCAACAAAGGCTATCCACTTCTGCCGAATGATTTGGTTGAGCTTATGCTCATCAGTGCCTAATAGATTTACGATGCTCGGATTTGCAGCAAAATAGGCATCAATCTCGGCTTGCGTAAGACCCGTTTTCAGCATGGATTGGGTAATACCTTGACGGTAAAGTTCATTGGCATCGCCAGGCGTTTTGAGCACCAATGCAGATTCAGCTAAAATAAAAAGGCGCTGAAAATTAGTAAGTAAGCGTACAGCCCCATCGCCACTTACTCCGAACAGGTAACTTGTATAAACTGATCGATTGGTGGCGCCTGGTATGGCCGCTGCTGCATTGCCATTCTCAAACCCAGTAAATGTGCCGAAGGGTGAGGTGGTGATTTGAGCAACGTTGGTATTATTCGGAGTGGTAGTGAAGAACTTAGGCAGCCTAGGATCCTTATAAGCTGCTAACGAATCTAAAAAGCGCTTGCTAGCTATTTGGTCACCTGCACGGTTCGAGATGTTGTAAGAGTAAAAAGGATTCTGGTTAGTAGAAGTCCTTCCAAATGCTATTTCAAAGTCTTCTGTATTAGCAGAGATAGCTGCAGTAGGGCCTTTTGCAAGAACTTCGTTGATGACCTTTATAGCAAGGCTCTTGTCACGGCGGCTGACAGTATTAGCTAGCTTCAGAAGTAGAGTATTTCCCATCTTCTTCCACGAAGCTATATTCCCTTTATACACAACATCATCCGTTGCGCCAGGGATGTATACATTGTCCGTCTTGTCTAAGTCGGCAAGTCCGTCACGTACAAGGTCAAATAAGCTCTGTACTCCATTTGTTCCCTCGTAAATATCTTGTTGCTTATCGAAGCGAGGATGGAGGTTGTTTAATCCTTGTAGTGCTTCTGTGTATGGAATATCTCCCCAAAGGTCAGTTGTAAGAGCAAAGTTATATGCCTTGATGAGTTTCGCGATACCAGAATAAGCAGGGCTAGTTGCTTGCGTATTGGCAATAAGTGTCTGAGCTCCATTCAGGTTATTGGCGTACAAATCGAATTGCCACTCGTTATCAAACTGACCAGAAATTTCGTAACGATCATATGATTGTGGCTGGCTCGCTATACCTGCGTAATGCTGTACAAAAAGGTCTGTGACCCGGCCAATTGTATTGCCTGCAACGAAAGCAGTACCAACCAAAATCGTTGGAAGTTGAGCTGGGGGTGGAACCGTTGTTGTGTTGTTAGGACTAGTGTTTACATCCAGGAACTTATCTGTATTGCAGCTTGCCGTCGATAGGGCAAGAGCAGCAACCAGCGAGTACCGGGCAATAGGTGACGTCTTCATATATCTGTAAAGAAGTACTTTTAGAAAGTGAACCGCAGATAAGCGCCATAGCTGCTTGCGCTAGGTGAGCCCTGCAAATCGAGTCCTCGAATGTTACCAGCTCCCTGAGTATTAACCTCTGGGAAGAAGTTGGCATTGGGTGCGATGTAGAAAAGGTTACGCCCAGATAAAGTAAAACTGGCACCTCCAAACGGGGTGCGAGCTAACAATGCCTTTGGCAGTGAATAGCTCAACGATACTTCGCGTAGCGTGTAGTGAGTCGCATCGTATACGTTCAGGTCACTTTGCGTTCCTTGATTGCTCCAATAGCTTTGAGCGTCGATCTGGATGTTGTTAGGACGATAAGTGCCATCACCATTGGCGATTACACCCGGAATTATATGTGGTAGCTCACGGTCTCTGCCTGTTTCTTTAAGCATACCATTTGCTTTGTAAGTAGCCTGCGTGAAGGAAGCTATATCACCGCCATAGATAGCGTCAATCAAGAAAGAGAAAGCAATTCCTTTATACGTAAAGGTGTTTGTTACACCACCTTGCCAATCGGGGTTTGGATCAGCAATGATTTGGCTGGTTAATTCATTAGCCCAAAGACCAGTCAGCGGATTAATGATGTATTGGCCGGCATATTGTCCCTCCGTAACAGTAGGCTTTTTATTTCCTACGATTACACCATAGGGGTAACCCTTTGCATAAGATGGGATAGTACCCGTGAAAGCGTTACCAGTGATTGAAGAACGTTCAACTCCCTCGGCAATTTCAACGACTTTGTTACGTAAGCGGGTAAAGTTTGCATTGATATCCCAAGAGAAGCTACCAGCCTTAACTGGATTAGCAATTACTAGGACTTCCCAACCCTTATTGTCAATGCGGCCAGCATTCGTCCGACGGCTCAAGTATCCTGTCGAGCCGGGAGTCGTTACTGCCAAGATCTGGCTAGAGCTTACCGATTTGAAATAAGTTACGTCGAAAGTTAACTTGTTACCAAAGAAACCTAGGTTAGTTCCTATTTCCGCAGACTTCGTAAACTCAGGCTTTAGTGCTGTGCCACCCCCAATAGTAGTGTTAGGAGTAAAACCTACAACGCCATTGAAGGGGAAGCTAACACTAGCTACGTTGTTTCCTTGACTCCCTGATACGTAATACGTCTCCAATTGGTAAGGATCTGCATCGCGACCTACACGAGCTACGTTACCACGGATCTTACCGTAGGAAAAAATATCTGAGTCAATACCGAAAGCATCAGTAAACACAAAGCTAGCATTGACAGAGGGGTAGAGGAACGTATTGTTCTTTACTGGTAGCGTTGACGATTGATCTACGCGTGCAGTACCTTCCAAAAACAAGTAGTCCTTATAGGCTAACGACAAGTCAGCGTAGTAGCCTAACAAGCGGCGCAGTGAAGATGTCTCACCACTGCCGTTGTAGTTACCAGCAATGCTAGCATTATACAAGCCAGTAAAAGCTAATTGGTTAGCTTGTACATATTGGTTGTTACGGCGGCGTTGGTTTACCTGCTGTCCAAGTAACAGATTGGCGTTCAGACCTTCAACAAAGATATTATCCTTTTTAGCGTTTAAGAGGAGGTCCCCTGTGAACTCAGCATATTGGTAGTTGTCTTCGTATACTTGACCGAGAGGCACACGTGTTGAGCCGATAGCAAAAGATTGCTTACGACGATCATCGTAAGAGTCAAGACCAGCTCGGTATTGAACATTCAACCAAGGAAAGAAATCATACCCTACGCTAGCTATGCTAATAAACCGAGTGACGTTGCCGCTCGTAGGAGCATTGCGCAAAATCCAGTTTGGGTTGTCGCGGTTAACAAAGAAAATATCTCCACCAGTCGCGTTTGTATAGGGTAAACCTTCCAAATCTAAGCTGCGAGGTACTGCACCTAACTGACCAAAAGCACTACCACCATTACCTTGTAACGGTCCAGTTTGGTTGTTCTGGATGAAGTTTACCGAACCGTTGATCTTGATTTTGTTCTGTAGCGTAGTGCCGCCACTCAATTGAACACTAGTACGCTTAAGCACAGACTCATCAGTAATACCTTTTTGGTCTGTGTTATTGACATTAAGCGAGAAATTTGACGTGCCATTATTGCCAGCTAGATTGACGCCATTCGTAAGGATACGCCCTGTGCGGAAAAAATCCTTAATGTTATTGGGATACGCCCGATAAGGCAGAAGGCTGTTGTCAGCCAACAACAAGCCATTAGGGCGAGTAGGATTAGTCCCAAAGCGAGGTCCCCAAGAGGTAACCTGGCCAGTATAGATATCACCTTTGCCGTCAGTCGTCGTATTGACACCGCTAGTGCCTTGGCCGTAGTCATTCTGAAAGTCTGGTAAACCGAGTACACGCTGAAAGTTGATACCAGAAGTCACGGTAACTTCCACTTTCTTCGTTGCGCTAGCACCAGTTTTGGTCGTAATGACAATAGCACCGTTCGAAGCACGAGAGCCATACAAAGCGGCAGCTGCTGGTCCTTTCAGAATATTGATGCTAGCTATAGTTTCCGGATCAATGTCGAGCGCTCTGTTAGATTGTTGCGCTCCACCTAAAGTACCGTTGGGGCCACCATTTGTACGGTTAAGGTCGTTGCTAATTGGAATACCATCGACTACAAACAGAGGCTGGTTGTTCCCACCCAAAGATGTTATACCTCGAATGTTGATGTTAGTTGATGCCCCTGCAAGACCACTGGCACCTGTGATATTTACGCCTGCTACTTTACCTTGTAAAGCATTCAACACGTTAGGCTCTGATTTTTGAGCAACCTCACCGCCTTTAATCTCTTGTGTAGCATAGCCTAGGGTGCGGGTATCTTTCTCAATACCTAAAGCCGTTACAACTACTTCGTTAAGCTGTTTGCTGTCACTGCCGAGAGAAACGTTGACTTGGTTTTCAGTACCAATAGCACGCTCTATGGTGACGAAACCAATTGAGCTAAACACCAAAGTGCCTCCTTGTGCTGGCACAGTCAGCGTGTAAGTTCCATCTGAGTTTGTTGAAATGCCATTAGTAGTACCTTTCAGTAGTACTGTTACTCCTGGTAGGCCTTCGTTTGATTGTCGGTCTGTTACTCTGCCGGAGACGGTCCGGTTTTGAGCTGCCACTTGCTGAAGCAAAGTGACCATGAGCAAAAAGCTCATGAGTAAGAGTCTTTTCATGCAAAAGAGGTTTGTGATAAAATGAAAACAGGCATCTAAAATAGATAATGACGTGTTATGATTAGCTATACCCCTCAAAAAAAGTACCCCTTTACAGAAAAAACGTGTTGTAGCCGGAGATTATCTGGCTGATTAAGGAGTAAGTGCGATTTTGTGGTGATTGATGTTGTATGTAAAAACAAAAGCCCTGTAGATTTCTACAGGGCTTTTGTTTCATTTATGCAGGTTACGGTTTACTGCTTATCCCACCAGAGTTTAGTAGTGAGCAGATCAGGCCCTTGTCGGGTTACAGCTTCGGTACGATTAGCAGTATTCAATGTTTGTTCGTTGGCTGGGTAACGGAAGCGCACAGGGATTTTGCCGCTTGCTGCCCCAACCGGACTAACAGCCACTTTCAGTTGAGGATAGTCAAGACGACGCCATTCCGACCATGCTTCAACGCCCTGACCATAAAGGGCAATCCATTTTTGGTCGCCAATGCTTTGCTTATAGTTTGCAGGATTGTAAGCGACCCTAGGTTGAGCTAGGTAGGTGGTGACGTCAGCTCCACTAAACCCGTATTGGCCCATAGAAGCTCGAATAGCATTTTGATATTCAGTTGCAGCATTACCACTCACGAAACCACGAGCTATGGCTTCTGCTTTGAAGAATAGAACCTCCGCGTAAGTCATAAGCACGCCCGGCGCTTCAGCAGCTGCGAAATAGCTGCCAACTTTAGACGAGCTGCAGAATTGACCAAATGCTGAAGCTGCCGCGTTCGTCAATCCGTTCGGAATACCTCGGTAGAAAGCGGCAGAATCACCACACTCTGGGTGATTAGCATATATAGATAAACGTGGATCGTTGAGGCGAGCGAGCCTTGAAGTAAGCGTCCGGCTTACTCGATAGTCGTCTCGTGTCAAACGATTATTATAGATAGGATTAGTATTAGGCGTGTTGCTCAAAAAAGTGAACTCAGCATTATCAGCATTGCTGGCGAACACCGGGGTAGTACCGTTGAGTAAGGCAGCTACCTCAGTTCTAGCAACGTCAGGTTTGACGTCAACTAGCCGCATCGCCAATCGAAGTCGCAATGAATTTGAAAAGCGCTGCCAGTTGGCCATGTTGCCATCGTACAGAACGTCTCCGTTCACCGCTGCCCCATTCACGACTATCAAGCCAGCAGCAGTTTTCAAATCTGCTATAACCCCTGTATATACTTGCTCCTGCGTATCATACTTGGGAGTTAAGATATTGTCAGATAAGCGTAGCGCTTCTGAGTATGGAATATCTCCGTATATATCGGTCAGCACCGAGAAGAAATAGCTGCGCATAATCAAACCTACAGCTTGCAGATTTGGATTGTTGGTAGCCTGACCCTGACGAATTAATTCGTTGAAATCCTGCAAACCTCCTGCGTAGAATCCATCCCAGATACTTTGATAGGAAGTAGCACGGAAAGCATAACGGTCCTCATCAGTGTACTGTACCTTTGCCCAATGTTGGATGATAAGTAAACCCCCATCCATGCTAGCCGGAGTATCGAATAAACGATAGATGTTTGCTCGCTCTGCATTGGTTAGAATATAAGCGGGGTCGCCAGTAGTTGGGTTATTAGGGTTAACGTTTAGCGACTCTAGCCCTTTGTCACAAGCCCCAAGCCCTAGTGCTAAAGGTAAGGCTAGGGCAAGTTTTCGGTAGTTGAAAAACATGTTTGTTAAATTCAGAAGGTTGAAAAGCACTGCAGAAAACTGGCAGGCTGAGCACTACAACGTCAGGTTAATATTGAAGCCATAACTCCGAACTGACGGGATCTGCGTCGATTCTAAGCCTTGTGTGTTACCGCTATTAAAAGACGTTTCAGGATCAATACCTGGCGCATGTGAACTAATCAGCCACAGATTACGACCAACGAAAGATAAGCCAATGCCTTTGAAGAAAGTTCGCTCCACAAGTGACTTAGAAAGCTGGTAGCCGAAGCGTACTTCGCGCAACTTCACGAACGAAGCATCATAGACGGTACTTTCGCGGGCATTGTAATAGTAACCGTGGTAGTAGTTTTCGGCCGTGGCGCGCACATCATTTGGGCGGTACGTACCATCAGCATTTTGCTGCACTCCCGCTCCGATAATACCATCTTCGCGTCCAGCTAATGTGGCCTTAAGCGCACCGGAATAACCACCCCACATATTGGTTTCGCTTTGTAGGTTGCCGCCCTGACGAGTGTCAATTGTGAAGCTAAAGTTTAAGCCCTTGTAGGAGAATTGGTTTGTAAGACCCCCGAGCCAGTTAGGTGGATAATAACCCAAAATACGACGAGTAGGATCAACGAGCGGGGTACCATCACTACCATAAACGATCTGGCCTTTGTACTCACCGTCCTGTACACGAAGGAAAGCATCGCCGAAAATAGCTCCATACTTTTCGCCCCGACGAGCTTCGATGTTAACACCGAAGCCTGACTGTCCAATTACGTAGTTTTGAATCTGTCCAGCATCGTCGAATTTAACAACACGGTTACGGTTAGCAGCAAAGTTAGCCGTAAGATTCCACTGGAAAGCGGCAGTAGCAGGAAGTGGAGAAACCGTTAACACAGCTTCAATACCACGGTTAGAAATCTGACCAGCATTGAGCAGATTTGCTGTGTAACCTGTAGTAGCCGACGTGAGTACGTTCAGAATCTGATCGTAGGTGTTGGTCTTGTAACCGGTGAGGTCTAAACCGATCCGGTTCTGCAGGAAGCGAACTTCTACCCCTACTTCTGCTGAGCGCGTACGCTCAGGCTTCAGATTCGGATTATAGTTTTGGTTATAGACAGTTTGTGTAGGCAAGCTACCGAATGGTTGACCACCAGTATATATATTCAACAAGCTATACGGATCAGTGTCGTTACCAGCTTCGGCGTATCCACCGCGGATTTTGGCAAACGATAGAAAAGATTCCTGAATACCGAAAGCATCCGTTAGTACGACCGAGGCATCTACAGAAGGGTAGAAAAACGAACGGTTATTAGCTGGAAGTGTGGAAGACCAGTCATTGCGAGCGGAAGCACCTAAGAAGGCAAAGTTCTTATAGCCAATACGCGCAGAACCGTATACGCTGTTTATGCGCCGGTTTGAGACAGGATTAAGTACTGGGCTGTTGTTCTGATTACCGTTTGCGTCAAAGTTGTTGTTCACTACTAACGGAGTCGATGAATTACCCAAGGAGTATAGACCGGGTACGGCCAACTCGGGTGCCGCAATCTGGCTGCGATTTAAGCGATTATCACGACGGTTAGCTCCTAACAAAACATCAAGGTTGAAATCCTCTGATAAGTTCTTGTTCGCATTAGCCAAAAATTCTGTGTTACGTTCTAGCACACGGATCTTTTCTTCCGTGTAATCGTCATATACATCATTGCTGATGGTTTGGCTAGGTACTCTGCGCTGATTGAACTGATTATAAATGTCGTTTGTAGTGCGGGCAGTTAGTGTAAGCCAGTCCGTTAGGGCATATGTCAACGTCAGATTACCAATAACACGGTCCCTTAAGTCGTCGTTGGTAGCCTGATAGAGAACGTAGTAAGGATTATTATGGTAATTGGAGTTCCAGCTAGCGTTGCTATTGGTGCTCTTGTATAAGCTCTTCAGGTCCTGTACGCGTACTTGACGACCGAACCAAGTATAAAGCTGCTGCATTACATTCAACTCATCATAGCCCTGACCAGGCCGACGGCCACGCGTTTCGGAATAGTTGACGTTGGTGCTGAATTTGAGCTTACTTGTAATGTCTACGCCTCCATTTACATTGACGGTATTCCGTCGCAGGAAAGTATTAGGCAAGATACCACGCTGATCTAAGTTAGTATACGATACCCGAACACCTGCTTTCTCATTACCCCCTGAGAGAGCAACGTTGTTGGTAAGTGTATGGCCCGTTTGAAAAAAGTCACGTATATTCTGTTTGCCTGGGCTTACCCAAGGCGTGGCTTGGCGAATGCCGTTCACTACTGGCGAATTGTACTGTGGCAATAAACGACCATCTAATCGCGGACCCCAGCTTTCATCTGTTCCGTCATTAATTCCACCACCTGCGCCGTCAACGTAGGAAAACTCTCCACTACTACCTTGGCCGTATTGATCCTGGATATTAGGTATCTTTAAAGGTGACTCAAAGCTAGTTGTGCTGTTGATACTAATGCCTAACCCACGTGATTTGCGACCAGATTTTGTTGTGATAACAATTACACCGTTAGCACCGCGGCTACCATAAAGTGCGGTAGCATTGGCGCCTTTGAGTACTGTGAGGCTTTCAATATCATCTGGGTTGATGTCAGACGCGGCGTTACCATAGTCGACACCTCCACCTGAGGAGCTATTGGAGAAGCTTGAGTTATCGATTGGCTGTCCATCAATAACAAACAATGGCTGATTGCTACCTGAGATGGATTTAGAGCCCCGAATCACAATTCTGGAAGAGCTACCAGCTGCACCAGTGCTGTTGGAAATTTGCACACCAGCTATCCGGCCAGCCAAGGAATTAACCACGTTGGTTTCACGCGCTTGCGTTAATTGGTTGCCTTGAAGATCTTGTACAGCATAGCCTAAGCTGCGTTTTTCCTCTTCACGTCCTAAGGCAGTCACGACTACTTCACCAAGCTGCTTGGTGTCATTAGCAAGCGTAACATTTATAGTAGAACCAGTAATAGGTTGTTCAATTGACAGGTAGCCAATAGAAGTGAAGGTTAGCGTCGTAGCCGAAGCTGGTGCGCTCAAGGAGTAGGTGCCTTCCGAGTTGGTGGAAGCACCTACAGTGGTGCCTTTCACGAGGACCGTTACGCCGGGCAGGCCTTGCCCAGTGCCACGGTCTGTAACCCGGCCGGAGATAGTCCGGTCTTGGGCTACTGCTTGCTGCAACAAGCTAGTAACGAATAATAAGAACAAAAATAAAGTTTGCTTCATTGGTGAAGAGTTTTGGTGAAAAGTGCTGAAGATGTGTAGATAAGAGGTTAAAAAGTGTAGAAAAAATGTCACAGAATACACCTAAATTATACAATGGATGCACAGCTTCATTCTTTTTACTCCTAAAAATTCATTAAAAACTTACTTTACTACTGAGAACCTGTGAGTTATGAATTGTCTTTTTTTAAGACAATTAAATATTGTATAGTCATAATTAATCCCGTTTAGGGGATAATTTATAGTCAGGTAGTATCAGGAATACAGGGTGATAGTGGGTTTGTGAAGTTTTGCTCTAACTTGAAAAATCTTCACAACCATTCCTCACTATTCTCTTTCTCAATCTTACTCAATACTGTATGAAAAGAACTCTATTCTGGTTTGTTGTGCTGACTCTTACCTTGCTACGGCAAGCAGCAGCACAAGATAGAAGTATAGCTGGTCGAGTCACGGATCGGAGTACTGGACAGGGCTTACCTGGGGTGACGGTCCTCGTAAAAGGTACCACCGTGGGAGCCTCCACCAACTCAGAAGGCACCTACTCCTTGAGCGCCCCCACCTCTGCTACCACCCTCACTTTTAGCTCCATTGGCTTTATCACTGTAGAACGTGCTATTGGCAATGCTACAGTAGTGGATGTTGCGTTAGCAGCGGATAATCGTCAGTTGGATGAAGTAGTCGTGACAGGCCTAGCTACTTCGATTAAACGGTCTAACCTAGCTAATGCTGTAACAACGATTTCTGCGAAGGAACTGGTAGGCAGTACGCGGCCGGTAACGGTGGATGCTGCCCTGAACGGTAAGGTAGTAGGTGCCAACATTGCCCAGACATCTGGGGCTCCTGGTGGGGGTGTCGCTATTCAGCTGCGCGGCATTTCGTCGCTTACGGGTGGTACGCAGCCGCTCTATATCATTGATGGGGTGTACGCTGTCAATGCTGAAGTAGGAAATGGTGCTGCTGCCACGGCCTTCTCAAATGGGGCTTCCACTACTCCAGGGCGTAGCACGCAGGACAACCCGGTGAACCGTATATCCGACATAAACCCAAATGATATTGAGAGCATTGAAGTTCTAAAAGGCTCTAGCGCGGCGGCTATC
This sequence comes from Hymenobacter crusticola, assembly GCF_002154225.1. GTDB lineage: Bacteria > Bacteroidota > Bacteroidia > Cytophagales > Hymenobacteraceae > Hymenobacter > Hymenobacter crusticola. The sequence continues at coordinate 618,136 of NZ_MTSE01000002.1, forward strand.
TATGGTACTAGAGCTAATGCCGGGGTAATTATCATCAAAACGAAGCGTGGCGTGGCGGGTCAAACCCGGGTGAGCCTGAGTCAGGACCTAGGTTTTGCGAAAGCATGGCGCCTGCTTGGCAAAGAGGATTTCACGCCGGAGAAGATCGATTTGCTACGTCCTTACCCGGCTAATGCTGACGCTGCACAAATAGCAACCGTGGATGCTGCTCGTAACACTCAGAAACAGCTACTAGCTGCGGCACAAGCAAACGGGCAGATCTATAATTACGAGAAGGAGGTTTTTGGCAACACGGCCTTCCTGCGGAATACATCTGTGAGCGTTTCAGGGGGAACAGATAAAACCAAGTTTTACGTATCTGGTACGACCACCAACGAAGAAGGTATTGTAGATCGGACGGGATTTTCTCGTAACTCAATTCGAGCCAACCTCGACCAGAAGATTGGTAAGCGAATCGATATTGGCGTAACGTCTAGCTATTTCAACACTGAGAACCGACGTGGATTCACGGGTAATGATAACCGCGGCGTAAGTTTAACGTACACGCTGCCCTACTTGCCTAGCTACGCGCAGCTGCACCCTAATGCTGCCGGTATCTATCCCGATAACCCGTATGGTGGCGACAACCCCCTAGCTATTGTAGCGCGGTCGGTGAACGAAGAGAAAACCAATCGGGCGGTACAAGCCGGCAACGCGACCTTGCGCATCATTGACAAGGAAGGATCCTCGTTGCGCTTAGCTACACAAGGTGGGATTGACTTCTCCAGCAGCAACGCGCTGTTGGCTTTGCCAGCCGACTTACAATCACAGCGAAGCTTGGCTAACCCCGGCGCCGTGCGGGTGGTAAAAAACCAGTTCTTCAACTCCAACCTGCAAGCCTTCCTGGTCTATGATTGGCGGTTAGGTGAGAACGTCAACCTGACGTCGCAAATCGGTTCTGTTCGCCTCAGTCTTGATCGTAACTTAAGCTACAGCCAGGGGCAAAACCTAGGTCCGGGTACTCCGCTCACGCCTAACCGCAGTTCGCTGGTCACGCAGGAAGTGGAGCTGTCATCGGAACAGGATGTAGGGCACGTAGCGCAGCAGGAAGTTAACTTCCGCGACCAGATTATTGCCACGGCAGGCATTCGCTTCGACAAGTCGAGCCGCAATGGCGACCCTAACAAGTACTACGCTTTCCCGAAGGCTTCTTTGGCCGTGAACGTAGCTAAGTTTGGTTTCTTCGAGCTGCCGTCCGTTAGCTTGGTGAAGCTACGGGCTGCTTACGGGGAGACAGGAGCGCCAGCCTTCTTCAATGGTACGTTTTCGCCACTAATTAATACCAGCACCGGTGGACGGGTAGGTTTCTTGCCTTCTACGCTGGTCGGCAACTCAACTATTGGCCCCGAGCGCGCCACGGAATTTGAGACAGGTGTGGACCTAGCTTTCCTCGATACTCGTCTTACACTAGAAGCTACTTACTACAACAAAGTGGTAAAAGACCTGGTGAATTCCTTCATACTGGCGCCTAGCACAGGTGTTTCCTCTATTCGCGCTTTTCCGGTAGGTGACCTACGCAACCGTGGAATAGAATTGTCACTTGGTGTCACACCAGTGCGTTCCGAGAACTTTCAGTGGGTTTCGACTACTCAGTACTGGTTCAACCGCTCGGAAGTAACCCGCATTGTAGTACCTGCCTTCAACACGGGCCTAGGTTTTGGCAACGGGTATGGTCGTAACGTATTTAAGCTGGGTGAGTCTCCTTCGCGCTGGTATGGTACGCCCGTTAGTGCTACCGATAACCCCAATAACCCAAGCTTCCTAACTCGGTACCAAGATGCGCAGCCCAAGTTCCAAATGACGTTTTTGAACAACTTCACAGTGTTCAAGAATATTGAAGTGTCGTTCTTGCTACACTGGCGCAAGGATTCGTACACCAGTAACCTGAGCCGCTCGCTACAGGATGAAGGTGGCACTACCAAAGATTGGAGCGCCGATGGTGATGGCGACGGCGTCGTAAATGGCCAGCAGCGGCTGGGCTCGTCCGCCCGTGAGTACATTCAGAACAGCGGCTACGTGCGTTTGCGCGAAGCTAGTATTTACTACTCGGTGCCCGCGAGCATCCGAACTAGCTTGTTCAAAGACTATGTGCGCAACATTCGGATTGGCGTGTCGGGCAACAACTTGCTGACTTGGACTGACTATGTAGGCTATGATCCGGAGGTATCAAACTTTGGAGCAACATCCAATTTCGCTCAGGTGGACGTGAGTAGTTTTCCAAACACACGGCGCATCTTCTTCCACCTGAACTTCGATTTTTAAACCTGACTCGTTGCCTTCTCCATGTATACTATATTCAAACATAACGCCCGCCCCTTATGGATGGCGGGTATGCTGGTTGCGCTACTCGGCGTGAGCAGCTGCAGCCTAACCGAGATTGACCAAGTAACGGACCCCAACAATGCCAGCATCGAGAGTGTACTGGCGAATGCTAGCCAAGCGCAACTCAATGCCCTCGCAGTAGGAGTAGAGGCTTCGCTCCGACTGGGTCATGCTAACAACAGCTCTTATAACCAAGTGGTAGGCACCCTAGGGCGGGAAGTAGTCATCCTGGCGCAGACGGAAAGCCGTTGGTATTTGGAACTCCAAGGCCGTCGTGGTAACAACACCATCGATGTACTGGATGACGGAGCGTATTACAACGGACAATACACCGATTTTGCGCGAGTCGGCCGTGCTGCCCGCGTTTTCCGGGCTTCAGCTGATGCCAGCGCCGTTGTGAATGCCGAGCAGAAGAGTGGTGTTGCCGGTTTCACGCGTACCTACGAAGCTCTGAGCAAGCTGCATCTCCTCAATTTGCAAGGCGAGAACGGCATCCGGGTCGATCTGGATAATATTCAAAAGCCCGGCAAGTTCGTTTCTCAAGAGGAGGCTTTGACGAACATTCGCCAGCAACTTGATCAAGCGGATCAGGACCTAGCTAGCGCAGGAGCCGCCTTTGCTTTCCCGCTCTCAAGTGGATACGCAGGCTTCAACACTCCTGCCACTTTTCGTCGCTTCAATCGGGCTTTGGCGGCTCGGGTAGCTCTTTATCAAAAAGACTATGCGGGTGCACTGGCTGCGCTTAACGCTTCGTTCTACGACCGCGCTGGTAGTCTAACGCTAGGTCCCAAGATTACCTTCAATGCGGCCACTGCCGGTGATGTGGGCAACCCCTACTACCAAGTGCCCGATGGCAACCCAACCAACCTAGCCGCCGTGCCCGACAACTTTGTAACGGAAGCGGAAGCCGGTGATCTGCGCTTAGCCAAAGTGGGGCTGCGTACTACGCCTCGAACCCTAGGTGGTATTACTGGGACGTATGAGTCTCGTTTGTTCACGTCACAGAATGCTCCTCTCGACATCATCCGCAACGAAGAGCTGATCTTAATTGCTGCTGAAGCGCGCGTGGGCACGAACGACTTGACGGGGGCCCTAGCTGACATCAATGCTATCCGGACGCGGGCGGGAGGACTAGCCGCACGTACGGCTGCTTCATTCTCTGGTACGACCAGCTATATCGACGAAATTTTGCGGCAACGGCGCTACTCGCTGTTCTACGAGGGGCACCGTTTGGTGGACCTAAGACGCTTAAACCGGCTTAATCCAAATCCGGCTCCTAACCAGACGTTGGCCTACACAGCACCTCCCTTTAAACTGTTTGACCGCTTAGAGCGCCCTGCTGCTGAGAAGCAGTGGGACATTGCCAATCCGTAAGCTGGCGTAATTACCACCACAAAAAAGGCCCCTTGCTGCACAGTAAGGGGCTTTTTTGTGGTAAGTAAATGATGAAAGGTACCTAGCTTTCCATCAGAAAGCCCTTAATGTATTCGTCTAAGTCACCGTCCAGCACATTTTGCACGTCGGTGCGCTCAATACCAGTACGTAGGTCTTTGATGAGCTTATAGGGGTGCAGCACATAGTTGCGGATCTGCGAGCCGAAGTCAATGCGTTTCTTGCCGGCTTCTACCTTGTCGCGCTCCGCATTGCGCTTGTCTAGCTCTAGCTGGTAGAGGCGCGATTTCAACATCCGTAGTGCGTGCTCCTTGTTCATGAGCTGGCTCCGCTCAATTTGACACTCGATAACGATACCGGAAGGAGCATGCTTAAGACGTACGGCGGTTTCTACCTTGTTCACGTTCTGGCCACCTGCGCCGCCCGAACGAAAGGTGTCCCACGAGATATCAGCAGGATTGATTTGGATGTTAATGGTATCATCAACCACCGGATACGCAAACACCGAGGCGAACGAGGTATGACGCCGGCCGCTGGAATCGAAGGGGGAGATGCGCACGAGGCGGTGCACTCCGATTTCACTTTTCAGGTAACCATATGCGAAGTCGCCGTCAATTTCCAAGGAGGCTGACTTGATACCGGCACCCTCGCCAGGCTGGTAGCTGACTTGCTTCACCGCAAAGCCATGCTTCTCGCCCCACATGATGTACATGCGCATGAGCATCTCGGCCCAGTCCTGGCTTTCTGTGCCGCCAGCGCCGGGGTTGATATCGATGATGGCAGAAAGCTGATCTTCCTCATCCGAAAGCATGCGTTTGAACTCGAGCTGCTCGACGGCCTTTTGCGCCGTAGCAAACTCTTGCTGCATTTCTTGCTCGCCAACGTCACCTTCGCGGTAAAAGTCGTAGAGCACTTCCACGTCGCCGACCGTCTTTTCTACGGCTTCGTAGTCGTCCGTCCAGACCTTGATGGATTTGATTTCCTTGAGCACTTCCTCAGCCCTTTTGGAATCATCCCAAAAGTCGGGGGCCGTGGTTTGCTTTTCAACTTCTATGATCTGCTCTTTTCGATTATCGTAGTCAAAGATACCTCCTCAGAGCCTCAGCGCGGCCCTTCAATTCCTTCACCTGATCTTGCGTCATGGGGAATATTAAATGTGGATGTTAAATAGGTAAGTGGTAAAGGTCGGGACGGAAATCGTAAAAGCGAGAGATTCCGCCGAAGACAACTAGATCTTACCGTACTGTTTACGTGAAAAAGCAGATGGAGCTAGGTTATTAGTCCGCTTAATAGCCAGTTGCTCCACGCCAAAAAGAACAGCCAACCCTAGGGTTGGCTGCTGTAATGAGAAGGACTAAGTCAGAACTTCAACAAGCTTCTTAAACGGATACCACCCAATTGTGAGCATCCGGCGCAACACCCAGGCGGATATCGTTGAGAGCTTGCAACACACGCTGAGCGAAAGAATCGGGCTTCAATTCTGGCAGCGAGTAATCCTGGTCTTGGTGCCCAATGACGGTGATGGGCGAAATCGTAACGGCCGTACCAATACCGAAAGCCTCGGCCAGTGTACCGTTCTGGAGGGCTTCCAGCACTTCGGCCGCTGCCACTTTCCGCTCTTCAACGGGCATGCCCCAGTCGCGAGCGAGTTGCAGCACGCTGCGCCGGGTGATGCCATCCAGGATGGAGGTGCTAAGCGCTGGCGTAACGAGCTTACCGTCCAAGATGAACGCTACGTTCATCGTGCCCGACTCTTCAATGAAGCGGTGCTGAGAAGCATCCGTCCAGAGCAGCTGATGGTAGCCAGCATCTTGGGCTAGCTTGGTAGGGTAGAGGGCCGCGCCGTAGTTGCCGGCGTTCTTTGCGTAGCCAGCGCCGCCTTCTGCCGAGCGCACATATTTCTCTTCAAAACGTACGCGCAGTGGCTTGCCAAAGAAAGCACCAACCGGGCAGGTAATGATGGCGAAGCGGTACGTATCGGAAGGCCGCACGCCGAGCATGCCATCGGTGGCAAACATGAAAGGCCGAATGTACAAAGACGTGTTCGGGGCGTTCGGTACCCATGCGGCATCCAAGCGCACGAGTTGCTTTAGGCCCTGAATAAATAGCTCCTCTGGCACGGCCGGCATGCACATCCGGTCGGCTGAAGCGTTCATGCGCGCAATGTTATCGTAGGGGCGGAAAAGGGTGATGTCGCCTTGCTCGTTTTTGTATGCTTTTAGCCCTTCGAAAATAGCCTGACCGTAATGTAGAGCAGAGTTGGCGGGGCTAACGGTGAAGTCGCCGTAAGGCAGAATCTGGGGATTTTGCCATTCGCCGTTTTTGTAATCAACCACAAACATGTGGTCAGAGAAGTGTTTACCAAACTCCAAGTTATTGGTATCTAACTCGGCGAGCCGCGAAGCGGTCGTCGTCTGGGTCGGGATGGCTAGGGTGTCAAGCATAACAGTGAATCGTGAAATGAGGCTGGGTAAGCGGAAGAGGACCGTAAGTTAGGAACCTAGGTAAGCGTTGCCTAATTACAGGCGTGGTTTCCAAGTAACTTCTTCCGCGCCCAAATCGTGCGCCATTTGGCGGCTAAGTACAAACAGGTAGTCAGACAAGCGGTTTAGGTAAACAACCACTAGCTCGGCTACAAATGAGGCTTCTTGCAGGCCGATGACCAGCCGCTCGGCCCGGCGGCATACGCAGCGCGCTACGTGCGCAAAGGAAACGGAAGGATGGCCGCCCGGCAGCACGAACATGCGCAACTCCGGCAAGTGTTCGTTCATAGCATCCATCTCCTGTTCCAGCAGCGTTACGTCTTCGGCGTGTAAGTCAGGGATTTTCATCCGGGATTTCTCCGGATCAGAAGCCAGCGAAGAGCCGATTGTGAACAGGCGGTCCTGAATCTCTTTGAGCAAGCCACGGCGCGGCGCATTTACATCCTGGTCGCGGAGCAGACCAATGTAGGAGTTAAGCTCATCTACGGTGCCGTAGCAATCTATACGCAAGTCCGATTTCGGCACCCGCGTACCACCGATCAGAGACGTCAGTCCTTGGTCGCCGGTTTTGGTGTAAATTTTCATCTTCTCATTTATCAATTAACATCTACCATCCAACAATCACCATCGATAGTACTGCTGTGATTGTTAAAGGTTAATGGATAATCGTTAAATGCCTAGGAGGTGGTTGCTAAATGGCCGTGCGTGGCGATATCCGTGTTCACCATGTCTGACTCTACCAACCCGTCGCGCAGGCGCACGATGCGGTGCGAGTAGCGCGCAATATCTTCTTCGTGGGTCACCATGATGATGGTGTTGCCTTTGGCGTATAAGGCCTCAAACAAATCCATAATCTCATAGCTAGTTTTGGTATCGAGGTTACCAGTTGGTTCGTCGGCGAGGATGATGCTAGGGTTGTTGACTAGGGCACGGGCAATGGCAACACGCTGCCGCTGTCCGCCCGACAGCTCATTGGGGCGGTGCTTGGCGCGCTCAGCCAAGCCCACACTACGCAGCGATTCCATGGCAATAGCTTCCCGCTCACTTTTGCCATAGCCCGCGTAAATAAGGGGCAACGCTACGTTGTCGAGCGAAGTAGCACGAGGCAGCAGGTTGAACGTCTGAAAAACAAAGCCGATTTCCTTGTTCCGAACCTCGGCCAGCTGATTATCCGACATGCGGCTTACATCTTGCCCACTCAATACGTACTGTCCGGCGGTAGGCGTATCTAGGCAGCCCACAATGTTCATTAGCGTCGACTTACCCGACCCCGACGGACCCATGAAGGCCACGTACTCGCCACGTTGGATGCTGATGGTGACCGAACGCAGCGCTTGGATGGTTTCGGTTCCCATTTGGTAAACCTTCGAGATGCCGGTAGTTTCGATAACAGGTTGCTGCATGGCCAGAGCTATTTCCAGGGAGCAGTTTCGGTAAGCTGCGCGGCATGGCGCGCCTCAAACTGCTGGCGAAAGGTAGCGTATTCTGCAGGGGAAAGCAACGTGCGTAGCTCCTCTAATGGCGCTGCTGCGTAGTCACCTAAGCCGGCTGGAATGGTCGCCATTGTGTAGGCTTTTAGCAACGCTACAGACTGAGGATTAGCTAGTAGTGCTTGTTGAAGTAAATTGTATGTCGCGGTGAAGTTCCGCTGGGACGTATAGAAGGTCGCTGCCGCTAGCACGGCTGGTTCCAGATACGGGGCTTCGCGGCCGATTTGCGCGTATAAGCGGGCTGCCTTGGCCGGTTGGCGCTGCAGTTGCGCTAGCTCGGCTTGGTAATACCACCGGTACGCCTGATCTGGAATGGCGAAATAAGCGGCCTGTACCAGTTGCTGCAACTCAGCTAGGTTTTTCTCTTGGCTGTACAGTTGGCCCCGTACTACGTTCCAGTTGGAAGCAGCCTGGGTTTTGTCGGTAACAGGCGGCGCGTACCGCTGAATAGCCTCGCGGGCCTCTGGTAGCTGCCCGACCTGGATGGCACGTGGTACTTGCGCGAGCAACGCGGCTTGCCGCGCGGTTGGGTTGCGCAACGCAGCTGCCTGAATGATTAAGCTTTCCGGATACAAAGCTGCACCTCGAACCACCAAGTATTGCGCCCGCACAGAATCGGACGCTAGCCGGTAGTCGCGGTTGAAATCAGTGGCCAATGCTTGCTGCAACGCACGAAGTGGCCGGGTGATGAGTGGGTCTTTCGCCTGACTAACCCGCTGCACCGAAGCGCGCGCAGAATCAAGCTGCCCATTAAGGGCAAACGCATAAGCGCGGGGAAGAGCGGCTTCTGCGTAACCACCTTGTTCCGCTACGGCTAAGCGTGCGGCAGCGGAGCTGTAAAGCTGCTGGTCGAGCAGCCACATGCCCCATACATTATGGTAATAGGCGGCTTCCGGGCTATTTCCTCCGGTAAGCGGCAACAGCGTGTTTTGGGCCGCTACAGCGTGGCCGCCATAGTGTTGGAGCAAGGCTCGTAAAAAGGTAAGCTGCTCGAAGTAGGCCGTGTTGCCGGGCCGTTGTGCCAATTGCCCTAGGGTGGAAAGCAAACTCGTATCGCGACGGCCAATGCTATTTAGCGCTAGGTGGTAAACCTTGGCAAAGGTAGCCGGCGCTAAGTCTTGTTCAGGTGATGAAGCCGGTACCTTTGGCGTCGATTTACGGGTGAGTTGTGCTAATAACAATTCATTGACTTGTAGCGCAACAGCGTCATCCGCAGTAGGCTGGGCCGCCACCAATTCCTGCGCGGCTTTCCATTGCTGGTGCTGCATGAGAAAAGCTAGCTTGTTTGCCCGCAACACGGCATTGTTAGGCGCTAAGGCGGCAGCTCGCGCTTGGTAAGTCACGACCGAATCGGTGAGTGTAGAGCGTGTGTAGAGCTGAGCTAGGTCGCTGGCGATGAAGGCGCTGCCCGGGTGTGCTTTCAACCCTTCACGCAACACTTGCAGCCGATCAAAGAAGTCGCGCTGATCGGTGTACAGCGCTGCTAAACGTAACGATACTTTCTCGGAAGGCCGGCGGCTAAGAGCGCGCCGCAAGGCATTGATTTCGTTTTGGCGCTGCGCTCGAAAGCGGTAGAGTGCCGCCCGGCCAAAGCTAGCTTTGCGATTATAGCGGTCAAGCACATCGCTTTCGGCGTAGTAGCGCTCGGCTAGGAGAGCTAGGGCATCTGTCTGCGGTTGTAGCTCGCTTTGGAGGCGGGTTAGGTCACCAATGTTATTGTAATAGCCAGCTTGTACCTGATCGAGCACGAAGAAATTGTTGCGCACCTCTACGGCAATCAGTGCCCCGAGCCCAAACACGTAAACGGCATAGAACGGTACGCGTCGTGGTTCGTACACAACCCGATACACCCGCAGACGCTGCTTGATAAGTGGGGTGAAGTTGAGCAGAACGTAGATCAAAAAGCCTACGCCGCCCGTGAGAAAAGCTAGCCCCACAAAATCGCGGGCAGCTGCTAGCAGCGGATCATTGGCGGTGGCAAGAGCATATCCTAGCGCGCCCGCTGCCAACGCCACCAAAACGAGGTAGAGGTGCGATGCGACGGGCCAGTAAGGCAGCCAATCGTTGTAAGTAGCGGCGCGGCGGTGCAAACCAAGCCAGCCTACCACAACAGCGGGCAGAAGCAATACCAAAGGGTCGAGCCGCAGCCCGGCAAGCAGGAGTACTTCGCCTTCGTTGAGATAATAAAACAGCAGGATGCCTAGATACAGTCCGCTGGCCAGCAAGAAGGGCCACAGACCGAATCGGCTGTTAGGGTTTTCTGCTTGCGTATTAAACCACAACAAGCCGTAGATATTCTCGAAGCACACCCACAGCGTGAGTAGGCCCACAACGGCGGCTCCTCCGGCGGTGAAATAGCTTGCTAGGTGCAACGCTACAAAGGACGCCGAATATTCGCTGCGCCACAAAAGCAAGGCGCTGATAGCAACTACAAGCGTTGCAAAGGTTACTAAACGCAGCCGGAAAGAAGCTTGCGGCCAAAATGCGTGAAATGCATAGGCTGGCAGCCCCAATGCTAGTAGTGTAGCGATGAGGAAATACTGTTTGCTCGTATCGAAAACGCCGAGTGAGTCAGCGTTGAGCGACATCAGCAGAAAGATGAGCAAGCCCATGGCTACGACAAAGGGCGTGCGGGCAAGCGTGCTTACTACAGCTAGGTAGTATACCAAACAGATAGCCAGCAGACTAAGCAGGATGCCTGCTGCCACGGGCTGCACATAGGGGCCGGCTACATCATACGTCTGCGTGACCAGATAGCCGTTGACCCGGACCGGTAACTCAGCCAAGCCGACGCGTACGGGCGAAAGGGTGGTCGGAACCGGCGTGAGTTGCGCCACTGGCTCAACGGGGAACGTATGGTCGTCGCCGGTGAAATAGTAGTAACAAGCTAAGGCCAGTGCGATGCTAGCTATCAAGCCTAGCAGCAGTAGCCAAGGGCTGCGTCGACGTACCGTGTAGTCGACGGGGGAGGGAGTCGGAAGCGCCAACGGCTAATCCAATACTTTAGGTACGCGGAAGTAATCAGAGTCTTTGCGTGGCGCGTTGCGCAGGCCTTCCTGGTGGCTCACGGTGTTTCTCGCTTCGTCGGGGCGCAGCACGTTGATTTCGTGTGATAAGTGCACCAGCGGCTCGACGTTGGTAGTATCGAGCTCACGGAGCTGCTCCACCCAATTCAGAATCTTGTTCAGCTCGCCAAGCATCTTCTGCTCTTTGGTTTCATCGAGTTCCAGGCGGGACAAGTGGGCAAGTTTGCGTAGGGTAGCTAGGTCGGTACTCAAAGGAATAAAAATTAGTAGTTACGAGTTAGGAACGTGCAAGGTAGACTTGCGATTGTCTTGGCTGGCTTCTTCGCCAGTGGGCAAAGCCGCAGCTTTTTCTTTCTGCTTAGGTCGGTAATACGGCGTAGGCTCCGGCAAGCCTGCCGCTTCGGGAATAAATTCGCTAGCAATGATAGCAAATACCCGGTTTTTTAGCTCTTCTGCATCGGCTTGGGTAAGGCCCTGCGTAGGAATAGGCTCATGAACCACGACGCGTAGTGGCGTGTAGCGCACCCGGATACCACCAACGTCGGGCATAAAGCGATGATTCAGCGGCATAGTAATGGGCACAATGGGCACTCCGGCGGCAATAGCTAGCTGAAAGGCGCCATCCTTAAAAGGCGCCATTTCCTCCGCTGGCTTTTTTGAGATGGTGCCCTCTGGGAAAAGAATAACCGAACGCCCCTCTTCTAAGCTCTTACGCGCCTGCACCATCGAACGACCCCGGCTAACGGCGCTTTCCCGGTTCACGGTGATGTACGTTTTTCCAAAAATGGGACCCCACAATGGCGTCTTAGCCAGGGAGCTTTTGCCCACGATGTTGAGGAAGCCCGGCAGCACTTTGAAAAGCACCGGGATATCGATGTAGGAGCTATGGTTGGATACGTACACGCACGGCTGGTTGTCAGGCAAAGGCTTTTTGTGCACTACTGTCACCGGCATACCCCACATCCAAACGGCACTAGTCGACCAAATTCGGTTGATTGTGTGCAGATGGCGATGCCAACGGGGCTGCCGTGCTAGGATAAGCTGTAAAGGGTACGTAACAAAAAAGGGCAGCACAAACCAGAAGGTGCTCCAGGTAGTGTACAGCCGATGACCAATGAAACGTAACAACCGTCGCATGCTACAAAGGTAAGAAAGAGCAACTTCGCGTGAGTAGTGGAGCGAGTAAGTAAGAATATTCACTAGACCTAGGTGCGGGAACATTCAGTTACTCACTTAATTACTCATGCGAGGTTAGCTCTGGTTGCCAAGATTTTGTCTGCTTTCAGCAAGCCCGCTACGCTAATAGCGTCAGTGATGCGGTTGTCTAGGGCCATCTGCACAGCTTCTGCAAAGGGTAGCTTCCACAAGCGTAAGTCTTCGGTTTCTTCGGGTGCTACTTCGCCAGGAATGAGGTCTTCCGCCAAAAACACGAAGCCTTCTTCGTCTGTGACCGAATTGGAAGTGTGAAGTCTTGCAATGTTGGTCCAGCGCTGAGCGCTAAAACCAGTTTCCTCCCGCAGCTCCCGCTTAGCCGAGTCCAGTATGTCGAGCTCGACCGGTCCGCCACCCATCGGAATTTCCCAAGAGTATTCGTTCAGCGGATAGCGGTATTGCCCCACGAGCCATGTGTTGCCTTCCGCATCGATGGGAATAATGCCAATGGCTTTATTCTTCATGCTGACTACCCCATAAATGCCGCGCCCACCAGCTGGGTTTATAACCTGGTCTTCCCGCACGCTGATCCACGGGTTTTGATATTTCGGCTCTGTATCAAGCACTTGCCAAGGGTTGTGTGTTTCGTCGAAGTCCGGAGAAGCAGATGCGTTCATTAGAATTTGGGAAGAAAATGAATATAGTATTTCCTATATTGAGAAATTTTTCCTAATATTAGAAAGGCCTATCGGCTAGGGGCAAGCATTGGACGAGTAGAAGCAGGCGTTGGGCCAAAATATGTAGTCTAAGAAAATAGCTTCCAATACTTTTGCAACGGAAAATTATTCAGCGCGGGTAGGATTTATGGAAAGGAAGGTCCTATCTGCGTAGCAAAATTCGGCAAAGGAAGAGTGGATAAAACTCGCCGAAGGAGCGTTAAAAGCCACTGCACAACGCAGTGGCCTTTTTGTTTTAGGGGACAACTGTCGGAGAAAAGCTGGCGTATTTAACCAAGCTAGCCGTTCACATTCCGGCTAGCCTCGGAGATTTTATGGCCAACAAGCCCAAAACGCAGCCGGCTCAGCCCGAACCCGGTGATCCGCTATTCAACCTAAAACATGCCGAAGCTGAAGCAGCTCTCGGTACCGATACAAGTGCGCTGAACGAAGCCATCAACGAAGATGGCCCCGAAGACGATGACCTAGATGAAGGACCGCGTGACTCGCAAGGCAACCGCCGGGGCGAAAGTAGCGCACCTGAAGCTGGTACCACCGCTGGCAAGCACTAAGCTGTTAGTGCACTAGATAAAAAGTTTCTGATTAAGAAGCAGGCCCGCGGAACTAGTAAGGCTAGCTCCGCGGGCCTGCTTCCGTTAGAAGCTCTTATTTTTGCCGGCACTATGCTACTTGCTTCTCACACTGGTCAGCTCCTAGAGGCTGGCCTCGACGAGGCGGGGCGGGGCTGCTTGGCTGGGCCCGTGTTCGCCGCCGCGGTAATCTTGCCGCCCGATTTTGCGCCAGCTTACCTCAATGACTCCAAGCAAATGACGGCCAAACGCCGGGAAGCGATGCGTGCAGAGATATGCGCAGAAGCGGTAGCATGGGCAGTAGCAGAGGCCTCACCGGAAGAAATAGCTACCATAAACATTGAGCAGGCAAGTTACCTTGCTATGCATCGGGCGGTAGAAGCGCTACGCGTGGCACCAACGCACCTGATTGTGGATGGCAAGCGCTTTCGGCCCTACCTAGGTATTGATCACACTTGCCTCATTGGTGGTGATGGACGCTACCGTAGTATTGCCGCCGCATCGGTACTTGCCAAGACTTTTCGAGATGAACGCATGCGCGAGCTAGCTGCCGAGTTCCCGTTTTATGGTTGGGAGCAGAACGCGGGTTATCCCACGGCCCGCCACCGCGACGGTATCCGAGCACACGGACCTACCGTGCACCACCGGTTAGGCTTCCGCCTTTTATAAAAAAGCAACAAAGTGGCTGAGCAACGGAGTAAAGACAAGCTCTAAGAACTTATCTACTCCGTTACTCTTACGAAGCTAATCTTTGAGGCGAAGTAGGTCTAGGAACAGGCTGAAGCCATCGACGGTAGAACCGCCTTCCCCAAACTTGTCGAAGGTCAGAGGCTTGACGATATAGCCACTTACTGCTAGCTCGCGGGCTTTGAGTCGGTCGGCTTCCAGGTCGGAAGTGGTCATGATGAATACATTCAATCCCACAAATTCTGGGTCGGAGCGAAGTGCTTCGAGCAATTCGAGGCCATTCATGCGCGGCATGTTGATATCGATCATCACCACGCTAGGTTTGTCGATTTTCGGCTGGCTGTTTTCGCCCCGCAATAAGTTGAGCGCTTCGCGGCCATTGCCAGCAATGTGCAGCGGAACGTTGACGTTATGTTTGCGCAACTCGCGTTGCACATTCATGATATCCATCTGATCGTCTTCGACGAGCAGAATACAAGGGGAGGAAGGAGCTGTTGACATAATCGTACAGAGACCAGGAAAGGAAAGCTAGGTCCCTATACGATTAAGATTTAGATTGAGCTAACTCGGTATGAGTAGCTAGCGCGGCAGCTACAGGCGGGGCACTAAGCTTGGGCCACGTGAAAATGAACGTAGCTCCTTGGCCCTCGCTGGATTCGACGTGAATGTTACCACCTTGGCCCTCCACAATCTTTTTCACAATAGCCAGCCCTACGCCGGTGCTTTCGAGCGTGTCGCGCGCGGTCAGGGTCTGGAAAATGAGGAAAATACGCTCGTGATACTCTGGAGCAATGCCTGGCCCATCGTCGCTCACGGCAAACGTGTACTGCTGCCGGTCTTCGCGGTAACTGACTCGCACACTGCCCGTGGCTGGGTGGTCGTGGTACTTGAGCGCGTTGCTGATCAGGTTGGTAAACACTTGCTGGAGCAAGACCCGTGGCGTAGCGAACGTAGGCAAGTAAGTAGGAAGCTCCAGGCGGAAACCAGCGGGCGGCGCCATCGAATCTGTAATCTCCGTGAGCAGCTCCCGTAGGTTGACGCGCTCAGTGGCTTGCTGTACTCGCCCTACCCGTGACAGCTCCAAGATACCCGTAATCAAGTTTTCCATGCGGTGCACACGAGTGCGCATAAGCAGCAGGAATTCCTGAATGTGAGGCGGCAAATCCTCGCCCATGTCCTCCTCGATCCAGCGCGTAGCACTCTCAATTCCGCGCAATGGCGCTTTCAGATCGTGCGATACAACGTAGGCAAACTGGTCGAGCTCTTGGTTGCGACGCTCTAGCTGCGTAATCGTGGAGCCAATGGTATTCGACATGGTATTCATCGAGTCGGCTAGCTGGCTCAGTTCATCGTAGTCCGTGTCTTCAATGCGTGTTTTGTAGTCCCCTTTTGCCAAGCGGACGGCTAGGTCCGTCATTTTGCCAATGCGCCGCGCAATGAGCCGGGTAATGTAGATGGCCCACGTAACACCAAGCACACTGGCGAGCAATGTGATGGTGATAGAAATAAGCCGGTTTTCGTTGATGCTATCTGTCAGCTTTTTGCGCAACTCGCTCCGGGTTTTGAGCTCCGTGGTATCGAAGCCGCGAAAGAGCACCCGGATCTGGTCCATCATGAGTTTACCCGTGAGCCCTTCGGCTAACAAGCGGTGTTCCATGCCCTGCAAGCCTAGCTGGTTTGGGATGCGCCGCTTTGCCTCCCGTTTCTCACTGACCATAAGATGAGAGTACGCAGACCACTGCTGGAATAAACGTTGGGCGCGCACTAGGCGCTCGTATTGCGGCGAATCTGATTTGAGCAGGCCGCGAAGCTGCACAAACCGACCTAGCAGGCTTCGCTCACCTTCATAGTAAGGCTGCAAAATGGCCGCGTCGCCGATGAGCAGGTAGCCGCGAAACCCCGTCTCCATATCAATGATGCCACCCACCAAAGAGGTGGCTTCGCTGGTAATGCGCTGCGACTCGGCGACGCGCTGTGCATTGCGGAGCACCTTGCGCGAGAGCTGATAGTTGATGAGAACAACGCCAGCAAACAGCACCAGGATGGCTAAAAAACCAGCAATAAGTTTAGTGGAAAGCTTCAGCTTCATGTACGACGAGGCTACAACGGCAGATCAGCGACCGTGGCGCAACTTTTCTTCCATAGCGCGGAGAAGCTGTACAATACGGTCGGCCATGACTTGTACGTCAGCGAGGCCAGTAATGGCTTGTTCTGTTTCGCCGGCGAGGCGCAGATCCATCAGTTGATTAGCTTTTTCGTGAATTTGCCGGTGCACCCGGTTCAGCTCGTGCGCCTCCGGTAAGTGCTTGTAAGTGACGAGCGCACGCTCATTTATCCACTTGCCCAAAGAACAGAGATTCGGGTCGCGAATGGGGCCTTCCGCGGTACCGCTGCCGTAGAGGAAAGAGCGAAGCTTAGATTTGAAAAGAAAATGCTTCACCGAAGCAGTTTCAAAATCCTGTTTTATATCATCGTGCATGATGGCCGGAAAGCAAGTTGCAGCAAGAGACAGCGCCTAAAGCACAACTGTTGAAAAAGGGACATACGTAAGTTATCAAAGATAACTCATCAGTTTGAGGGCGCAGGGGCCGGGCAAATAGTTAATTTCGCCCTGTCGCTTTCGCAATTTGCTGCTCCTGTCTATTGAGCGCTTAACTCTACTCACTAAGCAATACACTATGGCCGAAGACCTTAAAACCGTCACGTTGAACGAGGTGCATCAGCAGCTAGGTGCCAAGATGGTGCCTTTCGCCGGGTACAACATGCCCGTGCGCTACTCTTCCGACCTCGATGAACACCACACTGTACGGCGGGCCGTGGGCATCTTCGACGTGTCGCACATGGGCGAGTTTCGGGTGCGTGGTCCGCATGCCCTCGACCTGATTCAGCGTGTGACCAGCAACGACGCAAGTAAGCTCACCGATGGCAAAGCGCAGTACGCGTGCCTGCCCAACAAGGAAGGCGGTATCGTCGATGACCTGCTGGTCTACCGCTTGGCCGATGAGGATTACATGCTGGTCGTGAATGCTTCTAACATCGAGAAAGATTGGAACTGGATCAACCAGTACAATACTGAAGGTGCGGAGCTGGAGAATGTCTCGGACGAGATTAGCTTGTTTGCGGTGCAAGGCCCAAAAGCCGCCGCCGCCTTGCAGCCGCTCACTGACGCCGACCTAGGTAGCATTCCGTACTACTCGTTTGTGCAGGGCACTTTCGCCGGCGCGCCCAACGTTATTATCTCCGCCACGGGCTACACTGGCGCGGGCGGCTTCGAGCTGTACGTGCCGAACGAACACGCCAAAGCAGTATGGGATAAAATTATGGAAGCGGGGCAGCCCTATGGCCTTAAGCCCATCGGTCTAGGGGCCCGCGATACGCTCCGCCTCGAAATGGGCTACTGCCTGTACGGCAACGACATCGACGATAAAACGTCGCCGTTGGAGGCAGGCCTAGGTTGGATTACCAAGTTTACCAAAGAGTTTACGAACTCGGCTACGCTGAAGCAGCAAAAAGAACAGGGCGTAGACCGCAAGCTCGTGGGCTTCCAAATGGACGGTCCTGGCATTCCACGCAGCCATTATCCCTTGGTCGATGAAGCGGGCGAGCCGGTTGGGGAAGTAACGTCGGGCACCCAGTCGCCTTCCTTGAGCAAAGGCATTGGCCTAGGCTACGTGAAGACGGCACTAAGCACGCCGGGAAGCAAAGTGTTTGTGCAGGTACGCGGAAAGAACTTGCCGGCTACCATCGTGAAGCTTCCCTTCGTGCCTGGTACGGAAGAAGCATAAGTAAAAACAACTCATAGAAGCTCAAACGGCCATGCCTCGCTATCTGGCATGGCCGTTTGACGTTAATACCATCAGTTTTGACAACACAACCTAGCCTCGACGTTTGCTTGACGCCCGAGCTGCTCTCCCTTTTCGATTTGCGCGGCCGTGTGGCGGTAGTCGTTGATATTTTGCGCGCCACTTCCTCTATGGTAACAGCGTTGGCCGCCGGCGTAACGCACATTGTACCGCTAAGTGAGCTAGAAGAATGCCGTACTTATGCCGCGCAAGGCTACCTGACTGCGGCGGAGCGAGATGGCCGGCAGGCGGCCGGGTTCGACCTAGGCAACTCGCCCTTCGGCTACCTCGATGAGGCGGCACCAGTGCGCGGCCGGGCGGTGGCCATCACCACCACCAACGGCACGCGGGCGCTCCAGCTTTCTCTTTCCGCCGACGCTGTTGTGGTAGGTGCTTTCCTTAACTTGCAAGCCGTCGCTGCGTTTGCGCGTCAGCAGCAAAAAGACGTCGTCGTTGTCTGTGCCGGGTGGAAAGGCAACTTCAACCTAGAAGACACTCTTTTTGCCGGCGCATTGGCCGAGCTGCTGGCTCCCGACTTCGACATCACTAGCAGTGATGCTACGCTGGCTGCGTACCAGCTCTGGCTGCAAGCCAAACCCGACTTAGCTACCTACCTGCTGCAATCGGCGCACGTCCGGAGGCTGAATAGCCTAGAAGCCAACAAGGACATGGATTTCTGTGTGCGCCTGAATGAGTACGATCTGGTACCTATCTGGCGAGACGGCCGCATTGTGGTCAATTAATAGTTAGCCGCCCGTTAGCTTTTCGTTTTGGCGGTGGCGGTCAGTGTCGCGCAGCGTCTTTTTCTCCAGGTTCTTGACAAGGGCCTCAGTGAGATTGATGCCCGTTTGATTGGCCAGACAAATCACGACGAACAGCACATCAGCTAGCTCGTCGGCCAAGTTCTTGTCGCGGTCGGAGGCTTTGAAGGACTGTTCACCATACTGGCGGGAGATGATACGCGCTACTTCGCCCACCTCTTCGGTGAGGATTGCCATATTCGTTAATTCGTTGAAATACCGAATGCCGGTAGTTTGTATCCACTGGTCAACGGTTTGCTGAGCCTCTTCGATGGTCATAGAAGTAACTGCGTGAATGGTAAAGGGATAGTTAGTATGCTAGGTGCCCGGGTAAGTAGCTGAACGGCCTTGTTCAGTTGTTTAGCTACTCAGTTACTCGCGGGTGAATCGAGGACGATGGTAACGGGACCGTCGTTGAGCAGGCGTACTTGCATATCGGCGCCAAACTCGCCGGTGGCAACGGTTCGGCCGAGGAGCTGTTCTAGCATTTGCACAAATTGCTCGTAGAGGGGAATGGCAATTGGAGGCGAAGCCGCACCAAGGTAGCTAGGTCGGTTGCCTTTGCGGGCGTCGGCCAGCAGCGTAAACTGGCTTACGACCAGTATTTGTCCTTCTATGTCTTGCACGCTGCGGTTCATCTTGCCTTCTTCATCGCCGAAGATGCGCATCTGCACCAGCTTACGCGCTATCCAATCCAGCGCGGGCATATCATCGGTAGGAGCAAAACCCGCCAAGACCAACAAGCCAGGACCAATAGCACCCGTAACGCGACCTTCAACGGTGACACTCGCCCTGCTAACGCGTTGAATGACTACTCTCATATAGTAAGTGGAGGTTGAAGGCGAAATGTAGCGCGAAGCTTTCACTTTGTCCGCCATGTTATTGTCGCGGGGCAAGAAGGCGGTAAGCACTGTAGGCAACAAAGTATTGCGGGCAAGTCCGTACTTGCGTACTGAGACATGATAGATAGCAACCGTGGAATAAGTAGAGCACTGTGGCTCTTGGGGGCATTATTGCTCGTCGCGGCAGTGCGGCTGCACGGGCTAGCCGCCGCGTCGCTGCCCGACTACGACTCGGTACGTAACTGGCAGATTGTGCAAGAAGTAGCGCATGGCAACTTGCGCAACCTTTTCCACCACGGGAGCCCCGGCTTTTCGCTGCTCTACGCTCCTGTGGCGTGGCTCACCACGGATTTTCACGTGTTCCAGCACCTAAACGCGTTGGTTGCCGTAGCGGCGGTTGGCTGGCTGACGCACTTTGTTAGTAAAGCTGCCAAGCTAGCTCCTTATGAGAGTGCGCTGCTGACGCTTTTCGTGGGCACTTCCGTTTTTCTCACGTTCTCTGGGCGCGATTTCACGATGGGTTCGTGGAGCCTGGTGGCTTTTACGGGCTTGTTACAAGCGTATTACCAACGTTTGCACCAGGCAACACCTAGGTCGCTGCTGCGGGCCGCTGTTTGGGTCACTCTTGGTTTATGTATCAACTACAAGTTTCTGCTCACGTTGCCCATTCTTGTGGTTTTCGAGTTGCTGCAACAAGATGGACTGCTGTTTCAGCCGCGCAATTTGCTGCGCGTAGTGGGCATCATGGCTGTTCCCTATGTGGTGCTGGCAGTCGTCGGCTGGCTCGCTGGGCTTCAGTGGTACCGCTGGCTAGGCGTATATTACAACATCATGCGGCCAGGTGCACCGAATGCTGCTGGGCGCTTAGGTATCACCCAGACGCACCCAGACGCATTTTATTACCTTAAGTACATCCGCGACTTCGAGTCGCCATTGATGCTACTAGCAGTATTTGCCGTGCCTATTTTGTGGTGGCAAACCTTGTTTCGCCAACTGAAGCGGCCTAACATAATTCGATACCTAGCTATTTGGAGCTACTGCTTCCTGGCGGGCATGTCGTTGCTGCTAAAGGCTCCGCGCGGCTTGCTGTTGGTTTATGGGTTGCTGTACGTGCTGGCCTTTCTCAGTTTGCGCCGGGTGCTCGACCGCCGTTGGTGGGCGCTAGCAGTGGTGGTAGGGGTTGCTGTTGCTTTCAACCTGCGGCGCATTCAGCAGGAAGTTTACGCTTATACCCCGAGCAATTATGCCAAAGTAGCGGCGTGGCTGCAAAACCATAAGCAGCCAGTGGTGGCGAGCACCGTAGGATTAGGTGTGGCGCCTTATGTGGCACCCAGCCTCGTCACAGTTATCACCGATGAGCAGCAGCTAGCTACGTTGCGCCAACAAGGGGATAAATATGTGCTGCTCGATGGGTATTGGCGCGTAACCAACGTACGCAACTTCGAGACGCTGCGCCAGTTGCCGGCTGTAGCTAGTTGGTCCGAGCCTATGCTCACTGCGCCGTTGCTTTTCCTGGAGCACTCCGAGTATACCAGCCTAGGCTACGAAGAAACCCTCGCCTTGCAGCGCGCAGCTAGCCGCGACTCTCTACAGCTGCGCCTGCTTTCAATTGGCAGTAAGTAGCTGGTCGCTGCACCTAGGTGCCAATCACCGCATGATTTGTAAACTATCTAGGGCGTGTTGGTAGCGGCGGGCGTTTTGCTTGTGCTGGGCGTATGTCTCGGCGAAATCGGAGTAACCGCTGCGGTCGGGGCGGGCGCAGAAGAAGTAGTAGTCGTGCGCCGTGGGTTTGAGAACGGCATCCAAACTCTGGCGGTTGGCCGACGTGATAGGGCCCGGTGGTAGGCCTTTATGTTTGTAGGTATTATAGGGCGAGTCAACGAGTTTGTCTTTGTTGAGCACCCGCTTCACGCCAAAATTGCCAATGGCCCAGAGCAAGGTAGGGTCGGCCTGCAAGCGCATGCCCCGGCGCAACCGATTAAGATAAACGCCCGCGATAATGGGTTTGTCTTCGGGCTTAGCCGTTTCGCGCTGTACAATGCTCGCTAGCACGTGCACCTCCGTCGGCGACAAGCCTAGGGAATCGGCCCGGCGCTGGCGCTTCGTAGTCCAAAAACGGCCGTGCATGGCCGCCGCCGAATCCAGGAACTGTTCGGCCGATGTGTTCCACAAAAACCGGTACGGCCCCGGCAAAAACAACGTCAGGATGGTCGTCGTGTCGAGGTGGTAACGACGTTGCAGGAAGGTGTTGTTGTGCAATAATTGGCGCAGTTTACTTGAATCGGCTTCAAGCTGGCGCGCAACCTGGCGGGTGAGCTGGGGCTTGTATTTGAAGGCATCTAACTGAAAAGCAACTGTATCCTGCTGCCCTTGCATAAGCTTATCAAGCAGTACTGCATTGCTGGCTCCGAAGTTTAGCAAGTAGCGGCCTGGCCGCACGTGTTCGGGGTATTGCCGCCGCTCGGCTAACCACGCAAACGTAGCGGGCTCCTCCAGCAGATCTTGGTTTTCGAGCGAGGCTAGCACCTCTTGGAAAGAAGCGCCCGTACGGATGTACAAATACGCCGGGCCAAAAGGCGACGCAACTACGTTAGGCTTCCATTGCACGCGCCACGCTACGTAGAGACCTAGGCCGCCCAGCAGCAAAAATAGCAGTACTAAAATCGCCGCGATGCGACGGCGCAAGAGGAGGGAAGCAGAAGAATCGGATGAAGGCAAAGCAAGGAATTAGACAACAAATCAGGGCTTGATAGCCTTAGCGGCTACGCGCTGCCACGCAAACGCATAATCGCCCTGAGGCAGTTCGCGGATATGAAAGATACGAGCTGCCGCGGAAGGAGCAGTGGCAAAAGCTGCGCGCACAGCTTCGGCTTGCTGACCCGTGCACCCTGACTTGGCCATCCAATCGTTGAGGTGCATGGCAATATCGGCGGTAGGCTCGCAAAGGGCTGCCACGTGCAAGCCAGCGGCTTCCAACGCTTGGTGCCATTCCTGGGGTGCTAGGTTGCGCATGTGCGAGGGGTCGCGCATGGCTTCTACCCGGTTTTGCCATTCATTTACTTCCGGCTCATCGTCGGGCACGCAGGTGTCAGCTAGCAGGAAGCGCCCATGCGGACGCAAAACACGCTTTACTTCGCTCAGAAATTGGGGAATAGAGTGAAAGTGATGCGGCGCAATGCGGCACGTTACGATGGAAAAGGTTTCGTCGGCAAAAGGCAACGATTCTGCGGCGCCTTCCTGCCACGTCACATTGTCGATGTTCTGCGCCGCTTGTTGCTGCCGTGCTTGCTCCAGCATCCCCGTCGATACATCTACACCTACCACTGCTTGCACAAAAGGAGCGAAAGCTAGGGCCGTAAACCCAGTGCCAGTGGCGACATCCAGCACCGTATCATCGGGCTGACACTCGGCTTGTTCCAGTAGCCAGTTGAGGGCCGTGCCCGTCCAGGAATTCCACTGCGCGTTATAATGGCTGGCTTGACGATCAAATTGTTCTTTGGCGGAACGAGTAGACATGGCAGCAAGAATTGAAGCGGCGAAATAAAGGGTTGACAAGGTAGCGTGTGGCTCAGGAGCCAACGCAAGAAGCTAGGTTTTACAAGGCAAAAGGCTCGGCCACTAAGCTATATGCTAAGCCGTGCCGCTCAGCCGTTTCACGAAGAATAGTTTGTTGCCAAGGGCGAAGCACTTGCTCAGCACCTAGCTCAATGATGTCCGCAATCAGGCGATTCGACAACACCAGGTTGGCTACGTATCCGTTGATATCGTTGGTGATATGGTTTTTTAGTGTAGTTAGGAGCTGCTCGCGGGCATCAGCGCGAGATGCTTTTTCGCCGCTCAGCCGCCGCCGAAAGGGAAAACGCCGCTGCTCGGCCGGCAAAGGTGGCTCCGGCACCGACACGAAGTTATCGGGCGAGAGGGCCGCAAGCTGATCTAGGTACGGTGAGCGTTTCAGCTCGGGGTGCAAGCCGCGCGTAGCTTTCCAGTCCGTTGCATCGAGGGGCATGGCGCGCACCAGCTCCGAGAGACGGTCGTTGGCAAACACCATGTAGGGCGGCCGGTCCAGCTCCTTCGCTATCCGGTCGCGGAGCATGTACAGGTCGCGAAACAGTGGCAGCTCGTTCGGCTGAATGCGGTATTTACCGGCAATACGCAGGTATGGGCGCTCGTCGCGGCTATAGCGTACTTCCTCCAATGCCTTGTTCTCTTCTTCGGCCCAGTGCAAGCGGCCTAGCTCGGCTAGTTTGGCCGTGAGCCGGTCGCTTAGCTCGAACAGGTACAGCACATCATTGGCCGCGTACAGCTTTTGGGCTTCTGTGAGGGGCCGCTTCAGCCAGTTCGACTTCTGCTCGCCCTTGTCTACTTCCAGCCCTAGCTCCGCCTGAATCAGGCGACCGAGGGAAATATTATTATCCGACTCGCCGAGCAGGGTGTACTGCACACTGGTATCTGTGATGTGGCGCACGTGCACGCCGTACAGCTCATCTAACAGAAGAATATCAGATTTACAGCTATGAAATACCTTCTCAATCGCTGGGTTGCGCAATAGAACCCAAAGAGGCTCTAGCTCGTGCGCGGGGTTCGTCAGTGGAATAGGATCAATAAGATAGACCTGCTGACCGTCGTAAATTTGGATAAGAGCGAGGTTGCGCCCGTAACGGTGGCGCATGTCGTCGAACTCCAGGTCAACCGCTAAGCGTGCCTTAAATTGTAAAATCTCGGCCGCTTGCTGAACGTCGGTCGAAGAGGTTATATACTGAATGTCCGTCATTAAGAATGAGATAGTACAAGGCAGAAACCAGAGAAACAGCGACGCAAGAAACTGGTTCTAGGCGGAGTAAAGGTATGAATCGGCGGCGGGGAAAGCCAATGCTCCGCGCGTGCCTGCAGCAGGAGCTACCCCAGCCACAGAGGACTTAGATAGGAAAGAACAACGAAGGCCCAGCCAAAACAAGGATTTTGGCAAGAAAGCTACGAAGAAAAGGAGCAAGCGAAGCAGGTTGCTAACTGGACTCTGAATGGAAAGGCAGCGGAAAAGCTAGGTCGTTGAAGTCGTTTGCTCTGACAAACACACTTTACAGTGTAAAAGAGATAAGACCAGTTTTCGCCAAGAGGCTCATCGTTAAACATAAATTACGATGTACTCAGTAGAGAATAGGGTACCCCTCGGTTTGTATTGCTACACCCGGCATAGTTTCCTCTCTAGATTCAGCTAGCGTTGGGTCGGGAGCAGCTAGCGCGTTGCAAGAGACAAGAAAAGCTAGGTCGTTGCTGGCTTTTTGTTTTTCCAGCGCTCAGGCGTAAGCCAAAGTAGTTATGGCAAATAGAATGAAGTGGGTATTAAGAATTGATTAAAAATTTATGATGTAAAGTAAAAAGATGGTAGCGCAAATCATCTTTTCGTGATAAGTTTGTATTCCTGCCTGCCCTTTTACTATAGCAACATCGGTTTGTTGGCTCATCTTTCCTCTGCGCTGCCAACTGCCTCCCTGATGCCTTGCGCGTAAGCCGTTGTGCTTGCCTAGTAAAGCCTAATTACTGCGGTTGATTGATTTTCCACTGTCCTGAGCGGGTTGTGCTTGCATGCACTTGCAGTAGGATTTTTCGATGACTTTTTAGGCTTCCATCAGTATAGTAGGCTGATGGTTTTTTCACTTAACCGGCCCAGTGGGCACATTTAATGAAACAAAAACCTCTACTCATCTTGATATGGTGTCTGTTGCTGGCCACAGTGGCCTGGGCGCAGAATCGTACAATAACCGGTAAGGTTTCCGGCCCAGAAGGCACTGGTCTGCCGGGCGTAACCATTCTGGAGCGTGGAACTACCAATGGCACAAGCTCTAACGCCGACGGGGACTACTCGTTAGCGGTAAAGCCAGGGGCCACGCTAGTAATCAGCTCCATCGGCTTTGAAAGCCAAACCGTGGCAATCGGCTCATCATCGACGCTGAATGTCACGTTGAAGAGCAACGCCACGGAATTGAACGAAGCGGTGGTCGTTGGCTACGGAACACAATCCAAGGCTGACCTAACGGGCTCGGTTACGCAGCTGAGTGGGCGCGAGGTGCAAAACGCCCCCGTACCTAGCTTCGAACAAGCTATCCAAGGAAAGGCCGCGGGAGTATTCATCGAAACCAGCAGCGGCAAAGTTGGGCAAGGAATAAAGGTGCGCGTGCGTGGCACTAGCTCCGTGAGCGGTGGTACTCAGCCGCTGTACGTTGTAGATGGCATTCCCATTATTTCGGATGACCAGTCGGGGACTTCGGCGCCTACAAATCCCATTGCAGATTTGAACCCCAACGACATTGAGTCGATCAGCGTGCTGAAGGATGCCTCCGCATCGGCTATTTACGGCTCACGCGCTTCCAATGGCGTTGTGTTGATCACAACCCGTCGGGGCAAAGCAGGAGCCACTCGCTTTTCGCTAGGGTTTCAAACGGGCACCAGCAAACCAACCAACAAGCGTGACTTTTTGAACGCGCAGCAATACGTCGAGCTATTCCGGGAAGCGGCGGCTTACACGCAAGCACACGCCCAAACGACGGCGGAGCAAAGCCAGATAGCCACAACGGAAGCACGCTTGCAGCGCTACTCTGCCGGCAACACCGCTTACCAAACGGGAGCAATAAATGCCGATTGGCAGGACGAAGCTTTCCAACGAGCTCCGTTCAGCCAGTATGACCTGAATGCCAGCGGCGGCAACGACAAGACCAAGTTTTACATTTCGGGGCTGTACAGCAAGCAAAACGGCATCCTGATTGGTAACAAATTCGAGAAGATAGCGGCACGCTTAAACCTCGACCACAAGGCCACTGATAAGCTCACGCTAGGTGTAAACCTAGGGTTGACGCGTACCGTGAACAACCGCATTTCCAATGATAATGCCTTCAGCACGCCCATGCAGATCGTGTCGCTGGCTCCCATCACACCCATCATTGACCCACGGACAAATCGCCCGAGTGGCGCCCTGGATACGCTCACCGGCTTGCCGAACACAAACTACCCGACGTATTATAACCCCTACCTGAACTACATCGGGTCTACTTACACGACCACGAGCTACCGAGTGCTGGGCAACGTGTACGCCCAGTATGACCTCTTCAAAGGCCTGAGCTTCCGGAGCGAACTAGGTATGGACTTGCTCAACCAAGATGAGTACCAATACCAAGGGCGTGTGACGGCACGTAACAGCGGCTTTGCCAACAACGGCACCGCCTTCAATCGGCACGTGACCAACGGACGCTACACGACCAATAACTTCTTCACCTACCGCTCTACTTTTGCCTCCGATCATACCGTGGAAGCAGTGCTAGGTATGTCGTACGAAGAGCGCCGAATAAATGCGAATAGCCTGTCGGCGCAGCAGTTTGCCAGTGATGCGTATAAGCAGATCGTTAGTGCGGCGGCCATTACAGCGGGCTCTTCTACGTCGACGGGAAGCTCTTTGCTCTCGTACTTTGGCCGTGTAAACTACGCCTATGCGAGCCGCTACCTGCTTAGCCTGAGTGCCCGCGTGGATGGCTCATCGCGTTTTGGAATCAATGAGCGTTATGGCTTCTTCCCCGCGGTTTCAGTGGGTTGGGTAGTAACCGAGGAAGAGTTCTTGAAGAATCAGACGGTGTTGAGCTTCCTGAAGCCACGCATCAGTATCGGCAGCACGGGTAACCAAGACTTCAGCGACTTTGCCTCGCTAGGCCTGTATGCTGGCGATGCTGGCTACGTTGGCACACCCGGCCAGCGGCCTTTCCAGTTGGCCAACCCCAACCTGAAGTGGGAAACCACCACGCAGACCGATGTGGGCCTGGAAGCAGGATTCCTTGATGGCCGCATCAGCATCGAGGTAGACCTGTACCGGAAGTTGACTAAGGACTTGGCGTTGAATGTGAACGTGCCCGGCACATCAGGCTTCACAACGCAGTTTCGCAACGTCGGTAATCTGGAGAATGAAGGCGTCGAGTTCGGCTTGAACACCCGCAACTTGGTGGGAGATTTTACTTGGAGTACCAACTTCAACCTATCCGCCAACCGCAACAAGATCACCAACCTGCAAGGCCAAGTCATTGAAGGCGGGTTCTTGAACCGGGCCGTGGAAGGCCAACCCATCGGCGTATTCTACGGCCGCGAGTATGCGGGGGTGAACCCCGACAACGGCGACGCGCTGTATTACCTCAACCGCGTGGATGAGAATGGCAACACCTACATCGACCACAGCGCTGGCACCACCAACAACTACGATGCTGCCAACCGCGTGGTGCTGGGCAATCCCAACCCGAAGTGGACGGGTGGTATCACCAACACGTTCACCTTCAAAGGGCTAGACCTAGGTTTCACGTTCCAAGGCGTATTTGGAAATAAGATCTACGACGGTGGCGGCAAGTTTTTCTCTGGCAGTGCTAGCAATGGTTACGATAACCAAACCATCGACCAGCTGAACCGTTGGCGCAAGCCCGGCGACATCACGAATGTGCCCGAGGCTCGCTTGAACCGCGCGAACGGCACTGGCGAGTCGTCGCGCTACCTCTACGATGGTGCGTATGTTCGCCTCAAGACCTTGACCTTCGGCTACACTCTACCTAGCTCGCTGATGAAGTACGCCCGCATGCAGTCGGTACGCGTGTTCTTCAACGCCGTGAATCTCCTGACCTTCACCAAATACAAAGGATGGGACCCCGAAGTAAATGCCGATTATCTGTCGAGCACCAACAACGGTACCACCACTTCCTCGGCCAATATCTCGCAAGGCAACTCCTTCTACACGGCCCCGCAGGCACGTACGATGACCTTCGGCATCAACGTAGGCTTCTAAACCTAACCTAGGTCAACGACAGGTCCCTGACTTACTTCCGACTTCTCACTTGATGAAAAAGATAACGCACTTTATAGCCGCCGCAGCGCTCCTGACGAGTACGCTGACTGGCTGCGACAAAAAGCTTGATGTTGAGCCGTTGAACAATGCACCAACGGAAAAGGCCTTACTCACTTCCGCCGACGTTGAGGCTGCCTTGATTGGTACCTATGACGCACTGCAAAGCCGCCGGTTATACGCTGGTCAGATTCAGTTTATGTCAGAGCTGTTAGCCGATGCTGGCGAACTATCCTTTGTGGGTACCTACGCGCAGCCCGGTGAGGCATTTCGCAAGAGCTTGCTGGTGAACAACGCCTTCGTGGCAAACACGTGGACAGAATCATATCGTTTGATCAACACGGCCAATAGCGTATTGGCGAACATCAGCAAAGTAGAAACTGCCAAGCGCGACCGGGTAGAAGGGGAGGCCAAGTTTCTGCGAGCCATCACGTACTTCGAACTGGTACGGTTGTATGCCCGTGACTGGAACGATGGAAACCCGCAAGCCAACCTAGGCGTGCCGTTGGTGCTCACGCCTACGGAGACAATTGATGCCTCTGCCCAAGTATCCCGCAACACGGTAGCGGAAGTATACACCCAAGTAATTCAGGATCTAACAGATGCGGAGGCAAAAATCCCAACCTCCAACGGGGTATTCGCAACCAAATATTCGGCATCGGGTTTCCTGGCGCGGATATACTTGCAGCAGTCGCGCTACGCCGATGCCGCTGCCGCTGCTAGTCGCACTATTGCTTCTGGAAAAGTATTGGTTGCTTACGCCGATGAGTTTACGACCACAACGAACACAACAGAAGACATCTTTGCCGTGCAAATAACAGCACAGGATGCACTCAACGAGCTAACCACTTACTTCTCGACCCTCGGTCGGAGCGACGTAGAAATTCAGCCCCAGCACCTAGCTCTTTACGAAGCTGGCGATGCTCGCAGAGCTTTCTTCAAGACGTCGGGGGGTGTCGTGTACACCCGTAAATTCGATCAGCCTTACGGCAACGTGAAGGTGATGCGCTTGGCGGAAATGTACCTGACGCGTGCCGAAGCAAACTTCCGTAGCGGCACTACTACGGGCGCCACACCGCTAGCCGACATCAACCAGATAAGGTCCCGTGCTGGCTTAGCCCCACTAACTACTCTGACGCTAGCTAATATCCTTAAGGAGCGTCATCTGGAATTGGCTTTCGAAGGGTTCCGCCTGGGCGATATCAAGCGCAACAAGGAGAACGTAGGTACTATTTCCTACAACTCAACGAGGCTTGTCTATCCTATCCCGCAGCGCGAACTGGATACCAACCGGAGCCTAAAGCAAAACGAGGGCTACAACTAGTACTAGCTACACTAAAGCAAAAAAGGCCGCTACAATGCTGTAGCGGCCTTTTTTGCTTTAGTGTAGCTTATTCTTCATCGTCCTCCTCGTCGGCCGCATCAAAGTCGAGCTCGGAGGCTAGGTCTAAGGCTTCCGCAATGACCTCATCCATGAGTGCCTGGCTGTCTGCGTCCAAGGTGCGCTCGAAGAGGTTGAGCAGCTGTTCGCCTTCCTCGTTTACATAAAGGTTGGTGTAGAGGCGCTCAAACAGCTTGGCGTCGCGGGTAATGGTGGCGTCGATATCGGCCACAGAGCGGGCACGCAAGGCTTTGTGTAGCACTTCCATCACGCGGCGGCTCTCTTCGTGGTCACCTAGGTCGGCTAGCAGCTTCAGCAGCGACATGGCTACGCCCAAGCGCACCCGCTCGAAGCGGAAAGCTAAGTCCGTTTTAGAGGCCTGTTCGAAAGCGGCATACGCCGTGCGCGTTGGTTCGGTGATATAGGTAGTCACGTCAGCTTCGGCCCGGAAGGCAATGCGTAGGAGCTGTTCGTAAGGATAGGTTTGCATGGGAAAAGAGGAAAGCAGAAAAAGGGAGCTGATAGCAGTAGTGCCCAAAAGCACACAATTACATACCCTAGGGGTGTAACCCAAGGAGGCAAAGGTACGATTGATTAGCAGGCCGCAGGTGCTTACCGCGAAGAACTACGTATGCCTGCTTATTACTCATCAAAACTTCTGACGGATGACACACAAAGAGAAATGGCTGATTTTTGCCCCTTCCGGGCTAGTAGTTATAGGGTTTGGTACTTGCTTGGTGCAATGGGCTACTTCCCTGATGCAAAAGAAAGCACCTACCCGCGACTGGGTACTGGCGGGCACTGGCGCGCTGGTAGTGCTTAATGCGGGAGTTAGTCTGTTTGGCCGTGGCGTGGCAGAAAGCGTGCTGTACCAAATTCGGGAGCAAGGCCCGTCCGCAGTGTTGGTCGATAGCATTCCCACTGAAAGTGCTGCCATCGATACAGAAGAAGCATCGGCGCTCGATTAAGTAGAAGCATAGTCGACTTTTGAGCCCCGCTCATGCTTCGGCCAGCGCAGCATGGGCCGTTTAGCAAAAATGAGGGCCCGCTTGGTTCTACCGAGCGGGCTTTTTTGCGCGTGGCAAGCTAGGTGCTACTCCTCCAGCTCGGCGGCTGTTGGCACGGCAGGCAGCCCCGCGGCACGGCGGCGACGCTCTTGGTCGTCTTCCAGAACGTTGAGCTCTATATTCAACGCATCCACCGAAATCTGAATTTCCCACAGGGCTAGCGCCAATGACACTAGCAGGGCAATTAAGCTAGCTCCAAACACGATTTCCCCGGCCAAGGTGTAGCCTGCAAAAAGCAAAAACATACACAGCACGCAGCCAAACATACTCGCCGTGCCCACTGCCTGCATGTTGCGAATCAGGACGAGCCGCTGCCGTAAGCTTCGGATTTGCCCGAGCAGATGCGTGCTATGCGTGGTAACGTATTGGGTATTGAGTGCCCGCACCCGGTTGGCCAGCGCGAGGAAACGGTTGGTATGAGCTAGCAAAAGCAGCGACAAGGCCGGAAAGAGCAGCGCTGGTGTCGTAAGCGTGATGGTCATAAGCCTGAGTTTCAAGAGCGTTATGGGCGAGCCTGCTAGGATCCGGTCTGTCGTTTAGCTAGCGCTGCTTGCGGCTTAGCCAACAGAAAACGAAATAAAAAGCCGTTAAAGGCAAAAGAATATCACCAAAGTAATAGAGATTCGCTTTGGTGGACGCATGTACCTAGGTAAGTACCTAGCTGTATCAATGCAGCGCCAGCGCCTGATTGCAGTCCTTTACTCGGTCTTCCTCTATTTCTCACTTCTTTTTCTCGGTTTTTGGTGGTTAAAACTCGTACCCTCGCGACCTTATTCTTGCTTTTGCTGTCGTGGCAGGCCCGTTATGGCTTCGCTCAGAACACACCCGCGGCCAATGCTGGCCCCTTGCTGACTCCCGCGCAGTTTCTTGGCTATCAACTAGGTAGTCAGTTTACTCCCCATGCGCAGCTGCTGCGCTACGTTGATCATATTGTGCAGCACTCGCCTACCACCATGAAACTGGTGCACTACGGCGAAACGTACGAGCATCGCCCCCTGGAAGTCGTGCAGATTGCGGCCGCCAACAACTTCTCACGGCTGGAAGACATTCGACACAACAACCTGCGCCTAGCCGGTGTAGAAAGTGGTCAGGCAAGCCGTCAGATGCCCGGCGTAGTGTGGCTCAGCTACAACGTGCACGGCAACGAGTCGGTATCATCGGAAGCGGTGATGCAGGTACTCTACGACCTAGCTAACCCGCAGGACCAGGAAGTGCAGCAGTGGCTCCAAAACACGGTAGTGCTAGTGGACCCTTGCGTGAACCCAGACGGCCGCGACCGGTACTCTTCCTGGTACAACCGGGTCCGGAACCAGTCGCCGAATGCTTCACCCTATTCCTGGGAACACCACGAGCCCTGGCCCGGCGGCCGCTACAATCACTACTACTTCGATCTAAATCGCGACTGGGCCTGGCAAACGCAGCAGGAAAGCCGTCAGCGCATTGTATTGTACAACCAGTGGCTGCCCGAAGTACACGCCGACTTCCACGAAATGGGACCCAACAATTCCTATTACTTCTCGCCGGCCGCCAAGCCCTTTCACGCCGATATCACGCCTTTTCAGCGGCAGTTTCAGAACATCATTGGCGAGTACAATGAGAAGGTATTTGATAAAAATGGTTGGCTGTACTTCACCCGCGAAACCTACGACCTGTTTGCCCCGACCTACGGCGACACGTGGCCGACCTTCAACGGCGCCATCGGCATGACCTATGAGCAGGGCGGTGGCGGACCCGCGGGCGTGGCTTTTGCCCGCAACGACGGCGACACGCTGACGCTAGCACAACGGATTGCCCACCACGTAGCCGCAAGCCGCGCCACCATTCAGGCCACGGCCGAGCGCCACGATGATCTACTCCGCGAGTTTCAGAAGTACTACGACGACGCCCGTACGAAGCCGAAAGGTGACTACAAGTCTTACGTGCTAGCGGGTACCAGCGACCCTGGCCAGCTCCGCGCTTTCACGCAGTACCTCGACCGCCAGCAGATCAAGTATGGGTACGCGCCCAAGAAGATGAAGACCCGCGGTTTCAACTACACGTCTGGCAAAGTGGAAAGCGTGGCAATTGAGCCGCGCGATGTGGTAGTGAGCATGTACCAACCTAAGTCTACGCTGATCAAGGTGCTATTTGAGCCGCAACCCCAACTCGAAGACTCGCTCACCTATGATATTACGGCGTGGGCCTTGCCATACTCTTTCGGGCTGAAAGCATATGCGTTGCGCGACAAGCTAGATGCCACAGGCGCGGCTCCTGCTCAGACTACGGTAAAAGGCAGCGGTGCGACTACTGAACGGCCTTACGCGTACCTAGCGCGTTGGAACAGCCTCCAGGATATTCGGTTTCTAAGCCGGTTGCTGCAGCAGAGCGTGAAGGTGCGCGTGGCCGAAGAGCCCTTCGAGGCAGAAGGCCAGAAGTACCAGCAAGGCACGCTCGTAATTACGCGTACCGGCAACGAGTACCTAGGCCCGAAGTTCGACCAGCTCGTGCGCGCCCAAGCCGACTCGGCCGGGGTAACGGTGCAGGCTGTGAAGTCGGGCTTTTCTACGACGGGTGGCGACCTAGGGTCGGGCTCAGTACACTTCGTGAAGAAGCCTTCCATTGCCTTGGTTGCCGGACCGGGCGTCGATGCAACGGCCTTCGGGGAGGTTTGGCACTTCTTTGAGCAGCAGATCGGCTACCCCATCACAGTGCTTGGCACAGATTACTTGAGCACTGTGCCGCTCGCTAAATTCGACGTATTGATTCTGCCCGACGGCAACTACACGGACATCTACCCGGAGCGCAACCTGGAAAGCCTGAAGCAGTGGGTGCGTAGCGGGGGTAAGCTAATTGCTTTGGAAGGTGCTTCCCGCTTTTTGGCCAACAAGCGAGACTTCCTCTTGAAAACCAAGCCTACTACCGACTCAACGGCGCAGAAAAAGGCTAGCCCGTACCGGTTGCTGAAACCCTACGGCAATGCCCGGCGGGAAGACATTGAAGATCGGGTACAGGGCAGCATCTACCGCGTGCAGCTCGATAACACGCACCCCTTAGCGTTCGGCTACGGCGACACGTACTTCGCGCTCATTCGCGAGCCACTGGGCTACCGTTTCCTCGGCGATGGGGGCTGGAACGTCGGCGTAATCAAGAAAGGGAGCTACGCCGCGGGCTTTACTGGGTCGCGGGCCCGGCAGCAACTCACCGATACCTTTGTGCTGGGAGCCCAAGAGCTAGGTCGCGGTCAAATCGTGTATATGGGTGATAACCCCTTATTTCGGGCGTTTTGGCAAAGTGGCAAGTTGCTCTTTGGCAATGCGCTCTTCTTCGTCGGGCAATGATCGACGCTACTTACTGCAAACAAAAAGCCCCGCCAAGGTATTGGCGGGGCTTTTCGATAAGCGGCGAAATAGATTAATCTACTACGTCTTCAGCTTTGTTCTTCACGGCTTTCGCGCCTTTTTTCACAGCGTGGCCAGTTTTCTGAGCACCTCTTTTTACAGCGTGACCAGCTTTTTTGCCTGTTACTTCGGCTTCTTCTTTCGTGTTGTGAATTTTCTCACCGGCCTTGGTGCGGCCCGTGCGGCTTTCTACTTTCACAGTACCATTGTCACGTACGGTCGTCGTGGTTTTGGCACCAGTAGCTTCGTTTTGAGTGGTCGTCGTCTGCGCAAACGCAGCGGTCGAAAAGGCTACTGCAGCGAGTAGCAAGAGTGACTTTTTCATAGAAGTTTTAGACTAAGGGAGAGAACCTTTAGGGCCTTATACGCACCCCACAGAAATGGTTGTGTTTGCCGCGGCCATAGAAGGGCGCCCCGTTACATCGACGATTTCACTTCTTTTTTCATCTTGCCCTCGTGGTTTTTACCGCCTTTGTGCTCTGCCTTCATTTTGGTAGTGCCATCCGCCTTCACTTCCGTCTTCTTTTCCATTTTGGCGCCGTGCGCTCCTTTTGCTTCTACTTTAGTTTCGCTCTGGGCAAAGGCGCCAACCGAGCAAATTACCATGGCGAGGAACAAGCTTGCTTTTTTCATGAGTGAAATGAGGTTTTGGTGGATGATTCAACTTACTGGATCGAATATTTCCCACTCCTCATGAAGAAGCTATGAGTAACGGCGTCTTAGCTAAGGATATAGCTAGCTTTTCGTCTACGGCAACCAGCTCAACCTAGGGTAATAACAAAGAACTGTCGCCGTAGCTCAGAAATCGGTAGTCGTGCTGAAGCGCGTGGTCGTATACGCGCTGCCACTCAGGGCCAAGCAGCGCAGCAACTAGTAGCAGCAAGGTGCTTTCTGGCTGATGAAAATTGGTGATAAGGCCTTGCACCACCCGAAATCGGTAACCCGGCGCAATCAGTAGCTGGGTGGTAGCTTGTAGGCCATCAGCCTCTTTGTGCTCCAAATAAGCAAGAAGTGCCTGCAACGCTTCGGCAGTAGAAGGCTGCGGCCGGTCCTCGTAGGGTTGCCACTGGCTTACGTGTAGATCCATCGAGTCGGCGGCTGGGTTCTGTACCAACAGCGCGCCCAGCCAGTACAGGCTCTCCAAGGTTCGAAGGCTAGTTGTGCCTACTGCAATAACGGGCCCCGCAGTGTGCGTCATTAGCTGGCGTAACAAGCTAGCTTCTACACTAATGGGCTCGCCGTGCATGGCATGGCCTGCCATCTGGTCGGCTTTTACCGGTTGGAAAGTGCCAGCTCCTACGTGCAGGGTCACTTGGGCGGTGGAAATGCCACGAGAAGCTAGGTCGGTGAAGACTGCTTCAGAAAAATGTAAACCAGCTGTAGGAGCCGCCACGGCCCCTTCGTGCGCCGCGTATACCGTTTGATACCGAATGGCATCCACGTCGGTATCCGCGCGGTTTAGGTAGGGAGGAAGCGGCAGATGCCCTGCTGCTCGCAACACCTCCGCAAAGGGTAGGGCATCTGGCGTCCACGAGAACTGAATCAAGGCATAGCCTTCGCCGGTTTCTAGGCGCTCAGCGGTAAGCACCGCGGGCTGCCCGTCGGCGTTGAAAGCTAGGGTCACCGGGCCAGTTTTCCAACGCTTGCCGTTGCCAACCAAGCATTTCCAAACGCAACTACCTGTTTGCTGCATGGCAGGCTCGATAGCGCGATGAGGCGCCACGGGCTCCAAGCAGAAGAGCTCGACTATACCACCCGTCGGCCTTTGGCAAAATAGCCGGGCTCGTACCACCTTCGTATCGTTGAAGATGAGCAGCGAACCGGCTGGCAACTCGGCAGGTAAGTCGTAGAAATGTCGGTCGATAATTTGCCCGCTACGCCACACCAGTAGGCGTGAATGGTCGCGGTTGGGGAGTGGCTCGGCGGCAATGCGCGCGGGCGGCAGTTGGTAAGTGAAATCGTGGATAGAAAGGTGACGCGGGTCGATAGCAGCAGACATGATGCAAAGGTACGAGCTAGGCTGCACCCCGGCACAAGGCTAGGTTACTTCCTAAGCGGGCAACCTAGGTACGCCTACAGCTTGTTCTGACCGGCTTTCCGGAAAAACAGCAAGTGTTGCTGCGGAAGCACTTCCACGTTCTTATCGAACTCCAGTCCGATCGAAGCCATTTCCTGCCGGGCCTGCTCGATGCTCATCTTGTGAATGCGCTTAATCGGAACTTCCGGATCTTCGGCCCGATATTCCGCTAGTACTACCCGGCCGGTTGGGGTAAGCGAATTCCTGATGGCGCGCATCATCTCACGCGGATGATCAAACTCATGGTACGCGTCCACAATGAGTACTACATCGACGGCCCCGGCGGGTAGGTTGGGGTCTTGCGTGGTACCTAGCACTGGCTCCACGTTGCTGGCCTTTTTCCGCACTTTGTTCTGCTGCAAAGCAGCAATCATCTCGGGCTGAATATCCACGGCTAGTACTTTGCCTTTCGGCACGAGTGGACTAATGCGGAAAGAAAAGTAGCCCGTGCCCGCGCCGATATCAGCAACGACGTCGGTTTGCTTAAGTTGAAGCTCCCGCAGTAGAACAGCAGTGCCCTCTTCCTCGCCCCGGTCGGCGCGTTCCAGCCAGCCAGCTCCTTCGTGGCCCATCACGTGCGCAATCTGCCGACCATGATAATACTTGCTGATGCCATTTGGATCAGTAGCGGGGCGCAACTCGTAGCCAGTAGAGTCGCTGACCGTTTCGATACGGGGCTGATCATTGGCAAAAGCGGCACTACTTTCAGTGGGCGGCGGTGTGCAGGCTACCTGCAGCAGCAAGATGCCGGGAACCAATAAAAGCTTTGAAAAAGGGGAAGAGCAATGCATAGGTAAGTATTCACTACAAGCCTCCAAACCAAACATCACTTGTTGGAGAAGGGTTCGGCAATGGCCTCACCTTCACGGCTACAACGCACCGGAGCTAGCTTTACTTGTATTCGCAAGCTAAAAAAGCAAAGCGATAGCGCAAGCTTTCTACGGAAGAGCTGCCCTTGAAGGCACCCATAGGTTTGTCTAACAGTCAGCCTTCTGAACAAGAGCGAGATAATCTAAATTCCTGCATTTTTAATACCATGAACTCCGGCCAACCTGTACTTTTACGCGTATAGGCCACTGTTCATTTTCTTTTTCCACCTTCAAACTCTTCCTTATGATGCCAAAAATCCACACTAAATGGCTTGGCTACATGACGTCGGCAGTTCTATTTGCCGCATCACTCACGAGCTGTAATCGCGCGGAGTACGCGATGCTGCCCAAGACGTCGTCGTACCACGGCACCGCTACAACGCGGGCAGTAGCAGTAGCACCCGTTGCCCCCGAGGCAGTGGCTCCGGCTATTATAGAAGCTGCTCCAGTTGCAGCCCCGGTTACAGAAGCTAGCTCGGCTCAAGTTGCACCAGTAGTAGCTGCTCAACCAGCTTCAACTACTGCTTCTGCCCAAGTTGTAGCGCCCAGCACACCTGCTGTTGCTGTTGCCAAAGCCGAAGTTGCGAAGCCTACCAAAACTGCAAAGCTGAATCTAGTGCAGAAAGCGATGGTACAGAAGGTGATGAAAAAGGCCGATAAGCTAGCTAGCAAGATGCAAATCAAGCAGAAGAGCGAAACGGCTGATGCTAAGCGTCTAAGCGGTAACCTTCGTACGGGCATTATCTTGTTGCTAATAGGTTTGCTAGTGTCAATTCTAGGCGGTATCAGCTGGATATTTGGCCTATTAGGTGGTATAATCGCCATTATTGGTGTTGTACTCATCATCCTTGGTCTCTTGGATGAGATATAGGCGCTTATAACATAACAAAACGCCCCACCATCACTGAGATGGTGGGGCGTTTTGTTATTAGCCAGCTAGTTACATTGGGTCAACATCGGCCACCAAGCGAGCCTGCTTGAATTCCTTCTGATCTTTGACCACGTTCATCGCTTCGCAGATCTGAATCTTGGCCTGCTTAAGTACGGTGTGCTCTCGATCGAGCTTGATGGTGATTTCCTGCAAATAGAAATTGCGAATGCGGAAAATATAAGGCGCCTCCGGACCTAGCACTGCCTCCCGGCCTAGCCTTTCGACTAGCTCCTGCGTAAGCAGAATGGCCGCTTGCTCACCGACTCCCTGGTCCATATGCTTCACAGTGAGTCGGATCACCCGCATAAACGGCGGGAATCCGTATTCGCGACGCTGAGTGATTTCGTATTCGTAGAACTCCAGATAATCATTACGAATCACCTTGTCAAAGATCACCTGCTGTGGGTCGCCGGTCTGGATAATTACCTTTCCCTTCTTGCCTTTGCGCCCGGCGCGACCACTTACCTGCACAAACATCTGGAAAGCGCGCTCGTGGGCTCGGAAGTCGGGATAGTGAATAATACTGTCGGCGTTGATGATGCCTACTAAACTCACGTTGGCGAAGTCTAATCCTTTCGTTACCATCTGCGTGCCTACC
Organism: Hymenobacter crusticola; assembly: GCF_002154225.1. GTDB lineage: Bacteria > Bacteroidota > Bacteroidia > Cytophagales > Hymenobacteraceae > Hymenobacter > Hymenobacter crusticola. Next base: position 656,680 of record NZ_MTSE01000002.1, read on the forward strand.
AACACGTTCGTTGTTTGGTTCTCGAAGTCGCTAATGATCTGTTGATAGGAATTTTTGGCGCGGGTAGTATCGAGGTCCATGCGCTGCACATTGGCAGCGGGCAACATGATTTTGAGGTCATCCTCTATTTTCTCCGTACCAAAGCCCACTGTTTTCAAGTTGCGCGAGCCGCACGCTGGGCATTCTACCGGCATCCGATCCGCGTAGCCACAGTAGTGGCAGCGTAATTCGTGGCTGTGCTTATGATAGCTGAGGCTAACAGCGCAGTTCTTACACTTCGGAATCCACCCACAATCCAAGCAGTTGATGAAAGGGGAGTAGCCTCGCCGGTTCTGGAATAAGATAACTTGCTCCTTCAAGCTAAGCTTAGTTTCAATTTCCGTCAGCAACTCGGGCGTGAAGTGATTATGCATCTTCTTCGCTTCCCGAGTTTTGCGCGTATCCACTAGCTCAATCTCGGGTAGGCCTGCTTCCCCAAACCGCTTGGTAAGCGAGACTAGGCCGTAGCGCCCGGCGCGCGTTTGATAGTACGTTTCCACAGAAGGTGTCGCCGAGCCGAGCAACGTTTTAGCGCCTTGGTAGTTGGCCATCATCAGCGCTACCTCACGGGCATTGTAGCGCGGAGCCGGATCATACTGCTTATAGCTCGACTCATGCTCCTCGTCGACGATGATCAGCGCTAGGTTGTCGAAGGGCAGAAAAACGGCCGAACGCACACCCACTACTACCTGGAAGCGGCCCGAGAGCACACCGTTCCACACTTCAACCCGTTCGTTGTCGGAGAACTTGGAGTGGTAAACACCTAGGCGGGAGCCAAACACCCGCATCAAACGCGTTACGATCTGCGCAGTAAGCGCAATTTCGGGCAGTAAGTACAGCACCTGCCCGCCTCCGTCCAGCGCTTTGCGGATGAGGTCGATATAAATCTCGGTTTTGCCAGCACCCGTTACTCCGTGCAGCAGCACAATGTCTCGCTGCCCAAAGTGGTTGAGCACTTCATCCCGGGCGGCCGTTTGGGCTTCGCTCAATGTGAAGTGCAGCTTCGCTTCAGGCTCGTCATCCAACGGAAAACGCGACACAATCACGTCGAACTGTTCCAGCACGCCGTTCTTAATAAGCGTATTGACGGCAGAAGGGGAGAGGTGTGGGCTGCTGGTGAGATACGCTTTTTCCAGACCGCGCTGGTTGGCGTGAATGTTCTGATAAACAGGCACGCGCTGCAAATAGCGCATGAGCACATCCAGTTGTTTCGGCTTGGGAGCTAGCTTTTGGAAAAGCTCTTCCAACGCGTCTTCTTCTATGAAGTGATGAGCCAGCCGCACCTTCTTCACTACTTTCGGGGTGTACTTATCGGCTAGGTGCTCAAACAAGAAGATGGCATCTTTCTGCATCAAGCTCTTGATCACCTTGTGAAAGCTGCTGATGCCGAGTAACTCGCCTACTTCTGTGAAAGTCAACGACTTTCCTTCTTCCGACGATAAGATGCTAATAATGCGCTCCTCTTGCTCCGACAGTGGATAGGGGTTTTCCTCTGGCACAAACGCGGGATGCAGCTGAATACGCGACTCGGAACTAAGCTTCAGCGCTGAGGGCAATGCCGCATTAATTACTTCACCTAGGGTACACATATAATAGTCGGCCATCCAGCGAAATAGTTTCAGCTGTGGCTGTGTGACTACTGGCGCGTCGTCAATAAACTCCAGAATGTACTTGGCTTGGTATTGCGCTGGGGGCGTCTCATGGACTGCCGCCACAATACAGCTAAGCGTTCTTTTTGCCCCAAACTGCACGATTACCCGTCCGCCAATCACGACTTCGTCGTTCATCTCGTAGGGCACGCGGTAAGTGTAGAGCTTCGGCAACGGCAACGGCAGAATCACATCCACGAAAAGCGTGATGCGGTCTGTCGCCGTCGTTTCCGGCAAAGCAAAGTCAAAAGAGAGGCTCAAGGGAGGAAATACTGTCGGGCGAACCGTAAAGATAACACGAAGGACCCGGTAACTGGAATGGCGTGCTTCAGCTAGGGTGTGCTTACAGCTGTGCTAGGGCCTCGGCAACGGTGTGCACCGGCTGCTGACAGGCACGATCAAAGCACACATAAAGGGTAGTCTGAGCGTTTAAAGCCGTCCGTTGGTGCAACAGGGGCAAGTCACTGCCAGAAGTTGTTCCAGCTACTACAGCATTCGGCAGAAAATATTGCTGTAGCTCCCGGCGCATATTTTCCGCCTCGGGCCCTACAATAGCAATTTCAGCCGTTGGCTTCAGTAGAGTTGCGTACAGCGAAGCCCAATTTGTCAGATGTTGTGGCTCCTTCACCACTAATCCTTGCACCTGCTGAAGCATTATGGTGGCTAGGTCGCTGTACTGGGTGTTTTCTAGGTGCAGACCTAGCCGGTGCAGATTGTGCGCCATCACCGAATTGGAGCTAGGTATCACGTTGTCGAAGAGTTCTTTCTTGCGCGCAATGAGTACCTCACCGGTCGCATCGGTATAGAAAAACTGATTTTCTTGCGGGTCAAAGAAATTTGTTAGTACATATTCCGTCAAAGTCGTTGCTTCCCGCAGCCATGTCTCATCGAAAGTAACTTCGTAGAGTTGCGAAAAGGCTTGAATGACCAAGGCATAATCTTCTAAGAAGCCTGCGATAGTAGCCCGGCCATTTTTATAGTTACGCCATAGGCCAGCGCCATTGCGAAGGTTTTGCTGAACAAATGTTGCATTACGTAGCGCTAGCTCCAGAAAAGCAGCGTCTTCGAAAGCGCGATAAGCATCAATTAGCCCTGACAGCATCAACGCATTCCAACCAGTCAGAATCTTATCATCGAGCCCCGGACGAGTGCGTTCAGCCCGGGCAGCCATCAGCTTTTGCTTCCATTCACGCACTAGTTGGGTGACTACTGCCGAAGTTAGCTCGTGCTCTTCAGCAAATTCCGCATCCGTCTGCCGCCGATGCAGAATATTGCGTCCATGCTCCCAGTTACCTAGGCTCGTACAATTATAATAAGCAGAGAAAAGCGCCTCTTCGTCGCCAAGTAACGCACCTAGCTCTTCTTTGGTAAACACGTAGAACTTACCTTCCTCGCCTTCACTATCTGCGTCTAGCGACGAATAAAATCCGCCCTCTTGACTAGTCAGCTCGCGCTCTACAAAGCGTATTGTGTCGTATACAACTTCCTTAAATAGCTCCTTCTTCGTTACTTGGTATGCTTCGGCGTAGAGGCTTATGAGCTGTCCATTGTCATACAACATCTTTTCGAAGTGGGGTACTAGCCACTCGGCATCAACGGAATAACGTGCGAAGCCCCCGCCTGCTTGGTCGTACAAACCGCCCCACGCCATTTCCTGAAGGGTGAGTACTACTTGATCAAGTGCCGATGGTTGGCCCGTCAGTGCATGGCAGCGCAGCAGAAAGCGCCAGATGCTTGGCATAGGAAATTTTGGCGCCCGGTTCATCCCACCTAGGTCTCGATCAAAGCGCACCTCTAGGTTGCTGAGCAAAAGCCGAAACTCGTCTTCGGATAAGCTAGGGGCAGTACCAGTGGTACGATACTTTTCTAAGTCGCTGGCGCGTAAAACGTGCGTGAATTGCTCTGCTGATTCATCTAGCTCAGCGCGGTGCTCACCTTGGTAAGCTTCCCCAATGCTTGTCAGTAGCTGTACCCAGTTGCGAGGCGGAAAGTAGGTGCCTCCGTAAAAGGGCTTCGCTTCAGGCGTTAAAAATACGTTCAAAGGCCAACCTCCTTGAACGCCCATAGCTTGCACTGCATCCATATATATCTGATCAACGTCTGGTCTTTCCTCCCGATCTACTTTGATGCAGATGAAATGCTGATTCATCACGTCCGCAATTCGCGTGTTTTCGAAAGATTCGCGCTCCATCACATGGCACCAGTGACAAGCAGCATAGCCGATGCTTACCAAGATAGGCTTCTGCTCTGCTTTTGCACGGCCTAGGGCTTCTTTCCCCCACGGGTACCACATCACAGGGTTGTGAGCGTGTTGTAGTAGATAAGGGCTGGTTTGGTCCACCAAATGGTTCGTGAAAGCAGGCACAGAGTCAGACATCGGGAAAAAAGAGGTTAGCTGGTAAAAACAAAACCCGGCAAAGGCTGCCGGGTTTCGATTTATATAGTAGGAGTTGGTTCGTCAGTTTTAGCGGCTGACTTGCGAGGCGGACGACCACGGCGCTTATTAGCCGTTGTTGGAGCTTCGGGCACTTCTACTGGCTTCGGTTCGGGAACTGGCTCCGGTAGGGTAACAAGAGGGGTTTCAACAATTGGCGCTGTTGGCTCCTCAGTCGGCGCCTTACGACGAGATGGACGTGGTGCAGAGTTGGCCCTTGGTGCTTTCGGCACTGTACTAACCGTAGCCTTTGCTGACTTACGGCCACTTTTTGCTTTTAATATTTGACCTGCGGTGCGCCCTTTTCGCACTTTCGGCGTTGCTGTCATAGGGGTAGTAGGTTCTGCTAATGCAGGCATTCCAACAGCCTCCGGTTCTGATGCGGGCTGTAATGTACTTTCCTCCAACAATTCAGCAGGAGCAGGATCTACCTCAGGAACTAGAGCTAGGATGTTAATTTCTTCCGGCTGTTGGTCTGAGGAGTTGTGGACCTCCTCAGCGTTAGGCGTCGGTTCTGTCGAGCTTGCTTCCTCTATAGAATCTACAGACAATGGTAGCTCTGTCGCGGCTAATGCTGCCAACTGTGCTGCCTTTTTGCGAGCAGTACGCTTAGCTCCACCCCGCGAGCGACGTTTCTTTTTCGCAGGCAATGGTGCAGCTTCTTCCGCCTGCACATCCTCTACTATAGTTGCTGTTTCTTCTGTCGCTTCTGCCTCGTCATCTTCAGTATTTTCGTCAGCTTCGTCGGTTGTGATCAAAGGAACGATTACTTCTGATGGCACCTGGCCAATGTCAATACGTTCCTCACCGTCCTCTTCTAGCTCAGGTGCTGCTACAGGTTTCGGAACTGGCAAAGACCGTAAACGCTGTTCCACGTCGCGAATCTCAGCACGCAGATCAGCCTGGGTTGCTAGTCGTTGCAAGCGGGCAAGTGTACTTTCTAGAAACTGCCGATGCTCTGGTGCTCCTGGGTACAGAGGACGATGAGCAAGCGCCTGTTGGACCGACATCCATTCTTTCTGAAAACGACCAAAGTCGCTATCGAAATAAGTGCGGGTAAATCGCTCCCAGATATAATTCTCTGCTACCTCCGATGGGTGCAGCATATCAGCCGCATAAAAACGATAATCGCGTAAGTCGTCGAGTAATAGTTCATAAGCCGGGAAATAGGCTACATCCGTCAACAATTCACTTAAGTAGTGACAAGCTACGCGCAACACGGACTTGCTCACTGCGTTAAGCGGCAGTGTGTCTTTCAGATGACGAACGGGGCTCACTGTCAGAATGAAGCGTAGCTTGGGATTCTGCAACCGTAAAAATGCGTGTGTTTCCGCTACAGCATTGATGATCTCATCCGGCGTCAAGAGTTCTTGGTCGAAGCGGTCAGCAGGAACCTTGTGACAATTGCTCACCAACTCTTGTGTTTCCAAAAGACGATAAACAAAAGCAGAGCCTAGGGTAAGAATAACTACATCGGCAGTGCGCAAAAAGTCGCCAGTTTGCTGCACTAGCCTCTGAATGTGCTGCAACAAATCTACTGGGGAGTCAGCACCGATAGAAGCGTGCAAATCGAAGCTTTGCCACCGGCCTCTTGCTTCTACCAGATGTTGTTGCCAATCTAACTCTTCACCAGCAGCGGCCCGAAGTAGCTTACACGCTGATAAAGGATTAAATAAGGTACCAAAGGGGTTAACCAAGGCCTGCACTTTCGCATCAAGAAGGCGCTTACCGATTGTGTCGGAGAAGCAAGAGCCCACAGTAAGGACGCGTGCTGATGCAGGCAGCAATTGCGGGTGTGCAATAAAAGGAATCTCGGTGCGAAACATTCTAACTAAATATGGCCGCGACTAGACAAGGAACAAGCAACCTACTGAACTCCGTGCGTACGACCAAGAAATTGGGCCAAGCTATTCTCTTAGTCAACTAATCTACTGATTACGTGAGATATTGTATTATCAGTAATCTTCGTAGAAAAATAAGAGTCTACAATTTCAACAAAAAAGCCCAACCACAAGCGTGGTCGGGCTTTTCATGCAAATATAGCAACTTACTCTGCTACGACGTTAAAGCGAATTTGGTGCTTAACTTCTTTGTGTAGGTTGATAGTTGCAGTGTATTCACCAGCAGTAGTAGGATCTTGATCAAAAGAAATACGCTTACGATCAACTTCTATTCCTTTTGCTTTGAGAGTATCAGCAATTTGCAGCGTGGTTACGCGACCGAAGATCTTGCCCGTCTCACCTACTTTAGCAGGAATTTCCAGCACTGTATCACCAATCTGATTGGCAATTGACTGTGCGTCGTTTTTCACTTTCTCTGCTTTGTGAGCAGCTTGGCGTACGTTTTCGGCTACGATCTTCTTGTTGGCCTTATCAGCCAGAACAGCCAGGCCTTGTGGCAGTAAGTAGTTACGGCCATACCCAGGTTTTACCGTCACGATATCGTTCTTGTAGCCTAGGTTCTTTACGTCGTCTTTCAGAATTACTTCCATGTCTTTCTATAGTATTGAGTAGTGAGTAGTAAGTATTGAGTAAAAACAGTAGGGCTACCCCGGCTGCCTCACTGCACAATACCAACTGCTCAATACTAATCTTTCTATTTCAGCGAATCAGTTACGTAAGGCATCAAAGCTAAGTGACGAGCTTTTGCTACTGCTTGAGCTACTTTGCGCTGAAACTTCAAGCTAGTACCAGTGATACGACGTGGTAATACGCGGCCTTGCTCGTTCACAAACTTCAACAAGAAGTTTGGGTCCTTGTAATCAACGTACTTAATACCGTTCTTTTTGAAACGGCAATATTTCTTGCGGGTATCCTGCTTGTGGATTTTTTCGTTGGCTAGGCTCATCTCTTTACTGGGCTACGGCTTCAGATGATTTCTGGGCTTTCTGCTGGTTCATTTCCCCATTGCGACGGCGCTGGTTATAAGCTACTGCATGCTTATCAAGCACCGTAGTCAAGAACCGAATGATACGCTCATCGCGGCGGAATGCCACCTCAAGCTGGTCGACAATGTTGCCTGAGCCAGTAAACTCAACTAGGTGATAGTATCCAGTTGATTTTTTCTGAATCGGATAGGCCAGTTTCTTGAGGCCCCAGTTTTCAGTGTTGATAATTTCGGCGCCATTTTCCTTAAGCACCTGCGAGAACTTCTCGATCGTCTCTTGCACCTGAGCCTCGTTCAGCACGGGGGTCAAAATGAAGACCGTCTCGTAATTTCTTACTTCCATTAGACGGGATGAAATATGTTAAGAGTGAAAAACTAAATGAGGCGGCAAAGATACCATTTTCATTTCTCATGACAAGCACCGAAGCTTAAATAGTTCACAATCAATTAGGATAAGGTTTATCATACAGCTATGCCATGCTAGTACATACTTAGTGCAATTATCTTGGTAATTCGCAGATAATGAGTTTGGATAAATCAATGCATTTTGTTAAATACTAATATAATAAGCATTGCTTCATCTATGCAGGTACCTGAATAAACAGGTATTTACTATGCATTTTAGAATGTTTCTAAGCAAGATCCAATACGTGAAAATTACCTGAACTAGGTTTGTGGTCTGCGATTCACGACCTACATTTGTGGCCTTGGAGCACCTGTGCGTTTCTTTTCTTCAGTCTTTTTGTGCTATGGATAGCATCCGACTACGTTCTCTTTCTCATCTCTTTCTTGCGTTGTTTCTAACGTTTGCTGGCCTAGGTAATGCTATGGCCCAAGAGCAAGCTTCAGGTACAACAGCCGTGGGTTCTGCTCCGGGTGTTAGCAAAGAAGGAGTTGCTCCTGGCGCTACTGCCGGAGCCTCGCCAGCCACCGGTGGTGGTGATGCAGCCGCTGTTGCTGCTGGCGACGCCTTGTTCAAAGGCAATTGTGCTCAATGCCATGCTGTCAATGATGTGGTTGTTGGCCCCGCGCTGAAAGACATCTCGAAGCGCCGTCCTATCTCATGGATCATTCCATGGGTAAAGAACTCGAGCAAAGTCGTAGCGAGTGGCGATGAATATGCTGTTAAGCTGTTCAATCAATATCAGAAACAGCAAATGCCGAGCTTCCAACTCTCGGATGCTGAAATCACCTCCATTGTTGCGTATATCGATGCTGAAGGTGGCAAAAGCAGCCAACAAACCGCCGGGGGAGTAAGTGCTGGTAATGCCGCTCAAGCTGACGGTAAAGATGGTGCTGCTGCCAGTGACGGTTCTGGTGCTGGACAGTACGTCAACGTTCTTTTGATCGTTTTAGTAGTTGTGCTGATAGTGCTGGTAGTGACGCTTGTCATTATCGCTAACATCATGAAAGATGTATTGCGTGGTCGTAAAGATTTGGATGGTCGTGACGTTGAATTACTCGAAAGCCGTTTCGACTACTCGAAAATTTATAAGTCTAACGCTGTACGTGGTGTAGCATTGACAGTATTCGTGCTAGCTATTCTTTACGAATCTGTGCAAGCAGCGATGGGAGTAGGTCTAACACAGGGATATCAGCCAACACAGCCAATTGCCTTCTCACACAAGCTGCATGCCGGTACAAATCAGATCAACTGCGCGTATTGCCATACTAGTGTGTATAAGAGCAAAAGCGCAAACATTCCTTCGGCAAACATCTGTATGAACTGCCACTCGCAGATTAAAACGGAGTCGCCTGAGATTCGGAAAATATATCGCGCTATTGAGAAGAAGCAACCTATCCAATGGGTTCGTATTCACAACTTGCCTGACCTAGCTTACTTCAATCACTCACAACATACTCAGGTTGGCGGCATCGAGTGCCAGACTTGCCACGGTCCTATTCAAAACATGGAAGTGGTATATCAGTACTCAGCGCTAACGATGGGCTGGTGCATCAACTGTCACCGTGAAACCCCACTTAACACGAAAGGTAACGGCTATTACAACAACCTTGTAAAGCTGCATGACAAAGCCAACAGCGCTGCACCTTTCACTGTGTCTTCTAACGGTGGTACTGAGTGTTCAAAATGCCACTACTAGGTTAATAGGAATGATGAAGGAGCTAAGAACTAAGATTTAGCTCCTTCACTTTGTCATCCTAGCTTCTTAATACAGTTTTAGATCCTACAATAAGCCTTAACTTGGTGATAATCCTAGTTCAAAGTCAGAACATAGGTGCCAAGCTCCTAAGTCCAAAAACAAATGCAAGAGTCGCCTAAGTACTGGAAGGGAATTGAGGAACTGGAAAACTCGCCGGAGTTTGTGAAAAACGCACTCACTGAGTTTGCGGATTTTCTGCCGGTGAAGGAGACCTATGGCTCTTCCGACGCATCGGTAGCACCACGTCGCGACTTCCTCAAACTCATGGGCTTCGGCATTGCCGCTGCCACATTAGCTAGTTGCCAAACGCCAGTTAAGAAAGCCATACCTTATCTGAACAAACCAGAGGAGGTTGATCCAGGCATAGCTAATTTCTATGCCTCGTCTTACTTCAACGGTGCAGATTACAATAGCATTCTCGTAAAAACGCGCGAAGGCCGTCCAATTAAGTTAGAGGGTAATCCTGGTTCTCCCGTTACTAGAGGGGGGCTATCAGCCCGAGCGCAAGCTTCAGTACTAAGCCTATATGATGGTGGCAGACTGCAACATTTTACGATCAAAGGGCAGAAGGCTGAAACAGCTCGTGTAGATCAGGAAATCCGTGCTAAGCTAGCTAGGGCTACTGGGCGCATTGCCATTGTGTCTCCCACTATTATTAGCCCCACTACAAAGAAAGTTATCTCAGAATTCGCTGCCCGGTATCCAAATACGGAGCATGTGATGTACGATGCCAACTCTAGCTCTGCTTTATTACGAGCTAATGGTGGCATTTTACCAGCCTATGACTTCAGCAAAGCGAACGTAATCGTTAGCCTAGGTGCTGATTTCTTAGGCACTTGGTTGTCCCCTGTAGAGTATGCGCGCCAATATATCACTAACCGTAAGGTATCGAGTGACAAGCGCACAATGTCACGGCATTTCCAGTTTGAATCCTCTATGTCACTCACGGGGGCGAATGCTGACGTGCGCGTTGCAGTAAAGCCTTCGGAAATTGGTGCCGTAGCAGTAGCATTGTATAATGGTATTGTAGGAGGAGCTAGCTCGTCTTTCAAAAATGAACAGTTAAATAAAGCAGTAGCAGAGCTTAATGCGCACCGTGGTCGTAGCCTAGTAGTATCGGGCTCAAATGATGTAGCTGTTCAGACTCTAGTTGCTGCTATCAACCAAGCGCTCGGCAACGTTGGTACGACGGTTGACACTGCTAATCCTTCTTACGTTCGCCAAGGTGATGACGCTCGTCTTCTTCGCCTAGTGAACGACATGAATGCGGGAACGGTTGGTGCTGTCATTTTTTATCATGCTAACCCTGCTTATAACCATCCTTTAGCAGATAAAGTACGGTCAGGCATCGCAAAGGTACCTGTAACCATTTCGTTAAATGATCGTCTAGACGAAACAGGTTCACTCTGTTATTATGCTTGCCCAGACCATAACTTTCTAGAGTCGTGGAATGACTACGAGCCTAAACGTGGCTTTTTAAGCTTAGCACAACCTGCTATTTCTCCTTTGTTCGCGACACGTCAGGCCCAAGATAGTCTACTGACTTGGGCTGGCAACCGGCAGAGCTATTACAATTATCTGCGCACTAACTGGCGTGGAGTATTAGGTACTAATTTCCAGAGCAACTGGGATAAAGCGGTTCATGACGGTGTCGCAGTTGGTTCCTTATCACCGACTATCCAGCCTCAACTTGGTGGTTCTGTAACCGTCGAACAAGCACTCAGCACTATATCTGGAGCTCAAAAAACCGCTGGTATTGAGTTAGCGATTTACGAGAAAGTAGGCGTAGGTCCTGGTTACGGAGCGGATGCTAACAACCCTTGGTTGCAAGAGCTACCTGATCCAGTTTCAAAAGCTACTTGGGGTAACTACTTGGCAGTGCCACGTTCTATGGCAGTTGCTGACGAAAACAAATGGGAGCAAGGTGATATAGTCCGCATCACAGCTGCTAATGGACAGTCTATCGAGTTACCAATTCTAATTCAACCAGGCCAGGCACAAGGTACCGTAAGTGTTGCTCTTGGCTACGGTCGCGAGAAAGCTGGCCGAGTAGGAGATAAGCTGGGTACTAACGTTTACCCATTGGTTGCAGTAGTAAATAATGCACTAGCTTATACTACTGCGATTACTAAGATTGAGAAGACAGGCGCTAAGTCGCAGATCGCACAGACACAGACGCACCATACTATTATGGATCGCAAGCCTGTAGTGCAAGAAGCTACGCTTGCTGAGTACATTAAGAATCCTAAAGAAGTAACCGAGTACGACAAGATTGCTACTCCCGAAGGGTTAGAGGAACCTAGGAAGGTTTCCTTGTGGCAGGATTATGAATACAAGAACCACCACTGGGGAATGGTCATCGACTTAAACTCCTGTATTGGTTGTGGTTCTTGTGTACTAGGCTGTCAAATTGAGAACAACGTAGCTGTAGTTGGTAAGCAAGAAGTAATTAACCGGCGCGAAATGCATTGGTTGCGTATTGACCGCTATTATAGCTCTGATCACCACAAAGACGAATTTGAATCGAAAGGTAAGCTAGCTACTTACCGCGCCATGGAAGACCCATCAGATAATCCATCTGTTATCTTCCAACCTATGCTGTGTCAGCATTGTAACCATGCGCCTTGCGAGACAGTATGTCCGGTATTAGCGACTACTCATAGCTCGGAAGGCTTGAATCAAATGACCTATAACCGCTGCGTAGGTACACGTTATTGCGCGAATAACTGCCCCTACAAAGTGCGTCGTTTCAACTGGTTCTCGTATTACTCTAACGAGAAATTCGAAACAGTCAATGGCCATATGTTCACCGACCTAGGTCGTATGGTACTCAATCCTGATGTTACTGTTCGAGCTCGTGGCGTAATGGAGAAATGCAGCTTCTGCGTACAACGCATTCAGCTTGCTAAGTTGGAGGCCAAAAAGCAAAAGCGTCGTCCAAAAGATGGAGAAGTAGTAACTGCTTGTGCTCAATCGTGCCCAACGCAGGCAATTGTCTTCGGTGACTTACTCGATCCAGAATCACAAGTTCACAAGATTACACGCCGTGAACATGGAGAGCGTGGATTCTATGTGCTTGACGCAATTAATACGCAGTCAAACATTACGTATCTCACGAAAATCCGTAACACGGAAGAGAGTCGGAACGCTTAACTTTTGTGTGCTATAGAAGTGTCACCTAAAAAGCTGTTCTTCCTTCCACTCCTTTAAGTTTAAGATTATGCAACACGTATCAGCCGTAAGGGAGCCTCTCGTAACAGGAGGAAAAACCTATCACGACGTTACGCAGGACGTGTGCCGCCAAGTAGAAGCCAAACCGAACGTCCGGTGGATGGCTGCTTTGAGCGTAGCATTATTTCTGTTCGGCGTTTTTCTCTATTCTGTATATCGTACTCTGTGGTACGGTATCGGAGAATGGGGTCTAAATAAGACAGTAGGATGGGCCTGGGACATCACCAACTTTGTATGGTGGGTAGGTATTGGTCACGCTGGTACACTAATCTCTGCAGTGTTGTTGCTATTCCGTCAAAAATGGCGGACTTCAATCAACCGTGCTGCAGAAGCTATGACCATATTTGCGGTAATTTGTGCCGCTATGTTTCCAGTACTACACATGGGGCGCCCTTGGTTAGCTTTCTGGGTATTACCATTCCAAAACACGTTTGGCTCTCTGTGGGTCAACTTTAACTCCCCGCTTCTTTGGGACGTGTTTGCCATCTCTACTTACTTCTCAGTATCGCTTGTGTTCTGGTACACGGGCCTAATTCCTGACTTTGCTACTATTCGTGACCGTGCCAAAGGTCCTATCGCTCGCCGTGCTTACGCTTTACTAAGCTTTGGTTGGACAGGCTCAGCTAAACACTGGTCGCGTTACGAAACAGTATCGTTGATTCTTGCAGGCGTATCTACTCCTCTAGTACTGTCAGTACATACCATTGTATCTATGGACTTTGCCACCTCTGTAGTACCAGGCTGGCACACAACTATCTTTCCTCCTTACTTTGTAGCGGGTGCCATCTTCTCTGGCTTCGCTATGGTATTGACTTTGATGCTCATCACCCGTGTGGTGTTTAAATTAGAAGACTACATTACCTTGGAGCACATTGCTCTGATGAATAAGATCATGATGATTACTGGGTCGATTGTAGGTGTAGCCTACATCACTGAGTTCTTCATAGCTTGGTATTCACAGGTAGAGTTTGAGCAGTATGCATTTATCAACCGTGCAACAGGTCCATATTGGTGGGCTTATTGGTCGATGATGACTTGTAACGTGATTACCCCACAGCTGGTGTGGATTCGTAAAGTTCGTTACAGCATTCCACTTACGTTCTTGCTATCGATTATCGTGAACATTGGTATGTGGTTCGAGCGCTTCGTTATCATCGTTACTTCGCTGCACCGCGACTACCTGCCTTCAAGCTGGGCTATGTTCTCGCCTACTCGCATCGACGTTGGTATTTATTTAGGCACCATTGGTCTGTTCTTCACGTTGTTCTTACTTTTCGCTAAGTTCTTTCCTGTGATCAACATGGCAGAGGTTAAATCTGTACTGAAGTATGGAGTAGATAATGGGCCAACTTATGTTGCAGGGCATGATCATCATGCTTCTGTTCAGCATTCCGCTACTCCTGGTGTTCCCGCTTCAGCTCCCGTAAACTATAATAAGCATGACTAAGCGCTTCGCCCTCGGCATATTTGATGACGAAGACGTGCTGCTGCACGCAATCGATAACATCCGCGCTGCTGGTGTTAAGATACATGACGTATTCACTCCCTTTCCAGTCCATGGCATCGATGATGCTTTAGGAATTGAGCGTTCTCGTTTGCCGATTGCTGCCTTCTTCTTCGGATTGTGTGGTACTTCATTCGCATTATGGATGCAGATATATATGCTAGGTTTTGATTGGCCAATGATCATTGGAGGTAAACCTCACATTGCCTTACCCGCATTTATCCCTGTAACTTTCGAGTTAACAGTGCTCTTCTGTGCCTGGGGCATGATGATCACTTTCTTCACCATTTGTGGGCTGTACCCACGATGGAAGGTGCCAGTGCTGGATGTTCGCTCGACAGATGACAAGTTTGTGATGGCTATTGATTTGAACAATGGAGCTGTCGATATGAACCACCTAAGACAGTTGTTGCGCGACAACGGTGCTTCGGAGGTGAACGAAAAAGAAATGACTCAGAAATAATGAAGCATACGCTGAAATTAGGTCTGCAAGCGTCGGTTATATTGTTTGGAGCAGTTTGTACTGTTGCTTGCAACGAAGCCGGTAGTCCCGGTGTGGAATATGCTCCGCAGATGTACGAATCCATTCCTTACGAGCCTCTCAAACAGGAAAATGTTAATATCATCAATCCGATGGGTATTAATATGCGCACACCTGTAGTAGGAACGGTTCCATCTGGTAAATTGAATTACTACGATCACATTCCAAAAGACAGTGTTCGTATTGCAGAACGGGTTCTTCGTAATCCTTACGCTTACACGAAGGACAATTTAGAAGAGGGCAAAATTCTTTACACTCGTATCTGCTCACATTGTCATGGCGAGCAGGGTGACGGGCAAGGGCCTGTAGGGCAAAAGTTCAAAGGTGTGCCTAATTACTCTACTGGTAGTTATAAGGCAATGAATGATGGTCACATTTATCATGTGATTCAATGGGGCCGTAATCGTATGATGCCTCACGGCTCTATTGTGAACCCAGAAGAACGCTGGAAAATTGCTATGTATGTACGTGTACTACAGCAAGGCAAAGGTCCGGATGGGTTAGCTGATCTAGTTCAAGCTAAAGGAGATGATTCCCCTGAGATAGTTGACGAATCACAAACAACTGATCGAGCTGAACAAGGTCCAGTAGAAGAAGCACAAGCTGGCTCTGGCTCAGCAACACCTGGGCAAGGTGGTACAAAAGCACGCAACGGAAAGACTAACTAAGGAACTATGGCAACTCTGACGCATCATGAAAGCGCCACGGCTGAACACCTGGAGCTTTCCGCGAAAACTCGCAGGACGTTTATCACAATTATTGTTGCTGGAGTAATTCTGCTGGTAATTGGGTTAATTTTAGCTGCTACAGGTTTTGGGGCTGAACACCACGCTGCTGAGCATGGTACTGGTATGGGGGCTTCGGCTCACCACGAAGAAGGAAGTCCTGTATGGCTCAAGAGGGTTTTCACTAGCCTTTGGCTAAATAATGTCTATTTCATAGGTATCTCAGTGATTGGTACCTTCTTCGTGGCTTTGCAATACGTTGCATATGCAGGGTGGTCAGTACTAATCAAAAGGGTAAACGAGGCCTTAAGTGCATGGCTACTTCCTGGAGGAATCATAATGCTATTAGTTTTTCTAGTAGGCAAGCATGATATTTTCCATTGGACTCATGAAGGGCTTATGGATCCCAAGTCACCAAACTATGACGCTATTATAGCTGGCAAGAGTGGCTTCCTAAATCAGCCCTTTTACTTGATTAGGATGGTTCTATACGTTGCTATCTGGTGGTTTTTCTCAGAAAGGTTACGTAAGCTCTCTTTGGAAGAAGATCTAAATGGTGGTACTGCATATTTCCACAAGAGCATTAATGTTGCTGCTGTGTTCTTGGTTCTATTTGCAGTTTCATCGTCAATGTCAGCTTGGGACTGGGTGATGTCAATTGACACACACTGGTTTAGTACCATGTTTGGTTGGTATGTATTTGCTAGTTGGTGGGTTTCTGGGATCGCAGCTACCACGCTTATCGTAATATTCCTTAAGCAGGCTGGCTACATGCGTTTCGTAAACGCAAGCCATCTGCATGACTTAGGAAAATTCATGTTCGGCTTTAGCATTTTCTGGACTTACGTATGGTTTGCTCAATTCATGCTAATCTGGTATGCTAACTTGCCTGAAGAAGCTGTTTACTATAATCAACGTTTAGGGGGATTTAATGACCGTTACACGTGGATCTTCTTCTTCAACTTGATAATCAACTTTGCGTTCCCCTTCCTAGTACTGATGACACGTGATGCCAAGCGTCAGATGATCATGTTGAAGATCGTGAGCATTGCAATTCTTATTGGCCATTGGTTTGATTTTTATTTGATGATCATGCCAGCAACTTTAAAGGGCGACAATGGGTTTGTAATTGAGATTGGTGTGGCTATGGTGTTCCTCGGTAGTTTTCTATTGTTGGTAACTAAACGGCTTTCTCAAGCTTCACTAGTGCCAGTACATCACCCGTTCTTAGACGAGAGTGTACATCATACCACATAACCTAGACTTGAGTATCGCTGGGTGAGAAGACAATTCGGTGATGCCTTCTCACTCTAAGCGTCCCAGTTTCTCACTTCTATAGTTCAATACATTCTCATGACTGCTCTCAGTATTTTTCTGGTTTTGGTGTTGCTGTTAGTCGTGTTCGGCTTGCTGTTCCGCCTCCAGATATTAACATCCATCTTTTCGGGTAGCTTTACTCGTGATATCGGCTTCAGTAACCGCGCCAATGCTATCCTCATGATTGTTTTCATGGTGGTAGGCGGGGCAGCTTTTACGTGGTCTTTCATAGACAACTACGACAAAATGAACCCGCCAATTGCCTCCATTCATGGGCATGCTTTGGAGCGGATGTTCTGGACTACAATGATCATTTTGGGTATTGCATTTGCTATTACCCAAGTAATGCTCTTTGTCTTTTCTTACAAGTACCAGCACAAGGATAACCGACGTGCCTTCTTCTTTTCTCATAACAATAAGATTGAGGTAATTTGGACTTTGATACCTGCTATTGTTATGGCAAGCCTAGTCTTTGCTGGTTGGAAACAGTGGACTAAAATAACTGGTCCAGCGCCTAAAGATGCTGTTGTGCTAGAGGTCATGGGTAAGCAATTTAACTGGCTTGTTCGTTATCCTGGTCGTGACCAAAAGCTTGGTGTTGTTAACTATCGCTTGATAGATGCAACAAATGAATTTGGGTTTGATCTTAATGACAAGAATGGTTTAGACGATTTCACAGCTGGTGAAATCCACGTTCCCAAGGGCCATCCAGTGTTATTACGTATTCGTTCCAGAGACGTCTTGCACGCTGTTTACATGCCTCATTTTAGAGTGCAGATGTATGCAGTTCCTGGTATGCCGACAAAGTTTTGGTTTACCCCTACGAAAACGACTGATGAGATGCGTGCTCAACTCGGAAACCCCGATTTTAAATATGAGCTAGCTTGCAATCAGATATGTGGTCGTGGTCACTTCGCAATGAAGTTAAATATTGTTGTTGATGAGCCAGATGATTACGTAGCATGGTATGCGCAACAGAAGTCCTTTGCTGAGCAAAACCCTGATATATTGGCTAGCTTCAAAGAGAAATCTGACAAGCTAGTAACAAAAGAAGCGGCTGCCGTTTTGACGACTGCTCCTAAAGCTTCTCTCTAATTTTAGTTAACTAATCGCACGCTATGGCTGCTAATCTTCCTGTTCACTCACAAGTGCAAGGTGATATCGGTGCCACTGAGCCCCGGATCGAGCACGATGAGCATTTGCACCATGATGAGCATCATGAGCAAAGTTTTTTAACCAAATACGTATTCAGCACCGATCATAAGATTATTGCCAAGCAATTCCTAATTACAGGAATATTTTGGGCGATAATTGGTGGAGCTTTGTCTAGTTTGTTTCGTATCCAACTTGGTTGGCCAGAAGCAACTATGGATTGGTTGCAGCCAATCCTTGGCAAATGGGTAGAGGGAGGCAAACTTAATCCCGAGTTTTACTTGGCTTTAGTAACTATGCACGGCACCATTATGGTGTTCTTTGTGCTAACCGCTGGCTTGAGTGGCACTTTCTCTAACTTTTTGATTCCATTACAAGTCGGTGCCCGTGATATGGCATCTGGCTTTATGAACATGCTATCATACTGGTTCTTCTTTGTATCAGGCTTGATCATGTTTACGTCCTTGTTCCTCGAAACAGGACCTGCTGCAGCTGGATGGACAATCTACCCTCCACTCAGCGCATTGCCACAGGCAATTCCTGGTTCAGGCGCAGGTATGACGATGTGGTTGGTGAGCATGGCTTTGTTTATTATCTCCCAGCTACTTGGAGGGGTGAATTACATTACCACAGTTATCAACTTACGCACCCGTGGCATGAGTATGAGCAAGCTGCCACTAACTATCTGGGCATTCTTCTTGACCGCGGTACTTGGTCTACTTTCATTCCCAGTTCTGTTTTCAGCGGCTTTGCTTTTGATCTTTGACCGTAGCTTCGGTACTAGCTTCTTTTTGTCAGATATTTACATTGCAGGTCAGGCTTTAAACAACACAGGTGGTTCACCTATCTTGTTTCAACACTTGTTCTGGTTCCTAGGACACCCAGAAGTATACATCGTAATCATGCCAGCTATGGGCATGGTATCTGAGATCTTAGCAACGAACGCTCGTAAGCCTATTTTTGGCTACCGTGCAATGATCGGCTCGCTATTAGGTATATCAGTTCTTGCGTTTGTTGTGTGGGCGCACCATATGTTTGTGACAGGCATGAACCCCTTTTTAGGTTCAGTTTTCATGTTCCTTACACTCATCATTGCGGTTCCCTCTGGAGTAAAAGTGTTCAACTGGCTCGCTACTTTGTGGCGTGGTAATATTCGCTTCACATCCGCCATGCTATTCTCTATTGGCTTTGTGTCGTTGTTCATTGCAGGGGGGTTGACAGGTATCGTACTTGGTAACGCCGCTTTGGATATTCAAATGCACAACACTTACTTTGTGGTAGCACACTTCCACTTAGTGATGGGCAGTTCGGCTTTCTTTGGTTTGTTTGCCGGTGTATATCACTGGTTCCCAAAGATGTTCGGCCGCATGATGGATGAAAAGCTAGGTTATATACACTTCTGGCTTACCTTCATCGGTGTGTATCTAGTGTTCATGCCGATGCACTATGTTGGTATTGCTGGCTTTCCACGTCGGTATTATGCTTGGACTGGTTTCGATTCATTCAGCCAATTCGCTGACTTAAATAAGTTCATATCAGCAGCAGCTATATTTGCTTTCGTTGGTCAGTTTGTGTTCATCTTTAACTTCTTCTATAGCATCTTCCGAGGTCGTCGTGCTACTGAGAATCCTTGGCGGTCGAGTACGCTTGAATGGACTACCCCGGTTATCCCTGGACACGGGAACTGGCCTGGAGCTATTCCTGCAGTTTATCGGTGGCCATATGATTACAGTAAGCCAGGAGCAACTGATGATTTCATTCCGCAGAACGTACCTTTCTCGGAAACAAAGTCTTCTAACATGCCTAATGAGCGTGAGCAAGATTAGGATTGCTTTATAGAGTACAAACGAAACGGGCTCCTGTATTACAGGAGCCCGTTTCGTTTGTAAAGAATATGGCTTTTTACTCACAAGTAATGAGCAAAATCTTCTGCATTTATGTTCTTCAAGTAAATACGTGTCTACCATATGAATGTCGCAGTTCCTGCTTTTGCACGACGTTTTCGGTTAATGGGATTACTTACTGTTGCCGCAGTCTATTTACTGATTTTAGTGGGTGGAATTGTGCGCAGTACAGGCTCTGGTATGGGATGCCCTGATTGGCCTAAATGTTTTGGAATGTGGATACCCCCTACTGATATTCAGCAGCTTCCAAGTAACTATAAAGAGGTTTACACGGCTCAGCGTGTTGCGAAAAATAAGAAGCTCGCTCTCACATTAGAACGATTAGGATTTAAACAAGTGGCGGGGAGTATTTTCGCTCATCCTACCCAATATATAGAGACAGACTTTAATGCTACCAAAACGTGGATTGAATATGTAAACCGACTATTAGGAGCTGTTATAGGCATTCTTATTTTTTTGACTGTCTTGTTTGCTGTACCTTATTGGAAGAAAGATCGTGTTGTTTTCTGGCTTGCTTTCTGGTCTTGGATTCTTACAGGTGTTCAAGGTTGGTTGGGGTCTTTGGTAGTATCTACCAATTTATTGCCCATCATGGTAACCATTCATATGGGCCTAGCTTTGGTAATTGTAGGGTTGCTCATTTACGCTGTAGATCGTTCTCAAAAGGAGTTTAGAGAGGTAAGCAAAGTGGTTACGTCATCAAAGCTAACCTTTTGGCTGTGGCTGACTATTCTGCTTACGTTTGTGCAAATAGTAATCGGTACACAAGTGAGAGAGCAGGTAGATGTAGTAGCATTTGCTGAAGCATATAGTAGGCGAGCAGAATGGGTCAATCAGCTAGGCTCAGTATTTCATTTACATCGCACTTTTTCCATCTTTCTGTTGATAGCAAACCTGTATGTCGCGTACCGACTCTTACAGTTGCACTCGAAGCGTCTACAACAATTGGCTGTTAGTATAATTGCTTTAGTAGGAATAGAGATGGTAGCTGGTATGACCTTAGCTTCATTTGCTTTGCCTGCAGCTGTACAACCTGTTCACCTCACCATTGCCACGATACTGTTTGGCGTTCAGTTTCTGACCGCTGTTTTACATCATCGGATTACGAAATTGACGTCACAAGCCACTTATCCCAGGGTTGTTGCGTAAATTTGCACCCCTATTTACTCTCTACTTGAGAGTTTTGCCACTTGATTAATGACAAAAGCCAAGGCTTATTTTCAGCTACTAAAGTTTCGACTAGCTTTAACGGTAGCCTTTTCCAGTGCTATTGGCTATCTACTAGGAGCAAGGGAATTAAACTGGGGACTAGCTATGCTAGTATTGCTCGGGGGGTTAGCTGTAACAGGTTCTGCCAATACGATCAACCAGATTCATGAAGTAGAGTTGGACAAGTTGATGAAGCGCACGGCTAAGCGCCCTTTGCCAAAAGGCATACTAAGTGTGACGGAAGCCTGGGTGTTTGCTATACTAGTGGGATGTTTAGGGCTTTTTATCCTAGCTCATTTCTTTAACCCACTCACGGCTGCACTCTCACTCTTGTCTTTGATTTTGTATGGCTTCATTTACACGCCACTTAAGACAATTTCTCCAGTGTGCGTAGCGGTAGGAGCTATACCAGGTGGCATGCCTCCTCTGCTAGGTTGGGTAGCAGCTACTGGCGTTTTAGGAGTGGAAGCTTGGGTGCTGTTTGGAATTCAATTTATGTGGCAATTCCCGCACTTTTGGGCTATTGCTTGGGTTTTAGATGAAGACTATAAGAAGGCTGGATTTAAGATGCTGCCAACCCCTGGAGGCAAAGATTTGCGGACAGCTTTCCAGATAATGACTTACACGCTGCTTTTGATTCCTTTGAGTCTTCTACCATTGGAGCTAGGCATGACTGGAAAAACTTCGGCGCTTATTGCAGTAGTGTGCGGCGTATTGTTTTTAACACAGACCTTTTACTTGATGAGAACTTGCTCCAAGAAAGCAGCAATGAACATCATGTTTGGCTCATTCCTGTACCTGCCAATTGTTCAAATTGCGTTGGTGTTTGATAAATTGTAATAACACGTTGCTTTATGCATTCTTCTGAAACGCTTATCGATAAGGAACCGGGTACTGGTGTGCATCCATTGCGTATGCTACTAATCCTGATAATTGTGAGCATCATTATGATGTTTGCAGCTTTCACTAGCGGCTATATTGTACGTCGCGAGGAGGGCAACTGGCTTGAGTTCGATTTGCCTAGCGGCTTATTGATTAACACATTGGTGATAGCGTTAAGCTCCATTACGATGCAATGGGCATGGTTTGCGGCACGCAAAGACAATGTACGCCAAGTACAGATTGGCATGTTGAGTACGTTCGCTCTAGGTATATATTTTCTTCTAGGACAGTGGAACGTATGGGGGGATTTGGTGGCACACAAAGTTTACTTTGGTGGTACTGATTCAAATCCGTCAGGATCATTCACGTATGTATTAATGGGAGTTCACGCTTTTCACTTGGTTACAGGGCTTGTGTTTCTCTTGATAACCCTTGGACGTAGCTTACAGTACAAAGTACATTCGCGGCAGATGCTGACGATATCTAATTGCACAATCTATTGGCACTTCTTAGGTGGGCTTTGGTTGTACTTGTATTTGTTCCTACTTTTGAACCACTGATTTCGTATTTACCCGCACGCTATGTCTACCACTTCCTCGACGCAGACTCTATCTCCGTCCGCCACTCTTGAAAAGCCGCGTACCGGTACTTGGGATGGGGGCAACGAACCATTCAAAGCGAGCTATGGCAAGCTGATGATGTGGTTTTTTCTGCTGTCGGATGCCTTCACGTTCGCAGCCTTTCTCACGGCTTATGGCCTAATTCGTCATCGGCATCTAGCCTATGTCGGCAATGCAAAAGAGTTTGTTTTCTCCACTGCATATTGGCCTATTCCAGAAAAAGTATTTAACGCTTTTCCAGGCTTTCACGGCGTAGACTTGCCTCTAGCTTTCGTGGCGTTAATGACGATGATTCTTATCTTCAGCTCCGTCACGATGGTATTGGCAGTTGAAGCGGGCCAGCGGATGGATAAAGCTGATGTACAGAAATGGTTGCTTTGGACTATTCTGTTTGGTGCTACTTTCGTAAGCTGCCAAGCATTAGAGTGGTCTCACTTTATTGAGGGTACTGAAGCAGGGACCAAAATGGCTGATGGCTCTATTTTTCATGGCGCTAACCTAGCTATGAATCAATATGGCCCGCCTTTGTTCGGCGACCTGTTTTTCTTTATTACCGGTTTCCATGGTACGCACGTGTTTAGCGGGCTATGCTTGCTAACGTGGTCTTTCATCGCTACCACCAATGGTACTTTTGAGAAACGTGGGCACTATGAAATGGTTGAGAAGATTGGCTTGTACTGGCACTTTGTAGACCTCGTGTGGGTGTTCGTATTTACCTTTTTCTACCTGGTGTAAGGAGTTTTGCTGACAGAGTAGCTCTCGTGAGCTATCACTCAAGATTCAACATTATAAATTTAGAATTTCATGGCTCACCACGCAGCAAATAGTCCGGTTCAAGTTGGCGAAATTCCAAAGCCTAACACAGGTTGGATCTGGAAAACCTTTTTCATTCTAGTCGCTATCACAGCTGTTGAGTTTCTTCTAGCTTTCACAATGCCAGCTGGAACGTTTCGCAATAGTATCTTTATTGTAATGACTATTTTGAAGGCTTTCTTCATCGTAGCTGAATTTATGCACTTAAAGCACGAGACAAAGGCGCTGATCTGGACTATTTTAGTTCCAATGGCATTGCTAGTATGGCTGCTTGTTGCCCTCGTGTCTGAAGGATCTTCTATCGGAGAATCTGTCTTCAACGCTTTTAAATAAGTAATGAGGCCCAAGCAAACCCTGTTACTGGGCCTCCTCTTGTTAGTACCAGTGCTAGGTTTTCTATTTCTAGCAACGTTTGGTACCAATCGTTACGCGCTGCCAACTTACCTTCCTGACCATGTTGATTCAACGTTGGTAGGAGGGAAGTGGCAGCGCGATACTGTTTACCACCAGTTAGGCGATTTTAATCTACATTCTCAATCGGGTAGAGTTATAAGTCAAAAAGACCTAGCTGGAGGTGTGTATGTAGCGAGTTTCTTTTACACAAAATGTGTTGGTGCTTGCCCCCAAGTGAGCAGTCAGCTAACTAGAGTACAGGAGCAGTTTCGACATGAACCGAGGGTGAAGCTCGTTTCTTACAGTGTCGATGCTGAACATGATTCGGTAGCAGCTTTGGCTAGCTACGCAGAGCGTTACGGAGCAACTGCTGGAAAATGGTTTTTCCTTACGGGAAGCAAGCCACAAGTATACCGCTTGATTACTCAAGATTATCATTTGCCCGAACCAACCGGCGTCTCGCCTGGTTTAGAACATAGCCAGCAGTTGTTTCTGGTAGACCGTGATAAGCGAGTACGTGGTATTTACGACGGTACCAAACAGAAGGAAGTAGATCGTCTTATCACTGAAATAGGCGTCTTATTGTATACCTATGACCACGACAATGCAGCCCGCCATTGAGCCAGGCAGCTACACAAAGTATAAAATCATTCTAGGAGCACTAGCTGCTATTGTTCCTCTCTTAGTAGCTGTGCTTTACTACTTTCCTGAGACCTTTCGGGTGCCAGGTGCGCAGGTGAAGTTCCTACCAGCATTAAATGCCATTCTTAATTCACTAACAGCAGTTTGCCTTGTGATTGGCTACTACTTTATAAGGCGTAAGCAGATAACGCAGCATCGCCTTATGATGAGTATTGCCTTCTTGCTAGGGTCATTGTTCTTGGTCTCCTATGTTGTTTACCATTCGCAAGTAGCTTCCACGCACTTCGGAGGGGAAGGAACTGTGCGCTACATATATTTTCTGTTACTGCTTACTCATATTTCACTAGCGGTCGTCACAGTAGGCCTAGTGTTGTTTACGCTTTATTTTGCTCTTACTCAACAATTTACTAAGCATCGTAAGATTGCACGCTGGACCTTTCCGGTCTGGCTGTACGTTTCAGTTACAGGAGTCATCGTTTACTTCATGATTTCTCCGTACTACACCTAGGTGAAGCACATTCTAGGAAGACACTGCCAAAATTGTAAATTCAAATGAAAAGATCATTTTTTGCCGGGTTACTGGTAATGCTATTAGGATCATTATTGAGCCTAATGCCACTTACAACACATGCGCAGTGCTCCTTGTGTAGCAGCCAAGTTGAATCAGCACGCACTGAAAAAGATGCCCAGGATTTTTCCGGTCTTAACACTGGGATTTTATACCTGATGACCATTCCCTATTTGTTGGTTGGAGCTGTTGGGTTCTTTTGGTACAGGCACTCGCAGCAGCGTAAATAGCTGTTGTTGTTAGTCTTCTATTAGATTACCTAATAGATAGCAGATTCCGAAATGGAGCTAGGAAATGCCGCCGAATGGCGGCATTTTTGTTGTTACTCGTTTGTTAACGTGCCATTTGGCCTTTATCATCAACTTATTTTAGCTCGTTTGATATACTCGCGCTCCTCTCCCTTGGTGTTGTTGTTGGCTGCGGCGCTTTGTTTTTTGGGAGCGTATCTAAGCAATCATTATGGACAGGGAAGTGGCGTGCTGCTTCGCACCGATGCCACTCGTCTTCAAACCTTGGTCACGGAGGCCGAACTTACTGCAGATCGCGATGCCGGCGAAGTAGCCGATCGGTTGCAGAAAGGGCAGTTAGATTTTAGCTGGTTTGTGGGGCGCACAACGTACCACTGCTTCATTTTCCGGGGCGAGCGGCTCTTATATTGGTCAGACCATACGACCATGCCAGAGCCTGAGATTGCGACTCAGAACTTCCGGGAAAGACTCATCGACACTAAGTTTGGTCACTTTTTGGCGTTGCGTCGACTGGCTGGTGCCTACACCATTCTAACCTATGTGCCTTTGGAGCGGCACTATGGTATTAGCAACCGCTACTTACGTGAAGGTGCCGAACGCGCGTTATTCCGAGGGCTCAATGTTCAATTAGTTGCTAATTCGGCCAAGAGGAATTTGCCGCGCTTGTACTCTTCTACGGGTGCGTACTTGTTTTCCTTGGAAAGCTTGCAGCCTAATCCCGTTACAGGCAAGTATTTACCCTTAGCGCTGCTCTTACTTGGCTTTGGTTTGTACTTGAACGGATGGGTACGGCTATCGCAACAACAGTTTATGCAGGGGAAAACTTTGCTCGGTGCTGTTACAGTGGTGTTTCCATTAGCTGCCTTTAGAGCAGCCTTACTTTATTTTGGGTTACCATTCTCCTTCATAGAAGTCCGCATCTTCGACCCAAAGGTATACGCTGCTTCCTGGTTATCTCCTTCTCTGGGAGATTTATTGATCAATGCGCTCCTACTCTTACTGGTCGCTTATTACACGTTCTTTCTTTTTCGCCACTATGGCCTAGCAAACCGGGTACAGCGTATCCATAAAACGGCATCCCGTCTTACTATCGCCTCTTGTGCCGTTGTCCTATTTTTTGGCCTATTAGAGTTGTTATTTGATTTTTACGCTAACAGCTTCAATAATTCGCAATTAGTATTAGATGTTACCCAGAACATCCAAGTATCTGGGTTCAAGTTGCTCCTCTGTTTAGCTATCGTATTACACACCACCGGCTATCTGATTGGCTTCTATTTGTTGTCGCAAGTGTTTTTAGCGGCAGTCCGACCAGTCACTCGTGTGCTAGGTCTAATGCTGCTAGCAATTTGCGGATTGTGCTTCTTGCCTCTTGGCTTAGTGCTGTCAAAAGTCCATTTCATTCTGCTCGGACTTACACTAATTTTCTTCTGGGTAGTGCGCTTTACTGGCTTAAGGCGAGTAGGGACAATTGTGTCGTATCAGATCTACCTCTTTGCTTTCTTGATGCTCAGCGTTAGTTCTATTGTAGGAGCTTTGGCCCTATACGAGCGTTTCGATCGTCAATTGGTATCAAGTAAGAAGAAGATAGCGGGTAATATGCTTGTCGATAATGACTTGCAAGGCGAATACATGCTAGGTGTTCGTACACGTGAGATTGCCGCCGACCCGCTAATCAGTTCTATGATGGCTAGCATCTTCACAAATCCAGAGCTAGTACGACAGCGAATAGTGAAGTATTACTTGCGTGGCTATTTCGACAAATACGAAATTATAGTAACGCTTTTTGATGCAGCTGGTCGGCCGATTCGAGGAGAGGCAAACACCACTACGCTACCGCAACTACGGAAGCTCTTACTACGCGCCGCAGATAGTACTGATCAAGAAAATTTGTACTTGATTCGGGGGGCTAATTCGTTTAGTACGAGGCGGTATGTGGCATTCGTGCCAGTTCCCACACCAGCAGGAGGGACGGGTACAATCCTGCTAGAGCTTTCCTTGAAGAAGCTGACGGCATACAGCGTAGTTCCAGAATTGCTAGTAGATCAAAAGTTCTTCCAGCCGGGGCTAGGTCCCGATTTAAGCTATGCTGGCTACGAAAACGGTCATTTAGTATATAGTGAAGGGGATTTCGATTACGCCAATCGGCTTTCCTTGCAACAGCTACGGAATCCTCGGTTGTACGATCCGGGGCTTTCCATCCGGGGCTTTCATCACTTAGCAATCGGCGGCCCGCAGGATCGGACGGTTGTGGTAACGACAGCGACATACTCCTTCGGCGATTGGCTAGCAAACTTTTCCTTCCTGTTTCTACTACATGCTTTCTTCTTTTTGCTCTGCACTGCCTTTTACATGGTCGTGGAAGGGCGTTATATAGATGTGTTTCGGGCCAACTTTAGCACGAAAATTCAACTGTTTTTGAACCTAGGCATAGTAGTACCGCTACTAATTGTAAGTATTGCGACAGCTAGCCAAGTCACTAATTCCTATAAACGAGATTTGCGGCGCACCTACGAACGGCGGGGTAGAACGGTACAGGAGAATTTGTTAAAGAACCGGGCCTTACTTGCCGACTCAGCTAGTCGTACGGCGCTGATTGAGCTAGCCGACAACGTATCGAACCTAACGGAAACCGACCTTAATCTTTACGACGCCCACGGACAGCTGCAAGTCAGTAGCCAGCCGCTAATTTTTGAGTCTGGCGTATTAAGCCAATTGATGAACCCGCAAGCTGTGGCTGCTTTAGCAGAACAAGGTCAGCCGCGGGTGTTATTGACAGAACGCGCCGGTTCTTTGTCATTTAATGCCTTGTATTTACCCTTGCGAGCTACTGCTCAAGCAGGACATCCTGGCACAGTAATCGGATACGTCGGCATTCCTTTCTTCGATTCGGAGAAGGACCTCGATAACAAGCTTATTGAGCTGATTAGCACCATTCTAAACATCTTCACTGTGATGTTTATCTTGTTCTTGGTGCTCACATTCCTCGCTTCTCGCTTGCTCACCGAACCGCTTAAGCTACTTACCGAGAAGCTTAAGCAAACAACCTTGACGGGACAAAACGAAATGCTAGCTTACGACGCCTCCGACGAAATCGGGCTACTGGTGCGTGAATACAATGAGATGCTGCTGAAGCTAGAAGACAGCAAGCAGGAGCTAGCAACGCAAGAAAAGGAGGCTGCCTGGCGCGAAATGGCCCGCCAAGTAGCGCATGAGATTAAGAACCCGCTTACGCCGATGAAGCTCTCTTTGCAATTTCTACAGAAAGCCATAGCAGAGCGGCGGCCCAATACGGAGGAACTAATTAGTAAGATTTCGCAGACGCTGATTACGCAAGTGGATGTGCTCAGCGACATTGCTACTTCGTTTTCGACCTTTACCAACCTGCCAGCCATGCGCCCTGAGCGGCTCGATGTGGCACCTATTCTGCGGCGTTGTGTGAGCTTACACCAAGGGGGGGCAGGTGCAGGCGGCATCCAACTTCGCTTGCCAGCCGATGCAGCGGAAGGTAGCTACGTCGTTTTTGCTGACGAAAATCTGTTGGTTCGCACGTTCAACAATTTACTTATTAATGCGCTACAAGCAGTACCAGCGGGCCGTAAGCCTATCATTGAGGCTAGCATGGAGCGAGTAGAAGCGAGCCGCGTAAAGATCTGTATCAAAGACAACGGTATGGGTATCCCAGAAGCCGTACGGGATAAAGTGTTTGTGCCCAACTTTACGACCAAAGTTTCGGGTTCTGGCATTGGGTTGGCCGTTGCTCGGCGTGGGATTGAGAGTGCTGGTGGTAGCATCTGGTTCGAGACGCAGGAGGGAGTCGGTACCCTGTTCTTTATTGAGCTACCATTAGCTCCGGAATAATAATTGCGAGAGAGGAAGTTGGTGATATATAGCAAGTTAGTAATAAACAAGCTGTGTGCTGAGAACAAGCTGTTGAGCCTAGCTTTGCAATAGAGCACCACTCAGAAACGTACTGTGTGCAAGAAATAAGCAGCGCCCAGCAGCGTTTACTAATCATCCTTTCATTATCTATCCCTGCAGCATTTGATGACAGCTTCTACGCGGCGTATTTTTCCGATAGGGAGTTGTTTACTGCTACTATTACTGCTAGCTAGCGGAGCTGTGGCTCAGCAGCTGCCCGGTCTGTCGTCGCGACGAAGTCGGTGGGTGCAGCTGCCGGCGGGGCAGGATACCGTAACGTTTTCACTAACGGATACCCTGACTGTGGTGCCGTCATCTGTTTCGATCAATGGTCGTGCTGTGCGCTACGATTCGCGAACGGAAACGTACCGCATTGGACGCAAGCCTAGTGCTACGGTAGCACCTACCGACAGTTTGGCCCCTAGGTCGGGGGCAGATTCGGTATTGGTAAGTTACCGCGTATTGCCTATGCGTCTGTCGGCGCCGCACTATCGCCGGCCACGTAGCCTGATTGATACCCTAGGTTTTCCTAGGCGATTCGTCAGCTACGAGGATTTTGCGGTGAAAGAACAGATTCTGAGTACGCCGGGCATCAACAAAACTGGTAATTTGTCACGGGGTGTTTCGTTTGGTAACGCACAAAATGTATTTGTTAACTCTTCACTGAACCTACAGCTCGAAGGGAAGCTCACGGATCAGATCAATCTGACGGCGGCTATTTCCGATCAAAATGTGCCCTTTCAGCCCGAGGGTAACACCCAGCAACTCCAGGAGTTTGATCGTATCTACGTTACCCTAACGCATCCACGCTGGAACCTGACAGCTGGCGATGTCGTGCTACGCAACAAGCCTGACTATTTCCTGCGCTTCTACAAGAACGTGCAGGGCGCAGCTGTCGAGACAAATTTCACCCAAGGGCCAGGTCGGCGCAGCACCACAACGATAGCTGGTGGAGTAGCCAAAGGAAAGTTTGCGTCGATTGATTTAGCGCCTATCGAAAACGTGCAGGGCCCGTACCGCCTGCGGGGCCCCAATGGTGAACAATTTATTGTGGTACTGGCTAACTCAGAACGCGTGTACCTCGATGGTCAGTTAATGACGCGAGGGTTCGATTTTGATTACACAATCGACTATAACCAGTCGGAAATAACATTTACGCCAAAGCATCTGATTACGCGCAACTCGCGCCTTAAGGTTGACTTCGAGTATTCTGATTTCAATTATTCTCGCTCGCTTGTTCACCTAAATCATTACCAACAGCTAGGTCGGTTGAGCGTGCATGCCAACTATTACCGCGAGGCTGATAATCCCGACAATTCGCCTAACCTCACCCTGACCCCTGACGAGAAGCAGTTGCTGCGCAACGCGGGTGACCAGGTTAGCCAAGCAGCTGATACGAGCGTGGTAGCCGCAACTTTCAATCGACAACAGGTGCAGTACTATCGTGAATTCCGCCTAGTAGCCGGGCAGCGTGTGCCCGTGTACATCTTCGCGAGAGATTCTTCGCGAACGGTGTACAATGTCCGCTTCACGGAAGTAGCGCAAGGACAGGGCAACTACCGGCTGAGCACGCAAAACGCAGGAGCTAATGGACGGGTGTTTGAATACGTAGAGCCTGCGGGTGGTATAGCACAAGGTAATTACCAAGCCGTGCGACTGTTGCCCACGCCGCTGCTGAAGCAAATGGTAAGCGTAGGAACTAGCTACCAGCTTGATTCAACGGCCAGCGTATTCGTTGACCTAGCTTCTTCGGAAATAGACGTGAACCGGTTTTCGGCGGCTTCAACGCCTGGGCGCGCTTTCCGGGTCGGGTATGCCGTGCAAGATCGGGCACTAAATCTGCCTATTCTGAAGCAGTATAAATTCCGCAGTACCCTCGACTACGAATACACCAGTCAGCAATTTGCCCCCATCGACCGCTACCGCGATATTGAGTTTGACCGTAACTGGAGTACTACTAGTACCGTGCAAGGCAATGGTTCTTACCGATCGCCGCGCGAGGACAATATTTTCAACTTTTCAGCGGGCCTAGTAAAAGACCCTACCAATACGTTTGCGTATCGTTTGAGTCGGCGTTACCGGGCTGGAGAGGTAAGCGGTGTCCAGCACTGGCTCGATGCGGCCCATCAGCTAGGTAATGCACAGTTTCGTGGGACCTTATTCGTGCTCAATTCGCAGGCCGGAAACCGGCGTTCCACTTGGGCGCGAGGAGAAGCGTCTGGGCGCTACGTGGGTGGGCCTATTGTACCTGGTTACGCCTACCGCTTCGACAAGAACCGAGTGGCACTGCCAAGTGGCGATTCACTGACCTCCGCCAACTATTTTGATGAACACGCCTTATTCATTCAAAGCCGGGACAGCGCCAAAACGCGGTTTCGGCTGGACTATACCTACCGCCGCGACCAAGCTCCCACTACGGAGCAAACGTCATTATACCTGCGGGGGCGTGCTCAAACCTGGCAAGGAACATTTGCGAGCCGGCTAGGCCGCAACCAAGATGTGAACTTGCTCTTCACTTACCGCGACCTAGCGGCCCGCGATAGCGCCCGCCAACGAACAGTACTCAGCAAGCTAGACTGGAACGCAAACCTATTTAATAATCTGCTACGCTCTGAGCTAAGCTACAGCGTAGCGACCGGGCGCGAGCTGAAGCGTGACTATTCCTTTTTGCCTGTGCCAGCTGGGCAAGGAACGCACTATTGGCAGGATACGAATGGCAATAAGCTGCAAGAGAAAGACGAGTTCTTTGAAGCGCAAACGACAGATGCACAGTACCGCACCTATATCAAAGTATACTTGCCCACTGATAACTACATCGTGGCCTTTACTAACCGCTTCAGCTATCGGTTGACCAGCAGTGCTCCTCGCAAGTGGCGCGACCAACCGGGCTTGCGCGGTTTCGCCGCACGCTTCTCAACGATTACCAGCGTGACGCTCGACCGGCGCACCATTGATCAAGATCTAGCTTCGCGTCTGAACCCCTTTGCCCTGCAAACGGAAGATTCATTATTGCTTTCCTTGAACAAGCTGATTCGGAATACCCTGTACTTCAATCGTTCAAATCCGATTTTTGGAGCAGAGTTCACGCTACAGCAAAACCAGCAGAAGACCCTGCTGACGAACGGCAATGAAGTGCGCAACTTAGCTAGTCAAAGTCTATTGGTGCGGCGCACCCTGGCGCAATCCTTTACAGGGCGAATCGTTACTACCCGCAGTGTGCGTGGTAACAGAGCTGATTACTCATCCACCAGTTTTCAATCAGCCCGTAATTTTCGACTCTTGATCTACGAACTGCAGCCTGAAATTAGCTATCAGCCTACGCCTACTTTGCGCTTCACAGGAACGTACTTGCATACCTCCAAGCAGAACACGTTCGAGAGTGAACAAGACACACGCGGTACTTTTGATGAGCTAGGTATTGAAACGAGGGTGAGCCAAGTGAGTAAGCGGACTCTTTCGGCAACCACCCGCTACGTACGCGTAGGTTTTCGTGGCGACCAAGCTTCCTTGGTAGGACTAGAAATCCTAAATGCATTACGCCCCGGCAACAATATGACGTGGAACTTAAATCTGGAACAGCGACTCAGCAATGGGCTGAACGTGTCCGTCGCATACGATGGCCGCAAAGCTAGCGGCGCAGCTATTGTGCATACCGGACGGATGCAGGTTTCAGTTTTATTTTAAAAAAGACGGCGAAGATGTATCCTAAGCTCTCTACTTTCGTATCAGGCCTAAATTGTTGATAGTATATTATTATATATATTTTTGCTTTTAACCGGATTATCCCTTAAACTTGTAATCTTAATACTTGATCTGAGTAAAGTTTAAAGCGTATATGTCAAACAAACAATTTACATTTGCTCATGTGCGTGTGCTCGGAGATAGTCTGTAGAGCCTGCTTACCAAATACTTTCTACTATGAATCTTGAAGCTCCGGTATACATCGCTGGCCATCGCGGTATGGTTGGCTCGGCCATCTTGCGGCGGATGCAAAAGGCTGGTCACAAGAATTTTATCCTGCGTAGCTCCTCAGAGCTTGACTTGCGTAACCAAGCTGCGGTAGCTGCCTTTTTTGCGGAAGAGAAACCTGCATACGTGGTGCTCGCTGCTGCCAAAGTGGGTGGTATTCTAGCGAACAATACCTACCGTGCGGATTTTATCTACGATAATCTGATGATCGAAAGCAACGTGATTCATCAGAGTTTTGTGCACGGCGTGGAGAAGTTACTGTTCCTAGGTTCTTCCTGCATCTACCCGAAGTTAGCTCCTCAGCCGCTGAAAGAAGATTCGCTTCTGACGGGCTTGTTGGAAGAAACCAACGAGCCATATGCCGTTGCTAAAATTGCCGGCATCAAGATGTGCGACGCTTACCGTAGCCAATACGGGGCGAATTTCATCTCGGCTATGCCAACCAACTTGTATGGTCCCAACGACAACTACGATCTGAAAGGCTCGCACGTGCTGCCTGCATTGATCCGGAAGTTTCACGAAGCCAAGATCAACGGTACACCCGCCGTTGAAATCTGGGGCACGGGCACACCGCGTCGTGAGTTCTTGTACGCCGATGACCTAGCCGACGCTTGCTACTTCTTGCTGCAAAACTTCGATGATTCTGGCTTCGTCAACGTTGGTACGGGCGAAGACGTGACCATCGCGGAGCTAGCGCAACTCATCAAGTCTATCGTAGGCTACGAAGGGGAGTTACGCTTCAACTCCAACTACCCAGACGGTACGCCACGCAAGCTTATGGATGTAAGCAAGCTAACCGACCTAGGTTGGTCTTACACAACCAAGCTCGAAGAAGGCGTGCGTAAAGCCTACGCCGAGTTCCTGGCTACAGCTCCTGAAGTAGCTC
Source organism: Hymenobacter crusticola (assembly GCF_002154225.1). Classification (GTDB taxonomy): domain Bacteria; phylum Bacteroidota; class Bacteroidia; order Cytophagales; family Hymenobacteraceae; genus Hymenobacter; species Hymenobacter crusticola. Next base: position 690,372 of record NZ_MTSE01000002.1, read on the forward strand.
AGTAATAGCTATTTATTTCTTACATTGTTTGTGGTTACTAACCACTACATTCAGCCGAATCGCCTACTAAGCAAGCATTGCTTGCTTAGTACTAACGCTACAGTATAATCATCCAAGTCAAACAACTTTCCTCATGAAGGTCGCTCTAATCACAGGTATCACAGGACAAGATGGGTCCTATCTAGCAGAGCTTCTGCTCAGCAAAGGCTATGAAGTGCACGGGGTAAAACGTCGCACCTCGCTATTCAACACCGACCGCGTTGACCACCTCTACGAAGGCAACTCAGCCGGCGCTAAGTTCAAGCTGCACTTCGGTGACTTGTCGGATACCACTAACATGATCCGCCTGATCCAGGAGATCCAGCCCGACGAAATTTACAACCTAGGTGCCATGTCGCACGTGAAGGTGTCGTTCGACGAGCCTGAGTACGTAGCTAACGTTGACGGCATTGGTACGCTACGCATCCTGGAAGCTATTCGTATCCTTGACCTGACCAAGAAAACGCGTGTATATCAAGCTTCTACGTCGGAGCTCTACGGCTTGGTACAAGAAGTGCCTCAGTCGGAAAGAACGCCTTTCTATCCTCGTTCGCCCTATGCCGTTGCGAAGCTCTATGGCTACTGGATTACGGTGAACTACCGTGAGGCTTACGGCATGTACGCTGTAAACGGTATCCTCTTCAACCACGAGTCGCCGATGCGCGGTGAAACGTTCGTAACGCGTAAGATTACCCGTGGTGTAGCCCAGATCGTAACCGAACTGGAAGAGTGCATTGAGCTAGGTAACCTAGATGCTCGCCGCGACTGGGGCCACGCAAAAGACTATGTAGAAGCCATGTGGCGTATCCTGCAGCAAGACGAGCCTGAGGACTTCGTTATTGCTACTGGCGTAACGACGACGGTACGTGAGTTTGTACGCCTGGCATTTGCCGAAGTAGGCGTAGAAGTAACGTTCACCGGCGAAGGTGTAAACGAAATCGGCACTATTACCGCTTGCAACGATCCAGAGTATCAGTTGCCAATCGGTCAAGTAGTTGTAAAAGTAAACCCTGCTTATTTCCGTCCGACAGAAGTAGAACTGCTCATCGGTGATCCTACCAAGTGCAAAGAGAAGTTGGGCTGGGAGCCTAAGTATGACCTCGCTGCCCTGGTAAGCGAAATGGTAAGCGCAGACGTAAGCTTGTTCAAGCGCGACAAGTACTTGCTGAAAGGCGGTCACAAAGTATACAGCTACAAAGAGTAGTTGAACTTACAGGCAAACAAAAAGGCCAGGCTCATCAAGCCTGGCCTTTTTGTTTATATTAACTGGTGTCGTGAGCAAACTGCTGCTGGCTCAAAGCGTGACTAGCTTCCGCATACTCTCCACGATAGCTAGCTCCGCTTGCCCAGCGGGCGCTTTGGCAGCTTCGACTTGACGTACGGCAGCAGCCTGCCAGGCAGGTGTGGGTTTCTCGCCCTTCTCCAGCAAGCGGAGCCGCTCCAGACCCAGGGTCGCTAGTGTAGCAAGTTGGGTCGATAAAGGAGCATATTCTTGTAAGGATGGCTCTTTGGTAAGTAGTGGTTGTAGCAATGCATCGTTGGCCTGCCATTTTGAGAGCGTAGTGCGCAACGTGTTGAATGTGGTAAGCGTTTGGGCATCTTGCGGGAGCTTGCCGGTCAAGGCGCTTGCGAATGATTGAAGCAACGCGCTGACACCAACGCCGAACTGGCGAGCGGCTTCCGCTTCGGGCAAAGCGGCATCAACGAGTCGATTCAGGGGGGTTTGGGTGGTGTAGGTGAAGCCCTGGCGGTGGCGTTTGTATTCCTTTACCGGCTCTATCACACCCGCTAAAACTCCTAATTGAGTTACATATTGCTTGCCTGCAAGGCGGAGTAGAAGCTGCTCCGGTACACGTCGATGCTGCAAACCTAGGTCGTCGAGCTGGCGCGATACAATAGCCAGTCGGCGGTATAGGTCGGGCACATCGCGCACGGTGCTCGGAGACCAGAAACGCTCGGCAACGGCAGCAGCACGGGGCCAGATGCGGCTGTCCAGAATAGTAGAGTCCGCAAATTCAGCCCACATGGCGGTTTCGCCTCCTAACACCCGCTGTTGTTGCTCTGGCGTCAGGCCGTTATCGGCCGGGAGCGGATCGTTCAGGTAGTGGGAAGCCGCACTGTAGTTAAGGTCAATATAATAGCCATTGGACAGTAAAGCGGGGTGACCAGCTTTTACCGCTTCGTACAGGGCTTTGCGGCCGCGCCAGCTCTGAATGACAATCTCGGCTGGTAAATCAGGCGCAAGTATTTCATCCCAGCCGACCATGATCTTCCCACCTTTTGTAACAATAGGCAGCATACGACGCATAAAGGCTGTTTGCAACGCATGGGTGTCAAACTTGCCGTTCTCCTTTACCATATTATTAGCGCGCATGTATTCTGCAATGCGCGGATTGCGGCGCCACTGTTGCCCATTATTTTCGTCGCCCCCAAGGTGGAAATAGGCGTCGGGAAAGAGCCCCATCATTTCTGTGAGCAAGGTATCCAATAGCTGGTACGTGCTTTCCCGGGTTGGATCGATGGCAATGTTGAGCACTCCCCAGCGCTGGGCCGGGGCGTAAACGGAGTCGTTGCTAGCAAGCACCGGGTAAGCGGCAATGAGCGCTGTAGTATGACCTGGCAAGTCAAACTCGGGCACTACCCGAACGCCGCGGGCCGCTGCATAGCGTACTACCTCGCGCACTTGGGCTTGGGTATAATATTGCCCCGAGGCGGCCACTTCTTGAAGCTTGGGCAGTACCTTGCTTTCCACTCGGAAACCTTGGTCGTCGGATAGGTGCCAGTGCAGCACATTGAGCTTCATTGCCGCCATGGCATCTAGGTTGCGCTTGATTACTGGAACCGGCATGAAGTGCCGCGCAGCATCTATTAAAAGCCCGCGCCACGCAAAACGCGGCTGATCGGTAATGTCGACTTCGGGGAAATAATAGCTTTTCTTTTCCTGGGTTAAGAGCTGTTCTAACGTGGCGAGGCCCCGGAGTGCCCCTAGGCTGGTAGCCGCAGTAAGCGCAACCCCAATCGGCGTGACGCGCAAGCTATATGACTCGTCTTCCCCTAGCTTTGCTCCGCCAACCCGGCCGTAGCGAATGGTCAGAGCGGGTTTAGGCTGCGTGAAACCAGTTTTTTTGCTGAGCCGGGTTGCGAGCCGATTGGCTGCCGTACGCACCGCCGGATCGGTGTCACTCTCAAAACGGACACCTAGTTTGCCTCTGAGCGCAAAATGGCCTGTACCCCACGTAAGCTGTGCTGGCACGGGCATCAGCTGGCGAGTATCCGTGGGTTGCGCCTGCGCAATGAAAGAACAAGAAAGAAAAAAGCTACAGAGCAGCAGACGCCCTATGCGAAGAGAGACAAGCATGTAGAAACCTCAGGTTGGAAAGCCGAAGGTATCAAAACCATTTAATAGCCTAAATCAACCCCCGCGACTTGAACTCTAGGTATTTGTTGATTGTGTTGATCGTCAGGTTGGCTGGCGCCGTGAGCAGGGCATGAATGCCATAACGCTGTAGCTCCCGTACAACTTGGCGCTTCTCTTGGGAAAACTTCTCGGCAATGGTTTGATTGTAAACGTCCTCGGTCGTGTCGGCGGGCGAGTTCAGGTACGCGTCTAGCTCCGTATTCTCGAAGAATACAACTAGCAGTAAGTGATCTTTAGCTAACCGCCGCAGGTACGGCAGCTGCCGTTGCAGTCCGCTCAGCGTTTCGAAGTTGGTAAACAGAATTAATAAGCTCCGCTGCCGAATTTTGGCCTTGATATTTGTGTAAAGGAGCTCAAAATCGGTTTCGAGATATTTGGTGCGCTGTCGGTAGAGCACTTCCAATAGCTTGAGCATGTGGCCACTGCGGCGGTCGGCCGGCACAATGGTACTGAGCTTGTTCGAAAACGTGACCAGACCCGCTTTGTCGTGCTTGATGAGTGCGATGTTGCTAACGACCAACGTCGCGTTGATGGCATAGTCCAGCAGACTGAGACCGGCAAACGGCATGCGCATTACCCGGCCTTTGTCGATGAGGCAGTATACCTGCTGAGCGCGCTCGTCCTGAAAATGATTTACAACGAAGGTATCGGTGCTGGCACTAGCGCGGCGCGCAGACGCCTTCCAGTTGATAGCACGCGGGTCGTCGCCGGCTACGTAGGGCCGAATTTGCTCAAACTCTAGGCTGTGGCCCACGCGGCGAATCCGCTTCACGCCTACTTCCGTCAGGCGGTTGCTAATGGCAAGCAGTTCATACTGGCGCATTTGCAAAAACGACGGATAGACCGGTACTAGCTGATCTTGCCCATAGCGAAATCGCCGACGTATCAACCCGATGGGAGAAGCCACAAATACATTGACGGCTCCGAACTGGTATTCGCCGCGCCTCGTGGGGCGCAGTTGGTACCGGATGATGGCCGTGTCACCAGCTCTCAAGGCCGCCCGAAAGAGCACGTCGCGGCGCTGAAACTGCACCGGTATCTCGTCGATGGTTTGGGTATTAACGGGGAAACGGTAGTGGTTTTCTAAGTAGATAGCAATATCGTTTTCGCTGCCGTTCGCGAGCTTATCGCCCAGCACGCGGCGTCCAAAAACGTGCCCCGCTCCATTCTGACCTGGCGTGTAGAGCAGCAGTGCATCCAGCAACGTAAGTATTGCCAGGAGCGCCAAGGCTATCTGAAAAGGAGGAAGCAGCACCGGCAGGAAAAAAGCCACCACTAGCCCGATTATGACAACCGCTAAAGCTAAAAAGAAGCGAGGGGTTAGAAACATGTCACGGGACTGTCGAATAGAAGCTAAATAGGAGAAAGCTATAGCGGCTCATAACTGGGCGCTGATAAACGGTAACTACAAATTACCTAGGTACTTCCAGCTGCTGAATAATCTGCTTTACTACGTCATCGGGGGAAACGCCTTCCATCTCGCGCTCGGGAGTAAGCAAGATGCGGTGACGTAATACAGCAGGCGCCAAGAACTGCACATCCTCGGGCGTCACAAAGTCGCGGCCGCGCAAGGCCGACAGGGCTTTGGCGCCGTTGAGCAGCGCCAAGGAAGCGCGGGGCGAGGCACCTAGGTAGAGCGCCTTATGCGCGCGCGTACTGCCAACGAGTTGCGCAATGTATTCCAGTAACTTCGGCTCAACGTGTTGATGACGAACTTGTTGGCGTAGCCCCTGAATATCCGCGGCGCTCAAGATGGGATTCACCGCTTCGAGCGGCGTGCCACCGAAACCCGCGTGGTGCCCTTGCAGGATAGCTACCTCTTCGGCCGTAGTTGGGTAGCCGACGTTGATCTTGAACAGAAAACGGTCGAGCTGTGCTTCGGGTAAGCGGTACGTGCCTTCCTGCTCGATGGGGTTTTGCGTCGCCAGCACCAAGAAAGGCTCTTGCATGGGGTACGTGGTGCCATCTTGCGTGATGTGGCGCTCTTCCATCACCTCAAACAAAGCTGACTGAGTCTTGGCCGGGGCACGGTTGATTTCGTCGATCAGGACGACGCTGGCGAAAATGGGACCAGGTCGAAATTCAAATTCGGCTTGATTGGGTCGGAAAACCGAGGTGCCGAGCACGTCTGACGGCATCAGATCCGGCGTGAACTGAATACGGCTGAAGGGAATAGCTAGGGTGCGCGCCAGGAGCTTGGCCGTCAGTGTTTTTGCCACGCCAGGCACGCCCTCGAGCAGCACATGGCCATCGGCCAAAATAGCGGTGAGCAGCAAGTCGAGCAGCGTTTGTTGGCCCACAATGACCTTCCCTAGCTCCCGGCGAATAGCGTCGGCGCTGGCTTGTAGCTTGCCAAGATCGGCTCGCGGTGCAAATCCTGCTGGTACATTGGGCAGCGATGCGCCCGGTGGAAGTTGAGGAGAATCAGGCGCTAAAGAAGGAGATTCGTTTTCCATTCGATGGATAGTTTTTGCAGGATAGAAGAAGGGAAATAGCCGCCAGTAGAAAAACTAGCGTGCATCGCGCCGAAAATCACTTATGCGTCTACTCAGCGTGAGTAAGTCTTGGTCGGAAACGCGGGGGGCAGTGCGGGCAAAGTTGATGAGGCGTATTAATTCGTCGACGCGTGTTCGGGTGAGACCCGCTTTCTGTGCGAGTCGCTCGCGAAACAACTCATCGGTTAGGTTGTGGGTGTTTTCGTGGAACCGCGTGCGGATGTATTCCAGAAACAAACTGATCTTCTTTTCGGCAATGAGCTGATGATTATTGCCCTGCTGATACAGCGATGCGACGGTGCGCGTGAAGAGTAGTGTGGTGTTTGGCAGCGGCTTCAATACCGGGATGATGCGTTGCCGCCGCTTCGCCTCGAAGGCAATGAACAGGACCACACCGAGTAAGCTAGCATAAAGAGCCGTGCGCAATGCCGGATAACGAAGCATTACACGCAGCAACGATTGTTGTCCTATACGGCCTTGCTTCTGATATTCATCCCACCAAACGGTGCGCGGTGCTGGCAGGTAGGAGAGGCCTGCAAAAGCAAAATCGCTGGTTTGTGGCCGGAGCACATACAAATTGGTGAAAGCAATGGGGACGGAACAGAGATAAAAGCTGCCGCGTCCGTGCGAAATGCGCAAGAGTACCGGGTGGTTGCGCGTATCGGCTGCCAGCACCTTAGGTCGCGTGTCGGTACTATCAAGAACAAAATGCGTTGTCGCTAACTGCCTAGGGTACCGAAAACGCCGCTGCGAAGCCGGACCACCTGCCGCGAAGCGCAACGTTACCGAATCGGTGCGCAGCGCGCCCATGCCGTTGCGTAGCGTACGCACCCGGGCGTACGTATCGGTATCGAAGTGCAGCGTGTCACTTAGCTCGGCATCAAATTCTTCAGCTGCGATGAATACATGGTTGCCACTAGCTACGAACCGGAGCAAGGCGTTGCAATCAAGCGAATCCAGCCGGAAAATACTGTTGACGAAACAATAGTTGACGTTCGTGGCGAGAGGTTCGTTGCTGTCAATACTGGGGTTATCGGGGTTGGCGCTGGGGTAAAGCTGGTTGAAGATCGGTTCCCGTACCGTTTGCACGGGACGTTTGAACAAGTCGGGTAGTAAGTCGAACAGCGCATAGGTGCCGTACGGGATCTTGTCGTGGTTGATGAAGGTAGGCGTACGATCAACCGGCTTGGGCCGGTAATATTCCGCCGCTACGTAGGCCCCAAACAAAACCAACAAGCCTAGTAGATACAGTTGAAACCGGCGATTTTTCATCAGGCGGCGCGGGTCGTAAGAAGCTGCAACAAGGCTGCCCGGGCCTCGCGAACCAGGGTATAGTGAGCCGCTGTCAGCGGCAACTCGCCATACCAGGCGTATTCAAACTGCTGGGCTACTGCGCGGAACGCCACGGGCAAAGGCCCGGCAGGCAGCTCAGCTAAGTAGTCGGCGTTTGTTTTCTCGGGTCGCCAAGTAAGCAGGCCGCGGTCGGTTAGTTGCTTGAGCACGCTCAAAAAGCCGAGGCGCACGGCTAAGCGGTAATCTCCCGCTGACTCTGCCTCGGCGATGCGGCTCGGGAAATCAACGGCGTGAATGTCTTCGCCTTCGGTGGTGTAAGCTAGCGGCATGCGCTGCGGATTGCGGCCAAAAGCGCTTGTAAGATCAACTTTGAGCAGGCGCAAGACAATGAAGGCGAAGGCAACGAGAAAGGCGCCGTACACAACGTAACGGCCGCCGTGCTGGTACACTGAGCCATTTAAGGTACGACCTAGCCAGCGCTGCACACGGTACCAGAACAAGTCCCAGACGCTGGCTTGGGGCACTGGATCTGTTTCGTACTGCAACTCGTGTTGGCTGCGCAGATCTTGCAGGTGAGCGGCCGTAGGGCGGCGTAGTGGCACATGCGGCGCAACTGCGACCGGCGTGGAAGGTGGCACTGACTGCGCCGCCAGAGGCACTGCAGCAAGCACCGAGCCTAGCATAGCGAGCAGCAACAAGACGCCGCCTCTACGCTGCATATGCGCAGAAGCTAGCCTCAAAGCAGATAGAAGGAAACGAGAGGACAAAATGCTCAGATAGAAGCGGGGGTGACTAAGTGATTTTAGGAAAGGTACACGAAACCCTAAACCCTAGTAGTCTCCTTCTTCATCGGGTTGGTAGTAATCGGTGGGGTGGAGGGGAGCGGGCTGGGCGGGCTGGCCGATGCGGTCGACTAAAGAGCGCAAGCCTTCGCCATCTTTGCGCTCCACCAAGTTGAAGTATTGAAAAGCTAGCCCGATAAAAATGATTGGGTACATAAAAAGCATAACGAGCGTACTGAGGGCATTGGCAGCTACGGTCAGGACCGGACTGATGACTGATTCGCGAGCCGAGAAGATGGACCATGCAGTCGTCAAGGTCACGGGTACCACTACCACGGAAGTCAGGAGGCCTAGTATGATGCCTAGCACGATAATCAGCCCGAATGTGGACCACCACTTGCCCCACACCAAGTAGAAGGAACGGCGCAGCGTGGCCAGAAAACCTAGCTCTTCGCGTACCCAGATGATGAAGAACAAGCTGAGCGCTACCACTACATACAGAATAGCCATGTAGAGGAATGGCATGAGCACGCCTACCAGGGCAAGCGCCCCAAATTGCTGTTGGGCAGCCAGCCCCACAAACAAAAAGAAAGGGGAAGCGAGCAGCCCCACGAACACCATCAAGCCTAGCAAAGCGCCAATAGTGCCGAGCAGCCGACTACGAACCAGTGCCCACACCTCCGCTACCGTCACTTCTGCCGCGGGGTCTTCGTTGCGTAGCCGCAACACCATGTAGCCGTACACGGTGAGAAGCATGAAGCTTACCGTGACGAAGCCTGTCAGCGTCAGCACCACATACAGCGGCGAAGACACCATGGTGCTTACTATAGACCAAGACGAGCTAGCGCCATCGGCTGAAGACGAACGTTGCAGCAAGGTGCTACTCAGGTAATATTGAAAGATGCCATTAGCCAGGCCACTAAGCAGCGCTACTGGCAACGCAATGTAGAGCAAACACTTGCCTAGCGGCTTAAAATGGGCCCGCACGAAGTCGAACGTGGCTTCGAGCTTCTGACCAAAGTCGCGCTCTTTCAGAAAGTCGGCAGGTTGGGTAAAGGCAAGACGCGGCATAAGGACCTAGGATCAGGAGCTAGCGGCAAGGCGCTGTACTCGAATGGGATAAAGAATAAAATACCAGAAAATAAAGCAGAAAGAGCCACCAATGATGAGCAAGCTCGCGCCCAGCGGCATTTCGGTATGGCGCGTTACAAAGCCTTCCAGAAAACCGGCTACCACGAAGATGGGTACCAAGCCGATAGCTAGCTTTAGCCCATCGCGGGCGCCGCGCCGAAACGACTCAGTACGGGAAAAGGTACCCGGAAATAGGATGCTGTTGCCCATCACGAAACCCGCGCCACCGGCTAGTACAATGGCCGAGATTTCGAGTGTGCCGTGTATCCAGATCGTGAGGGCCGACTGGATACCTAGCCCCTTAGCCACAAAGAAGTACTGGAACGCGCCGAGCATCAGCCCGTTAGTGAATAAGGCGTAGGCCGTGCCAAAGGAGAGCAGCACGCCCATAGCAAACGTGCGGAGCGCCACAAAGATGTTGTTGGCCGTGATGAACAGAAACATCGACGTTTCGCCCGCGCTCTTGTATACAGCCATGGGGTCGCCGCGCTCAATATTGCGCAGCGTTTGGTTCACGTACTGGTCCCCGAGGATCACGCGCACAAACGTATCGTCGTAGGCGGCCGACAGCGCTCCGATGCCGGTAGCGATAAGAAAGCAGATCAGAGCCCAGGCTAGCTGCCGATGCGAGCGGGCAACCAACAACGGCAACTCGCGGCGCCAGAACTGGCCAAACCGGCCGGTGCGCTCCTTTTTGTTTTTGTAAATGGCTTGGTGTAGCTTGCCTGTAAGCTCATTGAGGTACTGTGTCGTGGGCGACTCGGGGTAAAAGGTGCGCGCAAACGACAGGTCGTCGGTGAGTTCAATAAACCGCGCCGCTAGCTCATCCGGGTCTTTGACCGGCTCCGTTTCGTAGAGGCGCCACTTATCGGCATTTTGCCGCAAAAAGACAGCTTCGCGCATAGGTATCGAACACAGGAATAAAGGAAGGTAAACCTTGGGCCAAGCCGGAAAAAGCTACTCAGACAAATATATTCATAATCTCCTACGGCTCACAAGGCTCAGGCATTTACTTCGCTATGGCTACTATTCGAGTTCAGACAACTCAAAATGTTACAATTGAATACGAGGTAGCCAGCATCGGGGACCGGATTATTGCTACTATTCTCGACTACTTAGTGCTATTTGTGTGGGCCGTGGTGGTGATTGGGCTAGGCTCTTGGCTCAGCCGTACTACGTTGCCCTGGGTAGCTATTGCACTGGTAGGCGTGCCGTACGTGTTTTACCACTTAATTTGTGAAGTGTTCTTGAACGGGCAAAGCTTGGGCAAGCGCGCCCGCGACCTGAAAGTCGTTCGCCTCGATGGCGGCCGCCCTGGCCTCGGCGACTATCTGCTGCGGTGGCTGCTCCGCCTGATCGACCTAGGTATCTTTTCCGGAGCAGTAGCAGTTATTACTATCCTGCTCAATGGCCGGGGGCAACGCCTAGGCGATTTGGCCGCGGGCACTACGGTCGTGCGGCTACGGCCCGCCACGGGGAAGAAGCTAGGTGCTACCGTTGGGCCGCCCGATCCGAACTACCAAGTGGTATTCCCGCAGGCGGCCAACCTAGCTGATCACGACGTAGCGCTTATTCGGCAGTTGCTCACGCAAGGCCTGGAGCGGCAAAACTACTTGCTGCTCAATGAAGTTGCTAACAAGGTTAAAGGGCTTACAGGAATCTACACGACGCTATCGGATGAGGCGTTTCTACGCACACTTCTTCGCGACCACGCCCATTTAGCCAGCGAAGGATATTATAGCTAAAGACTACCTAGCTTACAAACGAAGAAGCCGTCCAAGTGTACTTGGACGGCTTCTTCGTTTGTAAGCTAGGTAGCTAGGTTAGTTTAGCACCAGGCTACGTTGTGCCCCGGCTGGTTGGCCGTCCAGCGTCAGACGGACGAAATACAGCCCTTTCGAGCGCGCCGCAGAGTTCCACCGCACCGTTTGGTTGCCCGCCGATAACACACCGGAGTGCAACACATCCACCTGACGGCCGAGGGCATCGAATACCGTTAGCTCCACTTGGGTGGGTTGCGTCAGCTTGAAGGACACCGTAGCGTCGATGCCTGCCACGGGGTTAGGGTAGAGGCTCAGACCAGCGGCCAACTCCCGCGCCGACGTGTTAGCCGTTACGCCGCCTTGCCCGGCAATAGCAATGTCACGGGCGGCAATGCCGTTGCCGATAGCACCCACTGCCGTGGCCGCGCCGGTGGTTACGTTCAGGGTATAGAGCGTTGTGTTGGCACCCGTGCCAGTGTTGGCTACCAGGTAAGCTAGGTTCGTAGAAGTGGCAGTGTTGTAGAAAATATCCATGTCTACGTTCGGGGTGGTAGCATTCGCGGTCACACCGGTCGCGCCAATGGTAGTGAGCGTGCCTGCGTTGGGCGGGTCTTGGCGCGTTAGCACGTTCAGGTTCAAATCATAATTGTAGAGCGCGGTCGTTGTGGCGCCCATCATGCTGTTGGTATAAGCGACAGCGCCAATGTTTGGTGTAGTACCAGCGTTTGCATCGCCGGCGATATACGTTAAGGGAGTATCAGTGCCGGCTAAACTGCCATCCGCAGGATTGAGACGGAAGTTAGCGCCATTGCGACCAATCACCCGGATGAGGTTGGCCACGGGGTTGAAGTCGAAGCTTACTTTGCCGTTACCTAGTGCCAGAGCAAGCGGCACGGCGTTTACAGCCCGCGCTACGCCTGTCAGATCGTTGATGGTGTAAAGTTGAGCCGTTTGCGCAGTAGCATTATACCCCAGGGCGTAAAGCGAATTAGTGCTAGGACGTACGTCGAGCCCTACCAGGGTTTGGGCAGCATCAACACCCGTAATGCCTACTGAGGTGCGCACCAGGGTTGGTTGACTCGTGTCGAACGTGAGTAGGTTGGAGCCTGCTAACGCGTAGGCGAGTTGCCCCGTAACGGCGGGCAGCGAAGCAGGCCGGTCGATGGCGAAGGTAATATCCGTGACAGCGGCGGCGCTAGTCGAACCTAGGGTACCGACGGCTGTGGCCGCACCAGTGGTCAGATCGACCGTGTATAGGGTAGACGCGATAGAAGTAAGGCTGACAACCGAAGTCGTCATGTACGCCACGTTCGTTCCTGTTGTTGGGTTGAAGTAAATGTCGAGGTCTGACACCTGAGCGGTGCCGTTCGTGGGCACACCTAAGGCTCCTACCGTATTGAGTTTTCCGTCGTTTGGCGGATTCTGCGTAACGAGCCGGCTATTAGCTTCGTCGAGGTTATAGAGCGTGGTACTTGTGGAGCCGATGTAGCTGTTGGTGTAAGCGGAAGAGCCGACACCTGGCGTCTGGCCCACGTTAGTGTCACCAGTAGCGTAGGCTAGCGTGCCATCCGTGGCGGCGAGGGCACCGTTGTTGGGGTTGAGGCGGAAGTTGGCGCCATTGCCAGCCGTCACGCGGATGCGGTCAACGGTGGGGTTGAAGTCAAAGCCGATACGGCTTACATCCGTACCTAGGTTCAGGGTAATGGCACTACCGACGGCTGTCGTCACGCCGGTAGTTGGGCTCAGAATATAAAGCTGTGCCTGTTGCGTCGTGCTGTTGTAGCCAAGGGCAAATAGTTGGCCCGTGTTCGGCCGCACATCAAGGCCTACAATTGCGCCAACCGTAGTTCCCGTAATTGGCACATTCGCCGTGAAAGCAGCGGGCGTTGTTGCATTGAAGGTTACAACGCTTTGCGTGGGAGTAGGAAGTGGGGTTGCCAGCAAACCATACACCGTTTGCGCCTGTATTTGAGTGGCGCCTACCGTAAGGCCTAGGGTAGCTAGCCCCAGCAGCGTGTGGCGTAAGGAAGGCATGCGAGTAGAAATTTTCATAGGTAACAAAAAGTGGAAATAGATAAGGGTAAAACAGGAAGGTCATCCGGAGGCCGGCTGTGTGTATACGACGTAAAAGTATATATGGATTGTTTTTAATATTATTTTAATGTTCTGTAAATAAGAAAGTTATGTACTATTTGAGGGTATTGTGTTGTAAAAAATTGGCGCTGAGCTTGATAAAAAAAGGGTGACTTCCTGTAGAAAGTCACCCTTTGCTAAAGCATTAAAACGGCTACCTAGCTTACCACGGCACCGGTTGGCCCTGCCACGTCAGGAAGCTGCCATTTTCTTCCGTGTGCAACTGATCGGCGATACGGATGATGCCGCGCGCTGAGTCGGAAGGAGGAAGGGTAGCACCGCTGCCGCCCATCCCCGTGCGCACCCAACCCGGATCAACTAGCACCGAAATGATACCGTAGTGACCTACCTCGGCCGCCAAGGAACGCATGTACATATTCAGGGCGGCTTTGCTGGCGCTGTAGTGGTAGGGGTCGCCAGAGCTCTTCCAAGTAAGTGACCCTAGCCCCGACGACAAGCTCAGGATGCGAGCCTTTACGCCATTCTGGAGCAGATCCAGGAATTGCTGAGAGACCAGGATCGGGCCTAGGGCATTAGTTTGCATCACGTGGATGGCACCCTGGCCCGTGAGCTGGCCTAGGCGCTGATTGGTTGGCTCATCGGCGCTAGCGCCTGGGTAGATACCCGCGTTGTTGATAAGGATTTCGAGGCCATCGGTTTTGGCGCGCACCGCAGCATGGGCCGCATTGATGGATGCCTCATCGGTTACGTCGAGCGTAACAGGGAAAAGGTGATCCGGATACTGCGCCTGCAATTCTTGCAATTCAGTGGCAGCATCGGGCTGACGGCTAGCGGCAAATACTTGGTCGCCGCGCTCAAGGTATTGGCGGGTAAGCTCAAGACCTAGGCCCCGATTAGCGCCCGTGATGAGAATACGTTTCATGGGTGAGAAATGGAATATGGTAACAAGGACTCGAATATAGGACCATTCGCCTATTCTCTAAGCTATTGAAGCCATCAAGGGGCATTGAAACGCAAAAGACCGGTGAACAAACAGCTCACCGGTCTTTCTTACTACGCTAGCCTAACAGGTTTCTGACACCCGCGGGCAGTGCATTTATTCAGCTAGGTTCGTTGCCACATGGTGCACCATCTTGCGCTTGCTTGTGCGCGGCGCCCGCTCTTCGCCCTGGGCGAGTAGCTCATCGTCGCGTTCGGTCTTCTTCACCCAGCTTACCGAATACAAATCCTTACGACGGTCGCGCAGGTTGCGCACGGCGCCACTGGTATTCAAATCCTTCAGCAAATCGAGGTCGAGGTCAGCAATGAGCGTCATCTCGGTGTTCGGGGTGGCTTCGGCCACGATGGCATCGTGGGGAAAAGCGAAGTCGGAAGGGCTGAACACGGCGCTCTGGGAATACTGAATGTCCATGTTTTCGACCCGCGGCAAGTTGCCCACCGAGCCTGTGATGGCCACATAGCATTCGTTCTCAATAGCCCGAGCTTGGGCGCAGATGCGCACGCGCTGGTACGCGTTCTTGGTGTCTGTCCAGAAAGGCACAAATAAAATCTTCATGCCCTCATCAGACAGCATACGAGAAAGTTCAGGAAACTCCGAATCGTAGCAGATCAGGATACCGATTTTGCCAAAGTCCGTGTCGAAGCACCGTAGCTTGTCGCCGCCACGCATACCCCAATAGCTAGCTTCGTCGGGGGTTACGTGTAGCTTGTACTGCTCATCTACAGTACCGTCGCGGCGACATAAGTAGCTCACGTTGTATAGCTTGCCATCCTCATACAGGGGCATAGAGCCCGCAATGACGTTGATGTTGTAGCTCACCGCCAGCTCCATAAACTTAGATTTGATGGGCTCCGTGAAGGCCGCCATCGAGCGAATAGCCACTGAAGGTGACTGTTCGTTGGTAAGCGCCATCAGCGGGGCGTTGAAGAACTCCGGAAACAGCACACAGTCGGCCTTGTAACCGCTTACGGTGTCCACGAAGAACTCAATCTGCTGGTAGAAGTCTTCGAGGCTGC
This sequence comes from Hymenobacter crusticola, assembly GCF_002154225.1. Classification (GTDB taxonomy): domain Bacteria; phylum Bacteroidota; class Bacteroidia; order Cytophagales; family Hymenobacteraceae; genus Hymenobacter; species Hymenobacter crusticola. The sequence continues at coordinate 705,403 of NZ_MTSE01000002.1, forward strand.
TGGTCGCGCGCATTTGCCACTGCACAATACCAATGCGCACGTTTGACTTCTGGTTGCCGATCAGCTTCTCTTCTTCCTCGTAGTACACGTTGATCCACTCCAATAGCGTCGCAAAAGCCTTGGATTCGGAGTCGTAGGGTAGGTACCCCTTGATGATCTTGCGCACGTGAAACTCGTTTGCGAGTTGGAAAGTCAGGATCGGGTCCGTGATTTCCTTGTTGCGCACCATCTCTACGTACTTCGCCGGCGTCATCTCATTAGCGTAAGCTGCGTAGCCGGGAATACGGCCGCCCGCTACCATTGCGCGTAGATTGAGGTTTTCGCACAGCTCCTTGCGGGCGTCGTACAAACGACGACCTAGGCGCAGGGAGCGGTACTCGGGGTCCACGAATACATCTACGCCGTAGAGTGTATCGCCATCGGAGTTGTGGGTGTTGAACTTACCGTTGCCGGTAATTTTGGCATACGTGTGCTTATCGCCAAAGTCGCTGTATTGCACGATGATAGCTAGGGCCGCCGCTACCACTACCCCGTTGTCTTCAATGCAAATCTGACCTTCGGGGAATTTGCGTAGCAAAGCAGCATACTCATCAGCGGCCCAGGCACCCTCCATGTTGGAGTACACCTTGTCCATGATGGCTTTCACCGCTTTAAAGTCGCCCTTGGTAAGCGTCCGGAGCACCAGTTTGTGAGCGGGTACGGCCGTGGGGGTCAGTAGCTCACCCGCGCTGGGCATGCCGGGTAACGTCTGCTTTTTGGCGTGGCTACCGCCCGTTTTGCTGTTAGAATTGGTTGCCATATAGGAGAGGATAATTGTCGAAGCAAAATCAAAGATACCTGCCTAATGCTGAGCAGCTAGGTTCGTCTTACGGTTAGGCAACAACTTTAGTAGCAAAAAGGCTCATTGCACCGTGATAACAACAAAACAGCCGGCTCAGTTAAGAGCCGGCTGTTTACGTTTCTGTGCTTTTTCTACGGTCTTGGGCTGTTACTCTCGTACTACGCGCCGCACGGCCACACCCGCTGCGGTCTGCACGCGCAGTAGCGCTACACCACTGAACCCCTCGAAAGCGGCGGCAGGTATTACGGCTTCTTTTGTCGTCGATACCAGCGTTCGGCTAAACAGCAGTCGGCCCGATAAGTCGGTAGCAGTGAGGGTAGCCGGGCCAGCTTCTGGGAGCAACAGGCGTAAGTCGGCGGTGGCTGGCAAGGGGTTTGGGTAGGCAGCTAGGTTTTTTTCCGCTAGAGTGTTGTTGGTGGCTAGTACGCCGCCTGGGCGACGGTAAATGTCGCGGTACACAACGCTAGTCACCACTTCTTCACCAGCTACAAGCTGCGTGGTTACTTGTAACAGCGGAATGCCCTGGTTTTTGCCGAGCCACTTGTACTCCCGGCTCACAGGACGCGGAATAACGACGCCCGGCGCGCCGGACACGGATACACTGTCGCGTGCGTAGAGGGTACTCACGACCCGCAGCGTCGCAAAGGTGCCAAAGGGCGTAATGAGCGTCCCCCAAGCATCAGCCCGGTTTACACGTTTCTGCTCGTCGCGCAGATAGGCTACGCCGGGCAAGTCGATGGCAAACTTTGAGTTGCTGGAGTCACGCTTTTCATACGTAACGGGGAAGCGGTACACCACATCCTGCAACTGCTGATTCTGGTACGTAACGGGCAGATCGATTGTGGCTGTCCCCGTAGGTACCGGCACTCCGAACCCTACCTGGCGATAGTCGCTCGATGACTCATTGAAAAAGCCATACACGTCGCCCACTGGCAACCCTAGCTCGCTCAGCCCAGATAAGTCGTAGCGAGTAGCAATGGTCGCCCGATTAGAGCCAATGGGTAAGCCAAAAGTGGCTAGCAGCGTGAGGGGAGTGCTAGCTACCGATTGGTACCGCATTACCCGCTGGGTAAGTGGCCGTAGGCTAGTGTAGTTCCAGGTCTGGTTAGCGCCCCGCACGTTGAGCGACGAGCCCGAAAGCTGAACGGTCTGGCTTACGCGCAACGTGTCGCCCGTATTGGGCATGTCGTCGCGGGTGATGCTGATGGGCGTTTGGGCGTGCGCCGTGAGCGTCGAAGCCGTAAGGAAAGCCGAAAGAAGGAAAGAGTAGGAGTGGCGCATGCGGTAAAGGTTAGGGTAGACAGAAGGACAGGGCTAGCTAGCAATGCAGCTAACGCTCAAGATTCCTATTAAGGAATTTTGAGCGTTAGCCAGTGAATACGGCTGTAGCTACCAACTAGTTAGGCTGCTAAATATAACAGCCCATATCATTACAATCCTACCTAATTCTAGGTGGGATTCCACTAATTACCAATTCAGCATGTCTTCAGCAGCAGGAATAACTAGCGGCGGTAGCGAGTAGCATCAGAACTGTATCTCTGGAATATCAGCTTGCGGTACAACCAACCGGCCCGCCGTAGCTGTTATGATTTGCTCAACGGAAACGCCCGGCGCCCGCTCACGTAGCACAAAGCCATCGGGCGTAATGTCGAGCACAGCTAGGTCGGTCACCACCTTTCTCACGCAGTGCAATCCCGTAATCGGCAACGTGCAGGCCGATAGGAGCTTGGAGGAACCATCGCGGGCGGTGTGCTGCATGGCCACAATAATATTGCGCGCCGACGCTACGAGATCCATCGCGCCGCCCATGCCTTTCACCATTTTGCCCGGAATCTTCCAGTTGGCAATATCGCCCTGGTCCGAGACCTCCATGGCTCCTAGGATAGTCAGGTCGATGTGTTCGCCGCGAATCATGGCAAAGCTATCGGCCGAGCTAAAAAGGCTAGAACCCGGCAGCGTGGTTACGGTTTGCTTGCCGGCGTTGATAAGGTCGGGGTCGACTTCGGAATCAACAGGAAAAGGGCCCATGCCGAGCAGGCCGTTTTCCGACTGGAGCTCGACGTTGATGCCCGGCGGAATATAATTAGCTACCAGCGTCGGAATGCCGATACCTAGGTTCACGTAGTAGCCGTCTTTTACTTCTTGCGCAATGCGCTTGGCAATGCCGTGTTTGTCTAACATGGTCTGAACCACGGATTCCCGCGGATTTTTCGGATTTTTCGGATTTTGTGGACGGTACTTTTCATTGTGGCTAACCGCAGTAGGAATGTGAGTTGTACGCTTTTTTAGCTTGCCTACTGTGAGTGAGACTAGTACAGAGAGACAGAGTAGTACGCTGTCTAAACTAACTTAGTCGTAATGCGAGCGGTACGCTTACGCCCCCATGCAAGGGTAACGGGCAACTAGTCCTCTCGAGGTTTACAGGAAACTTTCAGAATTGACAGAAATCGTCCACAAAATCCGATCAATCCGAAAAATCCGGAGGAATCCGTGGTTCAGACGCGTACCGTGCGCTGTTCGATGCGCTTTTCGTAGTGTTTGCCCTCGAAAATGCGCTGCACAAAAATGCCCGGCGTGTGGATTTGGTTTGGATCAAGCTCGCCAGCGGGCACAAGCTCTTCCACTTCGGCCACAGTGATTTTGCCTGCCGTCGCCATCATAGGGTTGAAGTTGCGAGCCGTGCCCTTGTAGAGCAGGTTGCCCGCGGTGTCGCCTTTCCAGGCTTTTACCAAAGCAAAATCAGCATGCAGCGCTGTTTCTAGCAGGTACATATTCCCATTGAACTCCCGGCTCTCCTTTCCTTCGCCTACTTCGGTGCCGTAGCCGGCCGGCGTGTAGAACGCCGGAATGCCCGCCCCGCCGGCCCGGCAGCGCTCCGCCAAGGTTCCCTGCGGAATGAGCTCCACTTCTAGCTCGCCGGAAAGCAACTGCCGCTCAAATTCCGCATTTTCGCCGACGTAGCTGGAAATCATCTTTTTCACCTGCCGCTGTTGCAACAGTAGGCCAATGCCAAAGTCATCAACGCCGGCGTTGTTGGAAATGCAAGTGAGATTCCGGACGCCAAGGCGCAGGAGCTCCTGAATGCTGTTCTCGGGGATGCCGCAGAGGCCAAAACCTCCTAGCATCAGCGTCATGCCATCACGGATGCCTTGCAGTGCCGCCCGGGCGTCGGCCACTACTTTGTTAATCATAACGGTAAGGGTGGGTGGGCTAGCAAGGTAGGGTTTTTGGGCAATGCGCGGTAGCGCCGTAGCCCAAAAGCTAGCTTACACCCAACGCTACCTCTTTAGTTGCTGCCACCCGTGCTGCTGCCACCGCCTTTGGAGTCGTCGTTGCGGATGGAGCGGCGCTGACGCATGCTGTTGTTATCGAGCTTGCCAAAACGATAGTTGAACGACAGGTTCACCGACCGTTGGTACTGATAGCTAATGCTGGAACTCACAAACTGATCGGTAACCGTGGACGAGCGGAACTGACGGCCTGGCTGAAAGAAGTTGTTTGCATTTAGCGTCAAGTCAGCCTTCTCCTTGAGCAGTGTCCGCTTTAGGCCCATCGAATAATAAGCGTAGCCTGAGTAGCGCGATTGTAGCATAACCCCGCCTGTGCCGCCGCCACCAAATGCCTGTATTGTATAAAGCTTACCTAGCTTCAAGGACGAGTTGAGACTCATGTTCAGGTTGAAGCGGCTGTTGGTGCGGCTCAGGGCTGCGCTATACAGGCGCGTGTAGCTCGGATTCAGGTTGCTGCTGATGTTCCAGGCCGGGATGGGCTTTATGGAGCCATACAAGCTGAGGCCATAACTAGAGTTGGTAGCTAGGTTGCCGTAGGTGGATTCGGTACGGGCTAGGGCTTCGTTGTAAATATTATAGCGCTCAATAGAATTACCGGTTCGCCGTACATAGTCTGAGGCATTAAGCGAAGCTTTATCGTTGAAGGTGCTGTAGCTCAACTCATACGCATTGGTGAACTCAGGCGACAAGTTGGGGTTGCCGTAATAAACGTTGTTGGGGGTTGTCTGATTGATATAAGGATTTAGGAAGTAAATATTCGGCCGTTGGATACGGCGTGAGAAGCTCATGCGCAAAGTATGGCCAGGTTTCTTCAGGTTGCGCGTCACGTTCAGGTTCGGCAACAGATTGAGATATTGGTTGGTAAACCGGCTCTCGGTTCCTAGGAAATCCCCTTCAATAGAGGTGCCCTCCAGACGAGCACCTAGGGTAAACGCATACTTCTTGCCCATAGAGAAGCTATAGGTACTATAGGCTGAGGCTACGTTTTGCTGGTAGTTGAAGGCATTGGAGCGGCGCGAACTGCGCGCAAAATCGGGCTGCTCGGCCAGTAACAGCGTATCGAGGCTGTAGTCGCTGCTCACTTGGCGGAGGATAACTTTTGCACCTGCTTCCAGCGTGTTCTTATCCGAGAGCGGGTGCGTGTAATCAGTTTGGAGCGTAGTTTCGAGGTTGCGCGCTAGGTTGGTGCTGCGCTCCCGGTATTCTAATGGGCCATTCTCAATAGCTGCGTCGTGGTACTGATCGAGAGAATAACGGCCAGTATTCGTGCTACGGGTATGCTGAGCCAACATACTCCACTCGCGGCGAGGATGCGCCTCGCCGTACGTGCGGGTGTAGCCAGCATTGAAATCGTAATTGCGACCTTCGTAACGCTGCTGAATGTCGCGGGAGTATAACGTGTCGCGCTGAGCATAGGGACTGCCACCTGAGGGAAGAGGAGGAGCGACGTACTGGTTGAATAGATTCTGTGGTGAGCGGCTTAGGTAAAGGTTGCCATTGCCACTAAGCGTGAAGCTGTGCAAGGGTGAAGGCTCATACACCAGCTCCACTTGTCCGTAACCACCCCGGCCCGTGCTGCGGCTCTCCGTACGCTGCTCCAATTGCCCCTCGCCAGTTGGCGTGAAATCGGTGCGGCTAAGGCTGGAGCGGTAAGGGTAGTTGCTACGGTAAACGCTGAGCCGGGAGTTTACACCTAGCTTGCCGCGCCGCACGTTCAAAGAGCCGTTTGTGCTCTGATTGCGGTTGCCACCACTCGCGCCCACGCTGCCATTCACGCCCTGCAGACTGCTCTTTTTCAACACAATGTTGATCACACCACCTGAGCCTTCCGCGTCGTATTTGGCCGAGGGAGAGGTGACCACCTCAATAGACTTAATCTGGTCGGCCGGAATTTGCTTCAGCGCATCGGCTAGGTTGCCCGCCAGCATAGCTGAGGGCTTATTATTAATGAGAATGCGCAAGTTGGAAGTACCCCGTAGCTGCACATTGCCATCAACGTCTACGTTCAGCATGGGCGTTTTGCGGAGCACGTCGGTGGCGGTACCGCCAGCATTGGTAGCGTCCTGCTCGGCATTATAAATGAGGCGGTCAGGCTTGGTTTCCACCAAAGGGCGCTGCCCCGTCACGGTTACTTCCCCTAGCTTCTGTGCCGAGGCGGTGAGGGTGAGAGCCCCTAGGTCGGTGGCCTGGTCCGTGATGGTCACGTTCTCGACCCGCTGGGTGTACCCCACAAAGCTCAGTTGCAGTCGAAAGGAGCCCTTCGGCAGCTGCTTGAGTTCAAAGTGGCCTTTGTCGTCGCAGGTGGTACTGGCTAAGGGCGTAGTGCCAGTAGCGGGGAGCAGCGTTACGGTGGCATACTCAATGGGTTTCTGCGTGGCGCCATCGCGCACGCTACCTCGAAGCACGCCAGGCCCCTTGAGGCTGGAAGAGGTAATAGAAGGGGTGGTGGTTTGGGCCCGAACACCGGGCGCTAGCGTAGCTAGCAGCAGGCACAAGGTAGCAGTCTGCTTCATGAGGATAACAGGAACTAGAAATAGATAACAGGTAATAGATTGCGTGTCTAACGCACTCAGCACTAGAAATTATATGACTGGCCAAATATAAAGCTGTACTTGAGTAATAGACTATTGAAATCGGCTGTTGCTCAAATTAAATTTATAGTAGGCAAGGCGTCAGTTTTAGTAGGCAGTAATCAACCAGTAATCTCTCGCTTGCTGTGTCAAATTTCCGCTGCCTTCCGTTCAGATTAGCCAGCATATATGCGCAATTCAGCTGCGTTACTAAACTCCCACTTTGCAGCTAGGCGAACCCGCCGCAACAGCGTTATGCGCAGAGGGTAGAGTGCTAGGTGAGCCGGAAGGTTGCTAGCAGTTAGGAAATAAGTTGAAGTAGTAGCAAAAAAAACAGCTAAGTCGCATAGACTTAGCTGGGTATAACAAGGGGCTTTCTTGAAAGAAGAACTAGCCGCTGATCAAGTGACGACGAGCCTCGTCGGCATCTTTTGCCAGTTGCGCTTGCAGAGCGTCAAGGCCGTTGAACTTCTGCTCGTCGCGCAGTCGGGCTACAAACTGCACCGTGAGCGGTTGGTCATACAGATCCCCATCGAAGTCGAGCAGATGCGCTTCTACCGTTTCGGCTAGGCCACCACCGACTGTTGGGCGCACGCCTATGTTCAGCATCGCCTGGTAGGTGTCACCAGCTGCGGTAGTGGCCATCACGGCGTATACACCGCGGTTCGGAATAAGCTTTAGCGGCTCCTCACTCACAATATTTGCCGTAGGGTAGCCGATGGTTCGGCCAAGCTGTTGGCCGCGCACAACTATGCCCGTTAGGGTGTAGGGGTAACCTAGGTAACGATTGGCCGTCTGCACATCGCCACTTTCCAGAGCGCGGCGGATGCGCGAACTGCTGACGCCTACTTCATCTACATCGGCGCGCGGAATCTCTTCTACTTCCATGCCGTAGCGGTCGGCATGCTGGCTCAGGTATTCGAAGCTTCCCTCCCGGTTCTTGCCGAAGCGATGGTCGTAGCCAATTACCAGCTTGCGCGTACCAACCGTTTTGATGAGCAGTTGCTGGATGTACTCCTCTGAGGAAAGCTGCGCAAACTCCTTGGTAAAGGGCACCACCAATAAATAATCAACGCCCGCTTTTTCCAGTAGCGTAATTCGCTCTTCCAGCGTAGACAGTAAGTGCAAATTGAGCGGCTGGGGGTGGGAGAGAGGCGGCGCCAGTACCAGGCGCGGGTGGGGCCAGTAGGTGATAACCACAGAAGGCGCGTGGTCGTGCTGCGCCACCTCCAGCAGGCGACGCAATATTTTCTGGTGCCCTACGTGCACGCCATCGAAGGTGCCGCTCGTAACAACGGCATTGCCGAGGTGCGGAAACTGCGCCAGATCCTGAACGACTTGCATGAAGGAGGATAAATTAAATGGTTAAGTAACTGAAGCTGACCTAGTGGGAAGCATCAGAAGGTGCGCCTTCTGGTGCCTCGCCTAGCTGTTCCGTTTCGTCTGATGGAGCAGCTGAGGAAGCAACAGGAGCTACATATGCCTGAATACGACGACGAGGCGGTCGTTGGTTCGAATTCGTTGCGCGGTCGGGCGTTTCTGGGCGCGGTTCGCGAGGGGGCGCTAGCGCCTGGATGGCCTCAATAGTTAGCGCATCCGTCAGGTTGTACTCTCCAATACGGGTGCGCACAAGCTTGATCAGGTGCGCTCCACAGCCGAGCGCTATCCCCAGGTCGCGGGCTAGGCTGCGGATGTAGGTGCCCTTCGAGCATACCACCCGAAAATCGACCTCTGGCAGCGCGATACGGGTAAGCTCAAACGTTTTGATTTCAATCTGCTTCGACTTGATTTCGGCGGAGTCACCGCGCCGGGCTAGCTCATAAGCCCGTTCCCCGTTCACCTTCACGGCCGAAAAAAGCGGGGGCGTCTGATCGATAACGCCTACGAACGACTGCACCGCGGCCTGAATTTCGGCTTCCGTCAGGTGCTCGTAAGGAGCTTCGGCGTCAACAGGCGTTTCCAAGTCAAAGCTAGGTGTGGTCTGACCTAGGCGAAAAGTGCCGGTGTATTCCTTTTCCTGGGCTTGAATTTGGTCGATCTGTTTGGTTTTCTTGCCCGTGCACAGAATGAGCAACCCCGTTGCAAGCGGGTCCAGCGTGCCAGCGTGCCCAATCTTACGGATCCGCAACGTGTTTTTTACCTTACGTACGACGTCGAACGAAGTCCAAGTGAGCGGCTTATCGAGCAGCAGTACCTCCCCGGCCTCGAAGTTGAAAGATGATTGGCTCATACTAGGTTCAAATTGATACCTAGGGCAATCATAATCAGGAGGATGCCACCCACAATGATGCGATAGATACCGAAAACACGGAAGCCGTATTTCGTCACGAAGCCGACAAATACTCGAATCGCAACTAGGGCCACTACAAAGGCAATGGCGTTGCCGAACAGCAACTGCTTGATTTGCTCTGACGACAAAGCCGGATTTTCCTGGTAATAGTCCAGCATGTCCTTAGCGGCGGCGGCCGTCATGGTAGGCATCGCTAAAAAAAAGGCAAACTCAGCCGCGGCCCGCCGGGTCAGCTTCTGCGTGAGGCCCCCAATAATGGTAGCTGCTGAACGGCTAACGCCCGGCACCACCGCTAGGCATTGGAATAAGCCAATGATAAAAGCTTCCTTGTAGTTTGGCGTCGTGACGGGATGACCTCCTGCCGTGGGTTCCTCCTGCGGAAACCACTTGTCAACGAACATGAGTACAATACCACCTACCAGTAGCATGAAGGCTACCACCGTTACCGATTCTAATAGCGCATCGATGTGCTTTTTAAGTAATAAGCCGACCACCACAATGGGTAGAAAAGCAACCAACAGCTTCAGATAGAAGTTGATGCTTTGAAAGAAACGCCGCCAGTATACAGCAAACACCGACAGGATAGCACCAAGCTGAATCACAACTAGATACAGCTTGGTAAAGGCGGTGGTTGGAATACCTAGCAGCGCTAGGGTAATAACCATGTGCCCCGTGCTAGAAACGGGCAAAAATTCAGTAAGACCTTCTACAACGGCTATTAGAAAGGCGTGCCAATAACTCATTTACTATCGCTTATAAGTGGGACGAGCCGGCGCTGCCGGTGTCGAAAGAGGAGCAAGGGGTTGGTTGACAGTGGTCGGCGTAGTCGTCTCGTTGGCGACCGGTGCCGAGTTGTCGGGGCGTACCATAATGGCAAAAAACTCGATGATGAAACCAATTACCAGCAAAATTGGCCCGAGCGTAATACCCAAAAAGCCCTCCCCGTATTCCGTCTTATCGAGGGTCATCGTGATGAAGCCGATAGCGAGTACGGCCAAGCCGGCGAACATCAACCGGTAGTTGCGCCGCCCAAAAGCGAAGCGCGGAGTTTGGTCCTGGATCATGGAAATTCTAGTTTAGAAGTCAGACTGCGTCAATTAGGGATTACTGAAGTCAGATCTGTTAGATTCAACAATTTAGCCTAGTACAAATCATCCAATGACATGCGCAGGTACTTGCGCACGGCACGGTAAGAGCTAAAGAAGCCGATAACACAGCCTAGCACCAGCAGCGCACCGAACAAAATACCAATCAGTCGCTCGTCGCGCAGTACACGGAGCTCATCCATTTCTAAGTAGGCGTACTGCACCAAGGCTAATAGAGTGAGGCACGCCAGGATGCCACTCACAAAACCTTGCCACGTAGCTCGGCGCAAAAAAGGCCGCTGAATGAAAAAGGACGTAGCGCCCACTAGCTGCATGCTCCGGATGAGAAAGCGCTGTGAATAGAGTGCCAAGCGGATCGTGTTGTTGATCAGAACTACTACCACGATAGTCAGTAGGGCGGCAAAGCTGAGCAGCACAAGACTAACGCGTCGTAAGTTTTTGTTGACTGAATCGATCAAGCTTTGAACGTAGGCAACATCATCGACACCTGGTTCAGCGCGCAGCTCATCGGTAATGCGACGCATGTTCAGAGAGTCGGAATACTCCGCATTGATATTCAAGATAAAAGCATCGTGCAGCGGGTTGTCGCCGAGCAATTGGCGAAACTGGCTGTCGTCGGAAGGGCCGAGCAACTCACGGGCTGCTTCTTCCCTGGAGAGAAAGCGCACTTGCGGTTGGTCGCCCTTGTACGCGATGTACTTTTTGCGGGCGAAATCTTGGTGCAAACGCAAGAGTTGCGTTTCGGGAAGGTCGCGCTCCAGAAAAATCTGAACCTCTATGCTCTCCTTCACTATTGTCGAGAGCTTGTGTGCGTGAATCAGCAGTAACCCAAATAACCCAATGACCAGCAAGGCCAGCGTAATGCTGAACACTACCATCGTGTGCGGGTAGCTGCCGAGCGTCTTCTTACGAATGGGTGAGCGTTGCAATTGGGCCATGGAAGGCAAAGGTCAGGTAACATTTACCATTTATCAATCAACCTATGCATTTATTAAGTTACGAACTACGAAATAAATCGTAACTGCTTGATTGTGAAGATTGATAAATGTTAGCTGTTAATTGATAACTAATTACATGATTGTTCTAGGGTCGTCGTCGATGTTCAGGACTTCGCGGGCACGGCGGCGGGCGGCCTCCCGACGACGTAGGCGCTTGCGGGCAAAGAGCTCATGGAACGAGTCGAATTGCTGCGTATTCAGCAAGCTTAACCCAGCGCGGGGCTGGTTGATTGTTTCTAGGTCGCGGGGGGTGGTCTCGTAGCGCAACTTTGCCCGAAACTTGCCATCGGCTTGTAGGTAGTACTCTAGGCTTAAGTCGCCGAGCAAGCTAGCTTGGGTAGAAGTGTTTGTGGTAGGACCTAGGGCCCCCGAAGTGTTGGCACTGGAACTGAAGCCGCCCTCTCGCGTCACGCGCAAACGCCCATTCATAAAGCTATAGCTCAAGCGTACTTGCAGCGCTTGAAGCTGTTCCGCCGTCAACCCGTTGATGTTGAAGTCGATTTCCAAGTTTTCGTCAATCTGCGACGTCAGCAATCCTAGCTGCGACGACACAATCTGGCCGAGACTATTTTGAAGCTTATTGTCTTGGCCTTGCAAGGAAAGCTGAGTAAACTGACCTTGTGGCGAAAGCTGCTTAAACACCAACAAGCTAAATACCTGACGGTTGAGCTCCTGCTCATCGTTGCGAAGAGCGGAGGTGAAAGCTACTAGGTCGCCTTCCAGTGTAGAGGGGGCGTCGTTGAACTCCAAACCTAGCTTGATAGTGGGCAGTAGGAGCGGGCCAGTTAAGTTCATCACGGCCGTGACGGGTACTACGGCGCCGTTGCTGGTGCCAGTACCGTTGGTAGAACCCTGAAACAGAGGCGCCAATGACGTACGCTGGGTATAAGTCGCCGTCACGTTCATCTCACCCGCTAGCGGATCGCCGTTCCAGGTGATTAAGCCGCCGGGGCGTACTACAAACTCTTTGTTGACAAGGCCTTGCAGCGTGAAGTTGTAAGCGCCGCGCACAATTTCCACTTGCCCAAACATATTGAAGTCACCGCGCGTGTCGATGTTCAGCCGCAACTGCCCCACAGCAGTGCCCCGGATGATGTCGCCGGTGCTCTCATCCAGCAGAATCTCCATGTAAGCATCGGGCGTCACGTCGAGATTCATGTTCAAGCGAATACCCGACAGATCGACTTTTTGAGCAGCCGCAACGGGTACCTTCACGGTTGTGGTAGTGTCGCGAATGTTATGATTGACAAAGCGAATGTAGCTAGCTTGTTGCGCTTTAGCAGCATTGTCGAGCGGCAACGACAGGCGCGTGCCGGCTTCGCTTTTGGCATTCACGCGGATAAATAAGTTATCGGCTGGGCCACGTACGGTGGCGTCGCCAGTGGCAAACGCCTGCCCAAAATACAGGTCGTTATCCTTCCGGGTAGTGTTGAGCACCTGCAGCTTCCGAAAGTTGCCACGCAAGTCCAGTCGCATGTCCTGGAAGCCTTTGTAGTAGATATTGCCGTCTACCGAACCTAGGTTGCCGAACACGTCGCGCACTTTGACGTCGCGCAAGGAGATGCCATCCTCCGCAAAGCGGATGCGGTCGGCAAATGAGTAGGTAGTACCTAGGTAATTGAAGGTAAGTCGGCCGGCTGTCACATCAACGTTTCCAACCAGGTTTGGGGCGGAGAGTGGCCCGTACAGGTGGAGCATGCCTACCGCCGTGCCACTCATGTCGCGGAACAGGGTACGAAGCAGCGGCTCTGCTAGCTTAATGGGAGCGTTGTCGAGCATGGCCGTAAGGTCGAGCGGTGCAGCCAAGCTAGGTGCATAAAATCCCGTCACGCGCACCACACGTTGCGCATCCCGAAGCACATCAAGGTCTACCAGAAGGCGGTTGTTTGGCGTATCCCAGTCGCCCTTCCCCGTCACGTTGCCAATGAGCACGTCATCGAATTTCAAGGAGTCGACGCTCAGCGTGTTATTGATTTCCAACGTATTATAAATGCCGCTTACCGTACCATTCGCATTGACGCGCCCCTTGATATTTTGGGTGGTAAGTGCGCTGAGCGTAGCTAGCTCAAAATCTTTCACTACGAGCTGCAACTGCTTGGCCGGGTCAGTTGAGACAAAACCCTGAGCGCTGACGCTTTGTGGCCCGTTGCTGAGCGTTAGGTTTTTGATGTCCAGCTCCTTGCCTTTACCCGAGATAACTACCGAATTATTGGGCGCAATAGTCCAGTGCTTGTTCAGCAGATCCAAGCCTGACTCACGAAATACGACTTGAACCGCATTGGGCAAAAAGGATAAGGCGCCGTTGATGTTCGCTTTGTTAGCGGTACCAGTTTGGGCCAGAGAAGTAGAGAAGTTAATGCGCTCTTGGTCCCACACCCCTTCCACGTAAAACCCTTGCGTGTTACCTAGGCCCGGAATCACTTGCCGCTCAGACGTAATATTGGCTTGCGCTAGTACTTCGGGCTGGTCAGGTAGCTTGGAGGTGGTAAATTCAAATTCGTTGTTGACGGCCCGGATACTGTCGTACTGAATGTTTTCGATGTGCCCACCTAGCGAAAAAATGGACGTAGGCGCGTTGCGGAAAGAACCATCAATGTGCGTGAAATCGGAGATGCTGAGCTGCGGCATAAACAGGTGCAACACCGGATTGAAACGCTTCAGATCTAGGTCCAGATCAATCTGGTATTCCGAAATAGGTTGCTGCCGCTTACGCCGGTAGTAATTGGCCAGGGCCGCGTCGTTGCTCTCGAAGTTGAGCTGATACTCCGTCACTAGCGTTTGCACGTCGCGAATGACATTGGATAGCCGGTAGTTACCCGCCGCGTTTAGGTTCACGACTTCTGAGCGCACCGTAAGCTGGCGCTGGTCGCCGGTGCGCTGGCTTACCACGTCAAACGTATCGATGGGTACGGTGCGGCCCTGGAAGCCCAACTCAGAGTTGCGTAGCTGAATACGACCTAGTAACTCGTCGAGGTGCAACCCCGTGAAGTGCAAATCGGCGGTAGTAGCCACCGTAACGTGCTGATCAACTAAGCCTAGGGCGTGCAAATCGGCGCGGCGCACCTGAGCGCGTACATCGAATGCTTGGTGCTTCTTATTGAGGTCGACGCTGCCGTTGGCCGTTACTTGTAAGCTAGGGTCGTTGACGGAAAGTTTACCCGCAAACGCTTGCTGTCGGAACTTGCCATTGGTACTCACGTTGCGGTAACGGTAGCCGTTCAGCCAAATGCTCTGCACCGTAGCGTTAGCCGTGAGGTGCGCTCCTTCGGGCGTGAAGCCAACGCCCTCCACCCGGCCATTCATAGTGATGTCGCGGATGACGTCCTCTTGGCCCAAGAGCCGACCTATTTGGAAGGCTTTCGTAGTTACTTGCCCTTCGTACGTGGAGAAGCGCGGATCTGTCTTGAACTTGATGTTCACGTCCGACCTCACGTCGCCCAGCGCCGTGTTGAACTTGCCATTCGCAACGAAGTCGTTGTAAAAACCCAGAAACTGCCCTTGGAAGCGCACTGTTCCGAGGCGCTGTACATATGGCCAGCCCGACGCCGGAATGTAGCGCCGGATATCGCGCCCATCAATTACCGAGGGCTTCAGTTGCATCTGTACAAAGCTAGCTTGCAAATTAGGCAAGCCTTCCACGTTGATGTTGCCCACCACGTGGGTGTTTTTGCCGTACCGGACATCCAAGTTTTTCGTCGTGAAGTTTTTCACGATACCCTTGGCCTCGCCTGAAATCAACACGGTTTCGTTCCAGTCTTCTACCTGTGGGGCAAACTTGGCAATGTCGTCGGAGTAGATGCGCGAAGGAGCTAGGTTCGCCACCACGCGCACCGAGTCGTTGAAGTCGGTGAAGTTGAGAAAGTGCTTGTACTCGAAGCGGATGTAATTGAGCAGCTGACTGTTCTGTACCCGCAGGTTGAGGCCCTTGAATTCCCAGAACTTGCCCGCATACGTCATATCGGCCGTCAGCTCACGGAGGCGCGTTTGCGAAGGGATATCGATGGCGCGTAAGCCATTGACCAGCGCATGAATCGTGTCGCCCTTCAGCCATAGCTGCGAAGCATCCGCGTACACACTGTCGATGTACATGTGCGCGTAGTCCATGGATTTGCCGTAAGTAGGCGCCTTGGGTTCATCCTGCCGGTCGAGCACAAAGCGGGCGTTGCGCAAGCCAATGCCCTCGATCTGAAAGTCAAACGGCTTACTCGCTTTCTTCGTGGTGTCGGCGGGCCCTAGTAGGCGCTTCACGGCCCCGATAAACTCATCGAGGTTGGTTGAGTCAGGCTGATTGGCGTACGTCACCAAATCAAAGCGCGGTTCTTCTAGCGTGAGCTTGCCTACGTGCAAATGGCTAGGGTCGAAGATGGAGAAGAGCTTGATATCAGCGTCGGCCCGGCCAATATTGAATAGCTCATTGCCGCGCCGGTCGAGTACCCGCACCCCTTCCAGCAACACACGCGTAAACGGGCGAATGTCAACCCGCGTTACAATGACTTGCTGTTTGAGCTTATCAGTCAGGATCCTCGCTGCTTCGTGGGCTAGCCTCGTCTGCACGCTAGGAATACGCAACGCCAGCAACGCCCCACCCACTGCGAGCAACAAGAGCACCACCATGGTGAACAAGACTCGGAGCGTGATGGAGATAAAACGAGGCACGGGCGGCAGAAAGTCAGGAAGGTAGTTACAAAGATGCGGAGTTGTACGCAACCACAACGGTTTAGGCCGCGTCAACCCACGCGTATGCTAAACCTTAAGTAGGGGCTGTAGTGTTCAGATAGCAAAAGCAGCCCTTAGTTTACGACCTTTGTAAAAAAAGAATGGTTGGCCTCAGCTGTTCGTGGCAGGCAATGGGGCAATGGTAGGCGTATTCACAGGGCAAAGAAACGTACTAGCCACCCGACAAACAGCTAACAACCAACAATTAATAGCTTTTACCAAACGAATGTCTTCTCCAATTATTCTGGCAATCGAGTCATCGTGCGATGATACCTCGGCCGCGGTGATGGTCGGGGGTGAAATCCGAGCCAATGTGGTGGCCACCCAACAAGTGCATGAGCAGTATGGAGGCGTGGTGCCCGAGCTAGCTTCGCGGGCCCACCAGCAGCACCTAATTCCGGTGGTACAGGAGGCCATGCGCCGGGCAAAGGTGGCAAAAGAAGAAATCGACGCGGTGGCTTTCACCCAAGGTCCTGGGTTGCTTGGCTCCTTGCTCGTGGGGGGGATGTTTGCCAAAACGTTTGCCTTGGCTTTGGGTAAGCCGCTCATCGCCGTGAACCATATGCGGGCACACATTCTGGCGCACTTTATCAAAGATCCTAAACCTAGCTTTCCATTTTTGTGCCTTACCGTAAGTGGCGGGCATACCCAGCTGGTGGTGGTGCGCAGCCCCATGCACATGGAAATTATTGGGCAAACTATTGACGATGCCGCCGGCGAAGCCTTCGACAAAACAGCCAAGCTGCTCGGCCTGCCGTACCCCGGTGGTCCGCACCTCGATAAGCTAGCCCGCACGGGCAATCCGTTGCGCTTTTCCTTTCCGGTGGGAGCTATGGCTGGCTACGATTTTTCGTTTAGTGGCCTCAAAACGGCCGTGCTGTACTTTTTGCGCCAGCAAACGGCTCAAGACGCGGCATTCATACAGAACAACCTAGCCGACCTCTGCGCCAGCATTCAACACACCATCATCCAAACGCTGCTGCGTCAGCTTACCCGAGCCGCCACCGATCAGGAACTCACCCAAGTGGCGCTAGCTGGCGGCGTAGCGGCCAACTCGGGGCTGCGGGCGGCCTTGCAAGATCTAGCAGGGGAAAAAGGCTGGCAGGTGTTCATCCCCGACTTCGAGTTCTGTACCGATAACGCGGCAATGGTGGCCATGACGGGCCATTTTCAATACGAAGCCGGCGATTTTGCCAGCCAACTCGTAAGCCCTGATCCACGCTTAAAATTAACGTAGCTATTTAGTAGTGAGTATTGTGTATTGGGTAATTAGTGTGGCAAAATAACTTGCTAACTACTCACTGTCACTCTTCTAAGTGCTCAATACTAAATACTTACTACTCAATACTGAACTGAGAATGGCAAAAGATACTGCTCCCAAAAAAATAAACATTGTCAACCGCCGGGCTAGCCACGAGTATGCGTTTTTGGCTAAGTACGATGCGGGAATCATGCTGCAAGGCACCGAAATCAAAAGTATCCGCGACGGCAACGTCAATATGCAGGACGGTTTTTGTCTTTTTCATACGGATGGTAGTTTGTGGGTGCACAACCTGACCATTGCCAAATACACCGAGGGCACCTACAACAACCACGAGCCTATGCGTGAGCGGAAGCTGCTGCTCACTAAACGCGAACTGAAGCAGCTGGCCGGCAAAAACCAGGAGCAGGGCCTCACGATTGTACCACTACGTATGTTCGTCAACGACCGAGGATTTGCCAAACTGGAAATAGCCCTTGCCAAAGGCAAAAAGCTCTACGACAAGCGCGAAGACCTAAAAGCCAAAGACCAGAAGCGCGAGATGGACCGCGCCCGCGACTATTAAGAGCAATTGCGCAGCTGAGTAATTGAGTAATATTGTTCAACTGACCTAGCTATTACTCAGCCGTCGGGTTGCTCTCAAAAAATTACTCAGCTACTTAATCACTTAGTTACTCTTTTGGAACACGGAATCTGCGCGTTGAGCGCTGTACCAGTACGCGCCGAGCCAACCGACCGGGCCGAGCAAGTAACCGAGCTAGCTTTTGGCGAATGCTACAGCATTTTACTCACGCAAGGCAATTGGCACCAGATTCGGGTAGCGGCCGATCAGTACGTGGGCTGGATATTCTACAACCAGCACCAGCCCGTTACGCCGAGCTATTTCGCCGCGTGGCAGGCTCAAGACCATCCGCGCAGCCTCGACCTGGTACAAATGGTGAGCGACGCTACCGTGCGTATACCCGTGACCCTAGGAGCCCGCTTGCCCTTCTTCGACGGCATGACGCTACGCGTAGGGGAGCAGCAGCTTTTCTATAACGGCGCGGCCACTAATCCCCAAAATGGCCACGGCCCGCTCGGAAGCCCCGAAAAACGGCTAGCGCTGTTACTGAAAATGGGGCAGTTCTTTCTCAAAGCTCCTTACCGGTGGGGTGGAAAGTCGCTGTTGGGCATTGACTGTTCAGGGCTAATGCAGCAGCTCTATGGCCTAATTGGCTACCAACTGCCACGCGATGCGCGGCAGCAGATCGACCACGGCCGTGTGGTCCATTTCGTCTCGCAGACGCAGCCCGGCGACCTAGCTTTCTTCGATAATGCCGACGGCGCCATCGTGCACGTTGGTATGCTGCTGGAAGACCAGCAGATTTTGCACGCTAGCGGCGAGGTACGCATCGATCCGCTCGACCACAACGGGATTTACAATCGGCAGCGTCAGAAGTACACGCACAAGCTGCGCCTTATCAAACGCGTCTTATCGGAATAGTACTGAAACTAAGACGAATTGCCTGTTGTTAATACGCTTAGAATCACCTAGCTTTCCGCTAGACCAGATTCTACCTGACCGAGCGTATGGACCAAAAAGTTCTTGTTTTAAATGGCGACTACACTGCCATTACGCTGTGCAGTGTGCAGAAAGCTTTTGTGCTGCTCTTTCTCGACAAAGCCGAGATGATTGCAAAGTCAGAGCACGGGACCTTACGCACCATTAGCCAAGCGTACCCCAAACCTAGCATTATCCGGTTGCAGCGCTACGTGCGGGTGCCTTATAAAGGCATTGCACTAAGCCGCCACAACATCATGAAGCGCGACCATTTTGAGTGCCAGTATTGTGGTTCGACCAAAAACCTGACGCTTGATCACGTGTTGCCCCGTTCTCGGGGTGGTGAATCGTCGTGGACGAACTTGCTTACGGCTTGCGCCCGCTGCAACCACGCGAAAGGACACCGAACCCCATACGAAGCTGGTCTTACGATACGGCAGCATCCTAAAAAGCCCACGTTATCCGGCTTTCTCAAACTTAGTGCTGGCACCATTGACCAAAACTGGCACGACTATCTAAATTAAAAAAGCCACCCAACGGGTGGCTTTTTTAGTAAGCAATGGTACTAGCGTTACTTGTTAGTAAGCTGAGCTAGCTGTCGTGGTGCTAGCTGGTTGCCCTACGAAAGCAAGCAAGTCTTGGTTAAGACGATCTTTTTCCGTCACGTTCAGGCCGTGCGGTGCTCCGTCGTACTCCAGGTATTGCGCCTGGGGCAGGAGCTGGGCGGTTTGCTCACCACCTGATTCGATGGGCACAATCTTATCGCTCGTACCGTGGATGATGAGCGCTGGTACTTTCACAGAAGCTAGGTCCTGGCGGAAATCGGTAGAGGCAAACGCGTAGATACAATCCAATGTCGCTTTAGGTGTTGCCTGCAACGCAATGCTCTGCATCCAGTCGAGTGTAGCCTGGCTCACTGAATGATCGAGCAAGCCTACGCCAAAAAACTGTTTGCCAAAGCTGGTGAGGAAGTCAGCGCGGTCTTTCTTCACGCCTTCGATCATTTCATCGAATACCGATTTGTCGACACCGCTAGGGTTGTCGTCCGTCTTTAACATGAAGGGCGTTACGGCACTAACGAAGGCTACTTTCGAGACCCGGGCGCCATTGTAGCGGCTCATGTAGCGGGCTATTTCGCCACCGCCCATCGAGAAGCCGACCAAGGTCACGTCTTGTAGGTCAAGCTCATCAAGTACGGCCTTCAAGTCGCTAGCGAATGTATCGTAATCGTACCCGTCCCATGGTTTCGACGATTTGCCAAACCCACGGCGGTCGTAGGCAATAACGCGCAAGCCATGCTGAGGAAGCTCCAACAACTGATGTTCCCATGATTGGCTATCGAGCGGCCAGCCATGGATAAGTACTACTGGGCTGCCTTGGCCTAGGTCTTGGTAAAATAATTCAACGGGATGACCCTGGGAGTCAGTGCCGGCTTTAATGAAGTTCATAGGAAGTGTATGGAGAATGAGAGAGCAGCGTGTGCTGTGTCTTTGCTACATACTATTTTGCAACAGTTGAGTTGTCTTACGCAGCAACCCCTGAAACCGCGCTGTAGGCTGCTTTTCTGCTAACGCTGGTACTTAACCGGTAAACAAGTAAAAATGCTGGATGAGCTTTTGAAGGCTGCCAAAATTATATACGCTCTTGATATAGCAACAGCGGCTGAACGAGTTAGACCTCATAACAGGCATCAGTTTCGGGGTATATAGAACATGAATTGTCTATAACTGAATCAATAGTAAGCTGTAAGGGTTGAGTTGAAGCCTACCTTTGCGGGTGGTTCACTTAATACACCCTGATGTCAATCCCCAAATTTGCGGCTTCGCGTTCCTTTCACGCCGAGCTTAAGGCTAGAATCAACAACTATTTCGCGGAGGCAGGCAAGTCTACAACCGGCGGTACGAGCTTGTTTGTTAAGGCTGTTCTTCTTACCACAACCTTCGTTGCGCTCTACCTGCACCTCGTGTTCTTGACTCCGCCCACCTGGGTAGCTCTCGCTGAGTGCGCATTGCTAGGCCTGATCGGCTCGGCTATCGGTTTCAACGTGATGCACGACGGCGCACACGGCAGCTTTAGTAAGTCGAGGTGGGTCAATCAGTTCGCCGCTTTTACCCTGAACGTACTGGGCGGCAACAGCTTTATGTGGAACATGAAGCACAACCTCATCCATCATATGTACACCAACGTGGATGGCGTCGACGACGATATTGATGCGCAGCCTTGGTTACGCTTGAGCAGCACGCAGCCCCGCTATAAGTTGCACCGCTTCCAACACCTCTACTTCTGGTTTTTTTATGCCTTGCTCTTTATTGCCTGGATCTTCTTTATGGATTACCAGAAGTACTTCAAGGGAAAGATCGGGGAGATGCCCATCAAAAAGATGACGGCCAAGGATCAGTCAGTCTTTTGGGGCTTTAAAGCTTTACACCTAGGTTTGTTCGTGGCGCTGCCTATTTACACAACTGGTTTCTGGGCATGGCTCATCGGCTTCATTGTGTTTACAACTGTTGTTGGCTTCACTATGAGTATTGTCTTTCAGCTGGCACATACTGTGGAACACGCAGCCTTCCCTATGCCCGACGAAATCACGCACAAGCTGGAAGACGAGTGGGCCATCCACCAAATCCGAACCACTGCCAACTTTGCTACCGATAATAAAGTAATCAGCTGGTTAGTAGGCGGCCTGAACTTTCAGGTAGAGCACCACTTATTCCCTACCATTTCTCACGTTCACTACCCCGCTCTGAACAAAATTATCAAACAGGCCTGCGCGGAGTTTGGCGTTGAGTACAATGAATATCCCAAAATGCGCTACGCGGTAGCTTCGCACGTTGCGCATTTACGCGAGATGGGACGTCAGTAATCCCTAGCTCTGTTCAACAAAAAAAGGCTTCTCCAATTTCGGAGAAGCCTTTTTTTGTTGAACAGAGGAACTGTGCTTAATTCTGAACTATCAATCTATTCGTTGCTATTTCCGTTGATGGAATCGGCCAAATGTACCTAGGGCTGCCGGGAGGTACTGCGCTAATTGTTCCTTTGCCCGGAATGGTAGCATTCAAGCGCATGATGTCAATGTTACGCAGGCCTTCGCCTAAGAACTCAATACGCCTTTCCAGCAAGATATTATCTACTGTTGCTTGAGTGTAAGCTGTGCCGTTAGAACGCGTACGTACTGCGTTCAATAGAGCCAATGCCTGTGGGTCACTCACCCCATATACACGGGAGCGAGCTTCTGCTAGGTTCAGCAATACCTCAGCATAGCGAATAACAGGGGCTGGATCTAGAAATGGAGTAGGACTAGAGTATTTCTTAAGATAAGAAGCACCATTATACACCGTCACCCAGTTAACCCGGCGGGTATCGTTAGCAGCCCAAGCAGGATTAGCTAATATACCGTTAGCATTCAGGTAGAATTCACCGGTTCCGCCTGCTGATTGCGGTAAGTTAGGCAGGAAGTAGTTTCCTAACTGATTCTGCGTACCAGGGGGGTTCTGCGCCGTGAAAGGAAAGCTCAGAATGCTTTCAGTAGTCGTCTGCGAAGGAAACACATTGGTGACTGAAGCACTCAGAGTATGCTGTACACCAGTCGTAGCTGTGAAAGGCGCCGTTTTCGACACAATTCTGTCAGCTTCTGTGATAACATCCTGATAACGGCCCATCGACAGATACACCCGCGTTTTTAGCGCAATAGCCGTGTTGCGGTGAGCTCTAGTGCTCGGGCTTACAGCCGCTGGATAAGTTAACGGAAGGTTCTCGTCAGCGTACTTAAGGTCTTCCAATATCTGCGTATATACTTCGGCTACCGTGCTCCGCGCCAAATCATTGCCGGGCAGTGAAGCTTCTGCCTTCAAACGGAGAGGCAGTCCAGGATTATTGCCATTGTTGTCCGCGTAAGGCTTGGCGTACAGTTGGAGGAGTGAGTAGTAGCACAGCGCCCGCAGAAACCTAGCTTCTGCTTTGTATTGGTTGGCCGTCGTAGTAGCGTAATCCGCAGGGAAAACAGGGGCCACGAACTTAGCCGAGTTAGCATCCATGCCATCCAAAAACACGTTGATCTGGTTAATGGCATTGTAGGCGTATTCCCACGTGTTGATAACGTCATTTTGCGACGTTTCTGTTAGCGTGTGGTTCCAAACCTGGAGAGCAGTAATAGCATTCGAGGTGCGGTTGATGAAATCATCAGCGCGAACGTCGTTGTACACCTGATAACGACCACCCAAAAAATTGCCATTTTTTACAGCAGCATACAAGCCGTTGATTTGTAATGTGATACGAGTAGGGGTATCAAATACAACTAAGTTAGAAAAAATGGTGGTTGGTTGTGGATCCAGTAAATCAGTCTGGCAAGAAACGGCGCTTAGTGTCAGGAGCGCTGAGCAAACTGCTACTGTAACCTTGTTTTTTATGACTATTTTCATTAGAAACTACTTTTAGAAACCGATATTGAACCCAACCGTGTATGTTCTAGCTTGCCCAACCGAGTTGCGGTCTACCCCTGTACCGGTGTTGCTGTTAGCACCACTGGCATTCGACGAGATTTCTGGGTCAATGCCTTTATACTTGGTCAACAAGGCGGCGTTCTGCACCTGAACGTACAGTCGGGCGCTAGCAATACCTAGCCGTTTGGCCACTGGTGAGGCTAGCGAATACCCTAGCGATACGTTTCGAAGGCGTACAAAATCACCTTTTTCTACATTCGACGACATAACCAACGCCGAGCCGTTAGATACGTTGTCGCCATACACTACTCGCGGCCACTTCGCATTGGTGTGCTCCGGAGTCCAACGTTCCATAATATCTGCGTCATTATTCCAGTAACGTTGGTCATGCAGACCGGCTTTGGTACCGTTGTAGATGTAATTGCCTCCTGAGTACTGAATAAAAATACCTAGGTCGAAGTTCTTGAAAGTGAAAGTGTTATCAAAACCGCCATACCATTTAGGAAGTACGTTATAGTACTCGCCATCAGCTAGCTGTGTCGGAGCAATAGTATTTTGCCCATCTAATGTTGTCCAGCCTGTAGTGCCAGCTGGAGTACCTAGGTGGTTGTATTGCACTGGGATGATGTCAACTACTTTACCGTCGGTGTCCTTGATCTTTTTAGCAATCATTCGTTGCCCATTCGCTGGGTTTACCCCCAGAGAGGTTACAGCCAGAATAGAGCCTATCGGCCGACCCGCTTCCGTATAGTTCACAGTTTCTGAGCCGGAAGTAGCTGTTCCAAGGCGCTGACCTTCTGTCGCCAGTACGAGTACCTTATTTTTCAGTGTGGTGACATTGCCACTTACTGTCCAGGTAAAGCTTTTCTTTTGAATTGCGTTATACCGTAAGTTGAATTCAACACCCGAATTGCGCATCGATCCTACGTTCGCTTGAATGTAGTTGGCGTTAGTTACTCCTGGGAAGGGCACACCACGAGAAGGTGCCAATGGCACGTTCAGGATGAGGTCATCAATAGTAGTGCGGTAGTATGAAAAGTCACCTTGAATCCGATCTTGTAACAAGCCGAAGGATAAGCCGACATCAGTTTTCTTGCTGCTTTCCCACGTTAAATCGGGGTTACCAGCTCCGTTAAACGCCAGCGTTGCTGCATTAGCGTAAAGTCCGGATGAATAGGAACGTAAAAAGCCGTAATCCTCAACGCCTTGAATGTTGCCTACTTCGCCATAGCTACCAGTAAATTTCAGGAAACTGATAGGAGCCAACACAGAAGAGTTCTTCCAAAAGTTCTCTTCCGAAATGATATAACCAGCCCCAACCCCATAGAAATTACCCCATTTCTTGGCAAAAGCAGAGTATCCATCACGCCGAGCGTTAAAAGAAATTAAGTATTTCTTCGCAAAGTCATAAGTAAGCCGGCCAAAGTAAGATACTAAGTAGTTATCGCTCTGTAAGTTACCTGCTACTGCAATGTTGGTGAAGTTGCCTTGGTATGAATCAAAAAGATTATCAGCTACTTGTGTGCGCTGGGCACCCCAGCGTTGGATCTGAGTGCGTTGTTGCTCACCTCCAACCAACAAGGAGATATTGTGATTCTCAGCAATAGTGCGGTCATACTGCGCCGTGTTTTGCCAGTTCCAGCGTTTGTTCGTGCGATAGTAGTTGGTTGCTGAACCACCTAGGCTGAAACCATCGCCACCAAGAGCTGTTTGGAACGACTTATCCTCAAAACCGACGTTGTTGATGCCATAGCTTGTGCGGATATTCAGTCCTTTGAGTACTTCCCAGTTAGCGTAAACGCTACC
The DNA here is from genome assembly GCF_002154225.1 of Hymenobacter crusticola. Lineage (GTDB taxonomy): Bacteria > Bacteroidota > Bacteroidia > Cytophagales > Hymenobacteraceae > Hymenobacter > Hymenobacter crusticola. The sequence goes on from NZ_MTSE01000002.1 coordinate 730,260, forward strand.
TTGAATCTCATTACTTTCCGATGTGTATTTATTGTACATCAAGTCAACTACCGGATTATAGTAGGTAGGCCCTAGAGGTGGAACCGGCAATGAAGGTGACGCTGGCGGTGTAGGGCCAACGTTAGCACCAGAGCCAACATATGCACCACTAAGGTTTGGGGTGCCGTCTGCATTGTAAGCTGCAATGTTGGGTGGTAACACCAGTGGGGCGCGACCTAGGCCTGCGATACTGAAAGCTGAACCGCTCAACGAACCAGAGTTAGGGGCAGAGTTGTAATTGTTGGCATAAGCTACACGGGCACCTACCGTGAAGTTTTTGTACACCTTATGATCAACGTTTAAACGAGCCGAGGCACGCTTGAATTCGTTGTTCTCCAACATACCCTTCTGGTTAGTATAACCTACAGAGGCATAGAAGCTAGTTTTCTCCGTGCCGCCCGAGAAGCTCAGATTGTTTGAAGATGAAAAGCCTGTCCGATATACATAGTCATACCAGCGTGTATCCACCAAACTCCCATCAGGATTATAAGAGGGTAAAAAACCTTCAACGCTAGGTGTGAAGGCAGTGCCAGCGGGAGTAACGGCACGACGGTTATCATTCAGATTACGGACAGCCTCGTTCTTAATCGTCATGTAATCTTGTGCGCCTAAAAGGCTATACAAACGCACCGGTTTCGTCCAGCCAGCCCAGGAGTCCAATGTTACACGGCTCTGGCCTTTTTTACCTTTTTTGGTAGTTACCAAGATAACTCCATTAGCCGCTCGTGAGCCATAAATAGCACCAGCAGCTGCGTCTTTTAGTACTTCAATACTTTCAATGTCGTTGGGGTTGACATTGCTAAGTGGGTTGTTTGGCGCGTTTGTAGCGGAGTTATCACCACTGTACGCTGGAATGCCATCAATAACATAAAGCGGCGAAGAACTCAGGCTAATAGAATTCACACCTCGGATTCGAACGACAGGCGGGTTATTCAGAACGCCGTTAGGTGTAGTGATGCTAACGCCCGCTGCCCGCCCTTGTAAAGCTTGTTCAAAGCTTTGTACAGGTTTTTGCGCAATTTCTGTCCCGCTAACTGTAGATACAGCACCCGTTAATTCGCGTCTGGATACGGTAGAACCATAGCCAACTACTACCACTTCATCTAACCCAGTTGCGCTAGCAGCTAGCGTAACATTGATGGTTGATTCATTTCCAATAGCTACCGTTTTGGATTCATATCCAATGGATGAATAAACCAAGTTTGTAGCTGATGTGGGTACTTCTAACGAGTAAACACCTTCTGCGTTAGTAGAGGCACCCAGCGAAGTGCCACGTATTACCACTGTAACACCGGGTAATCCTGAACCATCGGGTCCTGTTACTTTTCCAGAAATGGCACGCCCTTGAGCTCTTAATTCATGGCCTGCCAGCGCAAGAATTGCAAACAGGAAGAGCAGTAGAACTTTCCTCATGTGATCAAATTTTGTTGATTAAGAAATATTCAAAGAATATAACGAATAAAGTACATCTATTCAAACCTAGCAAACATGATCGAACAAATTTTTAATAAAATATCTCTAATACTAACAAATATTACCAATTATAAGGTGAACAGTCATACCATGTGATTGAGAGGGGAAAACCGGTAAATGACCATTTTTACAAGGTAAACGCCTAAAAAACTAGGGTGTATTGTCTTATGAAACGCACTAAAAGCTGCAAATACCTTCAATTATGATAGTATATCAGAATAGGTAAATAAATAGTCATTTAAGTTTAAGTTGTAACTCGCTCTCCACTAAGTCAAATAAGCTAAATATTCAGCAGCAGCTAGGTGTAATTGTATAATTACTATAATCTGCTTGGTGATTATACCACAAAATCCTAGCTAGTTAACATATGCTTTAATATGATCTACACGAAATTTCGCTGTTGAATAGCGCTAGCTAGAATATCCCAGTAGCTACTAGTGCGGGAGAGGTAAGTGGAAAACTGCTGCAAGTAGGCTTGGCTTCACTTAAAACACAGTGTTCAGATAAGATTTACAGCAGAGGAGGACAGTACTTATTAAGAAGCAATTGACTGCTAGCAATCCTGTGAAGTCTTGCTGTTTTTCTTCGACCAATTTTAGTATCTTTGCGCCCCCGCCAAGGTGGTAGGGTCTGGGGCTGAGCTTCAGGTAGTTACCAAAAACGCGGACCAACTGCTAGTCCTAGGTTGGAACGTGTATAGCCAGGGCTAAATACAATATGGCAGAAGTAGTAGATAACTTTGACTGGGACAACGTCGGAGCGAGTGGTTTCGGTGGCAACTACAGCCCCGAGGAGCGCGCCCGGATGGAACAGATGTACGGCGACACGCTGACAACCGTCCAGGAAGAAGAAGTGGTGAAAGGTACCGTAGTGGGCATCACTGACCGCGACGTAATCCTGAACATTGGCTTCAAATCCGACGGCCTCGTGCCCCTGTCTGAATTCCGCGACCTTCCCGACCTGAAGGTTGGTGACCAGGTAGAAGTATTCATTGAAGACCAGGAAGACCTAAATGGCCAATTGATCCTGTCGCGCAAGAAGGCGAAGATCAAGCAGGCTTGGAAGGCTATCTACGATGCTTTGGAAAACGACACTGTATTAGAAGGTGTTGTAAAGCGTCGCACGAAAGGTGGTCTTATCATGGAGCTAGACGGCGTAGAAGCTTTCTTGCCCGGCTCGCAGATCGACGTGAAACCCATCCGTGACTTCGACATCTATGTTGGTCGTCGCATGGAAGTGAAAGTGGTGAAGATCAACGCTGCTTTCGACAACGTGGTTGTTTCGCACAAAGTCCTAATCGAGAAAGACCTCGAGAAGCAGCGCGAAGCTATCCTCAACAACCTGGAGAAAGGTCAGATCCTCGAGGGCGTTATCAAGAACATGACCAACTTCGGTGTGTTCATCGACCTAGGTGGCGTCGACGGCCTGCTGCACATCACTGATATCTCGTGGGGCCGTATCGCGCACCCGAGCGAAGTGTTGCAGCTGGATCAGAAGTTGAACGTAGTAGTTCTGGACTTCGACGAAGCCAAGAAGCGCATTAGCCTCGGCTTGAAGCAACTGACCCCACACCCATGGGATTCGCTGCCAGCCGATATGGGCGTAGGTTCGAAAGTGAAAGGCCGCATCGTGAACGTTGCCGATTATGGCGCATTCATGGAAATCATTCCTGGCGTGGAAGGCCTCATCCACGTTTCGGAAATGAGCTGGAGCCAGCACTTGCGTAACCCACAAGATTTCATCAAGCAGGGCGACACGGTAGAAGCGCAAATCCTGACGCTCGACCGCGAAGACCGCAAGATGAGCCTAGGTATCAAGCAACTGACCGAAGATCCTTGGACTCGCGGCGACTTCGCCACGAAGTACGCAGTAGGCACCAAGCATAACGGCCTAGTGCGTAACCTGACCAACTTCGGCTTGTTCGTAGAACTAGAAGAAGGTGTTGACGGCCTCGTGCACGTTTCGGACCTATCGTGGACCAAAAAGATCAAGCATCCTTCAGAAGTAGTGAAGGTAGGTGACCGTCTGGACGTGCTAGTACTTGAACTGGACGTTGCTAACCGTCGCTTGGCTCTAGGCCACAAGCAGCTGGAGGAAAACCCCTGGGATACGTTCCAGACGGTATTTACCCCCGGTTCGGTACACCGTGCTACTATCACCGAGAAAAACGACCGCGGCGCGGTGCTAGAGTTGCCTTATGGCATCGAAGGCTTCGCTTATCCGAAGTCACTCGTGAAGGAAGACGGCTCGAATGCTGAAAACGGCGAAACGCTCGACTTCCGCGTAGTAGAATTCTCGAAAGACGATCGTCGCATTGTGCTGTCGCACTCGGCTACTTACGGCCAGCAAGCACCACAAGAAGATGACCGCAATTCGAAGTTCGCGAAGAAGAAGCCAGCTGCTGGTCAGCCTGCTGCCGCCCAAAACGATAGCAAGCAGAACGACGCGAAAAAGCCAGCTCCGGCTGAAAAGTCGACCCTAGGTGACCTGGACGCGTTGAGCGCCCTACGTGACCGGATGATGGGTGACGAGCGTCAGGCTGGTGAACAGAAGCTGCAAGCGCAAGTTGAAAAGAAGTCTACTCCAGCTCCCGCAGTTGAAGGTGGTATTCTATCGACTGTAGCGAATGCTGCTACGGCTGCTTTCGAAAAAGCTAAAGAAGTAGCTACCGACGCTGTTGATGCAGCTACGCACACAGCCGCTTTCGAAAAAGCTAAAGAAGTAGCTGGAGACGTGGTAGAACGTGCAAAGCACTTGCTCGACACGGATGAGACTAAAAAAGAAGACGAGCAAGCGTAAGCAGTTCACTCTTTAATTTAGTGAAATGGAAAGGCCCCAGCAGAACTGGGGCCTTTTCTATGCGGGTGAATCATTCTTTTTAATTTGCTTTCTTCAGATAGACAGTTGCTTAAGGCTAATAAAGACGAAAAAACGATATCAGGTTTGGCGGAAGCCAACTAAACCTGTAAGTTTGCGTCCTCATTCTGGTGACGTGACCGAGTGGCTAGGTAGAGGTCTGCAAAACCTCCTACAGCGGTTCGAATCCGCTCGTCACCTCTTTTGATTCCTGTTTTCAGTAGTTCAGTACCCCGGTTGACTAGCCCCAACCGGGGTTTTTGTTTTTAGGCTGGTTTACTAGCGAGTACGTGCTGCTAGGGTAAAGGCTAAATGGGTTTGTGGCTGACAAAACATAATCCTTACATTTAAGAAAATCGTACAAGCAGGCTGTTTATTACGCTTTCCTCCTTTCCCAAGCACTTTTATGAAGATTATTGACCTGCGTACTATGCGCGGCCCAAGTTACTGGTCGGTGAAGCATTACAAGCTAATTGTGATGAAAGTAGACTTGGAGGATTTTGCCAACATGTGGTCGGACGCCGTGCCTGGACTCGATGCTAGGATCATGCAGCTCTTTCCTGCTATGAGCCAGCCTCAGGGGGCAGAAGCGAAAAAATATGCTTCTAAATATCCGCCGCTCACGCGCGAACAGATTGCTGATGGTGAACCGCTAGGGCACTTGATTCGGCATGTTGCCTTGGAAATCCAGCGCCTAGCAGGCATGCCCGTGTACTGGGGCAAATCATACCCAGCCCGTGAAGAAGGGGTAGAGTTTGTGGTTTTCTCGTACCAAGAGGAACGAGCAGGGCGAGCCGCTGCCGAAGCCGCTGTGCAGATTGTAGAAGCGCTGTGTCGGGAGCAGGAGGTGAACCTACAGCCTATTATTGATGAACTGCACGAAATCCGAGAAGATGAGTTCTTCGGACCTAGCACATGGAGCATTGTAGCAGAAGCTGCTTCGCGCAACATCCCATACATTCAGCTCAAAAACACCTCGATTATCCAGCTAGGATACGGGTGTAATCAAAAGCGTATACAGGCTACTACATCTTCTAAGACAAGCTATTTCGCCGTCGAGATTGCTGGCAACAAGAACAGAACAAAAGCCATGTTGCACGACGCAGGTGTACCAGTGCCGCGTGGCACCACGGTGTATTCGCCGGTAGGCCTGCAAGATGCCGTTGATGAGCTAGGTTACCCTATCGTAACAAAGCCGCTCGACGGCAATCATGGCAAAGGAGCAACTATCAAGATCAAAACTTGGAACGAAGCGCTGGCTGGGTTAAAGGCTGCCCAGGAATACTCGCGGGCTGTGATCGTGGAAAAGTATGTGGAAGGTGACGATTACCGCTTGCTGGTGGTAAATGGTAAGCTCATTGCCGCTGCAAAACGGACGCCTGCTGCCGTTACTGGTGATGGAACCCGCACGATCCAGGAATTAATCGACCACGTTAACATGGATCCGCGACGGGGAGTTGGCCACGAGAAGGTACTTACCCAGATCAAAGCAGATCAACATACTTTAGACCTGCTAGCAGGACAAGGCCTGGCCTTAGAATCGGTGTTGCCGGCTGGCACGACCGTGTACTTAAAAAGCACAGCCAACCTTAGCACCGGTGGTACCGCTACAGACGTAACCGACTTGGTAGATCCATACAACGTGCTACTGGCGGAGCGCGTAGCGGGCATCATTGGGCTCGATATATGCGGCATTGATCTGTTGACGAGCGACATTGCCATTCCCCTCAATGAAACAAACGGCGCCGTTATCGAGGTGAATGCTGCGCCTGGCTTCCGGATGCACATTTCGCCCACCGATGGTTTGCCGCGTAACGTGGCTGCCCCGGTGCTTGATATGCTGTTTCCGGCTGGCTCTACAGCACGCATTCCTATTATTGCCATCTCGGGCACCAACGGCAAAACCACCACTACTCGACTGATTGCGCATATTGTGGCAGCCAAAGGCTATAAAGTAGGCTTTACTACCACCGATGGCATCTACATTCAAAACAAACAGCTGCAAAAAGGTGACTGCACCGGTGGACAAAGTGCTGAGTTCGTTCTGAAAGACCCTACCGTCAACTACGCAGTGTTGGAAACGGCGCGTGGTGGCATGCTGCGTTCGGGGCTAGGCTTTCACGCCTGCGACATTGCTGTGGTAACCAATGTAGCTGCTGACCACCTAGGTATGCGGGATATTCACACGCTGGAGGAAATGGCGGCGGTGAAAGCCGTTGTGCCGCGTACAGTACAGAAGAACGGGTGGGCCGTACTCAACGCCGATGACGACTTGGTGTACGGGATGGCTAAGACGTTGGAATGTCGGGTTGCTTTCTTCAGCATGGACGAGAATAACCCTCGAATTCGCGAGCATGTGGAGCAAGGAGGAGTGGCGGCCGTGTACGAGGAAGGCTACGTCACGATCTATAAAAACAGCTACAAGCTGCGCATCGATAGAGCCGCTGAGTTCCCAATAACTTTTGGTGGCAGAGCAGGCTTCAATATCGAAAATTCGCTGGCTGCGGCGCTGGCAACCTACCTAGCTGGGTTCGAGAAAGACGATATCAAAACCGCCTTGCGCACATTTGTGCCCTCTGCTACTAAAACGCCGGGCCGCATGAACGTGTACCGGTTCCCGAAGTTCGAAGTCATTGTTGACTATGCCCACAATACGGCTGGTATTGAAAAGTTTGCGGAATTTTTAGACAATACCACTGCCACCCGCAAAATTGGGATAGTATCGGGGCTAGGTGATCGGCGCGAAGAGGATACCTTAGGTTTTGCGCGGGTAGCAGGGCGCACTTTCGACGAAATTATATTACGGCAAGACCGGGACCTGCGTGGCAAAACCGCTGCCGAACTACGCGAGTTGATGACTCGGGGCTTGCGCCTCGACAAAGCTGACTTGCCTATTACCTACATTGAAAATGAAATGGAGGCCATCGACCACGTGCTAGCAACGTCTCCAGAAGGATCGGTTATCGTCTTGCTCACGGAGAACATCAGCGATACCATTAAAAAACTAGAAGCCTATGAACAGTCCGTCTGAACCACGGATTCGACGGATTCATCGGGTTTCACGGATTTTGTAGTCGATTGTCTCTTCTTTCTTTTTAGCATAGCTTAAAAGTCAAAAAGCCTTCCCGCAAGCGGGAAGGCTTTTTATTGATCGTAACCTAAGTTATTACTTGCTCACAAAATCCGTGAAATCCGATGAATCCGCCGAATCCGTGGTTCAGGTTACTTCAGCGTGAATGTAGTCTTGCCGATCATAACACCGCCTGAGTACAGCTCAACCGTGTGCAGACCCGTCTTGTAAGGAGCGCCTTTCGCATATACAAACTGCACGGGCTGGCGCGTGTTATCGTACACGACATCTTGCTTGGCTGTGTAGAATGCTTCTGCCCCGTCGATCATGAACGTGCCGCCGCCAGTGCTCAGGTTATAGAGCGCTGAGCCATCAGGTTCGATCAGCCGCATCATAATCTCCTTGGTTTCTTTGGGTGATACATCATTGCGCGCAATGTTGAAGGTTACCTTTACCTTTTCCACACGCTTGGCTTTGAACTCATTTTCTTCGTCATCCTTTTCCTTGTTGCGGCTATTGATGACGCCTACCTTGATGTTCTCGGCTTGTAAGCGTGATGCAATCGTTACCTTCTCTGTAAGTTCCTGATTAGAGCGTACTACCGTCGAAATGGTGTCAGTGAGCTTATTCTGACGCTCTTTCAGAGTAGTTGTCTCGGTATAAAGCGCTTCGTTGTCCTGCTTGAGCTGGGCAATTTCAGCGTCTTTTGCTTTCAACTGGCTTTCCAAATTAGCAGCGCGCTGCTTGAAACGTTGCTGGTCAGCAATAGAGAAACTGCCTTTCTTAAAGGAACGGAGTTTCAGCAAGTCAGCATTGATGGAGGCAATCTTGGCTTCTAGCGAATCGTTCGACTGCCCCATGGATTGTACTTCCTGGCTTTGTCGCTCGAAATCAGCTTTGAGTGCTTCAAATTGCTTGATTTGCTCTTCTAGCTTCGTGTCCTTTTCCTGCACAGTGGCAGTAAGTTGCTCATTCTGCTTGCCTTTCTGCTGATTCATGTAAATCAGCACGGCATTAATGCCCAACAAAACCAGAATTAGGGCTATCCAAAGTAGGGCCCGGTTGCTTTTCTGTGGTTCGGGGCTGGTGTTTTGTTCCATATGAAAGGTGGGTGTTTAAATGAGTAAAGCCCGGACTGTCCGGCTGGCGCATTACCTTTATTCGCAAAAATAAACGGATTAGCCGCCTACGCAAATACATTACATAGTTACTAAATCCGGATGAATTTGGATTTAATCTTTGATCCTTCCTACTGGAGTGAGCGTTATACCACGGGTCGCACCGACTGGGACGTGGGCGCTATAACGCCGCCTCTGCGCGATTATTTTATGCAGCTAGGCCCACCCGACGCCCGTCGCATCTTAATTCCGGGCGCTGGCAATAGTTATGAAGCTGAGTATCTGCATAGTTTAGGTTTTACGCAGGTCTTCGTCGTAGAAGTAGCACCAGAGCCAATCGCGGCATTTCAGGCGCGGGTACCTAGCTTTCCCCAAGAGCATTTATTGTTGCAAAATTTCTTTGCCTTGTCTCCTGCGCTTCCCTACGATCTAATAATAGAGCAAACATTTTTTTGTGCGTTGCCTCCCACGCAGCGCGCTACTTACGCGCAAAAGTGTGCTCAGCTCTTACGCAAAGGCGGAACTTTAATGGGATTATTGTTCGATGCAGATTTTGGACCTAGGCAAGAACCACCGTTTGGCGGTAATCGGGCAGAGTACGAAACGTATTTTGCGCCGTACTTTGATTTTGTTCATTTCGAAAGGGCCTATAACTCCATTAAGCCACGCCAAGGACGGGAACTGTTTGTCTGTTTGAAAAAGAAATAAGCTTGAGCTACTTGTTGTAGTGCCTTATAGCTACTATACCTAGCTCTTTTTGTACCCATTGTTCAACGAAGCATGGAGCTGTTGCTCCACGCTGCATTTCCTCTTGTATGTTTAACTCTCTCGCCGACGCTCTGCCGCACTTTCGCAACACCAACTCTGGTCAGTTCTTCTTGATGGCTGGCCCTTGCGTAATTGAGGGGGAGGAGATGGCCCTGCGTATTGCCGAACGGGTGAAGCACATCACCGACAAGCTGCAAATCCCGTACATCTTCAAAGGCTCGTACCGCAAGGCAAACCGTTCACGCCTCGATTCGTTCACAGGTATTGGCGACGAAACGGCTCTGCGCATTCTGCAGAAGGTGAGCAAGGAAATAGGAGTACCCACCGTTACCGACATTCACGAAACCGGCGAAGCCGCCTTTGCAGCCGACTATGTTGATGTGCTGCAAATACCTGCTTTCCTGTGCCGGCAAACCGACTTATTAATTGCCGCAGCCAAGACGGGCAAAGTAGTTAATATCAAAAAAGGTCAATTCTTATCGGGGGAGGCCATGAAGTTTGCCGTCGATAAAGTGAAGCAGTCGGGCAACGAACACGTCATCCTAACGGACCGGGGCAACTCCTTCGGTTATTCCGACTTGGTAGTGGATTTTCGCAACTTACCGGAGATGCAAAGCTTTGGTGTGCCGGTGGTGATGGACGTGACGCACTCCTTACAACGACCCAACCAAGCAAGTGGTGTAACCGGGGGACAACCCGCTCTGATCGAGACGATTGCTAAAGCTGCTATTGCGGTAGGAGCGGATGGTTTATTTATCGAAACGCACCCTACACCAGCCACAGCGAAGTCAGATGGCGCCAATATGTTGCCCCTAGATCAGCTGGAACGTTTGCTGATAAAACTGACAAATATTCGGCAAGCCTTGCAGGATACGGGTAGCGTAAAAGACCTAGGAGTAGCGGGCCTATAAATGCCAATTAGTCAATTTTGTTGTCCATTTTTTGCCAAAACATACCGTATATTTGTTTCGTTGAAAACGAAAGTAGCAGGAAGCAAATGCCCCCTGCTACCGTTCTGCTAGGGATTAAATAAGAGGTATAAACCTCCTACTCCTCCCAAAGCGGCCAGTACCTTCACCAAGAAGGTAGTGGTAACCTGGATGGAGAATCGGAAACGAAGCCCATCCAAGTCTGTACGACCCTTACCCATATACCAGTGGATTTGAGGGTGGCTCACACACCCACTTATCCCGAAGCCCGTGCTCACAACACGGGCTTCACTGTTTTAAAAGCTTAAAACAGTCGTGTTGGCGGGGTGACAACCGTACGCTTGCCAAATATACTGGCATTTGCGTCATTTGTTTGCTATTTATAATAGCAAAATTTATTTGTAGTGTTTTCTCGCTGATCTGGTTACCTAGGCAGACAAGCTACGCGTACGATTCATGATTTTATCAAACACATTATCGAAGCGCAAGCGGAAATGCTGTTTTGGTTGATTCTTGCGGAAAAACACCAGTCCCACAAAGAACAAGTCGATGGTAAGTATGACCGCCGGGTGAGCTTTAATCGTTTGCCAAGCGCGGGTCATGTCTGCTGACCAATGAATGTCATCCAGCACAAATACGCTGTGGTCGGTGCGATAGGGGAGAAGCTGTTCGAAGTAGCGCACGGTGGGCTCGTAGCGATGATTGCCGTCAAAGAAGGCAAAGTCAACGGGGCCTACTAGGTTTCTTAACGTTGGAGCTAGGGTTGCATCAAGGTTGCCTTCTATAAGCGTTACATTCTGTAAGCCTAGCTCTTCGAATGTTTGCTGCGCAATGGCGGCAGTTTGAGGACAGCCTTCAAACGTAATGACCTGCGCTCGTGAATCGGCGGTAGCAAGGTACGCTGTTGTAAGCCCCAAAGAAGTACCTAGCTCCAGCACAACGCGCGGCTGAAACCGATTGACTAGCCGGAACAACAACTGGCCGAATTTGCGCGGTTTGGCAGCCGTGCGGGCGATAGCACCTACACGGCGTTGCTGACCAGCCCCCGTGCGTGAGCCAGCCCCAAAATCGCGGACAGTAATAGTGTCCATTCGCTTGAGTAACGCACTACGCCTAGCTTCAATAGAGGTGTAGGGGGCGTAGAAGCCATCGTGTAGGATGACATCGTTGTAGAGCGCAAAAACGAACGGGGAATGCAGCCCATGCGCATTCCCCGAACGGAATAAAAACTGTACGTACTGGAGTGCCTGGTAGAGCAAGAAATTAAATAGCTAAATGGCTGGTCGTTCAAAACTACTTGTTAAAACGATCATTTAGGAATTACCTAGCCATGCAACCAGTAACTTAGTTTAGACGATACGGAACGACAAGCGTAAATTCAGGTATTTCTACCATGAATGTGCGGCCATCTACGAGGCGCTCCATCTGGTAAGTACCGCGCATCTTTCCTAGGCCACTCTTAAGATTGCAGCCAGATACATACTGGTGCGAGTCGCCGGGTTCTAAGATAGGTTGCTGACCTACAACACCTTCCCCTTCTACTTCACGCACTACACCGTTCGCGTCGTAGATGTACCAGTGACGGCGAAGCAGCTTCACCGTGTATTCGCTGTTATTCTGAATATCAATTTTGTAGGCGAATACGTAATGTTCTTGGCTAGGGCTGGAATAGTCAGGCAGATAATTCGTTGTGACGCTAACCGTGACGCCTTGCGTGGTCGTGGTATTCATGGCTCTCATTCAATTCTGTGAGGGACAAACAGCCGTGGCCGAAGTTTGGTTTATCTACGCAGCTCAGCACCAAAAAGGCCAGCTGTCACCGTAAAAAATTTAAATTCCCTATGTCTGTAAAGATAGAAGAAAGCTGGCAGCGCGTACTACAAGACGAGTTTGACAAGCCCTATTTTCAGCACTTGACTGCTTTTGTACGCGGCGAGTATGCCACTGCCACCGTGTATCCGCCTGGTGCCCAGATCTTTCATGCCTTCGATGCCTGTCCTTTCGACCAAACGAAGGTGGTTATTTTAGGCCAAGATCCTTACCATGGCCGAGGGCAAGCACATGGCCTAGCTTTCTCTGTGGCCCATGGCGTGCGCACGCCCCCGTCGCTTCAAAATATCTTCAAAGAGCTCCAGCAGGACCTGCCTGGTACAGCACCCGCTCCTGATGGTAACCTTGACCGCTGGGCGCAGCAAGGTGTGCTGCTACTCAATGCTACCCTCACCGTTCGGGCAGGCGAGCCAGGCTCACACCAGAAAAAGGGCTGGGAGCAGTTTACCGACGCCGTTATTCAGAAGGTCTCCAACTTAAAAGAGCACGTCGTGTTCATTCTGTGGGGAGCCTACGCGCAGAAGAAGGAAGAAATAATTGATGGCCGTAAGCATCTTGTGCTCAAAGCAGCGCATCCATCACCTTACGCCGCCGATCGGGGCTTCTTTGGTTCTCGTCCGTTCAGTAAAACGAATGCGTACCTAGAACAGCACGGCGAAGCACCGATACAGTGGTAAATCTAAACCACGGATTCGAACGGATTATTCGGATT
>NZ_MTSE01000020.1 GCF_002154225.1 Hymenobacter crusticola
TCGCCAACGAATCCACTTACGCGCCCGGCTCCCTTACGGCTCCTACCTACTTTCGGCGTCGCGTGACGTCAGGTGACTGTGGGGCAGTCACATCTGATCCAGTCTTGATAAGGGTTCAGCCTCTTGTAACGCCCACGGTAAGCTTGCCCACGCCACCTGAGCAGTGCCCTGGTACACCGCTGACCTTCACGGCAGTGGCAACCGACGCCGGCACCGCCCCTACGTTCCAGTGGTTCGTCAACAACGCGCCGGTGGCTAGTGGGCCTACTTTCACTAGCAGCACCTTAGTGACCGGTGACCAAGTACGGGTGGACGTAACGCCTACAGCCGGCTTGTGCAGCACAGGAGTAGCCACTGCTACCGTCACGGTAAGACGCACGGCTCTCTCGTCACTACCTACACTGGCCATTGCCGTGCAGCCGGGCGGCCCGGTTTGCCTAGGTGCGCCACTCTCCTTTAGCATCGCTAGCGTGACAGATGCGGGCCCGGCCCCCGAGTACCAGTGGCAGGTGGACGGCACCGACGTGCCGGGAGTAACAGGAACGACCTTCACCAGCACTACGCTGCGCAATGGTCAAACTGTAACGCTGAGTCTGCGCACTACCAACAACTGTGGGCAGCCTGTAACAGCCGTTTCCAACGCAGTGCCAGTACAAGTTCAGCCCCTTGTAACGCCCACGGTAAGCCTCGCAGCGCCGCCCGTACAGTGCGCCGGCACGCCACTTACCTTCACAGCTATAGTTACGAATGCAGGCACCGCGCCGACATTCCGTTGGCTCGTCAACAATGTAGCCGTCGCTAGTGGACCTAGCTTCACCAGCAGCACGCTGGTCACGGGCAATCAGGTAAGCGTTGAGGTGACACCCACGGTGGGGTTATGCAGCACGGGTCCAGTTACGGCCACCGTTACGGTGACGCGCTCGGTGACCACGCCGCCTACACTCGCCATTGCCGTGCAGCCCGGTACACCGGTTTGCCTAGGCGACCCGCTAACCTTCAGCATCGCCAATGTGACAGAGCCCGGCACGGCACCTAGCTATCAGTGGCAAGTAAATGGCAGCGACGTGGCCGGGGCCACAAACCCAGTATTCACCAGCACAGCGCTGCGCGAGGGCCAAATTGTGACGCTGCGCCTGCGCACCACCGACGCATGTGGGCAGCCCGCGGCAGTTATTTCTAATGGTATCGCCGTACGCATCCAACCGCCAGTGGACGTGGATGCTGGCCCGGATCAAGAAATTCTGCTTGGTTCCGCTGTCGTATTAGATGGCCGCGCCGATGGCACGTACCCGGTGACATGGTCGCCGGCGGTGGGGCTGACTTTCCCGAATGGTGACCAGCTACGCCCACGGGCCGCACCCACCACCACGACGACCTACACGCTCTCGGCCGGAGCTGGGGGCTGCGCCGACGCCGATCAGGTGACCGTAACGGTGCGTCCGCCCATCCGCATTCCCAACGCCTTCACGCCTAATGGTGACGGCCGCGACGACACCTGGCAGATTGAGTTCATCGAGCAGTTTCCCAACACGACGGTGAGCGTATTCAACCGCTGGGGCAACCGGATTTTCTCGTCCGAAAACTACAGCCGGGCTAATGAGTGGCGCGGCGACATCAACGGCCAGCCCGCGCCGGTAGGCACCTACTATTACGTAGTCGTCACGAAGGGCCCGCTGGGCAGGTCCTATAGTGGGTCTATTACCATTCTATATTAATAAAACATCCTGCTGCGCTAAGCGCAGCAGGATGATCATCTTCCAGATAGATGCTAAAGCACTTCCTGTTATGAAAAGAGCTCTACCTCTGGTGCTGCTTTCGTTGTTGCTGCTGGCCTTCGTGCCGACCCTAGCGCAGCAGCAGGCGCAATACAGCCAGTACATGAATAACAATTACCTCCTGAACCCCGGCGCAACGGGCGTGGAGGACTACATCGACGTCAAGCTCAGCTACCGCACCCAGTGGGTAGGTTTGGAAGGAGCGCCTAAGACGTATTACGCCAGCATTAACTCTTCGCTCGGCAAGTGGCGCACCACCGGCAAGCGTACCTTGCGCGAAGGGCGACGACCGTTTCATGCGGTGGGCGGCTTCGTGTACAAGGACGTAACCGGCCCTACGAGCCGAACCAGCGCCTACGTTTCCTACGCTTACAACTTGGCCCTGACACCTAAAATCCGGGCAGCCCTAGGTGTGTCGGCGGGCATGCAGCAGTTTGCTGTCGATGGGCAACAATTACACTTCTTCGACCCCACCACTACCGCGGCCAGCGCTGCCGCGCGGGTGTTCGACGGCTCAGTGGGCCTCTGGGTGTACAGCCCCGATTTCTACGTGGGCGTATCGGGTGCGCAGTTGTTGGCCAACAAGCTCGACTTCTCTTACACGTTCAACTCGCTGGGTGACGGCGCAGGCAATTCCCTGAAGCGTCACTATTTCGCCACGGCCGGGGTGCGGGTGCCGCTCAATGATGACTGGTCGGTGGTGCCGTCGGTGCTAGTCAAGTCCGTCAGCCCGGCGCCGCTTTCACTCGATATCAATGCCAAGCTCAAGTACCGGGACCTGCTATGGGCTGGTGCATCGTGGCGGGCTTTCGACTCCGTCGTGGGCATGGTGGGCATCAGCTACGAGCAGTTTATGCTAGGGTATTCCTACGATGCAGGGGTCTCGGAGCTTACCGACTACCACCACGGCAGCCACGAGGTGCTGTTAGGGTTGCGGCTGAAGAAAAGAGCACAGGTGGTCTGCCCACCGAGCAGGTTTTGGTAGCACACGTTCGTGCCACGGCAAAAGGCAAGACCCTAGCCCATTCTTCAGCTAGCAGACGCCAACGCCTGTTGTGTAAAAGTACCTTTGTACGACCTAGCGTACGCAGCTGTTCTTAGGCTATCCTTTCTACTTCTACCAACGCAGCTAGGAAGTGACTGAAACGTTGCGCTACCATAGCTTAGGACAGCGCCTAAGGCTACTATCGACGTAACCGAGAGTCGCTTAATAGGCGACTTCGGTTTGCGTGATGGCATACAAGGGGGTGTTTTGCCCGGGCACCACTTTGAAGGAAGTGTCTGCTACGATCCGGCCATCAACGAGTAATTCGCTGATCACCTCGTAGCCCCCTTCCGCGTCACTAGGTAGCGCATCCTCCACCCACACCGTAACGGTGATTTTGGGTCTAGTATCACCTGACTTCGCATAGGTAGGAATAGGAGGCAATGGGGCTTCCTTGAGGGCTACGCTCATTTGTTGGTCATGAAACTGCGGACTGGGCGGTAGTAAGCGGTGAGGCGGGGTGGGCAACAGTGCTACTCGTTCATACTCTACCGTTATGTTCGGCGGGCTAACGGGCAACGTGGCAGAACTGCTCAGCGGTCTAACATAATAGCGTACGGCGACCGGATGATATTTGGCCTCGTTTGGTACTTTAACTGGCGGGGTAACGGGTTTTGGATCATTTTCTTGCTGGTCACAAGCCGTTGCGCATAGGACTAGGGCAGCGCACATCAACGCACGCAGAGATAAGTACACCATAGGAAGAATTATAAAAGTTTCGACCTAAAGTGTTTGCCCAAAGCAAAAGGTTGGTTGCCGTAGAAAATATTTTTCAGGGCTCTTCACTGTCTTATCTAACCTGCTTGGAATCGCTCGTTTGAGCAATATTACCCCCGACCTTTTGCTGTAAGCCAGCCTCCCTCCTGGCCCAAGCGTGGTTAAAGTAAAGCCCATGACGAAAAGAAATACAGTGCCTGACTCAGAAGCAGTAAGCTGCTCATAAGTGCTTTTCTTTCAGCTCAAGAGCTATAGGACTTCTACGATTCCAGCATGAGGGTTTACGAGTATAGGCTTAGTGATGAAGCCAAGTTCTGCAAAACTGTCATTGAAACTAGCAACTTTTTTCAGACCGAGATAAAGGCCAGTCCCTGTCCGTAAGCTAGATGTGTGGCGGCAGGCCAGCCCGCAGCTTTCTGCTGTTTACCTTCCGCCAAATGAGCAGCAAGGTCTCAGCTGTACCTCGTAGGCTAGGTTGCTGCCGTCCTTTGCCAGCGCATCAAATCCTATTTTCGATACCACTCTTTTCTTGCGGCAACTGCGCAAAGCTTCAGCAAATGCTACCGGCCGACCCTACTGTTTATGAGTTCTGAATATAGGGCGCTAGGTCACGCGTGACCGAATCGTCGCTGCCAGCTAGGTGCTCAACGATGGAGGCGCGTTCGACGGCTGAGCGGCTTTGGTTAAGTTTCTTGCTGCCTTGTAGGCTACTCACCTCTACTTCAAAGGCAACGAGGGCGCGTAACAGGCTAGCTTTATACGTTGCGGGCAGCGTATCCCACTGTCCTTGGTAGGCTGGCTCATGAATGGCAATGAGTTGCTGCAGCGCATGTTCTTTGGCGGCCGTATCTTCTAGCAGGCGTACCTTGCCATAGGCGTGTACCGCAATGTAGTCCCAAGTCGGTACACTTTCCCGCTGTTCATAAAGCGTAGGCGAAATGTAAGCGTGCGGCCCGGTGAAGATTACGAGCACGTCTTGCGCCGCCCACGTTCGCCATTGCGGGTTGGCGCGCGCTAGGTGCGCAGTGAGCAAAATGCGCGGTCCTTCGCTGGTTACGTGGAAGGGCAAGTGCGAGGCGACCGGCAAGCCCTGGTCGACACTGATTAGGGTGGCGAAGTTATAGCGTTGCATGAAAGCCAAAGCTTCGGCCTGGTCAGTCAATAGAAACTCAGCGGGGATGTACATACCAGACGATTTGTGGGAGAAAACAGGGACAAGGTAGTACCCAACGAATTGGCTACGATGGTCCAGTTTGGTAAAAGCTTATCCACCAATTTCGCTGTGCGCTACCCCTCAATAAACTGCACGCGCCTCTTATGGCGAATGACCAAAGTAGGTGGTTTTGCGAAGCTATACACTCAATGTCCCAGGGCCGAGTTCTTCGAAGTGGACGGCGGCGTGTGCTACACCCTAGGCTGTTGAACCCTGCACCTGCTTGTGAAAGGAACCTACCACTACCTCAGTTGCTACGCAGGTAGTGAAAACCAATCGATGAAGTGAGGTCTATCTAGCAAGCTGTTCTGATGCGTTGGAGCAGCTTGTTTGTGTTTGTTAGCATCGAGGACAATTATGGAGAATGAATGCTTTACGGCGGTCCTCTATCTGCTAAGTAACGCGGGATTATCGACCAGACGCGCAACGTTCGGCCTTTCGCCTTGGCTTTTCCCGCACTTCCCTATTGCCCCGGACCAGTATTTATATGCTGCCTGGTCCAGTGCGGGAACATGCATAATTGGTTAGGAGTGCCATCTACTTTTGTCCCGTTCTCCAACCACAAGTTATGCCCTCATGAGAAAGCCCATGCTTACCCTAGCGCTGCTTAGTGCCCTGACTGGCAGTAGCTTCGCGCAGTCTTCGGGTGCGGCCTACAACAACGCCGACTACACTCCGAAGAAAGCCGCTATCACGTACCTACCCGAGCTGGAAACGCTGGTCTTCGAGTTTCAGGTAACCGGCGCCGCTGGTAAAACGCAGCCTAAGCCCGCTGGCAAAACAGACGGCGCCCCGGTGCTCGGCTACGTGTTTCCCACCACGCTCAAATCTACCGACATCGGCATGGGAGCCACCGACGGCATTGTGGCCATGGCCCTGACCTCTCACCCCGACTTCGAGGATACCCCTCTCTGGGATGAGAACGGCGACGGCGACTACGCCAATGACGGGCTGGTGTGGCACGCCCACTGGGTGGTGCTCACTAAAGACAGCCGCGTGGCGGGCGGCTTCTCCGTGAAGGAGTTTGACCACATGGGCGCGGCGCCCAAGCTGCCGCCCACCAGCGCCCCCGGCATGCACATGTACATGGATTCGCCCGGCTTCACCGTCACGATGAAGGGTAACACCGGCCGTGTGGTAGTGCCGCTGGACCGCATCAACCGCAAGCGGGACTTCAAATTTGACCTTGTGACCTGCTACATGGAAGTCAACGCTTCCGATAAGAAGCGGCCCATGCTAGGCGTGTATCAGGTGTACGGGGTGATGTCGGGCAACCTCTCGTTGCCCTATACGGTAGCCGCTAACTAGCCCTGCGCCATGTCTGATCTGCAACTCGTACCCGGCAATAGCCTGCTCACAGCTACCCCGGAAGAAGGCCGCCAGCTCGCCGTGAAGCTCGCCCGCCTCATCATCAAGCTCACCCAACCCGACGACGAAAAGCGCCGTCAGCAGCGTGCCATCTACGCCGACAACCCCATGATGCTCATTAGCATCGGCCAAACGGTGGCCGCCGAATTTGCGACCATCGCCGCCGCCAATAATTACTGGCGCGACCAGCCGCAGGCCCACTAATTCCCTTCTTTTTCAGGCAGCTTTTGGCCCGCATTTCTGCTGGGCTAGCCCCCGCTTTGCCATTGCTTTTTCACCTTTTACTTCTTTTCCTGCATGGAAAATCCTAGCATTCCCGGCTACACCTACGGTCAGGTTGGCCATTCCCCGGTTTCTCTTGATGAGCTAGAACTGCTCAAACAAACCGTGCTCTTTTCGGCTGACGACGTGGCCGCCCTCGCGCAAGCAGGCCAGGTGCTGGCTCCCCAGACCGACGCTATTCTCGATGTGTGGTATGGCTTTGTGGGGGCGCACCCGCACTTGCTGCGCTACTTCTCCCTGCACGGGCAGCCCGACGGCGACTACTTAGCCCGCGTCCGGGCCCGGTTCGGGCAGTGGATCATCGACCTCTGCACCAAGCCCTACGACCAGGCCTGGCTCGACTACCAGCACGAAATCGGCTTGCGCCACACCAGCGCCAAGAAGAACGTCACCGACCAGGCTACGGCCGAGCCGCTCATTCACCTGCGCTACCTCACGGCCTTCATCGTGCCGCTCACGGCCACTGTCAAGCCTTTCTTGCAGCACTAAGGGCATTCCGAAGCGCAAGTAGAGGCCATGCACGCGGCCTGGTTCAAGGCCGTGACCCTGACGGCCACGCTCTGGTCGCAGCCCTACGTCAAAGAGGGGCAGTTTTAACCATTCATCTTCTTACTTATTACGCTCATGGAAGTCGCCGTTTATGATACCTACGTTCCCAAGAAGGACGGTTCACTCATGCACTTTGACATCTTGGTGTCCGATGAGGTAGCCAGCAAAGAACAGGTGTATCAGTTTGGCCGCCAATACCTAGCCACGAAAGGCCAGCAGGGCCAACCCCTAACGGCCAAGGAGTGTCGGTTCTGCCACATCGCCGAGCCAGCGCAGGAAGTGGTGGACGTTATTAGCGCCCAAGGGTATTATATCATCGAAATGCAGGGGTGCCAGTAGGCGCCCCTATTTTCCTCTTGTTGGCTTATGGAACACAATTCTTATCAGCCCATTGATTGCAGCTTTCACGACTTGCTAGAAGCCACGATTACGCTGCGCACTTACACGCATCTGCAATACTTCACCCCCTTGTGGGAATTCACAACCATCACGGGTCTGCTTAAAAACTTGGTCAGCGAGCGGGGAGCGGATGGCCTCGTCGAATATTTAGTGATTGATACCGGCGAGTGGATCCGCTTGGATCGGGTAGTGAACGTCAATGGTACCTTTGCCCCGCCATTTCGCCACTACCTCGACTTTACCTGTGACTGCTGATTCCGCCCCCAGCCCGTTCGACCCTTTCCAACAGAACAATCCCCCGGATCTGGATTCCAAGATTGTGGCCTCGCTCGAACGGCTGACTGGCGTGTTTCGTCATTTACTCTGGCAAGAGGCTACCCACTGTGGCCTGAGCCCGTTGCAGTTGCAAGTAGTGGTATTTCTGCGCTTTCATCCGCTGGGGCAATGCACGGTGAGCACCCTAGCCCGCGAGTACCATGTGAGCCGCGCTACTATTAGTGATGCAGTCAAAACGCTCACCCAGAAGCTGTTGATCAGTCGGCGTACAGACCCGGCTGACTTGCGCAGTCACTTCCTACAGCTTACCCCCGAGGGCGAACGGCTGGCCGATCAGGCTGGCCGTTTTGCGGAGCCCCTCCACCCGCCCGTTGCGAGCCTGCCAGCCCGGCAGAAGATGAGCGTATACCTAGGCCTGCTAACCCTGCTGCACCAGTTGCAGCAGGCCGGGACCATTCCGGTGCAGCGCATGTGCTTTTCCTGCCGCCACTACGGACGGCAGCCGGGCCAGCACTTCTGTCATTTGCTCAACATCCCGCTCGAAGGCCTGCAGCTCCGCCTCGATTGCCCCGAGCACGCCGCCGCGTTTTAGCAGGGCGCCAGAGTTGGCACCTGGCCTAGGTAATAAGTTGTTTTCTTTAATCAGGCTTCACTAAGCGCAACATTACTCCCTCTTAAGCCGAACCTTATTACCCATTGTGGGCAGCCGCCATCTTCTCAAACCCTTCTCGCCAGGACGGCGGCAGAAAAGGCATGGCCAGAATCTGCGCCAGCTTGGCGAAATCCTTTTGGGGCAGGTAATGGCAGTCGGCTACGTCCTGAATCGTGACGTCGTACGCGGAGCGTTCCACTAGCTCCAGCGCGTCGCCGTCCTGTAGCACCCCGGTTTGCAGCACTCGGAAGTAAATGCCTGGTCGCCGTGCCTCCTGAAATTGCTTTACCACCCGCTCATCGTTCAGGCGGATACCTAGCTTAAAGCACGGCCGGCGGGGCTGCACGGCCATGAGCACCGCCGTGCCCGCCCGAAAACAGTCGCCCATCCGTACTTCGCTTTCCAGCAGACCAGTGGTGGTGAGGTTCTCGCCCAGGGCACCGGGGCTCAGCAACTCCGGCGGCACCAGCGTCTGCCAGTAGGCATAGTGTTCCTGCGGGTAGGCGTACACGGCTTTGTCGGGGCCGCCGTGCACCCGCAGGTCGGCCTGTCCGTCACCGGCTAGGTGCTCGGCCAGCACCGCCACAGGTTCTCCGGTGGGTTGCTTGAAAATGCTCGTAGCGACTGTTCTGCCTTTCCACGACACTTCGCGCGGCAAGGCAACATTAACGGAGACGATTTGCATAAGACGACGTGGCAGGGCCTAGCTTCTGGATGTAGGCAGCGAAAGTACTCACCAGCCGGCTAGCCTAGGTTGCTGGCCCACCCACTTTCGTACTTCTGGTCCCGGCGCTTAGCTGCCGAGCTGGCGCAGCACTGCCCCGAGCTGCTCTACGCCGTGGGCTAGCTCGGCGGGCGTCAGGGCGGCGTAGCCCATGCGCATGGCGTTGGTGCCGGGTCCCGCCAGATAGTAGCGGCTGCCCGGCGTAATAATGACCTTGCGGCGCGCTAGCTCCTCCGCAACTCGCTCTAGGTCCACGTCTGCGGGAAAAGTCACCCACAAAGCCATGCCCCCAGCAGGCAGCGTGAACTCCGCGAGGTCACCTAGCTGGTGGCGCAGGGCCTCGGCCAGCGCGTCGCGGCGCACGTGATACTCGGCATGGGCCCGGCGCGTGTGCCGCTTGATTTCGCCCTCGTCAATCAGATCGGCCACGGCCTGCTCCAGCACTGTGTCGCCCTGACGGTCTACCAGGGTGCGCAGGCGGCCTAGGGCCGTCACAAAGGCTGCTGGTCCCGTGACGTAGCCCACCCGCAAGGCCGGCGCAATCAGCTTCGACAGCGAGCTGATGTAGATCACTACCCCGTGCGGGTCGGCGCTGGCCAGGGGCAGCATGGGCTGGTAATGGTAGTGAAACTCGTGGTCGTAGTCGTCTTCGATGATGGCCACACCGTAGCGGGCCGCTAGCGCCAACAGCTGCACCCGCCGGGCGGCTTTTAGGGTCACGGTGGTCGGAAACTGGTGGTGCGGGGTCAGGTAGAGGGCTCGTACCGCCCGGCGCTGGCACAGCGCCTCTAGCTCGTCTACGCGCAAGCCTTCCTCGTCCACTGGCACCGGGGCTAGCTCGGCGCCCAGCAGCCGGAAGGTTTGCCAAGCGGGCGGGTAGCCAGGATTTTCCACGGCCACCACGTCGCCGGGTTGGACGAGTAGCCGGGCGGTTAGGTAGAGGGCCATCTGGGTGCCTCGCGTCAGGCAAATGCTGCCGGGCGTGGTGCTCAGGCCCCGGTCGTGGTTGAGCATCCGCGACAAAGCTTCGCGCAGGGGCAAGCTGCCTAGGGGGCTGTCGTAACCCAGTTGGTTGCGCCGTCCCCGGCCCTGCATCACCCGGCGGTAGGCGCTGGCCAGCGTGGCGACGGGCGCGAGCCGGGCATCGGGCGTGCCGTCGTTGAACACTAGCGCGCCAGGTACCACCACGGGCGCGGGCTCCACTTCGAATGGGTCTTGCCACCGAAAACCAGGCGCCACTGAACCCGGCGCGGCAGGCGCAAAAGCCGTCGGGGTGCTCTCAGGCAAGCGGCTCGACACGAAAGTGCCGCGGGTGGTCTGCGACTCTAGCCAGCCTTGGGCCAACAACTCTTCATACGCCAGCACGGCCGTTTTACGATTCACGCCCAGCTGCTTGGCTAGCTCCCGAGTACCCGGCAGGGCCGTGCCCGGTTGCAGTCGCCCCCGGCGGATTTCAGCGGCAATCAGCTCACTGATTTGGAGGTAAACGGCCCGGCCGGCCACAAATTCTGGGTGAAAGGTGGTATCCCACGCACGTAACATAGTTGGACCCGTTGGTTTAAGTAAACTGGATGCATTCAGGGGACCAAACTACAAACACTTTTGCAGAGTCGGAAGCTAGCACCCATACTGACCCGGGACTTAAAACAGTGCGTTGCCAGCGTCACCCATGGTTTCATCCCTTATCTAACATTCAGCATGTCTATTACTGCCCCTAACAACCTAGCCGAGCCAAAAGACAAGTTTCAATCAGCGGACTTTCACCACACCTACGCCCGTCCCGAGGTGCGGATGCCCGCAAAGCTTCACCACGCCAACGTGGAGCAGGCCGGCGCCCACGACCAGTTTTCGACCGAGCGCAAGCACCCTGTCTTCTTCGTGGATCTGCCCACCGTGGCACTGAGCATAACCATCGGTGGCCTGCTGCCCGGCCAAATTACCAACCAGCACCGCCACACCTACGAAACGGTGATTTACGTCATCGAGGGCGAGGGCTACACCCAGATTGAAGACCGACTGGTAGAGTGGAAGGCGGGCGACGCCATCTACATTCCCATCTGGGCCTGGCACAACCACGGCAACCGCAGCGAAACGGTTGGCGCACGCTACATCGCCTGCGAGAATGCGCCCTTGCTGCAAAACCTAGGGGTGGCCCTGCGCGAGGAGCGCGGCCGCGACCTGTAATTCACTTTACCTGCCTTGTTTCCCGATGAATTCGAACGTTCCTTTTCGCGGCATCATTGCCTACCCGATTACCCCATTCACCGCCGATAACGCGGTGGACCTGCCCACCTACCGCCGCCTCGTGGAGCGCCTCGTGACCAGCGGTTCGCACGGTATTGCCCCGCTCGGTAGCACCGGCGTGCTGCCTTACCTCACCGATGAGGAGCGTGACGCCATAACCGAGGCTACGCTTCAGCAAGTAGCCGGCCGCGTGCCGGTGCTAGTGGGCGTCTCGCACCTGACTACGACCGGCGTGGTGCGCCACGCCCGCTTTGCCGAGCAGGCCGGCGCGGCCGCAGTCATGGTCATCCCAATGAGCTACTGGAAACTCACTGATGACGAGATTTTTCGACATTACGACCGAGTGGCTAGCGCTATATCGGTGCCCATCATGGCCTACAATAACCCCGCTACGGGAGGGCTGGATATGTCGCCCGCGCTGCTCAAGCGCCTGCTGGAAATTCCGAACATAACCATGATCAAGGAAAGCACCGGCGATGTGCAGCGCATGCAGGCGCTGCGCCAGCTGCTAGGCGAAGACGTGGCCTTCTACAACGGCTCCAACCCACTGGCTTTAGCTGCGTTTGCGGCCGGGGCCACGGGGTGGTGCACGGCGGCGCCCAACCTCATTCCGGAGCTGAACGTGGATCTGTACAAGGCGATGCAACGCCAGGACCTCGCCACCGCCCGCCAACTCTTCTACCAGCAATTCGAACTGCTACAGTTCATCGTCGCCAAAGGCCTACCCCGCGCTATTCGAGCGGGGCTGCAGCTGCAAGGCCAAGAAGCTGGTGAGCTGCGGGCCCCGCTCCAACCGCTGAGTAAGGCGGAGCAACAGGAGCTAGGTAGTATTCTAGAGCGGGTGCAACTGCCAGTTAGTGTTGGCTAACTAATGGCCCGGCGGTAATACATACGACAAGCCTCACCCTGCTTCGGCGGGGTGAGGCTTGTCTCTTTTCGAGCGAGTAACGGACTACCTATTTTGAAAAGAAACGCAAGCTTCTTTTACTTCTAACCTAGCATCCTTTTATGTATCCTGTACAACTTCACTACTGACGCGCCAGAAAGCGCTGTGCAACAGCTAGCTCCGGCCTAGGGGCGCCAGACGGCCGGGCGGAGGCTAGCAGTTGGCTGTAGTACTGGCGGGCAATGGTAGCACGACCAGCCTGCGCAGCGGCGACACCGGCTCCGTACAGACCGTTCAATCGGTTGGGATGCTTCTGTAAGTCAGCCTCGTAGGCAGCCAGCGCGGCCGCTGGGCGTTTGAGTTGCAACAGCATATCGCCCAACAACTCGCGGGCCGGAACAACTTCACTGGGCGTAACCGGATGCTTTTCCGTTTGGTCTTCCAGATCGGCTGCTAGGGTCATGCGTTGCACAGCTTCGGTTGGGTGGCCGGCTTGCCATTGCAGCCAAGCCTGGCCAGCGGTAAGCTGAATATAAACCTGGTTGGCTTTGTACTGATCCTTCTGCTGGAGCAGGCGGGCGTGCAACCGCTCCAGTTCACGCAACTCCGCCTGCGCGGCCGATGGGTTATCTGTATGAACGGCACCTAGCAGGCGGGTGAAATGAATGATGGCGCGCTGCCACGGAAAGGTCTCCCACGCAAAATTAGCCGGGTGGCTTTGCAAGGCAGCTGCTTCGGCCCAGCGCTTGTTTTCCAGCACGTAGCGGGCAGGAATAGCGGCAAAAGCATACGCCACCTTAAACGTGACAGGATGTACCTCGGTGATGGTAGCCAGATACCGTCGTTGGCGTTCGGCCCGCTGGTTGTCGCCTTTTTGCAAGTAGGCATACATCAGATAATCAACACTATGTAGCTCTTCATCCCAGTGACCAACGATACCCGTTTGCTGGGCGTAGCACCGGGCTGAGGCGGCAGAAGCCGCGTTGGAGGTAATACATTCATCCCACAGACCTAGACGGGTGAAAATGTGGGAGGGCATGTGCAGGGCGTGGGCCGACGAAGGCGCCACAGCCGCGTAACGACGGGCGGCAAGCAATGCTAGGTGGGCGAGGGGCGGCGCGTCGTAGGCGTGAATGATGTAGTGCACAATGCCCGGATGATCGGGATTTTTCGGGTAAAGCGCCTTCAAGATGGCACCCGCCTTTTTCTGCTTCGCAAAGGTTGTGTCGGCGGGGTCAGCGGCGGCGGTGAGCGCCAAGGCATAAAAAGTGGCGGCTTCGGTATCGTGGGGATATTTGCCCGCTAAGGCCGCGCTAGCGTCCTCGAAGCGACGGCAACGGGTGTGGTGATCTACGGTGGGCCAGTCCTGGTAAAAGGCAGCGACCGTGGCCAAGTAATCGGCCTCGCGGGGAGAGGGCTGCGCCAAGGCCCTAGCAGCTGCTAGGGCCTTGGCGCCTTTCCGTAGCTCAGGCTCCGACGGAGGCGTCCAGAGCGGGTGAAAGCTACTCATCGCGACGCCCCAGTAGGCCATTGCGCAGTCGGGCTGCTGGCGAAGAATGGCGGCAAATACTTTTTCAGCTTCCTCATACTCAAATGAGTGCAGTAACTTAAGGCCCAAAGCAAAGTCTGCTTGCAGCTCCGCGCGACAGGCAACCGGGAAGCGCACAGTCCCGAACTGCTGCTCCGGCGCCCCGCACATCAGGCGCTGCCCGGCGATTAAGCCGATAGTTTCCACTTCCTGCCTAGCCGCAGGAGGCGTTTTTTTGTCACGACACGCTCCGCCAACTCCGAGCAAGAACACACACAGCACTAACCGAGATAAAATGCGGGTGTTTTTCATAAGCAGAAGCAGAGTAGCGGTGCGACCAGCCTAGCATGACGTTCTGAAAGCGCTTGGTAGAAATCCCAAACGCACGCCTCCTAGCCCCCTAAGCAAGTACCTACTAAAAGTAAATAGCTCGTGCTGGCTTATCAATCACATGTTCATGTGAGCGAAGAAGTTACGAGTCAAACCATGTCGCTTATCGGGCGCTTTGTGATCTAGCTTCAGGGTACTGACTAGTACGCTTCTACTTCATTGGCGCTAAGCAAAACCGCCTTTCGTGCACTTACAGCCTAGGCAAAAACACCTCCGCCAGCATACACCGGGCACTGCCCCCTCCTATCGTTTCAATCGTGGGAATAGCCAGGGGTACTAGCTCGCCGTAGCGACCTAGGGTCTGCCGCTGCGCAGCTGTCAGCGCCTCGAAGGCTTGCTGGGAAAGCACAAGCAGCTCGGTGGTAGCAACGCGTAGCGTGAGCATGTTGCCGGCAAAGTGCGCTACTTGCTCCGGCGTAATATCCACCAGCTCGTGCCCAGTTCCGACGAGCGAGGCAGCGACCGTGGCGCGCTCCTGCGCATCGGTGATGCTCGCCAGGCACACCACCGCAAACCTAGCCCCAATGCACATCATCACGTTGGTGTGGTAAATGGCGTGGCCTTGTTGGTCATTGGCATGGAAAGCGACCGACCGGTAGCCTAGCGTCGCGGCTACTTCCGCAAAAAGCGCGGCGTGGGTGCGCGGCGAGAGGCAGGCGTACGCCACGCGGTGCACATGATCAAACAGGATGCTGCCAGTGCCTTCCAGAAACCTTCCCTCCTGCTCATGGGGCGACAGGTCAACTACTTCCGTGATGCGAAACTGCCGACCTAGCTCCTCCAGAATGTCGGCGCGGCGCTCGTGCCGGCGGTTCGGCGCACACATCGGGTAGAGCAGCACCCGTCCATCGGGGTGGAGCGTGAGCCAGTTGTTCGGGAAAACGGCGTCCGGCTTCGGCGGTGCGGGCGTGTCCTCAAAGACCAGCACATGCACGCCCTTGGCACGGAGCATGGCTACGGCCGCATCGAACTCGGCGAAGGCTTGCGCTTGCACCGCATCCGGAGTGAGGGCAGCTAGGTTTTGCTGGAAGGAATTGGACGGGGCCGTTTCCGCATTGAAGGAAAAGCGCGCGGGCCGCACGAGAAAGACAGTAGAAGCAGCTTGCATAAGGAAGCCGAAGCTAGGTCCCCTTTCGTTAGAACACAAAAAAACGGCCTCCTGACTGAACATCAGGAGGCCGCACAGAAGGCGCAAGTAACGCTACAGGTTACGGATTGATCGTTTCAATGGTGCCGTCGGCGTTGCGCTTCAGCTCCGTAACTTTGACGTTGCGCAGCCAAGTTTTGTTGGAGAGCTGCGTATCGTGGTAGAAGATGTACCACTTGCCGTTGAACTCGATGATAGAGTGGTGTGTGGTCCAACCTTGCACCGGGTTCATTAGCACGCCTTTGTACGTAAACGGTCCTTCTGGCTTATCGCCCACAGCATACACCAGCAAGTGCGTGTCGCCGGTCGAGTACGTGAGGTAGTATTTGCCGTTGTACTTGTGCATCCAAACGCCCTCGAAGAAGCGCTTTTTGGTGTCGCCGGCCAGCAGCGGCTTACCGTTTTCGTCTAGGATTTTAACTTCCTGCACCGGACCGTCGAACTTGCGCATGTCTTTGCTCATGCGGGCAAAGCGGGGGCCGATGGCCACTTCATTAGCAGGCTGGTTCGGCGCAATGGTCGAGTCGTACTTAGCGGTGCGCCACCGCTGTAGCTGCCCACCCCAGATGCCACCAAAGTACATGTAAGCGTTGCCGTCGGCATCGGCAAACACAGCTGGGTCGATGCTGTAGCTGCCAGGAATTGGCTGTGGGTCAGCCTTGAACGGGCCGGTCGGGCTCTTACTCGTGGCTACTCCGATGCGAAAAATATCCTGCTTGTCCTTCACAGGGAAGTACAGGTAATACGTGCCATTTTTGAAGGCTGCATCCGGCGCCCACATCTGGCGCTTGGCCCACGGCACATCCTTTACATCAAGCGCAACGCCATTGTCGGTCACTTTCCCCTCGGGGCTGTCCATGGAGAGGATATGGTAGTCGCGCATGGCGAAATGGTCGCCGTTGTCGTTCTCTGGCATCCCCGTCTCGATGTCGTGCGAGGGGTAGATGTAGATCTTGCCGTTGAACACGTGCGCCGAAGGGTCGGCGGTGTAGATGTCGCGCACGAGCGGCTCAGCGAGGTACTTCTTACCGGTCGAGTCGCCAGCTTGCGTCTTTGGAGCGGCGTCGGTAGCAGCCGTTGAGGTTTCCGTTTTGGTACTGTTGCTCTGGCAAGCGCTAGCCAGCGCAAGCGAAGCAAGAAGGGCGGGCGTGAGGAAATTGGCTTTGCGGTGGGTACGCATTGTATAATATGGGTTGAGGTTGTAGCAGCAAGATACCGGAACACCTAGGCTCCATTTGTGCTATTTACTGGCCTAGTTACCTAGCTTTTCAGGCTTTTTCAAACTTATCTATCTCGGAAAACACCGCAACCGATTGTGATAGGAGCGCCTATCGCCACCCAATCGGCTGCTGGGCTTGGCTCCTTTCTTCCGAGCTAATCTGCTCAGGCGGCTGGCGTGTGCGCAAACTCAAACCGATAAATTTCTCCGTCGGAGTTTGCAAAGAACCCATAATTAATTCCAATATTACAGAAAGTACCACTGGCCTGAGTTGTACTTTCAACAGTTGAACGCCCTTCCGACAAACACCTATTCCATGCGTACTCGCCGCTCCCGAGCCGGTTTCTTTTTTCTGTGCACGTTGTTTTTATGCCCTGCTATTGGCAGCAACGCGCAGCAGCCTTTGTTTACTTTACTTAGTGCCAAGGAAACCGGAATAACCTTTACAAACGAAGTCAGCGAAAGCGAAGCCCTTAATATTTTATCGTACGAGTATTTTTATAACGGTGGTGGCGTAGCAGTTGGCGATATTAATAATGATGGTCTGTCGGATTTATTTTTCACCGGCAACATGCGGCCCAACCGGCTGTATCTCAACCAAGGCAATTTCAAATTTAAGGATATTACGGAGCAGGCTGCTCCGGGCCTGGCCGGGCGCAAAGACAGCTGGAAAACCGGCGTGACAATGGCCGATGTGAACAGCGACGGCCTGCTGGATATTTACGTTTGCTACTCGGGCAAGAAAGCGGATGAGGTGCGCCGTAACCAGCTGTTTATCAACCAAGGAAACAGCAAATTTAAGGAGGAAGCTGCCACCTACGGGCTCGATGACCTAGGGTACAGCACCCAAGCCGCCTTCTTTGATTATGACAATGACGGCGACCTCGACATGTTTCTGCTCAATCATAATATCAAGAAGATTGACAACATGGAATTTGCCCGCTACAAAGGCGAAGTGGATGCGCTAGCAGGCAATAAACTATTTAAAAACGACAACGGGCATTTTACCGATATTTCAAAAGCCGCCGGTATTGTTCAAAGTCCGCTGACGTTTGGCCTAGGTATCGCCGTGGCAGATGTAAATAAAGATGGATGGGCTGATATTTATGTTACCAACGATTACAATGAGCCCGATTATCTCTATTTAAATAATCATAACGGTACGTTTACGGATAAGTCGAAGCATATGCTGCGGCACCATTCGCATTTTTCGATGGGCGTAGATATTGCCGATTTTAATAACGACGCGCAACCCGATATTTTTACCTTAGATATGCTGCCGGCGGATAATCACCGCCAGAAATCCTTGCAACTGCAGGAAAACTATGAAACGTTTGGGCTGATGCTCAGCCAGGATTTATACCAGCAGTATATGCGCAATATGCTGCACCTGAATAATGGCGATGGCACATTCAGCGAAATCGGGCAACTGGCGGGCGTTTCGAGTACCGACTGGAGCTGGTGCCCCCTGATTGCTGACTTCGACAACGACGGCTTCAAGGATATTTACATCAGCAACGGCTACCTGCGCGACTACACCAATAAGGATTTTCTGCGCTACTGGGGCGATTATAAAATCAAAAAGGCCATGGCGCGCGAGCCGTTCCTGCTGATGGATTTGGTAACGGCCATGCCCTCCACCTCGGTGCCCGATTACATCTTCCGGAACGAGCACAACCTGACTTTTTCCAACAAGCAGGTAGAATGGGGGCTAAATCAGGCGAATATGTCCAACGGCGCCATTTACGCCGATTTGGATAACGACGGCGACCTAGATTTGGTGGTCAACACGATCAACCTGCCCGCCGGCATCTACCGCAACCGCAGCACCGAAGACCATCAGGCCAACTACCTAGCTTTCAAGCTAAAAGGGCTGGATAAAAATACCAACGCCGTGGGCGCCAAGGTGTACGTGTACACACCCCGCAACGTGCAATACCAGGAAGTGAACCCCAACCGCGGCTACCTCTCGTGCGTGTCGACCACGCTGAACTTTGGGCTAGGTACCAGCCAGATGGTCGATTCGGTTCGCGTCATTTGGCCCGATCAAACGTCGCAGCTCCTGACCAAGGTGAAGGCGAACCAATTGCTCCAACTCACTGGCAAGCCCAGTGAAAAACCGTACGCCCGCAAGGCGCCGACACCCAAAACGGTGTTCAAGCCCGCTGCGCCGTTGTTTGATTTCAAGCCCGAAGAAGTTGCCCTGAATGACTTCAAGCGCCAGCTCCTCATGCTGTTTATGTACTCCAAAACCGCCCCGGTGATGGTGAAAGCCGACGTGAACAAGGATGGGTTGGAGGATCTGTTTGTGAGCGGCGCCAAAGACGAAGTGGGCAAGCTTTACTTGCAACAGCCCGGCGGAAAATTCGTGGAGGCAGCCCTCGCGCGCAGCGGTAGCACGACTGCCGGCACCGTAGCAGCGGCCACTTTCTTCGACGCGAATGGCGACGGTGCCCCCGATCTGTACCTGGCCAAAGGCGGCTACTCGCTGTATGAGGCCGGCAACGAGGAGCTACAGGACGAGCTATACCTCAACGATGGCAAAGGTCACCTAGCTCTTTCGCCGGCGGGCCTGCCGAAGCTTAACGCCGGAAGCAAGAGTTGCGTCCGAGCCGCCGATGCCGACGGCGACGGCGACCTCGACCTATTCGTGGGTGGGCGCGTGATTCCCGGCAAGTACCCAATGGCGCCCCCTAGCTACCTGCTGGTGAATGATGGTAAAGGCAAATTCACGGCCGCCGATGTGCCGTTTGCCCAAGCCGGCATGGTGACCGACGCCCAATGGGTGGATCTGAACAAAGACGGCCGCAAAGACCTAGTGATGTGCGGGGAGATGATGCCCCTTACGGTTTGGCTTAATACACCGCAAGGCTTTAAGGATCAAACGAATGATTACTTTGCCACGCCGCAAAAAGGGTTCTGGTTTAGCCTGCACGTGGCCGATGTAAACGCCGATGGCCAACCGGACATCGTGGCCGGCAACCTAGGTCTGAACACCCAGATTCGCGCTACAACTCAGGAGCCTGCCGAGCTGTACTACGCGGATTTCGACAACAACGGTTCCATCGATCCTTTCCTGAACTTCTACGTGCAGGGCAAGAGCTACCCATTTGTGAGTCGAGATGAGCTGAACGAGGAAATTTACCCCATGCGCCGCCGCTTCACTTCCTACAAAGCTTACGCCGATGCGGGGATGCGCGATATTTTCACCGCGGAAGAGCTAGGCAAGGCAGGCAAGTTGGAAGCCAATGAGTTGCGCACCATGCTGTACCTGAACAATAATGGTAAATTTGTGGCCGCAGAGCTGCCAACTGAGGCGCAGTTTTCAGTAGTTAGCCAGATTACCAGCGGCGACTACAACCACGACGGCCACCCCGACCTGCTCCTATTTGGCAACCACGCCGACAATCGCCTAAAGCTAGGTAGCATGGATGCCAACTACGGCTGCCTGCTGCAAGGCGATGGTAAAGGTCGTTTCAGCTACGTGCAGCAGTCCACGGCCGGCATCTGCGTGATGGGCGACGTGAAATCGGTGAGTGAAATCACGGTGAATAAGCAGCCTTATTTGGTCGTGGGCGTCAGCAATGGTCCCGTACAGTTTTATAAGAAGTAACGATGAGCCGCAGGATACGCGCACTAACCACCCTCCTCTTTCTCTTCAGCTACAGCAGCTTACACGCGCACGGCCCTACCCTCGACGAGCAGCTCCACCCGGGTAAAGCGCTGGACGCCATTAACATGACCATGGTGCACGACGTGGTGAGCCCGCCAGTGGCGGCGCGCTACTACGCCTACAGCATGCTCGGGGCCTACAGCATCGTGGCGACGCACAACAAGAACCTGCCAGCGTTGTCGCGCTTCGTCAAAAGCTTCCCGCTCACCCTCCGGCTCGATACCATCACGGCCAAGTACGACTACCGGATAGCGGCGTACTATAGCATGCTGGAAACCGCCCGGCTCCTGCTGCCTTCGGGGGAAAACCTGGCGGAAGAGCAAGCTAGCTTTTTGCAGACGCTGGAGAAGAAAGGCTTGAAGCCAGCCATGCTGGCCCAGTCGGTGAAGGTGGGCAAGCTAGCGTCGGCCGCCGTCGTGGGCTTCTCCAAAACGGACCGCTATGGCAAGCTCAGTGCCCTGAAGCGCTACACGCCGTTGAAAGAAGAAGGCAAGTGGTACCCGACGCCCCCGGCGTACCTAGACCCAGTAGAGCCTAACTGGAAAACGATCCGCCCGATGGTCATTGACTCGGCCAACCAGTTTCGGCCGGCGCCGCTCACGCCTTTCAGCCGCGACACCACCTCGGCCTTTTACAAGCAAGTGAAAGCCGTGTACGACGTAACGAAGCACCTCACGCCCGAGCAGTTGCAAATAGCGCAGTTCTGGGATTGTAACCCCTTTGCCGTCAACACTTCGGGCCACATGTCCATTGGGTTCAAGAAGATCAGCCCCGGCGGGCACTGGATGAACATTGCGGCGCTGGTATCCAAGCAGGCCAAGCTAGGTTTTGACAAGACTGTGGTGGTGTTGTGCGCGGAGGGCGTCACGCTGATGGACGCTTTTATCAGCTGCTGGGAAATAAAGTACGACACCAACCGCATCCGCCCCGAAACGTACATCAACCGGTACATGGACGTGAAGTGGCAACCGATTTTACAGACGCCGCCCTTCCCCGAGTACACCAGCGGGCACGCCGTTATTTCCAACGCCTCGGCGGAGGTGCTCACCTACCTGCTGGGCGATAAGATGGCTTACATTGACAACACCGAAATTCCCTTCGGTAGCGGCGAGCGGCCGTTTACGTCGTTTCGGCAGGCAGCTACGGAAGCCTCCGTGTCCCGTTTCTACGGTGGCATTCACTACATGGAAAGCATCAATAACGGCAACGCACAGGGCAAAAAGGTAGGCGACTATATCGTGTCGAGACTCGAAAACGCAGGGCTCAAGCCATTCATCACCACCCGTACACTTGGTTATACGAAGTAAGCCGTTTGCTCGTCAAGCCGAGCGAAGCAGCTTCACAGAGCACAGCAACTGCCTACGTATCATGCTAATAAAACTACACAGACCAGTTGTCATTGCTGCTTAAACTGCTTTGAAGCAAGCAAACGAAAAGCGCTTCCGAAACGACCAGCTGGCGACCAGCATAGCCTAACAGGTATGCGAACCAAATTATAAGTACGACAGCCACCAATACGTGTGCTGCTGCTTGAACTGACGGTACCAGCGGCATGGCCAGTACAACACTAGGATGAGCAGCGCCCACGCCGCGTAAGCGCGCAGCAGGCTGGAATGGTACCCCACAGGCCAGTTTTTTACTTCCGTAAAACCTAGGTCTACGGATCGGCCAAAGGCGAGCGAGGTCCAGATGGCGGCGCCTACGCTGTTCAATAGCAAGTGCAGTAGGTAATAGAAAAACGGCACTTGCCCGAACGTGCGCAGCCACTGGCTCACGCGGCCAGTGGCCGTTTCCAAACCGCTGAGCAAGAGCAGCGCTACGCCCAGCGTCATACACAGAAACAGCAACGACGGCGGGTACTTGGCCACGTTCAGGAACGACAGCACCGTGTAGGCCAACCCGCGCGGCTGTACGCTCCACGGCCCCGGGTCGCCATACACGTTAACGGCCCGCAACACGACGAACAGCACTAACAGGACCACTCCGGCCAAGCGCAGGCGCGGCTGGCGTTCCGCCAGCGGCAGTTGAAACCACGGCCCAATCAAGTACCCCGCCAGCATCACGGCAAACCACGGCACCAGCGTGTAAGCGGCCATCAGCGGCGGCAAGCCCGGCAGTGGGATAATCGTAGGGCGGTTGTGCAGGAGGGCTAGCACCGCGTCGGCGGGCGTCTTGAGCACAATAGTGGGTAGCATGTTATGCCCTCCAATCACCACCACGGCGAGGGTGATTAGGAGCCAGCGCGGCAGCCAGATGAGGCCCGCCAGTAGCACCATCGACCAGCCAATTGCCCAAATAACTTGCAGCAGAACAAACTGATACTGATGCCACTGCAACAGCCAGTTGACGATGAACACCTCGAGTACCACCAGCCACAGACCACGCGTAAGCAAAAAGCGGCTAACGGCCCCGCGGCTAGGCTGCTTGAGCGCGTACAAATACACGCTCGTGCCCGACAGAAACACGAAAGTTGGGGCGCAGAAATGGGTAACCCAGCGCGTCAGAAACAGCGCGATGGAGGTCTGGGTAACGTCTTCGGGCTGCATCAGAGTTGGGTTCCAGAACTCACGCACGTGGTCCAGAGCCATTACGACCATCACGAGGCCGCGCACAATATCAATGGCTTGCACGCGCGGAAAAGCAGTGCGGCGAGCCCTAGCAAGCGGCGGCAATGTAGTGGCAGCTTCCATGAGTGAACTCCAGCTTACGTTATCGGGCTCGGCGAGAGAAAGTATCTGAGCCGATGTCTTGCCAACAAGATACTATATTTCTTACCTCGCTGACACTGAATGCGTAAGATTATAACAGCGCCTCAAAAAGCGCCGCACTACTTCATCCTACTATGCTAGCTTTACAGGCGCAGCGCACGTGATCGGGCTACTCTGCCCGTTCGCGCTGGTCCGACCCTTAGCGCGTCGGACCAGCGCGAACGAGTCGTCGGAAAGAAGGCACCTAGCCTGCACTACCTTCCACAAACGACAATCGGTCGGACGCCTAGGGCGTCGGATCGGAGGCCGCCAGCATTTGCAGCCGATAACCGATCCGACATCTAGGGCAACGGATCATGGGGCGTCTAGCTTGTTGCTTTATAGGGCCCCGGCGCGCGCAACTACTGCAAACAGCGGGTCGCTGCGGCGCGGCCTGGGGCTACGATCGAGGAGCTCGGTGGCGTGCCAGTTACCAGCCGCTTGCAAAAACTGCGCGACGAGCTGCAGGTGGCCGTGGTCGTCGAGGGCGTGCCAGGCGGCAATGGCTTTGGAGGGAAAGCAGCGGTTGGAAAACGTAATCACCAGGGGCGCCTCCGGCCGCAGCACCCGACCTAGCTCGCGCAACACTTCCACCGGCTGGGTCAGGTAGTCGATAGACACGCAGATGGCGGCGCCGTCGAAGCTGGCCGCTTCGAAAGGCAACGTGGGCTGCTGATTCAGGTCCTGCACCACGTACTCATTCAGGCGCGGATTGGCGCGCAATTCCGCTTCGTTCATCCCTAGTCCAACTACCCGCTCGTACGCCACGTCGGCGGGCAGGTGGCTCACCCAGCTGCTCATCAGATCCAGCAAGGTGCCGTTGGCCGGAAAATACTCCCGGTAGAGCTGCGTGACGGCCGCAATGGCACCCTCGTCGATGTGGGTCACAAAGCGCGGTGCTTGGTAAAACAGCGCGTCGGGCGACTCATCTTGCCGGCGGAAAAGCTTTTCGGGAAATGGCTGGTTGGCTTTGGAATTCATCAATTGGGCAGGTGAAGCGATTTAAAAAAGTGTTGGTAGCTGTCATGCAGTACCTTCTCTACTAGTCAGCCTGTTAGTCCAAGAACTGCGCGCCGGTTAGTTCTTCGGTGTGCTGCCAGAGCTGACGGGCATTTGCTAGGGTACTAAATGGATGTTTCACCGCTTCCGGCTTTTTCTTCACGTAGTAGCCCCCGCTGATTTGGGCCACGCTCGGGTCGGCAGCGAGGAAGAGTGAAGTAGCCGCGCCTTGCTCGGCAGAAATCATGAACGGCCGGGCCAGCAGCATCGCAGCCGCCATCCACCCGTTGCTGTCACTGGCAAAGCTGGAGGCTACTACACCGGGGTGCAAGGCGTTGGTCGTCACATTCTGGATGCCGTGGGCGCGCAGGCGGCGGGCTAGCTCCTGGGTAAATAAGATATTGTAGAGCTTGGTGTTGCTGTACACCCGCATCGGACCGTAGCCCCTTTCCTGCTGTAAATCAGCGAAGTTGGGCTTCGCTAAGCGGTAGCCCTCCGACGACACGTTGATGATGCGAGCGGCCGGGCTCTGTTGGAGCTTGTCGAATACCAGTGCCGTCAGCAAGAACGGACCTAGGTAGTTGGTTGCTAGGCCTGCTTCGTAGCCCTGCGGCGTTGTTTTGCGCTCTTTGCCGGGCAGTAATCCGGCATTGTTCACCAAGATATCGAGGCGAGGGTAGCGGGCGTTGAACTCAGCGGCCACGCGGCGTACTTGGTCTAAGTCGGCGAGGTCGGCCAGCAGCACATCAACTCGATCGTGGCCAGCAGCCTGCTGAATGGCGGCGCGGGTGGCTTCGGCCTTGGCGGCGTTGCGAGCTAGCAAGATTACGTGGGCGCCGCGCTGGGCGAGCGTGCGGGCGGTGGCTTCGCCAATGCCGGACGTAGCGCCGGTGACAAGAACAATTTGATTTTGCAGGTCAGTCATGATAAGCAGCATACGGAGGTGATGCTCTGGCTGACGCAGCAAGCGCGTAAATACTTTACGGCACGAACTCCCCACCTACTCTTTATCTTTTGCCAAGCTAGCTTCGTATGGCGTAAGCGAGGCCAACCTACTCCTACCCGCTCTTCCTCGCTGTTCCGCCCCATGGATATTCAACCGCACGACACGGAGCCTCGCTGGAAACGCAAGGCGTACAGCGTTATTTTTGAGTCGGATACACCAGCGGGGCGCGCTTTTGATATTGCCTTGCTCGTGGCAATCGTGCTAAGTGTGTTGGCGGTAATGCTGGAAAGCGTGCATTCCATCGACGCCCAGTACGGGTACTACCTGCGCATTATCGAATGGGGCTTCACTACCTTATTTGCCCTAGAGTATATCGCCCGGCTGGTGGTGGTGCGCCGGCCTCTCACCTACGCGTTAAGTTTGCTCGGCATCATTGATTTTCTGGCAATTGTGCCCACGCTTGCCACCTTGGTGCTGTCGGGCAGCCGCTACTTGCTGGTCATTCGGACGCTGCGCCTG
Organism: Hymenobacter crusticola; assembly: GCF_002154225.1. Classification (GTDB taxonomy): domain Bacteria; phylum Bacteroidota; class Bacteroidia; order Cytophagales; family Hymenobacteraceae; genus Hymenobacter; species Hymenobacter crusticola. The sequence continues at coordinate 25,299 of NZ_MTSE01000020.1, forward strand.
CTGCGGGTGTTCCGCATTTTTAAGCTAGGTCAGTTTGTGGGCGAAGGCGAATTTATCGTGACTGCACTCAAGGCTAGCCGCTTCAAGATCTTGGTGTTTCTCACGGCGGTGTTCACCCTCATCATCGTGGTAGGCACGCTGATGTACGTGGTGGAGGGCGGCCAAAACGGCTTCACCAGTATTCCCAAAAGTGTTTACTGGGCCGTCGTCACCGTCACAACGGTGGGCTACGGCGACATTTCGCCGGTCACGGTGCTAGGGCAAGCGCTGGCTTCGGTGCTCATGATTATGGGCTACGCCATTATTGCGGTGCCCACCGGCATTGTATCGGCCCAAATGGCCGCGCCCCGCCCGACGGCAGCTCCCGCGCCGCTCTACAAACAGGTCATTTGCCACGTCTGCCAAGCCGGCGACCACCGCCCCGATGCGGAATATTGCTGGCGGTGCGGCGAAAAGCTATAAATCAGGTTTGTAAGCTCGCCTTACTGCGAACAGCCTTGGGGCCGGATTGCAGCAAGGCGAGTTGAGCCAACACTTTACTTTTTTAAGACCCAGTTGATTGCAGCCCCTTGGTTCTCCGCCAGCGGCAACTTCTCTTTCTTGCCGGCTGTCGAAACCTTCACAATGCTGCGCCCTGGAACCTCAATATAAAGTCGGTCACCCGTTTGATACAATTTTCTAAACGCAGTTAGGTCTACTTCGGGGCTGTTGGCCATCATCGTTGGTAGCAACGGTCTTTTGTCTCTCACCAATGTTAACTCGGCGCCTGTGAATTGATACGTCACATCCGACGCACAATTCGGCTTATTGGCAAGTACCAGCGTAATGCTAGCAGGCAGGGCACTGCCTTCAACATCTACTTCCTGGTTGTTTTGCAACGCTTTTAGAACGGGAACCGAACAGTCGCTTTGAGCGAAAGCCCCACCGCTGGATAACAATAACGCGAGGACAAAAGGCAGCTTTTTCATTGGATTAGTTGGATGGAAATGGAAAAACACCCTAGAATCAGCGAAGGCAACATACAGCATAACAAAGGTTTACATCAGTAGCAACCCTAGCTTATGCGCAACGCTATTCTTTCCTAGTTATTTTCCGCTCCTCGCTAATCCTTCCTCTTTTTCCCGTACGATTCCAGTTTACTTTCTGAGCAGGTGGTGGCCCGGCTACGCAAGTTCCTTCACTGTTTTCACGATGTACACGGGCATTGGAAGAAGCGATAATCTAGCTTCTCTCCGTCTGGCTTTGCTGCGCTTTGGCTATTGTAAGGGCCAATTAACGACAACCGAGTAGCTGAGCGTTTCCCCTCCTTCTTCTGGCTCTACGTCGGCAGTGGCTTCTTCCGTGCTGCCTTCTACTTCGATAACCAGTTGATCACCGGGCTGATACACCTTTTTAAACTCGGTAAGGTCTACTTCTGGCTTATTGGTTTTGATTGCCGGCAACACCAGTGTTTTTTCCCGCACCAACGTCAGTTCCGCGCTCTTAAAACGATACGCAATCATAGATGCGCAACTCGTATCGCCTACCAGCACTAGGCTAAGCGACGAAACCAATGGGCTGTTCTTCATATCCACTTCCTGCCCGTTCTGATACACTTTCAGCTCATAATCAGAGCACTTCGTTTGCGCAGCGGCCCAGCTGCTAGAAGCTAGCATTGCGAGAAGAACAATCAGCTTTTTCACGAGCAGAAATAGTATAAAAGGCGGAGTAAAGTAGACGAGAACTGCAAGCCGCTGAATTCGCTGGGGCCGTCCGAAGAACCTAGCTTCAGTTACGGCCCTAGTCAGCCTGGCTTGCTTCCCCGAAAGTAAATATTTTTTCTTTACATATTGAAAATAATAAATATCTATCCCACAACTGCGCCTAATCTGGCTACTACTTCAGCACTTTTGCCACTTCTATGACTTCAAACGCCGGATTTGTAGCAAATAGCGACTTCAAAATTGGAATATGTCCTTGCCCGAAGATGACTAACACGGCTTTGTCGGTGGGCTTTATCTGGCGCAGGATGTTGGCGTAGATGTGCAGGTTGGTGGAGTACCAATCAGTGAGTAAGTCGATGCCGGGGTAGTCGGGCCCTTCGCCGATGCGGGCCATGTATTCGCTATAGAAACCTGCGTTGGTATTCAGCGCCTCCGGTGAGTTGACGTACGTCAGGAAATCCTTGAGCGGCAGCTTCGCCATCTTCTCATTGGCCTCCGCCATAAAGCGATTCGAGTACGTATCTAGGTTTGTTAGCAAATCACCTTGGTGGTGTTGCTTGGCAAATTCTATGGCTTTATCGGCGTCGAAGCGGCCCCGGTAGTTCACGGCCGTGAGGTGCGGCAGCCGAAGCTGCTGCGCAGTGGGCAAGCCTAGCTGGTCGATTTCGTTGGACTTCAACGTATAGCGGCCTTGCTGGTACGCCTGAAAGACGCTATCGAGCTTACCCTGCCGGAGCATAGACCACTCAATGCAAATCTGATCGGGGTGGAAGGCCGCTAGCTTTTCCACCACGGCGCGCACCTGCGGCTGGCGCTGGGCCGACGTCAGGTCGACGGCGGCGTTCTTGTACATATCCGTCGTGGAGGGCGTGAAGTGCATGGTGCCGAGCAATACGATTTTGGTGCGCGGCTTTGGGGCGGGCGTTTGGGCCGCCGCTGTTAGTATCAGCAAGGCTACTAGCCACGTCGTCAGCAGGCTCGTTCGGAGATGGACCATGTAGGGTGATGAGTGTGAGGTAGAATGAAGGAGATCTGGCGGTGCACCTAGGTAGTCAGGGCCAGCAAGATAGATTCCTCATGCAGCACTACCGTTGCTTGACACTTAGTTCTTGTCCTTCTTCCTTTTGCTTGTTAGCCTGAAAGTGCCCTGTGCTGCTACGCTATTTTACCGCCTAACACGACCTCAACCGCTGTGTTTGCGTATTGCCCTACCAACCTTCAACTCTCGCTGATCCTGTTATTTATGGAAAAAGTAGCCCATGGCGTCACCCAGCTGACCATTCAGCGCTTCGTCAACGTGTACTTTGTGGAGCCCGACACCGCTGGCAAGTGGGTGCTCATTGATACGGGCCTGCCTGGCAGCGCCAAAACGATTATTGCCGCCGCCGACGAGCTGTTTTACCCCGGCAGCCACCCCGAAGCTATCCTGCTCACCCACGGCCACATGGACCACGCCGGCTCGGCCCAGGAGCTAGCCGAGCACTGGAAAGTGCCCGTTATTGCGCATCCCCTGGAGCTGCCTTTTCTCACGGGCAAAGCCGTGTACCCACCCGCCGACCCCACAGTGGAAAACGGTGGTAGCCTAGCTTTTGTGAGCCGGTTTTTCCCGCCCCAGTCGTTCCAGCTCTCCGACTATGTGCAACCCCTGCCCGAGGATTCGGAGCCACCCTTTATGCCGGGCTGGCAATGGCTACACGTGCCAGGCCATGCACCGGGCCAAGTCGCCTTCTTCCACCCAGCAGATAAAACCTTGCTCGGTGCCGACGCTTTTGCCACGGCGAACCACGAGTCGGTGCCGTCGCTACTGCTTCAAAAGCCTCAAATCAGTGTGGCCGGCGCGCCCTTCAACTACGATTGGGAATCGGTACACGCCTCTGTGGTAACGCTGTCCAACCTAGAGCCCCAGGCTATTGGTTGCGGCCACGGTCCGGTTATCAAAGGCCCCGAAGCAGCCGCGGGTTTAACTGCCTTGGCCCAGAGCTTCCCTACACCCAAGCACGGCCGCTACGTATCGGATCCCGCGCGCATCGATGCCGATGGCGTGCAGTATTTACCCCCAGCCCCCAAAGACAAATTGCCACAGCAAGCAGCCATTGTAGGCGCCGCCACCGTGGCACTGATTGTTACAGCCGCTGTGCTGATGAACAACAGCAACAAGAAGAAAGCAGGCAAGCCAGCCTATGCCAACGTTCGTCACGGCTTCACGCGTCTCACCCAAACCGGCCGCGAAGAACGTGGCGTAAACGAAATCGACTACGACGAGGAGTAACTGTGTAGCTGAGTGACTGAGTACTTGCTCCGTACCTTGTGCAGCCATATTACTCAGTCACTCAGTCACTATCCTGGCCTTTGCCCATTTCGGCGCTGATGAAGTAAGCCCCACGGCGTACTAGTTGGGTGGTGTCAGCAATCGGCTCTAGGGGCGTCACGGCTACGTCGCCGTCGATGGCAGGGCCAGTGCGCACTTTTACGCGGCGGAAAGTAGCCCGTCCGTTATCGGCCTGCTCAGTGCGCACGAAGGCATAGCTGAAGCCACCGGCTTGTACCAAGGCATCTTCCGGCAACGTGCGTTGGCGGGCGCCAGCCGTCTGAATACGCGCCGCCACAAACTGGCCGGGCAGCAAATCGGAGCGCTCTGGCTCGAGGTGAGCATGCACGCGCACCGTGCGCGCTTCGTCGTCGAAGGCTTTGCCAACCAAAAATACGCGCGCTTTAAACTGCTCATCAGTACCGCGATTTTGCACTGTGAACAAGATGAGTTGCCCCACCCGCACTTTGGCCACGTCTTTCTCGAAAACCTTCAGCTCCAGGTGCAAGTCGTCGCGGTTGACGATTTCTACCAGTACATCCTGCGGGTTCACGTACTGACCAGGGTTGATATTCACAGCTTTCACATTGCCGCTGATGGGCGTGGTAAGCGGTACGCTGCTGGCAATGTGGCCGCTATTAAGCCTCTCCACTGATAAGCCGAGCAGCCGCACCTGCGCGGCCAGAGCGCGTTCGGCAGCTTGTTCGCTGGCATAGTCGGCGCGGGCTTGCTGAAGCTTGCGCTTAGCTCCTATATCTTCAGCATCAAGCACTTGTTGGCGTTGTAGCTCCTCGGTCAGAAACCGCACCCGCGCCCGAGTCTGGAGGTAATCTTGTTGTAGCTTGAGGTAATCGGGATGGCGCAGGACGGCAACCGTGGCCCCAGCTTTTATGGGCTGCCCTGGCAAAGTGTTCACCGTCTGCACGTAGCCACCTAGCATAGCGCTAATGGAAACCCGGTTTTGGGGTGGCACTTCAATCGAGCCATTCGCTTGCACTTCGGTGGTCATATTTTGCCACTGAAAGCCGCCTGTTTCGATGTTCGCAGCACGCTGCTGCGCGGCCGAGAGCTGGATCTGGTCGGGGTTAGCAGCTGGAGCAGCTGGTACTTTGGCAGCTTCGGGCGGCGCGGCTTTGCTATCGGGCGACGAACACCCGGCTGTGCCAAGTGCGGCACCTAGCAGCACCAGCGTATATGCCTGAAGCGGTATCGTGAACAAGTTCTTCATGAAAGCAATTGCTGTGACTTAATGAGCAACGGACCATACCTAGCTCACTGACTATCGACACTTGCCAAAGTTTGCAAGTTGATAACCAAGTCATTGTACTGTCGCACCTGGTCGAGGTAGTTCTCCTGTATCTGCCAGGCGGGTTCGGTATTTACCACGTACTCTACGTATTCGATGTCGCCGGCTCGGTAGGTTTTTTCGGCCGTATCCAGGATTAGGCGGGCTTGGGGCAAAGCACTTTGCTCGTAGTAGCGCAACGACGCCTGCGCCCGCCGCAGCTGCTGCAACAAGGCGCGCCGCTCGCTGGCCAGCTGGGTGTTGGCATAAGCAAGCTGTCCTTCTGCCACCTGCTGCCCAATGCGGGCCGCCGCTACCCGCGCCTTCTGAATGCCCCCTAGCAAGGGCACGGCCAGACCTAGCTGCGCCACCTGGTACCCACCTACTCGATTGATGCTCTGCACGAAATAGCCGGCGCGCAAGTCAGGCAGACGGCGCAATTGCTCCACGCGTAACTGCTGCTGACTCACGGTAGCCTGCTGGCGCAGGAGCCCGAGCGTCGGGTTGCTGTCCGGCGACAGGGCCGCCGTGTCGGCTGGCGCGAGGGCAGCCACCAGCGTGGCGGCCGTATCGACGGCCACTGGCGCCCCGGCCCCGAGTAATTGGCCGAGCTGCTGGCGCTGTACCCTTAGGTCCGATACCAAAGTAAGCAACCGGTTTTCCACCTCCCGCAGCCGCGCTTCCGCCGACACTTGCGCCAGCCGGTTTGTTTCGCCTACTTGATAGCGGATGCTCGCGGCGCGGGCCGCCCGGCGGTAAAGGCTGTCTTGCCGCCGCAGCAAAGCAATCCGCCGGTAGCTCACCAGCACCTGGTAGTAGCTGCTGCGAATAGCCTGCGTTAGCTCTCGCCGCCGGATACGGGCCTGCTGCTCCGCCGTTAGAGTTTGACCTTCCAGCAGGCGCCGCTGAGCGGCGTACAAACCGGGCAAGGCCGTTTGCTGAATAATGTTGAAGCTGCGGTCGTTCAGCGGCCCCGAAATTTGACCGTACTGAAAATCGACGGTGGTACGGGGCAAGTCGGTGCCGGTGCGAACCAGGGCGCGGGCCTGCTCAGTTTGAAGCGCCGCCGTTTGCAACGACACGTTCTGCCCTAGCCCGGTTTGTAGAGCTTGCTGCAACGAGAGCCCGCTCGTCGGCTGCCCAGCCGTAGACGGCAGCGTGTTTTGCGCTTGTGCTACTTGTAATAAGCTGCACGCAGTGAGCAAAATAGCAATCATGGTGAAAGCCGGCGCAGAGCTAGGGGCACCAGTCTCAGCGGCGTTTTTGGCTTGTTGTGCCTTCCGTGCCGCATCCACTGGGTTGGGCTCGCCGTCTTTGGTGAACAGCGTGTAGAGCACCGGCAGCACCAGCAGCGTAAGCAGCGTGGCCGAAATCAGCCCACCAATCACGACAGTTGCCAGCGGCTTCTGCACCTCCGCCCCCGCCGACGTGGACAGCGCCATCGGCAGGAAGCCCAACGATGCTACCGCCGCCGTGAGCAGCACCGGCCGGAAGCGCTCGGCGGTGGCTCGGAGCACTCGGTCGTTTACCTTCTCTACGCCCTCGGCCGCCAGCTCATTCAAGCTAGCTACTAGCACAATACCATTCAGCACGGCCACCCCAAACAAGGCGATGAACCCCACCCCCGCCGATATACTGAACGGCATACCGCGCAGCCACAAGGCCAAGATGCCCCCAATCGTTGCCAACGGAATACCCGTAAAAATCAGCAGGGCTTGCTTTGCTGATTGAAAAGACAAATACAGCAAGAAGAAGATCAGCAGCAACGACACCGGCACCACAATGGCAAGGCGCGACTTGGCTTGTTGTAAGTTCTCGAAAGCGCCACCGTACTGAAGCGTGTAGCCCGTGGGCAGCTTCAGGCCGGCACCTAGCTTCTGCTGAATTTCCAGCACCAGGCTTTGCACGTCGCGGTTGCGCACGTTCACGCCAATGTTGATGCGCCGCCGGGCATCGTCGCGAGACACTTGCACGGGGGCGTTGCGGTAGTCTACGGCGGCTACTTCTTCGAGAGGTATTTTTTGGTTGTTGGGCGCATCCACGTACAAGTCGCGCAGGTCGGTGAGGCTGCGGCGGTGGGCCGAGTCGAGGCGCACCACGAGGTCGTAGCGTCGCTCGCCTTCGTACACGTCGCCGGCCACGTCGCCGGCGAAAGAAGCGCGCACCAGCGTGTTCAGGTCGGCCACGTTCAGGCCATACTGGGCTAGCTTTTGGCGATTATACGTCACCCGCATTTGCGGAAGCGAGGCAATCTGCTCCACCTTCAGGTCGCCCACGCCGGCCAGCGGCCGAATGAGCGCCGCAGCTTCATTGGCTTTTTCAAATAGCAGATCGAGGTCATCACCGTAAATCTTGATAGAAATGTCCGACTTCACCCCCGAAATCAGTTCGTTGAAGCGCATCTGAATGGGCTGCTGAAACTCCATCGTCACGCCAGGCACGTCGGCCAGCGCCCGTTGCATTTTGTTGGCTAGGTCCTCCCGTGAGTTGGCGCTGCTCCAATCGGCGCGGTCTTTCAGCACCACAATCTGGTCGCTGTCCTCAAACGACATCGGATCGGTGGGGATTTCCGACGTGCCAATCTTGCCCACCACCTGCTGCACTTCCGGGAACTGCTTGAGCAGAATCTTCTGCACCTGCGTGGTAGTAGCAATGCTCTGGTCGAGTGAGCTGCCGGGTGGTAGGGTCACGTTCACGGCGAAGTCGCCCTCGTCGAGCTGGGGAATAAACTCGCCTCCCATGCCCGCGAATAGCAGTCCGCCAACTACTAGCAAAGCTACGGCTACGCCTACCACCAGCCAGCGCACCTTCAGCGCCCGCTGGATGAGAGGGTGATAGCCGCGGTGCAGAAACTGCATAATACGGTCGGCGATGGTGCCTTCCTCTTTAATGTCTTTGCGCAAGCCCCAGGCCGTGACGGCCGGTACGTAGGTGAGACACAGCAACATTGCTCCGATAATGGCAAAGCTCACCGTGAGGGCCATGGGCCGAAACATCTTCCCCTCGATACCGGTGAGGGCTAGGATGGGAAAGTACACAATAAGAATAATGAACTGCCCAAACAACGCCGAGCGCATCAGGCGCGTGGCGGCGGCCTTGGTGATGTCGTCCATGGTTTCGTGGGCGGCCTGGGCCCGCGTGTGCACCAAGTGGAAAATGGTGGCTTCCACGATGATAACCGCCCCATCGACAATCAGCCCGAAGTCCAGGGCACCTAGGCTCATGAGGTTGGCCGACACGCCAAACAGGCGCATCATGCCCAGCGCAAACAGCATGCACAGCGGAATCATGGAGGCCACCACTAGCCCCGCCCGCCAGTTGCCTAGCAGCAGCAGTAGCACGCCCATTACGATCACGCCGCCCTCAACTAGGTTGCGACTTACCGTATGAATAGCCTTATCAATCAGCTTCGTACGATCGAGAAAAGGGGTAACCACTAAGCCCGCCGGCAAGGTCTTCTGGATTTCGGCCACCCTAGCTTTCACGCCTTTAATGGTAGCTTCTGAGGAAGCACCTTTCAGCATCAGTACGATGCCGCCTACGGTTTCGCCTCCACCATTGCGCGTCATGGCGCCGTAGCGCACGGCGTGGCCGTAGCGCACCTCGGCTACGTCGCGCACCAGCAGGGGGGCGTTTTGGCTGGCTTGCTTCACCACAATGTTGCCGATGTCGGACAGCGACGTCACGCGGCCTTCCCCGCGGATAAAGTAGGCATTGTGGCCCCGCTCCAGATAAGCGCCGCCCGTGTTGGCGTTGTTTTGCTGCACGGCGGCAAACAGCTCGGGCATTGTCACGTTTGAGGCTGCCAGCCGCTCGGGGCTCACGCTCACTTCGTACTGCCGCACGTAGCCGCCGAAGCTGCTCACATCGACCACGCCCGGCACGCCGGCCAGCTCCCGCTTCACGACCCAGTCTTGCACGTCGCGCAGCTGGGCCAAGGAGTACTTGTGCTCGTAGCCTTTTTTGATGCTGATGCTGTACTGAAAAATCTCGCCTAGCCCCGTGGTAATGGGCGCCATGCTAGGCGTACCGAGGTCGGGGCCGAGGCTAGCTTGCGCCGCTGTAAGCTTTTCGGCAACCAGCTGCCGCGTGCGGTAGGTGTCGATATCATCGTTGAAAACCACAGTAATCACCGACAAGCCGAAGCGCGAGATGGAGCGAATCTCCGTCACGCCGGGCACGGTACGCAACTGCAACTCCAGCGGAACCGTGAGCAGTTGCTCGACCTCCTGAGCGGCCAGCGAAGAGGACTGGGTGATGACCTGAACCTGGTTGTTGGTGATGTCTGGAATGGCATCCAGCGGCAGGTTCATGGCCGAATAGCTGCCCCACACCGCAAGCGCCAAGACCAGCAGGGCCACGAGCAGCTTGTTGTGAATACTGGCCGCAATAATTCGTGAAAGCATAGCGGAAATTGAAGCGAAAAAGCAGGCCGCAACCCACCAAGCGCATCTTGGTTGTGCTGAAATTCAGCAAGATGCACCTAGCATGCTGCAGAACAAGCCGGCAAGTTAGGCCTCATCGTTTGCCACTGCAATCGAATGACTCCGCTTTAAGCAAGACTTAAGATTAGCTCTTGATGCCTGCCGGTCCGGCACCTGGGTCGTCGGACTGGCAGGCAACCTAGGCTTTCTTTTCCTCCGCCGGCTCGGGGCCGCGGAAGGCGTCGCGCTGGTTTATAGTGGGAAGCTTCACCGGCCGGCCCTCACGCGCCGATTGGTAGATGGCTTCCATAATGCGCTGATCTTGCAGGCCTTCCTCACCGGGCGTGTATGGATCTTTATTGTTCAGAATGCACTCCGAAAAGTGGTCTATTTCGGTAGCAAACTGATTTTTCGACCCTAGGGTAATTTGCTCGGTGCGCTCCGTCATGCCGTCGGCGCGTGAGGTTTTGAGCTGCTGGCCTTCGTAGGCAAAGGCCTGATCGAGGTGAATCCAGCCGCGCTCGGCCATCACCCGGTACAGGCGCGAGTCGTGGGCGTTGTAGTCGGTGGCGCAGTTCACCACGATGCCATCGGGGAAGCGCATCTGCCAGGAGCACAGCTCCTCTACCTCCGAAAACAACGGGTTGCCGGGCGTGCTGTAGGTGTAGCCAGATACCTCGATCGGCTCGGTGCCAAGCACGAAGCGGCACGTGTTCAGGCAGTACAAGCCAATATCGGGCAGCGCCCCACCGCCAGCTAGGTCTTTTTTGTGGCGCCAGTGCCGAGGGTTGGCCGAGCTTTGAGTGTTAAAGGCTTCAATCAGCTTGGGCTTCCCAAACTGGTTTGCCTGCATCATCTTGCGCACCATGCGGTTGTGAGGCTGGTACTGAATGCGGTAGGCAATCATGAGCTTGCGGCCAGCTTTTTTGCAGGCCTCGATCATGGCCTCGCACTCGGCCACGGAGTTAGCCATGGGCTTCTCGCAGAGGATGTGCTTGCCGGCCTGCGCCCCCCGAATGGTGTACTCGGCGTGCATGGAGTTGGGCAGCACAATGTAGATCACCTGCACGTCGGGGTTGTCCTTGAGCTTGTCGTAGTTTTCGTAGCTGTAGCAGCTTTCGGGCTTGATGCCGTATTGCTTGGCTACTTTTTGCAGCTTTTCGGGGGAGCCACTCACCAGGGCCACCGGCTTCGATTTCTTACACTCGCCAAAGGCAGGCAGCAGCTCCTCCAGCGTAAGGTGACCTAGGCCCACCAGCGCGTAGCCCACCCGCTCATCGGGGGGCAGCGGCGTGGGTGGGGGCGGCGACTGGCGGTCGGCATCCGATTTCCAGGCTTCTAATTCTATCGGCTGATCAACGGCGCTGGGCACTTTGGCAGGCGGCGACACCGGCTCCGAGGAAGGCACCTTCTGACCGTTGGGCCCGGCGTAGGTGGTAGCTTCGCCCGAGCCGCTGGGGCTGCAAGAAGTCATTAGTCCGCCCACTACCCCCGCGGCTAGCCCCCGACCAGCATATTGTAAAAACTCTTTGCGCGATACTTCCGTGGAAGCCTGAGCCAGCAAACTCTGCATGGCACTTGTCAGTTGATTCATCGTGTAACCGAATAGAGAATGGATGATTGCCGGGAGCCGCCGACGCTACGTGCCCTAGCCCTTATGGAAAAGGCCCACCAACGCAACTATGCAGGCGGGCCTTTTGAGGGAGAGAGGAAAGTTGATTTTACGAACGTGTTGCCCAGTTGGTTATGCCCTGGAGCGGGCACTCGGCGCCCTAGCTTTGGCCTGCTACTTTTGCTTGCCTTCCCCTAGCTTCGTGCGCCACGCCCGGCCATTCACCCCTTTTGCTCCTAATAAACTAAGTTCATCCGTACCCTACTTCATGTCGAAAGAACGCATTGCTATTGACATGGACGAAGTCATTGCCGACGCCGTCCACCGCTTTACCGAATGGTACCACCGAGATTTCAACGTGCTGCTCACGCCCGAGCACTTGCACGGCAAACACCTGCTGCAGGCCGTAGCGCCCGAAAATCAGCAGCACCTGCGGAAGTACTTGCACACCGTAGGCTTCTTCCAGGACCTGCCCGTGATGGCCGATAGCCAGGACGTGCTGCGCCGCCTCGCCGAGCGCTACGAGCTGTTTATTGCCACCGCCGCGATGGGTTTTCCGCTGTCGTTCAGCGAAAAATTCGACTGGCTCCGGCAGCATTTCGACTTTATTCCGACAAGCCACGTGGTCTTCTGCGGCGAGAAAAGCATCATCAATGCCGACTACCTCATCGACGATAATGCTTACAATTTCAAAGACTTCCGCGGTGAAGGCATCTTGTTCACCTCCCACCACAACGTGCACGAAACCCGCTACCGCCGCGTGAACAGCTGGCAGGAAGTAGCAGCGCTGTTTGGGGTGTAACCACGGCCCTACTCGTCACTTTTCCGTAGGCTAGGTTTCGCGTCGCACTGTTCCTCTTCTTTCAGGGCGTATTGGGAAGGCCAAGCTTTCCAGTACGCTTTTGTTTTGTGCGGGGCAGCGGCGACCTAGCTTTTCTTTCTTTTTCCCCTCTTTAATGAAACAAACCTTACGGCGTCTATCCGGGGTTAGTGCCCTGGCAGCGTTGCCTTTGCTTGCTACCGCGCAAAATCCGACCAACTCCCCTACCGCTCCTCCACCCGATACGCAAAGCGCCCAAGCCACCCAAACAACTCCGCCGCGCCCTACCGCCGCGCCGCTCAAAGATGGCAAGCTCGCCCTCAACGAAGATGCCAGCCACTACGTGAAGCTCACGCTGGCCAACCAAGTGTGGCTGCGCTACAACCAAAGCAACCCCGGCACTCAGGTGAACGGCTACACCCGCCCCCACACCTACGACGTGGGCATTCGGCGCTTCCGGATTCAGTTCTATGGCCAGCTCACCGACCGGGTGTTTATCTACTCGCAGATCGGCATCAACAACTTTAGCTACCTCTCCGATAGGAAGGTGGGCTTCTTTCTGCATGATGCCGTGAGCGAATACGCCGTGGTGAAAAACCACTTTTCGCTGGGCGCGGGCCTAGGTGCCTGGAACGGCCTATCGCGCGCCACGGCCTCGTCGGTGGGCACCATTATGGGCATTGACCTGCCCTTGGTTGCGGAAACGACCAACGACGTAAACGACCAGTTTGGGCGCAAGCTGAGCCTTTACGCCAAGGGCAAGCTAGGTCGGTTCGATTACCGCGTAGCCCTCAGCAAACCGCTGATTATTGCGCGGGGCACGGCCATTGCGCCCTACGCCACGTTCGCCAGCAAGCCCCCCAAGCCACAGTTTCAGGGGTATTTCCAATGGCAGTTCAAAGACCTGGAAAGCAACCTCACGCCGTATAGCGCCGGCACATACCTAGGCAAAAAGCGCGTGTTCAACCTAGGTGCGGGCTTTATTGTGCAGCCCCAGGCTACCTGGACCCGCGACGCGGGCCAACCCGACACCACCAGCCACGCCATGAAGCAGTTTGCCGTCGATGTGTTCTATGATGCGCCGGTAAGTACCGCTGCCGATGCGCCGAGCGTGAGCTTCTACGCCGCCGCCATGCACCTCGACTACGGCCCCAACTACCTGCGCTACACCGCGCCGATGGATCCGGCCAACGGACTTGCTACGGGCACTACCAACCAGATAGCGGGCGCCGGCATCACCTACGGCAACGCTGTGCCGCTCTACGGCACGGGCAACGTGCTCTACGCGCAAGCAGGCTACAAGCTGAAAGACAACATAGTGGGCACCACTACCTTTATGCCTTACGTGAGCTATCAATACGCTCGCTATAAGCGCCTCGCCGACGACCTAAACTACTACGATGCGGGCATCAACTGGCTGCTGGCAGGTCATACATCCAAGTTCACTCTGAGCTACCAGAACCGCCCCGTCTACCTCGTGCAAGCCAACGGCGACAACCGCGTCGATTCGCGTCGTAGCGCAGTGGTTATGCAGTACCAAGTGTATTTCAACTAGGCGCTACCTAGGAACAGCCTTCGTGGGGCGCCGGTCTGACACTCAAAGTGTCGAACCGGCGCCCCACGAAGGCTTTTTACCCTATCTAATCTTAGTCGCACAACGTCGGAAGGTCCGGCTGGCGGGCGAAGGCAAACATGGTGGCCAATTGGTCTGGGGTTGTGCGGTCGAGCGACAGCGCTAGGGTAGAAATCTCGCTTTCGCGTACCCAACGCACACCGCTGGTTTCGGAAGTACTCATGAGCAAGCTGCCTCCCACTTCGCGGCACAGCACAAAGCACTTGTACACGTACCAAGGCTGGGGTGGGTGGGCGGCATGCTTTTTCTTATCAAAAAGCGCGAGCAGGCGCACGGCTTCCGTTTGCAGACCCGTTTCTTCCGCGGCTTCTTTTACCGCCGTCTCGAAGGGCGTGTAGCCCACGTCGGCCCAACCGCCAGGCAGCGTCCACCGGTCCCCGTCTATCTTTTCCTGCACCATCAAAATTTCGTCGGTACCGCGAAATAGCACGGCGCGCACGTCCACTTTTGGCGTTTGGTAGCCGGTTTCGTTGGCGAAGAGGTTCTTGATTTTTTCTACGGGCTCGTCGGATAGCTTCCCTATTATTTCCACGCTCATATCGCGCAGTTCCTGGTAGCGCTCTAGGTCATAAACGTTTTGGCCGTACGTCAGGCCGGCTTGCGCCAAGGCTTGCAAACGCTGGGCAATGATAAGCCAGTCAGTGTTTTTCATGCGGACAAGATAGGTAATCGAGGTGCACTGCCGCTCCCCGAACCTAGCCGACAATCCTATTTCGCTCCGCTATGCTAGCTAGCCATTTATGTAAGGCCATGGCTATCTATTTTGATCTTTTCTAACACAAGGGCATACTGCTTAAGCAGACAATTTACTATCAATTATACAATAATTAACGAAACACTATTTTTAACTTTAAAGCAAAATTTTGCATGTTTTAAGCATTATAGCAACGTATTAGATTCGCTGTCATACTTTTAATAATCCAAACTATATGACCCATGATAAATAATTTAAAGCCACTCTTTTATTATCTTTTTCCATTATTAGTTTTCTCATCTTGCTCGAACGAAATGGTGATTGAGCTTCCAGAAAAGACGACTAGTTCCACGAGTGATGCTACTGCTAACTCTCCGGCCATAACCTACCTTATCAAAGCTGGCAGCCACGAAACCACAAACCCCTTCAAGCTGCTCCGCAAGAGCCAGGTTCGCTTCGTAGTCACGTTTGATAGCTCCGCAGTTTATCGCAGCAAGGATACTGACAATCAAGCCGATATCAACAAATTGTACGGCATGTCGGACTTCAACACCTTCCACCAGACCAACAGCGCTCGGTTTGGCTGGCGCTGGTACAACAACCGCTTGGAGTTGATGGCTTATTCCTACAAAAATGGCGTGAATAGCTCCGACTTTATCACGGCCTTAGAGCTGAACAAGCCCTACACCTGTACCCTCACTTTATCTGACCAGAAATACATCTACCAAGTGGAGGGGCAGACGACCAGCGTTGAGCAGTCGCGCCGGGGCAGTGGCATTGCCTCGGGCTACCAGCTCTACCCCTACTTTGGCGGCGACGAAACCGCTCCGCACGATGTGCGCATCAAAATCCAGGAGCTACCCTAGGTTTCGATTTTCTTACAGTTGCTAAAAGCCCCGCTGGCCAGCGGGGCTTTTCTATTGATGGTGGTCAGTTGCTTGTCGTCGCGCCGATTCCGCTCCCCAGTTGTATGGCCTTACGCAACCCGGCCCGCTTTCATAAAGTGAACCGAGTATGGCCAACGGTTATTTTCCGCAGATCAGGTTCCTGCGCAAATTGCGCCCGGCCCGGCTTTCTGCTAACTTGCAACTCCTTTTGGCGTCACCTACCAGCACCAAAAGCACTCAGTCACTCAACCACTCAGTCACTCTATAAATGGGAAGAGCATTTGAATTCCGCAAAGGCCGCAAAATGAAGCGCTGGGACCGGATGTCGAAGGATTTCACGCGTATCGGTCGGGAAATTGTGATGGCCGTCAAAGAGTCGGGCCCGAACCCCGATACGAACTCCCGCCTACGCACTGCCATCCAGAACGCCAAGGGCGTAAACATGCCCAAGGACCGGGTAGATGCCGCCATCAAGCGCGCCAGCAGCCGGGAGGAGAAAGACTACCAAGAAGTTGTGTATGAAGGCTATGCCCCCCACGGCGTGGCTATTGTTATCGAAACGGCCACCGACAACCCCGTACGTACCGTTGCCAACGTGCGCATGTACTTCAACCGCGGCAACGGCGCCCTCGGCACCGCTGGTTCCTCCGACTACACCTTCACCCGCAAAGGCGTGTTCAAGCTAGCCGCCGAAGGCCTCGACCTTGATGAGCTGGAGCTAGAGCTCATCGACGCTGGCGCCGAAGATGTGTACTCCGACCAGGAAGAGGACGAGCACGGCAACGTGAAGGACTACATCGTGGTAGAAACTGCCTTCACCGACTTTGGTCAGATGCAGAAAGCGCTGGAAGAAAAGCATCTCAACGTTATCAGCGCCCAGCTGCAGCGCATCCCGAACACGCGCGTAAGCCTCAGCGACGAAGAAGCCGAGGAGGTTCTGAACCTGATCGAGAAGTTCGAGGAGGACGACGACGTGCAGGCCGTGTATCACACGCTAGCCTAGGGTATTGAGCTAGGTTTGGCAGCTAAAAAAGAGACAGGCCGCTCCGGTTGGGGCGGCCTGTCTCTTTTAATTCACTTATGCCGAGTGTGTTTGGCACGAAGCACATCAAATTACTCTATCATTTGCCAGATACATTCGCGCCTAGAATTCATCTTCAGCAGCAATGGCTGATGTAGATTTTAAACCAAGTTTATTCCAGGAAAAGCTAGCTCTAGGGTTCGTTTTTCTTCTGAACAGTTGGTTCCTAAAAAGCGCCTAGAAGACGGCAAACTGATTTTCTTCTAAGATGGTCAGATCATACGCTTCGCGGGCCGCGACATCGTGCTATCCTTACAAGAAAAGCAGCCTGAATAATAGCCCATCATTATGCCCACCGAAAAAGAGAAAATGCTCGCTGGCGAGCTGTACCAAGCCAACGATCCGGAGTTGGTTGCGGAGCGCCTACGTGCCAAAACGCTGTGCCACTACTACAACCAGCAACCCGTTGAGCTAGACAAAGGTGTACTGAGCGAACTACTTGGTTACAAAACCGACGCCCACATCGAAACCATGTTCCGCTGCGACTACGGCTACAACATCAAGCTAGGCCGTAATTTCTACGCCAACTACAACTTGGTGGTACTCGATTGTGCCCTGGTCACCATCGGCGACGATGTATTCGTGGCGCCGAACGTGGTGATCAGCACCGCAGGGCACCCCGTGGAAGCCGGACCTAGGGTGGCCGGCTGGGAATTTGCCAAGCCGATTACTATCGGCAGCAAGGTGTGGCTGGGCACCGGCGTGCTGGTGATGCCGGGCGTCACGATTGGCGATAATGCCGTGATTGGGGCGGGCAGCGTGGTCACGCGCTCTATCCCGGCCAACTCGGTGGCGGTGGGTAATCCGTGCCGCGTCATTCGGGAGGTGCCAGACGCAGCGAGCTAGTTCGGAGCGAAAACTGCGCGTCGGCCTGTGCTAAGCGAGGTATCTGGTTGAGAGCGGCAACGGTTAACTCAGATTCCACACTTGGCCCAAAATGACACATTAGCGGCCGCGCCCAAAACTTATTCGTACTGCAAACCCGACTTCTCGCTTAAATTGCAGCCCGCCGATCAGCTACCTAGCTTCGGCGGGCATTTTTGATTCTGGCAATTGGCAACTCACAAACGGCACCCGATATGCTCCGTACCGACTGGACCCTCGACGAAGTAAAAGCAATTTATCATCAGCCCGTGCTGGAACTGGTGGCCCAAGCCGCCGCCGTACATAAGGAACACCAAACCACCGGCGAAGTGCAGGTGTGCACGCTGCTGAGCGTCAAAACCGGCGGCTGCCCCGAAGACTGCGCCTACTGCCCCCAAGCAGCCCGCTACCACACCGGCGTGCAAGCGCATAAGCTTCTGCCTGATGCTGAAGTAATTGCCGCAGCCCAACGCGCTAAGGATTCGGGTAGCACCCGCTTCTGCATGGGCGCCGCCTGGCGCGAAGTGCGCGACAACCGCGACTTCGACCGGGTGCTAAACATGGTGACGGAGGTGAACAACCTAGGATTGGAAGTGTGTTGCACCCTAGGCATGGTGAATGAATACCAGGCCGAGCGCCTCAAGCAAGCTGGCCTCTACGCCTACAACCACAACCTCGACACCAGCGCCGAAAACTACTCCAACATCATCACCACCCGCACCTACGACGACCGCCTCGATACGCTGGAGCACGTGCGCAAAGCCGGCATTTCGGTGTGCAGCGGCGGCATCATCGGCCTAGGTGAGACGGACGAAGACCGCGTAGCTATGCTGCACACGCTGGCCACGCTGCCCGCCCACCCCGAGTCGGTACCGGTGAATGCGCTGGTCCCGGTGCAAGGCACGCCTCTCGCCGATCAGCCCCGCGTGAGCGTGTGGGAAATGCTGCGCATGATTGCTACCGCCCGCATTCTGATGCCGAAAACCATGGTACGTCTCTCGGCAGGTCGGCAGGAAATGCCGGTGTCGGAGCAGGCTCTGTGCTTCCTGGCCGGCGCCAACTCCATCTTCTCCGGTGAGAAATTGCTGACCACACCGAACCCCGACTTCGACGCTGACAAGCAGATGTTTGCGACCCTCGGTCTGACGCCGCGCAAGTCGTTTAAGGATGTGCCCGTAGGCGCCACAGTGCTAGGCAAGGCGGAAGCAATAACGGTAGGAGCGTAGTTAGCAATCATTAACCGCGCACTACCTGTTCATCTGTCATCCTGCGCTTGCGAAGGACCTTATCACACCCGAAAGAGCCGTCGTAACGATGGGCGTTCAGGCATGACGAAGTCCTTCGCAAGCGCAGGATGACAGATGATTTTTGTTCATAATGACCCAACACCTGCTTCTTCAACGCCTCGCCCAGCAGCTCGCCAAGCGGGAAGCCGAAGGTACCCGCCGCTACCTAACCACTACCAGTGCTGCTCGCGTCGATTTCAGCTCCAATGACTACCTAGGTCTAGCCCGCTCCAAAACGCTACACGCAACACTCCAGCAGGAAGTGGCCGAAATGGCAGGCAGCACCGGCTCGCGCCTCCTTACGGGTAACTCTGCCAAAGCGGAAGCACTGGAACTACACCTAGCTAGCTTCCACCGCGGCGAAGCCGCGCTGCTGTTCAATTCTGGCTATGCCGCGAACCTAGGTTTCTTCGCGGCCGTGCCCCGCCGCGGCGACGTTATCTTCTATGATGAAGCGAGCCATGCTTCCGTGAAGGATGGCATCCGGGGCAGCTTTGCGACGGCGTACAGCTTCCGCCACAACGATGTAGCTGATCTGGAACGACGCTTGCGCCGCGCCAATCTGGCCACTGGAGGGGCGGTATTTGTGGCGGTAGAAGCGCTGTACTCGATGGATGGTGACCAGGCGCCACTGCGGGAGCTAGCCACTTTCTGCCAGCAGGAAGGCCTCTACCTGGTTGTCGATGAGGCACATACCAACGGCTTGTATGGCCCGCAGGGCGAAGGCTTAGTGGTGGAACTGGGTTTGACGGAGCAGATTTTTGCCCGCGTACTCACGTTTGGCAAAGCGCTGGGCAGCCAGGGTGCGGCTGTGGTCGGGGCGACGGTGCTGCGTGATTTCCTTATCAACTTCAGCCGACCGTTTATCTACACCACCGCCTTGTCGCCGGGCACCATTGCCGTTCTTACCGCTGCTTACCAGCTACTTCCAACGCTTACACCAGAGCGGCAACGGCTATTTGCCTTGTCTGATTTGCTGAAAGCGACGTTGAATGCCGTGCCTGGTTTGCAGGTACCAGAAGCTAGCCACATCATTCACCCGGTCTTCTTTCCGGCGGCTACCGCCGGGCCGGCTCACGTGCGCGCCGTGGCGCAAGCGGCCCAATCGGCCGGCTTCGATGTACGGCCGATTGTGTCGCCGACGGTGCCGGTTGGCACGGAGCGGCTGCGACTTATTGCGCATAGCTTCAACACCGAAGCCGAGATTCTAGCGTTGGCCGACGTGTTGCGGGCGGCGCTATCCATAGCGCCGCCTTTGTAGCGCACCACAACCCACCCACGCGCGGCTTACAAAGGTTGCGCTCCATGTGCTTTATTGTTTTTCCATGAACCCTGAACGCTTATTCGTCACTGGTATCGGCACCGACGTTGGCAAAACGCTGATAGCGGCCATCCTCACCGAAGCCCTAGGTGCCGATTATTGGAAACCGGTGCAAGCCGGCCTCACTCCCACCACCGACAGCGCCACCGTTCGGCAGCTCGTGACCAATCCGGCTTGCCAGTTTCACCCAGAAGCTTACCGCTTGCAGTTGCCTGCCTCGCCCCACACGGCAGCAGCAGCCGAGAATAAGCTCATTCGTCCCGCAGATTTCACGCTTCCCCAAACGGACAATCACCTCATTGTGGAGGGCGCGGGTGGCTTGCTGGTGCCGCTGGCGCCAGGTTTTTTGATCGTCGATCTGATAGCCCAGCTTGGCCTAGCAACGGTGGTGGTATCGCGGAACTACCTAGGTAGCATCAACCATACGTTGCTGACGTTGGAGGCGCTCCGCCAACGCGGCCTAGCGGTGCGCGGACTCATATTCAACGGCGAGCCCAACCCTTCGACGGAAGACTTTATTACCCAGCACACCGGTGTGCCGTTGCTCCCGCGCATACTCCCCGAAGCAACGGTGAATGCGGCAGCGGTAAGCCGCTATGCTCCTGCATTTCGGGCGGCATTTGGGTTATAAAATTACGCTCAAAAATCAGGCTGAGCTTGTCGACGTCTGATAGTCAACTTGTTTCTTGCTCCTTTCCTTACCTGTTGCTCCTTGAAAATGTCTCTTGCCACCCGCGACCATGCCGTTATCTGGCACCCGTACACCCAGATGCAAACCGCCCCGCTGCCCATTCCCATTGTGCGCGGGCAGGGAGCATGGCTGTATGCCGAAGATGGTACTGCTTACCTTGATGCCGTAGCCTCCTGGTGGGTAAACCTGCACGGTCATGCGCATCCGCACATTGCCGAACGGGTCAGCAAACAGCTACACACGCTAGAGCACGTGCTGTTTGCGGGCTTCACCCACCCTGCGGCGGTGGAGCTAGCCGAGCAGCTGCTCGAAATTCTGCCCGCCAATCAAGCCCGCATCTTCTACTCCGACAACGGCTCGACAGCGGTGGAAGTGGCCCTGAAAATGGCGCTGCAATATTTCCACAACCTAGGGCGGCCGCGCCAAACCATCGTGGCCTTCCGCGACAGTTACCACGGCGATACGTTCGGCGCTATGGCGGTAAGCAGCCGCGGTGCGTTCACGGCGCCATTTGCGCCCTTGCTTTTCGATGTGGCGTTTATCGACGTGCCCGTCCCTGGCCACGAAGCCGAAAGCCTGGCCCAACTTGAAGCCGTGGCCGCCCAGGGCGACGTGGCTGCGTTCATTTTTGAGCCACTGCTGCTCGGCACGGCCGGTATGATTACCTACTCACCCGATGCGCTCAATGCCCTGATGGCCTGTTGCCAACGCCACGGCATCCTAACCATTGCCGACGAGGTGATGACGGGTTTTGGGCGCACTGGCCGTCTGTTTGCCAGCGAGTACCTAGCTAGCCAGCCCGACATGGTGTGCCTCTCCAAAGGCATAACTGGCGGCACCATGGCCCTTGGCGCGACGAGCTGCGCTGCCGCCGTATACGAGGCCTTTCTGAGTGAAGACAAGCTCAAAACCCTCTTCCACGGCCACTCCTATACGGCTAATCCGGTGGCATGCGCGGCGGCCTTGGCGAGCATGGAGCTAACTCGCTCGGCGGAATGCGCAGCCAACCTAGCGCGTATCAACCTAGCACATCAGCAGTTTGCGCAAGAAATGACCGACCAACCCGGCATCCGCGACATTCGATTACTTGGGACGGTGCTTGCGCTGGAATTTGCCGTCGACACAACGACCACTTACTTCAGCTCCCTGCGCGACGAGCTGTACCAATTGGCCCTCTCCCAACGTGTCATTCTGCGGCCGCTTGGCAATATCATCTACACCATGCCGCCTTACTGCACAACAAACGAGGAATTACAGCTGATCTATAGCGTGATGCGTCAGATGCGGGAGTTGGTAACCAGCAAGCGGTGACGCAAGCTGCTCCTCCTGCGTGGGGGTGCGGTTGTAAGCGCCAAGCCTGAGCTTTGTGTGTCTTTAAATGATTTGTGCCTAGGACATAGCCTAGGTTGCGCAACCACGCCGTTCAACTATGCGCTTTGCACTCAGAACTCAGATACCCAAACGCTTCTATTTCTTCGTTCATGTCTGCTGAAGACCTGATTATTATTCGCGGTAGCGGCAGCTTATCCGCCTTGGGCCTAGGTTCGGGGGGCTACACTGCCCCTGCTCCAACCTTTACTACCCGATACCTCGGTACCCACTCGCTGCCGGTAGCTGCCTTGCCCGCCGCTGCCGAGGCAGCCGTAGCTGCGTTGCGTCAGCAGCACCCCTCCTATCGCCAGCTCGACCGCACAGTGTTGCTGGCCCTGCTTGCAGCCCAGCAAGCCACCAAGCAAGCAGGGTGGTCAGTGCCAGCCGAACAGGCCTCGTTAGCTGTCAGCATTGGCTCGTCGCGCGGCGCAACGGGCCGGTTGGAGCAATTTCACCAGGAGTTTTTGGCGGAAGGCACCGTGCCGGTTGCTGCCTCGCCCCTCACAACCCTGGGCAACGTGGCGAGTTGGGTCGCGTTTGATGCCGGAGCTCACGGCGGCGCGGCCCTGAGCCATTCTAGCACATGCAGCAGCGCATTTCAGGCCCTTGGCAACGCTCTAGCCTGGCTTCGGGCCGGCATGGCCGACCGGTTTTTGGCCGGGGGCGCCGAAGCACCACTCACCGATTTTACGCTGGCTCAAATGCAGGCCATCGGCATTTATTCGCCTTTCGCGGAAGCTGATTGGCCCTGCCGCCCCGGCGCGGGCGGGCCTTCTACGTTCACACTCGGCGAAGGAGCAGCAGTGTTTGCCCTCGAAAAAGCTAGTCCGCAAGCGGTGCAACACCAAAAGCTATCCCGCCCCGACAAGCCCATTTTCCAGCTCGAAAGTGTTGGGTTTGGCTTCGAAGCCATTGGCAGCAAAACGGGCCTTTCGCGCGACGGCCAGCACTTCCAAACCGCGATGCGCCAAGCTCTGGCCCAAGCCAGGCGCACACCCGCCGACGTAGAAGCTGTTGTGCTGCACAGCCCCGGCACGCCCGCCGGCGACGCAGCCGAACGCGCTGCCATTCAGGCAGTTTTTGGTGAAAACGTGCCGCCGTTCACTTCCAACAAGTGGCTGCTGGGCCACACCCTAGGTGCCTCAGCGGCGCTGAGTCTGGAGTATGCGCTGCACCTGCTCACAACCCAAACCTGGCCTACTCCCCCCTTCGCCACCGACCTAGCTCCCGCGCCTATGCGCCCGCTCCGCCGATTGTTGATTAACGCCGCCGGCTTTGGGGGCAACGCGGCTAGTGCCTTGGTGTCTTTGGTGTAACTGTCACTTTACACGTTAATTTAGGCCAGCCTGTTCTGCAGGAACTCATACCTGCATCATCCGTCAAGCCTTATTCTTTCAACACCGACTCTATGAAGTTTTCTTACCTTTTTTTGGCCACTGCTGCCAGCCTTGCGCCTGCCTTACTGCGTGCTCAAAGTGCCCCGCCCACCACACCCGATGCCTCTATCAAGCAAATGGTGGAAGCCATTTCGGCCAAAAATTTGGAAGATGATATCCGCAAGATGGTGTCCTTCGGCACCCGTCATACGCTGAGCGACACCAAAGACAAGAAGCGCGGCATTGGAGCGGCGCGCAATTGGGTCGAGCAGGAGTTTAAGAAGTACGCCAAAGCCAGCGGCAACCGCCTGAAAGTCGAGCAAGACACCTTCACGCTCAACCCCGACGGCCGACGCGTGGACAAGAAAACGCTAATGGCCAACGTGATGGCCACGCTGCCCGGTACCGACCCCAACGACAACCGCGTATTCATCGTGAGCGGACACCTCGACTCGCGCGTGACCGACGTGATGAACCGCACCAGCGACGCGCCCGGCGCCAACGACGATGCCTCTGGCGTGGCGCTGGTGATGGAAATGGCCCGCGTGATGTCACAAAAGCAGTATCCGTGTACGCTCATCTTCGTGGCCGTACAGGGCGAAGAGCAGGGCCTGCTCGGCTCGGGCTACCTCGCTAAGAAGGCTAAAAAGCTAGGTTGGAACGTTGTGGGCATGCTCAACAACGACATCGTAGGCAACTCGCACGGCTACGACCCCGAGATTTCGGACAACAAGCACATTCGGGTATTCAGCGAAGGCGTGCCGGCCACCGAAACGCCCGAGCAAGCTCAGCTACGCCGCACACTCAGCAGCGAAAACGACGCTTCTAGTCGGCAGCTTGCCCGCTATGCCAAAACGGCCTGTGAGCAGTACGTGCCCGACTTCGGCGTGATGGTCGAGTATCGTCCCGACCGTTTCCTGCGCGGCGGCGACCACACGCCCTTCAACCAGCAAGGCTTCACGGCCGTGCGCTTCACCGAGCCCAACGAAAACTTCAACCACCAACACCAGGATCTGCGCACCGAAAATAACATCGTGTACGGCGACAACCCGGAGTTCGTGGACTATCAATACCTGCGCAAGAATACCGGCGTGAACCTAGCCACGATGGCAAGCCTAGCCCTCGCCCCCGACGCGCCGCAGAACGTGGGTGTGCTCACCGCCAAGCTCACCAACCGCACCGAGCTAAAATGGGATGCCCCCAAAACCGGTCGGAAACCCGCTGGCTACTACGTGCTGATGCGCGAAACCAGCAGCCCTGTGTGGCAGCAGAAGTTCTTCTTCCCCGGCACCACCGCCGACCTCCCCCACAGCAAAGACAACTACATCTTCGGGGTGGCCTCGGTAGATGAAGCGGGGCACGAAAGCCTGCCGGTCATTCCTAAGCCTGTTAGATAGGGAAATTGCAGGTATGTATGAAGCGATCTGCATTAGGTCGCTTCATACACACCTGCGTGAGTCAGTTAAGTATCTTGGACGAGTTCAATGAGAAGAGTAACTACTATACAAGTTCAAGAGAGTATAGACAACCAAAGGCTCATCTTAGATGAGAGCTGGCAAGAGGAGTTTGATCGTCTTTTTATCTACTTCATTTTTGGCGCTATAGTTTTATACACTTTGTATGAAATAAGTACTCTTAGCTTTAAAAGCGCTAATGAAAAGTTTATTTTAATAACTATATTCCCTGCAATTATTACATTTGGCACATACGTAATTTATAGAAAATTCACAGAAAAGAAGCTTAGCAAGATTGAGAATGCATTTGATAAAACAAAAAACAGAGAGATATTACTCGATTTTGCTGCTAATAGCGGCTACAAAATTTATCATAAATCAAAATACTGTTGCGTTTTAAACAAATCCTCTTTGGGATATAACACAACTTATGTAAAATCAGCAGTTGTTATTATTACAAACAATGCCATCTTGTTTACAGTAATACAAGACAAGCCTAAGTTGAATATGCCAACACTTATAACCCATTTACTATTTGAATACGGTTTAAAAAAGCTATTCAACCAACAACTTACTCTCTAACGTAGTGGCAGGCCCAACAACTTTCACCACATAAACTCCCGCCGGCAGCTCTTTAACGGACAGGCTAGCTTCTAATTTATCAGCTACTTGGTAAGTAGCATTGCGTTGCAACTGGCCCGTAGCAGCCGTATAGAGCTGAACTGATACACTGCCTTTTCCTAGGCCAGTCGCTTGGATGGTTACGTTTGTAGAAGCTGGATTTGGGAAAACAGATACGCTGTTCCCAGCGCCCTCCCCCAATTTTAGTGCGGCTTTCTCCTTTGGCAAAGTGATTTGAGCATATGTGTAGGTTGTCGTGCGGTAGGGCTGCAGCACACCATTTTTATTGATGCTCTTCGTGGGAAAACCTAGGTTGTTGTAGGTATATATATTTGTTCTAAACGGTTTATCATTCTGTTTCTTCTCTACTAAATTAAGTAAGCCTTCTTCTTCTATCCCGTGGTGATACCACCGTTGAATAAAAAGATCTTTCAACGGGTTTATTTTTCTGTCATACGAATAGGCATATACAGTCGGCACTTTCAGGTCGGCATAATTGTATCGATATACAATTGATTTTTCTATCAAGCCACTGGGCAACAGAGTAAAATCAGTAAGGCTGTATGAACGTAGGGTTTCTTTATCTGGTCTCTCTGTTTTCTCGAGCACAACTGAGTAGACCTTTTTCCCATTCTTTAAACTTTCTTTTTCATTAATCACCGTTCGCTCGCACAATAGCCACTGCTGTTGCGTGAGGATATAGAATTCTATTTTTATTAATTGCGCGTTTTGATTGTAGAAATATAGATACTTAGTTCTCTTATCAATCTTTGATTGTAGCTGACCATTTTTTCCATACACGTACTGCATTTTAGACACCGACATCAATTTGCCGCTGTTCAAATAATTCAGCTGATGCGTGCGTGGCCGACCTAGGCTGTCGTAGGTGAAATAATGCAGATACACTACCGGAGCTTTCCCACTAGATTGGTGCATCGAATCGCGGAAGCTAGCTAGTCGATAAACGCTAGCCCCCGAATACTTCGGAAGCTCAGGCTGTGTCTTGCTCGGAGCGGCGCTGGCACTCAGAAGCGCGGCCCCATTTTGCCCTGTAGAGATGGCAAAGGTGATGGGCACCGTCATCCAGGTGTGCACCGCTTCGCCATCCTGCTGGCCGGGGGTGAACTTGCCCAGGTGCTTGACGGCTTGCACAGAGGCATTATTCAGGAGCGGCGACGGCGAATGAACGACGAAAACGTCGGTAACGACCCCATCAGCGTCAATTAAAAAGGAAACGAACACCTTGCCGCTTACTTGTTGGCGTAGCGCCTCGCGCGGGTAGCGCGTGTTACGGCTAATATCTTGTTGCATCTTTTCGTTACCGCCTGGGTACGTGGGCTGCAAGTCGTTTTCCTTGTAGGCCACGACCTTGCCATCGGGTGCAAAGCATTCCCCAGTTTTGCGTGTCCCCGTTTCGTATCGCTCTCGGCGCTTGAGCGTGCCATCCGGGTAGTAGCTGCGCAACTCCCCCTGCAAGCGGCCGGCTAGGTACGTTTCCTGCCGCTTCACCTGCCCATTCTCATACCATTGTGAGTAGACGCCCTCTAGCACGCTGCGGCGCAGATTAGCATACTGCTTGCTGCTTTTCAGCTTACCCGAGGAATAATAAGCTCGCACGGTGGCCGCCACGCTATCCTGGTAGATGGTTTCTACCCGATGGTCGGCGCCGAGGGCGGATGGAAGCCTAGCTCCGTACCGATCGTAATACTCTATTTTCCGCTCTGGAGTGGTGGCAGGAACGCTCTGTGCACTTACGCCAACAACTATCAATAAGAAATAAACAAGCAAAGCGCTTCGGACGGTTGTCATAGATATACGCTGAAGAAGGATAGGCTAGAATAGGCAGAAACAGTGGCGTGAAATATAGGAAAATGCCTTCGTAATTAAGTAATTACCTTACGTTGCGGAACAGCGCTAGAAGCTAGTTACTCACCCTTTTGCAAGGGGGATACTACGCTGCTTTGCCTGAGCCAGACGACCCACCTGTAACCTTAACTACGACTGCTATACGAGGTACAGGTATAACCCTTCCACAAGCGCCCCCATGAAACAGCTGCCGACTCGATTGTATTTGATCCTAAGCGCCTTGCTGTTTGTGGCCTGTGAAAAGCAAGGTCAATGGATGACTACCGTAGAAGGCACCGTGCTCAACAAATACACTGGCCAGCCGGTGGCAGCGGTGCCCGTGGTGGTGCGTCGTCATCGAGCTTTTTTATTCAGTGGTGAATCTATCGACTCTCTGACGGCGGCTGAAACCGACGCGGCCGGGCACTATAGCCTTTCTTTTGAAGCGGCGAAAGCCGGATCGTACAGAGTCATTATTGTGCAGCAGAACTTGTATGATGTAGAAAACGGCTTCGATGGGTATGCGGAAGCGGAACGCGGCACCGCCAACCACTTGGATTTTGCTGTTACTCCCTACAAAACAGTGACCTTGGACGTTGACACCAACAAAGGTGGCAAAACCGACATTACGTTCGGCTACGTTACCTGGGACCCAGGCAATTGGGTCGGCGGAACTATATTCTATGATACGCTAAAAGCTCACCAGGGCTTCCATTTTTTGCAGACCATCCAAGTGGTACCTAATCGTGCGTACCGGTTCAATAAAACGACAGCCAACCGCTACAAAGTCCCCAATACCTATTACTATGATTTTAGGGACTATACTTCCACTTTCGTGGAGCGCGCCGTCGGCTATAATGATACAACAGTAATCAAGTTCCGATAATAGCTTGCTGCGCATAAGCGCACCGCTAACGGAGCTGTTTAGGAAGCGTTAAACACCGAACCATCATGCGGCAATCAACTCTTTTGAGGCCTAAACCAGTTTTCCCTTGCATCTAGCTTTTTATCTATTCTCCCGAATTTTCTGCGTGCTTCTATTGCCTCTTAGTGCACTCGCGCAACGGGCACCGCAGCCAGCCTTCCAAGTTGTGCCCCTGGGTGTGAATGGCGGTATTACGGAGGATAATCTGTCGGCTTACCTGCTAGCTCCAATTGGCTCTACTGGTTACGTCAGCCTCGATGCAGGCACGTTGCACGCGGGCGTTGAGCGTGCTATTACGGCGAAAACCTTTGAGGTGTCGGCGGAGGTCGTGCAACGGCGCTACATCAAGGCGTATCTGATCTCTCATCCTCATCTCGACCACCTATCTGGCTTGCTGCTCAATGCCCCCGACGACACGGCCAAGACCATCTACGGGCAAGCAGCCTGCTTGGAAACAATCCAGAACCATTACCTGAACTGGGCGAGCTGGCCGAATTTTGGGGACACGGGTGCCGCGCCTACGCTGAAGAAGTACCACTACCAACGGCTAACACCTAGCACCGAAACTCCGGTGGCTGGTACCGGCATGAGCGTGCGAGCCTTTCCGCTCAGCCACGGCAAACCCTACGAAAGCGCAGCCTTTCTCGTGCGTAGCCAGGAAGCGTACGTGCTCTACCTAGGCGATACTGGCGCCGATGTCATAGAGAAGTCGGACAGGTTGCACTATGTGTGGCAAGCCATAGCCCCACTGGTAAAAGCACACCAGCTCCAAGGCATTTTCATCGAAGCCTCCTACCCCAACGAACAACCTGAGTCGCAGCTTTTCGGCCACCTCACACCCCGGCTGTTATTACGGGAGCTAACGAACCTAGGTCAGCTGAGCGGCGTGGAGGCCCTACGCAATCTGCCTGTTATTATCACCCATATGAAGCCCACTGACGACAGCAAAACGCGCATACAGCAGCAGCTTCAGCAGGCAAACAACCTAGGGGTGAAGCTTATCTTCCCTGAGCAGGGGCAACGCTTGCTGCTCTAAACATACGCTATGGTGCCCGCCTAAATCAACGGACAATACCCGCACGCCTATAGCGCAAACCAGCTTTCAGCGCCACCTTACTACCTTACTGAAACGGTAAAAAATCTCTTTCCAAAATGGAAAGAATGGGGTGCTTCGTGTAAGCGCCCCATTCTTTCCATTTTATTTAAACAGTTAATAGCCATTATTTTAGTGCGCTCAAATGGCTTTCAAGAAAGCTAGCTTCCAATCATTTGATAGGCGGCACCGGCTTTGTAGCAGAGTACGACACGGACGTTATGGCACAGACAGAGGCTCATTTGAGCGCGCCTACTATCTAACGTCTCATCTCTCACGCTTGCAGCCTTCACCTGTATGACACTCCTAACTATTCTCCTTATTATTGTCGTCTTTTTGCTGCTGGGCCTCCGCATTGCCCAGGAATACGAACGCGCCATTGTGTTTCGGCTAGGCCGGTTCACCGGCACCCGCGGGCCAGGGCTGTACTGGATCATCCCCATTATTGAGCGCCAGCAAACCATCGACATCCGCACCAAAACCGTTGACCTGGAGCAGCAGGAAACCATTACGAAGGATAGCGTAACCATCAAGGTCAACGCGGTGCTGTGGTTCCGGGTGGTGGCACCAGATGCGGCCATTATTAAGGTGGCCAACTTCAACCAGGCCGTTTACCAATTGGCTGTCACGGCCTTACGCAACATCATCGGGCAGCACCAGCTAGATGAAGTTTTGCGCGGCCGGCAGCAGATCAACGCCACGCTGCAACAGCTCGTGGATGCCGCCACCGAAAGCTGGGGCGTCAAGATTGAGCTGGTTGAAATCAAAGACGTGGAGATCCCCGAATCGATGCAGCGCGCGATGGCGCGGGAAGCCGAAGCCATTCGGGAGAAGCGCGCCCGTCTTATCAAAGCTGAAGCCGAGCTGGAAGCTAGCATTAAGCTCACCCAGGGCGCGCAGCAGATGGAAAACAGCCCAATGGCCCTGGAGCTGCGCCGCATGCAGATGGTTTCGGAAATCGGTATCGACAACAACACCACGACCATTGTGCTCATCCCCTCCGAGTTTAGCCACGCCGCCCAGAGCCTAACGAAGCTAGCAAAGGCCACTGAGTAGGCATAGAAGCAAGCCGCTTGCGGTCTTTCCCCACCAAAAAAAACAGGCTGCCTCAATTGGGGCAGCCTGTTTTTGGATGGAAGCCTACTTACAACCTACGCTTGCAGCGAAGTGGCCGCTGAGCTTAGCGTCTGGCCGAGCTGCTGAAGCTTGGCACTAGCATCGGGGGTGGCGCTGGCGGCCGCTTTGCTCGTGTGCTCGCCCAAGGTTTGTAAAGACTTACTGATCTGAGCACCATCGCCGCTGCTGATAGCGCTCTTCAGATTTTTAAGCTCCGAAGAAATAGCGCTGAGCGCAGGGCTGCCGGCTCCATCAAGGGTAGAAATCCAGCCGTCGATGTTGCTGGCGGCAGCGGGAGCAGCAGCGCTGAGGCCTCCACCAAGTGCTTGTAGAGTAGCGTCGAGTTGGCTGGTTCCTGAAGTGGACGATTCCATAATGCGAAAGGTTTTTGGTTGGGAAGAAGATGAACACTCTTACTACTCAATCCCCTCTTTAATGTTGATTATCAAATTCTTAAACAAAGCCTCTCAAAACATATTCCCAGGTCGGCGGTAACTCAACAATAGGCCATAGCACGACAGTAGCTAGGTTAGTACCTACTCAACCTAGCATTGGGAGCAGTAGTACTTACCTGAATCTTACACACATAAAATTTCTTCTTAAAAAGATAATGACCGCTTGTACGAGCCTGCCAACAAAACAAAAGCCGCCCACCGGGCGGCTTCCGTACGAAGAATACCTGCACGCAGTCAGGTAGATGTTGGCTTTAAAACAGCCCGAAAGTTTTCCGTAGCGCCCACAGGCTCCAGATAATTACCATCAGGCCGACGCAGATAAACATCGTTCGAATGGGCAAGCGACCAGCCAAGCGCGCCGCGAAGGGTGCCGCCGCCACCCCACCAACAATCAGCCCTAGCACAATTTGCCAGTGCGTGATACCTAGGGTAGCGAAGAAGGTGAGGGCACTGGAGAAGGTCACGAAGAACTCCGTAAGACTCACGGAGCCAATCACATATTGCGGCGTACGACCTTTGGCAATGAGCGTACTCGTGACCAAAGGCCCCCAGCCACCGCCACCAAATGAATCGAGGAAGCCTCCGGCGGCAGCTAGCCAACCCACGTGCTTGATCTTGCGCTTCGCCTCCTGCTTTTTGAAAGCGCGCACGATGATGCGAATACCGAGCAAAAGCAGGTATACGGCTAGGAAGGGCTTCACGTACCGAGCATATTCCTCCCCAAAACGGGACAGCAGGTAAGCTCCCGTGACGGCGCCCAGAATACCGGGGATGAGCAAGGCCTTGAATAGGCGCTTGTTCACATTGCCGAACTTATAATGACTATAGCCCGAAGCGCCGCTCGAAAACATCTCCGCCGTGTGAATGCTCGCGCTGACGGCAGCGGGTGAGATATTAAGCGACATCAGGCTGATGGCCGTTACTACGCCGTAGCCCATGCCGAGCACGCCATCCACGATCTGCGCCCCGAAGCCCACGGCCACGAAAGCGTAGAACATACCACCGTTGCGCATGGCGTCGTACACCTGCGGCAGGGTGATGTAGAAGGAAGCAATGTTGAGGGCAATGAACGCGGCAAACGTGATGAGCGCACCCGTGGCCACGCGGCGCCAGTACACCGTAGCCGGCGACTCATAAGCTGGTCCACCAGCTAGCTCGGCCGTCACGGCGTTCAAGGACTTTACCTTCTCCGCAAAATCACCTTGAATGCGGTTGCGGATGGTGGTCATTTGCTGCAACAGCGTGTGCAACTCATCGGGTAGGGTTTCTTCCAGTACCTCGCGCAGCCGCTTAGCCACCGTCGGCGACTTACCGTTGGTGGAAATGGCCACTTTCAGGTCGCCTTTCTGCACCACCGACGACAGATAGAAGTCGCACTGGTCGGGCGTGTCGGCTACGTTGGTGAGCAGGTGGCGGGCCGCCGCTTGCACCTTGATGTGCCGATGCAGGGCCGGATCGTCGGTGGCGGCAAAGACGAAGTCCTGGTTGTTCAGGTCGTCGTCGGAGTAAGGCCGCTCGAATATTTGGACGCGCGGGTGACGTGCTGCTAGCTCGCGTAGGGCGGGCTGCACCGTAGTGCCCACCACCGTGACGGCGGTGGCGGGGCTATTACGCAGAATGGCCGTTAGCTTCTCCAGGCCCACGTTGCCGCCTCCCACGAGTAGCACCCGAAACTGCTCCAGCTTGATAAAAACCGGAAACAATGGGTTGGCCGTGGCGGGTGAGGCAGACGCAGCAGCGGTATTGGCTGGGCTAGCTTCTGCTTCGGCGGGCACAGGGTTCAGCGTATTAGGCATGGAAGTTTAGTCCGTGAGTGGTGGCTTGCACATGGCCCTGACGAATGACGAAATCACCGAAACGCTCGCCGGCCTCGCGCTGCTTGGCATAGGCTTCCAGCAGCGGCGTGAGCGTCTGCAGAATGCCTTCTTCGTCCAGCATTTCTTTGTAGAGCTTGTTCAGCCGCTCGCCTTGGTGGTCGGCACCTAGGTAGAGGTTGTAGCGACCGGGCGCGCGACCAATCAAACCAATCTCGCCCAAGTACGGCCGGCCACAACCATTGGGGCAGCCCGTCATGCGAATCAAGATGCCGTCGTTTTCGAGGTCGTTGGCCCGGATAACCGTGTCGAGGCGGTCGAGCAGGTGCGGCAGGTAGCGCTCGGCTTCTGCAAAGGCTAGGGAGCAGGTATTCAAGGCCGTGCAGGCAATGGAGTGCAGGCGCAATGCCGTTTGCTTCTCGGTTTTGGCCCACACGCCACGCGTTTCTAGAATCTCCTGTATGCGGGCGCGGTGCGTGGTTTCGATGTTGGCCAGCACCAAGTTCTGGTTGCCGGTCAGGCGGAATTCGCCGGTGTGAAACTCCGCAATTTCGCGCAGCGCCGTTTTCAACTCGAAGCCCGGCTGGTCGTGCACGCGGCCTCCTTCGATAAACAGCGTCACGTGCGCCTTCCCTAGCCCATCGCCAACTGACCAACCGAACGTATCGCCCGAGGTATCGAATTTGTAGGGCTGAGCCGGAGCTAGGTCACGCCCAAAGCGCTGGCGTAGTTCGCTCAAAAAAGTATCCAGGCCCACCCGGTCAATGGTGTACTTGAGGCGCGAGAACTTGCGGTTTTCGCGGTTGCCCCAGTCACGCTGAATCGTCACGATCTTCTCGCACAGGTCCACCGTGTCTTCCACCGGCACAAAGCCGATCAGGTCGGCTAGGCGCGGGTAAGTTTCGGGCATGCCGAAGGTCATACCTAGGCCCCCGCCGATGGCCACGTTGAAGCCCACGAGCTTCCCATTTTCCGAAATGGCAATCAGGCCGATATCATTGGAAAAAATATCGGTATCGTTCTGCGGCGGCACGGCTAGCGCAATCTTGAACTTGCGGGGCAGATACGTTGGGCCGTAGATGGGCTCGTGGTCGGTTTGCTCCTCGTGCTTTTCTGTGCTGAGGGCGCTGCTGTACGCCTGCTGGCCGTTTAGCCACAGATCCCAGTAAGCCGTAGTGCGCGGGGTGAAGTGCTGGCTGAGCGTAGCCGCTACCGCATGCACCTGCTTGTGCACGTCCGACTCATGCGGGTTGGCCGCGCACATCACGTTGCGGTTCACGTCGCCGCAGCCGGCGATGCTATCGAGCAGCACGTCGTTAAAGCCCTGAATGGTGCGCTGCAAGTCGCGCTTCAGCACCCCATGAATCTGGAACGACTGACGGGTGGTGAGCTTGAGTGTGTCGTTGCCGTAGCGGATCGTCAGCTCGTCCATGCGTAGCCACTGCTCGGCATTCACCACGCCGCCAGGCACCCGTACGCGCAGCATGAACGAGTACAATGGTTCTAGCTTCTGCCGCTTCCGCTCGCTTTCCAAGTCGCGGTCGGTTTGCTGGTAAAAGCCGTGAAACTTGATGAGCTGGGTATCGTCGGCCGCCACGGAACCCGTGATGGGGTTCTCTAGGCTTTCGGCAATCGTGCCACGCAAAAAGTTGCTGGCCGTCTTGATATGTTCGACTTCGGAGAGTTTCGGATTGCTTGAGGTATCAGCCATGCTGTGGGACCTAGCCTAGCGCCGGAGAGCTAGGCTAGGTATATAATTATTAATGAAGTACAGTGTTGTCAAACGTGAGCGCCACGTAGTACAGCCCCCCGATGGTTGGGCCGGCCGCGTACTGAATGTAGCGGTTGTTGAACAAATTGGCGCCGCCAACCTTGATTGTGGTCTTCAACGTAGGCACGCGCAAATTGACTTGCGCATCCACCGTTTGGTAGGCTGGCACCCGGCCGTTTGCGAGGGGGCTTTCCCAATAAAAGGTGCTCTGCCGACGCCACGCAATGTTGAAACCTAGGTTGCGCACCACCTCCCGATTACCGAAGGAAGCGTTGATAGCCCATTTGGGCGTGTTAAACCCAGTCACAAAGATGTCAGCTTGGTCGTTGGCGGAAATGCTGTTGTAGTTAACGTTACC
Organism: Hymenobacter crusticola; assembly: GCF_002154225.1. GTDB lineage: Bacteria > Bacteroidota > Bacteroidia > Cytophagales > Hymenobacteraceae > Hymenobacter > Hymenobacter crusticola. The sequence continues at coordinate 60,107 of NZ_MTSE01000020.1, forward strand.
ACCAACCGTAAACTTTTGATAAAAGTTGTAGTTCACGCCGAGCGTGGAGCCATAACTATGGTAATCGTTACGCGCGTTGGTGTACACGCGGTAGCGATCCTGACGCGCGTCGCGGTTGCTGCGCACGGCAGCTAGCACAGCATCATCCGAGCCCACCGTCACTTGGTTGCCGCTGGCATCTTTCGGCACGCTCACCTCCACCTGCCCTAGGAAACCGGAGTAGATGTTGTAGTAGGCATCCGCGTCAATCGACACTTTATTGTCGAACAGCACGCTGCGGTAGCCCACTTCGTAGGAGTTGATCTGCTCAGGCTGCTCGTTGGGCAAGTTGGCGACTTGCAGCAGGTCGCGGTTCTGGGGCAGCAAGGCCGCCTGGGAAGCCGTGGTGCCATTATTAGCTGCTACATAAGCATTTACGGCCGCGTTGAACCGGTCGATGGAAGCGCGGGTGTAAGAGTTTTGCAGATAGTTCAAGCCTTCGTTCACGCGAGCTAGGCCGCCTACGCGACGCACATTGCCGTTATTCACGAAGGAAAGCGCCTCAAACAAGGACGGGAAGCGCCAGCCATTCTGGTAGGAAGCGCGGAAGTTATGCTTTTCCGCAACGGTGTACACGGCAGCAATGCGCGGGTTAACCTTGGGCGTAAACTCCGGATTGTAGTCGACCCGCATCGAGCCGGTGAGCTTCAGCCGGTCGCCGAGCAGCAGCTTGGAAGCCTGAACAAAGCCGCCGAACTTCTTATAGTACACATAGTCGCCGCCGGGCTGATTTCGCTCGGTGAGCGGGCGGCTGAAGTCCACGAAGTTGTTACCGTCGGGAATAATCTGGTACACGCGGGTATCCGCGCCGACCAGCACATCGGCAAATTTGATGCGCTGACCTAAGTTCCAGATGCCCTCGGTGTGGTAGGTGCGGCTGCGCTGGGTGAGGGCCGCGCCACCCGGAATGGGTGCGCCCTTCACGTTCACGCCGCTGTCCCAGTTATTGGTGCCTACAATCTGGGCCTTCAGATCTTTGAAAGCCTGCGTGCCCGGCTCAGCACGACCAGCATCAGCGGCGGCACGGGCTGCTATCATGGCATCACCTAGGCCAGTACCCGATTGCAAAGAGTTTTGCAGCGCCGTTCTAAACTTGGCCCCCCACACAGCATTCGAGCCGTTTTGCAGGTCTAGGTTCAGGGCTAGCGGGTTGAGGTTGTAGGAGTTGCCAGTATTCTCGATCAGCGTATAGGCCCGCACCGTAAAGTCGGTACCTTTCAGTTCCAGCTTATGGTTTTGCACCGTCACGCCATCCAGCTGAATCTTGTTGCCGCGCTGAAACACGCCATCCATCAGCCCGAAGCGGTAGCCGTAGCTTAGCTCCAACTTATCCGTGAGCTTATAGTGCAGGCTCGCATCGGCCTTGATATTGCGCACGGTGGAGTTCACCAAATCTTTCTCGTAGTACCCCGTGCGCGTCACGGTAAAGTTCTGACTTTTACCGTTGTACGGAATGTTCACCGTCAGTGAGGAGTTGGTATCGTCACCGTAGCGGTTCCAGAGGTCGGCCGCTGGGTTGTAGCGCCCCGATAGTTCGGGAAACGCGGGATTAGCGGTAGTTAAGTTCTGTGGGTTCTGATCGGTCTGGGTGTTGGCGAGCCAGTCAGTGCCTTGCAAATAGCTCAGGTTCACCTTATATGCCCAGCGCTGATCTGGCCCGATCGTCTGCGCCCAGCGCACTGCCGATTCGGTGAGCAGGCTAGGTTTGCGGTCGATGCCATCCACGTGGTTCACGCCACCCTTTTGGTACACGCTCAAGCCCTGATACGTGAAAGGGCTTTTGGTCGTGAGGTTAGCCATGCCGTTGATGGCGTTCATACCATACAAAGCGGAGGCCGCTCCCGGCGTGATTTCCACGCTGGCCACGTCTAGTTCCGTTGGGCCGATGGCGTTGCCGAGCGGCACCCCAAGGGTCGCGGCCTGCATATCCACGCCGTCCACGAGTTGCATAAAGCGGAAGTTGTTTGGGATGTTGAAGCCACGGGTGTTTGGCACCTTGAACGTGAGGCTACTGGTCGTCATCTGCACGCCTTTCACGTTTTCGAGCGCATCGTAAAAGCTAGGTGCCGGCGTTTCCTTGATGGCGCGGATATCTAGCTTCTCGATGGCGACGGGCGACTTCAGGCGGCTTTCCTCCACCCGGGAGGCCGAAACCACCACCTCGTTGGTCAGCACCGATTTCGACTCCAACGACACTTGCAAACGGCTGCTGGCGCTAGCTACCTGGAGCTCTCGCGTTTCGTAGCCGATAAAGCTGAAAACCAGAGTAAACGGGAAGCGCAACCGCTCCTTCAGGGCAAAGGCACCGTTCGCGTCGCTTTGTGTACCCACTGCGCCGTTCTTCACGCTGACTGTCACACCGGGCAGGGGCTGGTGGTTGTTATTGTCGCGGATGGTGCCGCTGATGGCGATGATGGGGTCTTGCGCCAACGCGGGTGCCGCGCTGACTAGCACTAAAAGTAGCAACAGCCACAGAGAGGCATAGTAATGTCTCATTGTCAATGATGTGTGATTTCTAGGGAGAGATGTAAGCAGAATGACCACTCGCCAGTGGCCCGCGACGACCATTAGGCCGAACCAGTCGTCTTGGCTAGTGGCTGAGCCGTGGCACGAGGCCAAGGCTGCGCTAGCCAGTACAGGCAGTTAGCGCTGGCTACAACATCGTCTTTGGAAAGCGCACACCATGACAGGCAACGAATTCATTAGTAAAACTTTAACAGTGGTTTTTATTAACTAAAGCTGCTGTACTAGAGGGTGAAAGCTAGCCGCCACCTGTATTTCAAGGAGGTGTCAGGATCGTTTCACGTACTGAACAGCTTTTTGAACTGGTGTCAGGCTGACGCAAGAAGCTTCTTGCGTCAGCCTGACAGACGAACTACACTAGCGTTTACTTTTAACTCGGCTAGCTTACTTGGTGCATTAGTACACGTCTTCGAGGTAACGACGCTGCTTCTTCAAGTTGCGCACGTAGTCAGCGGCAGCTTCTGCGCTGATACCGGCTTCGCGCTGTACTACTTCCGTGAGGGCCGTTTGGATGGCAGCCCCGAGGCGGACTTTGTCACCGCACACGTAGAAGTTAGCGCCGTTTTCGAGCCAGCCGTACACTTCTTTCGAGTTTTCGAGCAGGCGGTTTTGCACGTAAATTTTCTCGGCTTGGTCGCGGGAGAAGGCCACGTGCAACTTATTGAGCTTGCCTTGCTTGAGGTACTGCTGCCACTCGGTCTGGTAGAGGAAGTCGGTGGTGAAGTTGGGGTTGCCAAACAATAACCAGTTGCGGCCAGCGGCACCTAGCTCCACCCGTTCCTCCACGAAAGCCCGGAACGGCGCCACGCCCGTCCCCGCTCCTACCATGATGATATCAGTATCCGTGTTTTGGGGCAGTTTGAAGTATTCATTGTGCTCCACGAACACTTTCACTACATCATCCACGGCTACGCGGTCGGCCAAGAAGGTCGAGCAGGCGCCTTGCTTGCGCCGGCCAAAAGCTTCGTAACGCACGGCGCCCACAGTCAAGTGCACCTCATCGGGGTGAGCCAGCAAGCTGGAGGCAATAGAGTACGCGCGGCTCGGCAGCGGACGCAACGTCTCGACCAACGTTTGGGCCGAGAGCTCCGTGGGAAAATCAGTGAGCAAGTCGGCGATGTCGCGGCCGTAGAGGTAGGGCTGCAGCTGTTTTGTATCAGCCAGCAGCTCTTGCAGTTGGGCGTGCGGTGCCAGCGCGGCGTAGCGCTCCATCACATCACGCGTGAGCACCGAGAGCTCCCGGCGGTTCGCCAGCACGGCCGACAGCGGCAGCCGTTCCGTGCCTAGGTCCACCGATTCACCTTCGGGCAAACGGGCGGCCTTTAGCACTTCTTCGACCAGCGGGTCCTCGTTGACGGGCACCACCGCCAGCGCATCGCCGGGCTCGTAGTGCAGGCCAGAACTCGCTAGGTCTAGCTCTAGGTGGTACGTTTCTTTCGACGAACCACGGCCGTTGAGCTGAATGCTTTCGAGCACCCGCGCTTCCCACGGATGTTTGCGCGAGTAATTAACGGCTGCTGGCTCCGCTTTCACCGCGGCGGCCGGGGCGCTGGCAGCGGGAGCGGCCGTTGCCGCCGGCGCTGGCGCAAACTCGCTGCTAATCTTTTCCAGTACGGCCTCAATCCAGCCTTCGGCAGCGGCTTCGTAGTCTACGTCGCAGTCCACACGGTCTAGGATGCGCTGGGCACCTAGCTCGGCGAAACGCTCGTCGAAGTCGCGGCCAGTTTTGCAGAACTCTACGTAGCTCTTGTCACCTAAAGCCAGTACGGAGTAGCGCAGTTCTGGCAGTTTAGGCGCCCGCTTGCTGAACAGAAATTGGTGCAGCTCTTCCGCCGATACGGGCGGGTCGCCCTCCCCTTGCGTGCTCACAACGACCAGCATCAGCTTCTCCTGGGCTAGGTTGCGTCCGGCGTAGTCGTTCATGTCCTTCACCTCTACTTTGAGGCCCTTGCCGGTAGCGGCGTCCGCTAGCTGCTTCGCTACTTTCTTGCTGTTACCCGTTTGGGAGCCAAAGAGTACGGTAATGGTAGGCACTGGCGCAGCCGCCGCCGCCGGAGCTGCCACCACCGAAGCGGCAGCCTGGGGCGGCGCCCCACCGGTATTTGCCGCATAACGACCGTAGAAATAACCGCTCAGCCACAGCAGTTGCTGCTCGGTCAAGTTGCCCGAGAGTTGCTGAAGCGTTGCGTCGTCGAGGCCCGCGGGAAGAGTTGTGCCTTGTAAAGATGTCATGTTTGCTTATGGAGTATTCTATCTGCGGTTTCTGGTTTGCTGGTGAAGAGGCATCTACTTGTGTCTCGTCGTTGCTGATGTTGTTTGTACCACATCGTTCAACGAAAGTCGTTGAACGATGTGGTACAAGTAGGTGTCTCTACACCCTGCAAGACCAAAAACAACCCCTAGATGGAGAAGGCTAGGGCGCCAGGTTCTGCTTCGGTAAATAACTCCGGATCGGTGGCTTCAATTAGGCCAGCGGCTACGGTGTTACCCGTTTGCTCATCCACCAGAATAAAGGAGCCCGAATCGCGGTTTTGGCGGTAGGGGTCGGCTACGATGGGCGCGGCCGTTTTCAGGCGCACGCGCACAATGTCGTTGAGCTTTGCTTCGTCGGTGGCCACGTGGGTGAAGGTCTGCACATCAATCTTGTACAAGATCGTGGGCAACGAAGCCTTCACCAGCGCCGAATGGTGCTGCAGCAAAAACTTCCGGCCACCGCGCAAGGGCGCTTCGGCCATCCAGCACAGCGTCGCTTCCAGCTCACGGGTGATGTGCGGCACCTGTTTCACCGGCACGATAGAGTCGCCGCGACTCACGTCCACATCGTCGGCTAGGCGCAGGATCACGCTTTGGGGCGCCACTGCCGTTTCTACTTCCTGCTGGTTGATTTCAATAGCTTCGATGGCAGTTTCAATGCCCGAGGGCAGCACCGTCACCTTGTCGCCCTTGCGGTACGTGCCGCTTTGGATGCGCCCAGCGTAGCCGCGGTAGTCGGGCAGCTCATCCGTCTGAGGACGAATCACATACTGCACCTGGAAGCGCGACTCTTGCACGCTGGCTTCTTCCGTGGCGGGCACGCTTTCAAGGTGTTCCAGCAAGCTAGGTCCGTTGTACCACGTTAGGTGCGTGGAGCGCTCCACGATGTTGTCGCCGTGCAAAGCGCTGAGCGGAATAGCTTTGATGTTAGTAAGCCGAAGTTGCTTGGCCACCTCAGCGTAGTCGGCCACAATTTGGTCGAACACTTCCTGGCTGTACCCCACTAGGTCCATCTTGTTCACGGCCAGCACAAAGTGACGAATGCCCAGCAGCGCCGCGACCATCGAGTGGCGGCGCGTTTGCTCGATAACACCTAGGCGGGCATCTACCAGCACAATAGCTAGGTCGGCGTTGGAAGCGCCGGTTACCATGTTGCGGGTGTACTGTACGTGGCCGGGCGCATCGGTGATAATAAACTTGCGGCGCGGCGTGGTGAAGTACTTGTATGCCACGTCGATGGTGATGCCTTGTTCGCGCTCGGCGCGCAAGCCGTCGGTGAGCAAGGCTAGGTCGACGGTGCCGTGCACGGTTGGCTTGTTTTCAAGCGCCGCCAGTATGTCCAGCGACACAGAGTCGCTGTCGTACAACAAGCGACCAATAAGGGTGCTTTTGCCGTCGTCAACGCTGCCGCAAGTGATAAAACGCAATAAATCCATTTTGTAATGCTTAGTTGTTAGTGCTTGGTGCTTAGATGATTCTACTTGGTTGACAGCGCAGTTATATGACAAAGGGCTCTTCCATGAGTCAGATAGCTATGCACTACCTACCAAGCACTAAGCACTAAAAATACCCGTTGCGCTTGCGGTCTTCCATGCCCGCTTCCGATATATTGTCGTCGAGGCGGGTAGCGCCCCGCTCGCTTACTTTGGCGAGCAGCAAATCTTCGATGATATCGTCGATAGTACTGGCATTGCTTTCCACGGCTGCCGTGCAGGTTGAGTCGCCCACGGTGCGGTAGCGTACTTGGCGCTGCACGATTTCGTCGGTTTCATCTAGTTGCAGGTGCTCGCTCAACCCTAGCAGCTGGCCGCTAGGCAGCACTACGCAGGTACGCTCGTGGCCAAAGTAAATACTGGGCAAGGCAATATTCTCGCGCTGGATGTAGCGCCATACGTCCAGCTCGGTCCAGTTAGAAATGGGGAACACGCGCACGTTCTCGCCCTTCTGGATTTTGCCGTTGTAAACGTTCCACAGCTCGGGGCGCTGGCGCTTGGGGTCCCACTGACCAAACTCGTCGCGTACGGAAAAGATACGCTCCTTGGCGCGAGCCTTCTCCTCGTCGCGGCGGGCCCCGCCAATGCAGGCATCAAACTCAAACTCTTCAATTACGTCCAGCAGCGTGTAGGTCTGCAAAGGGTTCCGACTGGGGAACTTGCCAGTGGCATCGCGCAAGCCCCGCTGCTTGATGGTATCTTCTACCTTGCGCACGATGAGCTTTTCGCCCAGGCGAGCCGCCAGCTCGTCGCGGTAGGCGAGCACCTCAGGGAAATTGTGGCCCGTATCAACGTGTACTAGGGGAAATGGGAATCGGCCCGGCCGGAAAGCTTTTTCGGCAAGCCGCGTCAGCACGATGGAATCTTTGCCACCCGAAAACAGCAGCGCTGGGCGTTCAAACTGCCCAGCCACTTCCCGCATAATGTGGATTGCTTCGGCTTCCAGGCGGTCGAGGTAATCTAAGTGAGAGGTACTCATGCAAATTGTTGCTTTAACTGGCGTCGTCTGGGCTTTGCATTAGCCTTGCTTTTGGGCAGAAGCTAGGCCCCACGACCTTGAGAGGTAAACCAAGGCAAGCTTGGCGAATTAGTTACTAGGTTGTAAAACCCTGATCTGTCATTCCGAGCGGCGCAAGGAATTGACAAACTGAGTTAGTTGCTTGGAGCGGGTGTGGTGCTGGTAATGGGCTCCACCACCGGGTCTGGCCCGTCGTGGGTGCCGTGGGTGTGCAGGCCGCACTCCTTAGCCGACTGATCTTCCCACCACCAACGGCCGGCGCGGAAATCCTCGCCCGGCTGAATGGCACGGGTGCAGGGTGCGCAGCCAATGCTCACAAACCCTTGCTTGTGCAAAGGGTTCACGGGAATGCCTTGCTCGCGCACGTACTCCCAGCACTGGTCCCAGGTCCAGTTGTACAAGGGGTGTACTTTGATGAGTTGGTGCGCTTCGTCCCACTCCACGGGGTGCATTTCTTGGCGGTTGGCCGATTGCTCGGCGCGAATGCCAGTAAACCACAAGTGCTGACCAGCTAAGGCGCGGTTCAGAGGCTCTACTTTGCGGATGTAGCAGCACTCTTTGCGGTTATCTACGCTTTCGTAGAAACTATTCGGCCCTTTGTTGAGCAGCAGCTCTTGCACACTCTGCTGATTGGGGAAGTACGTCTCGATGGGCTTTTCGTACTTCAGCAGGGTCTTGTTCCAGGTAGAATAAGTTTCCTGGAAGTTGCGGGCCGTATCTAAAGTAAAGACCTTGATGGGCAGGTTATTCGTAAAGATCAAATGGCTGATAATCTGATCTTCGATACCGAAAGAAGTTGAAAAAACAGCTTTCTCCGGGAAGAGTGACGCAGCGTAGGTGAGGATCTCAACTGCACTACGTCCGGCTAACTCCTGGCGCAGGTCGTCGACCCGGCCTTCAGATGGTAGTTGCATAGCAAAAGAATTCAAGGATTGTGGGAGGGCTAGCTCCTGTTTTGCAGTAGGCTCAGTGGGTCGGCGCGAACTTCAGCCTACGGTGAGCGGCTACTGCGATACGTGTGGCAAGACCTCTAAGGTCATTACCAACGTGTTAAACCAAGGAAGAGGAGAAAAGATGCAAGAAACGTTAGCAGCACCGCATAAGCCCATCCATACACATGCCACAACATCCATGCTGTACGGATGCAGAGGTGGTGGGATAAGCGGCGGAGGAAAGCGGCAGTTTCACGGCTGTGTTGTTTTTATATAATCAGGACTTGGCACCGTTCCGGACGCTCCGGGGGTTGTCGGCGTTTCGTCGAGCCTGTCTCTCCACGCCTCTGTATAAAAACAATCCTTTGGTTAGAAAGATTGAATGGGTGCAAAAGTAATAGCCATTTCTTAATAATCATAACTTACGGGCGGCGGGCACTTGCAATTAGAAGCAGCAGAGAGGCTTTATTTGGCTCAGCTTCATCAAAAAGCGAAGCTCCCTATACGCCCTCCAAGAACGAGGACTTTCCACCCTAGGCAACCGCATGAACCTCACCCTAAGAACACTCTCCGTCTTTTTGTTGCTCATGCCCTTCGGGCTTTGCGCCCAAACCACCTCTGCTAGCAAATCGCTCAACATCTTCACCCTAGGTGACAGCAACGGCACTTTTCCCGAGAGTTGGCCCAAGCAACTCCAGTTGGCGCTCCCGAACGCTCAGGTTTTTAACATCAGCAAGTCGGGGCGAACCATCGGCTTTCTCAACCTAGGCGACAGTACCTTAAACTCCTTGCTTGTTATTGACGAAAACATCCGGAAGGCGGCCGAGTTTACCCACGACCGCCCCTTCGACTTTGTAGTGCTGGAACTGGGCACCAATGATGCTAAGGCCGTTTTTGCGGATCGTCAGCAGGAAGTACCGCAAAACCTAGCAAGGCTTATCAGCAAGATCAAAAACTGCGGCTACCCTACTATTAATCAGGCAAAGATTATCATCATTTCTCCGCCGCCCTACGGGACCAAAGCGGAGGCCACGGAGAAATACCGTGGGGGCAATGAACGCGTAAAAAAGATGAGCCAAGCCTTCCAAAAGGTGGCAAAACAGACGAATTGCCTATTTGTGAATGGCTACAAGACGCCTGGGCTCAACATGGAAACGATGACCACCGACGGGCTGCACCTGGATGCTACAGGCTCTAAAAAGCTAGTTGCACCGGTTGTACCGCTGCTTATCCGGTAGTTGCTAAGCGTCTGGCTCCTCCCCTAGCGGCTGCCTGCTGCTAACGTAAGTTTTTATAACTGCGACGCCCAGCGTTACTATTTAGCTAGGTTCTCGCCGTACATTCGCGCGGTTTTTACGCTGCTTTTCACCAATGTCCTTCTCGCTACCGGCGGAGCTTCACGCCCACTCCACTCCTTTTTACTTCTACGACCTAGCCCTGCTAGAGCAAACGCTCACGGCGCTGCAACAAGCCGCGCAGCCCCGCGGCTTTCACGTGCACTACGCCTTGAAAGCCAACGTTAACTTGCCCGTGCTGGAGCGCATCCGGCAGCATGGCCTGGGCGCCGACTGCGTGAGCGGTGGCGAAGTGCAGCGCGCGCTGGACGCTGGCTTTAGCCCGCAGGATGTTGTGTTTGCCGGCGTAGGCAAATCGGACGCGGAACTGAACCTAGCCCTGGCGGCCGACATCTGGTGCTTCAACGTGGAATCGGTGGAGGAGCTGGTGGTGTTGAACGAGCTAGCGGGTGCCCAAAATCGGAAGGCCCGCGTGGCGTTGCGCGTCAACCCCAACGTGGATGCCCACACCCACCACTACATCACGACCGGCCTGGAAGCCAACAAGTTCGGTATTAGCCTGGTCGACTTACCGAGCGTAGTGGCGCAGTTGCCTTCGTTGCCCAACCTAGAGCTGGTGGGCCTACACGCCCACATTGGTTCGCAGATTACGGACCTAAGAGTGTTTGGGGAACTGAGCGATAAACTAAACGAGCTGCAAAACTGGCTGGAAGAGCAAGGTTATTCTCTTCCGCACCTCAACGTCGGGGGCGGCCTCGGCATCGACTATCAAGCGCCCGACCAGAACCCCGTTCCAGATTTTGACACTTACTTCCGCACCTTCGAGCAGCACCTCGTGCGCCGCCCCGGTCAGCGGGTGCACATGGAGCTAGGTCGGGCTGTGGTAGCGCAATGCGGCTCGCTTATTAGCCGAGTGCTCTTTGTGAAGCGCAGCCAGCAAACGCAGTTTGCCATCCTCGATGCGGGCATGACCGAGCTGATCCGCCCCGCGCTCTATGGCAGCCATCATCACATCCAAAACCTGAGCAGCCAAGGCGCCGTGCAGCCTTACGACGTAGTAGGTCCTATCTGCGAGTCGTCGGACCGTTTCGGTCAGGAAGTACTATTGCCCGAAACCAAGCGCGGCGACCTGATTGCCCTCCGCTCGGCGGGCGCGTACGGCGAGGTAATGTCGTCGCACTACAACTTAAGAGAAAAGGCGCCAGCGTATTACGCCCATGCCTGAACCACGGATTCGACGGATTTTTCGGATTCCACGGATTTTGTAGCCGACTCCTCTTTGCACGTATGCTAACGCACAAAGGCCTTCCTAATGCTAGGAAGGCCTTTGTGCGTTAGCTGCCTTGGTGAATAACTTTTGATGACTACAAAATCCGTGGAATCCGAAAAATCCGTCGAATCCGTGGTCCAGGATTACCAGTAGATCGTCCACTTACCTAGGCCTTCGTGGTGGGTGAAGTAACGCAGCATCCATTTGCGCTCTTCTTTCAGCTCGCCTTTCACGAGCAAGGCCGGGTGTTGCACGAGCAAGCTACCAAGGTAAGGTTCCTGGCGTGAGTCAGGGAGCATGATCAGGTTACGGCGCCACGTTTCGTCAGCCTCGAACTGGGTTTCGCGGTGCAAGTTTTCATTGCCATCGTAGAGCGAGACGGGCAGCTTCCCTAGCTCAAACGCCAATGATGGTAGCAACTCATTGTACACCAACACGGTGCGCTTAGTAAGCTGATGCTGACGCAGAAACTCCACCAACGGACGGCTGCCGTTGAAAGCTAGCTCGTTCTGGTCCATGATGGGCTTGGCAGTAAGCAAGAGCGCCGCCGTGAACACCACCGTCGCGGCCAAGATGCGCGGTGCAATGCGTACCTGGTCCCACAGCGTGAGGAGTAGGACCAGCACAATGACGCCAGCTGCGGGCCGTACTACCGTGAAGGGGCTCATTTCCAGCGGGATACCAGGAAAGACGGTCAAGAGCACAGGGAGCAAGCACAGCACCGCCAACAGCAAGCCATACAGTGCCACAATGCCTACGTACCAGCGGAATAACACGGCATCGGTGAGGCGACCTAGGTAGTACACCGTCAGTAAGGCCACACCGGGGAAGATAGGCAGCACGTACAATAGCAACTTCGACTTCGAAATGGAGAAGAAGATGAGCGGCACCACCACCCAGAAAACGAGCACGTTGCGCCACTGCTGGGGCACTTCGCGCCACGGCGTGCGCACGGCCCGGCTAATCAGCGCCACCGACCACGGCAAGCTAGTGGCAGGCGCCAGCACTACGTAAAACCACCACGGCTTAGCCCGGTTGAAAGTGGCGGCATTAGCAAAGCGCTCCACAGTGTGCTCAAACAGAAAGTAGCGCACAAACGCTGGATTTTCGGCTATCAAATACAAGTACCAGCTCAACCCAACCAGCACGAACAAAGCAATACCCAAAGCATGATGCTTGGTAAAAGGTCGTCGGGTTTGCTTTTCCCTGAAATAGAAACTGATAACTGCCATCAGCGGCAGCACAAAGCCAACTGGGCCTTTGGTCAGGAAAGCTAGCCCTAGGCCCACCCAAAACAAGTACAGCCACCGCGCACCGCCCTGCTGGTAATACCGCAGGATGCCGTACGTAGCAGCTAGTTCCAGGGTAGCTAGGTAGGCATCCGTCGTGACATTGAGGGCTGAAATGAGCACGACAGGCAGCGTACCGTAGATAACAGCCGCAGCCAAGGAACGCGCCCGGTCGCCGCGAAAGAGGATCTGCCCTAGGCCGTACACTAGCAGCACTTGCAGCAGCACCGCCAGAATGGGCAAAATGCGCACGGCAGCGGCATTCTGCCCGAATGCTCCTAGTCCGGCCGCCACGAGCCAGTAGGTGAGCGGCGGCTTGTGAAAGTGCTGAATGCCCAGCAAACGCGGATGCAGCCAATCTTGCCCAGTAAGCATTTCACGGCCAATTTCGGAGTAGCGCGCCTCGCTACTTTCCAGCGGGCCCCAACTGCCAATGTTCACCAGAAAAGCTAGCCCTAGCACCAATAGAAACAACCAAAGCCAAGTGCGGGAGGTGAGAGGAGCAGACATAACAGCGTTTTTTGGCCAATGCAAACGGCTGCAATGTTAGCCAAAATGGGCGGGCGCGTCATCTGTCTGCCTCTATTCCTCTTCTTTTTCGCTCTAGAAATCATTTGCGGCAGGGTCTAGGATTTGCCCAAGCCGTTGCAGAACGACACGGTTGCTTTGTGCGGAGCAGTGGGATATGGCGCTGACTCCGGCTGGGTAGGGGCAGCAGTAGAGCGGGATAAATGGCTGGGCACTTTACCAGTTGGATTTTTTCCGCCGAATGCATTTGGCCTGTACGACACGCATGGAAATGTCTTGCAGTATGTGGAAGCCTCCTTTACTATTACTCAAATACCGGCTGATGGGTCTGCTTATAAGGAAGATGTCGTTTTGCATATGACGGGAAGGCTTTCCTTTATGAACGGCAAAAAGCCAGTGAAAGCCGGATGGTAAGAAGTGAAGACTAGGAAGATCCGCCGCAAATGCGTCGTTCGGGATTTCGCAATTGGGCACCTGGCCGTGTCTTTACCCTTCGGAACTACCGCAGCGGAGGTGTGGGATTCCGTGTTGCAAGAGATCTGTAGTATAGTGTTCAACTAATCAAAGCATGAACGCACAACATATGCTTTAGCCTAGCTGATAGATGAACTTCCATTTCAAATAATCTATCAGCTTTCGTTCTCGCTTGGCAGGCGCTTCAACTTTGGCGCGGAGCAGGTATTAGGTATCTACTTTTTTCGCTTCCACAACTAACGGAAGCCGAACGGGTTATCTGCTTGTACCTTTCCGCCCCGCCCCATGAAAATCCTGCTCACCGGTGCCAATGGCTACATCGGCCAACGCTTGCTTCCGCTACTGGTGGAGGCCGAACATGAAGTGATCTGCTTGGTGCGCGACCCGCGCCGCTTTGAGTTGCCCGAACGCCTCCGTGCCCGCGTAACCGTGGCCCAGGGCGACTTGCTCCAACCTAGCTCCCTGCGCGACCTGCCCCGCGACCTGGATGCCGCCTATTACTTGGTGCACTCGATGAGCGGCAACGACAAGGACTTCGTACAGTCGGAGCAAGATTCGGCGCAGAATTTTGTTGATTACCTCGACCAGACCACTGCTAAGCAAGTTATCTACCTGAGCGGCATCGTAAACGACCAAGGCCTGTCGGCCCACCTACGCTCGCGCAAAGCGGTGGAGTCGGTGCTGGAGAAGGCAGAGAAAGCTAGGCTGACGGTGCTGCGAGCGAGCATTATCATTGGGTCGGGCTCGGCGTCGTTCGAGATTATTCGCGACTTGGTGGAGAAGCTGCCGGTAATGGTGACGCCGCGCTGGCTCAACTCGCGCTGCCAACCCATTGGTATCCGCGACGTGATGTTTTACCTCACCGCCGTACTCGATAATCCCGATTGCTTCGGTAAAAAGTTCGATATCGGCGGACCAGATGTGCTGACCTACAAGCAGATGCTGATGGGGCTGGCCGAGGTACGCGGTTACCGGCGCTACATTATCACGGTGCCGGTGCTCACGCCGCGGTTGTCGTCGTGGTGGCTATTTCTGGTGACGCGTACGACGTTTTCGCTGGCGCAAAGCCTCGTGGAAAGCCTACGCAACGACACAGTGGCCGATCCGGGGCGGAGTATTCAGGCAATAATACCGCATGAGTGCATGAGTTATCGCGCGGCGCTGGAGCTAGCTTTTTCGCGCATCGAGCAAAACGAGGTGATCAGCAGCTGGAGCGACGCACTGAGCAGCGGCGTGATCCAAAAAAATTACATGGACTTCGTGCAGATTCCGCAGCACGGTGTGCTCACCAACCGCCAAGTGTTGAACTTCACTCGCGACCCAAACGAAGTGCTGCGCAACGTGTGGAGCATCGGCGGCGACCGGGGCTGGTACAAAGTGGATTGGCTCTGGCGCATTCGCGGGCTCATGGACAAGTTCGTGGGTGGCGTGGGGTTACGCCGCGGCCGCCGCTCTCCCACCAAGCTGCGCGCCGGCGACCCACTCGATTTCTGGCGCGTGCTCGTCGCGGACCGCAGTAGCCGCCGGTTGCTGCTCTATGCCGAAATGAAACTACCCGGCGAAGCGTGGCTACAGTTTCGAATTACAGGAAACGACGATGGTACTCATCGGCTGGAGCAGTTGGCGGCCTTCCGGCCCCATGGGTTGGCGGGGCGGCTGTACTGGTACTCGCTGGTGCCGTTTCACTTTATCATCTTCCGTGGCATGATCGAGAATATCGTGCAATATGGCGAGGCGGTGCCGGTGCTAGGTTCTCAGCCCGCCCCCGCAGGAATTTAAGTAGTTTCTTTTCTGCTGGCCACCGTTGCAAAGTCCTTAATACAGACAATTACCACTTGTATATAAGCTAGTTACAAAACCTCACCCATCTTATTAAAAGTCCTTTGACAATACTTATTGGGTATTATTTTCTGTCACGAAAGTGGAGATTTGAGCAACGATTTTAGCGTGTCGCTACGTCTTGCTATTGCTCTCCTATGTCCTTAGGCTTACACCTGCTACTACCGACTCCGGTTGGTCATTATTATTACGACGTTTTTTATCTGCTAGGCTTTGGCGTGGCGGGCGCACTCCTGCTGCTAGCAGCCAAGCAGCGACAGTACGCCTGGCGGCCCTGGCTCGTGCTGATGGCGGGTGCTCAACTGCTGCTTATCCTGGGCACGAAGTTGATTGCGGGTTCGGTTGCCGACTGGCACCACTTGGTTGCGCTAGGTAGCTGGACCGGCCCCGACCACCGCTCTATTCTCGGCGGCTTGCTAGGTGCAATATTGGCAGTCAGTGTTTTACGGCGCTGGCTAGGCTTTGGCCGGGGCGCCTACGACATGCTGGCTTTGCCGCTCATGGTTGGCCTGGCTGTACAAGGGGTTGGCTGTTTGCTGACGGGTTGTTGCTTTGGCACTGTAGCGCCTACGCTGCCATTCAGCGTGGCTTATGCGCCGGGTACACTTCCTTTCCTGACGCATGTGTCGGGTGGCCTGCTAGAGGCCAGTGCACCTAGGTCGCTGCCGGTGCATCCGGCGCAACTTTACCAGATTATTCTCTGCCTGAGCATTGCAGTCGGCCTGCTGGCAACTCGTAAGCAGCAGTGGCCAGCAGGCTGGCGCTTTACCCTGGTGCTGGTGGTGTACGTACTCGGCCGATTTGGCTTCGAATTCTGGCGTGACGTGGCCGGCGACGTAGTAGGCACTGGACTCTGGGGCTACCTTAAACCCGTACAATGGGGCTTGCTACTTGCCTTGCCCGTGCTAGGCAGCTGGCTTATCTACCAGAAGAAAACAACTGCTCCTGCTACGCATACTAGCCAGCCAGCTTCTTGGCGGCCCATGCTAACTGTGGCCGGGCTACTGTTGCTCACCGCCGCGCTAGGCCCACAGTGGCTGACGTGGTCGGAGCGCGGGGTGGTGCAAAGCCTACTGTTGGTGGTACTAGTATTGGAAGCGAACTATTTGCGTCAGCTGCGCGGGCGTGCGAACCCCGTTGCGAAGCTAGCTGCTGTGCTTGGCTGCGTGGCCATGCTGACCATGAGCCAGGCACCTGCGCCCCAGGAACCAAGCACTCAGGATGAGCAGCGGCGCTACACGACCGTCAGCATGGGTGGTTCGGCTGGCTCTATGCGGCAGCTGTATGATTATCCCTACGGATGTTCTGGCACGCGCTACGCTGTTCCGACGTATCGTCAACATTACCAGATAGGTACGCTCGACGTTGCGCGCAGCCAACCGCTTGGCCGGCACCTCACCGTCACCTATGGAGCGGCGCTGCACCTAGGGCAAACCCGGTTTTTGCCGGATCAGGATTCCACCTTTATGGCGTATGCAGGCTCCTCTCCCGTACCAACCTTCACCTATGGGGGTAAGCGGCAGTTGCTCACCGTCAACCCTTACCTAGAATTTGCGCATCCTAAGTACCTACGGCTAGGGCTAGGTGCCCACTTTGGTACGGCTGCCTATGATTTTCCGTACAGCCCCGGCAAACGGAACAACGTCAGACTACAATTCCTGCTAGAGGGTGGCTACATGCCTTATGTGTTCCTTCACATCAGCCTCAACCAAGGGGCCCGAGGAGTCGGTGACGGCACTTCTATGATTGGCCTAGGTTCGGGCTTCGGCCACAAGCACCCTCGCTTGCTAACTGGCCTAGCTTTGGTCAACAGCGAATCGAATGTAGGATTGTTCGAACGGTCTAGCTCCTCCTACATTCCCTTCTTGCAAGGCAATATTCCCATAAGCGCCCATTGGGAACTATTGCCGTACGCAGCTACTAATTTCAAGCACGTAAACCAATTACGACTACAGGTGCGCTACCGCTTGCCCGCAGTCGCTGACCGTTAATGGGCAGTACGCTACACGGCTATTCAAACTTAGCTTCCCAAGCGTCGCACCAGCCACATGATTAGGCTAACCAACAAGCTCAGCAGCAGCATGGAAGCAATGGGCGCATAAAGCCGAAAGCCAGGCCGTTCCACGCGCACATCGCCGGGCAGGCGGCCAAACCAGCTCAGCAAGCTACCGCCACCTAGCCACAGGAAAGCACCTAATATCGCAATACCTAGCCCAAGTAAAACAAGTGCTTTGCCGAGTGAGGGAGTCATGAGTGTAGGTCATAAGCTGTATCTAGAGCTAGTATACGCACCGCTTGGCAAGAGTCCTCCAACTATTTGAAATATCCCCGCTTTCGCTACTTATATTCTTTATTCACAACCACTTATTGCATACAATAACTCTATTTTAGTGTCTGATTCTGTGAAATTTTAGACGGGTATTCCGCTGGCAGTATCCGATTTAGTAGCGACTTCCCTGACGACCTACGTTCTCCCTTTGCTATTAACTCTATTTTATGCCTACGCTACTCTTACCTTCTCCTATAGGGCATCATTATTACTCGCTGTTTTATCTACTCGCCTTTGCGGTAAACCAAGCGCTACTGTTGTGGGAAGGGCATCGGCGGGGTTACCCGTTGCGCACATGGTTGCTGCTAATGGCCTGCACAACCCTAGCATTTATCTTGGGTACCAAGCTGATAGCGGTTCCGACCGCCGAGTGGGTAGCGTGGTGGCAACACGGGCAGTGGCCGACTTCTACTATGCGCTCTGCCCTAGGTGGCGCCATAAGCGGCACGCTGGCGCTGCTGGCCTTGCGGCGCTGGCTAGGCTTTAGCTGGCACGTTTTCGATGCGTTTACGGTGCCGTTTTGCGTCGCGCTGGCCGTGCAATGCGTAGGCTGCCTACTGACGGGCTGCTGCTTCGGGGGATTGGCGCACGACGGGCTTGGCCTCAGCTACGCACCCGGCACGCCGCCCTTCCTGACCCAAGTGCAGCGCGGCCTGATCGCTGCTACCGCTTCGCACTCGTTGCCGGTACATCCCGTGCAAGTGTACCAGTTGCTGCTGTGCCTAGCAGCCGGTGCCATCATTCTGCTAGTGCGCCGCAAACCGTGGCCAGGGGGCAGTTGGCGCTTGCTAGGGCTTTTTCTGCTGCTGCTCGGGCGTTTCTGGATGGAATTCATGCGTGACCCAGCCAGCGAGCGGGTTGGCGCTACGTTGCGGCCAGTAGGCAGCATCGTGCTCAAAGAGGTGCAATGGGTGCTGCTGCTTCTGGTTGCTGTTTCGCTGTTTTGGTGGCTCTACCTAGTAAGGCGCAGCGCGACGGTGCGCCCCGCCACGATACCAGTGAACCATACGCTTCGCAATTTGCTGGGTACCGCCGGGCTGCTGGGCATTACGGCCATGCTAGGTCCTTGGGCGCTTACGCTACCCGAGGTTTTGGTTATCAAAGCGCTGCTGCTGCCTGTGCTGATGTTGGAGCTAGGTAGGTTGCTGCTCAACGGGTCACGCGCCGCTACGCAGCCGCGATTGGTGGGCCTACCACTCGGCTTGGCTTCTCTCGTGCTGCTGTTCACTAATCAAACGCCGGTTGATTCTGCTTCTCGCCAAAGCTATTGGTCGGTAACGGGCGGCGTTGGCAACGGCCGTTTTTCCCGGATGCAGGAGTATGAATCGTCGGGTTGCGGTAGTGCACCCCCACCCCCGGCCGAGCCTTTCCGGCACCACTATCAATCGGCGCACCTAGGGGTGGCCCACACGGCTCAGTTCTACAGAGAGCGAAACGGTCGGGTTCGGTCGCGCAGCGTAGAGCTAGGTATTCACGGTATGGTAGGGCGCGACCGGGCGTACGACGACTCGACGGGGGTGCTTACCCGCTCCCAAAAGTTGCTTACGATTATGCCCTATGGCATCCTCCACACCCGCTATGTAAGTGGGGGTATCGGTTTCTGGGTCGGTTCGCTGGGCTATAATAAAAGAGGTGCTACCTACGACGTAAACAGCTTCGATACGTATGCTCTACTGCGAGTTGGCCCCAAAGAGCTGCTCTACGCGCAAGCGGAATATAACTCTCCGGTGGCGGGTTTGGGAAACCCAGCTACGCGCTTTGGCCTAGGTTCGCAGTTCCGATCCGGTGGGCGGCTGCAACTGCTGGCTGGCATAGCGATGGGTAAAGCCTACGAAGTACCCGAACGCAGCCGCAACAAAGCCTTCTTTCTGGAAGCTAGCTTGCGGCCGCAGCCCAACCTAGCCCTGGAGCCTTACTTTACGCTCGGTGGGCGCGAGTTTCGGCAGGCAAGCGTGCGCCTGCGCTACGACTTTCGAGGCAAGAAGTAAGCACCTCGGCAACACCACACTACGATAGAAGCAGATGGCATGCGGGGTTCAGATTCGGCAATAGTAATCTTGGGTTTTCTACCCAGCCAATAAGCTAACTTCTCACTTCCAGAACAGCTGCACCAGTACAATAATGCTTATCACTAGAGCGGCGTAAACGCCTAGTGCCCACCACTCACCGGGGTCTTTGAAGTTGTACGGGTGGCGCTTGCGGGCCGCTTGCTGTACCCACACCGATACCACCGTGCCTCCCGTAGCGAGCCCCAACGCTAGGGTTTGGGGCACAGCTTGGCGAAATAACAACAGCAAGGCAACCAGCGGAACCAGCCCCACCAGGTACCCTAACAAGCGGGTAGTAAACAGGTTAGAAGACATAAAAACAGATTAATGGCCTAGGTCCGCCGGGGTACCCCATGGCGGCCGTAGCAGCAGGTAAAACGCATACCCCGTTTTATCCTACGTGGAGGAAGTGACTAGCGCCGTCTTGGCCGCAATTGTTATGCCCGGCCCCCGGTAGCTAGCTGCACCATCTGATTTAGTACATCGCCATCCAACGGCTTGGTGAAGTAACCTTTTACTTCCTTGTACATTCTCGATTTCTCCATATCCTCGGGGTGAATAGAGGAAGTCAGCACGTACACGCATACTTGCTTGGGCAGTTGCAGCGCGGAGAAGGCGTCCAGAAATTCCCACCCATCCATGACGGGCATATTAAGATCGAGTAAAATCAAGTCCGGCACTTCTTCTGCCCATTGCAGTGCCACTAGTGCGTCGTAGGCTTCCTGGCCGTTCATGTATTTCTGAACTTCGCCGAAGGCCGCGTTCTGCTTCACGACTAACTCCGTGATAATCGACGTAATTGGATCGTCCTCAATAACATAAACCAGATCAAACACTTTCATTGAAGTAAACTTTAAAGGTGGATCCAGTACCTAGCTCACTTTCCACATCGATCTTACCATTCATTGCTTCCACCTGGTTCTTCGTGATAAAAAGGCCAACTCCCCGGGCATCTTCGTTGCTGTGGAAGGTCTTATACATACCAAAAAGCTTCGTCCGATGACGATTCAGGTCGATACCTAGGCCATTATCTTTGATCGCCAAGACAATAAACTCGGCTTCCTGGTAACAGCTTAAGGCAATGGTGGGGTGGGCGCTGGTGGAGCGGTACTTGATAGCGTTGCTAATCAAGTTAAGCAAAATACTGTCCAGGTACGCAGGCACCACATTCACCGTTACCTCGGCCGGAATATCGATGGTAACGGCAATGCTGCTTTCGTGAATAAGTACATTAAGCGCCTCTAAGGTTTTGTCTACTTCTTGCCGCAGCTTGCGGGACTCTTTGGGCTGGTTGGCATTGCTGTTGGCCGTTACAATCTCATTAAGGTTAACGATGGTTTCGGCTAGCTTGTCGGTGCTAGTTTTCAGCATTTGCAGGAACATCGCGCTTTGCTCCTGGTTGGTGGAAAGCTGCATGAGCTTCACCAGCGACGTGAGGTTGGCCGAGTGCGACCGGATGTTGTGGGAAATGATATAGGCGAAGTTTTGCAGCCGATGGTTCTGCTGTTTCGTGAGCGCCAGAAGCTTCTGCGAGTTCTCAAGGTTCTCAACCAGCAGCGTCACGTCGTAGCCGACGCATAGAATCTCACCTACTTGCCCCTCGCCGTTCAATAACCCCTTGAATTCCCAGTGGTTGGATTTGACGGTGCCGTCGCGGTACGGCTTGCGCAGAATAACTTGGTGGGGCACTTCGGGTTCGGCGAAGCAGCGCCCAACTACTCCGAGGCATTTAGGCCAGTCTTCTTGAACAATGCTCTGCAAAGACGACGTGCCAATGATCTTGCTGTCGTATCCAAACCGCTCGTAGAAGAAATCGTTTACGTAGGTATAGTTGCCTTGCGCATCCGTTTTGATGATGTACACCGATTGGTTGCTCAGAATAGAACCGTAGTGGCTTGCTAGCTCCTGCGCGTATACTTCCTCGTTGCGCTGCCGCGTGAAGTCAGTAAACACCCCCAGTACCCGATAGGGTTGGCCGGCGTCGTCTTGCATAAGCAGGCTGTGACAAAGCAGCCACACAGTCGTTCCACGCTGATGAGTACAACGCACTATTTGTTCGCAGCGCCTTGTTTGGGAGGCCACGCAACCCCTGACTTGCGCGTTGAGGGCAGCTAGGTCCTCCCCATTCACGGCGGATTGCCAGTGTTCGGCCTCGTTCAGTAGCGCGTTTGGGTCGTACCCGATGGTGCGCCAGAACGAGGGCGACACCCACCTGTTTTCCGGATTATGCAGATCCCAGTACCACAGGCCGCCTAATGCAGTATCTTGGATAAAGTCAAAAATGACACTTTGATTCTTTTGCAGCTGATCTAGTTCTTCGTAGAGATAATTCATGTCCATAAGTTATTGACTTTGCCAAGATGAGCATTCCTACCTAGGTAGTGCGCTCCACAACAGAGTCTGAGCAATACAGACAAAAATAGAACCTCTACGGTTGACCTCACCGTAGTTTTCTATAAACCTGGGTTTTGCATACGATCAACCTTGCTTCTGGCACGTTGGCACATTAACCTTACTCTTTCTCGAACACCGGTTCGATGTGGCCGTTGGCGCTGATTTGCAAAGCGGCCGCGTAGCGCGCACCCGTGCGCTGTGACAAGAACCCACGAATGACGCTGGTTTTACCCTTGCGTAGCAGTTGGTTCATCTGCACCTCGCTTAGCGTCTTGCCACCCCATTCAAACGGCGCCCGAAACTGGCAGTCTTCGCGGAAACGGGAGCAACCCCAGGCCGCTTTGCCGCGCAGCATGGTACCTAGCTTGCACACTGGGCACGGAATCACGCCGGGATCTTCGGTCGTAGTGGGCTTGCTTTCGGCGGCGCGTACCAGCTCTAGCTGGTGCTGCGGCGTAAGGCGTACAGCTGCGTCGAACTTGGCGCCGGCATCATCCACAAAGCTTTTGATAACGGGCGTCCGGCCCTTGGTAAGCAACGCACTCACCTGCTTGTCCGTCAGCTTCTTGCCTTCAAACGTCGCCGGTAAGCGAAATTGGCAGTTTTCCCGAAAGCGGGAGCAGCCGAACGCTGTTTTGCCGCGCAGAATGTGTCCCGCCCCACAGGATGGGCACGGACCTAGGCTGCCCGGAATAGCGGGCGTCGCGGGCTTAGCCGCAGGCGCTTGCGAGCCTCCTTTCGCCGCGGCAGTAGCTGCCGCCTCCGGCGCCCCTACCGTGATAGAACGGCGCGAGCCGTCCTGCTTTACTTCTAGCACCATCTCACGCACGAGGCTTTTCAACTCGCCCAAGAACTGGTCCGAGTCTAGGTTGCCAGCTTCAATCTGCCGCAGCTTTTTCTCCCATTGCCCCGTTAGCTCCGCCGACTTTAGCGTGGGATTCCGAATCAGGCCAATCAGCTCAACGCCGGTAGAAGTAGGAATAATCTTCTTCTTGTCGCGCCGGATGTAGCCGCGCTTGAACAGCGTTTCGATAATAGCAGCCCGGGTACTGGGTCGCCCGATGCCATTTTCCTTCATGGCTTGGCGCAGCTCGTCGTCGTCGATGTTGCGGCCGGCCGTTTCCATGCCACGCAGTAGCATGGCTTCGCTGTATTCGCGCGGAGGCTGGGTTACTTTCTGGTCGAGGCGTGGCTTGTGCGGTCCACTTTCGCCTTTTTCGAAAGTGGGCAGCACGGTGTTTACCACGTCATCGTCGCCTTCGGTACCCGCTTTCGGCGTAGCGGGTGCTTGCTGCGCAGCCGGGTCGCCGTACACCACGCGCCAGCCAGGGTTCAGAATCTGACGGCCCCGTACGCGGAAGGGGTAGCCCGCCGCCTCGGCCGTCACCGTTGTGTTCGAGACTTCGCAGTCAGGGTAAAATGCGGCCAGGAAGCGCCGCACGATGATATCATACACGCTGCTCTCGTAGCCACCTAGGCCGTTGGCACTCGCGCCCGTCGGGATAATGGCGTGGTGGTCGGTGACTTTCTGGTTGTTGAAGACCTTGGTCGACTTGCGGATTTTGTTGGCGAGCAGCGGCTGGGTAAGGCTATGGTAAGCACTCAGGCCCTGCAAGATGCCAGGAATCTTGGGATACTGGTCGTCAGGCAAATACGTCGTATCAACGCGCGGGTAACTCACTACTTTCTTCTCGTAGAGGCTCTGTACGGTTTTGAGCGTGTCTTCGGCCGACAAACCTAGCTGGTTGTTGCACTGCACTTGCAGCGAGGTCAGGTCAAATAGCGCCGGCGGCGACTCGTAGCCTTTTTTGATTTCGACGCCCGTAACGGTGAGCGGCGCGGGCTGCACGGCCGCCAGGGCCGCCTTGGCTTCTTCCTCGCTCACGAAGTAGCCGCGCGCTTTCAACCTCGCTTTTTCGTCGGGCTCATCGTCGTCGGCTTTGTTTTTCTTGGGCGGCGCGACGTGGCTGAACATAGTGCCGCGGTACTCAGTGCGCAACACCCAGTACGGCTCCGGCTTGAAGTTCTGAATTTCGTGATACCGATCTACGAGCAGAGCTAGGGTCGGCGTTTGCACGCGTCCGATGCTGAGCACCTGCTTCTGACCGGCGGCGTACTTGAGCGTAAACAGGCGTGTGGCGTTCAGCCCCAAAAGCCAGTCGCCCACGGCGCGGCTTTTGCCGGCCTGGTAGAGGCGGTCGAACTCGGCCCCGTCGCGCAGGTTCTGAAAACCCTGGCGAATGGCTTCTTCGGTCAAAGACGAAATCCAGAGGCGCTTGAAGGGCTTGCGGTACTTGGCCTCGGTGAGCACCCAGCGCTGAATGACCTCGCCTTCCTGTCCGGCGTCGCCACAGTTGATGACTTCTTCAGCGTTGGCCAGCAGGTTCTTAATCACGTTGAACTGGCGCACCACGCCGTCGTCGCGGCGCATGAGCTTGATGCCGAAGTTATCGGGCACCATGGGCAGGTCGTGGATGCTCCAGCGCTTCCACTCGGGGCGGTAGTCTTCGGGCTCGCGCAGCTGGCAGAAGTGCCCGAAGGTCCAGGTTACTTGGTAGCCGTTGCCCTCGAAGTAGCCGTCCATCTTCCGGTTGGCACCGATGACGTTGGCAATTTCGCGGGCGACGCTAGGCTTTTCGGCAATGCAAACTTTCAAATCGCAGGGTGTTGCTGATTCACTGATGGCGCTGAGCTAGCTCAGCAAGGAATCAACAAAGATACGGCACAGAAAGGTCGTTTTCAGGTTGGGTTCTTAGCCCTTCAGAAGCTGAGGATTACTGCCTACGTCCCCTGTAATCTAGTAAGCCCCCTACTGGGGTTCGATTTATTGACTGAGTTGTTATGAGATAAAGATTCATGATTCTACTCAGGTTGTAGCAGCAGTGGCTATGGTGACGACGGAATTTTGCGAGCACCTGATTATGATGCTGTAACCTAGCTAGGTTCCGCTTACGTAAGAACCCGATTCTTTCTATTGTAATGGAATTCACGACCTCCTCTATACCAGCTATTTTGCCTTCGCCTGCGGCCAGCCTCAAAGTGTGGGCACGGGTTGGCTTTGCCTCTCTGGGGTTCGTGTATTTGGTACTGGGTGTGCTCGCCACTATGGCGGCGCTCGGCCTGCGTAGCAGCGACGCACCAAGTCAGCAGGAGGCATTTCAAGCCATTCAGCACATGCCCCTAGGCCAGGTTTTGCTATGGCTCACTGCAGGTGGCCTGCTGGGTTACGTGGCGTGGCGCTTTGCCCAAGCGCTGCTCGATACGGAAAACCAAGGTTCCGCTGTGAAAGGTTTGGCCGTCCGCGGCTTCTATGTATTTAGCGGATTACTGCACGCAGCCCTCGCTTTTTACACGGCCAAAATTGCCTGGCATGGCCACCTTCCGCCCAGTGACAACACCAGCCAGTCAACACTGCGGAGCGTGCTGCACCACGATTATGGGCAGGTACTGCTGGCGCTGGTTGGGTTGATTGTGCTGGGCGCTGGTGTCGTCCAACTCTACCGCGCTTGGTCGGGCAAGTTCGACACCGATGTACAGGTCAGTCCATTTACGCACGCCCAACGGTTGCTCGTGCACCGCATGGGGCAGGTAGGCTATAGTGCCCGTGGCGTGGTGCTGCTCATCATGGGCTATTTCTGCTTTAGGGCTGCTCAGCATGCCAACATCAATGAAATACGCGACACAGAGGGTTGCTTCAAGGCGCTGCAAGCCATGAGCCCAGAAGCACTCGGCGCGGTTGCGCTGGGGCTGGTCGTCTACGGACTCTACATGTTTATTCAGGCCCGATTTCCAATTCTGCGACGAGTTTGACCTAGGCTATGGTGTGCATAATCAGGGGAATTTTCGCAGCCTAAGCACTCTGCCTTTAAGATAGAGACCTGTTTTTAGCCGTTGAAAAGGTAATACAGGTGGTTGAGATGGACGACAATAATAAGCTAGGTTTTAAGGCTCCACAGCTCTATTAACTACCTGTGAGGCGCAGCCGTAAACACGCGTAGCGTTCTGTGCTTCTGTCTTATTCCAGACAGAAGATGTCCCTCTCACTACCAAAACCAACCTTTTATGGATACCACCACTTCCGAAGCAACTACGACGGTCGAAACTATCAAAACGCCTGCTTATGGCGCCACCAACTCCATCTTCAACGGCCTGAAGCGCATGGAGATTGAGCGCCGCCTACCCCAGGGCGACGAAGTTCACATTGATATTCTGTACTGCGGCGTGTGTCACTCCGATGTGCACCAGGTGAAAAACGACTGGAAAAACACAGTATATCCCTGCGTACCCGGTCACGAAATCGTTGGTCGGATCTCGCAAATTGGTAGCGCCGTAACCAAGTTCAAGGTTGGTGATCTTGTAGGCGTGGGCTGTATGGTTGACTCGTGCGGCGAGTGCCAGCCGTGTAAGCACGGCGAGGAAAACTATTGCCAAGGCCCCGTGAGTTGGACGGCCACTTACAACGGACCCATGAAGCCAGACGGCAGCGGCGCCAACACCTTTGGCGGCTACTCGACCAACATTACTGTGAAGGAGTCGTTTGTGCTGCGCATCCCGGAGGGTCTTGATATCAAAGCAGCCGCGCCTATTCTGTGCGCGGGTGTTACGACCTACTCGCCCATGAAGCACTGGAATGTGAAAGCGGGCGACCAAGTAGGCATCGTGGGGCTCGGTGGCCTAGGTCACATGGCCGTGAAGCTAGCTAAAGCCTTGGGTGCTAACGTAACGGTGCTTACAACTTCTAAGGATAAAGTAGCTGATGCTGAGGCCTTCGGCGCGCACGAGGTCATTATATCAACCGACGCTGCGGCGATGAAGCAGCACGAAGCAACGTTCGACTTCATCCTCAACACCATCCCCGACGCTTACGACATTTCCGATTACGTGTCGCTGCTCAATCTCGACGGCACTATCGTGGCCGTTGGCTTGCTAGGCGAATACAAGAAGCCGCTCAATAATATGGATATGGCCACGTACCGTCGTTCGGTGGCGGGCTCCATTATTGGCAGTATTGCCGAAACCCAGGAAGTGCTGGACTTCTGCGCCGAGCATAACATCCTGCCCGAAGTGCAGATGATCCAGATGCAAGACATCAACAAAGCCTTCGACGACCTGCTTGACAAGGAAGTGCGCTACCGCCACGTCATCGACATGCAGTCATTGAAGGACGAAGAAGCTTAAGCGCGCTAGCACCTAGCTAGGTACATACAACGGCCTTGCTGCAGTTCAGGAAAGAACCGCGGCAAGGCCATTGTATGTATAGCGTTGCGTAGCAACCCGATACGTTAATCTCGGTATTTCGGCATTTCCTCTGGCTGAGAAAGCAACCCAGCCGAAATCTCCACCGCCCCAATCGCCAAGAAGGCGTTGCGCGCAGCTTTGTTTTTGGAGAAACCTAGCAACCAAGGAGCACTAGCGGCTAGCACGCCGGCAGCTATATCCAAGATGAGGTGGGTTTTAAAAGGTATCTTCTTGAATACGCCCCATTCAGCCCGCGTAAATAAGCCAACGGTTAGAACGTTACCAGCTAGCACGCGCGTCATCATAACGGCGTTCTTTTCGTCTTCGAAGCCGGCTAGCTTTGGCAAAGCCAGGACCATGGGTATGTAACTCAAATCGGCAACGCCATGCAACTGCCGCGAAATAGGCTTTTCCATACTACAAGAAAGTGGGATGATGAATACAAGCAGTACGTCAAGCTTTTTGGAAAAGGTATTGTCGAGTTGGCAACAACTTTATGACCTTCTTGCTACTACGGTAGCGCTTAGCGGATTTTGTAGGTGTTTGTTAGGGCACGTTCGGAGCTAGGTATTTTGACCGAAGTATTCAAGCATTCATGTATTGCTCACGCAAGCGCCCCTAGGTTTGAGCCATCGTTCAACCATTCCTTATTTATCATGAAGAAGCTCCTTCTTCCGGTTGTCGCTCTGGCTTTGGCCACGGTTCCTGCGTGGGCCGGCCCAAGCCACCCCGTCAATGCAAAGCTTGTCCCCGCTTATTCCATTCTGCTGCCCGGCGTTGAAGTCGACGGCGTCAGGCCCGTTGCGAAGCATTCGCATAAGCTAGCTGCTACTCATCCGAGGCCAGCCCACCGCGCGAAGCCGTAGCGCAATCAAGTTCATTGCCTAAAAAAGCCTCGTGTTAGATGTACGAGGCTTTTTAGGCAATGAACTTGATTGGCAGGCGCAGTTACTCCACGACCAGCACAATTTTTCCTACGGCATGGCCTTCTTCGCTGTAGCGGTGTGCTTCGGCCGTTTCGGCCAACGGAAAGGTTCGGTCGATCAGTGGCTTTACCTTCCCGGCTTCCAGCCATTCGCCCAGCAATGCTAGGTCGATGCCATTTGCTTCGGCCCATACCGGCTTCATCTTCTTATCGGTGAACACCGAAATGGGCCCGCTCACGACGTCTTTGGGGTTTGGCACCGTTGTTACGTAGCGCCCTTTCTCCCGCAAACTGTCCTTGCTGGCAGAATACGAGTTCGTGGCTACCGCATCAAAAATCAGGTCGTAGCGGTCTTTATCAGCGGTGAAATCGTGCTCTTTGTAGTTGATTACTTGGTCGGCACCTAGCTCCTTGGCAAGTGCTACGTTATCAGGGCCAACCACCGCCGTAACTTCACTGGCTCCGAGAACTTTGGCAATCTGCACGGCAAAAGAGCCGACGCCGCTAGAAGCGCCATTAATGAGCACCTTCTCACCGGGTTGCAATTCTCCTTTGTCGCGCAAGGCTTGCAGGGCCGTGTAAGCCGCCAGCGGCACGGCCGCCGCTTGTTGGTAGTCGAGGTTGGCGGGAATAGGCGCGGCCACTTTCTCCGACACCGAAGCGAGCTCAGCATTCGCGCCACCTAGCCCGTCGTTGAGCATGGCAAACACCCGGTCGCCCACTTGAAAGCGCGTTACCTCCGGCCCGATACTCACGACGTCACCAGCCATGTCGCGCCCCGGAATCTTGGGGAAACTCAACCCCGATACCGGTAGCAAGTGTCCTTGCCGAATTTTCCAATCGACGGGGTTAACGCTGCTGGCTCGCACGCGCACCAAAATGTAATCGGGCTTCAGGTCTGGGTCGGGCTGGTCGCCGTACCGCAGCACGTCAGGTTCGCCGTAGCCCTCATAATAAATTGCTTTCATCAGCTTGGGTACACTAAGTAAACCCAACCATACGCGCCCTTGGTAGGCCCGTTGCCTTCTTCAGTCGAAAAACTTAGGCATAAAAAAACCACCGAAGCCTAATGCATTCGGTGGTTTTAACACGCCAGCCCTTTCCCCTCAGTCTAGGCCAGCGTGGTACTGATAATAGCTAGCTCACTCGACGCATTGTGTTGCTGTCTTCTTTTTCATTTTCTTCGACATGTAGCGTATTGGCCTGCTCCTCTACCGGAACAACGGGCAACGGTGTCGTGTCACCCAAAGGCTTCGCACTTGTAGCGTAGATGTGCGCATACTCGTCGAGGTCATCTTCCACGCGCAAGTCTTTCAGCAGACCGTCACGCACATCATACACCAGCCCGTGCAAGCGCGGCGGGTTGTCACCTTTGCGCGCGTTCTGAATGATATTAGTCTTGGCTAGGTTACGCACCTGCTCGATTACGTTCAACTCTACTAGTCGCCGCAAGCGTGCACTCTCGTCGTGAATGCGCAGGTATTCTGTTTCGTGCAGCCGGATCACGTCGCGGATGTTCGTCAGCCAATTGTCGATCAGGCCGTACTGCTTGTCGGATGCTGCCGCTGCCACGCCGCCACAACCGTAGTGGCCCACCACCATAATATCTTGCACACCTAGCACCTCCACCGCGTACTGCAGCACACTCAGCAAGTTCATGTCGGAGTGCACTACCAGGTTGGCGATGTTACGGTGCACAAACATTTCGCCGGGTCCGGTACCCGTAATAGCGCTAGCCGGCACACGCGAGTCGGAACAGCCAATAAACAGATAACGAGGCTTTTGACCAGTCGCTAACCGATTAAAATAATCCGGATCGGTAGCTAACTTTTCTTGTATCCACTTACGGTTATTAGCCAGAATCTCTTGCATTGTCGGAAATTATGATGTTGGGGAGGTTGATTTCACAGAATAAGTAACCTGTGCAGATAACTTAGTTCGCAAATGCCAGCTAGGTCCCCTGTGGCTCGGAAGAGACAAAGCATCGTTTGCTTCAGCTCATTCAGCGCCAAACTATTACCCCTGGGTGGTCGCAACAAACGATGCGACTTCCACAACAACAGATCAGCTTTAAGAACAAATCGGTTGTTGTACCAACTGCCGCCATTTGATAATATGGCTGGTTAGTACGAGATGATACAATTTTACGGCAGTGTTGTTAAGACCGAATTAAAAGAGTGTTAAAAGGAAATTAAAAACAATAACTTACTGATTTTTAAAGCAATATAATTTTCATTTCAATGCTTCTAACATCGAAAGTCTTTTTCGCTGATTAAGTAATTATCTAAAAACTGGCTTGCTATCCCGTCAGTTGGCTGCCATATCTTAGCAGCTGACGGCTAAATAACACCCTAGCTTAACTTGGCCGGAAGCTCCAGCCGCACCTGGGTGCCTTGCCCTAGCTCGCTCGCCACGGTTATGGTGCCGCCGTGCAGCTCCATGATTTTGGCCGTGAGCGGTAGCCCAATGCCGTGCCCTGGCACGTTGCGCACCGTTG
The DNA here is from genome assembly GCF_002154225.1 of Hymenobacter crusticola. Lineage (GTDB taxonomy): Bacteria > Bacteroidota > Bacteroidia > Cytophagales > Hymenobacteraceae > Hymenobacter > Hymenobacter crusticola. The sequence goes on from NZ_MTSE01000020.1 coordinate 90,491, forward strand.
CCGCCCGAAAGAAAGGTACGAAGACCTGTTGCCGGTCGGCTTCGCTCATGCCCACTCCTTGGTCGCGTACTTCCAGGCTTACCGTGTGCCCATCCGTCGCCAGCACCGCCACAATAGGTTCTTGGGCCTCGGCTGAGAACTTACAGGCATTCTCCAAGATATTAAGCACCGCCGCCAGCAACAGCGCTTCGTTGCCGTGCACGCTAAAGGGAATGGTAGCGCCATAAGCGGGCGCTTCACTGAAATCCAAGTCGATGCGGCAGGTGGGCTGGCGGCGCTGCATTTCTTCGTGTGCTTGCAGCAGCAGCTCGTCGAGGCGGACTAGCGTGAACGGTACCTGTGAGGGGTCGTCGGACACTTTTGCAATCTGCAACAGGCCGTTGGTCAGATCTTTCAACAGGCGCGCCGCATCCAGGGTGCTCTGCAACACGCGCCGATACTCTTCGGGCGTACGCTGCTGCATCAGCGCAACTTCCAACTGTCCAATAACCGCCGTGATGGGCGTGCGCAGCTCGTGCGAGGCGTCGCGCACGAAAGTGCGCTGCCCGGCAAAAGCTGTTTCAAGCCGGTCGAGCAAGCTGTTGAAGCGCTGGGCTAGGTGCGACACCTCGTCTTGGCCGTCGGCCTGCGAAAGACGCTGGTGCAGATCCGACGCCCGGATGTTGTCGACCTCCTGCACAATGCGTTTCATGGGCCGCAAGGCTTGCCCGGCAAAAAACCAACTTCCCAGCCCCACAATCAGAAAGGAGCCGAACAGCCCGGCGGCCAGAATCTGGCGCTCCTGTCGCAATTGCTCCCGGGTCGTGGTATCCAGTGAGGAGGCCACCACCACAAAGTCGCCGCGGCGCGCATCGCGGTAGAGGAGCCCTACCGTTTGCCGGTAGTTAGAACCTAGCACTACTTCTCTGCCCGTCTGCCGCACGGCGCTTAGCAGCTCGGCGGGCACTGCCATTTCCGTCTCCTGGCCTTCACGAAATACGATTTCGTTGGCCGCATTATACACGTATACTTCTTCCTCGGGCAGCGTGCGGTAAAACTGGCGGAGGTAACGTCGGTACGAGGCACGACTTTCCTCGTCGGCCCGGTTGGTTCCGTCTAAGTACACGTGCGCCACAATCCGCGCCCGCGCAAACAGACTTTCGGTGAAGTACTGCCGCCAGGAGTAATACGAGAAAAAGTAAATGACCACCGTAAACAGCACCAGCGTGACGGCCAGAATAGCGGCAAACTGCAAGGCCAAGCGTGTGCGAATGGTCATCTATTTCGAAGGAGTGAGGGGCAAATGTTGAATGGTGAGTGGCTAGGGATGCCAAATGGTTGAGTGGTGTGGGTTGCTTCACGCTCTTCCTTCCCGTGGCAACTCAACACTCGGCCCTTAGCATTCAGCGATCCTCAGTCTTCTTTCATCACGTAGCCCATGCCCACTAGCGTGTGAATGAGCTTGGGAGAAAAATCTTTGTCGACTTTTTTGCGCAAAAAGTTGATGTACACGTCGATAACGTTGGAACCCGTGTCGAAGGACGTTTCCCAGACGTGTTCCAAGATATCAACCCGCGAAATCACCCTGCCTTGGTTGCGCAGCAAGTATTCCAGCAACGCAAACTCGCGCGCCGTCAGCTGAATGGCTTGCCCTGCCCGCTGCACCAACTTGCGCGCCGGATCCAGGGTTAGGTCGGCTAGGCGCAGCACTGCCCCCGCGGCCGGCCCTTCTTGACGCCGCCGAGCGAGGGCCCGAATGCGCGCCAATAGTTCCTGAAAAGCAAATGGTTTAACCAAATAGTCGTCGGCGCCAGCATCGAGGCCCCGAATCTTGTCGTCCGTTTCGCCGAGGGCCGTGAGCATCAGAATCGGAACGGCAGGATTTTGGGCTCGCACTTGCCGGCACACTTCGAGCCCGCTGAGACTAGGCAACAGCGTATCAAGAATCAGGAGGTCGTAGGGACTGGCCAGCGCCATGCGCAAGCCGACCAAGCCATCGGGGGCTAGGTCCACAGCATACTGCTGCTCCGTGAGGCCTTGGTGCAAAAAGGCGGCTACTTTGGGTTCATCTTCAACCAGCAGAATCTTCATCGGGAGGAAGGGCAAGGATAAGTGCAACAGACTACTGCTGTCCGTTGCGGTTACGGGCCCCAAGATACAGGACTAAGCCGGGCCGCCTAGTCTATAACTCCTGATTAGTCGATTCTGCTGACTACGTAGCTAGGTCAAAGGCTCGAAATTTCCCGCCTATCAAATCTACATTATCCACTGACTAACAGTCAGTTACCTGTATATCTTCAGCAACTAGCTGATGTAGCCTATGCAGCAAGAAACTTGCTGTAGCAATTCAGCAGGAGTAAGAAACTGATTACTCATCACGACCGTTTGACATATAGCGACAAGTGCTGCTTGCTGCTTGACGGTAAATTTGAGCGAGGTGTATTGCTCCTGCACAAATTCCGACAGCCAGCGCCCCGCTTGTGCTGGGTTGCCTTTGTATAGTGCCGCGCGAAGATTTACCTCATTCTCTGACATGGGCTGTGATCTTAACAGGTATTCCTACAAAGTTATTATTCCTAAGTCCAATTTTCAAAGATGCTACCTTAATTCTCGATGAGTATTTTTTATGTACCGTTTTGGCTGTGTATCACTACGCTACCTAGGTAGCGAAGCTAGCTCAGACTACTGGTAGTATCTGATTTTCTTCTTTTCATCTGTCTTTCCTCACAAGTAACGCCAGACGCATGACTGACCCATAAAGGCTAGCCATAAGCTTGGTACGAAGCGCACCGTTCGTTATATAAAATGCCGACTTTTCGCAAATTAGTTGATACCCCTTCTCTCACCGTTTCTTATGATGGTCCCAACAATTGGCTATATGTCGAGTGGAAAGGCGAACACGATGAAACGTCCGTATTCGCTGGCTTTGAACTGATCGTACGCTGCCTGCAAGCCTGGGAGTGCAAGAAAATCTTAAATGACAGCAGCCAAGTAACAAGCAGTTGGGAAACGGCGGCGCAGTGGCTAGGTCATGACTTCTTTAAGTGCATTGCCCAAAAAGGTGTTCGGTACGTAGCCTGGATCTACTCGCCCCAGTGGTCCGACCGGCACGCTATCGATGCTAGCTTGCAGTTCGTCACCAACCCCATCGTGATTATGTTCGAAGAACTGGCTACTGCTTATGCGTGGTTGAAGCAAAGCCAATAGGGTCCACTTTGTGCTACCTGACTAGGGCAAGAATAGTACATGGCATAGATTATATAGAGTACTTCCTGGATCGGTTATTGAGTACTCTTTGTAGCAGAGTGAGGTTGGTCGGATACGTCATCCTTCCGCCTCTCATCTACTGATCAGCTACCCTAAAAAAAAGCCTATAAAGTCAAAGCGAAATAATAGGATATTTCCAACTACGAATTTTGCTCAAAGAGCGAGATACGGCTTTTCTGCCTGCTCTATCTCCTTGTCAGAGCGTTGGACCGCTTTTTCGCGCTGTCTGTATGTAATTAGGCTATGCGTATATAGGATTTGAACGCCACCCAGAGACCTATGAAGGGCAAAAAGCACAATTATTCGCGCTTGGTAAATCCAGCTAACTACTTCATTGCGTATGTATTTGCCGCAGGTAACAGTACGTTTTCTGCTGGTATGTTTTCGAAAAGCCCCAATCAGTGATTGGGGCTTTTTTATCGCTTCTTTAAGCGCTTAGCTCTCTAGCTAAGGACAAGCTCTCCCTTCCTCTGCTAACGACCCGCAGAAGCATTGTCAGATAGCCCCCAAACATTGATTTTCAGTTTGGCATAACGCCCGCTTAGCCAGTCAAATAGAAAATAGTAGAGGTATAAAAGATGGCCTCTATACTCCTTAAACACAAGGATATAACCGCGTATTGCAATTCACCGAATAGGTTTTTAAAAATAATTTCTTGCACAAATTTTTGTTTATATAATGTGATTACACTATGTTTATAAAAAATATAACGTATCTGGTAAGCATGGAACACATTTTCTCTCTCCCTTCCGTCACTTCAAGGATCAATGCGACCGTAGCTCAGCCTTCTTTTCTCAAGCGGGCTTTTGACATAGTTTTTGCTTCTTTAGTCCTGCTTTTTCTGCTCAGTTGGCTTGTGCCGCTGATTGCATTAATTATTAAAATCGATTCGAGAGGTCCGGTCTTCTTTAAGCAGCTGCGCACA
>NZ_MTSE01000021.1 GCF_002154225.1 Hymenobacter crusticola
GCGCGACCCCCCGGGGCTGCTCGCGTTTTAGGCCCCCTACCCCAGTAATAAGCTGGTTGGATCAGTCTCTATAAATTAGCAGCTAAATCAGAAAATCGCTTTTTCCTCTGGTACTTAGTTTATCTTCAAAAAACCAGTGTGTATCAGGATAGTTTACCATAAAATACTTCCTGAAGTCCTGCCTGTAACTATCAGGACAGTAGAGTATCTGTTTGGTAGATAGCAACCTTTGTTGTTGGTATAACCCTAGAAGACAAAGCTGTTTCCCTTCCCCCGGCTATCTTATTCTGTCGTGTCTGTCAGTGAGTTTATAAAGGACACAATGGCCCGCTTTTCAGTTGGAGATAAGCCTAGCTTGTCCTCCCCTAGTGTCTGTGTGGGTACGTTTAGCCCCAAACCCAAGCCACCACCTTTGTTGTAAAAATCAATGACCTCTTCTAAACTTTGATACACGCCATTGTGCATGTAAGGAGCTGTGCGAGTGGTATTACGCACTGTAGGAGTTTTGAAGGCATATTGCTGATGCGCAATAGAATGAAGCAAATACTTTCCTTGGTCTTTGTCGAGGGTCGATTGTAATGTGTCTGTGCTAGCTGGCACCCCTAAGACTTCATACTCTACTTTGCTGTAGAGAGGAGGAACACTCCCATTAAAGAGCGGCATGTAGTGACAGGTACCACATTTAGCTTTGCCCATAAATAGATTAAAGCCACTAATTTCCGGGCCGGTCAACATCGTAGTGTCGCCGCGCATATACTGGTCGAAGCGGCTATTGAGTCGTCCTAAAGATCGAATGTAGGTAGCTAGCGCTTTACGAATATTGCGTTCGGTAAGTGGCATTAGATCATTGGTGAAAGCTTGCGTGAACATTTTTACATAGCTCTTTTTTCGGCGTAACGCACTTGTTACTTTATCAAAGTGGCCACCCATTTCCGCTTTGTTAGATACAACTTCGTGAATCTGATCTTCCAAAAACGATACACGACCATCGTAGAACTGAACCGGCTGCAGGCCAGCATTTAACAAGGTAGGAGTATTGCGCTCTAAGGCGACGCCTGGAAGCAGCGACTTATTCACTTTCAAGCCATCGGTGTAAGCACGGCTAGGTATGTGGCAACTGGCACAGGTGCGCCCGCTCTGTGCTGATAAAACAGGCTCCTGAAACAACGCTTTGCCTAAGGCTAGCACTGCTGGGGTAGCTGGCGCAGCATCGGTGGGTGCAAAGAATATGGGATCAAATGCATCAGCAGCGAAATAACTGACAGCGCTAGGGCGAATAGCACGCCTAGCTTGCACAAAAGGAATTGACTGCTCGCGTTGCACTTGCTGTAAAGCAGCTAACAAAGGATTGAAATACCGCACCAAAAAAGCGGCACGATCAAATCCATTGAAGCTAGCAACAGAGGTACCTGCTGCCTGAACAGCAGCAACGCTCCGTTGCACTTGGCGCCTATACGAGGCTGAAGGCGCGAAGTACTTCAGCACCTCCCCTGCTCCTTCGAGCGTGGTGGCGGCTTCGGGTAAGGAAGCAAATGCCACAGGTGAATCAAAGCCGGATAGGCCCTTCGTCGCTAGTCGGTACAGGTTTAGACGTACGGCATCGAATACTTCTGCATCCGAGAAGGTGAGTGACGGTGCTTGGCCTTGCAGGTAGCGAATTTGGTACAGCATATTTTCTAGCTCCTGACCGATCAAGTCGCGCGTGATACGGTCGTCGGTAGGGCCATACACGTATTCCTCTAGCACTTGGAATCCAGTGGGCGGTATTACTTGCTCCGGCTCGCTCGGTTCAGCCTCAGGCAGAGCAGCCCCGTTTAGCCGCTGGGCAGCGTTTGGATAGTAGTATTCTATGGCAAACTCTACGCGTTTATATTCGGCGCGGCAAGCCATAAAGCTGGCTTTCAAGCTGGTTGCACTAGCGCTGGCGCTAGTTTCACGAAAGTGTATTACAGCCTCTTGCAGCCGACCTAGGTGAGCTTCGTAGTAATCCTTTACTTCCTCAGATGGAGTTTTACGCAGGATAGTGAAGGAAAAAAGTAGCGCTGCCACACTCAGTGCCAAGAAACGACCTAGGGCTTGCGGACGAACTGAGTGAAAAATCATTCAAAATAAATTTTCGTATTTGGTAAGAGCGCTTCAGCTTGGCGGCGGGCTTCTGCAGTGAAAGCGTTGTTTAGCACGACAACTGTTTTAAGCTTTTTTAGCCTGCTTAAAGAGCGAGGCAGCGCTGTCAATTGATTGTCGCTCGCAATGAGCGTTTCGAGGTCAGCGAGCTTACCTAGGGTACTCGGGAGAGATTTCAACCGATTGCTCGTGAGCGTAAGCGCCTTTAACGACCGACAGCGCCCAATACTAGCAGGCAGCTGCTCTAGCAGGTTATTAGCTAAGTTCAGTTCTCGTAGCTCACTCAGTTCGCCTAGTTGAGTCGGCACATTTTCTAGCCGGTTATTATTTAGATAGGCATACTTCAGGTGCTTTAATTCTCCAAGCGAGGGTGGTAAAAACAGCAGCTGGTTGTGCGAGGTGTCAAAGTATTCGAGTTGGGCTAGGTGCCCTAGCTGCTCGGGAAGGGAGGCGAAGCTGTTCCAGGCCACAATAAGATACCTCAAACTATCTAGCTTGCCAATGCTAGGTGGCAACTCGGCTAATGCGTTTTCATTTACTTGCAATTGCCGCAATCGATGCAGATTGCCGAGCTGAGCGGGCAGATCTAGCAGGCCGTTTTTGTTGGCGAATAACTCCTGAAGGCGATCTAGTTGGGTTATCTCGTCGGGCAAATGGCGCAGGTGATTGTCCTGCACGTGCAAGCGGCGTAGCATCGGTAACTTGCCTACGGAGACAGGCAACTGCTCTAAATCCTGGAAACGGAGGTTCAACTCTAGCGTGCAGGCCGGATGGCTTAGTGCTTCAGCGACAGTGAAAGCGGCTGGATTAGCACACTGCGCTAGACAAGTGTTGCCCCGCAGTACCTGCGGGGCAACCAATACAAAGAGGAATGTTATGAGCGTAGGTAGCCTCACTTCTTAATGAATGCGCGCGTGTTTGTAATATGAGGCGTTTTGATGAGCAAGATATATTGGCCACTGCTCAATGAACCTACGGGCAGCTTTAATAGATTGGCACCTGGTTTTAAGTTGATAGACTTCTCTAGGAGCACTCGGCGCCCGATGGTACTTACCACTTGCAAAATGGCTACTTCTTGCTTGTCGCTTGGCAGTTCTAGGGTGAGTTCGTCGGCTACGGGGTTAGGATATACTTCTAGTTTGGCCGAGTTTTTTATAACCTGCGTAGCAGCAACCGTAGAACCTAGGTTTTCTTTCCGAGCAATAACGACAGTAGTAGCGCGGTTGAATACGATGGGCTGCCCAGCCGCGTCAGTGGTAGATTGGGTGTTGGTGCTGCTAGGTCCTTGGATAGAGACGAACATGAATTTCTCATCGGGCGACAAGGTCATACCCGTTGGCTCAGAACCCGCGGGAGTTGTAGCAAACAACTGCACTGCTGGAGCAGCCTGCGTATGGCAGGGCTTCACCAGCCAGATATGATTCCGCCCACCATCCTGCAATACATACAAGTTACCCTGCGAGTCGAAAGTCAAGTTATCGTTACCGGTGCTCCAAGGCTCCATCACAGTGCCTGAAGCATAAGTAATTGGGTAACTCTTATCCGTGACCCCTACTGGCTGCCCCACGAATATTTCGAAGTTGCTAACGGCAGTGGCGGCATCGTTGAAGCGATACACGCGGCCCGTACCCTTCGAGGTGAAGTAGATGCGACCATCGTGTGGCCCGATTTCTACGTCTTCAACTCCGTTGAAGCTCGTGGCACCTAGGGCGGTAGCTAGGGTTGTTGTGTTGTTGCAGTCGGTTGGTGTAGTGTTTGGTACTTGAATCCATTGGCCGGTGGTGGCAGTCCCGATTGCGCCATTCAGCTTTAGCACATACAGATTGCCGTTGGCCAATTTGCCAGAAACATCTGCAATGTATTTATAGAGGTAGCTAGTACCGCCATCATCGGCACCTTCGTATACAGTGCGACTATCAGATGCGGGCGCTACGTTTTCGTGACGCATGCGGCCCATTCGCCACAACTTATCTGGCTTGCCATCCCCATCTTGGTCTTTTACAGTGTGAGTGGCAGGATCTAGCTCAACGTTCCAGCCGAAGTCCAGGTAGCCATCGTTGTTGCTGTCTGTGGGGGCCGTGGGCGTATTTTCTTCGCACGTAATAACTGTTTTCCAAGGAGTGATACCGCCCGAACAATTATTGTACGTACCAACCACTGAGGTAAAGTCGACTGGGTTCTTGTCCGTTACGTTCCACAGCTTTGGTCCGGAGCCAAACTGTAGGTTGACTATGCTTACGCCCGAAGATGCTGTCGATGAGCCTTCGTGATTGATGGATAGGTAACCGTTGGTGCTGCTATTGTTAATAGGTACGTAGCCCGTAAAGTCGTTTGCTGCCTTTACGGTCCCATCATTTGGGTTAGAATAGGCATCGCCGGTCTGCACCAGCATTTGGTAAGTATGCGTTAATGGAATACGCAACACTTGCGTCTGAGCGCTAGGTTGTACGGAAGTAAAGTTACTCAAGTGGCTGTCGGGCAGTGTAGTACAGTCGCCAGGGTTGGTCTGGGCTTGCACGGTACTACCAACAGCGAGAGCAGACAGAAAGAGTAGGTTTTGTTTCATGAGGCTTGGTTTGGATGCGGCTGCAAGGTAGGCCAGCTATGTTTCCTCTAGTTTAAGCTAGCATTAATGCAATATGAGCTTTTGATGAAGGTAGCTCCTATATATTAGCTTGCCAACCCTTCAAACGCTCCTCGCAACCGCAGCTTTGGTTTCGCCACTTAGCGCATCAAGCCTTAAGCCGACTATGCTAGGGCTCTCAAGTCTTTTTAAAGATCTGTTTGGGAAATTTGGCAGGGTGCTTATGGCTCCCCTTTAGTTACCAATAATTGAAATTATTTTTGGTAACCATCTTTATCACAACAGGTTGCATATAAAATATCTGCTTCATATACACTGCTGTAAAGATTTATCGAATATTTTATCAAGGTACCTTGCGTCACATAGTACCTTCCACTACATTTGTATCACTACTTGGAACTAAACCCTGGCCGTTATTGCCGCCCAACCGGGGCGGCGCCCGCCGGGCCCCAACGTCATCCGAAGCAGGTAAGTCGGTCCACAAATTTTCAGACCCTAGACAACCCTCGACCGCCAGCCGGCATCTACTAGGACGTTGCACCGATGCTCTACTACTGGGCATCTCCGAATACATAGAGTGAATCCCTGCATGGGGTAACCAGCGGAACCGCGGCCGCCTGGAACAGCCCCTTATTGCCTGATTCTTTCAACGCTCCTCTCCTATTCTTATGAACTCCTTCCTTACTTTTCGCCGGGCGCTGCGGTGCCTTGGATTCCTCGTTGCGCTCTTTCCACTAGGGTTGCAGGCCCAAAACGGAGGCACAGTTTCGGGCAAGCTGCAAGATCAAAGCAACAACCAGCCGCTTCCATTTGCCAATGTGGTACTCCTGAAGACGCAGGATTCCAGCTTCGTTGCGGGTGCCCAAACGAGTGAAAATGGGGCTTTCGCTGTAGAAAAAGTCGCTACGGGTACTTACCTATTACGCGCTACAGTAGTTGGTTATCAACCGTTTAGAAAGACGGTAGCGCTTACCGCAACGGCCCCTTCGATACAACTGGGTACCTTAAGAGTAGCGCCTTCGGCTGTGCAGCTTAAAGGTGTCGTTGTACAAGGCGAGAAAGCTGCCGTTGTAGATAATCTCGATAAGAAGGTAATAAACGTTAGCAAGGATCTGAACAGCACGGGTGGTACGGCCGTGGATGTCTTGCAAAACGTACCTTCCGTATCCGTTGACCAGAGCGGGCAAGTAAGTCTGCGTGGCACACCAAACGTGACCATCTACGTGGATGGTAAGCCAGCACCTAGCACCTTCCGTCTTGATCAGCTACCTGCCAGCCGCATTGAAAATGTGGAAGTTATCACTAATCCTTCGGCGCGCTACTCGGCTGCTGGCTCGGGTGGGGTTATCAATATCACGCTAAAAAAGCAGCAGAAGGACGGCTGGAATGGGCAAGCAGTGGCTAACGTCGGTACGCAAGACAAGTACAACACCTCACTTAACCTAAACCGGAAAGCCGGAAAGCTGAACTTTTTTGGTAGCTACGACGGCAGCGACAACCGGTGGCATGGTGCGGGCGACCTGCACCAAGTGGCCACGGTAGGCAACTCTACTACGCGCACCGACCAGGACAGCCGCAACGTCAGCCACAATTCCTACCACGGTGGCCGTGTTGGACTAGATTACGATCTCACTGATAACCAAAAACTCACAGTAGCTGCCGATTTGAGTCGCAACAAGGGCTGGGAGCGGGAAAACCTTACGACACTTCTCACACGCAACAACGACGCTCCGCTTGCCCTACGCAACCTAGGCTACGATGATGAGCAACAACGGGAACTAGACCTTTCTACCGATTATCGCCGGACGTGGGCGGGCCAGAAAGGCCGCGAACTAACCGCCAACGTCACGTACGTGGACGTGGATGTGGATGTGACCGTGGGCCAACGCGTGCTGGATGGCCCAATTGAGTATCCCAAGCAAGAACGCCAGCAGAAGTATGATGTTGGCTTGAGCTTGCTGATGGGGCAAGTAGACTATGTACATCCGCTAGGTGAAAAGAGCCACCTCGACGTAGGATTAAAGACCGAAAATCTCTTTACCAACGGGGGCGTTGAGTACCTACTCCAGGATGCTGATGCGGCTACCTTCACCCGCCAAGATGCCTTCTCGTACAACTACCGGTACGAGCGCAACGTCCACGCTGGTTATGCTACCTACCAGGCAGAGGTAGGTAAGTGGAACTACCAAGGTGGCCTGCGTGCCGAATATACCAACCTGACAGGCAACGTAGTACCTAGCTTCGGCAACTTCAACCAGCACTTTCTGAACGTATTTCCGTCTGCTACGGTGGCTCGCACGTTGGCCGGCGACCAGCGCGTGCAACTTAGCTACTCACGTCGCCTCAACCGCCCCGATTTTATGCAGTTCCTGGCCCTGCCTATTTACTCAGATCAGCGCAACTACCGCATCGGCAACCCGAACATTCGGCCTGAGTACGTGAATGCCTTCGAGCTAGGTCATCAAGTTTCGCTGGGGCAAATGAGCCTAACCAGCACGCTCTTCTGGCGCCAAACAAACCAGTCGTTGCAGTCGATTCGCGAGATTGACACGGCCGCCACGCGCCTCAGCGGCCAGCCTGATTTCATCACCCGGACCTCGTACCGCAACTTTGGCCAAACCAACAACTACGGGGCAGAACTCTCTATTACGCAGCCAGTAGCTAAGTGGTGGAAAATTACGGCTAGTGGCTCTTTCTTCCGCAATGAACTCACAAGCTTTAGCGGCGACGGCCGTAACCGCGCCAACTACACAGGCACGGCTCGCTTGATGAACACGTTTAACCCAACCAAAACCCTCGATGTGCAGCTGACCAGCAACTACCGCGGCGCCGTCATCACGGCCCAGGGCCGCATGGCTTCGGTATACTCCACAGATGTGGCGTTGCGCCAGCGTTTATTCAATGACAAAGCAGCTCTTACACTACGTCTTAGCGACATCTTCAACACGAAGCGTCAGTACACTGAGTTGTACTCGGAAGGCTTGACTGCCAACTTCCATAACAAGCGGGAGACGCGCGTGGGCTACCTAGGTTTCACTTACTACTTCGGCAACAGCAAACCCGCGAAGAAAATCGAGCAAGGGCCGAAAAGCGGTGGCGGTGGCTTTGGGGGCTAATATTACTGACTTTCACATCATTGTGTGATTGACACCCTTTCACCGCAGTGCTACTTTTGCAACGTCAATCACTCAGAATACTACTGCTCACCTGTCGCTATCACTCACCTGCTTTTTGCGCCTAACGGCTTTCGAATGGCTCAGGAGGTAACCCAAAAAAAGCTGCTCGCTTTGTTAAGCTAGGTTCTTATTCTGTCAGCTCTGTTCTTCCGCTCACCACCTGTTTTTACTAGCAGTTTACGCTCTCACATGGCCATATAAAATTTCTGCAAGGTACCTTGTTTTACAAGGTATATTGATTAACAACTAGTTACTTTTTATTTCCAACCTGTTTGCTTCGGTGGTTAAATCAGTACCGCGGCTGCTTCCGCCCCGAAAGTAATTGTTGCTCCTTCTTCCTTAACCCTCTTTTTCCTTTCCAGCTATGAAAACCTCCGTTCTAAATCGCCTTCTTGTTGGTGTCATTTTGTTGCTCACCGGCTTACAACTCTCTGCCGCTACCTTCTTCAACGGCACGCTCACGGGTACCTTGCTCGACGCCGATACTCGGGAGCCCATTCCTTACGCTAATGTGGTTTTGCTGCGTGCTACCGACAACGCCTATATTCGCTCGGTAAAAACCAACGCCGATGGCTCTTTCCGTCTCGAGAAAGTACCTTTTGGTAAGTACAAGTTCACTACCACAGTGTTAGGCTATCAGCAAATGGAACCTACCATCACCTTCAACGGTCTCAAGACGCGCGTCACGTTGGGAAACATGGTCATGCAACCCGCTAACGCCCAATTGGCTAAGCAAACAGTAGCCCATCCTGCCGTTTCGAGCACAGCACTCTGCCAGCAAGCCACCTTACTCGCTGCTAACTAAATTTCAGCAGCAAGCACGAGCCGGTAGCTAGGTTACCGAACAGCCACAAGTGAATTGAGGAGCCGTCGCCTTCGGGTGGGGGCTCCTTGCTTGTTTCAATGGGTTACTCAGCGTCACAACGGGTATCAACAACTGGCTGCACCAGCGTGCCTAGGTGCAGCCGTTTTCCCATGAAATTTTTCTGGCTCTCTCGTAGTTTTCGGCTCCTGATGGCAGCACTTACAGCGCTCCTACTTTTTCTCATGACTGGCACCTTGGTACCGGTGAACCAGCAGTTCCGTCAAACGCCCGGCGGGGTTTCTATCTTTGTCGTATCCAATGGCTTCCACTCAGATGTAGTTGTGCCTTTACGCGAACCCCGCACCCAACTGGATTGGCTGCAAAAGCTAGGTCAGCCAGCTTGGGCGAGTCAGTTTGCCGGGTACAAGTTTGTTGCGTTCGGTTGGGGAAGCGAAGGATTTTTTCTGGATTCGTATGGCGGGCATTTCCCACGGCTTGGCACTACGCTGCGGGCTGCCCTGCCGGGCCGCGCGCTTATGCACGTTGGTTTTTACCCCGCCGCGCCTGCTGGGCCTCGAGTAGTACCGCTACAGATTTCAATGGCTCAGTACCAGAAACTAACGCAGCTGATTGAGCAATCTTTTCAGCCTGATTCGGTCGGCCATTTTGCATTACGCAACTCCGCTGGCTACACTGCACACGACTTCTTCTTTCGGGCAGGGGGGCGCTACCATCTCCTGCATACCTGCAACGACTGGACAAACCGAACCTTAGGTCGGGCCGGTATTCGCGCCGCGCTGAAAGCTCCCCTCGCGGCTTCTGTGCTTTATCAAGTACGAAAAGCTAGGTAATCCTCCTGTTATCGGCTAGGGCGCATGCTCCATTAGGGCTAAGTGGAAGGAACGCTATTTTAGAATTATTTCTAAGTTCCGCTAATACTTTAGCTTACCCTTGACGTGTGTGCTAATCCTCTAATTACTATACCTTCGCTATCATCATTTTAGCTCATAGAAGCGTCGGGTACTGTTTTCTGTTAATAAATCCTAAAAGCGCTAACCTGGTATTCTACTTTACCAAGTATAATTTATATTATACTGATTATGTGCGTTTTTCTCTTTTTTAGTGCCGTTTACCCCTTTATATTTGAATACTAGCAAAGCCGCGACGAAGGGCTCTACGCTCCGCCTAGTGGTCCTACTATTATGCTCGACATCCAACGCGAGATACTGCCCGACAGCTATCTTCTCATTTTAGCCCCTGATTCGACTTCGCCTGATGAAATCAAGCTAAGTCGTGCTTTGCACCGGGCTAGTCGGAGCAATAAGAAGGCGGTGTGGGTGGATTGTAGCTTGTTAGAGGCCCTTTCTGCGGATGCCATTGACTTACTGTTAGCATACGCTTTCCATTTGCGGTGCCAAAATCGGCGCTTAGTACTTTGCCACGTACCCGAACAAGTGCGTCATCACTTTCTCAATCTGGACGCGGCTTCGCAGCCTTTACTCGTGGCTTCTCTGCTCGATGCTGTGCACGAGGACGATTACGTTTATCAATACGTAAGACCATAAGTATAACGTTGCTGGTGCCACCCGCTCGTTTGCGTACCTTCGCGGCTCTGAACCGCATTGTATTCGATGAGCATTCAAAAGCCTAGCATTCCCCAAGGTACCCGCGATTTTGGTCCCGCTGTCGTCGTTCGACGCAACTATATATTTGGCATCATCCGCCGCACATTCGAGAAATTTGGGTTCGCGCCGCTCGAAACTCCTACTCTCGAAAACTTATCGGTGCTGACTGGTAAGTACGGCGAGGAAGGCGACCAACTCCTGTTCAAGGTGTTGAATTCGGGCGACTTCCTCAATAAAAAGAACGCTGCCGTAACCACTGAGGACCTAGCTGCCGGCTCGAAATCAGTGTTGCCCAAGATTGCCGAAAAGGGTCTGCGCTACGACCTGACGGTGCCTTTTGCCCGTTACGTGGTAATGCACCGGAACGAAATTACGTTTCCCTTCAAACGCTACCAGATTCAGCCCGTATGGCGCGCTGATCGCCCTCAGCGTGGCCGCTACCGCGAGTTCTACCAGTGCGACGCCGACGTAGTGGGCACCAACTCACTGTTGTGCGAGGCAGAAATTGTGCTGATGATGAGCGAGGTACTCAACACTCTAGGCCTGACGGAGCACACCATTAAGATCAACCACCGCGGTGTGCTCGGAGCTATTTACCAAGCCCTAGGTGGTGAGGGTACGGAAGTAGATTTGTTCACGGCCATCGATAAGCTCGATAAGATTGGCCGCGAGGGCGTAGAAAAAGAGCTAGCCGAACGCGGATTTTCCGCCATGGCCATTGATACACTTTTTGCCCTGCTTGGCGTAGGTGGCGGCTTTGCCGAGAAGCTAGAGCGCTTACTCGCCGCCTTCGTAACAGCCGGCGTAACGCCCGACAACGAGGATGGCTACCGTGGCTTGCAAGACTTGCAACGCGTGTACGAGTTCCTGCAGGAATTTAGGTTTGACAACTTCCAAAACCTGGATTTCGACGTAACCCTGGCCCGCGGCCTGAGCTACTACACGGGCTGCATCTTTGAGGTAAAGATCAACAACGTGAACATGGGCAGCGTATCAGGCGGGGGGCGCTACGATAACCTAACGGGTGCTTTCGGGCTACCAGGCGTGTCAGGCGTGGGATTCTCTTTCGGCGTCGACCGGCTTTATGACTGCCTAGAGGAGCTAGCACTTTTTCCGCACAATGCGGCCGTGACAACGCAGTGCTTACTTGCCAACTTCGACGCGGAGTCAGAGCGGGCGGCCCTACCCATCTTGCGTCAGTTGCGCCAGTCAGGCATCTCGGCCGAGCTGTACCCAGAAAGCAGTAAGCTGAAGAAGCAGTTTCAGTACGCCGACCAAAAGGGCATCCCGTATCTGTTGCTGCTTGGCTCCGAAGAGCGCGCCGTCGGCAAGGGCAAGCTCCGCGATATGCGCACTGGCGAAGAGCAGTTGCTCGAACTTAGCCAAGTGGTGGCGACCCTTATTGGCGAGTAAGCGCCGACGCTACTTCCTTTTACTATGCTGAGCTCATGACTGATTTTGCCCTCGACCCAACAACTCACCTTGACCTTACCACGCTTGATGCGCTGCTAACGGATCAACGGCGCGTAGTACTCAGCCCCGCAGCGCAGCAGCAGCTGGCAGCGGGGGCAGCCCATGCTCGTACCCAGGTGACTGGCGCTAGTCAAGCTTCTGCTAATCAGCTGCTAGGCTATGCGTGCGGCATGGGGGACGAAGTACCGACTGAGTTGGTCCGCCTCATGCTGCTGCTCAAGGCGCAAAGCTTGAGTTACGGTCGTAGCGGCGCACAAGTGGCTACGGTGCAGCGCCTGCTAGACTTTTACAACCGCGAAATACTACCGGTCGTGTACCAGCAGGGCTCGCTCGGCGCTGGCGACCAGGTTCCCTTGGCGCACTTGAGCTTACCACTGCTTGGCTTGGGAGAAGCTAATTTTCAGGGCTACCGGCTACAGACGGCCGATGTCATGCACTTATTTAGCTGGACCCCAGTGGAGCTAGCCCCCGGCGAGGACCTAGCTTTACTAACGGGTACACAATTTATGCTCGCGTATGGGGTTCATACGGTGTTGCGCGCCCAACGCTTGGCCCAAGCAGCAGATGTAATAGGTGCCTTGTCCTATCATGTGGTTGGGGGCGACTTGGAGCCGTTCGATGCACGGGTGCACAGCTTACGACCGCACGCGGGGCAGACGTTGGTCGCGGAGCGCTTTCGCAGCCTGTTGGCTACCGATAAACCAGCCCAACAACCTAGCTTCACCGAGCCGCTGCCCTACTCCTTCCGCTGCTTGCCGCAGGTGCACGGAGCCTCCCGCGACGCGCTGCGCTACGTAGCCCAAGTATTGGAAACGGAGTGTAACTCCGTCACCAACGACCTAGCTACTTTCCCGGCCGAGGAAGCTAGCTTCTCGAGTGGCAACTTCCACGGCCAGCCGCTGGCATTAGCCCTCGATTTTATGGCGGTGGCGGTGGCTGAGCTAGGCAGCATTTCCGAGCGCCGTAGTGCGCAGTTGCTACGTAGGCCGCTTGACGCGTCTGGCGGGGCCACATCACCGGCTCTACTGGTGCCGCAGCACACTGCTGCCAGTCTTGTGAGTCACAATAAACAACTTTGTTCGCCGGCCTCCCTAGATAACACCGGTACAGGTAACGTGGCAGACCACGTGAGCATGGGGGCCAATGCGGCTACCAAAGCACGGCGCGTGCTCGAGAATGCCGAGCAAGTGCTAGCCATTGAGCTGTACACGGCAGCCCGGGTGCTTTCCTTGCAAAGCGCGGCGCCCCTACCTCCAATGCTGCAGCAGCTTGTTACGGCGCTAGCGGAAAAAGTCGACCTAGCGTCATCGGCTGCGCCTTCTCTGGCGCTGCAAGCCACGGCTACGTTTGTGCGCGCCTATGCGTGGCAGTAGCGCCACCTACCAGGTTGCAGCACGGTCAGCCTACCTACTGGCAATTGTTCGTTGACTTTACACGTTGTACCCTTCGTGAACTACCGTTTTCTGCTCCTGTTCTGGCTTGTTGGGCTAGGTTTTACTACCAACCTATTTGCGCAAACACCCGTCGATTCGTGCACCCGCACCACCTCTGCGAACCAGCCGCCAGCGGCTTTTGAAGCCTATGACGTCGCAACTGGGCGGCGGCTCGATGCTTTCTGCCAGGGCCAATTCGTGCGGTTTGCCCCAAATCCGACCCGCAACTTACCCGCCACGGTCGTTGTGCTGTATGATACCACCCGGTGCAGTAATCCAGCCGGCAGCGTATTCACTATTACAAGCCGTCCGGGACGCGTAAGCGTGTACGAGAATGCTCAGAACTCCGATCCTACGGCACCTAGCGGTACATTGTATGTCCGGCGTTACGCGGTGTATGGCACGCCAAAACCTGTCGTTACGGCTCGTCCCTGCTCGGCAGGAATTGTGGAGGTGACTATTGCTGCTCCCAATAGTCCTGGCCCGAAGTACAACCACTACGCCATTCGCATTGGCAACGGCCCGCTTGTTTCCAACGTGCAGCCGGGCACAGCCTCCTATCCGATTCCAACGGGCGGACCTACAACGGTGACGGTAACGGGCAGCTACGATGCCGTGCAATGCACCGGCTCAGAAACAGTTACGTTTACGCCACTGCCCGCTCCGCAAACACCCGCCATTCAGCGCATAGCAGCACGTAGTGGCAGCCTTGACTTTCAATTTGCAGCACTACAGCCAGAATTTCGCTACGAGCTACAAATAGCGAGTGGCAGCGCCTACACTACCCTAGCCACGCTCCCGACCAGTTCCGGCCCGACCTTTACTTTACCAAGCGCTCCGTTATCGGGCCGCTACCGCCTGCGGCTAATCAGTCCGTGCCAGATCAGCACGCTCGATTATCCTTCGGCACCGGTAGCTACTACCACGCTGCGCGCTGTTTCTGTCAGCGGCCGTAATGTGCTACAATGGAGCTTCCTCGACTCGGCCAGCGTAAGTAGCTACGAAATCACGCGCGACGGCGCGCGGCTGGCCGTAGTGAGCGGCCCAAGCCGGTACATAGACACGCTAGTGAGTTGCGGTACGACGTACCAATACCGTGTCACGGCCACGCGGGGTGCCGTCACTTCCGCGTCCGACCTAGCCTCGGTGCAAACCATTTCCACCCTCGCGCCTCCGACGCCGCGTTTAGTAGCTAGCTTCAATCTACGCAATCAAGTAGAACTGACTGCTACTACGCCGCGCACCCCAACCAGTGGCCAACTCACCTTCACGCGTGATGGCCAAAACATAGCTACCACCGCCGTTCGTACCTTGCGCGACTCCACGCTGGCGCCCGGCGCCGGAGCGTGCTACACGGTGCGTCTACTGGATGTGTGCGGCAACCGCTCGGCTGATAGCCCCCCGGCCTGCCCGCCCCTTCTGACGGCCCAGGCCGCCGATCCGCTTGGCAGTTCGGCCTCACTGACGTGGTCGGCACTGCGTGGCCCCGATCCCGCCGCGCCAGTTAATTACCGCCTCCTCACCCTCGCTGCCGATGGTACGGTGCTAGCGAGTCGGGCCGTGAGTGGTAGCACGGAACTAGACCAGCAGCCGGCCAGTAATCGGCAGGTACTTCGCTACCGCCTCGAGGCCAGCGGAGGTGGCTTACCAGCGGGCACCGTGAGTTACTCTAATATTGCGACGGTAGCCCGCCGCATCAGCATAGTTCTTCCGACGGCCTTCAGCCCCAACGGTGACGGCCTAAACGACGTGCTAGAAGTGAAAGGGCGCTACCTAGACAAATTCAAGTTCGTAGTAGTCGACCGCAACGGTCAGGAAGTGTTTCGCGGCACCGACCGCACCCAAACCTGGGACGGGCGGGTGCGTAACAACCCGCCCGTGCCCGGAGCCTACGCCTGGCGTTTCGAAGCTACCGATGAAACCGGCCAAGTCATAGTCCAGAACGGCACCATTACCATCGTACGCTAAGCTTCACGCCACACGGTAAGAGAGAGTTAGCAGCATGGTAGCGAGAGAAGTCTGTTGCCGGTATATAGCTAGTGCGAACAGGTTCATTTGGGCAGGAGCCTTACTGATTCGTTTACTGCTGAGCACCTAGGTGCGGCTCCGGCGCTTATCCTAGATATACCACTGCGCAATGCCTGCATCCCTTTTGGGAAATTGGTATCTTTCGTAAAAATCCTGTGGTAATCTTTTGAAAATTGTGCGCGAATTTTCGGAGTCAGACTGTCTGCGTCTTATCAAACAAGACGATAGTCAGGCATTTGACGCGCTATTCCGGCAGTACAGTTCACACGTTTATCGCTTCGCGTATGGCTACTTAAAATCGCAATCGGAAGCAGAAGACGTTGTGCAGCAGTGCTTTCTAAAGATCTGGGAAAAGCGCCAACAATTGCGCGAGGATGTGCCGCTCAAAAGCTACCTATTCACCACAGCGCACCACACTATTCTGAACCAGCTGCGGCACAGCCACTACCAACGCATCTATCAAGAGCATTTGCTACGCGTCGGCAACAAAGTAACAGGCAATGAGGTGGAGTTCTCGGAACTAGAGAATTTGTACCTAGCTGCCCTTACCCAACTTCCCCCCAAGCGGCGCCAAATCTTCGAGCTTAGCCGCCAACAAGGACTTTCATACCCCGAGATTGCCCAGGAGCTAAATATCTCAGTGAAGACGGTGGAAGCTCAGATGACGCAGGCACTCAAGTTCTTGCGCGATTATTTTCAGCAGCACGGCACGGCCTTAATAGTACTGCCGTTACTATTCTTCCTAAAAAAGTAAAAAAAGTTGCGAGTCGAGTAAGGGTGTTGCCAGGGTTGCGTGTACTACCACAACCAAGCACCTCTCACCCCGACTTTCATGCAACCACCCGTTGATCAAGCAGCGCTCAACCGCTACGTACGCGGCCAGTCGCCCGCAGCGGAAGCAGCAGCCGTGCGCGAGTGGCTCGTGCAGCCCGAGAACCAGCTGCTGGCGCAGTTCTGGATGCAGACCCAGTGGGATCAGCCCGTAGACGTAGCCACCATTCCGGCCCGCGAGCCTGACTACAACCAGCTCCTCTCCTCTTTGCACCAGCAGCTAGGTTTTGAGTCGACAGAAATGACATCGGCCGAAACTGCTACGCCACGCTGGCGCTATTGGGCTGCCGCCGCTTCTGCGGGTGCACTCTTGGCAGCTGGTAGCCTGTGGTGGCAGCAGCAACATGCTCAACCAGTGGCAGCGCCTCTCGCGTTTGCGACGCCTTACGCCCAAACGCGTCAAATTCAGCTGCCCGACGGCTCGGAGGTAACCCTGAACAGCCACTCGACGCTGCGTTACGCGCCTGGCAAATCGGCGGATCAGCCCCGGGAAGTGTGGCTCGATGGCGAAGCCTATTTTTCTGTGCAACACCTCCCTAGCCATCAGCCTTTCGTGGTGCACACCACCGCGGGCGTGAACGTGGAAGTGCTCGGCACCAAGTTTACCATCTACCGGCGCCACGCCGAGGCCAAGGTAGTACTGCTTTCTGGCAAGGTACGCCTAACGTTTGCCGACAAGCGCCCGGCCGTAATCATGAAGCCCGGCGAACTAGTGGCCACCGTGGATAGCTTACCCCAACAGCTTGTACACAAGCCCGTACCGACGACGCTGCCTTACGCTTCCTGGAAAGACGATAAGCTCGTGCTCGACGAGACGACGATTGCCGAGCTAGCTACTCGCCTGCACGACACCTACGGCGTGGATGTGGTAGTAAAAGACCCGACGCTAAATGCGCGCAGAATTACGGGTACGGTACCCATTGGCGCGCTGAATGTGCTGCTGCAAGCCTTGCAAGAAACCTTCAAGCTGAAGATTGAGCGACAGCAGAACCAGATTATTCTCTCTGACGCAAATTCACCCACTTCTCATATTTCCCACCAATGACACTACCCAATACCCGACTGTGTCGCCGTGTTGTACATACGGCTTCCCTCACGATGTGCACGATGCTGCTGCACTCCCCCAATAACACAGCTTCCGCACAGATACTAGCGGTGAATACCGTTTCGCAACGCACTACCGCGCAGCCGGTACAAATGGTCCTGTTGAAAGATCTCCTAGGCCGTTGGGAAAAGGAGTATGGCGTTACCATCTTCTACGAGAGCCAGTTAGTTCATGATAAGCACGTGCTAGGCACTAATGAAGCAGCCACGCTAGAAGGAAAGCTCAACAATGTGCTACCACAGGCTCAGTTAGCCTTCAAAAAATTGCGCGCCGACTATTACCTAGTCGTTGATGCCCAATCTACTGCTTCTACTCTTGGCAGCGCAAACGTTTCCAAGGCAGAGGATGTCACCGTTTCCGGACGTGTAACTCAGGCTGGCGGCGACCCGCTGCCAGGTGTAACGGTGGTGGTAAAAGGTACCACTACTGGCGCCACGACTGATGCAAACGGCGCTTTCAGTCTGAGTGCTCCAGTAGGAAGTACGCTCGTATTTAGCTTCGTAGGCTACTCTCGGAAGGAAGTACCCGTGACGGGCGCTACCACTTCTTTTAACGTATCCTTAGCCGAAGATACGCAGGCCCTAAACGAAGTAGTCGTTGTAGGTTATGGCACCCAAACTCGCCAGCAGCTAACTACTTCGGTAGCTTCGGTAGGCGGTCAGGCAATTAGCCGTCAGACCGTGGCTGGCTTCGACCAAGCGTTGCAAGGCCAAGCACCTGGTGTGCAGATAACAGCCCCTACTGGTTCTCCGGGTGCCGCTATCAACGTCCGAATTCGCGGAAATACGTCGGTTAACCTGAACAACTCACCGCTCTACGTTATTGACGGGGTGCCCATCGTACCGCAGTACGACCGAGAAATAGCTATCGGCAACCAGACACCAAACCCGCTGAACTCCATCAACCCTAATGACATCGAGTCGATTGATGTCTTGAAAGATGCCGCTGCTGCTGCTATCTATGGTGTCCGGGCCTCCAACGGTGTAATCGTCATTACGACCAAACATGGCAAGAGCGGCAAGCCTCAGGTGAGCCTCAGCATGTACTATGGTGTTCAGCAGCTGCGCAAGAAGATAGACCTACTCAACAATCAGCAGTTCGCGCAATTCTATAACGAAGCACGGACTAATGCTGGTCAACTACCTGCCTTCACCCAGGATCAGATTAATAGCCTGCAATACAATACTGATTGGCAGGATGAGATGTACCGCACCGCAGCCATTCAGAACTACCAGCTTGGCATTAGCGGCGGCACCGATAAGACGCGTTATTATGCTTCGGGTGGCTACTTCAAGCAGGACGGTATTGTTCGCAACTCTGGCTTCGACCGTTACAGCTTCAAGCTGAACCTAGACCAGCAGGTGAGCACTAAATTTCGCTTGGGCACGAACCTAAACCTAAGCCGCAGCAACACGAACGGCAGCGTACGCAGCGAGTTAGGAGCAGGTAGCTCAGGCACTATCCTAGGTGCACTGGCGCAGATTCCTACCATTCCAGTTCGCACCGCCGATGGCCTGTACGGCCAAAACCCCTTCCGCCAGATTGACAACCCTATTGGCAACCTACTCGAGACCCATAACCTAGCTTCTACGGACCAAGTTATTGGCAACTTGTATGCGGAATTGGACATCCTGAAGAACCTTACGCTTCGCAGCTCGGCCGGCCTCGATTACCGTGAGCAGTTGGAGAATGAATTCCTGAGCCGCGAGTATCCAGGTTTCCAAAACCAAGCCTCTAGCCTTCGTGGCAGCGCCCGCACTGGCAATACGCGCCAGGCAGTATGGCTGTGGGAAAACACCTTAACTTACCGGCCCAACATTGGCGAAGGACATGACCTGACGCTGCTCGCTGGCCAATCGGTGCAGGAGTCCGACCGTTTTACTTCCAATGCGCAGGTATCCGGCTTTCCGTCCAATGCGGTGCCGTACCTATCAGCAGGAACTCAGTTCACCCGGCCTAGCACGTACGAGGAGCAGTGGGGCTTGATGAGCTTTTTCGGCCGCGCTAACTATAGCTACGAAGACAAGTATTTGGCTAGCCTCAGCTTACGCGCTGATGGTACCAGCCGCTTCAGCACCAAAAACAAGTTTGGCTATTTCCCTGCTTTAGGCTTAGGCTGGCGCTTGTCGAAGGAGGAGTTCTTCCCGCAGAGCAAGACCGTATCAAATGTTAAAATTCGGGCTAGCGTGGGAGTTAACGGCAACCAATCGGTGCCGATCTACGGCCGCTTTTCGACGTACAGCACCAACCAGAACTACCAAGGGTCCGGCAGCACTATCGTAGGTGGTATTGGACCGAGCTTGACGGTGGGCAACCCGGATCTGAAGTGGGAAACTACTTACCAGTATAACGGCGGTTTGGACTTAGGCTTCTTGTCGGATCGCATTACGGTGACGTTCGACGCCTATATGAAGCGCACCAAAGACCTACTGCTGACCGTATCGCTGCCTTACAGCGCCGGCGTAGACAACGTAACACGCAACCTAGGCGAGGTACAGAACAAAGGGCTTGAGCTAGGCATCAACACCCAGAACGTGCAAAGTCAGAACAATGGCTTTACCTGGAACACAAGCCTAAACTTATCGATAAACCGGAACGAGGTGCTGGACCTAGGTACCCTCGCCAACGACCAAGGCCAGCAAGTGGGTCGGCAGATTATTACGAACACCAACAATAATGATTTTGCCATCACGCAGAAAGGCTCGCCACTGGGTGCCTTCTACGGCTACGTAACGCAGGGGCTTTTCCAAAGCCAAGCGGAGATTGATGCGGCAAACCAAACGGCCCGCGAAAAATCGGGCAATGCTTCGGCTCTATACCAATCAGGGGCTAAGCCAGGCGACATTCGCTTCGCTGATCTGAACGGCGACGGTGTTATCAACGGCAGCGACCGGAAGATAATCGGGAACCCTAACCCCAAGCTACAAGGCGGTATCACCAACAACTTCAGCTACAAAGGCGTGGAGCTTAGCGTGTTGTTTCAGGGCAGCTTTGGCAATGACATCTACAACGAGAACCGCATAACGACGGAGGGTATGTCAGATGCGTTCAACCAGACGACGCGGGTACTGGACCGCTGGACGCCCACGAATACGAATACGGATGTACCGCGTGCCGTGGCTGGTGACCCCAACCAGAACAACCGTTTCTCAACTCGCTTCCTTGAAGACGGCACTTATGTACGTCTGAAAAACCTGACCCTAGCTTATAACCTACCGGCCAACCTGACTAAGAAAATCAGCAGCAGCAACATTCGCGTGTATGTAACGGGCCAGAACCTTGTTACCTGGACGAACTACTCTGGCTATGACCCCGAGGTTAGCGCTAGTCCTTTCGCAGCCCTAGGCTTCGGTCGTGACTTCGGCGTGTATCCGCAAGCCCGCACTTACACGGCTGGTATCAACGTATCATTCTAAGCGACTCCCACCCATGAAAAAAGTATTCATTCCTGTTCTTGCCCTCGCGCTACTGGGAAGCTGCAATGTGCTTGACAAAGAGCCCTTGGCCAGCGTAGTACCGAACAACTTCTTCCAGAACGCCGACGATGCTGAATCGGCTATTACCTCAGCGTACGACGGTTTGCAGATGTCTGGCTACTACGGCCAAGACCTGCCTAACATTGGTATGATGCCGTCAGACGACTGCACCAGCACCAACAACGACGTCAACGCCTTGGAAATCATTAACTGGTTTCCAACGACAAGTCAGATGGGCAATGCTTACCGCGACATGTACCGGGCTATCAACCGGGCAAATGCAGTTATAAAGTACGTTCAGCCCATCTCGATGCCCACAGAGCGCCGCAACCAGATCTTGGGCGAAGCTTACTTCCTGCGGGCGCTGCACTACTTCAACTTAGTACGCGTTTACGGTGGTGTGCCACTGCACCTCGATCCGACGGAATCGGCTGACCCGGGAGTAGTATCCATAGCACGCGCCTCAGCGGATGACGTATACGCGCAGATCCTAGCAGACCTAGCTCAGGCCGAGAACCTGACGACGACGACATTCGGGGACAATGTCTTGAACCGCGCCCGCGCTACTAAAACCACGGTTAATGCATTGCAGGCTCGGGTATTCCTGACCCGCCGTCAGTGGAGTGATGCGCAAACCGCGGCAAACAAAGTATTGAGCAACAATACGTCGGTGCTAGCTACCAATTTCAACGCGCTTTATCCCCCCGACAACAACGCTGAATCAATCTTTGAAGTACAGTTTGCTGGCAACTCTGACGGTGGGTTCCTATTACCCGACGAGGTACTGCCCAACCCACCTGCTACGTACTCGTACGCCAAGTTCGACATCCCGACCCTTTACCGGGACCCTAGGCTCGCTCAGCCAACCGATCTGACGTTTGCCGTAGATACGGTAAATGACTTACGCTGGAAGCGCGGTGCCAAAGTAACGGGCGGCGTAAGCTACGTGAGCGTACTCTATGCGGGTAGGAACCCAGCGAAGCAGAACGATAGCGGCTTTTTTATCTATAAGTGGCGCAGTAACCCCAATGGCTTTAATAGCCCTGACAACTACTACGTGCTACGCCTAGCCGACGTATACCTGATGTATGCGGAAGCTGCTAACGAGCAAAGTGGCCCCACCGCGGATGCCCTCAGTAAGCTCAATGCTATACGGCAGCGGGCAGGACTGCCTGCTCTCACGCTGGCTCAGCTAGCTACCAAGCAAGCCTTTCGCGACGAAGTGGATCTGCAACGCCGTCGGGAGTTGGCCTTCGAAGGTGAGCGGTGGTTTGACTTGGTGCGCTATGCTCGGCAAACGCAAGCAGATGCCTCAGCCTCGCACAAGATCACTGCGCTGGATATGATTCAGCAGAAGCGCAACAGCCGCGATGTGAACTATCTACTCTTCCCCTTGCCCCAAAGCGAATTGAACAACAACGCGCTCATTCAACAGAATCCAGGCTATTAAGGAAGCCAAAGCATCTTTGACATTAGCAGAACACTTCATTCCGACCCTCCGCTAGGTGAGTGCGGAGGTAACGAATGATTTGGGGCCGGTGCGGCGTGGTGGGACGCCGGCCGGCCCCTTTTGTTTTCGATGAAACACCACTCATTTTCTTCCCGAACAGTATTATGCCCATAGAATTCAAACGCTACGTGCTTCCTTCCCTCCTCGCAGCCGCGTTGCTGGCGGGCACAAGCCGCCAGCAGAGCCTAGCCCAAACGAGCAAAAAGAAAGCAGCCGGGATAACTAGCTGGATCACCACCCCCGATCAATCGGCGCTTCTTCAAAAGCAGCCCGCCCCCCTAGCTTTTACCGGCACGACGAACAGCAACCCAACCATTGAAGTAAATGAAAGCCAGCGCTTTCAGACCATCGATGGCTTTGGTTACTGCCTCACGGGTGGCAGCGCCATGCTGCTGAGCAAGATGGGCGCTACCGAACGGACGGCCCTGCTCAAAGAACTGTTCACTACCGACGGCAACAACATCGGGGTGAGCTACTTGCGCGTGAGCATCGGGGCCTCCGACCTCGACGACCGGGTGTTCAGCTACGACGACCTGCCCGAGGGCCAGACCGACCCCGAGCTGCGCCAGTTCAGCCTAGCCCCCGACCGGCCGTACCTGATTCCGGTGCTCAAGCAGATTCTGAAGCTGCAACCTAGCCTCAAAATCTTGGGGTCGCCTTGGTCGCCGCCAACTTGGATGAAGACCAACAACAACTCCAAAGGCGGCTCGCTGAAGCCGGAGTTTTACGATGCCTACGCGCAGTACTTTGTGAAGTATATCCAGGGCATGAAGGCGGAAGGCATTCGCATTGACGCCATTACGGTACAGAATGAGCCCCTGCACCCCGGCAATAACCCTAGCTTGCTGATGCCCGCCAACGAGCAGGCCGACTTCATTAAGAAGAGCCTAGGTCCGGCGTTCAAGAAAGCGAAGCTCGACACCAAAATCATTGCCTACGACCACAACTGCGACAAGCCTGAGTACCCGCTCACGGTGCTCAACGACGCCGAGGCCCGCCCGTACGTGGACGGCTCCGCGTTTCACATGTACGCTGGTAAGATCGAGGCCATGTCGCAGGTGCACGAGGCGTATCCTAACAAGAACGTGTACTTCACCGAGCAATGGGTGGGCTCCAAGACCAAGTTTGAGAACAACCTAGGCTGGCACGTGAAAACTCTGACCATTGGGGGTACGCGCAACTGGGCGCGCACGGTGCTGGAGTGGAACCTAGCCGCTGATCCGCAGCAAAACCCGCACACGCCCGGCGGTTGCACCGAGTGCCTGGGCGCCATCACGCTCGATGGCAACACGGTGCAGCGCAACGTGGCCTACTACACCGTGGCCCACGCCAGCAAGTTTGCCCGGCCCGGCTCGGTGCGCATTGGCTCTACCAGCACCGGCACGCCCCCCAACGTGGCCTTCAAGGCGCCCAACGGCGACCATGTGCTGATTGTGCAAAATGACCAAACCACGCCGCAAACCTTCAACATTCGCTACCAGGGCAAGCAGGCCAGCGCGACGCTCAGCGGTGGCGCCGTCGGGACCTACGTGTGGTAGCCCAGTCCCCAACCTAGGGTTGCTCCGATAGCAGGACCTAGGTTGGGCATTACCTCGTTTCGTTACGTTTTTCACTCTTCCTTCTCCAAGCGCATGACCTTCCCCACCCTGAAAAGCCTTGCCGTAAGTGGCTCGCTGCTAACCCTATTGCTGGCGAGCAGCTGCCAGAAAAACGATAAACCAGACCCCACCCCGCAACCGCCCACCCCGCCTACGCCCCCGGTGGCAGTGGGGCCTTCGCAAGTGGCCTTTTGGCTGACTAACCCAGATAAGTCGCAACTCTTTGCCAAGCAGAAAGTAGTGCTCAACTTCGCCGCCTCGACGAACCAAGACCCCACCATCGTGGTAGACACCACTCAGACGTACCAGACGATAGACGGCTTTGGCTACACGCTCACGGGCGGCAGCGCGTACGTCATGCGGCAGCTGAGTACCACCGACCGGGCCGCGTTGCTTAAAGAGCTTTTTGCCACCGATAGCACTTCTATCGGCATCAGCTACTTGCGCATTAGCATTGGCGCCTCCGACCTAAACGACCAAGTATATACCTACGACGACCTGCCCGGCAGTGGCACCGATGTCAACTTGGATAAGTTTAGTCTGGAGCCCGACCGCGCTTATTTTCTGCCCGTTCTAAAGGAAATCTTAGCGGTCAACCCAGCCATCAAAATCCTCGGTTCGCCCTGGACGGCTCCTTCCTGGATGAAGACCAATAACAGTCCCAAGGGCGGCTCGCTAAAGCCAGAATACTATCAGGCTTACGCGAAATATTTCGTGAAGTACCTGCAAGCGATGAAGGCGGAAGGCGTGCGACTTGATGCCGTTACGCTCCAAAACGAGCCGCTGAACCCCGACAACAACCCGAGCATGTCGATGTCGGCGACGGAGCAGGCGGCGTTTGTAAAGGTGGTAGGACCAGCCCTACTGGCCGCTGGCTTGGATACCAAAATCATCGCCTACGACCACAACTGCGACAAGCCCGAGTACCCGCTCACAGTGCTCAACGATGCCGGCGCGCGCCAGTATGTCGATGGCTCGGCGTTTCACTTGTATAGCGGCAACATCAGTGCTTTGTCGCAGGTGCACGAGGCGTATCCAACCAAAAACGTGTACTTCACTGAGCAATGGGTGGGCGCCCCCAGCAACTTCGCTGGCGATTTCAGCTGGCACGTGAATAATCTGCTTATCGGGGCCACGCGCAACTGGAGCCGCAACGTGCTGGAGTGGAACCTAGCCGCCGACGCCTCCAACGGACCCCACACCAACGGCGGGTGCAGCACCTGCCTACCGGCCGTCACGGTTGGTTCGGGCGTAACGCGCAACGTGGCTTACTATAGCATTGCCCACGCTAGCAAGTTTGTGCGGCCTGGCTCCGTACGCATCAGCTCTAGCCTCCCTACCAACTTGTCGAACGTGGCGTTCAAAACACCCAGCGGCAAGAAGGTACTGGTCGTGCTAAACACCGGTAACACGCTGCAACCCTTTAATATTCAGTACCGAGGCAAAGTAGTATCTAGTGCGCTCTACGGCGGTGCAGTAGGCACCTACGTATGGTAACTACCGAGCTTGAGTAGTTGCCCTAGGAATGAGAACGTCATGCTTCGACCAGCGGCAGCATGACGTTCTTCTGTTTTTGAGTCGAGATTAAGGTTATGTTTAACCATGCGTTTACAAAAAATCAACCTGCTTAGCAGATCGTCTCTGCTGCTTACCTCGCTCCTACTCACCTCAACCCTAGGTTTTCGGCAGCCTTGCGCGGCGCAGGCCGTTGCCACGGCGCCCACGGCTACCGCGCCGGTGGTGCGCACCCACGCCGGCCAGCTGCAAGGAGCCCGCGAAGGCAACATGGTGGTGTTTCGGAGTGTGGCTTACGCGGAAGCACCTATTGGCGCTCAGCGCTTCCGTCCCCCGCAGCCGCTGAAGCCGTGGCAGGGCGTGCGGCCAGCCACCGCCCCCGGCCCTCGGGCGGCACAGGTTTCGAACGGCAAGCTGCAAGGCCAGGAAGACTGCTTAATGCTGAACGTGTGGGCCCCGGCCAGCGCCACGCCCAAAGCCAAGAAGGCCGTGGTAGTGTGGGTGCACGGGGGCGCCTTCACGGGCGGCACGGGCTCCGATTTTGGAGGCGGCAACTTTGCCGAACACGATGATATCGTAACCGTTAGCATCAACTACCGGCTTGGCAGCCTGGGCTTTCTCTACCTAGGTAGTGCGCTCGGCCCGGCGTACCAGAACTCCGGCAACTGCGGCGTGCTCGACGCAGTGGCGGCGCTGCAATGGGTGCACCAGAACATCAGTGCGTTTGGCGGCGACCCCGCCCGCGTGACGGTGATGGGCGAATCGGCGGGGGCGAAACTGGTGAGTGCCATCTTGGTGACACCCGCCGCGCAGGGCTTATTTCAGCAGGCAATTCTGGAAAGCGGCTCGGTGCAGTGCGTCCGCGACACGGCCACGGCCGCAACGGTCACGCGCCGGCTCTTGCAGGAATTGCACCTAGCTCCCAACCAGGCGAAACAGCTGCTCACGCTGCCCACGGCCACCCTCATGCAGGCCCAAGCCAAAATAACGGATGGCCCGACCGGCTTGCAGCTATTCGGGCCGGTGCTCGATGGCAAGGTCATCACGACGGCCCCGCTCACGTACTTAAGTCGCCCGAACCGCACGCCGTTGCGGGTACTACTCGGCACCAACCGCGACGAAGCAGGCGCCTTCATCAACAGCTGGTCGACGCTGGCGCACCCCAACCCGGAGGTGCTGACGGCGCTTTTTGGCAAGAGCAACGGCTACGTGTGGCAAGCCTACACCAATCGGAGCCAAGCCCAGCCCGCGGAGCAAGCCTGGCAAAGTACCCTGACGGATTACCTCTACCGCCTTGCCACCTACCGCCTCGCCCAAACGCTGGTGGCTGCCAAGCAGCCCGTTTGGCTCTACCGATTCGATTATCAACCTAGCCCCACCCAGCCTCCCGTGCACGCCCGGGAGCTAGCCTACGCCTGGAACTCGCTGCCGAATGAGCTAGCTAGTAATGTTCAAAACCAACGCCTTGCTACTGAAATGCACCAGCAGTGGGTGAGCTTCATCAAAACGGGTAAGCCGGAAGCTAATTGGCCGGCCTACACGGCTGCTAGCCGCAACGTGATGATCTTCGATTCGGTGAGTCGCGCCGCGCCGCTGCCGGCGCCGTATGAAGACCCAGCCTTCCCGGTGCAAGGCCTCGTGTTGTAAGCGAGGCGAGCCACAGTTCTGCTGGTGCGCTACCACCTAGGTTTACGTTTCTCGGACCTATCTAACCCACTCATTGAATGCATATTCCTGCCAAGTTTCCTCTACAGCTGCCACTGCTTCTGCTGACGGCCAGCTTATTTCCTTCCCTTCACGCGCTGGAATATTCGGCTAGTCCTGCCCAACCTTGTGCTTACCGTTTGAAAGAGTCAGCCAGCGGTATTGCGGCCGATACCAGCAACGCCGCCCGCCTAGGCACTATCGTAGCCGGCAACGCCCAACCCAAGCTCGTTTCCAGCCAGTTCAAGTTCACCGAAGGCCCCGCCGTTGATAAGCAGGGCAACATCTTCTTCACCGATCAGCCCAACGACAAGATCTGGAAGTACGGCACCGACGGCAAGCTGACGCTGTTTCTGGATAAAACCGGCCGCTCCAACGGCTTGTACTTCGACGCGCAAGGCAACCTGCTCGCCTGCGCCGACGCGCAAAATGAGCTGTGGTCCATCAGCCCGGCCGGAAAGGTGACGGTGCTGCTCCGCGACGTGCAGCAACACAAGCTCAACGGCCCCAACGATCTGTGGATCAACCCCAAAAACGGCGGCATTTACTTCACCGACCCTTACTACCAACGCTCCTACTGGACGCGGCAAAGCCCCGATATTGAAGGGCAAAAAGTGTATTACCTAGCCAAAGGCAAAACGGAGCCAATCGTGGTCGATGAGCAGGTGCAGCAACCCAATGGCATCGTCGGCTCGCCCGACGGCAAGTACCTGTACGTCGCTGATATTAAGGCTAATAAAACGTACAGATACCAAATCAGCGCCGACGGTAAGCTCACCAACCGCCAGCTTTTTGTGCCGCAGGGCTCCGATGGCATGACCCTCGACAGCCAAGGCAACCTCTACCTGACCGGTAAGGGCGTGATGGTGTACACGCCCCAAGGCCAAAAGCTAGCCCACATCGACATACCTGCCGCCTGGACCGCTAATCTGTGCTTCGGCGGCAAGGACCGCAAGACGCTGTTTATCACCGCTTCCGAGTCGGTATTTACGCTGCCGATGAAGGTAAAAGGTGTGGAATAAAGTAGCGCGGACTACAAAGTCCGCGTTACATGGCGGCGTGCTTTCTTCAGCAAACCTAGCATGGCCGCAGCATAACGGCGACCCATCAGCCGGGCCGAAGCCGCATCAAAATGCAGTTGGTCGCCGCGGTCTTTGGTGCTTTCTGCCGTGACGTAGGCGTAGTTCGGGACGCTTTTCTTCAGCTGCGCTACGCTTCTGTTCACGCGGATAGCGGCTTCATTGACTTGCCGACGCCCGGCGCTGTCTAGCTTTACAAATTGAAATTCGGGCAGTTGCCCCGCGATAAACGGCACGTTAGGCGTCGCCAAATCGTGGCGGAACCTAGCAATGAGCTCAGTCAGCTTTTGGGCGTACACGTTGCTGCCTTCCGGGTTGCTGTCGGTTTCACCTTGGTGCCAGATGATGCCTTTCAGCGTGCCCGCTTGCATGGCCAGTTTTGCCCGGGCAATAGCGTCGTCGTAGGGGTTCGTTTTGGTAGCCTCGTAATAGGCCCCCGGCTGCCAAACCGCAATGCCCGAGCCACCCACAGCACACGGAATCAAGCCGATAACAACGCTTGTGTCTTGCGCGGCCATTGCTTTGCCAAAAGCTAGGCCCGGCCCGACGCCCGCCACGGGCTTATCAAAATGAATAGGCTCCTTGGCTATTTCCCAGGCGCCGGCTTGGTTGAGGCGCAACACACGGCGGTCGGGTACGGTGTCTTGGGCCTCGGGGTAGCCTCTGCCCGCCATATTCGACTGACCCACCAGCAAATACAGCTGAAACTTCTCTTTCCGAATCGGCGGCTTTGCTTGGTTTAGCACCTTCGGCTTCAGCCCTTGTGCCCGCAGACCTAGCCCACCACCCACTACAAAGGCCAGCGTAACAAGCAGAATAGCAGCACACTTCATAGCAAACAACGATTAAGAGGGAGATAGTAGGCAGGAATACCCTAGCCATTTCTAACCAAGGCTTCCGAGGAACAGGCAGGTTTACAGCAGCAGTATAAGCTGTGCTTTTCGTATTCCGCAAACGTTTTCGCGAATAAACAGTCATTGCCTTGTCTTATCTGAAGCAAGTTTACCTAGTTTGCCACGCCAGTATTCCGCGCAACGCCACGGCGCCGGCCGCTTGCTTTTAACCTCAACTCTCTATGAAACCTAGCTTTAGCTACCGCCTTGCGTTTGCCCTTAGCCTTGCCTCTACCAGCAGTTTTGCGCAGGATGCTCTCACCAAAAAGGTAGTGAAGCTAGCAGAAACGCAGGCCGAAGCGATGCTCCGGGAAATTCCGAAAGCCGCGCAGCAGCAGACTGCTACGGCTACCACCGCCAGCACGAAAGCCGTGCTGGTATCACCGCGCAGCCTGAAGCCCAACGGCGACCTAGCCCTGGTCGCCTCCCGCGACTGGACCAGCGGCTTCTTCCCCGGCGAGCTGTGGTTTCTCTACGGCTTCACGAACAAGGACAAATGGCAAACGGCAGCTAGGTCGGCGACGGCGAACATCGAGCAGGAAAAAACCAACGGCACCACCCACGACATGGGCTTCAAGGTGTATTGCAGCTTCGGCACCGGCTACCGCTTCACGAAAGACCCTGCCTACCGCGACGTGATTGTGCAGGCGGCGCGCACGCTCAGCACCCGCTTTTACCCCAAGGTGGGCACCCTCCTCTCTTGGGACCACAGTCGCGAAAAGTGGGCGTTTCCGGTTATCATCGACAACATGATGAACCTAGAGTTGCTGTTCGCCGCCACCCGCTTCACCGGCGACTCCAGCTTCTACAAGATAGCCGTGGCCCACGCCAACACCACGATGAAAAACCACTTCCGCCCCGACTACAGTTCCTACCATGTAGTCGACTACGACTCGGCCACCGGCAACGTGGTGAAGCGCACCACGCACCAGGGCTACGCCAACGAGTCGGCGTGGGCGCGGGGCCAGGGTTGGGCACTCTACGGCTACACCATGTGCTACCGCGAAACCAAGAACAAAGCCTACCTCGCTCAAGCCGAGCACGTTGCGCAGTATATTCTCAATCACCCCCACTTACCCAAAGACCTTATCCCCTACTGGGATTTCAACGCGCCCAACATCCCCAGCGAGCCCCGCGACGTGTCGGCCGCTGCGGTGATTGCCTCGGCCCTGTACGAGTTGAGCACCTACAGCGCCAAGGCCGTTCTCTACCGCAGCAAAGCCGACAAGATGGTGCGCAACCTAGCCAAGAGCTACACGGCCGCGCCTGGCGGCAGCAAAGGCTTCCTGCTGCTGCACAGCACCGGCTCCAAGCCCTCCAATTCCGAAGTAGACGTGCCGCTCAGCTACGCCGACTATTACTTCATGGAAGCGCTGATGCGTCGCAATGATTTGCAGAAAGGCAACCTAGCTTTTTGAAACTTAGAACCTATCCACCTAGGCCGTCATTTCGACCAGCGGGAGAAATCTCGCGTGCGGTCGTTGTGCTAGTAAATTCTTACAATTGAAGCTACCATTGCTAGCGAGATTTCTCCCGCTGGTCGAAATGACATTCCATAGATTACAAACACCTATTCAACTATCATCTTAAAGCGTAATACTGGACCCCGCGAAGCAGGACGTTCTTTCACGGTTAATTTTAAACAGCCGTCGATTTTCTTTTAATCAGCTCAGAGCTTAACTCTAGGCTTTGCGTTGCTGAAATCGGCTTATTCTTATCAAGTGAATTAAATAATATTTTGGCCGCTTCTTTTCCAATCGCGTAAGCCGGCTGCGTAATCGTGGTTAGGGCTGGATCAAGCAGCGAAGCAACATATAAGTTAGAAAAGCTAATTATTTTAATGTTTTCTGGAATAGCAAGGTTTAATTCTTTGCAAGCCTCGTAGCTGCTCATGGCCAAACGCTCTACAGAAGCAAAAATACCGTCTATTTCGGGCCGGCTGCGCAGCAATTGCTTCATCGTTTCCCGATTTTCCGCGTCGGTTTTGTCGCCATTCACGATTAAGCTAGCATCACAAGTTATTCCGTAATCTTCCAGCGCCTTGACGTAGCCCTGCATGCGCTTCTGGCCGATAGACAAATTACTGGATATCAACAGGTGCGCAATGCATTGACACCCAGCTTCTATCAGGTGTTGGGTGGCCATGTAGCCGCTCTGAAAATCGTTGGTGGTTACTTTGGCAGTGGCTAGCTCGTCGCACACCCGGTCGAAAAACACGATAGGTATATTCTTGCTAGTCAACTCTTTTAAGTGTGCGTAATCCTGCGTTTCGCTGGCAATCGACATCAAAATACCATCGACGCGGCCGCTGGCTAGGTGGTGGCTTATTGTCTGTTCGCGGCTATAGCTTTCGTTGGTTAAATAAATTAGGACGTGGTAATCATTTTCGCGCGCTACTTCTTCAA
Organism: Hymenobacter crusticola; assembly: GCF_002154225.1. GTDB lineage: Bacteria > Bacteroidota > Bacteroidia > Cytophagales > Hymenobacteraceae > Hymenobacter > Hymenobacter crusticola. The sequence goes on from NZ_MTSE01000021.1 coordinate 31,365, forward strand.
TCCCATTAATTACCTGCGAAAAGAAATTATTAGATACTTCGGGAATAATAACGCCAATCGTTTTACTCTTTTTCCGCCGCAGGCTGCTTGCGTACGGGTTCGGTTCATAATTTAATTCCTGCGCTAATTTCTTGACCCGTTCTTTCGTTTCTTGTCCTATTTCATAATTATCACGCAACGCTTTTGAAACGGTCGAAATAGATAAATTCAGCTCTTGCGCGAGTTCTTTTAAGTTGACAGACTTCATGCATTTGGGTGGGTGAGGTGGTTTACAAAAGCAGCTGTTTATCGAGCAGATGAAACTGAAAAAATATCTTAATGGACAAGAACGTCATGCTGAGCTTGTCGAAGCATCTCGCGTGCAATGGTAATCTTAATTGGTTGGAATATCCCCTAGCAACGTCAGCACGCGAGATGCTTCGGCAAGCTCAGCATGACGTTCTACATTCATTGGTTGCACCTGAGCCGAAACATTGACAACGCCTTAATACAACCGCTTCACTTGGATGCCGTTCAGCACCGCTTCACCGGTCTTTGCTTTGAAATCAAGGATAATTCCTCGCCCCTGCTGAGCAGAAACTGGGAATTTGAAACTAACGGCTTGTAGCGGCTGCAAGTAGTTCGCAGTAACTAGGTCCGACAGCACCGGCTGACCATTCAGCAGCACGTCAAACGACCTACTGGCTTTCTTATCGGCCGCCGTGTTGGCACCATTGCCGAGGTTATACACCAGCTGCTCGCCTTGTGGCACGGCCTCCAGTTCGGCAAAGTGCAGCGTCACTTCGTACTCGCCATCCGGCACATCAAGGCGGAACTGGGTGAGGCCAACACGTTGGGTTTCGTAAATGGCGTCGTAGTCGGTGCCGAGGATGTTGCGGTCGGAGCCGTAGGGCAAGCGGCCACTGCCGGGCAGCTTGAACACCTGACCGCCCACGTAGCCCCAGCCGCCGGGCGTGTACGCCTGCTCGGGCACCCACACTTGCTGAAGCTTGGGGTCGGTAAAATAACGCGGGTCGCCGAGGCTGACGTTGAGCTCGGTGAACGGCAACTGCGCTGAAGCTAGCTTTTGCGGCAGCAACTTAAATTGAATATCAACCTGATCATCAATTGGCTGTCCCTCTACTTGGGCACTGAGTTGATTCAAGCCATTCACAAAGGGCACCCGAAACCGCGCCACGCCAAACGTAGCGGGCTGGCTACCTAGGTCCTTGCCATTGAGTTGCAGCCGCACGATCGGCTGGTTGGTGTACACCTCCACCGGCTGCGCGCAAAACAACGAATCGGCGCTGGCCGCGGGGCCGCTACGCAACGTCCAGCCGCGCGAGCCGATCTTCACGAACGGCGTTTTGAGCAGGTTTGCTTGGTAGAAAAAGTAGGCATCCTTGGGCTGGCGGTCGGCGGTAAGTAGGCTTTTGTTGTTGATGTGCGGCGTGGCTTCTTGGCGGCTTTCGGAGTTGAATTCGGCTAGGTTCCAGACGGTGCTGCCGGCCACAAATGGGCGCTCCAGAATGGCTTTGAGGTAGTATTGGTGGTAGCGATTGGCGTACTCCTGGGTTTTGTCAAAGCGTTGGGGCTGAAAGGAATGCAAGCGCAGGTCGGAGTCGGCGCCATATTCGGTGACCATCGTGGGTTTGGTGGGCAGCTCGCGGTGGTGCTGGTCGAGGTATTGGGCAAAGCCTTCGAACTCACCGGAATACCAGCCCTGGTACAGGTTCCAGCCGACGATCATGGGGATGCTGGTCAGGCCGGCGTCGCGGTAGAGGTCGAAGGCGCCGTGGTTGACGAGCATGGTGTAGCGGCTCGGGTCTTCGCGATGGGTAAGATCCTCTAGCTGCTGGGCGAGTTGAGCCACGCGTTTGAAGTACGCTTGGCCGGCGGCGTTATCCTTTTTAATGCCTTCCGGCAGGCGCAGCAGCACCTCGTTCATGTAGTTCCAGATGACGACGCTCGGGTGGTTGAAGCCCTGCCGAATCATCTCCGTCTGCATGGTTTTGCAGGTGTTGAAGAAGCCTTCGGAGTCGGTAATGGCATTCACCACCGGGATTTCCACCGAAGTCAGGATGCCGAGCCGGTCGCAGGCGTGCAGCACCGTGGGGTCTTGCGGGTAGTGCGAGATGCGCAGGAAGTTGCCACCCATTTGTTTGATTAACTGCACATCGCGTTCGTGCAAAGCGTTGGGCAACGCGTTGCCGAGGCCGGGAAAATCCTGGTGGCGGTTGGTACCAATCAGCTTCAACGGCTTACCGTTCAGGAAAAACCCTTTGTCGGCATCGAAGCGAAACCAGCGCAGACCTAGGGGGTTCGTCACCTCATCGAGCGGCTTGCTCCCGTTGCCTTCCTCGATTCTTGAGATAACGCGGTACAAGTACGGGTCGTCGGGGGACCACAGGTGGGGTTGGCGCAGCTTGCCGAAGGTTTGCTTGAAAGCTAGCTTCTGCCCTGCTCCTACGCTCAGCTTGGTGCGCTGCTGAGCCACGGTGTGGCCTTCACGATCAAGCACTTGCGTGAGCACGGCTAGCTTACGGCTTGTCGCGGCGTCGTTGGTTACGGCGCCGTTTACCACGACGTCTGCCGTTTCCGCCGACACGTTGGGTGTGGTGATGAAGACGCCGCTCGAAGCGTTGTTATCTAGGTCGAAGTGAACTGGGTCGGCGGCGAGCAGGTACACGTCGCGGTAGAGGCCGCCGTAGAAGGTGAAGTCGGCGGAAAGCGGCGGAATATCCGGGTTATGGCGGTTGTTCACCTTCACCGTTACCTCGTTGGCGGCCGTGCCTTCGTTGCTGAACTTCAGCAGTTTGCTCACTGGAAAGCTGAAGGCCGTGTAGCCGCCCGTGTGCCGTCCGGCTAGCTGCCCGTTCACGTACACTTCGGTTTCCTGATTGGCGCCTTCAAAGTAGAGGTACACGCTACGCTTTTGCCAGTTGGCGGGCACGTAGAGCGCCTTTTTGTACCACCCTAGCCCGCGGTAGTAACCGGGCTCGTCGTCCATCACGTCGGTGGCGTTCCAGGTGTGCGGCAAGGATATTTTCTCCCACCCTTGCGCTGGTGTAGTTGGCGTTTTGGTGTAGTCGGTGCCGTCATCCCTGCGGAAAAGCCAGTTGGCGTTGACGGATTGCTTAACACGTTGTTGTGCTAGTGTTGGCAGCACTAGCAAGGCAGTGAGCAACAGAGGAGTCAGAAACTTTGCGCGCATCGTTTACTTGTATAGTGTAGGGACGCGCCGCAGCGCATCCGGTATTGCACACCTATTAGTCGGCGCCCAAAGACGCCGCTCGGCCGGATTTGCAATCCGGCTGTTTGGAGTCGGGGATTTGTAATCCCCGCCCGCAACGCGGGCAGCTATGCCAGAACAACCCCGGCCAGCGCAGACGGGCGAATTGCAAATCTGCAGCTCCTGACGACCGGATTGTAAATCCGGCCGAGCGGCCGAGCGGGGCAACAGCTGAGCGCGAGCTGCATGCATTACAAAGGCAACAACGCCGTCGCTAGCCCTTCCGACTGCACGCCCACTACGCTCTTGCCCCCATTCGTCTTGACCCGAATGATAGCCCGACCGTTGTACGCCTGCACCTTGCGCGAGCCCGACGACGTACCTAGGTCGTCCAGTAAGTGCCCGTCGCCGCTGAGCGAGAAGTTAATCCAGCTGACCGCATCCAGGCACTGCACGCCGTTGGCATCGAGCAGCTTCACTTGCACCGTCGCGAGGCCATTTTGCTCCCCTAGCTTTTCCACCATCAGCTTCGCAGGCTTGGCCCACTTCTCGGTCTGGTAGCGCTGGTGGATTTCGTCTTGCACCACCGTTTTGCCTTGGCGGGCAACTACTTTGATGACATTGTCGCCGGTGTTGTTGAAGGGCACGAGCCAGCGCAGACCAGCAGCCGGAAAATCTTGGCTGTTACGCTTCTTCACGCCGTAGCTTTTGCCGTTCACAAACAGCTCTGCCTCCGCGCAATTGGAATAAACTTTTACCATCTTCTGCTCGCCAGCCTCACCCCAGCGCACCGGCCACGAGTGCCCGTAGATGTGCACCATCGGCTGTGTGGTCCAGTACGATTGGAACACGTAGTAGGCTTCCTTTTTGGTGAAATCGCGCTCCACTACGCCCTTTTGGTTCATGTAGGGAATGGGGTTGTCGGGGCGCACGGGCGTGGAGAAATCTTTGAAGGGCCAGTACGCCGTACCGCTGAGCCAAGGCATAGTTTCCTGCTCTTTCAGGTGCCAATCGACGAGGTTGCAGAGGTAGCTTTCGCTCCAGTCGCCGTCTTTCGACACGCGGGCACTGCCGCCGAACAGCGACGCGTCGCCGGAACGCTCATCGGCACCCTGGCCGCGGCTGATTTTAGCGAGGGCGTTGTCGGGGTTTTCGGAGTGGCGGCCGGCGTGACTGTCGCCGCCCCATTCCACGTGTAGGAAGCGTTTCACGTCCTTAAACTCCTTCTCCGTCACCTCTTTGTACTCGGTGTAAATGCCGCGGTACCAGCCCGCCCAGATGGAGGGCGAGTACACATCGGGGATGTCTTTGCAGAAGTCGCAGCGGCGAATGGCGGTGTAGCGCGAGGCGTCGAGCTGGTGCGAAAGGGCGTTCAGCTCCTTCATGAAGGTGCGAATCTTCTCCTTGTCGAACTCGGGGAAGTCGCCGGGCCAGTCGTTCTCGTTGCCTAGCCCCCAAATAATGACGGCCGGGTGGTTGTAGTGCTGCTGAATCATGTGGGTGAGCATACGCTTGGCCTGGCTCTGGTACACCTCCCCGCCTAGCCCGCCGCGGCACCACGGAATTTCCTCCCACACCGTTATACCCAGGCTGTCGCAGAGATTGAGCACGATGCGCGATTGTTGGTAGTGCCCTAGCCGGATGAAGTTGACGCCCATATCTTTCATCATGCGCATCTCCTGCCGAATCATGGGCTCGGTCATGGCGGCGGCTACGCCGGCGTGGTCTTCGTGGCGGTGCGTGCCGCGCAGCAAGAGGCGCTTGCCGTTGAGCAGAAAGGGCCCGTGCTCCACAAATTCGATGTGGCGGAAACCTAGCTTTTCGGTTTGCTCATAGGTATCAGCGCCCGCCTTCACCGCCACTTGCACCGTGTACAGCTGCGGTGCATCCGGCGACCAAAGCTGCGGGCTTTTCACCCGAAACTGGTGAATATCCTGTTCGCCCGCCTTAGCTGAAACGGTCGTTTGGTACTTATCGACTTGCTTGCCTTTAGGATCGAGCAGCCGCACGGAAACTTGCGCGTTAGTGGCTGGCGTTCCTTCTGGGAAAACGGCTTTCACCGTCAGCACACCTGCTTTGCCCGCTTTATCAACTTCAGCCTTCGCTACCAACCGCTCTAGCGACACGGCCGGCACGTACTCCAGATTCAGGTAGCGGTAGATGCCGCCGTACAAGTTGAAGTCCGACAAGTCGGACGGTATCATCTCCAAGTCGCGCGAGTTGTCGCTGCGAATGGAGAGCGGAATTTTGCCTTTGAACTGGGTTTTAAAAGCGTCGGTCTTCTGGAAGTCGGCAACGGCCTGGGTGATGTCGACGGTCCACTCATCGTAGCCGCCCACGTGGCTACCCACTTTGGTGGTGTAGAGGTACACCTCGGTTTTCTGGCCGGCACCTTCAAAGTGCAGCAGCGTGCGGCCGCCTGCGTATGGGTTCTGCACCGTGAGTTGGGTGCGGTACCAGCCGGGCCCCTGGTAGTAGTTCACGTCCGGGTCGACGGCATCGAGGGCGTTGAAGCAGTGCGGCAACGTTACTTTTTGCCACAGCGGCACGCTTTCGGGGTTGCCGGCCACCACGGGGCGCACGGCTTCCCACACGCCCCCTAGGTCTTGTCGCACAAATTCCCAGTTGTCGTTCAGACGGATTTTGTTCTGCCCAAACGCCGTCACGCTCAGCACCAAAGCCAGCCAAACCAGCAGCAACTTTCTGTTTTTCACTGTTTCGTGTTTCTGCCGTCAATCAAAAAAGACCGCCATACTGGGCCAAAAGAGAACGTCATGCTAAGCTTGCCGAAGCATCTCGCGTGCGGTCATTGTGCTGGTAAACCCTGACAATTGGAGTTAGCATTGCACGCGAGATGCTTCGGCAAGCTCAGCATGACGTTCTTACCTAAGCTATCTTACTCAAAAAAGCTCTTCTGAATACCTAGCTCTAAGCCGCGCAGCTCGGCTAGGCCGCGGAGGCGGCCGATGCCGGAGTAGCCGGGGTTGGTTTTCTTGTTCAAATCGTCGAGCATCTGGTGGCCGTGGTCGGGGCGCATCGGGATGCTGAGCTGGCGAGTTTGCATGGCGGTGAGCAGCTCGCGCACCACGCTGTACATGTCCACGTCGCCTTCTAGGTGGTTGTCCTCGTAGAAGTCGCCCTCGGCGTTGCGGCGAGTGCTGCGCAGGTGGATGAAGTTGATGCGGTCGGCAAACTGCTTCACCATGGCGGGCAAGTCGTTGCTCGGAATCACGCCAAACGAGCCAGTGCAGAAGCACAAGCCATTGCTCGGCGAAGGCACCGCTTCAAACAGCGCCGCCACATCGGCCGCTGTGCTTACCACGCGTGGCAACCCTAGGATGCTGTAGGGCGGGTCGTCGGGGTGGATAACCAGCTTCACGCCTACTTCCTCGGCCACGGGTACTACTTGTTGCAGGAAGTAGATGAGGTTGGCTTGCAGCTTGGCCGCGTCAATTCCCTCGTAGGTGTCGAGGGCCTGTTGGAACTGCGCCAGCGTGAAGCTTTCCTCGCTGCCCGGCAAGCCGGCAATGATGTTGCGCTGCACTAGTTGCTTTTCTTCGTCGCTCATGGCGGCGAAGCGTTGCCGCGCCTTCTCGATTTCCTGGGGCGTGTAGTCCTGCTCGGCATTGTGGCGCTGAAGCAAGAACACGTCGAAGGCCACAAATGCGGCGCGCTCGAAGCGCAGGGCCTTGGAGCCATCGGCCACGGTGAAAGCTAGGTCGGTGCGCGTCCAGTCGAGCACCGGCATGAAGTTGTAAGTGACGATGTAGATGCCGCACGCGGCTAGGTTGCGCAGCGACTGTTGGTAGTTCCGGATATACGTTTCAAAATCACCCGTTTGCGTCTTGATGTTTTCGTGCACCGGCACGCTCTCCACCACGCTCCACACCATGCCAGCTGCCTCGATTTCAGCCTTGCGCTTCTGAATTTCCTCTACCGGCCACACCACGCCGTTGGGCAAGTGGTGCAAGGCCGTCACGACGCCAGCGCAGCCGGCTTGCCGAATGTCGGCCAGACTAACAGGATCATTGGGGCCAAACCAGCGCATGGTTTGCTGCATTGTGTACGCCATTTCTTGCTGCTCTTTTAAGTTAAACGCCGCCAAAAATGGAGAATCTGCGCAAGCACTCGACTGTGCAAGGAAAAACTCTTGGTCATGCGTACTGATTTTGTAGTGCGGACTCTGTAGTTCGCGCTGTGAATAGACCTAGCCTAGCTTCTATGATTTGCGTGCAATTTGACACCAGCGCGGACTGCAAAGTCCGCGCTACGTAGCGCTAAATCGCCCAGGGCACCCGCGCGGAACCCGCGTTCAAGGCAAAGACCTTCTCCACGTCTAGGTCGGCGTACTCGCGGCTGGCGCGATTGTACAGGTTCAGGATGGTGTAGTTGCTGGTGGGTGCTACGTCTTGGCGGTCCATCTGCTTCTGTTGCAGCAGGTAAGGCTGGAACCAGGTCACGGCTTTGTGCAGGCTGCGGCCATCAGGCGTGGTGTAGTTCCAGAGGTCGATGTCTACTTTCTTGGCGAGTACCGCTAAGCGTACCCAGCCTTGCAGGTTCATGGTGGTGTAGTTCCAGGGGCGGGTGCGCTCTAGCTCCAGCGGCTGGGAGCCATTGGGGGCTAGCTGGAGCGAGATGCGCGGAATCGTGCGCGTTTCGATGGTTTTCTTGGCTAGCGCTTTGTCGCCGGTGAAGAGGGCAAAGTCCACCACTTGCACGTCGTAGAAGGTGCCGTGGTTGTTCTTGTTGTTACCTTCTTCCACGCCTAGCTTACTGGTGAGCAGCCAAGTGTTGTAGTCTTTAAGCCACGATTTCAGCCCGCTTACTAGCTTCTCATCCACGCTTTTGCTGCCGTTCAGCAGAGCCACAGCGTCCGGGATTTCCACCAGGTTGCGGGTGGCAATGATGCCGTAGCTACGGCCTTCCGAGGAGCCCGGCACGCCCTGCCCGTAGTTCAGGTTGGGGTTCATGCGGGTGGCCGGGTCCAGAAAAAACGTGCGCAGCAGCTTGGCCGCATGAGCCGCGTATTTCTCATTGCCGGAGAAATAATAAGCTAGCCCCAAAGCTTTGGCGTCTTTGCACACGTTACCTAGCTCCTCCTGGTCTTTCAGCGCCGTCGATTCCGGATTCACCAAGCCGTCTTTGTTGATGTAGGGCTTGCCGTCGGGTTTGCTCGGATCGGGCCAGAAGTAGGGCGCTTGCGAGATGAAGTCGTGCTTGTCGCCGCTGGGCGGCAGCTTAGTTTTGGACGTAACGGTGTACGGCCCACGACCTAGGGCCTTGTCGGCGTCGCTCAGGAGCAGCTTCACTTGCTGCACTTCCGCCGCGCTGCCTTTGAGGTAGGCCGCTTTGTAGGAGGCCATTTGCGCAGCATCGAGCAGCAAAAACTGACGTTGAGGCGCCGGAACCGGATAAGCTGCCGCCGCGCCGAACCAGAGGAACAGCGCGAGGCAACCTAGCCAACATTTACAGGAATGAAGCATCAAAAACCAGGATTTTGGGTCAGGTTCGAGTTCAATACCACCTCCGTTTGCGGGATGGGGAACAGCAGGAAGTTGTCGTTGATGTCGCGGTTAAAGATGGCTTTCTCGACTTGTTTCAGGCGGTTCAACCGGATCAGGTCGTAGCGGCGGTGGCCTTCGTCGCACAGCTCCCAGGCCCGCTCCTGCACCAGCAGATCCACAAAGGCATCTTTGGAAGTAGCCGTTGTGGGCAAGGGGGCTAGGCCCGCCCGCTGCCGTACGCGGTTGATGCCCTGATACTTCGTGGCGTCGCCCGCATTAAGGTTGTTCAGGGCCTCCGACTGCATCAGCAACACGTCGGCGTAGCGCGTGACCAGCCAGTTGACCCGCGAGTCGTTGCCGATGCGCTTGTCGTCGCGGAATTTATTGAAGTAGTACTGCGGCAGCGTGGTGGTGCCGGCTTGGTTGCTTAGGTTCCAGGCCTTGCGCACGTCGTTGTTGGCGTACGACCGCACAAACCAGTCTTCGGCCGTGAACGAGGCGAAACCACCTAGGGCCGCCGGCAGATTTTGCCGCACAATGATGTTGCCGGTATTCGGCGGCAGGTCAAACTGCACCGAGAAAATGTGCTCCGGACCGTTTTCCCGATCTGGCAGAAATACGTCGCCATACACTGGCACGAGGCTATACAAGTTGGAGCTAATCACGCGGTTGCAGGCGTCCAGCGCATCCTGGTTATCCGTGCTCTTAGCGTCGGTAGAGCTAGCCCGCGTCAGGTATACCTTGGCCAGCATAGCCGCCGCCGCCCCGCTCGACACCCGGCCTTTATTAGCCGCCGGAATCTGATTTTCCTTGAGGCAGTTGGCTTCCGCAAACTTCAGGTCTTCAATGATTTGGTCATACACCTGCGCCTTGGGCGTGCGCGAAGGGCGCAGGTCGTCGTTCGGTCCTTTCACCGGCGACAAAATCAGCGGCACGTCGCCGTAGGAGCGCACCAGATCGAAGTAGCCGAGGGCGCGTAGGAAGCGGGCATTGCCGAGAATGTTGTTTTTGCTGGCCTCGTTCATGCTAATCGGCGGCACCTTCTCAATCACGTCGTTGGCTCGACTAATCATGCGGTAAAGGTTTACCCACCAGAAGCTTATCTCGCCGTTGTTGGCCGTGTAGGAGAAGCGACTAAGCTCGGCTCGGTCGCCGGTGGTGGCGCCCACCACCGTCATGTAGTCGCCGGGCAGCTCCGTCACGAGCCACACGGTGCGGCCGTAGAGCGTTTGGGCCTGCATGGTGCTAAATACGCCGTTCAGGCCCGCAATGGCGTCGCTCTCGTTTTGGTAGAAGTTGCTGGCCGTCAGGAAATCATAGGGCTTTTCCTCCAAGAACTTCTCGCAGGAAGTGAAGAGACCTAGGGTGCACAAGCTGAGAAGAAAAATCTTCTTTTTCATAGTAATAGGTATTGAAAGCTAGCCAGTTAGTTAGAAGCCAATCCGAACGCCACCGATGAAGGTGCGCGTGTTGGGGAAGGCGTTGTAGTCGGTGTTCAGGCTCAGGCCAGCACCCGCCGCCGTGGATTCACCGAACGAGTTGACCTCTGGGTCGTAGCCGGTGTATTTGGTAAGCGTAATTAGGTTTTGGCCCGTCACGTAGATGCTGGCCGTTTTCACGGTTTTGGTCATTGCCTTTGGCACCGGTATCTGGTAGCTGATCGTGGCCGTTTTCAGGCGAACGAAGCTGCCGTTTTCCACGATGTCGCTCGTGATGCCCGTGTTGCGGCGCACCACGCTGTTCGCCTTCGGAATGGTATTGCTGGTGCCGGGACCGGTCCAGCGGTCGACGACCGTTTTCAGCTTGTTGGTGGTGGTGAAGCCCGATTCTAGCTCGTAGCGGTTCAGGTTCAGGATGTCGGAGCCCTGCACGCCTTGGATGAAGATGCTCAAGCCCACCGGCCCGAAGCTGAAGGTGTTCGTGACGCCGTAGATAAACTTCGGCTGGGCGCGGCCAATGATGGCGCGGTCGTTGGCATCAATTTTCTTGTCACCATTCAGGTCGGCGTACCTAGGGTCGCCGGGCCGTACGAGGTTGGTGATGCCGCTGGCCGTGATTTCCTCCGGCGTCTGCCAGATACCGAGGAACTGATAGCCGTAGAACGAACCAATCGGCTCCCCGACGCGCAGCACGCTCGTGGCCCCCGTGGCGCCGGGGAAAATGCTCGTGCTCGACAGCCCCACAAAGCGCTGGTACTCCCCATTGAGGCTGAGCACTTTGTTGCGGTTCAGGGAGAAATTCAGGTTGGTATTCCAGGAGAACTTGCCGCCGTCGAAGTTGACCGTGGTCAAGGCAAACTCGAAGCCTTTATTCTGCACGCTACCAGCGTTTTGCAGGATACTCGAGAAGCCGCTGGTTTGCGGAATGGAAACTTCCAGCAGTAAGTCTTTGGTCTTTTTGAAGTAATAATCGGCCGTGATGCTGATGCGGTTTTTAAACAAAGCTAGGTCGATGCCGAAGTCGGCGGAGGAAGTGGACTCCCAGCTCAGGTCGGGGTTCCCGATGTTTGAAGGCGTTAAGCCCACGAGGCGGGTGGCCCCCGACGTATAAGCATTCAGGCCATAGCGCCCCAAGGAGCGGTACGAGCCGATTTCCTGGTTGCCGGTGATGCCGTAGCTAGCCCGCAGCTTCAGGTCGCTAATCGTCGGAACGCTTTGCATAAACTTCTCATCGATAAGACGATAAGCAAAGGCTCCCGACGGGAAGTAACCCCACTTATTGTTCGGGCCAAACCGCGACGAGCCGTCGGCGCGCATGGTGAACGTGAACAGATAGCGCTCAAACAAGCGGTAGTTTACCCGCCCAAAGTAGGAAGCTAGGGTGTTCTGGTTTTTGCCCGATTCTGGCGTTAGCACGTTGGCCCCGATACCGATGTTGTCGCTACCCAACGCATTGGTAAAGAAGTTATTCGCCTGGGCGCTGTAATTTTCATTCACGAACTGCTGGAAGGTCAGACCGGCCACCACGTTCAGGGCATTGTTGGCGTTGATCTTGCCGTCGTACGTCAGCGTGTTTTCGTTGAGCCAGCTATAGTTGTTGTTTGAGGCCTTCGTGGCGGCGCCGTTGGTATTCTGGCCCACGTACACCGTCGACGGAATAAACTGATTACGCTGGTTGCCGAACAAATCGGCGCCGCCCGAAATGCGCAGCTTCAGCCCTTTGGTAATCTCGTATTCGCCCGCTACGTTGACCAACGCGCGCAGAATTGTGCGTGTGTCCTTGGCACTTTCGGCGTACGCCACCGGGTTACCGGCAATTTCGACGGCGGGCAGCGGCTGGTTTTGGAAGGTGTAGTTACCAAACTCATCGCGCACGGGCTGAATGGGATTAAAACGCAACGCATCCAGCAACACGCCCCCGGCGCTGCCGCCGTTGGTGTTCACGGTGGTAAGCTTGCGGAAGGTGCGGGCTAGCTGGCTCGAAAAGCTAACGTTGATCTTGTTGCTGACCTTCTTATCGAGGTTTAGGCGCACCGTGCCGCGCTGAAAACCCGTGTTCAGCACGATACCTTCCTGATCGAAATAGTTGAAGCTAAGGTTGTAGCGCGTCTCCTCGGTGCCGCCGTTGAAACCTAGCTGGTAGTTGCTTTGGCGTCCCTGTTGCAGAATAGCATCCTGCCAATCGGTGCCTTTGCCCAGCGCCGCAATTTGGTCTTGGGTGTAGGGCAGCGGCGTGTTGGTTTTGTTTTCGAGGTTGTTCAGCGTTTGAACGTCGTTGAGGTAGTTGGCAAACTGGGGCGCGTTCATCAGGTCGTACTTGTGGCGCACGTTGCTCACGCCCGTGTAGGCCTCGAAGTTGATGGCGTTGCGGCCGGCTTTGCCTTTTTTCGTGGTGATAATGACGACGCCGTTGGCCCCGCGCGAGCCGTAGATGGCCGTCGCGGAAGCATCTTTTAGCACCTCAATGCTCTCAATATCACTGGGGTTAATGGAGTTCAAGTCGCCGGCACCGGGGAAGCCGTCTACTACAAACAGCGGCTCGTTGCCGGAGTTGATGGAGTTGGTGCCGCGAATCCGGATGGAGGTGCCGCCACCGGGCTCGGAGTTGGTTTGCGTTACTTGCACGCCGCTTACGCGCCCCTGCAAAATCTGGTCGGCGCGGGTGATAGGCACTTCGGCCACTTGCTCGGCTGTCACGGAGGCGACGGAGCCGGTTACGTCGCGCTTGCGCTGGGTACCGTAGCCGACCACAACCACGTCGTTCAGGGCCGTGGTTTGCTCCTTCAGGCGCACTGTCACGTTGCCGTCGCTGCCCACTTTCGCTTCGGTGGTTTCGAAGCCGATGTAGGATAGCACCAGGGTTGGATTGTCGCTCGCGGGTGATGTAAGGGCAAACTTGCCCTCACTGTCGGTGGTGCTGCCGCTGGTGGTACCTTTCACCACCACCGTTACGCCGGGTAGCGGTGAGCTGTCGGCAGCATTGAGCACGCGGCCTGTTATCTGCCGGTTTTGGGCCTGCACGGCATAACTAAGAAGGACCGCAAAGAGCACAAAAAATAGTGTAAATCTTCGCATAGAATACGGTTTAGGGTGGTTTTTGGAGTTCAGAGCGGTAAGTACAGCAAACTTGTATTGGCTTACGTATGATCATGATTATTTTTTTACGAAAACGATTGCGAAAACCATTTGCGGTTGCATTTATCTAGTATTCATCGTTTGGCTTTGCTACTAATTTCCTATGAGCTTCCGCTCGTCCGGCAGCACATCAGCAGGAACCTAGGTCATTCTACCGTCCCTCGGCTTATTATCCAGTAGGAAATTGCCTACAAGCTAGGTTTCTCTGGTACCAGCCACTTGTCGCGCACTTTCACGAAGTATAGATATAGGGCTACACCATTCACGAATTCAAGCAGCAAGGGTAAGTTTCGGCTACTCAACCCGAGAACTACATGCACAGCAGCGTAGCGTAGAGCTGGTTAAAATTTATCGCTGGGTCGTGCTGAGGTTACCAGCACTTCCTGTCGCTTCGCTCTCACTTCAGCATGAACAGCACGGTAGCGATGCTAGCAGACTTGGTTGCCCGTAATCTTACTAAGCGAACCGTTTTAAGAACTGCTGAATAACGGCGCTATAGCTGCGCGACGACGTTACGTGCGCCCCATTCTCCATCCGAAAAACGTACTCGCCGTGCGCCCAGTGCTTGAACTCGCGGATGTGGTTCACGTTGATGATGCAGGAGCGGTGAATGCGCAGAAACGTGGCTGGGTCGAGGCGACTTTCCAGCTGGCTCAGCGGCGTGCGCAGCATGTGCGGCTGCCCTAGGGTGTGCAGCGTGATGGCGTTGCCCGTGGCCTCCAAGTACAGCACCTCGGCAGCGGGCACAAAGAAGTTGCGCTCGGCCGTCCGAATCAGAAACCGATCCTGGTACTCGGTAGGTGCTGGAGAGGTGGCTGTTGATGTGCTCGAAGCCACCGGAGCCGCCGCGGGCCACGCCCCCAGTAACGAAGCTAGGTGGGCACTTACAGCATGGCTTTGCTGCTGGGCCAGGCGCTGCTGCACACGAGCAAGGCAATCGGCAAACCGGTCGGGGTCGATGGGCTTGAGCAAGTAGTCGACGGCGTGCAGGGCAAACGCCTGCACGGCATACTGGTCGTAGGCAGTGGTGAAAACAATCAGCGGGAGCCGTTGGCCCGCTTCGCTTGCTTGGCGTAGCACCTGCACGCCGTCGAGGTCAGGCATCTGCACATCCAGGAAAGCTAGGTCGTAGGTATGGGTTTGCAGCGCCGCCAAGGCTTCGCGGCCATTGGTGCATTCGCCGGTCACTTCCACCATCGGGAAATCCGTCAGCAATTCCCGCAACAGGCGGCGGGCCAAGGGTTCATCATCGACCAGTAAGGCGCGGATTGGGTCCATTCGCGGCAGCGTTAGGCAGCTAAGCTAGGTTGGCGGAAAGGCAGGGAGATTTGCAAGCAGAATCCTGCGTTGGGCGCCGTTTCTATGTCGAAGGTATAGTGGCTGCCGTAGAGGGCGGCTAGGCGACTTTGCAAGTTGCGCAGCCCAATGCCCCACGCCAGTGAGCCATCGGCGCCGCGGCCGTCGTCTTTCACTTCCAGCACTAGGCGGTCAGCTTGGCGCCGGGCCGTGAGGGCCAGTTGGCCGGTACCCGCGCGGGGCGCAATGCCGTGGCGCACCGCGTTTTCTACCACGGGTTGCAGCAGCAGCGTGGGCAGCAAGGCCCCCAAAGTTTCGGGGGCAAGGTCGTAGTGCACGGCTAGGCGGTCGGGGAAGCGGATTTGCTCGATTTCCAGGTACAAGCGGGTGAGCTGCATTTCCTTTTCCAGGGTTACCTCCTGCTCCTCCGTACCTTCCAATACCAACCGCAAAAACTGGCTGAGCTTGGCCAGCATCCGGCGAGCCGTTTTCACGTCCTCGGTCATCAGTGCCGAAATGGCGTTCATGGAGTTGAACAGAAAGTGCGGCTGCAACTGCATCTTCAGGGCTTGCAGCTGGGCCTGCACAAGTTGGGTTTCTAGGTGAGCGGCGCGCAGCTGTCCTTCGCGGTAGCGCTCCTGGTACTGCACGGCGTACGCAATGCACAGCAGCATCCAGTAAATAGGCACCCACACGTTGGCATTTACCACCACCGCCGAGAGCCGAAAGCCACTTCCAGGCTCTACCACTAGGTGCATCATGCCTGCATAAACTAAGCGGTAAATGAGCGTGAGGCAGTAGCTAGCTACCGCATGCACCACCAGATAAGGCAAGCGGAAGCGACTCTCGGTCAGGTCGAAACGTTTGGCGAGCCAGAACACTACGGGTGTGAGCAGCCCCCAGATTAGGCCGTGCAACAGCCGGCCGCCCAAGGCATCGCGCCAATCGGTGGGTGTGCCGGTGGAGAGGTTCTGCATGAAAACCAGCAGCACCATAAAAACACTGAACAGCAGCCACGCCACAGCAATGGTGCGGCCGCTGAGCAGCGGTTGGGCGCTAGTGGTGCTGGCGTCTTTTGAGTTTCTCCCCATTCCGCTAAAGTAACAAAGCTAGGTGGGCACCCAATAAACCTAGGTGTGAGCTGCCTTTATTACGTGGTGAAGTGGCCTTTCGGCCGTCGGCCGACCCAATGCCCTAAGCAGCCGGCTGGTTGTCGCCTACGGATGCTTGCCAGCTGGCAGCAGAAGCTAGGTGCCCACTGGCCGGGCTGCAGCCTGGGCCAGCGCTACCAGTAAGGAACCTGCGGCGGCGGACCGGCAGCCGCGCTTGAGGAGGTAGCCGGTGTGGGGCACATTTGCTAATATTGCCGGCCTCAGTGCGCGTTTCATTCGAGCCCAACCCCACAAACCATGACCCCAGACCAAAGCCAGCAAGCACTAGAAAAGCGTACCGCCGCCGCCGCCGCCCTCCGATGGGTGCGCGACGGGATGCTCCTGAGCCTAGGTACGGGTAGCACCTCGGCAGCCTTCATTACCTTGCTCGGCGAGGCTGTGCAGGCCGGGCAGCTGCGCGTGCAAGGCACAGCTACGTCGCTGGCGAGCGAGAACCTAGCTCGCCAAGTAGGTATTCCACTGGTAGAGCCCCGCCGCGGGCTGCGCTTCGACCTCGCCGTGGACGGGGCTGATGAGCTGGATGCCCAGCTGCGCCTCATCAAAGGAGGTGGCGGCGCCTTGTTGCGCGAAAAGCTGTTGGAAACGGCTTCGGAATACTTCTTGGTTATTGCCGATTCTACGAAGCTGGTGCCGCAGCTAGGTCGCTTCCCGCTGCCGCTGGAAGTAGTGCCGTTTGCCTTGCCTTGGGTGCTGGATGCCGTGGAAAAGCTAGGAGGCGCCCCCGAAGTACGCACCGTTAAAGCCGACCCAAACCAGCTTTATCGCTCCGACCAAAACAACTTGCTGGTCGATTGCTACTTCAATGCCATCCCCGATCCTGAGCGCCTCATGCATCAGCTCCAGAACATTCCCGGTATTGTGGAGCAAGGCTTGTTTATTGGTCTGGCGAAGGCAGCATTGATTGCGAACGGGGCCGATGTGCAGGTGATACGCCCCGGCATGGCGCCCGCCCCGGCCAGCGACTTTGCCAGCTTGCCCTAAGCGAGGTTTGCTAATCTGCGGCCTAGCCCTGTCTCCGGCTAACACCTGCGCCCAACCGATTGAGGCTTAACGCTTGTCAGTCGGTTGGGCGCAGGTGTTTTTAGCATTAGCATAACCGGAGATCTAGCTAGGACAGCTAGCTTTAGCGAAACCACGTTGCACCCTCCCACTGACAAGTAAGAAGATGACTAGGACAAAAACCGCTTTTCTGCCTTGGCGGCTGGCCGCAGTTGGGGTGTTGTTTGTTACCGGGGGTGCCGCCCATGCGCAAACCAAAATGCCCATCAGCCGGCCCACATATTATCCGCGGGTGGTGCGCCTGACGCAGGGCCAGACGCCCGGTCGGCTCCTTGCCAGCTTCGATGTGGGCAAGGTGGGCGTTATCTACGAAAGCCCTGACAACGGCCGCACCTGGCAACACCTCGCCGACGTGACGGAAAATACCCCGCCGCGCACCTGTTGCAGCAGCCTCTGGGAGGTGCCGCAGACGCTCGGTGCTACGGCGGCCGGCACCCTGTTCTGGGCTACCTCAGTGGGCACCGACCAAGGCGGCCGCGGGCCGTGCTCCATCCGCGTGTACCGTAGCACCGACGGCGGGCACCGCTGGGAGTTTTTCTCGACGCCCGTTAGCGGCTTTATTGGCCTCTGGGAGCCGGAGTTTACTATCGATGCTCGCGGGCGGCTGGTGGTGTACTATTCCAGCGAGGAGCGCAAAGCCAGTGGCTACAATCAACTGCTAGCGCACAAAGTCTCCGACGACGGCGGGCGCACCTGGGGCGAAGAAGTACTCGACGTGGGCATGCCGGATGGAGCCAAGCGCCCAGGCATGCCCATCGTTCGGCGCTTGCCAACTGGCTCGTACGTAATGACCTACGAAATCTGCGGTATGGGCTGCGATGCCTACCTCCGCCGCTCCGCCGACGGCGTAACCTGGGGTACACCCACCGACCCCGGCACGCGCATCGAATCCACGGCCAGCCATCACTTTGCCCATGCGCCTACCGTGGCCTGGGCTCCGGTGCCCGGCCATCCGCAGGGGCGTCTGCTGGTAGTGGGGCAGATGCTGCTGAATAATAGCGACAACGCCGTAGCAGCCGGCAATGGGCAAGTGTACATGCTGAATGAGCAAAACGGGGAAGGCCTCTGGCAGGAGGTGCCGGCTCCTGTGCCCGTACCCGATGCCAAAGACAACCCCTGCCCCAACTACAGCTCGCAGCTGCTCCCCGCCGTCGATGGGCTCACGGTGCTGGAAGTGGCACTCAAGCTTGACAACAACACTTGTCAGGCCTTTTTTCATACCGCCCCGCTGCCCGCGCCAACTCCAACACCCAGCAAAAGCAAGACTAACATCAAGCCGAAGCGGTAAGCCTAGGACCCGAAAAGGTGCGCTTTGTTGGCCAGATAGGTAGCCCTGTCCATCTTTCACAAACGAGAAGCCGTTTGCTACCCGCGGCCAGGATATGCAGCCTAGCCTTCTTTAAATAAAGGCGGCCCGCTTATCTTCCCGCCGTGAAACCGTCTCTTCGTTTACTCCGCTAATGCTCATTCGTCATTCGTTGCTCGTTGGCAGCTTGCTGCTGGTCGCGTCCTCGCTGCATGCCCAGGTAACCCCGCCCGCCGCCAAGGACCCCGCGGCCAAAGAAACCTTCCTGATTCCGATCCGGCTGACTGTGGCCCCCGATGGCTCGGGCGACTACCGTACCATTCAGGAAGCGGTGATGGCCGTGCGCGACTTCATGCAGGTAGAAGCCACCATCTTCATCAAAAACGGCACCTACCACGAAAAGCTCCTCATTCCGTCGCAGAAGACGCACATTACCCTGCTGGGCGAAAGCAAAGTAGGCGTCGTTATCTCCTTTGGCGATTATTCCGGCGATGCGGAAAAGCACAGTACCTACACCTCGTCGACGGTGCGCGTGCAGGGCAATGATTTTACGGCCGAAAATATCACCTTCGAAAACTCCGCTGGGCGAGTGGGCCAGGCCGTGGCCCTGCACGTGGAAGGCGACCGGGCCACCTTCCGCAACTGCCGCATGCTCGGCAACCAAGACACCTTATTTTTGGCCATTGAAAATAGCCGGCAGTATTACCAAGACTGCTACATTGAGGGCACCACCGACTTCATTTTTGGCGCCAGCACGGCCGTGTTCGACCATTGCACCATTCACAGCAAAACCAACTCCTACATCACGGCTGCGTCTACCACGCCGCGCCAGCCGTTTGGGTTGGTGTTCCTGAACTGCCAGCTCACGGCCGCGCCCGAAGCCACGAAGGTGTACCTAGGTCGGCCCTGGCGACCGAATGCCCACACGGTATTTCTTTACACCGCTATGGGCGCGCACATCACGCCGGCGGGTTGGGAAAACTGGGGCAAGGTGAGCAACGAAGCCACCGCGTATTACGCCGAGTTTGCCAGCACCGGGCCCGGCGCCGCTACCCAGGGCCGCGTGCAATGGTCGCGTCAGCTCACGGCCAAAGAAGCCAAGCAGTACACGATCAAGAACATTTTCGCAGGACCCGTAAGCTGGGAACCTGTGCGCAAGTAGCCCGCCGCCCGCTTTCGTCCGTTGCGCATTGCACTAGCCGGAGCCGCTCTAGTCTTGCTGCTTTGATTAGTGCAATGCGCAACGGACGAAAGCGGGCGGTATGCTACGCCAGGAAACACACGCACCTCACNTATGCTACGCCAGGAAACACACGCACCTCACCATTTAAACCGTTAGGCTAAAGCGTGCTGGCGAATAGCTTCTACCTCTGACAAGGTCTTTGCCAGGGGCTCGCCCAGCAGCGTACTGCCCTGGCTTGTAAGAACAAAATCATCCTCAATGCGAATGCCGCCAAAGTCGCGGTAAGTATCCAGCAGGTCAAAGTTCACGAAGCGCTGGAACGTGGGCTCTTGCCGCTTCTGCTCGATGAGCTCAGGGATGATGTAGATGCCGGGCTCAACGGTGACAACGAACCCCGCTTCCAGTGTGCGGCCTAATCGGAGGGATTTCAACCCGAACGCCGTGCTCTTGGGCAAATCGGGCGTATAGCCCACGTAGGCTTCCCCTAGGTTTTCCATGTCATGCACATCCAGGCCCATCATGTGGCCTAGCCCGCACTGAAAGAATAAGGTATGAGCGCCTGCCTGCACTGCCTCGTCGGCGTTGCCGCGCATGAGGCCCACTTCCGTTAGGCCCACCACTAGCTCACGACATGCGAGCAGGTGCACATCCAGGAAGCGTACGCCCGGCCGGAGCGCCGAGATAGCCGCCGTTTGCGCGTTGAGCACCACTTGGTAGAGTTCGCGCTGCCGCGTGGTGAAGGTGGCGCTCACGGGGAAGGTACGCGTCAGGTCGCCGGCATAGTAGCGAGGGGTTTCCACGCCGCCATCGAAGAGAAGTAAGTCGCCGGGACGCAGAGTATTTCCCAGGAAATGGTTGTGCAGCACCTGCCCCTGAATAGTTAGAATAAGCGGGTAGGAAAGCTGGCAGCCGAGCGCCTGCGCAGTTCGTAGCGCTTCGGCTGCCACTTCGTATTCGCGCATGCCCGACCGGGCGTGCTGCATCACAGCCAGCTGCATCTGGGCCGAGTAAGTGGCCGCTTGGTGTAGCTCTTGTACCTCCGCCGGTGATTTGATGGACCGCTGCGCCACAATGGCCGTGATCAGGGACGCGCTGGCCCCAGCCGCCACCTGGCCGGGGGCAGTTTCCAACCACGCAGCCAGCTTCAGGGTGTGTTCTGGACGGTAAGGCGGCAGGTAGTGCACCCGGGTTTTGGCGGCTAGGTACGAGGCCACTTGGTCAAGCGGCAGCACCTTCTGTACTCCTACCTGCTCGGCCAAGGACTGAATAGAAGGCAAAGGACCCGTCCAGATAATATCATCCAGGCTCGGCTGCGGGGCAAATAACAGCTCCTCGCCACTGTCCACATCCAGCATGGCAACCAAGGAGGGCAGTTGCAGCCCGAAGTAGTAGGCGAAGCTGCTATCCTGCCGGAAATGGTACCAGTTGTCGCGGTAGTTCATACCCGCTTCCTCATTGCCCAGCAGCAGAATGAGCCCACTCGCGACGGTGCGGCAAAGCTGCTGACGGCGTTGCTGGTAGACTTGTTGATCGAATTGGCTCATGGAAACGTCTCTTTTCAATAGTAAGGCTAGCCTAACCGCCACGAAGCAGCTAGGTACCGCGCCGCATGAGGGCGAAACAGCGGGGCCAAAATAGCGAGTTAACAGGCTTTCGCGACACCATCTGGGGCAAGTGCACACCTAGCTAGCCTACAACGGCCCGACGCTACGCTACATTGGCGAAGCCGAGCATACGCAGCTTGTACTGCTTGCTGGCGCTCTTCTTAAGTAGCAGCGCTATTCCCAAAGGCCCTGCAGCAGCTAAAACAAATTACTGTTCTAGCCGCCACAGGGCCTTTGGGAATAGCGCTGCTACTCAAGAAGAGCGCCGCTAGCAGTGTGCTAGCTTAGCTCCGAAGCAGCGGCGGTATCCAAGAACCACTGCAAGTCGCCCTCTTTGGGCGCAATCAACTGGGCAGGATACTGCTCAATATCGCGCTCGGCTTCCAGGATCTGCTGCACCGCCACGGCTTTGTCTTGACCATATACCAGAAAAGCCACGGCTTGCGCCTGGTTTATCAGCGGGGCCGTGAGCGTAATGCGGTAGACTTGCTGCTCGGGCAAAAACGCTTCTTTTACCGTGGAGGCTTGCTCGTGCAGCACGGGCGTGTGTGGGAACAGCGAAGCCGTGTGTGCGTTGTCGCCCAGGCCTAGCAACACCAGATCGAACCGCGCTGGCAAGCCATTGAAGTATGACTGAATGTTGGTGGCGTAGGCCAAAGCAGCTTGGGCAGGCTCCAGCTCCGTATCCACGGCAAACACGTGCGTCGAAGGAATCTGCAAGGGGTCGAACAAAGCTAGCTTGGCCATCAGGTAGTTGCTCTCCGGCGCGGTTTGCGGCACGTAGCGCTCATCGCCGAAGAAGAAATCGACTTTATCCCAGTCTACCTGGCCTTTGTAGGCGTCGGAGGCTAGGAGCTCGTACAATTTCTTAGGCGAGTTGCCACCCGAAAGCGCCACCGCGAACCGGCTCCTAGCTTCGATGTTCTGGTTGGCGAGGTACACGAAGTAGTCGGCAAGGTGCTTCAGAACCTCGTCGGGCGTCGTGAAGACGTTGAGTTTGATGCCGGGCTTATTTTTTTCCATTGAGCGGGAGGGTAAACCAGTGGAAACCATCGCGCGCAATAAGAGCCTCGGCGCTTTCGGGGCCCCACGAATCGGCGGAATAGTTGGGGAAGTTCAGGCTCTTGCGGTTCTGCCAGGTGTTCAGGATGGGCATAATTAGGTCCCAAGCCGCTTCCACTTGGTCGCCGCGCATGAACAGAGTTTGGTCGCCGAGCATGGTATCCAGCAGCAAGGTTTCGTACGCCTCGGGCGCCTGCGCGGTATAGGTGCCTTTGTAGTCGAACACCATATCGACGGTATTCAGAATCATCTCCAGACCAGGACGCTTGGCTTGCATCTGCAAGCGAATGCTCATCTCAGGCTGAATGCTGATAATAAGCCGGTTTTGGTGCCCACCTTCCGCCGACTCGGCCGGGAATACGGAGTGCGGCACATCTTTAAACTGAATCGTGATGACGGACGACGACTGGTGCATGCGCTTGCCCGTGCGCAAATAGAACGGTACGCCCTGCCAGCGCCAGTTGTCCACGAAAAACTTCACCGCGGCGAAGGTTTCAGTGTTGGACTCCGGGTTGGCGTCGCGCTCTTGGCGGTAGCCGGGCACTTCTTTCCCCTCAATCCAGCCGGAAGCGTACTGGCCACGCACGGTGGAGAGGCGCACGTCTTCGGGCGAGAAGCGGCGCATAGCACGCAGCACGTCCACCTTGCGGTTGCGCACCTCGTCGGCGTTGAAGTTGATGGGCGGCTCCATCGCCACGAGGCAAAGTAGTTGCAGCAAGTGGTTCTGAATCATGTCGCGCAGGGCGCCGGAGCCGTCGTAGTAGCCAGCCCGGTCACCTACCCCGAGCTGTTCCGTCACCGAAATCTGCACGTGGTCGATGTAGTTACGGTTCCAGAGCGGCTCCAGCAGGGAGTTGGCGAAGCGGAAAGCCATGATGTTCTGCACCGTCTCCTTACCGAGGTAGTGGTCGATGCGGTAGATCTGGCGCTCTTCGAAGAGGCGAGTCAGTAGCTGGTTCAGCTCCTGCGCCGACTTCAGGTCGTGCCCGATGGGTTTCTCCACCACAATGCGCACGCGGTCGGCGGCGGCACCTAGCTTGCTCTTGGCAATGTTCTCGGCGATGATGGGGAAGAAATTGGGCGCAACGGCTAGGTAATAAATGACGTTGGCTTTGGTCTTCCACTCGGCCTCATGCTGCTGAATGCGGGTGCCGAACTCCTTGTAGGTGTCGACGTTGTTCACGTCAGCTACCTGGTAGTAGAGGTTTTTATTAAACACCTCCCACTTTTCCGGTGCGGCCTTGCCGGTACGCGAAAACTGATTGATATCCTCTAGCAGATTTTGCCGGAACTCCTCATCCGACAGCTTGGTGCGCCCAGTGCCAATGATCGAAAACTGCTCAGGCAGCCAGCCTTCCAAATACAAATTATACAAAGCCGGCGCCAGCTTGCGGGCATTCAGGTCGCCGGTGCCGCCAAAGATGACGAAAACGGTGGGCTGGATTTTATCGTGCGTACTCATGTGAAGTAAGAATAAGCTGTTAGCTGCTAGCTGTTGGCTCTTAGATGATGTATTAGTTGACAAGCAGATACTTAAGGCGTCTGCCGGTCCGACGTCCTAGGGCGCCGGACCGGTTGCTACCACAACGAACTGTCAAAACGAGCTTTTTGCAATTGCCTCGTGCTGATGTTCGCAATCGACAACCAGTCGGACACCTAGGGTGTCGTACCGGCAGACGCCGTTAGCCTACTTGTTCGGAATAACAGGCTCTTCGTGCTTCACGTAGCCTTCGCCCTCGTGCGTATCCTGCTTGTTGGCCGCATCTTCGTGGTTGGGTGCCCACTGGGTGTGGAACACGCCTTCGTGGCCGATGAGCTCGTAAGTGTGCGCTCCGAAGTAGTCGCGCTGGGCTTGGATGAGGTTGGACGGCATACGGCCCGTGCGCAGCGCCTCAAAGTAGCTCAGCGAAGCCGCGTAAGCCGGCGTAGCAAGGCCTGCTGCTACCGTTTGGGCGAGCAGCGCGCGGGTGCCTACCACCGACTCCTGCACTTGCTTCTGCACCTCGGCGTCGAGTAGCAGGTGAGCGAGGTCGGGCTGACGCTTAAAAGCGTTGTAGATGTCATTCAAGAACTTCGAGCGGATGATGCAGCCGCCGCGCCAGATCTTGGCAATTTCGGCTAGGTTCAGCTCGTACTTATACTCCACCGAGGCATTGGCCAGCATGTGCATGCCCTGGGCATAGCTGACAATCATGCTGAAGTAGAACGCCTGCTCCAGTTGCTCTAGCACCTGGTCTTTGTTTACGTCGCCGAGAGGCTGGCGCGGACCGTACAGCCCTTGCATTTGCTCGCGCAACTGCTTGTACTTCGACATGTCGCGCATCGACACGGCCGTATCCACGGTGCCGAGGGGCGTTTGCAGATCCATCGCCACTTGCGAGGTCCACTTGCCGGTGCCTTTGGCGCGGGCTTCGTCCTTGATATCATCGAGCAGCAGGTGGTCGGTGTTGGGCGCTATAAAGGCAAAAATATCCTTGGTAATGTCGACCAGGAATGATTGCAAGCGACCTTCGTTCCACTTCGTAAATAGCTGCTGAATAGCCTGGTTGTCCATACCTAGGCCATTCTTCAGAATGTCGTAGGTTTCGGCCAGCAGCTGCATAATGCCGTACTCAATGCCGTTGTGCACCATCTTCACGAAGTGCCCCGAGGCGCCCGGTCCGATGTAGGTTACGCAGGGCTCGCCGTCTACTTTGGCCGCTACGGCTTCCAGCACCGGCTTCATCTTTTGGTAGGCTTCTTTGTCGCCGCCAGGCATCATGCTGGGGCCGAAGCGGGCGCCTTCTTCCCCGCCCGAAATGCCCATGCCGAAGAAGTGAAAGCCTTTGGCTTCCAGCTCGGCGTCGCGGCGGGTGGTGTCCAGAAAGTAGGAGTTGCCGCCGTCGATAATCATGTCGCCTTTGTCGAGCAGCGGCGTGAGTTCGTCAATCACGCTGTCCACGATTTTACCGGCGGGCACCAGCATCATAATGGCGCGAGGCTTTTCCAAGCTAGCAATGAAATCGGGCAGGGCGGAGAAGCCCGCAACGGGCTTGCCTTGCCCCTCTTTGGCGAGCAAGTCGATCTTGCTGGCATCTTTATCGTATCCGGCAACCGCAAAATTGTGGTCGGCCATGTTCAACAGCAGGTTGCGGCCCATGGTACCTAGGCCAATCATGCCGAACGCGTACTTAGCTGGCTTTTCGCTCATTAGTGCTACGTGTTTTCGTGGTTATACTTTCTGGAAAGGGAAGGAAAGCAGGTTAACTGAAGCGCGCATGAACGAGCACCGGACAGCGCGCAAACCTTGGTGTACGGAATCTGGCGGCCCCAGATGCTGCAAGGAAGTAAATCGCAGCTTACCGCCCTACTAACAGGATAAAGCCGCGACAGTTTTGGACTAAGCCGCAACGTGCTGCTAACGACAGAGCACTTGCAAGGTAAAGCTATCCGTTGGCCACACTGGAGCTAGCTATGCAGAAACTTTATGTGCGCGACCCTAAGCTAGCTCCTACAGCTCTACACCTTGCAATGTAAAAATCTACTAATCAACATATAAATAAAACCCGTCGCACGCTGCGCGCAACGCTAGGCTGATATAAATACGGAGCTACCCGTGTATAAACACGTAATTACTTTCTCTTTAAACGGCACTCGTAACCTTCCTGATAGGAATGGTAGTACTTCTTAGTTCTGCAGCGAAGTTTTGCGCCCTAGCGTCCGATGACTCTTGCGTAAGACTTCGCGAAGCGGACTAGCCCCTTCCCACCTACCACCTTCAAAACCAGCTTATATGCTCGCTATGGATTATCGGGGCCCAAAAAGGGTCCGTGCCAGTCAGAAGCCAATGCCGGAAATAAAGCACCCGCAAGATGCTATTGTTCGCGTTACCCGCACTTGCATCTGTGGTTCCGACTTGCACCTGTATAACGGCAACGTGCCGGACACCCGCGTAGGCACCACTTTTGGCCACGAGTTTACGGGCGTGGTCGTAGAAGTTGGCCCCGACGTGACCAAAGTAAAAGTGGGCGACCACGTGATTGTGCCGTTCAACGTGGCCTGTGGTGAGTGTCACTTCTGTAAGCAAGGCCTGTTTGGCAATTGCCACGAGTCAAATACGGAAGCTAGCGCCGTGGGCGGCATCTTCGGTTACTCGCACACGGCTGGCGGCTTTAATGGCGGCCAGGCCGAGTACGCCCGGGTACCGTACGCTAACGTAGGCCCAACGGTAATCCCGGAAGGCATGGACCCCGACGATGCTGTGCTGCTCACAGACGTAGTGCCAACGGGATATCAGGCCGCCGAAATGGCGGGTATTCAGCCCGGCGACACGGTTGTTGTGTTTGGCGCCGGTCCTGTTGGTATCATGGCGGCGCGGTGCTGCTGGCTGTTTGGTGCCGGCCGCGTCATCATCATCGACAAAGAAGACTACCGCCTGGAATTCGCGAAGAACTACGCCAACTGCGAAGCCTACAACTTCGAGAAGGACATGGACGACCCGGTGGTCTTTATCAAGAAAATCACCGACTTCATGGGTGCCGACTGCGTGATTGACGCCGTAGGCGCAGAAGCTGCCGGCAACGCCGCCCAAACCATCACAGGCCGTAAGCTGCTGCTTCAGGCTGGCTCTGCCACCGCCCTGCACTGGGCCATCAACTCGGTGAAGAAAGGCGGCGTGGTATCGATTGTGGGCGTGTATGGCCCTACTGACAACCTCGTGCCCATCGGCAACGTGCTGAACAAAGGCCTGACCATTCGGGCCAACCAGGCGTCGGTGAAGCGCTTGCTCCCTAGGTTGATCGACCATATTCAGAACGGTATTATCAATCCGAAAGCGCTCATCACGCACCGCATTCCGCTGGAAGACGTGGCTGATGGCTACCGGATGTTCTCGGCCAAGCTGGACAACTGCATCAAGCCGATTCTCATTTCTCCTTCCGCTAATCTCTAACGCCTACTACCCATGGAAAACACTGTGTTAGATCCTCAGAAACTACCGGGTTGGGGCATTGATGCAAATCCGGAGAATGACCCCACCTACCCTATGCGCGAGCCGCGCCTGAATATTACGCAGGACCCGGAAAGCAAAACTCATCGCCCAACACAACAGCCCATCGATATTGAGCTGCTCAAGTCCATTGAGCGGCCCACGGTGTCGGCGGTGTTCGGTGAGGCAGCGCCTCCGAGCGGCCTGAGTGGCATGATTCGGCGCTTTGCCTTCAAATACAGCGAATCGCACTACGGCCACTGGTTGCCCCTGCTGCTCGCCGACCGCGTGAACGTGGTAGAAGGTGTGCTAGGTGACTTAGTGCACGGCAAAGTGCCCAACATCTTCGCCGAAAAAGGCTACAAGATGGAGTGGAAATACAACCGCGGGCCATTCGTGCTTAAGATGGCAACTATCGCCGCCGTAACCACCGGCGCTGTGTTGCTGCTCACGTCCAAGGATAAGGACAAGGATAAACTCAAAGACAGACAAAAGTCGAGAGGTGGCCGCCGGTCATACTTCCCGTACGAGTAGTCACTACTAATACGTCGAAAACGCCCAGCAGGACCTAGGTTCTGCTGGGCGTTTTGCCTTTGTAGGCTTTGCTAAACCGGGGCCGCGTTATCGGCTTCTAACCGCTGCTGGTGCTGTAAGCCCCACGCTTTCAAAACCTCAATCACGGGGTCGAGTGTGCGGGCATAGGGCAAGACGTGGTATTCCACGAGCACGGGCGGGCCAGGGTGCACCGTGCGGGCGATGAACTGATGGGCTTCCAAATCCTTTAGCTCCTTGGCCAGCACTTTGGTGGAGATACCCGGCACGCTACGCTCCAACCCGCGGAAATGCCGAGTACCCGCGTTGAGCGCCACAATGATTTGAAGCTTCCACTTACCATTTACGACCAGCAACGCATTACGCAAGGCTTGCATGGTCAGGACGCATTCAGAAATTTGGGGTTTCGTCATGGGAGTAACAGAGAGGCGTTGAGGGGCGGTGGTAGCCTGGTTACCTGCTGGTAATCAGGCTACCACCGCGTAATCTGAAGTGGCTGCAAAGTACGAACAAAGAGCCAGCTGATTACTTGAGGTAATCTGAGTACCAAACTATCTACGTGGCTACTCAGTGGGCGGGCAGTCGTCGTTGGTCGGTAGGCCAAAGGGGCTAGCTCGTAGTGTATCACCTCCTTTACTCCCTTTTTATGCAGATTCTGCAAATCATTTCCAGCGCCCGCGGCGCCGAATCGTACAGCACAAAGCTCAGCCAGGGCATCATCGACAAGCTGCTGGCTGCACAGCCCGGCAGCACCGTCGTCGTGCGAGACTTGGCCACGGCCCCTTTCCCCCACCTCGAAGAAGCGCACTTGCAAGCCTACTTCACGCCCGCCGAAGGCCGCTCGCCCGAGCAGCAGCAGGCCGTGCGTCATTCCGACGAGGCCATTGCGCAAGTCATGGCGGCCGACGTGCTCGTCATCGGGGTGCCGTTCTACAACTTCACCATCACCTCCTCCCTGAAGGCGTGGCTCGACCACCTCACGCGGGCAAACATCACGTTCCGCTACACACCTACTGGCCCAGAAGGACTTATCACGGGCAAGAAGGTATATCTGGCGGTGGCCAGCGGCGGCATCTACTCCGAAGGGCCCATGCAGCCGTATGATTTTGCCACGCCCTACCTGCGCTGGATGCTCGGCTTCCTAGGTATGACCGACGTGACCGTGGCCCGGGCCGAAGGCGTCAAGTTGCCGGAGTTCCAAGCTACCGCGTTGCAAAAGGGCATTGCTAGTGTAGCTGTGTAGGTTAAGAAGACGGCGCAGAAGCGTTTTGTCAGTAACGGAATAATCCCAGCCATTGCGCCCTTACTTGGAGCAATGGCTGGGATTATTCTGTTGCGCTAAACCTAGGGTCGGTTAGGGCTTTGCAGATGCGATCGTCGCGCCGGCTTGCTAGCTTTTACTTTCCCACCTTGCCCGTGGCAATCCACGGCTGCTGCGTACCCCACGTCACGTTAGGCGCGTCGGCGGCCACGAATACCAGCGTGCCACCGGCGGCTAGCTCCTGGTGCGTGAGCCAGTTGCGGTTCAGGGGCTTCCCATTCAGGCGCGCGGCTTGAATATAGCGGCGACCAGGCGCGTAGTTTTCTACCTGAATGACCAACGGCTGCTTAGCCGCTACTTGTAGCTTGATCTGGCGGAACAAAGGCAGGTTCAGGTAATACACCGGCTGGCCCACGCAAGCCGGCATCAAGCCACAAGCCGTCAGCACGTACCACGCCGACATGGCACCCGCATCGTCGTCCATGGTACGCAGGTAGGCTTGGGGCTGGTTCTGGTAGATGCGCCCGATGTAGGGGTCGATGCCGCGGCTGTTGTCGTTGAAGTAGTGCTGCACCACCGTGTCGGCGGCGAGCTGGTGCATGAGCGCCTGCGACTTCCACGGCTGCTGCGTGGCATTGTAGAGCGTGGGCGCTTGCAGGTCCGTCTCGTTGGCGTGGTTGTAGTAGTCGCCGGCAAAAAACGCGTCGAGCTGCTGGCGAAATGGCGCCTCGCCGCCCATCATTTCCTGCAAACCCTTGATATCGAAGGGCACATTCCAGCGGTATTGCCAGATGGTGCCCTGGTACAGCCCGCGAGTCGGCAACCGGTCCACGTCGGGGCGCGTCATGTCCTGGAAGTCCTTGCGCCAGTAGTCTTGGTATTGCAGCGCCTTCTGCCGGTACTTGGCACTTAAGGGTTTGTCCTTCAGAATACCTAAGATTTCGGACAGCGCCCACGCGTCGTACGACGACTCTAGGGCCTTGTCGGGGTGTGAGTAGTCGAGCCGCTCGGCTTCGCTAATAAGGGAGTCGCGGATGCCGCGCAGGTCCACGGCGTAGCCTTTGCGCACCGCATCCAGCAGCACCACTATGGCGTGCTCGGTGCGCACCGTGGGAGAAGGCTCGTGCTGGGTGGCGAAGTTCTTCTTGCCGTAGCGGTACAGGTTGGCCAACGAGGGCGCAATAGCCTGAAACTCGTTGGGGTAGGCTAGCGAGAACAGCGGCAGCTGCGTGTGGTAGTTGTCCCAAATGGCCCAACCATTGTAGACAGGCTGCTTCGACTTTTGCAACGACCCGTCAATGGCCCGGTACCGCCCGTCTGGCTCCGACACCAAGTAGGGCGACTGCAACGTGCGGTACAGCAGCGAGTAAAACAGCTTCTGGCGGTCCGCCTCGCCCTGCACTTGCACGCGGGCTAGCTGCGCCGCCCAGGCTTGGCTCGCGGCCCGGCGCACCTCCTCGAACGAAGCGCGGGCCTGCCGCTGCACCGTGGCTTGCGCATCGGCAACACTCACGGAGGAGAATGCCACGCGCACCTCCACGTCGGCGGTACCCGTGGTGGGCAGCCGGGCTAGCACCTGGTGCGCGCCGGCCGCCGTCCACTGCACCAGCTGGTTGATTTCGAGGTAGTAGTAGAGTCGGTACGTGCCCGCGCTGCACGTCGTGCCAGCTTCAATCCAGCCGCTGAGGGCAGCATTTTGCGTGGCGTGTTCTTCCTGCTTGAAGCCGTTCGCCAAGGAGTGCGCTAGGTTGAGGTAGAGCGTCCGCTCGGCACCCGCGGGGAAGTGGTAGCGGTGCAAGCCAAAGCGTTGCCCCACGGTCAGCTCGGCGCCTATTCCGTTGGCGAACGTGACGCCGTAGTAACCGGGCTCCGCATGTTCGCTTTTTTTGAGTAGTTGCGTCTGTTGTGGGCCCGGACCTAGGCAGGGCTTTACGAGCAGGTTACCGCCCGCGCCTTGGCAGCCTACCCCTTCAAAGCGCGTGTGCGTAAACCCTAGGAAAGTACGGGCCAGGTGCTCGTAGCCGGTGTGCGTGTTGGGGTACGTCTGCGGCCCCAGGCTGAGCATTGAAAATGGGTAGGAAGCCGCCGGTGAAAGCTGCCCATGGTCACCGGACGTTCCTAAGAAGACATTGACTTGCTGAGTGGGTGTTTGGGCTAAGGCAGGAAAAAAGATTAGCAGGGAAAAGAGCCGGAGTAAATAGCGCATGAAACGGCAAGAGGGATAGAAAGAGAGACGAACGGGCGAAGATGGAGCCCTGCCCAATACGCCAGCAAGTGGTACTGCTACCTACAAATACAAGTTGACCATCTGCCGCCAAGCCGTGGGGTTGTGGGCCTCTCCTTCCCACACATGCAGTTCATGGTCAATGCATTTGGCCTGAAGCTGCTGACTGAGAAAGAAGTTGTCCGACAAAAAAGCGTCTTCCGCCCCAATAGCCAGCGTGATACCTAGGCGGCGGAGGTGCTGCAAGTAGAAGTCGTCGGTGAGCTGCGGGAGGTAGCGGTTGGGCGTGTTCAGGTACACGTCATCGTCCACGTAGCCTTGAAACAAATCGGCGAACGTGGCCATGGCCTGAGTCAGGTCGTAGCGGCCACTCATGCCTACTACCCGGCCGAACCGATCGGGGTGCCGAAAAGCTAGGTTTACGGCGTGAAAAGCGCCCATGCTACAGCCGGCGGCCAGCAGAAACATGTTAGGATTAATCGCTTCTGAGAACGGCAGTACCTCGTCCAGAATGTAGCGCTCGTACTGCAAGTGGCGCTGAATTCGCTCGGCCGGATGCTTGGTTTTGCAATACAAGCTTTCCGCGTCGATGCTATCCACGCAGTAAAGCTGCAAAAAGCCGCTCTCGATCTTGGGCCGCAGCGCTTCCACCGCGCCCCAGTTCTCGTAATCGTAGAAATGCGCTTTCCGAGTAGGAAAGAATAAGACCCGCGCGCCCTCCTTGCCGAAGACGAGCAGCTCCATGCGTCGATTCAAAGCCGGACTAAACCATTCGTGGTACTCGCGGTGCATACGGGTAGGCGAACAACAAGTGGAGAGCATATCGGATCCGGAAAGTGACGGTTAGGTCTGCGCGGGTAGCATACGCCCTAGCTGCTCCCCGATTTCGCGCTGCCACAAGGCGTAGCCCTGCGGCGACAAGTGTAAGCCATCGGGGTCAAACAGCGCGGGTTGAGGCTGGCCTCGTTCGTCCAGCATCTGGTGGTAAAGGTCTAGGTAGTAGAGCGGCGCACCTTGGCGGCTGATCAGCTGCTCAATGCAGTAGTTGGCGTACTCAATGTTACCGCGCAAGTGCTGCCGGGCTAGGCTAGGCTTGATGGAAATAAAGCACACGGGTATTTTGCCCACCGTGGCCTGCACGCGCGCCAGCAGCTGCTCAAAAAATAACACCACTTCCTCAGGATTGCGACCATCCCCTAGGTCGTTGTCGCCGGCGTATACGAAGAGATAATCGGGCTGTTGGCGCGGCACGACCCGGTCGAAAAACCAGGCGCACGCCGCCAGCGTCGAGCCCCCAAAGCCTAGGTTGACCGCCTCAATTTGGGGGAAGCACCGCTCTAGTTCCTCCCCCCAACGGGTGAACGTGGAGCTGCCATAAAACACCACTTTCGGCCGTTCGGACTTGGTTGCTGGCTTTTGCTCCAGTCGGCGGATATCATCTTGGTACCACTGCATGTGTTCTGGGGAAAGCGCTAAGCGTGGCCGAAGCCTAGGCTCAGAAAGAAAATCTTGCGGCGGCGACTAGGCAAGCTTGTCCCTTCGCAAAGATTGGCTGAAAAGTAGGACCGCATTGCTGCGCCAACCAATGGCTGACGTGCTGGGCTAACTGACGATCATGGCAACCCGAAGTTGCACCTAGGTGCGGCGGATCCTAGCTTTTGTGTTGTGTGGCCAAGCTACAGACAGGTTAATCGCACGCACCGGGTAGACACAGGCCAGCCATACGGCTCTAAGCTAAAGCCCCGGGCTGCTTGGCAACCGGGGGCTTTAGCTTAGAGCCGTATGGCTGCTTTGGCTAGCCTTGCAAGAGGGTGGGCATGATGGTGGCAAGCGACACCCGACCAGCAACATAACGGGCCAACAAAATATGCGCCGAGGTGCTAAGTGGTGGCGCACCGCAGAGTTGCAGCGCTATCCGGATACTTAGTAAGCGGCGGCTGGTGGTGGGGGCAGCCGGAGCTGGTGCTAGTATCTTCGTAGGCGACAAGGGGCAATGTTCGAATAAGATATTGTGCATGGTTGCGCGATACATGAGACGGGAGCAGACACCTTCCCCAAAGCTTTCGGAGGGCTTAGGTGAGCAAGGCGCTGGTTCGCTATAATAAACCTAGGCCGCCTTGTCCCAGCCGAGCTGCGTGGAGGACGCCGCCAGTCCACGGGCTTGCTGGGGAGGCGCCGGAAACAAAAGCGTCGCATCCGTAGCCGTCACTGTGGAGCTGGCTTCGGGGACGTAGCGCCGTTTCTGACGATAGCCCAAACGGCCATTCCGGTACTGAAAAGCCATTTTCATATAAATAAGCTAGGCGTGGTCGTAGTCGGGGCGGTAACTTGCGTTGGGCGGATGAGCGCGGCCAGACGTAGCAGCCAATGTGCGCGGAATGTTTGCTTGCGTTTGTTCATGGCGTAGAACGATTATCACGACAAAATTCGGCGTCTTAGATTACCTCAATGTGCTGGTGCTGTAACGGTTTGATGAAGCTTACAACCCGTTGCACTCTGCCTTTAGCAACAACGCCTAACGCATTTGCTCTGCCAGGAATTGAGCAGGAACCACGCACGACCTGCTGCCTGCTACAAGGGTTGTCCGTCGGTAACGGGTACCCTTGTGGCGGCGAATCCCATAGATTCGCTTTGCATGAGATCAGCATTTGTCAATAGTTAGTCCCAGCTAGGATAGCACGTGCATTAACCTTCTATCGCTGAACCAAAGGCCCCTATTTTTACTCAACTCTTGCTAGCTCTTGCTTACTTGATCGGAAGTTTGGTCGGCAGCTAATTACCGCAAGTCTGGCAGACCTACAAGGCAGATAACCCACTAGGTAGCAGCTCACGTCAGCCGGCGTGGGCTGTTACCTAGTGGGTTATGAAAAAAGCGTACAGCTAGGTATAGAATGATGGAACTAACACTGAATAATAGCCTAAAAATGCTGCTGCTTGGTTTTGACACTTACTTGCTGCGAGACGGTTTATAGCGTGTGAGCAATCTGTATTAAATACGTTAACCATTAGCGACCGACTGATCGACACCGCTGCGGCCTACGCTAATGAGGAACCGACGGGCAGAGCGATAAAAAAAGTAGTTCAGCTCGCGAGAGACTGTGTTGAATACCTACGTTCGTCAGTGTACTTAGCGGCAACAAGCTCAGCTAGTCTTCTCTTGCCTTTTAAAGATTATTCGCCCGGTGAACGGTAAACCCGGCACCTGACCTTAGACCCGCAAAAAGTAGCGTTTTGTATTACGTCCCAGAAGAATGGTCAGTTTCTTCCTACCCCTCCTACCTCTGTGCTAGTAAGGATTAAGCTACGTGACAGTGCTGCGTCGGAAACAAGTCAACAGTTTTAACCCGGAGCGGGATGGTCGTTATAGGTACTGCCAGCAGGAATATCACGCAAGTGGCACTTGCGTGATATTCATACTTTTTAGATTGAATCGTGTTTTTTGCCCCTATGGGCAAGAGGGACCTTTGTAGAGTCGATTGCACCAACCAAAATAGGGCACCGACAAGCTGATTTCTAAGACCCAACGCTGCCAGCTAGGTAGCCATAGGCTAGCAGCTTACAAATGCGACTTCACACGCAATTCAATCCTACTTAACATGGCAACTACAGCTGAAAAAGATTATCCGACATCCCAAAAGCAAGAGGCCAGGCCGACCACTACAATGAAGGCGGTGCAGCTACACGAGTTCGGTGGCCCAGAGGTATTGCGCTACGAAGAGGCGCCAAAGCCCGAGCTACAGGTGGGCGAGGTACTCGTGCGGGTGCACGCGGTGAGTCTCAATCCTCCCGACTGGTACCTGCGCGACGGGTATAAGATGCTGCCGCCGGAGTGGCGGCCATCGGTGACGATGCCCTTGATTCTGGGGACAGATATATCGGGTGTTGTTGAAGCCGTTGCGCCGGATGTGGAGAGCTTTGCGGTGGGCCAGGAAGTATATGGCATGGTCCGGTTTCCGAGCGTGGGCGAGAGCCGGGGGTATGCCGAGTACGTGGCGGCGCCCGCGGCAGACCTAGCCCTCAAGCCGGCCGGGCTTGACCACGTGCACGCCGCCGGGGGTCCGATGTCGGGGCTCACTGCTTGGCAGTACCTCATTGAACTGGGCCACACGGAGCCCAACCCGTTTCAGCCGGAGCCGCATCGCCCGGTGCCACTCCAGGGCAAGCGCGTGCTCGTTAACGGGGCCGCGGGGGGGGGTAGGCCACCTAGCGGTGCAGCTGGCAAAATGGCAAGGCGCTTACGTCATTGCGGTGGCCTCCGGCAAGCAGGAAACCCTGCTGCGCGAACTTGGCGCGGATGAGTTTATTGACTACACTCAAACCCCGGCCGAGGATGTCGTCCAAGACCTAGACCTCGTTCTCGATACCCTTGGTGGTCCTACCACGGGTCGTTTCTTGCGGGTGCTGAAGCGGGGCGGCGCGTTATTCCCGGTATTTTTAGGCTTCAACGAGGCCGAGCAGGCTGCGCAGCTGGGCATCACGGTTTCGATGGCGCAAGTGCGTTCTAGCGGGTCGCAACTGGCCAAACTTGGACGCTTGCTCGAGGCTGGGACAATTCGCGTGGTCATTGATAGCACATTTCCGCTCGCCGAGGCCCGCCAGGCGCACGAGCGCGCCGCCCAGGGGCACATCCAGGGCAAAATCGTGCTCACCGTGGCGTAAGCGCTGCTACTTGATAGGCAAGCCGCAACCATTATCCTAGCCACGTCTACCCCCTACCCCAATGCCTACCCATGATAAGTCCGCCGAACGTCACCTGCTGGTCACTGTTCGCAGTCAGCCTACTCACCGCTCGTTCGTACAAGAACTCCTGCTCGAACTCGTGGGGTTGGTTCGCCAAGAAACTGGCTGCCTGTACTATAACATCTTTCAGCAAGCCGAAGACGCCGACGCGTTCATGATAGCCGCCGCCTGGGTTGATGAGGAAGCCGTAGCCGCGCACCCTACGCCTGCGCAGTCCCGCTTGGTCGAACGGATGCTGCCACTGCTAGCCACGCCCATGCACGTTCTTCCGCTGCGGCGGGTAAGCGAGAACCCGGCCTAAGTGCTGTGCTAGCTAAGGGCTTGCCTGAGGCTATCTGGTTTAAGCCGGTAGGATGGCGGATGGCCGGGGCTGCCCTACAATGGTTTGGTGATGCGTCAGGCCCCATTCGCGCATAGCAGCCACCACGGGGTAGAGGGTGCGGCTGTAGGCAGTGGCCGAGTATTCGACTGTAATGGGCCGCGTATAGCAGACGGTGCGGGTCACGAGCTGGTGCTGTTCCAGTTCCAGCAATTCCTTCGACAAATAAGGACTGCCCCGGTTCGCGGGTTTATTTGCAGTACCGCTTGCTTGATTTTCGTACTTTCGCTGCATGGTAAGTTCTATTGCTGCCTCGCCCGTTAAGTGGACACCTCGGGACCTAAAGCTGAGAGGCTTTAAGGTGTACGCGGTAAACCAACCCTGCACGACCGAACCCCGCTTTACCCGGCGCGACTGCTACAAGGTCATCCTGCTGACGACCAAGGCCCGGCTGCACTACGGCCACCAGAGTTGGGAGCTCGATGGCACCTACTTGCTCTTCTTCAATCCGCACATTCCGTACGCCATGGAAATGCAGGGAGACCTCCGGCACGGCTACATCAGTTTGTTTACTGAGGAGTTCATCACCTCGCTCGACCGGTCGGAAAGCCTGCTGCAGTCGCCCTTATTTAAAATCGGCAGTTCGCCGCTCTTCCAACTCCCGGAGGCGCAAGTCCCCTTTATGAACGGCATTTTTCAGAAAATGCTGGCCGAACAAGAAGCCGACTACCCCTTCAAAGGCGAGTTGATTCGAACGTACCTCCAGCTGGCCATCCACGAGGCATTGCACCTGCAGCCCGCGGAAACTCTGCTCCAGCACCACACGGCGGCGGCTCGCCTGGCCGCCCGGTTTTTGGAGACGCTAGAGCAGCAGTTTCCGATAGAAAACCCCGAGCAGACATTGGAACTGAAAACGGCGCAGGAGTTTGCCGACCGGCTGGCCGTGCACGTCAACCACCTCAACAAAGCCGTAAAGGAAATTACGGGCAAGCCCACGAGCGCCCACCTCACCAACCGCATCACCGATGAGGCCAAAGCCCTGCTGCAACACACCAGCTGGAGCGTGGCCGACATTTCCTACTGCCTAGGCTTTGCCTACCCCACCTACTTCAACAACTTCTTCAAGAAGCAGACCGGTACTACCCCCCTAGCCTACCGCCGGGCAGCTTGAGCAACCGCATACCATCACCGGCTCAGCCGATGCCAGCCTGCTTGGTAACTGACTTTACGGGTCATCAACGTATCCTCGCAAGGGCACCAGTTTGTGCCGTTCACCTTTGAAAACCTGGATTTTGAGCACCGGGACTACGAAATATTGGCTGCGTATGGGCAGTCCAAAACCACGCTCAACTCCTTTGATACTGCGGGGTAACTCTTGCGTTGCCTGTAGTTCAGAGTCTCAGGTGCTAGGGCAAGATTGCGGGGCTACGCTGATGCTTCGGCCTGGGCATTCGGATTGGCCGCAAGCAGAGGTTCCAGGGTGGCGCGGTGCTCGTTGCCCCATTGCTCCATGGCATCAATCACGGGCAGTAGCGACTCGCCCAAACTGGTGAGATTGTACTCTACTTTGGGCGGTAGCTGCGGGTAGATGGTTTTGCCGATAAGGCCGTGCTGCTCCAATTCATTGAGCTGAATATTAAGTACCCGCCGGGTGGCGCTAGGAATGGCCCGCTGCAAGTCGCTCGGGCGTTGCACGCCGCGGGCAATGAAGTGGAGCAGCGTCGATTTCCACTTGCCGTGCAGCACTTCCTTGGTCAGGACCACACCGCAGTCCAGGGTGCGTTCTATTTTCTTCTGATACATCGCAGTAGGTTGGTCGCCGGCACCAGTGCCAAGGCAGCATAGGGAAGAAAACAGCCCTAGGTGAAAAAGTTATCCGTACCCGAATAACTTTTCCGTACTTGCCAGCCCAACCCCCCTCCCAGACCTTTGTTGCGCCGGCACAGCAGTGCTTAGGCCTTACTAGTAATCACAAAGCAATGAGAGGTTTAACGAATAAAGTAGCCTTCGTAACGGGGGGTAGCCGAGGGATTGGGGCCGGAATTGTGCGAGCCTTGGCCGCCGAGGGCGTGCAGGTGGCTTTTACCTACGTGCGGGGCGCAGAACCGGCCCAGGCACTGGTAGACGAGCTCACGCAAACGGGCAGCCATGTACTAGCGTTGCAGGCCGACACGGCCCAGCCCGTTGAAGTAAAGCAGGCCATCAAGGCCGTGATAGCGCACTTTGGGCAGTTGGACATTTTGGTCAATAATGCCGGGGTATATGTTAATAGCCCGGTTGACGAGGTCGCCCCCGATGAGGCGGCCTTGGCTCACCTTTGGCAAGTAAACGTGCACGGCACCGCCCAAACCGTGCGGGCGGCTAGCGAGCACCTGTCCGCCGGCGGGCGCATCATCAACATCGGGTCAGGGTCGAATATTCGCACCCCGTATGCCGGCACCAGCGACTACGCGGCCAGCAAAGGGGCGCTGGCGGCCTACACCCGCGGGTGGGCCCGCGACCTGGCCCCGCGCCAGATTACCGTCAACATCATCCAGCCCGGGCTGATTGAGACCGACATGACCCCGACCGACCCAGCCACGGTGGCTAGCCTGCTGCAGCCTATCATGCTGGGTCGATTCGGCACCGCGCAGGAGGTAGGCGAAGTAGTGGCCTTTTTGGCCAGCGCGGCCGCCGGCTATATCACGGGCGCCACTCTGAACGTCGATGGCGGTTGGTCGGCTTGAAATCCTTAATTGCGCCCAACTCCTCCTAAGACAAAAGCGCAAGAACGCGGTAGGAAAGGGCAAGAAGCCGAAAAACGCGCGTTCATCGGCCTCGTTTCAACGATGAGCAGCAGTTGCTTCACTTCTAAACGCCATTTTTTGTGCCAGACCTCCACCACAAAGTAGTACTCATTACCGGTTCCTCCCGCGGCATTGGCGCGGCCATTGCCCACGCCGCCGCCCAGGCGGGGGCAAATGTCATCGTCAACTACGCCGGGGGCCACGCGGAGGCCCAGGCGGTAGTGGCCGCCATCGAGCAGGCGGGCGGAAAAGCCCTGGCCGTGCAGGCCGACGTCAGTCAGGCAGCCGATGTGCGCCGCCTGTTTGCCGAGGCCATTGCTCGCTTCGGCCGCGTAGATGTGCTGGTCAATAACGCCGGCATCATGAAGCTGAGCTTGCTGAAGGACACCACCGACGAGGACTTGCAGCGCACGCTGGCTATCAACGTAACGGGCGTGTTCAACACCTTGCGGGAGGCCGCTACGCAGCTAGCCGATGGGGGTAGCATCATCAACTTCTCTAGCTCCGTGACGCGGCTGATGCTGCCCACCTACGCAGCCTACTGCGCCAGCAAAGGGGCGGTGGAGCAGCTTACCCGCGTGTTCGCCAAAGAGATGGGTGCGCGCGGCATCCGCGTCAATAGTATCTCGCCCGGCCCCGTCAATACGGAGCTTTTTACCAAGGGCAAGCCGCAGGAGGTGATTGACCGCCTAGGCGCGATGGCGGCCTTCAACCGCATCGGCGAGCCGGACGATATTGCCCGCATGGTGTTGCTGCTAGCCAGCGACGAGAGCAGCTGGGTGACGGGCCAGAACATCGGGGCCAACGGCGGCTTCGCCTAGGCTTCGCTGCGACATGATTCGCGGGGCTTTATCCGGGTTTTACTACCCTCCCCTTCCTGCCCAACCCTAGTCCTACCTGACGCTAGGCCTTTGTTAGCTGTTCGCCCTGGATAGGGTTTGCAATTCGGTCAGGGTCTGTCCAAACTGCTTTTTGAACGCGTAAGAAAAGTGCGACAAGGTTTCGAACCCTAATTCTAGATAAATGTCTGACGGACGTTTATTCTTTTGGCTGACAAGAAAACGGGCTTGCGCTAAGCGTTGTTTTTGCAACCATTTTTCGGGGGTCGTGCTGAAAATTCTCGCAAAATCCCGCTTAAAGGTCGACAAGCTCCGGCCCGTTAGTTTCGCAAACTGTGTCAGCGGCACATTGTAGGTAAAATGCCGCTGCATATAGGCCTCCAAATCTATTTTATGCGGTTCGCTGAAATCGAATAAGAAGTTTTTTAAGGCCGGGTTGCGGAGCAAAAGCGCAATGACTTCGGTGGTTTTGGCTTCGGCCAACACCGGAGTTAGCTTTTCGGGTTGGTCGAAGTAAGGCAGCAACGAACCAAAATAGCCGGTCAGGAACGCGTCATTTTCTACGAGCGTAACCGGTTCGCCCACATAAACGCCGTCGGCTTTTACGTTGTGTTCCGCACTGTACTGCTTCAGCGTTTCTTGCTCTAAGAACACGGTAATGGTCGCAAACGGTTTTTGCCCGTCGGGCTTCTTAACTACTTTCAGCAATTGGTTTCGCTTCACCAAACGCAACGAACCGGTCGGATAGGTGATAACTCCTTTATCCGTGTACTGGTCGGCACTGCCCGAGGTGATGATGCCGATATAGTTTTCATACACAAAGGGGTCGTGGCCAAAAGGGGTTTCGTCGTGGCACGTATATAAGAGGACGTTGCCGGTCTTGTGCGCTTGGTACATAAGGGGTAAGAAAGCCGCCGAATTACAGCAAGATATGGTGAACGGGCTGGATGGGCACCGACAAATTGGTTTCGCCCAGTTGTTGTAGCCAGTCGATTTCGATGCCTTATTTTAACTGGCTCATTAAGATTCGGTCGAACAATTTATCCGATAAAATCTTGCGTAAAAACAACATCGGCTTGGCCATATAGCCGCCGCTGTAGCGGGTTTTCGGATTTTTGGCCTCCATACTGGTTTTAATCAGTTTGGCTATCACAACCGGCTCAGGAACATTGCCGGCCACTTTTTCAAAGGATTTTTTGAACGCCGTGACCAAGCCAGCGTAGGCGGTCTGGCCCGACACGCGCAGTAAGCTGTCCACCGCAATGTTGCCCCATTCGGATTTGGTGCCGCCCGGTTGAATCACGACCACGTTCACCCCGAAGGGCTGTACTTCCAAGCGCATGGCATCGCTCAAGGCTTCGAGCGCAAATTTGCTGGCGTGGTACCACCCGCCCAGCGGCGACGCAATTTTGCCGCCCACCGACGAAATGTTAATGATTTTGCCATAGTGGTTTTCGCGCATTTTCGGTAGCACCAATTGTGCTAAGCGCATGGCCCCAAATACATTTACGTCCAATTGATACTTTGCATCCGGCAGCGCCACGTCTTCAATCGCCCCGTACGAACCGAAACCGGCGTTATTGACCAAAATGTCAATGCTTCC
The DNA here is from genome assembly GCF_002154225.1 of Hymenobacter crusticola. Lineage (GTDB taxonomy): Bacteria > Bacteroidota > Bacteroidia > Cytophagales > Hymenobacteraceae > Hymenobacter > Hymenobacter crusticola. The sequence goes on from NZ_MTSE01000021.1 coordinate 72,626, forward strand.
AGCTTCCTGGAAAATCTGGTCCACGCAGGCTGTGATGCTTTCGTCCTGCGTCACATCCAGCGCAATGGGTTTAATGCCGTACTTTTTCAGGTCTTGCATTTTTTCGGTTCGGCGTGCTGCCCCGTAAACAGTGTAGCCGTTTTGGGCTAATAAAATGGCGGTTGCTTGGCCAATCCCTGCGGATGCTCCGGTAACTAGAACTGTCTTTTTCATGATTTCCTGCGATTAGTATGAGGCAAAATTAGGTGGGGCCTAACCGCATGGGGTTTCGTGAAACGTTCAATCTATTGTCGTGAAACGTCCAGAATTCTGGGCGATGAATAAACCCGGTTTTTCTGTTTTCTTTGCTAATGACTGGTCCTCCATCAGCGAACGCACTTAGTGGCGGTTAATCAGAAATAAGAGCAACTATTGTAGTTGGTGGCAGTTGTGGAGCAATGCCGCAGGGTACCAACTTTATCAGAAACTCTCGCACTTGCGTTTAGCATGAACTTCTCGGGCAACGCCAACATTCTTCGGCACGATGACCAAGCGGCCAAGTCAAGCCGTAAGCCGCTACATACTAACGCTGAGGTTAACCCTGCCGAAACCAGCCTATTGCGCGAGCAACGCTGGCCCCAGTTGGCGGTTCAGTTGTTCGCCGAGCCGGGCTGCATCGAGCCAACGCGCTTGCTACCCCCCAGCCAGCTGCGCTTGCTATTGCTGCTCTCGGGCACTACCAACATGCAGATACGCAGCCATGGCCGCACGCTAACCTACGTTTCGCGGCCCGGCACGGTAAAGCTCACTACCCCCCACCACCAGCCGTACGAGATGCAGTGGACCGCCATCACGCCTGCTCCTCTACGCACGGCCCACCTGTACCTGCCCCCTACTTTGCTAACCCGCACGGCCGAGGCGGCCGGTCTCAACCCAGACCGGGTGGAAGTAGCCGAGGGTTGCAATATTCCCGACACCCTGCTCTACCAATTGAGCTATGCGCTGGCGCAAGAGGTTGCCGTTGCCTCCGGTCCGGAAAGCCTGTTTGCGGAAAGCGCCACGCAACTGCTGGCCGCCCAGCTACTACGCCACCACTGCGCCTTTTCGCACGAGCTGCCCGACCGCCGGGGCAAGCTTACCCCTGCTCAACTGCACCGTGTACGCGACTACGTGCAGGCTCATTTAGGGGACGTTATCCGCCTGGACCACTTAGCGGAGCTGGTGTTTCTGAGTTCGTACCACTTCTGCCGCGTTTTTAAGCGCACCACCGGGCTCTCGCCCAACCAATTCTTAACCAACGAGCGCATGGTGCGCGCCACGGAGCTGCTGCGCAATTCCGACCTGAGCGTGAAGCAAGTGGCTGCCGCCGTGGGGTACAGCAGCCATGCGCATTTTACGCAGCTCTACGCCCGCCACACGGGCCAGCTACCAGTTAGCATCACGCGGCAGCGCCCGGCTTAGGAGGCCAGCTATCGCTCGAGCTTCGAGAAGCGCAAGAATGCGATAGCAAAGCGCAACAAGCAGTAAAATGTACTGTAGGACAAGCCATTAGATAGCGAATACTTTTGTTCGGTCACACTACCCAGGAGCAATTCGGGTAGTGCTTGGCTGGTTGTTCGCTGCCTTATTGCGCCCAACTTAAGGAGGTAAAGTCATGCTAGGGCTACCCATCGAGCCTAGCAGGCCGGCAAGACCAAGCCGGCCCGCCAACGTGTGTGCTCGAAGCATCTCCCTAAGAGGCTTGTACTACCGCATTCTTGCTTTCCTGTCACCAATGGCCCTCTTTCTCAAACTACTGGCTGGTGCGCTGCTGCTGGTCAGCGCCATGCTGAGCGCCCGGCAGGGCTGGGCCATGCTACACGGCCAGCCCCCCGCCCTGGAGCTGCTGCAACGGCTAGGCGTCAGCCGACCGGGGCAGGTGGCGCTTGGGGCCGTGGTACTGCTCGGGGCCGTGCTTACGCTGCTGCCGGCCACATTTTGGGTGGGCGGCTACGCGTCGGCGGCCTGCATCCTGCTCATTCTCAGCTTACAGCTAACGCACCGCAACCTACCCGGCGCGGTAGGTGAGCTGCCGTTTTTGCTGCTGGCGCTCGTGGTGCTGTACCTAGGCCATCCGTTGGCGCGACACTAGCTGGTTTCTCTCACCTTTTTCCTAGTGGTCTATGTCTGAAACTATCTCTTACAATAATGCGCCAGTGCCCGTGGCGCTGACTATCAATGGCCAGGTGCACCAAATAGCCGTTGAGCCGCGCACTACCCTGCTCGACTTGCTGCGCGAGCACTTAGGGCTAATGGGCACTAAGAAAGGCTGCGACCACGGCCAATGCGGCGCCTGCACCGTGCTGCTCAACGGCGAGCGCCGCGTGAGTTGCCTGACGCTGGCCGTCAGTCACGACGAGGCCACCGTCACGACCGTGGAAGGCTTGGCAGAAGGCGACGTGCTCAGCCCTTTGCAGCAGGCGTTTCTGGAGTATGATGCCTTTCAGTGTGGCTACTGCACGCCCGGCCAATTGTGCTCGGCCCAGGGCCTGCTGCGCGAGGGCCACGCCCGCACCCGAGACGAGGTGCGCGAATTGATGAGCGGCAACCTCTGCCGCTGCGGCGCCTACCCCCACATCACCGACGCCATCCTGTCCGTCCTCCTCACCCAGCAGCCCGCCCCATGAGAAACTTCGGCTACTTCCGCGCTGCCTCAGCCGCTGAGGCCGTGCAGGCCGGCGCCACCCCGCAGGTGCACTACCTGGCCGGGGGCACCAACCTGGTCGACCTGCTCAAATACCGCGTCGAGCAGCCCGAGGCGCTGGTTGATATCAACCGCCTACCTTATGGCCACATCGAAGAGCTACCTGATGGCGGATTGCGACTAGGCGCGCTCGTGACCAATGCCGCCACCGCCTACGATGCGCGGGTACAGGCCCGCTACCCCCTGCTTAGTAGCGCCATTTTGGCCGGGGCCAGCGCGCAGCTGCGCAACGCAGCCACCAACGGTGGCAACCTCAACCAGCGCACCCGCTGCCCTTATTTCTACGACGTAGCCGCGGCCTGCAATAAGCGTGAGCCCGGCAGCGGCTGCGCCGCCCTAGGCGGCCACAACCGGGACCTGGCCATCCTAGGCACCAGCGAGAGCTGCATTGCCACCTTCCCTTCCGATATGTGCGTGGCGCTGCGGGTGCTCGACGCCCAAGTACGCCTACTGGGGCCGGCTGGGGAGCGGGTCGTTCCCATTGCCGAGTATCACCGCCTACCCGGCGCCGAGCCCTGGCGCGACAACAACCTGCTGCCCGGCGAGCTGGTAACCGCCATCGACCTACCCCCTACCGACTTCGGACAGCACTACACCTACCTCAAAATTCGCGACCGGCTCTCCTACGCCTTTGCGCTGGTCTCGGTGGCCGTGGCCCTGCGCCTCGACGAAGCCGGCCATGTGCTGGACGCTCACCTGGCGCTGGGAGGGGTAGCCCACAAGCCCTGGCGCGTGTCCGAAGCCGAGGATTTACTCACCGGTCAACTCCCCAGCGCTGAGGTGTTTGGAGCGGCGGCCGATGCGTTGCTGGCCGGAGCTAAGGGGCAGGGCGAGAACGATTTCAAGCTGGTACTAGCGCGCCGTGCCATCGTGCGAGCCTGCTGGCAGGCCGCCGCTGGCACCCCGCAGTCGCAGTCCGACAAACACATTCGCTAAGTTTTTCCGCTATGGTATCTGACTACTCCTCGCCCGCTAACGCTAAGCTACCCCCACTCCCCGCTCCCGGCAGCCCACGCCGGCTGGAAGGCCACGACAAACTCACCGGCCGCGCCCGGTATGCCGGCGACTTTACTGCCGACCTAACGGGCGGCGTGCTCGACGCGGCCGTGGTCGTGACTAGTACGCAGGCCACGGGCCGCATCTTAAGCATTGACGCCCGCGCGGCGAGCCAACTGACCGGCGTGCGCCTAGTCCTCACCCACGAAACCGCGCCCCGTCTACATTCGGTTATGGCCACCAACGGCGCGGAAATCGGGGATTTGCTGCCTTTGCAAGACGACAAGCTACATTACTACGGGCAGGCGGTAGCCGTGGTCGTGGCCGACACGCTGGCCACTGCCCGCGACGCGGCCGCACTGGTGCAGGTCACGTATTCTGCCCCCGAGCCGGACGCCGCCTTTACCCTAGCGCAGGGCCGCGGCCGGGCCCAGGACGTGAAAAAGGTAGGGGCCGGCGACCCCGGCCAGGTGCAGGTAGGCCACCCCGAAAAGGCGTTTGCCGCCGCCCCGCACCAAGTGGACATGACCTTCGACACGGCCGCCCACCACCACAATGCCATGGAGCCGGGCGCCATCGTCGCGGCCTGGGACGCGGATGGGGGCCTGACGGTGCACCTGCCCACCCAGTTCAGCTACGGCGACGCCGTGATTTTGGGCGAGGCCTTTGGGTTTGGGCTGAAAGAGCGGCTGCCCAACATTGTGGCGCAGGTGCTGGGCGGTATTGAGTTTCATCACAAGGTGCGGGTAGTGTCCACGATGACGGGCGGAGCCTTCGGCAGCAAAAACGCCAACGTGCACCTGCTGCTGGCCCCCATGGCCGCCAAGCTCACCGGCCGCCCGGTGAAGCTGGTGCTCGACCGCGCCCAAACCTTTACCCTGATGCCCTTCCGGGGCGAGATGCACCAACGCATTCGGCTGGGGGCCGATGCCGAAGGCCGCCTGCAAGCCGTGCTGCACGACGCGCTGCTGGCCAAGGGCACGGCCGGCCAGTTTGTAGCCCCCATCGGCGAGGGCACCACCAAGGTCTACGCTACCCCCAACCTAGGCCTACACGTGCAGGCCGCCGCCCTCGACACCAACGCTCCCGGCTGGATGCGCGGCCCCGGCGCGCCCAACGGCCAGTTTGCCCTGGAAAGCGCGCTCGATACGCTGGCCCACCAGCTAGACCTCGACCCGCTCGAAATCCGCCTGCGTAACTACGCCGAAACGGAACCGGACACGGGCAAGGAGTGGTCGAGTAAGGCGCTGCGGGAGTGCTACGCCCAAGGGGCCGCGCGTGTGGGCTGGCACCACCGCAACCCGCAGGTGGGCAGCATGCGCGCCGCAAACGGCCGGCTCATCGGCTACGGCATGGCCACGGCCATCTACCCTACCTTGCAGCTACCAGCCCGCGCCCGCGTGGAGCTCGGCGCCGATGGCCGAGCCGTGGTGCAGACGGCCAACCACGAAATCGGCCAGGGTATGATTACCGCCTTTACTCAGCTGGCCGCTGAAACCCTAGGGCTGCCCCTAGAGCACGTACGCCTAGAATGGGGCGACACCCGCCTGCCCTACGGCGGCATGACCGTGGGCTCGATGACCACGCTCAGCGGCGGGGCGGCCATTTTGGAAGCAGCCCAACAAGTGCAAAAAGCGCTGCTCAAGCGCGTAGTGACTGATAAAGCTTCACCGCTGCACGGCCTCGCTCCCGACGAGTTGCGCGTAGAAAACGGTCACATGGTGGGGCCGGGTGGTGCCAGCGAATCGGTGGCAGCGGCCATGGCCCGCCACCCCGAGGCGCCCATCCGCGAAGAGGCCACCACCGGGCGCACCATGGGCCACAGCAGCTACGGCCGCGAGGCGTTCGGAGCCGAGTTTGCCGTGGTAAGCGTGGACCCCGACACCATGCACGTGCAGGTGGAGCGTCTGGTAGGTGCCTTCGCCGGCGGGCGCATCCTCAACCCCCTGCTGGTACGCAGCCAATTGATGGGCAGCATGGTATGGGGCCTGGGCCAAGCCCTGCTGGAGCAAAGCGAAATGGACGAGCGCACCGGCCACTGGCTCAACGACAGCCTGGGCGAGGCCTTGGTGCCCACCAACGCCGACGTGGCCGACATCGACGTGATTCTGGTGGAGGAAGACGACAGCCGGGGCCATCCATTGGGCGTGAAAGGGCTAGGCGAGCTGGGTATTACGGGGGTAGCGGCCGCCATTGCTAACGCCATTTACCACGCTACCGGCCAGCGCATCACCTCCCTACCCATCACCCTCGACAAGCTGTTGGCGACGCCCCACTAGTGTTTGCCAGCAACCATTTCATGCGCCGACTCTTCCTTCTCAGCGGCATACTTAGCCTGGCGCTGCAACCCCGAATTGGCCGGGCGCAACAGCATTCGGACTTGGTGAGCTGGAACTGGGTGAGCGCAAAATGGCAGCCCGATAGCAGCCGCTGGGCGCTGGAAGCGTCGCCCAATTATGTGGCCTATCAGAACCTGACGCGCACGTTCTTGCGGGTGGGCCTGGGCCGGGTCAGCTACACCTTGCCTCGGCAACAGCTAACTCTCTGCTTGGCGTACGTGGCAGGAGCAGCTGACCAACTGGGCACCGCACAATTAGCCCAATTTCAAGTGGGGCAACTGCTGGCCCGCCGAGTGCTGCACCCGCGCTGGCAGCTCACGCTGGACCGCCTCTGGTTCACACCCATGCGATATGAGGGCCGGGAGCGGCAACCTACTTACCGGGTTCGCACCTTGGTAGGCGTGGTGCCCCAACTCACCCCGCACCTAAGCCTAGTGCTTAATACCGAGCCATTTCTCTACCGCACCGATACCTGGTTGCAAGAAGTGCGCTCCCAGGTCGGCTTGCAGTTTCAGCTCACGACTGGCATTACGGCGCAAGCGCTGTACTGGAACTGGTGGGCTGGCTACGAGCCGCGGCGCGTGCGCTGGCAGCATACGGCGCTGCTCACCGCTACCATTTTGCTTCCTAAAAGCCGCTCGCCTAGGGAGGCCCGCTAGCCAGCTTTTGCCTTACCTCCTACTGCCATTGAAGTGGTTAACTCATTGGCTCAGTAGCCGCGGGCTTCTCTTAAAAGCGCTCCAGTAACGAATAGCACCATCTCAGGAAGTTCTGTACCCACCTACTACGAAAGCCTATGCAGTCGCCCAGTTCTACCACCTCCTCGCCTCAGGCCATCACCCATGTGAAGTGGCAGGTTAAACCAGGAGCCGAGGCGGCGCTAGAAGAAGTGGCGCAGGCCACCCTGCAAGCCGCCAGCACCTTCCCAGGTTATACGGGCGGCAACCTGCTGCAGCCGGCGCCGGGCGCCGCGAGTGACGAGTGGCAATTGCTGGTGCAGTTCGCTACGCCAGCCCAATTGCGGGCCTGGCAAACTTCGGCCCTCTGCCGCTCCTGGAAAGCCCAAAGCGACGCGCTGACGGAGGGAGCCGCCCGGGTGGAGCGCATTAACGGTCTCGAAGGCTGGTTTACTCATTCCGGCAGCGAGGCCTGGGCTCCGCCCAAGTGGAAAATTGCGCTGGTTACGATGCTAGGCATTTATCCAACGATTATGCTGGTGCCGAAGCTGCTCGAACCGCTGGTGGGTTCCTGGGTACCGTGGCTGCACAGCCTGGCGGTGACGAGCGTGGTGATGGTGCTAATGACGTGGCTGGTCATGCCCGTTTTGACGCACTTGTTCAACCGCTGGCTTCACGCCCCGCAAGCAGCCCCGGCGACACCAAACAAGTAAGGTATTTTTAGCCGCGCGGCTGCCTTGCCGGAACTCAGACGCAAACTGTAGCTTGCACCACGACCATTTTTGGTGATGCACAAGTAAAATCCATCTCATGACCATTCAGCAGCAGAAGTTAGCCGATTACTACGCCCACCATCCCTTGGCGCCGCCCACCTCCAACTGGCCGAGCGGCGGGCACTTTCGGGCGTGGCGGCTGGAGGATTTTCTCGCCGACTTTGAGCTCATGGGCGTCTATAGCCGCAAGGATTTCTTTAAAGTCACGCTCAGCAGCGGGCCTTCCACCTACCACTACGCCCACCAGCGCCTGGAGCTAGCGCCTGCCGAGTCCGCGTTGGTGTTCACCAACACGCAAATACCTTACGCCTGGGAACTACCTGAGGGAAACTCCTGCCAAGGGTACTGCTGCGTGTTTACGGAAGCATTTGTGCCAACGCTCACGAGCGTGCGGCCCGCCGACTGGGCCGTTTTCGCGCCCGAGCAGCCCGGCTTTTTCCGCCTCAGCCCGGCGCAGCACGCCGGGTTTGCTGGCTTATTCGAGCAAATGCTGGCCGAACAGGATTCCGACTACCCCGCCAAGGACGAGTTGCTTTACCACTACCTGATGACGTGCATCCACCGGGCGCTGAAACTGGCCCCCGTGGAGCAGGCGCCCGCAATCAGCGGCCCGGAGCGCCTGGTCGCGGCGTTTCACGCGCTGCTGGCCCGTCAATACCCCATCGTCACCCCGGCCCGACGCCTGGCCTTGCGCACCCCGTCCGATTTTGCCGACCAACTGGCCGTGCACGTCAACTACCTCAATCGGGTGCTGAAGGCCGCCACGGGCAAATCCACCTCTCAGCTGCTGGCCGAGCGCCTCGTGCAGGAGGCCCGCACCTTGCTGCTGCATACCAACTGGCCCATCAGCCGCATCAGCTACTGCGTGGGCTTCGACGAGCCCACGCACTTCACCCAGCTTTTCCGCAAAGTGGCCGGCTGCACGCCCTCCTCGCTGCGGCAGGTTTGATTGGCGTCGGCATTGGTTTGATTGGCGTTATCCGGCCCGCACGGGTCCGCAGCAATTTTGTGGAGCAAACGGGAAGGCATCTTTTCCCGAGTCACTTAACCTCTAAATTGTATGAAAACCTGGTTCATTACCGGCACTTCAGCTGGCTTCGGCCGCCTGCTGACCGAAAAAATTCTGGCGCGGGGCGAGCGGGTGGCCGCCACGCTGCGCAAGCCCGACGCCCTCGACGACCTAAAAGCACAATACGGCGAGCAGCTCTGGGTCGCGGCGCTGGACGTAACCGATACCGCGGCCGTACGCCGGGTAGTTGACCAAGCTTTTGCCGACCTAGGCCGCATCGATGTGGTGGTCAACAACGCTGCCTACGCCCTGTTTGGCGCGGGCGAAGAAGCTGACAACGAGCAAATTCGCCAGCAAATCGACACCAACCTAACCGGCTCCATTCAGGTTATTCGGGCCGTGCTGCCTCATTTGCGGGCCCAGGGCGGCGGGCGCATCCTCCAGCTCTCGTCCGAAGGCGGGCAGATTGCCTACCCCAACTTCGGATACTACCACGCTACCAAATGGGGTATCGAGGGCTTCGTAGAGGCCGTGGCGCAGGAAGTCGCGCCCTTCGGCATCGAGTTTACGCTGGTCGAACCTGGCCCGGCCCGCACGAACTTCGGGGGTGGGCTGGTCCACGCTACGCCCCTACCCGCCTACGACGCCACCCCCGCCGGCGACGTCCGGCGCGGCTTGCAAGACGGCAGCTTTGCCGTCACCGGCGACCCCGCCAAAATGGTGGACGCCATGCTAGCTTCCGCCGACCAACACCCGGCCCCGCGGCGGCTTACCCTCGGGCGCGGGGCTTACGATAAGATTCGGGCGGCCCTGGTGCAGCGCTTGGCGGAGCTAGAGGCGCAGCAAGCCGTGGCCTTTTCTACGGAGGCTGACGACTGACCATTTTCTTGTGGGCGGAAGCCAACGAGCGGTTGCAGGAGGTAATAGCAGCTTGGCCAGCCTCGGAAATACTTGCGGGTCAGAAGCAGTTTCTTGTGTTTCGTCCGTGTGGTGTAGACCCAACCGTCAGGCCCTAATACCGTCTTCTCTATTATTAGTAACGAACGGGTAGTATGGTACTCATCGGTTGATTAAAAGCAGGCGGCTCATGACTACTGGGTGTCGTGTGCTGTACACTCTTCTCATGAGCACGAGAAACTGTAGTGTACAATGTTCGATGAACAAGTTTTCTGAACCATTTCCGAGCCTTTTTTATCGCTCCCACCTGCCCCCTTTTCTCAAGCGACCAGTTGTTCATTCAAACGAGGGAGCAACCTTGGGCTGATATCCCATCATACCATTGTTCCAACGCCCCTCTGACATCAGCAAACGACCCCACTAGTTGGGATGAGGAACGTAAGAACGTAGACTTACTGGGCCGCGGGATACCAGTTGCGCAGCCGAACGTCAATGTTCTTATTGGCCGCATTCACCGCTTTTTTGAAGCCGTCCACGTCGCTCAAACCGTTCTGGCCTCGGTAATGATAGGGGTACACGATGCCTGGCTTAAAGGCTAGCACACCCTGCGCGGCTTGCTGCACGTCCATGGTGTAGGGCAGGTTCATGCACACAAAGGCCACATCGATGTTTTTCAGCGCGCGCATTTCGGCAATATCTTCGGTGTCGCCGGACAGGTACACGTTTTTGCCGCCTAGCTTTAGCACGTAGCCGTTCCCCCGGCCCTTGGGGTGTCGCGCGTCGGCGGCTACGGGCAAGTTGTACATCGGAATGGCTGACACGCTTAGGCCCAATGTGTCGAGCCGCTGGCTGTTACCAAGGATACGTACTCGCGTTTTATACTCGGCCGGCAGTTGCTCGGCCACTGCTTTTGGCACCACTAGCAGCGCTTTGCCCACAGAAAGGCCAGCCAGTGTTTTGGGGTCCAGGTGGTCGCCGTGGATATCGGTGATGAGGACAACGTCGGGCGCGGCCAGCCCGGCGTAGGCCGCGGCTCCGCCGTAGGGGTCTACATAAATGGTTTTCCCGTTCCAGGTAAATACCACGCTGCCGTGCGTGATGGGCTGTATCGTAAGCGGCCCTTTGCTAGTAGCAAGCTGGTCAGCGGCTACGCGCGAGGTAGCGGCGAGGGAGGTAGTTTGCGCCGGCGCTTGAATAGCCAAAGCAGCCAACGCGGCCGTGAGTACGAGGATAGATTTCATGGGTGTTCCTATCTAATGAGTAAGAGGAGTCGCCAGACTGTTCTAGTAGCCTAGCTTGGAAAGAGTCGACTGGGAAGCCATAACCGGGTGCCGCTGCACAAGTTCAGGTTAGCGATTGGCCAAGCTCGTAACCGCATCCATGCAGCTTGTATTACGTGTTGGGAATCAGTCGGGAGCCATGTAGAGATCAGAAGATTTTGGGCCAGCTCGTTGCCCTTTTACCGGCTTGTAACTTTATTCAACGCTTTGCTTCATCGTCATGTCCGAGCACGAATTGACCTTTCGCCTAACGAAAATGGTGATTTCATCAAACTTATACATCAGCAGACCCTGAAGCCCCTCGAAATGCGCTTGTGGTCTTGTTTGAGCACGCGCAGGTTCAGCAGCTGATCTTCTTCGAAGTCTTCCATGCGAATGTCCTCGTAGCGCACATCGCGCACCAGGTTCAAGTCGCCGCCGCTGATGGCTCGGCAGCCCTGGTAGTTCGGGCCGTCTTCGTCGTGCTCCAGGATGTCGAGGTTGCGGAAGGTGATGTGCTCCAGGGTGTCGCCCGCAATGTCGGTGTCGCCGTGAAGACCTAGGTTTGTCGGATGCGCCACGTCGGCCCATAGGGTTGAGTTCTGCACCGTGACGTTGCGAGCGTTGCCGTAAAACTGCCAGCGGTGGCCGTACAGCGCTACGCAGTCGTCGGAAGTGCGCAGGAATACGTCATCGACCAGCACATCCGAGCAGCTCATCAAGTCGATGCCGTCACTCCACGGTTTAGCGCTGAACGACTTCAGATTGCGAATAGTTAGGTGGTTCGACTGGCCGCCGTACACGGTGTAGTGCTGCGGATTCTTGACGATGATGCCCTAAATAGTGACGTTGCGGGAGAACGTGACTTCCACACCGCGCTCGGGCTGGTCGAGGATGCCGCGCCCGATGATACGCACGTTCTCGGCATGGTCGACCACGAGCTTGGCCTGCAGCACCGCCCCACCAGCTAGGTATACGGTGGTGTTGCTTGGCACGTGAATAACGCTGCCGGGCAAATCGGGCGGGGTATAGATGCCGGACCCGAAGTACATGACGTGCGGGTCCTTCGGGTCCGGCTTTTCCGTCTCCAACGCGTTAGCAAACACGTGCAGGGTTAGCAGCTTGTCACCGTTGAACTCCACCGACAGCTTGCGGTGCTTATCCAGCGTACAGTACACCGTATTGTCTGCCACCCTAGGTTTGATGGTGTACGACAGCGGCCGGATGCGCACCTGCTGCACCGCCCCATTGTTTTGCGAACGGCTACCTCCACCGCCCCGAAAGTCGAAGGTGACCATGGACGCATCGCGCACCTTGTCGAGGTCTACCTGCACGTTGTACTCAAACAGGTCTTGTCATTCGCCGCCGACTTGGCGCACGCGCACGGTGTAATCGTCGTTGTGCTGGCTGTAGAGCACGCCGTTGGGCACCGGGTGAACTACAAGATTGCCGGATTGAGCCCGGGCCACCAACGCAAGCAAACATACCATGGCGGTGCAACAGGCACGTCACAAGGGCGAAATCTTCATAAGGGGCGGCGTGGAGAAGCTAGCTTTTAATGGTTTCGAGCCAGGCTTGCGCCATGAGCTGGTTGCCGGCCACGCTCGGATGCACCCCATCGCCGGTCCAGTAAGAGCCGGGAGCCTGTTTCTGGGCTTGGTCGAAGATGCGCTGGTAGGGAATCAGCGTGGCGTTGAACTGCGCCGCGATGCTGCGAGCGGCGGCTTGGTAGTCCTTGAAGGCAGGAAACCATTTCTCATCTACGGCCTTCACGCCCGGCACGGCAAACGGCTCCCCCACGATAAGCTTCACGTCGGGCAAGCGCTGCCGAGTGCGGTTAAGCAGGGCCGTAAAATCGTCGGTGTACGTCTTCACGGTGCCTTGGTATTTGCCCGTCAGCGTGTGCCAAAAGTCATTGACCCCAATCAGAATGCTAAGCACAGTGGGTTTCAAATCCAGGCAATCAGCGTCCCAGCGCTCAGCCAGCTGGTACACCTTATTGCCGCTGATGCCCCGGTTGTAGATCGTCAAGTTCTGGTCGGCATGGCGCAGCAGGAGCTCGGCGGCAGCGAGGTAAGCGTAGCCGCTTCCTAGCGCCCCCGACGAGTTGGGAACGTTGGCATCTTTGGGATCTTTCTTGCGGCCAGCATCCGTAATGGAGTCGCCCTGGAAGAGAATGACGTCGTTTGGGGCTAGGCTTATCTTCTGCGCTTTGGGGCTAGCTTCTGCGGCCAGCAAGGCGGACGGCATCGTGATGGCGGCCAGAGTGCCCACAGAAGCATTTTTGAGAAAGGTGCGGCGGACGAAAGTTGGTTGTTGTGACACGAATAGTAGAGGATAAACAGAGTGAGGGGATGAAGTGCAAGGGCGCTTCGACTAGGCTTTCACCTTGTAGAGCCGGGCGCCACAGAGAAAGATGACAAAGTAGCAGATGATAGGCAAGTAGTAAGCCGCGGCCACGTCGTGGTTGGCGATTTTGCCCATGAGGTAGGAAAAAAGGCTCCACCCGCCACGGCCATGACTAAGATAGACGAGGCCTGCTGGGCTTGCGGACCTAGGTCCTTGATACCTAGACTGAAAATGGTCGGGAACATGATGCTGAAAAAGAAATTGATCAGCAGCAGGGCCATGCAGGAAGGCTAACCCCAACTTTGAGCCACAATCAGGCACATTAGCACGTTGGCCAGCGCAAAGGCCGCCAGCAGCTTATTAGGCGCGATGTAGCGCATCAGGAAGGTGCCCACGAAACGGCCACCCATCATGAGCAGCATGAATAAGGAGAAATAACTCGCCGCCGTCTGATCGGAGAAGTGCATTTTCTCAACCCCGTAGTTGATAAAGTAAGCCTAGGTGCCGCCCTGCGCGGCCACCTTGAGACACTGTGCCAGCCAGGCCCACCGGCAGTGGCGGTGCTGCAACAAGCTCTTGGCGTGCGGCACTTCTTCGGCCGTGCCGCTGTAGAAGCCTGCCTCCGTTTCAGCCGGTACCTCCGCGTGTGCATCCTGCAAAGCGGGCAGCTAACCTTTTCTGTCCTGATTCCTAACGCATGGGCCCCTAGCTAGGTAGAACTAGGCAGAGGCGCCACCAACTTTTTAGAAATGCTGCTAGGGCTGCGGCACAACTAAAAATGGGCTGCGCCTCATGCTGGTAGTAGCTCGGCTTGCCGCATCTGCATAGGCGTCAGGCCGGTATGTTTCTTGAAAAATCGGTTGAAATAGGTGGGGTAGGCGAAGCCTAAGCTGTCTGCTATTTCGGCAACGGACCAATAGCTCGTTTGGAGTAGCACGGTAGCTTCCTGCACGAGGCGTTCGACTAAGTGGGTAGTGGTGGTTTTGCCCGTGGCTGCTTGCACAGCCCGATTGAGGTAGTTGACGTGAATCGCTAGCGCGGCGGCATAGTCTTGGGGCGTGCGCAGGCGGAGTTGGTGTGCGGGCGTCAGCAGGGGAAATTGCCGCGTCAAAAGCTCCAGAAACAGGGAGGCCACGCGCCCAGCCGCGTTGTGGCTGCTAAAGTGGGCCGTGGGCGGGTCTATTTTTAAGGCTTCGTGTAAGATCAGCTCTACATAGTTGTGAATCACTTCGTGGCGATGCGCATAATCGGTCGTGGCCTGGGCCAGCAACTGCCGAAATAGCGGCTCCAAAACAGCCAGCTGTTGTTCATTGAGCAGCAGGGCCGGGCTGCCCCCGGGCCGAAACAGCGGTGACTCCGCCAACGAGGGCAGGCCGGGCCGCCCGTTGCCCTGCCAAAACTCGGCATTAAAGGAACAGTAGATGGCCTCATGCGGCCCCGCATCACGCTCGCAGGAGTAGGGCACCAAGGGGTTAGAGAAGATCAGGGCGGGCTGCGCGACTTCCAGGCTGCGGCTGGCGTAGTGCAACCGTCCCGTTCCAGCCTTAAGTAAGTAGATCTTGTAGAAGTCGCGCCGCTGGTGCGGGCGCAGCGGCGGCACCGGCTCGGCACTGCTGTACACAAAACACTGCCCCGTACCTGGAGCGGCCACCGTAGCGGCGGTCGAACGGGGACGGGTTGTCAGAATATGGTGGTGAAAACCTTGTAGCGTTTCAGTTAGGTCAGGTATGCTCATACCAGCAGGCTGGGGTCTAAAAAATCAGTGAGCGAACGGCCGGCGAAAAGGCTGGCGCAGGTTCGAATTGTATATGTTTTGGTTTGATCTAAGGCAATTTCTGCCGCTGGTAGCTGAGACCTTTGCCTTACCAATAAGCCAGCTTACAGTCGGCGGCACACGGCAATGCACGTTGCTTTAGGGTACGCTAGCTGGGCGGCAGTATTTCATTTTTCACCTTTCTCATTTACCATATTCTATGAACAACCCCTTGCAGATCCCGCCCACCG
>NZ_MTSE01000022.1 GCF_002154225.1 Hymenobacter crusticola
TTTTGCTACTACTAAATATTTACTGTTACTTGGCTTGGTACAGTTGCGGACTCTGCGTGCTCGTCTCTTTTGATCTCACACCCCTATGCTACCTGCTGCCCTCGATTTGTTCCACGGCTTGAATCCCGCGCTGAAAGTGCTCTTGCCAGCCGTCGTGATTACTGCTACGCTGCTTATCAGCCGCGCACGGCACTTGTCATTTGCCACGGATCTTGGGCTCGTGCGTCCACCTACCAAGCCGCTAGTGGGGTGGGTGCTGTTAGCCCTAGGCTGGATGCTAGCGACTGATTACGTGCTGCACTGGCGTGGAGCGTTTGACTTCAGCCCGTGGCAGGCCCAGCCACTGTGGGTATCCCTAGCGCGTGTACTCGGCGTGGGCCTTGTAGGACCTGTTGCCGAAGAACTCGTCGTCCGTGGCTTGGTGTTCTCGCGGCTACGCCAAGCCGGTTTCGCCGCCATCGTCGTAATTTTATTAACGGCGGCAGGCTGGTCACTGCTGCACCTAGACTATTCGCCAGCGGTCATCTTTGTCATTTTTATCGAAGGAGTACTGCTCGGGGCGGCCCGCCAGTACACAGGGTCGTTGCTTGTGCCCATCCTTATGCACATTGCCTGGAACCTGTATGCCGTCTGGTAGTTGCCTCCTACCGGAGGGGCTCATGAGAACTAGCCGACTTGCCTTTATTTTACCCCGCCAAGCTTCTCGTTCGATCAGCGCACCAGGGCAGCTTTTTGTTGCTGTTTGCCTTATAGAAGGAAGACTCCATCCTCACTTAGCCGTACCTGCGCCGCGGGCCATCCGCTGCTATGCACCGCAACAAAACCCCTGGCTCTTGGAGAACTACTTGGCGGTCGAACCTCGTGGTCAAGACCGTTACACCTTTCTTACCTAGAGCTCGCGCGTAGCAGGTTGTACGAACCCCACATATATTCAGAAGGCGCCACGCGAACCCATACTGGGCGTTGTGTTGTACCAGAATACCAACATTCGATACTTGTTTCTTGCCTAGTCTCACCGCTCGTCTTAACGTCATAGAAAAGCTGCACATCCTTTCTGCGCCCGCTGCTATGCCGAGCAACTGGAATACCAGCGGCCATCCTACCACCACGCAAGGTATTCGGGAGGTCGTACGCAAAGCGCTACCTAATCAGGCTCCGACCGAAACGGACGCTGGGAAGAGTAGGAGCAGCTGATGGCCCGTCCGCAGAGCGCCATTCAACTCCGCAAAGACGTAGAGGAGGCTCCCAAGAAGAATCGAGCGCCCCGTGCGACGAAGTAATATTACAATGCTCAGTATAAAGAAAAAGCCCAGCCATATGGCCGGGCTTTTTGCTATCTTATCAGCCAGCAACAAATGGCCTTACCTAGCCCAATAGTATGACGCTAAAGACCAGCCTCCTCGCTCTACTGCTAGCCGTCGCTACCCTTGCGTCGGCCAAAAAGCTGGAACTGCCCATTGAAATCATTGCTTCCCAAGCAGAGTATATTGTCGTCGGGGAGATCGTCTCTGTTCAAGCTAGCACCTACCAGTTTCACGTAGCCAAATATGTCAAAGGCAGCGGCAGCTCAACCGTGACGGTTCAGCAATTTGAGGAGTGGACGTGTGATGTACGCTACGCCAAAGCAGCCAAAGGACAACGCCTGGTGTTGTTTCTGCAGAAACACAAGGGTGCGCTGGAATTGATCAATGGCAGCAGCGGGGAACTACCCATCCTCAACAACAAGGTCACGTTGAAAAATGAGACGTATGCCTATCAGTATGGCAAACCATTCGTACCCTATTCGATTCCCTTACCGGAGTTTGCAACCGGTCTCAAGAAGTTTGTTCGCTATTTTACCATCCCGACAGACCCCAACGCCCGTTTCTCTTTTGCTCCCAGAGCCATCGTGCAGGTAGGCAGCACCAAAGAAGTAAAAGCCTTTCGTGCTACGAGCAAATTCGCGGGCTGGCTCTACGAGCGAATAACGTCACGTTATATAATTGCCAAGGCATAGAGTATTTGATAAGATGAATTCTTACTAAGCAGCTATCAATGGGGATGCAACCTAGCCGCTACGATGCCGGCTCTTGAGGGTAGCTATGGATAGTTTCTCTTTCAAGGTTGGCTACTCTACCTCCCCGCAGGCGTCTATGCCAATACGCGCTTGCCATCCGCCCAGCACGCGAGCGCGCCCTAGCGGCAGAAGCCACCTCACCTGGTCACTATTCAGTTGGGGCTTGGTCTTGCTGCTGCTCTGGCGTAGCCTCCCGGGCCAGGCGCAAATACGGGTAAGGGGTATCATCCTAGACGCAGAGACCAAGCAGCCCGTGCCGGCGGTCACCATTCGCCTTGGCTCCGGCCTCGCAACTAGTTCGAGCACAGATGGTGCCTTTTCGCTCACCGCGCCGACCAGACCCGACACCATACGACTCGCTCGCCTCGGCTATGCTCCCTTGACCGTAGCCGTGCCGCCCGGACCATTCCCCACGTTCTACCTGCACCGGCAACAAGCGCTGCTAAGCCCCGTGGCGATTACTGCCCACCGCTGGGTAGGACGCAAGATCGGCATCACGAGTGCGCGGGCGCTGGTTCACTTCACCGACGGCACCTTACCCCCAGGGAAGCCCGTTGAAATTGCTCAACTGATGCGAGTGGGTACCGCCGGGGCGGCCCTGACTTCCGTCAACCTCTTGCTGGCAGCTGATTGTGCTGACAGTAGCACCGTCGTCGTGCGATTCTACCGCCTCGAAGAAAACCAACCGACTACCGTGCTGGTGGACCAGCCGCTTACCTACCGTGTGGCCCTGCGGCAGGGCTGGCTGCGGCTCGACCTCGCGCGGCATCATCTGTATCTAACCCAGGACTTTGTCGTGGGGCTCACATTTTTGCCTGGTGCCAATCACGCTTGTATCGTGCCCGTTGACATTAAGCTAGGTGGTAGCGCCAAAAGTTTTGCGCGGCCCGCTGGCGCTGTCGAGTGGCGCGTACCACCCCATCATTACCGCCTATATATCACGGCGCAGATGCCAGACCACGCCGTACCTGCCGGCGTGAACGAGGCCGAGAACCGGGAGACGTCCGCTGCCGCGCGTCTGTATTCCGAAGTGGTACAAGACTCCTTCTCGCTGTTTGTGCAACTTCCCAAAGGCTACGCGCACTCCCTGCGCCGCCACTACCCGCTGGTGGTGCTCTTGGACGGCAATGTCTACTTCGATCAAGTCAGCGAAGCGGCGCGTCAACTCCCTCAGCGCGAGGCCAGCATCCTGGTGGGTGTGGGGCGGCCCACGGTGCTGCAGCAAGACTCCTTGCGCCAGCGGGATTACACGTACCCCGCGGCACTGCCCGCCGACAGTATTCCTTTATCGGGTGGCGGGCGGCAGTTCTTGTCCTTCTTGGAACAGGAACTGCTTCCGTATCTGGACCACACCTACCGGATCGATTCTACGCGCCGTACGCTCATGGGTCATTCATTGGGCGGGTACTTTACCTTATTTGCGCTCGTCGAAGGGCTCAAAGCAAAGCGGGCAGGCTTCAGCCAGTATGTGGCAGCGAGTCCTTCGCTTTATTATGCCAATCAGTACTTGCTACAGGAATTGACGACGCTCACGCCAACGATTCCACCTGATCCATTGCGGGTCCGCCTTACCATTGGGACCCAAGAAATGACGCCGACGACAGAAGGACGCGCCAACCAAGCCGCTTTTCAAAAAGCATTAGCCTTGTTATCAGCTCGTAAGCTAGCCCCGCTTACCGTGGAGCATACCATCTATCCTAGCTATCGTCATATGGAAACAGCCATTCCCACCTTTACCACAAGCCTGCAAACTAGGCAACATGCGCCAGCAACTGGCGGCAAATGAGAGCAGCCGAGAACCTGCTAGAATACGTTGAGGCTATCACTTACCCAGTAAGCCGGGTTACTGTCCACTCCATTTAATCGCGGCCAATGCCCCTACGGGAAGTAGTAGAAAGAGTACATTACTCAGCCGAAAATTGATTCAGCGATAAGCAGTATTAGACAGGATCGTTATCCAGAGGCAACGGTTGCACTCATTGCCGTATCTGGGTCATATCCTGCTTATTACTGCTGTATGTCATTTGCTCAACGCCTGTGCCTGCTGCTTGGCAGTGGAATCTGTCTCTTGCTACTCGGAGTTCATCCGCTGACGGCTCAATCGGTGCAGAAACAGCACCTGCTTTCCAGTGACCCGACTCACTTATACCGGACGAGGAAGGTAAGCCACGAACTCGCGCTCTACCTGCTTCCTGCCCAGTCACCTACTCCGCGAGGCGTACTGCTTTTATTGCCCGGCTTTGGTGGCCCGGCTGAAAGCGTCTTTCAGGAAACTGCCCTCGGGCAAGAAGCCTCTCAGGCTGGCTTCGTAACGGTAGTGCCGACCCTGAATAACCGGCTATATCTGGATTCGTCCAGTATGTATTTCCTTGATGACGTGCTGCGACACCTGCTTCGGCAGTATCCAAGCGTCGGCCCAAACTTGGTTATTGGCGGCTTCTCGGCGGGCGGGCACTTGGCCTTAACCTATGCCGAAACCCTCGTTGGCGATACCACGCGCCTTCCGTTACGCGTCAAGGCCGTATTTGGCGTGGACCCGCCCGTGGATCTGGCCAACTTCTGGCAAACGGGACAACGACGTATTGCGCAAGCGTGCAGTCCGTTGCTGGTGCGAGAGGGCCGATCGATGGCCGCAACACTCACCCAGGCATTCGGCGGTTCTCCAGAGCAGGTGCCCGGCGCCTACCGCCAGTACTCAGCTTTTTCTAGCAGCGATTCTACCGGTGGCAACCTAGCTCTGCTCCGAACCATTCCGGTGCGCGTGTACTGCGAGCCGGATTTGTCTTTCTGGCGCGAACACTATTGCCCCACGATGCAACTAGAAGACTTAAATACACCTATGCTTCAACAACTGATACACTGTTTGCAGCGGCAGGGCAACAGGCAGGCCGAGTATCTTGAAACGAGAGGAAAGGGACGAGTTGGCAAGCGACCTTTTCCGCATTCTTGGTCGATTGTCGATGCGCCTGAATGCATCCGTTGGTTACAGCCCTATACGGAGCAATGATTATAATAAATCATAACAGCGTCAAGCAGCTAGCCTTGCATCGCTATAGCAGCCGAGAATCCCTTCGTGCGAGTCGTCTTTGACTAGGCAACCGCTTATTTGATTTTCAATTCCGGAATCAGCGGGTCCGTTTCCACCAGTTCTAACTCCTGCACCATGGCCAACGTGCCCTGCTTGTACTTCAAAAAATGTGGCGTTTTGATATGAGCCTGATACGCGGCTTCGTCGGCGTACATTTCGAGAATGGTGAGGTGATTCGGCCGCTTTTTTTCAAATACGGCGTACAACGTGAGCACCCCCGGCTCCTTCTGCATGGCCGCCTCGACTCCTTCTTTTAGCAGCACTTTGTAACGGGCGAGTTGCGCGGGATCAATTACGAGGCGAGCGAGCCGGACTTTCTGCGGCGTGGGAGCCGCTGGTTTAGAATTCCAGCTGCCCACGATCAAGGCTACCCCGACCAGGAGCGCCACTTTCAAGAGGGGGTTGGGATACGTTCATGTGCCGAAGACGTGTAGAGTGAAAACGGATGAAGGACGTGCTTTTTGGCTCACCCTTTTACCCAAGGTCAAAAGTAGGCAGCTACGCGCCGGAGTCAGAGATTTCTCCTCTGTTTGTTCCCTGACACCCACCTTGTTTCTCATTCGATTAGCGCACGAGGGCCGTTTTTTGTACTGCGGATTCCATTAGATGAAGTAGGCGCTCGTCAGTTTCTACTTGCCCCCAACAGAACGCTCTTAAGACGGTTCTTTTTAAGCATCTTAACGAAGACCTATATGGACACGCCCTTTGTGTTGGAGCAATTGTATGAGGCTCCACTTGCTCAAGTCTGGCATGCCTTAACGGAACAAGACCAGCTGCGCGCCTGGTATTTCCCGCAATTGCAGGAATTCAAGCCCGTGGTGGGTTTCGAATTCAAATTTACGGATGAGGGGTCTCCCTACCAGAAAGAATGGCGGGTAACGCAGCTCGTTGCGGGAAGGAAGCTTGCTCACAGTTGGATGTACAAAGGCTATCCCGGTAGTTCGGAAGTAACCTTTGAGCTAGTGGCTGAAGGGAATAAAACCCGGCTGGTCTTGACGCATACGGGCTTAGCCAGCTTCCCGAATGACCCACACTTCGCCCGGCGGCGATTTGAAAATGGGTGGCAGCAAATCTTGGGGAGCAACCTGAAAGAGCAGCTGAAGCTACCTTCTCTAGATTGACTACCCTAGCAAGCCCCTCTTAAAAGGGGCTTGCTACTTTTACACCAGCAGCAGTACACGCACTCGTTTTTAAACGCTATGTTGCATGCTTGGTGGTTCGCCGCCGTCACCCACCTCCCTAACCACACCATGATTGTAGCATCCCCCGCCACTGCTGGGCGGGAAACGACTCCCTACTTTGGCCTCCTCGATGGCCTACGGGGCATCGCCGCGGTGGCTGTCGTGGTCTTTCACTTCATGGAATTCGCCGTGCCGGACTATGCCGACAACTTCATTGCCCATGCCTACTTCGCCGTAGATTTCTTCTTCTGCCTCTCGGGCTTTGTCATTGCCTGCGCCTATGACACGCACCTGGAGAAAATAGGAGCCGCGTCCTTCCTGCTGCGCCGCCTAATCCGGTTGCATCCCTTGGTGGTCATTGGGTCGTTTCTGGGGCTGTTGACCTTTCGCCTGGACCCGTTCAGTGACTTGTATACGGCGTATGCGCCCAAGGTTCTGCCGCTCTTGGTCACCTCGTGCCTGCTGATTCCTTATCCGCTGGTGCCGGAACGGTACTTCAACCTGTTCCACCTCAACCCGCCCACGTGGTCCCTGTTCTGGGAGTATGTTGCCACTGTCGTGTATGCCTTCGTGCTGGTCCGCGTGCGCCCAGGCGTGTTGCATATTCTCACTGGGCTGGCAGCCGTGGCCCTTATCTACGAGGCGCACGCGGCCACGAACCTAGCCGTAGGCTGGGGTGGGGAAAACGTGGGGGGCGGCGCCGTGCGGGTCAGCTATTCCTTTCTGATGGGCCTCGTCGTGTATCGGGCGCAGTGGATTCTGCCCACCCGCCTAGGCTTTCTCTCCCTGGCACTGTTGCTGCTGGCGGCCTTTCTGCTGCCGTTCGCCAAGCAAGTGAATTGGCTCACCGACTCGGTGGTCGTGCTCTTCTACTTTCCTTTTCTAGTAGCCCTAGGCGCCGGGGCACGCATGACGCTACGCTCCGCCAAGCTCTGCACCTTCTTGGGCGCAATTTCTTATCCGCTCTACATGATCCATTACCCTTTCTTGTGGATCTTTTTGAGCTATATCGAAAAGCAAAAACCACCGCTGAGCACCCTAGCTGTGTTGATTCCGCTTGGAGTGCTCTTCTTAGTGCTCTTAGCCTATGGCATCATGCGCTTCGTGGATACCCCGCTTCGCAGCTACCTGAGCCAGAAACTGAAGCTAGAGCAAGCAGCCGTTTCCTATGGTAAAGTAAACCGCTGAAGCTGCAGAGATATTAGGCAGGAATCCCGTTTTTAGAGACCTTACAATTAAGAAGTTCAATGGTATCCGCAAGCATATGAGGTATCTTATCGTCTTCTTGTTATTTATCTCTTCGCAGGTAACCGCCCAAGTACCCGCGTTATATAATCACGTGTCTAATGAGGTGCATCTACTTCATTCTAAGGTGCTCCAGCAAGACCGCCAACTCTACATTCAGGTCCCACACCTCGATTCGGCAGCGGCCAACACGGCCTTGCCCGTGCTGTATCTGTTAGACGGGGAAAATCATTTTCACCTGCTGGCAGCCTATATAGAATACCTGAGCCATTGGCAGGTTATCCCCCCGATGATTGTCGTAGGCATTATCAGTGTCGACCGGGTAAAAGACCTGACGCCGACCAACAGCGTCCTCAACTTTTCCGGCAAGGTGGATTCCAGCTACAAAACATCGGGTGGGAATGAGCCGTTTCTGACCTTCGTGCAGCAAGAATTGATGCCCTACGTGGAGGCGAAGTATAAGACTAGTGCTGTCAAAATACTGGCTGGCCATTCGTTCGGTGGCATTACCACGCTCAACTGCCTACTTACCCGCCCTTCCCTGTTTGATGCTTACATTGCCATCAGCCCTTCCCTGTGGTTTGCCAATAAATTCGTTTTACACTTGACAGAGAAACGCCTCCCACAGCTAGCGTTGGCTAATCAAAAGCTGTTCTATAGTGTAGGAAACGAGGACGGTTCTTTCCGACAGGACGTAGTAAGGTTTGATCGCTTAATCAAAAAAGGGAGGTTGAAAAACCTTGAGCACCGCTACAAGGAGTATCCCGCTGAATCCCACATGAGCGAACCCATTCCAGCGTATTACGATGCCTTGCGATTTATCTATAAGGATTGGAAACCCGATTCGGTAAAGTGATTGCGTTCCGCCAGGAAACGTAGAAACTACCGCCAACGCGTTTGACTAAACGCCACTGCTTTTAAGTAGAAAGCCCCTCATGATAAGAGGAGCTTTCTGGTTTTACAGCGTGTGATCCCAATAGCTAGCTCATTAAGCGAGCCAGCAACTGGTTGAACAGCCCCGCTTCTGCTTGCAGGGCACCAAAAAACTGGGCGTCGGCCGGCTCCATCACCGCCTGGGCTTGCCGCAGCAGGCTTTCGCCGGCAGCAGTCAGCTGCAGCGTCTTGGCCCGGCCGTCCTGCTGGTGGCTGTGACGCTCAACTAAGCCTTTGCGCTCTAGTGTCTGCAGGACTTTGGAGGTCATCATCTTGTCGGTCGTGGCGTAATCGGCCAGCCGTTGTTGGGTTACCACTTCCCCCTGCCGGCTCAGCCAGTACAAACCAGCTAGCAAGGAGAACTGCGTCAGTGTGAGGCCAAGCGGACGCAGGTGCTGGTTCATGCGCAAGTGCCAGCCCATGGTGACCTGCCAGAGCAGGTAGCCCGTGTTTTCCTCGGGCTGCGTATAGGAGAAGATCGGCTTATCCTTCATGGCAGTCGGCAGTCAGGGTCATATGAGTTAATGCCAAGTCTACAGCGGGAAGAGCCAAGCAGCAGCGGGCGACTTCGCCCCAGTACCAGGACTTGCTCACGTGGTGGGCACTTCTTGCAAGGTTAGCCAATAGCCATCCGGGTCGGCAATGATAGCCGTGTTGCCAAAGGGCGTAGCCTGCACGCCGCGGATCAGACGAGCCTTGTCCTCTAGACGCTCTAGAAAGGATGCCAGCTCAGGCACGCCAAACCAGAGACTCACGCCCCACCCGAGCTGGCTGGTAGCTTGTAGATCTACTAGGGGAGTGCGCAAGGCGAATAGGGCGCCACTCTGGGTAACGAACAAACAGGCGTCGGGAGGAGAGGAGGGCGTCGGCTGGAAGCCAAGGACCTCGGTGTAGAACTGGCGCGAGGCCGCTAGGTCGCTCACTTGGAGCGAAACAAAGCCGAGTTGTGTGGGACTGGTCATAAAGAAAGCATTTAGTAGTTGCGACTACCAAATGTAGTAAACGCAGGTGACATTTCCTTGGTGGGAGTCGGTAACGGCTGCCCGTACTCGCATTGAAAAACGCTTAAATGTACCTCGGTGATCAGTGGCATTTTTCAGCACAAAGCAACGGGCTTAGTTGCGCGCTTTAGAGGCTCACGGCTAGATCGCTGATGAACAGACGACTACTGTGGCGGTCTGATCCCGCTAAAAAGCGTAAGGCGGTGGCAGTGAAGGAAACTGAGGGCTCCTAAATGGGCACGTGCTCACCACCAGGAATAAGCCATAATTGGGCATCGGGGACCGAACGGGCGAGTGTTACGGCAATGTCTACGGGGAAAAACGGTCACAATCCCCGTGCACCACCAGCGTGCGGGCGGTAATGGTGGCTAGACGCTGCGGCGTAAAATCCATGTTATCGTAGTGGTCAGCCAATGCGTTGAATTGCAACAGGAGCCCCTGCAGTTGTGTTTCCCCGCGTTTGGCGCATTCCTGGTACATGGCGTGTACGGGCGGAGGCAAGGTGCGTACCGAAGCGGCCCGCATGATGGCCCGGGCCTGCTCTGGGAAATAAGTGGTGGCACTGATTACCACCATCGCGTTGAGGCGTTTCGGTTGGCTCGTGGCCAAGTGCAGCAGCGTCATGGCCCCGGAACTCATCCCCATGGCGGAGCAGTGCTCTACACCCAGCATGTCCAGCAACAGCAGCACGTCCTGGGCCGCTTCCCGGTGCGTGAACCGGTTTCCCGGATTGGTGGAGTAGCCATGGCCGCGCAAGTCCACCAGCAGCAGGCGATGGTGCTTGGCGAGTGCAGCAGTGAAGGGCAGCCAGTTCTGGGTACACCCGCCGAAGCCATGCAAGAGCAGCAGGGGCTTGCCGGCACCGTACTCCTCGTAGTACAGTTCCAGGTTGCTGAGCGCGACGCTTTGCCCGCGTGGATTGAGAGGTTGGGGAGCGTAGGATGTGGCCATGGATGTGCCAGTGGAATAGCGACCTAATAATATAATCCTGCTGCAAAAGGAGGAACACCTACAACGATCGGATCATTCGCACTGTATCAGCTGACGGCCTGAAACAGCTATCCTGCACCGTTACAGCAATCAAGAATCACTTGGCCTTTGAAGCTGCCTAGACTCTTAGAACGACATGAAAGCAGCAAGCCCTGCATGTGAGGAGCTTGTTGCTTGACTCTGTGTCCTTTTTCAACAGTCGAGTCTCCTTTTCTACAAGTTCAGCACTGCGCGTATTGCGAGCGGGCAAGGAACCGTTATAGCAAGTACGAAACATTTCGTGTACCTTGTGCCGAACAACTTTCTCTCGGACCTAGCCTGCTTTTAGCTTTATGCGAAACTGGTTTCTGCTGCTCAGCCTCTGCGCACTTGTAGCGCGTGCACTTGCCCAAACCGCTCCGCTCTACGATCCGACTACCCGCTACACTATACCGCAGTTGCAGGCAGACCTAGCCTACGTACGCCATGCGCTAGAGGAGGCACACCCGGCCCTGTACTGGTACACGCCGAAGGATTCCCTCGACCGCGCCTTTAACCGCGCCGCCGCCGCTCTCACGCATCCCATGGACGAGCCCGAATTCTGGCGCCTGCTGCAATTGGTGGTAGTGCAGCTGCACTGCGGACATACCCGCGTGCAGCATTCTCCCACCTACCGCGCCTGGTTTCGACGGCAGCCACACGCGTATCTACCTTTTACCGTGGCCATCCGCCAGAACCGCCTGTTTGTGGCTGAAAACCAGAGCAGCACCCCTGAATTATGGCCTGGTACCGAGATCTTAGCTCTCGACGGGCATCCCACCTCCGAGGTGCTGGCGCGCTTACGCTCCCTGATTGCTGCTGATGGTTACGGCACGGGCTTTCAAGACCATGAACTGGAAGCCGGCTTTTTTGACACCTACTACTGGGACTTCTACGAAGCCAAACCCGTATACCCGCTGCTGGTAAGGGACAGCACGGGCTGCCAGCACTTGCTGACGCCCCAGCCCCGCCTGCCCCGCGCCGGCGCCGCGAAAGTCCCCTCTCCCGTGAGCGCGGAGCAGGAGCGCGCGCAGCAACTGGCCCGGCAGTGGTCCGTGCGCTACCCCGCCGAACTACCCGCGACGGCGATCCTGCGTATCCGGGAGTTTAGCTACGATCAATTCACGGATTACCAACAGCTCCACACCCGCTTCTTTACGGACCTGGCGCAGCGCCATACCAAGCGGTTGGTGATCGACTTACGCGGCAATCTCGGCGGCAACATGCAGCTGGCCAGTGACTTGCTTAAGTACTTGCTACAAGCCGATTTTGTGCTGACAAAAAGCGCGTTAGCACCCGTATTTATCCCTTCGTTTCTGCAGCCTGATTCTACGAAAGCTGCTTACTTCGATACGACCCAGGTCAGGCGCCTGCCCGAGGGGGTATGGGGCTTTGCCAGTCCTAGTGTCGGCGTACAGCACCCTTACCCAGGACGTTACTTTCAGGGGCAACTCGTGTTGCTGGTTGATGGGGGCACCTTCTCCGCCGCATCAAACTTTGCGGCTAGTCTGCGGGCCCAACGGTCCGTTCTGCTGCTGGGTCAGGAGACGGGAGGAGGCGAAGCGGGCACCAGCGGGGGGCATCTCTCGCGCCTGGAATTACCCCAGACGCACTTAGTGCTGCAACTGCCTCATTTTCGGCTATTGACGGCCTGTGCTCACCCGCAGCTCGGGCGAGGGGTTCGTCCCGACCAAGAAGTTGTGCCGACGCCTCAGCAAATAGCGAAGCACGCGGATGCTGTGCTGCTGCAATTGCCGAAGTTGCTGCAATAGTTTCGAACGCAACAAAGCAAAGGCATCTACGACCTACTGAAGAAGCGACGTCACTCGGACAAGCCCCGCTGATGGGTTGTTCTTTCTGGATCCTGGGTAATAATTTGCCGATAACGTACTGCAAACACTCTCTCCTAGAACATTATAAGCTGTTCTTGCTTACGCTCGATAAGTTAGAGATTGTTGGGAGTAAGGCGTTGTAAAAAGCCCGTTTACTTAAATGATACGGGCAGAAACTGCTCTGTGCATGTGCGAACACCGATTGGGGATAATCTTGAAGCTAGGCTCTTGGTTCACTCCTACGAGCGTAGTGTTAGGCTAGACCCGTCCCAACCAGACGCGGAAGGTCGCTCCCTGGCCTTCCTGGCTCTCTACCTCGATCCGTCCGCCATTGGCTTGCACGATGCGGTTGACTAAGTACAAGCCCACCCCTGACCCAGGCGTGTGCCCGTGCAAGCGACGAAACAGGTGAAACAATTCGTGACCGTACTTCTGGGCATCGAAGCCTAAGCCATTGTCTTGCACCACCAACACCGGCTGCTCGTCCGCCACTTGCACGGCGAGGTAAATACGCGCCGGGCGGTCTGGGTCAGCGAATTTTAGGGCGTTACTGAGCAGGTTGAACAGCACCGTCCGCAGGTTAGCGCGGGGGAAGGACACGGCGGGACAGACCGCGAAATCGGTGGTGATGTGGGCGCGGGCAGCCTGCACCTGAGGCGCCAAGGTGCGTAGCACTTCCGCCGTTATCTCCGCCAGCGCCACGGTTTCAACCGGCCCAGTACTGGCCTGCTGGGCGTGCCCGAGCGCGGCCAGTTCGTCGATGGTGCCATTGAGCTGCTGCAAGGCCTGCCGAATTAGGGGCAGTAGGAGTTGCTCCTCCGTGGGATTTATCCCCTGCACACTACGCAGCAGCTCATCGAGCAGTCCGGCCAGGTTATGCACGGGTTGTTTCAGGTCGTGGGAAGCGGCATACACGAAGTTGTCGAGGTCCACGTTGCTGCGCACCAGCTGCTGGTTGGTGGCCTGCAGCTGCGCGGTGAGTTGCTGCAAGGCTTGCTCGGCCACTTGCTGCTCGTGCACGTCCAGTACCACGCCCACCAAGCCGGCATAAGTGCCCGCCGCGTCAAAGCGTGGGGTAGCCGCGTCAATAGCCCAGCGGTAATGCCCGGCGGTGTTTCGCAGCCGGTAGACTACCCGGAACGGCTCCTGTCGGTCGTTGGCGGCGCGGAAGGCCGCCGCCGTAGCGGATGCATCCTCTGGGTGCACCGCGTCCAGCCAGCCATACCCCAAGGCTTCGGCTTCGGTTTGCCCGGTGAGCTCATACCATGGTCGGTTGAGGTAGGTACACGCGCCCGCGGGGTCGGTTACCCACAGAATGGCCGGCACATGGTCGGCCATGCTACGGAAGTACTGCTCACTCTCGAGCAAGGTGTGCTGCAGATGCTTGAGCTCGTGAATATCGATGGCCGCGCCCACCCATTGTACCACTTGCCCGGCCTCGTCTCGTACGGGCACCGCCCGGTCCAGATGCCAGCGGTACGCGCCGGTCGCGGCCACGCGCAGGCGCAGCTCGGCCTGAAACGGCTGGCCGCTGCGCACGGCCGCGTGCCAGGTCTGTAGCATCGGCGACTGGTCGTCGGGGTGCACGGCTTGCAGCCAGCCGGTACCGAGGTCGGTACCCGTGTAGCTAAACTGGGCCCAGTTTGGGCTTAGGTAGGTGGTATTGCCCGCCGCATCGGCTTCCCATACCACTAAGGGGCTGGTCTCGGCTAAGCGGCGGAAGCGGGTTTCGCTTTGCTGAACCTGCTGGCGCATGCGCACCTGTTCGGTCACGTCGGTGGCGAAGAATACGAGCCCGTCCACTTCGCCCTGGGCGTTGCGGCGGGCCTGACAGGTGAAGGTTCCGTAGATGATTTCCGGCACCGCGCCTGCATGGCGGGCTAGGTTCAGGGGCATATCCTGACTTGAATAGGCGCGCCCGGTGCGGTACACTTCGGCCAGAATAGAGGGCATAGGCGAGTCGGCCACCTCGGGCAAGGCCTCGAGTAGGGGTCTGCCCAATAGGTCCCGGCCGGGAAACACGCGTTGGTAGGCCGGATTGACTAGCTGGTACACCCACGCGGGGCCGTCGAGCACGGCAATGGGTACGGGGGCTTCCTGGTAGAGCTGGTACAGCAACTGGCGTTGCTGCTCGGCCGCACGCCGACTGAGCACCTGCTCAGTGACCACATAGGCAAATACGGTCACGCCCGTAATGCGCCCTTCCTCGCGAAAGGCGTTGTAGGTGAAGTTGAAGTACTGTAGCTGGGCCGGGCGGCCGTCGCGTGGGTCAATGGCCAACGGCATTTCCACCCCCACGTACGGCTCTCCGCTCTGGTACACCTGGTCTAGTAAGGCCACAAAGCCGCTAGCAACGGCCTCGGGCTGCACTTGGGCCAGCATCTGGCCGCGCATGTCGCGACCCGGAAACAGGGCTTGATAGGCCGGGTTGTAGTAGGCCAAGGAATGTTCCGGACCACGCAGCAAGCACATGGCGGCCGGACTCTGTTCAAATACCTGATACAAAGCGGGCTCTGGGAAAGCCGTGGGCAGAGGCGGAAGGGAAGGGAAAGGATCAGTCAACGTAGATCGGCGGCAGGTATCCGTCCAAGGTACGCACGAATGCCCCAGCAGAGAAATAGGTGCCCCCTCTGATGGCCGCATCCCTGCGGCGCCAGCCAAGAAAGCGTTGTATCCTTCGGGCCTTCAAACCTGCGGCAGCGGGTGTAGAGCAACTGCTACAGGGGTATCGTGTAGCTGCGAGACGGTGTCGCGGGCCTCTGCGTAAATTTCAGCTTGGTGTATCGCCCCCGCTTGTCTCGCTGTACAATGGAGCTCCCGTTACGAATAGTACCATTCTGCGTGCTAGTGAGATGAGAGCTGCTTTTCAGCGGAATGCTTCACAAAATCCACCGTTCTTGGTAGCCACACGGTCAACGTAGCGTCGGACCACATCACGATAAGCTGATCGGTACTACGTTACAACTGGCAGCTACTTTCAAAAAATGGATCATGGTGTCTTTATCTCCGAAAGAACACAGTGGCTTATTCACTTGCCATGATCCCACTACCTAGCCTGCCGACCCGTTCGCCTGCTCGTCGCGGCGTTCGTCTACCACGCGGTGGATACGGCAGCGTTTCATTAAGGGTAGAGCTATTGCGTTCATCCAGTTGAACATACGCCTGCTCGGTGGTGTCAGCCACAGGCTAAAAGGATTTCCCGCTCACCACTGGAACTGCTCGTAAGTACCCACAGGGCAGCGAAGCACGCTTCTGTACGTGTGCAATGGCTCTTCTCGTTCTTACAATACCAGCGCCGCCGCACTGAGGCCTCCACGGCTTCTTTAGAGCGGCCGCAACTACTCAGCTTACCGCGCCGAGGCCTTCCCCTGGGGTTGGCCAAATGCCTCGGTGACGCCCTTGCTCATTTGCTTGAGTAACACGCCCGGGGCCAGGCGACTCATATAGTGTAGGATCTTCGACAGGCCGGGGTAAATTTCCAACCGATCGTGCTGGAGTCCGTTGATGGCTTGCGCGATGAGCTTACTTGGGTCCATCAACATACTCTCCTCCAGCACGTTGGTAAACGGATCCGCCAAGGATGTTTTGGCGGCAGGCGCTACTAGTTCAAATACCTTGACCGGGGTGTGCTGCAACTGCACCCGCAGGGCTTTGGTGTAGGCGCGCAGCCCGGCCTTGGTGCCCCCGTAAATCGGCGCCAGCGGAAACGGGGTTAGGGCGAGGCCCGACGTGACGTTCAGGATGGCGGCCGTCGGTTGGGTTTTGAGGTGGGGCAGGAATTGCTGCACCATCCGAATAGGGCCCGATAGATTGATTTCTACTTCCCGGGTGAGGTCGAGCAAGTCTAGGGTCGGGTCTTGCAGGTCGAGCTTGCGCATCTCCCCGGCATTGTTAATTACGATGTTGAGCGCCGGAAATTGAGCCACTACCTGCTGGTAGAGCTGCCGGATGGCTGTAAGGTCGCTCACGTCACTTTGGAAGGTATGCACGCCGGGCAAGCGGCGCTTGGTATCGTCGAGCTTGGCCTGGTTGCGGCCCGTGATGAGTACGGTGTTGCCTAGCTCCAGCAAGCGGGCCGCAAACTCGTAGCCCAAGCCGCTAGTACCGCCGGTGATGAGGATCGTATTATGGCGTAAGTCCATGGGTTTCTAGGAAATAATGACCTAGCAAAGGTCTGCCTAGTGAACCACGAGGTGTTTGCGTTCAGCAATCCATCTTTTGCAAAATTCACACCTAGGCTTACAGCCGAAAGGCGCCGGGCGAAAAGGAGGTTTGCCGTTTGAAGAAGTTGGAAAAATGAGCCACTTCCGCAAAGCCGAGGCTGTCGGAAATTTCCGAGATGTTCCAGTTGGTTTGCTTGAGCAGCAGCTTGGCTTCCTGGATTACGCGACTGCCAATCAGCTCGGTAGTCGTGCGGCCGGTGTGCTCTTTTAGCACCTTATTGAGGTGGTTGACGTGCACAGCCAGCCGGTCCGCGTAGTCTTTCGCCGTACGCAGTTGCAGCTTCTGCTGGGGCGTTTCGATAGGAAATTGCCGCTCCAGCAGCTCAATAAACAACGAAGACACCCGGGTCGTCGCGTTGTGGGCAGGGTAGAGTGCCGTGACGGGCTGCAACTTCTGCCCGATGTGAATGAGTTCGAGCAGGTACGTGCGCAGCAGATCGTATTTGTAGGCGTAGTTGGAGCCGATTTCCCGGTGCATCTTCCGAAAAAGGGCGTCGATTTCCGCGCTTTCCTCGTCGCTCACCTGAAACACGGGGTGGCCGCCAGCTTTGAAAATGGGCAGCTCATCAAGCACGACCCCGCTCTTGGCCGGCAGCAGAAAGGCCTCCGTGAAGATGCAGAAGTGCCCTGCTTGCGCGGGGTCCTGCGGCACCCAGTGGTAGGGCACCTTCGGCGTGGCGAATAGCAGCGCATTCCGTTCGATATCAATTACTTTGTCCGCGTACTCGGCCCGGTTGTGCCCGCTGATCAAGCTGATTTTATAATACGCCCGGCGGTCATAGGGCATCACCGGTTTCTCGCGAAGGCGGTGAAATAACGCCTGAATGTCAAACACATTGAAGTGCCCGATTTCCTTCTGAATATCGGGTGGCAACAACGCATTCAGTCCCGTGTCCAGGGCAGTGGTGGCCTCCTGGTAGAACTGGTCGAGGGAAGTGGGCTTCATCAGGCAGCAGATTTGCGAAATTCAAAGGTAGTGCTTTACCACCTTGCCTAGGTTTAGTAAGGTGGTAAAGCGAACTACGGGTTGCACGAGAGTAGAAACCGAAAACTCCGCTCAGAAACTTGGGCTAGCTGTCCTCACCTGCTGCCTAGACGACCTAGCCGGTTCTGGGTGCTTATCGGCTGTTGAGAACAGCAAGCGCGTTCGGGTCTGCTTTACGACTGCTCTACCGGTGCAGCATGAAGTGCTTCTAAACGCTGCTGATGCTGGAGCGTTTTGCCATCGAACGGGGCTGTTGCCAGTACGCCTTAGTTCTAGCTACGGCCGGTTATCGCTAGAGGCAGTAGCCGTCCATTAGCTCGGCCGCTACGCTGGGGAAGCTCGCCGCGCCAATGCCTGCACCCGGGCCAGCAGCTCCCGGAAGGCAAACGGCTGCACGACATACTCGTCGGCGCCCAGCTGGAAAGCATCCACCTTGTTGTCGGTGGTACCTAGGGCCGCAAGCATAAGAATGGGCACGGTCGCGTCGCGCCGACGGATTTGCTCGCACAGCTCATACCCGTTGAGGCAAGGTAAGCCCACGTTGAGCAGGATGACGTCGTACGTATTTCGTAAGGCTAGGTGTTGGCCGATTTTGCCGTCGAAGGCGACATCTAGTTCGTATCCTTCCTCCTCAAACCCCATTTTTAGGATCGAAACTACTTTTAATTCGTCCTCTACCAACAGAAGTTTCATAGGCCTTACTGAAATGGGTGCACCAGGCCTATACAGCCACACTCGTCGTGTTGGCCGCCGGGCTTGCTTATCCAGCCAAAAGTATTTGATACTCTAGCAGGTTGATATTAGAAGTCCATTAGATTAACCAGCTAGGTCGGTACGCGGAGTTTCAACCTAGCTACTAGAACTTCCGGTGGTGATTACTTAAGATTAGGGGGTAATTGCTGTAAAGCAGGTCTGCTAATGCTATCGGCTTGCCAGTTCTACCTGCAACGGCTCTTCGTTGGTAATTTCCTCGTTACCGGCTTTTAGCACCACGTCCCCTGCCTTCAGCGAACCAAACACCTGAATCTGCCCTCCGCTTTCGTCGCCTTTCTGCACGTCTACTAAGTCGGCGCGGCCATTCACGATGCGGATAACGTAGGTGCGTTCGGCCGTGCTAACTACGGAGGAGCGTGGCACAAACAGACTGCTTTTAGCAGCGGTGACGGGCAAGCTGACCGTCGCAAACATGCCCGGCCGCAGGCGGTTCTTCGGATTAGGCACGTCGATTTCGATTTGCTCGGAGCGAGTTTCGGGACGCACGCTGTTGGCCAGGCGGTTGATGATACCAGTAAAGGTTTCGCCGGGGAAGGTGCGGACCATAAACCCCACCGAGTCGTGCAGGTGAATACTACCCACGTACGCTTCCGGCACGGCGAGGCGCAGACGTAAGCGGTTAAGCTGACGAATCTTGAAAATGGGTAATGCGGTTTGGCCACCCGGTCCGACAAAGGCTCCCGGGGCTAGGTTACGTTCCGTCACAACGCCGGCAAAGGGCGCGGTGATGCGCAAGTACCCCGCCATCTGGCTAGCCGCTTCGTAGTGCGCCCGACCCGCTGCGACCAACAAGCTGTCGGATAACGCTTTGGCGTGGGCCTGCTCCAAGTTTAGGGGCGATACGGCACCGGCCGTGCGGCTGGTTACCAGCAAGCGGTGGTAGGCCGCCCGGCTGGAGCTATAGCTAGCTTGCGATGCTTTCAACTGGGACGACGCCTCGCTCAAGGCCGACGTAAGCTCGGGCGCTTCCAGCTCAGCGAGCAGCTGCCCTGCCCGCACGGGGTCGCCGATGTCGGCGTGCAGGCGCTTGATGTAGCTGCTGACGCGCGGGTAAATGTCGGTTTGGTAGTAGCTATCTAGCTCACCCGGTAGGCTCAGCGAACGAGTTGGTTGGGCGCCTGTGACTGGCACAACATCATAAGGCATTTCTTTAACGGGTGCTTCCGTCACGACCTCTTTCGTGTCGCCGTTGCCGCAGCTCGCGAGAAAACTTACGCTAGTGAGCAAACAGGCCCCTAGGATACTTTGAAAGAAAGAATGAGCGGTGTTCATACCCGTTTGGAAGGCTAATAAGTAGATGCTGAAATCAGCTTGTTTCGTTGTGTATTGAAGGCGCATGCGGCTGCATGCGTCCTGTATCGACCGGCGAGCAGGCACGCGCTAGGCGTGCATAGGTTCGGGGGTACGCTCTGCGATGGCCGCCAACTCGCTGCCATCGTAAGTGGTGCTTTCCGGATCATCCGGGTCGAGGGAGACAGAGTCGAAGGTTGTTTTGCGCTGCACGGCGGCAAACGCTAC
Source organism: Hymenobacter crusticola (assembly GCF_002154225.1). Classification (GTDB taxonomy): domain Bacteria; phylum Bacteroidota; class Bacteroidia; order Cytophagales; family Hymenobacteraceae; genus Hymenobacter; species Hymenobacter crusticola. The sequence continues at coordinate 19,845 of NZ_MTSE01000022.1, forward strand.
GGGCAGAATGAACAGCGCAGCCAACGTCGAGGCGAATAGCCCCCCGATAACGGCGCGGCCAAGAGGCGCCGTTTGCTCGCCCGATTCTCCTAGGCCCGAGGCCATCGGAATCATGCCGAAAATCATAGCAATCGACGTCATTAGAATAGGGCGCAGCCGCGCAGCCCCTGCCGTTCGTGCCGCCGACACGGCATCGCGGAAGCGCAGGCGCAGGCCCTCCGCATTGGTCACGACCAGCACCGCATTGGCCACCGACACGCCCACCGACATGATCAGGCCCATGTACGATTGCAGGTTCAGCGTTTGGCCCGTGCCAAGCAGCAGGAGCAGCGCACCTACCAGCACCGCTGGCGCCGTCACGAGCACCACACCGGCCACCTTAAAAGACTGATAATTGGCAGCTAAGAGCAGAAAGATCACCACGACGGCTAGGCCTAGGCCCGTTTGCAAGCTGCCCATTGTTTCCTGTAGCAGCATCGAAAGGCCCCGTAGCTCCACCACCGACCCTTTAGGCGGCGCGCCTACTTCTTTCAGGGCTGCTTGCACGGCGCGGGTGGCCGAACCTAGATCTTGCTGGTGGATGTTAGCCGATACCGTTACGATGCGGCGCGGACCAATGCGGTCATATTGGCCGGGCTCAGTGGCGGGGCGCAGCGAGGCGACGTCACCGAGGGTGGGACGCAGTTGACCGGGTACCAGCGGAATGCTCTGCATATCCGCCGTGGAGCGCATTTGCTGGGGTTCCATTTGCACTTGTACCTGGTAGGCAAAGCCTTTGCTCCGGTCCAGCCACAGGTTTTTGGCCGTAAAGCGGCTGCTCGACGTAGCCGCCACCAAGGATCGAGAAATCTGGTCGGGCGTAAGGCCAAACTGGGCGGCTCGTTCGCGGTCAATCTGGATTTGCATGGTGGGGTAGCTCAGTGGCTGGTTGATGCGCACATCGCGCAGCGACGGAACTTTCTCTAGCCGGCGCACCAGCTTTTCAGCATATTGCTCGCCTTCTCCTAGGTCTTTGCCGCCCACCAAAATCTCGATGGGCGTTTGGGCGCCCTGGCTCATGATCTTGTCGGTGAGGCTGATGGGCTCGAAGGTAATCTTCACATCCGGCAGGTGCTTGCGCACGGCCACCCGAATCTGCTCCTTCAGCGCATCCAACGATTTTACTTCGTAGTGCTCGGCTAGGTTCACCTGCAAATCGGCTTCGTTGGGGCCGGAGTTGAACACGTACAAGGCGCTCGTGCCATAGCTAGAGGGCGTCATGCCGACGAACGCCGAGGTGATGGCCACATTTTTTGGTCCTACGATCTGTTCGATCAGTTGAATGACCTCTTTAGTACGCTGCTCGGTGCGCTCAATGCGCATGCCCTGCGGCGCCAGAATGCGGAGTTGAAATTGCCGAGCGTGCGTAATATTCGGCATCATATCCTGCCCAATGCTGGTGAAACCCCAGCCAATCAGCACCGCGCACACTACGCCGTAAAGCGTCAGCACGAGGGCGCGCCGGGCCAGCAGCCTGTCAAGTAGGCGCAGATAGCCCCGCTTCACGCGCTCAAAGCCCGTGACCTTTTCGGGTTGGTTGGGGTAGGTGTGCGCCGAGCTAGGTTCGTGCGGGTGGTTTTTCAGCCACCAGTTGGCCACCACCGGCACAAACGTCTGCGACAAGATATAGGACACGATGATAGAAAAGCCCACCGACAGCGACAATGGAATGAACATGCCGCGCGGTACGCCCGTCATCAGGAAAGCCGGCGCGAATACCGCCAAGATGCTCAGTGTGATCAACAGCAGCGGAAACGACACTTCCTTGGAGGCATCCAGAATGGCTCTGGCCTTGGGCTTGCCCATTTCCAGGTGCTGGTGAATGTTCTCAATCACTACCGTAGCCTGGTCGACCAAGATACCAATGGCCAGAGCTAGCCCACTCAGCGTCATGATGTTGATGGTCTGCCCCGTGAGCTGCAACAGCAGCACGGCTGCCAGTAGCGACACCGGAATGGTTAGAATAACGATGATGGAGCTGCGGAAATCACCCAGGAATAACAACACCACCAGTCCGGTGAGCAGTGCTCCAATGCCGCCTTCCACCACCAAGCTGTGCACGGCCTGGGTCACGTATACCGATTGGTCGAACTCGTAGCTCAGGCTGATGTTGTCGGGCAGCAATGACTGCATTTCGGGCAGCTTGGCCTTCAAGGCATTCACCACATTCATGGTCGACGCCTCCGCCGACTTCGTCACCGGAATATAAACCGAGCGCTTGCCGTTAACCAAGGCGTAGCCCACCGGCACGTCGGTGGCGTCTTCCACGGTAGCTAGGTCGCGCATAAACACCGTTGGTCCCACGCCTTGCCGCAGCGGAATATCCAGAAACTCGCTCACCTTCTCCAGCACCGCGTTGCTGGGGGTCATGATCATGTAGTCGCCGATACCAACCGAGCCGGCGGGTGCTACTTGGTTGTTTTTCACCAGAGCCGCTACAATTTGGTCGGGCGTCAATTCATAGCTTTTCATGCGCTCAGGGTTCACCCGAATCACGATGGTACGCTCGTTGCCTCCAAATGGCGAGGGTGCCGACGCACCCGGAATCTGCGAAAACAGGGGGCGGATACGAGTAGAAGCGAGGTCTTGCATTTGCCCCAGCGTAGCCGAGCGGCTGCTAAACACCAGCTGCCCCACCGGCAAGCTCGACGCGTCGAAGCGCACCACCGTGGGTGGCACCGAGCCGGGCGGCAGGTAGTTCAGCACGCGGCTTACCTGGTTGGCCACCTCGCCGGCGGCTTGAGCCATGTTGGCGTCTTCGTAGAAGGTACATTTCACTAGGCAAAGCCCTTGTATATTCTTCACTTCCACGTCTTTAATACCCGATACATACAGCATCTGATTTTGGTAGCGCGTGGCAATGAAGCCTTCCATCTGGGCCGGCGCCATGCCGCCGTAGGGCTGCGCGATGTAGATCGTGGGCAGATTCAGGCGCGGAAAAATGTCCACCGGAATGCGCCCCAAGGCCAGCACGGCAAATACCAGAACGCCGAGCAAGGCCACTATCACGGCAACTGGTTTGGCTAAAGCAGCTTTAATCATGAGCGAAATAGGAAGTGAATGGGGCCGTAAGCTGATGAGTTAGCAAGCATAGAATCAGGCTATTGACTCGCTAATTGCCTAAATAGCTAGGTCGCTAAACCATCACCTTACAGTTGGTTAAGCAGCACGCCTAGGCTGCCGTTGGTAGCGGCGCGCAATAGCAGAGCGCGCCAGAGGTTGTTCACGGCCAGGGCTTGGTCGGTTTCGGCGCGGTTGAGCACCACGGCGGCTTGCGTGAGCACCACCAAGTTGTCGAGGCCGGCGTCGTAGCGGGCTTTGGCTTGCACGTAGGCACGTTTGGCGGCATCGAGCTGCAAGGGAGCTTCTTGGGCCGTCTGACGGGCTAGCTCCAACTGAAGCACGGCGTTTTGCCGCTCTATTTGTAGTTGCAGATTTTGCTGGGCGTACTCGGCCTGGGCTAGGTTCACCCGTTGTTGTTGGGCGGTGGTGGCATACTTGGCACGCCACAAGTCGGTCACGTTCCAGGATAGTGCCGCGCCCATCACGTAATTGTACGCCTTGAACGGGATGCCCGCGCTCAGCGAAGGATCGATGGCAAAAGCGCCGTTTTCTCCGGCTCGGTTGCCGATGCCTGAGCCCCGCCCCCAGGTAGCGCCGACCAGCGACAATGTAGGACGCGCATTCATGCGCAAGACGCTGACCTGAGCTTCGCTAGCGCGAATACGCTGCTGATACGCCCGCAAGATGGGGGGCAGGCGCGTCGAGTCGCTGAGTATAACTGGTGCAGTATGGGGGAGCTTGGTATAAAATTGCATCGAATCAAGCTGGATGGCCTGGGTCGGCACCCCTAGCAGTCCTGCTAAGCGGACTCGCTGTTGCAAGGCTTGTTGCTGACTGGCAAGGAGTTGCAATTGCGCACGCGAGGTCTCGGCGTTGGTGACGGAACTATCGATGCCGGCGCGGATGCCTGATAACGCTCCCGCCCGAATCACGGTCCGTAACGACCGCGCCCGTTTCAAGTTGGCGGCTTGCACCGCCACCGACTTTTGGGCCACCAACGCCAACAAATAAGCATCGGCTACCTGCACTTGGTGCGCAAAAAGCTCCTGCTCGTAGTCGGCTTGGGCCTGGGCGACGCCGGTGTTGGCGCGTTGTACAACGGCCCGGTAGCGGCCGAAGGTTAACACGGGCCACTCCACCACCAAACCTGCCTGGCTGGTCCAAGTGGTTTGACTACTAAAGTCAGGACGAACCCCGGAAACAGGAATGGCTCCACCGGCCAAAGCAGCACCCCGTACCTGGTTAGAGGTGCCGTTGAGTGCCTGCGCTTGCATGGTGATCTGGGGCAAATAGGTGGCGCGCGTGGTACGCACATCGGCCGCAGCCGCTTCCACGGCCACTTGCCGGGCCCGAAGCGCCGGGTAGTTGGCCTGCGCTACTTCCAGCGCTTGCGGCAGCGTGAGGGAGGTAGGCGGCACACTTTGCCCGATGGCCGTGCGCTGGCTGAGCAAGCCGGCCGCGCCGACCATCAGCAGTAAGAGGCGACAACGAACGCCTGTAGTACCTATTAAGAGAGCAGCTAACATAGTGATGCAAAGCTCTCACGCCGGTATTAGGCTGACATTAGCAACAAATTAGAAGTTATTAGAGACGTAAAAAGCAATACTAGCATGGCGAAATAGTTTCTTCCGGTGCTCTCGCTTGCCACGGACCTAGCGCTGCAACGAACTAGCTTGAGTAGCCGTCACCAATGGCAAATCGACTTCGGCCACGGTGCCGCCACCGGAGCGCGGGTACAAGCGCAGCTGGGCTTGGTGTAGTTGTAGGATTTGTCTTGCCAATGTTAATCCTATCCCGAACCCATTGATGGCTTGCACGTTGCTGCCGCGGATGAGTGGCTGGAAAATACGCTGCATATCAGCAGGTGCGATGCCGATGCCGCGATCCTCGATGCGCAGTCGTACGCCTTGGTCGGTGTTCATTTCCAGGCAGAGCGCTACCGGCTGCCCCGCCGAATATTTGCATGCATTGTCAACTAAGTTCACCAAAGCGGTGCGCAGCAGATGGGCGTTGCCGAGCACCGTGGGAGCTGTGAGCTGACGTTCCACCCCTTCGCTCACCGCCAACGACAACCGCTGTTGGGTGCGTTGGTGCTGCACCGTATCCATCACATCTAGAAGTACGTCCATCAATTCCAGAGGTTTTCGCTCTAAAGGCTCGCTGAAGTCGCCCAGGCGAGCTAGGTGCAACAGGCCATTGGTAAGTTCGGTAAGCTTGTCAAGCTCCTGGGTGGCCTGGCCGATGCCTTCTTTCAGGCTAGCTACGTCCGTGTCGTAGGCGAGGGAGGTTTCCAGCCAGCCCTTGATGGTGGTAAGCGGCGTCCGTAATTCGTGCGAAGCCTGCGCAATAAACGCTTGTTGGCTTTCCGCCAGCGCCTGTTGCCGGGCCAGTAGGTCATTGAAGGCCGTTGCCAGCACGCCCACCTCATCGTGCGGATTGAAGGCGCGCAGGCGGAAGTCGCGCGTTTGGGAGCCCGGTGCCCGCAGTTGGCGAATTAGAAAGTTAAGGGGTGCCAGTGCCCGGCTTGCGAAGAGCAGCCCAACCCCAGCCACCAGCACTACGGCCATGAGATTGCCATACAGCAGCGAACGAAACAAGTCGTCCTGGCGGGTATATCCGTTATGATCGTAGGCCGTCACAATGGCTACGTATTCGCCTGGCTCATTCGGCCGCCGGTACGCGACGGCAACTCCATCTTTGGGAAAGCGGTGACCGGGACTGACAAACGAAAAAACATGTTCTTTTTCCCGCCGGGCTGCGGCCAAAAGTTCGGAGGTAGGCTCAAAATCCTGGCCGTGCAAGCTCTTGTAAAGCGGCCTGTCCGCGGGGTCATACAGGTACTCGGCCTGCTCTGGTAGCGAGGCTAGCACGCTACTGATCACCGTGTCACCGAGTACTTGGTATGCCACGTTGGCCTTTCGCGTCAGGCGCCGGGTAAAGGAATCTTGGCGGTAATCGACGGAGCTCAGGTACACGTACGTGGAGAAGGCGAGTAAAATCAGCCCTACCAGACTGCTAAACCACAGCAACAGTTTATGCTTGATCTGGAGCCGCGCTGCCATCAGCCTTGCAGTAAGTACCCCATGCCCACCACGGTGTGTAAGAGCTTCTGCTCGTAATTTTTGTCGATTTTTTTGCGCAAGTAGTTGACGTACACGTCAATAATATTGGTATTCGTGTCAAAGTGCAGATCCCATACCTTCTCGGCAATATCGACGCGAGTTACCGTTTTGCCCCGGTTCACCATCAGGTATTCGAGCAGGCCGTACTCGCGGGTGGTGAGCTCAATGCGCTGCCCAGCCCGCCGTACAATACGCGCATCAAGATCCATTTCTAGGTCAGCTACTTGCAAGATGGCGTGCTGCCCGGCATAAGACGAACTGCGGCGTGCCAGAGCCCGAATGCGTAGGAGCAGCTCCCGGAATACAAAGGGCTTCACCAGGTAGTCATCAGCCCCGGCGCCAAACCCACTTTCCTTGTCTTGCAAGCTGTCTAGCGCGGTCAGCATCAGCACGGCCTGGCGCGGCGAGTGCTGCTTGATGTAGCGGCACAGCTCGAAGCCGTTAAGCAACGGCAGATTTACATCCAAAATCACGACATCGTAGGGCTGCTGCTCAAACAAGCGCTGTCCCATCAGCCCATCGTAGGCTACTTCCAACTCGTAGCTTTCGCTCTCGATGCCCTTGCGGATAAACGAGGCTAGGCTTACTTCATCTTCAACGAGGAGAATCTTCAAGGCAGAGAAAGTTCAAGGCCGTTTGGACAGGAACAGACGAACGCCGCTAATACGTTTTACCAGTTAAATCAACTGCGTAATTACCGATAGCGCCCTGCTTATAATAGGATAGCAGGCCCCTCCACTTCTAAGAAGTCGTCAGCACAGCAAAATTACGCAAAATCTAGTACCAGTCTTGGGTGTCGGTAGTTAATGACCCCGTCTTACCGCCCACGAAAGGTGGTCATCTCTCTTGGTCTAGCTTGGGGGAACCAACTCCGTTACGTTCAACTGATGCTGTTCCACTGAACAAGCGAGTTTAAAAACTGCTCTTATTTTATGCTGCCGCAGATTCCGGGTGTTCACCAGACAAAGCGCCGGGTTTAGGTAAACGAGCATTGGCTGAAGGGATGAGACACTTAAGTAAAAGTTCAGGTACTTACTGGATACTCTAGGCAGCTGTACCTTGCAAGTATGGCTGATTTTAGATTGCGTGTCTTTCAGGCCGTAGCACGGCACTTAAGCTTTACCCAAGCTGCTCAAGAGCTATTCATTACGCAACCGGCTATTACCATGTCCGCGAGTTGGAACGCTGCGGTACCCGCATCAGCCTCGCCTTCGCAGGCCAGGCGCTGTACGCCCACACGGACGCCGTGGAGCAGCTTAGCGTGATTGGAACGGGAGGCGAGCGAGCTTTTCCTCGAATCACCACCTAAGCAAGCCCAGGAGGGGGCTGACTAGGCGGCACCAAGTGGAGACCTATTGGGTAGGGAGCGTAGCACCGCGGTTTTGCATAGCGAAAACGGCATTTGCGCTTCATACGCCACGCCTTTAAAAACGGGAAACTGCGCTAGCCCTTCAACTTACTGCGTCAGCTGGAGGGCCTGTTCCAGCATGGGGTCACGCCCAGCCGCTAGGTCGGCAGCCGTGTTGGCTACTTTCACATCGGGGGCTAGGCCACGGCCTTCCCAGTTCACGCCGTTATGGTCACGGTATTCGCCGACCGACACCGTGAAGCGCCACCCGTTGGGCATGTCGCGCTCCACCCGGTCGGAGAAGGCGCCATAGGTGGCAAGCCCCACTTGGCGCACGTGCGGGAGGCGTTTCATGGCCAGCGTGAAGGTTTCGCCGGCGCTGAACGTATCGTCGGAGGTGAGCAGAATGATGGGGTTAGTGTACGGGTGGGAGCCAGTGGGCTCTACGTACCACTCCTGCCAACTGGTAAACTGGTGATGTTGAGGCCCAGTGCGCTTGCGCGACTTCATATACAGGCGGCGCGCATCGGCGAAGCGTCCGGCGATGTACTGACCTAGCTCATCGCGCCCGCCGGAGTTGTCGCGGATGTCGAGCACTAGGGCTTTGGTACCCTGCAACGCGCCAAGGATATTGTCGAGGTTGTGCTTATAGTTCTGGTACTCCTCATCTAGCCCCGACAAGTAGAGGTAGCCCACGTTGCCGGCTAGCTTGCCATACGTAAGCGTGGGCGAGGCTAAGTGGCTCTCCGTGAGGTAGCGGGCTTTAATCAAATCAAGGCTGGTGTGGTTGAGCGCCGGTCCGCGGCGTTGGCCCGATACAAAACGGGGATAGCGCGCGTCGGTGGGCGAAAGGCTCACGTGTGCATCGTTCAGCGTATCTATCATCTGCGTGAGCACCCGGTACAAGTCTGCCGGGCCCGACTGCGCCGTGAGTTGCGACCGAAAATGGCGATGCACCCCCGGCCAATCCACGGCTTTCACCTCGAAGCCCCCATAGAGCCGATCAAATTCCTGCCACACGTACTCAAAGTTGGCTTCGGCGTCTGTGGTGGGCGCTACTTCGTCTGGCATGCACGACCAAGACCCACTCAAGATCATAAGGCTGAGAATGATAACTAACTTTTTCATGGCTCAGAAAGCAAATTGGAGGTGAAGATTTAGGCCGTGCGTGTTGGTGGTCAGCGGCTGCGGATCGGGGTAGTGCAGCAGGCCGAGTTCGTAGCCCAAGCTCGTTTGCCAGTGCGTACCTAGGGTGCGGCAGGCGGTTAGGCTGAGCGTGGCTTGCTGCAAGCGGTGCCCACCTTCCACTTGCGTGTTGTTGCGATAAAAGGCCGTAAGCTGGCTGGTTTCCTGGGGCTGCGAAAGCGAGTTGTGCCACGGTAGCCGCGTAATCAGGCCCGCCACGGCATACTGCCCTTGGGCCGTCAGCACCGTTTTGGCTCCTACCCGGTAGCGTACTTTAGCTACCAGCGGTAGTGAAGTAATGCTGGTCATTCCTGCGTACGGCTCGCTCTGAGGGTAGTAGAGCACTTGTTGCAAGCCGCCGCCAAGCAGTACTTCGCCGCGCTTCATTGCCCAGAGGTGCCGCAAGTAGTGCACTTGCATGTGCACCAAAGCTAGGTTGTCGTGGAGCGGCACGGGAGTGTCGCCGAAGTACACCATGCGCTCGGGATAGGCCTTGGCGAAGAACGAGCCGTAGGCGGCGTGGCCGCCCACAAACCACTCGCTCCGTTCTGCGTGATGCTGGTAGGAAAGACCTAGTTGGAGCAGTTGCCCCCGATAAGTCAGCGGGCTAGCATTCTGGTCGTGCACAGTAAATTGCGTAGCACCCGTGCGTAGCGTAAGCTCGTGACGCTTGAGAGGCGGCAAGCCTTGCGCGAAGCTGGTGCTTGGCGCTAGCAAGAGGCTCATGGCCAATACGCTAGGTGCGATGGTGGTCAGGTTCATGGTAGGGAAGAAATTGGGTTATTGAGGCTAGCGCGTAGCTGAGTACAAAGCTATTTGCGCTCGTACTCAGCGACTTTTGGCAAAAGGATTTCGCCTTTTCTAAGCCGGATTATTTACCGAGTGCGGTTCTTGTGCTAGGGCTCAGCTAGCCTACTCGTATCGTCGGACCGCTTTTAGCTGCGTAAGGAGCTTAATAGCTAGGCTGCCCCCCTGCACGTGTTTGAGCATAGAAATAAGAAGCCCGCCCTAGAAACTAAGGCGGGCAAGCAAACGCAACTCCAGCAACCCGTGAAGCAGCGCTAGAGACGTTGATAAGTCTTGTCGAACAGGATTTATTGCAACGAGCCCGCCCTCATTGCAAGAAGAGCATAGGTCTTCCCGCTGACTCCCGATGGGGTATTGTCAGGGAGGGAGCTTGGCGTCGTAGAACGTGAGGAAGCGGGTGGCGGAAGGTTTACTCGAGCACGACCCGCTGCTTAGCTAGGTACCCTTGCGGTCCGCTCACACGCAACCAGTATATCCCCCGTGGCAGCGTTTCAACCGAAACTGTAACGCTCCCGTTAGCAGGCACTTGCTGATGCAGGACGGTACGGCCAAGCGCATCCAGTAGGTGCAGGTGCAAGCCTGCAGGCAACGGGTTAGCAGGTAGCTGCACCGTGAAAGAGCCGCGGGCCGGATTGGGGTACACGCGCAAGTCTGCGGAAACCTTCGCTGGCTGGTTGGCTAACACGGCGGGGGCGAGCTTCACCACCCAATAATCGCCGTAGAGCTCCCCGCCGCGGCTCGGTTCGCTCTTGTCATAGTGGGCATCGCCTGTGGACATTCCTCCTAGCAAGACCCCCCCATCCGAAGTAGCGCGCACCCGCGTGAGTTGGGTATAGGCACCACCAGCATGTAGTATCTTCTCCCATTGTTTAGCGCCCTGTGCGTCGAGCTTCGTCACACGGTAGCTGCTGAAATCGTTGCTGCCAAATACGCAGCCGCCATCGGCGGCGAGGGTGAGGCTAGTAAGGTAATCTTCTTGAGTTGTGCCATATGCGCGGTCCCACTGCTTCTTGCCCTGCGCATCTACCTTCACCAGCCAGAAGTCCCAACCCCCTAGGTTCGGCTGACTTTTGTCGCCGCTCACACCGGAGTAGGAGGAGCCCGCTAGCAACGCGCCGCCATCGGCTGTCAGCTGTAGCTCTTGCAAGTAGTCACCCTCGCTTCCGCCCAGCACCCGGTCCCACTGGATGGCGCCTTGTCCATCGAGCTTCACTAGCCAGAAATCGTTGCCACCTAGGCTAGGTTGGGTTTTGTCACCGGAAACATCAGATTGAGAATAGCCGCCGAGCAGATATCCCCCGTCCGGAGTTTGTTGTAAGCTGGTAAACGCGTCAATGCGACTCCCCCCGATGGTGCGGTCCCACTGCTTATTGCCTTGGCTATCAAGCTTCACAACCCAGTAGTCGGTTCTCCCCCGGGTGGCTTGGCTCTTGTCGCCGGAAACGGCGGAGCTGGAATTGCCCGCCAGCACGTAGCCGCCATCGGCGGTTTGCTGCACGCTAATCGGGGTGTCGTCGGAATCGCCACCAAGGGTGCGGTCCCACTGCTTCGTGCCTTGCGCATCGAGCTTGATGATCCAGTAATCTACTCGTCCTTGACTAGCCTGCGTCTTGTCGCCTGAAATCGGCGAATTCGAGTAGGCTCCAATAAGGTAGCCGCCATCGGTGGTTTGCTGCACGCTGGTCGCCCCGTCGTAGCCGGTGCCACCTAGCGTTCGGTCCCACTGCTTGTGGCCTTGCGCATCCAACTTAACTACCCAGGCATCATCTCCCCCGAGGTGGCCCTGCGTCTTATCGCCCGAGATGCCCGACTGCGAAGCGCCCACCAAAATGCTGCCGCCGTCGCGGGTGGGTTGCATTCCCATAAGGCGTTCTTCCTCACTGCCACCCAGCGTTCGGTCCCACTGCTTAGCGGGCGTTTGGGCAAACGCGTGACCGGAGAGCATAAGAGCGCAGGCGGCGATGAACGTTTGAAATTTCATAGCATGAGGGCATACGTGGTGAAAGCAGAGCTACAGCTCAAAGCCAATCTCAGAGTACTAACTGCTCAAGCGTGTTCGTCTCTGATAGAATGACTGCTGCAAGCGTAAGGCAAAGGTAGACTGGCTGCTTGCTGGCGGACTTTCGCCAAACGGAGTTCTACTTTAAGCCGCCGGATTTTTATTCGAATTGTTACCCTTCCCCTCAATCCACCCTAGCCTTATCTATAAGGCTTACTGGTAGGAGCTAGCAACGCAGGTAGTTGGTCGTGCCTAGGTAGAAAGTCCAATACTTCCCGTAACGTGGCTACTTGGTGAAAAGAGACGCCCAGCAAGTCCTCCGCTGGTAACTGCTCGTGAATCCAGGTGGCGTGATAGGGCACGTGCACGGCTTGCCCACCTAGGCGGGCCACCGGCAGCACGTCGGACTTCAGCGAGTTTCCGACCATCATGAAGCCTTCTATGGGGCTGTGGTAGCGGGCCAGAATCCGCCGATACGTGGCTTCGTTTTTCTCGCTTACGATTTCCACGTGGTCGAAGTAATTTCCTAGCCCAGAGCGGGCGAGCTTGCTTTCCTGGTCAAACAAGTCGCCCTTGGTAAGCACCATGAGCGGTACGCCGCGCCGGCGCAGTTCAGTTAGTACGTCGACGACGCCGGGTAAGGGTTCGATGGGAAAGTCCAGCAAGCGCTTGCCTAGGTCAAGCAGACGTTGAATGTCGGCACCACTCACCTCGCCGCCTGTCAATTGAATAGCCGTTTCAATCATGGACAGCAGAAACGACTTGGCCCCGTAGCCGAACAGGTGCATGTTGCGCCGTTGCACCTCGTACAAGCCGCGGCCAATCGCCGCCGGGTCGCCGCAGCGGGCCAAAATCGCATGCAGTTCCGCCTCGACCTGATCGAAGTGGGGCTGGTTTGGCCACAGCGTATCATCCGCGTCGAAGGCAATGAGTTGGGGAAAAGAAGTCATACCAGAAAAGAAGAAGGGCGTACCAAGCAATGCCCAAGTTCCGTCGCGGGTTGGAGCTGGTGAGCTAACGAGCGCCCCGCAGCGGCTCAGAGCAGGTACTGCAAAGTTGCAGCATCCTAGGGGCCGGGGCGTTTGGCAAACGGAGTAGAAGTTTTGTCTCCCGGATTTTTGACGTATCCGAGCGAGCTGGCCGCGTCAGCACTCAATGCGGCGGATAGAGCTTATACTGCAAATAATCCGGCAAGGAAAGCCGCACTGGCGCGGGTATCGGCAACGACTGGGCCTTGCAAACGGCTAGTTTATGGCAGGAAGGCAACGCGTATCAAGCAGCATACGAGTACACGGCGGGCATGGGCTCGTGGATGTTAACCTAGGCCTGGGAGTCTACAATCCGGAACGGACCTCGGGTTTTCGCTCGGAGATTCGTACCGTAAGCCGGAAGTACTGCCAGAGGTGGGCCTAAAGCTAGGTTTAGTCTGGTAAGCGCCACCTCGCTAACGCCCCGCTTGGTGGATTCCAAGCTGGTTGCTCTTGCTAGTGAGCAGATAAGGAGGCATCCGTTAGACCAGCACGGCTAGGCCCGCTTCCCGATACCGGGCCAACACTTCCGCGGAGGCGCGCGAATCCGTTACCAAAGTATCCACGAAGGAAAGCGGGGCAAACTGCAAATACTTGTCTTGCTCGAGTTTGCTGGCGTCGCAGAGCAAGTACACGTGGCGGGCCGCTTCGCCCACCGCCAAGCTAATGGAAGCTTCCTTTTCGCTGTTGGCGCTCAGGCCCCGCTGCAGCGAAAAGCCATCCACGCCCAAAAAGGCTTTATCGACTTGGTAGCGCTTGAGTTGCTCCACGGCCACCGTGCCGTGCATCGCCTGCCGCTCGGCATCGACTTCGCCGCCGGCTAAGACCACCTGCACGGGTGAGTTCACCAATTCAAACAGCACGGGCAGCGAATTGGTGACCACGCGGATTTTGAGGTGCTGAATAAATGGGCACAAAGGAAAGGTCGTGCTGCCGCAATCGATGAAAATAGTATCACCTGCCGCAATCTGGCTGGCAGCCAACTGGCAGATGGACGTTTTCTCGGCTAGGTGAGTCGTCGCTTTGCGCGTGAAGGCCACCGGGTTTTTCACCAGTTCGGGCAGGACGGCCCCGCCGTGGGTGCGCACGACCAAACCCTCGGCGGCAAGCTGGGCCAAATCCCGGCGAATGGTGATGGGCGTAGTGCGGAGTTGCTGCGCCGCGTAGCTCACGTCTAGGCTGCCCTGTTGGGCTAACGTGTTCAGTAAAAACTGCTTGCGCAATTGAAAATTCAATGTTTTCTCGTTACTTGCTTCCATAAGAACACAAAGAAACACAATTGATCATAAACGAACGACCACGTTGTTATGAACGAACACATTCGCCTGCGCGAGCAACAGATTCTGTCCAATAATTGGTACACGCTGCGCAAAGTAACCTATGACTACCAGCGAAAAAATGGCACCTGGGAAACCCAGTCGCGGGAGGCCTATGACCGCGGCAACGGGGCCACGATTCTGCTGCACAACCCGGCAGCCGATACCGTCATTCTGACCCGTCAGTTTCGGCTGCCCACCTTCGTCAACGGCAATCCCACGGGCATGCTGATTGAAACCTGCGCTGGCCTGCTCGACGACGAGCACCCGGACGACGCCATTCTGCGCGAAACCGAGGAAGAAACCGGCTACCGACTCACGGCGGTGCAGAAAGTGATGGAAGCCTACATGAGCCCGGGCTCGGTGACGGAGCGTTTATTCTTCTACCTAGCCGAGTATTCCCCCGCCACGGAACACCGGGGTGGGGGAGGCATTGAGGAAGAAGAAATCGAGGTGCTGGAGTTGCCCCTGCCGCAAGCGCTGGGCATGATTGCCACCGGCGAAATCCAAGACGGCAAAACCATTATGCTCTTGCAACATCTGCGCCTCCAACAACTTCACGCGTTATAAATCCCTTTCTGCATCATGGTCATTCTTATTGCTGGCCCGTACCGCAGCGGCACCAACGACGACCCCGCCCGCATGGCCGCCAACTTGCACCGGTTAGAAACCGCCGCCTTGCCCTTGTTTCGGGCCGGCCATTTACCCTTAATTGGCGAGTGGGTGGCCTTGCCCTTGCTCGCCCAGGCAGGTTCTAGCCGGCCGGGCGACGCGCCCTACAACGAAATTCTCTACCCGGTCGCCCACCGCTTGCTCGCGCAGTGCGACGCCGTGCTGCGCCTGCCGGGTTCCTCCCAGGGGGCGGATGAGGATGTCCGGCTAGCCCAGGAGCGGGGTTTACCCGTGTACTACCGCCTAGAAGACGTTCCGGCTTGCGTGCCAGCGGACAGCGGCTATTAGGCCACTAGTAACCTATTCTCAAAGCAAGGGCGAGTTCTCCGACAGCCACGCTTACTCATTTTAAAGGAACCATAACTACTAAATATGCACATTTAGGACGCTGAAACAAGGAAGTCGCAGCTTAGGAGCAGTGAACACGCAAATGATTGATAGCCATGCTTGACGAACAAACATTGTGGCGTTCCATGTGCCAAGGTGACAAAACGGCATTCCGACAGTTGCATCAAGCACATGTTCGCCATCTGCTTAACTACGGGCTCCGGCTGCACAACTCGCTCTCAACCGTAGAAGATTGCGTGCAAGATCTTTTTGTTGAGTTATGGCATTACCGCGCCCGCTTAAGTCAGCCCTCATCCATCCGGTTTTATCTACTCAAAGGACTGCGGAACAGAATTAAGGCGCAGTATAAGCGAGAGCAGCTTTGGCAAGCTAGCCTGGAGGAGGATGTTGAAGAGGGCTTTTCACAGTATTCCTTCAGCCTGGAGCCTTCTGCCGAACAGCGCTTAGTGGAACTTGACCTCGACGCTGAGCGGCGCGAGCAAGTGCGGCAGGCGTTGGAAGCCCTCACGCCCCGGCAACGCGAAGTCTTGTATCTGCGGTATTTCAACGACCTCTCCTACGAGCAGATTTGTGAGGTGATGAACATCAATTATCAAGCAGCGCGCTCACAAGTATATCAAGCGCTGAGGGTACTCCGCACTGTCTTGAAGAATCAGTATCTAGTGACTTTCCTGGCTAGCAACTATTTTTTATAAAAAACTTTCTCTTTTCATACTACAAAAGAGGATCGTCATTTCACTGTAGGATTGCTAACCCATGGTTATGAGGTCCTACGCCGACTATATACCTTTTGCTACCGATGACTTTCTGGTGGATCCGGTCTTTCGGGATTGGATTAGGCAACCTACGCCCGAAATGGATGCCTACTGGCGAGGTCTGCTAAAAACCAATCCGCATTTGCGCGACGCATTTGCGGAAGCACGCGTGCTAGCCCAGGGCCTAGAGAGTACTTGGACCTCCTTTTCGGATGGCTATGTAGCATCGTTGTACGAGCGCCTACACGTGCCGCCGGCTACGCCCCAGCTACGAGTAGGGCGCAGGTCTCGGCAGCTGGCAACCATTGCAGCGGGGATAGTGCTTCTCGGAGGCAGCTGGGCGTATTCGTACTTCATGGTCCCGCAGCGAATCCAAACGACTTATGGTGAGGCCCGAACGTTGACTCTTTACGACGGCTCCGTAGTGACGCTCGCTGCGAATAGTCAGCTAGAAGTTCCATCCCGCTATCAGTGGCGACAGAATCGGCAAGTATGGCTCACGGGAGAAGGCTACTTTGCCGTGCAGAAACAGTCCTATGGACAAGCCGGTAGCTACCGCAAGTTTGTAGTTCATACCAAGCGCGTGGATGTGGCAGTGCTAGGCACCCGGTTCTCGTTGTACACGCGCCCCCAGCAAACCCAGGTAGTGCTGGAAGAAGGACGCGTGGAATTAACTGATGTTGCCAGCCGCCAACGGCTGCGAATGCAACCTGGTCAAGTGGTACAATATGCTCCCCAAGAGCAGTTCTTCCGTCTTCAACCAGCTTCTACTGCCCGAAGGCGTCAGTTGACAGTTTGGCGCGAGAGCCTGCTCGTGTTCAATGGCGCTAGCATGAGTGAACTCAGCCGCCGCTTCAAAGAAGTGTACGGCCTAGACTTAGTGCTGCAAGGGGAGCTTTTCGCCAAGCAACAGTTCGTGGGCGAATTGCCGGTAGATGATGTTCAAAAAGCCCTGCTCATTTTGTCGGAAACGTTCGGCGCGAAGGCTGTTCGAGACGGGGAGTACATCTATTTTATTGCCAATGATCAAGTCAGACCCTAGTAAATGAGCTATCAAAAGCTGAAGTATACCCTGTAAAAATCTCACCACGCAAAAGAATCAACACATGCCTAGACCCTTACTCATTATTCCCTTAAGCGTGACCCTGCTGGTGGGAGAAATCGAATGTCTGTCTGCGCAAACGTATGCGGCCTTGCAGCCACAACAGCACAGCTCGCTTACGGTTGCGCAAGCCACCCATGTATACAAGCAAATAGAGTTGCCTCAACTCTTAAAGCAATTAGCGCAAACGTATGCAGTAAAATTTAACTACAAAGCGGAGCTGGTCCGCAAGGTGACGGTCGCGACGCCTTCTTTGACCGAGTTTGATGGAAAGCTGGTCGAACAACTCAATTCAATTTTACAATCAGCGGCATTACAGTGCGCTGCTATCGACGCCCACACCTTTGTGATTCAAACGCGGGTGTCGCAGGCTCGCCAAGCGCAGCCAGTTAGCGCGCCGGCACCAGCCGATGTCGTAGTAGCCGGCCGTATCACCAGCCGCGACAACAGCGAAGGGCTGCCGGGCGTGACCGTGCTGCAGAAAGGCTCCACCAATGGCGTTTCCTCGAGTACAGATGGTTCGTTTTCCCTGACTGTGCCAGCGGGGAGTACCTTGGTATTTAGTGCTATCGGGTATGTAACGCAGGAAATGTCGGTTACAGGTCCGACCTCCAACCTTAACGTAAAACTAGCGGCTGATACCAAGAGTTTGGAGGAAGTCGTCGTCGTCGGCTACGGCACCCAGAAAAAAGCAGACGTAACTGGCGCCATTGCCACCCTCGACGCCAGTAAGCTAGAAGAGCGGCCCATTCTGCGTGTCGACCAGGCGCTAGTAGGTCAGTTGGCGGGCGTGCAGGTGCAACAGAATACCGGCTTGCCCGGGCGGGGCTTCGCGGTGCAGGTACGCGGCACCGGTTCCATCACGGCCAACAACCAGCCGCTGTACGTGATTGATGGTTTTCCGCTGGAAGCCGCCGCGCCTAATTCCAGCGGTAACTACGCTACTGGCAGCCCACTCGACAATATCAACCCCAACGATATTCAGTCG
Organism: Hymenobacter crusticola; assembly: GCF_002154225.1. GTDB lineage: Bacteria > Bacteroidota > Bacteroidia > Cytophagales > Hymenobacteraceae > Hymenobacter > Hymenobacter crusticola. The sequence goes on from NZ_MTSE01000022.1 coordinate 37,617, forward strand.
ATTGAGGTGTTGAAAGATGCTGCCGCCGCCGCCATCTACGGCTCACGGGCCGCCAACGGCGTGGTACTGGTCACTACCAAGCGGGGCAAAACCGGCAAGCCTCAGATTTCCTTTAATACCTACGCTGGGGTGTCGCAGGCCGCACGTAAGGTAAAGCTGCTCTCACCGGAGGAATGGATTGAGCGGGCCACGGAGGTGATTAACGGTAACTGGGTGCGTTCCGGCACGGGCCGCAATGCCAGCGACGACAATGCTACCCGCCGGCGCATCCTGAACCTAGGTGCAACTGGCTACAATCCCGACCTGATGCCCGACGACCGCTGGACCCAGCCCGGTCACCCCGGCTTGGATTATGTAGACTGGCAGGATGAAGGATTTCGTACTGCTAAAGTGCAGAACTACCAGGTGAGCGCCGCCGGCGCCACCGATAATGTGAACTACTACATATCCGGCAATTACACTGACCAAGATGGTATCGTGCTGGGGGTGAATTACAAGCGCTACTCGGCCCGCGCCAACATGGAAGTGCAGGCCAATAAAAAGCTTAAGTTTGGCCTGAACGTAGCGCCGAGCTACGCCGTATCGAGCGACCCCGGCGTGGAAGGCAAAGACAACATCCTGAATAAGCTCGTCACGATGGTGCCCATCGTCGAGTCTTCGGCCGGTCTGCTCACCAACTACGGGGATAACGACCGCTACCTCTGGGCTAGCACCAGCAACAGTCCGTATGGCCTACTCACCGATCGGCAGCAGCGCACCACCACCTTCCGCACGCTAAGTACGGTGTTTGGGGAGCTGGAAATTATCAAGGATCTGCGTTTCCGGACCACCCTGAACCTAGACAACACCGACGTGCGTAACAAGTCGTACGTGCCCAATGCTAAATCGGGCGGGCTAGGGGCTACGGGCACGTTCTCGGCGTATCGCAAGCAGGCATTCGTGAATGAAAACACGCTGACCTACAGCCGCACGATTGCCGAGAAGCATAGCGTCACGGGGCTAGCAGGCTACTCCTATAATTTCTTCAAGACCGAGACCGACAAGCTACGGTCGTCGGGGGGCTTCGTAAACGCTGCCGTAACAACCCTGAACGGAGCGCAGAACATCAGTGGTACCAGCGACAATGGCACCAGTGAGACCCAAAACGTCTTGCTGTCGTACTTTGGCCGCCTACAATACGCCTACGAAGGCAAGTACCTGTTCACGGCCAGCGTGCGCCGCGACGGTTCCTCGCGCTTCGGTGAAAACGATAAGTGGGGCATCTTCCCGGCGACTTCGTTGGGCTGGCGCATCTCGCAGGAGAAGTTTATGCAGGCCCTGCGCCCGGTGAGCGAGCTAAAGGTGCGCGCCAGCCTTGGTTACTCCGGCAACAACGGTATTGGTGACTACAGCAGCGTGCCTACCCTAGGCATCTACAACTATGAGCTGGGGGGCGCGCTGGCCACCGGCCAGGCGCCCAATATCTCGGCCAACCCAAACCTGAAATGGGAGAAGTCGCGCACGCTTGATTTTGGCCTGGACTTCGGCTTTCTGGACAACCGCATTTACGGCTCGTTCGACTACTATACGAAAACCAGCAACGACCTGCTCCTGAACCAACCCGTGCGGGGCGCGTCAGGTTTTAATTCGCAGCTCGTCAACATTGGCGAAGTGCTGAACAAGGGCTGGGAAGTGGAACTGAACACGCGCAACCTGACGGGGGCTTTCCAGTGGAACACGTCGGTGAACTTCAGCCACAACGAAAACCGGGTGGTACACCTAGGTACCGGCGATGCGCCCATTGAAATCGGCACGGCGCTCTACGGCGCCCCCAGCATCCGGCTGCAAGTAGGCCAGCCTATGTACTCAACCTACGTGGTGAAGCAAATCGGTATCCTGACCCAGGCCGACATTGATAATAATGTGCCGATTGTTCAGGGACAGACCCAGGGCGACCCTCGCTACGAGGATGTTAACGGCGATGGCGTCATCAGCGTGGCCGACCGGCAGATCCTGGGCCAGCCCAACCCAAAATACACGTGGGGCATCACCAACACGTTCCGGTACAAGGGTTTTGACTTAAGCGTGCTAGTGCAAGGCCAGAACGGGGGCAGCGTCTACTCACTGCTCGGCCGCGCCCTGGATGGTACCAGCATGGGTTACAATGGCAACGCGGCTGTCGCGCAGCGCGACCGGTGGCGTTCACCCGAGAACCCCGGAGCCGGCGAGCGGGGCCAGGTTCGCGCCAACTTTACCCCCTTGCTCAACAGCTCGTGGCTGTATTCGTCGAACTACTACCGCGTGCGCAACATCACGCTCGGCTACAACCTAGGCAACATTCTGAGTAAGCGCGTAGCACAGGGGGCCCGGCTTTACTTCTCCTTGGAGAACTTCTTTGGCCACGATTCCTACCGCGTGGGCTACAACGTGGAAGCGGCCAATTCCAGCAACAGCAGCGACGGCTTCTCAGTGAGCACCGACTACGGCGGGCTGCCCCTCTCCAAAGCCATGACCCTAGGCCTGAACGTCACTTTCTAAAAAGTCGCTGGCATTTACGTCGTGAGCAGCGCAGGCGCATTGCCGGGTTGCTGCTGCTACCAACTACGACGCAAAAACCAACAGCCACTCCTCTCCATGAAAAAGATATCTCTCCTGTTTCTGACGGCGGCGGCCCTCACGTTTAGCAGCTGCGAAGAAGAACTCAACCAAGCGCCCATTTCCAGCGGCTCGGTACCCACGTTTTACCAGAGTGCGACGGACTTCAGCCAGGCGCTGAACGCAACCTACAGCGCGCTGCGCAACTTTCCGGACCGCGAGCTTACTTTATCCGAGACGCGCTCCGACAATATTTACGGCGTGAGCACTCAAGGCGTCCGACCCTGGGAGCCCATCAATAATTTTTCGACGACCATTGCTACCAGCGAGTTCGTCGATGAAGCCTGGAGCGCCAATTACTCGGGTATTTTCCGCGCCAACGTCCTACTGGATCAACTTGGCAAAAACGGCAACGTACTGGCCGCTGACGTGCGTAGCCGCATGGAGGGGGAGGCCAAGTTTTTACGGGCCTTTTTCTACTTCAACCTGGTCCAATATTTTGGTCGTGTGCCATTGGTCGATAAACCCCTAAGTCCGCAGGAGGTAGAGGCCATTAACCGTACGCCGGTAGAGGAGGTCTATACCCTCATCGTCGCCGACCTGCTGGATGCTGCTAGCACCCTTGCTCCCTCCTATACAGGAGCTGATGTGGGGCGGGCTACCAAGTGGGCCGCCAAGGGGATGCTAGCGCGGGTATACCTTACTCGCTCCGGCGCTACCTACGGCATTGATGGGCCTGGCCGCGGTACCAACGACTACGCGGCCGCGCTAGGGTTGCTCAACGAGATTATTGCTAGCGGTCAGTTTCAGTTTCTACCTAGCTACGCCGACATCTTCTCCTACACCAACGAAGCCAATAAGGAGGTACTCTTCGATATTCGCTATAGCAGCGGCGGTACGGGCCTAGGGGCTACCTACCCGTCTATTCTAGTCTCCAATAACTACTTCAACTCGGTTGTGCCGAACACATCCGGCTTCAGCACCGGTGACGAGTTGCGCCCCGCTTCCAACAACCTGCTTAGTACGTTCGCCACCGGTGATCTTCGCCGGAGCCAAGCGCTTCAGGTAGGCTTTACGGTAGCAGCCAGTGGCAGCACGCCCGCCGTCACGGACCCGCGCGCCGCGTTTAAAAAATACCTCGATGTAGCCCGCCGGGGTACTACCCGCGCCGACTGGTCCATCAACTTCATCGTGCTGCGTTACACCGACGTGCTGCTGATGAAGGCCGAGTGTATTCTCAAGGGCGGCGGTGGCACCCAGAGCGAGGTAAATGCCATCATGACCCAAGTGCGCCGCCGGGGAATAGCCACGGCACCGGCCGTAACCAGTACCACCTACGAGCAACTCATCGAAGAGCGCCGGCGCGAGTTTGTGGGCGAAGGCCTGCGCTGGCACGACCTCGTGCGCTCGGGCAATGCCGTGACTATTATGAACGCCTGGATACCCCAAGATGACGTAAGCAAGCGCATGCGCTCGTCCATTACAGCCAATGATTTGATTTACCCCGTGCCGCAGTCAGAGCTGAGTGCCTCGGGCTATGCTTACGAGCAGAATCCTGGCTATTGAGTCAGGGGGGTGCTTGGGCTCGACTACCGCTCGGCCGTTACGGCTGCGCGCTACTCCAGTACTTGCCCGTTATGGACCTAGACTGCCTATGCCAGCGCGTGGTCAGCCTAGGTCCACACCGCTTCTACTTGACAGTGGCATACGCTACTGAGGCAGTACTTAACTAACTGAGCGGTTGATTGCTTCCTTCTGATCTGTTTAGGCCGGCTCGTACCGGAAGGCTGCGTTTGATAACGGGTGTCCTGGCACTTTATCGCTCTAGCTGCTGGGTTTTGCTCTAGTATACCCTAGGTATCTATCTGCAGTGGGCCAGTAGCAAAGTAGTGTCTAATGCGATAGAAAGTTGAGGGCTAATCATCCGTTGCATGAACCAAGAAAAACAGGAAAGAGTAGTATACAGAACCTTGGTTATCAGTTGCATAGTGCTGATTCTTTGCGCAATGAGTCATGCGGTAGCGGCGCAGACTGACAGCCTCTCACTCCACTTCAAGCAGCCAACTGCCAGCGCCAAACCTATGATTTGGTGGTTCTGGGGGGAGAGTACCATCACCGAGCACGGAATTACCAAAGACTTGGAGGCCTTAAAAAGCGTGGGTTTCGGTGGAGTAGTACTGTATGAACAGGTATTCAAAGATGACCCTGACGCGCTAAAAAGTCTTTCGCCGGAATGGCTGAGCCGCGTGCGTTTTGCCGCCGCCGAATGCGCGCGCCTTGGTATGCGCCTGGAAATTAACAGCAGCAACGGCTACGTCGCCGGTGGCCCCTGGATTACCCCTGACCTAGGTATGCAGCGACTGGTTTCGAGCGAAACGACTATTGATGGCGGCCAGCCGGTAGCACTCCAACTGGAACAGCCCCCAACGAAGCTTAATTACTACAAAGACGTAGCGGTACTGGCATTTCCAGCATTAGTAGGCCACCGTTTACCTGTTCCGCTTATCACGAGTAGCCCGAAGCTAGACGACCTAGCCGCTATGTTCAACACCGCCGCTCCTGTTAGAGTCAGGGTGAAGCCGGCAGCGGGTGGCAGCCATACCTACATCAGCCTCGATTACGGCGCGCCAGTTACCATCCGAAGCATCACCTACGCGCTCCGGCCTTCCTCCAAGGCCTATATCATTGCTACCCAAGTCCCCGGCAATTGGAGCAAGGATTTCTACGGCGAAAACATGAAGCCTATCCTGCCCATTGGGGAGCTGGAAAGCAGCGAGGATAAGGGGCATTGGCAAAAAGTAAAGCGCTTGCCTGGCCGGGGCTACCAATTTGAAACCTGGGACCGGCAAACCCTAGCATTTAAGGCCGTGAAAGCGAGGTATTTTCGCTTGAATCTTCACGACTGGGGCTACAATGAGCGAGCGAAAGATGCCGATCTGCTTATCGGTAGCATTCGCTTGCAGGGGACAGCTAAAATCGACCAATGGGAAAAGAAAAGCGGAAACACGAACGACTTTCCCGACCCTGACCAAACACCTAGCTATCAAGCTGCTGAAGTCATTGACCCGCGTAAGATCGTGGACCTAACGCATTTGGTGGATGCGAGCGGTCAGCTGAAATGGACCGCGCCCGCTGGCCGGTGGACGATTATGCGGTTTGGGCATACCCCCACGGGCGTAAAAACCAAGCATGGTCGCCCCGAAGGGCTAGGCCTTGAATGTGATAAGCTAAGTGCCAAAGCGGCAACGGTGCAATTTGAGCAGTACGTCGGCACCATCCTGAAAGAGGTACAACGTGTACCAGGAGCGAAAGTGGCTGGCGTCAACATGGACAGCGCCGAGCACGGAACGCAGAACTGGACCGCAGAATTTGCTGAGCAATTCCGCAAGCTGTGCGGCTACGATTTACGCTCCTATCTGCCCACGATGGCAGGGTATGTAGTCGATACTCCTCAAGTCTCTGACCATTTTTTGTTTGACATCCGCCGGACTATCGCCACGCTGATGAGTAATCAGTACTACGGTACATTCCAGCAGCTTTGTAGCGCCCGGGGTATGACTTTTATGGCGCAAGCTCCGGGCAATGCGACTTGTATGCCTAGTGATAACATTCAAGCCAAAGGGCGCACCGACATCCCAATGGCCGAATTCTGGATGCCGGAAAAGGAAGGGAGTATCGACTGCAAAGAGGCAGCGAGTGCTGCCCATGTCTACGGCAAAAATATTGTTGCCGCCGAATCGTTCACGGGCAGCAAGGCCGATGTTACGCTGGCCCAGATGAAACCGCTGGCCGATGCGGCGCTGGTACAGGGTATCAATCGATTCGTGGTGCTAGCTTATATGCACCAGCCGTGGGACGACCGCAAACCGGGGGTAACGGAGGATCGTTTTTACTTGCCTTATCAGCGCCACAACACGTGGTGGAATGCGAGTTCCGGCTTTTGGAGCAGCCTGGCACGTTCCGCGCAGATGATGCAAACCGGAAAACCAGTGATTGATATTTTATATCACTTGGGCAATGATGCCCCGTTGAAAATCGCTACAGCCCGCATGCGGCCGGTACCACCAGCCGGCTACGATTATGATGTTTGTAGTGACGAAATATTGCTCAAAACCACCTGTCGGAACGGGCGCATCTATTTACCTAGCGGTATGAGTTACCAACTGCTGGTGCTGGCAGGAGGAAGGCAGCTGACATTAGCCAGTATGCGCCATGTAGCTGACCTGCTTCAACAGGGCGCAACTATTCTGGGCCAGTCTAAGGTGACTGGCTCCTCGTCACTTGGCGACGGCAAGACGGCTGACTTCCAGGTGCGAACCCTAGCGAATAAGTTATGGGGCAACAGCAATGCCGAGATGGGACAGACCACGCTTGGCTCTGGCAAGTTTATGTGGGGCGTATCCCCCGCCGAAGCACTGAAGCGCATCCAGGTACTCCCAGATTTTAAGGTGGTCTCCACCGCGCGCACAGACAGTGTTTTGTTCAGCCACCGCAAGGCTGGGCAGGATGAGATTTACCTGGTTGTCAATCACGCAGCTCAACCCCTAGTTTTTGATGGTGTTTTCCGTGTTGAACATGGAAAGCCTCAACTTTGGAATCCTGAAAACGGCTCTATTTTAGGCATAAAGCACAGTAGAGAGGAGAAAGGTCAAACAACCATTCCGATGCAATTGGAGCCGCACGAATCCGTGTTTGTCGTATTTCGAAACGAAACTATACCGCTAGTGGAGCCGTCCAGATTAGTTGAAGCCCTTCCGGTTTGGCAAGACCTTTCCACGGAATGGCATTTAACTTTCACACCGGGTTTAGGTGCCTCGAAGGAGATAGAGTTAAGCAGATTAACCTCTTGGACGGAAAATATTGACGCAGGCGTGCAGCACTATTCCGGCACAGCTACTTATAGCCGGGACTTTACAGTGACAAGCAGACCTACCGGTCGGGTTATACTCGACCTAGGCTCCGTAAAGGAAGTAGCTACCATCAAGATCAATGGTGTTACGTGTGCACCGATTTGGAAAAGGCCTTATGCGGTTGAGGTTACCGCCATGCTTAAACAGGGGGTTAATCACCTCGAAATAGCGGTGACCAACACGTGGGCGAATCGTTTGATTGGTGATGCCAGTCTACCCCCTGAAAAACGTGTTGCATGGGCAACTTTTAACCCGTACAACTCGGAAGCCCCGTTAGTCGATTCTGGATTATTAGGACCAGTAGTCTTGAAGACAGAATAAAATAGCAAAGTGATCCAAGGTAACAGGAGCAAAGAAGACGATTTTTCGTTTGCCATAAGTAGCGTAAAGAACAATGCGTCAGTCAGGAAACTATGCATGTATGATGGGGTTCTATAAGCAGAAATCTTCCTCTAACTTGAACAACTCATCTCTTACAAGATGGGGCGGTAAGGGCGGTGGAAATCGATTGAAAACGGTTCAGAAAACTTGCACAGCGATCTGAGTACAAACTTCTTCTCGCTTCGATAAGAAAGGTGTACTTCAACTGATGAATATCAGTGGTGTCCTTCGGTCGAGGGTAGGTGGCCAGGTTAGTTCTGTTGGTTGATCAGGTTCACGATCACGCGCACCATCGTATCCTTCTCCTCCGGCCGGCTTTCAGCAATCATCAGCGTCAGCGCTACCAGGGCATTATCGGCTAGGCGCCGGCTCCCATCACGGCGGTACAAACACTGATTCCGATCGAGAAAGTACACGAACAGAAAGGCGGCAATGCGTTTGTTGCCGTCGGAGAAGGAGTGGTTCTTGGTAACGAAGTAGAGTAAGTGCGCGGCTTTCTCCTCCACACTCGGGTACACCTCCTCGCCGCCGGCGGTCTGGTAGACGGCCGCCAAGGAAGAGCGAAACGAGTCGTCTTTCTCCCGCCCGAACAAGCCGCCTGCTTGGGTGCGTTGTCCTAGCTCCTGGACGAGTCGGCGAGCCTCCTCATAGTGGAGTTCGTATACCGCTTCCGGGGTGGTGCCCGTGAGCTGGAGTTGTTGGTGGTCATAGCGATCCAGCACCTCCAAGGCGTAGGCATAGTCGGTTAGCACGCGCAGAAGCCCAGCTGCTTGATCAGCACCGACCCCGGCCTCCTCGGTGGTGAGGCGACGCAGCAAGCGCAGGGCGCTGTGCAGTTCCTCTCGCTGCTGCTCACTCTGGCGTAGCCGCTGCTGATTGAGGGTGTAGCCTTGCAGCAAGTGTTCCCGCAGGATGCGCGTGGCCCAGATGCGAAACTGCGTCCCCTGCGCTGACTTGACGCGGTAGCCTACCGAGATGATCACGTCTAAATTGTAGTGCTCGACGTCACGCTCCACTTGTCGCTTGCCCTCTAGGCGAACGATCCGGAATTTCCGGATGGTTGCGGCTCGTTCCAATTCCCCTTCCCGGTAGAGATTGCCCAGGTGCTCCGAGATGGTGCGCAAGTCCTTGGCAAAGAGTTCGGCCATCTGCCGCTGCGTCAACCAGACCGTGTCGGTCTCCACCTGTACTTGCACCTGAGTCGAACCATCTGGTGCCGCATAAAAAAGAATCTCACTCATGCTGTATCACTTCTGCGCTAGGCAACCGGGACTGCCTAGCCGAGGGACCCGTCGCCAAAGGCCAAAACTACTAAATAACCGAGCGGCACGGCCGTTCGGGTTGTTTCGTCTATTGACTAACTAAGCATGTGGAGGCCACTAGCAGGAAGGCCTTATAAATGGAAAATATAGGGAGTCAATGTGTTCAACAAAAAGTGGTGGTTGTGGCAGAACTCGAAGGGGTACGTTTACCTAGTTCCGGTCGAGGAGCTTTCGTCCGTTTGCGCCGGGTACACCGCGCCACATTAGTCACGCTAGCGGCGGGAAGGTGTCAAAAACCCGTTGCAAGAGCTCTCTCTCCGACAGGCACATCGACCTGGTATACGTCCTAGCTAGAATCATCCAGCACGAGCAGGAGTGGTCCTAGCGAACTAGTCTGCTGATCTGGAAAAGCAACGGTTACCTGACCTGCTGTGGCTGCTTTCTCCATTCCCCTTTGAGGCCACTGGTTGGCGGGACGCTCCTAGTGTTCGACTACTTGGGAGCAGGGGCTATATCGCTGACGAAACATTGCCTCCAGGGAAGGCGCTTTGGCTGCCACTATTTCGTTCAACCTTAGTGCGTGTTCAGCGTCGAATTCGGAACTGAGCTATCCTGCCCCACCTAGTGGTACGGCTGGCCTTTGCTTTTGCAAAGCAGTGATTAGGTGTTGGTTGTCGAACGCCTGACTGCAAGTTAAACGGCTTCTGAAACAAACTACTAAAACTAATTAGTCCGCTGTTACGCGGCTTTCAGTCGGTAATCTTACTTCTCTCCTTTCTATCTTCGGCTACCCTGCGGTGTGCACATCAAGCTCTTACAAGTCTATCCCTTATCCCCCTATCCTTCTGCGTATGATTCGTTCATGCACACTACCGGGCGTGGTGCTCTTATGCCTGCTTCAGCTGCGCCTTGTTCCCGCTCGGGGCCAAGTGAAATGGCCGGTCGCGCAACTGCTGCCTTCCTTTCCCAAGCCGGCCAAAACGCAGGATCTGATCTATCTGCGTGAAGTGCCGGCCCGCTGGGAAGCCGAAGGCTCGGCGCTTGGGCACGGTACCGGGCGCCTGGAAGGCGACGGGTGGCGGTGCCAGCCGGGTAGGGACGAGCCCGAGCAGTATATGGTCTACGGCCCCCACGCCACCAGTGTGCCGGCCGGGCCCCAGGTAGCCGAGTTTCGCTTGCAGGTTGACCACAACACGGCCTATGACGATTCGATCGTGGACCTCGACGTGCGAAATGCCACCACGGGCCAAACGCTGGCCGTGCGCACGCTCACCCGGCGGCAATTTCCCGTCGCCTCCGACTACACCACCTTTACGCTGCCGTTTGCCCTGTCGGCGGCCAATCAAGCCCTGGAATTGCGTGTGTTTTGGCGCGGTAAGTCCTCCACGAAAGTCGACTGGGTCGGGCTGCAGCAAAACCAATCGGCTGCCGAAATGTACTTGTTTGCCTCGCTGAAAGGCCTCATCAACCGCAAACAGCCCCGCATCTTCTCCTACGAAGGCGACGCCTTCGCGGAAGGACCCTATACCTGGCTGGAGTCGTTGGGGTTGAGTTGGTCTGAACCCGCGGATAAGTGGAACCTGATCACCAAGTACCGGCGCGAGCTAGCTGGCCTGATCGTGTACGATCCGGCGCAGATTCATACCGTGAACCTGGCCACGCTATTAGCGAAGGATAAGAAGGCCCTGATTGCTTCGCCCGACCTTGTCTCCCGACTCACGGCGGCGCCCTACAACTTGCCAGTCTTGCTAGACTTGCGCGGCCAGTTTAACAGCAAGCTGCAGGTCTACCAGACCATCTACAACACGTATTGGCCGACGCTTAATCATCGACTGCTGATTGGGTTGAATCCCGAGGCCCACAAAGCCGCCTTACGCGAGTATGCCACCGCGCTCGGGGCCGCCGTGATCTGGCTCGACCCGCAAGTGGCTGGCGAGAGTGAACTGCTCAACCGCTTCTTGGCTGCCATGCCCGCCGGCGCGAACGTGATGGGGTGGTGGCCCGAGGAACAACCTGGTGTGGAGCGGGCCTCTCGCTACGGCCTAGCTACCATCGCCAGCGATTACGCCACCAACCTGACGCTGCATAGCGGGATGCCTCGGAAAATAAAGCGCAAGCCCATACCGCCAACGCCTACCCTCCAAAACAAGATCTATGTGGCTTTCATCCTAAGTGACGGCGACAACTTACAATACGTCGAACACCTGATGCGCAAGCTGTGGCAAAACCCCGACCGAGGAGCGGTACCCATGGGCTGGACGCTTTCCCCAGCCATGCTGGATGCCATGCCGGGTGCCCTGAACTACTACTGGCAAACGGCTACAGCCAATGATAACCTCGTTTCGGGCCCCTCGGGCTACGGGTATGCGTACCCCAATAGCTTTCCCAATCAGCAGGCGTTGAACCAGTTTGTGGCCAAAACCGAGGCCTACACTCAGCGGGCGGGCTTGCAGGTGGTCACGGTGTGGAACACGATCCGTGGAGGCATTAACGAGGCGGTCGGCCGGAGCTTCGCCGAGCACGCCCCCTCTTTGCTGGGGTTGACGGGCCAAAATACGGGCGGCGGGCTGACCATCTACCAGCAGCGGTTGCCGGGTATGGCGCTGTCCTGTAACTACTGCACCAGCGAACAAGCCATGAAAGAGCACATTGCCACGGCCTCGGCGGGGTGGGATGGCAATTCTCCCCGCTTCGTGCTGATCCAGGCGCAGCCTTGGACCAATGTGACCCCTACTACGTTCAAAAAGGTGGCCACCTCCCTCAACCCGGAGTATGTAGTAGTGCGGCCCGACCATCTTTTCCAATTGATCCGGCAAGCCAACGGCCTTACCCGGAACCCGGGCCGCAAATCCGCGGGGCACGCCCGGGTCGTGCGACCTCGTTGACCGAGCGCGCCTGGGCTCCGGGCTCTCTCATCCTTGCACGGCGCTACTAGCCAACACAGAATCCATAGGCTCAGCGGCCGCATGGTCCCCCACCCGCCCCAGGTGAGTGTCGTGAAAGCCAGTGGTGTACTTGAGCCCGTAGCCCAACAAGCGGTCCAAGGCGCTGTGGAACGAGAGCACCGTGCTCGCGAGCAGTAGTGTGGCTGCCCCAGCTATCAGCCACTCATGCCTACAGCTAGCCCAGAGCTTTGTGATAGGCTAGGTTGTAGCACAGGGCACCCACTCGTGGCCCAGCCAAGTAGCCTAGCGTGCTCACGTCCGGCAGCAAAAAGATAGCCGGCAGCACCCACCAAGCATAGGGCAGGTGCGTGAAGACGAACAGAACCAGTAGCAGTTGGGCAAGTTCTTCGAGTTAGAGCAGCTTTTTTACGGACCGTTGGGAAGGGAGGCGAACCAGAATACCCAGAGGTCCCGGTTCTGCCCTCTGCTAGACGATAAAAAAGCTAAGAAAACAGGGGATACTTCCGGCTCGTGGGCTATCGGTGTGGAGCACTCTTGGTCGGCCTTTGCTCGAATTCCCGCTCCGAACCCAGAAGTTACAGGCTAAGAATGCTCGCTCTTAGATTGCAACGAAAGTATGTGTGTCCTTGACAACCTAGCACCAGGAACTGCGACTTAGCGAAAGATTGACTTACACCTTGGCAAGACACATTATATACAACGTGTAGCCCAGTATTGCTAACAGTAACTTCTGCCAAGTACCCCGAATACTACAGCTCTAACAAGAAAACTTCATAAATAGTATTTTTCTGCATTTAAATATAATAAATACAACTAAATTATACTATTTAAATTTTAATTTGATTTTTCTAGTAAAAGCTCGGATAATCCTTACTTATCCGAGCCTTTCTACTTACCTTGTCGGCGACCAATTGGTTGCTAGCACTGCTTACCTATCGATTATACAAGGAGTAGATGAAGGAGCTAATCCGAACAACCCCACCAGAAGTCGGACCTGTACGAGCGTTCAACGACTATGCGCAGGAAACCGGCGAGTACTTGGCGGCTGGACTAGAAGGAGCCGCTAACACGCAGAAAGCTTACGCCGGCGACTGGCGACGCTTCACCGCCTGGTGCACCCAAGTGGGTAGGTCATCCTTACCCGCGGCACTGGAGACCTTGGCTGGGTTTGTCACGCACCTAGCGGCCGAGGGGAAGAAAGTTGCCACCATTCAACGCCATTGCGCAGCCATCGCCAAAGCCCACCAACTGCAGGATCATCCCAGCCCCACGGACGAGAAAAAATTCAAAGTGCTGCTCAAAGGCGTTAGTCGCAAAAAGGGGGTGCGGCAGAAGCAAGCGCCCGCCTTTACGCTAGCGCATTTCAAGCGCGTCGTGCAAAGCATCGACCTGAGTCGTCCCAAGGGCGTGCGCGATCGGGCTATTTTGTTGCTCGGCTTGGCCGGTGCTTTTCGGCGCGAGGAACTAGTGAGCCTCGACGTGGAGCACCTGCGCTTTGACGAGGATGGTTTGGTCATTGATGTGCAGCGCAGTAAAACCAATCAGATCGGCGAGCGGGACGAAAAAGCCGTGTTCTTCGCACCGGACCGGCGCACTTGTCCGGTGCGGGCAGTGAAAGACTGGCTTGACCTGCTCGCGGAAAACGGTCGCACGACGGGTCCGCTGTTCGTTTCCTTCTATAAGGGGCAGCGCCTGACGCGTCAGCGGCTGAGCACAGACCGCGTGAACCTAGTCGTACAGGAGTACCTAGGCCCGGAATACACGGCCCACTCCTTGCGTGCCTCCTTTGTTACCATCACTAAACTCGCGGGTTCCGATGACGCTAAAATTATGAACCAGACTAAGCACAAGACCACGGCTATGATCCGTCGCTACACCCGCCTGGATAACATCCGCCAGCATAATGCGGCTCAGGATTTGGGTCTATAATGCTCCGGAGAAGAGCTGTTCTGTCTTGTTCTTGAGAAACAGCTTCTTCTTGTAAACGTGCTATACAATTCCTGTGGCAAAAGCTAAGCTGCTTACCGGGGTATGAGGAATGGATTTTTTGGCTCGGTCCATAGCAACCGCTTCTTTGGCGAAGCGGTGCTCCGCGTGAAGGTAGAAGCACTTTGGACGCGTTCCACAACAGCATCTGCCGTCGCTATCGTCTCTAGAGCTAAACGAAATACATCCACAGTCGATGAGGTATCTATCGTCTGAATGCTGCTTTTGTACGCAGTCCAGCGTAGCGTGCGCTACGCCGCATACCTAGCAGTTTCCCGCTTAATGTAGATTGTGGTTGCACTATAGGCCTGGCCTCTGGCTTTACTGCCTCGGTATCTGTGTGCCAGAGCGCTAGGTAGGTGGCTAATCGTATTAAGCTTTCCTGCTTTACCTCCTCTACTTTCTCATTGACGATGTCTAAAACAGGACGGCACCTCGTAGCGGTTGTCTCCCACTGCTGCGCTGTGAGCTCTGGTAGCGTGCACTCATCACTTATTGAACATACTTTCTAGCTTGGATCTATAGCTGTGGGGCAACTTGGGAATAAGGAATAAGAACAGAGCTCATTTGATTATAATGACAACAGTTTTCCTGGTAATTAGATGATTTCATATTAATACACCATACCAATCTTCTGGCAGGATAGTATAAGTGCAGAAATTAAGGGCGTATGCGCCCTTAATTTCTGCAGGCCTCCGCGGCAGTTTACCACGTGAAGAATCTCAATGGTTTATAAGCATTCGCCAATCGGCTGCGCTCCTTGTGCAAGCAGAGAAGCTATTCATAGCAGCAATTAGCAGATATTGCCAGTGAGAGCAGTCGACAATTAAGCAAATTGAGCTAGCACAATTAGCTCCTACATTGGACCTATTAATATCCATCAGTCGTGCCTTAAACTTAGAGGTACGAGACTTAATAGATGATCCGGCCATTACTAATACCAATTCAGATGCAAGCAGATAAGTAAATTCAGATCAAAAGCTCCTTTGCAAGACCTGTCTAACATAATGAATATCAATTCTCTATCAGTGCATTAGTGCGCAGAAAGAACCCTCTCCCCTACTATGTCAAAAAGCAATAAATTGTAGGTACTGGCAACCTGCCTGAATGATAATATCTGCTCTTGCGGTAGCTCACTCGCATTAAAGACGAGTATCTATCCAACAACTACTCAACACTCTGCTATAATATATGAGTATGTAATACATGCTAAGTATGTAATACATACACAGTATACATTACATACAATATATGTTCATACAATACATGTACATACAGTATACACGAAACAGTTATGTATTGCGTCTAAGAGATAGTAATAGGCAATGCTATATAGAACAGAATGTACACGACGCCTAGTAGGCTGTAATCGCCTGCACACTAGTGAACCATCACCACGAAAATTTAGGCTCGGCTACTGTAAAGGCGATTTTGAGGTTATACGTGCCTAGGCAGCGGTAGCAGTTGAGCAGGCAAAGGTGCTCTCGACCACTCAGCAATCACACAGTGCAGCTCAGGTTTTCTAGTTTGTGGGCTTGGTTACCAGCACGAGTTGGCACCCGGACAGAGCCATTCCCGCTACTAGTGGACCACTATATTCCAAGTTAGCTTATACCACCTGCAAGCCAAGTTGGCGGTGCCCTGCTTCTACCAACACCGGGTCCACGCCGCACTAGTCTAGTTTGCTGGCCGGCTGCACCTGCACGACAAATCTTACACCGAGTGTATCGATAAGCAGGTGGCGCTTGGCGTCGTAGCTCCTTCTTACCTGCCCATACGGCTTGTCGACGATACCAACATTGGGCTCTGGTGACTTGTCTGCACGTTGACATATGAGCGTAATACTTCGCTTCGTGCATTTTGCTTCGTAGAGCTGTTGTCGCGCTAGCGCCGGAAACTGGTACACACCTCACACATTGCTCATGCCGATCAGCGACGAGGACATCCAGCACGCCCGCTAGGTGCTATAGGTAGTACGGCCTACACCTGCTCCTAGGGCACATCGCTAAAATAAGCACCGAGTTTCGTTCGTACCGTACCCAGCAATTGTGCTGATAGCCAGTATTGCATACGAGATATGCTTTACACGCAATGTATGTAGTACATACATTGCGTGTAAAGCATATCTCGTATGCAATACTGGTTAGGTATGTATTAAATACATTGTGTACTATTGTGCTAGAAATAACTAACGTTAACGTCCATGAAGACGATATGCTTTGCTAACCACAAAGGAGGCGTAGGTAAGACCACATCCACGCTAAATGTAGGGCAGGTGCTAGCTAGCCGCGGCTCACGTGTGCTATTAATTGACAGCGATTCTCAAACAAACCTATCTATGGCGTTTGACCGACAAAGCACACGTCATTTAGGCGAACTGTTAGAGAGTGATGGGAAAACTCCGCTGACTGACCTGATGGAAAGAGTAGGGGAGGGGTTACAGCTCGTGGCGGCCTCACCGCGTTTGCAGATGGTGGAGAAACTCATGGCGGGCAGTTCTGGGTTAGAGTTTGTGCTGCGGGAAGGATTGGAGTCGGTGGAAGATCAATTTGATTATTGTTTAATCGACACTCCACCTTCCCTTGGAGGAATTACTTATTCGGCTTTGATTGCGGCCGACGCTGTATTTGTTCCTATGCAACCTGAGTACTTTGGCTATAATGGGTTGACTTCCCTACTACAAGCATGCGTGCGTGTGCGCAAGCATTACAACTCTAAGCTCAAAGTTGGCGGCATCTTTTTTACAAAGTACTCGCCCACCTATCGCTCTTCTATGCACCACCAATACGTGGGGCTCGTGCATCAGGACGAGCAGCTCGCTCCTTTAGTGATGGAAGTGAGTATCCGCCAGAACACCAAACTTGGAGAAGCGCAAGCCATGCATGAATCGATGTTAGCTTATGCGCCTGAAAGCAATGGCGCCTTGGACTATATTTCTTTAACCGACGAAATCCTGACCCGACTATGAGCACTCCCAAGCGCGATTTCACAGCAAAGACGGCCCGCCCTTTCCTCGATCCCAGTGCGCTCTACGGCATGGATGAAGTTCCTACTCAATCCTCTTCCACGCCTGACTCTGTGCCTGCTACACTAGTAACAAAATCTGCGGAGGAAGCTGGGCAAGAATGGGTGCAATTCAGCACGTATTTGCACCGCAATACCTATCTACGGCTTAAGCAGGCTGAGTATTGGGAACCTGGTTTTGTAGCACGGCAGCAGATTGAGCAAGTTGTTAGTGCTCTATTAGATTCGCTAGAAGGCGCCAACCGTCCTTTACCAGAAGACCAACTACAAAAACTGCTACAAAAGAACAAGAAACTTAAGCCATAAAAGGCACAAAAAGGCACTAAAAACCGCATTTTTGAAGCAAAAATAAACCTTTTTGGACTATGTAGACCTCATTGATCTGCTACAAAAAAGACGTTTTTAAAAACGCAACTAGTCTTTTTTTTTATTACTATCCTTATAGAAGTATTATAGGAGCGCTAACTACTTAAAAACCAGAGCGCCCAGAGGGCCATCTGCTACAAAAAAGACGTTTGGTGCTACAAAAAAGACGTGGATCTGCTACAAAAAGGACGTGGATCTGCTACACAATAGCCGTTAACCATTCGTATCTGCTACAAAAAAGACGTTTAGCCCATCATGGAAGCCAACTCCGATAAACGGGTCGCCCAGCATAATGCCCTGATCAATGCTCGATTTAGCTTCGTACCGTTGCAGATGCGACTGTTTGTAGCTTTGCTCTCACGTATTGACTTCGACGACGTAGACTTCAAAGAGCACTTTATTCCTCTAGAAGAACTCGTTTTTGAGCGACGCGGAGGATCGGCCTATGAGCAGATAGACGAGATGTGCAAAGGCTTGGCATCCTTTACTCTCTACATTGAAGAGTTGGAAGAAAAGACGCGCAAACGCCGTCGCAAACCGAGTTACACTTATATTCCACTAATGGCTGAAGCCGGTTACCGAGCTGATCTAGGCGGGGTAATAGCTAGCTTCAACCCGAAGATTATGCCTTACCTGCTACAGTTGCGAGAGAGTGGTAACTTCACTACGGCCGATATCCAGCAGGTTCTTAAGTTAAAAAGTCCCCAGTCACTACGCATTTATTGGCTGCTGAAAGAATACGCGGATTTTGGGAAGCGCACGATGAGCGTAGAGGACTTAAGGTTTGTGTTAGGGATAGAAGAGCACGAGTATCCCCGGTTTTCGAATTTCAAAGCCCGAGTACTAGATAAAGCCCAAGATGAAATTGCCAACACGGATATTCCTTTCACCTATGAGCTAGAGCGGGAGGGGAAAACCGTCGCTAGGATCAAGTTCTTATTTCAGCAATTGGCTGCATCTGCTACAAAAAAGACGTTGCCAGGCGCCACAGAATGGGCGAATGCTTTGCTCCAAATTGGGGTCAGCCAGCGTAGCATTACTGCGATTGCTCACCAGCTAGAACAAGGAGAATACGAAGTAGGCTACATTGCGTATGTAGTCAGAATTGTAGAAAGTCAGTTTCAGAAAGGTAAGATCAAAAAGCCCGCAGGAGCTATTTACAAGGCATTAGTAGAGAAGTACCTCTTGGAAGATTACAACGTTTCGCTAAATACCCGGCAGAGCTCGAAAAAGAAGCTAATACTCCCTAGTGAGAGGAAGCCCACAATTGCATTTTGCTTACGTGAAGTGCAGGAAATGTATGACAACCCCGGTCCATACGCCCGTCGACAAGAGAGAGCTACAACTTTTGAAGAACACTTACAGCAAGTGTATTTGAACGAGGGATTTATACTAGAGCACCGCGGAGAGGAGCAGTGGCTAGTAAAACACTCGTAGAAAAAATGAAGGCAAGGGCGCTTAATCACTGTTAGCCTAGGATACCTTCGATTGTGCGAACCTAGATGAGTTTGTCACTTGTGCCATTGTTAGCATGAGATGACAAGAGAGTCTTCCTGCCACTGCCTGACTACTACTTCTGGCCGCTGCGCTTTCTAGCAGCTTGCAGGCGATACTGCCCAACAGGACGACTAACAGCAGGATATCGTCACACTTTGGGAGGGCATAGCGTCCGGTTCTCTGAGAAACAGGCAACCAAGAGAAAGGATACCCGCTCGTCTGGCTAGGTGCGTTGGTTGTAGAGAAGTACGAACCCTTGTATTTTCACCGGGCCGGTCAAGCAACAGTGGAGGCGCTACTGCTGAGCTTATAGTGATTATCAAAAGAACATTTGTGGAGATACCAGCAAAACGCACTCAGGTACAGTAGTTGTAATTTACTGCAAGTTTTTGCCCCATTCTAACGGGAATCCCCGGTTCGTCTCAGTTACGGCCTGCTCGCTAGGTATACTTTCTTTTATCTAACTAGCAGTGACTTGCGTTCTTTCAAGCGCGCCTAGGACGGCGGTAGTAGTCGGCCCAGTTCAAGCCTAGAGCATATGTGTGTCATGCTGTTGCCAACCCTGAGTCTATTAGCTACTTCCAGCGGTTGAAAAACTGGTCGAAGGCTTCCCGATAGCCTTCGCTCACGGGCAGCGTCTGGCCGCGTAGCTGCACCGTGCCGCGCGCGACTGCCTGTACGTGTCCCAGGCCCACAATGTAGGAGCGGTGAATGCGCAGGAAGTGGCGCGACGGCAGCTTTTCTCCCAGGCGGCGCAGGCTGGTAAGTACTAACAGGGGCCGGGCTGCGCTGGCCAGGTGCACTTTCACGTAGTCCTTCAGGCCTTCCACGTACACGATGTCGGCCAAGGTCACCCGCACGAGCTGGTACTCGACTTTTAGGTAAATGTGGTCCTCCTCAGGCGCGGCGGGCGGCACCGGGGCCGGAGCAGCGCCCCCGGCCAGCAACGCGAAATAGGCGCGAGCCTTCAGGGCAGCGCGCAAAAACTCCTCGTAGCCGAAGGGCTTGAGCAGGTAGTCGAGCGCATCCACTTTGTAGCCCTCAAGGGCGTAGTGGTTGAAGGCGGTGGTAAAGATGACGCGTGGACCATTTTGCAGAACGCGAGCTAACTCCAGGCCGCTCAAGCCTGGCATCTTAATGTCGAGGAACAGCAACTCAATGGCGGGCTGCGCATGTACGGCCTGCAGGGCGGCTACGGCGCTGTCATGCTGGCCCACGAGTTCCAGAAACGGGGTTTGCTCAATAAAAGCGCATACCATACCCAAGGCCAGCGGCTCATCATCGACGGCCAGGCAACGGATGCGGGGCGGGGCTACAGCATCAGCAACAGACATATTTCATATTCATGGTGGTCGTTAGCGGGCGTTACAGTCAAGCGATACGCACCGGGGTAGAGCAAATCAAGGCGCCGCCGCGTGTTGGCCAAGCCTATGCCACCCGACTCCTCGGCGTCAACCTCTTCTACCGGCGGATCCGGAAACAGCGTGTTGCACACCCGCAACTCCACCGTATGGGCCGTAGGTTGGCGCAGCTCGATGACAATTCTACTGGGCGCCGTGGCGCTGACGCCGTGCTTGAAGGCGTTTTCCACGAAGGGCTGAAACAGCATGGGTGCAATGAGCACCTCCGCCGCTGGAGCGTCTGGCGCCGTGAAGATAAGCTGTACACGCTTGGCCAGCCGCAGCTGCATGAGCTCAACGTAATCACGCAGAAAGCTGATTTCCTGGCCGAGCGGAACCTGGTCGGTGGGCGCGCCATAGAGCACGTGGCGCAACATGCGCGAGAGCCGCTGCAAGGAGCGCCGGGCTTGTTCGCCGTCAAGCAGCGTGAGCGCATAGATGTTATTGAGCGTATTGAAGAGGAAGTGGGGGTTAATTTGGGCTTTGAGCATTCCTAGCTCTGCCGCCAGCTTCTCCTGTTCCAGCACGCTGCGTGCCAGCGCGTCGCGCTGCCCACGCTGCACGGCAGCCACGCTGGTGCCCAGCCCCAACACGAGCAGCGTAGAAAAGAGTACCGCAGGGTTGACGCCATCAGTAGGCCCCCGGCTTGGTACCCTGGAGCCAGGCCAGGGGCCTGGTCCCGGTGCTCTTCGAGGGGGGGCGTCACGAATTCCACCTAGGCTTGGCCCACCGGGCCGCGGCGCGGCCAACAGGCGCTGGCCAGTCCTGTGTGCGAAGACGACGGCCGCAACAATGCCGAGCAGAAACAGCAGGTACGCTACGAGCCGCCGCCGGTAGAGCAGGTGTGGCACAGCCCAGTCCGCGTTAACGTAAAATGCGGCCAGCGAGAGGACGAACAGGCCTGCCTGCAGCAGGAAGTACCGCGCCGTGGACAAGCCCATGGTGGGCTGCGTGAACACGGTTACGCCCAGCAGAACCCAAATCACCGCGTGCAGCAGGCCCGTCTGGGCGCGACGGGAAGAAAGAAAGGTCATCCAGTTGGCAGTAGTAGGTAAGGGAAATCGCCCGGGCTGGTAGCCGGCCGTAAGC
Organism: Hymenobacter crusticola; assembly: GCF_002154225.1. GTDB lineage: Bacteria > Bacteroidota > Bacteroidia > Cytophagales > Hymenobacteraceae > Hymenobacter > Hymenobacter crusticola. The sequence goes on from NZ_MTSE01000022.1 coordinate 59,012, forward strand.
AGCCCCAAGTTGCTTAAAATTCGGTCCTGCATGACTCCGGTTTCCATTCTTTTGATCACGGAGGTACCCCGCTGCTTACTATCCAACGCGACCCGGCGGCTGGCATTACCGTGCCGGTTAGCTACTCAGCGTGGCCAGCGCCAGGGTGACAACCACGGCATTATTACTTAACGCTTCCAACTCCACACTTGGGGTATTCCACAGCGCCAGGCCATCGCCGGCGTGCAGCAGCCGACCGGCTACTTCAAAGGCGCCTGCCAGCACGAAAGCGAAGCAATGGGCGTTTGCCGGTAATGCGCAAGAGGTTTCTGCCCGGCCTACAAAACGGCCCATTTGCACCCGGAATGATAGTTCTGGCGCCAGCTGCTCAACGGGCGACCCGGAAGATAAGGGGGTAGCCACGACAAGCTGATTGGGCTGGCTTTCTAAATCGAAGGCGAACTTCCGAGGGGGAGCCAGCGTCCCGACTGGCGCCAGCAGCCAGATATGCAAAAAGCTAATCAGCTCTGTTTCGTAAGGGTTGGTAAACTGCACGGTGCCGCCGGCTTCTACGCGGAGCAGGTACAGTTCTTCCACCTCCACCAAGGCGGGCGATCCTAGCGCTACACCTGCCCACACCGCCCCCGTAATGGGCAGCACCAGCACGTGGGCGGCCACGGGCACCGGCAACGAAACCGTGTGCCGGCCGACAAGCGTTTCTTCGTTGAGGGCGAGCAGGCGTCCAAACGGCTGCTTATGCTCGTGCACGTAAGCCCCGAATTGGAAGGTGCAGATACGCCGAAACTCGGCTGTTTCCAGCCTCCCACGCTGGTAGGCCAAGAAGAGTTTACCGGGAGAGAGCGGCGCCATAAGCGGGAAGGGATGATGACCCACCAGCAGCGCCCTACGCGGGTACGGCCAAGTTAATGGCCAGCACGAAGCCGGCGGTCGTGCTGCCTGTGACGGTGGCCAGTTCGAGGGCCACCCCGTCGCTGAACACGTTGTCTTGTGCGTTAGACGTGTAGCCGTTAAGGCCTTTGGCGTAGCCATTTACGGCAGCTACAGCGCTGCCTGTGCCCTCGGGGAAAGCAATTTGCGTCACTTTCAGGGACGTGCCGTCCGCCTTGTAGATGTGCACGTGAATGTGGGTAGCACGCCCATTGTACCACCCCGGAAAGATGCTGGTGAACACAACCTGCCCGTTCGCGTCCGTGGTTTGCCGGCCCCGCAGGAAGTGCACGCCCGTGTAGTTAGTGCTTTGCATGCCGGTGCCCCCGTACTCCGAGTAGTTACCCTCAGCATCACAATGCCAGATGTCGACCAGCGCGCCAGCCAGGCCAGCACAACCAGCGTTGCTGTTGGTGATGGTCAGCGTGGCCGTGAGCAGGTAGCCAGCCTTACCATCTCGGATGTCGCGCCGCACATACGATGCGGGCACTTTGGTGGGGAACGGACCCTCGGTCTCGGAAGGAACGACCGAGCAGCTATCGCTACCGGCTGAATCACTAGCGGGGGTCAATGTGTCGGCCTCTTTGCCGCAGGCCGTGAGCAGGGCCGGAACCGATAAGGAGCCGACGAGTAGACTTTTGATAAAGTGCTTTCTTTCCATGAGGTGACGTCACAAGGGAAGTACTTGTTGACGGAATAAAGATCCGAGCATCGTTGTCTCAACCCGCCTATAATCGACGCTTTTGAGTTTTGAGCCGACGATCGGCCCATTCCGCGTAGCTTCTTTCTCCTTCCGGTCTTCACGAGCGTCCACTGACCCGGTGTAACGAAACCAGGCCCATCGTGACCGGGAGCACCTTAGTCCTCACCCCTTGGCTTTCAACACCATTCATCCTATCCTATGTTGGCAAGAAGAGTGGCAACTAGCCGCCGCCTATAAACAGCTCGTGCAAAACATGATCGTGTATTGAAACTGTCGCTACCTTATTCTCCGACGAAGCCCTCAAAGATTCGCTTCGATGCAGAGGCGTTTTTTGCCTTCCAATGGGAGCCCCCAGCCTGACCGCTTGTTTAACCTTTATATCACACTCTTAACTAGGGCTATTCTGTCCCAACTGTGCCCGCAGGAAGGGGCTGTTGCCCCGTGCTACTAGCCGCCGTTGGTGCGGTTAAGGAGGCCCGACAAGACCCTACGGGGTAGCAGCCAGCGCAGCAGATATACCAGTTTGGGCTGCGCGCCGGCCAACACGCGGGCCGATGTACCGCCTCGGGTGGTTGCCGCAAACACGACGCGGGCCACTGACTCTGGGGTGGCCGCGTGGGCGTAACTGGCTAGCGTTTGCTCGTGCACGCGTTGGGCATACGGGTCGTAGTCCGGGGCGGGCACGTACTGGATGGCAGCTGTAAAATCGGTGCGCACCGTGCCCGGCACGATAGTGCGCACCTGAATATTGAACTGCTTCACTTCGTACTGCAACCCCTCCATGAAGCCCTCCACGGCGAATTTGGTGGCGTTGTAGACGCTGTAGAGCGGGAAGGCGATGTGGCCACCCACCGAGGTGGTGGTCAGAATAAGTCCCTGCTTCCGTCCGCGGAAGTGCGGCAGCACGGCGCGCGTCACGTTCATCACTCCGTACACATTTGTGTTAAACTGCTGCTGCACCTGCGCGGGGCTAAGGGCTTCAAAGGCACCGGCCAGGGCATAGCCGGCATTGTTGAAAAGTACATCCAGGCGGCCAAAGGCGTGCAACGCAGCCGCCACGGCGGCCTCAATGCTAGCCACGTCCAGCACATCGAGCGGCAGCACCAGCACATTGGCCAGGGTGTGTAAGTCGGCGGGCGCCTTGTGGGGGGTGCGCATGGTGGCGACGACCTGCCAGCCGCGCTGGGCAAAGTAACGGGCGGTAGCCAGGCCAATGCCGGTGGAAGCGCCGGTAATGAGAATTACTTGGTTTAAAGGGGCCATCTTATTAAAAATTAGAGGATACACGAAATAGGTCACGCTGTTGTAGAAGGCGCAGCAACCAGCAGCGAGCACAAGCTCACTAGCTGCCGCGCCCGACGCGGTACCTTAGCAGCTACTACTCTTTTTGGTGATATAGTCCGGCGGAAATACTTCTTGGCCGCGTTGGGCGGTAATAGCCCGCAGCTTTTTCAGGTCATTCGGACGTAGGTCGGGCGCTACGGGCTGGCCGATTTCAGCAAAGAAATCATCTAACCCCGCTGGTACGACCACGCACAGCAGATGCGCCAGCGTGTTTGATTCATTGCGGAAGCTATGGATGGCGCCGCCCTTAGGAATCTCGACCACGGACCCTTGGTGAGCGGTGTAAATCTGCTTTTCCGAGCGGACTAGTACTTCGCCCCCTATCACATAGAAGAGTGGCCTGGTAGCGTGGGCCAGCCGCCCGCTACGGAAAAAGAGTCTCCTGCTCGTGAGCAGGGTCGTGGCGCCGAATAGGGGCCTGCGGGCATCTGCCACGGCGTGCAGGTGGCCCAGCACCTGCGTGAGACTGACGGCGTCAACCCGCCGCAGAGCAGGGCGGGCGACGAAGACGTCTATGCCATACACGCCGCCGCTGCTGAGTAAGGCCAGCACCATCAGCCTGACAGAGCAAGACGGGCTCATGATGCGTGCTGGGTAAGCGGCTCCGCAAACTGAGCCCGAACTGAGCCACCGCTAGGGTAGCCGGATGGGGCATGATGATGAAGGAAGCCATTAGACCCAGTAGCAGGACAATCGTAAGCAAATGGGGCATTTGTAGGGTGAGTGGGGCAGTGGGCTGGGCCTGCGCGACTGTCAGATTTACACAGGGAATCAGGGTGCCCAGTAGTAGCACCCAAGCCAGGGGCCGGTCGTAGCCGAGCCCGGTGAACAGCGCCAGCAGCAGGCCCGAGAAGACGTTGCGGATGCCTTTGGCATAATGGAAGGCGTACTGCGTGTCCGTGGGCGGCAAGAATACGCCAAAGCCTTTGGCTCCCGTACGGGACCAGTAAAAAGCGCCGGCCAATGAAGATCAGGCCTAGGCCAAGGAGCAAACTCAGGCTGCTGGAGAAGGGGCGACGCATCAGGGAAGAAAAGGTTGGTACGGCACAAAAGTATGGCCGCCCCCACCTCTAACTCCTTCACCCAGGTGCATAAATGCAGCGTCGGCTACCACACCGCGCGGCTCCGAATCCGGCTCAGCGACTGCGGCTTAACCCCGACGTAGGAGGCAATGTAGTATTGCGGAATGCGTTGTTGCAGGTCGGGGTAGGTGCGCACGAAGCGGCCATAGCGCTCCGCGGGCGGATCTTTATAGAACGAAGTGAGTTGACGCACCAGCTCCATGAACCCTGCCTCCGCGACGAGGCGCCCTAGGCGTTCACCTTCCCGTACCTCCCGGTACAACCGCTGGAGGTTGTCGTAGGAGATGCTCAGCAGGTGGGCCTCTTCTAAGGCCTGGATGCCGTGGGTAGACGGCTGGGCTGAGAGGAAGCTTTCGTAGTCGCCGATAAACTCCTGTTCGCGGCCGAAAGAATAGGTTAGCCGCTGGCCGTCGCCGTTTTCAAAGTAGTGAAATACGCCTTGCAGTACGAAACCCATTTTGCGGCTCACTTCCCCGGGTTGCAGGAAGAAAGCGCCCTTGGGTACGGTCTCGGGCACGAACCACTGCCGAAGCAGGTCTTCCTCAGCGGGGGCCAGGGTAATGAAGCGGCGGACGGTGACGAGCAGCAAGTCGTGCATGAGCAAAATAGGTTGTCCCTGCCCGGCAGCTACTATCAGGCTGCGTACGAGCCGCGCAGCAGCAGGAGTGCGTCAAAAGTAGTAAATGGCTCCCGCACCGGTCAACCGTCTGCTAGGTACCGCGAGCCACTGGCACGCCGCAACAGCTAAGAAGCACCGCGCTAAGGGATGCCTTGCTAGATCTTTAGCGTAAATGCTCCTTTAGATGTACCAAGGCTCACCAATAGTGTGTGCCCTTATTCTGCGTTTCAGCAGAATAGGAGACATCTTTTACCTAGGTAGTTCATGAAAGTTACCGTTTTTGTTAGGCAAATTGTCCATTCATTTCAGGACATGGCCATGGCCTAGTAGCATACAGTGGGCTAAACGGCCGCTATTCGAAAGATGAGCGCAAGCTTAGTTGGCACTTTCGTCAGTCTTGCTTTGACAACTACCCTGTTGCGTGCCCCTGATACTCCGGTTACGACAAGTTATTCTATTCACGAAGAACAACCCCATCTTTGATGATGGTCTTGCGTGCCATAAAGTGTTGATTTTGGTCAAAGGGACTTTGTTCCCAGATCAGTACATCCGCTTTCTTGCCTTTTTCAATAGAACCATAGTGCTGGTCCAAACCCAAAGCCATCGCCCCGTTTAGGGTGGAAATTTGGAGAATCGCCGGGACGGTAAAGCCATATTCCGCCAACAGGAGCTGCTCCGACAGGATGGCTTTGCCGCCACTGGGCCAATCCGTGCCAATACGAAGTTTGATTCCTTTATCAAACAGCTGTTTTACATAGCCCATGAAAAGGGAGAAGTTCTCCCGGCACCTAGCTAACTGCGTAGCGGATAAGGAGGTATCTCGTTTGGTCGTAAAATAGGTCAACCCGAAGGGCTCGGCCATCAAGTGGATCGAGGTAGAATAGGTTGCCTTGCTGTTGGCAAGCTGGTCAATCAACGAATCGATTGCGCCCGGCCGATGGTCGTGAACAAACCGAAACATTTCCAAGCGCTCTAACTGCCCATTTTTTGCGGCACCCGGTGCGTACTGTTGTTGCAGTTGCCGCTTGAACTCTTGGCTCTCCTGTTGGCTGAGCCGAACGCTGTTCACGAGCGTCAAGCTATGTTCGTAGTGGCGTAGCCCAATCGCTAACGTGGTATCGATAACCATGACCTGCTGGTCCACATGCCCATAGACGCTCATGCCGAGGCTGTCCGCCGTTACAAACGCGGCTTCAAACTCGGGTCGGCGCAGCTTCCAATACAGCTTGATATGGCGGATACCTAACTGGTAATAATCAATCACTTTTTGTTTGGCCGCCCGGGGTGAAGGGACAACATTGTGGTTGATGTATGGCTTGCGGCCTTCGTTTGAAATCAAGGCGCCGCCTACGGCGTAGATATCCAGCAGCGCCGGCTGCGGATCCGCCTGCCAGGCTAGGATGGGCGGCAACCATTTGTCAGATTGTCCCATACTCATGGCCAGGGTCACACCGTACGGCAAATACGTGTCAGAAAGCCGTTTTCGATACAGGGCCAATGAGTCGTGGGGCAAATACTCCGGCAACGGTCCATGCGAGCGATACACATCCGTGGGATGAATATGCGTATCGACAAAGCTTGGGGTTACCAGCTTACCGGCGGCGTCAATCGTTTTCGTCGCCGCATAGTTCTGGTGTTTACGGGTGACTTTCGCAATAAGACCCGCTTTGATGAGAATCGTTTGGTTCGGAACAAGGGTCCCCGTTCGGCTGTCGAACACGGTGGCGTTTTTTATGACTAGATCAATTTTCTTGGCCTGTCCAATGCACGGGAGGGCGGCCAAAAAAGCCAGTATAAACGCAACTACTTTCATGATCGGGGAGGCTAGCTAAAAGGACGAACAACGTTTCAAAGGAAGAGGAAACGTCCCGTCCGCCGGTCTCGTTAGAGCCGCCAACTAGCCGCCAATTCCCCGCCAACTGCCCAGCGAGGCCTAGATAAGGCTAAAATCCGGCGCGATGCACAGGGTTTGACGCTTATCAAGCGCGGCGGCATTGCGCAGGATGATGAAGGTATTGGTCAGCAGCCAGCCGACGGGGATCAGCATCATGTACTTACTTTGGATCCCGAACCAGTCATTTAAAATGACAGGAATTAAAAACAAGACGATGGCGCTCAGCGTCCAGATAAGTTGAAGGGTCACCACCTTCTTGGTAAGCGGCGTAAATTGCTGTTTTCGGTACATGATCAGCAGGGGAGCCGCAATATTCAAAGGAGGGACAAACATGAAGGGCAACGCCGAAAGGTTGATCAATTTCAGCCACTTCATATCCTCCGAGGTGGGTACTGCTTCTTCGTTTTCCAGCAACTCCTCTTCCCGCACGCCTAATCCTTTGGCCAAGGCTTTCAGCGTATACCCTTTGGGCGTGGTGCCAGCTTCGAGACGTTGAATGGTCCGCACCGAGATACCCGTTTTTTCAAATAGGTCTTCCTGGGTGAGATGTAATTGTTGTCGTAAGGTGAGTAGTTTCGACATAGCTACTGGTAGGCTGCTTGGTACGCTAAAGGTATCGCCAATGGAGATTTTCGTGAATAGCACAGGTGTAACCAGTCCTCATTTTGTCAGAAGACAGGTTCGTAGTGCGCGTAACAAAGGTTAATTGTTCAGTAAACGGCGCTAGCAATTATTTTCTTCGGCTAGGTTCTGTAGCCCAAACAATATGGCTGTGTTACTAAGGTAATTGCCATACGGATAGCGCGCAGGAGCCTGTTCGTGGTATCATGCGGCGTTGGCGGTCGTGCTCGTCCATCTTACCTAGGTCCGCTCTCTTGGGCCCACCAGCAAGCGGATAAGCTGGTATTCATCCCCTCGTTTGGCCTACTCATCCCTTTTCTTTCTAGCACATTACCCTGGCGCCTAGCTTTAGCACTTCCTCATTCAGCTTGGCGATGCAACGTTCCTCCCTTACGACTTGGCAAGAGGCCACGGGTGCTCTTGCTGCCGTTGCTCTCTACGCAACGGCCTGTTTGCTGCGCGAAAGCTCCGCCCTTGCGGAGCTAGTGCGGCAAGCGACGATCAGTGGCGTTCCGGCTGCTACGCTTGCCCCCGTTCTGACGGAGTACCAGCGCCCGATCCATACGCTAGTGCCGGTGCTGGTGGGCGCCGGCTTGCTTCTGCTGGCCTGGGCAATCAGTCACTACCTCGCTTTCCCGCGCCTGACCCGCCAGCAGAACACGATTGGCGTTCTGTACTTGGCACTGAGCCTGTTGGTGCTGGCGAGCAGCGTGTGGGTCGCACACTATTTTAAGCTGTACCTGCGGCTGCAGCACAACCCACTCGGCACTAGTACCGGCCTAAAAGTCTACTCGCTTTACCGCAAAAAAGTACTGTTCGCAGATTGGGTAGCCGCCGGCATTGGGCTGGGCCTGTATGAGGTGCTGAGCTACTTGCTGCGTTACCTGCGGCAGCGCTTGCCCCTCGCCGGGGAGCCCCTACTGCGCTACGGCTATTACGCAGTAGTCGTTGGCCTAGTGAGTCTGGGCCTAGGGCTAGCCTGGACGATGCCGCTGCCGCCCACCCTCTGGAATACGCAGACGGGCCCCTGGCTGCTAGTGGCTGGCTTCGGCTTGCTAGTGACGCTGTTGCAGCACCTCGCCCTGCCGCTGGTCTGGTGGGGGAGCGTGGCCCTAGTCGGTTCGGCCGTCTTGTGGACGGCGTATAGTGTGCACTACCCACCGCCGCTGCAGCCGCTCGTGGTCCTGGTAGGGCTGGTCGTGTTGGCGACGGGTATTGTCATGGCCTTGCGCCAGGTAGCCACGCAAGAAACTACGGGCCTACAGGCGCAGGCCTCCCACAGTCAGGCCGAGCTGGCCAGCCTACAGGCCCAAATCAACCCGCACTTCCTCTTCAACGCCCTCAATAGCCTCTACGCCACAGCCTTGCAGGAGAACAGCGAGAAAACCGCCGCGGGCATTCAGCAGTTGGGGGAGATGATGCGCTTCTTGCTCGAAGAAAACAACCGGCACCGGATCCTGCTGCGCCAAGAAGTCCACTACTTACACAACTATATCAGTATTCAGCGGCTGCGCCTGGACGAAACGCAAGGCCTAGATCTGCGCATCCACCTGCAGGAACCCGAGCAGGAAGTCTACCTAGCCCCGATGCTGCTGAGCCCCTTCGTGGAGAATGCCTTCAACCACGGCATTAGCTTCCAGGCCCCTTCCTGGATTTACATCACGCTGACGCTGGATGCGACGCACCTGTATTTTAAAGTGCACAATTCCCGGCACGTGCGCCCGCCGCAAAACCTGGCGGACCAGCGGCCGCACGTGGGCCTAGCCAACGTGCGCAAACGCTTGGCACTGCTGTATCCTGGCCGTCACCAGCTGGAAATCCAGCAGTCGGAGCAAGACTATTTCGTGGCCCTCACCCTGTTGCTCTGGTAGCCTGCAGGCTCCCACATCAAGTTTCTTTTCGGACCTCAGCAAGCTAGGTCCCGGGGCCCTGTTGCCCTTTTTCTCCACCTTTTATTTTCTTAACGATCATGACCAAGTACTATCTACTGGCCCTGCTTTTGGGCGGGTGGCTGTTGCCCCGGTCCGCGCACGCGCAGTCTTCCCGGCACGCCCGCCTGGATTCCCTGTTTCAACAGCTTGCCCGCGCCGGCCGCTTCAACGGGGGTGTGCTGGTGGCCGAGCAGGGCCGCATCGTGTACCAAGGGGCCTTTGGCTACGCGAACCTCCCCGCCCGCACGCCCACGACGCTGACCTCCCGGTTTCAGCTGGCCTCCATCGCCAAGACCTTCACGTCTACCGCCGTACTGCAACTGCTGGAGCAGGGCAAACTCCAGCTAAATGCCCCTCTGGTGCGCTATCTGCCAAACTTTCCTTTTCCCGCCATCACCCTGCGTCACCTGCTTGCGCATACCTCCGGGCTGCCCGATTTGGAGCTCTACGAGCCGCTGGTGCGTCGGCACCCCGGGCGGCTGGTGACCAATGCCGACATTATCCCGGCCCTGCGCGCCTGGCAGCCCAGACTTGCCTTTGCACCCGGCACGAAGTGGCAGTACTGCAATACCAATTACATCCTGCTGGCGCTGCTGGTCGAACAGGTAAGTCAGCAGTCCTTTGGCGACTACCTGCAACGCCATATTTTCCGGCCCGCCCACATGCGGGACACCTACTTGCGACTGGCCGGCAGCCCCGCCGATGCCCGGCTCGTGACCAACCACCTGCTGCCGACGATGTACAGCGCCGTGCCCGAGCCGGTGGAAACCATTCAACTCCAGGATAGTGTCCGACTCTGGCACCTGCGTTTCGAGAGCAGTGGCCTGACGGGACTCTATGGGCCAGGCCAAGTGGTGAGCACCCTGCACGATATGCTCCGGTTCGACCAAGCCCTGACCGCGGGCAAACTTTTGCGCCCGCGCACCGTGGCCCTAGCCGCCACCCCAGCCCGGCTGAACGACAGCACCCAGGTAGCGGGCTGGAACACCGTTGACTTCGGCGGGCCGACCTCGTACGGCCTGGGCTGGGTGCTCCGCCCGGACCCGGTCGGGGGCGACATCGTCGGCCACGACGGCTACAATCGAGGCATCGCCACGATGTTCTACCGCAACGTGAGCAAGCAGCAAACCGTCATCATGTACGACAACACGGAGGGCGCCCAGTTTCGCGAAAAAGTAGCAGCCGTTGTCGGCCTCCTTAACCAACAGCCCATACGGCCGCTGGCCTACAAAAAGTCTGGGGCCCGGGGCTACGGGCAAGCCCTCCTCGAACACGGGCCGGGTCAGGCCCTGGTGGCGCTGAACACCATGCGGGCCGATACGGCGCATTTCTATCTAGCCGAGGACGAGCTGAACAGTCTGGGCTACGCCTTGCTGGTCAATGGCCACCTGCCCCAGGCGCTGGAAGTCTTTCACCTAAATACCGTACTTTTCCCCACGAGCTTCAACGTGTACGACAGCTACGGCGACGCCTTCCGCTACGCCAACCGTCGCGCCGAAGCCATCGTGATGTACCAGCGCGCCCTCGCCCTGAATCCCAACAGCGAAGGCACCAAACACTCCCTGCGCCTGCTCCAGGCGCCCGCCCGTTAACTTAGCCGAGACTCTGTTCGTGAATCCAATGCTTACCGCCCTGGCAATCGACGACGAACCGCAGGCCCTGCGCGTGGTGCAGCTGCTAGCGGCTAAAGTGCCGTTTCTGGAGCTGCGGGGCAGCTTCACGAATGCCTTCACGGCCCTCGCCTTCCTGCAAACGACTCCGGTCGATGTGCTTTTCGTGGACATTCACATGCCCGACCTGACGGGGGTGGAGCTGGTGCAGGGTCTATCCCAGCGGCCGCTCGTCATTTTCACCACCGCTTATTCCGATTATGCCGTGCAGGGCTTCGAACTAGATGCGGTCGATTATCTGCTCAAGCCCTTTTCCCTGGCCCGTTTCACCCAAGCCTGTGCCAAGGCGCTGGAACGGCAGACCACCCGCGGCCGCCCCAGTAGTCCGGCTATTCTGGTGAAAACCGGCTACGAAGAGGAGCGGCTCCTGCTGGGCGACATCCTGTACCTGGAAGCGGAGGGCAACTACCTGCGCTACGTGCTACCCACCCGGCGGGTGCTGGTGCGCCAAACCATGGCCGAGGCGTTGCGGCAGCTACCGGCACACGCCTTTATCCGGGTGCACCGTTCCTATATCGTGGCCTTGGAGAAGGTAGAGAAACTAGCCCGGTATGAAGTGACGGTGGCCAATACCCCTATTCCGATAGGCGCCTCTTACGAAAGCGCCGTGCAGGCCTTACGCGCCAGCTTTCTCCGCTGATAATAAGTCTTGCGGCAAGCAGCGAAGGAACTCCTCCCATCCGACAGACTCACCGCCCGTTACGCGATGAGAGCGAATTGCAGGAACGGCACCTACCTAGGGAAAAGCAAAGCTAGTGGTGTTCAGGGCGCCAATCGCTTTTTAAGTGTCCAAGTCGAACAGCAGCTTTTATAGCACCTGCAGGCTGCTTGGTAGTGTACCTAATGCAAGTCCTTCTGTGCAGTTAAACGAGCGTTCCACGGCACAACATGCCCTGATAATCTCTATAGGTAAGTTTCTAGCACGCTAGTACCTCGTCTGAAAGTGTATTGCTTAACTTTTGGACCAACCTTTTAAGCAAGGCCAGCAATGCAACACAGAAGCGCTGTTGAGAGCATCAAAAACTGTGAGACAAGCAGCGGGCGGCCACCTGCATCAGTTTCGGCTGTTTATAGCGAGCCTTGACAAGCAATTAAGGATGGGCTTTTCTACCCGCTTTTCTTAATGCGCTCTATTTTCCGGATTCTGAGAGGCTCCTCAAAGCGAGCAAACCAAAAGAGTACCACGCTGGCCGTCCCCTAGCCGGAAGCTAAAACTCGTCTATATTTCGAGAAGTGTCCGAGAAGCAATGTGGCTGTTGCAGAAGTACATGAAAAACAAGGTGACTGTGAGCAAGAAAGCCGGCCCTCTGTCGAACGGGTAACGGGTCGTGAAAGCAGCCTATTCAGTACAGAAAACTTGCTTAGCAATCCTGGATTAAGCGAATTCACTCCGTATAATACCCGTTAATCGTGGCACAACTGCCCTTACTATGGGAAGTTTATCCTTACGGTGTTGCTCCACAGGAAACCCGTTGCATCAGCCCGATTTGGCCTGCCGTCGGTTGCTGAGAACGTTAGTGTTGCAACTCCTAAGGCATTCAAAGTGAGACCACTCAGGTCTCCTTGGATACTGCCGTCAATCCTGCCATCGCTCGACGAGCCAGTGAATGCACGTCGTGTTTCTATTGCTGCGTTCGCATCGACGACTCGGATAGCCACGCCTTGATTGGTCGCAGGACGGTTGGCAAGGAACCCGCGGCCGGTCACGTGAAAGCTTGCGTTCGTGATCGAACCACTGAAGACCACGTCGATCCATGGAGTTTGTTGGATAGGCTCAAGCCGTGGTGGCACCGGATTTGAGGTGGCTGGGATATACGGCAACACAAAGTTGTAGCCAATGGCCGCATGCCCGCCCCCGGACGGGCACGTCCCTTTATCTGGGTAGCCATCGTAGAACATTCCATGGCATTTGCCGCAGTAGCGCCAAGCAGCTTGCGTGGTTGCCGTGGCGGCCACATCGTGGGGAAGCACGAAGTTGTACCCGGCCGCGGCGTGCCCGTCTCCCGCGGCGCACCTTCCTTTGTCCGGATAGCCATCGTAAAACATACTGTGACACTTACCGCAGTAGCGCCAGGCAGCCTGCGTAGTTGCCGTGGCGGGAAGGTCGTGCGGCAGCACAAAGGTGTACCCCGCGGCCGCATGCTCTCCACCCGCTGCACAGGGGCCTTTCGCCGAGTAGCCATCAAAAAATAGCCCGTGACATTTAGCGCAGTAGCGCCAAGAAGATTGTTCTGCCATTGTTGTGTCGGTTGATATGGGTCTAATTGAAGGGTATAAACCAAAAGGAACATCGGCGTTGAGGCAGGCATAGGCGGCGTTGCGAGGCGCTGCTCCAAGGATGCTAGGCTCACAGGTAGAGTGCCTGTTGCAAAGGAAAGCTAGGCGGTCGTAGGTGACCTTTGCGCACGTTTCAAAAGCATTGGCGGGTGCAGCAAGGACGTTTGCAGACGTTGCAAAGAGATTTGCGCACGTTGTACTACTACCGAATCGGGCGTGCACCCTATCAAAAGGGCACGAAGCGTATTCGTTGACTAAAGACAATACAATCAGGAGGATATGCTGTACCTTGGGCTCGGCTGGCGTGCTGCCATGCTGCGTTATTATGCATGCTTCGCCTCGTTGCGCCGATGCTGATGAACATTCGCTGCTTTGCCTTCATCTTGTGCAGCTGCCTGCTCAGTGGGCTAGCTGCCCGTGCTACCCCTGACCCGACAACAGCCGTCGTATCGGCCTCCCCTGACAGTGCCTTGGTGCAGTTGACCGCCAAACAGGTATACGCCGCCACAATGCAGCGGCTCGGGGGCACGCGCCGTTGGCGCTACCAGCCGGGCCAGCCCGTGGGCTGGGCTAGCCCGGCTACCCACGATCTAGATTGGCTGCTAGCCAGCACTGGCTTTTTGATGGGAGAAGCTCCGCCCGGTTGGCGTGGTACCGGTTGCTTCCGGCTGCGCTTCACCTTGGATTCGGCCCTATTGGGAAGACCACTCGGGTTACACATCCGGCAAGATGGCGCCTCGGAAGTTTACCTCGATGGCCACTTGCTCGGTCGCTATGGCACGATTGGTACTTCGGCCCGCACCACGCGGGGTATACGACCACGCTACCGCCTGTTGCCGTTTATGCTGCACACGCCCGGCCCGCACTTACTAGCCATACGCTACGCCAAGTTCGAGGATTGGCCCCTGCCCTACGGCGGCATAGCGGTATGGGTGGCGCCAGCCGAGCGTCTGTTGGCTGAACGCGTGCGCCAAGCGCGCTCCGACACGCTCAGTTTGATTGCTGTAACCAGTGCTGGGCTTCTGGCGCTGCTGCACTTTTGCTTGTACGGGTTCTACTGTACGCGCCGCGTCAATCTGTATTTTGGCCTCTACATGGCCGCTGTGGCAGGCACTTACCTGATGGTGTTTTTGCGGGCCACCTTTATGGATACGGCAGCTCGTTGGTGGCCACAGCTAGGGTTTCAGGTAGGGTCCTCACTGAGCAGTGGGCTGTTGCTCGTGTTTCTCTACGCTATGTGCCACGTCCGCCCGCCTTGGATTTGGCTAGGGCTGCTCGCTCTAACGAGTGTGGGACATGTGGCTTGGTGGCTCGCTGCGCCCACCGACAACGCGCAAGTGCCATCCTTAGTCTGGGCGGTGTTCCTGCTTGCCGTGCTCAACCTAGTGCCCGCACTGATCCGCGCCTGGCGCCAGCGGCAACCCGGGAGCGGGCTGCTGATTGTTGGTACCTTAGGCACGCTGCTCATGCCCTTCGTGGCCAGCCCCGCCTTCCATATCGTGCACCAGTGGGATAGTCCTGACTTCCTGGCGGCGCAGCTCACCATCCAGCTCTGCGGCTTGGTGCTGCCGCTCTGCATGTCCGTGTATTTGGCACGTGACTTTGCTGCCACATACCGTAACCTGGAGGCGCAATTGCGGCAGGTGGAGCAGCTCTCGGCGCAAAACTTAGCGCAGGAAATTGAGCGCCGCCAGCTCATTAGCGCCCAAAACGAGCAATTGGAAGCTATGGTGCAAGAGCGCACAGAAGAAATCAGCCAGCAAAATCACACGTTGACGGCACAACGCGACGAGATAAGCACCCAAGCCGAACAGTTACGGGCCCTAGACCAGGAAAAAACACGCTTTTTTACCAATATTACCCATGAGTTTCGCACGCCCCTCACACTCATGCTCGGTCCGGTGGCCCAAATTGCCACCGATACCCGCGAGCCGGCTACCCGGCAACACGCCGAGTTGGTGCAGCGCAATGCCCAGCGCCTATTGCACCTCATCAACCAACTACTCGACCTGAGTCGCCTCGAAGCAGGTCAGCAAGTGTTGCAGGCCACGCCAGGCGAGCTAGTCGGCTTTGTACGCGGCCTCCTAAGCTCGTTTGAGTCCTTGGCGCAGCTACGCGGCATGCACTACACGTTTGAGGCTGCCCCCCCTGTTCTGCACGTAACCTTCGACGCCGACAAACTGGAAAAAGTGGTGGTGAACCTGCTATCCAATGCGTTCAAGTTTACTCCCGATGCGGGTCACGTGACGGTATACTGCCACGCAGAAGCCGTTGCGGAGCCAGCGAACCTTACCTGGGTGGAGTTGAGCGTGCGTGACACGGGGCGCGGCATTGCGCCTGCTCAACTGCCGCACGTGTTCGACCGCTTTTATCAAGCGGACAGCTCCCATACGCGCGAGCAGGAAGGCACCGGCATTGGCTTGGCCTTAACAAAGGAGCTTGTTGAACTGCACGGCGGCACCATCACGCTAACGAGCGAAGTGGAACGCGGCACTACGGTCGTGGTGCGGCTGCCGCTATCCTGGGCGCCTGCTCCTACAGCGGAAGCACCAATCGTTGAACGAGTTCCAGTAGCCGCAACCCCGCCAGCGGAACCGAAGCTAGCCCCTGCCCCGTCGGAAGCACCCCTGTTGTTGCTGATAGAAGATAATAAGGATGTGCGGGCTTATCTGCGTACGATTCTGGCAGCTGATTATCAGTTGCTGGAAGCTGAAAACGGAGCAGCAGGCGTCGCGGTTGCCGTTGCGCAACTACCTGACCTTGTGTTGACGGATGCCATGATGCCTCGCCTCGATGGCTACGGTGTATGTCGCGCGCTGAAGCAAGACGAACGTACCAGCCACATTCCCATTGTCTTGCTCACGGCCAAAACCGATCTGCCTAGCAAACTCCAAGGGTTAAACCTTGGCGCGGATGCCTACCTAACCAAGCCATTTCTGCGCGAAGAACTGCTCGCCCAATTGCGGAACTTAGTGCGCGGCCGGCAGCAATTGCAAGAAGCCTATCGCCGCAGCGTGGCGGAGCCTTCTCTGGCCGGTCCGCCGTCTCGGGAGCAAGCGTTCTTGAAGAAAGTGCAAGAACTAATAGAGCAGTTTCTTGACGACGAAACGTTAAGTGTGGAAACCTTGAGCCGTGAGCTAGGTCTGAGCCGCACCCAACTGCACCGCAAATTCAAAGCACTTACCGACCAAGCACCCGGCGACTTCATTCGACTCGTGCGCTTGCAACGAGCGCACGAGTTGCTCGCTCTTCGTACTGCGACCGTGGCGGAGGTCGCCTATCAAGTAGGCTACAGCAACCCCGCCAACTTTTCAACCGCTTTCTCCCGCCACTTCGGCTACGCGCCCAGTACTACGCCTCGGCTCAATAAAGTAAGCTCCTGATGCCTCGTTCGGCTAGCAAGGGACCGGTGCCGATAGACTATTTCGGCAAGACAACAGCAGCTTCTCATGGTTCGACAAGCAATTCGTTTAGATGAAGACAACCTGTTTCTATCTATTCCTAAGAAGTTGCTAGTTTCTCAAAGAGTGATCATTCACCATGGACTCATGCTCGTAGCAAATTGCCGCCGTTGTTTGTGGTTGCTTATTGCGCTATAGGCTTCTGGTTTCACTGAACAACTCTTTACCGGCTAGGCCGAACAAAAACAGCTCTCTTTTATCCTGAGGACTATTCTTAATTGTCTGTTCACTTAAACGATCGTGACTATTGCAGAAGCGCCTAGCTAGGACGGGCGGCAACTTCATCGACGCGTCCAATGCCTACCAGCACGGACAGGCCGAATGCCTGGTAGGCGAGTTGATGCGAGCCGACCGGGGTGGTTTTGTGCTCACGCCTAAATACACGCGCACCGACAGTCCCGCCGCCCCTATTGCTCAGTTAGTACGTACGGCGACTTGAGAGAAGCGTGTTCGCTACTCGCCACGTGGCAGCACGTGCGGCAGGCGTTGGCACACTAGTTCCAGCAGCGCGGGCGGTACGGGGAGTTCCTGCGGATTACGCGCTTTCAGGTAGCGCACCAACGTGAGTTGCTCGCGCAACGCCTCCGTCAAGTGGGCCTGACGTGATGACCATGCTTCCGGGCCCTCCGTCGCCAGCACCTGACGCCGCAACTCTAGTGTCCCCACCACCAACTCGGCCAAGTCGTGCAATACCGCTTGCTCCGGCTTGGTAAAAGTGCGCGGCACGGAGCCCGCAACGCACAAGGTACCCAGGCCATAGCCCTGGGGAGAACGCAGCAGAGCGGCGGCGTAGAGCCGCACCTGGCGCTGGCGCATCACCTCCGGCACAAAGGGCAACTCCTCTAGCACCGCGACGGGCCGATCCAGCTGCACGACTTGGCTACAGAGCGACTCCGTGACGGGCAGCGTTTCCTGCGCTTCCATGCCCTCGCTGGCCTTGTGCCAGACCTGGTCCTGGGTCACGAAAGCGATGCGGGCCACGGGCGTGCTGAACAGGTACGCGGTGAAGGCGGTAAGTTCATCAAAGAAGGGCTCCTGCGCCGAGTGCAGGATGTCATACGCATGCAACGCGTGTAGGCGCTCCGCTTCCACGGCGGCGTGCGGATCCAAGGTAGGCATGAGGCGAAGGAACAAGTGGCTGGCTAGAAGAAGGCGGAAGATACGCCTTTTCTGGCTAGCCACCCGGCCGGAGTACCGACTGGAAAACGCTGGCCTTGTTCTTGTTGAACGCGTACTTGCTGCTCTTGTCTTCCTATGCCCGTCGTCCCCCTTCCTGCTGCTAGCTCCGCATCCGTCCGGTTCGAGAACCAGGCCCTATGCCTAGTAGCTGACCTTGGTCCTTTGTTGCGGGTGAACTGGCGGCCGGGTTCGACATGTAGTACCGCGCTACGCGCTGGCCTAGAGCACCTGCTGCCCTATCTCACGCAATGCCCCGTGCACCGGGTGCTGCTGGATCAGCGCGACATGGGCCCACTTGGCGAGGGCGATGCCCTGTGGCTGCTATTGCAGTGGCTGCCCCGAGCTACCCAGCAGGGGCAGGGCTACATTGCCGTGTTGCCTCCTACCGACATCCTGTGTCGCCTGACGACGTACGCCTTGCAGATGCAGGCCCAGACACGCTTTGCCTGTACCTTCCAGAATTTCGCCCACGAGCAAGAGGCCGTCTGCTGGCTGCGCACCACAGGTGAGGCTGCGCCGCTGCGTGGGGACGACGGTAGGCTAGCAGGGCTAGCGCAACTGGCTTAGTGCCGGGGCCCGGTATGGGATCAACTGGCTAGGTGCGCCCCTGTTAGGCCCCTACTCAGCGCGTTAGCACGCCGGGTGCAAGGCCTGATACAACAACGCTCCGGCGGCTTCCAGCAGCGGCAAGTACAGCACCAGTTCCTGGCACAGGTCTACGTCGTAGTGACACAAGGTGCCGTAGAGCCGGCCTTGCGCATCGTAGATGACCACACCACAGTAGGAGATCACCAAGGTGTCCACCGCGCGGGCCCGCGGGTCCAGCGCCGCGTTCAGAATCTGCAAGGATGCCTGCTCACGCCCTATCAGTGAACAAAAGGCCTCCACCAAGGGCACGTCGTTGCCCTGCTGTACGTGGGGCTGGTAACGGTCAAAGAGCACCACGTTGCGCGACAAGCGCCCGTCAAAGCGAAACACGCCCGTGTAGCGGT
The DNA here is from genome assembly GCF_002154225.1 of Hymenobacter crusticola. Lineage (GTDB taxonomy): Bacteria > Bacteroidota > Bacteroidia > Cytophagales > Hymenobacteraceae > Hymenobacter > Hymenobacter crusticola. The sequence goes on from NZ_MTSE01000022.1 coordinate 77,712, forward strand.
GCGTGGTGCGCTGGTTCAAGTAGCCCAGGGCGGCATGCACCCCGCGCTGGTGCAAAACCTGCGTGAAGGCCTGTAGGTCGGCCGCCAACGCCGCGGGAGATTGTTCAGCAGCCATCGAAAGTTATAGCAAGGAGCATGGTAGTACCGTTTCTTTTGCCTGCAAAGCGTCTCGGAACGTGCCCGCCTCGCGGCAACTCTAGCTACCGGTTGTCCTTGCTTCGGTTGAGACGGCCTATACCCGCGAATTTTTCTTTGCGGCTAGCTTGGTTCATTAACCTTAAGGTGTCTTACAGAGGCAAACCACCCGGACCCACGTTTGATATAGGCAGGAGTTTGCTTTTGCATACTTCTGCGGAAGAATTTGAGTTACGTGTCTCTTTTTCGCCGCCCCTCAACGTGACCTTATCCCAACCGCTTAGGTGTTGCAGGATTCCAATATCAAGTAGCGCGGATTTAGGTGCACCGCTTCTTGGTATGACCCGTGGCCATGCTATGTTCAGTTACCGCATCTTAAGTGCGCACATCATCTGGAAAGTGGTGTAAAAGCACCATAAGAGCATCTGTTGGGGGGTTGGCACTCCTAAGCATATTGCATGAATTCCGTTTCAACCGTCTGAGAGCAGGAAAGGCACTATAAACACGAGAGTACAAGTAAGCCCATCTAGTTACTTGGCGCCATATCACCTGCTGTTTATACCAGACGTCGGGCGGGAAGCTAGCTATCAGCGTGCCATGCGCAGGCGTAAAAGTTACGTTTTGCTCGGCATTTCCTCGGGCTGAGAGAGCAAGCCGGCAACGAGGCCAAACACGCCCATGACGAGGAAAGTGTTGCGGGCGCGTTTGTTGCGGGCAAAGCCAAACAGCCACGGGGCTGTCAGCGCCGTCAGGCCGCCTAGGGTGTCAATGGTTAAGTGTGCCTTGTAGGGCATCACCCGAATAGGACCCCACTCTGCCCGAGTGAACAAGCTGGAGAGCAGCACGGTACCACTGAGCAGGTGACACAACGTGGTGGCGGCTTTTTCCTGGGTGAACCCCACTAACTCGGGCGCGGAGGCAACCAGGGGCACGTAGGAGTAATCGGTAAAGGCGTGTTGACGACGGGAAATAGGCTTTTGCATACAAATAAGTAAAGGCAGAGAAAAACAGGAACTACCGTAGCGAACGATCCTGCCTCGAAAAAGGATACCGTTGTGCTAGCCGGTAGAAGCCCCTAGCTGCTGATCTTATTTCAGCCTTGGGGCCAGATTTGCCGTCGCTCGCCGGCGGTTATTCCGGTAGCTCCTGGATGGCACGCGGTTCGCGCCGGGGTTGCGCGTTCATGTGGTGCCGATAAGCAGTTGACGCTTCGTAGGCTTTGACGCGGGCCCGATTGATAGACCCTAGCGGCCGGTGGGCGGGTAAGCAGTGAAACGGATTAAACGAGAGCACATCGTCAGCAAATACGCGCCGGGCTGGGCTATACGCCTCTTGCGCCGGAATTACCAGCTTGCCGATGGGTTGATAGGGGCTCTGCTCGGCCGGCCACTCCACCGAGGCATCTTCTACGGGCATGTTCTTCAGGTCGGTGCAAAGTTGGGCCCGCAACTCGTACTCAGCCCCTTGGCTGCGGAAGAAATCTACCACTATGTCGCGCCAGGTGCTGTCATCACTCACCTCCACTTCTTGTCCAACCAGCGCCTGCACGTTGGCTGAGTGCGGTGCGGCGCTGATTTTGGCTACGTAGTCACCGTAGCGGAAGGCGCCCATGGAGTGGTAGGTTTCACCAAGTAGGTGGTAGTGCGGGTGACCAGGACCTAGGGGGCTAATTTGGGGATTAAGGCCCACCGCGTTCAGGGCTTTGTTGGCCACGCGTGATACCGTAGACAAGGCTTCCTGGAAAGCTTCCGGCGTGTGAGCTAGCTTTTCCAGCTTGAGTTGCATGTCATGGTAGCTCTTGATGTCTCCGGTGGGAATCACGGGGTCACTCACCAGCAAGAAATCTTGGGTGACTTCATCTACCTGGTCGGGCAAGAACTTCTCGCCTTCCACCCCGATGACCTTCACGGCCATGCCTTTGAACGTGGACTGCTTATCGGAACCAATGGCGCCTGGCGCGGAGGAGAGGCGAATGATGACCGGGTAAGTACGCGCCTGTGCGAACAGGCCTTGGGCTAGGTGCTCGGGCAGGTTGGGGTAAATGTGTAGCTCGCCGCGCAACACGCCGTGGCTTTTGGCGTGGGCGTCGCGGATGGCGTGGCGGTGCTTCTCAAACATGAAGCGGTTCAGGCGCCCCATCGAGGCGACTGTCTCGTCAATCAGCTGTTCTTCGTTGGGTTGCGTTTCTTCGACGCCATCGCCGTAGCGAACGTACGTAGGAGGGAGGGTAGCCATTAGGATAGGGTAAGGGAAAACAGTTGGGCGACCGTGCGGATCGGTGAAAACAATTTGTTGACGGAGTGTCTCTTATCGCTAGGCTGCACTCTCTGATAGGGCTTCAGGTCTCCACCAGTACTCGTATTGAAGCAAGTGGCCTCATACCCTAATCAGGTGAAAGCAACTACTGCTACTTGATCAGGGTATGAGGTCACTCGCTTATTTCTTTTTCAGCGCCGAGCGGTTCAGCCAAGCGGCTAGGCCCACGCCAGCGCCCACCAGCAGCGCCGTGCGCAGCGTTGGACTACCCGCCGTGACGGCCTCCGTGTAGAAGCTCGTCTCGCGGGTGTGTCCCGGGTAGTTGCCGCGTTCCTGTAAGTCGCCGGAAGCCCGATCCAGGCCATTCTGTCCTAGTGGGCGTGGGGGCGCGTCGGCGTGCTCTTGTTGGGCAAAGGCCTTCTCCATGTACTGGTCGAACAGCGTAGGCGTCCAGTGCTTCATGCCAATGAAAGCACGTCCTCCACCCCCAATCACAACTTGGCGCTCGGGCGTGACGCAGCAATGCAAGATGGCGCGGGCTACGGTTTCGGGCGCGTAAGCGGGTGGTCCGTGCTTGGCTTCGCGGTCCATATAGTTCTTGGCGTGCACCGTGTAGGGGGTATCAATCGAGGCGGGCTGGATCAGCGTTACCGACACGGGGGCGCCGTCCATTTCTAGCTCCATGCGCAAACCGTCGGTGAAACCTTTGACGGCGTGCTTGCTGGCCGAGTAGATGGTTTGCAGGATGGCGGTTACGTCGGAGAGAATGCTGCCCACGTTGATGATGACGCCACCCTTGCTTTTCAAATGACGCGCCGCTTCCATTGAGCCGTAGATCAGGCCCCACAAATTGGTGTCGAATAGCTTGCGCATGTCTTCCACCGGCACTTGCTCCAGCTTCCCGTAGATGGAGACGCCTGCGTTGTTGATCCAGGTATCGTAGCCACCGAAGTGCTGCTGAGCTGTCTGTGCAATGCGAAGCACATCGGCTTCTTGGCTTACATCGGCTACCACGTACACGGCTTGGCCGCCAGCTTGGGTAATTTCATCAGTGAGTTGGCGCAGGGCCTCTTCCGAGCGCGCTGCCAGCACGAGCTTGGCGCCTTTCCTAGTAGCCATGCGTGCTGTCACCAGACCAATGCCCGAGGAAGCACCCGTCAAGACAATAACCTGGTCCTGTAGTTTTTTTAGGTTGGTTTTCATAGTAAGAAGGAATAAAGCCCAAACGCAATGCTGCCTTTACGAAGGGTCTTAGGCAACGTTCCTACTCATGAGGTAGGCAGCTAGCTTTCTAGCGCGTAACTGCCGTTGGCCAAAGCTAGCCGACACCACAAAAGACTCTGATTAGGGGGTTATTGCAAGCTCTTCTTGAGCTCGGTGGCCGCTAGCGCTTGAGCGGCCTTCGCTTCGGGCACGACGGTGGCCATACCAAAGAATTCGTGCGTGACACCCTCATAAACTTTCGCCGTCACGGCGACGCCGGCCGCTTTGAGCTTACTCGCGTACTCCTGTCCTTCACTCTGCAAAGGATCTATCTCGGCGTTAATGACCGTTGCGGGTGGCAAGCCCACCAAGTTCGGCGCGTTTACCAGCGAAATCAATGGGCTGGTGCCGTCGGCGGCAGCGTTCAGGTAGTAGCGGAAAAACCACTGCATCAACGGCTTGCTTAGCGGCTTGGCGTCGGCGTAGAGCGCATACGAGGGCGTGTTCATGTCGTAGCGGGCAATAGGGTAGACCAGCAGTTGGTGTACGGGCAGCGGCACCGAGGCGTCGCGTGCCATCAGGCACACCGCGGCGGCTAGGTTGCCTCCGGCACTCTCGCCCGCCACAGCAATGCGCTGCGCATTCACGTTTAGCGTGGTAGCGTTATCGCGCACCCAACGGTAAGCGGCAAACGAATCGTTGTGGGCCGTGGGGAATTTGAACTCCGGTCCTTGCCGATAGGCCACTGACACGACTACCGCGCCCGTCTGCTCGGCCAAGGCGCGAGCCGACGGATCGTAGGTGTTTAGGTTGGCAATAACCCAACCGCCGCCGTGGTAATACACAATTGCGGGTAGGGTGCCGGTCGCGTTTTTGGGCCGGTAAAGGCGCACGCGGATGCTGCCCCCACTCACTGGAATGCGCTGCCCGGTGGTATCGACCTGCGGCACGGGCGCCGGAATGTTGTAGTCGCGCATCACCGCCATCGCTGCGTCCGTGGCCGAAGGTGCCAGCCGCGCCTGCTGGGGCGTGAGCGTGTACAAGGCAACGCCCTTCGAGAGGCTATCCAGTTTCTCGATGACCGTTTGCATTTCCGGCTTGATGGTAGGGCCCCAAATGGGCGGCGGTCCTGCCGGATGGATACCCGTATCCGGCGTGGAATCATCATCGTCACAGCTACTTGCGCCCGCGAGTACGGCGGCGGCGAGCAGGAAGGAACCCATGCGCCGTGCCCAGCCCGCATAAACCGGGCGCGAGAAGGATGAGAGAGAAAGCGTTAAGTTGGTTTTCATGAGAAAGAAGCTTGAGAATGGTGGGTAGTGTGTAAGGAAGGCAGTCTAACGGCCCTTGCCTAACCTAGCTGTTGAACACGGCTTTCAGCCCTTCGGCCGCTTCGGTCAAGGCTTCTTTGGCCGTATCCACTACGCCTGCGGTGCCAAAGAACTCGTGGGTCATGCCGGGGTAGCGCACCTGCTTCGTTTGCACGCCCGCTTGGTGTAGGCGCTGCGCTAATAACTCGCCCTCGTCGCGCAGAATATCGAGCTCGGCGGTAAGCACCAGCGCGGGCGGCAAACCCTGCAAGTCGGCATTCACCAGATCGATGCGCGGGTCGCGACCGTCGGTTTCGGTGTTCAGGTAATGCTGCCAGAACCAGGGCATCATCTCTTTCACCAGCGGCGGGTTCTGCCCGTTCTCTTCGTAGGAGGCGGTAGGCGCAAAGCTCGCCACGGGGTAAATGACCAGCTGGAAGAGCGGCAGCTGACCACCTTGCTGTTTGGCCGTGAGGCAGGAGGCGACGGCCATGTTGCCGCCGGCACTCTCCCCACCCACCGCGACGCGCGCAGGATCGCCATTAATCGACGCCGCGTTTTGGAAAGCCCATTGCAGGGCCGTGTATGCGTCGTCGTGCGCCGCCGGGAACTTCGCCTCAGGCGCTTGGCGGTACGCAACCGACACCACGAGGCACTGGGCCGCATTACACAAGGCGCGGCAGGAAGGGTCGTATACGTCCAGGTTGGCAATAACCCAGCCGCCGCCGTGGTAATACACTAGCACCGGGAAAGGACCGTCGCCCTCAGGCGTGTAGACGCGGGCCAAGATGCCACCCTCGGCGGAGGGAATGACCACGTGCGTAATGCTGCCCACGGGCTCGGGCATGGGCTTCACGAGCGTCGTAGCGCGAGCGGCCACGTGCTGGGCGGTCATATCTTCTACCGCATTTTTGAGGGTGGGCTCGTTGCGGGCGTTGTTGGGTGTTTGCTCGGCAATCGGAGGTGCCTGGTAAGTGGCGTACTGGTCTAAGATGGCCTGAAGCTGGGAATCAGAAGAGATAGGCATGAAACCGGGAGGGAAAGAAGACATACGTGAGAACCGGGTGCGCTTATCCGCCAAGGGCGACGTGGCGCACGAGTGCTTACGCGTTTACCTTCCGTTTTCCCACCTCGCTGGGACTAAGTGGCTCTCTACCGGGATGAGCCGGTGGCACCGCGGGGTGAGCGGCCCGGGTGCGAGCAAAGCTTAAGAAAGAAACTGATTGAGAAACTGCTGAATATCCTCGCTGTAGCGACGCGAGGAGGTTAGGTGCGTGCCGTCGTGTAGCGTGAGTAGGTACTCGCCATGGGTCCAGGGCCGCAGTTCCTTTAAGTACCGAGTGTTTACGATCAGCGAGCGATGAATGCGCAGAAACTGCGCCGGGTCGAGTTGACGCACCAGTTGGCTCAGCGTCGAGCGCAAAACATGAGGCTCTCCCTGGGCATAGAGCGTGACGTAGTTGCCGGTGGCCTCGACGTATTGCACCTGCTCCGTTGGCACGAAGTACAAGCGGCCCGGCTGCTTAATCAGCACCTGCGTGGGGAAGGACTCCGCTGGCATCGTCCGTTCTGGTAGCGTAGCAAGTAAGGCGGTGAGTTGCTGCTGTAGGTAGCCGGTTTGTTGTTGGGCGAGGCGCTGGCGCACGTGTGCCAGGCAATGCGTAAAGCGGTCCGGATCCAGGGGCTTGAGTAGGTAATCTACGGCGTGGGCCTCAAAGGCCTGCAAGGTGTAGTGCTCATAAGCCGTGACGAAAACGACCAGCGGCAGCACGGATGACCCTAGCTGTTGCAACACTTGCAAGCCGGTCAGATCTGGCATCTGCACGTCTAGGAACACTAAGTCGAGGGGAGCGGCGCCGGAAAGGACCGCGACGGCTTCCGTGCCGTTGCTGCATTCGCCCTGCACGAGAAAGTCGGGCGTGGCCGCTAGGAGCTGGATAATGCGCCGGCGCGCTAAGGGCTCATCATCCACAATCAGGGTGCGAATCGGCATCATACCAAGAGCAGGATTAGCGTTCAGCCAGTTGAAAGGGCACGGTGATGTGGACACACGTACCCTGCTGCTCCCCCGAGCGCAGGCTTAAGGTGTAGCGATTTCCGTAAAGCGTCCGCAAGCGCTGCTCGCTGTTGGCCAGGCCAATCCCGCGCGGGCTCGTGGCCAGGGGGCTCTTACCCGTGTTATGCACTTGCAAGACGAGTTGGTCATCCTGGCGCGTGGCCTCAAAGTGGATACGACCGCCGCCCACCGAAGCTAGCCCGTGGCGAACCGCATTTTCGACCAAGGGCTGCAACAATAAGTGCGGCACGAGGGCCCGCAAAGCCGCCGGCTCCACCTGATGCGTAAAGGTGAGACGGTCAGAAAATCGTATCTGCTCGATAGCTAGGTAGAGCTGGGTGAAGTGAAGTTCGTGGGCTAAAGGCACTTGCTGGGCGTGTGAGTGGTCCAGCACCAAGCGCAGAAACTCACCGAGCTTGGCCGTCATGCGCTGGGCCGCTTGGGGTTCGTCCTCAATAAGGGTAGAGAGGGAATTGAGGGTGTTGAACAGAAAGTGCGGGTTAAGTTGCTGCTTGAGCGCTTGCAGGTGCGCCTGCGCCAGTTGCATTTCCAAGCGCACGGCCTCTAGGTTGCGATGCTGCCACTTCTGGTAGAAGTCTAGGGCATAAGCCACAAAGAGCACCATCCAGTAAATAGGAACCCAGACGTTGACCGACCCAATGATAGCCGCCCAAGAGACGTGCACGCCTGGTGCGGCAACTAAGTAGAGAGCCGAAAGATAGAAGGTGCGGTAGATAATGGTCAGCAGCACGCTAGCCGCGGCGTGTAGCAATAGGTAAGGCAGCCACCGTGCGCGGCTAGTAGTCAGATTGAAGCGGGTAGCCAGTTCAAATACGAGCGGAGTAAGCAGCGTGCCGATTAACCCGTAGATCAGGGGGCCAAGCACCAGGGTACGCCAGTGCAGGGGAGTGCCATTGGTCAGGGCCTGCCCATACACCAGCAGGATCATCAAAAGTGTGAAGACGCCCCAGGCCAGGGCTACACGGAACCAGGTAAGACGGTGGAAGAGAAGCATGCAGAAGAGGGCGAGCAGAGCTTCTCCAACGCAACAAAGGGCAGCGGAGTTGGCAACAGACGAGGCGGCGCGAAGAATAGCAGGGATGTTCGTCGGAGCGAGTACCGCCTACCCGATAGCTCACTTCGCAACGCCTAGCAGGTTCTTTTGCCAGGTGCCGCACTCGTCTGGTACTTCCCTCAGACTACGCGGCAACCTTGCTAGTTACGCCGACGTGCTGGGGCAAACTTGGAGCCTAGTGTCTGCCGCTAGGCACTGGAGAACAGCCTGTTTTGGGTGCGCGAGGTCATCTACCGCGAGTAGCCAGTGCTGTTGCGACTAAGTAATTACCCGCCGCCTCGCAGCCCTGCGGCAAGCAGGCTTCAACCACTAACCGCAGGGATGAGTCTTACCTAGGTAAGCTGCGTGCCGCTAGCCAGCTGGAACGACGATTATAAAGCGCAACTGCAAAAGCAGCATCACAGAAAAGGCGGTCGAGGCGGCCTGCCTTCTTAACGCAAAAACCTTAGTCAGTTTGCCGCTAGGCCTTGTACAAGATCAACCCGCGCCGGAGACAAGTAGCACGCCAACTGGGCGCAGTACCCTTCCGGCCGGCGCTCCTGCAAGATCATCTACCAGCGAATCGGCTCGGGCACAAACCGAAACCCTTCGCCTTGTTTCGCGATGTGGCCCAACCCCGGCCAGGGAAAATGATACCCCAGCACGCGCGTGCGCTCCTCGGCTAAGGTGGACAAAACCTGGGTCCGCGTTTTGGCGGCCGTGGCGGGCTCCAGATCGGCCGCAAAATTCAGGAGCGGGTTTTCGAGCGACAGCACGGCATGGTGCGCTACGTCACCTAGCAAGAACAAAGATTCCGTGCCCGCGCGAAGTTCGAAGCAGATATGCTCGGCGGTGTGTCCTGGCGTGAAGTGCGCCGTCACGCCGGGCAGAAATTCCTCCCCATCCTGGATGAAAACCAGCCGTTCCCGTAGGGGCAAAAGATTAGCGCGCGCGACGCGAATGGCAGCAGCGGCCCAGCCGTCGAGCAGGGCTTCGTCGGTCCAATAGGCAAAGTCGTGTTCAGCCAGGTAGATCGACGCATGGGGGAAGGTCGGTTGCCCGTCCGCTTGGCACAGGCCGCCCACGTGGTCGGGATGCGGATGCGAGCAGAGAATGGCATCGATGCGCGCGGGCTCAATGCCAGCGGCGAGCAGATTATCGACTAGCTGGCCGGCGCCTTCGCCGAATCCGCGGAAGGAGCCCACCCCCGTTTCCACTAGCACGTTCGTGTTACCCAGCGAAAAGAAGAGGATATTCTGGTCAACAACGATCTGCTCGGTGGGCAAAAAGTTGCTGATCAGGGCCTGCTCCACGTTCTGCTTGGTTTCGCCCAGGAAGACCTTCTCGGGAGAACCTAGGTCAAGTGTGCCGTCCGAAATAATCCATCCTTGAATAGCGCCCACGGAAAAGGGATAGGCGGGCGCCGCTCTGTGCTTGCTTAACCCTAACATATACAAGTCGCGCTAAGAGGCACTTAGTCGGCGCTGAGGTCGTTGGGCGCAGGGCTAGGCTCGCTGGCGGGCGGCGGGGCGAAGAACATATTGTACTTGGGGGCCAGGGCTAGGGCACGCTGGAGCTCGGCCATATCGGGGGGGCTGGCGGGCAGCGGGTCGGTGGCCAGGGCGGGGCGAGCGGCCTCGTCGAAGAAAGCTTGGTGCAGGAGGTTGGCCGTGCTCAAGAGCCGGGCGGAGGCGCCGCTGCGGTTGGCGAAGCCGTGGAAGGCATTGGGCGGCACAATTAGCGTTTCGCCCCGCTCGCAGCTTACCCAGT
>NZ_MTSE01000023.1 GCF_002154225.1 Hymenobacter crusticola
TAGAGAGAGGATGCAAGGCAAGAAGCAGTTCTCCGATCAAGTGGTCACGTACTTTCGGCTCTCCGAGCGGGTACCCACCCATAACTTCTACCGCCGACTCGACGAGTTACTATGACGTAGACTTCCTCTACGAGGCCACACGCGAGCTCTACAGCCACACGGAGCAGCCCTCATTGGACCCGGTCGTGTTCTTCAAGCTCGTACTGGTGGGCTACTTAGAAAATATCACCAATGATCGGCGCCTACTCGAGCACTGTGCGATGCGGCTGGACCTGCTCTACTTTCTGGGCTACGAGCTCGACGAAGCCCTGCCCTGGCACTCGACCGTAAGCCGTACCCGCCAGCTCTATCCGGCTACCGTGTTCGAGCAACTCTTCGACCGCGTCTTTGGCCTGTGCGTGCAACAGGGCCTGGTGGCCGGGTTATAGACCTCGTGCACCGCCGAGGCAGCTAAAGTGCTGGTCACCCCGCCAATGACGTGGATCAGACCGGCGGCATCGGTGATGGCCGCCTGCCCGTTGCGGGCGGTGGGCATGGGCGCCCCGGCCGTCCAGCTATCCGTGGTCGGGTTGTAGATCTGGGTGTTGTTAACGACAACGGCAGTAGTAGTATAGCCGCCAAAGACGTAGATGCTGCCGTCAGCGCCCGCGGCCGCGGCGGCCTCGAAGGCGCCCGTAGGCAGGGCGGCAATCGTACTCCAGGTGTTGGTGCGCACGTTGTAGCGGAAAGCGTTGCGCGTAGAAGCATTGCCACCGAAACCGTAGAGAAAGTCCCCACTGGCCGCCACGGCCTGGGAGCGTTCGGCCACGGGCATGGGCGCGCCGCTACTCCAGGTATTGGTCGCCGTGTTGTAGATCTCCAGGCTGTTGAAGACGGTACCCGGTATCGAGTTATTGGTGGTGGCAATGTAGCCACCCCACGTGTAGATGTTGTTGCCGATGGCCGCGGCTCCGTGCTGGCTGCGCCGTTGCGTGAGCGGGGCCACCGGCGTCCAAGCCGGGACTACTAGAACTTGTGGCGCCGGGGTGCCTACGGCCTGGGCGGCGTGCTGCGCGGGCGGCTGGCGGCCCGGGGGCGTCCACGGGCCGGGCGCCCGTGGGGAGCGGTTCCGCCTGTTGAGCGTACGCCCCTAGGCTAGCGGCGAAAAGGCCCAGCAGGCCCGCGGCCCGCCGGCCCCAGGCCGCGGTCAGATGGAGTAAGGGTTGGGTCATGGAGAAGGGGAAATAATGGAAGATAACAGCAGGTACTCGGCTCAATAGCAGGGAGGAAACAGCAGAAGAAGGCGCTCTTGACTAAAATAATTGAAACTTAATCTGCTGATAGTGAAACTAGATATCAACGACCGGCGGTGGCGTGTAGATGACCGTTTTTGGTCGGTGGCGCTTGGTGGGTTGTTCCACAGGATTGACTGCTGGAAGCACTGGCAAGCGAACCCCCTGATTGCGACCGAACCCCCGTTAAGGTCTCTGCTATAACGGTAGCCAGGCGCCCATACACTCTTCCAATCCTGCGTTTAGAAAACGTGACAAGCGCGAACCTACGCTCTAGCCACTGGGTTCGGTTGAGCTAGTTACCGGGTTAGATAGGCCGTAAGAAGCGGAGGCCCCAATGCGAATAAATACTTCGTTCTCAAGCATCAGCACCATGTGCACAGGTTCGCTGCCTAGCTGTGGTATCAACCGCGTCATATCCGACTCTGCGGGCTCTTAAAAGCCGATCAATTCGAGTCCGATAGAAGTGGGCGGGACCATAAAGCGCGCTTTTCAGGCGCCCTTTTGCAAAAAGAACCCCGTTTACGCTTACTGCTTAAGTAGTTGGTTCTTTCTGAAAGATATTAATGAAATTGCCATCATTGTCCCGTATCATCGTCGAAAAGTTGCCCTGCCCCGAAAGGTCCACTCCTTTCCAGGCAAAGGTCACGCCCTTTTCTTCCAGCTCCACGGTCGCCCGGTGCAGGTCGTTCACCTGCAGCACCAGCGATTTGTTGCCGATGGGCAATAAGTGATTCGGCGCATCGGCAAACATTTCGTCGAGGCGAAAGCCATCTTTCGCCTGTAACACTTCCAGCCGAATATCAGCCAATTGCAGAAAGGCGACTTGCGCACCGATGGCCGGAAAAGCTGTTCTCGTCAGCACCTTAAAACCAAGGGTGGTTTCGTACCAGTGGATGGTTTTTTCGATATCCGATACGGTGAAGGCCAGATTATGCAAACCAAGGCTTTGCAAGCCATTAGCTGAGGAAGGGTTCATAGGACGTGGAGGTGATGAAGTAACTGCTCGCTGAAAAGAGAGGCAACCCGATGTATGTTTGCTTGTAAATTGCAAGTGCAAAGGTACAGTCATTTACTTTTAATTTGCAAGTGCAATTTATAGAGCAGCTAACGCCTCGTCCCGACTGCCCCATCAGCTTTTCCCGGGATGTGCTGGGTGATAAGTGGGCGCTCTTGATTTTGCGCGACCTGGTATTCGCTGGCAAATCGACCTAGGGTGAGTTCCTGCAGTCGGCCGAAAAGATGGCGACCAACCTCCTAGCCAACCGGCTGGCCACGCTCGAATCTCAGGGTTTTGTTGCCAAAGAAGTTGCGGCTGATAAGCGGTCGAAATTCACCTACCGCCTTACGGAGAAAGGCCTAGACTTGCTCCCGCTCCTCCTAGAAATTACCCTTTGGGGACCTAAGTAGCTTCCAGCCGGAGGCAAGGCCTCCCTGCTCCAGGAGCTGGCAGCCGATAAGGAGACCACTGTCCAGAAATATTGCCAGCTCGTGCAGGCTCGAAATGCCAGCTAATAGCTACCGAATTTGTCCCAGCGGCCACCGCACAAGGTCATTGATGGGTGATGTTACCCGGCTAGCTGATGGCTTAGGCAGCGCGCTATCGACCCTTTCTGTAAACAGATAATGGAGGTATCGGTGGGCTAAAGGTTGTAATCAAAACGTTCCTGAAGACACCTCCACGCATACTCCATAGAAAGCCCCTCGATAGATAGCCGATGAGGCTTCTTATTCGAGGAAATGTAGCGCGTATTCGCTTCCCAATTGCAGCCTTTCAATCGACGCGGTAACCCCGGCGATTGAGCCTAATCGGAATGTCCGGGGATTTGTGTACTAAAAGCGCTGGTTTGTATACCTCTGGAGTTTAGTGAGTACCGGACCTTTGTAGAGTACATCAAGCACTTCTTTTAAGGTCAACCCCACGGATTATGAGCATTCTCAAACAAGTAGCGCTGGGCCGCCAGGGCCTGCACGCATCGGCCGAAGGCCGGGGCCTGATGGGCCTGACGGGAATGGCCGGCGGGCAGATGAGCGTGTACGGCGCCGACGACGAAACGGAAAGCATCGCCACCATTCACCGCGCCCGGGAACTGGGCGTAACCCTGCTCGACACGGCCGACATCTTTTGGGTATGAAACATCCCGCTAAAGAATTCCAGGTACTGGCCACGGTGACGGATTACACCCGTTTTTGCGGCCTGCCCGCGCCCGCTCACCCGCTGCTCACGCTCATCGATCTGGAACTGGCCCGCAACCAGCCGTCGCCGGCGCGGCTCACCCCCATCGTGCAGCAACTCTACACTGTCTGGCTTAAGCGCGACTTCAAAGGGCGCCTACATTACGGGCATCAGTCCTACGACTTCAGCGAGGGCGTACTGGGCTTCGTGGCCCCCGGCCAAGTGTTTTCCGTGGACGAAATGTTGGACGTTTCCGAACTCAGTGGGTGGATGCTGGTCTTTCATCCCGATCTGTTGCTGAAATATCCGCTGGGCCAGAAAATGGCCGGCTACGGCTTCTTCTCCTACCAAGTGCACGAGGCCCTGCACATCTCGGCCCAGGAGGAAAAGGTGCTCGATGGCCTGATGGCCACCATCCGGGACGAGTACGAGCGGCCCATTGACGCCTTCAGCCGGGACGTGCTGGTCGCGCAAATCGAGCAGCTGCTCAGCTACGCCAACCGATTTTACCACCGCCAGTTCCTGACCCGGCGCGCCCCCGAGCGCGACCAACTGAGTCGCTTCGAGGTCCTGCTCGCCGGCTACTTCGCGCAGGACGGCACCTTGCCCCTGCCCACGGTGCACTACTTTGCCGAGGCGTTGCACGTCTCGCCCGCATACCTCAGCGACATGCTGCGCTCCCTCACGGGCCAAAACACGCAGCAGCACATCCACCACGCCCTGCTTGAAAAAGCCAAGCGTTTACTACTGACCACCTCGTTGTCAATCAACGAAACCGCCTTTCAACTCGGCTTTGAGTACCCGCAATACTTCAACCGGTTGTTCAAGAGCAAAACGGGCCTGACCCCCGCCGCCTTTCGCCGCTCGGCCAATTAAGCGGCCGGGAAGCCAGGCCGTAGCCTGCCAGTGGCTTTTACGGGTAATCGAACCCGCCGCCTAACCTCCCGCCCAACAGACCCTTTTGGATGGCTTCGGCCCTTATGGCTTTCGTGCTGAAAGCCGACGGGCTGCCTTATGCCTTTTAGCAAGGCCATTGCCTGCATTTTTTATTGTCCATCACCTTTTTAATCAACCACTTCTCTTTATGAATAACGTAATTGAAACGGATTCGCGCGTCAACCAAGCCGCGTTGAACTTCATCGCCAACGGCCCCAAGCACTTGCTGATTGACGGGCACTGGGTGCCGGCCGTGTCCGGCCGCACGTTTGACGTTATCGACCCAGCCACCGAGCAGGTGCTGACCAGGGTGGCCGAAGCCGACAAAGCCGACGTGGAACTGGCCGTGCAGGCCGCTCGCCGGGCTTTCGAGCACCCGTCCTGGGCCACCATGAGCCCCCACGCCCGGGAGGCCTGCCTCATTCGGATTGCCGAACTCATTGAGGCCAACGCCGAAGAGTTGGCCACCATTGAATCGTTGGATAACGGCATGCCCATGGGCATGGCGCATTTCTCCGTAACCGCCGCTGCCAACACCTTCCGCTACTACGCCGGCTGGCCCACCAAAGCCTACGGCAAGACCAACCCCACGGATGGTTCTTCCTTCAGCTATACCCTGCGCGAGCCCATCGGGGTGTGCGGGGCCATCATCCCCTGGAACGGACCGTTCATGTTCGCGGCCTGGAAAATAGCGCCGGCCATCGCCTTCGGCAACACCGTGGTCATCAAGCCCTCTGAGTTAACACCGCTTTCCATTCTGCGTCTCGGGGAATTGCTGCTCGAGGCCGGGTTGCCGGCCGGCGTGGTGAACATCGTGCCCGGTTACGGGCAAACCGTGGGGGCCGCCATCGTGGAGCATCCGGACGTTGATAAGATTGCCTTCACCGGCTCCACGGCCGTGGGCAAAGGCATTCTACGGGCTTCGGCCGACACAATGAAAAAAGTGACGTTGGAGTTGGGGGGCAAAAGCCCCTTCGTCATCTTCCCAGATGCGGACCTGGACAAAGCCATTCAAATGGCCGTGGTGGGCTTTACGGGCAACTCCGGGCAGGCCTGTACCGCCGGTAGCCGCGTGTTCATCCACGAGAGTATTTACGAGGAAGTGGCCGCCAAAATCGTGGCCATTGCCAACCAGTTGGTCATCGGGCCGGGCCTGAACCCCGCCACGCAAATGGGGCCTATTACCACCGAAAAGCAGTTCGAAAAAATCGAATCCTACGTGGCCATTGGCCACGCCGACGGCGCCACGCTGGCCGCTGGGGGCGCGCGGGTGGGCACCAAAGGCTTTTTCATCCAGCCCACGGTGTTCACGCACGTAACCAATGGCATGCGCCTGGCCCAAGAGGAAATATTCGGTCCGGTGGTGGCCCTCATTGCCTTCACCGACGAAGACGACGCGGTGCTGCAAGGCAACGACGTGTCCTACGGCTTGGCCGCTTCCATCTGGACCAAAGACTTGAACCGCGCCCACCGCGTGGCCAGCGCCCTGAAAGCCGGCACCGTGTGGGTCAACACTATGTACGAAATGGACCCCATCTCCCCGTTCGGCGGCTTCAAGCAATCGGGCCTGGGCAAGGAGTTGGGCGCCGAGTCTGTGGATGCCTACACGCAGATTAAATCGGTAGTGGTTCGGTATTGAGTCACAAGCGAAGCAGGGCAAGGCAATCAACCGGTGATTGCCTTGCCCTGCTCGCACCGTTGCTACCCTCGGCAGGACTGACGCTTAGTCCCTCAACAGGTTATTACGTCATTGTTGTGTTCCCCCCCCTGCCGCGCGGTTGGGAAGACGTTTGCTTTGTTCCCACCTTCTATGTCATTGCTTCACCAGTCAAAAAACCTGTTATTCGACCACCGATGGTCCGATTTTTTACTGTCGTTGATTCCGGTTGAATTTTGCCTAGCGGTGGACTTTTCCACTGTTTCGTGTATCCGCTGGCCTCTTCGGCAACCTGGGACGGGGTTGCGGAAAATAATTCTTTCTCTACACTATGCTACCCAAGGGAAGTAGGGCGATTAAACGCCTTATTTACGTTCATGGAAAACCTGCCGGAGCTTCCACCTGGGTGGAAACTAACCTACGATAAAGTCTCCAACGGGGTGTATGAAATGGCAGTTAACGTGGCAACGTGGGCCGAAAGTCGAGACGCTAGGGACTGATTTTGAAGCCATGTTGGCATGGTGTATAGCGTCGGCACTTGGCATTGAAGATTTGATGCGCCGAAGAGGTTCCATTCCATAAAACGCTCGTTTCGCGACTCGAGCCGTTTGTGCTTACCCCCCTTTGCTGAACGCCGAAAGCAGGCCATCCACCTGGTACCCAACGGCCCAAATGGCAGAGAGTGAGTACACACGTCTACGAATCATAGTTTACGAAACGCATCCTTTGGTGGCGTTTCGTAAACTATGATTCGTAGACGCGTTTTCGGTGGCCACCAATCGCCTTACGGGCCCCACTTTTTGAACCACCTACAGGGTCCCGGAAGAAACAAATCACCGAGCTGGTCTGATACCTCCGAAAGGCGTGCCTTTCCGGTCCCTACCAGGTGTCGTCAGCGGGCGGCGGCACGCCTTGGCTTCGGGTCACCGAACGGCTATCCGTTTGACTTTTGTACCAAAGCCATTTTGCCAGCTAAACGGTTGGTCGCTTATCTTTTTAAGTATCGCTCTTCAGGTAATTGGTCGATTGTAGCACAAATTTTCGACTTGTGCGAGTGACGCATACTATCATAGAAGGTAGTTACCTAGGTAGTCTACACGGCAGTAACGTGCTGTTTAATTATAAGTTATGCTTTTATAGTCGCTCTTTTTAAAGCCGCTCATGTCGCCTCGCGAATCCCTCGGCCAGTTTCACCAGCACTACTTGCAGCAGCATCTGCCGCAAGTGCCGCAGCCGTTCAACGTCTTTCCCATTGCCACCGGGGTAAGTCAGCCGAGCCTGCCCTACAGCCGACGCGATTTTTACCAAATTAGCCTCTACACGGGCGGCACCACGCAACTGCAATACGCGGGGCACTCGCTGCGGATTGAGAGCCCCGCGCTGCTGCTCTACAATCCGCTCGCCCCCTATGCCTGCACGCCGATTGAGCCGCTGCATGGGTATTGTTGTCTGTTTACCACCGAGTTTCTGCCGACGCCGGGGCAAGGGGTGCCGTGGGTAGATTCCCCCTTGTTTCAGCTGGGCGCTAGCCCCGTGTTTCTGCTCACCGACGAGCAGTGCGCCTTCCTAACCCAGCTTTTCGAGCAGATGCTGGCCGAGGTCAACTCCGCGTACCGCTACAAGTTCGACCTGCTACGCACGCACGTGCACTTGCTGCTGCACGAGGTACTGCGCATGCAACCCGACGTGCCGCAACTGGCCGACCCGAGTGCGGCCAGCCGCCTAGCCACCCAGTTTTTGCAGGCGTTAGCCGCGCAGTTTCCCGTCGCGTCACCCGCCCTACCCCTGCCGTTGCATACGGCCGAGGCCTTTGCCCAGCACTTGGGCGTGCACGTTAACTACCTGAGCCGGGTGCTGCGCGACGTAACGGGGCAACCGACCAGCGCGCACCTGGCGGCGCGTATTACACAGGAAGCCAAGCGCTTGCTACAGCACGCCGACTGGCCCATTGCCGACGTGGCCGAGGCACTGGGCTTCGCCGACCCCACGTACTTCAACCACTTTTTTCGCAAGCACGCGGGCACGTCGCCCAACGCATTCCGGCGGGCCGAGGCCGCGGCGCCCGGGCGGCTGGTCTGGTAAGGCAGGTTTGAATAAAACAAATTTTAGTGGGGTATTCGCTTAACCGGCCGGTGGGGGCCGCCGGACCTTTGTCGGGTTCACAAGTTTCTAATCCAACCCGATGCTAGCTGTTAAAGGATACGCCGCGCACGATGCGCAAACCGATTTAGCCCCTTGGACGTTCGAGCGCCGCGACCTGGCGCCCCACGACGTGCAAATTGAAATTCTGTACTGTGGCGTGTGCCACACCGACTGGCACCTGCTGCGCAACGAATGGGGACACAGCCAATTTCCACTGGTGCCCGGCCACGAAATGGTGGGCCGCGTGGTGGCCGTGGGCGCGCACGCCCAGAAGTTTAAGGTCGGTGACCTGGCTGGCGGCGGCGTGATGGTCGATTCGTGCCGCCACTGCCCCGACTGCGAGAATGGGCAGGAGCAATTCTGCCAGGTAAGTCCCGTGCAGACCTACAACAGCACCGGCCACGACGGGCTACCCACCTACGGCGGCTACAGCAACCACAACGTGGTACACGAAGACTTTGCCCACCGCATTTCCGAGAAGCTGGAGCTGGCCGCCGTGGCCCCACTGCTCTGCGCCGGCATCACCACCTACTCGCCTCTGCGGCGCTGGCAGGTAGGCCCCGGCCACAAGCTGGCCGTGGTAGGCCTGGGCGGCCTGGGGCACATGGGCGTCAAATTCGGCGTGGCCTTTGGGGCCGACGTGACCGTGCTCAGCACCTCCGAAGCCAAGCGCGAAGATGCCAAAGCGCTGGGCGCGCACTACTTTGTCGTCACCAAGAACGCCGCCGAAGTAGCGGCCGTGCAGGGGCAGTTTGATTTTATTTTGGATACGGTGGCGGCCGACCACGACATCAACCTGTACCTGCCCCTGCTGCGGACCAACGGCACCTACATCAACGTGGGCCTGCCGCTGGCGCCCTTACAGGTGCCTTCTTTCAGCCTGGCCAATGGCAACAAAACGGTGACCGGCTCGGGGGCCGGGGGCCTGACTGAAACCCAGGAAATGCTGGATTTCTGCGCCGAGCACAACTTGGTGTCGGACATCGAATTGATTGACATTAAGGATATTCACTCCGCTTTCGAGCGCATGCTGAAAGGGGACGTATGCTACCGCTTTGTCATTGACATGGCCACGTTGTAAGGGCTATCGCCAATGCCAGCCGCTAGCTTAGACAGCTGCTCGAACCAAAGGGAGAAAGAACAGCTGATTCGGGCAGGTATTCTTTCTCCCTTTGGTTCAACTAACTAATTGTAGTTATATGAGCACGCTTGGAATCGCATTGGGTGTGCTTGGTGGTGGGTTGTACTTTGGCGGGGGGAGGGGCTGCTACTGTCGCGTTTAAGCAACTCATGTCTCTTAGTAGTTTCGTTAACTTTAATCGTAAAGGAGCTTCTTAAACTCCGCCAGTCCTGCACGGGCCTATTGGCCACCTTTTGCCGAGGAAGGAAGAGAGTTTAGGAAACCGAGCCCTTTACCCTAGACCACAGCTACACTACCTAAGTTAGGTTGGGCTACCGCGCCCTGCAGTTGGATGATGAAGCGTCGAGCCGTCACCTAGCCCGCTTGAAGGAACCGGCCACCTGTAGCAAGTCCGTCCACTTGTCATCGATGTAGCCGTTACTGAGGGCTGTATTTCTCAGTTGGTTTCGGCAGAAAGCGGTAGTACAGGCACTACACGCTTGGGTGCTTCACCACTTTCGGCAACCCGAACTGGTTAGCAACACCTTGGCGGAAAGCTTCGGGGCCAGCAGTTAGGCGCTGGGCGTAGGCAGCCACGGCATCGGCTCCGGCCGGGTAGCGAAGCTGGTCTTGCTGATCGGTTGCGGCTTGGTACACCACTTCGGCAATGGCCTCGGCGGGAGCGAACGGTATTCCTTCGTGGCTGCTCATCAGCTGCTGCAGCAAGCCGGCGTATGCTTTTTGCTCCGCTACTTCGAGCGAGCGGCCCGTAAAGTCGGTGGCAGTGGCACCGGGCGAAATCGTTTTGATGTCGATGTTATGCAAGGCCAGTTCAAACGACATGCTCTCGCTCCAGCCCTCAATGGCCCACTTGGCGGCGTGATAAATCGAGCACAGCGGGAAGGCGATGAATCCACCCATGGACGTGGTACTGAGAATGCGGCCGGACTTGCGGGCTCGCAAATGGGGTAGAAAGGCCTTCGTTACCCGGATAACGCCCAGAAGGTTGGTGTTGAGAAGCTGCGTAAGCTGCTCTTCCGACGTGGCTTCGAGGGCACCCATAAGGCCATAGCCGGCGTTGTTGAATACCACGTCGACAGGGTGCAGAGCGATGGCACGCTGCACGGTGTCGGTAATTTGAGCCGGGTCGGTCACGTCTAACGGTAGCAGGTGGACGCCCGGCAGTGATGGCAACTCGGTTTCGTGCTCGGGATGCCGCATGGTGGCAATGACATTCCAGCCCCGAGCGGCGAACAGTTTGGCTGTGGCTTTCCCTAATCCCGACGAAGCGCCGGTAATGAAGATAGTTGACATGGTAATGAAAAAAGGGGGTGAAAAGGACTAAAAGAGCGGGCGGGGACGCAACTACTCTTGCTCACGCCGGCGTAGCCGGGCGCGTAAAAGTTGGCCTGTAAACAGTCAAAAAATCTACTTTATAGTGTCCAGCGCGTGGCGCCTATGCTCCGTACTGAGCTTCGGCCAGTCGCTGCCGGTATAAATAACGGGCAGCACAAGGGCGATACCTGAAAATTATCCTACTTGCTCCCGTCCCGAGAAGGAACAGTAGAGCCACAAGGCCGCCACCAACAGCAGGGCTTCCAGCACGATCGTACCCCAAACGGAGTTGGCTACCGGCCACTTCAGCAGGTTGGCCCCTATTTTATACAACAGGACGGGGGCATAAAAACCGACCGAAATAAGCAGCCCCAGCCGGAAATAAGCCGGATCACGGGCCAGCAAGAAGAGAATAGCTAGGCCCAGTTGAAAGCCCCCGTATACGACTAGGTATTCAGCGCGGCCCTGCTCGGAGAGTGTGAGGAAGCCTAAGCCCGTAGCGGTACTTCGCGGGGCCCACGTGGACCGCACGGCGATACCGAAAAACAGCAGCGAGTCGAGGTACAGGTAACCTTGTGCCATGCGGTTGTGAGCTGGTTGGAGTAAAAGACCTTGCTAGTGTTGCTTACCAAAAGGGGGCACGGCAACAGGCGGACAGGGAGTAGCTAGGCCGCAGAATCGCTCCTCTAGGCCTTGCAAATCAGCGAGCTAGGGACGTCACGTACACGCTAGACGGCGGGTGGCCGAATAGTTGCTTGAATGCGTGAGAGAAGTGGGCCAAGCTTTCAAATCCTACTTCGTGGTACACGTCGGAGGGGCGCTTGTGCTCCTCTTGCAGCAGGTAGTGGGCTTCGGCCAGTCGCTGCTGGTAAAGCCACCGGGCGGGCGAGGTGCGAAAAATGCGGTGGAAGTCCCGCTTGAAGCTCGCCAAGCTCCGGCCGGTGAAGTACGCTAGCTGCCGCAGGTCCACGTTGAAGCGGAAATGCTGCCGCATAAAAGTTTCCAGGTCAATTTTGCCAGGCGGTGCGAAATGGAACAGCACCGACTGTAGGGCGGGCTGAGCCTGGAGAAGCAACCCCAGGGCTTCCTGCTGCTTTTGCTGGGCCAGTGGCGCCGGCAAAACCTGCTCGAAATACGGTAGTAGTGATTCGCAGAAGTGCTGAAGCGACGTCGTCATGGCTAGAGCCAACACGGCGGGGCTACCCGCTGGGGAGAACTCGGCTGCCCTAGCAACTGGCGCACTGGCTGCGAGCAGCATGGGCATGTCAAATAATATCGTAATGGCTCGGAAAGGCCCGTTTTCGGCCGGGTGCTTAGTGAACTTGGCCAAAAAGTTTTTGCGGGTAAACAGCAGACTTCCCGCTTCGAACACCTGGCTTTGCCCCGCTTCTTTTACCCCCAAGCGGCCCGCCAATAGGTAGGTCAGGCCGTGCATGGCCACGCACTGGTCAGCTTCTACATAGCGGGTCGCATACTGCGAGTAGATAATGCTTGGTGCAGTAAGGGGGGGCAAGGGCTCCGTTTTCATGTGTTTTCCTGGCTACAATTGCTAGCACAAAGATCGGAGGCTGCGGACACAGGGTGTTTGCGTAGAAAGCTCAACTTTCCGTTCAGTACTTGCCGAGCGTCTTGTTCAGCTGGCTGCCACCTAATCTGACTAGAAAGTCCGTCAGCAGCTGAAAGACGTGCTTCACAAGCAGTGAAAGCCGACAAGGCAGCCGGGACAATCACTTGAATAGCAAATTTCTATTACCAATGAGGGCGGCATCTATGTTAGCTTGTCAGAAAGTTGACTCCCAACTACCCAACAGGTTTTGAGGCTCTTGTATTTCATGCTGTTACCCAGATACCTCATAGGCCATACCTACTGATTAGGTACACCAACGCAGCTATACTAGCTCCCCCTAGTTCTAACTCCCGTCGGTTGACTTTGTCAAACGTATCAGCTGCCGTATGGTGTACATCAAATAGTCGTTGATCGTCCGGGTCGTAACTGATAAGCGCTTTAACCTGGGTTTTCAGGGGACCAATGTCGACGCCGCGTTGGTTGGCCGATAATTTATCGCTCTGGTAGGGTCGCAAGAGATGGCGCCAGCGCTGAAACGTAGTCAGCACTGCCGGCGAGGCCTCTACTCGAAAACCGCGCGGCGTAAATCCCCCAGCGTCCGACTCAATAGCCGCTAGGTGAGTTTCGCTGTTTTGTCTGGCCAGCTCGGCGTACGTAAGGCCGCCACGGTTGCCGTTCTCTTCGTTCATGAATAAGACAACGCGGATGGTGCGCTCAGGATGCAATCCCGTGGCCTTGAGCAAACGCAGCACTTCGATGCTTTGCACTGTACCAGCTCCGTCGTCGTGGGCGCCCTGTCCTAAGTCCCAGGAGTCCAAGTGGCCGCCCACAGTGATGATTTCCTCAGGGTAGGTCTGCCCGCGCCATTCCCCGACCACGTTGTAGCTCAGCACATCAGGCAGGGTTTGGCAGTGCATTTCGAGTTCCAGTTCCAGCCCCGGGGTGAGGCGCAGCTGGTGGCTGAGCTGCTCGGCGCCGAGCGTACTGATAGCTGCCGCGGGAATCTTCGGGGTTTGCTCTTCGTAGCGCACAGCTCCTGTATGAGGGAGATTATCATGAGCCAGGGTTAGACTACGAACCAGTACCCCTACGGCTCCCCTTCTGGCTGCCTGCACGGCGCCTTCATTGCGTTGATCCACGGCTTCGAAATAGGCCTGAAAAGTTTCACTATGCACAGGCTGAAGCGCTCGATTGAAAAAGACAATCTTGCCGGCCACCTCTAGGACGGGCAGTGCTGCCAGTTGGGCCCAGCTGTTGACTTCTACAACGCCAGCCCGTAAGCGCCCACCAGTGCCTATTGATCCCCCTAGTGCACACACGGCCAACGGCTGCTTGTTAGCCCGACCAATGCGCACGAACGCTTTTTCGCGAGCTCCCCGCACCCAATGCGGAACCAGTACTTCCTGCAGGTAAACCCGGTCAAGGCCCAAGTTTTCTAGGGTCTTTTTGCTCCAAGCCACAGCTTGCGCTGCCTGCGGTGAACCGCTCAACCGCCCGCCAATCCGAGTAGTCAAGTGGCGTAGATTCTCGTAACTCTGGCCCCGCAGCAGGGCCTCGTCATAGAGCCGGCGGATCGTCACCGAATCCTGCCGGGTCTGCGCGCTCGCTGCAAAAGATCCGACCAGTAACGCGATAACGCCGGACACCTTCCAACACCGGCGCAAGCCAAGCGGCGCGCGTAGGAATAAAAGCCACTGCATCATGGCCGGGCAGCAATTAGGGTGATTTCAACCTGTGCCTGGCCGGGAAGGGCTGTAACGGCCACGCAGGTGCGTGCCGGAAAATCTGCCGTAAAGTATTGGCGGTAGACCTCATTCAGCGCTACGTAGTGGGTCATATCCGTCAGGTAGATCGTCACGTTAACCACGTCCCGAAGAGTAAGGTGGTTGGCTTGCAGGCGTAGTTTCAGCGTTTGCAGGATCCGGTGCGTTTCGGCGGTTACGCCGCCTGTAACTAGGCGTCCGGTCTGGGGGTCCTGGCCAGTCTGGCCGGAGAAAAAAAACAGATTCTGGGCCACGACCACTGGGCGGTATGGTCCAGTTGAGGCCGGTACCTGCACCCGGTCGGTCGAAGGTTGTTGAGCGAGAGCGGTACTGATTCCGCCCAGTCCGAACAGAAAGCCAAAGACAAAACGCTTCATATAGGTAAGAATGTAAAAACTGAAGCCGCGCCCAGTGATGCCGGACGCGGCTGAATTAGCTGACAGTCAGCTTACTGGGACGCTGTGGCGCCTGCTTACTGGCCCGTGAAATAGGTGCTATAGTTCATCGGTACCCAGTCGTAGGCGTTGCCGGTAGCTCGCACGTGACCAATACCGGGAAAGGAGATGTGGTCGACAGCCACCCAGTAGCCTTCTTTGGCCGCTTCGGCGTAGGCCCGCGCCCGCGTAGCTGCCGCTGCCTTCGCATTGACGTCGTAGACAATCGTGACGCCCGGTTTGGGAAACTGCACAGCGGCTACGTGCATCATATCCCCCCAGAACACGAGTTTCTGCCCCTGGCTTTCCAGCGCGTAAAATGTGTGACCAGGCGTGTGGCCCGGGCTAGCAATGGTACGGATACCGGGCAGCAGCTCTACGTTGCCCGTAAATGGTTGCACTTTTCCGGCTGCCACATAGGGGCTGACCTTGCTTCGGGCTTCCAGAAAATACTTTTTGTTCTCCGCCGCGGCAGCTTTCAAGCTGGCCTCACTTAGCCAGAAATCCAGTTCGGCTTGGCTCACGTGCACGGTCGCATTCGGAAAGACGCGCTGGCTACCCGCCATGAGCCCGCCCGTATGGTCGGTATGAATGTGCGTAATCAGAATGTCGGTGATTTGCTCGGCCCGGTAGCCAGCGGCCTGCAACGTGGCGGGCAAGTGGCCTAGGGTAGGCCCCAATAAATCGCCCGTGCCGGTATCTACCAGCACCAACCGGTTTCCTACTTCCAACAAGTAGGCATTAACGGAGGCCTCCACTGGATAGCTCATGTGCGCCCGCTTGAGCAAGCGGTCCACTTCAGCCGGTGTTGTATTGGTCAGCAGCTCGTGCAGGGGCTGAGGCACGGTGCCATCCGAAAGGGCTGTTACGTTAACTGAGCCAATCTTTAAGCGGTAGTATCCTGGCTGCTGCCACGCGGAAGCGACAGGGATTTGCGCAGTGGCAGATGGACCTGCCCACATACCAGTAACTAGAAAAAAAGCGGCGGCAGTTTGCAGCACACGGGGTCGAATTCTACCCTTACATGCAATGTTTTCCATTGATACACTACCAGTCGGGGAGAAATGACGTCCTACTGGTGAGTACAAAGGTGGCGGCAGTATAACGCCAGTAGCAAGTACTGCTAAATTGTTCAGGTACTGATAATTTTATCCCTATACCCCATTAGGAACGGTATAAGGTCAGATGTGTAAATCCCTTTTTATCTTTGGCCCTGCCTTGCGTAAGGCCATATCCTATGTACAAGCACAAACTAGAACGTCCACTCTTATACTGTGGCGTTGGGGTGACGATGGAGATTCTGGGCGGCAAGTGGAAGTCTTGCCTCATTCATAATATTCGGTCGGGTTTGCGGCGGCCCAGTGAGTTGCACCGCATGAATCCTATGGCCACACCCCGCGTGCTGAATCAGCAGCTCAAGGAACTGGAGGACCACGGTATTATTCGCAAAGTAATTTATCCAGTGTTACCGCCTAAAGTAGAATACTTTCTGACTCCTCAGGGTGAAAGCATGCTGCCAATTATTGACGCTATGCAACAGTGGGGCGACACGCATGGTGGCCCCTTTCGCAAGCACGAAGCTTCTCAGCATCAGGGAAGCGAGGAATTGGCTGGTGCTCTCTCGGAAGCCGCTGCGGATGGCCCCACTAAGCAGTTCGTCGTCGCTGACGAGCATACGGGCGCCTGAGTGACGACAAACCTAGCCAATTCGTAGTAAACTGGCCTAATTAAGCTGAAAACAAGAATGTGAAATCATTCGTACTTATGCGCCTTAATCATTCGCTGCAACCTTGTTGCAGATGCCTGCCGCCAAGACAATGATCTTAGTACCACTCTTGATTCTGTCGTGCTGCAAACGGTTGGCAACTGATTTGCCAAACCTTGATACACAACCACATGGGTTAGCCAAGTGGCCCGACGTTATTGGCTTGATAGCAAAAACAGTATAACGTCTTCCTCCACTATAGCTATAAGACAAGGCTGGCTTTTCGTATCCGCCGCTCTCGTCAGCATGACTATGGAATAGAGAAGTAATCGTAAAGGAAATAGTTAAGAAACGCTGGTTTGGGTGAACAAACAGCGTCTATTTAAGAGCACTCGGAATCTACATCAGCGTTGAATAAGAGCAGTTTTGCAGCGGAGTTGTTCAGGGAAACCACCCTTTTCATTGGATAGATTCTGTTAACGTATTCTAGGACTAGACACTACGCCCGTGTATACCCAAATGGACGTTAACGTGAATGAAGATACCCCTCGCTCCTAGCAGCTACTTAGGAAGATTGTTCTTTGCATTTCGACGCGTGCCTTATTAGCAGCCGAGGCTATCATCGTGCCGGTGCCGTCTTTCCAGCAACACGGCAAAGTGGTATGTTTGTCCGCTATGTCGTCGTTGCCTCCCACTGCTCCATCAGTCCTGCTACGCCCTCAGTACCGCGACCAGTGGGTGCAGTTAGTGGGTGTGCCGCTGATCACGGCCTTTGGCTACTACCTGACTTATAACAACATCCACCTAAACTGGATGATGGCCTACGAGTTGGTCAGCGACGCCTGCAAGATCTTTTTGGTGTGGCAGGTCGCACGCCAGGTGGTGCTGGCGCTTGACAAACGTTACGCGTGGCAGCACGGCTTGCTGCGGCGCCTCGCCCTGCAGGTACCCCTGACGTGCCTGGTGGGGGCGGCCACCCTCACGGGACTGGTGCATCTGGAGTATGCATTTCTGCGGGACTATCCCATGGAGCATTACTGGGATTTCGACCTCGTCATTGCCCTGATCTTTCTGCTGCTGTTCAACGTCATTTACACCGGCTTGTACTACTATGACCAGTACCGCCGCAACCGCGCGCTCTACCAACAGAGCGAAGCTGAAAAGCAGGTCTTAGCCGAGCAGATGGCCGGCTGGCACGAGCAAAGCAAGCAGCAACGCACCGGCACCGCCGCGTCGCCGGCGCAACCGGAGCACCTCGTGGTGAAGCTCGGCCGGCGCGAAGTGGTGGTGCCCTACGGGGAGATTCGCTGCTGCTACTCAGCTGGTAAGGAAACCTATCTGCTCACTCTAGATGACAAGCAGTACCTACTAGATTACTCACTAGACCGCCTGAGCGAGCAGCTGCCGTCTGCCTTGTTTTTTCGGGCTAACCGCCAGTTTTTACTCACGGCCAAAGCCGTGGAGCTGGTGCAGCCCGACACGCACGGCAAGCTCGTTGCTCAACTCACCGCGGCCCCGCGTTTGCCCGAACGCATTGTCATCAGCCGCGACCGAGCGCCCGCCTTCCGGCAGTGGCTGCGGGGTCGCCCCGAGCCGGGTGAACCCTACGATTCGTCGCCGAAATAACGGCGGTTCGGTTGCAAAACAGCCTCTTTGCGCTGGAAACGCTGTTCTAGCGCTTTTCCTTTGGGGCATGAAATCGCTCCTACTTTCGGTAGTTAGCAGGCTCGGTGCCCTGCTCGTGGCCCTGCCCCTGGCTATCTCCTGCCCCCCACAGGCCCACGGGCAGACCCTGCCTTTCGCAACCCAACAACAAATTGATTCCGTGTTTGCCCGGTGGAACAATCCCACCTCGCCCGGCGCCGTACTCGGCGTTGTGCACCACGGCCACCTGGTCTACCAACGTGCCTACGGGCAGGCCAACCTTGCCCGCCAAGAGCCGCTAACAACCGCCCACCGCTTCTGGGTGGCTTCCATGGCCAAGCAGTTCACCGCGGCCAGCATCGCTTTGCTGGCCGAACAAGGCAAGCTAGGTCTCGACGATGACATTCGCCGCTACCTGCCCGAGTTGCCCTGGCTAGGCGACACCGTGCGCATCCGCCATCTGGTGCATCACACCAGCGGCCTGCGCGACGGTTTCACCCTGATTGGCCTGACCTTGCGCGGCGAGCGGCATTACACCAACGCGAACGTGCTAGCCATGCTCCGTAAGCAACGCGGGCGCAACTTCCGCCCCGGCGAGCGGCACGAATACAACAACGGCGGCTACGTGCTGCTCGCCGAAATTGTGGCCCGCGTGTCGAGGCAGTCCTTTGCCGCCTTTACCGAGCAGCATATTTTCCGACCCTTGGGCATGACGCACACGCGGTTTGAGGGGCAACTTTCGGCAGCTATTCCGCACCTGGCAACGGGCTACGCGGTCCGTTACCCCCACGGCCAGCCGCGCTACCACGCTGCGCATTTCCGGGGCCACACTGTGGGGTCGTCGGGGCTAGTCACCACGCTGGCTGACCTGGTGCGCTGGGACCAGAACTTCTACCAGAATCAGCTAGGGCAGCGACGGCCGGAGCTGTTGCAGTTGCTGCTCACGCCGGGGCGTCTGACGGATGGTACGTCCACGGGCTACGCTTTTGGGCTGGAGGTCACCCCGTACCGCGGTCAGCCCGCCATCACTCACAACGGCACCGACCCCGGATACCAAGCCGAAATCGTGCGGTTGCCGCGGCAGCAGCTCACCCTGATCTGCCTGGCCAACACCCAGAACCTGTACGGTCTTACGCAGCAGCTCTTCCGCCTGGCCGAGCAGCTCACCCCGGCTGCCTTCGACCCTAGGCCCGCCCCGACCACCCCGGACCGGCCCCGCGCGGACCTGGCCGGCATCTATCTGGAGCCCCGCAGCCTAGCTACCGTGCGTATCCTCACCCTGCGGGACAGCACCTGGCACGCCGCTGCTTCTACACAAGGCTACGCTCGGCCGCTGCGATCTACTGGTCCGGATAACTATGTAAATCAAGGCCTTGGAGAGTACAGCTACGCGTTTGGGCGGGCGGAGAACGGGCCGGTGCAAGAGCTGCGCTACCGCGAGCGTAGCGCCGCCGCGACCTTGCACAAAACGGCCCCAGCAACGTTAACTCCCGCCGAGCTACGTGGCTTTGCGGGGCGCTACTACTCCCCGGAGCTCAACCAGCAGTACCGCCTGACGGTGCGCCGCGGGCAACTCCGGCTGAGCTTGTACCGCCTCGTGCACGTGCCGCTACAACCCCTAGCAGGCAACCGGTTTTTGGCCGACCTGCAAGGGCACAACTGCCTAGCCTTCCAACGCGACCAAGCCGGCACCCTTACCGGCTTCACGTTCCACCGCGAAGCCATCAACGGCCTAATCTTCCGCCGGCGCTAGCTCCTGCTTTCTGCTTATGGCTGGCTGCCTCGGGTGAGGCGGCCTGGCTCCCGCTTGTCTTTTCAATTCTCCCTCAACCTCTTCTGCTATGAAAACTTTTCTCGCGTCGGTGGCCGCTGTGGCCTGGCTGACGCCGGCCAGGGCGCAGTCGCTGCAGCCCGAACGACGGCATGAACTTTGGGCCGGCGGCGGCCCACTGGAACGCGTGATGCTCGATCGTCAAGCCTCCCCGCTGGTGTATCGCGCCAAGGGCTCAGCCTTCCAGCTCACCTACACGCGCCGGGGCACCCGTTCCCGGTTGAGCCTCGACTTACAACCCACCTTTGGGCAGGACCTAGCCAAGCGCTACGGCGTGCGCCGCTACCACAACGGGGTGGGGACCTACGCGATTCAGTCGGCGTACTACGATGCCAGCTTAGCGCTGCGTTACCTGCGGCGCTTGCCAACGGCTAATCCGGCGAAGCTGCGCCTGTTTGCCGGCTTGGGCGTGCAGAACCGCCTGCAGGTGTCGGATGCGGTGGCGAACCTCTACTGGGGCCTGAACGTGGCCGGGCTGTACGCGGAAGGTCGGGCTGAGTACCAGCCGACGCCTGCGCAACAACTCACGGCCGAGCTGAGTGTGCCGGGGCTGGCCGCCGTCACGCGGCATACTTATGCCAACTATCCCAAATCGACGGACGAAAGCAACCTAGGGGCCTTTTTCACGCAAGGCACGCAGTGGGCAAGCCTTGACCAATTCCAGCAGGTGCAGGCAAGCCTGCGCTACCACTATACCCTTTTTCGTCGGCTCCACGTGGGCGTGCGCTACCGCTTTCAGTGGCTGCACTACCCGGCGCCACGTCCTATCCGCGCCTACGACCAGAGCCTGCTTGGGCAGCTCGGCTATCAGTTCTAACCTTCTTATTCTCTTATACCTATGAAACGTTTTCTAAAGCAGTTCTTCCATCAACGGCTGGCGCTGCTGGTCCTGCCACTAGTGGCTACCCTAGGTGCCTGCGAGCAGGAGCTGGTGGGACCCGAAACGCCCAGCACCCCCGAGCAGAACTTTGAGTATCTATGGCAGACCTTCGACCGGCTCTACGGGGCCTTCGAGGTCAAGCGCGTCAACTGGCAAGCCCTGCACGACGAGTACCGCCCGCAGGTCACGCTTGCCACTACCGACCGCGAGCTGGTGGCTATCATGAGCAAACTGCTCGATCACCTCGACGATAACCACATCTTTATCCGGCCCCTGCAAGCCAGCGGCGCCCCCAATTACAATGGCGGCATCCTAGGTAGGCGCTCCTTTGAGGATTATGACAAAGCCGTGGCCGAGCGCTACTTAGTGACGCGCAAAACGTACGGCAACGACATGATCTACGGCTGGCTCACGCCCGAGGTGGGCTACCTGAACCTGCTCGCCTTCGACAACGATTTCGGCTACTATGCCAAGGCGATGGATACGGTGCTGGGCGAGCTGAAGGAGGCAAAAGGCATCGTGGTGGAAATGCGCGAAAACGACGGCGGCGAGGATCGGGTGGCGCAGTACATCGCCAACCGGTTTGCCTCCGCGCGGCATCTCTCGTTCACCAGCCGCGTGCGTAATGGCCCCCGTCACACCGACTTTGGCCCCGAGCTGCGCTTCTACACCGAGCCCCAAGGCAGCTTCCAGTATACAAAGCCAGTCGTCGTGTTGCAGCGGCGCGCCACCTTTAGCTCAGGCGAAACCTTTGTGCTGGCTATGAAGCAAAATCAGAACGTTGTGACGGTAGGCGACAGCACCGGCGGCGGCTTCTCCGACGCCGTGCGCCATGAGTTGCCCAACGGCTGGAACATCCGTGTGCCCATCGCCGACGTACGCGCCGCCGACGGTAAAAGCTACGAGAGCATCGGCCTAGCGCCCGACCGATTGGTGAAGAACACCCAACAGGCGCTCGCAAGCGGCCACGATCAAGCGTTGGAAACAGCGTTGCAGTTGCTCCCCTAGCCTATGGTGTAATGCAATGGCTGCGGGCCGCTTTCCACGATTCCGAAGGCTAGTGCCAAATGAGATGAGTGTTCCATCAGCAGTAGGCTTTCTGAATGCCCACGTTCGGCAGAAAGGTGCCTTCGATCAGATCGTAGCGGCCGGCCGTGTCCTGATGGTCAGTGAGTAGTTGCAGATGAGTGCCTAAAAGCCAAAAAGCCTGTTGCATGAGGGAGTTACTAAAAGAAATAAAGGATTGAAACTGGCGGCTGTTGGCTTTAGGCAGCCTTGGCGGTGAGGTTACCCCACCACTTCGCTACCCCCATTAGGAAGCCGGGCACGCCCAGCACTTCGTCGCCGACGGCGGCCATGGCCTGGGCGGCTTTTACCAGGCCGGGAGCGCCGGCGGGCTTGCTGCCCACTTCGGCCGGCACGCCTAGGGTCTTGATGAGGTGGGCAAAGCCGCTGGGCGAGGCAATGGTTAGGGCGCGAGCCGTACCGGCCGAAGAGGACTACCCGGTGCGCCACGCCGGGCGGCACCACGGCCTTCTCCCCTGCCCGCAGCACCGTGGCCCGGCCTTTGGTGAGTACCGTTAGCTCGCCGCTAAGCACATAGATCTCCTCGGCGTAGGCCTGGTGCACGTGCCAAGGAGTAGCCGAGCCGGCCGCAAATTCCCCTTCAATGAGGTCGTATAAGCCATAGCACTTGGCAGGGGCTAGCGAGCAGCAGTGAGCCGGGGCCCGCCAGCAACGTGTCCGCTTCCAGGTGCAGACGCTGCACGCCCTACGTAGCTAGGCCAATGGAGTAGGCCTCGTGAAAATGAGGCGGTAGCGCCTGCGTAATGCCCGCCGACTGCACGAACTCCAGCCCATCGAAGGCCGCAAGATGCCAGGTTTTCAGCATGAAAAGACCCGCGTCAGGCGGGTAATAGTAAGTCGTAGCGCTGCTCGACGAGTTCTTTGTCAAAGGCCACGGAGTTCTTTTCCTCGGTTAGCTGAAAGCCAAAGCGGGTGTACAAGGCAATGGCCGCCGTCTGCTCCTGCGTGGTCCAGAGGTAAGCCCGGTGGTACTGTTTTTTGTGCATGAACGCGAGGAATTCCTGCATCAATTTCTTGCCGAGGCCGAGGCCCCGGTAGTCGGGTTGGAAAATGAAATAGCGCAGCTGCAACGCGTCGACCCGGTGAAAGCCCAGCAGGAAGCCCACCATTTTATCGTCGTGCTCGCAAATCCAGACGGCGTCCTTTGCTGGGTCGTACTGCTCGGCAAATTCCTGCAAGCCAGCTAGTACATACCCTTCGAAATGAAGACCATACCCACATTCGCGGGCGTAGAGCTGGCCGTGCAGATGCGCGATGTAACCGAGGTCGCCGGGCCGGAGCTCGCGGCGTATCCGAACGTCGGGTAGCGTGCGGGAGGTGATCATGGGGTTGGGCGTAAAATGGTTGTAATAGCCTGCATGTGCCGCACCAGTTCTTGGTGCTGGGCAGGGGGTAGCGTGCGAAGCAGGGCGCTGATTTGCTCGTCCGAGGCTTGGTTCAGGGTCGTGAAGACGGCCTGGCCTGCGAGTGTCAAAGACAGCAGCGTGGTGCGTGCATCGCGCGCCGAACTCTGCTTGTGAATCAGCTTATCGTTTTCCAGCTTCTTCAACACCCGGCTCAAGTAGCTCTTGTCGATGTGCATGGTCGCCATGACTTGCGAAGCGCTGATGGGTTGGCCGGCTTGTATTTCATAGAGAATGCGCGCTTCAGCCAGCGAATAATCACTGTTGAGCAAGTGCTTGTCTAGCAAACCAATGAGGTCGGTGTAAAACCGGTTAAAGGCTCTAATCTGCGCAATGGCGTGGGCGGTTTCAATCACGATGCTTCACCGGTAAGACTTTCGACTAAGTATACGGCAAAGGTAAATAAATAGTTGACTTAGTCAACTATTTTATGAAGTAACTCAGCTAGCTTGTTGCTACAAAACACAGCAGGCAGCGAAGGTCCGACAGCACAGATAGAGATTGGATGAGCAAGTGACCCTTGCTGGTCAATGGGCACAGCCTCCCGCAAGTGCTAGCACGAGCAGATGCGGGCCGACCTGCTGGCCTTAGGCAGTTGATGCAAGGCCTTGTTAACTTCGTAGTCGAAGAAACCATACTTGTACCTCGCCGTGCAGGGCGCTCCCACTAGGTAGGCCTTATGGTTATAGCTGATTTTGCTATTGAGAAACCGACCTGCTGCCTTCATTTTACGAAAGCTAATCCTATAGAAATTCGTAGTTAGCGGATGCCATACGCATACTCGATACTATCCTATAAGGCCATCTTTCAGACCTTTGGCGTCCAAGTAATCCCTACCCTGCTAACCATGCATTACAAGGACACGCTCTATGGCTCCTTAGAACTGCCCGCGGCAGTTACGAACCTGTTGCATACGGTCCCTATTCAGCGACTGCGCGGCATTCACCAGGGCGGGGCCATCGTGCTGGCTAACCCTGCTATTAGTCATACGCGCTTCGACCATTCCGTCGGCGTGATGCTACTCATTCGGCACCTAGGGGGTAGTTTACGCGAGCAGTTGGCGGGCTTGCTGCACGACGTGTCGCATACGGCTTTCTCGCACCTGATTGACTATGTGTTGGATATGGCTGGGGAAGACTACCACGAGCAGCGCTACGAAGCGGTGCTGACGCACCCTGAGATTCGGGTAGCACTGGCCCGCCACCACTTTCACTACCTGGATTTTCTCGACCTCGACCAGTATGCCCTACTTGAGCAACCCCTGCCCAACCTAGCCGCCGATCGGATTGATTACACCCTGCGCGACTTGCGCCAGCTAGGTGTGCTATCCGCCGACGACAGCACGTGGTTTCTGCAGGGCTTACGCGTGCACGAGGGCCGCATCGTCGTCAATAGCGTGGAGCACGCTCGCTAATTTAGCCAGCAGTACGCTTACCTCACCCAGCACTATTTTGCGGGCGCGCAAAGCCAATCGGCCAACTGTTTTCTACGCGGGCTCATCCAGTTGTATTATAAAACCGGTCAACTAACGCTGGACGATTTTCATCAGGACGATGCGCATCTGCTACGCCGGCTGCACGCTCTCAGCGGGCGCCCAGTGGCCGACCAGTACGCCGCTTGGATACTGGCCCAGCCACCTGGCTCGCCCATCGCCATGAAGCCGCGGCGCGTGGACCCGAAAATTCTACTTGGTAAGCAGGTAATTCGTTTATCGGAACTATAGAGAACCTAGGGTCGCGATGAGCGAGCATACCACAGGACCTACGTAGTTTTTGCTGAGTGAGTATTGGCTCAAAATGTCCGACTATTGACCTTTGGAGCCAGAGAAGACTTGGCCTTACGGGCTGATACGCTGCACCAGCAGGAACGAATTGCCTATCTGCTGGCGCAAAAGCCAGCAGTACTGCCCTAGGACACCGCTCGACTAGACTTGTGCAGAGGGAGCTATAAAGTCAGCAACCTTCCTCTACGCCTGTTTCGAGCCGAGCATTTCGTTCGAAACAGCAAGCAATACGATTGAACTTTTAGCAACATTTTTTGATCCTTTTGCGACAATTATCCCTCATGGGGCCCGGTACTTTTGTGCTGTTCTAACACACTTCATTAACAGTACTAAACCAACCCATGAAGAACATGGCAGCAACTCTGGCCGCATCTGCTCTGCTGAGCACCAGCGCCTTGGCGCAAACTTTCACCCTAAAAAGCCCGGAGCTAGGTGGGCAGCTCACCAACAAGCAATTCTTAAATGGCATGGGCTTTACGGGCGAGAACCAATCGCCGGCCCTGACGTGGGAGCACGCCCCCGCCGGCACGCAAAGCTTCGCCGTTACCATTCACGACCTCGATGCGCCCACGGGCAGTGGATTCTGGCACTGGGTAGTGTTTAATATCCCCGCTAGCGTCATGGAATTGAAGTCGGGTGCCGGTGACCTAAGCAAGAACCTGACGCCCGCCGGGGCCGTGCAGAGCAACACCGACTTCGGCCAGCCTGGTTACGTGGGGGCGGCTCCCACGCCCGGCCCCGCTCACCGTTACTTGATTACGGTGCTAGCATTGAGCAAAAAGCTGGACCTAGATAAGAACGCCACCCCGGCCTACGTCGCCTTCAACTGCAACAGCCTCACGCTGGGCAAAGCCTCCCTACTCGTCTACGGGCAAAAGAAATAGTTAGCGGCCGCTTACCTGGACGGCTCAGCGCAAGGCAGGTTTGACAAAACGACTTGCGGTGCCTCTACTACTTCCACTGGATTAGGTGGGAGTAGTAGAGGCACCGCAAGCCCGGCCACGGCTCTTGGGCCTTTTTCTATCGGTTTACGCATGCCATCTTTTCATTCCTTGAACGTGGACCAGCACGCAGCAACTTCCTCTTTTAAACTCTTCCGGTTTGGCCCCGTGGGCCGCGAAAAGCCCGCCGTCGAATACCCCGATGGCACGCGCCTAGAGGTAACCGCCTTTGGCAGCGATTACAACGAGGCCTTTTTTGCCACCAATGGCTTGCCGCGCCTACGCGCTTGGCTGCTGACGCACGCGGCCACCTGCCCGCCCGTAGCTCCCACGGAGCGCTTCGGCCCCTGCGTAGCCCGGCCTTCCAAAATAGTGGGGGTAGGGCTCAATTACCACACCCACGTGCAGGAAGCGCAGGTAGCGGTTCCGGCCGAGCCCGTGCTCTTCCTGAAGGCGACCAGCGCCCTCGCTGGGCCGTTTGATGCGATTCCGATGCCGGAGGGTTCCACGAAGCTAGATTGGGAAGTGGAATTGGCCGTCCTTATTGGCAAGGAAGCCTCGTTGGTTACCGAAGCCGAGGCCCCGAACTACATTATGGGTTATGCACTGGCCAACGACGTCAGCGAGCGGACTTACCAGCTGGAAGGCACCGGGGAATGGACTAAGGGCAAGAGCTTCGACGGCTTTGGCCCCCTAGGCCCCTACCTCGTACCAGCTGACCAAATCGCTGACCCGCAAAGCCTAGCGCTACGCCTGACGGTGAATGGGCAGGAGCGGCAGGCCGCTAACACCGCGGAAATGGTTTTCGGCATCAACCACTTAGTCAGCTATGTAAGCCGCTACATGACGTTGCTACCCGGCGACATCCTCCTAACGGGCACACCGGGTGGCGTGGGACTCGGCTATACGCCACCTGTCTTTCTCGCAACCGGCGATACCGTCGAGCTGACCGGCGAGGGTCTAGGCACACAGCGCCAGCTCGTGGTGCCCTACTTGGAGCGCAAGCGGGCGCTAGCCTAAGAAAGAATCCGTGCTTCAAGCAGCGAGCTAGCCACAGGCTCTTGTAACAGCGCTTAACGCTGTGGCTGGGTTTGCCAGTGAGTGAATAAGAATAGTCGGTAGATTTCCCAGGAAAAGAGCCAATAGAGCCGGCCCCCTTAGTCAATTACCTTTTGCCCCGATGAGACAGGTTTTGCTGCCCGATGATTTAATGCCCCGCACGGGGGCGGCCTACCCGGCGACGTACCTCGTGCCGTACAATACCGCGTCGAATAGTGAGCGCACCAAAATCACATTGCGTTATCACCTATTCAGCTTTTTAGTGGAAGGCGAGAAAGTAGTGACGTACCCGACGGTGACGGCGCGCATCGTGCCCGGGCAGTTTCTGCTCTTGCCGGCGGGCAACTGCCTCATGAGCGAAAAGCTCGCGGGCCCAACCCACGCCTATCAAAGCATGCTACTGTTTTTCTCGAATGAGGCCCTCACGGCTTTTTTTCAGAAGCACCCCGACCTGGGCATGGGAGTAGGCACTGAACGGGTGGCCCCTCCTTTTCACGTGTTCGAGGCCGACGAGTTTTTAACCAACTTCGTGCGCTCATTAAGCCTGCTGGCCAGTTCGGGCGCCGAGCTCACCGCTAGCATTCAGCAGCTGAAGCTGGAAGAACTGCTGCTGTACGTGAGCCGCCAGCAGCCGGGCGCCTTGCACGCCCTGCTTGCCAGCGCCAGCGAAACGGCCGAAAATCAACGCATCCGCGCCGTGATGGCCGCCGACCTACCGGTACACATTACCGTGGAGGACCTCGCCTTTCTGTGTCACACCAGCCTTTCCACCTTTAAGCGGCGGTTTGCGCGACTCTACGGCACCCCACCCAATAAATGGCTCACCCGCCAGCGCCTAGCCATGGCCGCACAGTTGCTACGGCAGGGCACGCTTAAAACCAGCGACATCTACGACCAGGTGGGCTACGAAAACGTGTCGAGCTTCATCCAATCCTTCAAGCAAGCCTACGGGATAACCCCCAAGCAATTTCAGATGCAGCAGACCTCCTAGAACCTGTTTGGCGGGTGCGTAGGCAGAAGCGTACAGGGGGGGACCACGCGCTACCATGAAATAACGGTGTTTTCCAGGACGCAGCCGTTGCTTTGTGCTAGGTATGTACAAAGCGCCGTACGCTGGGACTTACAACCTGTCAGCACGTTTACTAAAACTCAACCTCAGAAAATGTATGGCGCGTTCCGCTAATAAGGTAGTCGTCATCACCGGCGGGAATCGTGGCATCGGCTTGGCCGCAGCAAAGTGCTTCGCGGCGGAAGGGGCCTCGGTAATCATTGCTGGCCGCAGCGCTGAGAAACTTGCCAAGGCAGCTCAGGCATTCGCCGGCGTGGTTGACGTGGTACGTGCTGATGTTGCGCACCTAGATGAGTTAGATACCCTGTTCACCTAGGTGCGCGAGTGGTCTTTATTCGCGTGCTTTCCGCTATAGCCCAGTTTTCTACTGATGTTTGCTGGGGACTGCACCGATGAGAAATGAAGTGTTGCTTCTAGTGGTGATCACCCTTGTGGTCGGCGTAGGCTACTACCTGTATCAGCGCCCGCAGTGCGCTACAACATTGAGCGCGCCGCAAGTCGCTTCCCTGCGCCAGCACTATACACCCGAAGAACTGACGTACTTTGCCCAAGTTGCCTTTGGCAATGACTTGGGTACGTTGCCAGCCACGATCTACAAGTGGAACCGTCCCCGCCCGCGTGCAGGTGCGCCTCATGAGTGCCTGTACCGCGGCCGTGCAGGCGGAAGTAGCGCACGTGCTGGGCGAGCTCAATGCCATTAGCCGCTCCACGCAGTTTGTGCTCGGCGACCAAGCAGAGCCTGACCTGAAGATCTATTTGGTACCTAAAAAAGAAATGGGGCGCTTATTTCACGGGGCCCAGGAAGGTTCCAACGGCATGTTCGGCTTTGAGACGAGTGCGTGCGGGGAGAGCCTAAGTACCACGGTGGCCGTGTCGACGGGGGTGGAGCTACCGGGCTGGAAAGAATCGATCATTCGCG
This sequence comes from Hymenobacter crusticola, assembly GCF_002154225.1. Taxonomy (GTDB): domain Bacteria; phylum Bacteroidota; class Bacteroidia; order Cytophagales; family Hymenobacteraceae; genus Hymenobacter; species Hymenobacter crusticola. The sequence goes on from NZ_MTSE01000023.1 coordinate 28,722, forward strand.
AGGAGATTGCCTAAAGCATCGGCTTGCCCAAGGATACGAACTGCTACACCAAAAGCGTGTTCTCCTCCAACCGGCAAATTGTGCTGCCGGATACCGAGCATACCAAGGAGCTGTTCGCCACCGAGTCTTTGCCCATTGATTGGAAGCTGATCGATCTACTCTACAACTCGGGGATTCCTGTCAATACGACCTTGGCGGATTTCACAGCCCAGGTGTTGGCCAAGTAACGAGTGCTCAGTTGACCCAGAGAACGTCCCGTGCGGGCAGCGCTGCCAGGTGCCAAGTAGTTTTTCCGATGGACAAAGGCTATAACGTTTCTAAACGTCGGTGGCTGTTGCAGAACTCATCCCCCATCAAGCCACCAGCGCAGACTAGCTGCTTTGCCTAGGTAAAAAGGCGTTCAAACGTCCTTTTTACCTTGATTTAGCGCATAGCGCCTGTGCTTGGGGTGGCGCGTCGAGTGCTGCAACCGCCACGTGCGTTTACGAAATGCCACACGCCCTGCCCCATCGATTTGCCCTTCTGAACCGGTCCGGCAAGCACACCAAAAAAGCCCCCACCGGGAAGGGTCGGGGCTGACACAGGGGGAACACAAAGCGTGATCGCTTCCGGTAAGCGTTACGCTTAACTTACCACGCCCAAGTACTTAATCAGGTCGGCATAGGCACGCTTGGCACTGGCCTCGTCCGGGTACGTAAATTTTGTTTCCACGGAGTAGGTGTGTGCGATGATAACGACATGCTCGTACCCATCACGCGTCTGGCGGTCTACGGCTCGTTTGATGCTCACCACATTGTCCAGATTAATGACGTGTTGGTTTTGGGGGTTTTGCGGGTCGTTGATGGAAATAAAAGCCATGAGGGAAAGGGGGTTAGGTGGCGGGAGCCAACCAGTTGCCTAGCGTATAAATCCGCCTGCTTGAAAGACCTAGCGCTTACCGAGCCGCTTTGCGCGGCTAGCGGGTAAGGCCTACTCCTGCGGCCGCTTTTGCTTTTTAATAGCTGCCCGCACGGCGAAGAAGAAGCACAGGCCAGCCATCACTGCCCCAGCCAAGAGCAGCGTGGAACTGGAGGAGTGCGTGGGGGGAGTGGAGACCTTCTGCGCCAGGGCAGGGGCGGCGGCCGGGAATAGGCTACTGAGTACAAGTGCTTTCATGCCGGCTAATATAGGGAACAAGAGCAGGACAATGGCCTCAAGTAGGCGGTGAAAGATAGACTACCCGCCGTGGCGACGCGAGACCTGCGCGTTGCGTAGCGGCCGAGCTTCCAATAGCTTACTTGTTAGGCCTCCAAAAAACGCTCGTTTTTTGGAGGGTTTGCATCCCACGAAAACGGCCCAGAAACGCAGATCTTTCGGGTTGTTTTGGTGCACCGTTTTTGGAGGGCAAGACGGCCTTCAAGTGTCCAAAACAAGGCATGAAAAAGGCTCCGAAAAACCATGTTTCCGGAGCCTTTGGACTAGGTAGTAGAAGTGTCCAGGAATCAAGTAAATGGTTAGTAACCAACGATAACCAGCTAATACCTCACTCAGTTCTACTGTGTTTGAACCTGCGTGTAGTGGTTGTATTCCGTGATAATGTTAATCAAGTCGGCATATTTGTAGCCCTTCTGCTGCTGGCTGACCTTCTGCGCTAAGGCAGTGTCCTCTTTCACGTAGGCACTGACTTGCTCGCTAAAGGTTTTCTTGTCTACGCCGATCAGTTTCCCATCCCGGCGTAAGTACCACTGGGCAAGAACATGCTTGGCTTTCACCAGGGCCACTTGCGGGTCGGCAAACACGAAGACCTCTACCGGGCCCTTGACGACGCGTGGGACGAGTGCCTGGGGAATTTCGCCCATCGCCTGCAAGGTTTCATAATAGCGCCCCCGCTGAACCATTGATTTCACCTCACTCAGTGGAAGTGTGTAAATGGGAGGACGATAAGGACGTACCTCGGGGTTGCGGGTGCAATAGTGGATTGCCTGTACAAGGCCGTATTCTCCCACATTGAAGTAGCCCTTCATGACTTCCTCTCCTTTCACCAAAGTGACTTCGCTCCAGGCAAAGCCGCTTTGTGGGCTAGTATCGACAGGTGGTGCATTGTCTGTTTGAGCCTGGAGCGGTTCTGAAAGGCCCACTAGCAGACTCATGAGCAAACCGAAGAAAAAACGCATACGGAACGACTACGATCTTGTGTGCTCTAAAAATACAGGTGAGGAGCGTGCACTGCTATCCTGGAGCAAACCATTTATTCTTTAGCAGCAGTACCGCACGAAAACTAAACGGTTTCTACGTACTCTCAGCGCACGCGAATACAGGCTGCAAACGCGGTTTTTGCGCCCCATTTTACCACCTGTTTTATGCACGGCGTTATTACCAGATAGGGTACAATTTTCAGTTTGAAGATTTTACCCCGTTTATGTAACAACTTTCCTTCGCTACTCCTGATGCGTCTATAGTGAGCATACAAACTGGAAAGACAAACTTTGTGATCCGCAAATCGAGGATTGCGGAAAGCTATGCGGAAGTTCAACGGATTGCGGCCACAGGACATTGTCCTGCTCTTAAAGCTAGCTGCGCATGGGGCGCGACACCATTGGCAAAGCAAGGAATTAGCCAACTCGTTGGATCTAAGCACGTCGGAGGTTTCTGACTCGCTAGCCCGCTGTCGCTACAGTCGATTATTAACTGCTGACCCGCAACGGTTAGCGGTGCATAATCAAGCCTTGCGCGACTTACTCGTGCACGGTCTACCCTACATCTTCGCCGTGCATCCTGGCCCTTTGGCTCGTGGGCTAGTCACGGGGGCCAGCGCTCCACCTCTCAGCGATACCTTTGGCATCGAACCAGCTTACGTATGGCCCGATGCCGAGGGAGAAACATGGGGAACCAGCATCGAACCCTTGTATGCTGGCGTACCCGCTGCTGCCCAGCGCGATGAGCGGTTACACGGGCTATTAGCGCTCGAAGATGCTCTACGGCTAGGCCGTCCGCGCGAGCGAGCCATAGCGAGCAAGTTACTCAACGAGTATCTCCCGACCGCCGCTTCTTACCATACAGAATAAGTCGCGTAATCTACCGCGTTTGATGGCAGTGGCGCACGCGCCAGGTCCCCTGCGTGACCGGGTGGTTTTTGCGGGTGGGGCGACCGTGAATCTATATAGCATGGCCACCTCTGCTACCCCAGAGCCGCGCACAACGGACGATGTGGATTGCATTGTAGAAGTTACGCCGCGAAGCGCTTTCTACCAATTAGAGGAGGAATTGCGTGGGTTAGGATTTAGCCATGCTATGGAGGCGAACTACATCGGCCGTTGGAAATTGCCAACGGGCCTCACGGTAGATATGATCCCAACTAGCCCCGAGATTTTGGGCTTCAGCAATCTTTGGTATCCCGCTGGCTTTGCCCTCGCTGAGCCGTACGTACTACCAGATGCCACGAGGATTCGCATTTTAAGCCCACCCTACTTTTTAGCTACGAAGTTGGTGGCTTTGCGCAATCGCGGCTGGCCAGATCTGTGGACCAGCCAAGACCTGGAAGATATCGTCCATGTGCTGGACAACCGTCCGGCTCTTCCTACAGAAGTGAGGGTCGCAGACCCAGAGTTGCGCACGTACGTGAGTCAGCAGGTAGTTGCGTTGCTAAGCCGGCCCGAACTCTTAGACGTGTTAGAAGGGGTGTTACCACCTAGCTCGGGGTATAAACGCAAATACGAAGTAGAGCGTCGCTTGCGACAACTGCTCGACAGCTAACCTAACAGCAGGCTCGTAAACCGAGCACAGACTAATAAGCGTGTTCTCATGAGTTATGATCAAGCTGTACAGTTAACCCATCAAAGGCGTCTATCAACTGTACTTTGATATATTGTACAATAATTCCAAACCATTTCCAAGCCCTTTTACCGCTCCTAATTGCCTCTTTTCCAGGCAGCAGGTTGTTCACTTAGAGGCAAATGATCACGAAAAGCCGAAGAGGTTGTGTGCTCTAGAAAATTGTCAACCTCTTTCTGGACAAAACAGATATGTGATCCGGAGTGGCACTTTGAAAGCTCATGTCAGCAGTTTTGTGAGCGAGTAAAAATCCTCACAGGCGACCCATCGATTTCGGCGACTCGTTTCGAAGGTGTTATATCTCGGAGAAGTTTGCCCTGAAACTGGACGGCGATTCGCCGGTTTTGGTCATAAATAGTCTACTAAAATACGCCGGATCATCGTACCCAAGCGTGTAGGCAATTTCCTTTGCGGTGAGGGAAGTATGCGCCAGTAGCCGTTTGGCTTCCAATATGATCCGATTCTTAATGACCTCATTCGGCTGCGGCAACCGGAGACGGTTAAATTTGTGTGTGATGGTTTTCGGTGCCATACACAGTAAATCGGCGTAATCAGCGACGGTGTGTTTGGACTTATAATGCTCTTCGACGAGCCGGGTAAACTTGCGAAAAAAATCCAAATCGCTTTGTTGATCCGCTAGTTCAGTGGTCAAATGCTGTCTTTTCCATGAGCGCGTCGCGCGGATGAGTAATTGTTTGAGATAGGTGCGGACCATCTCTTCCAAGGAACTGTCATGAAGGTTGAATTCCTGAAGCATTTCGTTGACCAACCCGCTCAGAAAAGTGTCTTCAACATTCGAAAGCTCCACTTTGGGCATATTGCGGATGTTGTTGAACAGTAACCCATCACACGCCACTTCTTGGTCGTGGATCTGAATGCAGTAAAAATCGCGGTTGTAAAAAATGAAATACCCGCGTTCCTGGCCGGCTGCTTCTAGTTCCAGATATTGGTTTGGGCTGATAAAAAACAAGGTTGGTTGCTGCGTGTCGTAACAGGCAAAGTCTACTTTAAGCCTATAGCCAGCAGGTAGATACAGTATCTTAATGTATTCCTTATAAGCTGGTCCGTTGATGGCGTGGGTTTGCTCCTGACTTACCTGCAGCAAACCCAACGTTTTTAAATTGTTGTTGAAAACGGTTGTGCTCATAGCTCTATGTGCTGGCGAATAGTAGGATTTTTATCTTTCAAACTAAACGATTACCCCTGCCAAGTGACGATGCGCTTGACAGGGGTAATCGTTTAGTTAATTTCTAGCGAATTTTTCAAGCTCCGCGTTGAACTTATCCATTTCTTCCAGGAAGAACCCGTGCCCACCTTTTTCAAATTTGACGAGGTAAGACCCTTTGATGGCTTTGTTGAGTTGTTCGGCCTGGGCGAAGGCGCATAATTTGTCGTTTACGCCGTGAAATATTGCGACCGGCAGGTTGATTTTTGACAACTCAGGCCGCAAGTCTAAGTCACGTAAGGCCGTAATAGACTGCGTAGTAGCGTAAGGAGAGGCATTCAGGTTGATGCTTTCCAGCCATTTGATAGATTCCGGCGACAGGCCGCCTTCCTGACCCTCAAAGTCCTTTCCAAACCCGGCCACCAACTGCTCCCGGTTCGTTTTCGTCTGCTTGATCAGATCAGCGGCGCCCTGGTCGGTGATGCCGTACGGGTAGCCTTCGCGCTGTTTCCAGGAGGGGCCAGTTGCGCCGAATAAAGCTAATTTTTTGATATGGGCGCCCTTGTATTTGGTCACGTAGTGCAGGGTAACCGCACTCCCCATGGAAAATCCTCCCAGCGTGGCCTGCTCGATTTTAAGTTTTTCCAACACTACCTTAATGTCGTCGGAAAACGTATCAAAGTCGTATTTGCCGTAGGGTCGATCTGATTTGCCGAAACCGCGCAAGGAAATGCCAATGACCCGGAACCCTTTTTCAACCAGATACTGGTACTGGTATTCGTACATCTCATTGTTCAGCGGCCAGCCGTGGATAAGGACGACGGGCTGGCCCTGGCCCAGGTCGATGACGTGAAGCTTTACGTTCTTTTCTACCTCAATGTATTCTTCTCTTCCCAAGGAGGCTGGCTTGCGGGTTTGGGCAAAAAGGCACTGACTTTGAAGAAAAGTGAACAGGAAGGCGATGGTCAAGGCAATTGTTTTCATCTAGGTAGTAAGGTTGTTTTTTTGAGTTAATCTGCTAACCGTTAGTAAGTTGTTGCTGTGTTTCGACCTTACAAAGGTGGCAGGTTTACTCCCCTAGAAGAATGGATAAAAGGCCATGTGCCTGGTACATTTTTCCCGAAAGGTGAATTTAGGACTCGTAAAAAGTCGCAGCTGATGTAATCGCCGCTTCACCAGTTCCTGCTTCATCGGTTCAAATCGGGCCAGCTCCACTTTATTTTTGGTAACGACGACATAAAATGGCTGGGGTGTAAATTTATGGTTTAGCGGTTTCATGCCCGCCTCGCGGAAGCTTTGAAAAACACTTTCCGGGGCAATTTGTACCCGTTGCGAGGGGCCGTTTTAAAGGGAGGAATGCAGTTTCTGCGCACCTGTAGAAGCTGAAAAAAACAGCGTTGCCCCAGCTGACATTGCCCATGTAAACCGCATTTTTCTGATCATAAATGATTCAATTTGAGTTAGAAAAGACTTGGCCGAAATGCCTTGTGAACATACTGTTCAAAGCATTCCGGCCAAGTTGACTACTAAACCAGTACTCTATAATCTTCAACCAACTCCTAGAGGCGCCCTCTAAAAGTTGAGTCTTATCTCACCGATTTTGGAAAATCACTCCTTCTCGTTAGCAGTGCCATCGGGCAGTGGGGCAACTAGCATGATCACGTTTGCGGACGCTTAGCGAACAGCACATTCCGTCTTAGCCACCACAGTGTCCTGACAAGCATTGTCTAAGATCTGCTCCATTTCCACAAGTAAGCCGGGGATAGGCGTATCACTTGTGTTGGTTAGGCAAAGCGAACCGTTGGTTGTCAAGGCCCCAATCGTCTGTTCCATGCCTTTCCCCGAGCGGACCATGGGGCCATACAACGCTTCGAGTTTTAAGGGACCGAAATCTGTTTTATACCGTACCCTAACTAGGTTAGTAACCATGATATGATGGTTGAAGGCCTGTTTCAATGCATCCAGCATTTGCTGTATATCATTGTGGCCGAAGACAAGGCTGCCGAAAAACGACAAATAGCCTCTCGTATAGTCAATGGAACTGGTTCCCCCCAGCCCAGCCTTGGCCAGTCTGGCCAAATCCCAGAAAGACATGTAGGGCTGGTGGTCAAAAAACACGGATTGGGTGGTGATATTCAAGCCAACATTATCGTCCAGGTGGAGGGCCCCTCGTGTGCAAACAGGCGAAACCAACTCCATCCTGGTCTGGACCCATCCCGGACGCATTTTCCTTGAAGCCAGTAACACGGCCGCGCAAAGGGCGCCGTGGACGCTGGTATTTTCCTGTCTGGCGCGTTCGAGCAGGGTGCGGGTGGTGCTTGCCGAAAAGCGGTGCGAGGAAACCAAGGGGTGGACTACCTCCGTCTTCATGTTCAGTCCGAGCACTTGCTCAGCCGTCTGGGCAGGTAAATCTTCCGGCAACTCGAGGGTTTGGTCATTTGACACTGGCGGCTCCATCAAGGCAAGCTCTTCTCCGGTAACGGCGAGCAATAGGTCTCGGGTCAAATAGCTCAAGGACGTCCCATCGGCCACCGTGTGGTTTGCCGCCAGGATCAGCACGGTGCTGTCTGGCTTTTGCAGCAAAACAACCCGCAAAAGCGGGCCTTCAGCCGTGTTAAATCGTACGGAAAGCTCTTTCTCCACCTCCTGTTCCCACCGGTAATTTTGCTCTACCTGCACCACGCGCAGCGGAATGGGCAGGTTTTCCACAGGCTGTAAGGTAGGGCGCCCTAGCTCATCGAGCGTAACCCGGACCGAGAGATTCGGATGGCGTTGTTGTACCAGGTCGATGGCCTGCCGCCATTTCTCAACGGGCTGGGTTCCCGCGATGTCCGCGGCCAGGCAAAAATCCTTGGAATCAATTTGATCCAGCAGCCAAAACGTTTTTTCGAATGCCCCTAAGGGGCGGTTTTGTTGTCTTTTCATTTTGCATTGAGTTAGATGAGAGGTAGCGACAGGGAAGTTCCTGCGCTATCCTGAATGCAAAATTGGCCGACTGAGCCGGGGGAGAGAATGGACAAAAGTCGAAGGGACATGCACATTTAGCCATCCCTGTAATCCATTCCAAGATCACGTTAAATGACGATTTATGACGATTGGCTTTTCTTACTGGTTCACCTTGCCGGTGGTCTTTTACTAACGAATAAACTTGGTATAGTACACTGCTCAGTTTCTGTGCATGCTGCGTGAATAAAGGGCCTGTTACAAATAGATCTATCTCGCACTAGTCAGTTTTCAATTAATGGCATAAGTGAAGGTTGGTTTCATTGTACAACCCAGGCGAAAAAATGCTCCTATTCTGTAGTGACGTAGATTCTCAATAACTCTGATGCGAGACTACCTATTCACCTTTGATTAGCCTACTTGTAAGCTTTTCTATTTACCAGCCAGCTAGGCTTATCCTCAAGACCCAATTTGAAAGACGCATTAGATAAAGATGCGGTTACCAGAATAATTACCTCGAAACTCCTTGGGAGTGCAGTTTTTACGTCTTTTAAACGTGCGATTGAAGTTCGATATATTATTGAAGCCGCACTTATAAGCTACTTCTGTTACGCTAAGAGTGGTGTCGATAAGCATGCGCGTGGCGTGACCTAACCGAATCTCATTAAGACTGTCAATGAAGGTATTGCCGATCCGTTTTTTGATAAACCGGCTAAACGACGTTTCGGGCATGTTGGCGACCTTGGCTACCTCGGCCAAGGTGATAGGCCGGCTGTAATGAATGTTCATGTACTCGAATACTTTTTCGATACGCCGGCTATGATGGTTGAATTGCTCATTATCCGATGAGGCGTCGGAGAGCATGCGCATGTTACGCGAGATAGATAAGTCGTGCAGTATTGAAAACAGTTCTAGCACTGAATCAAACCCATGCTTTTGCTCTAATTGCAACAGCCTAGGTAACAAGCGCTCAATGGTATCATGCGCAAAGAGGATACCCCGTTGCGACATTTCAAACATCGTTTTGATGAAACTTAGTTGATTACGCCGCAGCAGTCGGTCATCAAATAAGTCTTTGTGAAATTGAATGGTAAGCTCCCGAATCTGTTTGCCTTGGCACTTGTGAGTGAACCAGGCATGGTAGAGGTTAGGGCCTACTAACACCAACTCTACGTCATCAATCTCTTCCACGTGGTCGCCCACGATGCGCTTAGCTCCTTTGGCGTTGAGAATGAGGTTTAGCTCATACTCTTCGTGGTAGTGCAAAGGGAAGTCGAATTTTTCTTTCACCCGCGAAAACAAAGTGAAACAATCACTCTGGGTGAGCGGCGTGATTTCCCGCATGATTTCCTTCTTCTCTTTCTCTTTCTTCATATAACGAGGGGACAAGCTGACGCAGTAAAAGACACTTTTGCAACAAAAATATACCAGTATGCTATCAATACCTATCAGCGAGTTTTCTGCTAAGTAATCTTGCTTCTTCCTCACAAAGACAGTAAAGACATAACAGTCATCTTTACTGGCGCTAATAATTAGCAATTAAATGACAAAATAGTATTAATAACGTCTACGTGAATTCTGGACCTTTGCATTATTTCAGCTTTTTCATCGCTGAGTACTTGAAAGATGGGGTACTCGCTCCGACAAGCGCGTTGCTCACTTGATGAAGTTCAAACCTAGTGTTCACCTATAATGATACGGCCGAGGAGAGCAGTTTGCGTGTGGTAAGGCAAACTGGTCGGACTAAGGAAAGTCCTGGGGTACTATCCTAAGATACTAGTGACGTAGCAAGTCGCTCTTATTTTGCGTTCCTCACTTTCCACTCGAAGTTCCTACATGAAGTTACAGCTCATCGACTTTCTCATCATCGCGATTTATCTACTAGCGACGGTGTTCATTGGCCTTTACTACCGCAACAAAGCGCGACAGGATAAGGACAGCTACATGTTAGGGGGACGCACCCTGCCCTGGTACAAGCTAGGTTTGAGTGACGCCTCCGACATGTTTGATATTAGTGGCACGATGTGGATGGTGAGTTTGTGCTTTGTGTATGGCATGAAGAGCATCTGGATTCCGTGGCTGTGGCCGGTGTTCAATCAGGTATTTCTGATGATGTATCTGTCGCGTTGGCTACGACGCTCCAATGCCGTTACTGGGGCCGACTGGCTAGCTACCCGGTTTGGGCAGCATGGGCCGGGGGTGCAGGCATCCCAACAGGTAGTCATTGCGTTTGCCTTACTGAGCTGCTTTGGGTTTCTAGCCTACGGTTTTGTAGGGCTAGGCAAGTTTATGGAGATTTTTATACCCTGGAAGCTGGTGCAAGGCTACGTGCCCTTCGAGGTAGCACCGCAGTACGTGCCGCACCTCTACGGCATCGTGTTCACGCTGTTTGCTATGTTCTACTCCATTGTGGGCGGCATGCACAGCATCGTGCTGGGTGACATTATCAAGTACGCTATCATGACCGTAGCCTGCTTGGTTATCGCCGTAATTGCTTACCTCAACCTGCGTGGGCACGAGTTAGCGGTACCAAAAGATTGGTTTAATCCCCTTTTTGGTTGGCGCCTAGGACTCGATTGGGCTAAGCTGATCCCAGAGGTCAACAGTAAGATTGCCCGGGATGGGTACTCGCTGTTTGGCATCTTCTTCATGATGATGGCCTTCAAGGGCGTATTTGCGTCGCTAGCTGGTCCTGCTCCGAACTATGACATGCAGAAAATCCTCTCCACCCGCTCGCCCGAGGAGGCCAGCAAAATGAGTGGGTTCGTGTCGATCATCCTGCTTCCTATTCGCTACTCCTTGATTATTGGGCTCACCATTTTGGGGTTGCTCTACTACCATCAGTTGAATTTGAAAGCACCAGACGGCACCATCGACTTTGAGCGCATTCTGCCTTTAACGATCAATAACTTTCTACCAGCTGGCTTAGCAGGGCTAGTGCTTACAGGGCTGTTAGGCGCTTTTATGGGCACCTTTAGCGGTACGGTGAATGCGGCGCAGGCCTACATCGTCAGCGATATTTACCTTAAGTACTTCAACCCGCACGCTAGCACCAGCCGCATTATCTCGATGAACTACCTAGTGGGGGTGGTGGTAGTGGCCATAGGTGTGTTATTGGGCTTTTTGGCCAAGGACGTGAACACCGTGCTACAGTTCATTGTGTCAGCGCTTTATGGGGGGTACATCGCGGCCAATGTGCTTAAGTGGCACTGGTGGCGCTTCAATGCAATGGGCTTTTTCGTTGGGATGAGCACGGGCATCCTGACGGCGCTGGTGTTCGGCGTACTACTCCCGACCGGCAACTTACTGTACTGGTTTCCGCTGCTGTTTGCCATCTCGCTAGCTGGCTCTGTACTTGGCTCTTACCTAGCCCCTCCTACCGAAGCGGCCGTGCTGCATCGCTTCTACACCACGGTGCGGCCTTGGGGTTTCTGGGGACCAGTACTAGCTCAAGTGCAGGCGCAACATCCGACGTTTCAGCCCAACCGCAACTTCAGGCGCAATGCGTTCAATGTGGTGCTAGGCATCATCGCACAACTCTGCTTAACTATTCTGCCTATGTACCTGATATTGGGTCAGCACCTTCCGCTGGCCATCGTAGTGGTGCTGCTGCTAGTGGTAGGTTTTATTCTGAAAAAATCCTGGTGGAACCGCTTGAGCGACGATTGATTTCAAGCGATAATAAGCTTTTGCTTTCTCCCCTGCTATCGTTTTTCCACCCATTATGAAGTCTGCCAGCTGCTATGTCTACTGTCTTTGACCATCGTCTTCGCCTGCTGCACAGCCAGCAGCAGCACATGCTTGCTCTACCCAACCAGCCCGAAGAGCTAGGCAATGGTGTATTTACGCGCTATATCCACCCCGTACTAACGGCAGGCCATATCCCGCTCACTTGGCGTTACGACTTTAACCCCGCCACCAATCCGTTCTTGATGGAGCGCATTGGTGTGAATGCAGCGTTCAATGCTGGGGCCATCAAGTGGCAGGGCAAGTACGTGCTCGTCGCACGCGTGGAAGGAGTCGATCGGAAGTCATTTTTCGCGGTGGCTGAGAGCGATAATGGAGTCGATAACTTTCGCTTTTGGGAGCGTCCGATCACCATACCCGAAACGGAGGAGCCTGACACTAACGTGTATGACATGCGCTTAGTCGCTCACGAAGATGGGTGGGTGTACGGCTTATTTTGCACGGAGCGCCGCGACCCCAGCGCGCCGGCAACCGACCAATCAGCGGCCCTAGCCAAGTGCGGTATTGCTCGCACCAAGGACCTGATAACTTGGGAGCGGCTGGCTGATCTGACGACCAACTCGGCTCAACAACGTAACGTGGTGTTGCACCCCGAACTCGTGCAAGGTCAATACGCTTTTTACACCCGGCCGCAGGACGGCTTTATCGACGCGGGCACGGGCGGCGGCATCGGCTTTGGCTTGTCCGACTCCATTGAGCAGGCGCGGGTGGAGCACGAGGTACTAGTCGACAGGAAGCAGTACCATACTATTTCGGAGCTGAAAAATGGCCTAGGTCCGGCTCCACTCAAGACGGAGCTAGGTTGGTTGCACTTGGCCCACGGCGTGCGCAATACGGCCGCGGGGCTACGCTACGTGCTTTATCTGTTCATGACGGCGCTCGACGATTTGACCCATATTATCCACAAGCCCGCTGGCTACTTTCTAGCACCTCAGGGAGATGAGCGTGTCGGCGACGTGTCCAACGTGGTTTTCGGCAACGGCTGGATTCTAGACGACGACGGCCGCGTGTTCATCTACTATGCCTCGTCGGATACACGGATGCATGTGGCGACCTCTACGCTCGCGCAATTACTCGACTACGTGGTAAATACGCCCGAAGATGGCCTACGATCAGCGGCCTCTGTTCAGCAAGTCAACACGTTAATCGACCTTAATCTAGGCGTGCCCACTCCTACTGTTGCCGACCGAGTAGCCAAGGCGGCGCGAATTAAGTAGCCAGTAGATTACTGTATTTGCTAGTTCTATGCTGCAAATTTTTGACTTTCAACAAGAGTTAACCAACATCCTAACTTACTGGGCTACTTACGTGCCCGACCCGGAGCATGGTGGGTTCTACGGGCAGCTCAACAATGACAGCCAGCCCAACCCGTTGGCACCTAAAGGCGCCGTGCTGAATGCCCGTATTTTGTGGACGTTTGCCGCTGCCTACAACCACGAGCCTCGAGCCGATTACCTAGCTTTGGCTCAGCGAGCGTACCAGTATTTTGTGACGCACTTCCTGGATGCGGAGTTTGGTGGGGTGTACTGGTCGGTAGACTATAAAGGGCAGCCGCTAGATTGCAAAAAACAAGTTTATGCGTTGGCGTTCAGTATTTATGGCCTTGCCGAGTACTACCAAGCCAGCGGCGATGCCGATGCGCTGAAACATGCCCAAGCCTTGTACCACACCATTGAAGCGCACAGTTTCGATGCCGAGCGCGGGGGATATTTCGAAGCACATGCCCGCGACTGGCAGCCGCTCGCCGACCTGCGCCTGAGTGCCAAGGACGCCAACGAGAAGAAGAGCATGAACACCCACCTCCACGTACTGGAGGCTTACACAACACTTTACCGAGTATGGCCTAATGCAGGTTTACGGCAGCAGTTGAAGGCGCTGCTAGTGAACTTCACCGACCATATTATCGACGCTGATACCTCCCACCTACACCTGTTCTTCGACGAAAATTGGCGCCCTAAACCCGACGCTATTTCTGTTGGCCACGATGTGGAGGCAGCCTGGCTGCTGCTCGAAGCGGCTGAGGTGTTGCAGGAGCCGGAGCTTATCAAGCAGTTTCGGCAGCTTGCGGTTCAGTTAGCAGCCGGGGCAACCGAGGGCCTAGCCCCCGATGGCAGCCTGCTTTACGAGCGCGAATTCGACGGCCACTGGGTAGCCGACCGGCACTGGTGGGTGCAGGCCGAAGCCGTAGTAGGTTTCTACAATGCATATCAGATCAGCGGCCAGATGAAATTTTTGGCCTATAGTGAAGGAGCATGGCGCTTCATTCAGCAGCATCTTATCGATCGTGAGCGAGGCGAGTGGTTTTGGGGAATTCGCGCTGACTACTCAATCATGCCTGGTGAGGACAAAGTAGGTATCTGGAAGTGCCCGTATCACAATAGCCGCACCTGCCTCGAAATGCTGCGGCGGCTTTCTAGTTAGGCTCCAGCATACTAATAGCAGCTTTTGCCCTGCGGGAACCTAGTCAGCTTAGGCACGCCTTATTTCACGCTAAACTAGGCTAGCTTTTTTTCGGCAGGTGCCAACAACCATCGTTGCTTAGCTGGTAAGCTAGCTTTGTTTTTGGTCCCCTCAGTCAACGTTAGTGAGCATATGCCTTCGTCGCTACAAAAGCACACTACGTAGTAGTGGTAGAACCACCTGCTATAAAGCTACCTGTTTTAAGCTAGGTAACGCTAAATTATAATTAATAATATAATTCGCTTACTCACAGAACTTTATGTTTAAATACATATGCAATTATCTGCATTTTAATACAAAAGAATGATAAAATATCATTATACACTGCACGGGAATGCATCGCACCTTTGATTATTGGCTTCCCACCTAATACATCATTTATGAAGACCTCTTTACACACAGCGGTTGTACTGCTTTGCAGTACGACGTTGGCCTTTGCTCAGCAGCGAACAGTGCAGGGCGTCGTGACGGACAGCAAGGGCGAGCCTTTGCCAGGGGCAACCATCTTGGTAAAAGGTACGACTACGGGCGCTACGGCTGGCGCCGATGGCAGCTTTCAACTAGGGCTGCCTGCTACTGCTACTACGCTGGTTGTAAGCTCCGTGGGGTCTAAAACCCAGGAGATATCGATTGGAACGCAAACCACGTTTCGCATCACTTTAGATGCTGATGCGCAGGCTTTGAGCGATGTAGTAGTGGTGGGTTACGGTACGGCCCGCAAGAGCGACCTCACCGGCTCGGTAGCTAGCGTGAGTGGGGCACAGCTCACGCAAGTAGCCACTTCTGACCCCGTGCAGGCCCTGCAAGGTCGGGTGGCCGGCGTCGATATTACGTCGAACAGTGGCCAGCCCGGCTCCGGCACGCGCATTCGAGTACGCGGCGTAGGTACCATCAACAACAGCGACCCGCTGTACGTGGTGGACGGCGTGCAGACTGGCGACATTAGCTTTCTGCTCCCTACCGATATTGAATCGACGGAAATTCTAAAAGACGCCTCGGCTACAGCTATTTATGGTTCGCGCGGGGCGAATGGCGTGGTGATTATCACGACCAAGCATGGTAAGGCGGGCAAGACCCAGTTCAACTTGTTTGGGTACACGGGCTTTCAACAGATACGACGCGAATTACCGCTAGCTAATGGCCAGCAGTATGCGACGCTAGTGACGGAGGCATACGCCAACGGTGGGGCTCCTGTACCCGCCGATTACACGGCTATTCTGAACGGCGCTTTGCAGAGCGGCGCAGCAGGTACCAACTACCAGGATTTTGTGACCCAACGCGGCCTGATCACCAACTATAGTTTATCGGCGTCGGGTGGTACGGAGCAAAACCGCTATTTGATCAGCGGCAACTACTTCCAGCAGGATGGCATTGTCAAGCAATCAGGGCTCAAGAAGTACGTGGTGCGGCTTAACGACGACGCGACGCTAACCAAGTTTTTGAAAGCGGGTGTGTCGGCAACGTTCACAAACGCAAATCAGACGGGAGGCGGCGACGGCACCGGCAACCCATTTTACAGCACCGTGCTGCAAAATGCAATTCAGGCTAACCCCATCACGTCACCCTACAATGCCGACGGGAGCTATTCGTACAACACAATTACCAGCTTCACCCCCAACCTAGCACGCTACCTCAAAGAGCAGAAGTACAACAAAACGAGGAACACCACCCTGTTTTCCAGCGCCTACCTCGACGTAACCATCCTGAAAGACCTGACTTTTCGCTCTACGTTCGGAATCACCTACAACAACCTCCATCCGAAGGCCTACCTACCACAGTACTACCTAGGTCCCAACGATCAACGCTCCCAAAGCTCGTTGGTAGAGTCGCGGCTCGAAAACGTGAGCTGGGTGTGGTCGAACTACGTGAACTATGCCAAAACCTTCGCTGACAATAGCAGCTTCACCGCTACCCTAGGTCAGGAGGCGCAACGGAGCTATGGCAACGGCATCTCGGTAACGGGCTACGATGTGCCCGCTGATGCTACCCTGCAATACATCTCGTCGGCGCGGAGTGCCACCTCAACCATCCGCAGTTCACAGTACGACGGGTCATTGCTCTCGTATTTTGGCCGCGCCAACTACAACTTCCGCGACCGTTACTTGGTGACGGGTACCTTGCGCTTCGACCAGACGTCACGTTTCTTAAGTTCGCAACGCACGGGCGTTTTCCCGTCGGTGGGTGCAGCCTGGAACATTTCTAATGAGAACTTCCTCAAGGATGTAACTGCTGTTTCGCAGATCAAGCTGCGCGCTAGCTATGGAGCCGTAGGCAACCAGAATGCCGCCCCTAACTACGGCTACGCCTCAACGGCAGTGAACAACCAGAACTACGTATTTGGTATTGACCAGACGCGGGCACCAGGCATCGCCATTGCCACGCTCAGCAACCCCGATCTGAAGTGGGAAACAGCGGTTACGGTTGACGTAGGGGTAGACGCGGCTTTCCTGGACAACAAGCTGACGTTCACGGGTGATATCTTCGAGCGGCGCACCAAGGATATGATTGCTTTGCTGCCCGTACCCGACTACATAGGCCAAGCCCCGGCCACGGCCAATGTGGGCACGCTACGCAACCGGGGCCTCGAGCTGGCCCTCAATTACCGCAATGAGATTGGAAAGCTTCAGTATAACGCGGGAGTCAACTTCACTAAGATCAACAACCTCATCACCGACCTAGGTGGCGCTAATCCCATTGCCAGTGGCAACGTGATTTCCCAGATCGGCAATACCACCCGCACCGATGTAGGCCACGAGGTTGCGTATTTCTACGGCTTGAAGGCCGACGGCATTTTCCACACGCAGACGGAAGTTGATAGCTACCGAAACGCAGCGGGAGCCCCGCTTCAGCCGGGGGCGCAACCCGGCGATGTGCGCTACCAGGATGTCAACGGTGATGGTAAAATCGACGCCACCGACAACACCTACCTAGGTAGCGCTACGCCGAGCTTCACGTACGGGGCATCCTTGAACCTGTCGTACAGCAACTTCGACTTCAAAGTACTGCTCTACGGCGTGCAAGGCGCCGAAGCCGTGAACGCCGCCGCGTTTAACCTAGACAAATCGAGCATTTTCTCTGGCCTATGGACCAACTTCTACGCCGACCGCCTGGATCGTTGGACCCCCAGCAACCCCAACAGCAGCCAGCCCCGCGTCACGTCAAACGACACCAACAACGGCGGTGGCTACAACGATCGGTTTAGCAGCCGCCACGTGGAAAATGCCAGCTTCTTGCGGGCCCGCAACATGGAGCTAGGCTACTCGCTGTCGAGACCAGTATTGGATAAGTTCAAAATCAACGGGTTCCGAGTGTTCGCGTCGGTAGATAACGTGTTTACCGTCACCAAATACCGCGGTCTGGACCCCGAAATTTCAGCTACCGGCTACTACAACAATCCGCTGGCCTACGGCGTCGATTACGGCAACTATCCCCAGCCGCGCACTTACCGCCTTGGCTTCAACGTGCAGTTCTAACGCTATTCCCACCCGCTACTTCCGATGAAAACTTCTTCTACAGCTCGCCTGCTTGCTTTCGCGGCAATAATGGGACTGACACCAAGCTGCCAGAGCTTTTTGGATAAAGAGCCCTTGGGCGCTGTTACTCAAGCAGTTCTTTTTAACGACCCAACCAACGCAACACAGGCCGTGAACGGCATTTACGATGTCGCTTCCTGGGACCAAGGCCCTAAGTTCGGGGTAGGTGACTACGTGGGGCAGACCTACGAGTGGATGTTTGGCGATGTCATGACCGATGACGCCGAAAAGGGCAGCACCCCCAGCGACTTTACGGCCCTGACCGAGCTCAAGACCTGGACCATGACACCTGCCAATTCCCCTGTTAACACGCTGTGGGTACACAGCTTTACGGGTATTGCGCGGGCGAATACGGTGATTAATAACATTGATGCGGGCACCATTGATCCGGCGCTGAAATCGCGCTTGAAGGGCGAAGCCTTGTTTCTGCGGGCGTATTTCTACTTCAACCTGGTGAAATCCTTCGGGGGCGTACCGCTGTTTGAGCAATCGGTGCTACCTACCAACACGGCCAATGTCAAGCGCAGTACTATTGCCGAAACCTACGCCTTTTTGGAGAAAGACCTAAAGGCCGCGGCCACGCTGCTGCCGGAGAAAAGCGGCTATTCCTCAGCCAATGTGGGCCGCGCAACGAAAGGTGCCGCCAATGGCTACCTAGCCCGTGCCATCATGTACCAACTCGGCACCGACAACGGCAATAACCACACGTGGCAGGAAGTATATGATTTGACGAGCACAGTTATCTCTTCCAACGAGTACAGCTTGTTAGCTAACTATGCCGCCATTCACCAAGAAATCGGTGAAAACAGCAGCGAATCGCTCTTCGAGATTCAGTTTGCGACCTCCAACGAAGGCTACGGGCCTATCATGACAGGTACTACCAACAACGTCTTCCAAAACAACCGCAAAACCTTCGGCTATGGCTTCAATAACCCGACCCAGAACTTGGTGAATGAATTTGAAGCCAACGATCCGCGCCTTCCCATTACGATCATCAAAGACGGCGACGTGGTGCTAGGGGTGCTCAACCGCATTGACCTGTCAGAAAACGCTACTGGCTACCTCAACCGCAAAGTAGCCATCCTCCCCCCAGCCGTTAACCAGTCAGGGCTACAGAATATCCGCAAGCTACGCTACGCCGATATTCTGCTAATGAAAGCCGAAGCAGCCGCTCAAACCAACCGCAGCGGGGAAGCGGTAGCATTAGTCAACCAAGTGCGGCAGCGTGCCCGCGCCGCTACACAGCCTCCGGGTACCACTGTAGGTTCTACGGCCTATGCAGCTGCCAACACCCCCGCCGGCACGTTGCCCAACCTAGCCACTGGTTTGTCGGGTCAAGCCCTGCTAAATGCCATTTGGCACGAACGCCGGGTGGAGTTTGCCGAAGAATCGCTCCGCTTCTGGGACTTAGTGCGTACGGGCCGGTACTTCTCTGTGCTGCCCGCCAACGTAGCGGCCCGTGCCCGTACGCGCAGCATTACGACTGGCGTCGTGAATCCTATGCCGCTGCTGCCCATTCCGCTGCAGGATGCTCAAACCTGGGGAGTAACTCAGAACCCTGGCTACTAAGCTAGCTATCAATGCACCATCTGTTGGGCTTGCACCCGGGCGCACTCAGCAACCGCTCCTGATGCGGCTGTTGAGTGCGCCCGGTTGCAAGCCCAACAGATGGTGAGCGATGCCTCCTACCCTTTCCTCCACCCTGGCTCTCTGTTTCTTCATTTGTGCGTTCATTTTCTACCATTTTTCTAGGTTTCGCGAGCCTACTGTCTTTGCTCTTCACAGAGCCAGCAGCGGCGCAGCCGGCCGCGGCAGCTTCTAGCGCAGCTAGTAGTAAAACCGTTCAGCCCATTCTCACGGGCTGGCGCTTTCGCCAAGCAGGTAAAGACAACTGGGCTCCAGCGGTTGTTCCCGGCTGCGTACACACCGACCTATTGGCTACCAAGCAGATTGAAGACCCGCTGTACCGCGACAATGAAATGAAGCTTCAGTGGATAGGCCACACTGACTGGGACTACGAAACGACCTTCGACGTGACGCCGGCCATGCTCCAGCGTCAGCACTTAGAGTTGGTCTTTAAGGGCCTCGACACCTACGCGGACGTCACGCTTAATGGCCAAGCCATTCTGCACACCGACAATATGTTTCGGGAGTGGCGTGCAGAGGCCAAACCCCAGCTAAAGGCCGGGGCCAACCACCTGCTGGTGCACTTCCGCTCACCGCTGAATGAGGTAGCCGGCCTGCCCCAGAAGTACGGCTACAACCTGTTTGCCATCAACGACGAACAGGCCATGGGCATCGTTGGCGAGAAGGGGCCGGTGCTAAGCCCTTACACCCGCAAGGCGCCCTACCACTACGGATGGGACTGGGGACCTAGGTTTGTTACCTCTGGTATCTGGCAGCCGGTGCAACTCGAAGTTTGGGACGCGGCTAAGATCACCGATTTTCACGTAGTGCAGCGTCAGCTGAGCCCACAGACTGCGCAACTCAACCTAGTTGTGACGTACGAGGGAGCGGCGGCCGCCAGTGGCCCGGCAACCTTGCTCGTTGAAACGACCGGCCCCGACGGGCAGCCTGGCCCTCGGATAGAGCAGGCCGTCACCTTGCAACCCAATCGCCACGACGTAACGGCTGATTTGCGCTTGCCTAACCCAAAGCTATGGTACCCAGCCGGCTACGGCGCCCAGCCACTTTACTCCTTTAAGGCCCACCTACTACAAAACGGCAAGCCCCTCGACGACGCACGTACCCGCATCGGCCTGCGCACCGTGGAGCTGCGCCGCGAGAAGGACGCTTACGGCAAATCCTTCGAGTTTGTGGTCAATGGCATTCCAATTTTTGCCAAAGGCGTGAACTGGATTCCGGCCGATATTTTTCAGACGCGCGTGACGCCGACCCGCTACCATAAGTTGCTGCAAGCCGCCAAGGATTGCAATATGAACATGGTGCGCGTGTGGGGCGGTGGCATCTACGAGAACCAATATTTTTACGATACCTGCGACGAAATGGGCTTGCTGGTGTGGCAGGACTTCCTATTTGCCTGCTCCTTCTACCCCGGCGACCAACCCTTTTTGGATAACGTGCGGGAGGAAGTCACCTACCAAGTGCGCCGCCTGCGCGACCACCCAAGCATTGCTATTTGGGTAGGCAACAATGAAAATGAGGTAGCCTGGCAGCAATGGGGCGTGCCCGAAAAAATGGGCTCGCACAAGCTGGAAGTGTGGAGCAACTACCTCAAGCTCTACCGCGACCTAATTCCGACGGTATTACATGAGCAAGACCCAGCCCGCCCGTATTGGTCTTCAAGCCCCTCGTCCGACTTCGAAGACATGGCCGGCTCACAAACCAACGGCGACATGCACTACTGGGACGTATGGGGCGGCACCGCGCCCATCTCAGACTACGAAAAGCAGGTGCCTCGCTTCATGAGCGAGTACGGCTTCCAGTCATTCCCAGAGCTGAAATCGGTGGCGCAGTTTACCGTGCCCGCCGACCACGACATTGCCTCACCGGTGATGAAGGAACACCAGCGCAGCGCCGTCGGGAACCCGCGCCTGAAGGAGTACCTGCTGCGCGATTACAAAGAACCCAAGGACTTCGCTTCCTTTTTGTATGTGAGCCAAGTACTGCAAGCCCAAGCAATTAAGCTGAGCGCCGAACACCTGCGCCGCAGCCGCCCCCGCACCATGGGCTCTATGTACTGGCAACTCGACGACTGCTGGGGTGTGGCTTCGTGGTCGTCTATCGACTACTACGGCCGCTGGAAAGCGCTGCAATACTATGCCAAACGGTTCTACGCGCCAGTGCTGGTAAGCCCCCACGAGGAGGGCGACAACGTGCGCTTCTACGTAGTATCAGACCGCACGACAGCGACGCCAGCCAGCCTGCAAGTGCGCCTGCTTGACCTTAACGGTAAGGTGTTGTATCAGCAGGCTACCCCGCTGCAAGTAGCGCCGCTGGCTAGCCAGGTGTACCTCGATATTCCGAAAGCCAAGCTGCTCAAAAGCCATGACGCCAACCGCGTGGTGCTAAGCTGTGAGCTGACGGCCAACGGTCAGACGCTCTCGAGCAACACGCATTATTTCGCCCTACCCAAGAAAATGGCGCTGCCAAAAGCTAACATCACAGCCACTTGGCAACAAAGCAGTGACAGCACCTACCAGGTAACACTCGTGAGCAAGACCCTCGCTCGCGAAGTGTGGTTGTCACTAAGCCAAGGCGACGGCTTCTTCGAGGACAACTATTTCGACTTACTGCCCGGCCAGACCAAAACCCTGACCTTCAAAGGCGAAGGGGCTGCCTCACTCACCGAGTTACGCAAGCGCTTGGTAGTGCGCACCCTAGCCGACGCTTTCTAAAGCACTTATCGACCTACCTAGGTAGCCTTTCCAACTTCTTTATACTCTTGTCAATGCCCGCTCGCTTCGCCGCCGCTCACCTCAAAAAGCTACGATCATTCAGCCACCGCGCCGTGCCAGCATTCGTCGGGGCAGCGGCTTTGTTGGCGGCTTGTCAGCGCACGGGCCTCACTCTGCCGGCTGCCACTGCTCGCACGCCGGCAACCAGCTCGTCGGTGGGCACCCCAGCGGCCCCGCAGTGGAGCCCACGCGTGGCAAAGCTGCTGCGGGAAATGACGCTGGAGGAGAAAATTGGGCAGATGACCCAGTTGACCAACGCCGCCATCAACCACACGGGCGAGCAGAAAGACGTGAGCCTCGACTCGGCGAAGCTGGTGCCTTTTGTCCGCGAATATGGGGTAGGCTCTTTTCTGAACGGCGAGGCGGTGCCGCCGACGCAGTGGCTGCGCACGCTCACAGCCTTGCAACGCATTGCCATGCGCGAGTCGCGGCTGCACATCCCCATTATCTATGGCATCGACCATATGCACGGGGCGAGCTACGTGAGTGGGGCGGCCATTTTTCCGCATAACATCAACCTAGGGGCGACCTTCAACCCCGAGTTTGCTCGCCAAGAGGCCCGCGCCACGGTGATGGAATCGGCTGACCTAGGGCACATTTGGGTATTTGCGCCCGTGCTCGACCTAGGGCTGAACGTGTACTGGCCGCGCTTCTACGAAACCTACGGCGAAGACCCGCTGGTGGCCGCGGAGCTAGGTGCCGCCTATGTGACCGAATTACAAAGCAACAAAGACATTTTGCCCTATAAGGTGGCCGCTTGCGCCAAACACTTCATCGGGTATTCCGACCCGCGCAACGGCTGGGACCGCACAAACGCACTCATCCCCGACCAGCGTTTGCAGGAGTTTTTCCGACCCTCGTTTCAAGCCGCCATTGATGCGGGTATTAAGTCGGTGATGGTGAACAGCGGCGAAATTAATGGCGAGCCAGTGCACTCATCGCGCAAGATTCTGACTGACCTGCTGCGCACGCAAATGGGCTTCAAGGGCGTAGCCGTGACCGACTGGCAGGATATTCTGCGCTTGGTGACAGTGCAAAAAACCGAGCCCAACGAGAAGGAAGCCACGTTCCGGTGCATTGACGCCGGCATTGATATGGCCATGACGCCCTACAACACCAATTTCTGCCGCATCGTGAAAGAGCTGGTGCAGGAAGGCCGTCTCACCGAGGAGCGCATCAACCTCTCGGCTGGGCGGGTGCTGCAAATGAAAGACGAGCTAGGTATGTTCGACAACCCGTTGCCCCGCGCCGACCGCCTCAGCCGCATTGGGGCCCCCGAGCATAAGCAGCATGCCTTAGAAGCAGCTCGGGAGTCGGTGGTTCTGCTCAAAAATGAGAAAAACACCTTACCCCTATCCCCTACCAAAATAAAGCGCCTGCTGGTAGTCGGCCCTGCCGCCGATTCCAAAGCCAACCTCGCGGGCGGCTGGACCCTAGCTTGGCAGGGCCGCGCCGAGGCTCAATACCCAGCCGAGGTGCTTACCCTTTACACGGCTCTGAAGCGCGAATATCCTAACGCCCAGGTCGAAACCATACCTTACCAAGATGCCACCGGTAAGCTGCAACTAACTAGCGTAGCGGCCGCTGCCCGCCGTGCCGATGCCGTGGTGCTAGCCTTGGGCGAACGACCGTACGCCGAAGGCCTAGGTAACATCAACGACCTGACGCTGCCCGACGACCAGCAACAGCTGGTGCGCACGGCTCAGGGCGCGGGTAAGCCCACGGTACTCGTCATGATTGGCGGACGGCCAAACATTATCCGGCCGGTAGCCGAGCGCTCAGAAGCCATTCTGTGGGGCGGCCTGCCGGGTTTCGGGGGCGGTCAGGCCATTGCCGAAATCATCAGTGGCAAGGTGAACCCTAGCGGCCGCCTCCCCTTCACCTACCCGCAGGCGGCCGGGCATATTGCCAACTACCACCACGACAATAACGAGAACAGCCTAGAGCTGAGCGACTTCGGGGTTGGCTTCGAGAACCGGGGCGGCAAGGCCAAAAGCACCATGCTTACGGAATATGGCTCCGGGCTGAGCTACACCACTTTCCGCTACAGCAACCTGCAACTCGCCGACTCCGTGCTGACCGGCGACAAGCCAGTGCAAGCCACCGTGCGCGTGACCAATACCGGTTCGCTTCCTGGCAAAGAAGCCGTGCTCTGGTTCCTGACCGATGAAGTAGGCCGCATCACGCGCCCCGTGCGCTTGCTGAAGCACTTTGAGAAACAGCAGTTTCAGCCCGGCGAAAGCAGGGAGCTAACCTTCACTATTCGGCCTCAAGAATCCTTGAGCTACCCCGCTGCCGACGGCCGACGCCTACTCGAAGATGGGTTTTTCACTTTGCGCGTGGGCGACCAACAGCGCCGCTTTCGCTACGCCGGAACGACGACGGCAGCGGTTCCGCCGACCCACAAGTCAGCGGACAGAAAGTAGTTCTCATACTAAGCAGACCTAGGTTGCTTAGCACCAATCGTCCGTCTTTTCCCGATTTATGTACCTCAGCCTTCCTAAGAAACTATCGGTAATGCTGCTGGCCGCCGGCCTAGGTACTGGCCGGCTGGCTCATGCTACCGTGCGCTTACCGGCACTCGTCGGCAACCATATGGTCGTGCAGCGCGATGTGCCAGTACCCGTATGGGGCTGGGCTGGGCCCGGCGAGCAGGTGGCAGTCACGTTCCGGGGACACAGCTACCCGGCCACGCCGAACGCTGCGGGGCGGTGGCAGGTAGCCTTACCCGCTACGCCAGCTGGTGGGCCGTATACGATTACCATTAAAGGACAGAACACGCTTACGGTGGAAGATGTGCTGGTAGGCGACGTATGGCTAGCCTCGGGGCAGTCGAATATGGAACTACCACTGCGCGACAAAAACGCGCCTGCTCCCGGTGCTTATCCCCTTATTCTGAATGCTGAACAGGAAGTAGCCATGGCTGACTTTCCGCAGATCCGGCAGTTTACGGTAAAGAAAGTGGTGGCGTATCAGCCCCAAACCCAGAACGAGGGCCACAGTTGGCAGGTGTGCAGCCCCACTACGGCCAGCAGCTTCTCGGCCGTGGCATACTTCTTTGCCCGCGACTTATACCAGCGCTACCACGTGCCTATTGGAATAATAAGCAGCCCGTGGGGCGGCACGCCAGCCGAAGCCTGGGTGAGTACCGAAAGCCTTCAGCAACTTCCTGACTTTCAAGCTTCAGTAGACGCTTTGGCGCAGCGCTCTACTGCGCCAGAGAAGGATGCTCAGAACACCCCTACTGTGCTCTACAACGGTATGATTGCGCCCCTGCAACCCTACGCCCTGAAGGGTGTTATCTGGTACCAGGGCGAAAGCAACACGGGTCGGGGAGCCCAGTATCGCACGCTATTTCCGGCCCTTATTCGCGACTGGCGCGACCATTGGGGGAGTAACTTGCCCTTCTTGTTTGTGCAGCTTGCCAACTTCACCAAAGCCCTCCCGCTGCCAGGCCCTTCTGACTGGGCCGAGGTGCGCGAAGCCCAAGCGCAGGCCTTGGCCTTACCCCACACCGGCATGGCCGTGGCTATCGACCTAGGTGACCCCGACGACATCCACCCCGCCAACAAACAGGACGTTGGGCACCGCTTAGCCCTGGTAGCGCGCCAAGTGGCGTATGGCGACAAGAAGGTAGTAGCCGCGGGCCCTACCTTCCAACGTATGCGTGTGAACGGTAATCAGGTACAGTTGACGTTTGGTAATACCGGCACGGGCCTGATGCTGAGAAGCGGCACCACGACGCTTAGCGGCTTTGCCGTGGCCGGGGCCGACGGGCAATTTCACTGGGCCGCCGCTACGCTCGCCGGCCCGGCCGAGGTGGTGCTGACCTGCGCGGCCGTGCCTGCTCCGGTGGCCGTTCGCTACAGCTGGGCCAATAATCCGCTCGGCAACCTGTACAACCGCGAGGGCCTCCCCGCAGTGCCTTTCCGAACTGATACGCCAATGGCCGCGGCTAGTCGACCCTAGCCCTACCCTGCTCTTCCCTTCTTCTTATATGAAATACGTCTCCGCTTTACTGCTACTGACGCTGTCCTTGCCAGTTAGCGCAGGAGCTAAGCCCAAGCCTACCATCTTCTATCCTGCCGATAATCAGCATATTCAGTACACCGGTCGCATCGATTTTAGCGACGCTAAAAAGCCTCGCTGCTGGGCGCCCGGGGCATACTTCACCGCCCGATTTGCGGGGCCATCCTGCGCAGTAGTCGTCAACGACGAAATGCTGTGGGGCAAGCACAACTACTTAGAAGTGGTCGTGGATGGCAAGCCGTCGCGCCTTCTCTTGACGGGCAAGGAAAACACGGTGACCGTAGCCGAGAATCTGCCGGGTAAGGTCCATACGCTCACGGTGTGCAAGAACACTGAATCGAACATAGGCTACCTAGAGTTTGTGGGTCTGCGCTGCGCCAAGCTACTCCCCCCACCAGCTCGGCCCACGCGGCGCATTGAGTTCATCGGCAACTCTATTACCTGCGGAACGGGCAGTGATGAGTCGGTTGTGCCCTGCGGCAAGGGGCAATGGCATGATCAGCACAACGCCTACCAGGCCTATGGCCCTACCACCGCCCGCACCCTAGGTGCCGAGTGGCAGCTCACCGCCGTGTCGGGCATCGGTCTGATGCACAGCTGTTGTGATCTGCCGCTAGTCATGCCCCAGGTATTCGACAAAATTAATCTGCGTGAGAACCTGCTGCCGTGGGATTTCAGCCGCTACCAGCCCGATGTAGTTACCGTTTGCCTAGGCCAAAACGACGGCGTGCAGGATTCGACTACGTTTTGCCGCAATTACCTGTCATTTCTTCAAACCCTGCGCCGGCGCTACCCCAAGGCGCAGCTGGTGTGCCTCACTAGCCCCATGGCCGACGCCCGGCTAACGGCCGTGTTGCGGCGCTACCTGACTGGCGTAGTTGCCCAAGCCAACGCGGCGGGCGATGCAGCCGTGCGTAAGTTTTTCTTCTCGCGCAGCTATACCAGCGGCTGCGACAGCCACCCGAGCCTAGCTGAGCACCAGCTAATTGCAGCTGAGCTCACGGCTTTCCTAAAGAGCACCCTAGGGTGGTAAACAGGGCTGGCTTTTTCCTTTTTCAACCGTAGGAGTCGACGCTTTCTGGACGGCTCTACCGCTACAACTAACATTCACGATATGTCACACTTCAACCAACAGCACAACCTATGGGGTCTTGACCTAGGCGGCACCAAAATAGAGGGCGTCATCCTGAAGTCAGCCCAAGAACCTGAGGTCTTATTCCGGCACCGCGTACCGACTGGAACAACCCACGGCTACGACCACATCCTGGGCCAGGTAGCCCAGTTGGTGCAGCACCTGGAGGCCGCCGCCGGTTACCGCGCGGAGCAGGTAGGCATTGGCACGCCGGGCACAACCATTCCGAAATCGGGGCTCATGAAAAACTGTAACGCGACCGTGCTCAACGGCCAGCCAGTGCGCGCCGACTTAGAGCAGCTGCTAGGTATGCGAGTAGTTATGGCCAACGATGCCAACTGCTTTGCCCTCGCCGAGACCCGCTTAGGTGTAGTAAAAGAACGCTTTCCCGAGGCGAAAGTGGTATTCGGCATCATCCTCGGCACGGGCGTAGGGGGCGGTCTAGTCGTGAATGGGCAAATTCTCGAGGGCTACCACGGCATTGCCGGCGAGTGGGGCCACAACTACCTAAGTGCGGCAGAAGGCGACCTTTGTTTCTGTGGTAAAACGGGCTGCAACGAAAGCATTTTGGCAGGCCCCTCATTAGAGCGATATTACGCCCGCCACAGCGAGCAGCCGCGCAACTTGCCGGAAATAGTGGAACGCGCCACTCATGGCCACGACGCCGTTGCGACTCAAACTATAGAGCGCCTCACCAGCTTTTTCGGACTCGCGCTCAGCAACGTAATCAACCTGCTCGATCCCGATGTGATTGTGATTGGAGGCGGAGTAGGCAATATTGACTACCTCTACGAAGCAGGTGTGGCCAGCATTCAGCAACACATTTTCGACCATCAATTTGAGGCGCCGATAGTCAAACCACTTTTAGGTGACAGCGCGGGCGTGTTTGGCGCTGCTTACCTGGTTGCGGAGCCCATTCCGGTCCAGGCGGACGTAGCCTGATTTAAACTGTAGGCTGTAGCATTAGTCATCTCCATGATCTTGCGGAATTTTCTCTCTATTAATTTGCTGTGCTGGGCGCAATTTTCCTTCGCGCAAGCCCCACCTGAACCAGGTAGAGAGCGGTATTCAATGGATGCTCACTGGCGCTTTGCGTTGGGGCACCCCTTCGACACCAACCAGGACTTTACCAACGGCACTAGCTACTTCTCCTACTTCGCTAAAGCAGGTTACGGCGACGGAGCAGCAAGTTCCACATTCGATGACCGGGCCTGGCGCCAGCTCGATTTGCCGCACGACTGGGCCGTCGAGCTGCCATTTGACAGCACTGCCCAGCACAGCCACGGCTACAAAGCCACTGGCCGTAACTTTCCAGCGACCAGCGTGGGGTGGTATCGCAAAACGTTTACTATCCCGGCTACCGATCTTGGGCGGCAGCTGGCGCTAGAGTTTGATGGCGTGTACCGCAACTCGAAGGTATGGGTGAACGGCCACTACCTCGGCACCGAACCCAGCGGCTATAACAGCTTCCGCTACGACATCACCGACTACCTCAACTACGGCGGCCGAAACGTGGTGGCCGTGCGGGCAGATGCCACCATGCCCGAAGGCTGGTTTTACGAGGGAGCGGGCATTTACCGGCACGTATGGCTCACCAAAACCAACCCCGTCCACGTCGCCCCCAACGGTACGTGGGTCACGGCCCGGGTAGCCGCCACGACGGCCGATGTCACGGCCCGGGTTAACCTTCTGAACGACGGAAAGAAGACGCAAACTTGCGCGGTTACGCAAACCATCCTCGACGCCCAAGGCCGCGTGGTAGCCAGCAAAAAACAGGAGGCCGTATCTCTGTCGCCGTTTCAGCCGCGGGAAATCGCGCTGCAATTGCTAGTCGCCGATGCGATACTGTGGAATTTGGAAGCGCCTTACCTGTATACGCTGCGCACGACCGTTGTTGTAAGCAACCAGGAAGTGGACCGTTACGACACGCCGTTTGGTATTCGTACCATCCGGTTTGATGCCAAAGAAGGTTTTTTCCTGAATGGCAAGCCCGTAAAATTGAAGGGTACCAACAACCATCAAGACCACGCCGGGGTAGGCACAGCCCTACCCGATGAGTTGCAGTATTTCCGCATTAAGGCGCTGAAGGCTATGGGCTCGAACGCCTACCGCTGCTCGCACCACCCGCCCACGCCCGAACTACTGGCGGCCTGCGACCAACTCGGCATGCTGGTGATTGACGAGAACCGCTTGATGGGCACCAATTATCAAATGCAGGAAGACTTGCGCGACATGATCCTGCGCGACCGTAACCACCCGAGCATCATTAGCTGGTCGATTGGCAACGAGGAATGGGGCATTGAGAACAGTGTTATAGGCGCGCGCATTGCCACCACCATGCAGGCCTACGTGCATAGCCTGGATTCAACGCGGCTCTGCACGGCTGGTATCAGCGGCGGTTTTCGGAGCGGCATTTCGGATGTGGTGGAAGTGATGGGCTACAACTACCTAGGCAACGGCGACGTTGACGCGCACCATCGGCGGTTTCCCGAGCAGCCGGGCATGGGCACCGAAGAAGGCTCCACGTTTGCCACCCGCGGCGAGTACGCAACCGACGCGCGAAAGCACTACGCCGCCGCCTACGACCAAAAGCCCCGGCCATCTTTCTACAGCATTGAGGAAGGATGGCGCTTCTACGCCGAGCGGCCCTACCTGGCCGGCATGTTTATCTGGACGGGCTTCGATTACCGCGGGGAAGCCACGCCTTACTTGTGGCCGTCGGTTACGTCCTACTTCGGCATGATGGACTTGTGCGGCTTCCCGAAGGATAACGTGTACTACCTCCGGTCGTGGTGGAGTCAGCAGCCCACCCTGCACCTGCTGCCGCACTGGAACTGGCCAGGCCGCGAGGGCCAGCCCATAGCGGTGTGGGCTTATAGCAATTGTGACGAAGTAGAGCTTTTTCTAAACAAAAAGAGCCTAGGCAAACAGGCCGTGCCGCGGAACTCCCACGTGGCCTGGAACGTCAACTACGCGCCGGGCACGCTGGAAGCTTACGGTTACAAAAACGGCCGCCAGACGCTGCATGAGGTCGTAAAAACGACAGATCAAGCCGCTGTTATTCAGTTGACTCCGCATAAAGCGGCACTCAAAGCCGACGGGCAGGATCTGGCGGTGGTGACGGTGGCCGTCGCCGACCGTGGCAACCTCACCGTACCAACCGCTAACGAGCAAATCACCTTTTCCGTGACTGGCCCCGCCAAGATTATCGGCGTTGGCAACGGAGATCCTACTTCGCTGGAAAAGGAGAAGTTCGTGGAAGATATTCAGAAGGTAGCTATTCAAGGATTGCAGGAAACGCCCGTTTCTGGTTTAGCGGAGGGCGTAGCGGCGAGAAGGCAGAATCAATCAGCGGCTTGGCAACCCGCCTTCGTGAAGCGCGACTACAAAAATTTGGCTGCCGCTTACCGCCACCAAGGCAGCTTCGAGTTGCCAGCCGATTTTGTCAACGCCCAAGTGACGTTCTTCTACAATAGCATTGGCAAGGAGCAATACCTTTATATCAACGGACAAGAACTCGCCACAGACCTGAAGCAAAGTGCGGAAGGCAACGTAATTCGTCTGGCACCTAGCCTGTTAAAGCCAGGTCATAATACCATCGAGATAGTGGCGACTCCCCTGACGAAGGAACACGATTGGGATGTAGTGAACACCAACCCCGGTACCATCCAGGTGCTTACCCCGGCGGCTCCCTGGAAACGGAAGACGTTTAATGGCCTAGCCCAAGTGCTGATTCAAACTACCAAAGAGCCCGGCACAGTCACCCTCACCGCCACCGCAAAAGGCTTAAAAACGGCTACGCTCAAGTTGAAAGCCGAAAAAGCAGCAGCTCGCCCCGCAGTGCTTTAACCGGGAGCCTGATCTACTCTCGGCTGAGAAGCTGACTAAGCTAACAGGAAGGGCCCATGCTGCACTTGTCGCAGCATGGGCCCTTTCTCGTTATCCCACTTAGTTCTAAAAGTTATTTCGCTGGTTTATTCACTTTAGCTTGTAGCGCCTCCCGCGGGGCGGGGCTAGGTCAAGGGCGCGTACCGGTTGATAGCAATTTCGTTGGACGAATGGTATCATTTAGCATCGTACCAGGCCCGCGGCCATGCCAGCGCTGTGCCGGTAGGCTGCGAGGCGTTAGCTGCCAAGCTGTGTAATCGTGTAATCGGAGTATCCGGCCAAGCGGCTTCAAGGCTCCACATAGCTAGGTAGTAGTGACGCTGATATACGTTGTGTAGTCCTTCAGAGCAGCCGGTGCTACGCCCTCGTGCACCATGAGCCTATATCACCAGTTTGTACCGGTACTGTCATGCTCCATCCGGTAGTTGCGAAGCTTATTTAGTACTCAAGGTAGTATAGGTGCCGGCCTCCAGCGTAAACTGTGCCGAACCTTTTTTCACCACTACAGCCTTACCTTTCTGCATGGAGCGGGCCTTGTCGGTGGTGTAAACCTGCAGCTCTTTCACCGTTTCGGGCACGCCAGTGAGCGTTACGCGGCGAGTAGCCCCGTTGTTGACGAGGTGCACCGCGTATTTGCCTTCCTGGATGTTGCCCAGCGCAGCAGCGGATACGTTAGGCCGGTCGGCGGTGATGGGCAGGGCCACCACGTTTTTAGGGGTAGCCGCTAATTGCTTCAGGTTCCAGAAACGTTGCGTAGGTCGCAGCGGCGTGTTGTCGCCGAAGATGCCACCTCCCGCCATGGGCGAGTAGTCGGCCGTGAGCTGCCACTGTAGGATAGTGAGCGGCTGACACACGGCCAGCAGCCGCATATACAAGCTGATTTCTTCCAGCGCATAAGTCGGCTCCAAAAAGATAGCTGGGTAGCCCCACGCCTGCGCGTCGATACTGCCCTCGCCCACAATCAGGGGGAGTTGGAGCTGCTTGGCCGCCGCCGACCACTTTTGCAGGGTTTCGGTTTCCCAACCTCGCCACGAGTGAAACGACACAGCCCCAATGTAAGGATGCGTGCTGGCATCTTGCAGGGCAGGCGTCATGAACTCGTAGCTAGTAGCGTCAGAATTGTCACCTAGCATCAGCTTGGTTTTCAGGCCCCGGCTGACGAAGTAGGCACCTAGCTCCTTGATGAGCTGGGCATGTTCCTGACCAGTCTGGCGGATGTTAATACCTAAGTCCGACTCGTTGAAGGAAAACAGCGCCACATCCACGGCGTACTGGTCTTTGAGGTACTGAATGTAGTCGGCAATGGATTTATAACTTGCCTGTAAGTTGTTCGTGTTTAGCGGGTTGCCCCACTTGCCGTCCGGTCCGGGCCCGCTGCCGCGAGCGGGGGTGCCCACCACGGCCCAAGCCGGCGCCGACCAAGCCGAGAGAATAATGGGAATACCCTGCTTACTGAGCTTCTGCGCCATTTCCATCGACTCGCGCACGTGCGGGTGCAGCTTACCCTGCCGGGCCGCGGTCGTGGGGTCTTGGTCTTGAGCAGGCTGCCATAGCTGCCAGGGCATCTCTACCCGACTCCAGGCCACGCGCATGTTTTGCAGCGAGTAGTCGATTACCTGCGGGTCGGTTTTGGGGTTTTGCAAGCGAAAATTTCCCCCGAAGCCGGCAAACGGGCGGCCGGGTTGCGCCGGGTTCAGCGTTAGCTTAACAGGGGCCCGGTCGATACTGCCAGTGGCTTGAACGGTGAAGGTTTTTTGCGCCGTTTGGCCCCGCTGCACACTACCCGTCAGTAAGGGCAGGTAGAACCGATAGTGCAGCCCCTCCTTGTCTTGTTCCTGCTTCAGTTCTACAGGCATTGGCTCGCCGAAGGTAATGGTGAGCTGCCGGGTAGGAGCCGTGAGGCGAATGCTGCTGGCGGGGCTGCTTGGTAGCTTGAGGCTGCCGAGCGTGCCCTTCGTTAGCACCGTGCCATTGGCATCCCGTACCTCTACCGTGCTGCTGGCTGGGTAGGCAGCAACGGGAGGCTGCACGCTAAAGTACACACCGCTGCTGTTGGGCATGCTGTTGCGGGCCGTGAGCTGTACCTGCACGCGGGCCTTGCCCGGCCCGGCATCTTGCACAGTCTCCACGAAATCGAGGCTGTCTAGCTGGGTGGTGACGAGTTGCCGGGTACCTTCCCGCGTGTACTTGGGGCGTTGGCGCTCCTTGCCGGTTTCGGTTACGTGGCCATCCGTTTTCACGAGGCGTAGGCTCGTCTCAACCTCTAGTAGCTGCCCATCGGTACGAATGCCGGTAAGATTGCCCCAAGGAGCCAATTCCACCTGGGCGGCCGCTTTTTGCGCGGCGGTGCCTAGTAGTAGCAAGTTGGTTGTCAGTAATACTTTCCACATACGCGGACTAGCGGGTAAATACTTGCGCACCATGCTATCTGTTTTATGTTGTTTTGGTTGATTATTCGTGAGTCAAGTAGTCAAGAGCAGGGATGGAAGCAGAAAAAGCAGCCTGGCGAAGTCGCTGGCTGCTTTTTCTGTAATTCACTCATGCACTGACTACTGCGTTAGCATCAATAGCACCACGTCGTGGGCGGGCACGGTAGTGGCAAAGGCTTTTTTGGTGGTACCCACATCCTTTTTCATCCACAGGTTGCGGACTTTGTAGGTGGTTTTGGCCGCGTTCAATTCCTGCTTCGATAGGTCGTCGGTGATGGGCGTAGTTTTCCAGTCGAAGCGAACGGGTTGTGGCCGGCGGCTGCGGTTAAGGAACGTGACGGCCCATTTTCCACCTTCCAACGGTTTCAACCAGGTTTCCAGGCTGTCTTTGCTGGCGTACTTGAATCCCTGGACCCCTAGCTTGTCTTGGTTCACGGCGAGCACCTCACGGTTGGTGAGGATGTCGGTCGTTTCTTTGCTCATCTTGCGCAGATCATTGCCCGTAATGAGGGGCGCCGCCAGCATCGACCAGAGGGTAAAGTGCGCCCGATCTTCGTTGGCGGGCATGCCGTTACCGACTTCTAGCATGTCGGGGTCATTCCAGTGGCCAGGGCCGGCGTACTGGCGCAGTCCCTCCTGCTTGTCTACAATCTGCATCACCCCCCACGACTTCCACGTGCCGTGGTCCTCGATGCAGTCGAAACAGTTATAGATGTCGCCGGTGGTGCGCCACAGGTGCCCTACCGATTGCCCCCAAGTCCAGGGCTTATCGTTACCCCACTCGCAGATACTGAGCACCATGGGCCGGCCGGCCTTGCGCAGCGCCGCCGTGATGGTTTTATAGGCTCCTTCGGCTTTCAGGCCTTCCGTGTTGCACCAGTCGTATTTCAGGTAGTCGATTCCCCAGCTCGCATACTGTTGCGCATCTTGAAACTCGTAGCCCCGGCTGCCGGGCTTGCCCCCGCACGTTTGGGAGCCCGCATCGGAGTAGATACCTAGCTTTAAGCCCTTGCTGTGCACGTAATCGGCCAAGGCCTTCATGCCCGAGGGAAAGCGCTTGGCATCGGGCTGGATGAACCCCTGCGCGTCCCGCTCGCCGTGCCAGCAGTCGTCGAGGTTGATGTAAGTGTAGCCCGCGTCCTTCATGCCACTGCTTACCAGGGCATCAGCCACTTCCTTAATTAATTTCTCGTCAACGTTGCAGGCAAACTTGTTCCAGCTGTTCCAGCCCATGGGCGGTGTTAGGGCTAGGTTGTCAAATTTCTTATAGTTCTGCGTGTAGTTGTTGCCTTGACCAAAGCCTGAAAACGAGAAAGCCAGGCCAAGAAGAAAGAGTGCTGTTTTTTTCATTGAACGGTTGAAGTGCTTGTCCCACAGAAGCAAGTAGGCCAAAGCAGCACAGTGTTATTTTTGTTCGATCTTACCCTTTGGGTACAATTCGGAAGTTGTCGAAGGCGATGTCAGCATCCAGAGCGCCGTCGCCGTGGAAGATGAACTTGAACTCGTGTTGCGCCTTAGACGCTAGCAAAGGCGTATTGATGAAGCTCTTCAGGTCAATGCTCATCGTGCTCCATTTACCCCTCGTATTGAATGGCGCAACCGGCTTCCAGATGTAGGTATTCACCTTATCAGCGTTGCCATCAATCATAAACTTGATAGCATTGGTGCTGAAGGGCTTCACCGTATTCACCTCAAACTTCAATACATAGCCAGCCGGATTAGCGACCACATCATTCGAAATAGCTAGGTTGGTAGCCGAAAACTCGGTCCACTCCCAGGCTGCTATCGTTTTGTTGACGCGTAGGTATTTGCCATTGATCGGGCCGGGAGTAGCCGCCGTTGTGATGTAGGTATCAGCTCCCCACACGCTCCCGCCCGTATCGTAGCTGAAGATCATGTTTCGATCATCCTTGTACTGGCCCGGTACGTCGCGCGTCACGTTGTTAGCATCCACAACTTTCACTGTAGCGCCTTTTGCCGCCGAAGCCGGCACTATGAAATACGCCGAGTCGGCCGTGGTCTTCGTGATGGGTAGCGCAGTACCGGCCCAGAGCACTTTGCCAGTTTCCGGCGTGATGCCGTACAGGTCTAGGTTTTGGCCGACAATAGCCATTCGCTGCCCTGCTGGCGTGTATTCATTGCTCATCCCAGCTATTACCAGGGGCGGAATAGAGAGTGTGTACGTTGTTTCAGCCGAGCCACCGGCCGTAACCAAACTGATTTTGTTGTTCACTTCTTTGGGAATTGCGCGTGGCACGCGCACCGTAATTTCGGTGGGCGTGATGTACGCATCCTCAAGGCTAGCTTCTACGTCGTTGAAGACGATTTTCTGCACGTTGCAGAAGTTGCTGCCCTGAATGATAATCCAATCGGCGAGGCTGCCTTTGGCGATAGACGCAGTGCGGTCGGTGGCGCTGCTGACCTGCGTAATGGCTGGCGTACCGCCACAGACGTTGTCATCGTCCTTCTTGCAAGAAGAGAACGACAACGCGCCGGCGAGCAAGGCCAAGGTACCTAGCTTGCTAAAATGAGTATAAGAGTTCATTGCTGTTTCCGTGTGAGGTGTGAGAAGCGGTCCTCCCCTGCTTTCCCGAGAGTCAATAGGATGAGGCGAAAGCAGGGAAAGACCTAGGTATTACCAGCCAGGATTGTTGCCACCGATGAGCTTGTTGGCGTTGACTTCCGAAATCGGGATGGGGAACAGCAAGTGCTTCTGTTGCCGACGCTTAATCACGTTGTTCTCGTCAATGTCGATGGCGTTCATCACGGGCAGGTAGATGCCCCAGCGGATCAAATCCCAACGCCGGTCGCCTTCCAGGGCTAGCTCCCGGCGGCGCTCTTCCAGCACGAAGGAGCGGAACTGTTGTTGGTTTAAGGTGCCCACCTCCGAAGCTCCATTGCGGCGGCGAATCTGGTTCACGGCGCTTCTCGCTGCGCCCGTCGGGCCGTTACTTACTTCGTTATCGGCTTCGGCGAAGATCAGCAGCACGTCGGGGTAGCGCAGCAGCGGGAAGTGGAAGTCGCCGAGGGTAACTGTGTTCTTGCTCACCGCTTCAAACTTGCGTAGCCGACCGATACGGCCATCATCCAAGGCCGATACGTCGGTGGGCAGGTAGCCGTACTTGGCACGTTTAGCCACGGCGGCAGGGCTATTATCCACGCCTTTTACAACCGAGCTGTCGCTGAGCGGGTAGTAGTGAAACTGGGTGTTGCTCCACATCTTCCAGCGGTGCAGCACCCCATCGGTGATGCGCTGGTCGTTTTCCTCGAAGTTGCGGTACCACTGATAAGAAGTGCCAATCCAGCCGCCTTCCAGCTGGTCGGCCTTGCTAGGATCGATGCGGCCGCGACGAAACAGGGAGATTTCGTTGCCGAAATCAGGATTTTCGGAAATGCTCTGCAACGCCCAGATATGCTCGCCGCGGTTGCGGTTGGCTACGGTCCACACCTCGGCGTGCGAAGGGAACAGGAAGTACTCGCCGCTGCTTATCACTTCTTGTGCCTTATCGCGAGCGAGCTTGAAGTACTCAGCCGAGTTCAGCCCTTCCAGGCCCGCTACTACGGTTTTGGTGTGCGTAATGGCCTGGGGCGCCAGCAATACCTTCTTGCCGCCGACCAACTGAAAGGCTTTACCACCCCTGACGGTCACCTGGCCGCCAGGCAGAGAGCCCGACGCCATGGTGAGGTACACTTTGGCGAGCAGGCTGCTGGCCGCGCCTTTGCTGGGCCGACCTAGCTCGTAGCCCGCATCCTTGGTCGACTTTAGGTTGGCTTCGGCTAGCTTCAAGTTATCGATGACAATGGCGTACACATCCTTCACCGGCACGCGCGGCTGCTGCGGCTCGGCGCCTTCCGTTACGGCCTTTTCGAATACGGGAACCGCCCCGTATGCCCTCACCAGTAGAAAATATGCCCACCCACGCAGGAAGTACAGCTGACCGAGCGCATTTTGCTTGGCGGCCGCGTCGGCCGTGCTCATGGCGTTGATCTGCGAGATGCCAAAGTTGCAGCGGTGAATCAGCGTGTAAGGACCGTTCCAGCCGGTGTCGATACCCCAGTAGGATTGGTAGTTGCCGGCACCTACGTCGCCGAACGCCCAGCTAGGTCCGGTGGCGTCATCGGAGTCATAATCCCACAGGTTAGGGAATGGGCCATAGCGAAACATAGAGCCCGAAGCCAGGGCGTTCAGCGCCCCGTTGGCTACGAATACGGGGTCCGTTACTTGGTCGGGGGTAACAAAGTCCAGGGGCTTTTCTTTCAGAAAGTCCGTGCAAGCCGTGGTAGCGAGCGAAGCGGCGAAGAAAAGGGCAAGTAGTTGTATCTTTTTCATCTGACGAGAGACTACTTTTCTGATTAGGTTAGAAGCCTGCGCTTACCCCTAGGGTGTAAGTGCGGCTATTCGGGTAGGAGTTCATGTCGACGCCCCGGCGAGAAGCGTCGCTGCCGAAGGCGTTGACGTCCGGATCAAACCACTTGTAGTCCGTGAAGGTCAGCACGTTGCTCACGCTGGCGTACACGTTGATGACGTCGATGAAAGAAGCAGGCTTCTTGAAGGAGTACCCCACGTTGATGTTCTTCAGGCGCACGTAGGAGCCATCTTGCACCAAGCGGTTCGACAAGCGCGGCTGGCGCGTATCGGCGGCCAGTGCTTTGGGCCAGGTGGCATTAGCAGCGTTTTCGGGGGTCCAGCGGCCGTCGTACACGAACTGTGGCAAGTTGGCCACCTTGCCCATCCGAATCTGATACAGGTTGGTGTTCACGATGTCGTTGCCCTGCACGCCCTGCACGAACACGCTCAGGTTTAAATTGCGGTAGCTGAAGTTGTTCGTGATGCCGAAGTTGTAGTCAGGGTTCGTGTTGCCGATGATCTGGCGGTCTTTGGCCGTAATGGCGGGATCTTCGTCGAAGTTTTTGTACTTAATCTCGCCGATCATCATGCGCTGCACCGCTTCCGACTGACCAGCGTAGTTCGGGTCGGCTACCACTTCGGCTAGGTTGTCGTAGAAGCCATCTTCCACGAAGCCGTACACCGTCCCGATGGGCTGGCCATTGCGCTGCAGGAAGAAGTTGTCGAAGTTGTTGTAGAGGCTACCGGCAAATTGGTCGCCGGGCAGGTCGAGCATCCGGTTCCGGTTGAAGGAGATGTTGGCATTGATGCCCCAGTTGAACCTAGGTGTGGTTACTAACTGACCAATTCCAGAGATTTCCAAGCCCTTGTTTTCAACGGTACCGAAGTTGGTGAGCTGCGTGGTAAAACCTGTGCTGTTCGGAATCTGGATAGGCTGCAGCAGGTCGTGGGTTTTCTTCTTGTAGACATCCACCGTCACGGTGAAGCGGTTTTGCATAAAGCCCATATCTACACCCGCGTTGAACTGATCCGTGGTTTCCCACCGCAAGTTCACATCAGCTGGTCCGCGCCACGTCACGTCAGCATAGCCCGGCTGTAGCGCGCCGTTGATGGGGTAAGCCGAGAAAGCAAACATTGGCAGGGAGCGGTAAGAGCCAATCCCTTGGTTACCAGTTTGCCCGTAACCAGCCCGGAACTTCAGGGTGCTGAAGAGGTTCAAATCCTGGACGAAGGTTTCGTCTCCGGCATTCCAGGCGAGAGCGAAAGAGGCGAAGTTTGCGTACTTGTTTTTCGTGGTGAAGCGGCTGGAACCATCGCGGCGGAACGAAGCCGTAGCTAGGTATTTGCCCTTGTAGCTGTAGTTTAAGCGGCCCAGCATGGAGAACAAGCCGTTCTCAGATTTGCCGCTGCCGAGGGTTTTCTGGTTGAGCCCCGCCCCGATGTTGTTGTTCTGCAATAGGTCGTCGGGGAAGCCGCGCACCGACATATTCCGGTAGTAGGAGTAGCCGGTTTCCCTCGTAACGCCTACCACTGCGTTCACGCTATGATCTTGGTGGAAGGTGCGGTTAAAGTTCAGAATAGACTCCAGCGTAATGCCGCGCCACGTGTCGTCAGAAGAGTACGCGTAGCCGTTGGTGGTGCGCGCTTCCTGCAAGCGCCGGTTGTAGTACACTTCGCGGTTATTCACATTGTAGTTTACCCCTAGGTTCTGGCGGAATGAGAGGTAATCGGTGAACTTGAGCAGCGCGTACGTCGAGGAGTAGATGCCCGTGGAGTGGGTCTGGTCCTTGGCCGTGCGAGTGTAGTTGTAGGGGTTAGCCGCAGCGTACCAAGAAGTTGCATCCTCCCGTGCCTTCGACTCGGGTGAGGAAATCGGATACGTGGGCGGAAAGAACAGCGCCGAGCTGATAATGCTAGCCTCGTTACCGTTGGAGTTGGTCTTACCTAGCTTATAGTCCGTGAACGTGATGTTGTTGCTAGTACCTAGCTCAATCCACTTGTGCACTTTCCGCACAATGTTAGCCTGCAAACCATAGCGCTTAAAGCCGGAGTTAACGATAATACCTTGCTGATCAAGCATGTTACCCGATACCGAGTAAGTGCCTTTGTCGCTGCCACCCGACATGCGCAACGTATAGTCCTTGGTGATGGCACGGCGAAAAATCTGCTTTTGCCAGTCAGTGCCCTTAAAGCCAGCTGGGTACGAGTCGCCAGCCGTTCCATTTAGGAAGTCTTCGGGTGCAGGCAAATAGGTCGAATCCCCGATAGTCGGGTCAAAGCCACGAGTGCCGGGAAAAGGCAGTGTGGCAGGCGTATAGCCGTTGTACCTCTCGGCATTCAACTGAGCTTCGTTCTGGAATTGGGCATACTGATAAGCATTAAGCACCTTCACCTGCCGCGAAATTTCTGAGATGCTGGTGTTGGCCACAACCTCAATCCGATCCTTATCGGATTTGCCCTTTTTGGTGGTAATCAGCACCACGCCATTGGCCCCACGCGAGCCGTAGATAGCAGTAGCCGAAGCATCCTTCAGGATTTCCATTGACTCAATATCCTGCGGGTTAATGTAGGATAGAGCATTTGTGGACTGCCCAGTACCACCCGATGGGTTGGCCCCACCAGTGGAAGAACCCGTAGCCGAAGGCGAGGTAAACGGAATACCGTCAATAACATACAGTGGCTCGCTGCCTGTAAAAGAGTTTGCCCCGCGGATGGTCAGGCTAATGCCCGCGCCGGGAGCCCCGTCGCTGCGGTTCACTTGCACGCCCGCCACTTGCCCTTGCAGGCCCTGGTTGATGCTAGTGGGGATGGTCTTGAGCAAGTCTTCCGTCTTCACGGTGGCCACAGCACCTGTTACATCGCTCCGCTTCACCGAGCCGTAGCCAATAACCACGACTTCTTCCAAAGCCTTCTGGTCAGCTTTCAACTGCACGTTCAGCGTGGTGCGACCTTTCGCTGGCAGTTCCATGGTTTCGTAGCCGATATAGGAGAAGATCAGCGTAGCGTCAGCATTAGGGAGATTTATGGAATAAGAGCCATCACCTCCCGATGTGGTGCCATTGGTAGTGCCTTTCACAACGATGCTAACACCAGGCAGCCCCTCCCCTTTTGAGGCATCTGTGACAACACCTTTCAGCGTGCTCTGCGCCCATAGATCTAATGACATCAGCATCAATGCCATTAGCAGGGAAAGTGGTAAAGATTTCTTCATGGGAAGTAAAGAATAATGGTGGGAATACTTTAGTGGAACAGCTGTGCAGGGAGCAGCACAACAGGTTGGTTCGTTCTACTTACCTCAGGTGAGCACGGGGTACTCTGAACTCAATAGTTAGATGTTGGAAGTTGCTTAGTTACACCAGTCGAGCTACTTCAGAATTGCTGCGAGGCAGACGATTCCTGCTGTAGCATAGTATCAGGCTGCTAAGAGCAAAGGAGATGAAGCTCCTTCCAACGAGGAAATCAGTTACAATCTTCAATAAGCCCTTGTATAACACTTGCTTACGATTCAAACAATGTATTTTACAGAGAGCTTTTTTTCCTTTTTATAGACAAAGAGGACAACATTCTGCAAGAGGCTTAGAAAACGTTTGCAGTGAATTTTTCAGAAAGCTAAATCGATTCAGTGAGGGGCCCAAATAGGCTAAATCCTCCCTTTTGATAGGATGAATGACCTTGTGTGTGCAAAAAGTACAATCCCACTTACACAGGTATATAAGGAGCATCTATTTTTAAGAAAAAGTACAATTTTATTAGTGATATTTTTATGCGCTTTTGAGTGGTAATAATTACGTGAAATAACAAAATTTTATACATTATTAAATCTATAATGACTCTACCCCAACTAGCAGCTAAAGTGACTACAAGAATCACAAAAGCACTTGCTCTCAACATCTCTAAAGAAACAGACATCGGTCAATTTTCTTACTTCATTCCACTCATTTACAGTATTTTACATATCAAAAAAACAACTATAACCAATGCATTAACAATATGTGAAACAATGGTTGCTGAGGTGAGATGATTCAACTTTTAATGCTTGGCAAACTATTTTGCTTCCTACTACTAGTGCTGCTTTTAACAAGGCGAACCTAGCTAATACTATTTTTCATAATATGATACTATTTTAACACTTAATACACGAATGAAATACAAATATTAGAAAGTGAACTATTTATTATCGTGCTCGGCAACTACCTTTATTTACCATAGCTTAAGATGTGTTCTTAGCTCGTCAATGGTTGACAGGCCTACTTTGTAAATGAGGTAGCAAGGCAACCACTTTGCTTAAGGTTGAGCATCTATGGTTGGATTCGGCAGTAGTTGCGTCAGCTTGTTGTAGCTACTGAGATTGATGACCGCACGTGGCACAACCATCATTAGTCTTAGGCTGACGGTATTCTCCAACAACTACGCGCTGCAGGTACTAGGCTATAACATTCTGCTCTACACAGCCTTTCCCAAGAAAGGGCAGCTACGTACCTCCTTTCCTCATTTGCATGGGCCTCCTGTCTCGCTTCACCTTTTTGCTCATGGTGGTCATGAGCCTGCTAGGTTCTGTCATTAACTGCTGACTCTCATCGCTACTTCTCGCCTGATAGCTAGGAGATATACGGCACGTGGGTGTCCGGCTGGCCGGCTCCGAAGCGCTCAGACTTAAGCAGTAGCACGCAGGATGACACGGCTAGTAGTGCCTGTAGTTTACGACAGCACGCTGCACACAATCTGGCTACTCACCCGCAGGTACAAAGACATTTCTCGGGTTAGCAGATCGCCGCGGGCTACTCCGCTTACCGCTAGTTTGGCTACATGGTAGTAAGTACTTTCTTTATCGCCATTCTGTGCAATGGCTTAATCAGGGGCATTCACTTGCTACCAACTCAGTAGTCTTTGCGAAAAAGGAGAAAGTAAACCAAGCAGTTCAAGTGGCTAGAATCGCTTCTATCTGCGTTAATTCGGCTGCATCAAACCGCGTGTTGTCCAAGCTGCGGAGCGAGTCGAGTAGCTGCGCAGGTCGGCTGGCTCCGATGAGCACGGAGGTTACGCGCTCATCTTTCAGGATCCAAGCCAGCGCCATTTGAGCGAGGCTTTGCCCGCGCGCCTGGGCTAGGTCGTTGAGCTGACCAATCTGACGCAGGCGCGCCGGGGTGAGCTGGCTTTCCTTCAGAAAGCCAACTCCCTTGGCCACCCGCGAGTCATTCGGGATGCCGTGCAGGTACTTATCGGTGAGCAGGCCCTGGGCGAGCGGCGAGAAGGGGATGCAGCCCACACCTTCTTGCCCTACTAAGTCGAGCAGGCCGTTTTCTACCCAGCGCTCAAACAGGGAGTACTTCGGCT
>NZ_MTSE01000024.1 GCF_002154225.1 Hymenobacter crusticola
ATACGGGCATCTTTGCTTTCTATCGCGATACCTTCCTTTCGGGCCGGCCGGGGCAGTATGAAGTAAACTACTCCTTCGACGGGCTCGACAACTTCTTTCTGCTCTCGGCCCAGCGCAGCGGCGAGCTGCTGCTGGTGAGTTTCTCCGATACGGCCGAGCAACAATCTGTGGCAGCGGAGGCTTTGCGCAGAAGCCAAGCGCGCGAGCAAGCCGCCCGCGTCGAGGCCGAGGCGCGGCGCACCGAGTGGCAGCGGGTTTTCGAGCAAGCGCCTATCGCCCTCGCTCGCTTGCGCAGCCCCGCGTTCGTGGTGGAGTGGGCCAATGCCC
Source organism: Hymenobacter crusticola (assembly GCF_002154225.1). Lineage (GTDB taxonomy): Bacteria > Bacteroidota > Bacteroidia > Cytophagales > Hymenobacteraceae > Hymenobacter > Hymenobacter crusticola. The sequence goes on from NZ_MTSE01000024.1 coordinate 328, forward strand.
GCATGGGGCAGATTTGGGGCCGCCCCCTCGACCAGATTATAGGGCGCCCGCACTTCGAGGCGCTGCCTGACCTCGCGGGCCAAGGCTTTGAAGCCGTGTTTGCGGGCGTGTTGCAAACCGGGAAGCCGTACTATTTCCAGGAGTTGCTCGTCCACATCGAGCAGGCCCACCAGCCCTACCAGGGTTACTTCAACATCAGCTACCAGCCTGCCTACGATGAGCTAGGTTATATCACAGGCGTGATGTCCTCGGCGATTGAAGTAACCGACCAGGTGCGCGCGCGTCAACAGGTGCAGGCACTTAACGGGGAACTCGCGGCCCTCAATGCAGAATTGCATGCCAGCAACGAGGAGTACCTAGCGGCCAACACTGCCCTGAGTAGGATCCAACAGCAGCTGCAACAACTCAACCAGGAGCTGGAAACCCGCGTGCAGCTACGCACACAGGTGGCCCAGACTGCCCAGGCCGAGGCCGAGCACCAACGCCAGCAACTTTACCAAGTGCTTATGCAGTTGCCGGCCAGCGTAGCCACAAACCGGGGCCCCGAGCACGTCTACGACCTGGTCAACCCGCGCTACCAACAACTATTTCGCTCCCGTGCGTTACGGGGCTTAGCTATCCGGCAGGCCTTGCCCGAGTTGCAAGGGCAAGGCGTGGTTGAAAAGCTGGACCGGGTCTACCAAACCGGGGAAGCCTATCTGGAACTAGAGCAAGAAACGTGGGTCGACGTGACGGACACGGGCCACCCCGAGCAGCGCTACTACAACATCCTGCTTCACCCCTTGCGCGACGCGCACGGCCAAGTCGACGGGCTGCTCAACTTTGCCTATGACGTGACCGAGCATGTGCGCACCCGACAGCAGCTCCAGCAATTGAACGAGGAGTTACACCACAGCAACAACCAGCTGAGGCGCACAAACGTGGACTTGGATACGTTCATTTACACGGCTTCGCACGACCTAAAAGCGCCCATCACTAACATCGAAAGCATTTTACTAGCGCTGCAAGACACGCTCCCGGCCGCCGTGCAGCAGGATGAGTTGGTGGCGAGTTTACTCGCTATGCTAGGGCAAACCGTGACGCGATTTCAGTTTACCATTGCCCAGCTCACCGATATTACCCGGCTGCAACTGGCGCATACCGGCCCCCTAGAACCGGTTGTGTTGGCGCAGGTAGTGGCAGATGTCGCCCTCGATATCACTCCCCTACTCCTAGCCGCGGGCACCCAGTTCACGGTGGACATTGCCCCTGACTTAGTCGTGTCCTTCTCCCCGGCCAACCTGCGCTCGGTAGTCTATAACCTGCTCAGTAATGCCATCAAGTACCGCTCCCCGAACCGTCCCTCTGTGGTGCAGGTACGGGCTGAGCCAGGGCCCGCGGCTGTAGTGTTCATCGTGCAGGACAATGGCCTAGGTATGAGTGAGGCACAGCAAAGCCAGCTCTTCGGCCTGTTTCAGCGCCTGCATACCCACGTCGAGGGCACGGGGGTAGGCCTCTACATTAGCAAGCGCCTGGTCGAGAATGTAGGCGGTACCATCACCGTGGAAAGCCAGCCAAACGTGGGCACCACTTTCACCGTTACCTTTCCTCTCTAAGTAGCCGCCGGCCTTGTTGCGTCAAACCGGTTGCCGGCTGCCCAAAAGGTGATCCTCGCTTCGCAGGCAGAGGCAACCGTCTACGTCTGGCGGGGCAGGTACCCTAGCTTTCATGCGGCTCCGCGTAGGTGAAGCCACGAGTGGCAGAGCGGTAGTCCTCTTTGCACGCTAATCTTTTACGGTTGCATAAAAAGCCACTTGTAACTTCTTGCCTAACAAAGGCACATTGCTCTTCATCGTCGGTTTTACCCAAGGACCTTGGCTGGCAATCCGGAAATAGCACTGCCCGCCGTACCCCAGGGCGCCGCCAAAACCTAGCTTGGAGAGGTCGGGGGCGATGGGCCCGTTCTGCTTGACCAATTCGACTGCTAAGAGACAATCTTCGGTCAAAACCAGATGATCACCGGAGAGGTCGGCCGTCAGCACGCCCGCTTGGGGTCCCGTCGTCAGCAACACGTCGCGTGGCAGCAGCTTTTCGGCCGTGGGCTGCCCGTTGGCGTCTAGTCGATAAACGTTCACGCGCAACGTGAGAGGCTGTGTTTCATTTTTGACCACCACGATGTGAATGCTTTGCACGAGTGTGGGCGATCGGTCTACGTGAAGAAGCGTACCAATCTCGGTACCTAGCTCCTTACTAGCCAAATGAAAGTCCAGCTTGGGAGCCGGTTTTTCTAACCCTAATGTGTGGGTGCGGGCGTACACCGAGGCAGCAACAACGCTGACCGCGGCTAAGGAGACTGTCTGCGGTGTTAGGCGCACGTCTGCCCCGGTGAGCAAGGCGGCGAAGGGGAGCAGTCGTGCTTCGTAGCCGACGCTAGAAAGGCGTACGCTATCCGTCGCGTAGGCGGGATCATAAGCAAGGTGATACTGGCCTTGTTCGTTGCTAACGGTGCCGATGCCGCGCTTGGGCAAGCCGACATTGACAAAGGGAATAGGCTGTTGGGTGACACTACTGACCACGGTGCCCTTGATTTGTTGCGCGTGGGTAATAACTGGGGTTAGGGGCAATAAGAGTCCACCAAAATAGAATAGGAAGCGATTCGACATACAAAGCAAGAGCAGACCTACGGCGGCCGGTGAACAACGGGTGGGAAGATACACCAGTGGCACAATCATCGCGTCAAGGCAAGGCAAGTCTTCGCGAAAAGAGGCCAGGAGAAGCAGCCTGCAACAGCAAATGGAGCCGGCTTTACTACTAGGCCTAACAAGCGTTACAAGAGGGCGCCAGTATCGCGTTGCCGGAAAACCGAGTTATGAGGCAGGAACTAGGCCGCCCCGAAAAGTGCCTTTCAGGTTTAACAAGAGCGTTTTATCGAATGAGCTAGCCTTCCCCTCTTAAGATTGCTACCGATCCTCTCGTGACCCGGCCTAGCAGCAATGTATAGCCCCTGCTAGCTAGTGCTAACGCATATAATTCAGGGCCGTGTCGGCGTTCAGCGCCAGCACCAACGCGCCTACGGAAAAGGCGTAGGCCATGCGCCGCAGCCACGGGGGCAGCATGGTGGGCTGAGGTGGTTGAGCGGCCAAGCGAGCCTGTAGCCGGGCATAGAAAAAAGGCCGAGGTTCCGCAGGGGTTGGCGGTTGCAGCGAGCGTAGCAGCGTGGTCCAGGCTTCGTCGTCTTCGGGCAGGTTGAACGGGTTGGGCATGGCGAATTAGGCGAGATGGGGATGGAGAAATTTGCGCAGGCTCTGCCGAGCGCGAAACAACAGCGACTCCACGGCGGACCGGCTAGTATCCAGCACGGCGGCGATTTCTTCGTAGCTCAATTCCTGCTCGTGGCGCAGGGTAAAGGCCACCTGCTGGCTGTCGGGCAGGCGCGCAATGGCTTCGACGAGCTGCTGCTGGCCCTGCTGGTCTTCCAGTAGCGCCAGCGGGTGCCGATGGTCGGGTCGCTCGTGCAACACCTCGTGGTTAGCTCCTAGCAGGGTGGTTAGGAACGCAAAACGTTTTTTGGCGCGGGCCTTCCGCCGCTGCTTTAGGGCTCGCGAGGTAGCTAGGCGGTAGAGCCAGGTGCGGAGCGCAGCCTCGCCCCGAAACCGGGCTATCGTCTGGTAGACTTCCACAAACACCTCCTGGGCCACGTCTTCGGCTTCCTCGGGGGAGCGCAGCAAGCTCAGGGCCGTGCGGTACACGGGGCCCTGGTAGCGCTCGACCAGCAGGCGAAAGGCCGCCACCTCGCCCGCCTGGAGTTGGGCCACAAGTTCGGCATCGGAGGGAGAACTACTCACAACTAAAGTGACTGAAAGGCCATAGATCAGCAAGGGTGACACGACGCCAAATCTGGCACGTAAAGATCGGCAATAGGGCTAGCTACTCATTGCTTGCAGCTGGTAAAGAAGCAGCTACCCGCTCCGTTGGCAAGGGCTCGTCTAGGTCGCGTGGGGCGTAGCCGTACGGGTTGTTCTTCCACTTGCCGGCGCGCCACAGCAACCACAAGCCCACCAAGATCGGCGGCAAGCTGAGTAACTGGCCCTGGTTGAGCAAGTTGTCTTTTTCGAACGCTACTTGGGCTTCCTTCAGGAATTCGCCTAGCAAGCGCTGCGTGAACAGCAGCACCAGAAACAGACCGAGCAGTAGCCCGCGCGGGGTGCGTTCTTTAGTGCGATTCCAAAGATAGTAGAGGAGCGACACCAGCAGCACGCAATACAGGGCCTCGTAGAGTTGCGTGGGATGGCGCGGCACGGCCATCAGCGAGCCAAGTAGGATAGGCGCATCGGCGGGCAATACTTGGTGGCTTACTTCGCCAGTTGGCAGGCGCACGGGGCGGGCCACCTGCACGGCCCCGGCGGGCAGTGGCCGAGTGGCGGGCAGCAGGTGCTCGGTATCGCGCGGAAACACCACGGCCCACGGCGCGGTGGTGGGGTAGCCACCAATCTCGGAGTTCATAAAATTACCTAGGCGAATAAGCGCCCCACCGATACCGACTACAATCACGATGCGGTCGAGCACCCAGAGGGGATCGAACTGGTGATGACGAGCAAACAGCCAGCAGGCCAGTGGAATGCTCAGGGTAGCCCCGTGCGACGCTAGCCCACCGTGCCAGATTTTAACGACTTCCAGCGGGTCTTTCAGCAATATGTCGGGCTCATAAAAGAAGATGTGCCCTAGGCGCGCGCCCACCACGGTGCCCACCAGCATGTAGATGGTCAAGACATCCACCCAGCGCGGCGACACGTTCTCGCTCCGAAAAATGTGCTGAAACACGGGGGTGCTCACCACAAAGCCCGCCATGAATAGCAGCCCGTACCAGCGCAGTGTTAACGGACCAAGATGGGCTAGGATGGGATCTAGGTCCCAAACTAAGTAGGCAAGGAAGGAAGTCATGGACAGGAAGAGGAAAAGGCTGCGCCAGACAGGCGAAGTTGGACCAGCAAAGGCGCTGCTACTGCTTAGGTCCCAGCCGCAGCCAAAACTTGCGGTGGCCTTCACCTTTTATTTTCCCGCGTGCTATCCTTCCCTGTAGGCTGCCACCCTCCCCCATTTTGGCAGCCTGAATATGGCACCTAGCGGGGCTAATCGGCCACAGCATGGAAACCTCCCTACCTTGAGCTAGAAGCTCAAGGCGCCGCCTCCTGCCAGACCCTATTCATCCCGCCAATTAGCGTTGGGTGAACTCTTAACCCAGTTCCACACCAGCTTTGAACGGCAACTACCTAGCTAGCCTATTTCCCCGCCAGAATAGCAGTTCTATACAAGTGCTTACCGGATGCCTTCAGCGTACGGCGTAGCCGCGCAGAACTGATCCGAGAACTTGCGAGTGTCGAACACATACGGCCAGTCGTAAACCATAGGGCCGTATGTGCTTGTTCAGAAAAGTATTATTGCTCCTAAAAGAAGCCAACCTAGGGGAGTGGCACTTGGTTGCACGCCCCCAGATTGGACTAGCAGCAAACACCGGAGTCTTCGTATTCGTCACCCTAGGACTCTGGGTAGAGGAGCAATAACCGGAAGACAGTCCCGCTCGTGTGTTCTCTACAGAAGGCCAAAGTGCCGGAGTGCTTGCGCAATCCCATCCTGATCGGCCTCGGCCGTGACATAATCGGCGCTGTCCTGCACGGGCTGGGCGGCATTGCCCATGGCCACGCTCAGGCCCGTGTACTGCAACATGGTCACATCGTTGCCCCCGTCGCCAAACGACATGGTTTCCGACACCTCAAGGCCGAAGTGCTGGCAGAACACGTCGACCCCGACCCGTTTGCTGATGCCCTGCGGATTGACGTCAGCAAAGAGCGGCGTCCAGCGCGTGGCCACCGAGTGCGGCATCACCTGCTGCATGAACGCTAGCTCTGCTTCCGGCCCGAGGAAGACGTTGGCTTGCAGCACCTGGGTAATATCGGTTTTCTCCCGCGCCACGACGGGTGGCACGGGCAAGTTCAGGCGCGTATACATGGCCTCCATCTCCGGGGTCGTTTGGTTGACGGCCACGCGGTCCTCATACATCAAGACGTAGGGAAACGGCTGGTGCGCCGTATAGGCCAGTAGCCGCTGCACATCCTCGGGGTCCAGGGCGTGGCGTTGGAGTACGTGGCCGTCTGCCGTCACGCAACAGCCCCCATTGTAGGTGATAAAACCGTCGAAGTTCAGGTAGCGCACCGGCCCAAGGGCATCGAGCGAACGCCCGGTGGCTGCCAGCACCTTGATGCCTTGTTCTTGTAGGCGCTTGATTGCCTGCTCGGCCGAGTGCGGGACGGCGTGGGTCTGGAAGCTGACCAAGGTGCCATCTAGATCAAAGAAAACAGCCTTGATGGGCGGGCGGTGCCCCGCCGCAGTGGGTACAGTGATTATTGGCATAAGCGTCTGGTGCAGGGCTAGGTCTTCCCAACCGGTTTCTGTTCTGTTTTTATAGTCGTCTCTTCTTCGTGCTACCTGTTATGAAGCGAAAGAGTGCGAGTGGACAAAGGCATTACCATAAGGTGTACGACGAAGTAACCGAAACTGGGTGAAGAACGTCTTGCGGCCGACTTGTCCGCACTCAGGCCACTGCCTTCTGGCGAATCCCGATTCGATCCGCCTCAGTTTTCTTCCGCTTCTAGCAACCGTTGGCGTAACTTCCAAGCTTGCCAGCAGCAGAATAGCTTTACGAAACAACTTGTTCTCCTCGAAATGCCGTATCACGCCTTATGACGGACTCTCCTTTACGCCTATCGCCTGGCCAAGGCGTTTTAATCACGTTAGATTTCACCGGCGAAGTACCGGTGCAGGTGACCTTTACCTGTACGAGTGCCGCCTCGAAGGTAGAACTCGCCACCTACTTCTTCGCTGGGAACCGCGCGCCAGTCGCAGCCTCGTTTTCTTACCGCAACACGGCCCGCGAGCCCCACTGGCTGCATACCTTCGTCACAGACCAACAAGGTGCCCCTCTCCCGGCCACGCTACGGTACGCGCTAGCCGACCGCTCCCAAGTAGACTATGGCCCCGAGCGCCACGGCGCCACGATCAGTTTGTCGGTGCTGCCACTTGCGCGTGGAGAGCAATAGCATACGAATAGCAGTGGCCATGCCATAATCTTATTGTTACCTGAGCTGTAACGTTTTAGCAAACAGACAAGTACTAGTTACGTCGCTGCACGCGCGGTCTGCGACTGGCCCGTTCTGTTCCTTGCTTCTCTATGCGTAAACGCCTCTCCCCACCCCCGTACTCACCCGAGATTGCCACCCAACTCACGGCTTTCTGGCAAGGCGTAGCTACGCTTGAGCTGAAGTATGACACGTACTTTACCAGTACGCCGTCGCGGCGAAGCCAGTGGCAGGAGCCCCAGCCCTCCACCTTAACGGAAAACCTTGTGCTCCAGTGTACAAAGGCACCGGTACGCCTGAGTCTGCACCCGCACCTGCCAGAGGAAATTGCCCAAGAAACGCGTGCGTTGTTTCAGCAACTCTTTGGTGCTTGACTGCTTGGGCGGAGAACTAGCAGGTCGCCCACTGCTTTTAGTCACGAAGCGAATCCAGAGCCCGCAACAGCACTGTCAAGATGTGCGTGTGTCCCACCCGTTGGGCTTCTGCAGGGTGCGCTTGCAGGTAAGCTTCTACCAAGATCTGCCCATACGCTAGCGCGCCGGATCGGCGCAATTGCCCCCGGTCGAGGCGTGTCTGCCACCAGCCTATTTGTTTGTGGTAGGTGGGGCTCAACCAGAGCTGGTCGTGCTCCACAAAGGCAAAAAGAGTATCTCCTAGGGCCGCGTGCATGCCCCAAGATAGAGAAGATCACAATAATCTGCTATACAATTAGTTGCTTACCAGGCAATGATTAACCACGCACGCAGCCCACGCCAGATGGGGGCTGTATTATTGGCGGTTACTCCTACTCACTCGCCAGCGGCGAGAAGTCCCAACCAAGCCTGAGCACGACGCCCGACTACTGGGCCGTGAAAGTAGATGCCAGCGGGAACAAACTATGAGACCGGACGTATGGCAGCGACGCGTACGACCAGTTACAAGTCTTGCTGCCTACAGCCGATGGAGGCTTTCTACTAGAAGGTCTTTCTTCCTCCCACATCAACGGCGACAAAACGCAAGCGAGCAAGAGTCCAGGACGCGCCAATTATTGGCTAGTATCGATGACAATGGTAATAAGCGCTGGGATCAGGTATTAGGCGGTGATGGGCATGATCAGCTTTATGCCCATCACCGCCTAATGATGAGGGCTGCGTGGCCGGCGGCTACTCCAACTCAGGGGTGAGTGGGGGCACAACGCAACCCACAATTTAGGTCAGTACTTCGCGCTTTAAGCGCTACTGCGGGTGGGTGCAGTCCATCTTTCCGACGTATACTAGCGAGCAGCCCGGTATAGGCGCTCCAGCAAGCCGTGCCGGGGCTTATCGCCCGTCAGTTCCCAAAACATAATGCCGCCTAGGCCTTTAGCCCGCGCATAGCGGGTTTTCAACCGGATGGACTTTGCGTCATCGAAGGAGGCAAACTCCCGCCGGCTTGAACTGTACGCATAGGGGGCCTGAGCTACCGCGTCCCAATACGTGACGAAGCCTTGCGCCGTGGATAGGCTGTCTGTGAACTCTTGATAGTTGAACGTCTGCTTAAACTTGCCTGCCTGATACAAACCCTGGCCCTGGGGTGAGACGCCGCTGAACACCCGCGCGTAAAAAGCCGCGCCAATGACAATCTTACCGGGGTCTACCCCAACGGAATCGAGGAATCGCACTCCGCTATCCACCGACAATCTTTGTTTGGAAGTTGAGTACAAAGGCGTGTGATGACCCGTCGTGGTGCTATAGCCGTTGACCAGGTCGTAGCTCATCAAATTGACGCGATTGACCAGCGGCATCACCGCTTGCCATTCCACAGCATGTTGCAGGTAGTCGGGGAAACCGCCGGCGGCGAAACTAATCTCGTAACTGGCGCCCAGCGTGGCACGCAAGGCTTGTATTAGAAGGGTGAAGTTATGCCGGTCTTCAGGGACAAAGCGGTGACCGGGCGGCCCCTCCACGGCCGGATATTCCCAATCCAGATCGATGCCGTCGGTGTGGGTGGCCAGCAGCACTTCTTTAACGGAGGCGGCAAACGCGGTGCGGCCTTCCGCCGTAGCGAACACCTGCGAGCAGCTTTCGCACCCACCCCAGCCGCCTAGCGATAGCAGAACTTTCAACTGCGGGTTCTGCTGCTTGAGCGTGACCAGCGCCGCTACCGTGGCTTGATCTTTCGCATTGTCAAAGGCAAAGGCCGTACCCTGCAGATGCAGAAAACTGTAAATAATATGCGTAAGCTGCTGGGTCGGGTATGCCCGAAAGCCGGTGGCGTCGCCCGCATAGTAGGCAATCACGGCCAGACGGGGTTTCGGGGCGGCGGGGGTATAGCCCGCCGACAGGAAGGCTGTACTTCCGGCGGCGAGTAGCCGCAGGGCCCGGTAGAGAATAGTTCGCATAGAAAAGACAGCTACTACAGGCGTTCACGTGCCCCAAAAGTAGAAGATTTGTACTGGGAACCGCAGGCAGCAGTTAGGAGCCGAACTAAGTACGCTATTCAAGGCCCTGCTTAGGGGGTAAGCAAGCGCTGCTCCTGCTAGTTTGTCTGCCCCGTATCAACACGCGCCTCCACCGTCTTCTGTACGGCTAGTCGATACGACTGAGAGTAGATTATACTCGGTGGCCTGCTCAATCCCGTTTATGGTGATACATATCCGTTTTGACGCTGTTATCGTTGGAGGTATCAATGGCAATGATGCGCGTGCTGGTGCCTACTCGTTGCACGTCATCGGTGCCCACGGGCAGTACCACGATGACTTGCCGTCACCGGCCCGGCACCGTCACATGACTATTGTCCAGGGTAGAAGCCAAGCCGTTGCTGCCGCAGATGATGTAAAGTTCATTACCCTGATCCACAAGGATACGCCAGTAGTTCTCCAGTCCTACCCAGGTGCGCTGGTTGTTGGGGCCTGCGGCATGATGTTATTCAGCAGGAACGTAGCCGAGTTATCTTCCACCGAGTTCGTCCGATTCGCGGAGGGGCAGTTCTGTCTGCGGTCAAAGCCGGAACCCGTGTAGCTGTTTGTGGTCACGCGGTACCAGCCGGCAGGCAGTGTATTATGGTCAGACATAAGATGCGGGGTTTGCTCCATGTTAATCACGGACTTCCTCGCACGGGTTGCTTTTTGGATAGGTAAAATACGAGAATGAAGATTAGGGTTAAGTCTGCCTCAAACGTAGTATGTAAGGGACAGAACGCAGATAGGTACCGCGCTATAGACTCTTCCTCACTGCCCCTAAAATTCTGTTTGAGTAAGCCCGGAAAAGAGCTTGGGGTTCACGTTTACGAAACGCATCCCACTTGCCCGGTTCCTAAACTTTGAATCTAGACGAGTTTCGTAAACTCTGCAATGACCTACTAACACCTGATGCTGGGCAGCAGCCAGGTGTTCATCGAAACGAGGGGTTCAGCAGAAGGGGCAGGACGGAACACGACTGAACCACCGTCGCACTACCTTGCTGTATGCAAAAACCGCTATTTTTTTATAAAAAGTATTTTAACGTTTGGTGCCAGCTGGCTGCTGGTTCAGACGCCGGCCAATGGCAGCCGCGCAGCCAAAATAGCGGCGGCGGCCTTCCCGGTGCTGGACAAAATTTACGCTGACTTTGCGGCCCAGCGCCACGTACCGGGCTTGGCCTACGGCCTCATCGTGGACGGGCAGCTGGTGCACGCCGGGGCCGTGGGCTACACCGACGTGGCCGCCCGCACCGCCGCGACGCCCCAGTCGGTGTTTCGCATCGCCAGCATGACCAAGAGCTTCGTGGCTCTGGCCGTGCTGCGCCTGCGCGACGAAAGCCGCCTGCGCCTCGACGACCCAGCCGAAAACTACCTGACCGTGCTGAAAAAAGCACCCCATTCCCCCTCCGACACGCCGCCCTTCACCATTCGCCAGCTGCTAAGCCACAGCGCGGGCCTGCCCGAAGACAACCCCTGGGGCGACCGCCAGATGGGCCGCTCCAACGCCGAGTTGAGCGCGCTGGTCGGCCGGAGCCTGAGCGTTTCGAACGCGCCCGGCGTGGGCTTCGAGTACAGCAACCTGGGCTACGCGCTGCTGGGCCGCCTCGTCACGCGGCTGTCAGGCCAGCCGGTGCAGGCCTACATCAGCGAAAAAATTCTGCGTCCACTGGGTATGAGCCACACCACCTAGGACTACCAGCAGGTGCCCCCCGCCCGCCTGGCCCACGACTACGGGGCGTCCACCGCCGCGGGCCCGCCGCTACTGCCCCGGGGCAAGTCGTTCGCGGCACTGAGCGGGCTGCTCACCTCGGTCGAAGATTTTGCCAAGTACCTGGCGTTTCAGGCCGATGCCGCCCCGCGCCCCGGTCCCGCCCCTGGGCCTGTGCGCCGCAGCTCGCGGCGCGAAATGCAGCAGTCCTGGACCTTCGATGCCCTCATCAGCAACTGCCGCCGACCCAACGGCTAGGCGTGCCCAATTAGCATTTCGTACGGCTATGGCCTGAGTGTCTCGCACAATTGCGCAGGGCACCGCTTCATCAGCCACAGCGGCGGGCGGCCTGGCTTCGGCTCACACTGGCTCCTGCTGCCCGAATACGGCATCGTCGTGGTGGTCTTTGTCAACCAAACCTACACCGCGCCCAATTACGCCAACTATAGCGCCCTGGATACGCTGCTCACGCTGGCCGGGCTGCGGCCGCGCGCCGTGCCCCCCTCAGCCATCTTAGTCCAACGCAAAGCCGAAGTGGCCGCCCTGCTGCCCGATTTCAACACGCCGGCCCACAACCCGCTGTTCGCCGAAAACTTCTTCCTCGATGAAGCCTTGGCCACGCAGCGCAAGGCGACCCAAGCCCTGCTGACGCAGGCCGGTCCCATCCGTAGCGTCGGCGCATTGGAGCCGGAGAACCAGCTGCGCGGCCGCTTCCGGTTGCTGGGCGAGCGGGCTGCGGTAGAGGTTTTCTTCACCCTGAACCCTGAAACCCCGGCGCGAGTGCAGCAGCTTGAGTTGACGCTAGTGCCTACGCCCTGAACCCGTCCCCTGGTGAGGGCTGAAGAAGCATCCGCTGTGAAAACGAGAACAAAGAATAATTTTTGGGAGCCGAAGTAGTTTACGAAAACGGTGGTTTAAGCCTCCACCGACTTTCGGATAGGGTTTGAGAATAGCACTAATGCGGTCCGATAAGTAAGCATTATGTAAATGACTGATTCCAACTTCTTGCCAGAAGTCACACATATGCATGTCACACCAGATCGGACTATGTCCTTTTTACTTAAGACCACAATCGTGTACTATTGAGCCATTCTATCATTTCTTATCCTCCTTGCATGCTGCAAAGAATACAGGTATTGACGCTAGCCTTCGTCGTTGTGGGCAGTAGTTTGACGAGTTGTAGCGATCAAGAAGTAGTCTCGCCTACTTTAAAGACCACCGCTTCGCACAATCAGTTAGCGCCCCCGGATGACCCGCCGGTCGTGTGCAATGGCAATTGCCCCCCGCAGCCAACCGATTACCGTCCCATCTTTGTGACGTCAGAGGGGTCGTATCCATTCAACGGCTCAGGCGCTTATAATGGTGCGGACAACCCCAATGGCTATATCTTAGACATTAAAGCCATCGTCGGTGATTATCCCTACAACCATATTCAGGGGCCACTCCCCTTGGATGGCTACACGCTATTACCCATCAACCTCAACAGTGGCAATAACGGCAAGTATATCTACTTGATTTTTACGCGTATTCCCGCCTCCGTGCGGCATGTGCCGACCAGCACCAGTGCCACGGAGGCGCCGGTTCGCTTGATCGAAGTATCGCGGTTATACAACTTTATGTCAACCTCTACCCTGCTGCTGGAGGGGAAACTCAATAAGGCTGTCGATCTGAATGATGGGACAAACGATCCGGGCATAGGTGCTGCCTTGAATCGAGTACCCAGCACGGGAACGCCGATTGAACTGGGGGTCTATTATAGCCAAGCTGGTCAGACAGCGACTGCGCCCGCTGGGTGGCAACTACTTCCCACGAATGCGAATGAAGCAACGGGTGGTGATTGGATCTATATCTGCTACAAACACCGCTAAGCCGCCTCTCTCCCAATGCTCCGTGATTCGATGAGTTACGGAGCTAGGGCCGCTAGTAGGGGTTGCTGGCCGTGGTCAAATGTTCGGGTCAGATAGCACATAACACCAATGCGTAGGGAAAGGAAAGCGGTAAAATGCTGCCTTGGTGACTAGGCGTTGCTGATTCCGTCGTTTGCTTTGTGTATGAGCGGATGGCCGCTCGTAAGCGCGGCTGGGAAACGCCCGTTTGGTAGTACTACCTGTTTGTTCAGCCATCACTTAAAATGGCTGAATATAACAAGATTGGCTGTTGCAAAAGCCGACATCCACTTAGGCAGGCTTTAGAAGGAAGCTACTTTGAGCGATCTAATAAACAGGGGGCCTTGCTCGCTTTTCGACTGTTGCAACAGCTACAATTAATACCGAACTGGTCTCGGAAAATAGATTCCGCTTCTACTTATTCCTCGTGTTGATCTAGTACTTTTCTCGTCCTACTCGTGCACCAACTCGCTTGTGCGCCAACGGCAGGTAAGGGGTCGGCGAAGGCTATATGGCTACTCTTCTGTTCCACACCTTGGATCATGCTCGGTTATAATCAATCGCTTCTGCCATGAAAATACTTTTCTGGGTGGGGGTGGTGTCCCTAGTAGCCCTGCTCCTGTCTTCCTTACTGCTACGCCAAGCCGCCACTCCGGCCGGCTATGCCTCGCCCACCTATGCTTGGCTCCTCGGCTACGCGATGGTGTTCTCCTTGATTGCTTTGGTTGGCGCCCTGCTGCTCGGGGCGGCGCGGGCGATCTACTCTGCCTTTCGGAGCAACGAGGAGGAAGTAGGCTAACCCACCGCGACACTACTGCCTATCTTTCGTGAAGTGCTCCGCTAGAAACACGCTTGCATTATACTATCCCCCAAACGCCTCCTAGCCGTAGGGTATTGACCTACTGAGGGGCGTGTAGCCTTACTTCAATATTCTACTATAAAGTGTTGTTCGTCTGAGAGGCTGCTCGCAGGCAAGCAGCGGCAGCAGTACCGCAAAACGCCTATCAAGGAGAAGATTTTGTACGAAATTATTCGTATATAGCACTTACTTGTGCTGCTTCCTTCTCGCTCGTTTCCTAGGATAGGGGGTGAAGAGGGAGGCAGACGTGGTTTGTTTTGCGTTCTAATTCGTACCTCTTATTTGCTACTGATGCCTCTGTTTCGTGTCCTCTGCCTCTTCGTGTTGCTACTGGTTGCTACCCGTAGTTGGGCCAGCAAACCCCTGCCCGAGTGGATTGCCACGCCCGATGCGATGGGCTTGGCCTATCACTCCTTGACGCTACGCACGCCTGATCACACTACCTTGGCGGCTTGGCTGGTGGCGCCAACGCCTGGCAGTGTGGCCCAGCATACGACCTTGGTGCTGGCTGGCAATGACTACGGCAACATGTCCTATCAGCTCTACCAAGCCAGCGCTTTGGCCCAAGCCGGCTACCAGGTGCTGCTCTTCGACTATCGTGGCTTTGGTCATAGTAGTGCCTTTGCCATCGACCGCAACCAGCTCTATTACCCGGAGTTTGTCACCGACCTGCGCACCGCCGTGCGCGTCATGCGGAAGCACTTTCCTCGTGAGCGTGTGGGCATCATCGGCTACTCCATGGGCACGATTCTAGGCAGCATGGTAGCGGCCACTACGCGGCTGGATTGTTTGATCACCGACAGCTACTTAGGGAATCTGTCTGCGCTGGTTGCTCACCAGCTCGCCACGACCCAGCGGGTGATCACCTTGCCCCCGGCTGCCGCACAGTATACGCGCGTTGCCCCGCGCGTGCACTGTCCTTGGCTGCTAATTGCCGGTAGCCAAGACACGCAGGCGCCCCTGGCGGACTCCATGGCCGTGGCGCAAGCGGCTCACCCCCGGCAGCACCGGCAGCTACTCACCGTCGCCTGTGGCCACCTAGGCGCCATGGAGAAGCTCACCGAGCAGGAGTATGGCGACGCGTACACCCGCGCCATCACCCAGTTCCTCCTGGCTGCTCGCCCCTGAGTATCGAGGCAGAGGCATACTACCACCAGGCGAACGAACAAGCACCAACGGACTTTGACCTTTTACGAACAGTCCTCATAAAGGGGCCAAGCTTCCACGTCGCTTTCTTCCGTGTACCGGTGGCGAGTAGGGGTCTCCTGCGGCACGCTTCCTGCCATACGCCGCCCTCCCCTGCCGGGGAAGCCGCTACTCCTAGACCATGTAAAATTCCCAGGCGATGCGGTCCGGGCCCTTAAAGGCCACGTACTTCATCGGCCCCATCGTGTCTATTTTGACGCCTGTGCATCAGCACTTCATCTTTCAGCCAGGCGGGCGCGCTAGCTTTCGTGCAACCAGAGGAAGTACGGTAATGAAAGATAGTCCGCTGGGGTGGCGACTGGTCGGCGACTCGCTCTTTTTGCAGCCGGGTCCTGTGCTGCTGGAAGCGGAGGGAGAGACGCAACGAATCGAGCGCGAGCCCCTCAAGCACGCCGTCTTAAAAGTCGCTGGGGGTATCGACTGATGCGTAAACAGGAGTAGATGCTGTTATAAGAGATCAAATAAGGGTCGTACCAGGAAGGGAGGCCCTTAGTCGTGCACAATTGCTTAGTTCGCTTCTCCCTCTAAAGCAGCACAGGTGCGCGCCGCGATTGTTTCGTCAACGTTCATTCAGAAATGCTTGCAGAGGGTACCCGTAAAGGGCTAGGCCCTCAGACGTAGCGGCTCAGGTGTTCTATCACCGGGAGAACGTACAGGACGGCTAGCACTCCTGCAGCGGCGTGCGCCATGAGAACTAGGTACGCAATGGACATTACAGGCAGCGTTGTCGAACCGCTTGTGAGGACCGGGTAGTGTCTGCTCTGGGACCCACGGGTGGCGTTGCATAGGATTACTACCGGTCGCGTGGTAGGATGCAGGCCGAAGCGGCACAAAAGGCGAATGTGTCGTCATAAGCCGCAAACTCGTTTTCGACTCAGGTAGCAGAGGGGGAAGCCGAAGCCCTTTGTACCTGCGGGGCGACTAGTTCATTGGTTGGATGTTTCACCCAATGCATCTGCCAAACGGCAGCCTAGGCCTGAGAGGCTACCCTAGAATCTGATAGCCAATTGGCTTGAAGGCATAGTTGTTGGACATCTCCGCCGAGCACGCCGTCATGCCAATCAGTAAGTCCGTTTTCGCTTCCAGCACCACATAGTCGCCTGCTTTACTTTTGGGGGGCAGTACGGCTATTTTCCCAGTTTCTCCATCCACGGTCACATGCATAAAGATGTTGAAGCAGATCGGGATGGCATCAGGGCTAATACCATAGGCGTGCAGGGCCTCGCATAGGTTCCCGAAGCACCCCCGGTGCGGATGGGTATGGCCATAGATGATGCGGAACGTATCGGCACTGCAGGGCGTAAGCAGAAAATCGTGGCGGCCGACGGTATCTTCCACCAGTTCAAACAGAATGTTGCTGCGGTTAGAATAGAACGGGTGCCCTGTGGTGAGGAAGATTGTCTCGGCGTAGTCAATAGTTCGGCCTGAGGAAAGGTACTCGGCGGTGTCAGCTAGGTTGTAGCAGACGAAATCGGAAACCTGCTCGCCCTCCACGTCCACTACTTTTAGGTGTTGGCCTTTGCGCAACACAAAGGCGGTGCCGCTACGCGGCGGAATGATGGTCAACTGCTCCATGTTCACTTAAAAAAGGGCATTTCCAGGATTCATCGTAGGCCTTGCCACTATACTGATACACTTCCGAGGCCTGGCCGTAATCTTGTAACATCGGGTTGATGGAGCCTGAGTATGCCATGTCGCGGGTCCGAATCGTGGTGCGGATGTTATCGTAGCGGCCGTTGGTGCGGATCTGTTCGAACTGGGCGTGGGGATTGAACACCAAGGTTGGGTAGGCAAATCGCCGAGCCAGTCGCGAACTGCCGGGGTGCAGGCCGATCACGAAGAAAGCTTCCTGCTTCAGACTGAAGCTAAAGTCGGGGGAGGCAGGGTCCGCCACGACGCGCTGGTCATAGCCATACCGCTGGGCATCCCGGTTGGAAAGCGCTTGCAGACGCTGCCAGAAGAACTCTTCGAACAGCGCTTCGTTGGGGGCCTCGGGTCCTTTGAAGATGATCGCCGCGCTATGATACAGTTTCTCAGACTGTCGGTAGGTGTCCACAAAGTCATAGAGGAAGTCCAAAATGGCCGCATCATCCTTGGGGCAGGCAAGATGGTCGACGACTAGGCAGTGGAGTTGCTGAAAGGTGAGTGCGGTTTTAGCCGCAACACAAGGAAATTCCTTCTTATTTATAAAAGAAAGATATTCTTCAGTATATATATTGCTTTGAATGTCAGGCATGTGGGAATTATGGCAGGAGCGGATAGCTCGGAATAAGTAAATTATCTTACGTAAGCAGTACGCAAGAAATCGCCGGTGCGTTGACGCGGTTTCTGGGCTCTTGTCGAGCTTTAGCATAGCGCTGATAGCGCCACGTGAGCCGGTAGCAGTTAGAAGCCCGGACGCGTAAGTGCTTAGCTGAACAACATTTACTCGTCTGTTCTATCGGACGCGCCGCCAGCAATAAATAGCGTCGCACTGTTGAGCTAATGCTACGTTCCATGCCAAAATCATGCACACCGCTGGGGCGCAACCGCCTCGTGACGAGAGCCGGGAAGAAGCCTTCGGAAGGGACGCCTAGGTTCCTTTTGACGAAATCCCAAAAACAGGGCTGCAACTGCTTGCCTTATGTTAGGTAGCACCTGTTGGAAGAAGAGGGATTGCGCCTCCTGCAAAAGCAAGGCACCTTTTGGCTGGCTACGCCTTTCCACCCCCCGATCTGGGAGCAGCGCTGAGACCCATCGATAACGAGCCCTAGCGTCGGTCCCCACGGCATAGAGGTGTAACAGGAGCGCGGAGCGCCTTGCGAGAGAAAGTAGTGGCTAAAGGGTTGTCCGAGTCTAAAAAAGTGAACGGCACAGGTAGTAGCCTTTCCAGTGGCAAGCGCTACCGCAAGTATCGGCAGGCGGCTCTGACTTAACATGAACCTCGCTTTAGAAAATGCCCAAGCGTGCTCAGCTCCTAACGCGACTCACTCCCTCGATTACTGCCTGTAAGAGGGACTATGCCTCCTCCCAGCCAAGAAAAAGCGACCCAACGCGCCGCGAAACCACCTCGTTGGGGCCAGGCGCTATGCCGAAGATAAACCGCAGCGTCTAGTCCCAAGACTGGCCTAACCTATTGAACATCCATTATAAGGCCCGCGCATTCGCATCCACTCGTCCCAGCAGCCCGCCTCCCCGGCCAGTCGTAGTGCCCGCCTGCCTTCCGCCACCGCCATGCAGGGCCTGTCTCGCGACCCTTGGAGCAGCGCCCCGAACCACGCCTTGGCCAGCTCCGGCCCCAAGGAGACAGCTCGCTTAGTGCCATGACTTCCTGGCGTTTTAAGGTGCTAGCAAACTCAGGATTCGACTCGCGTCGAACGGTCCACTTCTTTCTGGACGACACGCCTCCGTTTTGTACCCTAGGGTTAAGCGCGGGCTGCTATCTTTAGCCTCGCGCCATGACCATTGCCCACTACTACCCCCAGGACCTAGCGGCCGCGCTGCACCAGCGCTGGCCGACCGAGTTCCCGCTCTTGCCCAAGCCGGCCGTCCTCACCGCCTTCATCTCGGTGCTCTACCAGGCGAGTTTGCTCTTCGAAGAAGGCCGGCCAGTCGCCTGCCACGCCGTGCTGGCCCCGCCAGCCCAGCTGGCCGCGCAGCACGTGGGGCCCACGGATTTTCACTGGGTGCACTTTGCCGAGCCCCGGGCCTGGAACGAGCAGGAGGTGCGCCGGCTGAGCCCAGCCGTGCAGCAGGGTAGCAGCCTACTGGCCGTGGAACCAGTAGGTGATGAGCACTTGCAGCTCTGGGGCATGCTCTTTAGCGGGCACGCGTGGGACCAGGTACTCGACGGTCCGCAGCGGGTGGCGGCCATCGTGCCCCACGCGCTGCTGGTGCAGGTGAGTGGGCCGGGCAGCTTGGTGTTTTATGCTGGCAGCCGCCGCGTGCTCACGCTCCAGCGCGGCCGCATCGAAGGCCACGGCTTCTTGCAGTTTCCGCAGGCCTGGGGCGAGGGACGATTTGTAGAGAACCAACAACTAGCTGGCCCCGCCGTGGCCGACCTCTCGTGGACCCCGGTGCACGAGGAATGCATTGTTCAGTTCGTGCTCCACATGCAACGACGGGCCCTTACCCAGTCGCGGGCTAGCGGCCATGGGGTCCTGGTGGTGCTGGTGCCTACCGACCGGGTTGCGACCCTCACGGCGCCGGGCGGCGTGCTGCGGCCCAAATACCGGCTGCGGTCCCCGGCTGCTGGCCCTCGTTATCCCACTCTTATTCGGGCCCTGGTGCGGCGCTTGTTGGAACTAGGTGAACTCAGCTGGGCCCATTACCAGCGCTCGACCGACGCTGAACTATTGGCGCTGACGGCCGAGCTCGATCATTTTGCCGACGACATCGCTGCCATGGGGGCCGTGGATGGGGCCTTGGTGTTCACGCAGCAGATTGAGTTGGTCGGCTTTGGCGTTGAAATTCAGGCTACGCAGGTGCCCCTGACGCAGGTGTACCGGGCCCTGGACGTGGAAGCCCGCACGCTGCAGCCCGTGCCCGCCGACCACGGCGGCACGCGCCACCGGGCGGCCTATCGATTGTGCCTAGCGGCCCCGGATTGCCTGGCCATCGTCGTGTCACAGGATGGCAACGTGCAGTTTGTCCACAACCAAGCCGGTCAAGTCGTTTTCTGGGATCAACTCACGTTTTAAAGTGGAGCGCGTTGGCGACGACTGCCTAGTGCGGCGGACTGGGACTAGGTGGGACAATGGGGCTGGCCCGCAACCAGCAGCCGATCTACCGTCAACTCCTCGATGTGCAGCTTCCCAATCGTCCCGTGGCCCAGGCGCAGTCGGCCCACGGCCAATGAGCCGATCGCTAAGGCTCCAATCGCAGCTGCCCTATGGCAAAGGCGCCGAGGGCTACGGCGCCCAGAGCTAGCTTGCTCACGGCCTGGGGTTCCCCGACGAGGGAAGAACGGGAAAAGGAGGCAGATGGGGTAGCAGCTGTCATGGCAAGAAGAGAAGCAACTGCGCGGGGCAGTTAGTGAACAATCGGCCCAACAGGGGACTTGGATGTATACGGAACCGTTCCGCCAGTGGCTACGCCAGGGAAGAGAACCAAGTCCCCCGTTCAGCCGCCCTTCTACGACGCTACCCGATGCGGCGCCCTAGCCCAGCTTCCGTTCAGCCCACTGACTGGGGCAGAGTGAGGACTGGCCAAGGCGGCTACTTTGCTTCGCTACTTGGTAAACCAAGCACAACCGCTACCTTTACCGTAGCTGCTGCCTGCTGCTTCGGTAATTTTTTAGGCCAAACGGCTTTCTCCCCCTCTCCCAATTCTGCGTGATGAGTAGCCTGAGCAAACTGCTGTGCGGCATTATTCTGCTGACGGCCCCCACGATCCAGTACGGCGGCTACTACCTGCTAACCCTGCTGACTGGCCAATCGGAGCAGGAGCTGACCGATTTTCAGCGCAGCATGTTTCGGGCCGGCCATGCCCACGCGGGCGTGCTTGCCATCCTGGCCTTACTGGCCCAACTGCTGCTGGATTACGCGCTCTTACCGGGGTGGCTGCTCTGGGTAGCGCGCCTAGGCTTTCCGTTGGCGGCGGTGCTGGTGAGTGCCGGCTTTTTTGCCGGGGCTGGGGGACGCCACGTCACGCAGCCCACCCCGTTTATTGCCGTTTTGTACGCCGGGGCCGGACTACTGGCCGTGGCAGTTGTGCTCGCCGGCATAGGCCTTATCCGCGCGCGCTAACGCGTAGTAATAGTAAGTAGTACTTGACTTCATCTTACTCTTTTACGCATGACGGCTTCCCTTCCCCAAACGGCATTGATCACTGGGGCTTCCAGTGGCATCGGCTACGAGTTCGCCCACCTGTTTGCCCGCGATGGCATCCACCTCGTACTCGTGGCGCGGCGCGAGCCGCTGCTAGCGGCGCTCAAAGCAGACTTGGAGCGGCAGTATGGCATTCAGGTCACGTATCTGGCCGTCGATTTAGCCGCCCCCGGCCAGGCCACGGCTGTCTACCAGTACTGCCAGGACCACCAGGTGCTGGTAGACTACTTAGTGAATAACGCGGGCTATGGTTCCTACAAGGATGTGGCCCAGGAAGACGCCGGCGTGTACGAAGATATGCTAGCACTGAACGTGGTGGCCCTCACCACCCTCTCGACCCTGGTAGCCCGCGAGATGGTGGCCCGCCAGCGGGGACGCATCCTCAACGTGGGGTCTACCTCGGCCTACCAGCCGGTGCCCCACATGGCCGTGTACGGGGCCTCGAAAAGCTACGTGCTCCACTTCACTGAAGCGCTGCATGCCGAGCTGCGGGGAACCGGCGTCACGGCCACGGTCTTGAGCCCCGGCGTGACGGCGACCGGCTTCGTGGCGCGCGCAGCGATGAACCAGTGGTCGCAGGCGCAGGGTACCCTCTTAGAAGCAAGCGCCGTGGCGCAGGCCGGCTATCAAGCGATGCGGCAGGGAAAGCTCAACGTTGTCCCGGGCTGGAAAAACAAGGTGCTGGCCTGGAGCATCGGCCTGGTGCCTTCCCGCCGGCTCAAGCTGGCCATGTCCGCGCGCTTCATGCGGGCAGCGCACTAAGGTTGTACGAGGCTAGCTACCCGCTGCCTAGCGTACGGCGCGTTGGTCGCCGCCTTCTAGGCACTTGTGAGCACCCGTGCCGGATCGTACGAGGAGGCCGTTTTCTGCGGAAGGACCTCTCGATGCGTCGCCGCGGCAAACGGGAAGTAGCCGAGCGGAGTTAAAGCGGCAATGATGCTCTTCCCACGCAGGGGGGTGTCAGGGCTCCTTTGTTTCATCGGGGGGGTACTTGTACACGAGAAGACCTCTTATAACGTTTTCCAACCAACGTGGCTGTTGCAGAGCGCTATCTCCATTCTCTACAAGCTATGTTTACCCTCTCATTTACAGAGAATAGCGGCTTTGAACAGGCTTTTTAACCTGTTTCATTCCCAAGCGCTATCCATCTGATTCACTACTGGGAGTTCTGCAACAGCCACCAACGTTTAAGTAATGTTATAGCCCTTTTATTGGCTGCGAAAGAGTCTTCTTATTTAAATCATCCTATCTGTGGACTCGGCAGATAAATGGCCCTTTTTATAATATAAACAGTGCCGAATAGGTATGCAGGCCTGGCGCAACCCCGACACTGGTAGCCCAAGCAAGCCAAGTTCTGTAGAGTACCCGCCGCCGAAAGAGCCAACTAAGCAGGCTAATGTGAAGGACCACGCACCCCGTCGCTATCGGCTTGGTCGCCCAATCACCGGAGGTGCCGCAGCAATAGGTAAAGAACCACACGAACACCCCGATAAATTGCCACAGATAGTATCCCGCCACTGAGACTACCAGACCCAACGCAAAGCGAAATAGTGGGTTCATGTTGGAAGAGGAACTCGTAGCATGCGTCAGTAGCTTAAGGTCATTTATAGCGCTAAAATACCACGCTGGGTGTAATGGTTGCTCGGGCCAAATCTGTCACTTTTCCAAGGACAGTCCGAGAATAAACATTATGCTTATAGATAAGATCTAGAAAACGGTTCTGCTACTTGTGGCACCTTATTACATTTAAAAGTTCTATTTACTATGAAACAAAGCGTTTCAGGATGCACAGCGAAGAACAGCCTGTATAAGCTTCGTTTCAGTTGCTAACGTCCATCTTGTAAAGTGGGCTTCGCCGATATACCATTATGAAGAAGCGTTGGTGGCTGTTACTCTTTCTGCTCTTGGCCATTGTGTGGTTTGGCGAGAGCAGAAGCTTTTACTATGTCGCCAGTGGCCGCTGTGTGACCTTGTGGAAAACCTATGGTGGTACCTGCTATATCATTCCGGGTAGGTATTATGGCTTATGGAAGCCAGTGGATAACTACATCAACGCTCAAAATACAGCGTTGATGGTCTCCGTGTTCTGGTATACCGACCAACCAGACGTGATTCTAGTAGATACTGGGGCAGAGGCTGAGATTGTAAATCACTCGCAAAAAGAGCTAATGGTCCAAAAGAAGCCAAGCATGAATATCTACCAACTTAGAAGAAACGATTATCAGATTCGCGACGACATAGAACTCGTTAACATCCGGGTCTTTGAGGCCTATGCGACAGACAAGCACGGGCAAGCACTGTAAGAAGAGGTAAAAACAGTCTGTCCGAAAAGTAAATGTGGCTGTTGCAAAAGTCTATATTTACTTAGGAGAGCTTTTGAAATAGGCTGTTCTTTGACCGTTCAGTAGCTAGAAAGTAGCTGTCTAAGTTGGGCCTTTGCTTCCTGCCAGACTTTTGCAACAGCCACTAAATATTATGATAAGTAGGTCGGCGTCAGATAATAGAATTCCTGATCAAAGGGCCGCTCTACCTGATGAAGCCATTGTTTAGAGACAAGTGTGTCAAAGGCTTATGCAAGAACTTCAGATGAGAGCCCCAGCGTAGGGTAATTCGTGCTCAAAAAGCTCCTAATGTGCCACGGAGTGAAACCACTCCACTGTCCGAGGCTATCGAAATCTAAGCTGAAAATCACTCCCTCTTGCTGAAAGGTGCACCCCTGCCCATGAAAAGTATACTGCAGGGTATGCACCTGCCCACGTGGAGCTACAAGTGCGAGCTGTTCTAAGGTTGGTTACCTGTTGGCTTCGACGGAAACGCGGCGATCAAGGTCGTGCAGAAGAAGTCCGCATAACGGACAAACTCGTGCAGATAGGCTAAGACTTGTTGTTCGGTCGTAGTAAGTGAATCCATCCAATAGAAACGGACCTTATTGTGAGCAAGCTAGTAGCAAACAAGCTTGTTTTTCTCAGCAATACGCTGATTGTATAAAAGCTAGAAAAAGACCTATTTGTCAGCTTGTTTGGATCCTGAAAAAAGAGATTAGCACAATGCCTATTTCTAAGCCGACTCTTGTAAAAGTGACGGTTTTGGCTTCTCTCTAGGGCGTGGTGAGCATGGTACTTCTTAAAGATTAGCGCCGCGCTACTTGGCCTTTTAGCTCAAATCAGCCTTTATCTACCCTTCCTTTACCCGGCAGGCCCCTTCAAAGTAATCCTCTGGTGGTAAGTTAGGGTCTGAATACGCCTCCACTCGCCTATGCCTGCTTCCTACTCGCTCGACCGCTTCCGACCTGTCCTCTGGTTTGGGGCTCTTTTGCTGGTGCTTATTAGCCTAGAGCATACCCTCACGACTTCGCCGCTCTTTGGGCAGCGTCCCCTGCTCCCCTACGCCGTCACCTTCGACCTGCTGGTGGGTATCCCGGGCTTGTTTTATTGGCTGGTCGTGCGCCGCTATCAGTTGCCCCTGAGCAGTCTGGTCGGGGTAGTGAGCGCCTGCTTCGCCCTTACTTACTGGCTGCTGCCGGTTGCCCAACAGGCCCCTTTACACGCCTTGCGCTTCGTACCAGCGCTGCTGGAGGGCGTCACCTTGCTGCTGCTCGTGACCAAGGCCCGGCGGCTGCTACAGAGTTACCAAGCCGCCTACCGGCAACAGCCAGCCTTCTGGCCCAGTGCGCAACGAGCCGTGCAGCAGACCTTGGGCCCAGCGGGGGTATTGTTAGTTGCTGAGGTAGAGATGTTGCGTTATGCGCTGCTGGGCTGGTGGGCCCAGCCGGAAGGAACGGGAGAAGCCACCGCTTTTAGCAGCTATCGCGATTCGGGCTTCACGGCGTTTGCTGTTATGGTAGGAGTGGCTTTGACGGTGGAAACGGCCGTTGTCCATCTGCTCGTCAGTCGGTGGAGTGCGCAGGCAGCGGGCTGGTTGTTGTTGTTGGATACGTACCCCTTGCTCCTGCTGCTAGCACACGGGCAAGCGGTACGTTTGCGGCCTAGCCTGCTCACGGCCGGCACGTTACAGCTCAACGTCGGCTTTGTCTGGCATCTCACCGTACCCCTAGGAGAACTCGTCGCCATCGAGTCCCTGCGCGACAGCCCGGCACCCGCGGAGGGCTTGCTCAACCTGACCAAGTTGCTTTTTACGCCCCCGAATCTACTGCTCACGTTTGCCCAACCCGTCACGGTGCAAGGCCCTTACGGGATGCAGCGTACCGGCCGGCGCTTGGCAATATATCTCGACCAGCCGCAACAGTTTAGGGACGCCATCAGCCAATAAGGCGTTTTACATACTGAATACGACTTTTCACAGTACATAAATCGGCTTGAACGTCCCTCGTTAAAAGGAATTAGTCTTACCGTTGTGTTTATAACCTACTGCAAACGAGCGTTTGCAGTAGGTTATAAGTTACCTTGGTTAGCGATGAGCGAAGTTCAAGTTCTAAAAGACTATTGTAAGTATACAGAATCTATAGTCAGTCTATCCTAGGCGCAGAGCCTTGGCTTTAAAAGCGGCATCGTATTGTCCCGTTTATCGAGCGACGCCCCACTCTTTTTGACAGTCATCACCGAAGGGAGATACATTCTTCTGCTGTGGGGCTAGCTTAGACCACTGTTGGGGAACCGGATCAAAGAATAAAATTTGAATTTTAAAAAAATCCGCCAGTACATTTACAGCACCAATTCTTTCACCTACAAAGGATTGTTTTTATACAGAGGCGCGGAGAGACAGGCTCGATGAACCGCCGACAACCCCCGGAAACTCCGGAACGGTGCCAAGTCCTGACCATATAAAGACAACAACGCCGTGAACGCCTTCATCAGCTCTTTCAGTATCTCCAACCGCCCCGCTCTACAGCATGGGTGTTGTGACATGATGCGTGGCTCCGTCTGTATACCGATGGTGAGCCAAGACTGCTAGGGTGGGACACTGGTCTTCGATTTCTTTCTTGTAGCCGCTCACCGCGCTGTTGGACCTGCTGTGGCTTTCTACCACAGCGGGCTAGCAGGCTGTCTTAGCTACCGCTTGGCTATTTTCTTGCTTCCTAAACGAACTGGTTACCGCCATAACGGAAACGGCCGAAACCTATTCTTGACGGTAGTATCCGGCATTTTTGAGTGCACTATGCCGGCCCTATCTGGAAGACGGTGGCGAATGAGCGGTGCACGGGCGCAGAGGTTCCCACCAACTGCTACTAGGCAACGGTTGACCGCAGAGTGTAGGATATCGAGAAGAGACCTAAAAGGTCAAAGTCACTAACGCCATTCACGGCTCGCGTAAGACTTTTCGCTTCTACATATGTGCCACTCCTAGCGCACTCACTTAT
The DNA here is from genome assembly GCF_002154225.1 of Hymenobacter crusticola. Lineage (GTDB taxonomy): Bacteria > Bacteroidota > Bacteroidia > Cytophagales > Hymenobacteraceae > Hymenobacter > Hymenobacter crusticola. The sequence continues at coordinate 26,641 of NZ_MTSE01000024.1, forward strand.
CACAAGGACGAGCACCAACCTTCCACTCGCGGGCAGTTCTCCTCCAATCATTTCGAAAGCCACTTTCGAACGGAGCCCCACGCTGTGCAGCCTGACCCGACTACTTCCATTATCACATTCCCTACTCTATGAACAAACCAGTATACAGACTAGGATCCGGCAGCATGCTGTTTGCGCTGCTAAGTGGTGCGCAACTACACAGCCAAGCCCAAGGGCTGGCATACGAGCCATACGTGTCAACGGAGCCTAAAAACGCTACAGTGGCTCGGGTGGGTCCCAGAGAAGCCCTACCTAATCTGAGAGTACTCTGTGAAGCGGATATCCACTCCTCCGATCTTGTAGCAAAGGTAGACCAAACGGTAACGGGCCGGATAACTGATGAAAAGGGCGAGGCCTTGCAGGGCGTGACCGTGCTCCTGAAAGGAACGACTAACGGTACTGCCACGGGGGCCGATGGTAGCTATTCGCTAACCGTACCAGACGGAAATGGTACGTTGCTGATTTCCTTCATTGGCTACCAAGCTCAGGAGGTACCGCTTAGCAATAGAGCCACCGTCAACATCACGCTGTTGCCAGACACCAAGGCCCTCGACGAAGTAGTGGTAGTGGGCTATGGAGTGCAGCGCAAATCCGACCTGACCGGCTCGGTGGCCAGCGCCGACCTGGAAGCGTTTCGCGAAGCCCCCAATACCAACATTGCGCAGTCCTTGCAGGGCACTGTCCCCGGACTAAACGTAGGCCAGGTGAACTCGGCCGGCGGCAACCCCTCTATTCAGGTACGCGGGGCGAATACCATCAATGGCAATGCCAGTGTGCTGATCGTATTGGACGGCATTATCTACAATGGGTCACTGGCTTCTATCAATCCGGATGATGTGGCCTCCATTGATGTGCTGAAGGATGCCAGTTCCACGGCCGTGTACGGCGCGCAGGCGGCTAACGGGGTACTGCTTGTTACCACCCGCCGGGGTAAAGCCGGTAAAACACGTATTGCCTACACCGGCTCGTATGCCACGCAAACGCCCAGTGTGAGCCTACGCCCGCAAAACCGCGAGGAGCTACTACAGCGCATCCGCGACCTGAATTACACCCAGGCGTACCTAGCTCCTGAGTACACTACCCCAAACCCCAATTTCGACCTGACCAAATTCGTGGATCAAATCCACCTGAACGCGGACGGTACCATCCGCACCGCTGACTTCAACTGGTGGGACGCGGCCACTCAAAGGGGGTATATCCAGGACCACCAGCTGAGCATCTCGGGGGGTAGCGAGAAAACGACCTACCTCGTTTCGGGGGGCTACACCAAACAGCTCGGCTACATCATCAACGACAAGTTCAGCCGCAAGAGTGTGCGCATCAACCTGGAAACTCAAGCCACCAAGTGGTGGAAGATTGGCGCGCAGACGTTTGGCTCCTTCAATGATTTCAGCGGCGAAGAGCCAACCCTGTCCGATATCGTGCGCATGTCACCCATGCACGAGCCCTACGACGAAGCCGGTAACCTAATTCCCTTTCCTACCGGAACGGGGCAGGCCAATCCTTTTCTGAGTTCCGACGTGCGTGATTCCGACAAGCGCATGACGCTGTTCGGCAACTTCTACTCCGAACTCAGTGCGCCTTTCCTGGAGGGCCTAACGTACCGGCTCAACTTCGGTAATAATTACCGCACCAACAATCACTATTACGCCAGCCGGTGGGCGGCAGGCCAAACCGGCCAAGCCTATAAAGACCTAGATACGAACTACGATTACACGCTCGACAACATTCTGACTTACCATAAATCGATTGGCAAACATGACCTGACAGCTACCTTGCTCTACAGCGCTATTGAGCGACAATATTCTCGCACGTACGCCAACGCCACGGGTTTTTCCAACCTCACCCTGGGGTATAACAGCTTGGAACAGGGCACCAACCAATTCACTTCTTCCGATGCGTGGGAGGAACAGCTCAACGCCCAGATGGCCCGCCTCAACTACAAGTACAACGAGCGGTATTTATTGACGGCTACTGTACGCCGCGACGGCTTTTCCGGCTTTGCCGCCAACGAGAAATACGGAATTTTCCCGTCGGCCGCTTTCGGCTGGATCCTTACGGAAGAGTCCTTTTTCCAATTCGCTCCTATCAATTTCCTCAAGCTCCGGGCGGGTTATGGCACCAATGGCAACCTGACCAGCCGGTACTCGTCGCTGGCCCGCTTGGAGCCTAGTGCCGCCTACGTGTTCGGCGATGGAGGTACCACTGTGTTCGGGCAGCAGGTAAGTACGCTGGCGAATCCGAATTTGAAGTGGGAGTCGACCCGGGGCCTGAATGCCGGGTTGGACTTTGTCGTGCTGAAGAACCGGATTTCGGGTAGCCTCGACTACTATAACAACCGCACCAACGACCTGCTTTTCGACGTTGCGCTGCCAACTATTTCGGGCTTTTCGTCTATTCGCACCAATGTAGGCAACCTTGAAAACGCGGGCTTGGAGCTTACCCTTACCACGCAAAATGTTGCCGCCAAAAATTTCAAGTGGAGCACCACCTTCAACATTTCCGGCAACCGCAACAAAATCATTAGGCTGGTGGGAGCCGATGCCAATGGCGACGGCAAGGAAGACGATTTGGTGAGTAGCAACCTGTTTATCGGCCGCTCCATCGGCACTATCTACGACCTGAAATCCAACGGCTTCTACCAGGTGGGGGATGATGTTCCGGCGGGGTACTATCCGGGTACGTTCCGCATCGTGGATGCCAATGGGGACGGCAAGATTGACCGGGCCGGTGACCGAGTGTTCTTAGGAAAGAAGGAGCCCGATTATCGCACCAGTCTGCTCAACACGCTAGAGTACAAAGGCTTTACGTTTCGGGTGTTCCTGAACGCAGTGCTGGGCGGCAACAGCAGCTACCTCGCCGCCAACAACCCCGCCAACAATATTGGGGGGCTGCTGGACGTGCCCTCGAAGCGGCTCAACTACCTGAATGCCCTTGATTTCTGGTCTCCCTCCAATCCCAACGCGCTCTATGCCCGCTCGGCCGTCTCGCCGGCGCTGGCGCCGGGCGTGTACCAGAATCGCAGCTTTGTGCGCTTGCAGGATATTTCCCTGGCGTACCGCTTTAGCGGCGCCACCATCAACAAGCTGCACGCCGACAATTTGAGCGTGTTCGTCAGTGCCAAAAACCTTTATACCTGGACCAACTGGGTAGGCTGGGACCCGGAAACCGAACAGGGGATAGACGACTCCGGTCGGCCTGTGCTCAAGGGCTACTCATTGGGTCTCACCGTTGCTTTCTGATCTATCTATACCATGAAAAACCTAGCTAAAATAGCTCTACTCCTGCCATTCCTGGTTCTGGCTTCCTGCAACAAAGATTTTCTGGACGAGCAGCCCGCTGATTTTCTCAGCGCCGAAAACGGCTACGTAACCTATAAAGACTTTAATGCGGGGGTGAACAACCTCTACAAGCTGGTACGCGCAGAGTTTTATACGTCCAATGAAAATAATCCCATGGACTACCTGTATGGAACCGACATAGTATTCGATGGCCAACCCAGCATCCGGCGCTTTACCAATCACGCCGCCACACTGGATCCGTCGGGCGATATTCCATTGGCGCATTGGCGGGATTTGTACAAGATAATCTCGGAAACCAATACCCTCCTCGCCCGCCTGCCGGCCGCCCAGATGAGCGACAACGAAAAGCTTCTTATCGAAGCGCGGGCAAAGTTCTTTCGGGCATTTTCCTATCGCACGCTGGCCTACCTGTACGGGGGCGTGCCGTTGGTACTGGAAGAACTATCCGCGCCAAAATACAACTTCGTGCGCGCCTCCAAGGCGGCGGTACTCAGCCAGGTCATTGACGACCTGACGTTTGCTACGGCTAATTTGCCAGGCATCGCGCAAGTGCAGAACGGGGAAATAAGTAAGCCGGCGGCACAGCACTTGCTGGCTGAAGTGTACCTAGCAACCGGCGACTACAACAACGCCATTACAACGGCCACTGCCGTCATCAACGACCCTAACGTGCGGCTCATGCGTAACCGGTTTGGCTCCCGCTCGAGCGTGACGCCCGGCGACGTGTATTGGGACCTGTTTCAGGTTCGGAATCAAAACCGCAGTTCGGGCAATACGGAAGGCCTCTGGGTGGTACAGTTTGAAACCGATGTGCCGGGTGGTTCAGCACAGTCAACGGCTCGTTCAGGTGCCTTCTATGAGCGACATCATGGCCCCAACCTGATCGATTTTCGCCTGGGCACTCTTTTGCCGTTCCGTTGGCCGACCGGAGACTATACAGGCGGGCGGGGCATCGGCTGGGCCGTGTCAACAAGGTACTTCAGCAACACCATCTGGACCAGTGACTTCACCACCGACCTGCGCAATGCCAACCACAATTTTGTGCGCGTGTACACCTACAACAACCCGGCTGTGCCCAGCCTGTTCGGCCAAACGGTGTCGGCCGACGCGCCTCCAGCGGGCATCACCGTGCCGAGCCGCTCGTTCTACGCCTACCAGTCCAAGGTAACCACGCCCTTTACGCACCCGGCCAACCTGTACCTCAATGCGGCCACGTTCCAGCTCAAGGACATTGCCGGTGGGACCTACACCGATCAGTACCTGTTCCGGCTGGCGGAAACCTACCTCATTCGTGCGGAAGCCAACTTGGGCAAAGGCGATAAAGCCGCGGCCGCAACCGATATCAATGTCATTCGCAGCCGAGTCAACGCCAAGCCCGTAACCGCCAACGAGGTAACCATCGACTACATTCTCGACGAGCGGATGCGCGAGCTTGGCATGGAAGAGAAGCGGCGCCTGACGCTCATGCGCCTGGGCCTGTTGTACGACCGCGTGAAGCGCTTCAACCCGTACTACAGCGACATTCAGGTGAAGCACAACCTGTTTCCCATTCCTTTCGCGGAAATCGAGCGCAACCGCGAGGCCGCGCTGGAGCAGAATCCAGGGTATTGATGCTTTCACTGGATTATTGCGCTACCCCCGGCGTGAGCATCGGCCTATAGAAGATGACGCTTGTTTTGTTATAGGGCGTGTTCTCGTCTAGCAGGAACCTAAGCTCTCATCACTTATAACAATTCTATACCTGTGGAATATGTAACAGGATGAACTGTGCAGCAGAGGCGACAATGACCTGTAATGGCTCCTCGGTAGAATAGTATCAGTTGCCTTAATAGGCTCGCAGTAGATACAGACACTCGTTGCGTATAATCTGAGTAAAAGTAATTTCCATTTCACCTGAACGCAGCCTTCCAAAGTATCTAATTTAGCTAGCTTAACACAAGTACGCTTAATTACTGTACGTACAGAAAGTATTGTACTTACAGGAATTACTATTCAGTTATTATACTCCTCTCTTTATTTTACGTGTGGCACAGTGGGTAGAGACTTGGGGAGAACAGAACGGCTGCATACGCTAGCTATAGACAAGTAAGTGCCGTGCTTTGCACAAGGTAATAGACCCTTGTAAATGTTGAACATGCTTCGATTCTCTTGTAAGATATCACTCGGTTCCGTACCGTCGCTTGGGAGGAAGGCCTGCTAGCAGTTGGTACCAGAAGATCCTGATCAGGACCAGCCTTGATCGCGCGTATCCTGCAGGCGGCACCGTGAATAAGTAACGGTGACCCTGGTACCCTCTACACGTAGAGATGAACCAACGCAATACCTGGCCATGATGCGCCGGAGCGATCGTACGCACCGACAACTTGAGGGCGTTAGTCGGCCGCGAGAACGGGGCCAGCAGAAAATCGTGCGTTTCGGGCAACCGCGCTTCCCTTTGCGGCATCTGTCGTCTGCAACCATCTCCTATCCTCTAACAGCCGCCTTCTATGTCTTTCTTCCTAAAGCCCTTGCGGAGCCTGTTGCTGTTACCGCTCCTGTTAGCGGCCAGCAGCCTATTTGCCCAACGCAAAAAGCCCGACGTGCCGCCCTCGAAAGAAGTGATACAGTACCTAGCTGACTTCCAACAGATCATCAAGAAGAACGCGCTGTATGCGGATTCCCTCAACTGGGCGCAGTTGCGAAAAGAGGTCCAGCAACAAGCACAGGGCCTGACCACCATCGCGGACTGTAAGCCCGTCCTCGACCATATCCTGCACACGCTCCACCACGCGGGGGACAACCATTCGTTTCTCATCCCGCAGGAAGAAGCTACCCACTGGACCTCGTCAAGCTATGCGGGCCCACCGGCCGACAGCCGATACTTGGGCGATGGCGTCGGGTATATCAAAGTACCAGGCTTTATGTCGATGGACGCGTCAGCCGGGCAGACCTTCGCCCAGAACATTCAAAACCAGCTGGTGGCGCTGCAAACCCAACACACGCTAACGGACTGGGTGGTCGACCTGCGCCAGAATACGGGCGGCAATATGCACCCCATGCTCCAGGGGCTCCAGTCCCTGCTGGGCGAGGGCATCTACGCGTACGATATCTACCCCCGGCATACGTTGATGAAGAAAGTACCTCGCTACCATTGGAGCGAGAAGCAACAGCAACCCAGCGCCGGGGAAGCGGCTCCACCGCCGAAGAAGGTAGCCATTCTGATCGACTCGCTGACGGCCAGTAGCGGCGAGCTGGTGGCCATCGCCTTGCAGGGACGTGCCAACGCCAAGGTCTTTGGCCAGCCTTCGGCCGGCTATACCACCAGCAACCAGCCCTTCAATCTCTCGGATGGGGCGTACCTGTTACTAGCAGTAGGCTATCGGATGGATCGCACGCAGAAGCCCTACCTGAACGGCATCACCCCGGATGTGGTGGTGGAGTACTCGCCCCAGGATACCCCGGATAAGACGATCGAAGCTGCCAAAAAATGGTTGCGGGAGGCCAGGTAAGACACCCTCCCGCAAAAAGCGGTTTACAGACTGCTATGCTAATGGGCTAGACGATGCATGGACACAGCGCTCCGGCAAACAGCCTACGGCTTTCGTAACGCTAGTGCACAGATAATGGCTTCTTAGTGAACATATTATTTACTTCTCAGGCATTGCCAGATTCACCTAATTAGTTTGGGGAGTAACTCTACTGAGCGCTCTTGCTGGTGCACCCGGGCACGCATACGGTGCAAAAAAGAGGCAAACGCGTGTAGAATGCAGGCGCGTGTGGCATCTACTCGGTACTGGGGCGACTTCCAAGCCGTTGCACTACTTCTATTTTCTACCCGTGGCATAGGCCTTTGCCCGTAACGCGCTGGCCCCCCTCCTGCTTTTCTGCTGCTCTATGAAAGCCGTTCGCTGGTTGTTCTTCCTGACCCTGATGGGCGTGGCGTCCTGCACCTACACGCACCCGACCGCCACGCCCGCGCTGGCAGCGCGCACGCGCAAAACCCTGGAACGGGTCATCACCGAGCAGATGCAGCAGCAACACATCACCGGGCTGTCGGTGGGCATCATCTCCCACGGCCAGGTGGTGCTGCGCCAAGGCTATGGGCTGGCCAATGCCGAACAGGCGGTGCCCGCCTCTCCCGCCTCCGTCTACAAGATCGGCTCGGTCAGTAAACAAATGGTCGCCACCGCCATTCTGCTACTGGTGCAACAAGGCCAACTGCAGCTCACCGACTCCCTGCCGCAGTTTTTTCCGGGAGCACCCGCGAGCTGGAATAAGATCACGGTGCGTCACTTGCTCAACCATACCTCGGGCTTGCCACGCGACTCGCCGGCGCTGGACAACATGAAAGAGCAGCCCGACTCGGTGCTGATCCAGGCTGCCTATACGAGTTCGCTGCGCTTTGTCCCCGGCACGCAGTGGCGCTACTGCAACCTGGGCTACTTCCTGCTGGCCGACATCATTCGCCAGCGCACCCACGAGTCCTTTGCCGACTTCATGCAGGCGCACCTCTTTACCCCGTATGGCCTCCGGCAGACGCGCACCACGAGTCACACGGCGCTGGTGCCCCAGCGGGCAGCGGGGTACGTGTATACGGAAGGCAAGGGGCTCGCCAATGCGCAAGATTATCTGGCGTTGCGCCCCAGTGGCGCCTTCCTCTCCAGCGTGGACGATCTACTGCAGTGGGAGCTACTTATCCAACACCAACAACTGCTGAGTGGGGCGAACTGGGAGCGCCTGTGGACGGATACGGTGCGCACGTCTACCACGAGGCAAGAGCCGCTGGAATACTATGGCTACGGCTGGGATGTGACGACCTACCACGGGCAGCGCCTGGTGCACCACGACGGCACGATCCCGGGCTTTACCAGCAGCTACTTGCGCTTTGTGGACGCAAACACGGCTATTATCGTGTTGTCTAATGCCGATAATGCCTACCCGAAAACCATTGCCCTAGGCATTGCCGATCTGCTCTTGGCAGAGAATACGAAGCAGCGGACCCGCAAAAAAAATAGGGGAGCGCAGAAAACTACCGCAAGGGTTGGGGCAAATGCCTCCCCGCAGCTTACCAACCGGTTAGTTGGCTATTGAATATAATTGGACTTCTCGGACATAGAAAAAGACCACTATCAATCAATTGGTGGATTCTCAGGATCATAGTCCCGCTCTACCTCTTCCGGGTAAGGCGACAGAAAAGGATCTGCCTGCTTCAGCAGTTGGCCACGCTTGGGCACATATATTTGAAACACATTGTGCTCGTGTTCATCTTTATCATCGTAAACATACAAGAGGCCATAACTACCGGTGGAGTGTTGGGCTACCCAGGTGAATAAATCCAAAGGATAGAAGGGCTCTCCTTTATGGTTATGCTGCACGGCCAGTGTAAAGCTCTCCAAGCCATTGTAGGAGCGCAGCGTCCCCTGCCCTTCGGTCAGCAGCCATTCGTAGTTGCCCCGTAAATGCTGCTGAAACGCAGAGAGAAAGTCACGCTGTACCGGCTCTTCCGAGTCGTAGTCTCTGTAGCGAAGACTGATCTAGCCATGCACTTCGATCATCAGCTGAGGAGGTTGTTTTCGTGTGGGTAGAGCAATTCCTGGTTGGTAGAGGAGTAAGCGTAACCTGCTTGGCCAGGGAAGCGCTGTTGGGCGTCAGGCCACACACATTGTAACACTGGAAAATGGGCTCCTTGATAGAACACGAGCGTTCGACCGAAGTAAGCGTCGTAGCACGCCAAAGAAACTGATTTAAAGAGGCAAGCAGAGTCCTCAAATACGCCCTCGTAGATATGTAAGTAGCAATTCTAGCGGAGGTAGTATCTCCACAGTTCGTCGCACCAACTGCCTAGGTTCATCTCAAAGAACAGAGCATAACCGACTAGCTGTGGGGGCATCCTTCTCACGCTGGCAGCCGATAGATCGAGTGCCTTACAGTACACTGTCAGATGCTCCAACAAGTTCACAGGAATAGATAGCTGAGGCGAAGCTGAGCACTCACATTTCGCGGGCCTGTTCTGCCTTGATAGGCCCCTTCTAGGCTCGTCAGGGCCTCGGTATAACGCGCTTCTACCCCGATTCCGTTAGAAAGACGGTAGCCCACCGCACCAGCCAGGGAGGCATCCCAGCGCTTGCGCCCCAGGGGCCGGGTAGCGGTTGATTCGCCCGCTGGCATGTACGTTCCATTGCCATTCGTATAGCCCCCATATTCGTAATGTTCATGCACGCCTACCAGGTAGCTGAGCTGCGGGCCGGCTGTGGCGAAGAAGCCGTGGGTAGTAAAGCCGACCAGTAGTGGCAGTGAGACATAGTTCCAGCGCAGCGAGGCCTTATAGTTGGTGCGCGCATGAGAGAGTCGAAAGCCAGCTTGGTCTAAGAGTAGCTCGGGCTGTAAGAAGATGTTGCCCGAAGGAGAGAGGGGCGCTTGCGCTACTAGACCAGCCACGACGCCGGTACGCCCTTTTGTCGCGGGTTGGCCGGCATAAGTGCTCACCTGTGTGGTCCAGGCTGCGCCAACTGTAGCACCCAAGCGAAGAGGCAGATGCGTTTGGGCCTGGCTCAAGACAGGCAGTAGCGCTAAGCCAGAGAACAGAAAAAGCTGCTTCATAAGAGAAGTAAATAAAAAGTGATACTACACTACACTCTAGTTCTCTATAAACCGGGTATGCTTAATAGGATTACGATGAGCGCAGAACATACGTCATCGTTGTGATGCCAAGGTAATCAAGTTGTATACAAAAAGGACGAAGCAGACTATTAGAAGTCTATACGCCTGCCCTCCTTTTAGCGAGATAGGCTTGGTAGGTGCATCTTACTGTGATTGACAGTAGAGCCGTATCGTAAGCGAACGCAAAGCGATGGTTCCAAAGATTCACATCATTTGGAAGGTTGCACTCAACATAAGGCCAGTTAATTAGGTACTACCCTTGGACATTTTATGAACGGTGTTGAAAGTCAAGGGTTGAAGGCAAGTTTTGAGACAAAATTTGCTTGATAGGGCTGGCCTGACTTGACAATGGCAAAGGCTTGCTTGAGTAGTTTGTTGCAGACGGCAATTAGGGCGACTTTGCCATTTTTGCCTTTGGCCACGAGCCGGTCATATTAAGTTGTCTTTCGTCGGCGTTGTTCACGAAGCTCATCTTCTGCGGTTCCCTGCCGCTGGAAGCTGTGCCGTGGCAGTTTTCCGGTGCCTGCATATTCCAATATTAGTCATAGGGTACGTAGCAAGCGAAGGCGCCAGGTTAGACTGCTACAATAGTAATAGTTAGAACTAATAACGGCCACAACCTCACTTGACTGCCACGTGACGCTGCCGGGCCTCACTCGGCGCGTAGCCAAAATGACGCGCGAAGCTGGTGGAGAAATTATTCGGGTTCCCGTAGCCCACTTGGTAGGCTGCTTCGGCGACGGTGACGGCTCCACTTACCAGCAGCTCATGAGCGCGTTGGAGCCGTACCAACCGGATGAAGTCGCCGGGCGCCTGACCAATGAGCGCTTTTAGTTTGCGGTGCAGCTGAGTGCGGCTCAGGGCCAGCTCGCGGGCTAGGGTCTCTACGTCTAAGTTTTCGTCGTCTAGGGCGCTTTCTACCGCTTGCCGTACCCGGGCCAAAAACACCTGCTCCATCGTGGGTGAGCCAGGTTGAGGCGGACTAGCTAGGCTCTGGCGGTACGTCTCCTGTAACAACCGACGGCCGTAAAGGAGATTGCGTATTTGAGCGAGGAGTTCGTCACGGTCAAAAGGTTTTGTAAGGTAGGCATCAGCGCCGGTAGCCAAGCCCTGCAGCTTGCTAGGCAGGTCAGCCTTAGCCGTGAGTAATACGATAGGAATATGGCTGGTGCGCTCGTCGTGCTTCAGTTGCTGGCACACGCCGTAGCCATCGAGACGGGGCATCATGGCATCGGTGAGCACAAGCTCGGGCAGGTGCTCACGGGCGAGGGCCACCCCTTCCTCGCCGTCTTTGGCTGCGAGTAGTTGGTATTCCTTGCCGAGTATCGTGCCGACGTAGGCTCGCACATCACTATTATCCTCAATCAACAAAACCAAGGGAGCTTCCAGCGCGGCCGAAGCCGCGCTGGAAGCCGCGCTGGCATTTAACTGCGAAATGGCCGCCGCAGCATAAACGCCGGCGGGTTCGTTGGGTATAGCCGCTGCGGTTTCTGCTGCGAGTAGCAATGGGAAGCGTACAACAGCGGTGGTGCCGCAGCCGAGCTCACTGGTAAGGGTAATAGTGCCGCTATGTAGTTCCACTAGTTCCTTGGTCAGGGCTAAGCCAATGCCAGTTCCTTCGTGCTCGCGGGTAGTGGAAGCGTCTGCCTGGTAGAACCGGTCGAAAACGTGCGGCAGGTGGGCTGCCGCAATGCCGCGGCCCGTGTCGTGCACGGTCAGTTCCACCCACGTCGGCGTACCCGGAACCGAAGGCGCCGCGTGCAGCCGGACCATAATTTCGCCGACGCTAGGCGTGAACTTAAAGGCATTCGAGAGCAGGTTCACCACCACTTTTTCTAGCTTGTCGGCGTCGAAACACCCCCACAACTCGGCCGGCTCGGCCGTAAACAAATAGGCAATACCGCGCTGCTGGGCTAGGGGCTCGAACGAGCCCACCAAGCCCCGCACAAAGCCGACCAAGTCGCCAGGAGTGGCATGCAAGGCCTGCTGGCCTGCTTCGAGGCGGCTCAAGTCGAGCAGCTGGTTGACCAGATGCAATAGGCGCCGGGCGTTGCCCTGCATCAGCGTGGCCTGCTGGCGAGTGGCAGGCTCCTGGGTGTCGGCGGCAATCTGGGCAGCTGGCCCTAGCAAGAGCGTGAGCGGCGTGCGAAACTCGTGGGTGATGTTGGTGAAAAAGCGGGTCTTCTCTTGGTCGAGCACCCGCAGGCGGTCTGCTTGGACTGATATCTCATCGCGCTGGGCCGCTAAGATGTGGTTTTGCTGGCTGATTTCTTCCGTGCGCTCCTGCACAGTAGCTTCTAGGCGTTCATTCTGGGCGCTGATGAGTTGATGCTTCTCTGCTTGTTGAGCTAGGGTCTGGGCCGAGAGCTGGGCCACCTGCCGCAACTGCGCTTCCAGGTCGCGGCGAGTAGCGGCAAACTCACGTGCCAGATACACCGACATGCAAATGGGCAGCAACAGCAAGCACGATTGTAGCATAAGCTGTTGGGCCACATCAAACGGGCCACTCCTCCACACGCCATTGGCAATAAAGGGCACTAGTAATGCGCCAAATGTGCCGAGTGCTACCAGCCAGATACCGGGTTGGTGCTGCCGCATCGCCTGGGCTATCACCCGGAACATATCCAGCCATAGCACCAAGCTCAGGCCAAGTGCTACCGGCGTCAGGTTCCACTCTGGCCGCATTAACCATGCGGCTAGTAAGCAGGCCTGAGCTAGTCCTACTCCGGTCAGCCAGGGTCTTGAGAGCGTAATTCGACAGACCGAATACACAAAGGTCAGCAGCAGCATGCCACCCAACAACGAGCCGATTGTAAAGCCGAGTTCAGCCCGCCAATGCGCCTGCATACCGGTCGCCACCCACCGCAGGTATACCAGCAGGCCCGTAGCCGAAGCCGAGGCCATGTAAAGGCTGAAATACAGATTAGCCCGTCGCGGTGGATAAAATAGATAAAGAAAAAAGTGTAGCAGCGCTAGCACCGCCGTACCCGTAACAGCAATGAAATTGATATCGCCAAGCCGCACCTGCGCTACGCTTGCGGCAATGAGCCGCTCGGCGGTTGCAACTCGTAGTGAAAAGCCTCCGTAGGGCGGTGGCCACGGATCGAATTTAGCGTAACGGATGGCCAGCAAATGAGGGCCCGCCGTCGTGCACATAAACACGAGGGGCTGGAAGCGGACCCGCTCATGCTGCGTGGTAGCCGCCGACGCCCCCACCTTTCCGTAGCCGCCCAACCAGTGCCCATCCAAGTACACCTCCGAACCTCCATCTTGTAGGATGCGCAAGCCTAATGGGCGGTTCACCAGCGCCGAATCCAGTGTGAAGCGGATGCGAAAGCAGCCCGTACCGCGCCACCCCGGCGGGCCTTCCCCAAAGGAAAAAGCTGCACTCTCCAGCGGCCACGTATGGTCGTCGGTGGTGAGACTGGCCCAACCCGGTGGCTGGCCGGGTTGGTAGCGCCAGCTGTTTCCTCGGCCTAGGCGCTGCATTGTGTCGGATTCGACTTGCGTCACCTGGAGAGGGACGACGTTCAAGTCCTGACTCCTGCTCGTCAGCGCCCAGCTTAGCAGCCCGCCTAGCAAGCAAGTAATGCGTCGTATTTTCATGAGCATAGCGGGAAGAATACGTCACCTACGGGCTTCGATAGCCGGCTTCCTTTTCGTCAGCGGGCACCTACCGTGCGTTGAATAGCAATGATAACACCTTGTTAATGAGCTAATATAATGAGTTTAACCTTCTATTACTTGTGCTGTTTACCCCCGCCGAACAGATAGGATTAAAAACTGGCAGAAGGTGGAACACTGTAACGAAGACGGAACACTGCGGGCGCCGACATTTTAAGATTGCGCCCGCTGCAAAGCCAGCAGCGTTACGAGTCCGACGGAATGAAAATAGACTGCTGCCACCAGTAAAAGTTCCTATTGCAACATACGCAGAGGACTTTGCAACACCAGCAGAGACTTCTGCAAAAGGCTAACACGCCTTTGCAACGTCCTCGAATGCCTTCAGGCCCGGGGTAAGCTTCCTTTGCAACAATTCAATCAACCACTTACAAACACTATGAAATACTCATCAACCCTTTTGCTGACTGGTGCGCTGCTGCTGGCTACGGTCTCGCCAATGCACGCGCAAGTTCCAACTAGTGCCACTGGCTGCTTCGACTTTGATCTGGCTACCCCGATGGCACCCGCTTTTGACTACCGGCGCCTCAATAGTCCCTCCGTCCAGACGAGCGAAGTAATAGCGGCGGCGGCTCCGCTCTCGCCGCAACAGCAACTAGAGCAGCTGAGCCAAGAAAACCTAGCTTTAGAATTCAGCCTCGGTCTTCTGCAAACCCAAGTGGAGCTGCTCAGCCGGCGGCTTGCTACCCTCGAGAGTGCTGCAGCTTCAGCGGAACCTGCCCGACAGAAAGCGCTCTAACGAAGCTAACTGCGGGCGCAGGTGCGGCTCCGCCTTGGTTTGCGCAAGGTTCTACACTCGGTCACCCGCTTCCTATTGAACTCTTGGGATGATGCGAACAACCTGCTTACCATTCTGGGCTTGCGCCAGTGGCACCTCATTACTCATCGGCGTGTGTGGCGCGTGCTGAGGGCAAACATCTAGCAAGCCGGCGAAGTACCGTTATTCTTGGTTGGATGGAGGCGCAGGTCCCAGTAGCCTAGGCAATGTAATGGGTAGTACCCTAACTAGACATGTGGAGCTCCGGCGGCAGTGGTTAGCGTCAGCCGGCTACAGCTACGACAGCAACAGTGGCTTGCTGGATTTCAGCAGCGGCGAGAAAGCCAGCGCGAGTTCATATTACGTCTTAGGCGGAAAGGTTTTCGCAGGCTAGGCCACGGTGGTCACGATTTCGGCGGGCCTGGGACTAATGCGGGTGCACACCTACCAAGCGGGAAGCTTCTTTTACACCTAGCCGGGAGCATAAGTACCAGACCACCGTGGGCGTGCTGCTGCAAGTGCAGGGCTTTGTCGTAGCCTTTCGCGCGCTGGGCCTAACGGGTCAGCTCAACCTGAACGCGGTGCAAACCACCACACATCTAGCTATTAGCCTAGCCCTAGGTCACCTGCCTACGCGTCGCATGGAACGGACTGAGCAACCTGGCCACGCACTTCTTCTAAAAGCTATTCAAGTTACCTGTATTCAGCTCTAAACCATGAAAAACAGCTACTTGCTTTTCGTATTGGCCTTGCTGTTCGGGGTAAAAGCCGTTGCGCAAGTCCAAGGGGCGCTGCAATCCAACCCCACTATTGCCCCCTCGGATGCTGATACGGCCCGGATGGGCTACCTACACCGGCACGGGGTGCAGCGTACGGCCGGCGGAGTGACGGCCTGGTTTCCGAAAGACTCGCTCAGCAGTGTGCGTATGCAGGGCCTTACCGATACGCTGGCGCTGGGAATACAGGCGGTCAAAGACTACATCAAGGCCCCCCTGCCGTGGCAAAAATTGCAGCAGCGGCAGCCAGTGACCTTCTATTTCGTTCCCGAACTATTTGTGTCACACGCTAGCGGGGAAGCCGTAACGTTTGTTCCGTACTGGCGAATCCGGCGCGGCATGGCACCTTGGCTGCACGAAGCTAATCACGAGCTGCTGGCGCCAGTTAGACAACAGAAGCCCAAGCCGCTACTCAGTGAGGATGAGTCCCCGTTGTGGCTGAGTGAAGGCGCGGCCGAATTTATTGCGCTTCAGGTAGCGGCGGCTAACCAGCTCTCCAAGTTTGATTTGTTCCGGGCAGGTACGATCGAGCAGGTCGATAAAGCCTGCTTGCGCCTGTTGCGCTCCGACAAAGCAGCCTACATCCTGTCCTACATCGGTTCGCTGAGTGAACTCCCAGAGCTAGCCCCATCAGGCAACCAGCGTGCTCTTTGCGCCCCTACCTTCTACACGTGTTCCTGCTCCTTCAATAAGTTTCTGGTGGCTCGTTACGGCATTGCCACTTTGCTGAACGTGATAGGAGCATATCCAGCTGAGCAGCAGAAGCTAGCCACCCTTACTCAAGTTTCGCCGCAGGTACTGCGCACCCGTTGGCTAACCGGCATCAACGCCGCAGCTGGCAATGGTGACAGAACGTTTTTGCCACAGGACTCTTTGACTGCGTTGCTGAAAACGGCCAATCTAATCGCCAGCAAGCTGTCAGCCGCTACCTGGTTCCGCCAGACTATCAACCGGGAAGGGATAGCCACAGCTGCCCGGAAATTTACGGATCTTAAAAAGAAGGGTGACCCGCGCTACAAGTTCTCGGAAACTGATTTGAATGAGATAGGCTACGACTTGTTGGATGCTAATCGAATACGGGATGCCATCCTTGTTTTTGGCCTTAATGTCGATTCGTACCCCTTATCGGCCAATGCTTATGACAGCTGGGAGGAAGCTTACTTGAAAGATAATCAGCCAGCGCTAGCCCGGCGATACTACGCGAAGTCGCTCGAACTGAACCCGCATAATGCCAACGCGAAAGTCGTGTTGCAACGGCTAACAAATAAACGGATATCCACGGGCTGCCCCTTGAAAAGCGCCGGTGATTTTCATTCTAGTCTAACTTCTTTCTAGGCTCTCCATGACTACTTCTACCTACGCTCCCGACCAACTACCGCTTACCGCGCCGGCCCCGGTGCAGGCTCCCGAGCGCATCACCACGCTCGATGTGCTGCGTGGCGTGGCACTGCTAGGCATTCTGCTCATGAACATTCCGCTGTTCGCCCTACCCGACAACATCTCGGCTCCCCTACACACCCTACCTAGCTCCGACAGCCTTGATTATAAGGTGCTGCACGTGGTGGCCGTGCTGTTTGAGGGCAAAATGCGGGCCTTGTTCTCGCTACTTTTCGGGGCGGGCGTGGTGCTGTTTGTCACGCAAAAAGCGCGCACCGGCCGGCCAGTCATAGGTCTCTACTACCGGCGCATGGGCTGGCTGATTGTCTTGGGCCTGCTACACGCCCACGTGCTGCTCTGGGAAGGCGACATTCTGTACCTGTATGGCATCTGCGGGCTAGTGCTGTTCTGGTTTCGCAAGCTCAAGCCTGCCTACCTGCTGGTAGCCGCTCTGCTGTGCAGCGGGCTGAACATGACCGCTTTTTCACTGTATTATGAGCACTTACGAACCCAGCGGCTAGAGTACTTAGCCGTTGTCAAAGCTGAGCAGCAGCACCGGCCCCTGACGCCTGCCCAGCACACCGCCCGCCAGGCCTGGCTCGAAACCGAAAGCGAGTCGGCCCCCGGTCCGCAACAAACGGCCGCCTATGTGCGCACCATGCGCGGGAGCTACATGACAGTGGCCGCCTGGCTGCGTCCGCACATGGTGCAGGGGCAAACCCAGCTGGTACTGGTGTTCATCTGGGATGCCTTGAGTTTGATGCTGTTGGGGATGGCTCTGCTAAAGTGGGGCTTCCTCACGGGCGAGTGGTCAGTCCACTTCTATTGGGGGCTTTTGGTGGTGGGCTACGGTCTGGGGCTACCGGCGGCACTTTATACCTGGCACCACGGCTTTCCCTTCTCGGTGGCGTTTATGGAAGCGCACCCGGTTAATGTGAGCCTGTATTCTTATCCCGTGCAGCGGCTACTGCTGTTGCTGGGTCACGCCAGCGGATTGATTTTGCTCGTGCGGTCAGGTGTGCTAGTCGGCGTGCAGCGCTTGCTGGCTGCAGTGGGGCGCCTGGCCCTCACCAACTACATTCTGCAAACGGTGCTGTGCACACTAATCTTCTTCGGGTACGGGCTAGGTTACTTCGGCCGCCTAGCCTACCACCAACTTTTTTACGTGGTGGGCGCCATCTGGGCGGTGCAACTGCTGGGAAGCTCCCTGTGGCTGCGCTACTACCAGATCGGGCCGCTAGAATGGGTGTGGCGCAGCCTCACGTATTGGCAGCGGCAGCCGCTACGGCGGTTGGAAAGTTTATCAACAACCAAGGGCTATACCTACTTAAAGCCATGAAAAGAATTTTGCGGGGAAGGACAAGAACAGTCACGCCGTCACCTCGATCACTTTGAGGCGTATGGGCCCCCGACTATGACTTTTCAGGAATTCGTGCCATCGCCCGCTTTGCGCCCTTATGTGGACCGGTACTGGCTGGTGGAAACATTTCCTGACGAGTCATACCCCATGGAGCACGCGCTGACGCCCAATGCCTTGGATGGCTTTGTGTTCCAATTTCACACGCAGGGGCCGCACCTGTTTTGGCAGACTGAGCGGGCGCAAGTGCTGCCAGAGCCGCGTTTCTGGAAAGCTCGTTTCACTTGTACTTTGGGTGAATGCCTTGAGGATAGAGGCATAGTCTAGCGACACGGGCTTCAACAAAGCGGCTTTCTTGCTGTGTGCCTTTTCAAACCAGTTGCCATAGAGTTGCGCATTATGCTGATTTAACTCCACTAGAAAGGCGACTACCTGCTGCACACACTGCGTTAGCGTTTGAGGGCGGTTATACCCGTAAGCTCCGATAAATTGTATAGTGTTCATTGCCAATTATTAGTGGCCACAACTCAGTAACGTATGATATACTCACAGAAATAGTAGTGCCACACTTTTAACTAGTATAATAGGACTTTATCACAATATGTGTCGTCTATCAATCATTATGTTGTCACGGAATAATCCCTAAATATAATAGTCCTTCCCGGACAAGCCTTGGAATAGTTGTACATATAAGCTTTGTTGTAGTAGCGCTCATATTAGTACCTTTCTAAGGCAAAGTAATATAACGCAAGCTATTATAACTGCGCACCCTCAGTCTTCCTATTTGCTCTTCCTTACTCCCGTTTATGTTCAGTTGGTGGACGCTTCTCCTGACAATAGTTGTCGTACTAAGTGCCTGTAATCAAATACGCAACAAGGAAGAACAAGCGGTTACCTCATCAGCTGATTCGAGCACAAAAACCAAACGAGTGCACCAGCTAGCAGCGATGGATCCTGCTATTTATGACTTGATACCCCTTGCCGGTGATACTATCCTAGCCTTGAGCCAGTCGGGCTTTAATGTAGCCCTAACAACCGATGCAGGCCGACACTGGCAACGAGCTACTCGGGCACCGCATCCTGGAGTTTGCCCACCCGCACTTTCGCGCCGATTGGCACGAGTTGCAACAGCAGTTGTGGAAGCACAAGATGCCCCATTTCACGTTGAAAACGTGCCTGGTGCGCGCTGATGGTTCTTCCTTCTGGTGTCAGGTCACCTCCGTGCTGTTTCCCGACGAAAACAGAGAGCTCGGCTATACCGTGTTAGAAGATATCTCCGTTCGGAAAGCGCTTGAGACGAAGCTGCAACGCCTCTACGACGCGCAAGAAACGATCCTGCACCTGGCCACGCACGATGTGAAGGCGCCGATTGCCCAGATTCAGCTGCTGGGCGACCTGCTTCAGCGCGAAGTTGCCGGCCGGCACGGAGAAGGCTCGCCCCCAGCGGAAATGCTGCATTATCTGACGCTGATCCAGCGCGCGTGTGCCCATGCCAACGGGCTGCTATAGGACATCCTATTCGTGGGAGATTTGGACGAGCACGGGTTGCGCAAAGTGCCCACCGAGCTGAACACGTATCTCACCGAGCGCCTGCCCGTGCACCGCCTCGTGGCGCAGGACGAGGGCATCACCTTGGCCCTCGACCTGCCGGCGGAAAGCGTGTACGCGGCCTTGCAGCCCGAGAAGTTTGCCCGAGTGCTGGACAATCTGCTCAGCAACGCGCTCAAGTTTACCCCCGCCGGCGGCACGATTACCCTCGGCTTGCAGTGGCACGACGGTCGGGCGCGTATCCGGGTGCAGGACACGGGCATCGGCATTCCCAGCCAGTTGCACGCGCAGCTCTTCGACAAGTTCAACCCCAGCCGCCGCACGGGCCTACAGGGCGAACCCACTACGGGCCTCGGGCTGTTCATTGCCAAGCAGATTGTGGAGCTGCATGGAGGACAGATCTGGCTGGAAAGTCGCGAGCAGCATGGTACTACCTTCTTCCTGGAACTACCCTGAGCAGTGCTCCAACTCGGCGAGAACCTCGCTTGCCGGGTCGTGCCTACCCTTCAGGGTAGGTGCAGAACATATAGGTCTGTTTGTCCATAGCCAGTGATGGATGCAACCTGCTAGTAACACACTCAGCTGCTTTAAGCAGGTTCTTTCTCAGGAAGAGCCAAGCGGATATCCGGTACAGAGTCCACTCTCATTCACTTGAAACCAGGCTCTTCTCGCGAATACTCATGCCTGCGTTCAATCAACTAAACTCGATTTCCATTGCTGGTGGAGACGCAGGAAAAATCGAACCTAGGGGACAAGCGTATAACAGCTTGCCCCTAGTCAGGTGATGGCAGCCGCGAAACGTACATCTCGGCATGCCTGATTTCCGGCTTTCACGCGGTCTAGCAAATGGGCAGAACTCCGTTACTAAATGTAATTTATCGACCTGTTATAACATCCTGATAGTGGAAACAAGAAATATCATTGTTATTGGCGCTTCAGCAGGAGGTTTTGAGGCTATTAAACAACTGGTTGCTGCCCTACCGGCCGATCTTAACGCTGCTATTTTTATCGTCTGGCACATGTCGCCGGACGTAATGGGTATCTTACCGCAGGTGATCAACCGACAAAAAAGAATATGGGCCACTAATGCGCTTGATAACGAACCGATTATTAATAACCATATTTACGTAGCTCCACCTGACAAGCACTTGCTGGTGGATAACGGCAGCATACGCGTTACCCGAGGACCGAAAGAAAATCGTTTTCGGCCCGCTGTTGATCCTTTGTTTCGTTCCGCTGCCTATAGCTATGGTCCCCGGGTCATTGGCATTGTCTTATCCGGCGCCTTAGATGATGGCACAGCCGGCTTGTGGACCATCAAAAGCCGAGGAGGCATAGCCATCGTGCAGGAGCCGGCCGACGCCGAAGTACCCTCGATGCCTGAAAGCGCCCTCGCTGCAGTGGCGGTAGATTACCGGGTGCCCATTGCCGAAATGGCACCCCTACTGGTTAGATTGACGGCCGAAACGGTTACCACCGTTACCTCAGCGCGAGACGTTGCGATGGAAGAGCAGAAAAAGACAGCCACTGAAATGCGCATTGCGGCGCAGGACCCAGCTCTCGAGCAGGGGGTATTCGCTTTGGGCGAGCTAACGCCCTATGCTTGTCCGGAATGTCATGGCGTCTTGTCGGCCATTACCGATGGCGAGATCATCCGCTACCGGTGCCATACCGGGCATGCATACTCGGCGGACACCCTGCTCACTACCATTACCGCCAACGTGGAAGACACGTTATGGAGTGCCATCCGAGGAGTGGAAGAAAGTATGATGTTGCTCAACAACCTGGGCGACCACTACGCCGAAAAAAACCAACCCAAGCTGGCCGCTATGTTTTTCCAAAAGGCGAAAGAAGCAGAAGGCCGAGCAGAAATGGTACGTCAAGCTGTTTTTAATCATGAGCACTTGACCACGACCAGCATCCGAAAACAAGCTGAAGAAGAGGGTGGCGCGTGACACTTAGCATTCCGGTCCGCAGGTGCGGGTACTACTTAGCTAAATACATGAGCGCGATCGTCGTTTGAACGTTAGCGGCCGTCGAAGTGGCCTGTTGTGCTATCCATTGCCACTGGAAGCTTCTCTACTTGTGCACAGCGAACTGCACAAGCTACAGTGGTAGGCTATGCCGGCTCACTATGCCTCACATTTTTACGTGTTTCTTGATTGGTATAACGACCACCTACGTAAGGAATTAATTCCTTACTATAGACCACGATAAAGTTGCCTGCTGCACTAGCCCACCGCCTAAGAAAGTATAATGTCATTAAATAAGTTTTCTGCTTTTCTCACCGAAAAGCCGCATGGCTTTCTCATTGTGGGTCTAGGAGCCTCGGCAGGTGGTATTCAAGCGCTGAAAGAATTCTTTCAGCATGTGCCCCAGGATTCTCATCTGGCTTATATCGTCATTCTGCATCTTTCCCCGGACCACGATAGCCAACTGGCACAGGTACTGCAGGCTATTACCCCCATTCCGGTTACGCAGGTGACAGAAAGAGTTAAAATTGAGCCGGATCATATCTACGTCGTGCCCCCTAATCAGCATCTGCTGATGGAAGAGAACTTCATTGTGCCTTCCCTTAATCGGTACCTGGAGGAAAGGCGGGCGCCCGTGGATATCTTTTTCCGCAACCTAGCCGATTTGCATGGTCCGCGAGCTGTTTGTGTGGTCTTATCCGGAACGGGTGCAAATGGTTCTATGGGATTAAAACGGGTCAAGGAACGGGGCGGGAATGCGTATGTGCAAACCCCACGCGAAGCGGAATTCAATGAAATGCCCCGCAACGCGATAGCCACGGACTTAGTCGATGAAGTACTACCTGTAGCGGAGATCCCCGGGCGAATACTCGCCTACCGCGATAGTCTGGGCTCCGTAGAAATTGCCGTGGAGGCGAAAAACCAGCCCGAGCAGCAACAGCAGGCCCTACGTGAAATATTTGCCCACTTGCGCCTGCGCACCGGGCACGACTTCTCCAATTATAAGCGGGCGACCCTGCTGCGCCGGATCGAACGCCGCATAAACGTACGCAGCCTGCCCGACCTGCCGAGCTACGCCGCCTTTTTGCAGCAACATTTAGAGGAGAGTCAAGCGTTGCTGAAAGATCTGTTGATCTCGGTTACTAATTTCTTCCGGGATAAAAAGCCGTTTCAAGTACTGGAACACGATATTTTACCAGCTATCCTGCAGACGAAGAAAGCGGATAGCGAAGTGAGAATATGGGTCGCCGGGTGCGCCACTGGGGAAGAAGCGTATTCCTTGGCCATGCTAATGGCCGAAAGAACCCTTGGGGTACTGGACGCTCCCAAAGTACAAATCTTTGCCACCGACCTCGACGAAACCGCTCTTACCGCCGCCCGGGAAGGGTTGTACACCCTCAACGATGCTGCCGATGTTTCGCCGGAACGGCTGCTGCGTTTCTTTACCAAAGAAGGAGACAGCTACCGCGTCCAACGCGAGCTCCGAGAGATGATCCTGTTTGCTCCGCACAACTTTTTAAAAGACCCGCCTTTTTCGCGCCTGGACCTGGTGAGCTGTCGCAACGTGTTGATCTACCTCAATTCCACGGCGCAGGAACGGGTCATGGAAACGTTTCACTTTGCGTTGAAGCCGGGTGGCTACTTGTTTCTGGGTTCGGCGGAATCGGTGGATGGCGCCAGCGATCTATATGCCACCATCAGCCGGGAAAATCGTATCTACCGGGCCCGCCAAGCCGCGAGTCACCAGTACTCGGTGCCTAAATTAGTCCCTACCCTACAACGCAAGCAACCGGCTCCGCTTACGTTTCACACGGCAGAAAGCCGGCCACCCAACCGCCTTTCCTTCGGGGAACTGCATTGGAACCTGTTGGAACACTATGCGCCGCCTTCCTTGGTGGTGAATGAGAACTATGATATCCTGCACATGTCCGAAAAAGCGGGAAGCTTTCTTGAATTTTCCGGTGGTGAACCCACCAAGAACCTGCTGAAACTCATCCGCTCCGAGCTAAGACTGGAGTTACGATCCGCGCTTCACCAAGCCGTGCAGCGGCAAACCGCCATCGAAGCCCGGAATATACCCTGGACTAGGAATGGAGAATCTCGGTCCTTGAACATCCAAGTGAAACCGGTCACCAAAGAAGGCGACACGGCGAAGGGATTCATCCTAGTCATTTTTGAGTTGAATGAGTCAGCGCAAGAGCCGCAGGAGGAAACGGTTGTGTTAAGGTCTGCTGAGCCCATTGCCCATCAATTGGAAGAGGAGCTTCTCCAGATGAAAGCCCAGTTACGGTACTCGGCGGAGCAGTACGAATACCAGGCGGAAGAGCTAAAAGCCTCCAATGAGGAGTTGCAGGCCATGAACGAAGAATTGCGTTCGGCTGCCGAAGAACTGGAGACCAGTAAGGAGGAACTGCAATCGATGAACGAAGAGTTGCGCACGGTCAACCAAGAGCTAAAGGTAAAAATTGAGGAAGTAAGCGTTACCAGCAGTAACTTCCAAAACCTGATCAATTCTACCGGGGTAGCGACCATTTTCCTCGACCGCACTTTTTGCATCCGGTTATATACCCCGGCGGCCCGGCAACTCTTCAATCTAATTCCGTCCGACTATGGCCGCCCTATTTCGGATATTACCCACCGGCTGGACTATGACCAGTTATTAACCGATGCCGAAACGGTGCTGGAAAAACTCACGCTGCTTGAACGGGAGGTAAACACCACAGATCACCGGGCGTTTATGATGCGGGTGTTGCCTTACCGCACGGCCGAGGATCGGATTAATGGGGTGGTGATTACCCTGTTTGACATCACCGAACGCAAGCAAGCCGAAGAAACGTTACGAGCCAGCGAACAACGCTTGCAACGCATGGTTAACGTGCCCAGTGTGGGGGTGCTCACCTTCGACTACACGGATAGGATGCTCCAAGTCAACGACGCCTTTCTGGTGATGGTTGGCTATACGCGTCTGGAGTTCGAAGCCCGCCCATTCACCTGGCGCGACTTCACCCCACCAGAACACCTAGAAGCTAGCTTGCAAGTCATGGCTCAGTTGCGGCAAACGGGCCGAGGCGGCCCGTACGAGAAAGAATACTTCCGCAAAGACGGCTCCCGGCTCTGGCTGATGTTTGTGGCCGCCGATCTGGGCGATGGCACCATCGCCGAGTATGCTATTGACGTAAGTGCCCGCAAACAAGCCGAAGAAACAGTGGCGACCGATCTGGCGGGCATGCAACGGCTGCACGAATTGCACGCGAAACTCGCCACCGAAACCAACCTGCAAGTAGCCTTGCAAGAACTGGTGGCCCTGGCCTGCGACTTTACCCAGACGGACCAAGGTTGCGTGCAACTGGTCAGTGAGGATGGGAAACGGCTGGAGCTGTACGCCTCCCAAGGCTACGCGGAAAGTAGCCCCTTTCTACAGCGCTTCCAGCACGAAGATTCCCAACAAGTCGATGATGCGGTGTGGGGCGGTCGTACTCGGCTCCTGATTGAAGATGTCGAAACCTACCCATCCTTACGGGGCACCCCGGATCAAGAAGTTGCCTTGTCGGAAGGGATTCGAGCCATCCAATCTACCCCCTTACTCACCCGCAGTAGTGGCGTGATAGGGGTGTTAAGCAACCAATTCCGCCAGCCGCACCGTCCCACTGAGCACCAGTTGAAGCTGTTGGATTTACTAGCGTGGACGGCCGCCGACTTTGTGGAGCGGCACCGGGCGCTCCAGGCTCTGCAAGCCTTCTCCATCGGCTTGGAAAACCAAGTGCAAGAAAGAACGGCCCAACTAAACCAGAGTACAGAAACCTTGCAACAAAACTTGGCCAAACTGCAGCAGGCGGAAGAAGTAGCGCAGATAGGCAGCTGGGAGTACGACATCGCGAGTGGTGAACTGACCTGGACCACCGGCATGTACCGCCTATTCGGTTTGCCAGTGAGCAGCCCGGTAAGCCCGGAAATCTACCTGAATTACGCTATAGAAAAAGATAAGGCCCTTGCGCAGAAATTAGTAAACAAAGTCCGTGAAGTGTATGAACCTCTTGATGAAACGCTACGCCTGCGGGTAGACAAGCAGGAACATACCTTCCGGATTAAGTCGGTCGTGCTGCGCAACGAACAAGGAGAACCTCGGAAGATACTGGGCTTGGATTTAGATGTTTCCGAGGTGAAGCGTCTGGAAGAAGAAAACTTGCAAATGCGGTTGAATCAGCAGAAAGCTTTGTTGCTCGGTATTCTGGATGCTCAGGAGCAAGAGCGTCAGCGCATCGCCGAGGCGTTACACAACGGGGTCGGGCAACTCTTGTTTGCCACCAAGCTCAACTTCGACCAAGTAGCGCCGCTGGTTCCAGAAGAAGTATTCAGAGGTGCCAACCAGTTGCTAGACGAAGCGATTCAGGAAACCCGGCGGGTATCGCACGAATTGGTGCCTAGTATGCTGAACAACTTTGGCTTAGCCCAATCTATTCGGGATTTATGCCAGAAATACAGTCACACGCGCATTCGAGTAAATTGCGAAGTTATCGGGTTGCAGAACCGATTAGAGTCGTATGTAGAGGTTGCCGTTTACCGCATCTGTCAAGAATTACTGACGAACGTGACCAAGCATGCGGAGGCGACGAGCGCCGATATTCTGTTGGAGCAGGAGGATAGTGAGATAACGTTGAAAGTACGCGACAATGGCAAAGGAATAAGCCTAGAACCCAGTAAGATGACGGGCATTGGGCTGCGTACGATTCAGGACCGGGTAAAGCTGCTGAACGGCACCTTTTCCCTGCATACTCCTGATACTGGGATGGGAACCCAGGTCACCATCCACATTCCTATTACCAGTATGAAATAGCGTGTCGCTTTTGCATTGGCTGGCAAACGATAATCCATTTACTTTAGGCCTAGACGATCGATATAGCTCTAGTCAGACGAGGCAAGACAAGCCCTTAACAACCAGTCAGGTCGAACGGGGTGTACTGCTACGCTTCTTAGCCCATTGTCGCCTCATACAGCCATCCCTGAATGGCATTATTACAGTAGATTTTTCTTCTAAGCACGGTATTCATTGCTGTCTATGAATACCGTTTTTGTAGCTTTATTTCCATGATTCGCATTTTTCTTGTTGATGATCATGCCATTGTGCGCGACGGCCTGCGGGCAGTACTATCGGCGCAGCCTCTACTGAAAATAGTAGGGGAAGCCGCTAATGGCCAGGAGTTGCTGGTGCAGTTGCCAAACGTGCCCACGGATGTCGTGCTGATGGATTTGAATATGCCTGTGTTGGATGGACTGGCAACCACGCACGAGCTGCACGAACACCACCCAAACCTACGCATCTTGATCCTGTCGATGATGACGCACGAGCGCACTGTTGGTGAACTGTTCGCAGCCGGAGCGCACGGGTATGTACTCAAAAATGCGGATAAAGCCGAAATTACGACGGCTATTCAAGCGGTAGCAGCAGGCAAGCGCTTTTTATGTTCGGATATCGGTCTGACGCTACTTGAAAAAATATTGGCGACCGAGGAGGAAGGTGCGGTCAACTCGGCAAAGGACCCCTTCCGCCTGTCGTCCCGCGAGCGGGAGATTCTCAAACTAGTAGCCAGTGGGCTGACTAATCAGGAAATTGCGGATAAGCTTTTTACTAGCAAGCGCACGGTTGAGACCCACCGACAGAACTTGCTAGAAAAAACTGAGGCCAAAAATACTCCGGCCTTGATCAGATATGCGATGGAGCAGGGCTGGCTTTAGCCGTAGGCGGGTAGAGTAAGTGCTAGGGTGAGGTAATAAGATGGATTAACCATAATAGTGTATAGTATAAATTACAGAGTTAGCCAGCGATGGATTTATAGGAATATAGAAGCGGGACTACGTACAACCCGCGGGCTATTGCGCCGCGCGTCTATGCAAGCGCACACGCTCTTATGTAGCGACCACTTATGCCCTTTCGCTTGTACGCGTTACGTCCGCGGGTTTTGTCTTAGCCTCGTAGCTGTTGCAAAACTTCTAATAGTGAATTTGCTTGGTAGAACCAGAGTCTGAAACAGGCTAAAAAGTTCATTCAACAACCTCATTCTTCGTAAACGAGGGATCAAGTACCGTTTCTCTGGAGTACAGATAGAGTTCTGCAATAGCCATGAACGTTTAAGTAATGTTACAGCCAGTTTACGTGCTGCAAATGATCGTTTCTAGCGCGTAAATGGCTGCGCGCTTACCGGCATGTGTCTATAGCAGTTGATTTAGCAATAGGCATCACTTCAATACAGGTTTTGCGTCTTGGTGATTGACTAGACAAACTAGCATAAGATTGATGATAGAAAAGAATTATAATTCTTGGATTGCACTAAACAGGTTAAATAATATTGCTAATTATATTCTTTTAAAAAACCCTAAACGTTCTGTCAATACTTACATTCGTATACTCTTAAGCAAAGGGGCTTGAATTTTACCTTCAACCTATCACAGCTTTAATTATAGCTGGTTTATTGTAAGAAAATAACCTAAGTCCAATCGGTGCTCAGAAACCTAAAATATGTTCGCGCCGGGCCAGGGCTGAAAAATTTAGGTTTAACTCGTCCTTCATCCTAGCCTTTGTTAGTGTACAGTTTTGCTAGTTTGTCTTTATTATTTAGTTAGTAACTATACATTTAAAAATGCTGCGTTATTTTCTGTAGTTCCGTTTGAATTTCCTTTTGCTTGTTTTCGCCCGCCAATAGAAAGGAGTTTTTAGTGGTGTTCATTTTATCTTTAGTGAGGGTGATTTCCTGGGATATCTGGTTGATTTCAGCTTTTAGGGTGGTTAAGCGCTGGGTAAGGGTTTGCAGTTCCTGCGCTTTCGTCTGGAGTAGTTCCTCCTTGGGCCGCACCTCCTTCTGATACTGCTGCGCGTGGGCGCTTTGAAAGGCATTTAAATCCCGCCCAATCAGGTTTAAATATTCCTGGCCGGTGGAGACAAGCTTTTCTTTGGTAAGGCCGGTGCTTTTTAACGCGTTGTAAGCGGTCTGGTACTTGAGGGCTTCGTCCTGAATGTCGTCTATGTCGATTTTGCTGTCCACGAACTCTTTGAAATCAGTTCCCTGAAACAAGGGGTTGCGGGCATTCGCGTCATCAATCAACCGCTCAAAGTACTGCTGGTGTTCGGGCAAAGGTTCCGTGATGGTGCCGCCGGCCGAATAGGTGGGAACATGGTCGGGAATAGTGACGGGCGCGGCGGGACCATTGATCAACGGATGCTGGGCATTCTCTGGGGCAGCAGGTAGTGGCGGGGGTAGGAAAGAAGGCGTAGCCGGCGCCGCAGCCGGCGTTGTAACCGGTGGATTCGGTTTGGCCAGTCCTTGCTTGGAATCGTCTTCAAACTCCACAAACGGAGTCAACAACTGCTTTAAGAAACTCATGGCAAGAGGGCTTATTGGTTGAGGCTCAGCAGGAACCCGATGGTAAAGTTGGCATCCCAGTCAAAAACAAAGGTGTCCGTGCTAGTCGCCTCGGCCAAGCCTTTGTAGATAGTCAAGCCCGAGGCCATTTTCTTGTCTGCGGCCTGGTACGCCCCGGGCGCCTTTAACACGGTATATCGTTCTTCTCCTTGACGGTGTTGCTTGGCTAGGGTGAAGGGCACCCCACCCAGGATGAAGCCTACATTCCGCTTGTTCTGCGGCACTTTAGCGGCCAACGTTTTCACCTGGTTGTAGACCTGCTCATCGGCGGTTCCTTTTTCGTAGTACTTGGCGCCGGGCAACTCAATAGACTGCAGGCGGCCATTCTCCTGCCAGGAGATCTTGGTATTACCGGATCCGATGTCTACTAGGAAAGAATTATCGGCGAAGGCGGGGGGAACGGTGGCACTGAAGCCGAATTTGCCTTCCTGCTCGGCGGTTACATTGTTCACCACGTACCCCATCTTTTTCAGTTCGTTGCTGATGATGGCGGTTTTAGGGGCTTTCTGAGCGCCCGAGGAAATCACGAAGTGCATATTTCTGTTCGCCACGCCTTTGTCGAACATGGCCGCCAGGTATTTTTTGAGACCGGCTCTGATATCTTCGGTAGTAGCTAGGCCTTCGTAGGCCAATGATTCGCCGAAATCTTTGGAGACAATCTCCCAGCGTTTCTGGCGGTCCATGTTGATGACGAAAGAGTTGAAGCCCGTGGCTCCTACTTCCACTACCCCCCGTAGCGTGCCATTCTGTGGCTTTTCGGGCGTGTAGCTGAACTCCCGGTTTTCCTCGGTAGTGCCGGTCGCAGGGGTAGTAGTGGAGGGGGTTGTAGCAGCCGGTACCTCCGTAGCATTATCCGACGTCTGGTTGCTACCGGGTATGCTAGGCGAGGTGGTAGAGGACGTAGCGGTGTCGGCATTGCCCCCGGTCAAACGAGGCTTGAGGGCGAAATAGCCCAGCACCCCAATGATCAACAGAACGACAATAATCCCTAGTGGCTTGATTTTCATCTTGGTAATTGTTAGTGCGTTGTAAGGTTATTTTCCCTCTCAACTTCTCGGTTCTTTCTTGTTGCTGGCGACCGTAGCGGCGCTACTTATTGGCCATCGTAATCACCACTACCCGGCCGCCTTCTTCCTTGGACAGCAAGAGTTTTTTGCCGTCGGTGAGGTCAACCATGGTATTCACGGGTATCTCTTTGTCTTCGGTAAGGTCTTTCAACGAAGTGAGTTTCTGGTTGACCAATACCCACTTATTATGGTGGAAGGTGAAATACCCCACCGGGGTCTTTTGCTCGTCCGTCAGCTTTTCATTTCTTACCACGTGGCGGTTCACGTGCCACTGGAACAGGTACTGGTTGTGGTAGACCATAAGGCGGTGGTTCTCGGGGCGCCAGACGGTGGGCTTGAACTCAAAGTACAGGTCCAGCACGGGCAGCGTTCCTTTCACCGGCGTGCCGCAAAACGGACACTTGGGCGAGGTGGTATTATCAAACACAAACCACTTCTGCTGGCATTTCGGGTTGCTGCAGGGCTGCATCAGATCCGTGGTTTTGAGCAGGGCCTGCTCCCACTGGTCGGCGTTAGGTCGCTGGTTGGGGTCGTGCAGGCCGGTTACAAAGGCCTGATCGAATAACGCCTTCAGGTAGGGGCCGGTAATGGTGTAGGGTAACTTCGTTACATCCGCCCACGGCAGCGTCCACTTCGACACCTGATCCATTTTAGGCCGGTTGGAGTGGTCAGTCGGGTGCTCAATGAACAAGGCCTTCTCCCCCATTGACAGCAAATCGTCTTGTTCCGTATCCAGGGAGTTGACCTTGCCTCCTTTCAGCGGGTGCCGGTAGAGCAGGTACAGGTAAATCATGACCGGCAGGGCGTGCAGGTCGGTGGTGCGGTTGGCGTGCTTGCGAGTAGGGTCGCGCAACTCCAGGTGTTTGGTAGCCAAAACCTCCGGGGCAATAAAATCGGCGGTGCCGATGACATCGGGGGGGTACAAACCGGGTACGACCAGCCCATCAATGTCAATGATGGTGGCTGATTTACTAACCGGATCAATTAAGACGTTTTTATAGGATAAGTCGGAATGAGCCAGCCCGGCCGCGTGCAAACGTTTCACCCCCCGGGCAATTTTCACGCAGATCTGGAAATAGCTGAGCCAGTTGCCTAACTCGCTGTCATCCAGTCGCAAGGCGAACTGAGGATTCCGGAACTTGGCCGAAGCAAACCATAAGCCTTGTTTCTCTTTGCCTTTGATGCCTTCGCTAGTGGCGTAGCCTTGCTTGAAAAAGAAGTTCTTGTTGTAGGTCGGCACCACCAACCCCACTTTTCCGTCGGCGGTTTCCACCATGTCGGTCGGCCAGCAGTACAGCTCTTTGTAGTATTCGCCGCCTTCCCGATTGAAGAAGCTATCGTAATACTGCGTTACCAGTTTCTTGAGCCGTTCCCGGGAATTGTAATCCTGCTTGTCGCGGTAGAAAGCAATTACGTAGGATTTATCTGGCCCGAAATAAACGTCTTTCATGCCACCGCGCATAGGCTCGCCATTATCCACGTACGGGTACATTTTACCGGGCGTGATGATGGACGGCACCGACTTCGCGGGTTGGCCGAGGTTACTGGAAAAGGTGGGGCTACTGCTTTGGCTCACAGGTTCAATTCTATAAATTGTAAGTACCCTGGTTCAGATTCGTTTGCCAGTTACTTGGTAGGCAAGAGCTAGAAAACGATGGCCAGCGTTCGGTCGTCATGGTTGCCGGAACTCCAGAAATCCATCCAGCGGGAGAGTTGCGCTTCAATCTCGGGGTTGGTGGTGCTCAGTTCCACCGGGGCCTTATCCTCGTTCTGTCCCTGTAAATCCGCCAGAAACTCCTGCCACTTGGCAATGTTAGGCAGGTTCGCCTCCACCACGAACTTAGGGTCATAGATGCCATCGGACATCATGATCAGGTACGAGAAGTCGGCTAGCAGCTTAAACCCGAAACGGGTAGCGAACTTTTCATTCTGGAAAATCTCGGGCATGGTGATAAATCGGGTACCGCCCCCGAATTCGCCCACGTCAATCCAGTTCATGAGCGTCACTTCGGTTACGTCTTTGCTGAGCACGGCAATAGGGCAATCGCCGACGCCAAAGGACAGCAAGGCGTACCCCACGTCGTACTTCTTGAACAAAGTGAAGATGAGCGTACTGCTCAAATCTTTCAGCGTGACCTCCTGCGCCTTGGCGAAGCTTTCCAGTTGTTTGTGCACCTGAAAAGCCGCTTTGCCTAGGTTATTATAGACGAAACGGTTCAAGTTTTTCTGAGTGTCATCGCCGGTTTGACTGGCGTGCTGTTGAAGTAAGTGGTCAAACTCAATCATGCTTTCTACCGAGGCGGGGTCCAGAAAATAGTTGACCACGCCGGCACAGGCCAGCGCCGATCCTTTTCTGGATAGTTTCGCACTCCCGGCCCCATCCGACACCACCACGACATTCCAGCCATTGGGCAGCTCCTTATAGGCAAAATCATCTTCCCGGAACGAGCCCACATTGGCGTGGGAGCGGCCGCGTTTAGAAGAAACCAGCAGGTGCCGGTCGCCTAGTGGCGAGAACAAGGTGACTTCGTCTTCCTTCCAGTAAGGATCGTTCTTGTCGCTTTCCAGGTTTTTCCAGAGGCCTTTGGGGTCTGGGTTGATGATGAGCGGAATGTCTTTTTGGTGAAATGGCGCTTCCTCCGGTTGTCCTTCCACTTTGAAGTAAACCGAAAACTTCAGGTCGCCGCTTTGGGTGGGAATCCCGGTAAGCTGGTTGTTTTCGGCGCTGTAGGTCAACCCGAGGGCTTCCAGACCTTCTATTCGGAAGGCGATAAGGTCGTTCCAACCGTATTGCTCGAAGTCAAAGGGAGCCGTATAGGGCTTACCCACGGTAGCGTTGGGAATCCGAATGGGCTGTTGCACGATCTCAGCTATTCTGTCTTCGATTTTCCAATTCGCCATGAGCTGTTCCTGGTTTTTTCTGAGTTGGTGGAGAATGGCAAGGTTCTGTTCTTCCAGTAAAAAGCGGTCGAACAACTGCATCCGGTGCGCTGGAATGGTAATGCCATAGCTTTTGAAAAGATCAGTCACCAGTTGTTTTGCTTCAGCCATTCCCGCTTTTGTGCTACCTGTTTAAAATCATTTTCGGTGGGCTCGCTTTTCATCTACGCAGTTGCCGTTCGGGCTACCTGTTAGTCTTTCGCTACCTGATCGGCGCTGGTTGCTGAGCCTACTACTGCAGAAAACAAGGAAAAGGAAGAGGCTAAAGGAAGATATCTTCCCACCTCTTCCTTGCCTGATGCGGTGCTACCCGCTTAGGTAACGATATTCAATTCCGCAGGAGGCGGGGGTAGTTCGCCTATACCGGTCACTTCTTGGCCGCCATCTTCCACCTTGGTAGAGGAAACGCCAATGGAGGCACTCACCCAAGTAAAGAACTTGGCAATGCTCTGGCTGTCGGCGGTATCCAGGCTGACGACATTTTCCGTGATCTGCTTTAACAACGCCGAATCGGCAGCGCTACCCGCGGCGCAGGCCACGGTAAAGGCGGTTTTCCGTTTTCTGAATTCTTCGAGGCCAATTTGCCAATCATCGGTGGGAATACCATCCGTCATGATGAACACCAGGGGTTTCCAGTCGCCTTTTTGCTCGGCCGTGGTTTTCGTTACCTCATTGTCCATGCAGGTGGAAACCAATTTCAGCGCCTCGCCTAAGCTGGTAGTGCCGGTAGCTCGGATGTCCACCATCTGAAACGAAGCCAAGTCGGTTAACGGCACCACTTGTTTGGCCTCGCTATCAAAGGTGATGATGCTGATGAAGGCCGTCTCAATCGCCTGCGGATTCTGCCGCAACGAACTGATCATGACCTGAACCCCATTTTTAACTGCTTCAATGGGCTCGCCGGTCATGGAACCAGATGTGTCCAATAATAAATAGACGGGTAGTCTCCTCATCGTTTCAGGTTTTGAAAGGTTTTTGATAAACTCTGCAATTGCAGCGGCGTGCGCAGGACAGAAACAGAAGCCAATTCTCCTTTAAAAAATGGCTTTTACACTGCATGCTTTATCCTACGCGTCATTTTTGGAAAACAGCTATAAAACTCTGTCCTCGAAAAATTGGCGGTTGAACTGTTTAACGCAGGCTGTAGGGCAAGGTTTTCTGGTGATTAATGAAGAGTTGCACTTTAAATTTTATACCTGTTAAGGCCTTGGACAGGTGTAAAGGTGAGGTAGCCTAGCTAAGCCGGACAGTAATGAGACGTTGTTTGAAGGTAGATTTCGAAGTGGTTAGGGGGTTCGGTAGCCGAGCGAAGAATGTCGGCGTTCAGCGTTGTACTAGGCGATGCGGTAGCTGATTTTTAATTAGGCTTCGGTCAGGCCGAAGAACCTGCCACCGTCTAGTAATTTGGCTTTTAAGCGACTCCAAAACGATTCGGCGTGGGTGTTGTCACGGCAGTTGCTGCGCCGGCTCATGCTTTGCATAGCGCCATGCTGGGCTAGTAAATCCTTGAATTGCGTGGCTGTGTACTCACTGCCTTGATCCGAGTGCACCACGAGTCCGACTGAAGGCCGGCGCACTAGGAGGACACGGCGGAGCGCCTCGCTCACAAGGTCTTCGGGTATAGCGCGAGCACACGTCCCAGCCCACCATCTTGCGCGAGCAGCGGTCGAGTTAGACGGCCAGGTACAACCAGCGGCTGCCTTGGTGGCACGGGTACGTGACAAGAGCTGACCTAGACCCGATTGGAGCAGGCGCGCAGTGTACATCCGGGTCGCGCTACTCCTTCACTGCCGACCTCGGCTACGAGTTGGGCCTGCTGCCAGTGGTAAAGCATCTTAGAACTAACGCCTAACTGCCGCACTGCGGCTTAGGTGTTGCGGCTTTCACTGGTCAAGTACAAGGTTTAGGCCGTGGATGACTCGTTCCATTTACGCCGTTTGTTAGGTGATGCCCCGCTAGGTTTAGCTGCTATAATGGAAGAAATATACGTCCTTCTCCTGTCCGTCATCTCCCACTTCATTTCTTAAACGACTGGCACATGCTTGGACACTTTACGGGGCCGTAGCTGTTGCAGAACCCTATTTGTATTCCGAATAAGCTATGTTTAACCCCTCGTTTACGGAAAATAGCTGCTATAAACAGGCTTTTTAGCCTGTTCCACTCGTTGGTGCTATTCATCCGATTCACTACTGGGAGTTCTGCAACAGCCACACTTGTTTAAGTGAACAAGTAGTTTCACTTCAGGAGCACCCTGAATTTGCGTCAACGTAAAATGGGCGCAGGTTTTTGATTGTGCTGTTCATTAAAACTATCAATAGCAAACGACCAACCTCTTTCCGGACAAAAGACAACGTGAATGGATCGTGGGTTATCCGTCTGTACACAAGTAGCTTTTAGGTCACTTACTCACTCCTAAAAGGGCCACCCGCGGGATGTACGGTACTCTTATTTCCGGCACCTTCATGCTCTATTAATAGCGACTGATCGCGCAACTCCAAAATGTATAAGTCGAATGAAAAAATCAAATTTTTTTATAGATAATTTTATATAAATAGCAACGCGGGAGCTATTTTTTTACTTTTCTTCGAAATAAACAAAGGCTTCATTGCTTTGCTCTCTCATTTTGATCACGGTTTTTACCTATTCTTTCACCTAATCTTTTATCGATGAAAAGACTTCTATTGTTCACCTTTTTACTTGTGATTAGTCTGTTGCAACAGGCTATTGCGCAAGACCGATCTATTTCCGGCCGCGTGACTGACGCCGCCGGAGGCCAAGGGTTACCAGGGGTAACCGTGCTGGTTGTAGGCACCACAAACGGAACTTCAACGAATGCTGATGGAAACTTCTCTCTGAGTGTAGCTAGCTCCGCCACTACCCTCTCGTTCACCTCGATTGGCTACGTAGCGGTAGAGCGCGCCATTGGTACTGCCTCCACCATCAACGTTAGCCTAGCTTCTGACACGAAGCAGCTAAATGAGGTCGTCGTGACAGCGCTAGGGGTGGAAAGAACGCGGAACTCCCTACCATATGCCGCCACACAAATAGAAGGCGAAGACGTTACAAAAGCCCGTAACCCAAACTTTGTTAGCGGCTTATCTGGTAAAGTAGCCGGCGTGAACATCCGGCAGAACAACTCACTTGGGGGCTCGACCAACGTAGTGATCCGGGGCACTAAGTCGCTGTACGGCAACAACCAAGCACTCTTCGTAGTGGATGGCGTGCCGATCAGCAACGCCAACACCAACACCACCGACCAAGCTACCGGCCGCGGCGGTTATGACTACGGCAACGTAGCCGGCGACGTCAATCCCGACGATATTGCTTCCGTCACGGTGTTGAAGGGTGCAGCCGCTACGGCCCTGTACGGCTCACGCGCTTCGAACGGGGTAGTGCTCATCACGACCAAAAAAGGCAAGAAAGGCTTAGGCGTTACGGTGAACCTAGGTGCGCAGATGGGTTTCGTTGATAGAAGCACCTTCGTTAAATACCAAAAAGAGTATGGCGCTGGCTACGGCCCATTCTACGGTCCTGATGAGAAAAGCTACTTCAACCAGCGGGATATCAACGGTGATGGCGTAATTGATTTAGTAGTTCCGTTCACCGAAGATGCTTCTTACGGAGCGCCTTTCAACCCCAGCCAGCTGGTGTATCAATGGAATTCGCTCGATCCTAGCTCTCCTACTTATCACCAGGCTACCCCATGGGTGGGCGCCAAGAATGATCCTAACTATTTCCTACAAGACGCGGTATCGCTGAACAACAACTTTACCATCGACGGTGGCAATGATGTGGCGACCTTCAAGCTAGGCTACACGAACACCTACAACAAAGGCATTCTGCCCAACAGTAAGGTAGAGAAGAACATGGTCAACCTAGCGGCGTCGTTCAAGCCTACGGCAAAGCTGATGACCAGCGCCACGATCAACTTCACCAAGAACAATGGCCTAGGTCGTTACGGCACCGGCTACAGCGGCTTCAACGTGATGGAGCAGTTCCGGGAATGGTGGCAGACCAACGTGGATGTTAAAGAGCAGAAAGAAGCTTACTTCCGCAACCGGCAGAACATCACCTGGAACTGGCGGAGCCCTACTGATCTTCGGCCCATCTACTCGAACAACCCGTACTGGGTGCGTTATGAGAACTACGAAAACGATGAGCGCTACCACTATTTCGGAAACGCAATAGCTAGCTACAAAGTCAACGACTGGTTTGATGTGATGGGGCGCGTGACCTTGGATTCGTACGACGAATTGCAGGAAGAAAGAAACGCGGTTGGTAGCACCGGAACACCTTTTTACTCCCGCTACAACAGAACGTCGCGGGAATACAACTACGACCTGATTGCCAACTTCAATAAGAACATCACCGACAAGTTCAACATCAGAGGTTTGATTGGTACCAACTTTAGGAGAAACCAGATCAACTCTATATTCGCCCAAACCAGTGGCGGTCTGGTGGTACCTAGGTTGTATTCGCTCTCTAACTCTATTAACCCGCTCAACCCACCTACGGAAGTTGATCAACGCTGGGGCGTCAATGGGTATTTCGCCAGCGCTACGCTGGGCTTCAAAGACCTAGCTTTCTTGGATTTGACGGCCCGCCGCGACGAGTCCTCCACCTTGCCCAAGGGGAATAACGTCTATTACTACCCTTCCGTGGCAGGCAGCTTTGTTTTCTCAGAGCTCTTGAAAGATCAAGCTCCTTGGATGTCTTATGGCAAAGCACGCGTCAACTACGCTGAAGTAGGCGCAGATGCTCCCGTTTACTCCATCTACAACTCGTACGGAAAACAGGACCAGGAAATTAACAGCTCCACCCGACCTTCCGTTGGTGGCTACGGCTCTGTCCCGCTGTTCTCACTGCCGAACACGCGGAATAATCCCAACCTGAAGCCGGAAAGAACCAAAAGCATTGAAGCTGGTGTTGAAGCGGCCTTCCTAAACAGCCGGATCGGGTTTGAAGCAACGGTTTACAAATCGAACACGGTCGATCAAATCATTCCCATTCAGGTAACTACCACAACGGGCTATGGCTTCAAATACGTGAACTCCGGTGAGGTAGAAAACAAAGGAATAGAACTTTCCGGTTTTGTGACGCCCATCAAAACCGGCAGCTTCACCTGGACAGTGAATGCCAACTGGACGCGCAACCGCAACAAAGTACTCAGCTTGGCTGAAGGCACTTCCAACTTGGTTCTGGCTAGCTACCAAGGCGGCGTATCCTCCAACGCGACTATCGGCCAGCCATTCGGTCTGATCCGTGGATCTGGTTTCACTTACGTGAACGGCGAAAAAGTAGTGGGCACCAATGGCTTGTATGCCAAGTCGCCTGCCACGACGGTAATCGCTAACCCTAACCCAGCTTGGCTAGGTGGTATCTCTAACACGGTTTCGTACAAAGGCATCTCGCTGTATTTCCTGGTAGACATGCGCCACGGTGGTCAGCTGTTTAACCTTGACACGTACTATGGCTACGGCAGTGGTCTATATAAGGAAACTACGGGGCTGAACGACCTAGGCAATCCATCCAGAAGCCCAATTGCTCAAGGTGGTGGTGTAATTCTGCCCGGTGTTAAAGCCGACGGCACGCCAAATGATAAGCGCATCGAGAACTTGTCTGCTATCTACGGTAACGACGAGCCCGCGCAGATGCACATCTACGACGCGGGTTTTGCGAAGCTGCGCGAAGCTTCCTTGACGTATTCCTTACCCAAGCCGTTGATTTCCAGAATTGGATTGGTGAAAAGCATCGACGTTTCGATCACGGGTCGCAACCTTTGGATTATCAGCAAGCACGTTCCTTATGCTGACCCAGAGGATAACTTAGGTGCAGGCGCGGGTGGCAACTTTGGCCTAGGCTATATGTCAGGCAGCATCCCGGCCACGAGAAATATTGGCTTCAACTTAAGATTCCAATTTTAATTGAAACTAAACCAAGATTTAATTGGAACAAAGATGAAAAAGACACTTTTGTTTTGCATTCCGGCGCTGCTGCTCGCAACCTCTTGCAGCAAGCTAGATGAGTTGGATAACATCAACCCGAAAGCGGCTTCGACCATACCAAGTACAAGCTTAGTTAGCAATGCACAGCGCATGTTAGCTAATACCGTAGCAACGCCGGATTATAACCTCAACCCTTTCCGACTGTACGTACAGTACTGGGCTGAAACCACTTACCCCGACGAGAGCCAGTACAACATTGAGATCAGGACGATTAACCGGTTCTTCTGGGACCCGTTATACAGAGACGTGCTGAGTGACCTGAACGAGGCCAAAAAGTTGATTACGGCAGACCCGCTATTGAGCGTTACGGATCCGGTAGCTCGGGAAAAGGTCAGGGCCAATCAGCTGGCATCCGTTGAGGTGCTGCAAGTGTATGCTTGGATGGTCTTGGTAGATACCTTTGGTGATATACCCTACTCAGAAGCGCTGGATATCGATAAGCTAAACCCCAAATTTGATGATGATGCCGCGATTTACAACGATTTGAGTAATCGTCTGAATACCGCTATCGGGCAATTTGATGCAGCCAACAATGGGTTAGGGAGCGCCGATCTGTACTACAAAGGCTCTACGGCAAACTGGATTAAGTTTGCGAACTCTCTCAAACTACGCCTGGGCATAACCCTAGCCGACGTTGATGCGGCCAAAGCGAAGACACTGGTTGAGGCAGCGGCTCCTAACGTATTCACGGCCAGCACAGATGACGCCAAGCTGACGTACTTATCGGGTATTCCGAATGCTAGCCAGCTGTGGGTATCCTTGGTAAACAGCGGCCGAGCAGACTTTGTGGGAGCAAATACCTTTGTTGACAGGCTGAATGCGCTGAATGATCCGAGGATAAGCACGTACTTCAAACCGGTTGGCGGAGTCACTCCTACTACTTACAAAGGTGGTACGTACGGCGCTCCTAACTCTTACGAAGCCAACTCTGCTCCGGGCACAGTGCTGGAAGATCCTACCTTCCCCGCAACCCTGCTATCCTACACAGAAGTACAATTTCTGCTAGCCGAGGCAGTGGAAAGAGGCTTTGCGGTGGGTGGCACGGCAGCAAGCCACTACAATACAGCCGTTACGAACTCTATCGTTGCGGACTGGAAAGGAACTGCTGCCAGTGCAGCTACCTACCTAGCGCAGCCTAATGTTGCGTACGCGACGGCAGGCACCTCCTACAAGCAAAAAATTGGCGTCCAAAAATGGATTGCGCTGTATAACGAGCCGGTTGAATCTTGGAAAGAGTGGAGAAGATTAGACTCTCCTACCTTGGTGAAACCAGCCGCCGCCATATCAGATATTCCGCTTCGGTTAACTTACCCCACTACCGAAGCCAATTTGAATGGTGCTAACTACAATGCGGCAGCAACTGCAATAGGGGGAGATGTAGTTACTTCCAAAATATTCTGGGACAAGTTCTAAAATCATACAACTTAGATAAATCAGGGCTGCCAAAACGGTAGCCCTGATTTTTGTCGCGAGCAGGGCAGTGAGGGAGAGAGCGACAGCGTGATGCATACAGAAACAGTAGACTTGACTTTGTCTCGTCCTAGGATAGGTTGACCATTTTTTGCTGATCACTTTGGCAGGATGACATATCCTTACCAGCTTTATGGGGTAGGTAGCCTCGTTTAACTGAACAGTTGATCATCTGAGAAAGAGGCTATAAAGGAGGGTAAATGAGCTGAAATACGGTTCAGAAAACTTGTCCAGTTAGCGAAGTACAAGCTTCTGCTCGCTTCCATGAGAATGCTGTACTTCAATCGTCCCCTCTTCTACTGCCGTGAGCAGAACACCACGTGCTCGCGCTACGCTAGCGAGCCTTCTAACTATGATCCTTCTCTCGCTACCACAGACGAGCGCATCTTGCTGTCTATGGCAGACACCTCGCTTTCAACACTAGCAGAGCAGATCGGGCAGCTCCATGCGCAAACTCAGCGAGCCGCCGCGCAACAGATTAATTCGTGGCTGACGGTGCGCAACTGGCTCATCAGCTACTACATTGCCGAGTACGAGCAACACGGTAGTGACCGGGCCACGTACGGAGAGCAGTTGCTCTCGCAACTGGCCCGCGAACTGCGCGGCGTGAAAGGCTTAGCCGAGCGACGCCTCTACCAGTGCCGGGCGTTTTCTAGGCCTATCCCGAGATTCTGCAGACAGTGTCTGCAGAATTACAACGGGCGAGTTTGCTCCAGGTGCTGCGCCTACCCACACGTCCAGCAACCGAGCCAGCCGTCGCGTCGTCTGGTTTGCCCGGTATTGCGCCGGCGCTGCTACTTAGCCGGCTCAGCTTCTCGCACTTCTTGGAATT
This sequence comes from Hymenobacter crusticola, assembly GCF_002154225.1. Taxonomy (GTDB): domain Bacteria; phylum Bacteroidota; class Bacteroidia; order Cytophagales; family Hymenobacteraceae; genus Hymenobacter; species Hymenobacter crusticola. The sequence goes on from NZ_MTSE01000024.1 coordinate 67,819, forward strand.
GCTCGCCCTGGAGCGGCCGTTGCAACACCGCTTTTATGAGGTGCAAGCCGTCAAGAGCAGCTGGTCGGTGCGGGAGCTGAAGCGGGCCATTGATTCGGCCTTGTACGAACGAACGGGGCTGTCGACGGACAAAGCGGCGGTGCTCGCGGGTCATGCTGGGGCCCAGCCGCTGGTGGTCGCCGATGTGGTGCGCAACCCGTATGTGCTCGAGTTCTTAGAGCTGGAAGAACGGGCGAGCTATAGCGAGAGCGACTTGAAAACGGCCATTATTGCGCACTTACAAACCTTCCTGGTCGAGCTCGGCCGCGGCTTCTGTTTCGAGGCGCGCCAGAAGCGCATCACCTTCGACAACGAGCATTACTTTATTGATCTGGTGTTTTACCATCGCATCCTCAAATGCCACGTGCTGGTCGATCTGAAAATTGGCACCTTCAGCCACGCCGATGCCGGGCAAATGAATGTGTACCTGAACTACTACCGGGAGCACGAGATGACGGAGGGTGATAATCCCCCGGTGGGGCTAATTCTATGTGCGCACAAAAGCGATACGTTGGTGCGTTATGCCACGACGGGTCTCGCCGAGCAGTTGTTTGTGAGTAAGTACCAAGTAAACTTACCCTCAGAAGCCGAGCTGCAGGCGCTCGTGCGGGAAGAACAAGAACGCCTCAGCAATGAAGGCAGTTAGTAGAAGCTTTGAGCTTTGTTCGACAAAAGGTTCTTTATTAAACATTTACTCTACCTATAAAAACGGCCCCGAAAACTGCGTTTTCGGGGCCGTTTTTATAGGTAATCTGAACGCCTGTCTTGAGGTTAGCGTCTAGTTAACGCTACCTTCAGGCCCATCAGGATGAAGGCACCACCCGAAATACGGTTAAGCCAGGTACTTGCCGCTGGGCGTTGCATGACCCGGGCGGCAAAGTAGGCGGCAAACATAGTCAAAAGGGTAAACCAGAGTACACCAATGGCGGCATAGGTCAGTCCAAGCAGCAAGAAGGGGAGCGGATTGTTTAAAGCTGTTGGTTCGATGAATTGCGGAAAGAACGCGAGGAAGAACAAGGCCACCTTTGGATTCAAGACGTTGGTCACGACGCCCGACACAAAGTTCTGCCGATCGCTGGTCGGCGGCTGGTCAGCGGCGTCTATGGCTACCAGTGCCTGCTTAGAGCGTAGCTTTTGTACACCTAAATACAGGAGATACGCGGCGCCCAAGTATTTGAGGATGGCAAACGCGATAGCCGATTGGGCCACAATGAGCGAAAGGCCTAACGCGGCAAACAAGGTGTGCACCAGCACACCCGTGTTGATGCCTAGAGTAGAGTAAAGCCCAGCCTTGTGCCCCTGGCCAATCGACTTATTCAAGATAAAGATGGTGTCCAGGCCGGGAGTCATCGTAAACAGCAGTGCGGTCAAGAGGAAGGGCCAAAAGTGGTTAATACCCATGGTCAGAGAATGCTCAGCTTATTCGGTGATGGTTATTGAAAGGCAAAACTACTCTCTGATTTGTAAACCTTCCCTAAGGCACAAGCAGGGGCCTTGTACAGACAAATACAGGTGCGCAAAAAAGGGTCTCGAAAACAGGCTCATAAAAGGGCGTTTTCAGCCGGATTTCGCGGTGTCCAAAACTGCGCAGAAACCGAACCCTTTCTGCGAAGTTCGGCTTACTTGCATAGTTGATTGGAATCGTCCTTTTTATGGCCGTTTTGGAGCTATCCTTTTTGATGATCTGCCGTCTCAAAGCCTTACATCCGACTACGCTGCGGAATCCTTGCTGCTGCTCGTGGCAGCGGTGAATGAATGATCTTGGCAACAACTGCGGCACAGCGGTCGCTACGGCGGCGTTGGTTTAACAGCTGACCTCAGAAAGTTCTCATGAAGCACAATCGTGAGTTGGAAACAGAATTGCACTTTCTCATGACAAAGGAAAGGTATGTCCTTCTTTTATCCGTCTAGCTTAAACTACCTCACACGAGAAACACCCTTTGTACTTCTACTACCCAAGCAGATATCACTAAAGCTGGTGTCATCTTCTACACGTTGGTGGCTGTTGCAGAACTCCCAATAGTGAATCGAATGAATAGCACCAACGAGTGGAACAGGCTAAAAAGCCTGTTTATAGCAGCTATTTTCCGTAAACGAGGGGTTAAACATAGCTTATCCGGAATACAAATAGGGTTCTGCAACAGCCACGTGAGATTGAAACATGCTTGCAACAGCGAAAAAGGGCCTCTTCAAAACGTCTGGGTGCTTCGGCGTAAGATTGAAATTTGCTTCGTTCCGTGCTTGTCACGGGGCTGCTTGTCCTTACCACCTGCCAATGGCTACTTCGAGGCGACGCAAGGTGCGAAACCATCAAGTAGCTCCTTCCTAATTCTGCGTAGTAAGCTCCTTTTTTTAAGTCGATGAAGAGCTAGGGCCAGGATCATCTGGTGAATATTCAGCTGGCGGAGCAAGCTCTTTATAGTGATGTTGCGGCCAGCTTCGTGCTTCCAGTAAGCCCCCCGTGAGAGTTCGTGCTTAAACGCGAACGTTTCATATGACTTGTAGCTCGCTGCCAAGCACAGCCGGCCGAGTTTGGCTTCTATTTGTTGGAACCCACCGCTGTTCCCAGAGGCAGGCTTCGTGCTGTTAGTTGATGTTCCACGGCTTTTGGACATTTTATAAACAACCGTGGATGTTGCAGAAGGGGTAGCCTGCTGCGGAGTGCTCTCGTAGAGAGAGGATGCAAGGCAAG
>NZ_MTSE01000025.1 GCF_002154225.1 Hymenobacter crusticola
AATCCGGAACAGTCTCCGCTGCTGTAACCCCCTCAAAACCCCGTCGATACCTTACGGGCCACTGTTTCAACCTGAAACGGGAAGGCCATCGACGGGCGGGGAAGTCAGAAGACCTGCCGCTTGCAACATACAGTCACAGCTTTCGGCAGAAAGGCTCGTTGTACCATGCTCTACTCCTTGTTTGCTCCCGGCTCGGTCGGGAGACCGTCCATTATTTCTCTTTTTCGCCGCACGGCGCTAGCGGGGCTGTTGCTGGCTTCGTTGCCAGGCTACAGCCAGGTTGCGTCGGCTCGCCCCGCTGCCAAAGCGGTAGCGACGTCCGCCGTACGCGGCCGAACGACGGTTCAGTTTGCCAAGGGCTTTACCATCAGCTACGTAGGTGGCTGTAAGGTAATAACCATCCTGAGCCCTTTCGAGCAGAAGACGACGTCTACGCGCTATCTGCTGGTGCCCCGTGGGGCTAGTCGGCCGGCTGGCTACACCGATGCGGTTGTCATCCAAACGCCCATTCGCAGCTTGGTGGCGCTGTCGTCGATGCACGTGGCGCTGGCCGATTTCCTAGGGGCCGATGATGTAATTGTCGGCCTAGGTGACTTCAAATACGCTTCGGCACCGCGGGTGCGGCAGCGCATTGCCGAGGGCAAGATTATCAACGCCGGGCAGGGACGAGAGCTTAATAATGAGCTACTTATCGCCCAGCACCCCGACTTAGTGATGAGCACTGGTTGGCCTGGTCAAGGCCTCAGTCGCTTTCAAACCCTGCAAGCAGCCGGCGTGCCCGTGATGATCAATTCTGAGTGGGTTGAGTCGACGCCCCTAGGTCGGGCGGAGTGGGTGAAGGTGATGGCCGCTCTGCTCAACAAGGAAGACTTGGTCAATCAGAAGTTTGGCCAAGTGGTGCGTGACTACCAACGCCTAGCTGCCCTCGGCCAGAAAGCCCCCAAGAAACCCAAAGTAGTTGTCGGTCTGCCATTTAAGGACGTGTGGCACGTGCCCGACATGGACAGCTACATGGCGCAGTTTCTGCGCGACGCGGGCACCACATACGCTTGGGACAAGACCAAATCACCCCAGGGTAGCCTCGCCCTGTCGTTTGAAACGGTGTCGCCCGTGGCGCTCAGCGCAGACTATTGGCTGCAAACTGGCTCGGCCAACACCAAGACCGATATCACGGCCCAAGATGCACGCTACGCGGCCTTCGCCCCGTTCAAAAGCAATCGGCTCTATAATAATAACAAGCGTACAAACGCGCAGGGCTCCAACGACTACTGGGAGTCGGGCGCCGTGCGCCCCGACGTAGTGCTGTCGGATCTGATCAAGATCCTGCACCCCGAGCTACTGCCCAAGTGGCAACTCTACTACTACAAGCCAGTTCAGTAAGCCCTGCCTCGCCAGCCTAGCTTCCAATGTAGTCTGCGTGCCTTTTCGCTGTATGTCCTTTCTGACCTAGGCATGCTGCCTGGCACATTTCGGCCGACTCCGAGCGCAGGTCAACCCATTCACCCGCAACCAAGTGGCTGTTCGTCAGCCTTCTTTTTACTTTCCCCTGGCCGGCTTTCCCGGCAAAACCCATGAAGAAAAAACTTTTACGCCGTCGTAACCAAGCTACTCGCATCGAAATCAAGCTCATGTTGGGTACAGTGCTCCTCGTGGGCACGGTGCAAGGCGCGCAGGCGCAGGTACTGGCCGACACGCTGAATCGGCAGCAGCTGGGTGAGGTAGTCGTGACGGCGACTCGCTCGAACGCCGAGCGCGCGAAGCTGCCCCAGCAGATTCAGGTGATTACCCAGAAGGATTTGCGCGCCACTCCTGCCCAGGAGTTTACCGACGTGCTGAAGAAGAATGCTTCGGTCGATGTAATTCAGTACCCTGGCTTGCTGGCGGGCGTGGGCATTCGTGGCTTCCGGCCCCAGAGCAGTGGCCTCAACCAACGGGCGCTGCTGCTCGTCGATGGCCGACCCGCCGGTACCACCAACCTCGCCACGCTCGACCTAGGTAGTGTGCAGCAAATAGAAGTGCTGAAAGGGCCCGCCTCGGCGCTGTACGGCTCGCAGGCGATGGGCGGCGTTGTGAACGTGATTACGCGCCAGTCGCGCGGGGCGGTGCGCTCGTCGCTGTTCACGGAATACGGTAGCTACCAAACCATTAAGCTAGGTGGCGCCACGGGTGGTAACCTCACCGAGAAGCTCGATTTTGACCTGTCTTTCTCCATGTTCGACCGCGCGCAGGACTACAAGCTCGGGAAGGGTGGTATTTTCCGGAAGTGGCTCGACGGCGACGAAGCGACGAAGCTGTATTCTGACGGCACCTCTTTGAGCACCGACGACAAGCGCGCCGACGGGCAGCGTCGCCGCTACACCAAGCTCAACTACTACTCGGGGGCGCTGCGCCTAGGTTACCAACTTAGCAAGCACTGGCGCGTGGACGTACGGGGTGAGTCGTTTTTGGCGCGCAACGTGCAGTCGCCCAATGATGTGTACTACGGCGACCTAGGTAACACCACCAAGGATATTGAGCGCTACAACCTCGACATGGGTGTAACCGCCGACTACGACCACCACCAACTGCTGGTGCGCGCCTACACTTCTAAGGAGACGAACAACAACAATACGCTCTACACCGGCAACACGCCCATCGCGCCGTACCGCTCGTTCCAGAGCCAGTACTTGTGGAAGGGCATTCAGGTGAAGGATATTATCAAGATAGGTCGGCAGAGCATCACGGTGGGCCTCGACCACAACGAGGCGACCAGCAACTCGCTGCGCTACAATGCTACCGGCGCCAACCTAGCTCCATTTAACCCCAACTACGAGCTGAATACGACCGGCATTTACGCGCAAGGGCAGCTGAGCTTGCTGGAAGACAAGCTGATCGTGACGCCCGGCGTGCGCTACGATTTCATTACTTACAACGTGAAGCAAACTGACCTGCTCACCACGTTCACCCCTGGCAAAACCACCAACCCGTTCTTCAGCCCTAGCCTCGGCGCTCAGTACGAGTTGTTCGATGGCCTGCGGGCACACGCCACCATCGGCCGTGCCTATGTGACCCCGGATGCCTACAACGTAGCCGGCTACTCCCAGACCAGCCCTAATGCCAACCGCCAAGTGTCTATCACGCAGGGCAATGCTGACCTGAAGAACGAAAACAGTGTGACCTGGGATGCAGGCGTGCGCTTCGGCCGGCCGACCACCGGCTTCTCGGCCGACGTGACGTACTTTGCTACTCAGGTGCGTAACCGCATCACCACCCGCACCGCTAACCCCGTGGGCGAGACGACGCCCGAGGGCTACATGGTTGCTTCCCGCACCACCTACGTGAATGCCAACGACAGCCAGATCCGCGGCTTGGAAACGGAGCTAGGGTATGACTTTGGCGCCCTCGCCGATAACCGCTACTCGCTGCGCGTGTTCGCCGGCGGCACGAAGATCTTCAAGGCTCAGGACGTGACCAACAACCTGGATAACTCCGAAACGAAGCGGGATATTTTCAACGTGGCTAAGCTGAGCGGCAACTACGGCGTGGTGTACGGCAATACACAGAACGGCCTGAATGCTCGCCTGACCGGTCACTATGCTGGCTACCGCAAAGACACCGATTTCACGGATGTGAAATCGCCCCAAATCACTTATCCACGCTACATGACCCTCGACTTTTCGGTCGGTTATACCTTCGCGGGCAAGCACACCATCTCACTGCTCGTGAATAACTTAACCAACGAAAACTATTACGAGAAGCGCGGCTACAACCTGCCCGGTCGTAACGTTTCGGGCCGTTACGCCATCAACTTCTAAGAACTAGCGGGCCAGTTAGCAGACTGCCTAGGTCGTGTGAATGCCACTAGAAGAACGTCATGCTGAGCTTGCCGAAGCATCTCTCCCGCCATGGTAAATAATATACTTTGGCGATAGAGATGCTTCGGCAAGCTCAGCATGACGTTCAATAGGCTGGCAAAAGGTCCTGACAGCATCTTCATCTACACCTTTTAGGTTAATTCTGCTTACTGTTTTCTTTTCTTCCTTATGCTCTACTACATCTCCGGCGGACAGCGTTCGGGCAAAAGTCGCTACGCGCAGGACCTAGCGTTGCAGCTCAGTCCTAGCCCGGTGTACCTGGCTACGTCGCGGGCCTGGGACGATGACCACCGCCAACGCATTGCCCGGCACGTTTCGGACCGCGACGACCGCTGGACGACGCTAGAGGAGGAAAAGCACCTGAGCCGCCTCGACCTAGCTGGTCGTACCGTTGTGCTCGATTGCGTGACGCTCTGGCTCACGAACTTCTTCACCGATACCAACTACGACGTAGCCGAATCGTTGCGCCAGGCGAAGGCGGAGTTTGACCAGTTGCTAAAGCAAGAATGCACGCTGCTGGTAATTTCAAACGAAATCGGAATGGGCTTGCACGCCTCAAATGAAGCGGGTCGTAAGTTCACGGACCTCCAAGGCTGGCTAAACCAGCACATTGCCCAGCGTGCCGACCACGCCATTTTTATGGTATCGGGACTGCCCCTGACAGTGAAGTAACTTTTTGACTGACAAAGCTTTTATGAAAATATACACCAAAAAAGGCGATACCGGCACCACCGGCCTGTTCGGCGGCCAACGGGTATCGAAGGACGACGTGCGGGTGGAGTGCTTCGGCACCCTTGACGAGGCCAACTCCACCCTAGGTTTGCTGCGCGTGAAGCTAGGTGAAACGCACGCTTGGCAGCCTAATCTCCAACGGATTCAAAAAGATCTGATGGACATGATGTCGCACTTGGCGCGGCCTTCTACGGCCAAGAAAATCAACCCGAATCCAATGCCAGAAGATGGCGCGCAGTTTTGCGAGGAGTGGATTGATGCGCTGGAAAGTCAGATGACTTCGCCTTCTGACTACTTTCTGCTGCCGGGCGGCAACGAAATATCGGCCCTGTGCCACGTGGTGCGCACCCAAATGCGCCGGGGCGAGCGACGCCTCGTGACCCTGATGGCGGAGGATGAAGTGCACCCAGCCATTCCGGCCTATATCAACCGCCTCTCCGACTTGTTCTTCACCCTGGCCCGCGCCGAGATGGACAAAGCCGGCGTAGCCGAGGAGAAATGGCAGCTTTTTCTTTATAAGCGTTTTAAGAAGGCCGAAGAGCCTGCTGCTCCTGACGCCGCGACGGCTACCCCCACCGACGAGCCTACCGCGTGAACAGATGGAACGTCATCGCGCCAGACCTAGGTTTGGCCGCAGCTATTACGCAGAAAATTGACACCAAAACCAAGCCGCTCGGCGCGCTTGGGCAGCTAGAAACCCTCGTCCACCGAATTGCGCTGGTGCAGCAAACCCTGACCCCGGCGCTGCACCGCCCGCACGTGGTGGTGTTCGCCGCCGACCACGGCATTGCGCAGTCCGGTGTGAGCCAATACCCGCCCGAGGTGACGCACCAGATGGTGCGCAACTTCGCGCAGGGTGGTGCGGCTATCAACGTGTTCTGCCGCCAGAATGGGCTTGATCTGACCATCGTAGACGCCGGGGTGCGGGGCAGCTTTGCTGACCTAGCTTCGGTGCGCAACGAAAAGATAGCTGAGGGCACCCAGAACTTTGCGCACTTTCCCGCCATGACGACTGCTCAGTGCACCGAGGCGCTTGAGCGTGGCGCCCGCCTCGCCGATGAGCTGCACGCCAGCGGTTGCAATGTGCTGGGGGTGGGCGAAATGGGCATTGGCAACACGTCGTCGGCCGCCGTGCTCATGCACCGCCTCACGGATCAGCCGCTGGCCGCGTGTGTGGGGCGCGGCACTGGCCTCGACGAAGCGGGCCTAACCCGTAAGCTGGCCATCTTGACCAACGCCGTAGATGCTTACCCGACGGTAGGTTCCAATCCGCTCACCGCACTAGCCACCTTCGGCGGCTTTGAAATTGCGCAGATGTGCGGCGCGTTGCTGCGGGCGGCCGAGCACCGCATGCTGCTACTCATTGATGGCTTTATTGCGACGGCGGCGCTGCTAGTTGCCGCTCGACTGGCACCAAATGTCTTGGCGTATTGTGTGTTCTGTCACGAATCGGGCGAGCAGGGGCACCGGGTGCTGCTAGCGGAGCTAGGTGGTGAGCCGCTGCTGCGCCTTGGGCTGCGGCTGGGGGAAGGTACTGGCTGCGCGCTGGCCTACCCGCTGGTGCAGGCGGCCGTGAACTTCTTAAACGAAATGGCTTCCTTTGCCAGCGCCGGTGTGAGCGACGACTCCGCGACCTAGCATATGATAGCCTTCCTGCGCCACCACTTGCGCCTGTTGCTGCTGGCCGTGCAGTTTTACACCCGCCTGCCAGTGCCGCGCTGGGTGGGCTACTCCGATGAGCTGCTGAACAAATCCACGATCTACTTCCCGCTAGTTGGCTGGCTAGTGGGCGGCGTGGCGGCGGGCGTGTGGCTAGGAGCCAACGTCGTTTTTCGCAACGCCGATGTGGCGTTGCTCCTGAGCATGGTGGCGAGCATTCTGCTCACCGGCGCCTTCCACGAAGACGGATTTGCCGACGTGTGCGACGGCTTCGGTGGCGGCTGGACCAAGGCGAAGATCCTCGAAATCATGAAGGACAGCCGCTTGGGTACCTACGGCGCGACGGGGCTAGGTTTATTGCTCGCGCTGAAGTTCTTAACTCTGCGCGGGCTGCCGCCCAATACGGTTGGTGCTGCCTTGCTGCTGGCTCACCCGCTGAGCCGGGCCACGGCCCTCACCAGCATCTTCACCCACCACTACGCCCGCGCCAACGAAGACAGCAAGGCCAAGCCCGTGGCGAAAAAGCTAGGGGTTGCTGACTTAGCGGCTGGCTGGCTGCTTGGCTTGTTGCCACTACTTTGCTACGTCGTCTGGTATCAGCGCCCGCTACTGCTTTTGGTGCTGCTGCCCCTAATAGTGGTTCAGCGCGGGCTAGCCAACTACTTTCAGCGTTGGATAGGGGGTTACACGGGCGACTGTCTCGGGGCCATTCAGCAAGTGGCTGAGGTCGTTATCTACTTGTTTCTCCTGGCTGGTTTTGCATGGAAGTTTATCTGATTCGCCATACGGCTGTGCAGGCAGCAGGCCTCTGCTACGGCCACTGCGACGTACCGCTGGCTGACACCTTTGCGGCGGAAGCAGCTCAGCTGCAAGCTAAACTGACGCGCCTAGTCTCTCCTTCACCCTCCGGCTACCGCACCTTTAGTAGTCCCGCTCAACGCTGCCTTGCACTGGCCCAAGCGTTGGCAACGGACATCACGCCCGACGAACGCCTGCGCGAAATGCACTTTGGCACCTGGGAAAACCGCCTGTGGAACGACCTGCCGCCCGCCGAAACTACCCCCTGGATGGCCGACTACGTAACGCTCGCCCCACCGCAAGGCGAAACGTTTGGGGCGGTGCAGCAGCGCGCCGCGGCTTTCCTGACCGAGTTGGTAAGCGCCGACCTAGGTTCGGAGCCCATTTTGGTTGTTACACACGGCGGTACCATCCGGGCGTTGGTGTGCCACTGCCTGCAAATTCCACTGCAAAACGCCTTTCAGCTCGGCATCGACTACGGTTCTATCACCCGCTTGAAGTGGCAGCATGAGCGCTGGCAAGTGCTAGGGCTCAATGGGTAGCACCAACTTCTAACGCCGCTCATCGAACACTTGAAATTCGGCGATGGAGGGCTGGTGGTCGTAGCGGTCGATGCGCATGCGCACCTTGCTGCCCCACACCCGGCTAAAGCGGTGGAGCTTGATGCTGGTGCTGTTGGTGCCATTGAACAGCGGCTTCCATGCCACGCCGTTCCAGTATTCGAGCGCATAGTCGGTGATATTGGCTTTCTGCTCGGCTACCACGATGGTATTGAAGCTGCGCTCGTTCTTGAAGTCGATTTCGTACCAGGGCTGCTTTACTGTTTTGTTGGATTGCCAACTGGAGTGGTAGTCATCGTCGTTGGCAAAGTCCATGATGTTCATGTCGTCGCTCCAGCTGGAGTTAGCGGCTTGGTTCTTCGCTAGGTTGCTGGCAATGATGGGCGGTTCCAACGCGGAAAGCTTGGTGGTCGGACCCGCGTTTTTCCAGAGCTTCCCGATTTCTTTCAACCCCGCCAGCGCATTCTCATCGATGAGGCCGTCGCGGTTGGGGGCCACGTTCAAAATGAAATTGCAGCTGTTTTCGTTGAGCGGCACCAGCGTCTCGTTTACCAGCTTGGCGGGGTCGCGCACGGGCACTGTGGGGAAGTCCGTTTTCCAGAACCAAGCGCTGTTGATGGGCAAGCACGCCAGTGAAGGCATGCGCTTGCTGCCAGGAGCTAGGCGTTGGCCGGCACCCATTTCGTAAGTCTTGATGTCGGTGTAGTAGAGTCCTTCGGCGGGGTACTTGGCGCCGTTCAAGTCCATCACCAAGCAATCAGGCTGCAACGACTTAACGAGGGTATAAATGTCCTCGAAGGGCACGTCGTCGTAGGAAATACGCGACCAGGGAGCATCCCAGCCGTCAATAATCAGGGCTTCAATCTTACCATAGTTGGTCAGCAGCTCGGTTAGCTGCGTCTTGATCATGGCAATGTGCGCGGGCGTAATCTGGTTGGGCCGCAGCTTGTGGTGCGTATCCAGGATGGAATAGTAGAGCATGACCTTCAGGCCATTGGCCCGAAACGCATCGGTGAACTGCCGTACCACATCCTTCTTGTACGGGCTGTTCATCACGCTGTAGTCGGTGCTCTTGGTATCCCAGATGCAGAAGCCGCTGTGGTGCTTCGTGGTCAGGCAGCCGTAACTCATGTTGGCCGATTTGGCGGCCTTTGCCCACTGCGTGGCATTGAGCTTCTTGGGGTTAAACAGCGCCGGCGACGCCTCCGGATCCGGCCAGTCCTGATCCATGTACGTCGGAATGTTGAAGTGAATGAACATGCCGAAACGCAGGTCGACGAATTGCTGCTGCAGCTGGCCTAGGTTGGCTGCACTACTACCCGCCGTAGTCGGTTGCGCGGGTAGCAGAGTAGGCCACGCGAGGCATAGGAGCAGAAAAACAGCGAGCGAGTAGGGGCGAAAAAGCATAGCGAAAGGCCTAAGGGTATGGCGAAGAAAGCATTAAGAACGCTGTCAAACCTAACCATTATATACTAAGGTTAGGCTATTATATACCACTTGACTGTATACTGATGCTGAACTGTTGGCTTTTCTGCAACCACTTTCGGCAATGTAATAGCTGCTTTTACAAGATCTGACCAACATTTGGGTTTAGAGCATACTCAGTCGAGTAAATAACTAGCTAGGCTCAGAGCCGTGCTGCCGCTAGTTGGCGTTGGCTAGCTCAATGGCTTTTCCCAAAAACTCGTCGCAGCCTTCGCGCATCTAGATGATTTTCTCTAGGTAGGTACTTGATTGGATGCCCACGCCGTGGTGCTGGCTACCGTCGTGCTTGTCCACCTCCATGCCGGTCCAAAAAATGCTGTTATTGCCGTTGGTACCGGCCGTGGGTCGTCCGATGATAGTGGCGAGCTTGTAGCCCTCAGTAAAGCCCAGGAAGCTTTGATGGCGCTACCGTCGGTAATGAAGCTATAGGTGAACGCCGGCAGCGCTTGGTAAGGACCAACACGCAAAATGCCCAACCATAGGGCCGGGCATTTTTGGCAAAGGCCTGCTGTGCTTCAGCTTACGCGTCGCGCCGTTTTGCGGCCTGCACGGCATGGTCTACTGCCCGCGCCGTAAGCGCCATGTAGGTCAGCGAAGGGTTTTGGGTGGAAGTCGAGGTCATGCAGGCCCCGTCGGTCACGTACACGTTGGGGCAGGCGTGCAACTGGTTCCACTTGTTGAGCAGCGACGTTTTAGGGTCGTGGCCCATGCGCACCCCGCCCATTTCGTGAATATCAAGGCCCGGCGCCTGTTTGGAGTTGATCGTCTTGATATTGGTGAAGCCGGCCTTCGTGTACATCTCCGTAAACTGCTCGTAGAAGTCCTGCTTCATCTTGGCGTCGTTGTCGTCGTAGGCGACCGAAACCGACAGCAGCGGCATGCCCCACTCATCCTTGTGCTTGGGGTCGAGGCGCACGTAGTTGGTTTCCTTCGGAATGGTTTCGCCCATCATGTGCGACCCTACTTGCCAAGGACCTAGCGTCGGATTCTCTAGGCTCTTTTTGAAATCGGCACCTAGCCCATCACTATCCGAACCGAAATAACGAGAAGCGCCAAAACCAGCGGCATAGCCCCGCAGGAAGTTGGTTTCTTGCTTAAACACGTTGCGGAACCTCGGGATGTAGCCGCCACCCGCCGGATTGCGCCCGTCCGTGGTCAAGTTCTGAAACCCTTCGTATTCGGCGCTGATCCGGGCGCTGTAGTTGTGGAATGCCACAAACTTGCCCAATAAACCGTTGTCGTTACCTAGCCCCTGCGGAAAACGGTGCGATATGGAGTTCAGCAACAATAAGTTGGTATTCAACGCGCCCGCATTCACGAACAGAATAGGCGCGTAGTATTCCGTCACGGCTTTGGTATGGGCATCTAGCACGCGGATGCCCGTGGCGCGGCCCTGCTGCTCGTCGTACAAAATAGAATGCACCACTGAGTCGGGCCGCAGCGTCAGGTGCCCCGAGCGCATTGCCCACGGAATAGTAGACGAGTTGCTGCTGAAATACCCCCCAAATGGGCAGCCGCGCTGGCAGAGTGTCCGGTTTTGGCATTGCCCCCGGCCTTGCTGCGCGTGAATAGCCTTCGGCTCCGAGAGGTGGGCACAACGCGCACTGATAACGTGACGATTAGCGTACTTGCTCTTGACGTGCTTGCTGAAATAATCCTCCACGCAATTCAGGGGGAAGGCCGGCAGAAATTCGCCATCGGGTAGCTGCGGCAAGCCATCGGCGTGGCCGCTGATGCCTGCAAACTTCTCTACGTAGCTGTACCACGGCGCTAGGTCCTGGTAGCGGATGGGCCAGTCGACGGCAAACCCGTCGCGGGCCGGGCCTTCAAAATCGAAGTTGCTCCAGCGCTGCGTCTGGCGAGCCCACATCAGCGACTTGCCTCCCACTTGGTAGCCCCGAATCCAGTCGAACGGCTTTTCCTGCACGTACGGATGCTCGGCATCCTTCACAAAGAAGTGCATCGCGTCCTCCCTGAAGGCGTAGCAACGATTGATAACGGGGTTGGCTTTCTGAATATCCTGGGGTATTTCACCGTTGTGCGCAAACTCCCACGGATACAGGTTGGTCGTCGGGTAGTCTTTGATGTGTTTTACGTCCCGGCCGCGCTCCACTACCAAGGTTTTCAAGCCTTTGTCGGTGAGCTCTTTGGCTGCCCAGCCGCCACTTATGCCCGAGCCAATCACGATGGCATCGAACGTGCGCGCCTTAATGCTGTCGATATTAAGATTGGCCATGGTGCTTGCGGGCTAGGTCAAGTTTCTTGGTGGGGAAGTAGCCATTGTAACGGCTCGGCACTAGCTCATACACAACTTCTTGGGTCATGAAATACTTGCTCTTCGTATAGCCCGCCGCCGCTAAGCGCTTCGTTGTGTGATAGAAGTGCGCTAGGTCGGTAGGGGAGCCTTTCTGCTGATCGAGCCCCCGTAGCATGGCTAGCTTTTGCTGCGGAGTGCACGCCGCGAAGCCTAGGTTGTGCTGCTGGTGTGCGGCGTTGTCCAGCTGCTTCAGGCCGTTCAGAAAAGCTTGCTGGTCTTTTAGTTTGCCGCAATCGTCGAGCATGCGCAGCACGTACAGGTGCAGCCTTAGGTCCTTGGCACCGGGCGTGTCTGTTTTCGGCAGAATGGTTTCGCATACTTCAGCCAGAAGGGCTTCTTGGCTGGCGCTCACCGGCAAGTGCCGGAGCGAAATAGAAGCCGGAGCTTCCTGGACAGCCTCGTGAAAACAGGCGGGCAGTACCACGGCTGTGCCCGTCACAAAAGCTAGGTTTCTAAGAGCTGTACGCCGGTTCATAGTACGTGAGCGTAGGGATGTTTAGGACGTGTAAGCTACAGATTTTCTGTCATAAAGCATGGGTGCTGAGGTGAGTGGCCGTGCAGCATTCGTGGCAAAATATGTATATCATTGCCGTGCGCTATTACTGCGGGGCTCAGTAGTAGCGCTGGCGCATCGCCTGCCCGAACGCCCTTTTTCTCCCTTTATTCCACCTCAACTCCTTATGACACAGCGAAGAGATTTTTTAAAGCAAGCCGGCTTGCTCTCAGCCATTTCCCTGATGAATCCTGGTCTGCTACTGGCCGCGCCTTCTTCGCTCAAAGTGGGGTTGCAGCTCTACACCCTACGGGAGTATATCGACAAGGACCCCAAAGGGGTGCTAGCCAAAGTTGCCAAAGCGGGCTACCAAGAGGTGGAAACGTACGGCTACAGCAAAGACAAGGGCTTCTGGGGCTTGAGCGCGAAGGAATTAAAATCGGTGCTAGCAGCCAATGGGTTAACAACATCCGCCGGGCATTATGGCCTAGATGATTTCATCAGCGGCGCTAGCCAAGATAGTCTGAAAGCGGCTATTGAAGCGGCCAAGGCTTGCGGTCAGGCTTACGTTGTAGTGCCTTCCATGGACAGTAAGTCGCTGACTAAAGTTGATGACCTCAAGCGCGTAGCCGGCAAACTCAACGAGGCCGGTCGGATGTGCAAAGCGGCGGGCCTGAAACTAGCCTACCACAACCACAACTTTGAGTTCAAGCCCGTTGACGGCACCATGCTCTACGATGTGTTGCTGAAGGAAACAGACCCCGCACTCGTCGATTTTGAAATGGATATCTACTGGGTGGTGCGCGCTGGGCAAGATCCGCTCAAGCTAATTGCGCAGCACCCGAAGCGCTTCACCATGTGGCACGTGAAAGACATGGAAAAAGCCGACCCCGAGCATAACACCGAAATAGGAAACGGCACCATCGATTTCAAGAAGATCTTCCAGCAGGCTTCCACGTCTGGGGTGAAGCACATTTTCATGGAGCAGGAGTACTTCGCCATGGACGCGTACAAGAGTATTACGCAAAGCGCGGCGTACATCAAGAAGAGCTTACTGTCATAAGACTGCTGCACTACCTAGCTTCAAAGAAAAAGCACCCGGCACTAGTGCCGGGTGCTTTTTCTTTGAAGCTAGGTAGTATCGTTGGACCTAGGCCGGCAACTGGCTCACGGCAAGCTCAATGCGCTCAGCCGTTTCCTGCGGACCTAGGATGCTCATGATGTGCATGAGGTCAGGGCCCGCACTAGCACCTGTTACAGTCACACGCAAGGCTTGCAGCACCTGGCCGATTTTAATGCCTTGCTGCTCTAGCACTTGCGTCAAGAGTGCCTTGATGCCATCAGGTGTCGTATCGGTAGCGGCAGGAAGTGCCTTCGCAAACTCCGTGAGGCCGCCGGCCACTTGCGCGTTCCACTTCTTGCTAATTACCTGCTGATCGTAGCTGCTGGGGCGCTCAAAGAAGAGCTGCGCTTCGCGGGCTAGGTCGGCGGAGAACGTGGCGCGTTCTTTCACGAGGCCAGCAATCTGCTCTAGCTTATCAGCGGGATAATCAACTCCAATGCCTTGCTCGTTGAGCTCCGTTACCAGATATTGGGCTAGCTCCGCGTCGGGCTTGGCGCGCAGGTATTGCTCGTTGTACCACCGCACTTTGTTCTGGTCGAAGCGGGCGGGCGACTTGCTCACGCGCTCAATCGTGAAGGCTTCGATCAGCTCCTGCATCGTGAACAACTCCTGCTGCGTGCCGGGGTTCCAGCCCAAGAAAGCTAGGAAGTTGATGAACGCCTCGGGTAGGTAGCCGCCTTCGCGGTAGCCGCTACTCACCGTTGGCTGGCCCGTTTCGGCATCTACGCCGTGCCATTCCAAAGGAAACACCGGGAAACCGAGCCGGTCGCCGTCGCGCTTGCTGAGCTTGCCGGTGCCGTCGGGCTTGAGCAGCAGCGGCAAGTGGGCAAACTGTGGCATGGTGCTTTCCCAGCCAAAATAGCGGTACAGCAGCACATGCAGCGGCGCCGAGGGTAGCCACTCTTCGCCCCGAATCACGTGCGTAATTTCCATCAAATGGTCGTCCACGATGTTGGCTAGGTGGTAGGTCGGCATGCCGTCCGACTTCATCAGCACCTTATCATCAATGGCCGAGGAGTGCACCACTACCCAACCGCGAATCAGGTCATTGAAGCGCACTTCTTCTTTGCGCGGCACCTTCAGGCGAATTACGTAAGGCGTACCGCTATCGAGCAGCTGCTTTACCTCGTCCTCCGGCAGCGTGAGCGAGTTGCGCATCTGGCTGCGGGTGATGGAGTTATATTGCGGGTTCGGCACTTTGGCGGCCGTCAGGCGCGCACGCAAGGCGTCGAGCTCTTCGGGCGTATCGAAGGCATAGTAGGCATGGCCGCTGTCGAGGAGCTGCTGGGCGTACTGCATGTACATAGGCTTCCGCTCACTCTGCCGATACGGCGCGTGCGGACCACCCACCCAGGGGCTTTCATCTAGCTCAATGCCGCACCACTCCAAGCTCTGGCGGATGTATTCTTCCGCGCCGGGCACGAAGCGATTTTGATCGGTGTCCTCGATGCGCAGCAGCATTTTGCCGCCTAGCTTGCGGGCCAGCAAATAGTTATACAGCGCAGTGCGCACGCCGCCAATGTGCAGCGGACCAGTAGGGCTAGGTGCAAAACGCACCCGTACTTCTCTCTCCATACAAATAGGTTGCGGCCTCAATCAGTCCAAAACCGCGGCGCAAAGGTACGGAAGAGTAATGAGTGACTGCGTAGCTGAGTGACGGAGTACATAATTTGTTTACTCAGCCACTCAGCCACTTTTTAGTCTCTGTTGCGGAAAGCTAGGTAGAGCCCGAGCCCAACCAGCGTTACACCACCCCGGATTGCCCAGGCTACAGTGGGTCCCCATTCGTCAATCCAGGTCAGCAGCATGTGGTGAACGCCAAAAAAGGGCAGAATCAGTGATAATAAGCCAAGTAGGAAAAGGCCAAGTCCGAGCTCTTTCATAAAGTGAGTAGGTAAGATGGTGAAGCAAAGAGTAGATGCCGGAGTAGCTGCATTTTCACACCGGTTCCACTCATTTTTTCCATCTCACCGGCTCACTACTTCACGGCGATGCAAGAAATTTCCACTTGCACGTCTTTGGGTAAGCGAGCCACTTCCACGGTTTCGCGGGCCGGCGCGTAATCAGCCGAGAAGTAACTGCCGTAGATTTCGTTGATCAAACCAAAATTGCCGAGGTCTTTCACGAAGATGCTGGACTTCACCACGTCAGTGAGGGTATAGCCGGCCGCGCCCAACACCGCTTGTAGGTTGCGCATCACCTGGTGCGTTTCGGCGGCTACGTCGCCGTCGCCGACTAGCTGGCCCGTGGCTGCATCTAAGGCAATCTGACCCGAAACGTAAATGGTGTTGCCAGCCTGAATAGCTTGGCTGTACGGCCCAATAGGAGCAGGTGCTTGGTCGGAATAAACAATGGTGTTGGCCATAACGCAGGAGCTTGGTGTAGTTAAAAATTTGTGAGGCGCAAAGTAAGCGTTAACCAGCACAAGGTCAGGGGAAGCATAATGGATGGGCACCTAAACTGCTTTTCAACCAAGTAGCGCATTATCATCTAGGTGCTTTGCAGAGGTATCGCTAAGCTGTTGCCATAAAGCTTGGTGCACCTTAGCATGCGCCGAATAAGTTCTGAAGAATGCGGGTCGTGTGAACACTCATTCCCCGAGGATAGCTCAAAAAAGCTTGAATTACTACACAGGAGCTAGCGCTCCTAGGTTTTGGCGCTGCTAAGCTGGCAGAGCGTTCGTTCCTCTCTAGCATCCATTGATTAAGAGCTTGTTACATCACAACGGTATAGGAGAATACAATAAGAAATGTTCAAAATATTATTAGATTTGTTTAAACTACCTTTCAGTTTTACTCTCCACGCTTTCTTTATGAACAGGACTTTTATTCTGTCTTCGTTACTGGCAGTCACTAGCGCCGTTTCTGCTCAGGCTCAGCAGGCTTATTCCGTTAAAGCCCAGCGCACGTTCCTAGATCAAACTACCATTGACCGCACAGTAAAGCCCGGCGACGATTTTTTCAGCTATGCGAACGGTGGGTGGGTTAAAGCCAATGAGATTCCTGCCACCGAAGCTTCGTGGGGAAACGCACCCATTATCCAAAAACAAACTCGGCTTCGCCTGCAGGAACTAATCAAGGCAACCGCCGCCAAGAAAAACAAACCAGGTAGTGACGCCCAAAAGCTGCAGGATTTTTACAACAGCGGCATGAATACGGCTACCATCGACAAGCTAGGTATTCAACCCGTGCAGGCCGATCTAAAGCGCATCGACGCCATCAGCAGCCCGCAGGGAGTAGTGGCCGAAACCACTACACAGTTTGCGGCGGGGCTAACCGGACGCATTGCTCCCTTGTTTGACCTAGATCACCTAGCTGATCCTATGAGCAACGATGTCGAAATTGTAACGCTTAGCCAGGGAGGCATGGGGCTACCCGAGAAGTCTTACTATTCCGATGCCAGTCCGAAAGCTGTAGCCATCCGGACGAAATACGTGGCGTACCTCCAGCAGTTGTTAGAGCTTTCGGGAACTCCTAAAGAGGCGGCTCAGTCGAAAGCCACGGCTATTATGGCCCTGGAAACCCGTATGGCCACGGGGGCTCGCACGGCTACGGAGAACCGAAATATCCAGAAGCTGTTGAACTACTACACGCTGGATAAGGCGCAACAGCAGTTTCCGCTGCTAGGGTTTAGCACCCTGTTTCAGAAATTGAATATTCCATCAGCCAAAATACTGGTGGCGCAGCCCGAGTTCTTTGATGGGCTCAACAAAGAGCTGACCGCCACGTCCCTGGCCACGTGGAAAGATTACCTGAAGGTGCGCTTGCTCAGCAATGCGGCGCCATATCTAAGTACCCCTTTCGCCGATGCTAACTTCACATTCTACGCAACCGCCTTATCCGGCCAAACGCAGATGCGGCCCCGGAACGAGCGGATCGTGGGGGCTACGGATGCGATGCTGGGTGAGATTCTGGGCAAAGTGTACGTGGAGAAATACTTCACGGCCGACGCCAAGAAAAGGATAGACGATCTAGTGCAAAACGTGGTGACCACTTTCGCCGAGCGCATCCGGACCAATGGCTGGATGACCGAACCAACGAAAGAAAAGGCCCTGCAGAAACTGAGCACCGTGCGAAGAAAGATTGCTTACCCCGATCAATGGCGCGATTATTCTGCCTTGCAGATTGGCCCCAACTACTTCAGCAACGTAAAAGCCGCCCAGGCTTTTGATTTTCTTGATGGGATGAACCGGGTCGGCAAACCCGTAAACCGCGACCTGTGGACCATGACGCCGCCCACGTTGAATGCGTACTACAATCCTTTGAACAATGAAATTGTGTTTCCCGCGGGTATTCTGCAGCCGCCCTTCTTCGACCCGCAGGCTGATGACGCGGTAAACTATGGGGGCATTGCCACGGTGATTGGGCACGAAATCAGCCACGGCTTTGACGACCAAGGCAGTCAGTTCGACGCGCAGGGACGCTTCACCAACTGGTGGACTAAAGTAGACCAGGAAAACTTTACAGCGCGGGGTGCGGCCCTGTCCAAGCAGTTCAGCCAATACGTGGCCCTCGACACGCTGCATGTCAATGGCAAGCTCACTCTAGGGGAAAACATTGGGGACTTATGTGGCGTAACGGTGGCTTATCAGGCGTTTAAAAAAACGGCGCAGGGCAAGAGCACGCAGTTGATTGATGGCCTCACGCCCGACCAACGCTTCTTCCTGTCTTATGCCACCATCTGGCGCCGAAAGGTTCGCACTGAAAGCTTGCGGACGCAGGTGCTTACCGATCCTCATTCTCCCGCTCAGTTCCGGGTGGATGGGCCGCTGTCGAACCTAGATGCATTCTACACCGCCTTCAACATCAAAGAAGGCGACGCTATGTGGCGGCCCGTCAACGAACGAGTGACCATTTGGTAGTGTAAAGAAAGGATGTACCGGAATGCGAAGTGCCCCAATCGATACGCTTTATGCGTATCGATTGGGGCACCCATAAATTAGAATAAGGCGCTATTCCACCGTTACCGACTTCGCTAGATTACGTGGCTGGTCGACATTGCAGCCGCGTAGTACCGCAATGTGGTAGGAGAGTAACTGTAGCGGAATCACGGACACGAGTGGCATGAGTACTTCGCTCGTGGCGGGCACTTCAATCACGAACTCCGCCATCTGCGGAATCACGGTGTCGCCTTCCGTCGTGATGGCAATGATGCGCCCCTTGCGAGCCTTCACTTCCTGAATGTTTGAAACTACCTTTTCGTAAGAGCTGTCCTTGGTGGCAATAACCACCACCGGCATGTTCTCGTCAATCAGCGCGATCGGGCCGTGTTTCATCTCGGCAGCTGGGTAGCCTTCGGCGTGGATGTAGCTGATTTCCTTCAGCTTCAGAGCACCTTCCAAAGCCACCGGGAAGTTGTAGCCCCGGCCTAGGTAAAGGAAGTTGGTAGCATCCTTGAAGATCTCAGAAATCTGCTCAATCTCCGTGTTGAGGGCCAGGGCTTGCTCTACCTTCGTTGGGATGTTGCTGAGTTCCACCATCAATTCGCGCAACTTAGGCTCGGATAGCGTGCCGCGCTTGTGACCTACGATCATCGCCAGCAGCGTGAGGACCGTGACCTGTGCGGTGAAAGCCTTGGTAGAAGCCACTCCAATTTCTGGTCCGGCGTGGGTGTAAGCACCCGCATCGGTAGCGCGTGCGATACTTGAGCCTACCACGTTGCAGATGCCGAAGATAGTAGCGCCTTTGCTCTTGGCTAGCTCAATGGCCGCTAGAGTATCAGCCGTTTCCCCTGATTGCGAAATGGCAATCACGATGTCGCGCTCGGTGATAATCGGGTTGCGGTACCGGAACTCCGACGCATACTCTACTTCCACCGGAATACGAGCTAGGTCTTCCAGCAAGTATTCGGCTACTAAGCCAGCGTGCCACGAAGTACCGCATGCCACAATAATAATGCGCTGTGCATTGACAAACTTCTGCTCGTAAGAGCGGATGCCACCCATGTTCAGGTGACCAGCCTCCAGCTCCAAGCGGCCCCGCATTGAATCTAGAATCGACTTCGGCTGCTCAAAGATTTCTTTCAGCATAAAGTGCTCGTAGCCACCCTTCTCAATGCTATCTAGTTCTAACTCTAGCTTCTGGATGTAAGGAGTCTGCTGGATGTCCTCCCTGGTGCGAATGTCGAGTTTCCCGTTGCGGATAACAGCAATTTCATGGTCATTGACATACACCACGTCGCTGGTGTACTCAATAATAGGTGTAGCATCAGAAGCTAGGAAGAACTCGTCTTGCCCGATGCCGATTACCAACGGTGAGCCTTTGCGCGCCGCAATCAGCTGGTTGGGCTCGTCACGGCTAAGCACGACGATGGCATAAGCGCCTACTACTTCGTGCAGGGCCAAACGAACCGCCTCTTCCAGGGTGCATTGGTTTTGCTTCTGAATCTCTTCTATTAGATTGACAAATACTTCTGTATCCGTTTCCGAGTGAAACACGTGTCCTTGTTGCTGCAAGTGCGTTTTCAGCGCGGCGTAGTTCTCGATGATGCCATTATGGATGATGGCAATGCGTTCGGAAGTAGAATAGTGCGGGTGGGCGTTGGTATCGTTAGGTTCTCCGTGTGTGGCCCAACGCGTGTGACCCATCCCAATTGTGGCGTGGGTGTCTTTCTCAGCTATGAAGGTCTCAAGCTCCTTCACTTTGCCTTTCTTTTTATAAACATTCAGCGCACCATTGAGCAAAGCAATGCCCGCTGAGTCGTAGCCGCGGTACTCGAGGCGACGTAAGCCTTTGATAATAATGGGACAAGCCTCGCGATACCCGATGTAAGCTACAATTCCGCACATAATAAGTAAGAAGAAAAGTTAATAGAAGGTGGGAAAAAGACCTGCCGGTCTTCAAAGGTTATGCCGCAATAAAAAGTTGCTAAAATTTTAGCAAAGCAAACATTAATATACGACAAATCTACATTCACCGCATTTCCAAGCTACCTAGTTGAGTGAATCACAACTAGGGTTAGCGTGCTAAGCTTAAGCATAACGCGTTTAGCTACTGAAGTAGGCAATGATCAGACAGTACTTCCCGGCTAAAGCACGTGGTATCTTAAGTTTACTTTAGGACTATAATGACCTAGGTACAAACAAAAATCTCCGTAGTCGATCATGCTAGGCAGATCAGCTACGGAGATGTAAGTATTATCCGAACTATGACTAGCTATTAGCTAGCTAGCTCATTGTATAGCGCGTAGTAGGAGGTAAGCGGATTCTCATCGGCGCCTACTTGAGCAAATCGGCATTTCTGCGAGTACTCGGAAAAAAGAGCGTTCAAGTTGTCGCTGAAGTCTTCGTCCGACTTTTGCACGGAGTCGGCATACTCCATTCCTACTTTGATGAAACCGCCGAAATCGGCTGACTTCAGCGCAGCGAGCATCGCATCATCAATATCGAGCATTTTAGCCTTCTCGATGATGTCGCCTTCAAACTTATGGTCAAATTCGTTGTTGTAGACCGTAAACACAGATTTTGCGTCTTTGAAGATCGGATCTTTCTTGTAGGTCGTCTTCAAGTACATCGGAATCAGGCCCGTCATCCAGTCATTGCAGTGCACAATATCGGGTGACCAACCTAGCTTTTTTACCGTCTCTAATACACCTTTGCAAAAGAAGATGGCACGTTCGTCATTATCGGCGTGGAACTTATCGTTCTTGTCTACCAGCACCGATTTGCGATGAAAATAATCTTCATTATCGATAAAATACACCTGTAATTTCGCGTTCGGAATTGAGGCTACTTTAATGATGAGCGGCTTTTCTTCCTCTCCCACGGCGATATTGATGCCCGATAACCGTACTACTTCATGCAGGCGATTCTTGCGCTCGTTGATGATACCGAAACGGGGTACGAAAATGCGGATTTCCATCCCCATTTCCTGCATACCCTGCGGCAACATCCGCAGAAACTCCGCTACCTTGGTGGTCTGCAAAAAAGGATTGATTTCCGTGGCAGCATAGAGTATTCTCAGCTTGGACATAATGGGTAGTTTCGTGTGGTTGAGAAAGGACAACACTTTGGGTGCACAAAATTAAACAAATTTGAGGGAAATTTCAACTAAACCCATTTGCCGTTCTGTGTCGTCGGCTACTTTACCTATGCAGATACTACAATCTGCCCCGGCTTTGCAAGCCCAAACGGAAGCTTGGCGCCAACAAGGATTACGCATTGGCTTGGTGCCTACCATGGGCGCATTGCACGAAGGACACCTACAACTAGTGCGAACTGCTGCCGCCGAAAATGATGTAGTTGTGGCGAGCATTTTTGTCAATCCTACTCAATTCAATAATGCTGAGGACTTTAGATTATACCCGCGCTTGCCCGAAGCGGATGCTGAACTATTAGGCCCAGCTGGTTGCACAGCTTTGTTTATGCCCGGCGTCGAGCAGATGTATCCTACTCCTGCTAAGCTGCGATTTGACTTCGGTGCACTAGAGCACGTAATGGAAGGCGCTTTCCGCCCGGGGCACTTTAATGGGGTGGCCACGGTGGTGAGTAAACTTTTTCACCTAGCCCGGCCTCATCGTGCGTATTTCGGACAAAAAGACTTGCAGCAAGTCACTATTGTTCGTCAAATGGTGGCAGACCTGTCATTCGATTTGGAAGTAGTTGCCTTCCCCACGGTGCGCGAGGCTGATGGCCTAGCTATGTCGTCGCGCAACCGACGACTGACGCCCGCCGACCGCACCCGCGCGCCCCGCCTGTACCAAGCCCTTGAGCTAGCCGCCGAGCAGCTACGAGCGGGTCAGTCTGCCGCCGCCGCCCGGCAAGCCGCCATCGACTACCTAGCCCAGG
Organism: Hymenobacter crusticola; assembly: GCF_002154225.1. GTDB lineage: Bacteria > Bacteroidota > Bacteroidia > Cytophagales > Hymenobacteraceae > Hymenobacter > Hymenobacter crusticola. The sequence goes on from NZ_MTSE01000025.1 coordinate 21,807, forward strand.
AGCCGGCTATCCAGCTAGAGTACCTGGAGGTAGCCGATGCCCAAACCTTGCAGCCTGCGCCTACGCAACCAGTGGCTGAACAATCCTTAGCTATTTGTTTGGCGGCTAGCCTCGGCGATGTGCGCCTGATTGATAACGTGGTAGTGTAGAGTGACTGAGCGGCTGAGTGTGGTTGTCAAATAGCACTCAGCCGCTCAGTCACTCTTACTTCTGTATCTTTGTCGGCTTTATTTTTCAGCCGTATTTCAGCCATGTATATTGAAGTCCTCAAATCCAAGATTCACCGGGTTAAAGTCACGCAAGCCGAGCTGCATTATGTAGGCAGTATCACCATCGACGAAGATTTGCTCGACGCGGCCAACATGGTCGAAAACGAGAAAGTGACTATTGTAAACGTCAACAACGGGGAGCGTTTCGAAACGTACACCATCCGAGGCGAACGAGGCTCGGGAATGATTTGCCTCAATGGCCCAGCGGCCCGCAAAGTAGCCGTGGGGGACATCATTATTATCTTCTCCTACGGCTTCGTTGACTTCGCCGAAGCGCGTGCGCACAAGCCTACGCTCGTCTTTCCTGACCAGCACAACCGCCTGACCTAGGTCAACATCGGGGAAGGCGCCGCGTACAAATAGTTCCGCTATCTTGCTTCCTTACAATCCCACCTTTCTTATCTGCTATTACCTTTAGGCCCTATTTGGGCCCTAAGGCGAGATTTTTTGTAGGATTTGTACCTAAGCAATCAACGAAGTGATGAAACAGCTTCTTACCATTCTCAAGTATGCACTGCTGCTCTCGGTGTCGGGGTTACTCATGTGGTATGCCGTGCAAGGGCAAGACTTGAGTCGTATCGGTCAGAGCGTACGAGAAGCAAACTACTCTTGGCTGATTATCACAATGGTGTTGTCGGCGCTGGGGTATTTCAGTCGGGCCTACCGGTGGAAGATGCAAATCGACCCAACGGGGCACAAACCCTCTTACTGGGACGTGTATAATGCTATGATGGTAGGCTACTTAGCTAACCTAGTGTTGCCACGTATGGGAGAAGTTATTCGGTGTTCGGTGTTGCAGCGCACGAGCAAGGTGCCGGTGCAAGTATCGCTCGGCACTGTTGTAACAGAACGGGTCATCGACGTGATGGTGTTGCTTGGGCTGTTAGGGGCTACGTTATTGCTAGATTTTCAAACCTTTTGGAAGTTCGTAACAGACAAGATTTTAGGTGGGCGCTACGACGAGCTAGCGCGCAATCCAACGCCTCTAGTGGTAGCTGGTCTAATTGTAATCGTGCTCTTGGTGGGATTGATTTATACTCTCTTCCAAAACCTAGAGCGGCTTCGGCAGAATGCGCTGTTCAATAAAGTAATCCTCTTTGCAAAAGGGCTACTCGCCGGCGTGTTTAGCATCCTAAAGCTGGAGAACAAAGGCTTATTTCTGCTCCATACCTTCTTTACGTGGCTAGTGTATTACCTCATGGATTACCTCGCCTTTTTCTGCTTCCCTGCCACCTACGACCTAGGTATGCGGGCCGGGTTGGCCGTTCTGACTTTCGGCGCTTTTGGTATGGCAGCACCCGTGGCGGGTGGTATTGGGCCGTTCCACGTGATGGTACAGGGTATTCTGCTTGCCTATGGTATCAGCAAGGATGCGGGCATTGCTTATGCGCTGGTCGTACACGGTTCTCAAACACTCTTAGTCGTGCTGATGGGCGGAATTAGCTTCGCTATAAGCATGCTCAAATCAGGCCGTACGGTGCCCTCAGTCACAACGGCTCCTCTTACTGTAGCTTCGCCCGTTGATGTGGAGTAAAGACAAAATCTTCAGTCGCTCAGCTATCGGAACAGTGGCCGCTGAATGGCGCGCCCACGGCCGCCGGGTGGTGTTCACCAATGGCTGTTTCGACCTCTTACACCTAGGTCATGTCGATTACCTAGAAAAAGCGAGGCACCTCGGCGACGCCATGATTGTGGGGCTCAATACGGATGCTTCCGTAAGTCGCCTCAAGCCCGGCCGGCCGCTCCAAGATGAAGATGGTCGGGCGCGCATCCTAGCTTCTTTGATGTTCGTGGATGCCGTAGTGCTATTCGACGAACCAACGCCGCTGGAGCTCATTACGCAGGTACGGCCCGACATTCTGGTGAAAGGCGACGATTACGCGATTAGCGGAATTGTCGGACATGAATTTGTGTTAAATAACGGTGGACAGGTTCTGACCGTACCGTTGGTAGCGGGCTACAGTACCACCCGCATCGTGGAGCGTATCCGCGAACAACTTTAACTCTCTTCTTCCATGTCTGGCTTTCCCATTTTTCCTTTTCTGATTTTGATGATGGTCGTGAGCTGGTTGATCCAGTGGCGACTCCGTAGCAAGATGGCTAAGTACGCGCAGATCGGCTTGCAGTCGGGACTCTCCGGCCGCCAGATTGCCGAGCTGATGCTCGCTGACCATGGCATCACAGACGTGCGGGTTATTTCAACGGAAGGACGCCTGACCGACCACTATAACCCCGCTGACAAAACCGTAAACCTCAGCGAAGCTGTGTATGAGGAGCGCAGTGCCGCCGCCGCTGCTATTGCGGCGCACGAATGTGGCCACGCGGTGCAGCACGCTACTGCTTACAGCATGTTGCAGTTCCGGTCGGCCATGGTGCCCGCGTTGAGCGCCGTGTCGCGCTTCATGCCGTTCGTTCTGATGGCAGGCGTTTTTATGCTTCGTTCGACACCAGTTCCGCTAGGTGTAGGTATTGCGCTGTTTTCGCTTACAACGCTTTTCAGCTTTGTGACGCTTCCTGTTGAATTTGATGCTAGCCGTCGGGCCCTTGCTTGGATTGATCGCCGCGGCATCGTAACAACGCAAGAACATGCCATGGCCAAAGATGCCTTGTGGTGGGCCGCAATGACTTACGTAGTAGCCGCACTATCATCGTTGGCAACGTTGCTCTATTATGTGAGCATCTTCATGGGAGGCCGCGACCGTCGCTAATTGTTTAGTTAAGTAGTAGTTCTTCACGGCCGCTTCGCACTGCGAAGCGGCCGTTGTTTTTTCAGCTAGCTCGTCATCACTACGCTACTGAAGCATTGGAAGCTAGAAAGTATGCATGCCGAAGAAAAATAAGGGCTATTTGCTTATCCTGCCGATTCTGCCTTTTATTTTTGATACAGCAACGCTACCCTATCCTCACCCGTTGTTTTATTACCCACCCAACCTTTCCTGTATGGATTTCCAACTCACAGAAGAGCAGCTAGCCGTTCAGGCCGCTGCCCGCGACTTTGCCCAGAATGAGCTTTGGGCTGGCGTTATTGAACGCGACGAACACCAAAAATTTCCCGCCGAGCAAATCAAAAAAATGGGCGAGCTAGGCTTTATGGGCATGATGGTAAGCCCCGAGTACGGAGGCAGCGGTCTTGATACGGTATCATACGTGCTAGCTATGGAAGAAATCTCCAAGGTAGACGCCTCGTGTTCTGTTATCATGTCCGTGAACAATTCGCTTGTATGCTGGGGCTTAGAGAAATTCGGTACTGAAGAACAGAAGCAGAAGTATCTGACGAAGCTAGCCAGCGGCGAGATTATTGGAGCTTTCTGTTTATCTGAACCCGAAGCAGGCTCCGATGCTACGATGCAACGCACTACCGCCGAAGACAAAGGCGACTATTATTTGCTTAATGGCACCAAGAACTGGATTACCAACGGCAGTTCTGCTTCCGTGTACTTAGTTATCGCCCAGACAAATCCAGAGTTGAAATCCCGCGGCATCAACGTGCTGATCGTAGATAAAGATACCCCTGGTTTTACCATTGGTCCGAAGGAGAACAAGCTAGGTATTCGGGGTTCCGACACGCACTCGCTCATGTTCAACGATGTGAAGGTGCCTAAGGAAAATCGTATTGGGCCCGATGGCTTCGGATTTAAGTTTGCCATGCAGGTGCTAGCTGGTGGCCGTATCGGCATTGCGGCGCAAGCCCTAGGTATCGCGTCGGGAGCCCTCGAGCTCTCCCTGAAATATGCGCAACAACGGAAAGCTTTTGGGGTAGAAATTGCTAAGCACCAAGCGATTCAGTTCAAGCTAGCTGACATGGCAACGGAAATTGATGCTGCTCGATTGTTGTGCCTGAAAGCAGCCAGCGACAAAGACCAACAGCTCGACTATAGCAAGTCGGGCGCCATGGCAAAACTCTTTTCTTCGAAAGTTGCAATGGACAGCGCTGTTGAAGCGGTCCAGATTCATGGTGGCTACGGTTTTGTCAAAGAATACCATGTTGAGCGGCTCATGCGCGACGCCAAAATCACCCAGATTTATGAGGGTACTTCCGAGATTCAGAAAATTGTAATCTCGCGGGAATTATTAAAATAAGATTAGCGCTGCTTTAAAGCCAGAATATTTGCACTAAACCCAGCCAAAAAACGGCTGGGTTTTCGTTTTTGTGAATTTTTATATCTTATTTTGCATTGTCTAAGTTTGACAGCCCCCCGAACCCGTTAGATTCCATCATACCAGCCACACTCCGAATATGGAAGATTATAATAAAGTCATAGAGTCGCTCGGCGTGCGCTACATCAAAGCCAAGAACTTGGTGTTGCAGCAGCCTTTCACGGTGCGCAACTATTATGATGTTGGCAACAACCTCATTCTGTTGCACAAAGGTCGTATCTCCTTTGGTGAAGAAGAGCAAGTGGTAGAGGAAGGAGAGATGCTGTTTATCCCAGGTGGTCGTGCTACCAAAGTAAGTTATGGCAATATCAGTAATAAGAGTATTACCAACGACGATCTAATTAGCAACAAGGATAAATTCTTTCATTCCAATACCGACCTCGATCTGATTGGCGACGCTGAAGAAAGCCATAGCCACGTAAGCTTCGAAGCCAAAGTATTTGATTCCGTCAACTTCTTCGCGTCGCTCGACGTGCCAGCCTTTCTAATCACTGGTAATTCGAAGCTCGCCAACCTCGTTATTAAAGTAGTGGAAGAGAGCTTGCAGGACCTACCTGGTCGCGAGCGTCTGATTACCATCTACACCGAAAATATAGTGGTAGAAATTGTGCGCTACATCTTGAAGAACAAGATGTTTGTAGAGCAGTTGGCTACCAACAGCACGTATTTCAAAGACCCGCGCCTCATCGATCTGTTCAACTACATCAAGGAGAACATCGGCGGCGACTTGTCAAACAAAGTGCTTTCGAGCGTTGCTAACGTATCGGAAGATTATGTGGGTCAGTATTTCAAAATGCTCACCGGCATCAACCCGCAGGACTATATCGAATACCAGCGTATGGAGCGCGCCGTATTCTTGCTGCGCACGACCAAAAAGAGTATTCGCGACATCGGCAAAGAGGTAGGTTATAAAGACACGGCATATTTCTGCCGCCGTTTCAAGATGATGTTCGGTATTCCGGCTGGCAAGATGCGCCGTCGCGAATCAGCCATGAACATCTAGCTAGTATCATCTAATCCACGGATTCCGCAGATTAGATCGGTTGAAGAAGCTATTACGATGCAAAAGCAAAGAGGCGGCCCAAGAGGGCTGCCTCTTTGCTTTTATAGCCTGTACACTTTTCCTTTCGGATGTATTGGAAGCCAGAACAACCATCCACAAAATCCGTGGAATCCGAAAAATCCGACCGAATCCGTGGTTCAGACGGCCTTGAGGACTGTATTGAACATCCGGACCACTTTCGATACCTCACCTAAGAATTCCGGTGTTTTTTCAATTTGGTTGCCAATTACAATAACATCGGCACCAGCGGCTAGGGCCGCTTGTGCTTTCTGAACGGTATTGATGCCACCCCCAACGAATAGCGGCACTTCCACCGCCTGCCGAACTGCTCGGATCATGGCCGGTGACACGGGATACATAGCTCCACTACCACCATCGAGGTATATCAGGCGCAGACCTAGCTGCTCGCCGGCCATAGCCGTACAAGCTGCAATAGTAGGCTTGTCGTGGGGGAGGGGAGTAGTATTGCTCATGTAGCTAGCCGTCGTTTGCCGGCCCGTATCGATTAGCATGTAGCCAGTGGGCAGAATCTGGAGGTTACTGGCCCGGAGCAAAGGCGCGGCAATAACGTGCTGACCAATAAGAAAATCAGGGTTGCGGCCCGAAATCAACGACAGCAGTAAAATACCATCGGCCTGCGTATCGAGGTGTAGGCTGTGGCTTGGAAACAATAGTACCGGTACGGAGCTGCGACTTTTGATAAAACGAATGAGCGACGCTTGGTGAGTACTCATCACCAAGCTGCCGCCCATTAGGAAATAATCAACAGGATGTTCTTCGCTCAACTCCAGCAAGTGCCGGCAGCCTGCTTCATCCAGATGGTCAGGATCAAGCAGTACCGCTAACGATTTTTGGCCGTGCGTCCGGCGTTTGCTGAGGGCTTCATGAAGATTGGTGAGGCGCATCCGCGTCGTCGTGGAAGGTAAATTCGATATCTGTGGTCTCAGGCTCTGCGGTAGCATGCGGGGCCGAAGACGCAAGGTCGGAATTTTTAAGTATTGGTAGGTAATCTCCCACTTTCTGTGCCACGTATGCCATCAGCACGGCCGTCACTTGGGCCATCAGCATCTTGCCCGTGTCCGATTGCAGAAAAGCGCTGAATGTAGAAGCTAGAAAGGAAGGAGAATCATCCTCAGGGGCTGCACTCGAATAGCTTTTCTGGTTGAAGGACGACGTCGGAAGCCGTCGGGCGTCGTCGTAAGGGAGGGGCGGGAAAGGGTCGGCATCAGTATGATACACGTCGGGCGCAATGTGAGCCCGCTCGTGCCCTCTCCCGGAGTAGCCGCGGTATGCGCTGTTGTTAGCACCAAAGCCAAAATCGTCGGAGAGAGAAGTATCGGCCTCCGTAGAATGACGAATAGGGCGGTTACGCTTCGACTTTTCTTTCAAGCGGTGAATAGTCGACTCTTCGTCTTTGTGCTTCAGGGATTTTTTGCCGCCAAAAGCTTTCGCCAGCAGCCAAATTCCTCCAATGACACCCGCTCCAATCAGCGCCTTTTTGCCAATTTCCTGTGTTTTCTCTTTAATGTGATCAACATCGCCGAGTAAGGCACGCTCATACTCTAGCTTCTGGCGCTCCAGAAACTCTTTCTGATCTTCAAACAATGGATTCGTTAGCTCTGCCATACGTTGTATTACGCTTGCCGCTTATCAGATTTGTAGATGGTATTGTCCAGGAGCTTGTCAGCTAAACCTTGGAAAACTTTCTTGTCCACGCCCACTAGGAAGACAATTAGCAGTACTAGGTAGAAGCCTGCTACGATTCCGAAGCCCCAAAAGGTGCTATCCAAAGCGGCATTAAGTGCTAGGCCAGCAAAGATGCTCAGGAAAATGAGGAACATCAATCCGATGAGGGCCATGGCAACACCGTGCACCGTGCCAACAAAGGCCGTTTTTACCTTTTCCTGGGCCTCGAGGCGCACCAAGTCGATGCGGGTATCTAGGTAGCCCATTAGGTTACCCATCAAGCTGTCGTTGCGGGGCGTTTTAGAAGCGTCGTCGTTAGCCATACGGCGTAGGGGAGAGAAAAGCCAGAAATAATGTTACAAGTCTGGACACCAAAGGAACATTGCGTTGTTCATTTTCGGGTCGCCCCTTGCATACGGAAAAAGCGACATTATGTCTGAAAAATGAGTTACTTTTACCTTGTACAGCCGTATTGTGAGCCAGAATCATTATCAGGTGTTGGGAGTAGCTGTTACTGCTACACCTCGCGAAATTAAGCTAGCCTATAAGCGTTTGGCCGTGCGGTATCATCCGGACAAGCACGGCGGCAGCACGCAGTTTGAGGAAGACTTTAAGCGGGTAAGCGTTGCTTATCAGGTGCTAGGTGACCCAGCTCGGCGTGCTGTGTATGATTATCAGCTGCAAGTAGTAGCTCGTCGGGCGGAGGAAGCTCGTCGCCAACAGCAATTTAGGTCGCAAGGCCAACACGTGTATGGGGTGCCAATGCCGCCACCCACCCCGTTGCGCACTCGGCGCCCGGCGGGAGCAGCCGAACGCCACTACCGTACCATCTCCCGCGAAAAACCGAAGTTCACGCGCCGTGACTACCTCGTTACTCTAGGCATCTTTGGGCTGCTTATCCTATTTATGCTGTCGGTGAAGGTGACGATGGACCACGTGACGGCAGTAAGTAACTATGAGGATGGGCTTGCTGCTTACGTAAATCGCAGTTGGGGTACGGCGCACGGGTTTTTCACCGAGGCGTTGCACTTCAAGCCAACTTACGCAGAAGCCTTGCAGCGTCGGGGGGAAATTGAACAGCTTGCCTACCAGAATTACCGCGCTGCTCGCACCGACTATCGAGCGGCGCTAGCCAACGCCACGGGGCGTACGGCTGCGCAGTTATGGTACCGGCTTGGCCAATGTCACAATAATTTAAACCAACCTGATTCGGCCGAGTGGTGCCTAGGTCATGCGCTTGCGCTCGACTCGCTGTTGAGTGGCGCCCGCTTGGCCCGGGGCGAAACGCGGCTGTTTGGCCTAAATGACTTCCATGCCGCTATTCAGGATTTCTCAGCGGGCTTGCGGCTGCGTAAGCAACAAGATCGAACCTTGAAGTACCTGACGTATCGGGGGCTAGCTTACTACAAGCTCGGAGATTATGCGGCAGCGCGCAACGACTATCAGCAAGTACTATTGCGGAATCCGCGAAGTGGGCAGGTGTATTTTCTGCTGGGGCGGCTGGCGCAGCAACAGGAAAGCGCTGCCGATGCTTGTGCCTTTTTTCGGCAAGCTGTAAAGCTTGGCTATAGCTATGCCGCCGCTGCGCAGCAACAGACGTGCCCGTAACACAAGCTAGGTAAAGGTTTAATGGCTAGCAGGATAGTTGGAAAAGCAGCTAGCATATGCTTGCGTCTTTCTGCAACTATGTGTGTCTTTAGGGTATGAAGACGGGCCGAAATACGCGGTTGAAACTATACCTAGCAGGTGCACTTCTTATGCTAAGCTGGCTCCTGGAATATTTTATGGGCTAGCTCAGCAGGAGTAGGAAACCTGAGCGCAAACAGGAACTACCTAGGTCTGCTGTTGGGTGAGTACAAAAACAAAAAAGCCTCTAGCTGTGCGCTAGAGGCTTTTGGTGGTAACGGTTGGAATCGAACCAACGACACCAGCATTTTCAGTGCTGTGCTCTACCAACTGAGCTACGTTACCCTTTTCCCTGGCTCATTTGCTTTGGGAGTGGCAAAAGTAGTAAACCAAAACTAACCTGCAACAATCCGGCGAAAAAAATCTTTCTGCCGAAACCCGTGAATTTGTTAGGCATAACGAGTATTTTTCGGCCATTCCCAACTTACTCTTACTTCCGTGACGATCCAAAACCTTATTTTTCTGCTAGTTGCTGTGGCAGGCATTGGCCTGTTTGTGTGGCAGGTGCGCAAGATTCGCGCGAATATTTTGGTCGGGCGCGACCGAGAAATGAGTGGACATGTAGGCGAGCGGCTCAATAAAATGCTCCTCGTCGCCTTTGGCCAGCAGAAAATGTTCAAGCGCATTACCCCGGCGCTGTTGCACATGGTGGTGTACGTGGGCTTTCTGGTTATCAACGTTGAGGTCATCGAGATTCTGATTGACGGCATTTTCGGGACGCACCGTGTTTTACAGTTTCTAGGTCCAGTGTACGACGCGCTGATGGCAACGAACGAGGTGCTAGGGGCGCTGGTGATTATAGCCGTAATAGCCTTCTGGTGGCGCCGCAACCGCACCCAACCTGTGCGTCGCTTTACAGGTCCTGAGCTGCGCGCATGGCCCAAACTCGACGCGAATATCATCCTTTACATCGAGGTAATTCTTATGGTGGCGCTGTTCACTATGAACACGTCCGACCTGAAACTACATCAGCTGCGTGGGGAAGATTTGCCGGGAGCTTTCCCCATTAGCTCGCTGCTCACGGGCTTGTTTCCCAGTAATTTGCAAGCACTAGAGGTGTTAGAACGCGTGGGGTGGTGGGCACACATTGTAGGCATTTTGTTGTTTCTGAATTACTTACCTTCTTCGAAGCACTTCCACATTATCATTTCCTTCCCCAACGTGTACTACTCTCGGCTCGTGCCGCAGGGGCAGTTCTCGAATGTGGATAGCATTACGCACGAGGTGAAGGCCATGCTGGACCCGAGCTACCAGGTACCCGCCCCAGCCGTCGGGCCCGATGGTTCAGCGGCGGCGCCTACACCCTTCGGCGCCAAAGATGTGGACGACCTAGCTTGGACAAACCTCATGAACGCCTACTCTTGCACGGAATGTGGTCGTTGCACGTCGGTATGCCCAGCCAACATTACAGGTAAGTTGCTGTCGCCGCGTAAGATTATCATGGACACCCGCGACCGGGTAGAAGAGAAGTACAATTCGCCGCTAATCTTCCAGCCCAACCTCTATGGGGCCGAGGCTAAGCACCCCGAGCAAGAACAGCTCGACAAAGCAAACCACACGCTGTTGCGCGGCTACGTGACACCCGAAGAGCTGTGGGCCTGTACTACCTGCAACGCCTGCGTCGAAGCTTGTCCCGTGAATATCAATCCGCTGGAAAGCATCATCGAGATGCGGCGGTTCCTGGTGCTCGAAGAATCGGCTGCGCCAAACTCGCTGAACGTGATGTTCTCCAATATTGAAAACAACGGTGCGCCGTGGGCTTTTTCGCCCTCCGACCGCTTCAACTGGGCCGATGATTTGTTTGTGTCAGAAAAGGAAGCCGTAGCAAAAAGCTAGCTTTACTCTCTCTGCACAGGCGCGACCAGCCAACATAATTCCCACTCCTTCTGACCTTTAGTTTTCTAAAATATTATGGCTGAGCCAACTGCCAAACGTCAAATTACCGTTCCTCTGATGGCCGACCTTGCGACGCGCGGGGAAACGCCGGAAATTCTGTTTTGGGTAGGTTGTGCCGGCGCCTTCGACGACCGTTACAAGCGCGTGACGCGGGCCTTCGTGCGGATTCTGGAGCACGTGGGCGTGAACTATGCCGTGCTCGGGATGGAAGAAACGTGTACCGGTGACCCCGCTAAGCGCGCCGGCAACGAGTTTCTGTTCCAGATGCAGGCTATGCAGAACATTACCACCTTCGATGGCTACGGTATCAAGAAGATCGTGACAGCTTGCCCACACTGCTTCAATACGATCAAAAACGAGTATCCGGCTCTCGGCGGCACCTACGAAGTCATTCATCATAGCACCTTCTTGCAGCAACTCATCAACGAGGGCAAAGTAGGCGTAGCAGGGGGCGGCGAGTTCAAGGGCCGGCGCATCACCTTTCATGATTCGTGCTACCTAGGTCGGGCCAACAACATCTACGAAGCGCCCCGCGAGGTGCTTGCCGTACTAGATGCGGACCTCGTGGAGATGAAGCGCTGCAAAACCAACGGCCTGTGCTGCGGCGCTGGTGGCGCCCAAATGTGGAAGGAGCCCGAGCCCGGCAAAAAGGACGTAAACGTGGAGCGTACGGAAGAAGCGCTAGCCGCCCTCGATGGCAACGTGGCTGCGCTGGATAAGCTCTACGGAGTAGAAAGCGGCAACGAAGGCGCCACGCCCGCCCCAAAGGCCAACGGACAAGATAGCATCATCGCCGTGAGCTGTCCTTTCTGCATGACCATGATGAGCGACGGCGTGAAAAACAAGGAACGCGAGAACAATGTGCAGGTGTTTGACCTCGCCGAATTGATTGCCACAGCTGAAGGATTAAACGCGTAAACAAACCTTGAAATCAAACAAAACAGCCCCGACGGAACTTCCCGTTGGGGCTGTTTATTTTGTAGAAAATAAGTCAGCTGGTTTTGGAGTTATAGAAGTATACATCTTACCCTGAACCGCGAAGCTCTAAGCACCTAGCCTCATGTTCGTTTCTTTCGACCAGCTGCCTGCGCACGCTCGCATCTGGATTTACCAAGCCAACCGCTCGCTCACCAGTGAAGAGCTAGCTTCGGTGGAGCCGGCCCTGCGGCAGTTTGCCGAGGAGTGGACCAGCCACGGCCGCGCTCTGGCCGCTTCGGCTGCTTTTCTGCACCATCAGTTTCTGGTGATCGGGCTCGATGAAGCCCTGGCTGACGCCAGTGGCTGTTCCATTGACTCGTCTGTGCGCTTTGTACGGGCCTTGGAGCAAGCGCTGAATATCACGCTGCTCGAAAAATCGCAGCTAGCTTTCTTGGTAGATGGCGAAGTGCAGTTGGTTGACCGCCGCGAGTTGAAGACAGCGGTGGCCGAAGGTCGCTTGCGACCTGAAACACCGTACTTCGACAATACCATCGCGCAGCACCAGCAGCTCGGGAGGGCATGGCCGGCGCCGGCAGCTTCTACTTGGCTGGCGCGCTACTTTGCAGGGGCATAAATACTTGGCTTCTCGGCCAGAATCCTCCCCAAACTTAGTATACTTGCTAGGCCTAGGGGTGGCAATGGCAGAGAGCTATTCCAACATCAATTCCACTCCATCTACGCATGAGGAATTTTCTAATCATCGGTGTCACGGCTAGCTCGGTGCTGTTGGGCGGCTGCGCCACGACGGACAGCGTTAGCAAAGCTGATAAGCGCTTTGCCCGTGGCGAGTACGAAACCGCCATCACGCTGTATAAAGCCCAGGTAGCCAAGGGGAAAAATGCACCGCTCGCGAACTACCGCATTGGCGAGTCGTACCGACTCTCCAACCGGGTTGAGCAAGCGGAGCCCTTTTATCAGGCTGCGCTGGATGGCAAGCTGAAAAGTGCTGACCTAGGTTTCCGGTACGCCGAGGCGCTAAAAGCCAGCGGTAAGTTTGAAGAAGCGGCCAAGCAGTTTGAAACCTACGCCCAGGCCGGCACGAACCGCACCTTAGCGGCCCGCGCCGAAATGGAAGCCAAGAACGCGCGCTTGAGCCCAGAAGTGGTGGCGATGCGCACCAACAACGAAGTAATGCCGCTCGACCAGCTTAACTCTGAGTCGGCGGACTTCAGCGCCACAATGCTACCCGAAACCAAGGAGCTGGTGTTTGCTTCTGGCCGCGAAGGCAAGAAATACCTAGGCAATGGAGAAGGCTTCAACGACTTGTACGCCATTAAGTTTGACGACGCCGATAAGCTCACTGGCGGCACCGTGCGCAAGCTGGAGCCGCTGTTCAATAGCGCCGATAAGCATGAAGCCAGCGCCACCTATACGCCCGATGGCAAAATGATGGTGTTTGCGCGTTCCAACAACGGGTCGAAGAAGGGCTATTTGAGCGTAGATTTGTGGGCTTCGTACTACAAAAATGGCGCTTGGAGCGAGCCAGAAATTCTACGCGTAGTGAACAGCAGCACTGCCGATGAGTTCTCGCCCGTGTTCTCGCCCGACGGCCAAACGCTCTACTTCGCGTCTTCGCGGAAAGGCGGCCAAGGTGGCACCGATATCTACAAAGCCACTATGGGAGCCAATGGCCGTTTTTCCGCGCCTGAAAACCTAGGAGAGGAGGTCAACACGCCTGGCAACGAGAACTTTCCAGCCGTTGCTCCAGATGGCACACTATACTTTTCCTCCGACGGGCATCCTGGCCTGGGCAAACTCGACATCTTCATGGTGGACAAGGGGAAGGTGAAAAACTTAGGGTCGCCCATCAACAGCAACGGCGACGATTTCGCCCCTTACTTTATGGGCAAAGACATGGGCGTGTTTTCCTCCAACCGCGCTGGTGGCAAGGGCAGTGACGACTTGTATCGCTTCCATAAGAAGCCGCTTAAGCTCGTGGCACTCTTTGTCGATGGCACACTGGTAGAGCGCAACGATAAGACGGGCGCAACTGCTCCTGTTGCCAGCGAGACGGTGACCATCACCGGACGCAACGGGCAGAAGCAAGATGTGACGACCGGCCCCGATGGTAAGTTCACGGCCAAGCTCGACACGGCTGCTACGTACACGCTGCTTGCCGACCGGCCAGGTTATTTCACGGCCCGCAACTCATTGTCGACTGTTGGAAAAGTGCCCAAGCAGGAAGACCTGCCCAATGAGCAGAACGACATTCGCCTGCCCGTGACGCTGACCTTGACGAAGATCGTGAAGAACAAGGCTATCGTGGTGGAGAACATCTTCTACGATTACGACAAAGCCAACATTCGCTCAGATGCCGCAGTGGAGCTGGATAAGCTAGTAGAAACGCTCAACGACAACCCCAACATCACCATCGAACTGAGCTCACACACCGACTCGCGTGGTAAGGATGCTTATAACCAAACGCTGTCGCAGCGCCGCGCCCAATCGGCCGTTGACTATATCATCTCAAAGGGAATTGATAAGAGTCGGATTACGGCGAAAGGCTACGGCGAAACGCAGCCCGTGGTGAAGAATGCCAAAACGGAAGAAGAGTACCAGCGTAACCGTCGCACCGAGTTTAAGGTGACGAAGATTACAGAATAGCTAGGTAGCTGTCCGTCAGTAAAAGCCCTTGCATGGTCTGGCCATAGCAAGGGCTTTTGCTATACTACGGCATAGTCTTTTCACGTTTGTGGAGTGAGCTGACCAAGCCTTGCGCTTAAGGGATTTACCGCGCTTAGTAAGCCACACAAAGCCAAAATGTTAGCTAGTTTTTAAGTATGGCATAATACTTGGTTTTATTGTAACTTGAGCAAGAAGCTTTCCGCTTGTCCGTTTTCGTTACCGCTATGAAAAAAACGCTGTTGTTATGTTTAAGCACCTTGTTGCTGCTGAGCTTTCGCGGAATGGCTGCTCCTGCTACGGTCAACTTCGCCTCCGAGCGGGGCTTGCCCTTTCAGTTGGTGTTCGACGGACGGCCGCTGCTGCGTACTAGCGCCAGCCGGGTGCGCATTGATCGGCTCACGCCAGGGTTCCACTGGGCGGAATTTCGGATTCCAACGGCCTTTGGTGGAGCTGTAAATTATCGGACACGCTTATTCTTGGACCCAGGTTTGGAAACGAGCTTCGTGCTGCTGGCGCGTAGCGGTTATCCGCCGGTGCTACGCAAAGTAGCGGCCGTGCCTATTCGGACGGGTGGGTTCTATCCCCCAAACAGCCCAGGCTACCCCGGGGGAACGTATAATGATCCTGGCTATGGTGCTTCGCCGGACGGGAGCGGCCGCAACGACTCTGGTGTCAACAACGAGGGGGGCTACAGCGGGCCCGCTAACCCAATTCCGGGCCCTAATGGCCCGGACCCCAACTACCCGAATACACCGAACAATTATCCGTCTGCTCCAGCCCCAGCCCCTTACCCTAACAACGGCAGCGGTACTTACTACCAGGCAATGTCGGCCGCTGATGTGGACGGCCTGCTACAATTCTTGCAAAAGAAGTCGTTTGATGACAACAAGTTGCCGGTGATTAAGCAAGCATTGGGTGAATCATTGGTGCAGTCAGCTGACCTAGCTCGCCTTATGCAAACCTTGAGTTTTGAGAGCAACCGCCTCGAGTTAGCGAAATACGCTTACGCCCGGGTAGCTGATCGCCAAAATTTTTACCGCGTGTATGATGCCCTCCAATACACAGCTAGCAGTCGCGAGCTACAAGATTTTGTCAGTCAGCAGCGCGGTCAGTAAGGCAACGCTAACGGCGGCGTAATGAAAAAATAAAAAAGGCTCCTGCACTAAACAGGAGCCTTTTCTGTTGAGTTGTGTTGGTGCTTACCGCAACCGATCCATGGAGCGCACGAGTTGCTCGTCGCGCCGAATGAAGCGGTTAGCAAGCAAGTTTAGGATCAGCGCTAGGGTGGGAAGGTAAAAACCCGCCTCAAAGGTCCCAATTAGCTTGATATTAAGCATCTGTTCGCCCACTCCCGAGTAATAATAGCTTGCTCCAATAGTGGCCGCAATTAGTACTAAGTTGACCAAACCAAGCTTAAGCTGCGTGAAACGACTGCGGTACTGGAAGATCTCGAACAGCGCCACCGCTGCCGAGAGCGCCGCTAGTGCCGCAATAGGCCACGTATTTACGGCAGCGGGAGTTTGGGAAGCTGGGTTCACGAAAGCTAGCTTCGTGGCGTGCAGCACGAGTTCTTGGCCGGTAAGAGCATCGGTCTTACTCCAA
Organism: Hymenobacter crusticola; assembly: GCF_002154225.1. Taxonomy (GTDB): domain Bacteria; phylum Bacteroidota; class Bacteroidia; order Cytophagales; family Hymenobacteraceae; genus Hymenobacter; species Hymenobacter crusticola. The sequence continues at coordinate 37,770 of NZ_MTSE01000025.1, forward strand.
ATCGGCACGAAAATTACGCTGGCCATGGCGATTGCCAGCAACAGTAAAAATACGCTTTGGATTCTTTGTATCATCTTTGTGCTTTGTCGGTTCAAATGCCTGCGCTAGCCTAGCTAGGGCGGCAAAAGTAGCCAACAACAACCGGAAAAACCGCATTTCAATTCGATGTCAACTGCTTATATTGTAGACGCTGTCCGTACGCCCATTGGTAAATTTGGGGGTGCACTGAGCAGCGTCCGTCCTGATGATATGGCCGCCCACGTGCTGCGCGAACTGCTGCGCCGCAATCCTACCCTGGACAAGGCCGCCATAGAAGATGTAATTATGGGTGCCGCCAACCAAGCTGGCGAAGACAACCGCAACGTAGCGCGCATGGCTGCGCTGCTGGCTGGCCTGCCGATTACCGTGCCGGGTGTGACCATCAACCGCCTGTGTGGCTCGGGCCTGCAAAGCATCATGGATGCAGCGCGCGCCATTAAGAGCGGCGAAGGCGAGGCCTACCTAGCTGGCGGTTCAGAAAGTATGACGCGGGCGCCTTTTGTGATGGCGAAGTCGGCCACGGCCTTCGCGCGTGACTTCACGGCCCACGATACCACGCTCGGCTGGCGCTTCGTCAACCCCAAGCTGGCGAAGATGCATTACCCCTACGCCATGGGCGAAACGGCCGAAAATGTAGCGCGTAAGTTTAATATCAGCCGCGAAGAGCAAGATCAATTTGCTTTCGACTCGCAGCGCAAATACCACAAGGCAGCCGAAAAAGGACGTTTCCGCAAGGAGATTGTGCCCGTGTTTATTCCAAATCCTAAAGGAGACACTGCCCTGTTCGACACCGATGAACCACCACGTTTGTCGTCGCTGGAAAAGCTAGGTTCACTACGGCCGGCTTTTGACCTGCAGAACGGCAGCGTCACGGCGGGCAACTCTGCCGGTATCAACGACGGCGCGGCGGCGGCACTGGTGGTAAGCGAAGAAGGCCTGAAGCGCTTCGACCTCAAACCGATGGCGCGCGTAGTGGCTTCGGCGGTGGTTGGCGTTGATCCTGCCTATATGGGCCTAGGTCCAATTCCGGCTACCCAGAAGGTGTTGCAGCGTGCGGGTCTTACCATTGAAGATATGGACCTGATCGAGCTAAACGAAGCCTTTGCAGTACAGAGCATCGTGTGCATGCGCGAGCTAGGGTTGAACCCGGAGAAGGTAAACGTCAATGGCGGCTCTATTGCCATTGGGCACCCCCTAGGTAGCTCCGGGGCGCGTATCACGGCTACTTTGCTGCACGAAATGCAGCGCCGCGAAAGTGTACGCTACGGCCTAGCCACCATGTGCGTAGGCGTAGGACAAGGCGTAGCCGTGATTTACGAGAAGGTCTAACTCCGCTTTAACCCTAGGTTATGCCCGAATCGAGGCGGCGTCCGACCCTTGTTTTACCGGTGGCCGGAGTGCGCCTACGACCGTGGCAACTTGCCGATGCGCCAGCGCTAGTAGCTTGTGCCAATGATGAAAGTGTCGCGCAGAATCTGCGCGACACTTTCCCGCATCCGTACCTGCCGGAGGATGCGCGGTGGTATTTAGAAACGGTGGCCACTGCTCACGCTCCTGATATTCACTTAGCTATTGAGGTGGCAGGTTCGGCGGGCGGTGGCATCAGCGTCATCTTCAAGGAGGACGTGGACCGTCGCAGTGCCGAAATCGGCTATTGGCTAGGGCGGCCTCACTGGGGACGTGGCATCATGACGGCGGCAGTCGAAGCGTTGACGAAATATACCTTCGTAGAGTTCAATATATGCCGGCTCTACGCAGGCGTTTTTGCCCACAATACGGCTTCAGCGCGGGTGCTAGAGAAATGTGGGTATGAATTGGAGGGCAGATTGCGCAAAAGCATCACCAAAAACGGCCAGACAACGGATAGCCTTCTCTATGCAATTGTCAATGAACAATGAGCAGTACGTAGGGAGAGCAGTAACCAGTAGCTTCTGCAAGGCTCATTGCGCACTGTTAGTTGATCATCGATAAGTTCTTTCATGCGTTATTTCTTACACCTCGCGTACGACGGCACCAACTACCACGGGTGGCAAGTGCAGCCCGGGGTTATTACGGTACAGCAGGAAGTCAACCGTTGTTTGTCGCAGGTGCTGCGCCAACCGATCAGCACGCTAGGAAGTGGCCGCACCGATACGGGCGTGCACGCGAGCCATCAGGTGGCGCACTTCAGCGCCGACATTGCCGAAGTATTGGACCTAGCTACGGTGCTCTACCGCCTGAACCGTGCGCTACCTCCCGACATTGCGGGGCTAGCGTTGCATCCAGTGCCCGATAACGCCAACGCCCGCTTCGATGCCAACGCCCGCACCTACGAGTATTACGTGCGCTTGACACCTAATCCATTTCGGGTGGCACATAGCCTCTACCTCGATCGGGCGCTGGATGTAGCCGCCATGAATGAAGCAGCGGCATTGCTGCTTGGCTCACGTGATTTCACCAGCTTCTCAAAAGTAAAAGGAGCCGAAACCCACTACGTCTGCGTGTGCTACGAAGCGGAGTGGCACCCAACGCCCGGCGGTTTGGTATTTCGTATTCGAGCCAATCGCTTTGTGCGGGGTATGGTACGGTTGGTAGTCGGAACGCTGCTGAGTGTGGGGCGGGGCAAGCTGACGGCCGCCGCTTTCGGGGAGATCTTCGCTGCTCAGAGCCGGATAGCTGCCAGTGGCGCTGCGCCAGCGACGGGTCTCTTTTTAAGTCGGGTTGAATATCCGTCGGAGTTAGTGCCGGCTGAACTGATACCCAAGGCAATGCCGTACCTTGCGGTCTAGCTTGAGAGCAGTTGGGCTCACCAACTCGCCCATTCTACCTACTCGTGTTGCAACCTTGTGCTAGCTAGGCTAGTTACTTCTTTATTGTACTGTATTCTTTGTATCTCGCCTCGTGGAGCAAGCAACCACCGCTACTAAAACCGGTAATATTTTCGACTGGCAGGTGCTGAGCCGTTTGGTCGGGTATGTGAAGCCTTACCGGGGCACCTTTTACTTTCTAATTTTCCTGACGGTAGCCACGGCTGTGCTCGGCACTATTCGCCCGTTCCTGATTCAGCGCATGGTTGACGTGAGCATTGAGCAAGGCGACATGATCGGCCTGAACAAGATGTTCGTCCTGCTGATGGTCTTGCTGGTGGCAAATACCATCGTGAGCTACCTCCAGACCTACTACGGCGGGTGGCTAGGGCAATATATTGTGCGCGATATTCGGGTGAATCTCTACCAGCACATCCTAAACCTGCGGCTAAAATTCTTCGACCGTACGCCCATTGGTGTGCTGGTAACGCGCAATATCTCCGACGTTGAAACGCTTTCGGATGTATTCAGCGAAGGCTTAGCCGCCATGATTGGCGACATCCTCCAACTGGTGTTCATCATGGCTTTTATGTTCTACATCGATTGGCGCCTGACGCTGGTAAGCCTGTCGGTGATTCCGCCGTTGATCTTCAGTACGTATGTGTTCAAGGAGAAAGTAAAAACTTCATTTCAGGAAGTTCGCACGGCTGTAGCTAGCCTCAATGCCTTTGTGCAGGAGCACCTCACGGGCATGAACGTAGTGCAGATCTTCAATAACGAAGAACGCGAATACAGCAAATTCAAGGTGATCAACCAGGAGCACACCCGCGCCAACATTCGTTCGGTGCTGTATTACTCTGTGTATTACCCCGTGGCGGAGGTGCTAGGTGCCATTGGTATTGGCTTGCTGGTGTGGTACGCGGCGCAAGGACAAATCGAAGGCACCATTTCCAAAGGTGCCCTGATCGCCTTCATCATGTACAACGGCCTGTTCTTTCGCCCCATCCGGCAGATAGCCGACCGTTTCAATACGCTCCAGCTAGGTCTGGTTAGTACCGAACGTCTCTTGCGTCTGCTCGATAGCAAGGAGCTTATTGCCGATAATGGCACCTATGCGCCCGCCGACATTCGCGGCGATGTAAAATTTGACCACGTCTGGTTTGCGTACAACGACGAGGAGTATGTGCTCAAAGACATCAGCTTCGAAGCTAATACCGGCCAGACTGTCGCTTTTGTAGGTGCCACCGGGGCGGGCAAAACCAGCATCATTAACTTGCTCAGCCGCTTCTACGAGATCAACAAAGGCACCATCACGGTCGATGGCCACGACTTGCGCGACTACGACCTGAAGGAGCTGCGCCGCCACATTGGTATCGTGTTACAAGATGTGTTCCTCTTCGCCGGTACCATCGCCGACAACATCACCCTAGGTAGCAAGGATATCACGGAGGCGCAGATCTGGGAAGCTGCTGAGCTAGTCGGGGCGAAGCGCTTTATCGAGCGTCTGCCTGGTGGTTTGCAGTACCAAGTGATGGAGCGTGGCGCTACGCTCTCAGTAGGACAGCGTCAGCTTATCTCTTTTGTACGGGCCATGGTGTACCAACCGCGCATCATTATCCTCGACGAAGCTACATCGTCAGTCGACTCCGAGACGGAAGAACTGATTCAAGAAGCTATTGAGAAGCTGATGGAGGGCCGCACGTCGCTGGTCATTGCTCACCGCCTCAGCACCATCCAGAAGGCCGACCGCATCATCGTGCTCGACCGGGGCGAAATCAAGGAAAGTGCTACCCACGATGAGCTGCTGCGCCTAGGTGGTTTCTACGCTCAGCTTTACCAGATGCAGTACAAAGACGTGCTCAGCACGCCGATGGAGTAGCGTATTGATCCACATTGATAGGTTAAGATGACACGTTGGATTTTTCTTGCTATTCTATTCCTGACGGCTGCGGGCGTGGTAGTGTATGGCTACCTAGGTGGTTTTCGTAAGCCTGATGTGGCAATAATCACGACGGCTAAACCTGTTTTTCTGATAGGGCAATACTACAATGGCTCGGTGCGCGACGAAGCCTTCGGGCCGTTGTTTCGCCAAGCCCAACAGCTCCGTGCTAGCGGGGCCGTGCGAGGCGAGCTAGCCAACATCTACTACAATGATCCTAGCTTGACGCGCGATACCGTGAAAGCCTTTGTTGGGCTTATCGTTGCTGACACTACCAGCCAAAAAAAGCCCGACGGCTACCGTTACCGGGTGTTTCCCGCCGGACAACGCGTAGTTCAAGCTCGCACAACGACCAGCTACTTATTAGCTCCCAACAAACTCTACCCAGCCATTGAGGAGGTTGTCAAGCAGCAAAAGCTGAAGCTGCGGCAAGTGTACTTGGAGCAATTCGCGGAAGAAGGACCGTCGGAGGTGCTCGCGGTGGTTGAGTAATAGGCGCTAGATAGAATAGAGAAGCCACGCCTTTATCCACGTGGCTTCTCTATTTGCCAAATAATTAACTAGCTTCTGCCTAAGTAGAAGAAAGCACCCATTTGCAAGTAGCGTAAACCAAAATTAGCACCTAAGGATGCATCGACGCGCTTACTGTCATCAGTTTTATCTATAAGGCGATTATATGACAAACCCGGTAAGTATAGCTCTAGTCCAAGTTTGTTTATCGGAAAGAATACAAAGCCAGGTGATACTTGGCCGTAGAAGCCTTCTGAACGTGTGCTGCCACTAGTGCTAGGGGTATAGATGCCTTCGTTTGAAAACGCCGATGTGTAGCTGGAAATATAATTATTGGTATAGCCCCCGCTAAACTGACCATAAAAAGCAGCTTTTTCGCTCACAAATTTGTAGTAGCGTATTATTGGTCCGACATTAATGCTACGTCCTTTTTGTATCTGCTCATAATACTCTCCAGCGAAGGTGTAGTTAGAAGAGAAAATAGGATAATGGGAGTTAGTCTTACTGAAACTGAATCTTGCATCTATACCAATCGCTAGATTCTCTGCTATAAAGCGTCCAACAATAGGACTGATCTCAAATTGCTTGTTTTTAGTCGTGCTACTGTAGCCAGCTTGATTATTATCATTCTTACTAGTCGGCCCCCAATAATTGAGATTGCCTCCCATCATTGTAGTACCAGTCGCGATTTGAGCTTGTGCATTTGTAAAGATGGCGCCTGTCACCAAGGCGCTTAGAAGAAATTTCTCCATGAAAACATTAGAGATTAAATAGGAATGAAAAGGATTTACTTGGCGAGGTCGCTACATTTCTTAAACATCATTATATAATAATTATTGTTTAACTCTTTTTGAACTCGCAATGGTAAAAGCAGAAACGCCCGCTGGACTTAGATCCAACGGGCGTTTCTCATAATGGCTACCAATAAAGTCGGGGTGGCAGGATTCGAACCTACGGCCTCGTCGTCCCGAACGACGCGCGCTACCGGGCTGCGCTACACCCCGAATACATTGTGTGGCCTAGACACAACGGCTATTCAAGCAAAATTCTTTCGGCCGAAAAAAGCCTCCGGACCTAAGTCCAGAGGCTTTCAGAGCCGGAAGCTCTTCCGTCGGAGTGGCAGGATTCGAACCTACGACCTCCAGCACCCCATGCTGGCGCGATACCAGGCTACGCTACACCCCGATAGAGTTGAGGCACAAAGGTAAAATAAAATACACGTGCTGTGCAATCAGAGGCTAGATAAATATTTTGGCTTTAATACCTGGGTTATTCAAACTGTTGATTAAGAGAGTATTATGTGTTGGCTGGTAATAGGTAAGTATTGGCAAGTAGACAAATAACCACGCTTGGATAAGCTAATGGGGGCAAATGCTATGGTTGAACGAGTTGCTAAAAGGATTCATCGAAATCAGAATAGCGAGCATAGTGTATCAAAAAATACGGCATTCTATGTGCATGATAACTCATAATTGACATAGGTGATGACTAGGATATAGAAGTTAGACTGTAGTCTAGCCATATGCATAAGCTATTTAAAATGTTTATGTGTATAAAATATAATATTTGTTCTATATTTTTGCATTACCTATTCGCACGCCAGTTTTACCCTTGTTAACAATGTGTATGAAAACGATTATGCTGTTGGTCTGTCTAGCAACCACTTATTTATGGGGACAAACTAGCCAGGCACAGACAAAACCTACTACAACGGCTACGGAACTAGTTGTTGCTGATGCAACTAAGCCTGCAGAAACGTCCGCACTTATTACCGAAAAGATGGAAACTGCTAAACCATCATCGGATGCTTTGAAAATTACCTTAGACACAAACCCCATTACCAAGCGGCTTTCGGTGCGCACCGATTCTGCAGGCCCAACCCGCGTGGAAATCAACGACGCCGATGGCCGTCCGGTCCTTACACGCGACCTGATTACGGGTAATAGAGCGGCCGTACTAGATGTAAGCCGTTTGCCAACAGGACAGTACATTGTGCAGTGCTCCTCCGGTACGCGCAAAGGAGCCAAGCGCCTGATGCTGGAATAGAAGCCTGCCTGATTAAACACAAGCAAAAGGCGCCTCGAACCTAGGTTCGAGGCGCCTTTTGCTTGTGTCGTGCGTAGAACCTAAACCTAGGCGGCGTCTTCGCTTTGTAGCTGCCGCTCGTAGAGGGCACGGTACAGGCCATCTTCTTGGCGCATCAGTACCTCGTGGGGGCCATGCTGCACGATTACGCCGTCATCGACTACCAATATCTCATCAGCCAACTTCACCGATGACACCCGGTGCGAGATAATGAGACTGGTACGGTTAGCCATGATGCGCTGAAGACTGTTCAGAATAGCATTTTCGGTGTTCGTGTCAACGGCGGAGAGAGAGTCGTCTAGGATCAGAATTTTAGGCTCTTTCACTAGAGCGCGAGCAATGCTCACACGCTGCTTCTGCCCGCCCGAAAGCGTAATACCCCGTTCGCCGAGCTTGGTATCGAAGCCTTCGGGGAAGCGGATAATGTTTTCGTACACATTAGCATCTTTCGCCGCTTGCTGCATCTTCTCCTCCGTAGGGTTATCGAGGCCGAAGTTGATGTTGTTGCGGATGCTGTCGGAGAACAGGAATACGTCCTGCGGTACGTAGCCAATTTGGGCGCGCAACGAGTCGAGGCTGAAGTCGCGCACATCGATGCCGTCTATTTTGATGTTGCCGGCCGTCACATCGTAGAGACGGCAGAGGAGCGCTGCAATGGTGCTCTTGCCTGAACCAGTGTTGCCAATAACGGCTAGGGTCTGACCGGGGCGAATGCGGAACGACACATCCTTCAAGGCCTGAATACCCGTGTCGGGGTAAGTGAACGTGACATGGTCGAAAATGATGTCACCTTTGATTTCCTGCCGGATATCTTGCCGCGAGACAATATCAGTTTTCTGGTGGAGAAATTCATTAATACGAGCTTGTGAGGCCTCGGCGCGTTGCACCAAGCTACTCGTCCACCCTAGGGCCGTGACGGGCCAAGTAAGTAGGTTTACGTAAATCAGGAACTCAGCAATGCTGCCCGTTGTGATGGTACCACGGATTACTTCTTGGCCACCAACCCAGACCGTAACGATGGTGCTAATGCCCACCAAGAACATGATCAAGGGGAAGAACAACGAGTTAACGAAGTTCAGGCTCAGCGACTTTTCCTTGTAGTTGTCGCTAGCGCGCACAAAGCTCTGATGCGAGTCTTCCTCCCGCACAAAAGATTTCAAGACCCGAATACCCGAAAAGGCTTCCTGCACGAACGTGGTCATGTCGGCCAAGGAGCGTTGAATCTCGTCGGACTTGCGCTCGATCAGGTTGTTCACGTAGAAGATGCTCACCGAAAGAATCGGCAAGGGCAGCAGCGTGTAGATCGTCAGCTTCACGTTTACCATGAGCATAAGCGGCACGATGAGCACGAACAAGACCACGAGTTGCAGAAAGTACATGATGGCCGGCCCGATGTACATGCGCACGCGACCCACGTCTTCGCTGATGCGCGACATGAGGTCACCGGTGTTGTGGCGGCGGTAGAAGCTGAGCGGTAAAGACTGATAGTGCTGGAAGATTTCGTTCTTCTGGTCGTTCTCAATCAGGCGTGACATCACGATGAGCGTTTGACGCATGAAGAACAGAAACACCCCCCGCAAGAGCGCCATGATGACGATAAGCGTGCCATAGAGCAGCACGTTGCGGCCGAACAGCTGATACACGCCGCTCTGGGCTTGGGTACCCGCGAAGAGGTGATATAGGTCGATGCCTTCGCCAACCAGATCGAAGGCATAACGCACGATCTGAGCTGGGAAAATGGCAAGTAGCGTCGACAGCGCCACGAATAGCACGCCACCGAGGAAATGCCATTTGTAGCGAAGAATATACTTATTAGTAGAGGCAATAGCGCGCACGGAGAGAGGCTTAAAGCGAGACAACAACAGGCTAGAGGTAACAGCAAGAACTAGCCCTAGGTTGGTCGTATAGGAAAGGAATCAGGAAAAATCAGGTTACTTTTGCACTCGGTTTAACGGGTTGTACACTCCTGCTGAGCCACGTATTGATGAACGACTGCCGTTTGTTACGGTTCCACCAAAGTTGCTTTGAGCTACGTACAATAGGGGTGTTATCGACAAAGATACAACAACCGCGTACCGTATTGCCCTCACCCATCCTCCCACCCATTTTCCCACCCTTTCAACTTTCCACCCATGGTTGAAATTCAAGAAGCGACCGACACGTCGGTCTTCGGACAAATCGCTGAGCACCAACACGAGCAAGTGGTATTTTGCCACGACCACGAGACGGGACTCCGCGCCATCATTGGCATTCACAACACCGTGCTAGGCCCTGCCCTTGGCGGCACGCGCATGTGGCACTACGCCTCCGAAACAGAAGCCTTGCACGATGTGCTACGCCTCTCGCGTGGTATGACGTACAAAGCGGCTATTTCGGGCCTAAACCTAGGGGGCGGCAAAGCCGTCATTATCGGCGATGCGCGCACCCAGAAAACGGAGGCCTTGCTGCGCAAGTTTGGTCGCTTCGTAAATAACCTGAATGGTAAGTACATCACGGCCGAAGATGTAAACATGACCACCAAGGACATGGAGTACATTCGGATGGAAACGCGCCACGTGGCTGGCCTGCCCGAAAGCAGCGGCGGCTCCGGCGACCCTTCGCCCGTGACGGCCTATGGAGTGTACATGGGCATGAAAGCGGCCGTGAAGAAAGTGTATGGCAATGACAGCCTAGCTGGTAAGCGCGTTGCGGTGCAAGGCGTAGGCCACGTAGGCTTATACTTACTAGAGCACCTTGCTAAGGAAGGCGCCCATGTAGTACTGACTGACTATTACGAGGACCGGGCGCTGGATGCAGCGAACCGCTTTGGCGCGACAATGGTTGGCTTAGAGGAGATCTACGACCAAGACGTAGACATCTATTCGCCGTGCGCCCTAGGTGCCACCATCAACGACAACACCATCGGCCGCCTGAAATGTCAAGTCATTGCGGGCAGCGCTAATAATCAACTCGAAAACGAAAATGTACACGGCCCGGCTCTGGTGGAGCGCGGCATTGTGTACGCCCCCGATTTTTTGATCAACGCCGGCGGCCTGATCAATGTATACTCTGAAGTAATTGGCTCTAATCGCCAAAGTGCCTTAACCCAAACCGAAAAAATTTACGACTTCACCCGGCAAGTGCTCGACAAAGCCGAGCAGGAGGGAAGTCACCCCCAAGCAGCTGCCATTCGGCAGGCCAAGGAGCGCATTGCCTCCCTTGGTAAGGTAAAATCAACGTACTAAAGAGTGACTGAGTGGCGGAGTAGCGAAGTGATGTTCAACGACTCACTTCGCTACTCCGCCACTCAGTCACTCAGTTTCCAACTCTCATGCTCAACCGTCGCACGCTTCGCATTAAGGTCATGCAGTCCTTGTACGCCTATCACCAGGCCGTCGGGTCCGATTTTTCGCTGGCTAATGACCGCATTGCGGATGCTTTCGCGCCCGATTTAAATTCTCCCGAACCGCAAGACCGCAAGCTGTTGCAAGGTCAGCGGAAGATGGCCGAAGTTGTTTTCAAGGAGTGGCACAAAACCGGCGAGGAGCCGGAAAAGCTGGACGATACGGACGTGAACGACGCCGTGGCTGACGCCATTAAGTACTACCAGAAGCAAGTAGCGAAGGATGCTACCTTCTTCGGCGGGCAAATGGTAACGGCTGCCGAAAGTATTCACAACCAGTACATTCACTTGCTCAACCTACCAGAAGCGCTGCTTCAAGTAATTGAGGAAGAGAAAAACCGCGAATCGCGTCGTTTCACGCCCTCCAAAGAAGCGCCGCTGGATACTACGCGCTTTGAAGAAAACCTAGCGCTGCAAAAGCTCATTGCCAACAAGCAACTCCAGGACTTGACCATCCGCCGCTCGTTGCGGTGGCATGGCGAAGAGGAGATGGATGCCTTGCGCAAAGCGTGGCGTACTGAAATCAAGCTCGACGCCGAATTCCAAAGCTACCTTGCTACGCCACCTAGCTCCGACGAAGCTGCTCGCTACGCGGAAGACCAGGAGCTACTGAAGAACTTGTACAAGAACTTCATCTTCAAAGGGGAAATCTTACCGGCGCAGCTAGAAAACGACGACCTGAACTGGGAAGAAAACCGGCCGGTAGTGAAGAACTTGGTGATCAAGACCTTAAAGATGCTTGACCAAGCGGCAGATGAGAATATGGAGCTGATGTCGCTGTCGGCGAACTGGCAAGAAGATAAAGAGTTTGCCGAAGCCCTCTACAAGCAGACCCTAGCTGACGACGCCAAGTACGAAAAGCTTATTGCCGAGTCGGTGCAGAACTGGGATGTGGAACGGGTAGCCCTCATCGATAAGATTATTCTGAAGATGGCGCTGTGCGAAATGCACCTGTTCCGTGGCATTCCAGTGAAGGTGACCATCAACGAATACATCGAAATCAGCAAGCTGTACAGCACGCCGAAAAGCAAGCAATTTGTGAACGGTATTCTGGATAAGCTAGCGCAGGATCTGACAGCCAGCGGTGCCATCCGTAAGTCGGGTCGAGGCTTGCTAGACAACCAGTAAACGCCTGCGAAAAAGCTAGGTAGTAGAAACTACTATCTAGCTGATTGGTTGAGTTAACGGTGTTGCTTCATCTCCTTTCCAGAATCTGCGTACGTACTTGCTACGGTACCCGCTAAAATTCTTCTTCTTTGTACTCTCTTCCTTTCAATATTCACTTCTAAAAAAATGGGTAGCAAAACCACTACCGGCATTCTATGCTTTGCTGGCGGCGCTCTTACGGGAGCTGCCATCGGCATTCTGTACGCCCCCGAAAAAGGCCGTGAAACCCGCAGCTGGCTAAGCTATCAGCTAGAGCGTTACCGCGAAGTGCTGGCTGACCTCACCGAAAGTCTCGTCACTAGCCGCGTAGACGTCGGCCCGATGTCGGCGAAGTCGGAAGGCCAAAAGGTTATTCGCGAAGCCAAGGACAAAGCGGAGCAATTGCTCGGTGATGTCGATCAACTCATCAACCAGATTAACTCTCGTCGGACGTTGTAGGCTGCGCCAAGTAGCTGAGCAACTGAGTGAGAAATCGTTTTCTGAACGAAAGCTCAGTAGCTCAGCTACTTGTTATTAAAAGAAATTACTCAATTACTCAATTACTCGGCATAGCCAATGCATACCATCACGCTCATTCCCGGTGACGGCATCGGTCCGGAAATCACACAGGCGGTCAAGGATATTTTTGCGGCTGCGCAAGTACCAGTGCAGTGGGAAGAATTGAACGCTGGTCAAACGACGTTTGACCAATCAGGAGAATTGCTGCCCCAGGCCTTGCTCGACTCGTTGGAGCGCAACAAAGTAGGCTTGAAAGGTCCCCTGACAACTCCCGTAGGCAAGGGGTTCCGTAGCATCAATATCACCCTGCGCCAGCGGTTCGACCTGTACCAGAACGTACGACCAGCCATAACGACGGAAGGCATCGCTAGCCGCTATTCGGGCATCGACTTGGTGCTGTTTCGGGAGAATACCGAGGGTTTGTACTCCGGGCTTGAAGTGTATGATGAGCGCCTAGGTATTGCCGATTCTATTTCGCGCATCACCCTTGAAGGCTGCCATAAGATCTGCTACGCAGCGTTTGCTTACGCGGCCAAACATGGCCGTAAGAAGGTGACCTTGGCGCACAAAGCCAACATTCTGAAGCTGGCTGGCTCGATGATGATCAACGCCTGCCGAGAAGTGTCACGGGAGTTCCCGGACATTATCTTCGAAGACAAAATCATTGATAACATGTGCATGCAGCTCGTGAATAAGCCCGAGCAGTTTGATGTTATTGTGACCACCAACCTCTTCGGTGACATCCTCTCTGACCTTTGCGCGGGCTTAGTAGGCGGCCTAGGGGTAGTATCGGGCGCAAACATCGGCGACACCACAGCTATTTTTGAAGCTGTGCACGGCTCGGCGCCGGATATTGCGGGCCAGGGCAAAGCTAACCCCACGGCGATGCTCCGCTCCGGTTTGATGATGCTGCACCACATTGGCGAAGCTGGGTATGCCGACCGCATCGAGCAAGCGCTGAATGCTACGCTGAAGCAAAAAGATAAGTGCACCGGCGACCTAGGTGGCAAGGCGTCGACCAGCGAGTTTGCGCAGGCTATCATCGATAATCTGGCGTAGCGCTGAACCAATAAAAGCTAGCTCTCCTTCTTTTTTGCGGAGACCGAAGATGATTCTGCCTGTGCAAGAGAGCTAGCTTTTGCTGCTAGCCTTCTAGTGCCGGCTTATGTATCTCCGGCTCCTCTAAAAGAAGGGGAGCTAGCTTTTTAACTGTAACTTTACTTTGTCAGTCAGTAAATTCCTGACGCTCTTGCTATATGAAACGCAATTTTTGTTCTGCTTTTCTGCTCTCCAGTGCGCTACTGCTAGGTGCTTGCAACCGTGACAAGCCTACCGAAGTGGGTACGGAGGGAATGAACGCAGCTGCCACCGCCGCTGGTGATGCCGCCGCCAACCCCGTTGTTGATAACCCGAATGTTGCCAGCGAAACCGAAGCACCCAACCCGAATGCACCGGTGATGACGTTCGCGGAAACCGAGTACAACTTCGGCGATATCAAGCCAGGGGAAGTGGTGAAGCATACCTTCAGCTTCACAAACTCTGGCAAGTCGCCGCTGCTGATCGAAAACGCTACGGCTTCCTGCGGCTGCACAACACCTAACTGGACGAAAGACCCAATTGCCCCTGGTGCAAAGGGCACCATCGACGTACAGTTTGACAGCCATGGCAAATCGGGCTTGCAAAACAAGCAAGTAAGCATCCGGGCTAACACCCAACCTTCTATCACTCAAATAGCGATTCGCGCTAACATCGCAGAATAGCTTATCAGCGGACAACGGCTAAGTAGCTGAGGGAGTTATTGAACGGTGTCACTCAGTTATTTAGCTATTCCGTTACTTTCATTTACTCATTTGCATTTTATGTTCCTTGCTCTTCTTCTACAGGTCTCGGGTGAAGGCATCACGCAGCTGATATTTCCGGTTGCTATTGCTTTAGTCGTGTACTTCTTCATGATCCGGCCACAACAGCGCCGTGCGAGCGAAGCCAAAAAGTTTCGGGAGTCGTTGGCCAAAGGTGCTTCCGTCGTAACTATTGGCGGGCTTCACGGCAAAGTAGTCGACCTGAGCGATGATGCTGTTATCGTTGAAGTAGACAAAGGAGTACGCCTGAAATTCGACCGAACGGCCATTGCGCGTGAGTTTGGTTCTAAAACACCTGCTGCCGTCAACCCTTAATATGTCACTGGTGTGCCGCTTATTCGTACTGTTCGTCTGTTGCGCTGGTTTACTCGTCCTTTCTCAGGACAGGAGGGCGGCTATTGGCGAGCAGTAACGGCGTGCTTTCTGGCAGCCTCCACCTTTTGGCTGCTCAATGCCTTGAATAAGACGTACACCACCCGTATCACGTACCCGGTGGTGTGGCAGTACAACACCCGGCAGTATGTACCGCTGAGTCCATTACCCACCGAAGTAGCAGTAAACGTCACGGGGCGTGGGTGGAAGCTGCTACGCAAAAACCTCATGATTGACGTGAAGCCCGCCGAGGTGCGCTTGCGCCGCCTGCCGGCCACCCGTTTTGTCACGGGTACCACGCTGCGGCCGGTGCTGCAAGCTTCGATGGAAGGCTTACAATTCAATTACATGCTGACCGACACGCTATGGGTCGAGTTTGACCGGCGTGTACGACGCAAAATTCCACTTGCGCTTAGCCCCGCTGCCAATGGCTCGGCTTTACCCTACGCGGCTCAGTTTACACCTGCTAGCGTGGTGTTTGAGGGCCCCGCTGGCACCGTCGACCGACTGAGTAATCCTTATCCGGTACACCTGCCCCAGGCCCCGGCTGGTAGCAGCAACGGTGACATCAGCGTACCCATTGGCGGCCCAGCGCTCGTGCGCACCAATGTAGGAGCGGTGCGCGTGCGATTACAACCCCGGCCTCTTATCACGCAAGTAGTGACCATAGCGCCTGAGCTACATGGCTTTCCACCAGACAGTCAGTTTGTGCTAACCCCTCAGACCGTGCGCGTGCAGGTTCAGTGCTTCCCAGAGGATACCGCGCAGCTAGACCTAGGTCAGTTGCATGTGCTCTTGCAATATCAACCGTTCGAAGGCCCTCACACCCGTTTGCAACCTATTGTTTCGCAAGTACCGGCTTTCACGCGCGGGGTGAGCACCCTGACGCACACGGTGCGGGTTTCTAAAGTGCGGCAGCCATGATGCGTGTTGGAATTACTGGCGGTATCGGCTCGGGCAAAAGCGTTGTTTGCCGGCTGTTTCAAGTGCTCGGTGTGCCCGTCTACGATTCCGATTTCCGGGCGAAGTGGTTAATGGCGCACGATGTAGCTCTGCGTAGCGAACTAGTAGCAGCCTTCGGCGCCGAAACGTTTGACGCGGCCGGCCAGCTGAATCGTACGTACCTAGCGCGCACAGCCTTCAACGATCCGGCGCAGCTAACGCGGCTCAATCAGCTAGTGCACCCTTACGTGGGGCGCGACTTTGAGCAGTGGGCCGCGGAACGGCAGCAAGCAGGACACGCATACGTTCTGAAAGAAGCTGCCTTACTTTACGAATCGGGCGCTTACCGGCAGCTCGACCGTATCATCACTGTTTTTGCCCCGCTGCCTCTCCGACAGGCCCGCGTGCTCCGTCGCGACCCGCACCGCACCGCCGACGATATTCTTACAATTGTGGGTAAGCAGCTGAGTGAAGAAGAGAAGCTAAGCCGGGCTGATTATATCATCTACAACGATGACACGCAACTGCTTATTCCGCAGGTGCTAGCCTTGCATACAACCCTTACAAGCTAGGATAGCAAGCTGCTAGGTTTGTTATAAACCTAGCAGGCGAGCAGCTTACCGAATGATGGGGCAACGCTCAAAAGGCCGGTTTTCGTCGAAGAGCTTGCGGTAAGTCGCGTGCGTTTTGTAGATGTGTGCTCCAATGGAGCGAGTCAGGACGAGCATGCGGGGGTTGAAGTCCCCAATCCAATTCATCTCAATGTCGGTGTACCCGGCCCGGATAAACTCCTGCTGGGCATGAACCAGCATAGCAGATTCGACGCCTTGTCCTTGGTAATCAGGCACTACGCCAAAGATTACCCCGAACATTTTTTTCGGTTGGCGGCGCCGGAATTGCCGTTGCTCCCACAGGAAACGCAGCTTACCGAGCAAGTTGAGCTTGGAGCCTACATGCTTAAAAATTTGATTGAGTTCGGGCAAGCTCACGAAAAAAGCCACAGGCTCGTCGTTATGATAAGCAAACCAGAGTAGCCGCGGGTCGAGGACGGGCTTCATTTGGTTTACCAGCTTCCTCGCCTTCTCCAACGGCATAGCGCTTACACCCGAGTGATTCGCCCAAGCTAGGTTATAAACGCGGTGAAAATCGTACGTCATCTGCTCGGCGCTGCGGCCAACGGCGTGCGCAAACCGGTAGCTAGGGTCTTGGGCGAACCGCTCGGCGGCCCGCTGAAAGCTAGGGTGTAAAGGCGTTGCTACGCTCCGGTGGCAGGTGTATTGTTTGAAGTACACCTGAAAGCCGTACCGTTCGAAGAGCAGCTGATAATAAGGCGCATGATAGAACATGCCATAGTTGGGTTCAGTGAAACCCGCTATCAGTAATCCCCAGAACCGGTCACGCTCTCCGAAGTTAATGGGACCGTCAACGGCCGCCATGCCCCGCTCCGCAAGCCAGGCACGACAAGCATCAAATAGCTGATTGGCGGCGGCTTGATCATCAATGCATTCAAAAAAGCCCATCCCGCCCACAGGTAAGTCGGCATCTGGCTGGGGCGTGGCGTGGTTGATGAAGGCCGCAACCCGGCCGACAACCTCCCCTTGAGCGTTTGTCAGAATCCAGCGGATAGCTTCGCCGTGGGCAAAGTTCGGGTTTCGTTTGGGGTCAAATACAGCTTCAATTTCCTCATCGAGGGGAGAAATCCACTGCGGATGATCTCGGTATAGACGAGCGGGCAAATCGAGGAACTGACGCGCACGTCGGGAATCGGTAACTTCAAGCAACGGCATCAGGCGGTGGCTAGGAAAAGAGAATAGTCGCAAAATACGGCTCTTCTAAACAAAGCACTTCAGTAAAATATTGCAGCGAGCAAAACGCAACGTTAAATCAGCGGCGAAAAATGGTCAGAATAGGCAAATCACCGGCGTAAAGCGTATGTATTTTCCGACCTAGGCTACTGTCCTGCGGGGCGTAGTGAATGAGCAAGTACTGGTGCTTTTGATCGGGGTAAACGATTCGTAAGCGCTGGCGCTGGGCAGCAGGCAGGATCAACGAATTGTTGTAGATCAAGTCGGGGCGGGGCGACGTAACCACCAGCAGGGGCGTCGAGTCGTGGGCTAAAATCCACTCCAGACCCGCTCGGTATGAAAGGCCCCAATAGTCACGGTCAAACCAGGCTTCTGCTACCCGAGTGGGCAGAACGCTGAAGTAGACTTGCTGGTGCGGGTGCATTTGAATCATGCGCACGATGGTACGCCCTACTTCCAGGCCTGCGGTCAAGGCTATCGTTAGCACCACCGGGCGCCAAGCCCGACGGTGCACAGCTAGGTAGCGAAGCGTGCGGATGCCGTGTACCGCCAACAAAAGCAGCGCTGGGTAGATAAAATAAAGATGGCGCCAGCCGTTATACACGGAGGAATGAAGCGCAATAATGAGAGCTAGGGGCACAAGCACCCAGCCGATAAGTAGCAGATCAATAAAGCGGCTCTTGCCACGAAGGAAAGCTAGGCCACAGGAAAACACCCCTACAATAGCCGCGATGGTGTAGGGTAGGGGAGTGGTGATAAAAATCCAGACGGGAACATAATGCCACGGTACCTCGCTGCCCCGCAAGTACTGCCCGAAGTAGAAGTTTCTGCCCATCCACGGGAAACGACTCATGCGAGCAAGCGCCATGCTGAAGTTGCCCAGTGGGTCTTCCCACAAGTATGGCCAGCCTAGCACCATGAACAACAGCGTGAAAGCTAGGTAAAGCAGGATAGCCCGTGTATAGGCCGTTGGCGCCAGGCGTGGTGCCGTGAGCTGGCTACTAGTACGCTGCACAAGAACCAGCCCCACAATACCAAGAGTAAAGCCAATCGTTAGCAACCCAACGATGCGTACGTCAATAGCAGCGGCCGAAGCTAGGCCGTGGAGTATAACGCGTCCGAAGCTAGGTTGCTGCGCCATGCGCACAAGCGTGTACATAGCCAGGGTAAAAGCAGCCATGAACACGATGTCCATCCCATTGTAGAACGCCTCGGCAAAGAAGCGCGGTGATGCTATCAGCAGAAGAGGCCCGAGCAACGCCCACCGCCAATCTTGAAAGCAAAGCCGGCCGAGTTGAAATAATGCCCAAGTTCCGCCCACAAACGTCAGGAAGATCAGCAGATGGCGCATGAAGTAATAGCTGCGCGAGTCGTGGTGAGTGAGTAGCAAGCTCAGTACCGCTACTGGTGCTTCGAAAAGCACGCCGTGGTCGTTATCAACGTAGCCGTTTAAGTCAGGGATGCTAGCGTAGGAAGCTTGGTGGCGGGCTAGCTCGGGCGCCAAGCGTTGACCGATGTACTTCACGTTCACCATCCCATTGAGGTGATGCACGACCTCATCCGTCGAAACCCCATAGTCCCGGTACACTAGCAGGCCCAGCGCAAGGAGCAAACCGAAGAACAAACGAACGATCCACGGAGCAGAAGAAGTAGAATTAGAACGCACTGGAAAAGGCAGAAGAAAGCGGGGGCTTATTCCTAAGTTAAGAAAGCTAGTCAGAGCTGTTATTATTTCGTTTGCTGGTAATAGTGCGTATTTCGACAGTCGAATACTGACAGCACTTTTAGCTTTCCGGCCCGCACGGTATACACTTCCCGACCTAGGCTGTCGCGATACGATTGGGGATGCCAACGATACGCCGTCAGAAAATAGTGACAGCCGGGTGCGGTTCGGGGCACATAGCGTAGGCGCGTGCGCTGAGCTGGAGAGAGGATCAGGGAGTTGTTATAGAGCGGAGTAGGCCACACTACCGTTACGCTTACTTGGGGCGCTGGGTCGTGGGCTAAAATCCATTCTAGCCCTTGCCGGTAGGAGAGTCCCCAGTAATCACGCTCAAAGAGGCGTTCGGCTGTGTGAGCGGGTAGAAAGCTGAAGTACACCTGCTGGTGTGGATGCATTTGCACCATCCGAAAGGCTGTGCGGCCTGTTTCTACTAGGGCGCAAACCAGAAGCATTACGGCAAGATATCGTACAGGTGACCTGTATTGACTGCTACGGTAAAGCACCTGAAAGCCACGAACTGCCATCAAGAGCAAAGCTGGATAGAGGTAGTACAAATGACGCCAGCCTTCATAGATGGCTACGTGCAGTAGCATTACAGTCGCGATAGGCGCGAATAGCCAAATGCTCACCAACAGGTCTATATGAAAATGCCACGTGTGATGCTTGGCGCGCCACATGTTTCGTAGCGATACAAGAGCACCTAGGATAGCACCTGCCACGTATGGCAAAGGAGTTGTGATGAGAATCCAAACAGGAACGTAATGCCAGGGCAGCTGCTTAACAGACAAGAATTTACCCCAATATAAATTTGAGAATGGCCAAGGATAATGGCTGCTTCGAGGCACAGCGCTCAAAAGCTCCGGTAGTGGAGTAGCCCATAAGTAAGGCCAGCCAAGAAAAACGAACACACTGGTAGCTAGCAGGTAACCTATAGTTAGGCGCAGTATGACCGATTTGGGTATTTCTTGACGCGTACTGACCAGAAATAGCATCAGAACACTAAATAAGGTCACCTGAAGTCCTTGCACGCGAATGTCAACAACAGCCGCTGTGGCCAAACCATGAAGCACAGCACTGGGTAGTGTAAGACGATGTACAAACCGGAGTAGGGTATAAATAGACACCGTAAACAGTGCCATGTATACAATGTCCTTCCCGTTGTAAAAGGCTTCGGCAAAAAAGCGTGGTGATAGCACAAGCATACCCGCTGCAAGCAGTGCCCACCGCCAGTCCCGAAAGCGCATTTGCCCTATCTGGAATAATGCCCACACACCAGCGACGAAAGTGAGAAACACACACAAGTGTCGTAGATAATATATTGCCTGTGAGTCTCCGTTAGTCAGGCAGTACCCTAGCAGGGCCACTACCATCTCGAAGGCTGGTCCATGGTCGCTGTCTGGGAACTGTCGAAGCTCAGGTATCCAAGGATGAGTAAGCGCTTGACGTTGGGCAAAGTCGGGCGCTACTACTTGGGCCAAGTATTTGAGGCTAACCAACCCATTTAGATGGTTGTTCTCCTCATCCCACGACATGCCATAATCGTGGTGTAGCAGTACGCCTGTAAGCACGAGTATTCCAAAGAACGCGCCTGTTACCCAGTGGCGCCAGCGAGACCTAGCTATCATTCGGCAAGTATCCTGCAACAATCGTCATTTACCAAAACTCCTAACGGAAGCTACAGCTATCCATCCTACCTTGGCACGAATACTTTAGCCAGTAGAGACTATTCTACCCACATGATTAAGTCTATTCCTCGCTTTGTGTGGCCGGTGGCGCTTGTGCTGGTTGTGCTTAAGCTCATACTTCTCATTCATCTGAATCCTGGCTTGGAATGGAATTATGATGAGCGTCGCAACGGTCGTATTGCCGATAACTACTTGGCAGGGCGTGGCTACGTGCACTACGATGCCAGCCGGCAGCAGTTTCGCCCCGATGCTTTTCACGCAACCTTCCCCGTGTTCGTTTATGTTGCTTGGCAAAAGGCTGGTTTACTTAAGCATCGCTTTACGTTACTTGTTTTCGCCCTTACGCTAGCCACTTACTTATTAGGTATTTTCTACGTACAGCGCACCTTGGCTTATTATGGCGTCGGATCAGCAGCGGCGTGGAGTGGGGCGGGCTTATGGTCTGTATATCCCTCAGCAATCTATTATATAGGAGCTTATTTCTGGTACGAAAATCTAACCGTACCACTCCTGATCTTGGTGATGTACAAGCTAGTGCGCCTCTACGATGGTCGTCTTCTGAACGTCGCAAATGCCCTCTTGATAGCTGGATCCGTGACTATTTCGTGCTTGCTCCGCGGCTATCTGCTAGCGGTATATGGGCTGTTGTTTGCCGTTTGGTTTTTCCTCACGTGGCGCGTGCAAGCTAGGTTGCATCGCTCCGTTTGGCAGCTAGGCCTTCTGACCTTGGTGATGGTGAGCTTGGCGCATTGGCCCATTTTACGGAAAAACCACCAGCTATTCGGTGCTTACGTGCTTAGCAATCAGGCTGGGTTTGAATTCCTACAAGGGCACAATTCAGTTACCGAAGGCCGCTTCATGTACAGTTGGGATGAGCCTAAAGGACCCCTAAGTCAGTTCGTGCACAGGTATCAGCCAAACATCGACAAATTAGATCAATACCAAGAGAGCCAGGCACGAGCCCGTTTAGCTTGGTATTGGGTACGTACGCATCCAGGTGCTGAAGCAAGGCTTTGGTTTCGAAAAACAGCCCTGTTCTTTTCTCCCGAAAACTTCATCTCCGATGCGGGCCCCACGGCATATCATCCAATTACAGCTGCTGTGCACCTAGCTTTTGTATTAGCCATGCTACTCACTGCGCTACATTACAACGGATTACGCTTTTACCGTCAAGATATATTGCTACTGCTGCCGCTGGCAGTAATTTGGCTGATGAGCCTGGTGTTTTTTGTAGGTTTTCGCTGGCGCTATTTCGCCGAACCAACTATGGTGATGTTTCCCATCATCGTATGGTATCGGGTGCGAAGCAGGATGAAAGCTACGCGCCTTGGCACATAATGACTCATCTTCCTATATGAGATAGACGGAGAGGCTTAAGAAGTTATTCTCCTCCATACTTGCTCTTGCCGCTACCCCCCGCATCCATGCGTACGATGCGCGGGGTAAAGGAGCCGAGCACATCTACTAAGTCCCTTTGGTGCGCCATTACCTGGTGAATATCCTTGTAAGCCACCGGCGCCTCATCTAGCCCTCCTCCAATCAACTCGACACCTTGGTCGCGTAGGTAGCGACGGAGTTCACCTTCCGATATACTTTGTTTAGCCTGGGTGCGCGACATTCTTCTACCAGCTCCGTGCGAGGCCGATTGAATAGAGTCCTGTTCACCACGCCCTCGCACGATAAACCCTGGCGCCGTCATGGAGCCTGGAATGACCCCTAATACGCCTTGACCAGCCGGCGTGGCACCTTTGCGATGAACAATGGCTTCCCTACCATTTGGTAGCGTCTCTCTCCAGGCAAAATTGTGATGATTTTCCACCTTCGCAAGGGGCTTCTCACCAAGCGCATTACTTAGGCGCCGATGAATATCATGGTGGCAAGCGGATGCATAATCACCCGCTAGGTTCATCGCTCGCCAGTACTCCTGGCCTTCCTGAGTATCTAGCCTTAGCCAAGCTAGGTAGCGTGCTTCTGGTGGGAGTGGACACTTGCTAATGGCAACCTTGGTATAATGTTGCGCAATAGCTGCACCGAGTCCACGCGAACCGCTATGGGAAAGCAGTCCTAGGTACTGGCCAATTGGCAAGCCTAGGCTTGTGTCTTCAGCAGTAATATCAACCAATCCCCATTCAACGAAATGGTTACCCGAGCCCGATGAGCCAAGTTGATTAATAGCCGCCTCACGCTTGCTTCGCACTATAGCGATTTCCTTGAACTCTGGCCGCGTCAATATCGGATCGTCTGTGGGAGTTTTGAATATTTCTTTACTTCCAAAACGCGTATGATAATGCAAGAGCTTCTTCAATTCTTGCGTACGCTGATCTAGGTAAGTGCGCGGTAGCGCAAAAACAGATAATGCCATCCGGCAACCGATGTCCATTCCCACACCGTAGGGAATTACTGCATTGTCGACTGCCAATACGCCTCCAATAGGTAACCCGTACCCTTGGTGAGCATCAGGCATCAGGGCGCCATCCAAGGTGACTGGCAACTGCATAGCAATGTCCATTTGCTTGCGTGCACCATCTTCAATAAAGGCCTCCCCGTACCGGCGATAATCTTTGATTTCAGGGTTCAAACCAACACTGCGGTTTGAGTCAGATATAAATTCCTTCGCTAAATCTCGCCACAGTGAATCGCGCAAATAACTGTAAGGATCTGCCTTAACTTTCTGTAATAAGGCCAAAGCGCTGCCCTTGTCCAGCTTTTTCAGTTGCTTATCCTCTAATATATCCAAGGCTAGGTTAATCGACTTGCCCTCCGGGAAGCCAATCTTACGTAGGTCGTTACCGCGTAGCTTGTTCATTACACTGGCCAATAAAAGTAATTGCTCTTCCTTGTGTAGCGATAGATAAGCTAGCTAGGTTATAGCCGAGCTATAGGGAAAACAAGTCAAGTGGTGTGAAAGAGCACGTTAGCCTGCAACAGCACATAAACAAAAACCACTTACTGGTTTTACACCGGCAAGTGGTCTTATCTGTAATAGCGATTACGCTGAAGATGTTATATTCTCTTAGTCAGCGTGTCGCTAGGGGTAGGGGGCAAAAATGCGAGCAGCCCCGGGGGGTCGCGCGGGAAGG
>NZ_MTSE01000026.1 GCF_002154225.1 Hymenobacter crusticola
AGGCACTACCTCAATCTTACCGGCTGGGCCTTGCGCGTGGTAGTTGAGGGCGTCTTGTTTGTTAATCTTGGACATGGGAAAAAGTAGAGGCAAGGGGTGGAGGAATTTGCATCTGGCAGGCAAGTTGGCAATTTTGAACGGAATGGAAGGTTCCAGCAACCAACTTAACCATAAAAAAGCCCTGAGCTACAGGATAGCTCAGGGCAAAGAAAATATCTGAATGTCAGCGGTTTGGTAACCTAGCTAGTGCCAAGTTGAAATTAGATTAATCTGGACAGTGCTTTGTCGTAGCAACTAGCCAGCCCCAGCTCTAGATGAGTATGTTAGCTTTGCTCCAGCACTAACTTTTGACCAGGCTTTACTTCGTCCGATTTCAGGTGGTTGAGCTTGCGGAGCTGTTCTACCGTTACGCCATGATAGCGGCGCGAAATATTATAAAGTGTATCGCCAGGCTGTACTAAGTGCACTTTGGGCAATGGCACAGTAGCTGATTTTATTGCAGCCTTAGCGGTAGCACGAGCAGCTACTACCGGGGTAGAGCTGCTAGCTACCACTGCTGGTTCTGGAGCAGCTTCTTCTGCCTCCGAACCATAGAAAACTAGTTTTTGCCCAATACTTAAACTTCCCGACTGAAGGTGGTTCAAGGCCATCAACTGGGCAGTTGTCATTCCGTGCGTACGAGCTAGCTTACCTAGGTTATCGCCGCGTCGCACGCTGTAGCTGATCAATGCACTATCAGTCGTAGTATCGAGGCCAGTAGTTGTTTCTAGCGGCGCCGATATAGGTTTTGATTCTTTGGATACGCGAGCTACCGAAGTTGCTTTAGGAGCTGTTGGAATGGCTTGCGCAACTGCGTCAGAATCTTTTTCGGCTGCAATTAGTACGGAAGGTTCTTGCGCTGTCCTGTGCGTTGCCAGCGCTTCCTTGCCACCAAGCAGCGGTAGCTTGTGGGGAATAGCTAGTTTCTGAACGGCTACTGTCGTAAGGGTGGCATCTATTGGATGCTCAATTGGGACATAGACAACCAGCTGTTGCTTTGGCGTTAAAGCGCGGCCTCGGCGTAAATTATTCCAGCGAGTAAGCTGCGCTGACGTTACATCATACTGCTCCGCTACAGCAGCTAGGTTCTCTCCACGTCGCACTGAATGGCGCAGGCGGCGGTAGCGCACCGCTGCTTTCGGAGAAGTAGCAGCTAGCATGGGCTGGGTAACGGCTGCGTCGAGCAAACTAGGTGAGCGAGGTGTAAGCAAACCCGGAGGTGGTAGCGCTACTTTGCAGAAATCAAGCAACGTGGTGCGGTCGAACGCAGCTAGCTCCGGCCGAATGCAAGCAGGAACGGTAAGCCGATAATTGCGCATCGTTTCCGGCAAATAAGGCTTCTTGATTTCCGGATTTTGACGCGAAATTTCCGCTGAATCCAGCCCGAACTGAGCCGAGAACTTGCGCAAGTCCAAGGACCGGCCCGAGATAATAAGTGTATCCGTTGGCTCTGGATAGAGGTAGTGCAACGAATCGGAGTGGAGCCCGTGTTCATGGGCGTACTTTAGCGTGTAAAGAGCCGCTGTAAAAGTCGGCACGTAGTTGCGTGTTTCTTTGGGCAAATAGGGATAAATAGCCCAGAAATTTCGCTGTCCGCCTGCCCGGCGAATAGCTTTCATAATGTTGCCCGAGCCATAATTGTAAGCCGAGAGGGCTAACTCCCAATCACCAAACATGCGGTACAAATCGCGCAAAAATCGGCAGGCAGCTTCGGTAGATTTTTCAGGGTTCATGCGCTCATCGATGTAGTCGTTGCGCACGAGTCGAAAATCATTGGCCGTGGGTCCCATAAACTGCCACAACCCGACGGCGCCTACACGCGAGCGTGCTTGTGGCACCAGCGCCGATTCTACTACCGCCAGATACTTTAGATCTTTTGGAAGGTTGTATTTCGCTAAGTATTTCTCGAAGAGAGGGAAATACAAGTTCTCCCGCTCCAAAATCCGCTGCGTATAAGCCCGATTATTTATCGTGAAGTAATTCACGAAACTCATCACCGTGTTATTAAACAGGTGTGGCACGTCAGTGTCGAGGCAACCAATGCGGTCCGCTACTAAATCGCGCAGAGTAGGAGGGGTACGTAGCCAAGCAAGCTGCACCGAATCAATTAAGACCGGCGCAGCTACTAGCGAATCCGGCAGCATAAGCTGCACCGAGTCGGTTCGCTCATAGCCTAGGTTTTGTTCAGGTACGATTTGCGCCACCGTCGGCGAGGCAAAAGCGAGCAGCAACAGAAGCCCGGCAATGGTACGAACCAACATGTTTTTCATCAGGGCAATGCAGGGGTGAGCGACTCCGTAACCAGCTTCGAAAAGGCCAGCAGGTGTTCTTCCCGGAACGCGCCGCTGAGAATTTGCAAGCCAATGGGCATACCTTCTGAATCGGTGCCCGATGGCACTGAAATGGCGGGTATGCCAGCCAACGACGCTTGTACCGTAAAAATATCAGCTAGGTACATCGCCAACGTGTCTTGCTCTACATCACCTATATGGAACGCCGTAGTAGGCGTAGTCGGCAACACCAGAAAATCGTACTGACGCAATAATTCGTCGGTTTTTTCCTTGATCAACCGGCGTACCCGTTGAGCCTTCGTGTAGTAAGCATCATAATAATCCGCTGATAACACAAAGGTGCCCAGTAGGATACGACGCTGTACTTCTGGCCCGAACCCTTGTGAACGAGTCTTCTTATAGAGCGACTCTAGATCGGTAGCATCAGGAGCCCGATAGCCATATTTCACTCCATCAAAGCGGCTCAAGTTAGAGCTAGCTTCGGCTGTGGTCAGAATATAGTAAGAAGGAACAATGTAATCGAGGTAAGGAAAATCCACTGCCTCAACTACGTGGCCTTGCCCCCGCAACACTTCTAGTGCTTCTTCCGTAGCTGCTTTAATCTCAGGATTAAGACCTGGACGTTCCAAACAGTCGCGAATGTAACCGATGCGATAGTGAGGCGCGGGCGTGAGCAACTCACTGTAGGCTGGCACAGGCTCCTTGCTTACAGTGCTGTCGAACTCATCTGGGCCCGCCATCACTTCTAATAAAAGTGCAGCGTCTTCTACTGAGCGGGTTAGTGTACCTATCTGATCAAATGACGATGCATAAGCAATCAGACCATAGCGCGAGATGCGCGAGTAGGTAGGCTTGAAGCCCACGATACCACAAAAAGCAGCCGGCTGACGTACTGAACCGCCCGTATCAGAGCCAATAGAAGCTAGGCAGAGGTCAGCTTGTACCGCTACTGCCGAGCCGCCTGAAGATCCGCCTGATACCCGGTCTGGGTCCAACGCGTTACGTACCGGCCCGAAATAAGAGGTTTCATTGGAGGCCCCCATAGCAAACTCGTCGCAGTTCTGGCGGCCAATGAAAATGGCATCTTCCTCCAACAGACGTTGTACAGCCGTGCCCGTGAACAAAGACTTGAAGCCATCGAGGATATGGCTGCTGGATTGCAACGCGTGGTCTTTGTACGCTAGTACATCCTTTAGCCCGACAACCATGCCAGCTAGCTTGCCTGCTGTACCAGCGGCTAGCTTCGCATCCACAGCGTCGGCTTGAGAGCGGGCTTCATCCGCCCAAACCTCCAGGAAGGCGTTCAAATGGCTTTCCCGCTGGATGTTATCCAGATAATACTCCACGAGCTGACGACAGGTGGTGGTGCCTGCCGTCAGCTCGTTTCGAACTTCAATAAGAGAATTAAACCGTCTCAAATCACAAGGTTAGTTGGTGGTCTGATCAAGGCGGGACCGCTCGGAAGTTGGCGGCGTAATACCTCCATCCATAGGCGGCGCTACGGTTGGCTCGGGGCCAGCGTAGGGCTGCGGCTCAGTAGGGGTACCCGGATATACAGGTTGGGTGGGTTGCTGATAGCTCGGAGCGTTGTAGTGCTGCTGGGGAGTAGGACTCTGGCCAGCGTTTTCAATTTCGCTGCGAATCTCACGCGAAGCATCTTTAAACTCGCGAATGCCTTTACCAAGGCCACGCGCTAGCTCAGGGATTTTGTTAGCACCAAAGAAAATCAGGATAACGACCAAGATCAACATCAGCTCGCTACCGCCGATGTCACCTAGAAAAAGCAAAAGGGGAGTGTTCATGGCTATTCTTATCGACGTGGTTGGGTGGGGTCATTAGGGTTGACAGGCCGGTCGCGAAACTCGGGTTTTTCCTCTTTCGAAGCATCTTTGAACTCGCGAATACCTTGCCCCATGCCCCGGAATAACTCCGGAATGCGCTTGGCGCCAAACAGTAAAATGATAGCGACAACAATAAGCAGAATCTCCGTTGTGCCAAAATTGCCGATCAGGAAAAGCGAAGCAAGTGTCATAAAGATGTGGCCTGAAGCCGAGTTAAAGGTGGTGAGCTAGCTATACGCAGTGCAGCCTGGTTCAGGATTGGTAAAAGTACCGCTTAATTTTTAAAGGAGGCGTACAAGTCTTAATCTTTTCAGCATCAGCCGTTATATTCAATCTGCGTTCTGGTCAGTTGCGTACGCTTTTATAGTACTGATCAAATCAAAACTAAGTTCATCGAAGCAAGCAGGTATTTCGCCGAAAATAGTACGAAATACCTGACGTAGAAGCCGTATTTTGTATCCTTGTAAATGCATTTTATGCGTTTGCTACGGTTCTGCTTACACCTGCAGTCGTAATCCGCCCTTTCCTAGCTCTGTTCTAATGCCGTCGAAATCAAATTCTGCTTCTGAAATTACTCGGCCCTTGCTTTCTTCCCTTCGTTCTGTAAACGAAGCAGAACGCCTCGAAGTATTACGGAATTATCAAATTCTAGACACTCCTCCCGAGAAAGCTTTCGACGATTTAGTGCGCTTGGCTGCCTACATCTGCGGTACGCCTGTTTCATTGGTCTCGCTAATTGACGCCGACCGCCAGTGGTTCAAAGCTCAAATTGGGTTTGAGGGTATTCAGAGTACCAGCCGCGATAAAGCCTTCTGTCAGCATGCCATGCTAGCCGATGATGTGTTCGAAGTAGAAGACACAACTAAAGATCCGTTATTCAAGAATAATCCTTTTGTCACGGATACAGCTAGTGGGATCCGCTTTTATGTTGGCGCTCCTCTCATCACACCCGAAGGACAACCTCTAGGTACTATCTGCGCGCTCGATACAGTGCCACGACGGTTGAGTGACGAGCAGCGCGAAGCAATGCGTATTTTGGCTCGGGAGGTTGTTGCACACCTAGAACTGCGTCGGGCGCGGCTACAGTTAGAGCAAGAACAGCAGAAGCTTGATGGGCTACTGCGTATGGCCAATGATGCCGCCGAGTCCATGTATTTAGTTAGTCGGGCCGAGATATTTATTAAGCAGGAGCAGAAGCTACTGCGCCTCAAAACGGCCGACATTCGGTACGTAGAAGCGCTTGGAGACTACGTGAACATCTACACGGGGCGCGAGCGTTTTACGGTGTACAGCACCATGAAAGAGTTGGAAACGAAGTTGCCTGCTCGTGACTTTGCTAGGGTGCACCGCAAGTATATCGTTCGGCTCGACCGCATCGTATCTATTGAAGCAGATGCTGCGCTGGTTGATACTGGGCGCGGCACAGAAGCCAACAACTTGATGCCTGTTTCGATTGGGAATTCTTATAAAAGTGCCTTGCTAAGCCGGCTTAATCTGCTTTAGGTGCTATCGTTAGCTTTCAGTGTTAGCTCCTAACAGGCAGAAGCGCGTAACTAGTCGAGAAAAAATGCCATTTGGCCGAATAGCTATGCGTAAAAGTTAAGGCTTTTTCTATCTTTCGGAATGTTAGCAGAAGAGTCTTTCAGCCAGCGGGCATTGCTGCCTTGTCGCTGTTAGGAGCTTCTGTTAGCTAAGTTTGTTTTCATAGCTTGGAAAGGCACCGTACGCTGTACGGTGTTTTTTTATTTTCCAACTGTGGGTCAAAACAACTAGGGCAAACGCGTGAGTAAGTAATGCCTAGCTATTTGCGACCTAGCCAATTTTCGGGGTTTAGGTTTGCGCTATTCCGCCATACCTGGAACTGAAGCTCAGAAGTTCCTTCCGTGTTGGTGTATACAGTGCCTATCTGTTGGCGCATCTGTACCTGCTCTCCCTCACTTACGCTCACGCTACGCAGCTTCGCATACACCGTGAAATACTCGCCGTGTTGAATCATGACGATGTTATTCATGCCGGCAATATTGGCAACAGTAAGCACCTTGCCATTGAAAATAGCCCGTACCGGCTCACCCGCATTGGTTTGAATATCAACCCCGCGGTTTTCGACTATCACATGCTTGAGTACCGGGTGGGCATGTCGGCCAAAATGTTGTGAGATAAAGCCTTTTGAGACAGGCCATAAGAGCCGGCCCTGGTTTTCGGCAAACGAAGAAGAGAGAACAGCCGCTTCGGGTGTAAGTGTCACACGGTCGACGCGCTCGGCGGCGGCTACTGCGGCATCCTCAGCAGCACTAGTGCGACTCGTGGCGCCTGGACTACGCCGCGTAGCCATATTGCTGCGGGCGGCGGCTCGGGCCGCCGCGCGAGCAGCAGCGGCTCGGGCGGCTCGGGCAATTTCTTCCCGCACGCGCTCCGCAATAAGGTTATCAAGCCGTACTACTGCTTTCTGACGCTCCGCTAACTCTTGACGCAACTGCTCCTCTTGCTGGCTGAGCTTCGTAACGACTTGGTCTTGCTGAGTTTTCAGGGAAATCAGGTTGCGGTTCTCTGAAAGTTGCGTGGTAAGTAGGCTACTCTTTTCTTGCTTTTTCTCCGTCAGACCTGTGAGTTGCTGGGTCAAGCGTTGTTGGGTACTGGCAATCTGGGCGGCTTGGTCGCGGCGCACCTCTGA
The DNA here is from genome assembly GCF_002154225.1 of Hymenobacter crusticola. GTDB lineage: Bacteria > Bacteroidota > Bacteroidia > Cytophagales > Hymenobacteraceae > Hymenobacter > Hymenobacter crusticola. The sequence goes on from NZ_MTSE01000026.1 coordinate 6,843, forward strand.
GTACTGGCGCACGTAGCGCAAGCGCTGCATAAACTGGTTGAATGACTGCGCCGCAAACAGAAACATGATACGATTGTAGCTGTTCGCCGTCTTAGAAGAGGCATACACCAGCCGGCCGTATTCTTCCTGTAGTTGCTTCAGGCTTTGGGAAGTGCGCTGCACTTGCGTCTCCGTCTGCTGCACATCCGACTCGATGTACTTCAGCTCGGAAGAAATGTTGCGGATAACGCCCTGCTGTACGGTGAGCTTTTCCTTCAGTGCATTCAACTGACCTAGGGATGCTTCTTTTTGGCGCTGGGTTTGGGCAAGTATGCGGCTCGTCTCGTTAATGCGGCGCAATGTTGCCTGGCGTTCTCGCTGCAGCTGAGCCTTGGTTTTGGTCCTGGTAGTGGTACGTCGCCGCTGTTGCGCCAACGGAACCGTCACCTGACTCAGCGCCAGCAACCCCACAACTACCCAAATGCTCCAGACTTTACTTTTTCCGCGCATAGCCAGAAGGCACGGAGAAAGGAAACGCTAGGCGCTCCTTGTCTACGTCTACATTGCGGTAGTTAATAGTGGCCGACGAAGTTGGGCCTTGTGCTTGCTGAACCTGAAGCACCACGTTATAGGCAAATAGCTGGTTAGTTGGGGCAACGGCGCGGAAATCGCTAAAGTCAACGGTTACGTTATTTTGACTTTGCGAGTCTTTCACATTAAGCTTTTGCACCTTCTGCTGACCTAGGTTGATCAACTGCTCCACTAGCAAGCTAGCTTGTTGGAACTGTACGCGTTGTGTATTCCCGTCCGTCGTGACCTCCGGCGTAGTGCCACTGGGAGCCAACAAGTAGTTGCCAAGCAAAATAGCTTGCACTTGGTCGAAGGTAACAGGCACATTTAGCCGTTGGCTTAAGTACGCAAAATCACCGGCGTAATACTCCCGCTGTAGCTTGTTGAGCACCCGAACAGAGTCGCGGGTGATGTAGGCACGTGCTCCTTCAAAACCTGCCACCGAAACGGAGAGCCAAATGATGCTGTCCTTGCGGACGCGCAGCGTCAAGTTCGCTGTTGGTAGCTTGTTGCCCTCTTGGTCGATCTGTGCCTTTCCCTTGGCGGACAGATAGCGAAAATCGACGCTAGACGCCCGCGCCACGTCAACTACTGGAGTTGGCGCAGTGCTAGGGTTCTTCGAAGTGGTCGGGACGGCCTTACGAGCGCACGCTCCTAGCAGAAAAGTTGCTAGGAACAACACCAGCGGGAAGCATCTATTCATATAACTTTTTTTCTTTGATTTTGCGGTCAACAAAGGGTGAAGCACCCCCGATGGCCTTGGCACGCTGCCATTGCGCCAGCGCTTTTTCCTGGTCGCCCAATTGGTAGAGAACGTCTCCGTAATGCTCGAAAATAGTGGCGTCCTTTGAGGTCTTCAACGCTCTTTCCAAGCTTTGGCGGGCGCCAGTATAATCTTTTTGCTTGTAGAGCACCCACGCATACGTATCTAGGTAGGTGTCGTTGTCGGGATACTGCTTGACGAGTTTAGCCGCCATCTCTTTCGCTTTTTCGAGCTTTTCGCCACGTATCGACAAGAAATAGCTGTAGTTATTTAGCGCTTGTGCGTTATTGGCATCGAAAGCTAGTGCCGCCTCGTAGGCTGCATCTGACTTGGCGTTATCCTTTAGTTCGTGGTAGGCATCTCCGAGTTGTGTGTTGAACTGCGCTAACAATTCCGGATTGTCAGTGGCTAGCTTGCGCCCATATTCCAGCGACTTTACCCCTTTTGCCGGCTGCTTGTTTAATAAATGCGCTACTCCGTTATAGAACCATAGCGACGCCTGATTTGGGAAAAGCTCCAAGGCCCGTTCGGAGTGTCGCAACAGGGAATCCGTTTGGCTCAGCTCAGCGTCGATCAATACTACTTGTTGCCACAACTGAAACTTAGAGTTGTCGAGATGTATGGCCTTCAAGTACGTATCACGGGCATCTTTCTTATGCTCCGTTATTGTTTGAATATCACCTGCAACAGCATACGCTTTTGCTTCCTTAGGATGCATTCGGGTAGTGATGGCTGCTAGGTCGAGGGCAGTTTGCTCCAACTTGGGGTTAGGTAGCTGCCGAATATAATCAACCAGAATCCGCACTTTGTCGTCGATATCAAGCGCCGGGCTTTCAAAAGCTTGCTTGATTTGCTTTTCTGACTCGGGTGTGTTGCCTTGCTGCCGGTACACGTCCGCCAAGATCATGCGGGCCTGTGGATTATCCGGATCCTGTTTTAGCGCTTGTTGGGCAACGCGAATGGCATCGGGCAAGCGGTTGTTGGAGGCGTACAGTTCAGCTTGGGCAATTACATAGCGAATCTCTTCCGGATTGGTGGAGATGAGCGTTTCACCTTCCTTTAGCGCTTTGTCGAGGTTGTTCTGCTTCAGGTAGATCTGCTGCTTTTTGAACGATACCTCATCGATGGGGCCAAATTGTTTCTCGGCTTGGTCAAATGTAGCCAGTGCCTCGTTTAGTTTGCCCTGCGCCATGTACAGATCAGCTAGGTTGAACAAGTAGTAGCCCGAGTTGGGTACGTCCTGAATAAGGCTGGTATAAACCTTCGTCGCTTGATCGAACTGTTTCTGATTCGTGTAGATCTGGGCTAGTAGCAGGTAGTAATAGGCATTCTTGGGGTCGAGTTTGACGGCCGCATTCGCGAAGTTCGTCGCATCCTTGTAATTGCCACTCAACAAATTAGTCTCGGCAATCTTATAGTTGATGGCCGCGTTGCTGGGGTTGAGTGCGTAGGCTTTCAGCAGCCGCTCTAGCGCTTTGTTGTAATCTTCTAGGAGCAAATACTTTACCCCATCCACGAAAAAAGACTCGCTGATTTCGCGGTCCTTTTCCGAAAGCGGCTGGGCTTGTTGCTTGGCCGACTCCAGTGTAGCACGACGAGCTAGCTCTTTGCGCTCTTTGCGACTGAGTTTGCGCGGTTTTGCCGTAGCTGCCTCGGAACCTGAGCTAGCCTGCTGGGCATAGCTCTCCTGGGCAAGCAACAGACTTAGGAAAAGAAAAAAAGAAAGTGAAAAACGACTCATGGACGCAAGAGCGCGGACAACAGTCCGCCATTCGGATAAAGGAGTTAAGCCAACTACGCAAATAGGCAAACAAATGTCCGCGCTCCTGATAACGTCACAAGTAACAAAAATATCACACGCGCAGCGTGTTATAGTCACCTAGGCTCAGGTCTTTTGGCGTGCTCGCTACTGTAGCGAAGTTACCAATCATAGAGTTAGTTACCGTCGTGTGCGCAACCGTAGCCGACTGTTGTACGATAGAGTTCGACACAACCGAGCCGCGAACATTCGATTGATTACCGAGCGATACGTGCGGACCTACCACCGAATCAGTGATAATTACACCTTCTCCCACGTACACGGGCGGAATCAGAACGCTGTTGGTAACCTTGGCCGATTCGGCTACTAGGTTTTCGCCGCGCTCCTGCAAGTATTCTAGGTAGCGCTGGTTGGTGTACACGGTGGCGTCTTTGTTCCCGCAGTCGAGCCACTCTGTTACGCGGCCTGGTACGAATACCGTGCCTTTGTTCTTCATGTTCTCTAGTGCGTTCGTGAGCTGGAATTCGCCTTTGTCCTTGATGTTGTTGTCCAGCAGGAACTGAAGCTCTTCGCGCAGATAAGCACCATCCTGGAAGTAGTAGATACCAATGATAGCTAGGTCCGATACAAACTCCTCTGGCTTCTCCACGAAGTCGGTAATCTCACCGTTTTCGTCCAGCTTCACTACGCCGAATGGCTTAGGATCATCTACGCGCTGCACCCAAATTGTGCCAGCTGCTGAGCTGTCGAGTGTGAAATCAGCTTTGAAGAGCGTGTCAGCGAAAGCCACTACTAATGGGCCGCTCAAGGAGTCTTTGGCTGCTAGGATAGCGTGGGCAGTACCTAGGGGTTCATCTTGGTAGTAGATAGAACCTTTAGCGCCTACTGATTCAGCAATCTGGACAAGGCTTTTCTCTACCGTTTCGCCGAAGCGGCCGATAATGAAAGCTACTTCGTCAACTGGTTCCCCACACACCTTCGCAATATCTTCCACTAGGCGTTGCACAATAGGTTTGCCCGCAATTGGAATAAGTGGTTTGGGAACCGTGAGCGTGTGCGGACGCATGCGTTTGCCCATGCCGGCCATCGGGACGATGATTTTCATAGTAGGAATGGTGATAATAGGGAAATGAGAGGTGAGTTTTGTTGAGGACAGGTAAGAAAGGAAATTATGACAAAGAAGCGAAGTACAGCGGCAAAACTAGCGTGCTATTGTACGCCCGTACTGCCGTAGCCGCCCGCACCACGCACCGTTTCGCTTAGCACCTCGGCTAGCTCCCACGTGATGGTTTCGTGCCGCGCCACAATCAGTTGCGCTATCCGCTCGCCATCTTGCACGACAAACACTGTGTCGGAAAGATTGACCAGCAATACCATCAGTTCGCCTCGGTAGTCGGCGTCGATGGTGCCGGGGCTATTAACGATGGTGATGCCGTGCTTGTAGGCTAAGCCGCTACGCGGGCGGACCTGTACTTCATATCCCACCGGGATTTCCATGAACAGCCCCGTTGGGATAAGCGCCCGTTGTAGGGGCTTCAACGTAACCGGCTCCGTGAGGTTGGCTCGCACGTCCAAGCCAGCGGCGTGGGCCGTCTGGTAGGCGGGCAGCGGATGCCGGGAACGATTGATGACAGGTATTTGCATGAGCAGAACAGGAGGCGTTGGTCGTATTTCGCAACAAAGATAGACCGAACGTAATGTTAGGTACGGTAGTCCAAAAGATTTTGGAAATTTACGCAGGATGATACCTACTACCTAGGTATTACTTCCTCGTTAGTTGGGGCGCCGTAACCTGTTTGGCTGGGCGCTCAACTAGATAAAGCAGCCCTACAAAGAGGAGGCAAAGCCCTACGTGGAAAGTATGTCGCAACCAATATTCAGTTATCGGGGTGAACCAGGACACGGCTACTATTCCAATGGCAAATAATAGCCACGCTGCCAAGCGGCGCACAGGATACGGAATGGGATAATGCCGCTGCCCCAACCATCCGCATACGACCGCCATCATAAAATAGCATGCTAGGGTAGTAATGGCGCTGCCCATATAGCCGAGCACTGGAATCAGTAGGAAGTTCAGCACGATAGTTAGCACGGCACCAGCTAGGCTGATGTAGGTACCAAAGTAGGTCTTATCAGTTAGCTTAAACCAAACTGATAGATTGTAATACATACCCAAAAAGAGGTTGGCTAATAAAAGCACTGGCACCACAGCTAGGCCCGTGCGGTATTCAGGGCTGCGAAGAAGCAAGCCGAAATCCTCGATGTTGACGCTAATGAATACAAAAATGAATGCGCAACACAGCGTGAACCACTTCAGGATCAGCGCGAAAGTTGCTGGTGAATTCTTCTCAGTTGATTGGGAAAAGAAGAATGGCTCGGCTGCATAACGGAAGGCCGTAATAACCAGCGACATAAAAATGGCGAGCTTGTAGCAGGCACCATAAATCCCCATTGCTGCCTCACTCGATTTGCCAGGATAAAAGCCTTCCGGGAGCCAGTACTTGAGGAGTGGTCGGTCAAAGGTTTCGTTTACCATGCCCGCTAATCCCATGAACATAAGTGGATAAGCGTATTGCAGCATGGGCCGTAAGAAGGCTAGGTTTAGCCGGAACTGAAAGTCGGTTAGCTCTCGCCATAGCATCGGAATGTACAGCAAGTTTGCCAGTAGCCCGATAAGGAAAACGTAGCCAACCCCTAGGTTCGGACTATAGACCAAGTTCACCAGCGGTTGCAAGGCGGTCAAGTACTTGCCAGCTAGTATATCGGGACATAGCACGATGAAAAACAGCGACAAACCAACATTAAGCAAGATGTTGACGAATCGTACAGTTGCTACTTTGCGCGCTTTGTTTTCTAAGCGCAGCCGGGCAAAAGCAATGGCTGACACTGCATCAATGCCCATTACCAGTGCCAGCCAAATTAAGTACTTCTCCTTCCCTGGATACTGTAGAACCTGTGCTAGGGTAGGGGAAAGTAGCACAAACAAGCCGCTCAATACAAAGCTGGTGACTAACAGCAGGCTCAGTACTCGGTCGTATAGTTCTTGCCGATCTGCGCCAGGACGGGTAGCAAACCGGAAGAAAGCCGACTCCATCCCGTAGGTAAAGAAGATATTCAGGAAAGCTACGTACGCATACAGCTCCGTTACGATGCCATACGCAGCGGCTGGAAATCGACTTGTATACAGTGGCACTAGCAAGAACGTCAGCGCACGGCCGACGATACTGCTCACGCCATACACGGCCGTTTGCCCGACCAATTTTTTGGCTACACTCATTTAAAATAAGGCAAAGGTATCGTCGCCATCATGTGCGGCAGGAAACCAAGCAGAGAGGCTTAGTTTCCCTTGAAGACAGCCGGACGCTTCTCAAGAAATGCGCCCGTGCCTTCCCGAAAATCGTCGGACCCGCAGCAGCGGCTGAAGGCATTCGCTTCCGTTTGGTAGCCGTGGCGCTCCTGGTCGAATGCTGCATTCACACAGTCGATGACCAAGCCCACGGCAAGCGGAGCTTTTGTGAGAATACGCCCTAGTAACTGTTGGCAGAAAGGCAGGAGTTCAGCCGCCGGCACCACGTGGTTGACGAGGCCCAACCGCAATGCCTCATCGGCTTTGATCTGGTCACCCGTTAGCATGAGCTCTAGGGCCTTGCCCTTGCCAATAAGCTGGGTAAGACGCTGCGTGCCGCCGTAGCCCGGAATCAAACCTAGGTTTACTTCTGGCTGGCCGAAGCGGGCGTTTTCGGAAGCTACACGCAAGTGGCAAGCCATGGCTAGCTCGCAGCCGCCGCCGAGCGCGAAGCCATTCACGGCGGCAATTACTGGCTTAGAGCTTTCCTCGATCAAGCAGAAGGCCTCTTGGCCAAGCTCAGCGGCCCGCCGACCCGTTATTTCGTTCAGATCAGCTAGCTCGGCAATATCAGCCCCTGCTACGAAGGCTTTCTCGCCGCTGCCCGTTAAGATGATGCCACGCACATCGGCGTCATCCAGCGCTTCCTGCATGGCCTGCCGAATATTCTCAATGGTAGCTGCATTCAGCGCATTGAGCTTAGTCGGCCGGTTCAGGGTGATGGTCAGGATGCCAGAAGCAGCGTCCAGGGTGTACAGTAGGTTTTCAAAAAGAGCCATGAGCAGCAGAAGCAAAAGCCGTCAGATAAGGCGCAAAGATAGAAGCAAAACCTTGGTAGCTCGCAGATGCCGCCAACGGCCACCGCGTAAACTCAATTTCGCAACACAGATAATGAAACATTAGTCTCTATATTTAGCCGGGCTGTTCATGTTTCACTTATAAACCTTTCTAAGCTAATGGGTTTCGTAAACGAATTCAAAGAGTTTATCTCCAAAGGAAATGTGTTGGACTTGGCAGTGGGCGTAATTATTGGAGCTGCTTTCGGTAAGATTGTCACTTCCCTAACCGAAGATGTGTTGATGCCAGTCCTAGGTCTGGTAACTGGGGGAATAGACTTTAAGAACTGGTTTTTTGCCTTGGATGGACAATCCTACAAGACAATCGAACAGGCGAAAGCTGCGGGTGCTGCTACCATTAACTATGGCTTGTTCTTGAATGCCATTTTCTATTTCTTCATTATTGCCTTCTGTGTATTTCTGATTGTAAAAGCCGCAAACCGCATCAAGCTGCGGCCTCTGGCCGCGCCTGTTATTGATCCAGGGCCAACGAAAGAGCAGATATTATTAATGGAAATCCGAGATGCGCTACGCGGACCTACTCTGAAGTCCTAAAGAAAGAAAGCAGTAAGTATCTCTTTTTCTTGTAATTTGAACGAAGTTATTACGTTACCCGTTAGCGGCTTGCATGAGGTTATGCACCGCAGCTTCAGCCTAGCGAGTGGTACGACCCTTACTTCTTCCTTGCATGAAAAGACTGATTGCTGCTACTTGGTTGGCAGTTCTATTTTTTGTTTCCCATGGACAAGCGCAAACCACAGACTCGCGCTCTTCGTCCATTGTACAGGGGGCGCCAGGCACTGAAAGCAACCCGCGCAAAGCTAAAAAGAAGGATTCTGCGTCGGATGTTGCTCGTATGCAACGCCGGATGAGCATGAACCCCGACGAAGCAAAGCGTGACCAGCAGATGGAAATTCTTGCGGCACGTTCGGGAGGAACGTCCAATACCAGTTTCGGACGAGCGACCGGACCTGCTCGGCAATTTGAAAAGGGCAATGGCGGTTTCACAGTGCGCAAATTCAAAGACAGCCGCATTGGTACCGCCCGTCAAAAGCGTGGCCAGTCTCGGCCCGCCCCTGGTATCGACCCTAAGGGCAAGCCTCTTAAGCATACGTATAAAAAGAAGCACCATTTTTTGTTCTTCTAAACACGAAAAAGCCCTGGCAATGTTGCCAGGGCTTTTTCGTGTTTAGTACGGTCGAGTCATGCCAGTTATATCAGCTTACGCTAAGCGCTGTTGGCATCCGCTGGCTCTGCGCTCGGACTTAAAACTTAGCAGTAAGACCTAGCTTTAAATAAGTCATATCGTAACCAGCCTCTGCAAAAACGCCTACTTTTTCCGTTACAAAGTAACGGCCACCTAGAAAGATACCCGTTGCTAGGTGCAGGCCGTCGTCCTTGTAAGTATCCCGCAGAGTAGAATTCGTATTAGAATAGGTGTTAAGACGTACACCTACCGTCAGACCGGCGTACGTATCTATCTGCGGATTGCTAGTCAGGTTATAATGGTAAGTGCCACGAGCCATTAAAAGAATATCTGTCCAACTCGCTTTGTAATCCGTTTTCGGAAATTCGTAGTAGTAGTGCTTATAGCCTAGCAGACCCCCTAGGCTAAGGGTTCCAGGGCCGAAGCTATCCGTGATACCTTGTTCATAGGTGACGCTTAGCGCCGGCGATTGTTTGAGGCTTCCGAAGACGTCATACCCATGGTTGGCGCCTAGTAACCCAATACCAACGTTCAGTGCCTTATCGCCGGGATGAAATGTGGAGGTGGTTTGCGGTTCATACATAGTGTTCAGTACCGTTTGCACCTGCGTCACGCCCTTCTGTATGGTGGTTGGTTCTTGAGAAGCAGGCGAACTGGCTTTCGTTGGAGAGCTGGCGGGCGCTTTTGAGGTTGCCTTTGAAGAAGAACTTGGCGTTTTTGTCGACTTTTTGGTTTGAGCTAGCCCTGATCCGCTAGCAAGTACAAAGGAGAGTAGGAGTAGCGGACTGGCAAGCTGCTTTATCATGAGCATAGGTGAATGGTGCAAAAGACCTAGGTAGAGTCTACGCCCTATATACGATTTCTTAGGTGTTTGTAGTACAAAACTCTTTACTTAATCTACCATTCGTTGAGCTGAAATCATAGAAGAGGTAGTTGCCGGGAAGAAACAAAAAGCCCCAACGATAATCGTTGGGGCTTTTTGTTTAAGTGTATTTCGCAAGCGAAGCTTACAAAGTACGCTTCACTTCTTTCTCTTCGAAGCCTTCGATGTTGTCGCCTTCTCGCAAGTCATTGAAGTTCTTCACACTGATACCGCATTCGTAACCTTGCCGCACTTCCGATACATCATCTTTAAAGCGCTTGAGGTCCTGAATTTCGCCTGTATGCAACACAATGCCGTCGCGTACTACCCGCACTTTGGTTTTGCGGGTGAACGTGCCGTCGGTAACCATACAGCCAGCAATGGTACCTATCTTGGTGATGTTGAACACCTGACGAACCTCGGCGTTGGCTACTACTACTTCCTGCACCGTTGGGGCAAGCATGCCTTCCATGGCATCCTTCACCTCGTTGATGGCGTTGTAGATGATCGAGTAGAGGCGGATATCGATCTGCTCTTGCTCAGCCAGTTTCCGAGCACTCTGCGAAGGACGCACCTGGAAGCCGATGATGATAGCATCGGAAGCCGACGCCAACAGTACATCCGATTCGGAGATGGCACCCACTCCTTTGCTGAGGATATTCACTTTCACCTCAGGCGTGCTCAATTTCAATAGCGAGTCGGAGAGGGCTTCTACCGAACCGTCCACGTCACCTTTCACCAACACGTTCAGTTCTTTGAACGAGCCAATAGCTAGGCGGCGACCAATCTCATCGAGCGTGATGTGCTTCTTCGTGCGCATGCTCTGCTCACGAGTGAGTTGCTGGCGCTGGGTGGCCAGTTCGCGGGCTTCGCGTTCTGTCTCCATCACCTGAATCTTATCACCCGCTTGTGGAGCACCCGTCAGACCAAGCACCTGCACCGGAGTAGCCGGACCAGCTTGCTTCATCTTCTTGCCACGGTGATCCGTCATCGCCTTTACACGGCCATAATGCGGACCTGCCAGCACGATGTCACCAACGCGCAGCGTACCAGTTTGTACCAGAACGGTCGTTACATAGCCCCGGCCCTTGTCGAGAGAGGCCTCAATAACAGTTCCGACTGCATTGCGGTCAGGGTTAGCTTTGAGCTCAAGGAGTTCTGCCTCTAGCAGCACTTTCTCCAGTAGATCTTCTATGCCAAGACCCGACTTCGCCGAAACTTCCTGCGACTGGTATTTGCCGCCCCATTCTTCAACGAGGATGTTAATGGCCGACAGCTCCTCGCGAATCTTATCTGCGTTGGCAGAGGGCTTATCAATTTTGTTGAGCGCAATAACAAGTGGTACGCCCGCAGCTTGTGCATGGTTGATAGCTTCCTTCGTCTGCGGCATCACCGAGTCGTCGGCTGCTACCACAATGATGGCGATGTCCGTTACTTTCGCACCACGAGCACGCATAGCTGTAAAGGCTTCGTGACCCGGAGTGTCAAGGAACGTTACGCGCTTGCCTGAAGCCGTCATTACATCATAAGCACCAATGTGCTGGGTAATACCTCCGGCTTCGCCTTTCGCTACAGTTGCATTACGGATGTAGTCAAGGAGCGAAGTTTTACCGTGGTCAACGTGCCCCATGATTGTTACAATCGGAGCGCGGGGCTGCAAGTCTTCGTCTGCATCCTCAACACCTAGGTCTGTTTCTTCTTCTTCCGCCGACAAGAACTCTACGTCGTAACCAAATTCATCCGCAATAACGGTGATGGCTTCTGCGTCGAGACGCTGGTTGATGGATACGAACATACCCATACCAAGGCAAATCTTGATTACCTCGTTGACCGATACGTCCATGAGTGAAGCTAGGTCATTGGCCGAGATAAATTCGGTGACCTTTAGCGTCTTCGACGCTAGCTCATTTTGCTGACGTTGCAAGTCAGCTGCCTCAGCGACACCTGCGCGCTTATCGCGACGGTATTTGGCGCGGTTGTTTTGTGAACCACCACGGCCACCGCTAAGCTTCGCTAGCGTAGCTTTGATTTGCTCCTGGATTTGACGTTCGTTCTGCTCGGGGGTAACAGCTGGTGCCGCTGCTGGCCGTGGAGCATGAGCGCCACCTTGACCCGGGCGTTGGTTTGGTCCGCCTGGGCGCTGCTGACCTTGGTTGCCACCTTGCCGTTGCTGGCCAGGAGCGTTGTGTGGACGGTTGCCTTGGCCTTGTTGGTTGCCACCTTGCCCACCCTGTCCTTGGTTATTACCTTGGCCTTGCTGGCCACCACCTGTATTTGGTGCACCAGGGGTAGGCAGACGTTGCCGCTTTTTCTTGGTGTCGGGGCCTAGGCCACTCTTCCGAACGTCGGAAGATGCCACTGGTCGACGGCTGTTATTGCCACCACCACCACGGCGCGAGGAGTCAACAGGCAATTCGATCTTGCCAAGTACGGTCAGGCCTTTCAGCTGATCGGCTTTAGCTACAATTGTACTCGTGTCTTCTGGCGTGGCAGGAGCTTCTACAGCGGCAGGCGCAACAGGTGCTGGTGCAACAGGAGGAGAAGCTACCGGAGCAGATGCCACTGGTGCTGGGGCAGGCGCAGGGGTTGGCTGCGGAGCTGGCGTAGTAGCTACTGGAACAGGCGCAGGAGGAGTAACAGGCGCTGGCGCCGGTGCCGGAGTAGTTACTGGCTGGGCGGCTGGAGCTGGCTTCGCCTCTGCTGAAGGCTGAGGGGTGGGGGCAACCGTAGATGCAGGCGATGGTTTGGGCTCTGCTGGCTTAGCAGCTACCGGAGCAGGCTGGGCAGCAGTAGCTGCTACCACAGGTGCAGGTGCTGGCGTAGGAGCTGCAGGACGCGGCGGAACTGGCCGGCCTTTCGCATCAAGCTCGATCTTGCCTAACACCTTCAAGCCTGGAGCACGCGGGCTCTCTGCAGGGGCAGACGGCGTCGCAGTAGCTGGTGCGGCAGGAGCAGGGGTATAAACGGGCGCCGCCGGTTGCGAAGCCGCAATCGGTGCTGGTTGTGCCGCAGCAGTCTGTTTAGATTCTTCTGGTGCTTTAGGAGCGGGAGCAGCAGGGGGTACAACAGGCGCAGCTACGCTACCATTGGCTTTGGGAGCCACGGGTTCAGGGCGGGTCGGGGCCGCCTCTAGCTCATTTTGGCGCTTTGCCTGGCTGAGCTTTGAGGCTTCTATCTTGTCCTGAGCCGACGATTCGAATGCTTTGTTGAGCAGGGAAACCTGCTCCGACGTTAGCTTCGTCGTTGGCTTGTTTTCGATTTGATGCCCCTTTCCCGCCAGGAAGTCTACAACAGTAGACAATCCGATGTTGAGGTCTTTGGCTGCCTGCTGTAGCCGTTTGGGTGTTGCTTCCGCCATTCTATGCTCGCGAACGATACTCGTATTCAGTTGCAAAGGTACTACATTAAATCTTGCCGAACGGCGTTAAATCACGCCACTTGGCGTGATTTAATGCCCTTGCCGGACCGGCCGCCGCGCACTCATTGCGCGTCGCCGGGATTTGCTTCTTCTTCGGAATCCTCAAATTCCTGCTGGATGATGCGGAAGACGTCCTCTACGGTCTCTTCTTCCAACTCCGTCCGGCGTACTATATCTTCTTTACTTACGGCCAAAACGGCCCGTCCTGTATCCAAACCGATCTTTTTGAACTCAGCCAAGACCCAGGGTTCAATCTCGTCCTGGAACTCGTCCAGTGCGATATCCTCGTCGTAGTCCTCAGCTTCCCGGAACACGTCGATTTCCATTCCTACTAAGCGGCTAGCTAACTTAATGTTAGCACCACCCCGACCAATGGCCAAGCTGACCTGGTCTGGCTTTAAGAACACAGAAACCCGACCAGTTTGTTCATTAATTTTCATTGAACCAATCTTGGCCGGCGACAGGGCCCGTTGGATGTAAAGCTCAAGGTTGTCCGTGTAGTTGATGACGTCGATGTTTTCGTTTTCCAACTCCCGAACAACCGCGTGGATACGCGAGCCTTTCATTCCTACGCAGGCGCCTACTGGATCGATCCGGTCGTCGTAGCTTTCAACGGCTACTTTGGCCCGCTCACCAGGTTCCCGTACAATGTTCTTGATAGTGATTAAGCCATCATAGATCTCCGGAACTTCCTGCTCGAACAGGCGCTCCAAGAACGCAGGGGCTGCGCGCGACAAAATGATCTTTGGCGTACCATTGATGATTTCGACGCGATGTACTACAGCCCGTACAGTGTCTCCTTTGCGGTAACGATCTTTGGGGATCTGCTCCGCTTTCGGTAGCACCAGCTCGTTCTCTTCTTTATCCAGAATAAGCGCCTCACGGCTCCATACCTGGTATACCTCGCCAGTGATAATTTCACCGACTTGGTCCTTGTACTGCTGGTAGAGGTTGTCCCGCTCAAGGTCTTTCACCCGCTGAATCAGCGTTTGGCGGGCCATGAGCACGGCACGACGACCAAAGTCCTCTAACTTTACTTCTTCAGCTACCTGCTCGCCTACTTCGTAGTCGGGCTCAATCTTCTTGGCTTCTTCCAGCGGAATTTTGTCGAAGTCCCAGATATCCTCCGAGTCATCGTCCACGATTTCGCGGTTACGGTAAATTTCAAGGTCGCCCTTGTCGACGTTGAGAATGACGTCGAAGTTCTCGTCGGTCGTGTACTTTTTCCGAATCATCGTACGGAACACGTCCTCCAGGATGCTCATCATCGTGGGGCGGTCAATGTTCTTGGACCGGGCGAACTCGGCAAACGATTCGATTAAGACGTGACTGTTCATTGTACGAATTGATGACTGTTAAGCTGTTGATTATTGTTGCAGGGCTGAGCTTGTAGGCCCTAGGTACCAACGACAATCAGCCTGTTAACTATGCAACCATTTATTTAAATGAAATAACCACTTTAGCTTCCTGAATGTCCGCATACGGAATAAAGGCAGCTGGTAAGGTCTTCTTCTTATTCTTTTCTTTAACTATTTCAGCTAACTGAATCCCGTCGGCATCAGAGGATTCCAGCGTGCCAGTTTTCTCCGTGCTATCGGTCATCTTCAGGCTGAGCGTACGGCCGGCATGGCGTACGTACTGCCGCGGGTTGGTAAGCGGCTGATCGGCACCCGGCGAGGTAACTTCCAAGGTATAGCTAGCTTCCTCTCCGTATGCTTCGTCGATACGACGAGCTAGCCGCCGGCTTACCTGGGCGCACTCATCAATACCTAAACCTTGCTCGCCATCCAACACTGCCGTGACTTTAGGACGGACAGCCGAATCAGACACCGAAAGGCTCACCATAAAAAGGTCCAGGCCAGCAAGGCTGTCCTGAAGCATCTCAGTAAGCTGAGTGGGATTGAATTTCATGGGAATGGAGCTAGGTGGCAAAAGAAAGAGGGGACTACGCGTCCCCTCTTTCTTTTTCAATTGCTGGTGCAAAGATACTACAAAAATCAGCTAAATACAAGGTGGGGCCTCGTGCCAGCCAGAGGCTTGGGTTTGCCGCTAATTGCGAGCCTACGAAGAAACCTGCTGCCTACGACGCATACCATCTAATAGGAGCAGCATTCAGCATGTAAAGCGTATGCATACTGGGTAGACTGCTGTTCGCGAAGCTTTCAGCGAGAATGATAGTACCTAGAATATGGTAGCGCAAACCTCTTAGCACATGGGTGCTCATTCACCAACAACGGCAGCTTGTGATTTAGTCCATATATAAGAGCCAGTAAAACGATCAATGTTTTATTTCTAGCCAACCTTTTGCCGCTCTTCCTTCAGTGTCGCGCAAATGATAGTAATACACGCCGTCCGCTAGGTCGCCGCCGTGCCAGTCGTTGCGGTAGTTGTCTGTTTCGTACACTTTGCTGCCCCAGCGGGTGAAGATGCGCAACGAGGCTGGCTGACAGCTAAAGCGCGGAATGAACAGCTCATTTTTGTTGTCACCATTGGGAGTGATGATGTTTGGGACAAATACTTCGCCTACCTCAACGGGCGCAAAGCGCGTTTCCACTTGGCAGTTAGTGTAGCGCGCGACGAGCTTCACTTGGTAAGTGCCAGGCTTTTCGTAGCGGTGTACCGGCGCCTCCTCTGTCGAAGTGGTTTGGTCGCCAAAGTCCCACTCATAGGTGCCACCCGTTAGTAAGGGCGCAAACTGGCAATTGAAAGGAGCTAGGCCAGTGTACTGCGGAGCTGCTTCACAAATGGGAATATCGAGCGGAACATTGCTGCTGGAAGTAGGCGCAATAAGTACTTTGCGCGTGGCGGCCAGCTCACAGCCATTCTGTGTGAAAGTGTAGCGCAGAGTAAAAATACCGCCTCGGTTGTTTGTATTAGGCGGCGTAAACATGCCGTCAGTCGTTACGCCAGGTCCGCTCCAACTACCGCCAATAGGGCTAGCTTTTAATAGGCGAAAAGAGCGGGTCTGGTCGGCGCAGAGTGTGGTGTCGGGGCCAGCTTGCACAGTGGGTGGTGCACTGACGGTAATCGTCTGTGCGATGCTGCCACAGGCCACCGAGTCGGGCATGGTGTAGCGAATTACGTGCGTGCCTACTCCGGCTTGTGCGGGGTTGAAGCTGTTGCCACTCATACCAGGGCCACTAAATACTCCACCTGCCGGGCTGGCAGTAAGAGCGACGGGCTTGGCATCACGGCAAATAGTAGGTACGCCAGGAAACGTAGGGGAGACTACCGGAACTACAGTCATCCGCAGCGTTTTGGTGCTGTAGCAAATACCGGCTGTTGCCACTACGTACGTGAGCGTATTGCGCCCAAGTAGTGCGGTAGAGGGAGTAAACTGGTAGCCGCCACCCGGCAAGGCGGTTACGCCCGAACCACTCCAGACGCCCCCTGCTGGGCTGCCCCCTAGGCGAATCGGGCTGGCATCGGCGCACACGTTGCGGCTAGGACCAGGGTCAGCCGTGAGTGCACCAAAATCAATCTTGAAGGAGGCATTATTACAGTTCGAGGAGTTGTTGTCGGGGGTGTAGGTCTTGGCTCCAGGTGGCACCGGGAAGCCGGTTATTCCGCCGCAGCCGCCGCACACGGCTTGGTAGATTATTCCCCGTTTGTCGAAGCGCGACGTACCACCGTCGACGTGTTCGCGTGAGCCCGACTGCCCGAAGAAGGTAGCATACTCCAGTGCTTGCATCCCAGGGGTAAACTCAGCTAGGTAAAAATCGGAGCCGTCAGTTGTGCGCTGAATGGCATTGGCGGTAACGGGTAAGTTGCTCGTACTGCCTAGGTCATAATTGGTTGATCCGCCCCACCCGCTGATGTACACCCGCTCGCAATCGTCGACTAGAAAAGCCGTGAGCGCCAAATCCAGAGTAGTGCGACCACTGCCAAACCTAGTAGAGTAGAGACTCTTAGAAAGCGTATTGTCTAGCTTTTGCACGAACTGCCGCCCGTTGGCCACGGCGAACAAGCCCGCAGTAACCGGAAAGGCACCCTTCGATTGCCCGAGCAGGTACACCTCATTGCTGCTATCGAGTTGCAAGAAATAAGCTTGGTCGTACGCGCTGGTGCCGATGTAAGTGCCTCGTTGTAGCACATTGCCAGCACCGTTTAAGCAGGCCACGAACCCATCAGTGCCGCCCTGCGCGGCTGGGTGCAAGCTGCCACTAGTAGTAGGAAAGTTGGGGCTGGTAGTGCCGCCGCACACATATACGTTGCGGCTAGCATCGAGCTGAATAGAATATGCACCATCGTAGCCGGAACCACCTAGGTAGGTACTCCACACAAGCTGTTGCAAATCGGAGGAGAACTTACACACAACGGCATCGGACCCGCCAGCCTGGTAGCTGGTGCGAAAGCCATTCCGAACGGGAAAGTTGTTGCTCGTGGTGGTAGAAGCTAGGTAGATGTTGCCCTCGTCATCCGTGATAACGTCGCCGCGAAATTCGTCGCCGTAGTTGGCGGCTAGGGGCGAATTGATGTGCAACCCATCCGTGCCGCTGCCACCGAGGAAGGTAGCACCCGTTAGAGCTGAGCCATTCGCGCTGAGTTTGGCCACAAACATATCAGCGCCATTTGGATAGTTGGGCCCGGTGTCAGGTTGGAGCAAGGGTGTTGGGAAAGGCTGTACTGCGGGGCCGCCGTTGAATGAGCGGTCGTACGCGCCGTTGGTAGTTGGGAAATTATTAGAGCCCGTCGAGCCGAAAATGACTAGTTCCCCTTGCTTGTTCACGATTAAACTATGAGGAGCATCCGCTTGGTTGCCACCTAGGTAGGTAGCGTATAGCCGGGCTGCTGGGCCACCTACGGTTGTGTTGTACTTGATAATGCTGATATCTTCATTGCCGCTAAAGCTGGTGTCGTAGGCACCGTTGGAGGTCGGAAAACCCACGCCGAACACAATGCCACCCGAGTACATATTGCCCTGGGCATCGTAGGTGGCGGTATAGCCCCAGTTGTCGGCTCTGGAACCGGTGCTGGTCGAGAAGATTACCGTTGGGTCGATGACCAGTGGATACTTGGTGTCATACTTCCCTAGCCTGAAGCTTAGCACCTGGTCTTGCAGGACGAAAGCACATGACACGGGCACGCGCTTGTCACCGATCTGTTGCCACGCTTGCGGCGCCTGCTCTTGCACGTTGCCCACCGAGGTTTGAATCAGCAAGTTGCCATTTTGGAGCCTCAGCCGGTCGGCGCCCTGGTAGCGCAAGCGGATGTCGTTGGGCTGAGCGCCGGGCGCTATCGTGAAGTCATATTCAAGTTGCTGCCGCTGGTTCTCGTAAAGTTTTAGGCCAATGCCCGCGTAGACATCGGCGTAGTTCACTGTGCGAAAACCTTTTACCTCGGAAGCCCACTTACTAGGGTCGGCGCCCACAAAATAATTGTGCCGTTCGGTTGTTGCTTCGCCGCCGCGCAGGCTTGTATTAGGGCTCGCACCTTCGAACGTTACTGAATAAGCGTGCACCCGCAGCTGGCCCGTGCCTTGTTTCGACTGCGTTTTGTTGCTGTTGTGGTCGTGTAGCGCTTGGGCATCTAGGAGGGCATAGGTGAAACCGGCTTCACCCAAAAAGAGTCGGCCGCAAGGTAGCTCAGCCATGTAGCGGGCGCGGGCATCCCATTGCCCTTTGTTCTCCACAAATTCCAAACTGCGATTATCGGGGAGAGCATTTGCGGGTCGGCCCACCGCAGGTAAGAGCGCGACACTACTCAAGACTCCTATAATGAAACCACGAAGAGTAGAAAGGAACATAGGCGAAACCAGATAGAAGGCAGGTGTTTAGTGTGCAAGATACAACGCAATGAGGGGTAGTAAACGCATGCGAACCGCTGAAGCTAGGGAGCTTTCCGGCTGCAACGCCTACCTTTGCCGGCAGACTATTTCTTTGTTTTGGCGGTGCGTCGTTCGTTTGCGTTTACCTGTACTGTGCTCGTGGTGCTGTGGCTGCTGGTGGCCATTGCCTGCGTCCAGATTCCGCCGCATACTTTCTGGCCTGCTGCTTTTGGGGCGCTCACGCTGCCTATTGCTCTTGGGCTTAACCTAGCTTTTGTCTTCTACTGGCTGCTACGCAACTGGCGACTGGCAGTGCTGCCGCTGCTGGTGGCGGTGCTCACGTGGCCGCACTTTCAGCGGGGGCTAGCCTTGCACCCGTGGCGTACTGTGGAAGCGACCAGCACGCCCGACAACCAAGTGCAGGTGCTGAGTGCCAACGTGCGCATCTTCAACGTGTACCCGCAGCTGCGCGACCCCGACCTAGCTTCATCGCGTAATATGGTGCAGTGGCTCGCCGAAAGCTCAGCCGATATCATCTGTTTGCAGGAGTTTTATAATGAGCCGCGTAATATGCGCAGTCGCGACGGCAACGTATTTCGCACCGTCGAGCAGATTGGGCGCAAGGCAGGGCGGCACGCATTTGTGTCGAAGAGCCTGACCAATAGCGCCGGCGCGGAGTTCGGTATTGCCATTTTTTCGCGCTATCCAATTTTGCACCGCGGCACCATTTCGTTCGGCAAGCTCACGCAGAACCACGCTATGTTTGCCGACTTGCGCTTGCCCGGCGGCGACACCATTCGGGTGTACAACTTCCACTTGCAAAGTATGAGCATGGAAGAGAAAGACATTGTGCAGAGCTACTCCAGTAAGAGCGGCTTCGAGCAGAAAAGCCGCGGGTTGCTGCGCCGCTTCAAACGCGGGATGATTGCGCGCAGTGTGCAGATCGATACGCTGGTGCGGCGCTTCGAGCGATGTCGCTACCCGATCTTGCTTTGCGCCGACCTCAACGACTTGCCCTACAGCTACAGCTACGACCAGCTAGCTGATCATTTCCAGAACGCGTGGGCCACGGTGGGCACTGGTGTAGGTAGTACTTACAATGGCCGGCTACCCTTCATACGCATCGATAATCAGTTTGCTAGCTCCCGCTGGACGATTGAGGAGTGTCAGGTGCACCGCGAAATCCCGTACTCCGACCATTTTCCCACCACTGCGATTTACGATTTAAAAGCTAGGAGTAAGGGAGATTAACACGCACCGCAAAGGCACTCATTTGGGTCTGTGCGGTGCATGTGCTGATGCTTGTGATAAGGTTGCTTTGGTCTGATCACTCTAGTTTTAACCGTCTGATAACAAAGCACTGGTATGTATTTCTACGACACCAAAACTGAATAAGATCTATTACTTACTGCAATGCGTTTGTACTGTTCATTGAACTTTATATACTGATCAACTTGATTTTTGTGCCGCACAAACTAGTAAGAGAACTTTGTTGCTGTTAATAAGCGCAATTTGTTCTTCTGAACGCCACAAAATAAGCTAGTACAAAACTTTCTGACGCTTTGAATAGATGAATGATACTCATCTCGATTTTGCGCCGGAAGGCCCATCAAATCTTTCTACTTTTGCCGAATGCAGCACGCGCTTTCGCTTTATAATACCCTGACTCGCCGCAAGGAGGCGTTTGAACCTCTTCATCCGCCATTTGTAGGCGTTTATCTCTGCGGCCCGACGGTCTACAACGACGCTCACCTTGGCAATGCCCGCGGTCCGGTTGTGTTCGATGTGCTGGTGCGCTACCTGCGCCACCTAGGGTACACGGTGCGCTACGTGCGCAACATCACCGACGTCGGCCACCTCGAAAGCGACGCCGATGAGGGCGAGGATAAAATCTCGAAGCGTGCTCGCGCTGCCCAGCTAGAGCCTATGCAAGTGGCCGAGTATTATGCCAACCGCTACCACAGCCACATGGAAGCGTTGGGCTGCTTGCCGCCCGATATTGAGCCGCGCGCTAGTGGCCACATCACCGAGCAAATCGGGATGATTGAAGAAATTCTGGCCAACGGCTTCGCCTACGAAGCGAACGGGTCGGTGTACTTCGATGTACCGCGCTACAACGAGCATCACAACTACGGTAAGCTCTCCAATCGTAACATTGAAGAGCTGCTTGCCGGCACCCGCGACAACCTAGCTGGCCAGAACGAAAAACGCTCACCGCTCGACTTTGCCCTGTGGAAGAAAGCGTCGGAGGCTCACCTCATGCGCTGGCCTTCGCCCTGGAGCGACGGATTTCCCGGCTGGCACTTGGAGTGCTCGGCCATGAGCCGCAAATACCTAGGCGAGACCTTCGACATTCACGGCGGCGGCCTCGACCTAATGTTCCCGCACCACGAGTGCGAAATCGCGCAGAGCCAGGCCAGCCACAGCCACTCCAATGAGGCCCGCGTGTGGATGCACAACAACATGATTACGGTGAACGGGCAGAAGATGAGCAAGTCGCTCGGCAACTTCATCACGTTCAATGACCTGTTCAAAGGCGGCGCGGCGGCCCTGTCGCAGCCCTACTCGCCCATGACGGTGCGCTTCTTTCTGCTGCAAGCCCAGTACCGCAGCCCCATCGACGTGAGCGACGAAGCCCTACAAGCGGCCCGAAAAGGCTACCGCAAGCTTATGAACGGCCTGCGCTTGCTCGAAAAGCTGCAACTGCCTGAAGGCACTGAGCGCGCCGCCGACACCGAGAAAGCCGATACCGAACTGCGCAAGTTGGTGGCCGATTGCTTCACTGGCCTGAACGACGACCTCAACACGGCCCGCACGGTAGCTAGCTTGTTCAACCTGCTGCGCAAATTTAATGGCTTCGGTGCCAACCTCGCCACGCTGGCCACTGTCAGTGAGGCTGCCTTGCAGGAAGCCGTGCAGGCTTACCGCACCATGGTAACTGACATCCTAGGGTTGGTCGACGAGCCACGCGCCAACGCCGAAGACCTGCTTAGCCTTACGCTCTCATTCTATCAGGAAGCTAAAGCCACTAAAGCCTACGACAAAGTCGACCAGATTCGGGCGGCGCTGAAGGAGCAAGGCATTGTAGTGAAAGACACCAAAGCCGGTGTTGATTGGGCGTACAGCGAGGAGTAAAAATATTCACCGGAACTTTAGAACGTCATGCTAGCTTGCGCAGGCATGACGTTCTTTTCTATAACAACCTATGAGCAAATCGTCTTGGCTAGCGCCCGCGCTGGCTTTCTTGCTGCTGGCAGCCGGCTCCGGCTGTAACCGCGACAAGCAACAAACCACCGAAACGGTAGAAACGGAAGAAGCCGAAGTGCCCGCCGCACCTAGTTTCGTCGCTGACTCAGCTTACGCCTACACGGCCAAGCAAGTAGCGTTCGGCCCGCGCGTGCCCAATTCCAAAGCCCATATTGCTACCGGCGACTGGATCGTGCAGAAGTTCAAGGCCCTAGGATTAACGGTAAAAGAGCAACCCTTCGATGCTATGGCTTTCGACGGAAAGATGCTGCACTCGCGCAACATCGTCGCGCAGTTTCAGCCGCAAGCAGCGCGCCGGGTGGCGGTCTTCACGCACTGGGATACGCGCCCCTTCGCCGACAAAGACGACCAGCACAAGAACGCTCCGCTCGATGGCGCCAGCGACGGCGCTAGCGGCGTAGGTATTGCCCTGGAAATGGCCCGTGTGCTAGCCGCCCAGCCCGACAGCCTTAAGCCAAGCGTCGGCATCGATTTCATCCTTTTCGACTCCGAAGACTACGGCTACGACAGCAGCACCCAGAGCGAATTGAAAAACCAGTTGCAAGCCCAAGAGGAGCAGGGCAAATCGAGTTGGTGCCTAGGTTCGCAGTACTGGGCGCAACACATGCTGCCTGCTAACTACAAGCCCGACTACGGCGTGCTACTCGATATGGTGGGCGCCAAAAACGCCAAGTTCAGCCGCGAGCAACTCTCTGTGGAAAAAGCGAAGGACGTTGTGGATAAGATGTGGAATACGGCCGCCCAAATCGGCTACTCCGACTATTTTCTCTTTCAAGATAGCCCCGGCATCACCGACGACCACGTGTACACGAACCAAGCTGGCGTCCGTACCATCGACATCATCGACCACTTGCCCGTCGGCGACGAGTATTTCCCGGCGTACCACCACACCACGCAGGACAACATGAGCATCATCGACAAACGCACACTTAAAGCCGTAGGCCAGACGGTGCTCCAGACGATTTATGCCGGATAATATCTAGCGTACTCTTGCGTTGAAAAACCCCGGCCGCGTGAGCAGCCGGGGTTTTTTGTTGACGTCTATTCCCAACCTAGCTTATGGTTCGCGTCGAAGATCTGCGAGTGTCAACGGACGTATTATCGCTAGTCAACTTCACCTACAACAGTGAGGCCGAAAGAGCGCTGTTAGCGTTTCTGCAAAAGGTACCTAGCTCAGTAGATGAGGTACTGGAGCGGCAAGCAATAATCAAAGGGTTCCTGGCAAACTGGAATGTGCTGGCAGATTTCTCCTACCAGAAAATCCAGTACATGGAAGTGCATAGCTTCCTAAACGGCGTGAGCGATGGACGTATACCACTCGAAACCAACCACTTCAAAGCGTCTTTGAAACTACTAGTTTCCGAGGAAGTACGGTATGCTATGCGCGCCAAGTACGTACAAGCGTTGCTCTTCCTACACCGAATTTGGCAGCACTACTTAATACGGTTGTCCACTACGGAGTTTCCAGTGAGCTTCCAGCGCCAGCTGCTTGTACTGGTTCGTTTCATGGAACGGTTTAGCTTGGAAGCAAATGCTACCGCGATTCAGGAGGATGATTTCACCGCCGCTCGAATGGTCCAGTTCGCCCGCGCCTTGCAAGCGGTAAGCTTCGCGGAGATGAAGGCGTTTTGGGAGACCTTCTACGATTTTGAAGCGTATTGGTCGCTGGCGAAAGGTATGCTAGCACATGGTTTATCTTTTCCGCGCTTTCAGGAAGGTACGTTTCAGCTACGGGAGTTCTACCATCCGCTGCTCAAAAACCCCGTTAGGAACACCTTGACACTACAAGCTGGTGAAAACGTGTTTCTGCTGACGGGCCCAAACATGTCGGGCAAATCAACGTTGCTCAAAGCCGTGGGTTTATGCGTGTATCTGGCGCACATCGGGCTAGGAGTGCCAGCCGCCGCTTGCACCTTGCCCTTCTTCAAAACGATTGTGGTCACTATCAACCTCAGCGACAACCTACAGGATGGCTACAGTCATTTCATGGCGGAGATTCAAAACCTGAAAGCAGTGCTAGTCGCTACCCGCCGCGCCGACAAAACCTTTGCCATCTTCGACGAGCTGTTTCGCGGCACCAATGTCGACGATGCGCTAGCCATTACCCAAGCTACTCTCAGTGGATTACAAGCTTTTCCGCAATCCTTTTTCTTTATCTCAACGCACTTGCTTCAACTGAAGCAGCAGCAAGCGCAAAACTCAGTGAAGGAGCATTACATCGACTGCACGTTGCAGGCCGGCGTACCTACTTTCTCCTACAAGCTAAAGCTAGGTTGGTCGGAGCTAAAAATTGGGAAGGTACTCTTTGAGAAAGAAGGGTTAAACGAACTGCTAAGGGCTAGTTAGGATGAATTACGTCGTGCTATACGCCACACGTACTCCCGCCGCGTCCACTATCATCTGCGCCGTGCGGCCGCACACCAGTGCCATATTCTGCGGCTCGTGCCCGACGGGAAAGCCATACGCTACCGGAAAGTTGTACTTGCCAGCATACGTCTGGATGATTTCGTACGGTGTCTGGCCGAACGGAACGCTGTTGTCATGCGGGTCGGTGAAGTGGCCGACGAGCAAGCCAGCTAGGTTTTGGAGCTTGCCAGTGCGGTCGAGGTGCACCATCATCCGGTCGATGTTGTAGAGGTACTCGTCAATATCCTCCAGAAACAGGATGCGGCCCGTTGTAGGGCAGTCGGAGCGGGTGCCGCTGAGGTTCTGTAGCAAGCTGAGGTTGCCGCCTACTAGCTCGCCCGTGGCGGTACCTAGGCGATTAAGCGGGTGCGCAGGGGCCGCATAGCTCACTTCCTCTCCGAACAGCACATGCCGCAAGCTTTCCAACGATTCTTCGCCGCCGGCTTGGTCAAACAGGAGCGGCATCACGCCATGGATGCTTTCGTGCTCGAGGGCTAGCAAGTGACAGTTGAGCACCGTCACGTCGCTAAAGCCAGCAATCCATTTTGGATTTTCAGCGAAGCGCGAAAAATCGAGCTGATCGATGATCCGAGAGGTGCCGTAGCCGCCGCGGGCGCACAAGATGGCCCGAATGTCGGGCGCGTCGAGCATGCGTTGGAAGTCGGCACGACGTAGTTCGTCAGTTCCAGCAAACTGGTGATACTCCGCCGTCACGGTATCACCTAGCATCACTTCCAATCCCCAACTGGCAAGAATAGCCACCGCCGCCGCTACTTCAGCATGTGACACTTTGCGCGCAGGACAAACAATCGCAACCCGGTCGCCGGGCCGTAAAGAAGGAGCAGTGGTAGGCATAGAACAGCAAGTAAAGCTGCGACAAACTTACCGACAATCTGAAAAAGCTAGGGTCCCTTGGGCGCTTAGTTTTGCTAAGTCGTCCGAGGGACCCCAGGGATAAGGTTGCTAAAAGGCTAGCTTTTAGGAATGCACTAGTCTACGCGAATAAAATCGCTCTAAGAAACGGGTGATTTGTACAGTCTCAATCAAAAAACCATCATGGCCGAAATGCGACTCCATCTCCACGTATTGCGCAGTCGGGATGTGGCGAGCCAACAACTGCTGCTCTGCGGGCGGAAACAGCACATCTGAAGTAATGCCAATCACCAAGGTGCGCGCCTGGATCTGCTTCAAGGCAGCGGCCAAACTACCACGCCCGCGGCCAACGTTGTGCGAGTCCATCGCTTTGGAAAGCGTCACGTAGGTGTACGCATTAAAGCGCGCCACGAGTTTGTCGCCTTGGTACTGCTGGTAGGAGCTAGCCCGAAACTGGTCGAGTTTATCGCCTTCTACTTCGGCCTGCGTGGTGCCATATGCTTCGTAGCTGCGGTAGCTCAAAAGCGCCATGGCACGTGCGGCTTTCAACCCATGCTGACCACCTTCCGGCGTTGCCGAGTAGTAAGTCTGGTCAGCCTGAATAGCGAGACGCTGCGACTCATTGAAGGCGATGCCCCACGGCGAGTGCTGGGCGTTAGTAGCCAGCACCACCAAGTTCTCGAACAATGTAGGCTGCTGAACAGCCCATTCTAGCGCCTGCTGCCCGCCGAGCGAGCCACCGATAAGCGTATGAATTTTGGAGAAACCTAGGTGCTGGCGGAGCTGGTCGTGCGCCGCTACCATGTCGCGGATGGTAACCAGCGGAAATGCCTGATAAAGCGGTTCGCTACCCTCCGAAACGGGCGTAAGCGGCCCCGTAGAACCGTAGCACGAGCCTAGCACATTGGCACAGATAATAAAGTAATCGGCTGGGTCGAAAAGGTAGCCTGGACCAAACAAGCCCGACCACCACGTCAGCACATCAGCATTAGCGGTAAGGGCATGGCACACCCAGACCACATTATCCTGGGCCGCATTGAGCGTCCCGTAAGTGTGGTAAGCAACCTGCACAGTTGGTAGCGTGGCCCCGCATTCAAGCTGTAGAGGTGTAGGCAGATTAAAAAGCTGGCTTTCGGTCATTCATTACAAAAACAAAAGAGCTTCTCAATAGTCCAGGTTGAACCGGAACGTTGGCAAGTTGTTAACCCACCCCTGAATTGACGTTCGCCAACGTCGGTTCAACCTGAAGACCATTGAAGGATAGTTGAGTTCGGTCCCTCTCAAAAAACCAACTTACTATCCGCAAACGGCAGCCAATTGGAAGGTCAGGCGCACCCTGGTTAGGTAGTGCGCCTGCCTACGTCTCCTCTTTAGACTTCCAGCGGCTGCGCGTGTTCTACTTCTGGCTGCAACAGTGCGCTTTCCGACTCGTCGGTCGTAGCCACATTAGCCACGGCATCGAATGCGGCAGACAGATCACCTTTGATGTCTTCAAAATGCTCGATACCGACCGACAAGCGCAGGAGCGTAGGCGTTACGCCCGCAGCGTGCTGCTCTTGCTCCGATAGCTGCTGGTGCGTCGTCGCCGACGGCTGAATAATCAGCGTTTTGGCGTCGCCTACGTTCGCTAGGTGGCTTACCAGCTTGAGATTGTCGATAAACTGTGTAGCGGTTTCTTTGCTACCCTTGATGCTGAACGTGAGCACGCCACCAGCACCTTTGGTCAGATATTTCTGCGCTAGGTTGTAGTAGGGGCTGCTTTGCAAGCCAGGGTAGTTGACGCTTTCCACCTGTGGGTGCTGCTCGAGCCAAGTAGCAATCTTCAAGGCATTTTCCACTGTGCGCTCAACACGGAGCGACAGGGTTTCGAGACCAATCAGCAGCTGCCACGAGTTGAACGGGCTGATTGACGGACCTAGGTCGCGCAGACCTTCTACCCGAGCCCGGATGATGAAGGCGATGTTGCCGAAGGGGCCGTTCTTGCCAAATACGTCGTTGAATACAAGTCCGTGGTAACCTTCGCTGGGCTCAGTGAATTGCGGGAATTTGCCGTTACCGAAGTCGTACTTACCACCGTCTACAATCACGCCGCCAATGCTGGTGCCGTGGCCACCGATCCACTTTGTCGCCGACTCTACTACAATGTGCGCGCCGTGCTCTAGGGGGCGGAACAGAAAGCCACCCGCGCCGAAAGTGTTGTCAACTACCAGCGGCAAGTCGTGCTTCTCGGCAATAGCCGCAATCTTTTCGAAATCTGGAACGCTGAAGCTAGGGTTGCCGATGGTTTCCAGGTAGATAGCTTTGGTGTTCTCGTCAATCAGCGCTTCGAAGCTCTCGGGCTTATCGCCGTCAGCGAAGCGGGCTTCAATGCCGAGGCGCTTAAATGCTACCTTGAATTGATTATAAGTGCCGCCGTAGAGGAAGGAGGTGCTAACGAAGTTGTCGCCAGCTTGCAGGATATTATTAAGGGCAATAAACTGGGCCGCCTGCCCCGAGCTTACGGCCAATGCCGCTACACCACCTTCTAGCGCCGCTATCCGCTGCTCAAATACGTCCGTCGTAGGATTCATCAGACGGGTGTAGATGTTGCCAAACTCCTTCAACGCGAAAAGGTTAGCACCATGCTCAGCGTTCTTGAATACGTACGAAGTAGTTTGGTACAACGGTACAGCACGAGCACCAGTAGTAGGATCGGGCTGCTGACCAGCGTGGAGTTGGAGGGTCTCGAAGTGGAGGTTTTGCGTTGACATGAGTGAGAGAAGTATAAAAGAGGAGGTTCTTGAAAACAATTGGAAAAGTGCAATTGAGAGTGCACAAAAAGCCCGCTAGTGACTGCGTCGAGACCAAATCTGGTGTTGGCCGAGCAGGGTAACCTAGGTAGCTGCGCGTAGAAAGGCGCTAGCTAGTAGTAGGTTGGGAGGGAAGCGGGGAAAGCTAGGGTCAGCTAGCAACAACACGCGCCACAAGTGCGCATTCGCATTCGCTTGGTGGCTGGGCTGACGAGTAAAATGCACGAGCAGCCAGCGGCAGAAGCCGAAGCATACGAGTTCATCGATGAGCCAACGCATGCGTGAGCAGTGGCAGCAGATGAAGAATAATCGGTGGTAAGCGGAGAGTTTTTCATGGTACTCAACTTATATTTCCCACTTTCAATTTTTGAGTGGGCAGGAATTGGCACCTTTCGATGATCGATGGTTGCCAGCGGGTCCTAGAGCCTAATCTCTCGCCGCTTCTGTATAAATCTTAAGAAAACTACTCCGTCTCTAACGGAGGAGTACCGGGTTGGTGAGGGCAAATGTACAGCCGGATTTTAGAATTGCAAATGCAGAGACAAAAAATTTCAAAATTTTTGTTGGCAGGTCATTTCACACTTGGTAATAAGTCCTGCCAAGTTGGTTTGCTCAATAAATCATATTTCCTCCTCACACGGAATATCAATTCAAGGCACGTATAAATAAAAAACGCCGCACCAAAATGATGCGGCGTCTTCGGCCCTTTTTGCGCAAAAGGTATAAACTAAATCTTCGGCAGGGTCAGGACCTGACCTACTTCAATATGGTCGGGGTTGGCTCCGATGGTGGCTTTGTTGGCTTCGTAAATCTGGTGCCACTTAGCGGCATCACCGTAGTGGTTTTTGGCAATTTTCGAAAGCGAGTCGCCGCTTACGATGGTGTAGGTTTCGCCAGTAGCAGCTGCTGGAGCGGCATTGTTGCCACCGAAAAAGTCGGTAGCGCCGGCTGCGGCTGGCTTAGCGGTAGGTTCAACTGGCTTTTCCTCGCCTTTGGTCAAAAAATCAAATAAGCCCATGGTCGTAGTATCAATTTAGGTGAGAGGAGAGAGTAGTGCAAGGTAACGGGCTTACAGCCACATCACTTCAAACGCTCATACGCGGTCAATATGAATAAGTTGTGGCGTACAAAAAGCAGTTGAGCTACTCAACTCCTGCTGCTGTTTAGCGTAAGAAGCGCCTAGTTGCTGCTGCGCTATCGGCAAGGCAGTCGATCTTACTTCTCTCTCCCACACCCTAATCGTTCATTTTATGAAAACCCTTTCTTCTCCCTTGCGCTACTTAGCTAGCCTGCTCGTGCTCGTGTCACTGTTTACGTTTAGCTGTAAGCAGGAAAACAAAGTAGGCGAAACAAACCTCCTGTACGGCACCGAAAGCAAAGTTTGGAAAACTGACAAGGAAACGAGCGCTACGGGCGACAAGGTGGCCCAAACCAGCGCTGATAAGAAAACGGAGCTACGCTTCTACGCCAACGGCAACTTCAACATGACTTCGCCAGCGCAGTCGATGCAGGGTAAGTACACCTTCGACCAAGCAGGCAAGAAAATCACGCTAACTCCTGAAGGCGCCCCGAACTCCTTAAGCTTCGACGTGGTAAACCTTACCAAAGACGAAATCACGCTGAAAGCTCCCGACGGCTCGCAGATGATGTTAGAAGCTGACTAAGCTAGCTTGCTAAATCTTTAAAATAATAAGAAGCCCTTCTACAGTATGTAGGAGGGCTTTTTTTACGTGCTTGGAAAGCGGAAATACACGCGCAATGCAAGGCTAGCTATATGTAATTGCTTGTGAAAAATAGTCTGCTTCTATCCAATCTGAAGTATCTTCCTTGCTCACTAACGCTTACACGATGAAGCCAAAACTACTCAGCTTATTCTTGTTGCTGCCACTTGCAGCTTCGGCTCAACAGCCTGCCGCGCCTGAACGGCGTGAGGAGGGCAGCCTGATCATGGAGCGAATTCCAGCCCCTTCCACTGAGCTGCGCGAGCGGCTAAGTACGTATCAGAACGCCAGGTCAGCGGCTTTTCTAGCTTGGGCACCGCAGGGCGGCATCTACATCAGTACGCGTTTCGCGGAGGCTGCGCAGGTGCACCACGTCGCTACCCCGGGTGCTGATCGACGGCAGCTAACCTTTTTCCCGGAGCCAGTAGGCGGCGCTTCCGTCAGCCCCGATACCAAGCAGCAGGGCTTTGTGTTCTCGAAAGACGTGGGCGGCAACGAGAACCGGCAGAACTATTGGTTCAGCACGCAGACCAGCCAATATACATTGCTCACCGACGGCAAAAGCCAGAACGGGTCCGTGCATTGGAGCCGACGCGGCGACCGGTACGCTTACAACAGTACGCGCCGCAACGGCCGCGACTACGACTTGTACCTAGCTCCGCTCGGCAATCCTAAGCAAGAAAAAATGTTGGTTCAGGTGCAGGGCGACTGGGACATTCTGGATTGGAGCCCCGACGACCAATCGATGTTGGCCCTGGAATACATTTCTGCCAATGAAAGTCGGTTGCACCTAGTAGATGTGGCGACTGGTAAAGCCAAGCAGTTGCATACCAGCGACCAAAAGATTTCCTACGGCTCGACTTTCTTTAGTGAGGATGGTAAAGGCTTGTATCTTACCAGCGACGAGGGCACCGAGTTTCACACCTTACGCTACTACGACCTAGCTTCCGGCAAGCAAACGCCACTGACAGCTAGCCTCAACTGGGACGTGAGCGACTTGGACGTGGCGCCGAAAGGCGACTTATTGGCCTTCGCCGTCAATGCTGATGGGTACAGCGAACTGTACCTGCTGAACACCAAAACGCGCAAGTACGAGGCGGTCAAAAATGTGCCGCGCGGTATCCTTGGTGGCTTAACGTTCAGTCCGGACGGCCAGAAGCTAGCTTATACCTACAGCGACGCTCGCACCGCCGGTGACGTGTACTCGCTAGACGTAAAAAGCGGTGCCATCACCCGCTGGACGCAGAGCGAAATTGGTGGTATCAATGCTTCGAAGCTGGTAGCGCCTACGCTTATTCACTATCCAACCTTTGACCAAGTGAATGGCAAGCCGCGCCAGATTCCAGCTTTTGTGTACAAGCCTACTAAGATCAACGGTAAGGCACCTGTGATTATCAACATTCACGGCGGGCCGGAGGGCCAGAGCCGCCCCGGCTTCGACCCAAGCACGCAGTACATGGTGAATGAGCTAGGTACGGCCGTTATCTTCCCTAATGTGCGCGGCTCGGAGGGCTATGGTAAAACGTACCTAGCCCTCGACAACGGTATGAAGCGCGAAGAATCGGTGCAAGATATTGGCAAACTGCTCGATTGGATTGCCACCCAGCCCGACCTCGACCCAAGCCGCGTGGCAGTGTATGGGGGCAGCTACGGCGGCTACATGGTGCTAGCCTGCATGACGCACTTCAACGACCGGCTGCGCGCGGGCATCGACGTAGTAGGCATTTCCAACTTTGTCACCTTCCTGCAAAACACGTCACCCTATCGCCAAGACCTGCGCCGTGCCGAGTATGGCGATGAGCGCCAGCCCGCCATGCGTGCCTTCCTGGAGAAGACTGCACCGCTGAATAACGTGCAGAAAATCACCAAGCCGATGATGATTGTGCAAGGCCGAAACGACCCGCGCGTGCCTTACACTGAAGCCGAGCAGATGCTAGCTGCCCTCAAGAAAAACGGCAACGATGCGTGGTTTATGATGGCCAAAGACGAAGGCCACGGCTTTCGCAAAAAGAGCAACCGTGACTATCAATCGGCGGCTATGTCGGAGTTTATTCAGCAGTACGTCGTAAGCCCGCCATTGAAGTAGGCTAACAGTCAAAAGCTAGCTCTCCTGCCGGTTACCAGGTAGGGGAGCTAGCTTTTGGTTATAAACAGGCAGCACTTATTCTGCCGTAGCAGCTGGGCGGCTGAACACCCTAGCTACCCAGCGCGGCAGGAAGATGGCTCCTAGCACTAAATACAAGTAATAAGTGACGATGCGATAAAACAGGATGACGAAGTTGGTCATGGTAGGTGTACCAATAAAGCGGCCGAAAAAGGTAGGAAAAGCACCTTCCGCGATGCCTGCGCCGCCGGGCGTAATGGCCACCAGCAGCACCACTTTATAGATCATGTTGCGGCTGAAGATCACCCAAAACTCTCCAAAGTTGATCGGGATAAATGCCGCGATGATGCAGCCAATAACTAAGTAACGCGCCGTCCAAACGAAAGCAGTGGCCACCGCCGTACGAATCCAATAACCTGCTTTGTTGCCCCGAAGCTGCGCGGAAGCCGCTACCATTTCGTTGCCGTGCTTGTAGGCGCTAGGCCGCCACCGGCGCAATAATCGAAACGAAAACAGCCGCACCAGAAACCGCTTCATGGCCGTCGGGTTGATGAACAAGGCATAAACCATAGCGGCCGCGTACAAGGTCACGGAGATGTAGCTCACCACAAACGCCACGCGAATAGAAGCCGCGAAAGCGCCTTTTAACTCCTCCGGAAATAAGCCTTCGCCCGCCCATAGTACCACGAGCGGCACCGCAATAACGTAGTAGATATTGTCCAGCAATGCCGTCACCATCACGTAAGCCAGCGACTTACCGAGTGTAATGCCTTCTTTGTTCAAAATAAATGGTGCCACCGATGTGCCGCCCGCCGCCGAGGGCAATATGCAGGAGGAAAATTCCCAAATCATAATCACATCAAGGCTCTGGCGCCAGCTAAGCACCCGCTCCGAGATTTCGCGGATGCGATAGATATACCCTAGGTCACGGGCAATGAGCACCAAAAAGGTGATGACCAGCCACTGCTCTTTGGCATTGCGCAGGGGCGCTAGGTCGCCCGGTTGGTAGCTGCGCCAAAACATAAAACCAACTACCCCAATGCCGATCAGCACCGGCAAAATAATGCGCGAGGGCTTAAGCTTATCGAGTAGCTGTTGGTCCTGACTTTGTTGGGTGAGAGGCATAGGCGTGGGGTGATAAGCAAAAGTACGTAGTACCAGCCGAGCTGGCTGTGAATTCGTTGTTACGGTTGCAGAAAGTAAAGTGATGGTAAGCCGTGGCGTAGTCCTTGCACGAGCCCTGGGGCTAAACCAAGGTTGTTGCGTAGGTAACACAACAACCGGTCAAGCGGAAAACCCGTAACTTTGACTATTGTACGTGTCAGCACACCTGCGAAGACTCAACATTTTAAGCTCGACGTCTGTTGCTCACTGTTATTTACTCTCTGCTCCCTTCCAACGATGATTGTCGAACCTGGTGAATTGCTGGCGGCTATAAACTCGCCCGATGATCTTAAGAAACTCCGTGAGGATCAGCTGGTACAGCTAAGCCAAGAACTCCGACAATTTATTATTGACTCCGTTTCGATTTACGGTGGCCACTTTGGCGCTTCGCTCGGAGTAGTGGAGTTGACGGTGGCCTTGCATTATATCTTCAACACACCCTTCGACCAGCTCGTGTGGGATGTGGGTCACCAAGCCTACGGCCACAAGATTCTGACCGGCCGGCGCGACCGATTCCCGACCAATCGGCGCTACAATGGCATGTCGGGCTTCCCAAAACGCAGCGAAAGCGAGTACGACGCGTTTGGTGTAGGCCACAGCAGCACCAGTATTGGGGCAGCTCTTGGTATGGCGGTGGCTTCTGAATACAAAGGCGAAAAGGACCGGCAACACATTGCTGTAATCGGCGACGGTGCCATGACGGCCGGTATGGCCTTTGAAGCGCTGAACCACGCGGGCGTAGAGAAGTCAAACTTGTTGGTGATTCTGAATGACAACTGCATGAGCATTGACCCCAATGTGGGCGCGCTCAAGGAGTACCTGACGGACATCACCACCTCGCGTACCTACAACAAAGTGCGCGACGAGCTATGGAATGTGCTTGGCAAGCTGAGCAAGTTCGGCCCCAATCCGCAGCACATTGCTCGCAAGGTAGAAACTGCTATGAAGGCTACTTTGATGAAACAAAGTAACCTGTTCGAGGCGCTCAAATTCCGCTACTTCGGTCCCGTCGATGGGCATGATGTAAATCACTTGGTCACCATCTTGCGCGACTTGCGCAGCATACCGGGTCCGAAGCTGCTGCACTGCGTGACGGTGAAAGGCAAAGGCTACGCTTTAGCTGAGAAAGATCAAACGTTATGGCACGCGCCGGGCTTGTTCGACAAGATTACGGGCGAGATTTACAAGAAGCACCACGAGAAGCCGCAGCCCCCGAAGTACCAGGATGTGTTCGGCCACACCATTGTGGAGCTCGCGAAGCAAAACTCCAAAATCATGGGCGTGACGCCGGCCATGCCTTCAGGCTCGTCGCTGAACATCATGATGGAGGCTATGCCCGATCGGGCTTTCGACGTGGGCATTGCCGAGCAGCACGCTGTGGTATTCTCGGCAGGCCTAGCTACGCAAGGTTTGGTGCCGTTCTGCAACATCTACTCCTCATTCATGCAGCGGGCCTATGACCAAGTCGTGCACGACGTGGCGCTGCAAAACCTGAACGTGGTGTTCTGCCTCGACCGTGCTGGTTTTGCGGGCGCTGACGGCCCCACGCACCATGGCTCTTACGATATTGCTTATATGCGCTGCATCCCGAACATGGTGGTATCGGCTCCCATGAACGAGAGTGAGTTGCGCAACCTTATGTACTCGGCGCAGCTGCCCGATGCTGGGCCATTTAGCATCCGCTACCCACGCGGCGAAGGCGTGATGCCGGAGTGGCGCACGCCGTTCAAAAAAATTACGGTGGGCACGGGCCGCGTGATTCGCGAAGGCGAAGGCGTTGCTATCCTAAGCTTTGGCCACATTGGTAACTACGCCGTACGCGCCACCAATCAGCTGCTAGCCGAAGGCCTGGAGCCTGGCCACTTCGATATGCGTTTCGCTAAGCCGCTCGATGAGGAAATGTTACATGACATCTTGAGCCGCTACAAAGCTATTGTGACGGTGGAAGACGGCTGCTTGCAGGGGGGCTTCGGCTCGGCTGTGCTAGAGTTCATGGCCGACCACGGCTACAGCGTGCCGGTGAAGCGCCTCGGCATACCGGACCGCGTGGTAGAGCACGGTACCCAAGATGAGCTTTACAAAGAGTGTGGCTTCGATGCCGCCGGTATTGCCACCGCCGTGCGTGAGCTGACGGGCAAAGTAGCCGCACAAATCGGCATCGAAACAGTGATTCTGTAGAAAAAGCTAGGTTCGCATCACTAAAAAGCTCCACTGGACACTGGTCTGGTGGGGCTTTTTGGCTTGAGTAGCGCTAGGAGAAAAGCAGGCGATTTAACGTGGCCCAACCAACAAAAGGCCCAAACCGATAGGTTTAGGCCTTTTATGCAATGACAAAATAATAGGGCAAAAAGGAAACACCCGCTTACTTAGCGGAAAGAATTTGTTTGGCAATTTCCGTGTGTTTGTCGTCTGCTTGCTTGGCTTCGTCTACCGAGGTTTTCATTTCCTGTGCAATCTGCTCGTAGCCAGCGGCACCGGCGTAAGAAGCCATTGTGCCAAATGAAGCAATCCAGTAGTGCAAGGCCAACTGGCCACTGGTAATGATGCCTAGGTCGCGTACGTCGTCGGTTTTAGCTTCGCCCCGGATTTCTTTGCTTACTCGGTAGTGCGCTTCCAGAATTTCGTTGTTCTGCTTCTCAACCTCACCTATTTCAGCAATGGCGCGCTCAATGCGCTTTGCCCATTCCTTGGAGGTAGCGTTACCTTGTTCGAGGGCGGCCTTCAGTTCCGGATGCTTTGCATCGTTCTGGATTTCGTCTGTAGCAGCAGCAGCTACTTGGCTACCGGCTTGTTGAGCGGCTAGGCCGTTTTTGACGAGTTCTTTTAGGTCTTCGGTATTCATGGGAAAATAAGAATATAGTGCAAATGACAAGCTTGTCTTGTCTGGCTATTCGAACGGATACAGTTACAATTTGTTCCTGCTGATAGTACTGTTGCAGATGAGTGAATAAGTTTGTAATTGTTGCTAATTATCAATATTTTACACATGTTGAGCTTTCTTTACTTAGGACGAAATCACATGCAATTGTAAGGCTCTCATCTGAGAAACAATACTTTTTAGATGGTTTTATTTATATTGGTATTGTTCAATTTGATATAGTGTGATATTGAACTGATAATCAATTATATCTTGGTTTGGCGCATAATGGATTTGTCAAAAAGTAGCTTGCCCTCCAAGCAGCTTTCCAGCATTATTTAATGACACAACAATAGCATGAGCGCAGCACATCCATAAGTAGTTGGCGTACGAAGTTTAGCCACCTTGTGAAACTGAAAAGCGGCCGATGAGTACCACCTGAAAGGACAAGATTTTATATGTGTTATTCTGCAAACAGCCATAGTTGATACTGATTGCTTCAGTTCACTCGGCGTGATGAGGCCTAAATCTATTAGATTGAGCGGCGCCGCTTGCTCATTTTGCTCTAGCTCAGCCTGAGTCTGACTGTTATGCACTGCGTTCGCCCTAGCTTATTTCCGATGGGCAATCAACTATAGTAAGCAGCGCACAGCGTTGTGAAGCGCAATGCCACGATACGATCGGGGACAGAGAAAGCAGTAAAAGCCCCCTATGCCTCAAAAAGCGAAAGCGACTAGTGTTATAAACACTAGTCGCTTTCGCTTCTATAAAGTTTTGTGACCTCTTAGTACCAGAGACGGGGCTACATGATTCTGCTGAGTAGCAGGTGTTTATAAGGACTTTGGTAAACACGTGCTAAACGTTTTCCTGCGTTGGAGCAGGTGTATCGTAGTAGCTCAGCATCTCCAGCACGCAGGCTTCGTCCAATACTTCGCAGAAGTGCTGGTGCCAATCTCCTGCCGCCTGTTGCCAAATCAGTGCGGTTACATCGTAGTAGCGCTTCTTATCGCTGACGTCACCAGGTAGGAGGGCGGCCACCGGCGTGGTGAGTTCGATATCACCGCAGCCCATAGCCTGGCGCAGGGCGTCGTACGCCGCACTCATTTTTGCATCGACATCAAAAGGCCGTTGTATTTGTGTAGCACTTCCGTGTAGAGGCTATACACGTGCAGCAGCTTGTTCTTGCAATCATCTAGGCTCTCCAGTTGGAAGGCTTCGATAGGGGCTGGTGGTATGGGCTTGGGCGGCTTGAGCTCAGGGAACTCAATGGAAAAGTCATGCGATATGGCCTTGCCTACTTCCCGGATGAAGTCGAACTCCAGGTTTGGTTCTTCGAATCGACGGTATAGGGTGGGCCTACTGATTTTCAATGCATTGTGAAGTTTGCTCAGCTTGATGCCGCTTTTACGCACTGCCTCAGCAACGATTTCACCACGGTGTGCCATACTTGACATCTTTTAGTCTCACAATGAGACAAAAATGAAAAGTTCGGCAGGTAAATCGTTTCCCATATTCTTAATGATTTTGTTTTGGTTTTGTCTCTTAATGAATCATATTTGTAAAACACTCGTTAAAAGTGTTACAAAAATGGTTCAGCAAGAACTAAACCAAGATAAAATGGCACTTACAGAACAGTCTCAGCAAAATGGAGCTGAACAGCAGCCGACTAAAGAGCAACTGATTGAGGCTCTGCAAAGCTTCCTGAAAAAGAAAGACCGGGAAGAAATTTGCAAAGACTACAAAATCAGCAGGCCGACCTATTACCGCATTGTTCGTGAACTGGATTTGAGCCACGAAGCTATGCCAGAAATGCTGAAACGCGCCAACGCTGAGAAGAAGCGGCAGGAAGATGCGCGCCGGTCATTGACCAATCTAGTGTAGTAGCGGCGCCGCCCACCCCCAAACAACTTATTTCTATCCATTAAATCTGATCTATAAAAGATGAGAAAGCGCCTTCTTTTTGCCCAATGCAAGCAGTTGTCTTTTTCTAAGATTCTTGCATTTAGCTTCTTTTTATTAGTATTCTTTTTAGTCGTGTCGCTTATCCCAGCACCCCTAAAGCCTCTCGGTTTAGTACCCTGCCTTTTATTCCTACTGGCCTAATGAGACCGAGATCCATCACCGAATTACTGCTGTGCGGCTCTCCGGAAGATAAGCT
Source organism: Hymenobacter crusticola (assembly GCF_002154225.1). Lineage (GTDB taxonomy): Bacteria > Bacteroidota > Bacteroidia > Cytophagales > Hymenobacteraceae > Hymenobacter > Hymenobacter crusticola. The sequence goes on from NZ_MTSE01000026.1 coordinate 44,689, forward strand.
GCGGCTGCTCATGTGGATGCACCGCTACATGCAGCGGCGCCTGGCTAGGCTGGAGCTAGACAAACTAGCCTACTACGAGCAAGGAAACCATCAGGCGTGGGAGCTAGAACGCACCGAGGTGCAAGAAGCTATCGATGCAGTATTGGCGGCTCTGGAGCGCCATTTTCCTTTTCCTGAAGCCCTACGAATCTCTATTTAACCAACCTACCGCTATGCCCCAAAAAGCCGTTTTTAAAGCCCCAAACAACGAAAAGCTGCGACAGTTCGCGCACGCATTCGTGCAGAGTGAAATCAATATGCAGCTAGGTGAAGAAGGCTTGGATGCCTGCTTTATCATCGGTATTCAGCTTGAGCGCGTGCTGCCAGCTTACCGCAAGTATGCTGATATCGTGAGCCAAACCAACATCCGGCTAGAGCGAGTAAAAGATCATTTCGGTGAGCATTGGTACAAGCTTAGCAACGGACAACGGCGTACACTGGAGGCGTTCATCCGGAGCGATGCAGAGGTCACTGGGAAGCAGATTGAGGCGCATATCAAGTACCTAGAAACTTACCAGCAACATATGGCATCCTTCGGCCCAAACGGCCAGAAGGAACTGCAAAAGAAGATTGCACAGGTGCTTGGCTGGAGCATGCAGGAAGAGGAGCAGGGAGCCATTGAGCATGAAGAAGGAATTGCAGCATGAGCAAGAAAATCTCATTACTCGACTGTACCATCGAAAACGTGCGCTCGGTGAAGCTAGCCTGTATCGAAGAGCACTTGTTCCTAGGGGGCGCCGAAATCATGTTGATCGATGATGGCACCCCGACCCTGAGTAGCCTCTTCGTTCACCCGCACTATCGTCGCCGCGGTATTGGGGAAGCTCTTGTTCGCGCAGCCATGCGGTGGGCCGATCAGAATGGCACCGACCTCTGGCTGCACGTGATGCTCGAGAACGAAGCCCGGTCACTTTACGAGCGGCTATTATTCGAATACACCGGCGAAAAAACAGAGATCGGCAGCTTTTGGATGGTGAAGGTGGCGCATGACGGCCGGTTAGCTGAACCTGCAGACGTGGAGAAGCTTCTGGCCAAATGATCCTAGGTTTCAAAAAACGCTTCGTGTCGGCTGTAGCAGACGGCACGAAGCCCCATTCAATCCGAGCCGGTGACCGCTGGCGGGTGGGCATGAGCATCCAATTCTATGAAAACGTGCGCCAGAAGTCGATGGCGAAGATTCGGGAAGATGGTGTGGCTCATGTGGTGCAGAATATTGGAATCTGGCCGCTACTGGAGCGCACTATTGGGCCTGCAATTCAGCCTTATATCACCATTGATGATCGAAGGCTCACGCCACTAGAATGTCAAGTACTGGCTTGCACCGATGGTTTCGATGATTTCAAAAGCTTGCTCGACTTCTTCCGAGAGGAGCACGGCCTTCCTTTCACTGGCCAGCTAGTCTGCTGGACCGATATCAGATACTAGTATGAAGAATTATCAAGTTCTCCAACGCCTAGCGACTATCGAAAGCAACCTGCCACCAGCATCAAACACCTGCCCTGAATGCGGGGGGAAACCTGTGCTGATTGCTGATTGCGATGAATGCTACGGTGCAGGCACAATTGACTACACTTACTCTGGCGACGCTGATCAGGATATCGCTTGGCTGGCCAGTGAGCTGCGTAGCCGTATTCCAGTAGGCATTCCACAAACCTTGGAAACACTTTTCCAGGCTTACGGCCAAGAGTTACTGGAAAAGGCACTACGTGCACGTGTCAAGTATGGCTTTCCGGAGGATGGTTGGAAGCAGGAAGGCTGGCAGGACACACTCGTAAAAGAATTGCTGGAACACGTCTACAAAGGTGATCCACGTGATGTAGCAGTCTATTCTGCCTTTGCATGGTGGCACGGATGGAGTATCCGGCCCACCTGCCCATCAATAGTGCCTGAGCAGCTGCATGTCAAACAACAGGTGCCAAAGGCAACGCTGCCGCACTTGCGAAAGCTAGTTGCCTCCTGGGATGAAGATGCTGTATCTGATAGCAAGTATCCGACTGCTATTGAAAGCGAAGTAGATCAGGGTGACGGCCTTACGCTAGTAACCATCAGGGTTCGAAATGCTCATGATGCCTTCAACCTAGGTAAGGCATTCGAAGCAATTGATGACCGAGATCCACTGTAATTAGTGAACAGCATATCGACCTCGACCAACAGGAATTAAACCGCTGGGTTAGCTTCTACGATTCGGGCTTCTTCCTGCCGCAGGCCTGGCGCGTCGACCTCTACGAAATGGAGAACAAGATACGCTGCTTCCATCCGCATGATCGATGGGAGATTCCTTACCGCATGGCAGCCCTGCGGTACCTGATCAGCCAGCTACCTCCTAACGAAACCGCCTCTTCTGATGCCTTTCCGAGCTGACCGCTACCCCGATAACTGGAAAACCGAGATCCGGCCGCGTATCCTGGCTCGCGACAAGAACTGCTGTAAGTTCTGCGGCATCGCCGACCGCTTGGAAGGATGGCGCTTTCCCTCCGGAAATTTTTATACCGCTGAGCAGATTGCCAGTGACGCAATGAGCGAGGAGGACGAGGATGCTTTGGAGACTGTTTTGCGCAAGCCGCCGATGCGCATCATTCTCACGGTAGCCCACCTCGACCACGGCCTTGATAACCACGAGGATGAAAACCTAGGTGCTCTTTGCCAGCGCTGCCACTTGAACTACGACCGACCTTATTGCCAGGAGCAGCGCAAAAATTCCATTCGATACGGCCGACGCAAAGGCCAGTATTCTCTCTTCTCGAATGACTAGCCTACCCCACTAGTCATCTTACATATTGCTTTTGACCGCTATGAGTACCCCCCGTTATTCGCTTGAAAAGCACCCCAAACCAAAAGGCACCTGCCCCCAGTGCCAACAGAAAAAAGTCTTCCGTTACTTCCAGGATGCCGATGGCAACCGGCTCGATGAGCAGTATGGTATCTGCGACCGAGCGGCCAAGTGCGGCTACGATCATCGCCCCAGTGGCGAGCTATTTACCGCCACTGGCGCCGCGGCCGACGCACCCGAGCCGGAAACGCTGAAGCCCTCAGCTGAGGAAGCCGAGCAGCTGCTGGCCAAGACCAAGGACCACACGAGTAACCTGCACCGCTACGCCCGCTCGATTACGATACCCGATGAGCACCTGGAGCGCTGGGCCGTCGCCACGGACCGCGACCGCACGGTGTTTCTGCACCTAAATGGCGAGCAGCAACTGCTCAACGCCAAGTGGTTCAAATACACGTCCGAGGGCAAGCGTGACAAGCTTTCGCAGGTGTATTCCTTCGCCGGTACCGATGAGGAAAAGAAGAAGGGTGCCAAGTACGCCTTCTGCTTTTACGGGGAGCACCTACTGCGCCACGACGACCCCACGCGCCCGATCTGCGTCGTAGAATCGGAGAAATCTGCGGTCTTCGCTTCCTTCCACTATCCGCACCTGGACTAGCTAGCGTGTGGCGCGGCAAACGGCATCACGGACGCCAAAATCCCGGTGTTGTTCAACCGACCGATCTGGTGGATTGCCGACGCCGACGGCAACGTGCCCAAGCTGAAGGATGGCCAGCCGGAGATGAAAAACGGGAAGCAGGTACTGACCGAAGGAGGCCGCAACAACAGCAGCCTGCGCAAGCTCAAAGCCTTTAAGCAGGATTTCACCGTCATCGACCTCTTCCCCGAGCGCACCGACGGCTACGATATCGCCGACGCGCTGCGCGATGGATTGCGGCCCGATATCGTCGCCCCCGCCAAGCCCAAAGAGAAGGAGAAGAAAGCCAAGGAACTGCCGGTGCTGCCGGCCGCGGTGGAAGACTGGAGCGTGCAGATGAAAGACTATCTGTACAAGACCACTAAGTTCGTGGAGGAATTTGAGCGCCGCGGCATTTGGGTCGGCAAGAGCAAGGAGGACTGGACCAATACGGCCAACGCCCTGGCCGTGCTCGGGGAGCAAGGCCGGGAGCTGCTGCACCGCCTGGCTCGCCCTGAGCAGACCTACTCCAAAAAAGACGTCGACGCCGCGTTCGATGAAGCACTGGAGCTGAAGATCTGCACGTCGCCCGCTAAGTTTTTTCAGATTGCCAAGCACTACAACATCACGCTCACGGAGCTAAAGGAGAAGGACGATTCGGATGCTGAGCTGCGCAGCATGCTGCCGGCAGGCGTCTCACCGGAGGACTACTTCAAGCACGGCTTTTACGAGCACGACAACGCCTACTACTCCGTGGGGAAGGATGGCGCCAAGATGGTCTGCGGCTTCACGATTAAGGTGTTGTACCTGGTGAAGAGCAAGGATGCCCCCAAGCGCATCGTAGAGCTAAAAAACCAGTATGGTTACACCACTACCCTCGACTTGCCAACTGATGCGTTCGTGAGCCTAGGGGCCTTTAAAAAGTACGTTGAATCCGTCGGCAACTTCGTCTTCGAAGGCAACGAAACGGATCTGACCCGCCTGAAGAAAAAACTCTTTCGTGAGGAGAAGGTAACCACCGAAATCAACACCCTCGGCTGGCACGAGCGCGGCAACTTCTACGCCTTCAGTAACGGAATTTTCAACGCCAAGTGGACGAGCGCCGACGAGTACGGCATCGTGGAGCACGGGGGCCACAACTACTTCCTGCCCTTCTGGAGCGGCATCAACGAGGACTACAGCGCCTACGTCAACGAGAAGAAGTTTCAGCACAAAGCCAGCCCGGTGAAGTTCAAGCAGTGGGCCGATTTGATTTACAAGGTGTATGGCCTGAACGGGGCCATGGGCATGTGCTTCTATGTCGCCTCGCTTTTTCGCGACTACATTTTCGACGTCCACAACAGCTTCCCGATGCTCTACTCCTTCGGCCAGCGGCAATCGGGTAAAACCGAGTTTGGTCTGAGCTTCAAATATCCCTTCGGCACGCCCCAGGACTCAATATCACTGGAGAACCCAAGCACGGTGATCGGCGTGATCCGGACGCTGGCCAACTTCAGCAATAGTATCGTGATGCTGGACGAGTATAAAAACTCGGTCGACAAAAAGACGGTCGGCATGCTCAAAGGCTTCTACGACGGCTTCGGCCGCACCACCGGGGTGAAGAGCAACGACAACCAAACCAAGGTGACCAAGCCTAGGTCGGCGGTGTGGATCAGTGGCCAGGATATGCCCAACATCGACAACGCACTGTTTACCCGCACGATCCTGCTGGAGTTCCTGGAGAAGGGCCGCGATTATGAGAGCTTCGCCAAGCTCAAGAAGATGCAGGAGCAGAGCCTGACCAGCATCACGCTGGAGGTACTCGCCCACCGCGGCGAAGTCACCGAGTGGTACACGCAGACCTACAAGATCGTGCGTGACTATCTGAAAGGGGAAGTTGAGAAGCAGGGCAAAACCATCGAGGACCGCATGCTCCAGAACATGGCCATTATTCTGGCCCCGATGCTGTTTCTGATGGAACAGGAACTGCTGCAGGTACCGTTCACGTCGGAGGAGCTTTACAAAATGGCGCTGCACATCATTTACCGCCAGCACGAGCAGATCAGCCAGAGCACCGACAGCCGGCGCTTTTGGGACGTGTTCGTGGGCATGGTCAGCCACAAGCCTCAGCCGCTCATTGTGGAGGGCGTCGACTACAAGTTCCACAAAGGCAACCTCTACATTCGCCTGGGCAACGTACACCCGCCCTACATGATGCAGCACCGCAGCCAGTACAACGTGCCTGGCCTAGACAAGCTCACGCTGGACTATTACCTGAAGCACGACCCGGCGTTCGTAGAAATGAAGAACTTGCGTTTCGACATGCCGCCCTCGGCTACTGGTGGTGTGCTGCGGACGAACCCCACCAGCTGCTACGGGTTTAACTTTGAAGAACTAGGTATCGACTTGAGCTCCATCAATGGAGATATAAATACTGATTCGGAATAGCGGCCGAATCATTCTAGCTAGGTGGGGACCTGGCGGCAAAAGGGAAGCGCACGTCGCTTCCCTTTTTTGTTGGGCCGAGGTTCCGGTAGGTCAGCAAAAAGTACAACAAACCAGCCGCGGGCTGCGTGGGGGCGCGGGGGCACAAAAAGCACGAATTGATTTTGACAAAAAGTAGAGTAGTCTGAAAAAAGCCGTAAACCCCAAAAAAGCCGACCTACACCGACCTACAAACCTACACGGCTTTATAGAGTAAGAAAAAGTGCTTCTATTCTCTTTAAATAAGCTTTTACTACTTACTACGTCTATTCTACTCCCTTAAAAAGTGTAGGTCGGTGTAGGTCCGTGTAGGTCGCTCGGCATGCATACGACCTACGCGACCTACAAAAATTAGCGCCCGACCTACAGCCGACCTACACGCGAAAGTGCTTCTAGGCTTCGGAATTGAGGTTTTTAGCGTTGTAGGTTCGTGTAGGTCGTGTAGGTCGGGTTTTTCGCTGTTTTCAGCGGAAAAAGCATCACTACTTTTTTCCGCGCAACTTTCTCGCGCATTCTCCTCTCCTTCTGCCTAGTCCGCTCAGGGTGCGCGCTTCTTACCGGAGTACCATTCTAACCTATATAGTCTTCTGGCGAAGTTGTTGCTGATACATTTTTGTAAAATATCAAGGCTTTTTTCACTAAATATTTTATAAAAAAGCCTCACATCTATTCGCTTCATGCCCAATCGCTACGCTCTACGCGTGGTTTTGGAATAGCTCCGTCAGTGCTTTTGCTGCGCAATAGTTTTGACTCATTCCAAGGCCGCTCTATGATTCCTATGCTTGCCGTTGGAGAACTCACCGAGTTGCTCCCAACCCCTGGTTCTCGCAAGAAGGCGCAGATCCTCAAATTCCCCGTTAAAAAGCACCTGGTAAAGTACCTGGCTGCGCACTTAGGAGAGGACTACAGTCTCTCCGAACGTGATCAGTTTGGCGCGCTTCTATTTCATCTGCTGCGCAATGGTTTGAAGGATTGCCAGAAGGACAGCACGATGGACCAGTACAAGGGGCGCTTCAACGTTCGCCTGAGTCGCTACCCCATGAAGCAGTACGGCCTGAAGGGCATGAACTCCAACACCGTTTTCCTTTTCAATAACTACGTCGACGGCCTGTTTCGCTCAGAGCTGTTCGCGTGGGTTGAGATCATGGGGCAACGCATGGATATGACCACGAAAGATGCCATCATTGCCTTCATGGATATCTACGATCTGGAGGAGGAAGATATCTCGTTTGAGACCCTGAAGAAGGCCGTGCAGCGCGAGCAAAACGCCTTAAAAAAGGCTGAACAGAAGGCGCAAAAACCGCCAAAAAAGACTAAAAAATCGGTCGCACGTTTGTCCCGCAAGAATCGAGTTTTGTCCCTTACCAAGGAGCTAGATAAAGTGCCGCTTCCCCTCACCCAATTAATCGCTCAACTCCGTGCCCGATAGCATCCAACTCAATCAGCCGGTCAGCTCAGACCTAGTTGGCTACACGGCGTTGTACGCGCTGGCCGTCGAAGAGGTACTCGCTGACCCAGTGGTGGCGCAAGGTCAGGTCATTGGTGACTTAGAGCTTCGCGAAGGAGCCGGTTGGCACGAGCTGAAGGTGACGCCTGGTTCCATCAAGTTCAGCGAACCACCCAAGGCAAACGGTCGGCACGGCACTATCTACCCTACCAAGGTGACCGCGCAACGTGGCCACCCTAACGCCCAAACACTGTACGCGCTGGACACAATGGAGCGTCGTCGCTACCTAGTGAGCGTGCGTGATACATCAGGCCGTTTGCGCCTGATTGGTAACCGGCAGCAGTACCTCACCTTCGCCGCGGGTACGGAGGGCAGCAGTCCGTCGGCTCGCGCTGGTGTAGACCTAAGCTTTACGGGCGACACACTCATGCGCGCACCGTACTACCTCGGTTCCTTCCCCCTCACGAGCGGTGGCTACGTGCCAGTGCCATCGGGACCGATCACAGGCAGCGTCGAACTACGCACCGCTGGCGGCCGTCTGCTGGCCACCGTACCAGCTGGCAAACGCATCGTGCTACGCAGTGGATTCAAGCTTTCTTACGAAATAGAGTAGGCGGCAGCGTCCTTTCCAGGCGCTGAGTAGGGTAGGAGCTTTGGGGCATGACGCCTGATGAGTTC
>NZ_MTSE01000027.1 GCF_002154225.1 Hymenobacter crusticola
TTTTGCTGTCGTCGTGCTCCAGCCATACCACCGGCCAAATCATCCACGTGGATGGCGGCTACGTGCACCTCGACCGCGCCCTAGCTAATGCGTAGGCACGCGTCTTGGCGCGTGCCTACGCATTAGCTAGCTCGTGCTAGTTGGATTTACCTATGCCCATCGAGCACTGCATGCTACTAGAATGACAAGCCCGAAGTGGATACAAAAATAGAGTACTTCGGAAGGTTTCCCTTTGCCTAACTTGCAGGTCTGAGAGCAGGCTGAACTGAGTCAGCAAAGACAATTGATTGCTTCATGGCCAAGGGAAATAAGCGCCTGTCTATTGCACACCTTGCACAAGAATTGGGGCTATCTGCCTCTACTATTTCGCGCGCGCTGAACAATGCTCCAGATGTCAGTGAAGCAACTAAAGCGCAAGTGTGGACGCTGGCTGAAAAACTTCACTATCAGCCAAATGGGCTAGCTGCGGCACTCCGCCGGGGGCGTAGCAATGTGCTCGGTGTTATTGTGCCGCACATTACCGGAGCCTTCTTTCCTGCGGTCGTGCATGGCATGGAGGAAGAGGCGAGCAAGGAAGGGTTCAACGTGATGATTTGCCAAACGAACGAAGAAGTAGCCCGGGAAAAAAAGCAGGTGGAAGTCCTCTTGAAGGGGCAGGTTGACGGCATCTTGGTGGCCATGTCGAAAACCACCTACGACTTTGCACACTTTGAGCGAGTCCGTAGCAAAAACATTCCCTTGGTTTTCTTCGACCGCATGCCCAACCTAGCAAACGCCTGCGCAGTCGTTTCCGACGACTATCGGGGTGCTTACCAGGCAGTGGAACATCTGATCAAGCAGGGATGCCGTCGGATTGCGCACATGGCCGGCCACCAAACCGTCAGCACGACGCATAACCGCTACCGGGCGTACCGCGACGCGCTAGCTGCCCACGGGCTTCCTTATAAGGAGGAGCTAGTTATTCATTTGCCTAACCCAAGTACCGAAGCTGGCGCCCAGGCGATGACGACCCTGCTGCAACAGCCTGTGTGGCCCGATGCCGTGTTCACTGCCTACGATTTTCCGGCCGTTGGCGCGCTAGAAGTATTAGACGCCCGCGGCATCCGAGTGCCCGAAGACATAGCCCTCGTTGGGTATAGCGATGAACCCTTTACTACGATGCTCAAGCCACGGCTAACCTCCGTCGACCAGCGAGCCAAGCAGATGGGCGAAGCTGTTATCCAGCTATTTTTACAGTTGCTGAAGCGCCCAGGTTACGGGACTGGTCAACGTATTACCTTGAAGCCTCAACTTCTTATCCGCGAGTCCTCCCTGCAAAAAAAAATCTTCGTTGAGAAGAATGAATAGCACTCTTAACGCTGATGCTGTCGTGCCCGACCTCGCAGGAGTGGACAGCAACCAACCAGCTTAATGGTTTTACCTCTAGAACGTCATGCATCGGTAGGGGCAGCACGCAGGCCTTGGTATGCTTGTTAGTCACACAACCTGCCTACAACCTTCTCTAAAAGAAAGCTAGGTGTAGCGGAGTGCTAACCGCTCGTCATTCATAGTAGCGATTAATGATAATTAGGTAGTTGTTTGAAGAGAATGCGCTTGTTGCTTTTGGCTGGTTTAGGAACAAGTTTAGCCCACGTAATACAGCACTTCCTAGCTGCAGTTGATATGGCTGGTTCTACGTTGTAAGCGACCAGTTGCTTATTCCACGCGAAACCAGTCGATGTCGGCGTTGCCAGCGTCGTTAAACTTGGCGATATGGGTACTGAACAGCCCTACTTTCGCTCCAATCCACTTGCCTTCCCGTGTATAGGTAGACTGTCCATTGAGTAAACTCAAATTTTCAAGGAGGAGGTCAAATATGCTGAATAAGATAAGCTATCATTACAGATAAATCCTATTCGGAATCGATACCGCTACGAGTAGGAAAAAGTACTCGGAAGCTTCGCAGTAAATTCTAAATACTCTTACTGTTATTTTATATAATAAAACATTATCAAGAAAAAAAGTAAATATTTAACTAAGACAAAAAAATAATTTTCTCTTATGATAACTGCAATTATTTGCAAGACAGATATATACATAATTAAAAAAAATTATTGCTGCATTTGACCAGATGTTTTTGGATAACTTAAACCAGCAACTGTTTATTCGAAATAACTTTCGGCAACGTTCCCGGGAACGTTGCCGAAAGTTATTTCGAATAAACAGTTGTTAAAAGTATAAGTCCTATTCATATTGACATACCGGAAGTGATTCCGGTATAATTTTCTTTTATAGCATTTTTAGCTTTTTATGACACATTCACTACTCGGAAGCATTTGTTCTTATTGCTCATTATGGACCTTGACTAATGAATGGTATTCATGCGCGTACCACACAAATACTTGCTTGTATCTACATACGTAGCAGTGATACCGCAACCTCAACGAAGCTATGTGAGACGTGAATTGGAGTGACACGCGTATTCTCACTTTGCCTTATTCTTGGTGAGCCAATTCCTTCCATTAACTCACTTGGGTTTGAAGCCAGATATTGAGGTCAATACAGCCACAATTGATCAAACACCAGCCAAGTAAGGTACTGCTTGGTCAATCGGAGAGCTAGTAGCAGCTATAACCTCTACAGTACTATTGAGGTGGGCATCACTTAAGGCACTAACGATGAAGGGCAACAGTGATGACAATTACCCTTCCTTCCAACAAACCCAAAACATGACTGTAGCCGGCGAGGGTAAGGGCACTACCTTTTTGCTGAGCTCAATCTACAACTGGGAGCTGGGGATTCTGTAATAATCCGACTACAACCGCAAGCTGGTCAATTTCCGCATCTACTACAAAGCCAGGGGTAAGTTTCGCTTCGGCTTTAACGTGTGCGTCAACAACCAAAACACTCTTAGGCAGGGCACGGCCAGCGGCGGTTCTAGCAGGTTGATCAACCCGATTGTGATAGTGCAATCCGAATATCGGCGGAACAACTAGCGCTTAGTTAACGCTAGCGCGGTTGCTAGCTTCAACATTCTCAAGAACCTGACGCTCCGCTCGACGATAGGGATTGACTACCTAAACAGCCGAGCCGAAGCATTTTAACAACACGATCAATGCACTATGAAAAGAGAACTACTGTTGCCTATGAGGTTTACACCCGTTCACCCCGCTGGTTCCTGGCGGAGCCTAACCTGTACATCATTTCTTTCGCTGTTTTTGGTGGCTACTTGCCCGTCGGTTTCGCTGGCGCGTGGTAGCGACGAAGCAAACGAATGGGCAGCCTCTTCGGCTGCCCATTCGTTCGCTGACCGGGTGATAACCGGTTTTGTGACCGACGAGAAAAATGAGCCGTTGCCCGGCGTGACCGTCGTGGTAAAAAGCACCAAGCAGGGCGCGACCACCGACATAGCCGGCAAGTTTCAGGTGACGGTGCCCGAAACCGGCGAGGTGGTGCTTACTTTTTCCTACATCGGCTACAAAAGCCAGGACATAGTGGTCGGCAATCGGAAAACGATTACACTGGCCCTAGCCCCCGCAACCAATGCCGTCGACGAAGTCGTGGTCATCGGCTACGGGGCCGTGCGCAAGAAGGACCTGACCGGGGCAGTATCCCAACTAAAGGGGGAGGAGCTGAAGGAAATTCCGTCGGCTAACGTGCTGGAAGCCGCCCAGGGCAAGATTGCGGGAGCCGATATCACCCGGAGCAGTGGTCAGACTGGGGCGGCCGTCAACATTAATATCCGCGGCAACCGCTCTATCGGCGGCAATAACTCGCCCCTGATTATTGTCGATGGCATTCAGTACAACAGTCTGCAAGACATCAACGCCAACGACATCGAGACGATGGACGTGCTGAAAGATGCTTCGTCGACTGCCATCTATGGTTCGCGCGGCTCGAACGGCGTTATTTTGATCACTACCAAAAAGGGCAAGTCGAGCAAGCCGGAAATCTCCTTCAATACCTACGCGGGCGTTTCGGAGGTCACGATGTACCCGAAGGCCATGGACCTGTACGGCTACCGTGACCTGAAGCGCGAAGCGTGGCGCGCGGCCGGCGTGTGGAAGAGCCCGGCCGACGACCCCGCCATTTTCACCAACGGAGCCGAATACCAGGCGTTGCAAGATGGTGTGTGGACGGACTTTCAGGATGAGCTCATTCACAATGGCTTCCAACAAGATTATCAAGTGGGCGTGCGGGCTGGTACCGACCGCCTGAAGGGATACGTTTCCGTCGACTACTTCAACGAAAAGGGTATCCTGAAAATGGATGAACTGAAGCGCTACACCGGCCGCCTCAACGTCGACTTCATCGCCACCGATTGGCTGAAGGTGGGCCTGCAAAGTCAGTTGACGTACTACAACCAGGGCGTGCGGCGCGACCCGCTGAACCAGGCCAATAAAATCAGTCCCCTAGGTCCGCTCTACGACGCCAACGGCAATTTCAACTTTATCATGCTGGACGGCCAAACCGCCAGCCCTCTTTCGGACGAGCAGCCGAACGTATTTAAGGGCCAAGTGCTGACCACCCGCACGCTGACCAACGGCTACGTGGAACTGACGCCCGTGCAGGGCCTGATGATTCGGAGCACGCTGGGCGTCAACCTGTCGTCGGCGCGTGACGGCGCGTATATGTCGCCCAAGTCCATCGACCGGTCACTCTCGGGCAAGTCGCTGGCTACGTACAACACCAGCAACAGCCGCGCCATCAACTGGGAAAACGTGGCTACTTACCAGCGGGAGTTTGGCAAGCACGCCCTCACCGTGACGGGCATCGCCAGCTACCTAGGTAACACCTCCGACAACGCAGCGGCCTCAGGCGTCAACCAGTTGCTACCTTCGCAGCTCTTCTACGCGCTGGGTAGCGCCACCGAGGAAATCAAGATCAACTCGGCTTATTCGCAGAACAACCTGGTCTCGTTTGCGGCACGCGTCAACTACGCCTTCCGCGACCGGTACCTGCTGACGGTGACGGCCCGCGAAGATGGATCGTCGAAGCTGGCGGTGGGCAACAAATGGACGTTCTTTCCGTCGGCCGCCCTCGCTTGGCGTATTGTGGATGAGCCCTTTATGCAGGGTATCAAAGGTCTGACCGACCTGAAGTTGCGCACCAGCTACGGCGTGGCCGGCAACGACCCTTCCGGGCCCTACGCCACCCAAACTACGCTCACCCGCATTGCCTTCGGCTACGACGACGTGCCGTATCCGGCCTACACGTTTTCGCGCAACGTGGGCAACGCGGCCCTCGGGTGGGAGCTGTCGTACACCAAGAACATCGGCTTGGATGTGGGTGTATTCAATGGCCGGTTGGCGGGTTCTATCGACTACTACGACACCCGCACCCGCGACCTGCTGCTGGACCGAGGCCTGCCTCCCACGACGGGCGTAACCACAGTGAAGCAGAACATCGGCCGCACGCGCAACCGGGGCGTGGAAGTCTCGTTGACCAGCACCAACATCAAAGCCAAAGACCTGACCTGGACCAGCACGCTCACCTTTACACGCAACAAAGAGGAGATTACCGAACTCGTAACCAATGGCAACGACGTAGGTAATGGCTGGTTTATCGGACAGCCCATCAGCGTGCACTACGACTACGAGAAGCTAGGTATCTGGCAAACCAACGAAGCCGATCAGGCCGCCAAGATGCAGCCCACTCAACTACCGGGCGAAATCAAGGTGAAGGACCAGAACGGCGACGGCAAGATTGACGCCATCAACGACCGGATCATTCTGGGCAGCCCGCGCCCCAAGTGGAGCGGCGGCCTCGATAACACGGTACGCTACAAGGGTTTTGACCTGAACTTCTTCATCTACGCCCGCATCGGCCAGATGATTAATTCCGACCGTTCGGCGCGTTTCGACTACCAGGGCATCGGCAACAGCACGGCCGGCCTCGACTACTGGACGCCTGAAAACCCGACCAATGCCTACCCGCGCCCCAACAAGAACGGGGGCGGGAAATACCTCTCCACGCTGGCTTACCAGAACGGCTCGTTTGGCCGCATCCGGAATGTCACGATTGGATACAACTTCTCTAAGACGTTGCTGCCCAAGGCAATTAGCGGGGTTCGGTTGTACGTGACAGGCAAGAACCTGTACACCTTCACCAAGCTAAACTACGACCCGGAGCGGGGCGGCGGCGAAAGCTTCCCCATGACCAAGCTGTATGTAGTTGGCCTGAATGCCACGTTCTAACCCTAGCATCCCATCCATCCCATGAACGCTCTTTTCACCAAAAAGGGGGTGCTAACCCTCTCCCTGCTCGCGCTATTTTCGTGCGACAAAACGCTCGAGGAATATAACCCCAGCGGCCTGACCGCCGACACCGTGTATACCACGCCCGAGGGCTTCGAAACCTTAGTCAACGCGGCTTATTCGTACCAGCGCTGGTGGTACGGCAAAGAGGAAGCCCACAACATTGCCGAGATGGGCACCGACATCTGGACTAGTGCCTCCGGCGACACTGACCGGGGCCTGAGCCAGTACCTCAACCTGCAGGGTACCAATACGTACCTGGCCACCGAATGGCGCGAGCTGTACGCGGCCGTGAACCTGTGCAATGGCGGCTTAGCCCGCATCGACAAAGCTGGCCTCTCGGCCACGCTGCGGTCCGTTCGGGAGGGCGAGCTACGGTTTCTGCGCGCCTTCTACTACTGGCACATCGTGGAAACCTGGGGCGGCGTGCACTTCACCACCGAGGAAACCAGCGGGGTCGTGTCGACCGCCAACCGCACGCCTGAAAGTACGTTTTACGAGCTGATTATTTCAGACTTGCTCACGGCCGTCGACAAGCTGCCCGCCACCCAGCCGCAGTATAGCAAAGTGACCAAAGGCGCCGCGCAGGCCTTTCTGGCGCGCATTTACCTGACGCGGGGCATGAACAAGGAAGCCCTGGCCATGGCTCAGGCAGTGCTCGCCAACACCGCGTACCGGCTCGAACCCAACTACGCGGACTTGTGGAAGATGAGCAATCTGAAGACCAGAGAGGCCATCTATGTCGTGGATTACTCGTCTAACCTAGCGCTCAACGACCTCGCGAACACCACCTTTAACCCCTACGGGCACAGCCGGGGCGGTAACAACGCCCACCTGTTGTACATCATGAAGTACGACGACCGGCCCGGCATGGTGCGCGATATTCCGAACGGGCGCCCCTTCAACCGCTACATGCCCACCCGCTTCCTGCTCGATTTGTACAGCACCAACGATGCCCGCTACGAAGGTTCCTTCAACGAGGTGTGGTACGCTAACTCCACCACCCGGCCCGCCGGCATGGCCCTGGGCGACACGGCCGTGTACTGTACCCGCCGCGAGGTTCCGGATGCGTATGAGGCCACCCGCAAGTACCAGACGGTGGACCGCAGCAAGATCTACAACGCCAACGGCACGGTGAAAGACGGCCTGCGCTATCCTAGCCTCACCAAGTTTATGGACCCCACCCGGCCCAGTTTGAACGAAGCGCAAAGTGCCCGCGACGTGTTCGTCATCCGCCTGGCCGAAGTGTACCTGATTGCCGCCGAAGCGCAGCTGAAGCTAGGGAATACGCAAGCCGCTGCCGATTTCGTAAACGTGCTGCGCACCCGCGCCGCCAAACCCGGTCGCGCTGCCGCCATGCAGGTGAATGCCGCGCAAATGACACTGGATTTTATGCTGGATGAGCGGGCTCGTGAGCTGGCTGGCGAGCAGCTCCGCTGGTTTGACCTAAAGCGCACCGGCAAATTGGTAGACCGCATCAAACTCTATTCGCCAGACAATGCGGTGAACATTCAATCCTATCACACGCTGCGGCCCATTCCGCAAACGCAGCTAGATGCCGTGACCAACAAGAGTGAGTTCACGCAAAATCTTGGTTATCAATAGGCCTAGTTGACTAACCTAGCTTTTATAGGTTAGTCAACTGTCCGTCATGCTGAGCCTGTTGAAGCATCTCCAGCCTGACAATGAAAAGACTGCCTACTACGCCGAGTACCAGTCGAAGGGTCCCGGTGCTAACACCAAAGACCGAGTGAAGAGGAGCAAACAGCTTACCAATAAGGAGGCCAAACAATACACCCTCAAGAACATCTTCGCGGGGGCTGAGCCTTGGCTGCCCGAAACAAAACCAACGCCGTCCTCAACGGCTGCCAAGCAATAGCTCAACCTAGGTTTTCGCCCATGAAGCTTTCTCTCTCCCTGCCCGTGGCGCTGCTGACGGCCGCGCTGTTAAGTGCTGCACAGTCAACTCACGCACAGTCGTCCACCGAGTTTTCCTGGTCGCGCCTGCCGACGGCGCAGCAGCCTTCTTTCAAAGCTGATACGTTCAACATCACGCGCTACGGCGCCAAGCCCGACGGCCTCACGCTGAACACGCAAAGCATCAACGCCGCCATTGCCGATTGCAGCAGCAAGGGCGGGGGCGTGGTGCTGGTGCCGCAAGGCTTGTGGCTGACGGGGCCCGTGGAGTTGAAAAGCAACGTGAACCTGCACTTGGTGCGGGCCGCCGTGTTGCAGTTCTCCGCCGATTTCAACCAGTACCCGCTCGTGCTGGGCAGCTACGAAGGCCAGCCTGCCTACCGCAACCAGTCGCCGCTCTCGGGCACGGGGCTGGAGAACGTGGCCATTACCGGGCACGGCATCGTGGATGGCAACGGCGACGCCTGGCGCATGGTGGGCCGCGATAAGCTGACGGAACGGGAGTGGAAAAGCAAGGTAGCCTCGGGGGGCTCGGTCAGCGAGGATGGCAAGGTGTGGTACCCTTCGGAAAAGTCGCGGCTCGGTGCCAAAACCCCGAATGCTAGCGCGCCGGGCCGGACCAAAGCCGAGTACGAGGCCGTGAAGGATTACCTGCGGCCCAACATGGTGGTGCTCACCAGCTGCAAAAAGGTGCTGCTGCAGGACGTGACCTTTCAGAACTCGCCGGCCTGGTGCCTGCACCCGATCATGTGCCAAGACCTGACCGTGCGCAACGCGCTAGTCCGCAACCCCGACTACGCCCAGAACGGCGACGGGCTCGACATCGAATCGTGCCGCAACGTGCTGGTGGAAGGCAGCACCTTCGACGTGGGCGATGACGGTATCTGCATCAAATCGGGCAAAGATGAGGAAGGCCGCAAGCGTGGCATCCCCACCGAAAACGCGCTGATTCGCAACAATGTGGTGTACCGGGCGCACGGCGGCTTCGTCATTGGCTCGGAAATGTCGGGCGGGGCCCGCAACCTGTTCGTGGAGGACTGCACCTTCATGGGCACCGACATCGGGCTGCGCTTCAAAACGGCCCGCGGCCGCGGCGGTGTGGTGGAGAACATCCACGTGCGCAACATCGCCATGAAGGACATTGTGCACGACGCCATCTTGTTCGACATGTACTACTTCATGAAGCCGCCCGCTAAGCTAGCCGACGGCCAAGCAGCGACCGAGCCGGTTCCGGCCGTATCGGAAGCTACCCCGCGCTTTCAGAACTTCACCATCCGCAACATCGTCTGCGACGGGGCTGAGCGTGGCATTTTCCTGCGGGGCCTGCCCGAAATGAGCGTCCGGCAAATCAGCCTCGACAACCTCGTCTTGAAGGTCAACAAAGGTGTGGAGCTGATTGAGGCCCAAGACATTCGCATCAGCAATCTGCGGCTCGAAACCAAAGCGGCCGCGCCCGTGGTGTACGTGGAAAACAGTCGCAACATCAGCTTCGACGGCATGCAAGTAAACGCGCCTACTAACCAGGCTTTGTTCAGCGTGAGCGGCAACCGCACCGAAAAGATTACGGCTGCTCGCACCGAGGCGGGCAAAGGACGTACGCCCATCGAGGCAAAAGCCGGCGCGAGTATCAAGGCGCTTAAGGTAAAAAGCTAGGGTGCGGCTAGGGTCTAGCCCTAGCCTGTTGTTTCTGTTCTTCCTGGTACACATGTCTTTTCAAAAACTCATTTTACGGCTGGCTTGGTCCGTACTAATCGGCGGCTCACTGCTGGCGGGTTCGACCCAAGCGCAGCAGCTTCCTGCGGCCCGCGACACCTCATTCACGGTGCGAAGCGCTTATCTGAAGGAGAAGAAAAACCGGCCTTCTATCAGCATTGCCCAACCCGCGCTGCCGCCAACGGTGCAGGCTAGCTACAATCTAACCTACTGCACCCTAGGTGCCCGCAACTTGCAGTTGGACATCTTTTACCCGAAAGCTAAGCGCAAGAAAGGCTACCCGGCGGTACTGTTCATTCACGGGGGCGGCTGGCGCTCCGGCGACCGTTCGAACCACCTACCCATGGCCCAACAACTTGCGGCCAAGGGCTACGTGACCGTCACGGCGGAGTATCGACTCTCTACTGAGGCGCTGTACCCGGCCGCCGTATACGACCTAAAAGCCGCTATTCGTTGGCTGCGGGCCAACGCCAAACACTACCCCATCGACACCACCAAGATTGCTGTGTGGGGCTTCTCGGCCGGCGGGCATTTGGCGGCGCTGGTGGGCACGACGAATGGCGACAAGCAGCTAGAAGGCAGCGACTGTAACACCAGCCATTCCAGCAGCTTGCAAGCCATTGTGGATGTGGACGGCACCCTAGCTTTCCTGCACCCAGAGTCAAGCGACTACCAGGTGAGCGAGAGGCCGACGGCCTCTAAGTACTGGTTTGGGGCTTCGCAAACAGAAAAGCCGGAGCTGTGGCAGCAGGCCGCGGGCCTAAACCACGTCACGTCCCAAACCCCACCCATCGTGTTCATCAACAGCTCCATCGACCGCATGCACGCGGGCCGCGAAGACATGATTCAAAAGCTAGATGCTTACCACATCTACCACGAAACGCACACGTTCCCCGACACGCCCCACACGTTTCCGCTCTTCAACCCGTGGTTCGAGCCCACGCTGAACTACACGGCCGACTTTCTCGATAAGGTGTTTAAGGCTAAACGGTGGGCTGCGAAGCTAGGGCTAAGCCTTCTTGGTGATAGTGAAGATTATACATGCAAAAGTTGAAGACGCTAGGTAAGATCAAAGGCGCTTTAGGCATTGTCGGGGTGTTTTTGCTGCTAACCACGCAAGTACTAAGTCAGCGCCGCCTAGTAGTGGCCACCGATGGCAGCGGCGACTACCGTACCGTGCAGCAGGCCCTCGACGCCGTACCGAGCGGCCAAACCCATACCACGACTGTGTTCATCAAGAAAGGGCGCTACAAGGAAAAGCTCACCTTAGCCGAGGGCAAGAACTTCGTGCGGCTTGTAGGCGAGGACCGCGACAACACCATCTTTACCTAGGATGACTATGCTCAGAAGAAAACATTGAAAGGCCGCGACATTGGCACCTCGGGCTCAGCCAGCTTTTACGTGCGCTCCACCGATTTCTGGGCCGAAAACCTCACCTTCGAGAATGCAGCCGGCCCCGTAGGCCAAGCGTTAGCCATCTGGATCGGCGGTGACCGGGTGCAGTTCAAAAATTGCCGATTCCTGGAGAACCAAGACACAATCTACACCGGTGGCCGCCGCCAGTACTTTGACCACTGCTACATCGAAGGCACCACGGACTACATTTTCGGCAACTCGACTGCCTGGTTTGAGCAATGCGAGCTGTTATGCCGCAAGGGCGGCAGCTACATCACCGCCGCTTCGACGCCCGACACCGTGCGCTATAGCTACGTGTTCAATCGCTGCCACATCACCGGCGACGCGCCAGTCGGCAGCTATTACCTCGGTCGGCCGTGGCGGCCCAACGCCAAGGTAGTCTTTTTACGCTGTGAGCTAGGTCCACATATCAGGCCTGCGGGCTGGCACAATTGGGGCAAGTCCAGCAACGAAAGCACAGCCTACTACGCCGAGTTTGCCAGTGCCGGTTCGGGCGCCACCGATGCCACGCAACGCGTCGGCTGGTCGCACCAGCTGATTAAAGCGCAAGCCCAGCGTTACACACCCAAGAACGTGCTAGGCGACTGGAAGCCAGCTAAGTCGTACCCCATTTAATAATTGTGGCTTTTGGAAGAACAACAGATTGGAACTGGTGTCAGCTGTAAAAAGGCGCTGAATAGGCCATTGGGGATACTGTCAGTTGGCGAAGCTACTTAGACCTGTAGCAGAGTTCTATAACAGTTACGCTAGAACTCTCTGGCTTGGTAAACGGCAGAAACCAGCTTTGCACCTAATGGCCAGCTAGCCCGAAGTAGGCAGGGCGAGTTGAAGAACCTCGTCGACGATTCAACGCTAACGAAACGTGCCGCAGAGATGAATTTTGTCACCTCAAAACTAGACGTTTCCCTGGGCCGGAGTAGACAAGGTTTTGGGGGCAGTGGGGAAGGGTAACTACTGCTTCCGCCATCTGGCTTTCGTCTCTTATCATAAAGTTATTTATACAGACATTCTTGCAATTTCACTACTATGGCCTGTTTCTGTTACCCGATAGGCCATAGTATTTTCGCGAGAGGCAATAGCGTATATTGTTTCTGATATGCCCCCTAAGCCGTCTATCTTTCTCCGACCAGTGCGCCGTTCGTTACGGCAAGCAAAAGGAGCGGGCAATCTGCTGCTGGTAGTGGAACTACAACAAGTACTGGTTATTTGGCAGCAGCCTTGGGTACACGCTTTTCCGTAATTCACGCGCTTGCTGCAACGGGCAACCAGTCACGTCACCAAACACTACATCGCCGAGGCTTTCGGGGCGGCGCAAGATCCACGCGTGGTGCCCGTATTGATCCGTGCGGCCAAGCTGCCTCTCAATCAGGACTATAATGCAACGTATTTCTGGGCCTGTGAACACTACGATTGCAGCGCCTACTTACCCTTCTTTGTTCAGTTTCTATTGCAGAGCCAGGATGCTGGGGAAGCGATGATGGCCTGTGTCGCTGTGATCGAAGCCATGAAAGGTCCCTTTACGTCGCCGCTGGTTAAACGGGCAATCACGAAACTACTGCAGGAGAGACGACCAGCCATGGTGGGTGAATTACAAGCGCAACATGCGCTTTTTAGGACGCAAGCTGCCTATGCTCTGCTAGACACCTATTTTGACCAGGTCAATCAGGCCTGGAAAACAGAAAAAGGGGTGACCTGGACCTTCTACGAAGGACTTAGCCGAAAACGCGAGGGGCAACACGACGATTAAGCGCAGGCGCACGTACGCCACGAATCAGAACAGCAACCAAAGAGTTAGAAGCGCCTAATATTTTCCAGACGTTCGTGGCTGTTGCAGAACTCCTCGACGAACGCCCTAGTCGTAGGTTTATCGGGAGGAGTCACCCAGAAAAGTGTTGGAAACCGTGTTTCACGAGGCGGAAGCTCACTCCTACTGCGTGCGGAACGCAAGACCCAGACTTCTGCAACAGCCACGTTCTATTGGAAAGCGTTATGAGCGCTGGCCTTCGACTCAAAAGACCACAAGTAAGGCTTATAAAGTTTATCAAACCGTCGATTGCAAGGCGTCATTGATGGTTTGCTTGAGGCAACTGTTCCCCTGAGCCTAGAAAGCAAGACCGGCTTCGTAGACTTCGTAGCGGTCGAGGGCTACTTCCACACGGACGAATTTACCCGCTCTACTGCCAGCCGGCTTCGTCCTACTGGCGGTAGAGCGGGTAAATAGGCACAGAGCTAAAGAAAGATAGGTCCCCGACTGATAAGGTCTGTAGAACGCAGCGTCTGCCTGGCTTTCTTTGATGGCGCAGCGAATCGTGCATCCTTACCTTGTTATTCATGAAGCAAGCCACCGCACCTCTTCCTAACTACCCGCTTTCGCCCCTGGCGCGCGCAGGCGTGCTCGTGCGGACCCTGGCCGATGCCACCGGGCCAGCCCCGCACCCGGCGGCATCCGCCCACCGCGACGCCCACTACCTGCTGGTGCTGCTCACGGCGGGCGAGCTGCACCTGATGCTGGATTTTGAAGACCTTACCCTCGGTGCGCCGGCCTTAGTGCTCATCAGTCCCGGCCAGGTGCACCAGTTGCGCAAAGCAGTGGCGCCCCAAGGCTGGGGCGCCAGCTTCGAGCCGAGCTTGGTGGCCGAAGAAGTCCGGACCCTGCTCGAGTATGGGCTCCAGCAGCCACTACCGCTGGGGGCGCAGCCCGTTTTTCAAGCGCGAGGCGAAACGCTCTTCGCGCTGCTGATGGACTGCCAGCAGGACGTGTCCTCCCCGGTCCATCTCGGCTCCGCCCTACAAGCGCTGTTGGCGGCGCTCTTGCAACTGACGGCCGGGGTACTGGCCCCGCCCGCTGCCCGCCCCGGGGCGGGCACCCGCGCAACAGAACTGTTGGCAGGCTTTTACCAGCTACTGCGCCAACACTTTACCACCTGGAAGCAGCCTGCCCAATACGCGGCGGCGCTGGCCGTGTCCCCCTCGCACCTCAACGACACGGTCAAGGCGCTCAGTGGCCACCCTGTGAGCCAGCACCTGCAGGCGCGCGCGATGCTGGAAGCCAAGCGCCTGCTCTACCACACCGACCAGCCGGTCAAACAGATTGGCTACGCCCTGGGCTACGAGGAGCCGTTGTACTTCGGCAAGCTCTTCAAAAAGGTTACCGGCCTTACCCCGCAGCAGTTTCGACGCACCATCCGCGAATAGAACTAGCATTCCTGACCTTACGCCTACTTTTCGGGGGCAAAGACCCGCGACCTTTGCCCGGGTACTTAACTCTATTTTGTGATGCTTAGCTCTTCCGAAATCGCCACTATCCATGCGGCCGTGCGCACCGCCGGTGACCAGTTTCTGCTCGATTTTCGCCGCCTGCCTGTGCCACAAACTATGGCTGAGCTGCAGGCCCGTCTCGCGGATATCGAGGCGCGCTGTATGGCGGCCCTGCAAGCGCCCCTGACCGCGGCTTTTCCCACTACCCCCTGGCTGGCCGCCGACGACTTTGGCCTCTCGGCCGAAGCCGCCACGCTACCGGCCCAGTACTGGCTCTGCGATGCCATGGACGGGGCCATCCAGTACGTGCAGCAACTGCCGGGCTGGACAATTAACCTGGTGCTGATGCACCAGGCCGAGCCCGTCTTCGCCGCCATCTACGATCCGCTGGCCCAGGAGCTGTTCTGGGCCCAGGCCGGGGCGGGGGCCTTTGTTAATAAGACGCCGCTGCGCCCCAGTACCAAGCGTGAGCCGGGGGTGATGGTGGCCGTGTTCGAGCACACCCACGGCCTGGATGAAGATGTCGCCCTGCGTCAGCGCGTCAGCCAGGGCCTGGCCACTCTGTTAGGTACTTATGGTGTGGTGCGCAACTATGGTCCCCACGGCTTGCAGCTGGCTTACATCGGGGCCGGGCGGCTCGACGTGTTTCTGCAAGTGGGCCGCGACCTGGAAAATTGGCTGCCCGGGCTGCTCATCGGCCGCGAAGCTGGCGCCGACGTGCTAACGGCTACGGGCCAGCCCTGGCAGTGGGCAGCGGATAGCCTACTCGTGACGGCCCTCGACCTGAGTGCCACCTTCCCGCTTATCCAGCTACCTGCTTAACCATCGCCACGCGTATGCACCTCACCATCATTGGGGCCTCGTCGGGCGTCGGCCTACTAGCCGTGCAGCAGGCGCTGGCCCAGGGCCACCACGTCACGACCCTCTCACGCACTGTCGCCACGCTGCCCGAGCACCCGCAGCTGATCAAAATAGTGGGCAGCGCCACCTCGGCGACCGACCTGCGTCAGGTGCTGCCCGGCGCCGAGGCGGTCCTGATTACGGTCGGGACGGCGAAGAAGAACGCCACCCCGCTCTTCACCGATACCGCCTGGGCCCTGCTGGAGGCGACAGCCGATGCGCCCCTGCTCGCCCCCGTGCTCGTGCTGACGGGCTTCGGGACCGGGGCCAGCGCCGGCTACTTGAGCTGGTGGATGCGCCTGGCCATCCGCTGGTTCATGCAGCCCGAGTACGACAACAAGACGCAGCTGGAGGAGCTGCTGGCCGCCAGTAACTTACTCTGGGAAATCGTGCGGCCTGGCATGCTGACCGATGGCCCGCTGGCGCCCTACCAGGTGCTGCCTGACTTGACGCCGGGTATGCGGGTCGGCCGCATCAGCCGGGCCAGCGTGGCTGATTTCCTCTTGCGCCAAGCACAGCAGCCGACTCTGCTGCACCGTTACCCCGCCCTTCCAAGCTAGGCCCAGGGCAAGCTAGTAGCAGCACTAGGCTAGTAACTCAGTACCTGCCGGAGACGCGGGCTGGTTTTGTCGGGCTGTCCAGGCTGCTTTGGTGACCTCGAATACCTTGTTCAACAGCGGGGGCTCGCCGTAATAGGCCACTGGCTGCTCGCCGACAATATTCGCTCCCAGGCGCTGTATGGCTACCTGCGAGCGGATATTATCCACGCCAATGTGGAAGCGCACCGTATCCACAAAGGCAAAAAGATAGTCCAGCAGGCATGTCTTCACTGCCTGGTTGAGGCCCGTGCCCCAGGTGGCGGTGCCGTAGAACGTATAGCCAATAAGGATGCTGTTATCGGCCGGATTATAGCCGTAGATGCGCGTACTGCCCAGCGTGGCGCCCGTAGCTTTATCCACTAATCGAAAGGCCCCACGGCTTTGCAGCGCGCCTTCGAAAAAAGTGGCAAATACCGGCTGCTGCCACCGGTTCTTGTTGGGGTGCTGTGCCCAGATGGCCGGGTCGGCAGCAACGGCATAGAGCGCTTCAAAGTCGGCGGTCTGAAGCGGAAGCACATAGGCCGTTGCGGTTTCCAGGGTAGGCTGAATAGAGAACGGCGGCTGGAATTGGGTTGACATCCAGTGTGGGATAGAGAAGATGGAAAACAGGTTCTGGGGAGTAATACGCCTCCTAAGCGTTAAGCTGCTCGAAAAGGTTACTACCCGAACGGCGTAAGTACCAATCGCCGCCTTAGCCGAATTGTGATAGACTTTAGGCGTTTTAACCTGAAAGCGGGTAGTGCCCGGGTGACAACAGCCCACCGCCGGATTTTTGAGGCTAATGCCTCCCTTATTACCCGGTCAGGCTATCCAGCAGGTGCCTATCGAGTAGGTACGGGCCTGCCCGCCGATGAGCACGCGTTCTCCCTGTTGCATACAATAGAGGGTGCCCCCGCGCGCCGATAGCTGCCAGGCCACCAACTCCGGCTTTTGCAACTGCTCGCTCCAGTACGGAATTAGGGAGCAGTGTGCGGACCCCGTTACTGGGTCTTCCAGAATGGACGCCTGGGGCGTAAAATAGCGGGAAACAAAGTCCACCTCCTCGCCCTTCGCGGTCACGACTACCCCGCCCGGGTCCAGGTTCAACTGGTCAAAGAGGGCACGATTTACCCGAAGGTTTCGTATCTGCTCTTGCATTTCGTAGACCAGGACGTAGTCGCGGGACTTCAGCACGTGCGTTGGTTGGATGTTCAACGCACGGCCAATGACGGCGGGCAACTTGGCGGCGAGGGGTTTGCGGGCGGGAAAATCCAGCGTGTAGCGGTCGCCGGCGACTGTGACGGTCAGCTCACCACTGGCCGTCGCAAACACAAAGTGCTCCCGCCGGTCCTGGCGAATGGTGTGCAGGGCGTGCGCGGCGGCCAGCGTGGCGTGCCCGCATAAGTCCATTTCGATGTCGGGCGTAAACCAGCGCAAATGGAAGTAGTCCCCCTGCTCCACTAAAAAAGCCGTTTCCGCCACGGCGTTTTCCTGGGCAATACGCAGCAGCACCTCATCTGCCAGCCAGTCGGATAAGGGCACCACACAGGCGAGGTTACCGCCAAACAGCTCGTTTGTAAAGGCATCGATTTGATACAGGTCTAGTTTCATGGGGCGCTTAAATAACCAGCAAGTGGGGGTGAGGGGGCGTTGCGATGAGTCAACGCGAAGCGGGTGGGCCCGCGAGGGCCGCCAGTGCGTCGCCGCTCAGGCTATAGTCTATCCAGACCGGGTTGACCTGCGCGCCCAGCCGCTCATAGAAGCGCTGCCCGGCTTCGTTCCAGGAAGCTACGGCCCAGCGCACGGCGCCGCAGCCGTGGGCCACGGCGGCTTGCGCGGCGGCCCGCAGCAACGCCTCGCCTACGTGCTGGCCCCGATAGGCTTCGGTCACAAATAGCTCTTTGATAAAGAGTGTGGGCCGGGCGCTGGCCGTAAACGGAATAAAGTAATACACCAGCATTCCCGCTAGTGGCCCGTCGGCGGACCGAGCCACCAGGCAGTAGAAGTCGGGTGGGGTCTGGGCGAAACCGTGCTGGTAGAGTACGTCGGCCGTGACGGCGAACGTGTCGCGGTAGTGCTCAAAGTCGGCCAAGCCCTCCATTAGGGGCAGCAAGGCGGGAATGTCGGTGGCCGTAGCAAGTTCCACACGAAACGGAGAAGAGGTCATGAGCAGCAGGGTTATAATAAGGTAGATGAATCCGGATGATGGGCGGCTGGCCGGGGAGGTTGCGGCTGGCCGGAGCGGCGTTTCCGGCCGGGAAAGGGTACTTCGCTCAAGACCATCGCGCTAAAAATGAGTAGTCCCCCTAGTAGGATGCGGGGGGTAATAGCCTCGTGCAAGAACAGTGCGCCCGCTATAGCGGCAAAAATAGGCTCGCATAAGTGCGTCAGGGCCACTTTCTCTTCGCTCAGATAGCGTTGAGCATAATACTGCACCCCGTACATGTAGGCCGTGGCCAACAGGGCGGTAAAGCCAATCGCCAGCCAGAACGCACCCGCCGCAGGCACCGCCAGTACCTGGCCCGCGCCCCAGCCTGAGAGCCGCGCAAGTACCGTGCAGCTGAGCAACTGCACGACGAGCATCGCCATCGGCTGCGATTGGTGGGCGGCACGCCCCCCGAGCAACACGTAGGCGGCAAAAGCAAAGGCGCTAGCCAGCATCCAGCCGTCGCCCGCGTGCAGGTGCCAACCGGCCTGCAGGGCGACGACATACAGGCCCAGCAGAGCCAGCCCGCTCGCAACCCACATCTTCGGGGCCACCGCCTGCCGATAGAGCAGGGCCTTGCCCAGTGGCACCAGCAACACGCTCAGCCCCGAAAGGAAAGCGCCATTGGCGGCGCTGGTGGTTTGTAAACCAATTGTTTGCCACGTACTGCCTAGGAAATGGGGAAGGGCCAGCAGCAGTCCCCACCCAGCCGTATGCCACGTCAGGCGGGCGAGCTGCCGGGGAAAAAGCAGCGCCACGGCCCCCGCGGCT
Organism: Hymenobacter crusticola; assembly: GCF_002154225.1. Lineage (GTDB taxonomy): Bacteria > Bacteroidota > Bacteroidia > Cytophagales > Hymenobacteraceae > Hymenobacter > Hymenobacter crusticola. Next base: position 18,996 of record NZ_MTSE01000027.1, read on the forward strand.
ACGGCAAACTTGTAAGTCTGAAAACTATAAGGGTCAGCGTAGCCTACCCCCGCCTTAACGACGGTGTACGAGACACCCCAAAAGGCGGTGCCCAAGACGAGCAGGGCTAGAAAGAGTTGTTTTTTGGGCATCGTAGGGCAGGAGTTGCGCAGCCAAGGCCAGGGCTGTCAGGGAATGTGGTTTCTTTGGGCCAGGGCCGGGGATAGGTGACGTACTTATTTCGGCCCCTGATGCACTGCCCATGACCCTACCCGAAATTCTGCACGCCATCTATCCGCTGCCGCCCGCCTCGCTCGACCAGCTGCTGGCGTTGGCCGAGCCGGTAGACTTGCCTAAACGGACGTGCTTGTTTCGCGACGATACCTTGGCCCACCACGTCTATGTATTGCAACGCGGCTTGGCCCGCGTGTACGCCCGCCGGGCGGATAGAGAAGTCACGTTCTGGTTTTCCGAAGAGGGGGCTATTTTGGCCTCTATTCGGGGCTACACCGAGCAGGCGGTGAGCTATGAAACAATAGAACTGTTAGAAGATAGCCACCTGTTTCGGCTCCCCATGCAGGCGCTGCACGAGTTGTACCGTACGGACGTACACGTAGCCAATTGGGGGCGGGTGATGGTGGAGCGGGTATGGCAGCATACGGAGCAGCAACTCCTAGCCCGGCAGTTCCGCACAGCCGAAGAACGCTACGCGGACCTGCTGGCGCAGCAGCCGCATTTGTTGCAACGCGTCGCGCTGGGGCACTTGGCCTCTTACTTAGGTATTACCCAGGTCACGCTAAGCCGCGTACGAGCCAAGCTTAATAGGGGCCGCGCTAGTAGACAAGCCTAAGCAGGTTATTGCTGTGCGCGCATCATATGAACGTGCGGGATACCGTCTTCCAGGTAATTTTCCCCCTCGGCTACAAAGCCAAAGCGCTCATAGAAGCCCCGTAGATACTGTTGCGCCCCAATCTGGATCGGACCTGCCCCCAACTGCGCCTCACATTGCCGAATCGCTTCGGTCAGTAGGGGCCGCCCCAGCTTGTGCGCCCGGTAGCGCGGCGAGGTGACGACCCGCCCAAGGCTGACTTGTGGGTAGCTGACGCCCGCTGGTAGCAGCCGGGCATAAGCGGCCAATTCTCCGGCTTCAGTCTGCCCCAATAGGTGAAGCGATTGCTGGTCACATCCATCAATGTCTTGATAGGGGCAAGCCTGCTCAGCCACAAAGACTTCGTTGCGAAGTTGTAACAGGGCGTAGAGTTCTAACAACGTGAGGTCAGAAAAGAGCTTAGTAGTCCACTGTAAGGCCATGGCAATGCAGATTTAATAAGCTGATAGACAATGATTTGTCTTGATGAAATGTGTAAGACAAAGGTATTGACTCCCCTCCGCGATTCTTTTTACCAATGTTAAAAACGGCCTGACGATGTAGGAATATGCCCCAGCAGAGTTGCGGGTGCTGTCCAGGATAAGGCTAAACGTAGATTGTAAGCATCGGTAAGACAGGGTGTAAGACGATCCCGCTATGCAGCCCGAACCCGGTACGACTGAAATCTCAGTAAGGAAGGCTATCTTAAAGATAGGGAGCTTGGACATCTTGTAAAGGGACTACCGTAAGATGTCCAAGCTGCAATCTTGCTTCGCCGCCCAACGCCAGCGTCTACTGGCGCGCTTTGTACCGACGGACAAAGCGGTTACGGAACGACCGTGAATACCGGAGTGGTAATACTGAAATAGGTATTAGCGACATTCTGCGCCGGGCGCACATAGAGCGCAATCCTCCCCGTTCCGGCCTGTGCGGGTACGCGGATTTGCAGCGAGTCCGCCATCGCCCACAAGGGGGTGAACGGCCGGACGAACACGGCTGCCGCTTGGCCATTGGCATCGGCAAACGCGACTTGGTTTGCTTCCACTGTTTCCAGTAAGTGATGACCGTAAATCGTGACCAGTGACCCCACCCGGCCCTGGGTGGGGCGAATGCCCGTGATCACCGGCGAAGGCGTCGAGCGGATACTAATTTGTTTCTCGGCCGGCGGGTAGCCTTCCCGACGCACGATGACCTGCACATAGGAATAGGGCACGCCGGTGGGTACCGTCGCTTGCAGCTGCGTCGCGGAAGCGGTCAGCACCGGGGTGGCGATTCCCTGCACCGTCACCTGGTTGTCGGCGGCGACCGAACTAAAGCCTTCGCCCCGGATGGTGAGCGTATCGCCAATCATGGCGGTATTGAGGCTGCTCCCCCCGAGCAACGTCGTGCCCGGCGTGATGCTGGTCACCTGCAGGAGGCGGGGCGCTTCGTTTTCTGATTCGCAACTCGTCGCAAAGAACACGAGCAGAAGGAGACTGCCGATAGCGAAGGTGTTGTTCATAGCGGAGAAGAGCAGAGGGTACTAGACAAGATAGCCATTTATTCGAGGAGTGGGTAGAAGCGAGTGTGGCCGTCGTGCTATGTGGAACATGTTTCAGGAGCGGTACAAGCACAGGTCTGGACGATACGCGCTCGGCGAAGAATGCCCAATCCGGACTAAATCTGGGCAGCGGCGCATGGGGTACCCGCTCTACTCTTCGCCGTATAGGCCAGGAACACGCGTGTAATACTAGCCCCCTCCCTTCCTAGTATTACACAGCAGAGAGAGTATCTTTGGCGCATCCCGCTACCCAAGCCCGTTTCTTGATGCCGTATGTGGCCTATTATCGCGTCTCTACCCTAAAGCAAGGCGAGTCGGGCTTAGGTCTAGAAGCGCAGCAAGCCGCGGTGCAGGCTTATGTGCCAGACCCCGCGGCGATCGTGGCCACGTTTCAGGAAATAGAATCGGGTAAGAACAACGGGCGACCTGAGCTGGCCAAGGCCGTCGCCGAGTGCCGGCGCTTGGGTGCCACGCTGCTCGTGGCCAAGCTGGATCGCATGAGCCGGGATGCCGCCTACATTCTGCGCCTGGACGTGCCCTTGTGGCCGTGGACATGCCCGAGCTCAACACCTTGACCAAGGGCATCTTCGCTAGCCTGGCCCAGCATGAGCGCGAGCTCATCAGCAAACGCACCAAAGAAGCCTTGGCGGCCAAGAAAGCCCGCGGCGAACAGCTCGGCACGCGGGTCAACCTCAGCGAAGGCGGCCGTGCGCACGGGCGAGCCCGCCAGCAGGAAAATGCCCGCCTGCACCCCGCCAACGTACAGGCCCAGCATCTGAGCCAGTTACTGCACGAGAAGGGCCTAAGCTTGCGCCAGATCGCGCACGCTTTGAACGAGAAAGGCTATCGCACCCGGCGCGGCTGTGCCTTCACGGGCAAAGGCGTGCAACTGCTGCTACTACGCCCGGTCTAACATCAGCAGGACTACCATCCTTTGTCCAGTTTCTTTCGCAACAATGTCTCGGGCAACCCTATCCTACTAGCGAAGGCCCGTTTACCTTGCCTTACCGCTCCATCATGCGCAAAAAAGCCTGTTCCCGCCTGCTGCTTGTCCTCGGTAGCTGGCTCCTTTTTCGCGTGCCGACGCACGCGCAATACACCATTCATGACCATCAGATCGAAGAGGCAAAGAATTGGCTAGCCAGGACGCTTTCGCTCGTTTTCTTGTTGGGGTTGGCTGCGCCCTTACTGCTGAGTGCACTCACCTACTGGGTGCTAGAGGTTCTCTATCCCTACCACACCGCCAAAGCGACCCTGGGCCTGTGGCTATCCTGTGGGATTTGGTGGCTGGGCTGGGGACTGGCGCTGGCCAACACAAATCCCGGCCTGGGTATCGCGTCCCTGCTCGTGGTGCTGACGATGGGAGCTTCTGCTGCCGGGTACGTGTCTACTCGCCAACCCAGCCTGGAGGAGTAAGCAAATAGCGCTCACAAGACCTAGTGCCCGGACCTAGATAAGATACCTAGTTAATTTTTCGGACAACCGGCCGCCGCTACGTTGCTACACTAACGGAGCAATGATCTGCTGGCTGCCGGGGCGGTCGGGAAGAAAACACTGAGTTTGGACATTTTACGAGATTCCTTTGGGAAATGGTCCGTATTTGCGAGTACTCTCCTTCCTCTGCTACCCCCTGCTCCTACTAGATGCCAACATCTACTCCTTTTCGTTCCTCCTTCCTGCTGCTTGCTCACCTGCTACCCGCTAGCGGACTACTATTGGTGGGGGCTCCTGCGCAGGCACAAGCCCCTACGCTCACCAGCCTCGCCCCGGTGCGCAATGCTCTGGCTGTGCCGCGCACCACAGCCCTTACAGTGGGCTTCTCCCAACCGCTGAGCAGTAGCAGCGCCCAAGGTGTATGCGTATTCAGTACCCGGCGTGGGGGCCGGCTGACGGGGACGACTACCATTAGCGGCAGTACGCTTCGCTTCACCCCCGCTCAACTCTTGCAAGCTGGGGAGACGGTTTCGGCGACCCTGACTTCTGCGGTGCGTAGCCTCAATGATGTGCCACTCGCCCAACCGCAAGTCGTGCGGTTTACCACCGCCACAACCCCCAGTGCGGGCCTGTTCACCGGCGGCTCCGATCCAGCCATAACCAATGCGCCCTATGCCGTGGCCGCCGGCGACCTGAACGGGGATGGCTGGCCCGACCTGATTACCCACAATGCCGGCAATCGTCTGAGTATCCGCTTGAACACGGGTACAGGCACGTTCAGCGGTGGACCGGACGTGGGCGTACTCAACGGCATGGACCTAGCGGTCGGAGACGTGGACAATGATGGGGATCTGGACCTCGTCGTGGATGGCGGCGGCAGCATCGTTGGTCCCCCTTCGGGTACGGCTGTGCTAGTGCGCAACAACGGAGCCGCGGGCTTCAGCAGTAGCAGTATTTCGTTTCCCGCCCGCGTCACGGGGGTAGCCCTGGGGGACGTGAACGGCGATGGCTACGTAGATGTAATCGGCGCCTTGGCGGGCGCCTTGAACATCCGCCTGAACGACGGGCAGGGTAATTTTCTGGCCAGCGGCCAACTCGTGGGTGGGGGCAACAAAGTAGTGCTAGGCGATCTAGACAACGATGGGGATCTCGATCTCGTCGCCACCGAGTTAGGCTATCCGGGACGCGTATTGACGCTGCTCAACGATGGGGCAGGCACGTTTCGCTTGAGCGAGACCCTCCCGACGAGTTCCTATCCCTTACAGACGCGCTTAGGTGATGTGGATGGCGACGGCGACTTGGACGTAGTCACTGTGATCCAGACGCAGGTCGCCAACACCCCGGGCGTGCTGAATCTGTTTCGCAACGAGGGGCAGGGCACCTTCACGCGCCAGGCCGATGTGCTGGTCACGGTGAGCCCACAGGACGTGGCCTTGGGCGACGTGGATGGGGATGGCGACCTAGACCTAGTCAGTGTCAGTTTGGCCCGCAACACAGCGAGCGTACGCCTGAATGCGGGTACGGGCTCCTTTAGCGATGCCCAGGAAGTAAGCGTCGGCAACCGGCCCTACAGCGTGGTCCTGGCCGATGTGGATGATAACGGCACGCTGGACCTGCTCACGGCCAATGAAACGGGCACCTCCGTGAGCGTGCGCCTGAATAGTCAAGTATTAGCAACAAGCCCGCGCGCGGTTACGCCCGCGTGGCAGCTGTATCCCAACCCCGCGCATGAACAGGTACAAGTGGAACTGCCGGCCGCCTTTCGCGGGCAAGCTGTGCAGCTATGCCTCTGCAATGCGCTGGGGCAAGTCGTGCGGGAGCAGTCACTCAACCCGACCGCCCCGCAGTTGTCGGTGGCTGGACTAGCCGCTGGCCTCTACACGATGCACGTACGCACCAGCCAACAGCAGCTCTCCACCCGGCTACTCATCGAATAGGCTGGTCTCGCTGCCTATGGGTAATGGCAGGTTAATGATAGTGGTCTTGGACACTTTATAGGGCTCCGTTTAGAAAATGTCCAAGGCACCTTCCTGCTCTTTTAGCAAGGAAAGAAGGGGACCCGATCCCCATCAGTCGTAGCCGTTTTACCCTTGCTTCTGTCGACGCAAGCACTGATCACCCTTGAAACCGATACCATGTTTGTAGGCCGACATAGCCCAGCTTCGTATGGATCTGGTTTTGATAGTGCCGCTGAATGCCATCCTCTGTAAAGGTATACCGCAACTGCCAGCGGTTAAATTCTTGTAGGCCCACGCGCCCGACGAGCCGTAACCCGACAAACTGCGCCGGCGACACGTGCCATTCCCGTCCGATGCATCCTTGCAGCCCGAGGCGCCAAACGGACCCTTGGACAAGTTGCTGGCTGGCGGTCAGCGTGGCGGGGGGCTGCCCGGCATTGGTACTTAAGCCCGTACCATACCCGCCTAGATTCAGATACCGGCGCGATATCACATCCGCGCCCCCTTGCAGGATCCAGCAATGCCCCGCCTGGGAGGGGCTTGTTTGATAGAGTAGCAGCACCTGAAGCTGCGGGCTGTTAAACCAAATTGTGGAGACTTGCACAGACTCATAGCGCCCCCCGCGGTAGTCCGCCACGGAGGCAATCGAGACCCCGTCCGAGCGCACACTCACGCCCGCCTCAATGCCGAGGCGGCGGCGCAGGCCATAACGGACCCCGAGCAGACCCGCCAAGCCGACGGTGGGGCGCAGCAGCAGGCGCGGACTCACCAGCGTCTGATCGGCAACGACGTGCCGACTCCCGTGGGCTTGTGCGGCGGCGACCACGGACCACCGGTGGGGTGGCACCAGCGGCGCGGGTTGGGGAGCAGCCGTAGAGGACCGGGGTGGCGGCAGGTCCTGTGGCGTAGGCCCTTGTGCCCGCCCGGGTCGGGAGAGCAGCAGCAGACCCACCAATAAGCCGGAGCGAAGCAGCAGCATAGAAGCCGTGAAGTACGTTTTTTAAGTAGATCCCTGTTGCCCCGTACGGGTTGCATCTACTGCCCGAAGAACGGCTCGCCCGCGGTCAGCCAGCCGTCGCCTGGCGCTGGTACGCTACGGCTGTTGCAGATAGGCGACGGCCCGGTCAAGCACCTCATCGCGGCCGGCTTGCAAGCCGGCTAAGGTGGGCGTGACGACCAGGTTGGGCACGATGCCCCGGCGCTGCGTCTCCCCCCCATTCGGGTAGTACATGCCGGCCCCACTATAGTAGGTTTCCAGGTCCCCGGGTAACGGCACCTGCACGATGTTGCCGTTCGCGCCGGCCATCTGGCTCCCCACGATCACCACGCCCGGCCGCGCTTGCAGCAGCATGGCTAGGGTCTCACCATAGCTCTGCGTCTTTTCGTTGACCAGCACCACCACTTTCCCCCGTAGGACGCTGGGCTGGGCGCCAGCGTCGCCACCGGCGTCCAGCGGGTATAGCCCGGATAGGAGCGGACCGGCACCGTAGAACGGGCCCACGGAATAGCGGCGACCGAATCGGCGCGCAAGCCCAGGCGTGGTGCGGGCGCGGCCACTGGCCACAGGGCCGCCAGCAACGGGCCGAGCCCCGCACTGGGGTAGGCCCGCAGGTCCAGGATCAGGCCGCGCGTGTGTTCCAGTTGGGGCAGCACACGGGCCAACTGGGTCTCTTGCAGCCCCCCGAGGTGCACATAGCCGATGCCACCGGGCAAGCGCCGCCAAGTGCGTGTGGAGTCCAGTGGGTTCATGCCAAAGAAGTAGGTCTTATAGGTAGCCGAGCGCAGGGAGAGAATCGAGAGGGAGCGCGCCACCCGCACGGTGCGCACGCCTCCCGTGCGGGTGCGCAGCGTCAACACCAGCGAGTCTTGTGCTTGCCCGCGCAAGACAAAGCGCAGCAGATCGCGCTGCAGGGCCGCCGGCGTGGAGGCCGCCACGTAGAGCTGGTAGCGGGCCAGAATCTGCTGCACGGCCACGCCATTGGCTTGCAGCACATATCCCCGACCTGCACGGGTAGCGCCGTTGGCGTGGCCTCGCGGTAGACCTGCGTCACCACCACCTGGCCTTCGAGTTGCGTGAGTTTTAGGGGCGGATAGTAGTCCCCGAACTGGGCCGAGAGCACGGCGCTACCATACAAGAAGGCGTGTGTATCATGCAGCTGGGCGACTAGTTCCAGCTCCAGCAGGTGATAGGCCGGCGCGGTGGTCGCCTGCTGGAAGCGCGGGATAAAGAGGATGCGTGGTGGGAAGGCGTGCTGTTGCCCGAGCTGGGTAAGTTGCTGACGCAGGGCCGGGGAGAGCAAGGGGTCGTGCGCGAGCCACTCTAACACTATCCCAGTCCAGCTGCGGTCGTACGATACCGGGGTGATGGTACTTGAGAAAGCCCCAGACCTGGGCAAAGGTGGCCAGACGCTAGGTCAGCGCGGCGGGAGCGGGCGCTGATGGGGCTGCCTGGCCGACGCGGCTACCCAGCAGCAGAACGAGGCCCGCGAGCGGGAGCAGCATCCAGAGGCGAGACTTAGTAAGCATAGCAGCAAAATACGCCGCCCCGTAGTAAGATGAAAGCGGCCTAGCAGGACCGACACGTAGCCAGTCCTGCTAGGCGGTCTTTCATTCACTGACGTACTTCTCCCTACGCCAACAGGCCTATCCTATCACAAGGCGTCAACGGGAGATATAGAAGGCCATAATCAGCGCTTAACGTTTTCTCAGCAACCTTTGGAAAACGTTATGAGTCACTTTACAGGTGGTGAAAGACTGTTTTCAGTAGGCAAAAGCTCGTGTAATAAAGAATAGCAACGCTAAGGCTCAGTGACAGGCAACAGTGTAACTAATTTTCGACCTAGTTCCTCGCCCCGCACGTTTTTGGCTACGATGCGTCCGTTGGGATCAATGAGTAGGTTTTGGGGCACGGCCTGCACGTCATAAAGCTGGGCTACTTCGTTCTGCCAGAATTTCAGGTCGGACACTTGCGTCCAGTTCAAGTGGTCCACCTCAATGGCTTTCAACCAAGCCTCACGAACGCGGTCAAGGGACACGCCGAGTACCGTGAAGTTACGATTTTGATACTGGTTGTAATTGGCTACCACATTCGGGTTTTCCTCCCGGCAGGGTTTGCACCAACTGGCCCAAAAATCTACCAGCACGTACTTACCTCGAAAATCGCTCAGCTTCACGGGCTTGCCAGTAGGGGCATTTTGGGTGAAATCCGGTGCTTGGGCTCCCACGGCCAACAGGCGGGCCTTCGCGAGCCGGGCCGCGTATTGTTGACCGGCCTTGCTTTGGCGCAGAGCCGGAGCCAGCCCGTCGAAAAGGGGACCTACTTCCGCTGGGTCGAGACTGAGGCCGCCGTACTCTTGCAGCACCTCTAAGCTCACTTGACTTTGTGGGTGGCTCTGAATAAACTGCTTTCGCAGTGCCTCCTGCTCGGTATCGACAGCCTTTGAACGCTGGTCATAGGCTTCCTCAAACGCCTTGTCTTGGTGCTGTTTAAGGGAGGCGGCGCGGTAATCTCGCAGCAGATTGAATCGCCGCTCGGTAGTAGCGCGCAGCAGGACGAGCAACCGATTCTGGTCGACATTGAGCGGAGTGCCCGATAGCGAAGCATGCAGTATGGAGTCGGGGCTGCTTATTTTTATGACACCTGGCTCTAAGTAGATTTTGTAAAAGCGCCGATTCGTTCTGTTCTCGAATAGGTAAGCTAACGTGGGCTCGGGTACGCTGCCCTTAAACGTAAAGCGGCCCTTCTTCACTTCGGCCGAGTCTGTTTTCATGGTTTGCGCTATTGGGTAGACCAAATAGGCTTGCGTAGGGGGAGTTCTCGAGCCTAGCTTTCCCCGCACGGTAAAAGAGCCACTTTGTGCCCAGGCACTTAGCCCACTGAGCAATAGCCCCACGAGTAAGTATGTTTTCATGCCGCCAAGATACTTACGCCCACCAGAAAATAGCATGTGCCCTATTGAAGACACTGAATGAGTGACAGTGCTCTTAGCAAGGTTAACTTACAAAAGTACCATACTGGCCGCAGCAGATAGTCGAGCCGATAACTATCACTTTTTTAAGCCCTATCCGATATAAAATCTTATGTTTATCAACTATTTTGAGAATGGCAACCATCATTATTGTGAACGCTGAACCGTATAATATTCTATTCTTGCCTTCATGATTAAACGGGCTGTCTTCCTAATAGGACCTTGTGTAATAGCTGCTTGTCAGCGCCACCCATTACCAGCTCTTTTGGAGGGAAAGTGGAAGTTACAGCGAATTATCAAAGCGGATTATACGCGGGAAGGACAGCTGCGCCAACGAGGCAAAATGCCTCGGTACAGTAGCACGTACACGTATTTGACTTTCACTGATCGTGTCATGATTTACCACTTTCAAGGCGATAGTATCTACTCCATCACTAATCCCTATACGCGTCGGGGTGATACTCTCCGGATCGTACTGGATGGGGACCCACCCGAGGATCCATTCATCGAAACAATCGTCCGTTTACGGGCGCATCACCTTCACTTGCACGTCACGCAGCCGCACTCGATTGATTCGATTTATGATTATGCCGAGTACGATACCTTTCTAAAGCGTTAACGAATGTACTTGTCCGATAAGTCGAGTGGCTGTTGCAGAACTCGACGCGCCACCCCAAGCAAAGGCGCTATGCGCTAAATCAAACTAAAAAGGACGTTTGAACGCCTTTTTACCTAGGATAAGCAGCTAGTCTGCGCTGGTGGCTTGATGGGGGATGAGTTCTGCAACAGCCACTCGAATTATGTAAAGTAGAAATAAGCTTGGCTACAGGCTACTTCACAGATTATTGATTAATTGATTTGGAGAGTCGCTTCACTAGCTTGTAAGAAAGGAAAGCTACAGTCTATATTGCAATACATAGTACTGGGTAGTACATTCATGCGTGCCGTTTTTCCCGGCGCGTCATCGCTATGCGAAAGTGCTTGCTCCTGCTCCTGTCTTGGCTCTTTGCTCTCTCCACGCACGCGCAGCCCCTTACCCCACCGGCCATCGGCCAGGCACACGAATTTTACTCCTCCGTGCTTCACGAAAAGCGTACGGTCTGGGTACACCTGCCTGTCACCACCACTCCGCACGAGCGCTTTCCCGTCCTGTACGTGCTGGATGGGGAGCGCTATTTCACCAGCACCGTGGCCATGACCGAACAACTCGCCGGGCGCTGGCCGCGCCTGCTTGTCGTCGGCATCCTGAACAGGAACCGCAACCGGGACTTCACTCCCACCCACGTCGCGCCCGTCCCTGCCTTTGTGGACCCCGCCGCCGCCACCGTTTCCGGCGGTGGGGACGCATTCGAGCAGTTTCTGCAAGCAGAACTTCTGCCGCGCATCGATTCGCTCTACCCCACTACCCCGTATCGAATCCTGAGTGGCCATTCGCTCGGCGGTTTAGCCGTCGTTCACACGCTGGTCACGCACCCGGATCTATTTAATGCGTATCTCGCCCTGGACCCGAGCTTGTGGTGGGACCACGAGCAGACCTTGCGCACTGCCGAAGCAACGCTTCCACAGATACACTTTGCGCCGAAAGCCTTGTTTATCGCCAGTGCGCAACCGTTGCTGCCGCCAGGCCTGGATACCCTCGCCGCCCAGTTGGACCGGTCGGACTACACGGCGCTGTACCGCGCCGTCACGCACCTGACCCACACACTTCGCCGCCGCCCGACGCCTGCCCTGCACTGGCAAGCTAAGTACTACCCCGCCGAGCAGCACGGCACGGTGCAATTGCTGGGGCAGTATGACGGGCTCAAGTTTTTGTTTGATGAGTATGGCTTCCGGGCCAGCCGGTTTACCTTCCAACCGAAAGCCGATTTAGATTCTGCGGTCGTGGCGCACTTCGCGCGCGTCTCGCAGCAGATGGGCTACCCCGTTCAACCCGACGAGCAGCTCCTCAATAGTTTAGGCTATTCCTACTTAAGTCGGCACCAGCCGCAAAAGGCCTTGGTCCTCTTTCAACGGAATGTGGCCAACTATCCGCGCAGCGCCAATGCTTATGACAGCCTGGGTGATGCCTATGCCCAGCAGGGCAACAAGCGGCAGGCCCTGGCGGCGTATCAACAAGCGCTCGCGTTGGGTGCCGCTGCCGACACCCGAGCCAAGTTACAGGCCCTGCAGACGAAGCGATAGGTTACGTGGGGGCTCCGCGCTGCGAGTGGCTAGGCAACTCCCTGAGCAAAACCTATTGGGTGATTCGTTCGGTAGGCAGCACGCTTAGTGGCGGGAGCCCTCCTCGCTTCCCGGGAGGAGGGTCTTATTTGAATCACCCTTTTCTTGAAAACTTAATTGCTAGCATAAAGGAGCGTTGTTTTTCTTCCACGGGTGCGGGATAGGAAAGGCGTCGGCCTACCCGTTAGCACCATCACTACCCTTCTCTTTTCGTTGACACACATGAAGAGCTCGTGTTCACGGCCCCACGCGGGCCTAGTGGCGGGGCTGCTGACGGCTTCCGGGCCGCAGGCGTTAGAGCGGACCGATTCCAAGGCCCACTTGACCTGAGAAGCGGGCGTTCAGCTACTTAAAGCCATTTCGGCGCTTGGCCACACGTTCCGGTAAGTGCGACGCACTTCTTTGGACTTCGTTCATTTGGCGGCGACCGTCTTTTGGTTGTGTACTTATGAACGTTTCCTTCTTGCTGCGGCGAGAGGTTGCGGCAAGCTCGGCCTGACGTTGTTTGTGTAGCGTAGCTGTCCGGCCTTTAGCGCGCCAGCACGTCAAACGCTATCTGGAAGTCGTTGCGAATGGCGTAGCTGCCCAGGTTTTGGAAAAAGGCCGTGGAGTTGTAATTGATGCCGAACTGCGTGCGATCGAGGTTGGCAGTGCCGCGCAGGCGCAGACCGCCGGGCGCCGGGGTCACCGTCACAGGGAAGGCCACGGGCTTGGTTACGCCCTTCAGCGTGAGCGTGCCCGTGGCCTGGCCGCCGTGGAACTCAGTGAGCTCGAACACGGCGGTAGGGTACTTGCTGACGTCGAAAAAGTCGGCCCCGCGCAGGTGTTCGGCCAAGTCGGCTTTCTCGTGGGTTATGGTGATCATGTCGACCACGACGCGGGCGGCGCGTACGGTTTGGCCATCGGTCAGCACGCGGCCCTCGCGCAAGCGAATGGTGCCTTGCGGGGCCCAGGAACCAGCTTCAGCGTGGCCAGTCCAGGTGAGGGCGCTGGTCTCGGCGTCGAGGCGGTAAGTGGTGGTCGCGGGCCGCGCAGCCAGCAGAGCCAGGCAGGGCAACAAGAGAATCAACAGCTTTTTCATGAGTGTTTGAGCAACGAATGGGCGAGGTGGAACGGTTATTTGACTGCTTGGGGGGCGGCTTCGGTTTCAATCAGGCCGTAGCCTTTGTAGAGGCGGCCTTGCGCGTCTTTGGCGATGATGAACCACAGAGCATCGCCGCCATACAGGCTTTTAGCACTAGCGGCGTAGCGGTAGTTGCGGGCAAACGTGTAGGTGACGCCCTTCTTCAACTTGCCGCCGGGGCAGTTGAACAACTCGGCGAATTCAGCGGGCGTTTCGTGCAGGTTAGTTTGCCAGCCGGCGGCGCTGTACCAGATGTAGCTGCCGCAGGTCACGATTTCCAAGTCGGCGTCTTCGGCCCGCACCGCGGTGCTGTGCTTCCACACGTAGCCGCCGGGCACGGCGGGGTTGGGCTCCGGGTAAATGACGCCGGGCGAGTGCCGCAGCGTGAGCCCCACGGGCAGGCGTCGCAACTCGTCGGGCAGCGCGCGGGAACGGTCGGTCCAGGCCGTACTTGGCGGGGTCGGCGCCGCGGGGGTGGTTTGGGCCAGGCTCAGGGCCGGGCGGAGGGCCAGCGCACCGAGGGCTAGCAGCAGGAAACGGGTCATGGGGTGGGGCGTTTGAAGTACGACCCAAAGGTGGTGGCCCCTCCTAATGCCAAGCGCCCCAAAACCGGATGTGGGCCGTCCCAAGACCGGATGTGGGACGTTTCCGCCGGGTAACGGCGGTTGTTGTGCTGTATTTAACCCGGCTTGTAGTCGCGCGGGGCCATGCCGGTCACCTGTTTGAAGATGCGGTTGAAGGTAGTTTTGGAATTGAAGCCGCTCTCGAAGGCAATGCCCAGGAGGGTAAAGCGACGGGCGTCAGGCGAGGCGAGGCGGCGCTGCACTTCGGCCACGCGGTAGCCGTTCACCAAGTCGTTGAAGGAGCGACCAAAGCCGGCGTTCACGGTGAAGGAAATGAGGCGCGGGGCCAAGCCGGTGTGGGCCGCGAGTTCGGCCAGCGTTAGCGTTGGGTTTTGATACAGCTTGTCGTCGACCAGTGCCCGGCGAATGCACTCCATGATGAGCGCGTCGGGTTGGACGGAAATCGCGGCTTCGACGGATGCAGGAATTTTTTTAAGTTCCGCCTCGGCCGGAGGCGGTACAGCCGACGCGACAAAAGGCGCCGCAGTAAACGCAGGCTTCGTCGTGGCGGCGGTGCCTGAGTCTGTCTCTGCCTCCGGTATGAAATGCACGGCCCGCATGTCGGCCTGCCGCAGCCCCACGACGCCGATGACGAACACCACCACGCCCAGCAATTCAGTAGAATAATCGTAGCGGTAGTACACGTCAAAAAACTCGCGCAGCACCAGTTCCACTAGCCACTGCCCGCTCACAAAGGCCAGTAGCATCAGCAGCCAGCGCAACCAGCGTAGCCGCAGCCGCGACACCTCCGAGAAATTATCTTCCAGCCAGTAGCTATACTGCCGCAGCAGGTGCAAACTCAGAAACAGGTATCCCATCAGCGACACCCAAGTGCCGAGAAATTCCAAGCGGTAGGTGAATGGCCGGTGCACCTGCTGCCAAAAGTCGTTGCGCACGGCGTAGGGCTGGAAACGTAGCCACCAGTACAGGCCCGCCTGCGCCAGCACCGGCGCGAAGTGCCACCCGTACAGCGCCCGCCAGCGAAACCCGTGGTTGACTAGGCTGCGCACGTAGAAATACAACAGCGGCCCAAAAGCCAGCGAGTAGTAGATGGGCGAGAAATACAGCCCCGTGTTCTGCCCGTATAGCCCCGACACTCGGAAAAATCCATCGAGCACCCACAGCGCAATGGCCACCATCAACAGGGCCAAAAAGCGGTTGGAAACCTGGTTGATGGGCGCGGCAGCCAGCAGCCCGGCCGCGAACAAAGCTTGTGCAATGACGGCAAACAACGATACCGTCATTAAGGAAATCGGGACTTGCATGGGCATGAAGGCCAGAAAAGAATGTCCTATTCTCAGCATCTAGGGTGTTGTTAAACAAATCGGAAACACCTCCAACTCGGAAGCTAAGCATCTTAAATGTTGCTGATAAGGATAAGGCACAAATACGTCGTAAAAGCAACGAGGAATGATAGTCTTACACGCTCCTTAAAGCAGTCGAAAGAAGCTTGTATAAACAAACGTTTATGCTATCGATCACGCCGTTATACCTAGTTTTGACTGGATTAAGCTCGGAAAGTAGACCCCGGTGCTCTTGAGCTGGAGGTTTTGCCCTATTTGTTTAACAACACCCCAAATAGGAGCCCAGTCTTCTGGCAAAGTACCACGCTGGGACTAGGCCGAGTGAGGAGGCCAAAACAACCACTTTCCGAAGTTGCTCTTATAACTCTCGCATTATCCTATGTTCGCCTACCCACCGTATTGAGGGTTGATGAGAAGGAAAAAGGAGGAGTAAGATTCACCGATTATGGGGCCATTACGAGCCCGTTTAACATGACAATCCCCTCCTTTTTCTAGGGCCACTTTGGACAGTTCCGTGAGGCTGAGAGCCTGTAGTAGGATAGCAAAAGACTCCCTAGAATTCCTTTGTTCTCTTTCTGTTCATGCTAAACGTGGCCCACTATGGATCCTCAGTTGTCTTTTCCCGTCGTCGGCATTGATGTGAGTAAAGCCACGCTCGCCGTGTGTTACCAGGCTGACCAGCAACTAAAGCACGTGGAAGTCAGCAACAGCAAAACGGGTTTTCAGCAGCTGGTGAAGACCTGTGGGGCGCACTGCCTGTTTGTGATAGAGGCCACCGGCACCTATAACTTGGCCTTGGCCTATTACCTGTACGAGCAGGGCGGCCACGTAGCGGTACTCAACCCCTTGGTCATCAAACGCTTCATTCAGATGCACCTGAGCAAAGGCAAGAGTGACCGCAAAGATGCGCAGTGGCTGCTGCGCTATGGCCAGCAACAGCCCGTTACCCTCTGGCAACCGGATGAAGCGGTCTTGGTGGAATGCCGGCAGCTCGAACAAGTGACCGAGCAGCTACTCAAGCAGAAAACAATGGTCAGCAACTCTTTGGAAGCGCTACAACGGCAACCTGTGATCAGCAAGACTGCCTTGAAGCGGCTTCAACAGACCCTAAAAGTCTTGACTCAACAGGTCGAGGCGGTGGAGGCCGAACTTCTGTTCTTGCTCGAACAGCGGTTCAGTAAGGAAATTGCGCTGCTGTGCTCGATTCCAGGCCTTGGCCGCAAGACGGCTAGTATGCTGCTCTTATTTGCCGGCGGGTTCCGGCAGCTAGACAACTATCGCCAACTTATTGCCATGGCCGGGCTCTCGCCCCGGGAGCACAGCTCGGGCACCAGCATCCGCGGCAAGGTGCGCATCACGAAAATGGGCGGCGGCTTAATCCGCGGTAAGCTGTTCATGTGTAGCTTCTCGGCCAAGAAGAAGAATGCAGCGTGTCAGGCGCTCTACGATCGGCTGGTGGCCAAAGGCAAGAACGGGAAAGTGGCCCTAATTGCGGTCTGCAACAAACTGCTCAAACAAGCTTTTGCCATTGTCAAATCCGGCGTGCCGTATCAAGCTGAATTTGCTTCAAAATCATCTTGAATACTTGACTTTCAACACAGTTCGTGTTAAGCAGCTTTTTCAAGATTACAGGCAAATTGACTCACAGCCTGAATCTGGCTTTTGTCTACTTAGAACATTTTCTGTAAAGACAAGCGTACGGCTCCTTCCACGCAGCAGGAACCAGCTCGCCGGGTGCGCGCCTATTTCCACCACTGCTTCCGCTAGGCTCGCGGCTGTCAGCAGCACCACGCCCGCCGCTCAGCTTAGCCTGTGTTCGAACCCGGTTGAGGAAGTGGTGTGGCTCCTGCTGCCGGCCCTGCTGCGCCAGCACGCCCTGTACGTACACGTACTCAACGCGCTAGGGCAACTGGTGCTGGAGCATCAGTTGCCGCCCCGCAAACGGTCCTAGAACTCGAGGTAGAGCCCTTATCACCAAGCCACTACAGGATGTGCCTACACACAAACTAAAGCTGAGTCATCCAGCACCTGGTCGTAGAGTAGCCGCGCTGCGGTAGAAAGAGGAGCCACTAAGCGCCCCCATGAGCCCAGAACGAGGGAAGTGAGCGGCGTCCGTATTAAGTGCCGTTCGCTTCCCTCGTTCCGGTACACTTTTTAGCCGCATGGATGATAAGCAAGTTGTGCTGGATTAGCGAAGCCTACCACCATACTCTTTTACCTGGTTGATTACTGCTGCTGGTATCGCGTAAGCCTGTTGTTGCAAGTTCTGCAACAGCCACCCTAGGTATAAGCCATTAGCTCCGTGGTAAGGCAGCTGTGCCGACTCAAAAACAGTGCGACCGAAGCCTATGACAGGCTTCGGTCGCTTTTGTAAGCAACTCTTGACCGGTAACCCCTTTTTAGGAAGCGGTGAGAAGCTTCTGCCACTGGCAATCCGCTTACTCCACCGCTAGGCGTTTAGTGACAATGCCATCAGCCGTATGTACGTGTACCGTGTAGATGCCCACCGCTAGCTCGCCGAGCGTCAGTTCCACCCCATCGGCCGCCTGCTGAGCCGTGAACTTCTGGTTGAGCATAACTTGACCGAGCGCATTAAGCATGCGTACCTGCACCGCTTTTTGGGTGAGCGCGCGAGGCAGTTGAAGCCGCACGTACGTGCGAGCCGGGTTTGGATATAGGCTCACTTGCTCCGCTAGTTGCGGCGAAACAGTTGCCAACACACGCGCTTGCGTAGTAGCTGTCGCTGTTACTTGGTTCAGGCGCACACTCACCGTGTTGCTGCTGTTGTTCGCTACCAATATGTCTAATGTACCGTTGCCATCCACGTCGCCTAGGGTAATGCCGGCGGGGTTTATGCCGACGGCTACCTGTTGCAAGCCACTGAAGGTCCCCGTCCCATTATTCAGGCGTACCCCAATGTTGCGCGTGAGGTTGTTCGTGGCAAACAAATCAAGGTCACCATCCCCATTGGCATCACCTAGGACAATGCTGCTCGCCCCTTGCCCCACCCAGACTTGCTGGGTGCCGCTGAAGATGCCATTGCCATCATTCAGGCGCACGCCTACGGTGCTGTTGGTGAAATTATCAGCTGGGTTGGTGTAGTCGTAGTAATTGGCCGTGAGCAGGTCTAAGTCGCCATCTCTATCCACGTCGCCGAGTACGATATCCTGCGGACTGAAGCCTACCGTCACCTCTTGGGTGCCGGAGAAGGTGCCCGTGCCATTGTTGAGGCGCACGCTGGCAGTGGTGCCGCTGGAGTTGGCCGTCACAAAATCCAGGTCGCCGTCTTTGTCGACATCGCCCAGCGCTAGGTGCAGCGGCCGTGGCCCTACTACCACATCCTGGCCTGTGGTGCTGAAGATGCCGCTGCCGTTGTTCAAGCGCACGCTCACGGTGCTGTTGGTCTCGTAGTTCGGACCGAAGGTAACGTAGTTGGCCACGAGCAGGTCCACGTCACCATCGCCATCGACGTCGCCCAAAGCAATATCGTGGGGCAGGTTGCCGACGCTCATATTTTGAGTGCCGGAGAAGAGGCCGCTGCCATTGTTCAGGCGCACGCTGATGGTGTTGCTCTGCCCAGAGCTAGCATTGGCCGTCACCAGATCCAGGTCGCCGTCGCCATCCACGTCGGCCAGCTTCACGCTGTAAGGACCCGTGCCGACTCTTACCTCCTGCATGCCCGTGTAGATGCCGCTGCCGTTGTTCAGGCGCACGCTCACGGTGCTGGTAGAAGCGGAATTATACAGATTGTTGGCGGTGAGCAGATCCAGGTCGCCGTCGCCATCCACGTCGCCGATGGCCACGCTCTGCGGGTTGGTGCCGACGCTCGCTTCAAGAGTGCCGCCAAAGATGCCGGCAGCAGGAGCCGTAGCCGCGGTGAACTGGAACACGTAAGGCGCCAGGAAGGACTGGTTGCCGCTGCTGGTCACAGCTGTCGTCACCGTCGAAAAGACGGTTTCGCCGGGCTTGAAGCCAGCGCTGGGGGTAAAGGTAAGGGTGTTGCCGCCAACGCTTGCCGTACCTGCTTTCTGGCCGCCCGACTGCGTGCTGAAGACTTTCAAGGCTCCCAAGGTAGCCGCGCTGGTACTTAGCTCGCGGTTGAAGGTAAGCGCCACCGGCGTAGTGGGCGGGGCCGCCGTGGCATTGCGCGCCGGGTTGAAGGTGACAATGGAAAGCAAAGGACCAACCGTGAACTGGAAGCCGTTGCTGGCGCCCACGTTCGTCGTGACAACCACTGGGCCAGAGGTCGCGCCGGCGGGTATCGTAACGGTGAGTTGCGTGGTCGAACTCAGCACAAAGCTGGTAGCAGCCACGCCGTTGAAGGTAATGCCCGTGGTGTTCAGGAAGTCGTGGCCCGTAATCACCACCGTGCTGCCCACCGGACTGATCGCTGGCGAGATGCCCGAGATGCTAGGTGCCGCCACGGCCTGATTCAGGCGGATGCTCGCGCCACTGCTGGCATTGCTGGAGGTTAGAAGGTCCAGATCGCCGTCGCCATCCACATCGCCGATAGCTAGGCCGGAGGGCTGCAATACCGCTACTTCCTGCACACCGGAGAAGGTGCCGCTGCCATTGTTCAGGCGTACGCTCACGGCACCGCTGGCATTCAGGAGGTTCGCGGCCAGCAGGTCTAGGTCACCGTCGCCGTCTACGTCGCCGAGCTCTACCTTCTGAATGGAGGCACCAATGAGTACCTCCTGGTTGCCGCTGAATGTGCCATCACCCTTGTTCAGGCGCACGCTCACGGTCGTGTTATCGTTGCCGCCGCCGAAGTTATAAAAGTTGCCTATTACCAAATCCAGGTCGCCGTCCTTGTCGACATCGCCGGTGGCCAGCGAATACGCGTAGCCGCCGACGGGGACGTTGGTAGTGCCGCTAAAGGTGCCCGCACTGTCGTTGAGGCGCACATTCACAAAGCCGCTGCTATTGGTCGTGAGCAGGTCCAGGTCGCCATCGCTGTCTACATCACCTAAGGCCACGCGCAGGAGCGTGCCGCCCAGGCTTACTTCCTGCGTGCCGCTGAATATGCCGTCCGTGTTAAAACGCACGCTTGCCGTGCCGCTGGCATTGGCCGTCACCAGATCCAGGTCGCCGTCGCCATCGATGTCACCTAGTGCCTGACTCTGCGGGCTATTATCAACAGACACTTCCTGGTCACCGCTGAAGCTACCGCTGCCGTTGTTCAGGCGCACGCTTATCTTACTGTTCTGGTCATCACTGACCAGCAAATCCAGGTCGCCGTCGCCATCCACGTCGCCAAAAATCAGGTCGCGCGGAATGCGTCCCACGCTCACATCCTGCCCGCCGCTGTAGGAGCCGCTGCCATTGTTCAGGCGCACACTCACGACGCTGTAGATGCTGGCTACGGCTAGATCCAGGTCGCCGTCGCCATCCACGTCGCCGGTGGCAATGGCCACTGGGTTGGTGCCTACTGACAAGTCAGAGCCGCCGCCAAAGGTGCCCGCCGCTGGTGCCGTAGCTGCCGTAAATTGGAATACGTGCGGCTTGGCAGGGATACCTGTTGTGCTTTGTACCATCGAGGTAACGGTAGCAAACCCTGTTTCCCCGGGCTTGAAACCAGTGCCTGGCGTAAAGGTCAGGGTGCTGCCGCTGGCCGCTACACGGCCCGCTTTCAAGCCCGTTTGCTGGCCAAATACGTTCAATGCTTGTTGAAAGACGGAGCTGGTATTCAGCGCTTGATCAAACGTGACGGCTACTGGGGTGGTACGTGGCGCGGCGCTTGCATTGCGCGCCGGCACCACAGCCGTAACCAGCAAAGGAGACGTGATGGTAAAGAATACGCCGTTGCTGGTGCCCGAAGGAGTCGTAACGACTACCGGACCGCTGGTTGTGCCCGCCGGCACTAATGCGACTAACTGAGTCGCCGAGCGGGAAATAACCTCGGCAACCGGGACTCCAGTGAACGTAACAGTGCTGAAGTTAAGAAAATTAGCACCCGTAATGACCACGCGGGTTCCCGCCGGGCCTCTCCCCGGCGACAAGCTGCTGATAACCGGAGGCGGCTGATTCAAGTTGAGGGATACGCTAGCCGTGTTAGCCGCCAGATTGGCTGTTACTAGGTCGAGCGTGCCGTTGCCGTCTACATCTCCCAAGGCAATTGCCGTCGGTTGATTGCCCACGACTACTTCCTGGTTGCCGCTAAAGCTGCCGGTGCCGTTGTTCAGGCGCACGCTCACGGCGCCCACACTGCTATTGCCATAGGCCAGCAACAGATCCAGGTCGCTGTCACCGTCAATGTCGCCCAGGCGTAGGGCAGTCGGGTTGTTGGTTTGGGTGAAGGCCGAGCCATTACTGAACGCGCCACTGCCATTGTTTAGCCGCAGGCTGAGTGCGTTGGTAGTGGAGCTAGTCGTAATAAAGTCCAGGTCATTGTCACCATCGACATCGCCGAGGGCTAACAGGTAGGGGCTGCTGCCCACCCCAATGCTCTGCGGACTGGCAAAGCGACCATTGCCATTGTTCAACGCGACGTTCACAGCGCTGCCGGACGTGTAGACGGTGAGTAGGTCCAGGTCGCCGTCGTTGTCGATATCACCTAGGTTCAGCTCGGTAGGATTACGCACAGTAATAGACTGAGCGTAATCTTCGAGGAAGCGACCGGTGCCATCGTTAAGGAGCACGTTCACCGTGCCCACGCCAATGCTAGCTCCGACCAACAGATCTAGGTCGGCGTCACCATCTACGTCGCCGAGCGTAATGGAAAGTGGCTCCCCGAAAGTGCTGGCATTCACGCCGCTGCTAAAGTTGCCGGCCCCATCATTCAGGCGGATGCTTAGGATGTTACCAGTGCTAAAGCTGACAGGCGCGGTCACGAAATCCAGGTCGCCGTCGCCGTCTACATCGCCCACGGCCAGGTCCAGTACGTTGCCGAAGACGGTCACCTCCCGGCTGCCGGTGTAGATGCCGTTACCGTTGTTTAGACGCACGCTCACCGTGTTGATGCCGCTATTCGCCACAAGTAGATCCAAGTCACCGTCACCATCTACGTCGGCGGTGGCGGCTACTGCTGGCGAGAGGCCCGTTGGCACGGCAGCGGCGGTGTCAAAGGTGCCGGTGCTCGGACTGGTAGCGGTGGTAAACTGAAAAACGTGCGGCGCCAGCAGAGGCGTACCAGTGGCGGTGCGCACGTTGGTCGTTATCGTCGCAGAAACTGTTTCGCCGGGCTTGAACCCGGTTGTCGGGTTGAAAGTGAGGGTGCTGCCGCTCACGCCAACAGCTCCGGCTTTTGCGCCGCCGGCCTGTTGGCTGAAAACCCGAACCGCAGTGCTGCTGGCCGGGCTCAGCGGTTGATCGAAGGTGACGGCCACGACCGTATTGCGCGGCGCCGAGCGGGCGTTTCGCACCGGCGAAACTGCAGTAACTGCTAATGGCGGCACCACGTTGAAATTCATCCCATTGCTAGCACCTAGGGTGGTTACGACCACGAGCGGGCCGGACGTGGCACCGGCTGGTACGGTAGCCCTAATTTGCGTGGCTGAGTTTACCACAAAGCTAGCTGCCGGTACGCCGTTGAACGTGACCCCAGTGACCGTAACCGAATTATTGACAGACAGGAAGGTGCCGGTAATCACCACGCTGGAACCCGGAGGGCCTGCAGTCGGCGACAAGCTGGTGATGACGGGTAGGGCTAAGGGCTGGTTCAGGCGTACGCTAACAGTGTTGCTTACCGTATTGGCCGTTACGAAGTCGAGGTCACCATCGGCATCCACGTCGCCTACGGCTACATCGTTTGGCTGCATGCCTACCGTTACGTTCTGCGTGCCTGAGAAAGTGCCGCTGCCATTATTCAGCCGGATGCTCGCGGTGGTGCCGTTCGGTGCGCTGCTAAAAAAGTTACCGGAGTTAGCCGTGATGAAGTCCAAGTCGCCGTCACCGTCTACGTCGGCCAGGGCTAGGCTGCGCGGCCCAGCTCCGGTTGGCACGACTTGGGTGCCGGAAAACGAGCCACTGCCGTTATTGAGGCGCACGGCTACGGCGCTGGGGTTGCCGTAGGTGTTGGTGGCCAGCAGGTCGAGGTCGCCGTCGCCATCAATATCGCCCAAAGCCAGCGCATGCGGAGTGCTATTAACATTTATTTCCGTGGTACCGGAGAAGGAGCCGCTGCCGTTGTTCAGGCGCAGGCTCACGGTGGTGCCGCTGGAATTAGCCGTGAATAGGTCTAGGTCGCCATCGCTGTCGGCGTCACCGAGCACAACCGCTATTGGTCGTGGACCCACACTGACCTCAGGGCTAGGCCCCGAGCTGAAGGTGCCATTGCCCGTATTCAGGCGCACGCTCACGGTGCTGGTAGTGGTGGGGCCCGCTACGGTGTAGTTGGCGGCCAGCAGATCCAGGTCGCCATCTCCATCCACATCGCCGAGAGCTAGACCGTGCGGACTGGTGCCCACGGCTACCTCGGTGGTACCCGAGAAGCTGCCGTTGCCGTTGTTGAGGCGCACACTTACAGTGCCCGTAATGCCGGAGTTAGCATTGGCTGTGAGCAGGTCCAGGTCGCCGTCGGAATCCACATCGCCGAGTATCACTTGATAAGGCCCGATGCCGACGCTCACTTCTGCGCCGCCGCTGTAGGAGCCGCTGCCATTGTTCAGGCGCACACTCACGGTGCCAAAGCTGTTGCTGGCAGCTACGTAGTTAGCCGTGAGCAGGTCTAAGTCGCCATCACCATCCACATCCCCCAGGGTCACCTCCTGTGGGTTGGCGCCCACTGCTGGGTCCGAACCCCCGGTAAACGTGCCAGGGCTAGGTGCGGTAGCGGTCGTGAATTGAAATACGTGTGGAATGGCGGCACTGCCCGTTGCGCTTTGCGCTGCCGATGTAATGGTCGTAAAAATCGTTTCGCCAGGCTTGAAGCTGATGCCAGGAGTAAAGCTGAGCGTACTGCCACTAACCACAGCCGTGCCCGCTTGCTTGCCGCCCACCTGCTGACTAAAAACCTTCAGCGCTCCTTGCGTGCTGGCATTGTTGCTTAAGGGTTGGCTCAAGCTGATGGCGACAGTGGTAGTGCGCGGGGCGGTGCGGGCATTACGTGTTGGCGACAGGCTTGTAACAACCGGCGCCTGGGCGCTAGCAGCACCGATTTGGCCTAGCAGCATCAGCATCAACCCGCTTCGCAAAAAGCGCGGAAGCTTGGTCGTCAGCCTGTTGGTGTAACTTAACCGAGTAGTAGTTTGATCCATAGTAGGTAAAGGTGGGCGAGAGTGGAAAGCAAAATCAAAGCATAGGCTGCTGAAAGCCAGCAACTAGCGGTATGGAGTAAGCGGAATTTAGCAGACCTAGGTGACCTCTATAGGAGAGGCCTAAACGTAAGCTATCTGCCAAGTAAATACTATTAAAAATCAGTATAATAATATAAGCGTCAACTGCTTGTAAGCAGCTTGCCTGCCCGCGCCATGTTCTTACTACTTTGGCCCTAAGCAAAACGACCAGAGCCTACGAGGCGCTGATCATTGTTGGTACCTTACCCCAGGTGATGGTTGCAATAATTCTCGGCAGTGAATCTGAGGGATCACATCAGTGACCATGAGAGCCTTGTAAAATGTCCAAGCACACTGCTACTTCTGGCGCGTTTCCTAAACTCGCCGAGCGCTGCAATGACCGACGAGCACCTGGTGCCAGGCAGCTGCCAGGTGTTCACCGAAAGGAGCGGTTAGATACGTACCCAAAAAGCGCCACTTGCTGCTGAAACGGCCCCAAGTATAAAAGCGTAAAGCCGTAAGCTTGGCTTGCTAGTTTGCCTGGGTGCCGTGTGGCTCCAACAAACCTAGCTTTCGAACACCAAAGGAAATTTACTGCTGCGGTGGAGCTGCTTTGACAAGCTCAGCATGACCAGTTTTTAATTCCTGTTCGGATAGACGCTAAGAAATGGGTGGGACAGCCGCCCGCCGCGGTTCGCCCTCCGGCAGGCCTCGCACCGCACGGTTGCGGTCCACCCAATAGGCTAGCAGCACAATCACCCAAAACAGCTGCCCCGACCACCCCAACGCCTCCACCGAGGCGGGCGGCGGGCTGAACAGGCTACCCACGTGGATCAGCACCAGGAACGCCACCAATCCCAGTAGGCCATAGCGTCCCTTGCCATTGCGGACAGTGGTCCGCCGCACGTAAAGCCATAGACCCGCGCCCAGGAGCGCAAACTCGACCACTTGCGTTAAGGCAATCTGGTTCCACAGCCCCAACCCGAACAGCGGCGACGGGCCGGGATACAGGGGCAAATCGGGGGTGTGCACCACCACATCGAGCAGCCAGTGGCTGGGCACCAGCAGGCCCACCAGCATCGCGCTTTGCCCATTACGGCGCAGCAACCAGTACACCAACCCCAGCAATAGGCCCGCCACCAGCTCGCCCACCAAACTGTGCGTGAAGGGATAATACACGAAAGCAAACGCGTTGGTGGCCGTGGCGTGCGGCACGATGTTCACGCGCTCCACGCCCAGCAGCAGCAGCGTGGGCCATACCAAATCGGCGAGTTGGGCGGCCAGGAAGAAGGTGCCTAAGGACACCCGAGGTTGCAGCGTTTTGGCGCCAAAGCCGACGCCGAAATGTCCGAGAAACATAAAATGGGGGTTGGGGAAAAGGATGTAAAAGCAGCGTACAATGGTTCAGGCAGGCTAGCCCTGGGCTTCTGTTACTTACAGCGCGGCGTGGCCCCGAGGGCCGGCACATTGGGCCGGCTGCCGCCATGATCAATTTCTCAGAAACCACTCCGCCGTGACCCGAATGCCTTCCGCGTAGGGGGTCGGCGTAAAGCCGAACGTTTGGTTGAAGCGCGTGGAGTCCAGCACGTACCCGTTCTCGTCCTGGTACATCATTTCGCGCGCCTCCTTCATAAACGGAATGAATAGCCCCATCAGCCCAAACAACCATTTGGGCAGCACCTTCACCTTCCCGGTACCCTGCATGTACTCCGCCGCCAAGGCGCTGAATTCTTGACCGGTTAGCGTCGGCGAGGCGACGGGTAATATCCAGGTTTGGTGGAAGGCCTCCGGGTGCTGCGCCAGCACGTACAGGGCCTGGCCGATGTCGGGCGTGTAGGTGTAGGTGCGCGGCACGCGGGCATTCACGAGCCATTGCGGGGTTTGTTTCTTTTTCAGACGGCTGAACACCAGCGTACCAGCCCAGCTTTTCTCGACTACGCCGGGTCCATAAAAATCGGAGGCTTTGGCGATGATGGCCGGCAGCCCGCCGCGGTGCCGCTCGGCCAGCAGCAGTTGTTCAACCTCCACTAGAATTCGGCCTTTTTCACTCACTGGCCGCGTCGGCGTGGCTTCGGTAATTGCGCCCTCCACCCGGCCATAGGTGTAGAGGCTGTCGAGAAAAATCAGCTGGGCCTGCGTGGCTTTGCAGGCGGCAATCACGTTGCCCATAATCACGGGCCAGTCGCGCCGCCACACTTTCGCGCTGTATTCTAAGCCGACGAGCAGGTACACGATGGCGGAGCCGTCCACGGCCAGCCGGGTTTGTTCGGCGTCCAGAAAATCGGCTGACCGGGTTTCGACTCCCACCACCGGGGTGGGGTGGCGCGAAACCAACCGGATTTTTTCGCCGTGCTGTTGTAGCACCGGCAGTAGTTGCGTGGTGATGGTGCCCTTGGCGCCCAGGATGGTGTGGAGTTTCATGCGGTTTTAGCAGGTAAGTGACGGGACAAAATTGCGCCGCGCCGCCGGTCTAAAACGATAACAAATGCTAAGAAATGGCGGCCCTACTGCCCCTACGCAGTGCGGTTGCGAATGCGGCTTAAGCTCACGGGCGTCACGCCCAGAAAGTTGGCGATGTAGTGCTGGGGCACCCGCGCCAGGATATTGGGGTCGCCGCTGACCAGCAGGGCCTGGTAGCGCTCGGCGGGGCTGAGCAGCAGCAGGCTTACCAGGCGCTCTTCCAGGCCCACGGCCAGGTATTCGGCAAACCGCCGGCCGAACTCCTGCCAGGCCATGCGCTGACCAAATAAGTCAACCAGCACCGCGTAGGGAAACGTCAGGCAGCAGCCCGCACTCAAGGCCTCGATGGTGACCAGCGAGGGCCGGCCGGTCAGGCTGCTGAAGTAGGCGCCGATCAACTGGTCTTCAAAAAAGAAGTAGCTGGTGCGCTCCTCGCCATCTTTGGTATAATACTGCCGGAACATGCCTTCCAGCACAAAACCCACGTCGGCCGCGACGCGGCCCTGTTCGGCAAAGACGGCGTGCCGGGCCAGGGGCGCCAGGCGCAGGTGCGGCACCAGCAAGCGCCAGTCTTCGTCGCTCAGAGGAGCAAACTGGGTCAGGTGCTGGCGCAGGCGCAACGCAGATTCGGGGAAGGACGGCAGCATGAATGAACAGGCAGTGATACGGCATGGAGGAAGAGGCTGGGGAAGATACCGCTGGTGCCGCATTTCTTAGCGTTTGTTATCGTTTGGGCTCGCGGGCAGGCCGGTCCTTTGTGGTGTTCTGATGCTCTTCTGCCGGAACTCCAAAGCCCCTTCCCATGAACAGCCTCCTCACCAGCGGCACCGGCCTCGTTGGCACCCGCCTTTCCGCCGTGCTCACCAAAGCCGGCCACCAGCTGCAACAACACGAGGCGTATCGCCGCTTCTTCGAGCGCGAACTACCAACTGAGGAAGGCACAGAACCCGATATCAGCCACTATTACGTGCTGTCCAAGCAGGGTGCTACGTACTGGTTTTATCCCTATGCTACGCTTCCTCGGTCGTTGCAGGAGCAGCTGCGGGCTTTGTTTGATGCTATTTTTCAACCCGAAAACCGTCCCTAAAAAAGCCCGGTCAATAACCGGGCTCTTTCGTCGCTAATGGGTAATGTTCTAGCAACACCAACATACGTAAAAAAATGATCTTGTTAGCTGCGAGAGATCCCCTTTGTCAATGAAGCACCCGAGTGCTACCGGCCGTAGAGGGATAGAGCGGCAAAGGCTTTTTTATCTTTAGGCATGCTGCTGACGCTTGCCAAGTTCCAAGCCTTCTCTCGGGCCGTTCAAATCGGTACCGCACTGATGGAAGGCACCCATCTGGCTACCCGCTACGAAGGGGAAGATCTGATCACTCTTTACTACCTCGGTAGTTTCTTTGTCGAGGTCTACTATGATCCGGAGAGCAACTAGCTACACCGGTGCCGATGCTTCACTAGCCCGGATGCCTTGGCGGACTACCTGCCCTACGTAAAACTAACGGATCTAGCATAAGAGAATACTGCGGTGAGCCCCGAGCATTTGCAAGCTCTTTCCGTATGCCTACTATAGTTTACGACGTGTCGGGACTGCCTAGCCAAGCAAGCAACCGGGTCGTTGTGTAGCGGTTTGCTGGGCAAGATAGCCCACTAGAAGCCTCGTTTTTGTGGGAGCTAGAAGGGCAGAAAAATGGTGCGCTCGTGCTGGTGACTCGTGCCCTCGATGTACAAGCGCGCGTACCACTCACCGCTGAGCTAGCCCGCTTCTGTGCGCCTTTCGAGCCGGCCGAGGTAGTGCGCCTAGCCGATCCTCTTGTCGAGTGGCGCCAGTGGCGAGAGGCAGGTTGGGATGTATCTCTGACCACGGCAACCAAGAGCGACCTGAGGGTGTACTCGCCGAAAGGAAGTAGGAGTACGATCGTGCCCTTCTCAGCCGAGGATACATAGGACATGCAGCGAGAGCCTAAGGGTGGGGAACGCTTGCGCATGGAGGCGTTCTATTACCAGGTGCATCCACGTAAGGCGAAAGCCTTTGCTGAGAGTGAGCAAGGTATTCCGGCTGATGAGCTAGCCTGCTTTATTCGGCGCTATGAGCGGCAGGAGAAAGGTATAATCAAGTAAGACAGCTATAAGCACTCCACTAATCAGCAGCGGTGCTAAGATGGCTGGGAAAGAAGATCCACGCACATGTTGAGCGAAAGAAGGGGCTACACAACGAGTTCTGCATTGAAACTATCCAGTGGTTTGGTGCGGATAGGGAGCAATTGGCAACCAGAGTGTATGCTTATATCAACTCAGGAGGACACGGACGATACCACCTGATGACTTATGAGGAAGTGACTATTGCTGATTTGATAGCGGAGTTGAGAAAGCGAATCAACCCTTGTCAGTTCCGCTCGCCTGAGGAGAAAACGAAGCCGATCTTTATCTACAGGCTAAAAGCTTTCAATAGTCTATTTATCTTCTGGTAAGATTTATTCTCTCACCCTAACGCTTACCCACTATGGCTATCCCATTGAGACCTGGCGAAATGTTTACCCCTGGCGTTCACGGGCACCTGGAATTTGAAACAGGTAGTTATGCACTCGACTCTGAGCAAGTAGCGAAGGGAGAAAAACATCAACCATTGCTACGCTTGGAAGGCATTGGAGAGTTCCTTGTGTCTGAGGAAGTACTTGCCGCCGTGAATAACCAACTAGACCCTGAGCAGCGAACTAAGGCTATCTTAGGCAAGATGTTAGAAGTAGGCTGCCAGAAAGTTTGGAGCCTCGCGGGAGTGCGCAGTTTCCTAGCCATAAAGGACAGCTGTTCTACCAACTGCTTACTGTATTTAGTTGCACTACTATTCTGTTTTCCTTATGATCTTAGGTGCGCTACGTGCTGTCGATGGCAGCCGCCGCACGCTCACGTATGAGGAACAGGACCAGTGGCTGCGCGCCACGTGGCACGGCTACGTGGATCCGGTAGAAGCCATGAGTAGCGCCGAGCAATACCTGGCGCACGCGGGCGTTCGGCCCTGTCCGTACTTGCTCAACGACAACAGTGGCTTGCAAGGGCCGTGGTTCGACGCCGTGGAATGGCTCCAGCGGGTATGGCTACCTCAAGCCTTGGAGGTCGGCTTGCGCTACGTGGCGCACGTGGTACAAGCCGACACGCGCGCCGATATTGTCTCTCTCCCTTCCTAGAGCCGTCGTAGACGTAATCGAATTACAAGTCTTCCACCAACTCACGGAAGCAGAAGAATGGCTGCGAGAGTGCCAACAGCGTGCATAGTAATCTATACAGACCAGCTTGCTCTAAAGCGGCGTGGTGAGTAAAGCGCAACAACTAATTTCCTAGGTACTACCCGCAACTCTACGTGTTTAATACAACGGTTGCAAAAGGCGACTAGAATTTTCCGTATAACTACAAGTAACTGCTTTGGCGTAAGTAAGCTATGCTGTTCCCCTTGTTTCGCTGCCCGACTTTCTCGCTACACCACGATTCGGATAACAATTGGCTCTATGCCCAGTGGACTGGGCGGCAGGATAGTACAACCTCGCTGGCGGCCTGCGCCATTATTTTGCAGCACGTGCACGAAGTGCCAGTTTCGAAGCTTCTTTGTGATAGCAGCCAAGCGTTGGATGGCTGGAGCGAAATCAGTACTTGGGTAGCGAACAACTACCTACCTCGGCTCGCGGACCTGGGAGTCTGTGTCATCTCTTGGATCAATGCGACTGACTGGTCGACTAACGATACCATCACCTCCTTTGTGGAGCACTCGGACAAGCCGTTCATCGCTACCTTTAACGAAGGGGCAACTGCGTATGAGTGGCTTCGTAATACCCATTTTATTTGCTCTTAGCAATTTTTAGGCGAGATGTACACTGATCCAAAAAAGTACTACCTACACCAATAAACTACTGCAAGGCGCCAACTTACCGCGAGGACTATAGAGTAGGTCTAACAAAAGAGCCCGGTCATTGGCCGGGCCTTTTGCCACTAGCGCTATCACCTATTCACCACTATGATAGCCTCTTATCTCTACTATTTTCCTGGTTAGCGCACTGAACAGCTTCCTAGCTGGGGCAATCCGCTGCTTCCTGCTTTCCCGTCGGTGGGCCGCGGCACAGGTTCAGGTGCCCATCTGGACTAGTAAACGCCTTGCCTCGTTGACCAGAGCATTTCTTGCCTACGGCAGAAGCTAGCTCACCGTATCTAACGCTCGCAGCAACACACTCAGAATCTGGCGCTGGCCCACGCGGTGTGCTGCCTGGGGGTACATCTGCAAGTAAGCCATGCACAAGGCTTGCCCATACTCCAGCGCCGCTTGGTGGTGTAAGCGCTTCCGATCGAGCACAACGGAGCACCACACTTTTTGCAAGCGGTAGGTGGGACTTAGCCACAGCTGGCCATTGTCCACAAGGCAAATAAAACGTCGCCCAGCGCAGCCTGCATGTCCCAAGATCCTAAATTTATCTTATCAGCTTGTGCAGCAGTGGTTTAAGGCCTGTAACCGCGCCACAGAGCCGCGCATGTCGGCAACGAGTTACCGCCGCGAGTGCGCCTTACGTAGGCTGCAACAGCCACAGCAAGCCGGCGAGCAAGGCACCCCCAAGTAGGCGTCGGCGTAGTGCAGCATAGCGCGAGATCCGGGTAGATAGGGGCTGCGGAGGCATTGTAGCGGGTGCTCTAAGCAGGAGCGAGCATAGTGTCCTGGGTGGGGGTGGCCCGGTGGCCGCCAAAGGCCGCTACGGCTGCTCCCAGCCCTAGACCTAGGGCCGCGAGCAGAGCCGCTTTGGAGAGCCCTTCGGCGGCGGCATCGCCGGCTTGGCGGGCTTTCTGCTCGGCCTGCACTTTCACTGCCGCGAACTTGGCCTGCGCCTGCTTGGCGGTGGCAAGCCAGTTATCCACGATTTGCTCCGACTCGGGGCGGCTCTTGCCCGTGCGCTGCATCACCACGTTTACGGCCGCGTCGCGGTCGGCGGCATTACCCAGGGTTTCGGCTTTACGGGTTAGGTTGTCAATAACGTCGTCGAAGCTGTCGCTGGCGGCTTGCGGGTTGGCTGCGGCTTGACTAGCTTCCGCTTGGGCTTGGGTACCCACTGCTGTCGCTTGGCGTTTCAGGTTTTCCGGCGTTAGCGCCGCCTTGCCGGTTTGCCGCAGCAGCAGGCGGGCTTGGTGCTTGAGGTCGCTCAAGTCAATACCCTGTTCTTTCAGTTCGCTTTTAATCGCCTCGCCCGCGCCGGGAGCGGCGGCAGCAATCCCCGCACCTGCGCCTGACAACGCCCGGCCGGCGACGCCCGTCACGCCCCCCATGATGCGTCCCACGGCGGTCGTGAGCAGGTAGAACGTCATCAGCGTGACGAGCGACCACATCAGCAGGCCATGGAGCAAGCCATCGATCCGGCGCGGGATGCCGGCGAAGCGGCTGGCAACACTTGCGCCTAGGTAAAGCGAACCCAGCGTGGTAACCAGCCACCAGATGGAGGCCCCAATGCCGAGGCCCGCCAGCGGGTTTTTCTCGCTCAAGGGGTCAATGGTGCCCAGGCCAATGCCTAAGCCCAACAAGCTGAGCGCCAGTTGCAGGACGATGGCGATCAGGGCGCCGGCGAAGACGGCGCCCCAGGAAATGCGCTTACCCGCCGCGAGGCCGGGGTGCGAGGGGGTAAAAGCCGCCACTTGCTCCGAGACCGGAGCGGGCAGAGGGGTCGTAGGTGTCATCGGCGTACAGGATGTGAAGTAAATAGAGAATTAGTAGCCGCTTGCCCCTGTGATCCGAGTAGAAAAGCAGCGAGAAGCTAGCAGAAGCTGGTCGTGGAAGGCGACCGAGAAAGCACCCAGCTCGGTTCGCGCGTCAACTGGTCATTGTCCGTCTTATTCGCTGGCCGTCCTTCTTGGGTCGATGATCAGCAGACGTCCGCTAGGCACGCTACCGGAACAAGTGCGCGACTTTTAACAGGTGCAGACAGCGGTGCAGGGCTGGGTGTATGGGGTAGAGCCGGACCCGGAAC
The DNA here is from genome assembly GCF_002154225.1 of Hymenobacter crusticola. GTDB lineage: Bacteria > Bacteroidota > Bacteroidia > Cytophagales > Hymenobacteraceae > Hymenobacter > Hymenobacter crusticola. The sequence goes on from NZ_MTSE01000027.1 coordinate 51,678, forward strand.
CCGGCCCGGTGTAGCAACAGCAGCTGCGCTACTTGGTGGCACACACCCAGCGTGCGCTGATAGGGCAGGGCGCTGCCATCGAGGTGGAGCACCGGACGGGGCTGGTCAGACGAAGCGACTACGTTGTCGACTAGATTCGCTAGTGCGAGCGAGGGCCCCAAGGGCGCGCTGCCGAACTGGTAGTGGGTAGGAGCAAGCATAAGGGACCGGGTTGTCGTGGGGACACTTGCTGGTAAAGCGAACAAGCACGCCGACGCTGGAAGTAAGTTACTCGGACAAAGGAACTTACTGGACCAGCTGCCTCCTACCGTCAAAATACTGGTTTCCCAAAAGGCAACTACGTAATTATATCCCGTAGTTACGGCAAGCGTATTCCCGCGTTTATACGGGCACGTTTCCTACCCTGGGCCGGTACTTTTGGGAAACCTTTCATTCTTCTGGTTCTTCTGATATGGCCTACAACAGTAAGTTCGGACCCGCCGCCCAAACCCCGCCGCAGCGCGCGCACATTCTGCACCAACTGCTCGTCTTGGCCGCCGAAGCGCACCGCAAGTCCTCGCCGCAGGACCAGCAACTCTACCAGCGCTACGTGGCCGGGGAGCTGAGTTGGGTAGAGATACTCGCTTCCCAAGAAGTAATGAGCGGCTTATAACTTGTCGGCAGCAAGCGAGCGGCTGGGGCGGCTTGCGCGCCAGCCCGGCGATGACTAGTTTGCCCGTTGGTAAGTACGTCGTCGGCCATGCTACGGG
>NZ_MTSE01000028.1 GCF_002154225.1 Hymenobacter crusticola
TGCTATATTTTCCGTTTTCTGAGAGGGCCCCAAGGATAGCTTCTCCAGAATGCAAATAGAGTTCTGCAACAGCCACGCTCCTTTGCAGAACGTTATCAATCATTCTGTTGCCCTCGATCACGTGCCCTTGTCACAATTAAGTGGCGTTACGATGAACTTACAGCAAGCTCAATTAAGAATAGGCTGTTCAACGATGGATGAGCGTAATAAAGATAGAAAGTACCCTATGCCCTACCTAGTCTATAATAGCACAAAGCTATGTAACTAGCTAAATGCTATTTTATACCTTCTAGTATTCAGCTAGTTAGCGGCCCAAATAGTGGGGAATGTACTCTTCAACAAGGCCATCGTGGCGGCCGCTACATTCTCGGCCGGCTTGGCCTTGGTTTCGAAGTCTCGTAAGATCGGGTAGGTTTCTTTTAGCAACGTAGTTAATTGCGCCTCATCACCAGCAAGCACATGCTGAACCTTGCGAATCTGCGCCTCCGTGAGTTTAAGCTTGTGCAGCCGCTTCTGCACCTTTTGTTGCAATGGTGTAAGTAAGTTCGTCGACACAAGTTCAACTGAAGGAGCAGACTCTAGTGACAATTCTAATTGCTTAGTCGGCTGAGGCTTCTTTCCTATGTTGAATGTGATATAGGTAACAGCTTTCCCTCGTTGACGACGTTCCGTATAAGTAATATCGAAACTCAGCTCATTAAGCTCTGCTACTGAAGGCTGCAGTACTTTATTACGGAAGTCGGAGTAGCGCTCATACTGCGTCTTCTTAGGCATAGTCAACTCCCTCAACTCATCTACACTTACAGTATGTGGGCTTTTGAATTGCCAAGAGCGCATTAGCCAATAAAGCTTATGCGTATTATTACTCTTGATGGCTAGTAGTTCGTCTACGTCAGCCGTCGTGAAGTTTCCTACTAGGTTTATCAAATAAGGAACCACTGCCTTACCGAAAGTGGCTACCAGCAACTTCGTTTCTGGGTCATAGCGCATTGAATCGCATAGTGAAACTAGATGTACAGCTTCATCATTAAGCTCAGGTACACGAATGGTAGCACTCATCATCCGTAACATGGCTGCTTCTAACAGTTCATGTTGGTGCCCGCCATAACTAGGAAACAACTCATTTAATGGAATTACAGCTGTAGGTACTTCTAAATCTCCTTTACGAATACAGCGCAGCATAAGCGCGAATATTTTAGCTTCTAGCAACGTAGTCGTGGTAGGAGTCTCTACTAGCGTATTATGCTGCGCTACGAGTTTGGTACGTTGAGCTCGAGCTACAATAGCCTCATGGTCGGCCGGTAGTTTAGGATGCAGACTAGTTGTTTCAACATCGCGGGCTAAGTAAGTAGCCTTTTCCACCGCTTTTGCAGCCTCCAACTGCGTAGCAAAGTGTCCAATGTGCACAGTTTTCCCATCTCGCTGAGCACGAGCTTTCCACTTGCCTTTGGACTTATCGAAACTAACTCCTTTAATAGAGGCAGACTGCATGTAATTAGAGTATAGTAGTACAGTGAAGCTAGTTAAGAAGCGTGACTTTGTTTATCAAAACTTGTCCCCGATGTACTTCTTTCGCAGTTAGGGACAGTCCCTTGTACATCCTTCGTGTCCCCGATGTACATTATTCGTATTTGTCATTGTCCCTATTGTACATTCTTCGTGTCCCCAGTGTACATCTCTCGCAGAAGAGCTCGATAAATAGCTATAAATCATTCACTTACGCAGTCTTTAATATTTAAATAATACTTCTTTAAAAGGAAGGAATAGATCTCCTTCTTTTTGAGTTTGATTTGGATCTCTAATGATAGTGATGCAGTTGCCTTATAACGTAAGGCTGCGCACACCAGGGTGCGAACATATGTACATACATTGTTTGGCTTTACTGCTTTTCCTAGCTTCTACCAACTTACATAATGGTCTCATTCCAGCAATCCGCGAACAGGTGGATTAACTCAGCCAGGATACATCAAGCATACTCATCTTGATTAGGGTTAAAGATAGCTAATAGGAAATCAAAAAAGAATGCAAGTGTGACATCTTTGTTAATGTCAAATATGATAATATATTTGACCCCTAGTAAGATATCATATAATACTTCAAGTATAAGGTCATTTATGATATCATTCATATTACATAAATAGCTATGATTTACGTAGTTGGAGGGTATAAAGGTGGTAGCGGAAAAACTACCACAGCAACTAATCTAGCAGTATTTTTGCTTCATCAAAAGCGGCGTATACTATACTGTGATGGTGATGTACAAGGAACAGCTAGTTTATTCAATGAAGTACGCCGTGATTTTAGCGGACAGCCTCCATTAGAGCTTGTAGCGCTCTCAGGCGCTAAACTTCACCAGCAACTTTTGCCTATATCCCGCGATTATGATGATGTAGTGGTAGACGTAGGCGGCACCGACTCTACTAGCCAACGCGCAGCGCTGACCATTGCTGACACCTACCTAACACCGTTCCCGCCTCGTGCTGCTGACCTTTGGACTAGCCAAAAGGTAGACGAGTTGATTGGCCAAGCACAAGAGGTTAATCCTAAGTTACGAGCATTCTCATTCATCTCTCGTAGCGATACATACGGTTTGAGCGGAGCAGCTGGACAGAATGCTGCTGCTTATCTAAGCAACCTAGTGCACATTACATTCTTACCCTTAGTTATTGGTAATCGAATTGTTTTTGACCGTGCACTGGCACTTGGGCTTTCAGTATTAGAACTAACGCCACCAGATACTAAAGCCACTTTTGAAGTCAATTCTTTATTCAATCACTTACAACTGCTTACTCGTGAAAAAACCTAATCCACCTATGCCCACATCTATGCGCAAGGCTGAGTCGTTCATTGAGGCTGGTGGTAGCACGCCTACCGAAAAAGCTCAACCCAAAGTTGAAAATGGTATGACTGCTTTTACGCTAAGACTCTATCAATCAAAACTAGATAAACTAGCAGCACTTAAAGATGCACGTAAGCAGGCGCGCTTAGTTCAAGAAAATCCTAGTCGCGAAACTATTTCTGTTAATTCTTTAATACTGGAAGCCATTGACTTACTATTAAAACAAGAAGCCAAACGTGCTGCCAAAATTAATGTCAAACGTGATAGCTAATTTGATATCACACATGGCTACTATTATGCAACTAAATTAGATGTTAAAATAAAGTATGTGCTCCGGCTTAAAACAGTAGTAAGTTTGCGCCTAGAAGAGCCACATATGGAGTCTAATCCTCAATTTGGTGGGTTGGATATTAACACTGTGTACTATCACCTGAAAAGGAGTGTAGCATGCACCTTTGACTCTATTACCTTGACGTTTCTGTGACTAAGGCTGAGGGCTGTTGCATGAGGTGCGTAAATAAGATTGATCTGTTTCCAATAGGCTTTGTCTGCCGCAATCGTCATGTACCAAATCTTAATGTTGCATCGAAATTCGGGTTGAATCATTTCGGCTTGCATCAGTAGCCTGCCTGGATACTTCGATTCCAGCCACACCTTGGCTTAGCCGCTTAATCTAGCTTGCTATCAGCAGCGTATAACGGTGCTGGCGGGACTTCTAAAAACGCTGCATGAACGCGTTTTTTAGCCTAATTAACCCAATTGCACCCTAAAATGGGGCAAAAAGGGGATGAATTTCTCTTAAAAGGTCACTTTTGACAAGGCTAATCTCACAAATTTTGAATTAAGCTATTCTCTGTCAAGATTTTAACTAATTTTCATAGGGTTTTTGCCCCTTTGGTGGGCGTTAGCCCCACGACCCGCGCAGTCAGTCGCCTGCAATTGCACCCGAAAAAGGCCGATATCTGCTAGCACTATGGGCGACCAACCGCGCGTTTTAGGGACCAGGGCGGAGTAAGACGGGCACCAAGTGATGGCCTCGCCGTCCGGCTCGCGGGCTCGCCAGAATTGCCGTCCCGAACCGATCGCCAGCACAGGACGAGGAACAGGGCAGGAGAACGTTCCACCACCCGTCGCCGCCATACGTGTGCACCCCTGACACTGGAATAACCGCCTGAGGAGCACGCAAGAAGGTAGTGAAAACGCGACAAAAGCGTCGTTTTTGCCCCTTTTGAACCGCCCATTCTCACGTTCGTGGAGATAACTATTTATCAATTAGCATGTTAACTTACTTTCGGGTGTTTTCACCCCTTTACTGGGCGTCAGCCCCACGACTCACGCAGCGCGTCGCTTGCAATTGCACCCGTCACCACCCGATATCTGCACGAGGTATTTAAGGTGGACTAACCTTCTTGCGCCCGCTGGGCCAGCCGTTGCACTTGCTTGTGGGTGAAGGCACACCCCCGCCGTGTGCGAAACCCTAAGTGCGCCAACTCCGCGGCAATCTGGTTGTAACTATGTCCCTGCGCCAGCCGAGCCAGGATCAGGGCCGTGGCCTGCCGGTTACCCTCGTGCTGACGGGCATTGCGCTGCCGCGTAACCAGCCCCTCCGCTTGTGCTTCCACGGTCAGGTTCTGCGGCGAGCCGAGCTGCTTGCCTTGCTTCTTCAACACCTGCAGCGCGCGGCGGGTGCGCTCGCTGATCATATCGCGCTCCTGCTCGGCCAAGGCGGCAAAGATGTGCACGGTAAACTTATTGGCTTGGGGTTGATCACAGGCCACAAACTCCACCCCCGACTCCATCAGCGAGGCAATGAAGGCCACGTTGCGCGAGAGCCGGTCCAGCTTAGCAATGACCAGCACCGCCCCGCGCGCCTTGGCCAGCTGCAAGGCCTGGCGCAGCTGCGGCCGCTCCGCGGTCTTGCCACTCTCTACTTCCACGTACTCCCCCAGCACGGCTTCTTCCTTCACGAAGCTGCGCACCATTTGCTGCTGGGCCGCCAACCCTAACCCACTCCGCCCTTGCTGGAGCGTGGAGACACGGTAGTAGGCAACATAGGGCATCGCAGTGGGAGAGGTAACAGGAGTGGTCCTCGAGCAAAAGTAGTGGTCTTGGACATTTTACAAACGCTCCTTTATAAAATGTCCAAGAGACCAAAATCCGTAAAAAGAAGAAGCCCACCGCTAAGGACAGCGGTGGGCTTCGGAGTAGGAGCGCGCATCAGGTAGAACGCGCGTGAAAGGAGAAGGCTAGAGAACCGGGTTGGCCACGAGGTCCTCGGCCGTGATGCGGTAGACCACTTCGTCGTCTGTGGTACTGATCGCCTTAAAGCCGGCTTGCAAGGCGACCTTCTGACTGGCCTGGTAGTACTCACCGGCGACCCCGTAACTCACCGTCACTTGCTGCTAGGGTCGACTTCGGAGCAGGTAGGGAAGGAGCTCGTCTCGGAGAGCGGTGGTGAGCAGGCTCAAATATACTAATAGCTTATCCCAAGCGCCAAACATTCATTAGTTATGAGGGTCATATCTTATTGATTAATGCTAGAAGATGATTGTGGAGAGGTGAGATTACTTAATAAATCTGCTTCAATAGCTGTGAAGCCGCCAATTGCAATATGTCCTAGTCTTCTTCTTTCTTCATCAAGTTTGTCTCTTACTTTTCTTTTGATAGTCCTCTCGGGTAAATCGTTGTATTCGTTCCTTACTTTCTCTGCTACTAATACAAGATCTTTAGTAAGTACGTCAGTGATTCTTAATTCCAGTAATATGGGTAATATACTTTCCTGTTCCTTTGAAATATGTCTTCTGTTTGGACCAATCGCTAGATAATTAATCAAAAAGTCAGGGCTCATAACAGGTGAAGAAATTATAAAGTGAGATGATAATTTAGTGCCTTTCACTTTATTGTACATACTGAATGCAGCTTTGTCAAGCGTAAGCCACCAAGAGGTATACCCCATTGGGTTCTCTCTTTCTTTAGAATCATTATGTTTTTTCATTATACCTAAGTAATTTTCTGAATCATGTTCTGCTAATTTTATAATAGACAAATTATCAGCAAATTGTTTTGTTCTTTGTCTTCTAGTTTCATGTAGCTCAGTCCATGCTTCTTTGACTGCATGTCTTAATTCTGTAGGAACTGATTCGTATTCTTGTTGCAAGTCAACTATTCTTATTTCATGAATATCTTTCAAATAATCAGATAAATCATCTAAAGGCCTGTGTTGTCCCTTAAAATTATCTACCCATTTGATAAATTTGCTTGGGTCATTTCCATTTTTTATATATATATAGAATATAGAAATGGTATATTGCCCTCCCATTGGCTATTTGGCATATTTATATATGTTATACACCTATTTAGGTGTCTTTCCACTTCTTCTAATACTCCTTGCGTTACAAAAAATCTAATACCTGTTTTTGTTGCGGCCTTAACTAGAAGCGTAAATTGTAATTCTTCTTCCGATAGAGATTCAGCAAGTAGAAATAAAATTATGCCAGTATCAAGCCATATACTACCATGTGAAAACATTTTATTAACTGCACTTTGCACATCTGGTGTTTCTCTTAGAAAAGCCATCATTGTATAAGTGTCTGCCATTCTACGCAAGTGTGTTCTTAGCTCTTCTCCAGAATCTCTTAGTATAGATACAATAGAAATTGATAAAAAATTTGTATAAGAACTATTTAATACTTTGCTTGAAATTAATGATTCCTCATTCTTGGTTAATTTATTTTTATTAATATCATTAATAATATATTTGTCAAGGTCTTCTTCTCTATTAATTTGATACTGTGTTTTATTTTCGACTGTAGAAGCAAATACTTCTCCTCTTGCCAAAAGGAACGTTTCTATTAATCTTTTTAATCTCTTTGATATTATTTTAAATGTTTCGTCATCAGTTAAGATAATTTTTGATATTATTGATTTTATTTCTTCATATAATTTTTCTTCTGATAAGCTTATACTCAATAGTTGATCATTTATTCTAATATTTTCTTCATGTGATAAACAAAAGTTATCTTCTTGTTTCCAATGCTTTATAACTTTTTTAGATAATCTATTAACAGCAGTATCTACATTTTTTTGTATTTCGCTCATTTCGTGGGCTGGTAACATAAGATGTACTCTTTCATGTAGAGATAATCTGCTCAGCCTATTCTTCGAATCAGTGCCCCTTAAAGCTGCTCTAACAAGAGCTTCAAATGAAAGTTTCGTGAGTCCTTTATCACGCGTATCATCTTGAAGCTGAAGTTCTAAAAATACTAATGCAGCTCTACTTTCTATATTATCAAAAACTTCAGAATTATTAGAAATTATATTTTCATTTAGTGTAATAGGATCTATTATTTTATCATACAGATTTTCTGAAGATTCTTGTTTGGATTTGCTGGACGTGCATCTTTCAATAAACCAATTTCTGTCTCTTATATCTACTATAACATTGTGATCAGTAAGCATCAGGGTTTTGATTTTATCACCTCCTGCTCCGATTTCTTGGTTCGTTGCATATATTAACATTAATATATTTGGAAAATTCTCTTTTATACGCTTAATAGTTTGCTTAATTTTAAAATTCCAATCAGGTGTCACAGAATATTGGAACATAATATTGGGTTTTCCATCGTAAGAGAATAATTCCGCATCTCTACCTAAGTCACCTGCCCCAGACGCAGTGGTTCTCAGATCCGGATAGTCGTCAGATAAGAAACCTGATGCAAACCTTTCAAAATGATTCCACTCAGTGCTCTTTATATCTATTAAGGCTCTCTCAAGACGTTGCTGTAACTTTCTCATTTTGGCTTTTCTAATTTTATAACATGTCTGTCTGTGCAATGTAATTATTGTGATATTTTTTCACGTTATAGTCATTCTAGTCAATAACTTTTGAAATTATTCATCCCTTTACCGTCTCCTGAACCCCGCTGAAATTGGCAGCGACCTCTTATAGCTTGCTGAGCACATACAAGCTTTGGACGGTGCTGACTTTGTGGAAGTTATCGTAGGTATATTTGCTTGATTTGTCGCCAGCAGGCGGTTTGTCTGACGGTGAGCCAAGGGAGCAGTTTGCGCAATTTGAGCAGGTTAGCTTCAGTAACGCTGGTTAGGCTTGAGCTTCGCTTTTGTAGTGGGCGACCAAGAGCTTCTCAATTTCCTGATCGCTCATAATGGTTTACACCTTCTCGGTCTGCTTATTCACATGGTGCGGCAGGGACCCTTTAGTTTAAAAAAGCTCTGTACAAAAGACATCCGCCTCTGTATAGCTGACAATGCATGTCGCATTTAGGCCTTCTTATAGCAGCGGGGGGATAAAATTACTGTAAGGCCTTTAGCGGCCGAAAGCAGGAATAATCTGGTTCACAAATAGGACGTATCCTGAAAAAGTATTCGGTTTGGCTCAAAAAGTTAGGTTCAATAACCTGAAAGCCGTTTTGTTTTTGGACTGTCTTTCTGAGTCTTGTTTTAAGTCCCCCTATGTTATGAAAGTTGCACTTTGCAGCAGGTCAATAAGTTACGGCTTTCTAGGCCTCCCCTGGAGTAGCTTACAGTAACTTTATCCCCTCGCTGCTATAAGAAGGCCGTGACCGGCGCCAGCACTTCCACCTCAGCGAAGCGGACCTAGTCAACTCGTAGTCCCTTCCGTGGGACCACGAGTTGACTAGGTGTGGCCCTATACCTGGGGCTTGGTACCTAAGCTAACTACCTGATGTCTAGTCGGGGAACGTACCCACCCAACGGCGGGCCTTTGTGGCCGGGTAACTGTCCGTTGGCGCGTTAGCAAACCTAGCTAGGTACGGCAGTCACGAGGCTACGAGCACGGCCCATCTACAAGCCGCCTTCAAACACCTGGGTTGGAGCAAGTGGACCCCACTGGAACAAGGCTGGCTAGAACCCTGGCTGCTGGAGCACGACAACGAGCGGCTCTTATTGAACCTGGCGTGCCAGAAGCTGCACCAGCACCGGTTGCTGCGCCTGGCCATGGGCACCCTGGAGCGGCTGGCGGGCAGCTCGGCCAAGCAGGCGCACCGCAAATCGCTTCGTCACCTGCAGCCGCTGCTCGATCAACCCGGTCTGCGGGCCACGCTCAACGCGCTGCTAGTGTCCGACGACACCCTAGTTGCCCTTACCAAGCTCGGCTGTGACAATATCACCTTCCGGGCCGTTAAACGGTTTTGTTAGCCACTCTTAGTGAGATCATTGTCTGTCCTCGCTTTAATGATCTGCCGGTTAGTGGTACTACGGCTAAAAGCAGAATGAAGCCAGAGATACCGTAACTACCCTTTTTTTTGAGTCCTGTACGCACCGCGTCAGCAGGTGGTGCTGATTTTTATTGAACCGATTAGCCCAGACCTATGCGCGTCTGAATCCGGCGAGCATAGGTTAAAACCGTGATACTACTTAGCAATAAGAACCGCACCGTCGAGCTGGGTCAAAGCTGAGCTATACAAAATGTAAACTCATATTGAATATACTACAAACAGCTTGTAGCTCTTCTGAGTGGTTGCCTCATAATTTGATAAACACTCCACCAACTAATTTGCTGCTTGTTACTTAGGTGCTGCCTATCTGAATATACTTTCAGATTTAGGTATCTGCAAATTAGTACAACTTTTAAGTGTCAGGAGAAAATCTTACTATTGAATAAATAGGTAAAAAATAATTTTCTTAATCGTGGCAGAGGGAATAGAAGGCTTATTGTTCGGTGCTTTAGGGGCACTAGGGGGAGCTGGCATTCAATACTACTTTCAGCGCCGAACTGCTAGTAGGCAAGAAAGGAAGGAAATTATTGAAACTCACCTTCTGCAGCTGCAAAATAGCGTAGAATCTTTATACTATAGGTTGAATAACCTGCGATTTTGGTCTGGTAAAGAGATGATGTCAGATGATTATTATACACATACTTGGCTTTATATTGTCGGACGGGTACTAGCCTATGAACATCAACTTGTTATAAAAGGAATATATGCAAAACTTGATTATAATGATTCTTTAAAAAGAGAATTAAAGTTAAGAATGCACAACATTAATTGGAATTTAGATGACGGAGAATTTTTGCATTATCACAGGGTGCAACTTGCGGAAATGACAATGGATAAAGACAGAATAATTACTTACACTGAATTTTCGGATAGAGTTTCATCACCGGCGTACTCTAGTGCAGTTGCACCCGCGCTCAAATATCTTCAGCATGCCCCAAAATCTGCCTTCGAAAAGATTAGGACAGAGTCAGAAGCACTTGTTAATGCTCTGCAAAAGTGCACAAAAGTGCCTAGCGCGCTTTCCTTGACGGAAAAATCATGATCTCTGCCGTGCTTATTTTAGACAACTAATAATGCAACTGTTGAAAAAATAGGTTGAAGAGTTCTTTTACGCAGTGAGAGTGTGGCAAAGGTAAACTTATACTAGGGAGCCCGTTATGCTGACAGGTTTAGGCAAGAGAAGAGTATTTCATCCACTTGGTGGAGTATCCTATTCCTGAAAAAAGTAGGACACTTATTCACTTCAATAGAACACTGAGGTGGTCGAGTAAAAACAGACGGTGCGAAGTCTTATCTTCCACTGCCCATGCCCGATAAAACACATTCGAGCGGTTCGCCGCTAACTCGCAAAAAATACACGCCGGCCTTTAAAGCGGAATGCGTGCGCCAAGTGGCGGCCGGAGCCCGGCAAACGGACGTGGCCCGTGCCCAGGGCCTGTCGCCCGCCCTACTAGGCCGCTGGCAGCGTCAGGCGTTGGCCGAGGCCGTGCGAGTAGCGCTGAGCGCGAGGAGATTAAGCGCTTGCGGGCCGAGCTACAGCGTGCGGAGCAGGAGCGCGATATTTTAAAAAAGTCGTGACTATCTTCTCCCAACCGCCTCAATCATGAGCCGTTACCAGTTCATTGAGCACGTCGCTACCACCGAGCCGGTGCAGGTGCTCTGCCGCGTGCTACACGTCAGTCCAGCTGGCTATTATCAATGGCTAGGCCGGGCAGACCGACCGGCACCTGGCTGGGAGTCCGCCGCCAAAGCGGCCTTCTCGCGCCACGCGCAGCGCTATGGCACCCGGCGCTTACGGGCGGAATTGCGCGCCGAAGGCCACGCTGTGGGCCGCTGTGCGCTGCGCACCTGGTTACGTAGCCACGGCTTACGCGCGCTGAGCACCCGTCCGCAACGCCCGCGCACTACCATGGCTGACCCAACGGCTGTCATGGCCGAAAACCTGTTGCTCGGCCAGCCCGCGTCCACTGCCCCTAATCAAGTGTGGGTCGGCGACATTACCTACCTGCCCCTGGTCGGCGGGCGCTGGTGCTACCTGGCCACCTGGCGGGATACCTGCTCACGGCGCGTAGTCGGCTGGCAACTTGACAAGCAGATGCCTACGGAACTGGTACTCACCGCGCTCGAACAGGCCCTGACGCTCCGCCAGCCGGCTCCTGGCCTGATTATCCATGCCGACCGCGGCAGTCAGTATACCAGTGCATCTTGCCGTGCGCGCATCGCCCAAGCGCAGGCGCTGGCCAGCTTTAGCCGGCCAGGCAACCCCTATGATAATGCCCAGGCCGAAGCGGGCTGGAGCACGCTCAAAGCGGAATTGCTGCCCCATGGCGGCGCGTTTGCCACCCTCGAAGAAGCCCGATTGGAGGTAGCCCACTACCTCGATACCTACTTCAACCTCGACCGTCGGCACTCCGCCCTGGGCTATCGCTCACCACACCAATTCGAACAGGACTTCGAAACCAACTTATCTTAGCGCACTGTCCGTTTTTACTGGACCACCCCAAGATCCAAGTCGCCATACTGCCCTTGACTCATGACTGACTTGACCACGGGACTGTCAAGTCCTCCATTGCGGTGCTTGGCAATAATAAGCTCGGTAGTATCCCTAGTGGAGACGCCTAGGGCATCCTCTAAAATGCCGTAGTATTCCGGACGGTAGGGAAAGATAATGACGTCGGCATCCTGCTCAATGGCTCCTGATTCGCGCAAGTCACTGAGTTGAGGCCGCTTGTCGCCCCCACGCTTTTCTACGTCCCGACTAAGCTGCGAGAGAGCAATGATGGGGATGTTCAGCTCCTTGGCCAGCATTTTCAGCCCCCGCGAAATAGCGCTGATCTCCTGCTCGCGGCTCCGTTGGTTTTTGCTTTCGTCCTGCATGAGCTGCAAGTAGTCGGTGATGATAAAACCAATCTGATGGTCTGCCTTCATTCGGGAGGCTTTCGCGCGGGCTTCGCTGATGCTCAAAGAGGGAGTATCATCCAGATACAGAGGCAAGGAAGTCAGCACCGTTGTTTTCCGCTGAATCGATTCTACTTCCGCTAGCCCATGCTCCAGCAGGCCACGTTGGAGCTGGCTGGTGGTATAGCCCGCTTCGGTGGCAATAAGCTTACGCATGAGTTGAGCATTGTCCATCTCTAGGGTCAGAAACAAACCCGGAATACCCTGGCCAGCCGCGTGACGCGCAATGCTGAGCGCTAAGCTGGTCTTCCCCATCCCGGGCCGGGCCGCGATAATAATCAGATCAGATGGTTGGAAGCCGCCAGTAACTTTATCGAGGGACGTGAGACCGGATGGGACCCCAGTCAAACCGCCCCGCTGCTGGGTGGCATTAGCAATTGCCGTGATGCTTTCCAGATACAACTCCCCTACGGTCTGAGGACGTCTAATTTGCAACACATCATGCACGCAGTTAAGCTTCTGCTGCGCCTGCCCTAGGAGCGCTAATGAATCTTGTGTCAGATCGTAGGCCCGATCTACTAGCTGACGACCTATTTCAGCTACCTTACGCTTAGTGTAAAGTTCCAGCAGTTGCAGGCAATGCGTGGGCAAGTGGGCCGCGGAGTGGACGCGCACCGAAAGTTCAGCTACTTCCGCAGACCCACCGGCTCTGGTTAACGTTCCATCATGGTCGAGCTGCCGGTTGATACTGATCAAGTCTACCGCTTGGCCAGCATTGAACAGGCGCTCAATGGCGCGGAACACCAGGCGATGCGCCGGCTGGTAGAATACCTCTTCGTTGCTTCGCAACAGCGTTAAACCTGTGCGCAGACCCGCTACCTCAAGAAGCATTGCGCCGAGGACGGCCTTCTCTAAATTATCGTCATGGGGGGCGACGTGAGTATACGGCTGGGGATTCATCAGAGTACAACTTTAGGATTTACTTTCTCCGCCAGTGAGAAACTGGTGCGCGCTGGGGTAGGGAGTCCTGATGTATTTGGGGGAGGCGACGGGAGTGATTCATCGGTCCAGCAACGACCTTGCAAATAGTTTTTCGGGTCTTTGCGGTACTGCACAGTCGGCCTGGCCTGCACATACTTTGGCAAGTGTGCCATGATTGCAGCTCGCTCGGTGGCACTGAGTCGCGCCCACTCCTGCAGACAGAGAAGTCGGTCGCTCTTTTTACCGTAGGCATTCCAGAATTCCTCAAAGCCCGGCGTTTCTTCCGGTTGATCTTCCGGGCTGGGCAACTGAGTAATCAAACCTTGGGAACTCAAAGCATCAAAGTTCAAGTAGTGTTGTACGTAGTTGCGCCAGCCGAACAAATCCCGCGCTGGTATGCCTTCCGTCTTGGCGGTAATCTGCTTCAGATAGTAGGGGACGCAGGCGTTCTCATATCCCAGTTTCGTCGCCAGCTCAGTGAAGCCTTCCTCCGTCGCATATGGGGATGTTGTAAAAGCAATTCGCTGTCGCGCCCTGTTCCCCCCGGTGTTCGAAGCCAACGCGTGTGAACGATCATTTGTGCTGCTCTTTTCTCCCTGAAACCAACTGATAGCAGCCCCTATCCTTGATGCCGGCGCAGCTGACCTTTCTTCTTTGTTCTGTAAGAGAGAATCTGTTTTGTTTTCTTTCTTTAAAAAGGAGGGGTCGGATTCTGACTCCTTTACCGACCCTTTCTGAGGAGTGAATGGGTCGAAATCTGACTGATTATTCGGCCTCTTTGTTTGTGATAAGGGGTCGATAGATGACTTCTTTGTAGGAGCGACAACCTCCCTATTTAGTAAGGTATATACCGCCTTATTTCCCCGCCCATTTCCACCGGCATGGTAAGTAATCAAGCCGGCGGCAACCAGCGTAGCGCGGGCAGGCTTCATGGTGTTTTTGGGCATGTTTAGGGTTGAGCATAATGAGGCATCGGCTACTGTGAATGGATTATGCCAGCGTTTTTGGTTGCACACGTTCATTAGAAAAAAATAGAGACGAGTGGCATTTCCACTTAAAGGAGCGATTGCATCCCGTTGCCAGAAGCGCTTGATGAGTTCGAAGTAATCCATACGACGAGAATAAACTGGAAGTGAGGAATGAATATGTAAAAGGGATGGAAGGAGCGATTAACGTGTGACAACTCATCACCTAGCTTTCTATGTGCGGCGAAGAATAGAACGAGAGACTATCAAATGTAATTTATTGTTTATTAGTTAACAAAAAAATACGCAAATACAAATAAAGTGGTTATGTTTACTGTATGGAGAAGCTGAATGAAAGAGTACGGGCTATTCGCCTAGCAAAAAGCCTTACGCAGGAGCAAGTAGGTGTGCATCTGAGCACTACTAAAGCTAACTACAACCGCATAGAAAAAGGCCACGTCAAGATTGATGCGGTGAAGCTAGCGAAGCTAGCCGACCTATTTGAGATGACCCCTGAAGCGATCGAAACGTATCGAGGCGAGGATCAGCGAACGGCAGAGCGGATCGAAATTGAGTATTTGCGCCAGCTAGTGGCGACTCAGCAACGCTACATACAACAGAGTGAGCTATTACTTACCGAATCGTACACGTTCTTCAACTACTGTTACGAGCTACTAGTCGCGCTCTTCCCCACGGATGGCGAAAACACGGTATCCTTGACAGAAATAAATCGGGTGTGGAGCAAGCTGGTGAGTTATTCGCTGGCAGACACCGACGCCTCTCAGCAGGCTTATGCCGAGCATCGCATTGAATCGCCCTTGCGCGCCGCTAAGCTGGGCTACTTTGATAGCGTCGTCATGGCTATGCGCAGCTTACTCTATTTCCATCAGCAGGGACAAGCTCCACAAGAATAATAGACCAATTACCAATCGATTAGCTTACTGTGTGAGGCCTGGGACCAGCGCAGAACGCTAGCAGCATTACCAATGTCGGTGGCTACAATGCCACCATCCTATCTGCCACATTCAACTACGGCGTCCTTAAAACCTTTTTCCTCACCCGGAACGGATTGCGAACCGTTCGGCTGTCTATCCACCCAATGGATTCCTCTCGATATTGTCCTGAGTGCGACGCCCCCGTTGTGGGCCGTCGCGACAAAGTTTTTTGTAACAGCAGTTGTAAGTCCCGCTACTTCCGACGTCAGGCGGATGCGCCTGCTCCCTTTTCCCACGCTGTGCCGCTCGTCGACGAGTGGCCTGCTTCCCTTGTCCACGAGCCAGAGGAAGATGAAGAAGAGAATGAAGCGGTGGGAAGTAGGGCCAGGGCTACCCATCAGCAGCTCACGGCTGCCGAACGCGAACGCACTGCACAGGAGCAGGCATTCCACCAGCTTTATTGCTCGCTGGTAGAGCGGTTCCTCACAGAAGCAGGCCATCAGCTTACAGGATGGAGCGCGGGTCGTTTTGTGCGGAAACTGTACGCCGCCGCACAGGAGTATCGGGAGCATCCGGGCTTAGCGCACGCAGAGGATATCAGCCATCGGCGCTTGCACGACCTCTATTGGATGCACGATCAGGTGCAGGGAGTCGTCGAAGACATTGCGCAACAAGGGTTCTTCGGCAGTGGTTATAGTGCGTACACGGTAAGTAAAAAGAAGTTGAGACGTTTGCGCGAGCACCTGGTCGAGCAACGGTAACGGTTCAAACCGTTTGGCTAGGACAATACAATCATTGTTTTTCTTTGTACCCCACGATGGCTTTCTCTCCTTCTTCCGACGATTTACAAGGAGAATCTCCCGAGTTCTGGCAGATCCAGCAACAACACGCCGACGCCTCTCATATTGCGTGGTGCCTAGAAGAAGTGGTCTTCCACTCGCCGGAAGCGGCTTTCGCGCATCTACGCCACGATCCCACCGCTTACGCGCTTACCTTGGCTCGACTGATTGGTTTAGTCTGGGTGACAGGCCTTTCGGCCGACAATATCATTTGGGAAGAACAGTCGTTCCTGACCACCGGCAGGTACTCACGGCAGTTACAAGCCGCCTGTGAGAACCTAGCGAAAAAGTTGCGGGGTATTCATCGTAGTTAACGAGCGGGTTGTTTCCACGGAAAGACCTCTTAGTAGAAGAGCTATTACGCCTCTGAGTTTGATTTCAGCGTCGCAGCCATGAACTGTCGGTTAGACTCGCATTGATCCTTTTTCCGTCTACTTGGCCGTGGCATTGAACCACGCGTTGGTTCTTGTCGTACCGTAGCTCCTAGAACCGGAGTGCCGCCTGCGTTTAGGAGTTCGCTTGCCTGCAAGTAGTGCCTAGAGGCTAAATTCTGGTTTTGCTTTGATTCATCCAGACGCATTGGACAACAGCGTTAGATGGATTTCGGGCCGCAGCAAGGCATATTTGGCTTTTCCATAACCTGATAAGCCTAGTTGATCGCTCCTACTCTTATTTTGAAGGTTACCTATAACAGCGGTGAAGATGGTAGATCGCTGGCTGGGAGCCCCTGCCATAGTGCAGGCGCGCTCCGAACACCTCTAGCTTGATTCTGATATGGTTCTTGGATCAATCCATTAATTCTAGTACTCGCCTGATAGGCCTACTTTCTAGGCCTAATAACTTGGTAAGCAGTTAACGACCCGCTACAACAGCGTGAGCGATAGTATAGCAGCAAAACGAAGCTGAAGCGCTTGTGCGAGCACGTAGTTGACAGATAAGAACGGTTCAAACCGTTCGAACAGAGCCGATGCATCTGAACCAAGACGCTTATCATTATATAAACGAGCGGGCGTGTCCAATAACGGCCCCAGAGCGGCCCACACTGGGTGCTTAACTCGTATGGACGAATTGAGTTGAAGTACGTATTAGAGGTCCATAAGCTCTGACCTTGAAATGGGCAAATAGAAACTCAGAAATTCTTAAAACGCTCTATTTTTGGCTGGCATAGCCCGCTATAGTTGTCGGCTCGATAATCGCGACTATACAGTATACGGGTGTTAATACATTTCTTAGCCCTTCAATGCTTAAGTACGAGAGTGAGCTAGCCGCTATCGAGTTTACGGCAGTGAAATGCCCTGCCGATGCCGCACCGTGTGATGGAGTAGCGTACCGCTATGTGCATCAGTCCGTGCCAGTAGCGGAAGACTTTCTACCAGTGCCCATTGAATCAAACGGGCCACCACGACGAATACAGGTTGGAGCGGCTATTGAAGGGCAAGCGCTGGTAGCGGAAGAGAACTATCTGTGCAATCAATGGGCTCTGTCGATGTTTGAGACAGAGGACCACGCCCGCAAATTCTTCAAGGCCTACTTACGCAAGCGCAAAACGCACACGCATATTGCGGCTGTGCAGTTGCGCCCCATTGATGGGCTCGGTACCAAGCCCAATACGCATCTTCATTTCAATTTTCACGAATACCAAGCGGCCAACCTTGTGGCTCAAGTGGTAGCAATAACTGCAATCTGATGATAACGCAACTAGGATTCAGATTAGCCGCTCAGGAATTTGCTGCTACGCTGCATAAGGTAGACGATTTAGTTTATTACGAAGGACCGCTATTGACGCATTATCAGTCGTCAGCTGGAAAGCACTATCTATTTAACTGGGTTGATCACGACGAGCAATCCAATCGCTGGCTCGTGTTGGAAACGTCAATCGTGCACCTATATGATTATGCAACTGGATTGCGCTCTTTGCTGGACGTGGCTCAGCAACCATATAACACCAACGTGCTGGTGCTAGACACTGATGCAACAGGAGCGTTTGTGCAAGGATTGCTGGTACCCAGAGAACAGCTAAACCCAGAATACAGGCCAGAAGAAGACTCGTTTCACATCCTACCGCTATCAGAACGGTACTTGGCATATTTTGACGCCATGCGGGTGGATGGGGACTTCACACGGCATCTGGAAGCGCTGCGGCAGAAAGCAGTGGAGTTTAGGCTAGAACCGGTAGAAAAGCGGTTTGGTACCACCATCGGAGCAGCCGACATAGGCTCATTTCTGCAAAAAGTGACCCGCTCGTTCCGGAGTTATGTAGAGGTGCGGTTTGAGCATATGTTCCGCTCCCTTTACGCTCTAGAGGAGACACTGTACAAGGATTTGCAGAAGATTCTCGAGGTGACGGAACCGCGGTCAGTGTTTGCTAATCACGGCAGTTTTGAAATCTCGCTGGCAGTGGATATAATGCCACTCATGGGCCAAGTGAATGTGGACGGTCGCATTTCCGACTGGTATCGCGTGGCCCTGCAAGAGTACAAGCAGGATGTAATAGATTTCGATTACACCTCTGGGAACCGACCTGCAAACCTAGAACATGCTACGCCCGAACAGATGCGGGCCATCTATCAGCCAATTATCAGCATCGCTAACAATGCCGACTATGTGGTGCAATCCCGCGAGGCGGTAGAAAACGGATATCGGGTGCTGCCGCGCATAACGCAAGTAAACGCCCGGAGCATAGCTCCGCCTCGGGCACGTGAATCGGAAGAACAACGAGCGGACACGGAGTTTTTGAGTCTTGTGCTTGAAGTAGAAAAAAACAAAGGCCTACGAAATTTGTCGGTGCGGGAGCTGCGCAAGTCATTGGTGACAATGAGCAGCAGCGAACAAACCGAAGCCGCTGTGGAAGGCTTCACCTCGGCGGAGGGACAAGAAATACAGTTCGGCTCTCCTTTGGAAATAGTGCTGGCTAAAACTGGCAGTTTGTACGAAGCACGTTACGAGCCGCTAGACATTGTAACGCTGGGCCCCAACGCCGTGGCAGCGCTAGATGGCTTCAAGAAGGAACTGCGAAATCTGTACACCCGCTACCTAAAGCAGCGGGACCAGGAAGAGGACGCACCCACTCCAAAGCTGGTGCGCATCATGGCCGCATTTAAGGAGGCATTAGGGGTAGCGTAACGGTATGCAACCCATCATCTTTTTCAACACCGGTTGGATGAACCGTTACGCGGGCCCAAACAACGACAGCATACAGGGCGGGGGTAAGTATGTGCAGGTGCATAAAACCGGTGGGGAAATGTTCAATTTCAAACCGCACCGAGGTATGCTTTACGGCTACGTGCAACCGCCCCGCGGTGGAAATATCCACATTAATCGACTAGGAGCTGGCTTATCAGTCTCATCTATAAGCAATGTGCTGGTGGTTTGGACAGCGACGCACCCGGTCACGCGGGGCACCTTTGTAGTTGGCTGGTACAAATCGGCAACGGTGTATGCTGCTTACCACAAAGTGAATGTTACGCGAACAAGCCAATGGAACTGGCAGGGTAGAAAGCATGGCTACCACGCTACGGCAAAGTCGCAGAACGCGGTGCTGCTCCTACCCGATGCCCGCACGCTTGCAGTGCCACGTGGCAAGGGCAATATGGGTCAGAGCAATGTTTGGTATGCCGATAAGAATCCTGCTTTTGAACAGGAGGTGCGCGATTATATTCAGCATTACCAAGCCACTGGGCGACCACCGCTACCGATAAAGCGTGCCCACGGACGCCGCCAGCCCGATGTACTTAAACGGCAGGCTGTCGAGCGAAAAGCTGTGGAGGTGGTGAGCAAATACTACTCCGACTATGGCTATACAGTAGACTCCGTAGAAAAAGACAACGTAGGCTGGGACCTGGAAGCCAGGTCGGGCAACTTGCTGTTGAAACTGGAGGTGAAAGGACTGTCGGGGCGAGACGTGGTGGTGGACCTGACGCCGAATGAATACCGGCAGATGAAAGCTGACCCAGCGCATTATCGGCTGTGCGTGGTTACGCGGGCATTGGATAAGCCAACGCGACATATTTTCTCTTATCTGCCGGGACTAGACCAGTGGCAGGATGAGTTGGGGCAAGAGCTGCAGCTAGACGAGGTGGTAAGTGCTCGAGCGGCATTGAAGCACTAAGACACAGGCCAGCACATTGCCTTTGTAAGATTTTGTTACTATAGAAGCCCGTCCTACCTTTAATGCCCTGCTCTCGAAGCGGGGCTACTTTTTCCTTCTTGTGTTCCTTCTATGATTACCGGCGACCTTCGCAGCAAGGTGGACCGGGTGTGGGAAGCCTTCTGGACCGGAGGCATTGCCAACCCGCTCACCGTCATCGAGCAGATTACATTCCTATTATTTATTCGGCGGCTCGATGAGCTGCACACGGCCCGCGAAAGCCAGGCTCACTGGACGGGCAGGCCTATCCAAAACCCGATTTTCGGCGACGACCAGCAGCATCTGCGCTGGAGCCGCTTCAAGGAAACCGACGCCGAGGCTATGTACCGGGTGGTGGGGCAGGAAGTGTTTCCTTTTATGAAAGAGGCCGGCGGGCAGGTGGGCGCTTTTGCCGAGCGCATGAAGGACGCCACCTTTATGATACCCACGCCCAACCTGCTGGAGCGGGTGGTGACCATGCTCTCGGCCATCGACATGAGCGACCGGGACACCAAGGGCGACCTGTACGAGTACCTGCTGAGCAAGGTGGCCACAGCCGGCACTAACGGGCAGTTCCGTACGCCGCGCCACATCATCCGGATGATGGTGGACATGACCCGGCCCACGCCCCAGGACATTATCTGCGACCCTTCGGCGGGCAGCGCGGGCTTTCTGGTGAGTGCCGGCGAGTACGTGCGGGAACATTACCTGGAAGTGCTGAATGACCGGGCCACGGCCGAGCACTTTCAGACCCAGGCCTTCAACGGCATTGAGTTCGACGCGACGATGATTCGCATCGGGGCCATGAACCTGCTGCTGCACGGCATTGAGAACCCGCAGCTGCACTACCGCGACGCGCTGAGCGAAGCCAACGCGGGCATCCGGGAGGCTTACACGCTGGTGCTGGCCAACCCGCCGTTTAAGGGCTCCTTGGACAAAGACACCGTGGAGAAGAGCCTGACGCGGGTGGTGGATACCAAGAAAACGGAGCTGCTGTTTCTGGCCCTCATTCTGCGAGCTTTGAAGACTGGCGGCCGGGCCGCGGTGATTGTGCCCGACGGAGTGTTATTTGGCAGCAGCAAGGCCCACGTAGCCGTGCGCAAGGCGCTGATAGACGGGCAGAAGCTGGAAGGCGTGGTATCCATGCCCAGTGGGGTATTTAAGCCCTACGCGGGGGTGAGTACGGCCGTGCTGCTGTTTGCCAAAACCAACTCGGGCGGCACCGACCAAGTGTGGTTCTACGACATGCGCGCCGACGGCTATTCCCTAGACGATAAGCGCACACCGCTGGACCCCGCCAAGCCCTTCACCAACGACATTCCCGACATCATAGCCCGCTGGCACCTGCGCCATGATGCCGGCGAGCAGCAGCGCGTCCGTACGGAGCAAAGTTTTGTGGTGCCGGTAGCCGATATCCGCGCTCAAGGCTATGACTTAAGCATCAACCGCTACAAGGAAACTGTGCACGCGGAGGTGGAGTACGCCGCCCCGCACACCATCCTAGCCGCAATCCGCACCCTTGATGCCGAGCGGCAACAGACTTTACAGCAACTTGAAGGATTGTTGGGATGAAGAAGGTAACTCTAGCTGACATTTTCGAAAAGCCCATTTCAGGTGAATGGGGTGTAGAGCCAACTGAACAGGCGGTCAACATCCTACGCACTACTAACTTCACTAACGAAGGAAGGCTCAATCTATCGAATGTTGTCAGGCGTGATATTGAGCGCAAGAAAGTACTACAAAAGCAACTTAGGCCCGGTGATATAATTATCGAGAAATCGGGTGGCAGTCCAACTCAGCCAGTTGGGAGGGTGGTCTATTTCGACATTGAAGAGGGCACGTATCTGTGTAACAACTTCACTTCTATATTGCGCCCCAAAGCGAGTGTACATCCTAAGTATGCCTTGCATATGCTTTATGGATTGCACATTAACAAAGTAACGCTTGCCTTTCAGAATAAGACCACTGGAATTATAAATCTGAAACTAGCTTCCTATTTAGCTGATGTGCAGATTCCCCTTCCTCCCATAGCTGAGCAGCGTCACATTGCGCGGGTGCTGGACGCGGCCGACCGGCTGCGGCAGCAGGACCAGCAGTTGCTTGCGCAGTACGAGCAGTTGGTACAGGCCATGTTCGTAGATATGTTCGGCGACCCGGTGCGGAATGAGAAGGGTTGGAATAAGGTGAAGCTGGCAGATTTTATTCACCCAGAACGACCCGTTACTTATGGTATTCTTATGCCAGGAAGTGAGGACATAGAAGGCGGTGTGCCATATGTGAGAGTGGTTGATATCAAAGGTGGCCGCGTATTGCACAATAAGGTTAAGCGGACAACCAAAGAAATATCTGACAGCTACAAAAGGTCCTTACTAATCCCGGGTGACCTACTGATCTCCATAAGAGGCCATGTAGGCAGGTTAGCAATAACTCCTCCAGAATTAAATGGCGCCAACATCACTCAAGATACAGCCAGACTATCTATTAATGCTGAATTATCTAACCCAGAGTATGTTCATCGTTGCCTTGAACATATTGAGATGCAAAGGATTATGCAGCGTTACACTAAAGGCGTGGCGGTGAAGGGAATTAACCTTGGTGACTTAAGAAAAATAGAAATTCCTCTCCCTCCCCTAAAATTGCAACGAAAGTTTGCAGATACAATCAAGCTTTTGGAAGCCCAATACTCCGTAACCCAAGAGCTTCAGCAGCACTCCGAAGCCTTGTTCAACAGCTTGTTGCAGCAGGCGTTTCGCGGGCAGCTGACGCTACCAGTAGAAGCCGAGGCACCCAAGCGGGGAGGACAGCTAGTGTTGGAATTGTAGGCCATAGGTAACAGCTATGCTATCCGATGATTGGGCAGAATCCACACCTGAATCTATTCCGGCACTATGCCGCCAGTGAAGACCAGCAAGTGCTGGAAAACAATCTAACTCGTGCGCTGGCGCTGTGCCTGCAACACGATGCACTGTTTCTGTACGCGCTGCTTGGCTCCATTGTGGGGGAAGCCGAGCTGCGCGGGCACCTGCACCTGACCTACGCAGAAGACCGGCTCAGGGTAGATGTACAGCAGCGGGTGCAGGACCTGGGCGCTTGTGCCACGCTCTACGCAGTAGCCTTGACAGGTGTTGAGCTGGATGCGGCTACCTACCCGGAGGTGGCCGCTTGGCGGAACGATACCCCCGTTACTGACCTGACCATCCGCTACAAGGATGTGCTGGTGCTGGTGGAAGTGAAACGCACTAACGAAAACTGCCTGGGACAGCTGAAAGGGCAAGTGGAAGCTTACCTGGAAAGCCAGTCGGGTGAGCAGCCGGCGGCCGTGAAGCCAGTGGCGCTGAGCTGGGCCAAGGTGGTGCGGCTGGCTACCAACATCCAAAACCTACGCCAGCTTACCGGTCAGGCCAGCCCGTACACTACTGACTTGGTGCAGTTCGTGCAGTATCACTTTCCGCATTGGGATGAGGTGCTACCATTCCGGTTTATCCCGTTTGCGCACTCCGACGGCATCAATGCCCCGGCGTTGTACAAGCGGCTGCACTACATTCAAGGCAAAGCTTTCGGCGACCGGCTGAAGTCGTTTAACGACCGGGTAGCTATGCCGCTGGACGAAACCTGGGCCAGCGAAGTCATCACCTACCCTGAGCTGCACGACGGGACTCCCTGCATCAGCGTGAACGTGTGGCCAGGCAACACCAAGCAGCAAGGCTGGTCGGTGTACGGCCGGCCGCTGGATTGGACCCAGCGGACGACGCTGCAGGTACAGGGCCAGGAATACCCGGTAGCCATACAGCAGTACATCAAGTTCTCGCACTTTAACCGCTACATCTTCGAAATCCTGCTGGAAGGTGAGCTGGAGCCCTACGCACGCAACTTTCAAAGTTGGGCGGCCTTTGACACGTATTCCGGCCAGCGGTGGCGGGCACAGTGGCCCGAGCTGGAAAGCTGGCTGGACCGCGACACCGATGGCAAGTGGCGCGCACACCTGCCGGCCTGGACGGAAAACTTCGTGGACACTGATCGGAACTACGCAGCGGTAGCGCTGGGCTTTCAAATAACACTGCTTCTGCCGTACGCGGAGCTGCAGCGGCTGGACACCAGCACGGAGCGGTGGGAGCCGGTAGCTTGCTTTTTGCAGTCGGCTACAGCTGCGCTGCAAGCTTTGGTGAACGGTACTGACTACCGTTAGACAACCATGAACCGGGACTTACGAGAGTATCTGATTACAAAAGCTGAGGCTGATCAAATCATCTCGTACCAAGCACTGGCTGATACTATACTTGCCAACTCGGGCTGGATATGAGCTTGGCGCACCACCGCAACATACTGGCGGGTGTTATGGGCGACATCAGCGCCTATGAGTACCATGCTGATCGGCCGCTACTAAGCGTCGTGGCCGTGCTTAAAAACACCTACGATCACGGAAAAGGCTTGTACGCGCTGTGTGAGCAGCTGGGCATTGGAGAGGCCCAAGAGTTAGCGCGGGACCTGTACGGAATTAGCAGATTAATACTTGCTTTGCTTACTGGCTACAGCTTCATCATAATGCACAATACAACTATATTTAAGCTCATCCGCCGCCGCATATGGCCCCATCTTTATCCAACTTCGCTTTCCTAGAAACCACCTGGCCGGAACTGTACGAGCAAGCCCGTGAGGCCGAGCTGCACGTGTGGAGCGCCCCGCGCCTGGCGGCCTTAAGCAGCCGCATTGCGTTGGAAAACGCCATCCGGTGGGTGTATGATAACGATAATAGCCTGCGCGTGCCTGACCAGGATAACCTGGCCACGCTGCTGCACGAGGCCGACTTCCGGAACCTGCTGGGGCAAGCCCGCTTCCAGGGTGCCAACTACGTGCGCAAGCTGGGCAACCAAGCCGCCCATCACCGGGTGGCCCCGAGTGGGCCCGAAGCCTTCGACGCCCTGCGCCACCTGCACGGCTTTATGCAGTTTGTGGCAGCCAGCTACAGCTCGGAGCGGCCCGCGCTAGCCTTGTTTGATGAGCACCTGCTGCCCGCCGCAGCGGGCGCAACTGCCGATACCTCCCAAGTTGAAGCTAAGCGAAGGGAAGCGGCCTACATGGACCAACAGGAAGAGCTGGCCCGCAAAGACGACGAGCTGAAGGCCAACGCTGCCCGCTTGGCTGAGCTGGAAGCCCGCCTGACAGCTATGCAGCAGGTAAAAGCTCAGAACCAAGCCCACCCGTTGCCATTGCCCGTGGCCATTTCGGAAGCCGAAACGCGCCGCCGCTACATCGACCTGCTTTTGCGCGAAGCAGGCTGGGACGTATCCGCGCCCCGCGTGTGTGAGTTCGAGGTGACGAGTATGCCCCTGAGCACCAATACCAGCGGCAAGGGCTACGTGGACTACGTACTCTGGGACGACGACGGTCTGCCCCTGGCCGTGGTGGAAGCCAAGAAAACCCTGCGAGATGCTCGCGAAGGCCGTCACCAGGCTACGCTTTACGCCGACTGCCTGCAAGCGCAATTTGGCCGGCGGCCGGTGGTGTTCTACACCAATGGCTTTGAAACTTACTTGCTTGACGACGACGCGGCTACGCAGTACCCGCCGCGCCGGGTAGCGGGCTTCCTAACCAAAGACGAATTGCGCCGGCTGGTACTGCGTCGCACCGGGCGGCGCGATTTACTGACGGCAGCGGTCAACAAGG
Organism: Hymenobacter crusticola; assembly: GCF_002154225.1. Lineage (GTDB taxonomy): Bacteria > Bacteroidota > Bacteroidia > Cytophagales > Hymenobacteraceae > Hymenobacter > Hymenobacter crusticola. Next base: position 25,505 of record NZ_MTSE01000028.1, read on the forward strand.
CCATTGCGGGCCGCTACTACCAGGAAGAAGCTATTCGGCGGGTGGCTGTACGCTTTCAGCGCGACAAGCAGCGGGGGGCGCTGTTGGTAATGGCCACCGGAGCGGGCAAGACCCGTACGGCTGCCGCGTTGGTAGACGTGCTGATGCGGTTCGGCTGGGTAACGCGGGTGCTGTTTCTGGCTGACCGCAACGCCTTGGTGAAGCAAGCCAAAAACGCCTTTGCCGAGCACCTGCCAAACCTGTCGGCTGTGAACCTGACGCGGGAACGGGACGAAAACAAAGCTCGCATGGTGTTTTCGAGCTACCCCACCATGATGAACCGCATCGACGGAGAAAGTGGCTTTGACGGGTCCCGGGTGTATGGACCAGGCTACTTCGACCTCATCATCGTGGACGAGGCCCACCGCTCGGTGTACCAGAAGTACCAGGCAATTTTCGAGTACTTCGACGCCCTGCTGGTGGGTCTCACGGCTACGCCGTTAGCGCAGATTGACCGGAACACGTACGAGCTGTTTGGCCTGGAAGACCACCAGCCTACGGCCGCTTATGAGCTGGACCAGGCGGTGAAAGATGGCTACTTGGTGCCGCCGCGGGCCCTGTCGGTCCCGCTCAAATTTCAGCGTCAGGGCATCAAGTACAACGAATTGAACGAGCAGGAAAAGGAGGAATACGAAGCTGAATTCAGGGACGAGGCCACCGGTGAGCTACCCGAAGAAATCGAAGCATCGGCGTTGAACTCCTGGCTATTCAATCAGCACACCGTCGATGAGGTACTACGCTACGTCATGGCCCATGGCATCAAGGTGGAAGGCGGTGATAAGCTGGGCAAGACCATCTTGTTTGCTCGTAGCCACCGCCACGCGCTTTATATCGAGGAGCGGTTTCAAAAATTGTTTCCGCAGCTGGGCAGCGACTTTCTGCGCATCATCGACAACTACGACGATTACGCGCAGGATTTGATCGAGAAGTTTGAAAACCCCAGCCTGCGGCCTCAGTTGGCCGTATCGGTGGATATGCTGGATACTGGCATTGACATTCCCGATGTAGTGAACCTGGTGTTCTTCAAGCCCGTGCGCTCGAGTGCCAAGTTCTGGCAGATGGTGGGCCGCGGCACACGTTTGCGACCGGACCTATTTGGCCCTGGTCAGGACAAGCAGTACTTTGTCATTTTCGACTTCTGCGAAAACTTCGAGTTTTTCGAGGCTCGTCCGGCAGGCTTGGTGAACAGCGCGCAAGTGGCGCTAAGCCAGCAGGTGTTTACGCGCCGGCTGACAGTGGCCGAAGTGCTGCGCCAGCCCGCTTACTTGGTTGACGCCGCTCACCAGCAGCTGCGTACCCAACTGCTCGACACTCTGCACGGGCAGGTAGCCGGCTTGGATCAAGGTACGTTTGCGGTGCGCGCCAAGCTGCGCTACGTGGAAGAGTTCGGCAGCACCCGGACCCGTTGGGACGCCTTAACCCGCGTGGACGTGCAGGATGTGGAAACTCATTTAGCCCCGCTGGCGCCGGTGGAGGGCAACGACGAGTTAGCTCGGCGCTTCGACTTGCTGGCACTGAACCTAATGCTAGCCGTGGTTCAACGTAGCGCCCGACAGCAGGAGATGGTAGAGCGGGTGAGCAACTTGGGCCGCATGCTGAGCCAAAAGTTGACGGTTCCGGCCGTGTACGAGCAACGGGAATTGCTTTCCGCAGTGCAGCAACCCGCATACTGGCAGCAGGCTACCCTACCCGACTTGGAAGAGCTACGCCGGCGTCTGCGGGAGTTGGTGAAGTTTCTGGATCGAGACCAGCAGCCGGTGGTGTACACCTACTTTCGCGACGAGCTGCAGAGTGACCAAGTGGCCGAGAAAGATATTCAGCAGTGGGGTAGTTCACAGCTGGCAAGCTACCATCAGCGGGTGGCACGCTACATCCGCGAGAATCAACATCACGTGACCATCAACCGCTTGCGTACCAACCAGCCCATAACAGCCGCTGAGTTGCAGGAGCTGGAGCGGCTCGTGTTTGATGGGCAGGAGCGTGGCACAGTTCAGGACCTGCACCAGGAACTAGGCCAGCCTGCGCCACTGGGAGTATTCGTGCGGGGCATATTGGGGTTAGAGATTAACGCGGCTAAAGAAGCATTTGCTGACTTCCTAGGGACTACCCCTCTGCAACCTGACCAGATTACGTTCGTGAATAGCCTTATTGATTACCTAGCTCACAATGGTACCGTAGACCGGGCCCGGCTGTTTGAGCAGCCTTTCACGGAACACCACGACCAAGGCGTAACAGGCGTGTTTCGAGAAGATGCGCAGATCCGTCAGCTGTTTGCAGTAGTAGACGCTATTAATCAAAACGCACTTGCTCTGGCATAAGGTCCGTCCCGTACAAAGCTTTATGCCAGACACTTAGAAAGTTTTTTAACTTATAAGTTAAACTTTCCCTACTTTCGCAACGTTTTACAGTGCCTGGGTCTACGATATATCACCTTGAGCAATTTGGCCATTATGAAAACGGCTTACGCTTGTACACGCTACGCAAAGAAGACGCTGAGCTTTCGGAAGCGGCTGACTTTTTTGAAAGGATGGAAGCTCGGGCGGCTACCGACGAGGTAGTAGCTGGACAACTTGACCGTTTTCTAGCGGCTCTAGAGCAAATAGATGAACGGGGCTACTCGTTGTTCAAAACAGATTTGCTACGTCAAGAAGCTAGAGCCCAAGCCCTGCCACCTACTTCCAGATACATGCGAGAAATAGGAGTTGACCAGACTTCACTTCGCCTGTATTGCTACGCGGCTGGCAACCGAACTTTGGTTTTATTTAATGGCGATGTCAAGACAACTGATCAAGCGCAAAATTGCCCCAATGTTGCTCGCCACTTTCAGTTCGCCCAGCAGGCGGCTTTGGCATTAGATCAGTGTCGGCGGGATTGGGAAGTAGCGTCAGATGATGGTGAACTTCTACTTGACCCTCCAGAATTATTTATCCGTTAGCTTCCTACCACTTCCCCCTCTCTGCTTAATTCATGCCTACCATCAGCTCTGCTTTTGACCGTTTGCGGGCAAAAGTGCCCCTGTTCTCCAAAGTATTTGCCTCGAAAGTATTTGACTTATCAGAGCAAATCGAAGCCATCTTGCACGACCGAGACATGTCGCGTCGGGACTTAGCGCGTTTGCTGGGCAAGTCAGATGCGGAGGTGAGCAAGTGGCTGAGCGGAACGCATAATCTGACGCTGGAAAGCGTAGCAAAGTTAGAGGCTGCTTTGAAGGCAGACTTGTTGGTAACTCCACGCAAGCAGGAGGGCTATTTTGGGCATAAACCTAAGCGGATGCCTATATCGGCAGTAATGGTGCCTGTTAGCAATAATGCCAAATACACGGTTCTCCCGGTTGTAACACAGCCGTTGCCTTTGCCCGTAATGGACAGTGTAACTGCTGGCCAAATGAAACCGATGAAAGCAGCCTAACGAATGGCTACGCCGATTGATATTCAAAAAATAAAGATAGTAGGGGGCTCCATTCCAGAATTTGTGGTAAAAGGCCGGCAAAGTATTAGCGCCCTTATGGCGCAGGATGAGACTGCCGCTATCAACTTTAGTCAGCGCGTGCATATCGGGTTGGCTAATACGCCGACACACATTGCCGTGTCGTTAGATGTAACGTGCGAAGCTGTCGCCGGTAACCCTGCCGAGCCCGTGGGTGTAGGTGGCAACTTCACCGTGGATATCGTGTTTGAGGTGGAGAACCTAACTGATCTATTGCAAATGATCGATCAGCATCCTCGCCCTATTCCAGACATGCAATTGGCTACGCTGCTCATCAGTATTGCGTATTCGACTGCACGTGGTATGCTCTGGACGCGGGTAGCAGGTACGCCATTGGAAGGTTTTACCCTGCCGATTGTAGACGTGATGCAACTTATTAAGGACTCAGCCGCTGCAGAAGCCGAGGAAATGAATGCTGTTAAGAATTAATGAACAGTATATTATTGAGTATCTGAACTTGATAAAAAGTTATAAGTGACAATATTTCTTCTGTTATTAATTGTTTACTGAAGCAGCTTTGCAAACGCCATGTCCTCCCACTTGGCCGGTTGGATGTGGTAGACACAGTGGTCAAGCCAGTTGCGCGACTTGGCTGATGATCCATTTAACGGCCTCTCGTAGGAGCGCTTCGTAGCTGCGGGCCTGAGCCTTGCAGCACTGAGGTAACGCAGGCACCTGTTGTGCAACGGCTTAGGAACCAACGAACTGATGTCGGTCTGCTGACGCAACAACGACTTGACAAACCTCATGCTCACGTTAAAGTGCCGAGTTCCTGGCAAGCTGCCGCGACGCGTGTGCGAGATGAATGGAGCCAGGTTTTAACTACGCTTACACGGAATTACAGCAGCACAGGACGCAGTGTTCACAAGACCGCTGTAGACCATCTTATAACAATCAGGATGACGTTTTAATTATTACAACTGGTTTTGGGTATGAGTACAGCGCCAGCATTTTGGGTAGGAACCATTCGCGGCATATTTCTTCATACATAGTCGCCAAGTTGGTCAGACGATGCCAAATGAGCAGTATTTGGTTGAGTATGAATTCCGGTGTTTCGTCAGGTTCAGGGTGTAGCAGGTGGCGTTTTAGAGAAAGTAGCTCTGCTTTGCAATCAGCCAAAGGTGCCCATCCCCTATACTCCCAGATGTCTAAGTGCTCTATCTGTTCGATGAATAATAGCAAGGTGTCATTTATGGCCTTGCCGCTCATTGTTACACCGTCTCCGTCTGCATTCTCTATTTCCAATTTCTCTCTGTAGGTAACGACAGGCCATGTTTTGAACTGGAACATGTAACCAATTTCATTTTTCTGGTAGAAGAATTTAGAAAAGGCTGCCAGCAGCTTTGCACGCTTGCCATACAACCCGAAAGCTGCTCCTGTGACCTCTTTGTCCTTCAAATTATTGTAGGCAGGTATGCTGATTGTTACCGAGCCCTGTTCCTCATAGGTGGGCAGCTTCGGTAAAAGTACTTTGTCGATATAGTCGTTCAAGCAGACAAAGTAGGCATCCTCTGTTCTGACGTTGACTACAATCAACAGAACAGCAATACTCGCTCCCCAGGTCTGGATAGTATAGATAGAGTCAGTGTCAAAAGGATACTTGACTACAGGAACTTCGACATATTCCGTTTTATTCTCCTGCCAAGAGCCTTTGGCGACATTGCCAGAAGGATAGATTCTTTCCGGCCTCTCCTCCAGTTCAGTAACTGATTTTACTTGGACGTAGATAAACTCACCTAGTGTTTCCGACACCCGCTCGTCTACCTTGTCAAATAGCTCAATGACTAAGTCTATGCCGTAATCCGGCTGATTGAAGTGGCGGATCACCCATTCCTTAGGCAAGTGCTTCTTAATAATCTCGTAAGAGCCGTCCTCCATAACATGTTGGACAACTCGCCTTTTTCTACGGGCTTTGCCGGGATTATTCATTGTTTTGATCATTCACACCCGCCGCTCAGCGAGCTTCAGTTTCTTCAGCAGTTATAAGTCACTGGGGTTTTGGGAAACAGCCATGATTCAGAGTCGCGATCAGGGTAGCCAGTACGCGGCCACTAACTTTCAGGAGTTGGTGGCCGCGTACTGGCTGTGCAGGGGGGGCTTGTTCCAAAAGGGCGGTTTTACACGCTAAGCCCTCCGACAGCGCTTTATCAAAAAGGGTAGCTCGAAAACTGGCTTAAAAAGGGCGATTCTAAGCAATTGAGAGGGTCTGCCAAGCCGATCAAAAAGGATTTCCTTTCTGATAGCACAAACAAGCATAGCTTGCATGGCATTGAAAATCAATAGGTTAAATACTTAGCGTGTAAATCCGCCCTTTAGGAAGAAGTACCCCTGCAGAGTATGAGCCGGCGCGGCAACTGCTACGGCAACGTCCACGTCGAATCATTTTGGAGCCGATTAAAAACCGAGTTGCTCGACGGCGGCAGTTTCCGCAACTTGAGTGAAGCACGGCTGGAAATCAGCCACTACATCGCCTATTACAATACCGAGCGACGGCATTACGTCCTCGGCTACCTCGCCCTATTCACTTCGAAACTCAATTCCCAATTACGTCCCAACTCTACGCGGCCTAATTAGACCACCTTATGAACCATTATTATCTACAAGATATAAGCCTGGTATCTTCTCCGGTGAAATGTCATACGATTCGGCGCCGAAGTTTCCTGCCTTTGCTTTTATGTAGTTCCGCGTCAGGTAAATAAAGCCTGTCGTTTGCATATCTGCGTTGGATTCATCATCAATGTTGCCGCCGTAGCCCATTACCATATTTTTGACAATCTCAATTTGCTCAGCAAACAGAGCAGCCTTCTCCGGCTGCTGCGCCCAGATGCAGGCTCCAGCAAAACGGGTCAGATTTATTTCCCCGTAGGTCTGCCAGAAGTATTTCTGGCCATCGTCTGATTTCAAAGAGCCTTGAATGGCCAAATAAGCCATTACCTGCGCATTGCTTGAGCCGGGCGCATACGTAGCCGGAATGCTGCTGCCCTCTACCGCCTGCTTTGCACTAGGGTTATTGTAATTTTTATCCACCATTTGTAGGTGGCCATAAGTCATCAGGTTGGAGAAAGCATGGGCGTAGTAGCCGCAGCCCAGGAGCAGTTTGCCCTTGTTCATGTAGATTTGAGCAAAACCCCGGTCTAGCTTTTCGGCCTGGGTGTAGTAGTTAAGCGCCTCCTGATAGCTGCCCGCCCGCTTTTGGGCTATACCAGCATTGCAGAGGCCAATAGCGGCGGTACGATTAGTTGACATAAGTGTGGATATTTAGCGCAGTTCGGAAAGTGGAACCAATTCATATTTATCAAAAGGGTTTGGGGAAAGCGGGTTGTAGCGGTTAACAAAGATGTAGCGAGGAAACGTCTCGTACATGGCTTCCTTCATCTCCTGAAAAAGCGCGGCCCCTTTGTTTACATCGAAGTTCTTGCCGATGCACGCCACATCCACTGCATTCACAATGTGCATGAGGCAATAGAGGTACATATCTAAATCAGTGTCGATAAGGCGGCCATACTGCTGAATGTGCTTAGTGCAGGAATTTTTCAGCGCGTCGTAGCTAGATTGCTTCCCGAGTTCGGGCGACTTATGCATAAAACTTATCAGCCCTTCCACGTCTGCAAAAAACTCGGTGGTGTCCGCCATCTGGCGTGAGGTAGCCTCCACGGTGCCACCATACAGCGGGATTGGGCGAGTGAATAGCTGAATATAAACCTTCGTTCCGGGCGCGTCCACGTTTTCCGCTTTAATAATAAGCTTCATATTTTTCAGCTTATAAGTTTTGGACGTGTAACCACCGCTATTAACAGCCTTGTTAGAAAAAATAGAAAAAAGACCCATAGGTTCGAAATCAACAATTCCCGCGCAGTAAGGCAGCAGGAAATTTAGTATTGGATTAAAGACGCTAAAAGATAGAAAGTTGCCACCAAATTAATTTGCCAATTCAGTGCTGGTGGCTTTGAATTCTTGATGTAAAGGGACTGAATTATTACTACTCCTGCACTTTAAGAACACCATTGATCTCAGTAAGCTGGCGATTAGCGACCAAACTTTTCGTAATGTTTTCGAACTGCTGTCGTTGCTCATCTCCTATGCGGGCGAATCCTAAAAGTCGGGCGGCAGGCAATACGACCTCTCCGGAATTAATGGCGAAGCTTTGCCGCACCACTGTCAGCACTGCGAGCGCAATTTCTTCGGCAGCAACAAAGGCCAGCTTACGTGAGACAGTAGGCAAACTGCTTCGATCACGCAACAAAACAGTAGCTGGTTCCATTGTCGCAGACCACAGGAAATAGTTCTGTAGTCGCACAGTACTCATCCTTACAGCGTGCTGGACTGCCTCGGCAACGCTAGCTCGAATGCGCGAACCGACCTGTGATGCCCCAGCAGCCGATGCGAGCCGGCGGGTTACTTCGTCAATATGCACGGGGCTCTCTACTGCCACGACGTCGGCTACCCACTTTGCTAAATGAGATAGTGAGTACAAATGAAGCTCCTGCTGTCGTATGTTAGAAGGAAGTTCCGCTATCGTATAGGCAGGCACGGTTGCAGTTGACTCCACTGGAATCGGCTCCTCTCGCTCCAAATCCATAAGAGCAAAATCTGCGGGAATCAAGATTTCCTTGGCCTTAACTGGCTCGTCGTGGGCCGCAAGTCGTTGGGCGTTCTCGATGGCCTGTACGGCACGTTCGATCTCCCCTAGTGGATCGCGGAACCAATCGGTGCTCCAAATACGGTGCAGGCGCCAGCCAACAGATTCGAGCACCTGTTGGCGCAGTCGATCCCGGTCACGGGCGGAACGGGCACTATGGTACATGGCTCCATCACATTCGATGCCCAGCACGTAGCGGCCTGGTAGGTCAGGGTCCACCACCGCCAAGTCAATGTAAAATCCCTGCGAACCAATTTGCGGCCGAACAGTATAGCCACGGGCCGTAAGGGCGCGGTACACTGCTTCTTCAAAAGGGGAATCCATCTCCCGGCCGGTCTCCTCGTTCTGGTTGAGGCGACCAAATTGGGCGTAGTTGAGAAACGTTTTCAAGGCAACCACCCCTTTAGCTTGGGTACGACCTAAGTCCAGGTCATCAGCCGTGAGGTTCGTAAACACTTCGCACCGCTGCTTGGCCCGAGTGATCAATACATTAAGACGCCGTTCTCCCCCTTCGCCGTTCAACGGGCCAAAACTCATGGCTAGGTAGCCCTCTTTTGTACGTCCGTAACCAATGCTGATAAATATTACATCCCGTTCGTCCCCCTGCACGTTTTCCAGATTCTTGATAAAAAAGGGCTCGTGCGGGTGCTGGTTGAAATATACTTCAATTTCAGGATGCTGCTTGCGGCGGATTTCCAAAGCATCCTGAATCGCTTGTCGCTGCGCGGTGCTAAATGCGACCACTCCCAACGTAAGCTGGGGCATGGTGCGGGCGTGGTGTAGTACGGCCTCAGCTACGGCCGCAGCTTCCTGCGGATTAGTACGCGTAGTGCCGCGCTCGTAGTGGGTTCCAGGTAGGTGACGATATACCAAGCCAAGTTGGCCCTTCCCACCCGGACTGGGGAAAATAACCAGCTTATCCTCGTAAAACAGGTGGTTAGAGGCAGCAATTAAGGATTGGTGCAAACTGCGGTAATGCCAGCGCAGCATGCGCTCAGGCATTTGCCGAGCCTTACAAAGCTCCAAAATGCTTTGAATGTCAGCTGTCACATTCTCCTCATCGGTGTCGTTTGCGCCGGTCAACGAGTCGAAGAAAGAAGTGGGTGGCAGCTGCTTGGAATCGCCTACGACAATTAATTGCTTGCCCCGGGCAACTGCGCCTAGCGCATCCACGGGCTTTACTTGGCTCGCTTCATCGAAAATTACTAGGTCGAACTCCACCGAACTAGGTGGTAGGAAGTTCGCCACCGAGAGCGGCGACATCATGAACACTGGCTTGATGGCTTGCACTGCATGGCCAGCCTGTCCCATAAGCTTCCGCAAGGGTATATGCCTGGCTTTTTTGGCAAATTCGTTTTTTAAGAGTGACAATTGTCCTCCCCCCGCCCGAGTAGGAAGCTGCTCGTGATGCCGTCGCATGGCCCGAATGCGATTGAAGAGCAAGCTGTCCTTATCTGCCTGCCGAAAGCGCGTCGCGGTGGCCTCGTGGCTGGCCCGCTCAAATTGCATGAGAGCAGGGTGCTGCGCATACGCCACGCGTTGCAAGTATTCCAACCAAGTCTGTTGAACGACGGCAACCAAGAACCGAGCCGCGGGCTCCCACGTTTCGCCCAATACAACTAAGTCCAGTAAGCCAGCCGCGTAAGCATCGGAGCCCACGTTATTCCATTCCGTAACCAGGTGCAGGGCGGGCAATTCTGCGGTCCATGCTTGAAACGCACTTAATTGGTTGGTGAATGACTGACCACTCAAGCGGTTTCCAGGTCCATACCGTCGGGCTTCATCCATCTGCAAGCGTTCCAGTACCACGCCGAGAGTCTGGTGCTGATCGACCAATGACTGCTCGGCCGTAGCGAGGAGCGCGAGGATGGTAGCTGGGGAAGGAGTCCGGGTGCGCCACGCCACCAGCGTGGCATCTTGTTCTCGAAGCGACTGTTGCTGCAATCCTGTAGTTAGGGCAGGCAACGCGTCAGGAGCTTGGGCACAGACAGTAATGACTGCTGTGATGGCGTTTTCGTGAACGAGCAGTGCCGCTTCCAAGGCCACCAAGGCCGCTGCTACCTCCCCCGGCGCTGGGGTGCCCGCTGCCCAGGCCGTTAGTACCGCCTGCTGGATCGCGAAAGGCTGTTTGGAGTCCGTTTCGGCGTTAGGGGCAAGTGCAGAGCACTCTACACCTTTTAATTGGTTTGAAACGTTTTGCCAGGTCTGGGTCTGATGTCGCAAAGCGACTTCTAATGCCGAAAGGCCCGCCGCTACTTGTTCAGGCTGTGGACGAGCTGCTGCCCAGGCCTCCAGTACCGAAATCTGTTCGGAAAAATATTGGGTATCCCATGCTGCTGGGGTTCCTAACAGGCCGGCACGTGCCGGTACCAGCGCTTCTGCTGTTGCTCGCAGTGCCCGTGGATATGACGCAAGTGCGGTCTCTAGTGCGGCTATGGGGCTTATTGTCGCCGCAGGATCTGGGGCACCCGCTAAATATTCCAACAGTGCTGTCGGCAATATTCCCTCCCCAATCCTTTGGTGCGTGTCAATTAAGTAACGACTCACGTGCGCCAATCGGGTCCAGTCAGTTTGCCGATTTTGCCACGATTCCCTAAACAAACGTTGCGCCAGCGGAGCTATTCCTAGCAGCGTTTCCTCTAAGCGCATTGCCTCTTCAATTGCATCAATTCCCGCCACAATCGCATCTGCTGCGGGTAAGGGAATTTGCCAAAAGGTCTGCAAATGCTTATGGGCCTTCCGATAAGGGCTGTGAAAGATACGCCACCACTTGGAGTGATAGGTTAAGATGATTTGACGCTCCGTAAGCAACGACTGGCTCCAGGCAGTTGGTTGCAGCACGGCATCGTATTGGCGGTGTAAGGCCACCAGTCGCTCGGCAGCCATTTGCGCCTCCGGCAACGGCAAGGTGTTAAGCCGCCAATACGCATCCGTGACCGCAATACCCGTCAGGTTGGGGGCTGCTTGTGCGTGTCGAGCTACGGGCATGAGGGCAAGGGCCTCCACATGGTTAGTTGGTGGAGCAAGGTGGAGCAAGTCTGCCACACGCTCTGCTCTAAGGTGTAGGGCGCGCACGGCCTGTACAGCCTGACCACTGTATGCGGCAACTGCTTCGCGTAATTCAGCTTGCCCGGTAGTCAGTAACTTTGCCGCCGCTGCCGTATCAGAGGGTGGGGACAGCGATATAAGGGCTGCCAAGGCCTCTGCGGTCCCCTGCAGGGCTTGCAACGCATTTCGTAAAGCGGGGTCGTGCGCACTCAAGCCTTCTTGGTGCGTTCGGCGTGCTAGGGGTGGTAATTGGGCCGCTGCCACTCGGCTTTCGGGCAATGGCACATCCATTAAGCGAGCAAGAGTTGCTCCTGTGTGCAGTAGCTCTGTCACGGCGGCCAGCGCTTGACCGCTATGAACCACTTCTGCTTCTCGATGCGTTTGTTTGGCCTGCATTACGACCACTTCTGCCGCCTCTCGGTTCGCTGGAATATCTAACTTAAGCAATCCAGCTAAGGAGCTTAGAGATGCCATCAGGGCCTGTATCGTTGTTGTCGCTTCGCGCAACGCCTGGCCGATAGAATCCTGACTCGCCGGTAAGAGGACGGTGAGCTTACTTCCCCAGAAAAGTAGTTTTACGGGAACCCCTGTTTTAAGCAGCGTGGCTTGCAGACGCGCCGCGACGGATTCTGCGTGAGCCGCATCAGCATCGGTCCAATTTTCCAGTTGGGCAAACGGTAGGCGTGGCAGTGCTACCTCGCCGCGCTCTTCGCGCAAGCGCAGCAATTCGCCGGCCACTTGCTGCGCTGTGCGGCGGCTTCGCCCGATAGGCGCATTCACTGCCAGTGCGTAATCGTTGAGAGCCTGCCGGAAATAAGGTAGTTGGGCCATTCGATCTTCCACGCCGGCTGTGACTGCAGGGCGCCCCAGGCTTAGCGTTTGCCGTAGCTCCTCGTGAAGAACTTTCTTATTGGCTTTGTGACTGTGTAATTCAAGGCAAGCTACCCCCAAGCCCAGCGCATCTAAGCGGCGCTTCACTACTTCCAGCGCCGCCATCTTTTCGGCGACAAAAAGAACTTTTTTGCCCGCGCCAATGGCCTCAGCAATCATATTGGCAATCGTTTGAGACTTGCCGGTACCGGGAGGACCTTGCACCACTAGGTTGCGCCCTTCGTGCACCGCCAGTAATGCCAATAACTGCGAAGAGTCAGCGTCCAGCACTTGGTGCAGCTCGGCGGCAGGGCTTTCCGTATCTAGAAAGGCCCCATCGCCGATCGAAGGTGCCGAATCTCGGAAGCCCTTATCGGCCCCCAATAAAGCACCGATGGCAGGATGATTTAATAAACTTGCATTTGCTGGCCACGTCGCTGGGTCAAGGTCCCGGTAGAGCATGAACTTGCCAAAGGAAAAAAAGCCCAACGCAATGCTGTCGGCGTCGACTTGCCAGCGTGCGAGACCACTGACTGCGTTCTCAACAGATGCATAATAAGCAAGTAAATCTGACTCCTCATCGAACTCCGGAAGTGGAAGGTCCACGCCGAAGCTGGTTCTCATCTTGGCTTGCAGGGACAAGTTGCCTTCGATATCGGCACCGGTGTGGCTTAGTTTGAAGCGTTCGGCCGCGGTGCCACGCTCCAGCACTACAGGAACCAATATCAACGGAGCTCGCCGGGCCTCACTGCTACTAGCTGCTTCGTACCAAGTGAGCATACCTAGCGCCAGGTAGAGAATATTCACCCCTTGCTCTTCCAAGCTGGTGCGGGCCGTATAGTAGGTGTTCAGCAGCCGCCGTTCCAGCTTGGCTAGTGGTTCGGCGGTTTGCAGCTTATTGTCGGTTAATAGTGCTTGGCGCTCGTCTTCCGTGAGAACAGCTATCTCTGGCAAGACCAATTCTTCGTTTTCATCGAGTTCTCCTTGCTCTTGAGTGAATAAAGCCAGTTCCTCTGATTCCCTCTTCTTTTTGCTCAGTTCAGGAACCGCTTGGAAGTACATCGTTTTGCCCTGGCGTACTAGCACATCGAAGACAGGGGCTGATTCTTCCCGGACCACCGCTACGCCTTGCGCTTTGGATAATCGAAAATTGAGTAACGGATTCCGTAGCCCTAAGTCCAGTAACTCTAGTCGTGAAGCTTCAAGCTTAGCGCGTAGTGAGGCTAGCTCTGAGGAGGAGAGTATCTCTGGTGTTTCCACTAAAATAGTATATAGGGTATGCGGCTAGCTTACAAGGTACTGGGTTGGCTTTGATAGAACAACTTTCTCTTAGCTACTACTGATTGCTTATGAACTGTAAGTCTGTGGTTTGATGGAGAATATAATTCAGCGGTTTCGGCTAAACCTGGCTGGATGCTAACTACTCAAGTAGGCTATTTAAGAATGAAATTCTCTTCGCTATTCAGCTGATTTCTGTGGGGGCTCAAGTATGCTTGGTCCAATTATGTATGCAACCCCATGTTAGGAACTACTGTAATTAAGATTGTAAAAAACGCATTAGTATCAAGCCTACCAGAGCTACCAGGATCACTACCTGCATTATAAGCTGTTGTTGGCTCGACCTCTTGTTTTGCATGCTAATCGAATCCAGTGCCGCTTGAATTTCCACCTGCTGCTTATGCTGACTTTCGTGCAACTCTGTTAACCCTTTCTCAAGGTCTGCTTGCTGTTGTTTCGATAAATTGACAGCGTCCTGTCGAATTACCTGCAAGCCCGATTCAACTAGCTTCTTCTGAGCTTCTGTTGCAATTTCCAGCTTGCTAAAACTACCTGCCGTTGCTTTATTACCAGTAGTGATACCGCCCAAAACCTCCTGCTGATAGGATTCAATTCCTTCCAGCTTGGTCAAGAACTTCGCGGCGTTCATTGCTTCTGCAAAGGCCGTGATGCGGCCCGTGGCCACCTGCAACTGATTGGTTATCGCACTCAACTCGTCATGTTGGGTACGGGTGTTTTTTTGCAGGGTCTCAATTGTCTGGTGCAGTAGTTTGAGCTCAGTCTGCATTTGCTGATGGAGCAAGGTTGCCCAGGCTTGCGAAGCCTTCTGCAACACTTCCTGCTGTTCGTTCAACCCGCGCCTATGCTGCTCGCCTATTTCTGCCAGCAGTTGCGGTTGCTGCTCAAGAACCTTGTTTATCACTTCTTGAACAGCGGTTCCAGCTTGTTTCAGGCTATTGAGCTGGTGGGTGGTTTCATTGCCAGTACGCTGAGTGAGGTCATCTAAATGGGTTTGAAGCAAGTTCGTTTGCTCGCTTAAACTGATCTGGTATTGATGGCCTAGATGCGCTACTAGTTCCCGCTGGGCTTCTACTACATGCTTGCTAGCGTTAACGGCGTCCGTAGCGGCCTGCTGATTTTGCTGAGAATTTTGGTGAGCCTTTTCAATCTCTTTAGTGGCAGTATCTAAGTTACCGAGTTTTATTTTGAGCTCCTCCAAGAGCGGTAGAGCAGCGGTAAATGCAGTGGACATGAAAAGGGGATATTAGTGCGCGAGCGCTGGGGAAGGTATAATATTGCAGAAACGGGTGGTAAAGTCTGTCAACCAGCGGGTGTGCAATTGGAGTTGTAAGGGCTCTTCTATGTTGGCCGTCACATAATCGCCAATGCGTGTATCATAGCGCCCAGTTGCCCGAGCGAATTCCTGCACAAAGGTCACCAACTCCGTGAGCGTCATGGTGCCCAATTTATCGTAGCTAAGAAACCCGTCGAACAACTGCTTTTGAGCTGATTCAATCAATGATTGTACTTGGTCTTCAGGATGCTTAGTTAGTTCTAGAAACAGGGTTGAGAAGGCGCCTAAAAGCAGGAAGGCGCCATTGTGCGGTGAGGCAGCAAGCAGACGAGAGCAGGCCCCACGCAGGTGCTTAATGTTGTCTCTTTCCTTTCCTGTTCTATCTGGTGGCTCCACCATGAAATTCAGGTACTTCCAAATAGTGTTCTGGTCGAAATATTTGCCTTGTTGAGTATCAGTTGGTAGGTATTGATGGCGGGCGTACTTTGAATTAAAGTACAAGTCAAAGTACTCGCTTAGATTTTCGTTAGGATTTAAGCCCGTGTCGCACGCCGCTCCCATTTCGATGATTGACCGCTCCCGCTTCGCCCTGATTTCGGTATCATTGAAATCGAGTAGAGCCCCGATGTATTTCTCGATAAGGCTCTGCCCCTTCTGATTCTCCAGAACAGCCTCCGCCTGTGCCTTGGCGCTTTCCGGGGTAGTATAGCGGGCCAGATACCGTTGAAAAGTGTCGCGTAGCTCCTCGGGCGTCTGCTTGGGTGCTAGAACTACTCTGAACGTCTTTTCAGTGTACTGGATGGTGTAGTCTTCAATAACCCCAAGCAAGCAAAGCCGATGGATGGCGCGGGCAGTATCGGCTTCCAGCCGTATTCTGGCGTGTTTTTTTTCAAATAGCTTAACCAACTCGGTAGGCAGACCTCGCTGCCCCTCTGCACTAATAATGTCCCGGCCGGCAGCACTAGCAAAGCCAGACCCGCTGGTAGCGCCAGCATGCTTCTCAAGCTCCTTCTCGGTAAACAAAATATTAAATCTGGCTGCGTCTTCACAGAGTTCGCGAATGGTGCCATTGCTAAAGCCGACGATTAACTCGCCGGGCCTCTCGCCATGCTGCACGCGTTCCAGTCGTGGCAGAATACCCTCGATGCTACCAGGGGCCACTCCGCAGCCCAGCGCCTCCACAAACGCCTTGGAAGTGCTGCGAGCTTCTACTGGTTTCATGCCCATTAGAAAAGCAATGGCCGTATTGATAACCTGATGCAATACCACAGGCTCAGCCGCTGGTTCTTTGTCCTCTATGTAACCTAACAGATTTTGGGGATTTGACACGACAATCCGACCATACTTTGCTCCTTCGGCAGTTTGAAGGTATAGGGCTTCGGGCCATTTTGCTCCTTTGCGGGTGTAGAGGCGCGCAGTAATTTCCTGGTCCGGGAAAGCTTCACCTAGCGCAGTATTGAGGGCACTACATTCCTGGGAGGGGAAGGTAATTAAGGTCAGCAGTTCATGCAGAACCCGCACTTCCTGTTTACGGGCTTTGAATGAGCGCTCAAAAAAGAAATTATTGGTTTTGAAATCTACTGTCGGATTGTAGAGAATGTAATTGAGCGCAACAGCCCGGTCGCGTCCGGCCCGGCCGGCTTCTTGCACAAAGCTCTCGATGGAACCCGGATAGCCGTAGTGCACAGTAAAGCGCACATTAGGCTTGTCGATACCCATGCCAAATGCCTTGGTGGCGACCATTACATTCAGCTCGCTATTGACAAACTGAGTTTGCATTTTCTGCATTTTAAGCTGGTCATCCTCCTTGGTAACGCTATCATCATCGGAGCCCATGAAGTAGCCTGTCTTTAATGCCAGACCTCTCTTACCAAGCGCTTCCAAGTTCGTGTATACCTGGCGAACCCCAATTGTGCCATTCCTATGAGGGCAAAAAATGAGGCCGGCTTGCGCCAATTTGGTGGTGTTGGGAGTTGACGCGTAAAATCCCGCCGGCCACGCCTCAAAGGGAGGTGGCGGCGTGAATGGGGTCACAATAGTATTTTCACGCGGCTCATCCGCAGCGGGAATGAATGATGGTTGTCCGTTCAGAGCGAGCAAGGCGGCAGGCACCTCAGTCAATAGTTTTTCCAGCCGCTCATGTTTGGCGTTGCCAACGTCCTTACTGTCTACTTCTGCTGTTGCTTCACCCTCTTCATCTTCTGCGCCTACTTCCTGGTTGCCAATCATTACTGGCACTATTCGCACATGTAGTTCGGGCCGAGCCATGGTTGCCGTGCGAATGATGGCCGACTGGTCTTCATCCAGATGTAACTCCCGCTGCACGTCGGCTAACACGTCGAACGAGGCCGTGGCGGTGAGCCCATACAGAGGCACCTCTTTACCAGAATAGGTGCCACAAAAGCGCCGGGCATTCTCGCCCAACTTCAGGTAAGGCGTGCGAAAGTCGTGGCCCCATTCTGATACGCAGTGCGCTTCATCAATCACGCAGTAGGTAAATCCCACCTGCGGGGTTGACGTTCGCATCCGGTCAAGGTGGTCCCGGAAATCCTCCTTAATAACTAGCCGCTCTGGGGATATGAAGAGGAACAGTAATTCTCCCTCGCGCAGTTGACGCAGCCGGTGGTCCTTGAGCTGGCGGCCAATGACTGAGCTATTGAGGTAAGTGACGCCATCAATCCAGTTGCGCACCAAGCCTTCGTACTGGTCCTGCATCAGCGACTTGATGGGCGTTACTACCAGCGCGACACCGGGCTGTAGCAACACCGCGAGTTGAAATGTGAGGGACTTGCCGCCACCCGTGGGCAAGAGGCCCAAGACACTTTTCCCCTGCAGGCCCCGGCTGATAATCGGGAGCTGACCCAGTCGTAGCGTCCGCTTGCGAAAAATGTCCTGCACCAAAGACTCCAAAATGCGGCACCGCTCCTTTTGCCCTGGTGTTTTCTCCTCGTATGTCTCATGGGCAGGGTCGTAATCCACCAGCGGGGGATATTCAATGAGCGGTGCCGAGCGGAAGCGACGAGCCTGGCAAGGGCTGTGAGCCGTGCGTATCGTCAGACTCTGGGTGCCGGCCAGTACTGGAGCCTGCGAGAAACCCGAGCGCTGCAAAATCGATACGTCCAATAGTAAATCGTACTCGTCGTCGGCACTCGGCGCAATGCCATGCTCCATAACAACTGTGCCCGGATGAGTAAGCCGCGTGGGCTGGTGAAAGGCAGCGGCCGGAAAGACGTGGAGTTCGATGACAGGTACAGCTTTATGCTTTCCTTCCAGCTTATAGAGTCGTTCGAGCAGTTCAAGCAGCAACGCAACTCCTTGCTGAGCGCAAGGCACGTCACGCTCAACGACTGCTAGGCGCAAAGGACGGGGTTGGTCGTTGGCGGTGGTGGGTAGTCTTTTAGGAGAGATGGTCCCGTTTATCAGCGCTTCCAATAAAGTGCGTTGCACCCTGGCCACTGCTAAGGGACCAAGCGTGAGTTGCAAGGCTGACAAGCCTTCGACAGAATCTAAAAGGGGCTGGTGATAATTGGCACTGAGCTGAGCGAAGTAAGGATTTTCGCTCACTATTTCGCGCAAGGGTGACAGTAATTGTGCGGCATCGGTAAAATTCTGGTTAGCCACTGGCAGGCGTATTGGGAACCAGTTAGCAGCCAGGACCGCGCTGTCGCGTCGGTTATCCTTCTGCGCTTGTGCATCCTCGATATGATGTGGGCCGTCGACTTCCAGCACTATGCCGTTGACCTGATTCGGCCATACGTGTCGGCTGCCCTCTGGCTTCAACCCTGCGTTCTCGGGCTGCCATGGGTAAGGAAAGGAAATACTAAAGTCGGCCGCCTGAGCCACGAAATCGCCTAGTCGGCCTTCTTTCTCCCTGCGCAGGTGTTCCGTTTCATTGGCACTCCAACTCAGTAGCCCGGAGAGTTGGGTTTGGGGCAGGAGCAATTGTGTTAAGTAAGCGTCGCCGCCATAATTGTTCAATAGCAGCGCGGCGAAATCTTGCTCCGCCTTGCTATCGAGTAAACCATCGCTGCGCCAACGTGCTACTTGGCGGTTTAAGGCCTGGCCTGGTTGAATCTTTGGGTCGAGGGGATGCAGGGCTCGCCAGAGTAAACTGGCCCACTCGGCTGGTTTGTCAACTGCTGGTAGTTTGAACCGCAAACTTCCCCGCTCATCAAATGCATCGTAGTCTAGTTGCCCGGACTCATTAAACCATGTTGTTTTAGCCGGCCAATTTTCCGAAAGTACGGCGGCGGCTAGGCTCAATGGCGCGCGGGTTGGTAGTCCACGCATGATCAAATTAGCCGCCACAGTCCAAATTGCGTGAGTGTCTACAGCGTCGTAGTCAGAGGCCGTAGCGTTGAATAAGGTACTGCCGTGCACCTCAAACCACGAGAGTTCATGAAGTAGACTTTGTAGGTCTATCTTAGCCTGGTTACTGCTAATGGCACCTTCAAGCAGGATTAACTCTAATTCTTCAATAAAATAACCTGCTTGTAATTGCATGATGATCGTTGGTAAAGAAGCAAGTAACTTAGTAGCCTTTATAGAAATCTTGTATTGCAAGCTGTCAAGTTACTCGTCCTAGTTTAAGATGCAGCTGTGAATTATCGTAAACAAATCGTGCCATCCAACGTGTCACTAGCTGCAGGCATAGTTGGCACAGCTTGATGCTGTGCTTAAGTAGTGCTAGACAAATAGAGTAAAACCTCCGATCCGGAAGCCAAGCAACTCGAATGCTGAATAAGGCATAAATGGCCTTGGTTAAAAATTTGGTCTCGAGGTCGCATTTGCCATCTACCAAAGCTCGGCTGCGTACTGGAAAGCCGTTTGTAGCGCATTAACCATATTCTGATTACATAAACCCGTTTAGAGTATAGCTTTTCTCAAGTTAACGGAGAATGGAAGAATAGCCAATCATCGGTATCCGAAAAGAACCATTTTAGTGCTCTGTTAGCATTGTTTCACGTTTGCGCATGGGCCAAATGCGACTTTGGGACCAAACTTTTAACTAAAGTCGAATTAGGTCTATATCACCTCGCCCCTATCGAGACGTACTAGGACAATCCATAACATTCTGCGAGGGAGCGTGGCTGTTGCAGAACCCCATCAATACTTTGGGAGCGGTACGTGCAAGCGAGCATCTGATGTAAGAAAGACATTAATCAGGGATTTTAGACCACTCTTAAGAGGGAAGATGACCAATTAGGCTGGTAGCTGAGCGTTCTACAACAGCCACACCCAATGTGTAAACTTTACCTGTTTTTCGCTCCAGCTTCTACCGATTCTAATATGTCAGCAGCTAGTGTATAACATGCTGCAACATGTCAAGTAAGCGGCAGTGCTTATTACATAAGAGTCTAGCTGTTAAGCTATTTTACGCTTGCAATCGATTTTAGGAACTGCACCCACATACTGCTGTCGTACCTTTTTGTCAGTGGCTTGCTAGCTAGGTACTGGAAGTAGTAGCTCACGCTGTACACGAGCAGCATACCCATATACTAAGCTATATAAGCGGCCCACTAATTGCACCCAAAACTCACTTAGTATCCTCAAAAAACCTACTTATCAATGTCTGCTAGTCCTTCTATGCGAAGAACATTACTCGCTTTTTCTTTTTGCCTAGGCTCCCTTTGCTGTATAGCTCAAACCGCACCAGTTGAAAAGCCTAAGATTGCTCCAACATCACAAGAGGAATACAACTATGCTACTAAAGGGCTCAAAACTCAACGCGCACAAGGCCTTGACTTGAAAGCAGGCTATACCCTACAGAATGATACAGAGCTTCCAATCGGTACTACCACAGTGAAAATAGAGGACCTAGTACGTAAACAAGACAACTCCTTGGCCTGCGTAATTGCGCAAGTCAGTAGCTCCAAAATGGCCGAGCCAACATATCTGGCTATTCCAAATGCTAGTACGGGCGGCGATATATTTAAACAATATGCAAAATCAGTTAATGATTTAGACCCGACAGTCGCCAAAATGGTGCTCTACACTATATCTGGCCGGCTAGGTGGAATGACATCTATAGTGTATAAGGTTGTCAAGTAATAAGTTTTGCTCTACATGCAGAAAGGCTGGCCAATGGCCAGCCTTTTTTGATGATGCCTGTTGAAAGAACAGTGATTGATAAATAAGCAGAATACATACCTTGAAGGTGTCTGTATCACTCCACACAGCTAATTCAAACACCAATAGTATGGGAACCGACAAAGAAGAGAAAACCAAGGTTGATGATATACTTCAGTTCTTTCGTAATACAAAAGTTACAGCAGTTTTAATCGTTGTTGGGCTGTTTCTCGTTGGTTTTAACCAAGTAACTGAGGCGTTAGAAAATTCTCTAAGAAGGTTAGGAATAATAAAGACGTTCAACACATCCGTCGAAACGAACCGAGGACAATTCTCAGCTAAGTTCGTTGAAAATGCTTGGAATAGGATGTTCTGGATGCGTGCTTACACTGAATGGGTAAAAATAAAAATACCTGAAAGTGAGCAGCTAATGGCCTACAACAAGTATATCACGGCATCTGAAATATGGAGTTCTCAGCTAATGAACTATTACCTATGGTTCGATGAATATTACCCAGGTTCTGGCAAGCGAGAACTACTTCAAGAAACAATTCAGCCTAAGCTCGTAGGGATAGGTAGAGCTATACGCCGTTTAAGATTTAATTCAAGCTCTATTTCTGATTCCTTAATTATAGCTAGGGTAGATTCTATTCAGAATTTGGTTAACGATGTGAATAATGATTTCTATTTAATAGTGGACCAGAAGCAATCTGCTAAGCGATTGTTATAAACTATTTTTTTATGATTTCTATTTCACACTTATAACCGACTTCAGAAATTGAGCCCACATAATGCGGTTCTTGCCCGTCCTTCAATGGCTTGTTAGGTATTGAAACTAACAGCTCACGCCATGCACGAGCAGCGCGCCCATGTACTGCGTGCCTTTACCTGGTATGTTATAGCGCGCATAGCGGCCCTGGCAAGGCCCATGCATAGCAGCAAGGCACCTTTACGTTTGTCGTGCGCTGACTGGGTTAGTGCTAGCAGGATCGTAGCGAATCATATCGGTGTTATCAACTGATTCGACGTAGAGTACTGTCTAGGCCGGGGCCCCACTTCGGTGGCGTGATAGCCAGTGAATGACACCCTATTCAGCCTCTTAGTGGTAGGAGAGCTGTTATTCAACCGTCTTGCCGAGGTAAAGACGCGTGAGAAGGGTTAGAGACGAAAGATAGAAAGCTATAAAGAAATTGCTTTTCTCTTAGGCTACTAGTTAGACAAAAGCAGGAATGCACCTACGTTGTTATTTTGGCTGAATCCTGAGATAAGTTGATAAACATAATGCTGCTTATAACCTCAGCCTTGGAATCAGTGCAGTTTTGAGCCTCTTCTCGTGCAATGACCAACGTTGTACTTTGGCGTGAATTAGGCGCTGCTGTTAGGGCCTAGCACAAGCCTCTTGGATCAGCACTGCCAACTCACCTGCCCGTTCCGGCTGTTTCCCAAACCCACTCCGGATGGGATGGTCCGAAAACAGAAACGTCTCGCCTGTGGTCAACACTAGTTGGTAGGAAAAGCCGCTGATGGATTCCACGCGGGCCAGTTGCGCGCAAGGCCGTCGAAACGTGCGAAACCCATTACGGAAGCACAAGGTGGCCGACGGCTCCACGGTGATATAATAGCCCTGACAGTGCCAGAAGACAAGGGCAACGCTCCAAAAGAGCGCCCCTACCACCTTGAAAAGGGTGTCCCCCTCTAGTCAACCGGGTACAAAAACTAGAACCCAGCACAAGATCAAAGCACTCCAAAACGCCCCTCTGCCCTGCGCATAGTTCAGCCAACTAATGTTCATCGAACCAAATAGAAATACGGCAACGCCTTTGTAAAAGCAACGCGGGTTGGCCGCTTGGCCAATAGCTTGAACATTGCTCAAGAAGCGTACCGTCCTACAGGTACGCGTATAACGTACTGTAAAGGCTCGTGGCTGTTGCAGAACTCCCAATGGTGAAGTTGCTGGATAGAACCAGCGTCTGAAACAGGCTAAAAAGCCTCTTTACCGCCACCATTCTCCGCAAACGAGAGGCTAAGGAGGGGCCCTCTCAGAAAACGGAAAATATAGCA
>NZ_MTSE01000029.1 GCF_002154225.1 Hymenobacter crusticola
CACGCCGGCCTACGTGACGGATGGGGCCTTCTCTAGCGCGAACCCGCCCGACGTGAGTCAGGTGGATACTGCCTACATCGGGGTGCAGTACATCAGTTTGTTTTACAACCGAAACTTAAAGATCTATGCGAACCTGTTGCGCGTGCAGCAGCAGACACGCGCGCAACGCCTCCTGGTCATCTACGGGCAGAACCATATCGCCGTGTTGGAAGAGTTGCTGCGGGTCAATCCGGCCTACCAGGTGGTGCCGGCCACCAAATATCTGAAGACGTCAGCCACGCGGTTCTTGAAACCGATGCCGTAGGGCGTCCTCCCTAGCCCTTCCCAAAAAGGCTCGACTCCTGGACACTGCTACGACCTAGTTCAAAGGCTCCGAAAACATGGTTTTCCGGAGCCTTTTTCAGGCCCTGTTGTGGACACCTGAAGGTCGTTTTGCCTTCCAAAAAACAGTGTACCAAAACGACCTGAAAAGCTGCGTTTCTAGGCCGTTTTCGTGGGGTACTACACCCTCCAAAAACGACCGTTTCAGGTGCGCAAAAAAGGATCCTAAAAACAGGCCTAAAAAACGCCGTTTCCAGCCCGTGTTCGCAGCCTTATAAACTGCGTAGAAACCGTCCGATTTTAGCGCGGCTAATAGAGGCGTTTGCTAACCCAATACAGGGATGCTGTATCTTGCTTACCCCGCTGCTTGGTGCCGCATAAGCCGGTCTATTTGGTCCTTCCCCTATCTCGCTCCGTGTCCCGCTTGTCTGCCGCCGCTTCTGCCCGCTTGGTGCGAGGAATCGTACTCGTATATTCCGTGGGATTCCTCATCGGCACCTACACGCATACGCAAGGCATCATTGACCACGGCTGGCTCGCCTTTCCCGTCCCCCTACCCGTTGGGCTGTATTGGGATGCGCTCACCTTCCTGGACCCGTTGACGGTGCTCTTGCTATGGCGACGTCCACGATTAGGCTTAGGGGTAGCAACCGCTATCATGGTCTCGGACGTGAGCGTGAATACGGCGGTTTACCGGGCTGGCTACTTAGGGCCATCTGTTCCGCACATGGTTCCTTTGTCGCTGTTCGACCAAGCCTTGTTCGGGTTGTTCGTGGTGGTCACAGCTCCGCTGGTCTGGCACTTGCTCCCGCCGATAAGGAGAAGGTCCACCTAGTAGCCCCTGCTGCTGATACTTATCAGAAGCTTATCAGAATGCTAGCGACCTAGCCTAAGTATAGGTAATCAAGCTTCAGCCGTTAAAGTAAGCTAAGAGCTTGGCTTTGTATCACTACATAAACGACGGCTCGTGTTATGATACACCAGCCGATAAGTAGAGAGGCAAGAGATACGGTCGAGCTTGTATCATGATATGAACGGTGTTGAAAGTTAAGGGGGTGAAGACAGGTTTCATCTTTTCCTGCTCAGTCGCTGCAAGTACGGCCAGTAGGCGAACATAGGACAAACGCCCGTTCAACTAATGTGACAAGACAGAAAATGGGTAATTTTGGGCCTTCCCTACTCCACTATTCCAGCCTATGTCCGCTACGTTGCCTAATGATTTTTGAAGTTTACCGCTTCACTAGCCAGTCCACCTCACCCCGCTGCTCTATCACGAAACCTTCGCTTAAGTAAAGTCGCTGCACGTGCTGCGCGAAGGTCTCCTCCCCGATCATCTTTTTCAGGAATGGTCCGGGGTTACGGTACATCTGCTCGATTTCAGATAAAGGCATGGCCACCTCTTTAACTTCGGCAACTTGCTTGTTAGCCTTCATCGCCGCCACTGGTTTGCTTTGCGCCTCCAGGTACTCGGCTAACAGGTACTTGTCGACCAAGGCCTTATAAATAGCACCGGCAGGCTTCTTCACCTTGCCCAGCCGCATTTGCTTGGTAATACGGGCTAGCACAAAATCCACGTAGCCCAACGGATATTCCTCGGCTTCGAGTTGCTGGCTGATTTGCTCGACACTGCGCTTACTAACGCCTGCGGCTAATAATTCGCGAGTCCATTCGGCATTTTCAGCGATTTGAACACTTTCAGCGCTTTCAACAATTTCAGCACTTTGGGATAACTTAACGCTTTCGGCTCGGTGGGAGTGCTCGATTAGAAACTTAACACGTTGCACCACTTGGTTACGGCGTTCTAGTTCGTAAGTGAACGGCACGTCGGTGGCAGCTAGCTCCTGCTGGGCCCGGTTGAGGATGCGGGCCTTAAACGATGAAAACCGGGGATATTCGCTTTCGGCGATGTCCAAGATAAATCGTAACTCATCAAGGGTCATGGTACGCTGGCCAAAACTAGCGTATTCCTTGAGCAGCCAGTAAATCCTAAGTGCATACGGACTCTTGAGTTTGCGTAACTCGTTGAGCGTGCTCGTCGTGAAGTTACCTATCTCTCGAAGCTGCAACAAGTACGGCATGATCAGCGGGTTGAAGATGGCCACTACCCCACCCAAGTCGCCCCTGTACTCGGCTTTCGCCATCAACGGTATATACTCGAAGTGAGGTTTTTTATTACGCTTGCGGCTGCCGGGATCCAGCTTTTCGATGTAGATAGTGAATGAGGCAAGCTTTTGGCACATCATATCAATCTGCTGGTAGGCCGAGCCTCCTTCCGGATCAAACACGAGTTCCCTTATCGGCACAGTGTGTTCCTTGAAGTCTGCGTCTTCGAACTCAATCCGGGCCAGCAGCGAAAGGAATAATCGCATCTGCAACGGCTCAAAACTGAACCGGGCATTGATTAAAGCGTTGTGTTGGGCGACGATTTTATCGGGCTTGTCCATGATACGGCATTTGTGTTGCAACTTGAGGGCATTTGTGTTGCAGCGGGGCATTCTTGTTGCAACCTAACGGCATTCTTGTTGCAGCCTGACGGCATTCTTGTTGCAACCTAACGGCATTCTTGTTGCAGCCTGACGCTTGAGAAAACTGATTGTCAATGAGTTGTGCCGCCTGTAATACTAATAAGTCTTATTAAATAAGATAACTAGCTAGTAGTTTTTTTTAAGGGCATTCTTGTTGCAGCCTAGTAAAAGTAATAAATAAATAAAAAAAGTATAAAATTTTACTTGCGGTTTTATACCTTTTATTGCTGTTGTCGACCTAGCTTCTTGTTGGTTTTCAGTAGCTTCTCCATGGCATTTACTGGCAGCGACTTTTGTGCTGAGTCGAGCTCAGCTAAAGCAGCTTTTAGGGCTTCCTCCACGAATTCCCGGATTTCGAAGCCGGGCTCGAAATACTCGGCCTGCTTGAGCTGTAGGTAGGTGTGGTCCTTAATGTAAGTACCAAACTGTACCCATTGCCCCGAGGGCACCCACATCGCTGGCGCGGGTTCAGGAGTAGGAGCGGAGGTAATCGGCGTATCGGTGGGTAAGCCAAACAACTTGGCGTTGTTCTCCGCTTGGATGCGTTGCTGCTCTTCTGGCGAGAGGGTAGGAGCGGGCCGCATCAGCGACGTTAGCAATGGCTTTTTGGTCTTGTTCATAGTCGAGAAAGAATTTCGGTGGTTAGGCTTTTATAGTCTTCAGCGCCATTCGAAGTCGGCGCCCATTCGTGTAAACCTTGCTTTTGGGCTTGAGCTTCAGCGATGGCCACGTTATCGCGGATGGTAGTGCTCATGGTCATACTTGGATGTTCGGACGTAATTAAATCCACTACCTCTCTATGGAGCCGGCGCCGGTACTGCTCGCTCCACTTGGTGAAGAAGATACCACCCACGGCAAGCTTTGGATTGAAGTTGGCTGTAACCCGCTGACAGGCCTGCAATAAGTCTTCTAACCCTTCGAAGCCATAGAACTCGGGCTGCACCGGAATAAACACCCGATCTGAGGCCACCAGGGCCGCGTAAGTAAGCGCCGCCAACCGGGGTGGGGTATCAATAAGCACGTAGTCAAACCGATCCACCAGTGGGGCTAATTCGTTGCGCAGCAGATGCTCGTAGCCGAACTGCTGGGTGAGCACTTGTTCAAGAAACTGCAGCTCGCGACTAGCAGCCACCAAGCTCAGATTATCCTGACCCGTGCCAAGCACTACATCCCCAAGTTTGGCTTTGCCGCTTACTACCGCTCCTAAATCCGAGTAGGTGTCGGGCAGTAGAAATGAGCGTGTTAGGTTGCGCTGGGCATCGCAGTCGATTACCAGCACTCGGTGGCCACCACCAGCAAGGGCATAGGCTACGTTGAGCGTGGACGTAGTTTTGCCGACGCCCCCTTTGTGGTTTGCAAAGGTGATGATCTTCATAAAACGGGTGGGCTAAGTGAAAAGCAAAAATACAAATATTCCGACAATTTCACCAATTTTAGATATTTGAAATAATTGAATTATCCTAGATCGCTGAAATGATTCAAGTATTAAAGCTTTGTGTTCTAGCTGATACAGAAGCTTTAAAGTGAGTTGCTAGCTTAGGATAAGGTTCAAGCACGGAAGCTCCAGCTTGATCGAAGTAATCTGCCAAGAGTAGCCTAGAATAGCAAGGCATTTTGACTGGTGAGTAGACGTGTTTTTTAATACTAGAAAGCAGTAAGGGTACTTTGATTCCCGCTATTGGTATCGGGTACTAGATTTTGCTGGGCTAACAGCCTAGAAGAAATCAGAAGTAGGTAGTACCGAAAATCCACCTTTTCGTGTTCCATACTTGGGGTTCAAAGCGAGGCAATGTAAATGGCGAGTAATCTATTTGATCAAGGCAAATAGCAGAAGCAGGTAGCTGAACTATGTTAATAAAGCACTGTAAATCAATAATTTAATTACCGATTTTTTTTGTTTAACTCTATGCTGCTTGCGACCGACGTCGGTGGCAGAAGGTCGTGTCGCACGGCTTGACTCCATTGCTCATGTTTCAGCGTAGGTTCAATACCCGTCGCCTGCCGTAGCTCCTCGCGCACAATTTGCTCCACCTGCCCGGCATATTCCTGCGGGACAACTAGGCTATCGTGCACAGTGAAGAGCGGAACCTGGGGCCACGTGCGCGCCACACGGCGGCTGATGACGTGTAGAAAAAGATACGCTTCGAGGGCTTGCAAGAGCCGTGGCAATAAGGTATGGTCTTGTTGCTTCAGCAGCCGAAAGATATGGTCAACTGTGGGAAACAGTAAGCAAAACAAGGCTTTGTAGGGGGAGTAATAACCATTGCGGGTGAACAACACTTGAAAGACAAGCTCCTTGACTTCCTTACGAGTCGTGAGTGTCACGTCCCGTTGCCGAAAGGCGTTGAGGAGCAATTCATAAAACTGCCCACTGCCCGTAAACGAAGAAAACAATCTAATATCTTCTCTGTGAGTCAGTTGCGATATATTTACTAACATTATGTCAGGAATCTCCTTTATTATTCCCTTTACATTTCTACCCTTATATATCTCACTTTGCCGAAAATTTTGAAAATTTATTGTACTTTTTACTGAGGAGCTTTTTGTGTAAAAGGCAGGGTTCCACAGTAGGTTGGCCAAGTAGGGTTGGCTGTTGACGAGGTCAATCGATACCAAGGGTCCATACCCGTCGGCATAGACGAAAGGCCGCAATTCGCTACTCATATTGGTCAGGGTGGTATGGAGTCGCCCGACGGTGGTGTCAATACTGGGTTGAAGCTGTCGATTGGCCAGCCGCACAATTGAATGAAGGCGCTGATTGTACTGCTCCACCGGGCTGGCATAGTAGTCACGATCTAGCGCTTTGAGCCACTTGGGTCTCCACTCCGGCCATTTCGGGCGGGGTGCCACCACTGGGGGCAGCATGTCAAACCGCTCGGCTAAGTACGCCAAGGCAGCAGCTTGATCAAGCCGCAAAGGCGTGCGATTGGGCGCTAGCCACTCGAGTAAGGGCGCATGCGGTTGTTCGCGCAACCGGAGATCGCGTCTTTCCGCCGGTGAAAGCAGCGTGGGCCGGCGCCCTTGCCGGCGCGCCTTCGCCTGCATTTTGGGATCCGTTAAGTGGACGAGTTGCAAACGGGGCTGCCGAGCGACCTCGTCCGAGGAAGCGTCTGGGTGTGGGGTGCAATATGCCGCCGTAAATCGATAGCCCCGACATTTGCCCGCAACCTGGGCCGTGGTGGGCCACCAACGCCCATCCGTTTCGAGCAAGCCGCTGCGCACCGCGTAGGTTAAATAGTGGTTGTAGTGGCGCTCGATCGATTGTAACAGTTGCGCGCTCAGAGGTACGTAGCCGCCTTGTTGGCGTATTTGCTTCGCGAGCTTACGATTATGGGCCGGTACTTCGGTCACCAGGTGCAGGAGGCGCACCAACGCATCCGGATGAAACTGGGGGACTTCCGTTGGCGGCCACGCCGACAAATGTGCTTGCAGATCAAGCCTGGCGGGAAGAAGGTAATGCATGCAGAAAAAGGTTCTCGTAGAAACTAGTACCCGTAACGAGTACTGGCGTGCTACGATACGGATAAATGCCCCAACATAAGTAAAAGGCGTAAAGAGGGCCGTCTTGCCAACCACGTAGCGCTGGGCTTACGCTATGCGAACTACCTCCAACCAAAGCCGGGTGAAGGCGGCATCACCACTACGTGCGTCTACTAGGCGCTTGGCCCAGGCTGGGTGGTGAGAAGGCACACCGCACCAGATAGCCAGGCAGCCACGTCCTTCCTATATTCCCCGGTGCTTGCTTAGTGACTGGAAGCGGCGCAATGCGGCTCGTTTTGGGAAGTGGATCTCTGCAAAGTAATCCCCCGTCGAGGCTTGATGTCCCGTAGACCAGTACTCGTCATGTGCTGAGAGTGAGTTGTGCCCAACAGGGAGTTCAGGCGATGTCGGCGAAGAACTCCGTGAGCGTGAGCTGGTGAATGTCGAGCAGGCGCAGCAAACTCTTCATGGTAATGTTGCTGCCTTTCTCATGCTTGCCATAGCTCACGCGCGATAGCTCGTGCTCAAAAGCGAAGGTCTCGTACGACTTGTAGCCAGCGGCCAGGCGTAAGCGGCGCAGCTTAGCAGCAACTTGTAGCAGGCGTGGATCCAGGGCAGAGTCAGACGTCATTTCGGGCGAAAGTCCGAGACAAGCCTGTAAAAAGTAACAACCTATAACTACCTTAATTTAATATCCTTATTATAGTAAGTTTTTATTCCCCTAGCATCTAGCTTGAGCACCACTATCTACGGAAGCGAAAGCCAACCTACGAGGCTCTTGTCCAGATAAGGTCTTTCTGTGCGCCGGTTCGCGCTAGTTCTTTTTTTCTAGTTCGCTTCTTGATGAAACCTTATCGTACCCATCACTTTGCCTTCTCCCCGCGCCAGCGGGAGCTGATGCTGGAAATTGCCACCCGTGCCCGGGTGTCCTTGCAGAAAAACTATGACTATGCCGCCAGCTGCGAGCCCGGCTACGGCACGCCGCTGGAACCCTTAGAACAGCTGCAGCAGCAACTGGCTAAGTTCACCTACCACCTGACCGAGGAGCCGGCGCGCAAACTCAGTATGAGCCCGCCCTTGTTTGGCTTAATGCTGTTTGAACTCCTGAAGCAGTTCGGGCCCGAGCTGGCGCCGGAACAAGTGGTAGCCCAGGCAGAGTACGTCGCCTTGTACTACTTCTTGAGCTTCCCCTTCACCTATCATTTCACTAATGCCGAATACTGGGGCTTTATGGATGCCTTCCAGCCCCCGGAGCAACAAGCGCGCTACCAGAAGTACGCGCCTCACTTTATCAACACGGCCGGCATGGACGAAGTGGCCGTCTTCACCGCGCTTTATAACTCAGCTAAGCCCCAGGGCAAGGGCTTCCTGCACGACGATGATCCCCGCGACGTGAGTGAGGCACAAGGCGCCAAAATCATGACCAGCTATCCCGCTTCGTCTTCCGAGTTTGACTACGTTAACGGGCGGCGCATGAAGATCAGTAGGCGCGAACTGACGGATGGCTACATCAATGTGACTGAATATGATCGCGGCAACGGGCTGGGGGCAGCGCAACGGGCGGTTGAGCACCTACCCCGCTACTGAGAAAACGCCGTGGCAGAGGCAGCATCCAGTACACGAGGCGGCGGGGGCAAGAGTTGCTGTAGTGTCTCAAAAAAACCGCGCGCACTGCCAGGATCGGCGAGCGCTGCTACAACGAGTAACCGCTCGGCAGCAATGGGCTTGCCCACTAGCTTCGTATGACCAAGGCTACTTTGTACCAGTACTCGTGCTATGGGGGACACTTATTTTCGGAAGCAATCCGCTGTGAAAAGCCTCCACGTAGCGCAGTATCGTTCGCTTCTCCAGGAGTGCTTTCCCTGGCCCATAGGCTAGGGAGGAACTGTCAAAGACAGCCGACTTACGGCAACACCACGTTCGAGACAGGTGCTTTGGGTGCGGCTTTTGGGCCTGCGCGGCCTGGACGTAAGTGGTAAACAGCACGCGCCAGTTGCGGCCGTGCGTGTTCAAGTAGGCTTCGTTCTGGGTTTTGTAAGTCTCAAAGATGGCGAAGATCTGCTTTAGGGTGGTCAAGCCCACGGCCTGTTACCGCGCTTGTTACAGGTTCATCCGGATAACGGCTTCTTCCGCGGGCGTCATATCAGGGAGGATGGCTTTATAGCCGTGCAAGGTAAAGGCTACTTTGCCGATCGTGTATTGAGCCAGTACCGCCTCAACCTGCTCGGGCGTCAAGTGCTCACGTAAGTCGCTCCTCAAGTTTGCGTGCCCCGAAGCCGGTAGAGCCGAAGCGGCAATCAGTTGCCGATCCAGCGGGCTGAGCGGTTTGCCAGTAGCCGGATTGATCCCCGTGGGCGTGTCGGTATAGGGCTGAGTCTGCGTATAGGCGTAGAGAGCGAGTAGATGGGTAATGATACCTGCTGCACGGCGGCTTCTTGCTGCGGGTCATCTAGCTGGAGGGAGGTGACCCATTCTATCGCTTGCTGCTGGACTTCAGCCTCACCGGTAGTGAGCCCCAAAGTCGTCGAAACGGCGGCCAGCCGAGGAGCATTCGTCGTGGTGGGTTGGCTATACGCCGGCTTAGACAAGCTCACCAGCACCGCGGCGATCCTTGTAAAGGTCTCATGCCGTGCTCGGCTGGGTAGGGGCTACCGAATACGTAGGGCGATCCACTCTCCGGAAAAGAAAAGCCGCAGCCTTTTCCAGGTTCGAAAGGCGACCTTTCGCTCCTGCCGATGGCTTTCCTAACGACTGCCTTTGCTGGGCGGGATCTTCCGCTTATACGAAGGGTTAAAGACTCTCGTACCGGCACCGAAGCAGCAAGAGCCGAACGGAGAGCCATCTAGCCGAGTGAGGCCCTGCATTCAATTACACCAAAAGGGTCGCTACCTGGTGCTGAGCCGGCGTGCGTGGGAACAGAAAGGCTGTGGCGGACGATGACATGGGCCCGGTACAACGGGCCAGGGAGGCCCTGGCGCGCTGCTAACAAGCAACTTGGCCGCCGCCGCTTCCAGCGCCTTGCCCGGCAACCAAGCCGCTGCAAGCGGTGGCCGCTGCCGTCTACCGTTAAGAAAAATAGCAGCCAGCAGGAGCCCGTCTCGTAAGCCACGAGGTCTACGCCGCCCGACAAGTACGGTGGGCTCGAACTTCTCGCACTACATGGCCTCGCAAGCACGCGCACTGGTAGCGAATCCGCGAGCGGCGAAGGAACCCGACTTGCCTACCGTGACGGTTACCTTGGCCTGATCCGAAGAGCGGCTGCAGGCTGGCTTCCCCCACTTGCCTAGCGGACAGACAAGCAGCAAAATTTAGAACTAAACTAAGACAGGCAACCGGCATACAGCTGCGTAACCTGAAGGGAGTGACTGTGCGCCTTGTGCACCGTAATACGGTTGTATAGTATTCTTGTTCAATAAGTTACCAGCACAACTTGCTAGTTAGCAATAACTGGCCACTAAAAGGGCTATTTAGGGGGCTATTTCTGGGCTGCGATATTGCAAAGAGTCTTGCTACCGGCAGCGATTCTAGCGTCTTTTTAGCACTACGTTGCGTAACCCATCTGCGAGCAGGCCCTAAGTTGCCCAAGAAGGTGCTACAACCCGTGCTCGACGCCGCTCTTAAATTGAACAATACCACTATAAGTGCTTGCGTGCTGTCGCCTTCCACTGCCAGTAGCTGTCCTCGCGATGGCCCCCCTTCCCCGTAAGAAAACTAGCTGGCCCGCAACGCTCCGGCGACGGCGCGAAGACCTGCAGCGGGGGAACGCCGCGCGCCCTGCCGGAGCTCCCCCTACCCGTTGAGCTCCCGGTCCAGGCGCGCCAGCAGCGCGGGCCAGGCGCAGTGGGTCACCTCCGCCACCCGGCGCAGCTCGGCCAGGCGCCAGTGGCTGGGCGCCAGCAGGCGGCGCCGCAACGCGGCCAGCGACAAGCCCAGCCGCCGGGCCAGCTCGGCGTCCGTGGCTGGCGCCTGCGCCAGCAGCTCGGCCAGCGTGGGCACCCGCACGGGGCGCGGCCGTTCGGTCTCGGTTAAGTACATCCCTGGCAGCGGCCCCGCGGCCTCATCCTCTGCCACGGGGGGGAGGGCCCCCAGCGCGAGCCAGTCCACGGGCAGGGAACAGTCCTGGTTCAGGTGCTCGGAAACGCACTGCCCCAGCAGGTACTCACTGGCCAGCCAGCGTAGCTGTGGGTAGGACTCGCCACCTGCGGACCGCTCGGTCGGGCCCGCTAAGTGCCGATACCAGCTACGTGCCGCCTCGGCCGTGGCAAACGGCCAGCGGTGGGAGACGGCGCCCGGGTGTGGGGCGAGCTCCACCGTGTAGACACTCGTGCGTTGCTGCACGGCAAAGCCCTCGCCGTGGGCGGCGGCCAGGCGGGCCAGCGCCCCGGCGTCCGTGAAGGCCCACGCCGGCGACCCGTCGCCCACCCCCGGCCGCTCGACCCGCCCGGGGGCCGCAGCTAGCGCCGCCTGAAAAGCCGTCGGGGTGGCCGTAAGCGACTCCAGCGCCGGCTGATAGTAGGTGATGCCGCTGCTCCAGTCGGTGACGGGCGTGAACGTGCCGGCCAGCGTACCCGCAGCCGCGGGAGCGACCCCGACGTGGTAGCCGTGGGCATTGGCGCCCCAGCGCAGACACAACGGGCCGTAGGTCGGGTGCTGGCCCAAGCGCAAGCCGAACTGCTGGGCGTACTCGGCCAGCGGGGCGTAGGCCAGCCCGGCGGCCCGCACGGCGCCGGGGTGTAGGATGGGGGTGAGCGTGTCCTCGGCGTAGTAGTGTTCCTCCCATAACTGAGCCGCGCCGCGGGGCGTCGGCGCGTCGGGCGTGCGCACGGGGGCTCCCACCCCGCGGTAGCGGCGCTGCACCAGCAGGCCTTGCTCGTTCAAGGCATCAGGCACGTAGCCCACCCCCGTGGGCGTGGTCACCTGGGCCAGCACCAAGCCCTGGGCGGGCAACACAATGGAGCTAGTCATGCACGCGCACGTAGTTGGCCTCGCCCAGCAGCCCCAACGACTGGCGGAGCGTGTCGCGGTGCACCCGGTGCAGCACCAGGCGAGTGTGATCTTCCGTTTGCAGGTAGACTGTTTGGGGATCCACGCTATAGGCTAGTTCGAATTCGCCCGCCGGCGTTTGGTAGAGGGCATGCGTCGGGGTCAGCGTGAGCTGCCCCAGCGGGGGCGCTTGCGGGGCGAAGGGGTTGGCATAGACGTACACGCCCGTCACCTCCGGGGCGCTGGAGAAGTGACAACTACTGAGCACGGCAAGCAAGAAGAGAAAGGAACCGTTGGGCATACAGGGGCGAGAGCCAAACCTGGTGGGTAGGCGTAAAACAGGGTTTTCGCCTCAAAAATAGCGAATTTTGCCTTTGTAGTCACATGTGATTACACAAAAATTTAGGGGCTGGCCGAGCTTGCCTGTGTGAAACAACTGGCCGTTCGGATCGCTTTAGGGATTCATTTACGCACCTTGCGTGAAGCGCGTGGTTGGAGTCAGCAAGAGTTGGCGGACCGAGCGGATATTTCAAAGCCGACCGTTTATCGGATCGAAACCGCTCGCTTTGCGGCCACCATTGATGTGTTGGCGGCCCTGGCCCAAGCCCTAGACGTGCATCCACGCGACTTATTAAACTTCCCAGTATAAGCAGAGCTGATCGGCCTTGGTGAAAAGGTTGGTACGGCTGTTCTGCGGTCTCGCCTGCTCACCGAAGTAGAAGTCTATCTTTTTGGTCCCACCGCTGTACTATAGTGGGCGTGAGCGAGACAACGGTCGACCAACTGCCCGTTTAACTTTTGGACCCAACTTTTACTCAAGGCCAGTAATTCAGGTAGCCTAAAATATAAGTTATGATAAACTTTAATTATCATAACTTATATTTACTAGACGAAAACGAGCGCTTTTCGACCAGTTCCGACACCTAGGATAGAAGGGGTGGGGTTCTGGTTGGGCTGGCTTCCCGAGTCGCTCGTCCCAGTAGTACCTCGCACCTTCATCATGAACGAAGATCTGTCTCTC
The DNA here is from genome assembly GCF_002154225.1 of Hymenobacter crusticola. Lineage (GTDB taxonomy): Bacteria > Bacteroidota > Bacteroidia > Cytophagales > Hymenobacteraceae > Hymenobacter > Hymenobacter crusticola. The sequence continues at coordinate 12,331 of NZ_MTSE01000029.1, forward strand.
ATCCCGGCAGCCAACGCCAACCAATCGATCAGCGCGCAACTGGCCCGGGCCTCGGCCAAAGTCGCGGGCTTTTTGGAAGCTGGCCTGCAAGGCGCGGCTAACACGGAGCGCGCTTACACCGCGGACCTGAAAAGCTACGTGGCCTTCTGCGAGCAGCACGGCCTGCAAGCCGTACCTGCCGACGTGGACACGCTCACCGAATATGTGGCGTACCTAGCCTCCGAGAAACCCGAGCCAGCCCCCGGAGAGGGAACAAGGAAGAAGGGACAGCAACCGCTCACTGGGCCGCACGCATTGGCCACCATCAAGCGGCACCTCGCCGCCATCCGCAAAGCCCATCAGCTTGCCGGTTACCGGCTGCCGGCTACCTTGGACGCGCTCAACCTCGTGATGGAAGGCATTACCCGCACGCTGGGTAAGCGGCAGGAGCAGGCGCAGGCGTTTACGGTGGAGGAGTTGAAGCAAGCCATTCGGCGCATTGACTTAGACACGTCCGCCGGCATCCGGGATCGGGCCCTGCTGCTGCTGGGCTTCGCGGGGGCTTTCCGGCGTTCAGAACTGGTAGAGCTCAATATCGAGCAGTTGGAGTTCACGGAGCGGGCTCTGCTGGTGCACCTAGCCAAAAGCAAAACCAACCAGTACGGCGCCATCGAGGACAAAGCCATTTTCTACGCGCCCACCATGGACTATTGTCCCGTGCGCTGCCTGCGGGCTTGGCTCTACCTACTGGGGCGCACTACCGGGCCGCTGTTTGTCAAGATTCCGCGCACCATACCCGGGCAGCTGGCGGTCCCTTCCACCAAGCGGCTCTCCGATATTTCGATTAACAAGCTGGTGCAAAAGCGCCTGGGCCCCGCGTACTCGGCCCACTCCTTGCGGGTGTCCTTTGTCACGACGGCCGTGCTCAATGGCCAATCCCACAAAGCCATTAAGAACCAGACCAAGCAAAAGACCGATGCCATGATTGAGCACTATACCCAGCTCCACAACGTCGTGTCCTACAATGCCGCCCAAGCATTGGGGCTCTAATTTTTACTTGGGCACCCAAGTTAAAGGGGGGGGCTTTCGCAATTTTATTCCCCGCTGCTATTACAAAGCTAGCCTGTGCTGTATTTTACGTTCAATTTAAGGTCGTCCGGATTGGCCGGCGACGCAACTAAACTCATACATGGCTGATTCTACACTCGATACAGGTCAGAAATACGTTAAAGAAATTTTTTACCCGGAACGCTTCTACAATATTCCTGAATACCAGCGACCTTATGTGTGGGGGGCAGAGCAGGTAAGTGCCCTGTGCGAGGATTTGGCCGCCGCCTTGGCCCACGACAAGAACCGAGAATACTTTCTGGGCTGCATGATTTGGAACGCTAAGGTGGATCCCAACGACGGCAATCCCTATTCCTATCACGATATTCTGGATGGGCAGCAGCGCTTTATTACCCTCTACCTACTGCACGCTGTCATCCGTGACCTTTCAACGAGTTCAAGTGTCAAGAGTCAGGTAGCAAAGCGTTTGCAGCAGGAGGGCAACGACTTGGAAAATATTCCAGAGCGCAACCGTCTGCAATTCAGCATCCGACAGGATGACGAGTTTTTCCAAAAATTCGTGTTATCCCCGCAGGGCACTCGGCAAGATGCGCAGTTGGCCGAACTCGCCGATAGCTCCACGGCCACCACATCGGTGCGTAGTATGGCCGCTGCCCTGCGCACGCTACATGCATGGTGGGCTGACCAACTCAAAGGCCATAGCGCCGAGGAAACCTTTCAGAAGTTTCTGTATGACTTTCTAGTGTACCTCGGTAATAAAGTGTTGGTGCTTTATCTAGCCACGTCTGACAATCTCGACGATGCCTACAACCTATTTACAGTGCTTAACAGCCGGGGCTTGCAGCTCCAAGCCAGTGACATTCTGCGGGCGCAGAATTTACGGGCCGTGTCCGATGAGGCTACTCGCAAAAAATACGCAGCCCGTTGGGATGACTATCAGAGCGCTGTGGAGGGTCCGTTTAACTCCTTCGATGATTTCCTGTGGGCGATGATTACCATTCTGGTCAAATACCGCAATGGGGAGACCATGGGTAATATTAGTAACTCGTTTAATTTCATCTATAAAATGAAGCTGCTGGACAAGGGTCCAACAACGTTCGACTTCATGGGCCGCTACGTGCAGCACTTGGAGGCCGTTTTCACTTCTAACTATCAGGCCGAAGAGTACGGCTGCCTGTATGAGAACCTGAATTATATCCTGTCGAATACTTTCGGCAACCAGTATTTGGTGGTACTCATGCACTACCGTGCGTGCTTTGGCGAGGCCAACATTCTGGAGTTTCTGCTTAAGTTGGATAACCTGTTTTCCGCCGCTTGGCTCACCAGTTCGTTCAGCATCCTTACGCGCACCTTTATCTTATTGCGGCGCATGGAAGAGTTGCGTGACAGCCTGCCTGATAAGCAAGCTGCTTCCTTAGCTTTCTTACAAGATGCCGTACTGCGCTACGACTACCAGGATGAGAAGGCTAGCACCCGCATCGACCTTGATAGGTTTTTTCAACTGCTAGATGAAGAACAGTGGGGCAGCTTCTCAGGCACGCGCATCAACAAGACTCGCTACTTGTTGCTAAAGCTCGATCTGCTGACAGGCAACCTTAACAACAAGCTCTACCTTAACAAGGCACAAGCCTCGCTGGAACACATTCTGCCCCAAAAGCCGAAAGCTCCGGCTTGGCAGGTGAGCGAGGAATACCACGCCGAGTGGCTACACCGCTTGGGTAACGTAGTGCTAGTAGATACCAAAAAAAACGCCTCGCTCAGCAATTCCTCGTTTTTGGACAAGCGGCACAAATACAGCACATACATCGAGGGGCGGGCTAATACTAACTACGTTTTTATCACTTACCAGCAGTGGGATGAGCCGACTCTGAAACAGAATCACGCACGAGTGGTAGATCTGCTCAAAGCTTATTACAAAGGCAATTCCTTACACACTTTGAAAGAGCTGCGTAAGAAAGCGCTGGCCATTCCGGTCACCGTACCCGCGTAGCGGTGCTTTGTAAATTCGGTTCCAAGCCGGTGAGTAGCTGGTATTGCTACTATAAGGCACCTGCCGCCTTTACTATCTGTACGCTACGTGGGAGGAGTGCACTACCTACTGCTTCGAACACCACCTGCTGGCCGACTACGCCTGAGTGTTAGTCGACTAACTCAGTCCGCTTAACATTCAGGCGCTGGTCGTATTGCGACTATGCCGCCTTGCGCCAGCTCTATGATGAACATCCCGTGTACGAGCGTTTCGCGCAAATACCATCTACTCAGCACCGATGTACGCTTAGTCGAATACCTGTTACTCTCCCTTCGAGAAGCACTGCTGAGCAGCGGTAGGACCAAGATCCTAGCGCGCATTCCTTAGCACCTGGTAGACCAATTATCTGGGGGCACGCCCGTCTCGCCGAATCGTATTTGGGAGCAAGTGGCACGCGAACATTAAGGTGATTAGATTAGGTAACAGACTATATTACCAGTCGGATCTCGCAAGAATTAGGTAACTCATCGTGTTGATATTATGTCGGTCTAAAATCTTAGCCGAATCTTGAGATAGAACCAGAATGACTTTGGCGCCATACATGCCAGCGACCTTGTATTTCGGCTTGTATAGGCGTGAGTTGCGCAATAGTTTTCTTTTTCTCAAATAGTAACTTAAACCAACCCATACTATATTTAACCTGTGCAAATAACTGATAAACAGTCAAATAATTCGTCAATACATTGATAAAGCCTCTATCTGTACGCTTATTTTGCTCTATTCTTGGATCTAGCAGGTCATGCTTCGTAAAACGAAATAATTCATTAAAATTCTCTCCGTCCGAGTCAGAATGATATTCTGCAGCTAGTCCCAGAATTACAGTCTCTTGACCGACTACTGTGAGCGTAGGCATGGGGCCCTGTGGATCAGTCATCCTATAAAAGCTCTCTACCCACAGCAAAGCTTTATTGAGAGCTTCATTAGGGAAATCATCGTATAACGTTAAACTGCCTCTGTTTAGCTGAGACTGGTTTTTGTTGGCAAGACTACTGTTAAAAAGCTTACCAACTGGAAAAGTTGAGATACCGAGGAGCTTATAAGCCATCATCCGATGGTTACCGCCTGTGATCTGCATTATCTTGCTGTTCACATAATAGCTTATGTTCATTTCGCCTATATATAAATCGGCTCCACTTGCTAAGGTTAATACAGCTCGTGCCGTTGAAGAAGGTGTTCGGGCTCCTCCTTTGTACAATTTGCGTTCTGGATCAGTGTACCATTCTCCATAGACAGAACCATTAAAATTCATTCGTTTAAAATCGATGGGCAGAGTTAGTTCTTCAGAGAATTCTCCCTTTATCTCTAGCGCCTTCGCTATTATCCATTCCACATAGTTTTCAGCTACATCTTTCTCCAAGATGCGGCTACCGGTATACACATCTTCCTGTATCGTTTGACTTTCTGCTAACCGACTCAGGAAAGTATTATAAACGATTTCTCCTTCCTGCTTTACGCATACGGGGTCAAGCGCAAATTCTTTGAGTACTGAAGCGGCAATACGCCAAGCTTCTTTTTGTCCTGGGGATAATAGATCATCTGCATTCATAGGTGAAGGAATAAGGTAATAGGACAATAATACCATCACTACCTGAATAGTTTCGTTGGGTTCTTCTTTCGTTTTGCAGCAGCCACTACTATTTTCACAGAAGAATTAGGTTAGTTTAATGCAGTATATGCATCGTTAATATTTTCTAGTACACCTATTTAATACAAAGCATAAGTACTAAAAACAGGAGGAACGTGCTAAGGCCCAGCGTTCTTAGCTTGTAACTTTTGGATCGGAGCGAGGCATCTGGGCCCAGAGCAACCGAGAGTGCTCCGCACCCGTGGCCCGTGCGCCGTAAATACCCCTCCCGTGTTTTTCTTAGCTTTTGTTATCGTTGCCGCGTGGCCGAAACCAGGACCTTTGGGTATTCTGTTTTACCGCTCTTCCCCACGGCCCCATGAAGAACTTACTCAAGCTCGAAGAACTCGCTCAACTGCTGCTCGCCCTCGTCATCTTTGCCCAACTGCCCTACGCCTGGTGGATGCTACCCGCCACCTTTTTGTTGCCCGACCTGAGCATGCTGGGCTACGTGGCTGGGCCGCGGGTGGGCGCCCTGTGCTACAACGTAGCGCACCACAAAGCTCTCGCCGTGGCCGTGGGTGTGACCGGCTGGTGGCTGGGGCTACCCGTGTTGCTGCTGGCCGGCACGGTGCTGCTGTTCCATAGCACCTTGGACCGCGTGCTAGGCTACGGGCTCAAGTATACCACCAGCTTCCAGGATACCCATCTGGGTCGGGTAGGGGACCGTGTGCCTGCTGAGTCCGTAGCTCACCAGGCAGTGCTAGCCAGCACTGCCGCACAAGGCTGAGCGAGCCCACAGTGTAAGCGGGTACAACCGGCCAACGAGGTACTGTTTTCTACCTGTGCGTTTGTACAATGATACAAACTCGATCCTAGCATTCCTTAGCCTGCCATCTTGACGGCTGTATCACTTCTTAAGAAGACGTTTGTGAAATGATACAAGCTCGACTGTATACGATTTCAGCCTACGTTGCAGGCGGGTGTATCATTTCTTGAGAGGGCGTTTAAGTAATGATACAAGCTCGACGCTAGTGCTTTTCAAGCTGAATTCTCGGCTAGTGGATCGTTTCTTCAGCTGCGTTTAAGTACTATCCCCTTATTCGTGCCTATGACTGCTCCTGTAACCTCCTTGCCGCTCGTTATCGTGGCCAGCGCCCGGCGCGAGGGCGATACGGCACGCCTCGTGGAGCAGGTACTCCACGAGGTACCACATCACCTGCTGCACCTGCTGGACTGGCTGGTACTGCCCTACCGCTACGAGCAGGACTACCCCGTCGCCGACCACTTCCTGCCCTTGGTTGAGCAGATACTTCAGCATCCGGCTCTAATCTTGGCCACCCCCGTGTACTGGTACAGCATGAGTGGCCCCCTGAAAGGGTTGCTCGACCGCTTCACGGACCTGATCACGACGCACAAGCAGTTGGGGCGGCAGTTGGCGGGCAAGCCCTTGTTCGTACTGGCCAGTGGTTCAGACCCCGACCTACCGGAGGGCTTCGACGTGCCCTTTCGCCGCACCGCCGCTTACTTCAACATGCCTTTAGTCGCCCGTCTGTACAGCTCTACCAAGCGCCCCTTCCTGCCCGAGGAAGCCCACCAGTTTATCCAACAGCTTCTACAGAGCCAGCAGAGCGGTTGAATAGTCGCAGCCGCCACCAACTGCTAACGACGCTTCACAGGGCCGAAAAAGGCCATTTGTTATGAACTGATACAAAGAGCGAAAAGGAGTGTTCCTGACGCCGGCTGTTGCGCGGCGAACCAGCGTCAGTCTAATATGGTCTGCGTAGGAAAAGTAGACCGTGGGGAAGAGGGATAGGCTTGTTGGACATTATACAATGACCGTTTACAAAATGTCCAAGCCGTAAGCCAAGTGCGAAAGAGCGCTGAAAAAGCCAATCGGCTTACTTGGTATAACGGCTAACTAGAACTAAGTAGCTAAGGACGACGGCGTAGAGGACGGGAATACTGCACGCGAGCACGACCAGCGGCTACATGTGTGTGAGCTGCGTGAGACTGTAGCCTACCAGCAGACATAGAAGTCCCAGCCCCACCAGGTAACTAGCCGCCATGCGAGCTACCTTACGTTGGTTGGCATGTGGCACCTCTTTCGCGTTCGCGAGCAGGTGCACCCAGTAGAACCGTCCGATCACGATTCCAAGTAAGCGCAGGCCGAGGCTGCTACCGTAGAAGATCCAGCTCATAGGGAAGCACTTTTAGAACCTACTTGCGCTGATCTCAAGGTACACAAAACTAGGCTCAAGTCGTGGGTAGGACCAACTACTCATAACGTTTCAACAGGGACGTTTAGAAAATGACTATAGCCGTGCTTTGGCGGAACACTCTTTGTGATATAGTCACCTTATCTGTTACATTCCCTATTATCGTATGAGCACTGTTCGCCAAGACAAGTTTGGTCTCAGGATCGAAGCCCAGTAAGCTGCCGTGAGGTGTGCAGTTTGGCTCTCGATTTGGGAAGCGTACAGAAGTCTCTAAATTTTTACTGAAGTCTGAGATATAATTCAACCACTTTCGCCTTTACCACTTATGACTACTGACACACCGCCTACCTATGAGAAACGGGTTGTTGCCTTCATTGATATTCTTGGCTTTACAAACTATGTGAAAACCAAAAGCAATAGTGCAACTGGATTTGCTGCCATCTACGACGCCCTAAAAGAATTAGAAGAATACTTCAAAAGTATTGGCATTCATCATGATGCTAGCTCAAAAGAGTTCTTTCGGGACGATACCCAAGTTATTACAGTTTCTGATTGTATAGTCATTTCTCGTCGTATCGATGAGCGCGGAGGCATTTACCAAATGTTATGGGATTGTGATTTTGCAACTCACCTTCTAATTAAGCGCGGATTTTTGTGTCGCGGTGGTATTGCAGTAGGTGACTTATATCACAAAGACAACACTATCTTTGGCCCCGCATATCTTAATGCATACAATCTGGAGAGAACTGCTATTAATCCGGTTATCAAGTTCTACCAGGAATTGTTTGATGTAGCCGCCGCATATCCATTCCCAGGTAATGAAGAGTACGGTGCTGACGAGGCCCAAGACATCAAAGAGTATTGTAAGCCTGTAGAAGATGAACCTAATGCTTATTATCTTGACTACTTTACCAATTACGATAGCCGCTACGGCGGGGGCGAAGGCACTGCATCCATACATTACGAAGAGCTAAGAAAAACGCTGGTTGCCGGCCTTTCTGAAAATAAGGCTCGCGACAGTAAGGAAAAGATAAAGGTCTTCGACAAATACGCTTGGGCTGCTAGGCGTTACAACTTAACTGCCCACAACTTTGAGCTAGCCTTAGTCGAGATTCCACCCCCTATTGAGCAATAAGCAAGCACAGTTCACCACGAACCCGGTCCTTGACTGGGCTTTTTTATTCCCCTCATAAACCAACATTCTTCGGGGTGGTCTAGCTGAAACGGACAGTGAGAAGTCTTAACTTCCCCGTCCATGATTGATAAATCGACTGCTGACAGCTCCGCCGCTACTTATATGAAGTATACGCCAGCTTTTAAGGCCTATTTTGTGCGCCAGGTCGCCGCCGGTGCCCGCCAAAGCGACGTAGCCTGTGCCCAAGGCATCTTGCTCGGTCGCTGGCAACGCCAAGCGCTGAAATTAAGTTGCACCGAGTAGTGCTGAGCAACTGACTGCGGGCCAGCGGCCAGCAGGAGTTGAGCACTCGCCCCCAACGCCCATGCACTACCCATGTCGACCCGGCCGTCTTGGTGGCTGAAAACCTGCTGCTCGGCTACCCAGTTCCAACGCGCCCCAACTAGGTGTGATGTGAGTGGGTGATATTACCTAGCTGCCGCTAGTGGGTGGCCGCTGGTGCTACCATCCCACGACGTGGCTTGATGCCTGGGCACGCCGCGACGTGGGATAGCACCTGGCCCCACCGAATTGGTAGTGACGGCGCTGAAATAGGCTCTCACCCTACGTCAGCCCGCGCCGGGCCTTGTTATTCACGTCGACCGAGGCAGCCAGTATACCAGCCAAGCGTGTCGGTAGCGTATTGCCGACGCGTAAGCCCAGGCTAGCTATGCGCGATCGCGTAATACCTAAGACAATGCGCAGGCGGATGCGGGATGGATTACCTTGAAAACCGAGCTATTGCCCCACGGCGGCGCGTTTGCCAGCTTGGAAGAAGCCCAGCTGGAAGTGGCGTCTTACCTCGACACCTACTTCAACCTCGACCGCCGCCACTCCGCCTTGGACTATCGCCCCCGCACCAATTTGAAACCGACCTGTTCCATCACCTACCTTACCTCCGTATCCGTTTCTGCTAGACCAACCCAAGCTGCTGCATGCACAGGGGTATATGTTGCAGCAGGTTGCTCAAGAGTTGAATGAGGAGACTACCGCACTTGACAAGGGCAGTTGTTCTTCCCCATGTCCATGCAGCTATTACTCAAGAAACGTCAGAACGCCTCCTTAGGAAGTCGACAGATTAACTCTCAAGACCTACTTCATGGCTCAGCTTCAATTGTTATATAAGCTACAGAGATGTCTATTTTTGGTTCATAATACTGTCTGTCAAGCCCACATAATAATTCAGAGAAAGTCCATGCATGGTAACTCCCACCAGCTTCGTACTTTCGCAACTCCTGCCTCCTTTCCTAGCGGTTTAGTAATTCTTGCTGCCCGAGCCGCATGAAGCCTTTTTCTGCCAGTTCCGGCCAGGAAGAGGCTTTGTCTGTTATTTGGTGTCCAGTTGTTTATGACTTTATCTATCCTCAACCGTCTCCAGCCTAATACCATCCTGGGTGGCGACCTCTTTCCTGAGCAAGTCCATATCATCATGACGCAGCCAATGGGCGAGTCAGTGCGCATCATTGGTCGTGGGGATAGCAACCAGCTTCACGACCGGGTGCTATCTGCTGCCCAGCTAGACCAGCTCGTTTTTGTGGAGCAGGGCTCCTACGATGGCAACGCTCAGAAATTCCGCTTGGCCATTGAGGCCCACCGCTTAGGCTTGGCCTACGAGTACGACCCGTATTTCTCGCTCTCCATTGCTCGGGTCGACCCATTGCCTCACCAGTTGGAGGCTGTGTACGAGTACTTCCTCAAAATGCCTTGCATCCGGTTCATGCTGGCCGATGACCCCGGTGCCGGCAAAACCGTAATGGCGGGCTTGCTCATCAAAGAGTTAAAGGCCCGTGGCCTTGCCAAGCGTATCCTCATCGTTACCCCCGCCAACCTTACCTTTCAATGGCAACGGGAAATGAAGGACAAGTTTCGCGAAAACTTTGATGTTGTGCGTGGTGACGTGCTGCGTGCCAACTACGGTTCCAACCCCTGGCAAGAGAAAAATCAGGTGGTGACCTCTGTTTCTTGGGTAGCCTTACAGGAAGATGCCAACAAAAGCCTACTACGTGCCACTTGGGACCTCATCATCGTAGATGAGGCCCACAAGATGAGCGCCCAAAGTGAAGACAACAAAACCTACGCCTACCAGCTAGGGGAGGCCCTGTCCAAGCGCACCGACCACATGCTGTTGATGACGGCTACGCCCCACAAAGGCGATAAAAAGCAGTTTCAGCTATTCCTTAAGCTGCTCGACCAGGATGTGTACGCCGACGTCGCTAGCCTTGACGAAGCCATCCGTCAGAATGAAGCTCCATTCTACCTCCGCCGGGTAAAAGAGGCACTGGTCACCTTCCCCGACCCCGAAACCGGTCAGGTTAAATCACTATTTACCAAACGTGAAGTAAAAACTATCGGATTTCAAATAGACGGTGCCGAGTGGGACTTCTACCAAGGTCTTACCCGGTACGTGGAAGAACAGTCCAGCTTGGCCGCAGCCGATGACAACCATGCCCGTGGCCGGGCTGTGGGCTTCACCATGGCCATGCTCCAGCGCCGTTTTGCCAGCAGCCTCTACGCCGTGCGCCGCAGCCTGGAACGGATGCGCGAGCGGCGCGAGGAAATCTTAAAAGACCCCGAAGCCTACCGCCGCCGCCAGATTCTAAACCGTACTCCTGACAATTTCGACGAGCTGCCCGACGAAGAGCAGGAGACGTTGTTGGAAATGCTCGAAGCCGCCGTGCTGGCGCAAGACCCCGCCGTCCTCCGCCAAGACATTGCCGCCCTTACCCGACTGAGTAAGCAGGCCCGCCAGCTCGAAGAGCAGGAGATTGGCAACAAGCTGGTGCGGCTCAAAGAGCTGCTTACCCAGCAGAATATCTTCAACGACCCGAAGATGAAGCTCCTCATCTTCACCGAGCACAAAGACACTCTCGATTACCTTGTCGGAGATGGAGAGGACGGCCGCCCATTGGGCAAGCTAATAAGCTGGGGCCTCAATACGACTCAGATTCACGGGGGGATGAAGGTGGGAGACCGCAACACGCCCGGCACCCGCATTCACGCTGAGCGGGCCTTCAAAGAAGAAGCTCAGGTGCTGGTTGCCACTGAGGCTGCTGGTGAAGGAATCAACCTACAATTCTGCTGGCTGATGGTCAACTTCGATATCCCCTGGAACCCCATTCGTCTCGAACAGCGCATGGGTCGTATCCACCGCTACGGCCAGGAGAAGGACTGCCTCATCTTCAACTTCGTGGCTACCAACACCCGCGAAGGCCGCGTGATGACTAAACTGTTTGAGCGTCTCTCACAGATTGAGAACGACCTCGACCCTAATCACACTGGTAAGGTGTTCAACGTGCTAGGTGATATTTTCCCTTCCAACCTGCTCGAAAAAATGCTGCGCGAGATGTACGTGCGCAACTACGAGACGGAGGACCCTATCCTGGCTCGCATCGTGGATGTGACCGACACGGCCCGCTTCCGGGAAATCACCAATTCTACTCTTGAAGGTCTGGCCAAAAAGGAGTTAAACCTTTCAGCCATTCTGGGTAAATCTGCCGAAGCCAAGGAGCGGCGCTTGGTACCCGAGGTCATTCAAGATTTCTTTTTGCAGGCTGCTCCGTTGCAGGCTATCACCGTGAAGGAAGCCCGCGGCACCGCCGGCATATTTAGCCTGGGCCGGATACCCCGCCAGTTGTGGGCTCGTGGCGAGCAAAACGAAGGCCGCTTCGGAGTGCTGGGTCATGAGTACGGCACCGTAGCTTTTGCCAAAGAGGTAGTTGCTAAAGATGCTACCCTCGACTGGCTCACGCCTGGCCACCCGCTGTTCGAAGTAGTGCGCGAAGAAACCGTCGAGCAGTTCCAGGCTGACTTGCGGCGTGGCGCGGTTTTCTACAATCTACAAGCTACCGAGCCCCAAAAGCTCGATGTGTTTGCTGCCTCTATCATTGATGGTCGTGGCCACGTGCTGCACAAGCGCTTGTTTGTGCTAGCCACCAGCCCCAGTACCTCTACTATCACCCTCAAGCAGCCCACTATTTTCCTCGACATTGTGCCCGCGCCGGCCGAGGCCGCCGCTATGGTGCCCGCCACTCACAACCTGCCTAGCCGCGCTGCTCTCGAACAGCATCTGGTGCAGGATGCGCTGAGCGTGTTCTTGGCTGAAGTGCAGGCTGACCGCCAGCGCGAGGTAAGCGTAGTAGAGCGCCACTTAGAGCTTAGCTTAAACGAGCTGATTCACAAGCAAAACCTCCGTCTCATCGAATACCAGCAGCAGGAGGAACGCGATGGTAGTCTGCCCAACCACCTGGCCGGCCTTAAAACCCAAACGCTGAACCGTATCCAGGAGCTGCAAAACCGCCTCGACCAGCGCCGCCGCGAGCTAGCCCGCGAACGCCATTGTACCGTGGCGTCGCCCCAGCACCTGGGCACCGCCTGGGTGCTGCCGCATCCCGACCGCCACCAGCCCGAGATGCAGCGCATGGTAAGTAACGCCGATATCGAGCAGCGCGCCGTGGCCTATGTCATCGCTCACGAAAATGCCCTAGGCTACGAGGTGGAAAGCGTTGAAAGCGACAACCGGGGCTTCGACCTTATCAGCCGCCGCCCGCACCCATCCGACCCCGCCTCTGCGCTCGATGTCAAATTTATCGAAGTGAAAGGCCGGGCTGGGGTAGGGGAGATTGCGCTCTCATCCAACGAGTACCGCACCGCCCAGCGTCTCAAGCAGGACTACTACCTCTACGTGGTCTACGACTGCGCTACCCCCACTCCCCAGCTGCATATTCACCGCGACCCCGCGCACCTGCCCTGGCAGGCCGTGTCGCGGGTCGAGCAATATTTCATAAAGTCCAAGGACATTATCAATGCCGAATAACGTCTACTCCGTTGCGCAGATTTTCAACGAACGGCTGTTCGTCATTCCCGACTACCAGCGTGGCTATGCCTGGCGCGAAAAGCAGTGCGAGGAGTTAATGGAAGATATTGAGTTGCTGCCGTCTGGTAAAGAGCACTACACCGGCACGCTGGTGCTCCACCCGCAGCCAACCGAACCTGCCGCCGCCCGCGACGGCAAGACTTATCATTACTTCCACGTGGTAGATGGTCAGCAGCGGCTTACTACGCTTACTATTCTATTGCGGGTGCTGCGCCAAGCTATTCTCGATAATGGCGACGAAGAGCTAGCGATGGGCATTGCGGGGTCTTTCCTTTCTGCTAAGCGTAAGTCCACCACCGCTGAGCCGCTCTACAAGCTCACACTCAACCAAGACTGCCGCGACTTCTTTGTTGCGAACATCTTAAACCAACAGCCCGACCTGTTAGGCGAACGAATTTCCTCGCATACACGCTTGGCGCGGGCGCGAGCCTATTTCGAAAAGTATTTTACCACGCAGCAAACGCAGCTCAATGCCGACGAGTACACGGCTTGGCTAGAAGAAATACACGATAAAGTCACTCAGAAGCTGAAAGTGTCGCTTTACGAAGTGGACACAGCCGCCGATGTAGGAGTCATTTTCGAAGTAATGAATAACCGGGGCAAGTCGCTCTCGGAATTGGAAAAGGTAAAAAACTACCTGCTTTACCTCACCTCCAAGCTTGAAGTATCGCCGGAGGCCGCCAAAGGTCTGACCGACCGCATCAACGAGGCTTGGCGTGTCATCTTCGAAACCCTGATGGCGGCCCGTCTCGGTGGCGAGCGCGAAGACCAGCTGCTACGGGCGCACTGGTTCATGGCTTGCGACCCCAGCAAAAAGGATTGGAATGGCAGCAACTCGATAAAAAGCCGGTACAGCCTTAAAAAGTATCCCGCTGACCATTCCGGCCTCTATGCCGACGTTGAGCAGTACGTCGAGTCACTGCAAAATAGCGCCTTGGCCTTTGCTGACATCGAAGCCCCTAGCCGCACCGATGCGTTCAATAATATCACGGATGTCGCCCTGCGGCAGCGCATCCGGCAGTGGAGTATTCGCTTGCGCCGGCTCGGCACCACAGCATCATTCTGGCCCTTGCTGCTAGCCTGCCGCTTGCGCTACCACCGTGGCTCCGAAGCAGCCAACTATGCTGCGTTGGCCGAAGTCTGCGAAAAGTACGCTTTTCGGGTGTACAGCGGTATGGTTAAGCGCCGGGCTGATACTGGCCAGGCTGCGCTGTTTCGCTTGGCTCATCGCTTGTACACAAAGCAGGCTAGCTTTGAGAGCGTAGAATACTCGGTGAAAGAGAGTCTAGCCTATTACTCCAACAATACCGCTTTTCGCGCTTCGCTAGCGCTCGACGAAGACGAAACGGAATACAGCTACTGGTGGTCGGCACTACGCTACTTTCTCTACGAATATGAAGAGCACCTACTAGCAAAAGCTGGAAACCCAATGGTAGTGCCGTGGGAGGATTTTAGCAACCGCGACCTGAGCGAAACCATTGAGCACATTTTGCCCCAAACGCCGACCAATAAGTATTGGACGTCGCGCTTCACGCCCCGCCAGCGCAAGCGCTATATCCATAATTTGGGCAACCTCTGCCTCACCTTCAACAACTCTGCCTACTCCAATCACGGCTTTGACGTGAAAAAAGACCCCTGTAGCGAGCCGCATAAGTGCTACGCTCATTCGGTGCTGGCCCAGGAACGCGAGCTAGCTAAGCAACCCGAATGGACGCCGGCCACCATTGATGCTCGCCGCGCCCGCCTGGTCGAGTGGGCTCTTACCCGGTGGGCCGTGCCAGGCCTGCCCGAAGAGGTGGCTGAGGAAGTACTGGAAGAAGAAGCCGACAATTAACGATTTAGTACTTACCACAACTACCTGTACTCAATACCATCTGGCTCCCCTCACTTTTGGAGAGGGGCCGGGGTGAGGTTCCCCGACTGTACGAAACCAAATTATGCATCCCTATCCTAAGCGCCTTATTGAGGTTGACCTTCCCATTAAGCGCATATCTGCCCACAGTAGCCGCGAGAAAAAAGGTAATCGCCACGGCCATATTTCCACGCTCCACACTTGGTGGGCCCGCCGCCCCCTAGCAGCCTGCCGTGCAGTGCTCTGCGCTACCCTATGGCCGGACCCCGCCGATGCTTCCTGCCCTCCAGCATTCGTAGCAGCTGCCACCACGGCTTTGCAAGCCTGGACCCAATCTGACCTCATCGGTCTGCGCTCAGCCGAGAGCCAGACCCTGCTGGTGCAAGCCCATAACAAGCCCGCTACCTTCGATAACAAGCTTTGCCTACGTACCGGCCTGCTCGATTTTATCGCCGACTTCGCATCCTGGGATAACTCCACGCAGACCAATTACCTGTACACGGCCCAAACGCTTACCCAGGCAGCCCATGAGGCCCTAGGTGGCGTACCCGGCACCCGTCCGCTTGTCGTAGACCCCTTTGCCGGTGGCGGGTCCATTCCACTCGAAGCCTTGCGGGTAGGGGCTGATGCTTTTGCCTCCGACCTCAACCCAATTCCGGTGCTGCTCAATAAGGTGCAGCTCGAATATATTCCTAAGTACGGCCGCCGCTTGGCCGAAGAAGTGCGCAAGTGGGGAGCATGGATGAAAGCTGAGGCTGACCTTGAGTTAAGCAAGTATTATCCCTCTATTTCTGAGCCTACTGCATCCCTCTATGCACCTCAAATTCCAGAAATCATTGAACGTGCTGGACGAAAATGGCATTTGCACCGCGTTGTAGGAGAAATGCCAATCGCTTATTTATGGGCTCGTACTATCGTATGCGAAGGACCTGCTTGCGGAGCTACAGTACCATTGATGCGTAGCACTTATTTAGCTAAGAAAAAGAAGGTCAAAGTCGGATTATTAATAACAGCAGACCGTTTGAAAAAAACGGTTCAAATGGACTTAACAGATAATATTCTTGAAGCTGATACCGGTGGTACCGTGCTTAAAGGGAATGTTCGTTGTCCTTGCTGTAGCCACGTAACACCCGTTGCTGCCGTACGCCGCCAATTAAAAGCGCGGAGTGGTGGCGCTAATGATGCGCGTTTATTAGCAGTTGTAACAACTTTACATACTGAACGGGTAAGTGCTGGTAAGACAGAGCTTTATAAAGAATCTGGTCGTTACTATAGGATGCCACAAGGTTCAGATTTTGAGGCTATTAAGTTGTCCGAACAAAATCTAGATGCTCTTAAGAAGCAACACGATGGGCCTTTTAGTTTACTACCTAATGAATCGCTTCCAGTAAACCCTGGGGCGAAGGATACCACATTAGGGATGCGGGTACAGGGATATGGAATGGATACTTGGGATAAGCTTTTCACTTATCGCCAGTTGAATGCCATCACGACGTTAATTAATCAACTAGGCGCGTTGCCTTTATCTGAGGAAACGGATGCTGGTCTTGCTCAAGCTATAAAAACTTGCATAGGCCTTGCCGTTAACAGGCAAGTTGATGCTTCTTCATCTTTATGTCGGTGGCATAACACAGGTGAAAAAAACACTGCCACCTTTGGTCGTCAAGCACTTCCCATTGTTTGGGACTTTTGTGAGGTCGCAATCACCTCTAATTCATCGGGTGGATTCTTAGGCGCAATTGATTGGGTGGCTGATGTATTAGAGAAAAATACTATTAAAATAACTGGTGTTGGAAGCTCTTTGCAGGCGTCGGCTGCTGCTCATTTATTGCCAACTGATAGCGTACAGTATTTTTTCAGCGACCCCCCATACTACGACGCGGTTCCTTACGCCGACTTGTCTGATTATTTCTACGTATGGCTTCGGCGTAGCATCGGTGGTATACATCCTAGTATTTTCAAGGAATCCTTGACAAATAAGGTTGACGAGTGCATTAAGGACGAGCTAAAAGGCAAAACTAAAGCCTATTTCGAGGCTACCATGCAGCAGGCAATGACCGAAGGCCGCCGCATTGTTGAGCCTAGCGGTCTGGGCGTAATCGTATTTGCGCACAAATCCACGGCTGGTTGGGAAACTCAGCTCCAATCTATGATTACTGCTGGCTGGGTATTCACCGGCTCCTGGCCCATCGACACGGAGATGAGTACTCGCTTGCGCGCCAAAGACTCAGCTGCGCTGGCTTCTTCCATCCATCTTGTGTGCCGCCCCCGCGAAAACCCCGATGGCTCGCTCATTACCGACTCTGTGGGCGACTGGCGCGACGTGCTGCGCGAGCTACCCCGCCGCATCCACGAATGGATGCCCCGCCTTGCCCAAGAGGGGGTAGTTGGTGCTGACGCCATCTTTGCCTGCCTCGGCCCAGCGTTAGAAATCTTCAGCCAGTATGCCCGTGTCGAGAAGCCTAACGGCGATGTAGTAAAGCTGCGCGAATATCTCGAACAGGTGTGGGCCGCTGTCAGCCAGGAAGCGCTCAACCAACTCTTCGCCGGCACCGATGCCCGCGGCTTCGAGGAAGATGCCCGCCTCACCGCCATGTGGCTCTGGACGCTCTCGGCCGCCGCGCCCGCCGCCAGCTCCGAGGACGACGAGGAAGTTGACGACGAAGAAGACGAAGATGCCCGCCCCGCTGCCAAGAAGAAACTTGCTGGTTTCGTGCTCGATTACGATACCGCCCGTAAAATTTCCCAGGGCCTCGGGGCTAGCCTCGCCGACCTCACTGGCCTTGTGCAGGTGAAAGGCAACCAGGCCCGCTTGTTGCCCGTGTCTGAGCGCACTGCCACCCTCTTCGGCCAGGACAGCCTCCGGACCCCCGAGCCGGTCCGCCGCAAGAAGGTTTCGCAGCTTGCCCTGACCTTTGAAGAGCCATCTAACGGTACTGACCTGGCCGAAGAATCCGCGTCCGCCTACGAACTGCCCGAGCTGAAAATCACCAACGTCGGCCGCACCGTGCTCGACCGGCTCCACCAGGCCATGTTGCTCTTCCAAAGTGGCCGCACCGAAGCCCTAAAACGCTTCTTAGTCGAAGACGGTGCCGGTCAGGATGAGCGGTTCTGGAAGCTGGCCCAGGCCCTCAATGCGCTCTACCCCAAAGACAGCCCCGAGCGCCGCTGGGTAGAAGCCGTTCAGACCTACAAGAAAAGCCTCGGCCTCTAATTTTAACGTCCATTTATTCGGTATCGCCTCTCATCTCTTATTTTCCGGTTCCCTTCTCTTTATTAGGAAGGGAGCTGGAGAGTAAGGCACTCGTCTAGAGGTTTCCAATTACAAGTTATGCCCCTCAAATCCTGGCATCAGGTCATCGACCCCCGCGACGACCTCAAAGAAGGCAAGCCACTCGATACCTCCGAATTCGCCGTCAACCTCGACCACGTGCGCCGCGGTACCGCACCCGATGACTACGTCGATGCCGAGCGGTTTTTCCAGCGCACCTACCTCACCGAAAATCTGCTTGACATGGCCGCCCAAACTGTGCGGCGGCTCAGCGGTATCACCACCGAAACCACACCGGTTTTCAACCTGGCTACGCAGTTTGGTGGTGGCAAAACGCACTCACTCACCCTGCTCTGGCACCTAGCCAAGCTCGGTACGCGGGCGCTGCATTATCAGGATGTCGACCGCATCACGCGCCGCGCCGGCGTGTCTGAGATTCCTACGGCTATCCCTGCCGTATTTGTTGGTACCGAGTTTAGCTCCGTCTCTGGGCGTGGAGAGCCTGGCGAGCCCATACGTCGTACTCCCTGGGGCGAAATGGCCTTCCAGCTCCACGGGGCCGAAGGCTTCGAGTTGGTGCGGGCCCACGACGATGCAATGGTGCCCCCAGCCGGCGACGACCTCAACAAGTTGTTTCGGCCCGACCAGCCCTACCTGTTGCTGTTCGATGAATTGCTCAACTACGTCAGCAACCATCGGCACTACCACGACATGGGTGCGCAGCTTTACAACTTCATGCAGACGCTCACCGAGTTTGTGCGAAGCCGCAAGAACATCGTTTTAGCCGTTTGTATCCCAGCCTCCGAGCTGGAAATGAATCCCCAGGACCAGGCCGACTACGAGCGCTTCAAGAAAATGCTCGACCGTCTAGGCAAACCCATGTTCATGTCGGCCGGACGCGAAACCACTGAAATAATTCGCCGTCGTCTCTTTAACTGGACTGGCCTGCCTGCCGAGGCCAAGCCCATTATCACGCAATACGTTGACTGGGTGCGCGAGCATCGTAGCCAGCTACCCGGCACCTTCAACGTCGATGCCGCCCGCGAGCAGTTCGAAGCCAGCTACCCCTTCCATCCCCAGGTCCTGTCCTTGTTTGAGCGTAAGTGGCAGTCACTACCCCGCTTCCAGCAAACCCGTGGTATCCTGCGTTTACTCGCCTTGTGGGTAGCCCGTGCCTATCAGGATGGCTACAAAGGAAGCGCTAAAGAGCCCCTTATTACCCTCGGCACGGCCCCCCTCGAAGATTCTGGCTTCCGCGCTGCCGTATTCGAGCAGTTAGGCGAAAACCGGTTAGAAGCTGCCGTGTCCACCGACATTGCCGGCAACAAAAATTCCCACGCCCGTCGGCTCGATGACGAAGCAATTGATGGTGTCAAGAAGGCTCGCCTGCACCGCAAGTGTGCTACCACCATATTCTTTGAGTCTAACGGAGGTATGGCCAACGGCCAGGCCACACTACCTGAAATCAAGTTCTCGCTCGGTGAGCCCGACCTTGACATCGGCTTAGTTGATGGCGTCATGCAGTCGCTACTCGATAGCTGCTACTACCTCACAGCCCATGGTAATAAGTTCAAATTTTCAACTCAGGAAAACCTAATCAAGCGCTTCACTGACCGCCGAGCTGGCATCGCGCCGCCCCGCGTGCAGGAGTTGGTTGATGCCGAAGTCCGCAAGGTATTCGAAAAAGGCCAGGGTTTTGAGCGTATTCTGTTCCCCGAAAAGAGCGGCCACGTGCCTGACCGTCCAGTGCTCACGCTGGTAGTCATGCACCCTAGCCGCCGCCTAGCTTACCCCGAAACCCGTGCCTTGCTCGACGACCTAGCCCGCCACAGTAGCCAAACTACCCGTGCCTACCGTAGCGCCTTGATTTTCGCTGTTGCTGATGACGATGCTCCCCTGCGCGAAGAAGCTCGCAACATTTTGGCCTGGGATGATATCGACGCCGATGCCGAAGAATTGCATTTCGAACCCGAGCAACGTCGCCAAATCAAAGCTAACGCTCTACGCGCCCACAAAGACCTGTCTGAAAAGGTCTGGAACGTTTACAATACCCTCTTCTATCTCGACAAAAAGAGCGAGTTACTGGAAGACAGCCTCGGCCGCATCCACAGTAGCCAAGCTGCTAGCCTGGCCGGCTATTATCTGACGTACTTATCCAGCAAGAGTGAGATTTCCGAGGAAGTAAGCCCCGGTTTCCTGACCCGCAACTGGCCCCCGGCCTTCACTGAGTGGAGTACCCGCAACGTGCGCGATGCGTTCTACGCTTCTCCCTTGTTCCCTAGGCTGCTCAAGGCAGACGCCCTGCGCGCCACCATTGCCTTAGGAGTCACCGGCGGTCAGCTAGCTTATGTTGGCCCCAAGAATGCCAGCGGTAAGTATGACCCGTTCTACTTCGACCATCCCCTTAGCGCTAGCGACATTGAAATCTCCGACGATGTCTTCATTCTGACTAAGGAAGAAGCTAAACGCCACATTGAGCCCCGGCAGCTCACCACGTTACGCATTGTTCCGTCGCAGCACAGCACCGAGCCATCTCTTACCTATACCTTCTTGGCCAACGGCTTCGACCAGCACGGCGATGCTTTCGCCTTGCCTGGTCCCGTCACCTGGTCCACCACCGCCGGCTTCATTGATGCCTTGGGTAAGCTCACAGTGGGAGAGGACGAAGGTACGTTTACCGTCACCGCCCAGTGCGCCGACCTGTCTGCCACCGCCACCGTCAGCGTCGCCCGCCGCGCAGCAACCAAAGCCGCCGAGTCTAACCCTGCTACTACCCGCACCCGCAAACTCGCATGGTCCGGCATTGTGCAGCCTAGCTCATGGATGCAGCTCTATATGAAGGTTCTGGCCCGCCACGGTGCCAATCCTAAATTGAAAATCAACGTCCGTTTCGAATTGGACGACGAAGCTTTAAGCGACCAGCAGCGTGAAGAAACCCGCACTGCGCTAAAAGAGCTAGGGCTTGGGGATTTAGAATAACCGCAGCTTTCATAGGAGCATAACAAGAGTTGAACCGAAAACAACGGCAAGTAAATTCGAGATATGATAGTATTTCAAAAACGTGCGTTTTAAGGTTCTTCAGCACAGTTTTTGAAATGGGACGTTTTAGCGGGCTATCTGCCCCCGGCCTGTTCGTCACCGATTAACCTAGCCAGAGTTTGTCTCATTTCCTGTTCTCACGAATCAATGACTCACTATCTTCTAGCTCGTTGACTTCTTGAGAATACTCCATGTGATTCTCGGCTACGCCCGCGTAAGCATCTCAGACCAACAATTGCGTTTGCAGACGGATGCCCTGCATACTTACGGCTGCACGGAGGTGATGCAGGGAAAGTTGCTTCTAGCAAAGAGCGTCCAGTACTATAGTGCCTTCTGGCGCAGCTACAACACGGCGACACGCTCGTGATTGGAAGCTGGACACTTGTTCGCCTCACTGGCAGAGTTTGCGCGCGACTTGATTCGCGAGCGAATCAAAGCCGTGGCTGACCGCAGTCCAGGCTCAATGAAGTCAAGCTTTTCGGAGTAAACTATGATTAAAGTGCAGGCAGCGAAGACGCTCTACCTGCAACAGGACAATAGCATGAACGAAATTGGGCAACTGCTGGGCATGGGCCTAGTGACCATATACTGCTGCTCTGCTTACCTGAGCATGTCACTGGCGAGCCCGCCACGCCTTCTCCCGCTTGGCGTAGGATTATGTCTACTCCCGTGTATTGATACAAGACGTTGATTACCAGCTGCAATTAGTTCTATGATCCTGCAATGATGAGATAGTGCAGAAGTGTATTTCAATGAATAGTACCTACAAAGATAAATCGCAGTGGTAGTTACAGCCTAACCTACATTATTTGAGTTCTTCGACCAATATTGTGAGGTGCTAAGTGACCATAGATTTGCATTTAACATCTTACACAACTATGGAACAGTCTTTAACTGGCTACAAAATTTCGAGCGACACTGCAGCAAGGGATTACTCTGCCTAGCCATTTACTATCTAAAATTGTTTATTAAAAGCCAATCCAAATCTTTGCTGATTTTTGAAGTTGGCATTACTAAAAGATTGCGTTGTATAATAAATCATTACAGGGCCAGCATCAATTCCAAAATAGAATTCTCGCATCCAGAAACCCTTTTTTGAAGAAGACCCTAAATTATTATAAAAATCAGATGATCCATGAACATTCTTTATAACAACTTTAGAGGCAAGAGCAATTGCTTGGTAACCGTCTCTTTTGTCATCAAATTTAATTAATGGTATTGAAAAGTCATTGTCTAATCCCCACATACTGAAATAAGTGGCATCATTGCCATCGACGTATGTTTTGGCAACTGGCAAGTCAAGAGAGAAATTTCCAATTAATTCGCTTGTGAATCGAGGAGCTATAGCTCTTCTTTGATTGCTAAAGATACTGACCAAAGGAGTTCTAATACTAAGCATGGCTTCTCCTCCACCAGAAACAATTTTGTTAAGAGTAGAATTTGATTTATTTGTACTATCAATTTTAACAACTTCTTTCCTTAATTGATCTTGATTAAAGTTACCTATTTTACTCGGATCTATTTCTTGTACCTTGGTTTTGGACAGAACAGTGCTTATATCCGTTCTAAATATGAAATAGTAAGCTGCCGCAACTTCTGTTTTAATTGAGCCATTACTACTAAAATAGTTTAAATTTAAGTTTTGAAAGAATTCTACCTTTTTTTCCGAATTGTAATACAAAGAAGATGTATAAGTGCTCATAGCCGGCAGTAATCTAATCTTTCTTCTTTTATTAGTTGCATGAATGAATTCTTGATTTATAGCATATTCTCTCTCGATCCTTTGTATTGACACAGCAAGTGTATCTTCAAGTTTTCTTATTATTGCTGGATCTACCGAACCTGGTAATTTTTCTCGTAATATCCGCAAACTATCTATACGTCTTTCAAAAGTTAATTCTAGTTTTCTTAGACTTTCTCTTGCCACCCTATTGCTTTGGCTAACTTTATGAATATCTGGTAAAATGTAATTTTTGACTTTTTCTAAACGTTCTGAAGGAGAAACTTGTTCAGATTGTATTTGTTGTTGTTGTTGTCTGTGTTGTTTTACAAATTCGTTGCCTTTTTGGCAAACACTAGTATGGGAATAAAACAAATATGGTATCAAGAACAATAGTACATTTTTAAGCATTTGTATTCGTGTGACAATAAAATTGTATTTGCGAAGCATATGTTTAATTTTTTGAAAGGAAACTCGTGATTTAATTATATTTTGAAATGAATTTATGCACTTTAGACATATGACTGTGCATGGAATGTTTTAACAAAAAAAGGTTATAGAAAGTGTGAGCAAATCAGTGGCAGTACTGAAATATGATGTTTTTACGCGGTCATATCTGGCTGTGACTAATAGTTCACTGTAGTTAGAGAGAGTGATCTACGAGGAGGGGACAATGATAAGTCTTAACTGCCCCTGCTTATATAAATAATCTATTGGTGGCCCAATCGTCACACAGAAATACATGCCGATGTTCAAAGCCAAGTGTCTGCCTGGGTAATGTGGTTCTCGGCAGATAAGCGTCACGCTTCAGCCTAAGAAGGCTTCCTGTTTACGGGCTAGCTCATAGAAGATTCTTCTTACTCATACCCAACTAAATCACCCCCTCATAGCTTGGTATCGTAACGGATATTTGTGATCTAACGGGGTGGCGGCTCCCACCTGATACTCCGCGGAACCATCGATTTTATGCCGTTCGAGGCTGTATAAGCGAGTTATAGATAGCCCAAACAATAGACGACTACCAGTACTTATTTAATATTTTAGAATCATCTCGAATAGCTATTGTACTTGTGATTGTGTTTGGGCAACAAGGCGGAAATATGCTAAGCTAAAGCAGTTAATGCCTATCGTCAGGTTGGACATCAGAATACTCACACAGGTACTAGAGTGTTTTCGCCTTGAGGGTACAGGTTTGCCATTGCGTGTGCAGGCAAACCTATACTCAACGTATTGTACCACTTTTCTGAACCCGTTATCAGCTACTTTATCCCCTCCTAGGCCCCTTGTTCGGCACGGTATGTTGTACAGAAAAAGGAGATTAATGCTTTCCCTCTAGAGCAAAGGTGCAGAGGTAGCTTGCAGCACGTCTTTGCGCTTTTTCATACTGTGGCTGCTTAGCACCTAGGTGCTAAGCAGCCGCTCAACGCAACATAAAAATAATATAAGACTGCCGCTCGGCAGCGCGCTCACTTAGCCCCCAAGAAGCTTACCTCCTTCAGGCCAGGATGCTCAGCTCGTCGTTTCAGCCCGTATGAGCTTTTGTACAGCCATTAGGGGCATTCGCAGGGCGTAAGCCGGCTTTCATCGGACAAAAGTCCAGCAGAAAACGGCAAGATAGAAAGAAGTTTTATATAAAAATACGTAGATAATTTTTTCTTCTACCCGTATATCTTTACGCCTGATCCCACCTGTATCATTTAGTTGTACCATACTTTTTTACTCTATTTTCCACTTCTTCTCTCCTATTTCATGGTTGTATTCGCTACGCGTTTCTACCGGCTGCCTGCCTGGCCGTCGGTACCACGCTTATCCCGTACGCTCGGTGCTGGATTTTTATTACTGTTCGGGCCAACCAGCATTTTGAGTGCCCAGGCACAACTGCTCGTGAGCGGTACCACACCGCCACCAAACGCTGTGTCGGCCGCCCGCACGACCAACGTAGCGGCTACCTTCAACCAGGTCCTAAGCAATTCCGCGGCTACGCAAGGCGCGTTAAACGTATTTAGCCAGCAAGCCGGTGGTCGGAAGGCCGGCACCGTCACGGTAAACGGCAGTACTCTGACCTTCGACCCCACGACCGATTTCAAGGGGGGCGAAACGGTTTTTGGCACCATCACGACGGCCGCACAGGGCAGCAGCGGTACGCTGGCTGCGCCCAAGGTGTTTCAGTTTACGGCGGCCACCAACCCCAGCACCGGCACCTTTGGCGCGGCCCAAATACTGACGACCAAAGAAGGCACCCAAAACGTGGTGACCGGCGACGTAAACGGGGATGGTTTCCTCGATTTGCTTACGTCCAACTCAGCGAGTGCTACTAGTAGCTCCATCTCCGTCCGCCTCAACAATGGGCAAGGCAGCTTTGGCGCCAGCATTCAAGAAATAACGGGCGGCGTTTCCCTCTCCGACTTTGCACTAGCGGATCTGGATTCGGACGGCGACCTCGATCTGGTCGCTATCAGCTACGACCCTGGTATCATCAGCGTCCGATTTAACAATGGCCGCGGCATTTTTTCGGGGACTATTGATATCCGGTCGGATGTTTACCTAAGAAGATTGGCAGTAGGTGACTTAGACGGGGATGGCAACCAAGATCTGGTCATCGCTAACAATTTTGGTAACCTCTTCTTCCTGCTGAATACGGGAAACGGCACCACGTTTACCGGCGGCTCCACGGCCCGCTTCAACGGCTTGCTAGCTGAAATTAAGCTAGGCGACATTGATAACGATGGCGACTTGGACTTGGCAGTCTCGGGTAGCCTAGAGGCGGAGAAAGTAGGCCTGCTCCGCAACAACGGCAACGGTACCTTCGCCACGACAGTTGACTATCTGTTAGCGAACAGCACATCCCCTGGAGCCCCTCCAACCATTGACTTTGGCGATGTGGATAAAGATGGAGACCTCGACCTGGCTACACGAGCTGGTTTGTTTCGTAATAACGGCAACGGCACCTTCAGCGATCCCCAACCCAGAACGGCTGGTGTTAAGTTTGGCGATGTCGACGGCGACGGCGACCTGGACTTGCTGCTACCTCTTAGCACAACGGCCGTGAGCGTGCGCCTCAACAACGGCAGCGGCACCTTCACCGATAAGCAGGCGGTACCCGTGAGTGGCACTGTCAACCTCGCCCTGGCCGACGTAGACGGCAATAACACGCTGGACCTTCTGACGGTTGGTAACACGTCTGCCAGTGTTGCGCTGAACCAGCCAGCCGTGGCCAATACCGCCCCGACGCTGACGATTGTATCGCCGAGCATCAGCCCCGTGGGCAGCACCGTCGTGCTGACTGGCACTAACTTTACGGGTACTACCCGCGTCACCTTCAACGGCGTGGAGACCACCTTCGTGGTCAATTCTACCAGCCAGATTACGGCGACCGTTCCCGCCGGCGCAACCAGCGGCCCGGTTGCCGTGACGACCGCTACTGGCAGCAGCAACACGATCAGCTTCACCGTGGGCGCTCGTCCGGCGGTTGTGAGCACTGCACCGGCCGCGAATACGCTCACGGCGCCGCGCACCACCTCCGTGGCTATCACGTTCGACCAACCATTAATCAGCGGCTCGGGCATTGAGCAAGCCCTGAGCGTGTTCAGCCAACAGGCGGGCGGCAAGAAACCCGGCACCCGCACGGTGAGCGGTAATACCCTCACCTTCACGCCCACGGCGGGCTTTAAGGCGGGGGAAACGGTGTTTTCCACCATTGCCACCCCGGCTAGCCTGGCACGCGTGTTCCAATTCACGGCGGCAACGGCCCCGAGCACTGGCACCTTCTCCGGCGGCTCGCAAGTAATGGTTGGCAATGATCCCAACCGTACAGCCACCGGGGACATTGACGGCGACGGCGACCTCGACCTGATTGTCTCAACGTACAATTTCTCTGGGAATACCGTCAGCGTGCGCCTGAATAATGGCAATGGTACCTTCTCCGGCGGCCAGGAACTCAGTGGGGCAAGTGCCGTGGTGCTCGCCGACATCGACGGGGACGCGGACCTCGATTTGCTGGCAGCGAGCGGTATCGCAGGCTCGATTGTGAACGTGTATCAGAACGATGGCAGCGGCTCTTTCAACTTGCTGCAGCCCGTGACGGTATTCGATGGACTCACCGATATCGCTGTGGGTGACGTGGATGCGGATGGCGACCTAGATTTGATTACGACAGCGTATGGAATACGTCCTGGCAGCGTGAGTATCCGCCTGAACAATGGCAGCGGCATCTTTGGTGGGGGACAGAACATTACCTCGGAAGTGGAGCGTACGAATCGCGTAGCATTGGGCGATGTCGACGGCGACGGCGACCTGGATCTGGTCACGTCTAACCTCTATGGCAATTCCGTAACGATCTACGATAACAACGGCAGTGGCACCTTCAACGCCGGCCGCGTGGTAAGCTTCGGCAGCGGCGACATGTATGTCGGCACCGTGGCACTCGGGGACCTCGACAAGGACGGCGACTTGGACATTGTCAGCACAAAAGGCAATACCACCTTAGTGAACATTGGCCTGAATAACGGCAATGGCACCTTCGCTACCCGGCAACTCCCGGCGCCTGCTCGTCTAGGTAGCGTTGCGCTAGGGGATGTGGATGGCGACGGCGACCTGGATTTCACAACGAGCACCGATGCAGGGACCCTCGTCTGGTTGAACAATGGCGCCGCTTCCTTCACCACGACGCAAACGGTAGCTACGGTTCGCAGTGCTATTTTGAGCGACATAGACGGCGACGGTGACCTCGACTTGCTGGGACCCGATGGCCCAGCGGGTGCCAACACGTTCGGTATTCGCTTGAACCAGAATGCTGCTTCCGCCTTGCGTACGCCTGAGAACCCGGCCAATGCGGTAGCGGGTCTGAACTACCAGTACTATGAAGGCTACTGGAATACCTTGCCCGCTTTCAGCTCGCTCACTCCGACGCGCACAGGCACCGTGCCCACCCCGACGCTGTCGGAGGCGCTGCGGGATAACGGCTACGCCTTCCAGTACACGGGCTACGTGACCGTGCCCACCGATGGCCAGTACACCTTCTATACCAGCTCCGACGACGGCTCGCGTCTGTACATCGGCTCGACCTTGGTAGTAGACAACGACGGCTTGCACGGGGACCAGGAACGCACGGGCACCATCGGCCTGAAAGCCGGCACCCACGCGCTGACCGTAGCGTTCTTCGAGAATGACGGTGGGCAGACCCTCAACGTGAGTTACGCCGGACCTAGCTTAGGCAAGCAACTCATCCCCGCTTCCGCCTACAAGCGGGTATCGACGACGGCCAACCAGGCGCCGGTGGCCAACGCGGGGGCCAGCAAGACCATCACCCTACCCACGAACACCACGACGCTGGCCGGCAGCGGCACCGATGCCGATGGCACGATTGCCAGCTATCAGTGGACGCAAGTAAGTGGCCCCAACACGGCGACGTTCAGCAACGCAACTGTCGCGCAACCCACCGTGAGCAACCTGGTAGCAGGCACCTATGTGTTCAGCCTGGTGGTGACCGACAACCTCGGTCTGGCGAGCGCCGCCGCACAAACGACCGTGACGGTGAATGCCGCTAGCGACCTACGTACCCCGGAAAACCCCACGAACACCGTCGCCGGCTTAGACTACAAGTACTACGAAGGCTTCTGGGATGCCGTGCCGGACTACAGCACGCTCACGCCGCTGAAAACAGGCACCACCACCGCCTTCGAGCTGACCGCCCAACAGCGCGACTACGCCTTCTCCTTCCAGTTCACGGGCTACGTGACCGTGCCTACGGACGGCGTCTATACCTTCTACACCAACTCCGATGATGGCTCGCTCTTGTACATCGGCAATACGCTGGTGGTCAACAACGACGGCTCGCACGGGGACCGAGAGCTCAGCGGTACCATCGGCCTGAAAGCTGGTACCCACGCTTTCACGGTTTCGTATCTGCAAGGCTATGGCGGCCAGAACTTGCAAGTGAGCTACGCTGGACCTAGCCTCGGCAAGCAGCTCCTTCCCACTGCCGCGCTGAAGCGGGTTTCCGGAACAGCCAACAATTTGCGCGTACCGGAGAACCCCGCTAACGCCGTAGCGGGCCTCGACTACCAGTACTACGAAGGCTATTGGAACGCGCTGCCCACCTTCAGCGCGCTTACGCCGGCGAAAACTGGCACCGTCGCCAGCCCGGTGCTCACGCCCGCCTTGCGCGATGATGGCTACGCCTTCCAGTACACGGGCTATGTGACGGTCCCCACCGATGGCCAGTATACCTTCTACACCACCTCCGACGACGGCTCCAAGCTCTACATCGGCTCGCAGCTGGTGGTGGACAATGATGGCCTGCACGGGGACGTGGAACAGTCGGGCACCATCGGCCTGCAAGCCGGTACGCACGCCGTGACCATTGCCTTCTTCGAGAACGACGGTGGCCAGAACCTGCAAGTGAGCTACGCCGGACCTAGCTTGGGCAAGCAGCTCATCCCTGCTTCCGCCTACAAGCGTGCCGCGAGCCAACCGGCGAACAATCTGCGCGTACCGGAGAACCCCACGGGTACGGTGGCCGGCCTCGACTACCAGTACTATGAAGGCTTCTGGGACGTGCTGCCCAATTTCGCCAGCCTGACCCCTGTCAAGAGTGGCTCTAATTCAGTAATCGACCTAGAAGCTCGTCAGCGCGACTATGGCTATGCCTTCCAGTATACGGGTTACGTGACGGTGCCAGCCGACGGCCAATACACGTTCTACACCACGTCTGATGACGGCTCTAAGCTCTCCATCGGTTCGACCTTGGTGGTGGACAACGACGGTTCGCACGATACGCGCGAGCAATCCGGTACCATCGGGCTGCAAGCCGGCTCGCACGCTTTCACCGTGACCTACTTCCAAAACGGCGGCGGGCAGATATTCTCGGCTAGCTACCAAGGGCCAGGTCTCGCTAAGCAAGTCATCCCAACTTCGGCGCTGCGGCGCGTGCCTGTGGCAGCCAAATCAAGGGCAACCACCACGAGTGCTACGCAGCAAGTTTCGGCGCGGGCCGGGCGCAACCTGCTGGAAGTGTACCCTAACCCGCTGACGGAAACGGGCACGGTGCACTTGCACACGCAGCAGGGTGGCAAAGCCCAAGTATACCTGTACAACGAACTCGGAAAGCTGGTCTCGACGCTCTATGACGCCGAGGTGGTAAGTGGCGGGGAATACTATCTGCCGCTGCCAACCGAGAAGCTCGCCAGTGGCGTGTACCTCTGCCGCCTAGTCAGCAATGGCAAAATGGAAACCTTGCGGGTGACTGTTATCCGATAAGCCTCGATCCTTTACGTACCACATGCAAAACGGTGGCCGACTTCGGCCACCGTTTTTGTTTGCTACCGGCGACCTAGGGACCTTAGGGGCTGCTCTTGCCAAAGGGCAGACTAACTGCGTCATACCCTGTTGCAGGGAATGGTGGCTTTTCTTCATTCGCAGGGTTTCCTTTCTGATCAGCTAGTTGCATCCGCTTGACTGCTTGGAATCACGTTTGTTGATCTAGCAGGGTTGGTAGGCCTAATGGGTAAATTCGCTCTTTTGAAAAATAGGACCCATAACGTTCTGTGAAGGAGGGTTTGCAGAACGTTATAAACACAACTGTAGTTCTGGTAGCGTTTGCCGAGCTCGCTTAGCAGGCTCTTACAAGCCAATTTATGCATTGTGAAAGGCCGTTTGTA
This sequence comes from Hymenobacter crusticola, assembly GCF_002154225.1. Lineage (GTDB taxonomy): Bacteria > Bacteroidota > Bacteroidia > Cytophagales > Hymenobacteraceae > Hymenobacter > Hymenobacter crusticola. The sequence continues at coordinate 42,777 of NZ_MTSE01000029.1, forward strand.
GTACGTACCTCCCCCTATTCGACTAAGCTGACTAGCTCCCGATTAGATCATGGCACGACTTTATCTGGTTTTGGATATTCTATACTAGAATCAGATTATCCTACGTGTGATGATGGGGCGTTATCCGGCCGCACATATTCTGCGGGCTTGGTTCCGTAGCTTACTGCTTATCCTTGTCGCCAGTGCCAGTGCCCTCGGGCAAGTTCCGCTTCCCCAGTGGGATCGAACCCTGGGGGGATCGAATGAGGACTACTTGGTTCGGGTGCTTCCTACGCCCGACGGGGGGTATATTGCCGGCGGCAGCACCTGGTCAGGCGCATCGGGGGACAAAAGCCAACCTAGTCAAGGGAACCGGGACTACTGGGTGATCAAGCTCAACGCGCAAGGCCAGCCCCAATGGGACCGGACCTATGGCGGAGACCAATTCGATGATTTACATGACTTGCAAGTAACGCGTGACGGGGGCTACCTACTCGCGGGTACGTCCACATCCGGAACCTCCGGCGACAAAACGCACCCTAGCCAAGGAGGAGCTGATTACTGGATCGTCAAACTCAATGCGGCCGGGGAGAAGCAGTGGGATCGCACCATTGGGGGGCCAGGCGGTGATGACTTGAATTGCCTGCGCCAGCTACCGGATGGCAGCTACCTACTCGCGGGTACTTCTGCTTCTGCAGTGGGCGGTAATAAAACCCAGCCAAACCGTGGGGACGCAGACTACTGGGTGGTCAAGCTCGATGAGCAGGGGCAGCAACAGTGGGATAGAACCTATGGCAGTGTGAAAGGAGATCTTCTCGTTTCAGCGGGACTGACCCTGACCCGTGACGGAGGCTGTTTGATTGGCGGTTTTTCCGCCCAAGGCGCCTCCGCTGACAAGCGCCAGCCGGGCTGGGGCCGCGATGATTATTGGGTGCTCAAGTTGGATGCAAACGGAAACAAGCAGTGGGACGGTACGTTTGGCGGAGAGCAGGATGACCGCTTAGTAGGGGTGCACCAAACGCCGGATGGCGGCTACTTGCTCAGTGGCTTTTCTGCTTCCGGAAGGGAAGGAACGAAAACCCAACCCCGTTATGATCCCATCACGCCGGGGGCTTCGATCGGGTATGACTACTGGGTAGTGAAGCTGAATGCGGCCGGGGGAGTGGAGTGGGATCGTACCATCGGCACGCCGCAGTCCGATGAGTTAAGGGCAGCGGAGCTGACAGCCGATGGGGGTATTATCTTGGGTGGATCGACCTTCGCGGGGATCGCGGGCGACAAGACCACGCGCAATAACGGACTGGCAGACTACTGGATCGTGAAGCTGAGTGCGCTTGGAGTTAAGGAATGGGATCTAGATGTAGGCAGTCATGAGAGGGACGGGCTGGCCAGTATACAGCCAACACCCGAGGGGGGCTACATTGTGGGGGGCGATTCCTGGGGGGCACCCTCCGGAGATCGCACACAACCAGGGCGAGGCTTAACGGACTTCTGGTTAGTTAAGGTAGGAGCGCCCCTTGTGCAGATCACGGGAGATACGCGCTTGTGCAACGGGGGCCAGCTCCCACTCACGGCCGTCTCGGTGCCTACGGGCGCTACCTACCAGTGGGATACCGGCGCCACTTCCGCAACGATCACCGTGACGCAAGCAGGTACCTACCACGTTACGGCTACCTTTGCCAATGGAGCGCGCAGCACGACGTCCCACCAAGTAAGCGTTCTGACGCCAGCGATGCGGATCCAGGGGGACTCGCTTCTCTGTCCTGGATCGGCCCTACGCCTCACAGCGGTTGGTACGGCGGCGACAGTCTACCGCTGGAGTACAGGGGAGACAACACCTAGTATTCTGGTTAACGCCCCGGGGCGTTATCGCGTGACAGCGCAGTATGGCGCGGGGTGTTCCCTTACGCAAGAAGTAGTAGTGCGCAATCCCACATTGCAGCTACAGGGTTCGCCCTGGCTGTGTGGCAACGACACACAGCTTGAAGCCGTAGCCCCGGGCGCTATCACTTACCGTTGGAGTACCGGGGCCACCACGGCCACACTCGCTGCCACGCAGGCCGGTACGTACTCCGTGGTGGCCACTTTTGCGAATGGGTGCACACGAACGGCCGCTGTGCAAGTGCGTGCTCCGGTTGTGACCATTCAAGGGGATTCGGTCCTGTGTGGCGGACAGCCGCTGCTCCTCACAGCGCAGAGCAACCTCGCCGCTACCTACCGCTGGAACACGGGGGCCACAGGTGCAACCATTCGCGTTCAGCAACCGGGAACGTATACGTTGACAGCCTTCTACGCTACAGGCTGTCAACGTTCGACCACATGGCGGGTGGTAACAGCTCCTGTACTGCCTGCTTTTCGAGCCGGGACCGATACAACCGTGTGTGAGGGAACCACGCTCCAGCTTCGCGCGCCTTTGCTACAAGCGCCGGTGAGCTACCGCTGGTCGGATGGTTCCACCGAGCCCACGTTACGGGTACAGCAAGCCGGTACCTACAGCGTGGTCGTACAGACGCCCTGTGAACAGCGAACATTCATGCAGCACGTGCAGTACAAAAGCTGTTTGTTGCTGCCCAATATTGTGACGGCGAATGGGGATGGGCTCAATGATACGTTCGCGCCCAAGGGGCTGTTGGGCACGGGGTGGGAGTTGACAGTGTACAATCGCTGGGGGCGGCAGGTCTACACGAGCAAGGCCTACACGAATGAGTGGGGAAGCGAAGCGGCCGGTGGCGTATACTATTACCTGTTGTCCCAACCGGCGAGCGGAGTCCACTATCGGGGGTTCGTCGAAGTGGTTCGTTGAAGAGTCCTTGTCGGTAGCTCATCAAGACCGCCAGCCATTCTAGACCTATTTGGCTTGAAACGGCTGCTTGCCTGTACAGCCATCTGAAAGTAAAAGCCTGTGTAAAACTCAAGTATTGGCATTACTTATAAATTGTATCATATTAAGCTTTGTCTTAGAAGCAACATTATGTCAATCGACTTTTCCCAGGATTTGGACGGAATGACAGAGTGCCAGAATATAGCTTTTGTCTAACTAGAAGACCTTTGTGAAAGGTACCCTTCTGTGTCCATCTAGCACTGTGCCTGGAAAGTAAGCAGGAAAGCAGGTGGTGAGAATTTCCATCTGCTTGCTCAGTCTTGGCTTGAAAAGTGGCAAGCCATTCGTTACTTTCATGGCCATCAGGTACTTAGAGAAAAAAAGACGTGAGCATTATATCAACGCACGAAGTGGGACGCGTATCCTGGTTGTGGAGCTTGGCGATTATGCTCCTGTCGCTATTACCGCACCAAATAGCGGCGCAGGCTACTGCGTCCTGGCAATGGGCCACGCGCGCTATCACTAGTACGACTTCCTCCGAGGATTATAGCGAGGGCGAACATATCCAGGTGGATGGCACAGGCAATATATTCAACTCAGGCGACTTTCAGGGGCGGATGACGGTCGGCGGGACAACGCTCGTCTCCTCGAAATCCTCGGACAGCTACCTGGCCAAATATACGCCAGTTGGTACGCTGACTTGGATACGGCATTTCAGTAGCACCGAAGCGGAAACCATTATCAAGGGGATGGCCGTCGATGCTAGCGGCAACAGCTACGTGGCCGGGTATTATTGGCCACCTGGCGTATTCTTCATTGATACTACTCTCACCTTAACGTATAAAGGCGGTGGCTTCCTAGTGAAATTCGACCCGCAGGGTACCGTGCTCTGGGTTCGTGGTGTGGAGAGTGGAATCCATGGCCTTGCCTGTTCGCCCACGGGTGAGGTGCTGGCCTTAGGCGACTTTGAGGGTACGCTGGTGCTGGGGAACACAACCCTAATTAGCCCGTCTAATGAGCCGAGTAGCTTTGTGGTGAAATATGATGCGCAGGGCACGGCCCTCTGGGCTCAGCAGTTTGAAGGGCGCTCTAACGATGAAGCGGTGCTAAGCCTGGATGCAGCCGGTAATGCCTATGTGGCCAGTCAGTTTCAGGGTACCGCCACCTTCGGCCCACTCACGCTCACAGGTAGTAACAGTAACAACGACGTGTTTGTGGCTCGCTATAGTACTGTAGGGGTACCGCAATGGGTGGTGCGTCAACCCAGTCCAGATCCGGCCAATGAGGAATTGGTCTGGAGTATGACCACCGATGCAGCAAGTAATGTCTACCTGACCAGTAGCACGGGACTCACCTACTCCGCTCCCCATCAGTGGTCTATCACCCAGTACACCCCGCAGGGGACCATCGGGTGGAGTTATCTCTCGAATGCCACGGAAAACGGCGGGATCATTGGCCTGACCACAGATGCAGCTAGCAATGTGTACCTGTCGGGCACGGTGGCGGGTACGCTCAGCCTGGGCGGGCTCACACTCACCTCTTCCAACACCACCGATCTTGACATCGCGCTGCTCTCTTTCTCGGCCCAAGGTACCCCGCGCTGGGCCGTGCAAGCAGGATCCATCACCGGATCGGAGTATGCCTTCCGTGTGGCATTAGATCTGACTAATAACGTCTATGTCACCGGTGCCCTGCAGGGGAATACTACTCTAGGCTCGCTTGCCCTACCCCAAAATAGCTCGTCTTATGAGCAGTTCGTGGCCAAAGCATCGATCAGTACGGTTACGGCCACTCAACAAGCTCGTAGGAGGGAAGTGTTGCAACTCTACCCGAATCCCGTAAGTGGTGGTATTATCCAAGTGCGTTGGGCGCATGTAGGAGCAGCCCCGGGTCAACTATTGGTGCAGGACGCGCTAGGCCGTTGCGTGCTACGGTATCCACTTGCAGCCGGGCAAATGGAAGCCTTCGTGCCGGTCCACTCTCTTGCGCCAGGGGTCTATACCCTACGGCTCCATTCGGTGGCGAGTACCACTACAGGACGGTTCATCAAAGAGTAACTGCCTTAATTAAACATAACGTTTACTTATACGACTGCCTTCTAAGTTGTTCTAGTTTGCCCTACTACTACTTGGATTGAGACTCGGGTACCCGTTGTCGTACGTACTCGGAAGAATGTTGCCGCAAGGTGGCATAGTAGGGTCGTAGTAGCGCTTGATCATACGCCGCTACAATGTCCATAGACGCAATAATCATATACTCATCGGCATGATGCGCTTGCAGAAACCCCTGCGCTAAAGCGACGGCCCGCTCCACTCGGATGTGCGCCAAGCTCAAGAGAGCGTATCGCTGGACGTGTACGTTGTGGTCTGCGTGGAGGAGGTTCACCAACCATTCTTCGGCTCCCGCAAAGGGG